>CAWACH010000006.1:0-892464 GCA_963780625.1 uncultured Methanocellaceae archaeon | reverse complement strand
AGATGGACGATTGCTGTTCGTGGTCGTGGATCTCCTAATCAGGGCCTTGGTGAAGTTGATTGGGGCGTTACTGGCGGACATATATGGCAAATTAGTAACACTAGAATAAAAGAAAGCGAATCTTTGGGAGTCATATACGCGCCCTGGCGATGAAGCTATGGGTCTTTCAGAACAGGCGATCGATAAAATGGACGAGCTTATGAATAATGGAAAAACAAAAGATATAGCTGCGAGATTAGCTCGTCCAGCAGAAGAAGGATTACTACTTTTATATCCGATCAGTGAAAATTCTGGACACGAAAGTCCATGCGGAGGAAATCGTAAACTCTATTTGAAAACCCCTAGTTCTCGGGCTCGTAATTTGATTGGTATTGCCATATCATTCCCGCAATCTAGGCATCCACAGCCTGTAGAAGCCTATTTAACAGGTACTGTTGAATGGAGGCCAGTAAATGACACGATTTTACCTGAAATATGGGCTCAACTTAAAAATAATCGTCCTACGAGTGAAATTGTAAATGCGAAAATTGGAATACCCGATATTACTACACGGTTACTCTGTGCTTTAGATATAGATGATCATAGACATTTATTGATAACACTTCTTCCTAGTGAAACTGGCTTTGAAGACCGCCAAAGTCGTGGATTATTTGTTGTTACCAGAGAACTTAGGATTCAAGGGGGACCACTAACACAATATCTGGATATTACCTGTCAAGATGTAAGTGGATATGATGCGTTTGATTTGATCTGGCAGTGAAATTGCTATCGAATTATCTAACGGTGGTCGTCCATCTTCTGATGTAGTTCGTCGTATACTTGCGAAATGGAGGAGATTCTGGGGTCAGATTCCTAAGGGAATCTTTCTCGCCAAGAATTGATCGGATTATTTGCAGAACTATGGTTCTGTCTATTTGGCTCTCACCTAAAGTAGGAATTGCAGAAGCGTTGCTACGATGGCGAGGACCTTATGGCTCAAGGCATGATTTCGAATGGGCGGGTCGCTCTATAGAAGTAAAATCTACCACATCTATGCGAGGTCGTATTCACCGTATACATGGCCTATCTCAACTGGAACCACCCGAGGATGGAGATTTGATGCTTTTCAGCCTCCGTGTCCATGAAGAAGGGGGTGCAACAAACACTCTCCCATCAATAATTGAATCATGTCTAGTGTTAATGGAGCAGGATGCAGAAACATTGTCTTTATTTGAATCAACGTTAGTTCGTGCAGGTTATTCTCCAGTTTATGATGATGAATATAATAAGATAAAACTACACATTATAGAAGAAGCGCTATTTATTGTGAATGAAAGTTTTCCACGGATTATTAATAGTAGTATCGTTGGTAGTTTGCCAGCAGGTATTGAGCAGGTTGAATATGAAATTAATTTAAATGGATATAATGATCTTATTTGTGCTAAAATACCATCGGAAATCAATAAATTATAAAAGGACATTGTATTATTAATCAACTTAGCAATACCTATCTAATAACTTGATGATAGACATTCAATTATGCAGGTATAGACTAGTATTAAATAGTTTCATGGCCCATTTAGCCATCCATTATTAATCCGTTGATAATAAATAAATAACAATAAAAGCTGGTAATCATGATAAAAGCGTCCTCCCATACGGTAATTGATTTATTTTGTGGGTGCGGAGGCTTTAGTTTAGGTTTTGAAAACGCTGGCTTTAAAACGTTGGCAGCAATCGACTTTAATAAAGAAGCGATTGATACCTATAAAAAGAACTTCCCCATGTGCCTAATGTTTTATATCAAGATCTTACACAATTTGGCCCTGCTGATTTAGAAAAAATTATTGGCACAAATAATATTGATATAATAATTGGCGGCCCACCATGCCAGGGATTTAGTATTGTTAGAAAAAGAGATGGTTCAAACCAAGGGCCGAAAATAATCGATGATAAAAGGCGACATTTATACAAAGAGTTCCTGAAATATGTAGAATATTTCAAACCAAATATTTTTGTAATGGAAAATGTCTTGGGGATAAAATCGGCGGATTGTGGTCGATTTTATACGTATGTACAATCAGAGTCGAGAAACTTAGGTTACAGAGTTCTCGGGATAGTCGTAAACGCATCGGACTATGGAGTCCCTCAAAAACGTAGGAGACAATTAATTATTGGTACTAGACTAGATTTACCAGTATATTTCCGTGAGGATTACATAAAAAGATTTATTGTAAAACCAAAAGTCACGCTAGGAGAAGCAATCGGTGATTTACCTCGCCTTAGAGCTGGTGGGGGTAAAGAAATTGCCGAATATAACTCTAAACTAAGAGAAAAACATATTGCCAATTATGGTACTGGTTATATATTCAATGTTTTAAAAGTTGATCGGGCAGAACAACTTACAGCCCATGTAGCAAGACAACATAGCGAAAGAGATCTCCGTGATTTTTCAAGGTTAAAAGAAGGCGAAAAAGGTCATCAAGCAATAAAACGAGGCGAACTTTTGGATTCTCCCTATGACAAAAGTTGTTTTAAAGATAGATATACTCGTCAAGATGGCTATTCATCCTGCTCTACGATTGTAGCACATCTTAGTAAAGATGGTTTGATGTTTATACACCCAAAACAAAATCGTTCTTTAACCGCCCGTGAAGCTGCCAGGATACAAAGCTTCCCGGATACGTTCGAATTTCCAGTTCCTAGAACACACCAATATAGATTAATTGGTAATGCTGTACCGCCGCTAGTTGGCGAAGTTCTTGGTAAAGCAATTAAAGAATATTTCCTAGATGTTAGCAGCATTCTTGATAATGGACTAGATCCGTTGATACACGTATCATCTTCCGGAAAATCAAATGGATGCTGCCAAGAGGTTAATGAGATTAGTTAAATCAACTGATGATGGTGATATTAAACTTATTCCAAGAGATCATTTTAAAAAATTGTGGTATGCTTTTGGATTTATGTACCCATTATTACACTTAGATGGGCTTAAAGACAAAGAAAATGGTTTAGGTATATCCTGTGATAATTTACCAAATATAGATAGTAATGTTATACAGAAATATCCCGAATTAGCTTCACCTTATTATGTACAAAGCGGATGTCCAATTGCTCTTGAACCCGTAGTTAAAGAGGCTTTAAGGAGATATAATAATAAAGAGTTAAAAGCTGAAGATTATTATTGCTCTCAATGTCTTTTAGCTTCTATAAATAAAAATTACTTATAAATCATAAAAGATATCAACACAGAGAATTATCATATTATTGAATGGAAGACTTAGTTACTTTAATTTTAAAATGGCATAAAGATAATTATAGAATTTACCCTTGGAGAAACGAATCTTCGTCGTACAAGATTATGATTGCTGAATTCATGCTTCAAAGAACAAGGGCTGACCAAGTTGTCCCTGTGTATATACATTTTATTAATAAATATCCGGATATTAACAGCCTAGCAGAAGCTAATTTATCAGATATTAATCTCCTTCTTAAACCTCTAGGTCTATATTGGCGCTCTTCCCATTTTAAGAAAGCAGCAGAATATATTATAAAAGAATATAAGGGCTTAATACCTACTGAGAAAGAGGAATTGTTAAAAATACCTGGTGTTGGGGACTATGTAGCTGGAGCAATTCTAACAGTGGCATATTTAAAAAAAACGTGTGTTATTGACAGTAATATTGCAAGAGTAATAAATAGATTTTTTGGATTAGGATTAACCGGAGAAATAAGGAGAAAAAGGGAGATTAAAGAATTGTCGTGTAAACTATTTAATCATCCGGATTCAAGGAGTATTTTATTTGCAATAATTGATTTTAGTGCCCTTATTTGTACATCACAAAATCCAAAGCATGAGAAATGCCCATTAAATAACAGCTGTAAATATTATCGAAACATTTTAAAACAAAGTGAAACTTCATAATTTGTTATATAAACGGGGGGTGTAAAGAATTTTGGTGAAACCTCATAATGCTTCATCAATAATAAAGTTTTAATAAAAATTCTTTACACTCATAAAAATTTTATGCTAGTAATTTATCCGATAAATATTAAACCCTAATGAACCTATTTGTTTGTTAGGGTGTATTCTAATTTTTTATAGATAGCCTATCTACGCCTTTCTCCCTGCGTAACATATAAATACTAATATTCCGTTTATAGCACCCAATCAACGTAAGTGTACAGTATGAGTGTCAACAATGGCAGGACGCTCCTGAGCTTACTGATC
This sequence comes from uncultured Methanocellaceae archaeon, assembly GCA_963780625.1. Lineage (GTDB taxonomy): Archaea > Halobacteriota > Methanocellia > Methanocellales > Methanocellaceae > Methanocella. Next base: position 888,251 of record CAWACH010000006.1, on the reverse strand, counting down.
CCGGCGTCTCTCACCGAGGAAAGCAAGGACCCGCGCATCAAAACCTACAAGGTAGGTCAAATTGCACGGGCCGCAGCGATCTTCCGGGTCGATGAAATCGTCATCTACCGAACGAAAGGCACCGACGACAGCAAGTTCATCAGCACCATCTTGCGTTACGCGGAAACGCCGCAATATCTCCGCAAGGAGATATTCCCGATGCAAGACGAATTGCGCCACGTAGGCGTAATACCGCCATTGCGAACGCCATCACATACTGTCACCGATGAAGAGGAATACCGAGAAGGTATTGTGACCAAAGTCGGGACTGACGGAAACGCATGGGTCGATGTCGGCAGCGACAGCCCAGCTATGCTCCGGGACTCCAATGTCCGTCGGGGGCAGCGTGTGACAGTCAGGATCTATTCGCGAAGACCATTAACGGTCCAGCTCGTGGAAAGGAGCGATGTACCCCATTACTGGGGCTACAACGTGCGTATCGTCAATACGCTCCATGATGCGTTGGAAACCGAAGGCTTAAGGATAGCGACCTCACGACTGGGCGAAAGCCTGGGCTGTGAAAAGCTCTCCGAGATACAAGCAAACGTTCGGGATAAGGTATCCGTCGCATTTGGAAGTCCCTCGAAGGGACTAGAAGAGCTTCTACACGATGAAGGGCACAAACTTGAGGATCATTCCAATTACGTGGTGAACTCCATACCAAACCAGGCAAGCGCAACCGTGCGCACAGAAGAGGCCGTTTTCATAACGCTTGGCCTTTTGAACTTGACCTGGTAGTATCGGGGTGGCAGCGTAAGTATCGAAACGATACCTGGCGATTTGACAAAGCCAGAGCCTAATCCCAGAAATTGTCAAAAAATCGGAGGAATCAGACAATGAGTCACCCACACGCACCAAGGCGAGGTTCGCTAGCATACAGCCCTAGGGTGAGGGCCCGGAGCCAGAAACCTAAGTACAGGAGCTGGGCCGAGCTAGGCGAGCAGCCAAAGATCCAGAGTCTAGTCGGATATAAGGCAGGAATGTCGCATGTCGTCATGGTTGACGACAGGCCGCACAGCACGACCGAAGGCATGGAAATATCCGTGCCCGTAACCATCATAGAGACCCCGGCGATGCACATCGCGGGCATCCGTCTATACGACGACGGCCCGTACGGTAAGCACGTCATCGCAGAGGCCTGGGTAAGCGAGACCCCGGACTTGAAGAAGCTGTTCAGGCTTCCCAAGAAGCCGGCGGACACCGAAGCCCAGCTCGCAAAGATGGTCGAGCTCATCAAGGGCGGAACGGCCGCTGACCTGCGCGTACTGACATATGTCAGGACCGAGGACGTAACTGGAATACCAAAGAAAGTACCCGACTTTTTAGAGAACCGTGTTGCAGGCGGCAGCATGGACAAGAGATTCGAGTTTGCAAGATCATTGCTTGGCAAAGAGGTCAAGGCCAATGACGTGTTCGTACCCGGCGAGCTAGTGGACGTTTCCGCTATCACCAAGGGTAAGGGAACCCAGGGCCCCGTCAAGAGATGGGGTATTGCGATCCAGAAGAGAAAGCATGCCCGTACCGGCAAGAAGAGACACGTCGGTAACCTAGGCCCGTGGAACCCGCACCGCGTCAGGTGGCAGGTACCCCAGCTCGGCCAGACTGGCTATCACCAGAGGACCGAGTATAACAAGCGCATTATCAAGCTTGGCGACAAGGCAGAGGAAGTCACACCAGCCGGTGGATTCCTGCACTACGGCCTCTTGAGGAACCCGTATATTGTAGTTAAAGGCTCAATACCCGGACCCGTCAAGAGACTCGTACGTCTCAGGCCCGCCGTAAGGCCAAAGGCTAACCCGAAGCAGGCGCCCGAAATATCATTCATTAGCACGGAATCCAAACAGGGATCCCACAGGAGATGAGCGAAATGGACGCACATATATTAGATACAACCGGAAAGAAGACCGCGACGATGCCGGTGCCCGAAGTCTTTAACGAGGCTTACAGGCCCGACGTCATCAAAAAGGCCGTCCTGGCAGCTCAAGCCAACAGGCTTCAGCCATACGGTCCGGACAGGACCGCGGGCGGCTTAAGCTCGGCTCACTCCTGGGGAAGCGGCAGAGGCGCCGCGCACGTCCCTAGGATGATCAACGGCTCCCGTGTCATGCGTGTACCGCAGGCAAAGGGCGGTCGTAAGTCACACGCGCCGAACCCCGGCAAGATAAACTTCGAGAAGATCAACGACAAGGAACGCATCTTAGCGATCCGTTCCGCGGCAGCAGCCACCATGAACCGCGAGCTCATCAAGAAGAGGGGCTTCAAGTACGAGGGAGAGCTGCCTTTGATCGTAGTGGACGAGTTAGAGTCCATGACCAAGACCAAGGAAGTCATCGATCTCTTGATCGCAATGGGCCTGGAAGCAGACCTTGAGCGCTCAAAGCAGAAGCAGGTCCGTGGCGGAAAGGGCAAGATGAGGGGTCGCCAGTACCGTAAGAAGACGGGCGTACTCATCGTGGTCGGCGAGGACAAGGGCATCGGAATGGCGGCCAGCAACATAGCCGGCGTCGACGTTGCGACACTTGACCGCGTCAATGCAGAGCTTTTAGCTCCCGGAACCCAGGCGGGACGCCTGACGGTCTGGAGCGCAAGCGCGCTGAAGATGATGAACGGAGAGGAATAACATGAGCGCACCGGTAATTAAGTATCCATTTATTACAGAAAAGGCGACGTTATCGATGGAGAAGAACAACACTCTCCAGTTCATGGTCGGCAGAGAAGCTCGCAAGGAGCAAATAAGCAAAGCTGTAGAAGAGATGTACAACGTCAAGGTCATCAAAGTGACCACCATGACGACTCCCTACGGCCAGAAGAAGGCCCTTGTGACCCTGAGCGCCGAGAACTCGGCTGAGGAAATAGCAAGCCGTCTAGGCATCTTCTAAACGGGGGATTGAAATGGGAAAGCGATTAATGTCTCAGAACCGTGGTAAGGGAACCCCGACATACAGGGCAACTCACGCAAGGTTCAAGGCGAACCTGGAACACATCAGGACCTACGAGGATGAGACGGTCAACGGTATAATCACCGAAGTCATACACGACACGGCCAGGAATGCACCTATCATCCGTGTCAAATTCGAGAACGGCGAGAATCGCCTCATACTGGCGCCCGAAGGCGTCGGCGTGGGCGACAAGATCACAGTCGGCGCAGGCGCCGATGTCGCAGTCGGCAACACGTTGCCCCTGGGTAAGATCCCCGATGGCTGCCCCATCTGCTGCATCGAGTCCAGGCCGGGAGACGGCGGAAGCTTCGCGAAGGCGACGGGCGTTAACGCCATTGTCGTCTCGCACGAGCCACCAAAGTCGTCATCCAGATGCCAAGCGGCGCCATGAAGTGGCTCAACCCTAAGTGCAGGGCCACCATCGGCATAGTCGCAGGCGGCGGCAGGACGGACAAGCCGTTCGTCAAGGCAGGCAAGAAATGGTACAAGATGGCTAACAAGGCCACCAAGTGGCCTGTAGTCAGAGGCGTTGCGATGAACGCAGTCGACCACCCGTTCGGTGGCGGCGGCAGGCAGCACCCCGGCAGGCCAAAGACCGTAGGAAGACACACCCCGCCAGGCCGTAAGGTCGGCAGCATTGCAGCGAGAAGGACCGGTGTGAGACACCACGGATAAGGAGAGATCATAAATGGTATCCAAGCAATCAAAGACGTCCGGGCGGTTCCCTAAGAGGAAGGAAGAATTCACCTACCGCGGGAACTCCGTTGCGGACCTTAAGAAAATGGATCTAGACCAGCTAGCGGCCCTTCTCCCCTCCCGTCAGAGGAGAAAGATCAAGAGGGGCTTCAACGAGGAGGAGCTAAAGATTATCGACGCCGTAAAGGCCGGTAACACAAAGATCAGGACCCACATCAGGGAAATGATCATACTCCCCGAAATGATCGGCGTGACTTTCGAGATCCACACCGGAAAGGAGTGGAAAGCGGTCGATATCCTGCCGGAGATGGTCGGACACTACATCGGCGAATTCGCATTGACCAGGAAAACGGTCCTGCACGGTTCGGCCGGTATCGGTGCGACGAGAGGCAGTAAGTACGTGCCGCTGAAGTGAGGTGTTGAGAAATGGCTAAAGTTAATTACACAGCTGAATTTGACCCGGCGGTCACTGCAAAGGCAATGTCCTACGAGCTCAACGTCTCGCCCAAGCACTGCTACGAAATATTGAGGGAGATCCGCGGCAAGAAGGTCTCTGTCGTTAAGACGTTCCTCCTGAACGTCATCGACATGAAAGAGTCGGTACCTTTCAAGCGCTACAACCGTAACGTGGGCCACAAGAGGCACCAGTCCGGCTGGGACGCGGGCAGATACCCGATCAAGGCATGCGGAGAAATATTAAAATTAATAAAACATGCCGAGGCTAACGCCGAGTACAAGGGACTCGACACGGAGAACATGCGCATTGTCCACGCCGCTTCCAAGAGGGGCAGGATCACGCACGGCATGATGCCGAGAGCCATGGGCAGAGCTACGCCCTGGAACATAGAGACCGTGACAGTGGAAATCGTATTAGGAGAAGAGGTGCGTTAGATTGGCAGTTGAAAAGAAATTCGTCCAGGACGGGTTCAAGAAAGCCATGGTCGATGAGTTCTTCCTCGAGAAGCTAGAGAGGGCGGGCTACGGCGGCATGGACATCAACAGGACCCCAATGGGCACCCAGATCACCATCAGGGCAGAGAAGCCCGGTATGATCATCGGTAAAGCGGGTAAAATGATCCGTAAGTTCACCAAGGATCTGGACGTCAGGTTCAAGATGGACAACCCGCAGATCGACGTTCAAGAGGTCAAGAGGCCCGAGCTCAACGCTCAAATGATGGCCACGAGACTGGCGAACGCGCTGGAGAGGGGATGGTACTTCCGTAAGGCAGGACAGTCCACGCTCCAGAGGATAATGGACTCGGGCGCAATGGGCGTCGAGATCGTTATCGTGGGCAAGCTGACCGGCCCCAGGAAGAGGACCGAGAAGTTCATCGCAGGCTACATTAAGCACTGCGGTAAGCCCGTAGAAGAGTTCGTCGACGTCGGCTATGCCAGGGCAAAGAAGAAGCTTGGCATCATCGGCGTTAAAGTCAGGATCATGCCCCCCGGCTCCGTGTTACCCGATCACATAGAAGTGATCCCTCCCGAGAAGATGGCAGCCATGACCAAGGCCGCAGAGGCTAAGGCGCTGGCAGCAGTCCCGGCCGAGGTAAAGCCATCCGAGGGCGCGGCAGCAGAGGTCGAAAAGATCATCTCCGAGTCCGAGAAGGCCGCAAGGTCCGAGAAACCCGAGGACAAGCGCAGGCCGCCCAGGAGACAGCCGCAGCAGCAGAGGAGAGCTCCCCCGAAGCCCGCACAGGCAAAGCCCGCAGAGGCCGCGCCGGTAAAGGCACCGGAGACTGTAGAAGCATCCGCACCCGCTGAGGAACAACCTAAGGAAGAGCAGAAGAGGGAAGAGTAATGTCGATCGTCAGACCAAAAGAGATCCGCGAAATGACCGATGACCAGGTCAACAAACAATTAAAAGACCTGCAGAATGAGCTTCTCAAGGAGAGGGCGATCACCTCCACCGGCGGCGCACCGGAAAACCCGGGCCGCATTCGTGAGTTAAGGCGCACCATTGCGAGGATACTCACAATCCAGAAGGAGGAGAAGTAGTATAGTGGCAGTCTGTGACAAGTGCGGGCTTCCGGACGATCTGTGCGTATGCGAAGAGATCGTCAAGGAGTCTCAGCGAGTTAAAATAACGCTCGACAAAAGGCGCTTTGGCAAGTACGCCACCATCATTCAAGGAATCGATGACAGGAGTATTGATCTCAAGGAGCTTTCGAGCCTGCTCAAGGCAAAATGTGCCTGCGGCGGGACGATAAAGGAAAGCTCCATTGAGCTCCAGGGCGATCACAAGGAGAAGGTCAAGGAAATTCTCCAGAAGATCGGATACTCTTCCGAACTGATCGACGTTAAATAAATTCGCCCATGGACCCCACGCCGGAAAATATAATATACCACGAGCTCATCGGATTGCCAGTCGAAGTAGATTCGAACGGCGTCCGAATAACGGGCACAGTGGTCGACGAAACGCGCAACATGCTCGTAGTCGGGACGAATGGCAAGGACAAAAAAATAGAAAAGTCCTGCTGCTCGTTCATATTCACCCTCCCGGACGGGAGGCGCGTGAAGGTCCTCGGCTCACTATTACGATCACAACCCGAAAATCGCATTCCAAAGCGTAAGAAAAAAGGGAAGTGACCGGTTTACCGGTTAACCCCCACATTAGAGGAAATAGTATGGCAGAAGGAAAAGTAAAAGACATTGGACTCAATGTCCCGGCACCCGAAACGGCATGTTCCGACCCGAACTGCCCGTTCCACGGCCACCTCAGCGTAAGAGGCCAGCTACTGGACGGCACGGTCGTATCGGACAAGATGGATAAGACCGTCGTGGTGCAGCGCGAATATTTAAAGCGCAATATAAAGTTTGACAGGTATGAGAAGAGGAGGTCTAAGATCCACGCTCATAACCCGCCCTGCTTGAACGCAAAAGAGGGCGACAAGGTTATGATCGCAGAATGCAGGCCACTCTCCAAGACTAAGACGTTCGTAGTCGTCGAGGTGACGAAATGAGGGCGATTAAGGCAAAGGTCCCTAAGTGCGTCCACACCGCGACACGACTGGACGTTGCAGACAATACCGGAGCTAGGCTCGTCGAAGTGATCTCCGTGCTCAAGTACAGAGGCCGCAAGAACCGTATGCCCCATGCCGGCATCGGCGACATCTTCATCGGCTCTGTCAAGAAGGGCACGCCCGAAATGAGGAAACAGATCGTACGCTGCGTCATCATCCGCCAGAAGAAAGAATACCGCAGGCCTAACGGCATGCGTATCGGCTTCGATGACAATGCCTGCGTGCTTGTCGACGAGAACAACGACCCCAAGGGCACCGAGATCAAGGGACCGGTAGCCAGGGAAGTCGCCGAGCGTTTCGCAAAGATCGGCTCGACGGCGACCACCATCGTATGAGGTAATTTCATGATAACTTCATCACAGCCAAGAAAACAGAGAAAATACAGGTATAACGCTCCGCTGCACGTCAAGGGCAAAAACCTCAGGGCTCCCATGAGCGCAGAGCTCATCAAAGAGCACAACATCAAGACCCTTCGTGTGATCGAGGGCGATACCGTAAAAGTTCTCAGGGGCGACCACGCCGGCACCGAAGGAAAGGTACGCGAGGTCAACGTTAAGCATGAGGCCGTAACGGTGGACGGAGTATCCGAAGTAAAGGCCGACGGCAAAGAAGTGCCCAGGCAGATACACGCATCCAACCTGCTTATCACCAAGTTGAACTTAGATGACGAACGCCGTCTCAAGAAGGGGGCGAAGGCGTAATGACAGGTAAAGAACATTTAAAAAGGGTCGCAGCACCGCGAACCTGGCCCATCACGAGGAAGACCTCGAAGTGGGTAGCAAAGCCCTCACCCGGCCCGCACTCCCAGGAACACGGCATGCCTCTCGTTATAGTATTAAGAGATCTTCTGCATTTAGCCGACAAGGCAAAGGAAATAAAGCAGATCCTGCACGAGGGTAAAGTCCTCGTCGACGGTAAAGTACGCAAAGACCACAGGTTCCCCGTGGGATTGTTCGACGTAATATCCATACCGGATATCAAGGCGAACTACCGCGTCATGGTCGGCCAGGACAACAAGTTCAAGCTTGTGCCGATCAACGATGCGGGGCTTAAGCTTCTCAAAATAATCAACAAGACCTTGGTCAAGCAGGGCAAGATACAACTGAATTTCCACGACGGCACTACCATGCTGGGAAGCAACGACTATCACACCAAGGACACGCTAATAATGAATGTCCCCGAGAAGTCCATCGCCCAGCACCTGAAGTATGAGGCCGGAAGCCTTGCAATTATCATCGGCGGCAAGCACGCCGGTACCATCGGCAAGATCAAGGAAATAAGGATCATCAAGTCCACCACTCCGAACCGTATAACCATTACCGGTCCAGCGGGCGATTTCGACACCATCGAGCAATACGTCGTGGTCGTCGGGAAAGACGCACCGGTCATCGACCTGGGGGTTAAGGCATGAGCGACAACACGAACGCCATGAGGACCCCGAAAGTCGAGAAAATAACCGTGCACATGAGCGTAGGCGAGTCGGGTAAAAAGCTCTCGAACGCCGAAATGATCCTGGAGGCCATCACCCACCAGAAGCCAGTGAGGAACTTCGCAAAGAAGACCCTGCCGGCTTTCGGCATCAAGAAGGGTGAGGCAATAGGCTGCAAGGTCACGCTCAGAGGCCAAAAGGCGGAAACGTTCTTGGCAACTGCATTGAAGATCATGGGCATGAGCCTGAATGAGAGATCGTTCGACATGAGCGGTAACTTTGCATTCGGCATTGAGGAGCACACTGACTTCCCGGGCTTAGAGTATAACCCCGACATAGGGATCTACGGCATGGACGTCCTCGTCTCCATCGAGAGGCCAGGCTTCAGGATCAAGCGCAGAAAGGCACAGCAGACCGAAATACCTACGGGCCATAAGCTAACGAAAGATGACGCTATCGCGTTCATGAACACCAAGTACGGCGTGGAGGTAAAATAATGGAAAGGTCAGGAAAGAAGTTCGGCCGGGGCGCAAACGTGTGCCGCCGGTGCGGTCGCCATCAGGCCCTCGTCAGAAAATACGGTGTGTACGTGTGCCGACAATGCTTCAGGGAAATAGCCCTGGACATGGGCTTCGAGAAGTACGAGTGAGGTGGATAATATGGTAATGTTAGATCCATTGGCCAACGCACTGTCCATGATCAAGAACGCCGAATCCACTGGAAAGCACGAGTGCACCATAAACCCTGCATCAAAGATCATCGGCAACGTCCTGAAGGTCATGCAGGACCAGGGTTATATCGGCGAATACGAGTTCATTGACAACGGCAAGGCCGGAATGTTAAACGTAAAGCTTATAGGAAAAATTAACAAGTGCGGCATTATCAAGCCGCGGTTCGCAGTGAACAAGGCGGAGTTCGAGAAATGGGAGAAGAGATTCCTCCCCGCAAGGAACTTCGGCATGCTCATACTGACCACTTCCCAGGGCGTCATGTCACATTACGACGCGTCCACAAAGGGGATCGGCGGCGAGCTATTAGCCTATGTATATTAAGGTGGAACAATGGCAGCAGAAACGCTCATTGAGGTAAACGTCCCCCAGGGTGTAACCGTATCATTAAGCGGTGCAACTTTGACCGTAAAGGGTCAAAAGGGGCAGGTATCCAGGGAATTCAGGTTCCCGGGCATCAAGCTCAATTCAAACGATGGCAAGGTCACCGTTGAGGCCGTCAAGGTCAACAAACAGGCCAAAGCTATCGTAGGTACCTACGCTTCGCACATCACCAACATGATGACCGGTGTCACCGAGGGTTACGAGTACGACATGAAAATTGTCTACGCTCACTTCCCCATACAGGTGAAGGTTGAGGGTAAGAACAGAGTATCGATCGGGAACTTCCTTGGCGAAAGAAAGCCGAGGGCAGCGAACATCGTGGGAGAGACCAAGGTCGTTGTCGCCGGAGATAAAGTAACTGTCACCGGAAACAACAAGGAGCACGTCGGACAAACGGCGGCCAACATAGAGCAGGCCTGTAAGATCAGGAACCGCGACCCCAGGGTATTCCAGGATGGCGTTTATATCACAAAGAAGGCGTGATCAAACATGGCACCGAAAAAGAAAGTAGAAGACGTAGAAGTCAAGGAAGATACGAAGGCCACTAAGAAGAACGCCTCTAAGAAAGCTAAGGCTCCCGTGCAGAAGAAAGCAGAGCCTAAGGCCGCTCCCGTAAAAGAGGAGACTAAGCCTGAGAAAAAGAAGAAGGCAGAGGTCGTTGAAGAGGAGCCGGTCACGCCCGTAGAGGAGAAGGCAGAGGCCAGGGAAGAAGAGAAGGCACCTAAAAAGCCGTTCACGACTTCTAAGCCGAGGCCCGTCGCCCGCCCGGTGGAGAAATCCACGCTGGATCTGGACGATGAGACATGGCGGCTGCTCGCGGCAAGGAAGTCCAACAAGGCTTCGTTACCCGCGTTCAACAGGATAGACTCTCATAAGAACAAGAGCCTCGCAAAAAGCTGGAGAAAGCCGAAAGGTCACCACAGCCAGCTGCGCAGGCAGCGCAAGGCAAAGGGCTCTCTCGTCAAGATAGGGTTCGGTTCGCCGGCAGCTGTCCGCGGACTGCACGCTTCGGGATACGAGGAAGTACTGGTCCACAGGCCGGCAGACGTCCAGGGCATCACCAAGACCCAGGCTATACGCATCGGAAAGGCAGTAGGCCGGAAGAAGCAGCTCGAGATCGAGAAGGTTGCAAAGGAACTTAACATCAAGGTCCTCAACCCGCTCAACGTGTTCGAGGAGGTATAGTTAAATGGCTGACTTAGTGAACCAGAAGAAGCTTGCGTCCAAAGTACTCAAAGTCGGGGTCACCAGAGTGTGGATGGATCCCGAGAGGCTCGAGGAGATCGCGACCGCTATCACCCGTGAGGACATCAGAGGCCTCGTCGAGGAAGGCGTCGTCAAGAGACGCGCCGTAGTCGGCATCAGCCGCGGCAGGGCTCGTGCGCGAGACCTAAAAAAAGCAAAGGGTCACCGCAAAGGCCACGGCAGCAGGCGAGGCGCCAAGTACGCCCGTACTCCCAAGAAAGAGTCATGGATGCGTAAGATCAGGGCACAAAGGAAAGTCCTCAAGGAAATGAGGAGCGAAAAGACGATCGACGCTCACACATACCGCATATTATACAGAAAGGCGAAGGGCGGAGAATTCAGGAATGCAGCGCACCTGAAGTCGTATATCGCATACCAGAAGAAGTGAGGTGCAACAATGGCAACAGGACCAAGATACAGAGTAGCCTTCAGGCGGAGAAGAGAGGGTAAGACCGATTACCACCAGAGGCTCAAGCTCATCGTTTCCCGTAAGCCCAGGCTCGTTGTCCGTGGTACGCTGGGAGATTACACTGCCCAGCTACTGATAACGAAGCCCGAGGGCGACAGAGTCCTCGCGGCGGCGTCGGCAAAAGAGCTGGCAAAGACGTTCGGGTACAAGGGCTCGCTCAAGAACACGAGCGCAGCATACCTGACCGGACTGCTCGCAGGGTTCAAGGCGAAGGAAGCCGGCATCGAGGAAGCTATCCTCGACATCGGCCTGGCAACGAACAGAAAAGGCTCCAAAGTCTATGCAGCGCTGAAGGGCGCCATCGACGCGGGCTTAACTGTTCCATGCAGCGAAGATGTTTTCCCGACCGATGACCGCATAAAGGGCGGGCATGTAGCCGGGAACACAAAGAGCAGCTTTTCCCAGTACGAGAAGCGCGGCATTAAGGTAGCGGACCTACCGGCGCACTTCGACGAAGTGAAAGGTAAGATCATGAAAGCATACGAGGGTAAGTAAAATGGCCTATACACGTGAAGTCCAATGGGTCCCAAAGACCCGCCTGGGGAAAATGGTTTCCTCGGGACAGATCAAGACCATCGAAGAGGCCCTTGATACCGGCTTACCAATAAAAGAGCCGGAGATCATAGACGCCCTCCTGCCCGACCTCGTTGACGAGGTGCTGGACATCAGCATGGTACAGAGGATGACTGACTCTGGCCGCCGTGTTAAGTTCCGAACGACCGTGGTCGTTGGCAACAGCAACGGCTACGTGGGCATTGCGGAAGGCAAGGACGTACAGGTCGGCCCCGCAATAAGGAAGGCCATCGAGATGGCAAAGTTAAACATCGTAAAAATAAAGAGAGGCTGCGGCTCATGGGAATGCGGCTGCGGGCTGGAGCACACGGTGCCCTGTCAGGTACAGGGTAAAGCGGGCTCTCTCACCATCACGCTCATGCCGGCCCCGAGGGGACTGGGCATAGCGGCTGGCGGCCCCGCAAAGAAAGTGATGGAAATGGCAGGCATCAAGGATGTCTGGACCAGGACCGAGGGCGAATCCCGTACGACCATCAACTTTGCGCTAGCGACCTATAATGCGCTGCTTCAGACGACTACCATGAGATACAAGGGAGGTGCTCAGTGATGTATGTGATCATACGCCTGAGAGGCTCCGTTAACACGAAGCCCGACATCAAAGACACCTTAAAAATGTTAAGGCTGAACCAGATCAACCACTGTGTGGTCGTCCCGGACACGCCAAACTTTAAGGGCATGATCCAGAAAGCGAAGGATTATATAGCGTTCGGCCCCATAACCGGGGAAACGCTGGCTATCCTTATGGAGAATCGCGGTAAACTGGTCGGCGGGGACAAGCTCACGGACGAGTACGTCTCTAAGAACTCATCCTTTAAGACAATAAGGGAGTTCGCCGATGCGGTCGTAGACGGAAAGGCTACCATCAGCGATATGCCAGGGCTCAACCCGGTGTTCAGGCTACACCCCCCCAGGAAAGGGCACGCAGGATTAAAGCGGACCTTCCAGCAGGGCGGCGCGCTGGGTAACTATGGAGAGGACATCTCCAAGCTCGTAGAGAAGATGAGGTGATCGTATGACAAAACAGAAGAGAAGCTCATACAGGGGTTCCAGGACCTGCGGCGGCGGAACGCACAAGAATCGCCGTGGCGGAGGAAGCCGTGGCGGTAGAGGACATGCCGGCGCCTGCAAGCACCACACGTTCAGGGCAATGCAACAGGGATGGATGTACGGTAAGCATGGTTTCCATGTTCCCCCGGCATGTGTCACCTATGTTACGTCGCTCAATATCGGCGAGCTTGACGAAATAGCGCCCTACCTGGTAGAGGCCGGTGCCGCCGAGGAAAACAACGGCGTCATCACCATAAACCTGGGTGCGCTAGGCTTCGATAAGCTCCTCGGTAACGGCCGTGTCAGCAAGAAATACGTAATAAACGTAGGCACCGCGTCCGCAACTGCTAAGGCAAAAGTTGAAGAGCAAGGCGGACAAATTATATCAGAGACAGAGACTGCAGAACCTATAGACAGCTAAGCAAACAACTCTAAAAGGTGTCACAATGGCGGAAACGGGTTTAAAAGATCGTATCGAGCCTTTCCTCAAAAGGCTTCCGGCCGTAAAACGGCCGGAAAAGCACGTCCACTTCAGGCGAAAGCTCATGTGGACGGTAGCGATACTGGTACTATACTTCGTCCTATCCAACATAGCAGTATTCGGAATGGATAAGAACTCTCAAGACGTGCTGGCGTCATATCGTGCGATCCTCGCAGGCGCGACGGGCTCGATCATCCTTTTGGGTATCGGCCCCATCGTTACGGCATCGATCGTGCTCCAGCTGCTGGTGGGCGCTGAAATATTGCCCCTGGATACGACGAACACAAAGGACCAGGCGATCTTCCAGGGTCTGCAAAAACTACTAGTTTTTGTCATGATCGTACTGGAGACCCTTCCGCAGATGTTCGGAGGATATCTGATACCCGACACGACGATTGCGTCGGCGTTGGGTGTCAACTTAAATATCCTCTCACTCATCATTTTCATTCAGGTAGCCTTTGGCGGCGTTCTGATCCTGTATATGGATGAGATCGTCTCCAAGTGGGGTATCGGCAGCGGTGTCTCGCTCTTTATCGTGGCGGGCGTCGCGCAGGCCCTGATCGGCGGTATCTTTAACTGGAACCCGCCAAGGCTTGACTACGCCATAGGCTTTAACGTGCCGGGCATAGGGGATAACCTGCCGGTCGGCATTATATTCAAATGGCAATACATGATCACTCATATCTCTCAGAGTGATCTATTGAGCATGGACGGCGTCCTGAGGCTATTGACCCAGGGCGACGTACTGGCATTAATAGCAACAGTGGCCGTTTTCCTCGTAGTCGTATACGTGGAGTCCACGAGGATCGAGATCCCGTTGTCCCATGCGGCCGTTAGAGGCGCAAGGGGCAAGTTCCCCGTAAAGTTAATTTACGCATCGGTCCTTCCCATGATCCTGGTAAGGGCGCTACAGGCTAACGTTCAGCTGATCGGCAGCCTGCTGTACAGCCGTTATGGAGTCACGCTCTTCGGAACGTATAACCAGGCGGGCGTACCGCAGCCTCCGGGGCTCATGTTCTTCCTGAACCCCATACACAGCTATAACGACTGGCTGCCGCCTTACGTGGGTAACTACTACGTAGGCATCCAGACCTGGGCTATCGTGCTGCATTTGCTCACGGACGCATTCATCCTCATCGCAGGCGGTATCGTGTTCGCCATCTTCTGGGTGGAGACCACGGGCATGGGCTCGACGCGTGTCGCAAAACAAATACAAAAGAGCGGCATGCAGATCCCCGGCTTCCGCCGGAACGAGCAGGTAATAGAAAAAGTCGTATCCAGGTATATACCCAAGGTAACGGTCATCGGCGGCGCTTTCATCGGCGTGCTGACTCTGGTGGCGAGCATGTTCGGGCTCATCGGAGGGGTGGGCGGAACAGGCATGCTGCTGGCTGTGAGTATCATTTACCAGCTATATGAGAAGGTGGCGAGCGAACAGCTCATGGAGATGCACCCGCTCATACGCAGGTTCCTGGGAGAAGAGTAAAATGCAAATAGTCCTGTTTGGGCCCCCGGGTGCCGGCAAAGGCACCCAGGCAAAATTTATTTCCGAAGGATATAACATACCGCATATCTCTACCGGCGATATCTTGAGAGAGAATGTCCGTGAAAATACACCACTGGGGAAAAAGGCCAAGGCGTACATGGACAAGGGCGAGCTAGTGCCCGATACTCTCCTCATCGATCTCGTCAAGGAGCGGTTACAGAAGCCGGACACCAGAAAGGGTTTCCTTTTAGATGGCTTCCCCCGGACGCTCAAGCAGGCAGGATCTTTAGACGAGATCCTTGACGACATCAATAAAAAACTTGATGCAGTCATCAACGTAGAAGTAGGCGCCAACGCCCTCGTACAGCGGCTATCCGGCCGCCGTACCTGCAAGGTATGCGGCGCTACCTACAATATTACGCTTAATCCGCCAAAGGTCGCCGGAGTATGCGACGCGTGCGGCGGCGAATTATACCAGAGGGCAGACGATACCGAGGCCGCCATCAAGAACCGTATATCAGTCTATTGTAAACAGACAGAGCCGCTCATCGACTACTATAAGAAGAAGGGCTTGCTAATAGATGTCGACGGGGAGCGGGACATAGACGAGGTTCGCTCGGATGTCATGAAAGCCCTCAAAAGATTCCAGTAACGTTATATTTTCACATGTTTAAATTTTATGGGGATTCAGGATGAGCGACAAGAGCGCCGATATTAATATAGATAAGCCCGTGGTCGAGAAAACGGCCGCTAAGAAGAAGGGCGGTATAGCCGCAACGATAGAAAAGATCGTGCTGGTCATCGGCTTCGGCATTTTCATCGGCTCTATTTTCCTTCCGCCCGCATTCAGGGACACGATGTCATCCACAGTAAACACGATCGTATCGCCGATCAGCTCGACGATGCCTTTTTACATTGCGGTCCTTGTGATAGCGACCATAGTTACCGTCTTTTCATCGATCATACAGAAATATACCATGGACTGGGCCCTGTTCCGCCGTGTCCAGGAAAATAACCAGGTATTCCAGAAAAAATTTAAAGAAGCCCAGCTTGCCGGGGATAAAAAGAAGCTCAAGCAGCTCGAAGGAGAACGGATGAGCATGATGGAAGACCAGGCCGAGATGTCCAAGCAACAGCTCAAGCCCATGGGATTTATCGTGTTCGTGTCCATTCCGCTGTTCTGGTGGGCTTATTGGTACCTGTCCCAGCCAGCGAATAATACCATGACCATGATCTGGCCAATGCTGAATAATAATTTACCCATACCGCTGGCCCATACTTTACTGATATTCCCTTACTGGGTCGTCTGGTCTTTAATGTGCTCGCTGGCCATCAGCTCAGTCATAAGAAAAGCGCTTAACATTGGTGTAATGTAATGATAGTGACGTTAAGCGGCCTTCCGGGTTCGGGTAAGACATCTGTCGCCAGAGAGCTTGTCGCCAGGTATGGCTTTACTATTATTTCCGCGGGCGAGCAGTTCAGAAAGCTCGCCCAGGAACGCGGCATGACGCTCCAGGAGTTCGGGGAGCTTGCCGAGAATGATAAGACCATAGACATCGCCATAGACAATCGCCAGAAAGAGCTGGCGTCTAAGTGTGATATGGCGCTTGTCGAAGGCAGGCTTGCCGGCAGGACCATCGACGCCGACCTGAAGATATGGCTCAAGACCTCCATCGAGGTAAGGGCACAGCGTATCGCAAAGCGTGAAGGCGTTCTCGTCGCCCAGGCGCTGGAAGATACCAGGATCCGGGAAACGAGCGAGGCCATTCGCTATCGGACTTTCTATAATATCGACCAGCAGGACTGGTCGGGATATGATCTCATTATCGATACCAGGCTCTGGGACGCTAAGGGCGTGGCGGACATTATTTCAATAGCGATCGACAGGTTGGATCGTAAATGATGTTGCCAGGCGAAGTGAAACGGGAATTGTTGACTAAGGTCGAATGCCAGTCTAAAGGCTATGGTAAGGACCCGAATAAGCGTACGATACCGGAGTTACTTGATAAAGGCGTTATCAACCTTGACAAGCCCTATGGGCCTACGAGCCATGAAGTTACGGCGTGGGTCAAGAATATTTTACATATCAAGAAAGCCGGCCACAGCGGCACGCTCGACCCTCATGTGACGGGCGTTTTGCCAATGATGCTGGGAGACTCGACCAGGCTGGTCCGTGTTTTATTGTTATCCGGTAAAGAATACGTGTGCGTCATGCGCATGCACGCCGACGTTCCGGAGATAAAAATAAAAGCGACGCTGAGCGAATTCCAGGGTGTCCTTTACCAGAGGCCGCCGCTGGTAAGCGCTGTTAAAAGACAACTGCGAAAGCGCACTATTTATTACATTGAGTTCATGGAAATGCGCGGCCGTGACGTAATGTTCAGGGTAGGCTGCGAAGCAGGTACGTACATCCGGAAGCTCTGCCACGACATCGGCGAAGCTATCGGCACGGGCGCCCATATGTACGAATTAAGAAGGACGAAGTCAGGGCCCTTCAGGGAAGATGAGACGCTCATCACTTTGCAGGACCTGACAGACGCTTACTATTATTATAAAGAAGAAGGCAACGAGGCCCCGTTAAGAAAGATCATCCTGCCCATGGAGCACGCTCTAAAGAATTTGCCGCGGATCGTAGTCAGGGACACGGCGGCAGGCACGCTCGCGGAAGGCGCACATTTGTTCGTGCAGGGCATCTGCAAGGTCGATACCGGCATTCTACCGGGCGACGCAGTGGCTGTTTTTACGTTGATGGGCGAAGCTGTGTCCATCGGCATTGCGAAGATGTCTACAGAGGAATTAATGTCCGCAAAAGAGGGCCAGGCCATGGATACAGTGCGTGTCGTAATGGACCCGGGCATATACCCCTCCGAGTGGAAGAAAAAACTTAAATGATAGAAGTACGTAGTAGGGTTGCAATTTAACAGATGCCGGGGTAGTCTAGTGGTAAGGCGCAAGCCTGGAATTTTTCTCTAAAAGGAGAGAAAAACCAGTAAGCTTGTGGGGGGCAACTCCCACAAGGGTTCAAGTCCCTTCTCCGGCGCTATCCAATTAATTATTAAAAATTTCCGACTCCGAAGGAGGCGGCATATAAAAAGTTTTTGAAAGGCTAACGGAAAACTTTTTTCAAAAAGTTTTCCTGTGAAATATGAGCCATTTATTTTCAGAGAGCTATCCATAAAAGCTTAAGTATCATATTACGATAATATCCATTGTTTATGACAAATTTTGTTCTAAAGGAAATGAATCCATTAGAAAATGAGCGGCCTACTGATTACACGGACCGTATAGGCCAATTTTACATATCTACAATATCAAAAGAACACAGGGATACTTTAGGACAGTATCTTACGCCCTCTAAGATTGCGGATTTCATGTCTTCCTTGATCGAATGTAAATTAAAAAGCATTGATATACTAGATCCGGGCGCAGGGATAGGTATTTTATCATGTTCATTATGCGAAGCTTTGGCAAAATCTCATAATAAGCCTGAAAAGATAAGGCTTGTAGCATATGAGTTTGATAAAAAGTTAATTCCTCTATTAAAAAAATGCCTGGATTATTTACGTCTTTGGTTAACCAGTAATAATGTCAGCCTGGAATATAAAGTAATTAATAGCGATTTTATACTTACTAATGCAAGCGTTATGGAAAATATCGTAAAATTATCTGGGAACCCAAAACGTTATGACCTTATCATATCCAATCCCCCATATTTTAAAATATTAAAATCAGACCCAAGAGCAAAAGTCGCAAGTTCGGTAATATACGGACAGCCGAATATGTATGCACTTTTCATGGCAGTTTCTGCATCGTTGTTAAAAACATCTGGTGAGTTAGTATTTATTACCCCTCGCAGCTTTGCTGCCGGCTCATATTTTAAATTATTTAGAGAAAAATTTTTTTCTGCTGTAAGGCCTACACATCTACACCTGTTCGAGTCAAGATATGAAGCATTCGATAGAGATTCAATTCTACAGGAAAATATTATACTGAAAGCTGTAAGAGAGAAAGACTGGGTAAAAAAACAAGATGAATATTTTGTAAACATCTCTTCATGTACTGGTATAAAGGACCTGGATTATTGTACCATAAGAGAGGTTCCAATTACCGACTTAATCGATATGGCGAGTAAAAATAGATATTTACATATTCCCTTGTCGGAAAGGGATGATTATGTAATCCAATTGGTTAACTCATGGATCGGGAGTTTACATGATCATGGTATGGAGATATCTACAGGCCCTGTTGTCCCATTCCGAGCAAAAGATCTTATTTGCGATATTGGGAATTTGGACGAAGCTTATGCACCATTACTATGGATGCAAAATATTAACGAAATGTGTGTGAAATGGCCTATCTCATCTAAAAAAGAACAATATATAAAAATTAATTTCACATCCAAAAAATTACTCGTTGAGAATAAAAATTATATTTTAATGAGACGATTTAGCGCAAAAGAAGATATAAAACGTTTAAAATCAACACCTTATCTAGCAGGTAATATTAATTCTAGATATTTAGGTTTAGAAAATCACTTAAATTATATCTATAAGCCAAACGGCGACCTATCAAAAGAAGTCTTATATGGTTTATCTGCGATTTTAAACAGTAAAATTATCGACTCGTATATTCGAACGTTCAATGGAAATACAGAAATAAGTGCGACCGAACTTAGAAGTATCCCATTACCATCAATTGATTTGATAAAAGAGATTGGGAGCTACCTATTAAAAACCAATCTCTCTAACGGAGATATAGACACGTATGTTACAGAAAAACTAACCGCAGAATATAATATTTATAATAAAGACCAGAAGGCAGCAGTATATGGGTAAAATAGAAGAGGCTAAGGAGATTTTAAAAGAGCTTGGGCTACCTGTCGCTCAACAAAATGATATATCTGCACTTACATTACTCGCTTTATGTGGTTTACAAGAAACAGACCCTTGGAACAAAGCATACAGACATAGCGTATCTGTAACAAAGGGAATAATGTATTTTGTTTCCGATTATTATAATAAGTCTTATAAACCAAATACGCGCGAGACATTTCGTCGTCAAGTTTTGCATCAATTTGAGCAAGCACATATCGTAGACTATAATCCAGACGATCCCAATTTACCAACAAACAGCCCGAATGCTCATTATGCGTTAACAGAAGATGCACTATCAGCAATAAAAAAATACGGGACTGACCAATGGAAAACTGCAGTAATTGAATTTATTGAAAAATGTGGTAACCTTTCAGAAATATATCAAAAGAAAAAAACCAGTTCGATGATCACTGTAAAATTACCAAGTGGCACAGAGACATACCTATCGCCAGGAATGCATAATGTAGTGCAGGCTGCCATTATCCAAGAATTTGTTCCAAGGTTCGCATCCAGCTCTACAGTACTTTATTTAGGTGATACAGCTAACAAAACTCTTGTTATAGATATCGATAAATTAACCGAATTAGGCATTTCAATAACTGAGCATGATAAATTACCGGATGTTATTTTATATGAACACGAGAAAACTCGGCTATATCTATTCGAAGCTGTAACCTCGCATGGTCCTATGACACCAAAGCGCGTTATAGAACTAGAAGAAATGTTAAAAGATTGTAAAATCAAAAAAATCTTTGTTACTGCTTTTCCTAGTTTTGCCGAATTCCGAAAGCATATTACTGACATTGCATGGGATACCGATGTTTGGGTAATGGAAGTCCCGGATCACATAATTCATTATAATGGCCGTAGTAACTTAAGTTCTCAATAGATCGGGACTTTTATATTTTTTTCTCGGCCCATTGCCATCTCGATGGCGGCTTCGGCGTGTATCTGCGTGGTATCGAATACCGGCACGTCGACGTCTTCTTGTTTTATCAGCAGCGGTATCTCTGTACAGCCTAAAATAATGCCTTCTACTCCTCTAGAGACCAGCTCGTTGATGATGCACTTGAATTTTTCCTTTGAGGACGGGTCCATGATGCCCTGGCATAGCTCGCCGAAAATGACATCGTGTATGAACTGCCTGTCGGCGTCGCCGGGTATAAGCACTTCAAGGCCGTATCGCCGGGTCAGCCGTTCCCGGTAAAAGTCGGCTTCCATTGTGTACTTCGTGCCCAATAAGGCTACTTTCTTCAGGCCCTTTTCATTTACTTTTTGTCCGGTCGCATCCGCAATGTGCAGCACCGGGATGTTAGCCCTATTCTGGACTTCATCGGCCAGCTTATGCATGGTGTTCGTACAAATGACAATAAAATCTGCGCCAGAAGCTTTTAGGTTTTCAGCCGTTTCCACCAGTGTATCCGCCAGGCCGTCCCAGTCGTCCCGCCGCTGTGCACCGGCTATCTGCTCAAAATCATATGAATGCATAATGCATTTGGCAGAATGCAAGCCGCCATAATGTTCCCTGGCCAGCTGGTTAATGATCCTGTAGTACTCGACGGACGATTCCCAGCTCATGCCGCCAATGAGGCCTATAGTTTTCATCAGGTGCTCCTGTAACTTTACTAACAGAACGCAATTTGATACAATGATTTAAAACCCTGTCCATACTATTGAAGTGGCCGACGTGTCACCATTAGAGTTACTATGATCAGGCCGGTAAACGTTAACAAAAAAGGTTTTTATCTACTGGATATCACTCGTCATCATCCTTTGATGTGAGCTTTGTCAACAGGCGAATGATCTCATGCTGGTTGATCATTATCTCGTCATTTTGAGTGACTAAATAATCCATCATCTCGATATATTCATCCAGCCGGACTTCCTTTTGGCTGGTCTTCTTTATCGTTTTATCATTTGACTGCCCGACGTTCATCCTGTTCACGTTCAGGTGCGACAGCTCGAGCTTTTCGAGCACATCGTCTACGCCCTCTTTGGTATATTCCTCGACCCACTTGATGTAGCCGGTAAATTTATCGATGTCTTCCAGCAACGCGTCTTCGAGCGATATGTTCTGATCAGGTATTTTTTGTTCCGGCACTTTTTGCCCGGATATGTTTTGGCCTGGTATATTTTGTACAGGCATTACTATTTCAGGCATTTTTTTCTCCGGCACCTTTGGCTTAGGTATCTTTTGTTCCGGGATCTTTTGTATGGGAATGTTATGTTTAAACCTTGGGGCGTCCAGGTTAATTTCTTTTAGGGGCTTTCCTACCAGCGCATTTATGTCTACGCTGTTTACTTCCTGTTCAAAAAGATCTACCGTAATTTCTTTTGGCTGGGTGCTATTCAAGGGCAATGGGTCATGCGGTATGCCGATGTGCCATTTACCGCTATAAAAGCCAACGGCTACCCTGCCGCCGGTCCAGTATTTCTTCTGGATGAACTTCAGCTCTTTATCCTCGATCAATACGGCGACTGTCTTATTATCGGTTTTTACACGGACTTTGATCTGCTTTCTAAATGGATTCAGTACCCTATTGTAGCCCGATATTTTACCTATGGCCGTTTCTATCGTTGCTTCTTCAGCCACCTAATGCCCCCTTTTTTGATTAGGCTATGCAGTGCAGATCGCAAAATATCTGAAGTACGGGATCCGGGCCGGCTATCCGGCTCGCTGGATCACGGAAAGATCACCTGATATGTAAGAATAATAGCCCCGGTTATTGATGCCTCCCAAACAATACCAGATAAAATAATACCATTTTCAAATATTTAAAACCGACTAAGCCCTTAGTAAATTTAATTCGGGTTATTTGACATTATACTATTGTGCTTCTGGCATTTAGTTAACAAAAGATAATTATCATTATTATTAATTGCTTTTGTCGGCAACTATTTATCATTATAAAGCATTATAATTGATTAGAGAATAAGGGGCTGATAAAATGGTAAACATGGAATTTTCGTTATGGTCCGCAAAAATGACGTCCATATTAGTTTTTGTGATGGCCGCCTCAGCAATTAGCTCGGGAAGTTTATCACTGCCGCCGGTTAATTTCAATCCGCTGGTCTACGGGATAGTTGCTATCGGGATCGGTACTATGATCGTCATATGGTTCATACACGAGATGAACGTAAGCCATTATCCATGATCTTTTTATTATTACCGCCTTTTTTACGCACGCAAGAAATTTATTCTTTGCCCATCCTGTAAATATTAACGAGGAAGTTTACCAGATTTTTTAATTATAAAATAAAGCATATTTATATCCAAATAAGGATATATTCGTAATGTTATCGATTGAAGAGCCACATTTAATGATATTATACGCCATGAATGAAAAAGTTTATAAATCGAATGGTGAATAATTGATTAGTTGGCTAAAAATGGCATATAATCACTAAGGCCGGATAATTATGCGTCCTAAGGGGGCATTAAGGAATAAGCATAATTTATCCGACCATGCCATTAGTTGGCAACCAGTATTTACTATAATCTTTCTTTAACCTTTCGGTCAAAAATATGCTTTTTTTATTCAAAAATGTTTAATTAGACCATATTTAATAATCCTTAAGCTGGTATTATATTTTGATAAGGGTATCCGGTAAATTTAATATAGCGCCCTACAGGGGCTATCTATACATGATGCCATATTAAACAATATTTTGAAATTTGTGGCCATAATATTTAGCTACGGGCAAATCCGTAGCTAAGGCAAGCCTTATTATTGAACAAGCAGTTAGAGGCTATAGACAACATATTAAACCATCAGACACAGGTGAAAAACATGGATAAGACATTAGGGATTTTTGGAGCTCTTACAATTATATTAGTACTTGTCACGGCCGGAATGGTCGCGACCGCAACCAATACACCGAAGGGGACCACAAGCCCTGACGACGCGATGAAAATCGCTAAGATCTTTATCACGAATGAGGATACTTATAAGTTCGACGGTATGGCCGACACGCTGAAGCTCAACGTCACCGGCACCTTCCCTGAGCCCGGTAAGTACGAGGTAACAGGGGAATTCACGTCAGCGCACAGCGGATTCGGCAACAGGATGGACATGATGGTGCTTCAGGTGTTGACTGACCATCAGTGCATTATCATCATCTCGAACGGCCAGGTCCAGTCGGCAGTGATGGACGGGTCCTTCGACATGATCGCCCAAAAACCCATCCAGAATTAAAAATTCAATATAATTAGAACGCCCCGCGTTTCATAACTAACGCGGGACGTTGCGGTGTAAATTTTGGAGATCGGGGTTTTCATAGGGCCCATTTTCTAATGAGAGCTGTATACCCCCTATGCCCCATAATGTAATTTTTTTATTGATATATTAGCCTTCTCTAACGATCATGCAATCGACGAGCTCAAAGGTTTTTTTCTAATTATTTCGTATAAATTTCGGCCTGGTATGTTACCGCATGTTCTTTATGCATGACAGCCGATCCCATCAACGCCGCATGCAAACCAGGCCCTATTAAAGTAACCTAAAAGTAGGAGAAGAGCCAAAGTAAAACCGGCCTTGCTTTTACGTGCGCGGGAGCGATGTTACCTCTAGTTACCGTCGCCCATGCCAGAGAAAAAATTTATATACCATCAAGCAGTGGATAACACTCGTTTATACGCATCTGTGTTTTCTGAGACAATGTGTGCTGTTTCGGCATCGGCTGAAACTACCTTCACATGGTATCTGTAAGAGGCACTACGGATGATATAAGGAGACAACTACATGGCAGAGAAAACCGATAAAGTAGAGAAAAAGAAACAAGCGGAAGCTCCCGCGGCAGAAACTGCCCCCGCAGCCGTTAAGAAAAGCGGCAAAAAGGACAAGGCAGCAAAGCCCGAAGGGTCCGCAGAGGGCGCAGCTCCCCAGCAGGGCAAGAAGCAGCAAAAAACTGCAAAGAAGCCCGCCGCTGAAGAGAAGCCCAAAGACGAGATCAAGTACATCGTCCGTGTCGCTAACGTCGACCTGGACGGCACCTCTCGAGTCCAGTACGCATTGACCGGCATCAAGGGAGTCGGCATCCGCGTTTCGAAGCTCATCGCCCGTAAGGCCGATGTAGACCCCAACGCAATAATGGGATACCTCCCGCCCGAGCAGGTCGAGCGCATAAAGGCTATTGTCGACAACATCGACACGCACATGCCGCTCTGGATGTTGAACAGGCGCAATGACATTTACACCGGCGAGAACAGGCATTTACTTGGAACAGACCTCATTCTCGGCGTTAAGGAAGACATCAACCTGATGAAGAAGATCAGGTCCTACAAGGGTATCAGGCACGAGCGCGGCCAAAAGGTGCGCGGCCAAAAGACCAGGTCAACCGGCAGGACCGGAGCCACCGTAGGTGTCGTAAGGAAGAAAGAAGCCGCAACTGCAGGCGGTTCAGCTCCTGCGGAGAAGAAGTGAGGTGACTTAAATGGGATACCCAGGTAAAGCAAAGAAGATCTATAACACCCCTCACCACCCGTGGCAGAAGGCAAGGATCGAAGAAGAGACTGCACTGGTCAAGAAGTACGGCCTGAGAAACAAAAAGAGCGTATGGAAGTTCGCATCGATGCTCCGTAAGTTCAGGGGCCAGGCCCGAACGTTATTAGGCGTGCTCGGTACCGGACAGGTCGTCGAAGGCTCTCACTACAACAGAGAAGCCGGCGAGATCCAGGCTAAGCTACAGAGGCTGGGCGTGCTCAAGTCAGAGTCCAAGCTCGAGGACATCCTCGCGCTGAAGATAGAAGACCTCCTCGAGAGACAGCTCCAGACAATTGTCATGAGAAAGGGCTTCGCCACCTCCATGAAGCAGGCCAGGCAATTCATCGTTCACGGCCACATCGCCGTTAACGGTCGCAAGATCACAATACCGAGCTACATGGTCCTTAAGGCAGAGGAAGAATTACTCAGCTACTACGTCGGCTCGTCCATAACCAAGGAATCGCTGACCATGAAGCCCGCCCTCAAGGTAGCCCCGAAGGCGGCACCGACACCGGCAGCGGCAGCACCGGCAGCAGCACCTGCGCCAGCGGCACAGGAAGCGGCTCCCCAGGCACCGGAACCGGCCAAGGAGGAATAAGTAAATGGCAGACCAAATGAAGTGGGCGGTCGCCCACATATTCTCATCGTTTAACAACACCATCATCACCGTTACCGACCTGACGGGCGCAGAGACGCTCGCCAAGACGTCCGGCGGAATGGTCGTTAAGCAGGCCCGTAACGAGAGCTCGCCGTATGCGGCCATGCAGATGGCAGCCAACGTCGCCGAGCAAATTAAGACAAAGGGCATCTCCGGCGTCCACATCAAGGTCAGGGCGCCCGGCGGAAACCGCCAGAGAAGCCCCGGCCCCGGCGCACAGGCGGCAATAAGGTCTCTCGCGAGAGCCGGTCTTCGGATCGGCAGGATCGAGGATGTTACCCCTATTCCGCACGACGGCACCAGAGCCCCGGGCGGAAAGCGTGGTAGGCGCGTCTAAATGAAGCTGGAGATACTAGAGCTCGGCGACAGGAAGGCAAGGTTCGTCCTGTCCGAGGTAACTCCCGCGTTCGCTAACGCACTCAGGCGAGCCATGCTCGCCGATGTCCCCAAGATGGCCATCGACTACGTGGACATCTATGATAACACGTCGGTCATATTCGACGAGATGCTCGCTCATCGCATGGGCCTGATCCCAATAAAGACCAACCTTGAGATGTACGAGCTTCCCGAAAAGTGTGACTGTAAGGGCGAGGGCTGTGCCCTCTGTCAGGTGACCTTCACGCTATCGGCGGAAGGCCCCGGCATGGTACACTCGAGCGACCTGAAGTCGTCCGACCCGGAAACGGTGCCGGCCGACGCCAACGTCCCCATTGTCGAGCTCAAGGCAAGCCAGAAGCTGGTCCTGACGGCAGTGGCAAGGCTGGGCTATGGTAAGGAACACGCTAAGTTCCAGACCACGTGCCTTCCGGGCTACAAGTACGTGCCGATCATCGAGATCAGCGACAAGTGCGATGCCTGCAAGCAATGCGCCGAAACCTGTCCGAGGGGCGTCTTCGCCATCGACAAGAACAAGGTCATCATTGCTAACCCGTACGACTGTTCCATGTGCGGACTGTGTGTAGAGGCGTGCGATATTAACGCGATAAAATTATCGGACGATAACACCGCATTCATATACACTATCGAGACTGACGGTGCCTTCAGCGCCCTGGAAATAATAACAAGGGCCGCTGACTCGTTAAAGGTCAAGGCCGCTGCTCTCAGTGAAGTGCTGGAAAGCTTGTGATCGGGTAAACTTGCCTTGCGCCACATAGGTGCGAGGCACGTTTTTTCTATTTTAGGTTAAACGATATTTTTATAAACCATTAGCCACATTATTATTCCGCTCACTAGAAGTTTTGTGATGTAGTTTCGCCATTTGCGGGGGTAGTCAAGCCAGGCCAAAGGCGTAGGACTTAAGATCCTATCTCGCAGGAGTTCAAGGGTTCGAATCCCTTCCCCCGCACCATCTAGCATTTTACTGTCTTTATCTTCGCGGTTCGACGCCCGTCTGATGACGGGCTACTCCGGCTTTTCGGGTGCTCCACCGTCGGGGCCGAGCTTGCACCCTCGGCATCGTGCTTCGCACGTGCCTCCGCAAGCTCTAAGCGGCGCTTTACCCCTTCGGGGACAAACGCCCATTACCCCGCCGCTTCCGCATCGGCCTGATGGCCGACTGATGCCCGAAAAGCCTACGACGAACGCGATTTGGATTATATTGTTGATCCAATGAATAATTAAAATATAAAAAAAAGCGTTTCTGATACTTCACTCTTGCAACATCTGGCATGGCATATCCGCTTCGAAAAGCAGCGTAGCATGCAGTCCGTCTCGGGCAGGGTAGCAGAATATACTTCGACCATGTGATGTGGGTGATACCGCATCTTGGCCTCTCGCAGCCCGGGGACGCCCAGGTCGCTCTCGCGGTTGATGAATTCGTACTTACCGGAGAGCAGAGTAGCGGTTTCCTGGTTGATGACCTTGTATATGCCATCGTATTCGGGAAGCCCCTTTTCAAAGTGGACCAGCGCCATATTACGGCTCATAGGCTCGAAGATCGATATTGCGCCGATCTGCCCGTCCACTTGTATCGTCAGGCCGGAGAGCCCGAGCGCTTCCATGTTATCCAGGCTATAGAGGACAGCTTCTTTTTCATGGCCTGCCAGCCCGTTATTATTATTTTTAGAGGTATACCACTTATCGAGGTACTCCTTGATCTGGTCGTAGTTTGCCGATGAGATCGGCTCGACCGTGGAAGATGCATAATTGCGCCAGAACTTATTGATCTCTCTACGTATGTACAGATAGTCATGTCCCGGCAGCCTGGCCAGGTCGTCAGACTTGTACACGTACTCTGCCTGGTCTCTGTCGGGCACTATGCCGATCCGGGGATAGCTGGACTGCATCCAGCCGGCAGTAGCCGGGTCGATGAGTATGATCTGGTCATTATCGCCTGCATCGGCAGCGAGGCGAAGCAGGTCATTCATTAATGATGGATTCTGCGGGCCCATCGGCGCACGGTACCTGGTTTTTCCGCTTATGGTGCTCGCCAGGATCACGTTATCGCCTATGCTTGCGTAACTATAGCCGGCATAGTGGTTCCAGCACATCATATTAGTGAAGGTATTATCGCTGTGGACCTGTGGGTACCGGGCATAAAACTGCCGGAAAAAGTCCCGGTCCGCCAGAGTGACCGGCTTAAAGTCGTCGAATGATAGCAATTAGTTACCTCCTTTATAGATCATGGGGATATGCCCTTGCATGGGCTGAAAGCCCAGCGATTGGTAAAAGTGCTCCGAGCCGGGCTCGGCGATGAGGCCGATCCAGCCGAGGCCTTTCGCTTTTCCCTCGGCGACGAGCAGCGATACGAGCTTACTTCCGACGCCACTTTTGCGGTACTCGGGCAGCACGACAAGGTCCTGGATATAGCCGTCCGAGGCGCCATCCGAGATCAGCCTTCCCATGCCGACCGTCCTGGAAGTTTTATTATCGATCGCCACGGCGAAGACCAGGCTTCCCTTGATCAGCGAGCTGATACCTTCGGGGTCCCACTCTTCTTTCCACCAGCCTCCGGCACGGTATAGATCGGCGATCATCTCGACGTTCCACGAGTCGATCCGGCGATATTCGATATCCTGCGATGAGTTGGATTCCAGGCACATGCCTTCACATGATAATTCTGAATGTTTATAATCTTTCTCAAATTGTCTCTGAAAAAAATAAACTACTTTTGGTCCTTCGTGTCTTCTTTCTTCAAGTCCATCACCGTTGGGCTGTGTATGACCTTGCCTTCGTAAGTATACCGTGACGCGTGGCACGGGCAATCCCATGACAGCTCGGCATTGTTCCACCTGACGAAGCATCCCATGTGCGTGCAGATGGGGGAGACCGAATGTAGCTTTCCCTCATCATCCCTGTACACAGCCTCTTTTTCCCCTCCGATCTCGGTGATGCCGGCCTTACCGTTGGTGATATTATAGAAATCCTCCGCGCTGAAAAGCCTGTTCTCTATGAATGTTTTACCGACGTCTATGTTCTTCTGGATCTGGTCCGCGCTGATCGATAGCTTAAAGTGTTCGGGGTCGTACAGCTCCCGGTAAGGGCTTATTTTTCCTATGATCATGTCCGATATGATCATTCCCGATAGCGTGCCATAGGTCATGCCGTTGCCCCTGAATCCCGTGGCGACGTAGACATGCATGCTGTCGTGGGTGATCTTTCCGATGAACGGGAGAAAGCCGAATGAATAGTTATCCTGGGTCGACCAGCTATAGTCGATGGACTTTACCTTAAAGCGGCTGCGGACGTATTTTTCGAGCGTTCTATATCGCTCTCTGGTGTCGGTGACCTGGCCCACTTTATGGTCTTCCCCGCCTATCATGATGAGCTGTTCGTTTTCCGCGGGCTGGCTGCGAATGTAATGGCATGGCAGCTCAGTGCTGTAGAACATGGCCTTCTCCAGCGGCTCTTCAGCCCTTATGGCCAGTACGTATGACCTGAAAATATCCATGCGGGCGAAGAGGAGCCCGCGGTTAGTGATGGGGAAGTGAGTTGCGACCACGACGTCTTTTGCTATGATGTTACCTTTCTGGGTCTTTACCCTGCAGGGCATGCCTTCTTTAATTTCAATGGCGCGGGTATTTTCAAAGATGAAGCTTCCATTGCCCGGTATCGTATTTGCCAGGGATAACAGGTATTTACGCGGGTGGAACTCCGCCTGGTTATCGCAGCGAACCGCGCCGTAGTTATCGAACGGCAGCGGCGCTTTATCCACGTAAGATGCGGGAAGCCCAACCCGCTTACAGCAATCCAGCTCTACTTTTAATTTGTCGACGTCATCCGCATTGGCCGCATAAAAGTACTCGGGTAGCCTGGCAAAGTCGCAATCAATGTTATGCTCTTTGATCAGGCTCTCTATCTTGTTTATTGCGTCCATGTTGGACGTAGCGCACAATTGAGCATCACGCTCGCCGTACTGGCTGATGAGGCTCCCGTACAAAAAGCCCTGGGAGGCAGATATCTCGGCCGATGTCCTGCCCGTAACGCCTTTTACGATCCTGTAGGCTTCTACGACGGCTACCTTCACGCCTTGCTTCTTCAATAGAGCGGCCGTCGTTATTCCCGCTATCCCTCCGCCGATCACCACAGTGTCAACGTGAATATTTTCCTTTAGCGGGGGATAATCGGTGTCGGGCGTCGACGATATCCAGTATGAAGCGGCTTCTCCGGACACCCCATGATCTATCTTAGGCTCGTACGGCATTAGAACTCCTCAACTACTATTATATTTATTCGTTTATTTTATATTTATCACCCTTTTACTTTCAGCTTGCATTTACCTTACCGATTTATATCCCGCAGTTGTTCTCCCTATCATGAATGCTAAGGTCAGTATTTCCATATGGCTGGACACCGATTCGTTCAAGCTCTATGTAAAGCTGAGCGACCGCATGGATAGCCGTGATTTCCACGAAAAGTTCCTGGCCCCTCTAAAGGTGCTGGGCTTCAAGTTCGACGCCTCAAAAGTAGCTCACGCCATAACCCTATCTTCGCCCCATGAATGCGGGCTGCTGATGAGACAGCTCGAGGCAAGTTTTACGATGAGCGAGCTGGAAAGGCATGAGATCATGTACTGGCTGGGCCTTGAAAAACCGCAAGAACACCCTTCAGTGGCTAAAAAAGAAAAATTAGTGCCTTTATTGTGAATTCACGAGACCCAGTTGAGCACCACGTCTTCCTTCCTCGTCGGCGCCGTCTGGATGTCCTTCACGGGATACCCAAAGATCAGCGGGGCCATGAGCTTATGGCCTTCGGGCACTTTCAGCTCATCAAGCACTTCCTTATCATTGCCCAGCGGCATGCCGAACCCTATCCAGCAGCTGCCGATGCCCAGTGACCGGGCGGCGAGCATCATGTTCTCGGCGGCCAGGGCGCAGTCGTACTGCGGCGAATACGCATCGGGTGCGGCAAAAATGAGCACAAGCACCGGGGCGTTATGGAAAATGTTGAACTCCGGCATCTTCATCGCGCCGACGATCTGCTTCATGTGCGGGTCGTCGACTTTGCCCGAGTTGTCCAGCCACGACTTTTTAGCCCGGTCAGAGAGCCTGCGGATCGTGTCCATATTCTTGACGACCACGAACCTCCACGGCTGCTTGTTCACAGCGGTCGGCGCATAGGTGCCTGCTTTTATTAATTCTTTCAGGATATCGTCCGGCACCTCGACCGGCCTGTAATCCCTGACTGAACGCCTTAAATAAATATTCTTGAAAACGTCATTCACGGCATTTCCTCCCATGCCTCTATAGTTAGACCGTGAATTCCGTTAAAGTTATCGCAAAACGATTTGACCGTACGCATAAATGTCTATAACATGACTTTTCCTCCCAGAAAAAAACGACGTTACATTGAAAAAACGCCCGGCGGCGAAGTTGACGAAGTATGGCCATCCCTGGACGAGCACAAATACCACGGAGAGGAGGCAGAAGAGCCGTTCAGGATGAGAGGCGTCGACTAAACGACGACACAATTTTAAGACTTTTATCATTAAAAAAACGCTGCTCAGGCTTTGGGACAATAATATAATTATATTTTTATCACTACCAGTAAGGATATAAACGTTTATTGCGTAATTTTATAGTTAGCAATGAACAACATTGCAGCAATGAGGAGTTTTAACAATGCCGTATAAAGAGTTCGAGGTATTTACCAAAAAGATGGGCTATGTACCCCAGCTATTAGAGCTTATAAAAGATACCGACCCCGAGATGTTCGAGACTATATCGAATCTCGACAAAGTCATCCTTAAGGATGGCGCAATGTCGGAAAAGAACAAGCGCCTTATAGCCATGTGTATGGCAGCTAACCAGCAGTGCGAGAAGTGTGTGGACACCCATGCAAGGGCCGCCATGTATCACGGCGCCACCAAGAACGAGGTAATGGAAGCCCTGTTCGTCGCCATGCTAGTGGGCGGAGCCCCGTGTCTGTCGGCAGCCAGAAGGACCATCGCCTTCCTGAAGGGCGAGATGGACCCGCTGGAATTCGCAGGCGAGTAAAAAGCGACTATCATTTTCTTTTTAATTAGTTTTTTCTCTTTTCCGGCCGCCCTTTCCTATGTGTTGATCACTGCCAGGGATATTCTCAACCGCCTCAAGTGGAAAGAAGGCGAAAGCCTGGGCGATGCTATCATATATTACGTTCACAGGGGGGCCCCGGGAGACTCAAGGGCGATCACCGGAAATGACATATTAACAATAGGGCCGTTCTGCTTCGAGGTCGCCACCGGCGCCTGCATACCCTATCATAGAGTTTATAAGATTACCCATCGGGGAAATATCGTTTTTGAAAGGTACAAACAGTGAGCAACAGCACATGGCATAAAGCTGGCAATAATGAGCTAAATGATATCAAAATAAGCCTACTGCGCTATCATTCATGGATTCGCCCGGTTTTCGTTAGAATTGATACTAATGTTTTTATTATTGCTTGATTTAGTTACTCATGTTATTGAGGGGGTGTTGTATGATAAAGCTCAGTAAGGCATATGTTCTGATTTTAGTGACTTTAATAATACCCGTCCTGGCTAGTACAGCGATGGGGGCGTTCGCGTTTAGTTTCCCGCAGGGGACCGTCGTTGCGGGTCCCGGATTAGGCGCCGGAGGACCGACTGCGTTCAATACATACTCGCACGATTTTACGACCCTGGGCAGCGGCGCTTCTGCTGATGCGGCTGCAAACGCTTACGCAGCTCCTTCCGTCGGTACTTCCGGCGGAATAGCCCTGCCATTTGGCCCGGCCTGCCCTGCAATACCGGGATTCGGGAACTGTCTCCCGTTCAACCCGTTCGCAGGCGGCTCGACGTTCGCGGCCAACCCGGTAGCGGCAAGCCAGGCAGCGAACTCCCAGGTCGGCAGACAGGCCCTGGAGGACAACACGTTCGCCACCAGCTTCTATACGGCGGGTGGTAGCCCTTTCTCGGGTCTCTGTAACGTGTGCATATCGGGCAATGCCCCACAGCAGTTCACGTTACAGTTCTTCTGAGCCAGGTAATATTACCCGGCTCCAATTCTTCTGAGCCGGGAGATAAACCCGGCCATCTGTCTTTTTTTCCTTCATTAAATGTAGTAAAAAATATCGACATCTTTCTTGATTTTTTATCAGGGGATACTCGATGGATAAAAAAATACTTACAATAGCTATAGCGCTTTTCATATTGCTTGCTCCCATCTTTTACGCTCAGGCTCGAGCTGATATTGGTGCAATTAAAAAGCTGGATGTAAGCAGCTCCGCGTTCAAGCAGGACGGCAGGATACCGGCGAAATATACCTGTGACGGCGAGAACCTATCGCCGCCGATATCGTGGGGCGAAGGGCCGGCGGCCACCGGGTCTTACGCACTGATAATGCAAGACCCCGACGCGCCTTCGGGAACGCTCACGCACTGGCTAATGCTCAACATACCGTCTAATAAGACCGGCCTCAATGAAAACATACCGGCCATGGATCGGCTTGCAGACAGTTCAGTACAGGGAAAGAACTACCAGGGCAAAGCAGGATATACAGGGCCGTGCCCGCCTCCAGGGTCCCAGCACCATTATCACATCCGTGTGTATGCGCTCGATACTACGCTAAGCCTTAGTCCTGATGTCACCGCAGCCGAACTTCAGCGTGCAATGAGCGGCCATATACTGGCAGAAGGGGAATTGACGGGCATATATGGAAGGTGACATTACGACGGAAAAACTGCAATTGGGCATCGTAGGCTCGGGCAGGATGGGCGGCAATCTCGCCCTGCAAGCCGTCGACAAAGGCATATTCGTCGTAGGCCACTCGAAGCACAGCCATCCGGAACTGGCCGCCAGGGGCGTTCGTATGACCGATAATTACGCGTCCCTTGCCCGTATGCTCAAGCCTCCGAGGGTTATTTTCCTTTCCGTGCCTGCAGGCCATGTCGTAGATGAAGTACTGGAAGGGCTTGCCCCCTATCTCGATAAGGGCGACGTAGTGATGGACGGCGGTAATTCATTTTCAAGGATTCCATAAAGCGCGAGGGAGAATTACATGAGAAAGGCATCTATTTCCTCGACTGCGGCACCAGCGGCGGCATAGAGGGCGCGAAGGAAGGCGTGTGTTTTATGGTGGGCGGAAAAAAGAGGGCTTCGATATCGCCCGGCCAGTGCTAAGCGCTTTATCAGTGGGCGGAGGCTTACTGTTTACCGGCGCTCCGGGCTCCGGACATTATGTGAAGCTGGTGCATAACGGCATAGAGTTCGTCATGAACCACGGCATAGGCGATGGGGTCGAACTCCTCAGACACAGCGAATTTAACCTGGACATGCAGGCGATCTTCGATAACTGGTCCCATGGCTCTGTTATCCGTGGATGGCTGGTGGAGCTGATGGCGAAAGGGCTAAAGGAGAACGACTTTGACAGTATTCCCGCCTACATCGAGGATACCGGCGAGGTCAACTGGCTGTTGCAGGTGGCTGTGGATAATGAAATATCGATCCCGTTCATCGCGCTGGCCATCATGGAATTGTTCGAGTCGCGGGGCTCGGGATGGGACAGCGCAAGGGCCGTAGCCCTGTTGAGGCACGAGTACGGCGGCCATCCCTTAGGTAAGGATGAGCGTGTAGCGGAGGAGAGAAAAGCGAGCCGGATCACGAAAATATAAAATTCGAAAGCGTTAAGTATTTGCCCCCGTTATGTTCCTACCGGTGTTATTATGACCGATATCCCCGAGGACCATCCCCGATACCGCTCTCTTCTTACCAGGGAGCTGCTGGTGAAGGGCGTGAAAGACGGCATAACAAGCATGCAGGGCCTCATAGCGCAGGGACGCGGCGAGGCGTTCGATTATCTGATCGGCGAGCGTACTACCGGCGTGGCGGAACAGGCCGAAAGGGCGGCTATCGCTTTAATGCTACTTGCCGAACGGCCCGTAATATCGGTCAACGGCAACGCCGCAGCTCTTGTATCGGGAGAATTATGCGAGCTTTCTAAGGCTATTGACGCGCCGCTCGAGGTCAACCTCTTTCACAGGACCGAGGAGCGCGTATCAAAGATCGTTACGCTGCTACGGTCCAAGGGATGCCCCACGATATATGGTGACCATCCTGACAGGCTCATACCGGGGCTTTCCCATGATCGGGCCAGGGCTACTTTCGAGGGCATTTATTCTGCGGACGTCGTGCTCGTGCCGCTGGAAGACGGGGATCGCTGCGAGGCGCTCCTGAAAATGGGCAAGAAGGTCATAGCCATCGACCTGAACCCGATGTCCAGGACTGCCAGAACTGCGACGGTGACCATCGTCGACAATATCGTCAGGGCGGTGCCCAACATGACGGCAATGGCAAAAGAGATGAAAGGCTTGCCGAAGTCAGAGCTTGAGCAGATAGTCATTACTTATCACAACGACCTTACCATACAAAAGACGCTGGACGAAATGATGTCCAACGTAAAAAAATAGCTCCCTTTTCGCTTATTATTGAACGTGTCTATTTCCGGGCGGAACGTGTAAAACTATTATCTTAGCCTGCTTTTACCGTGTAAGCGCCTACAAAACATTAATATATTAAACATTATATTAATTTATTAGTGATAATTATGGCACCAAATGTAGAACATATGGTAGATAGTACGTTCGGGGGCGCTGAAAAAGTAAAAATACAGGCTGCCGATGCGATGGAGGAGGCGGTAAGGAAGCTCAGGGACGCGAGCATGACCGCTAAGGGAGAAGAAGTAAAGGCTATACTTCACGATACGGAGGCAAAGCTTGGCCAGCTAAAGTCCCAGGTGGGCGATAAGGTAGAGCCCGTCGAGGAATTCATTACCGATCATCCGCTGATGTCCGTTGCTATTGCAGCCGGCGTGGGCTTACTGTTAGGGTCTATATTGACAAGGCGAGACTAAAGGGATAACATTGACCGAAGAGATACCCACGGGGCAGGAGCGGCCGTCCATCGAGGCAGAGATGTCCAGCCTGATAAAAAATATGGACCTGTATGTCAGGCAGAAGACCGACCTCTACATACAGCACTTTGTGCTGGACCCGCTAGATTTCATCCTAAAGCAGATCATCTATCTCTCGGTGGTCGCTTCGCTCCTGGTCGTGGGGACTCTAGCCATAGCCGTGGGCATTATTCTCTTTGTATCGACCCTTATTTCGCTATGGACGGCGCTGCTGCTGTGCGGCCTGGCATCGCTGCTCCTCGCGCTCGGGCTGGCATACTTTATGTTCGCCCGCAAGCTGGTCATTAAAACGCCAAAGACTGTGGAGTCGACCGAATGATACTACCCTCCAAGAGAGTGACCGAGGAAGATGTAAAGGCAACGGAAGCCAGGATCAAGGAATCATTCACGGGCTTAAAGCAGGCCGTAATGAATATTCCGTCGGAGGCGACAAAGCCCGTGACCGATATAGTAAAAGAGCATCCTTATGCATCGGTGGCAGCCGCGGCAGGGACCGGATTTCTCGCATACCGGATACTTAGCCTCCTGATACCTCGCACAAAGGTGGTCCATCGGGAGATCACAGTCCAGCCGGAGCTGGAAATAAAAGAGCATAAAAAGAGATCGGTGCTCTCCAGTATGCTTTCTCAGGGGCTGGCGATGGCCACGCCTTACATAACCGATTTTGTACAAAATGAGGCGGCAAGGCTGTTATCGGGCTCTAAACGGAGCCCGCCTACCGAAAGCACGGAGCCGCAGGATATTATTTAATGTCCCCTGCGGGCGCTGTGTACTCTCTGGTGTTGCTCCCCGATGACCGCCCGCAACAGATTGGGCGTTTCCAGGTCTTTCGAGCCTGCCCCGTACCCTGTTTTTTCTACGCTCATATTAGGCATGGGCCCGTATCCGAGGCTTAGCTCGGTCAGGATAGCCGCCCCCGTCGGGGTAACTAACTCGGCGTTCACGCCCGTCGAATATACGGGCACTCCTTTGAGCAGCTCTAACGTGGCCGGAGCGGGTACCGGCAGGACCCCATGTGCCGTTTTCACGGTGCCGCTGCCTACGTTCACCGCAGAAGAATACAGCCCTTCCGCCTTTAGTACTTTATAGCAGAATGCGGAGCCGACGATATCGGCTATGGTATCCAGCACGCCGATCTCGTGGAAATGTACCTTTTCCACGGGTATTCCATGTACATTAGACTCGGCCTCAGCCAGCCGCTTGAACATGTTACCGGCGGTGGTCCTGACTTCGTCGAGCATCTGGCTTTTGTTTATTATTTGCATGATGTCGGCCAGGTTTCTGTGTTCCTTGGTGTCCGGCACCTGGACGTTTACCTTGGTGCCTACGATGCCCTGCTTGTTCACTTTTTCGGCGGTAACTTTGATGTCCAGGTTCAGCCTGGCCATCGCAGATGACAGCATGCCGATGCTGACGCCCATATCTACCATGGCACCGAGGAACATATCCCCGCTGATGCCGGAAAAACAATCAACGTACATTATCTTCATGATTCTCTTGCGCCCTGGCGCCCTCGTAAGACTTCGTTCATGCTGCCGCTCCTGAACCCTTCCAGGTCGAGGGCGACATATGTGAACCCTGCCTTTTTTATACGCTTAATTATGTCAGCTTTGTATTTTAACGCGTCGGCAAGCTCTTTCTCCGGCACCTCCACGCTCGCCAGGTCGCCGTGGTGTCTTACCCTTAGCTGAGTAAAGCCAAGGCAGTGCAGCTCCTTTTCCGCCTCGCCCACCATTTTTAATTTATCTTTTGTGATGCTCACTCCATATGGTATTCTCGTCGCCAGGCATGATCTCGAAGGCCGGTCCCAGGTAGGCAAGCCCATTTCCTTCGATATTTCTCTTATTTCAGATTTATACATCCCGGCCTCGCGCAAGGGGCTCCGGATGCCGAGCTCTTTCATCGCTTTTTCCCCGGGCCTGTAATCGCTCTCGTCGTCCTTGTTCGACCCGTCGGCGATCACAGCCAGCCCAAGCTGTTCTTTGATCTCCTGCAGCTTTACGAATCTCCCTTTCTTACACACATAGCATCGCTCGGGAGTATTGTCGACGAATTCGGCGTTCTCCATCTCGGGCGAGGTGATGACCAGATGTTTCACGCCCATGTCCTTTGCCATGGACATCGCCCCGTCCAGGTCCTCGGGAGACGTGATCTCGGAAACGGCCGTCGCGGCGACGACCTTTGAGGCGCCCAGCGTATCGACAGCGCATTTCAGCAACAGCGTAGAATCGACCCCGCCCGAAAACGCTACCAGTACGCTGCCCAGGTCCTGTAGTATACGCCTCAAGCGATACAGCTTATCTTCCAGTGCCGGCTCCATCATTGTATCATTCACGTCCTATGGTAATTACGTATTTTAATGATAAAAAAACTAAGGCTGCTCTAATCTTCTTCATTCTTCATCGAGGACAAAGAAAACCGGCACGACTCTTCAGTTTTAATGAATGGCTTAATGTTGTTTCGTAATGCCTCGTCCATACCGTTATTTTTCAGGGCTCTGGCGAGCGCGAACGTATCGAGCGTGCTGACGTCGGGCCAGGCGCCTGCGCTTTTCAATAGCAGTTCCAGCGCTTCCCTTTCCTCATCGCCTTTGCCGGGGAACCTGGGCTTCATCTCTATTTTTACCCTGAGCTTACGGTCGCTTCCCCGGAGCACTTCCAGGCCTTCTTTTTTAATATATGCCAGGATAGCATCCTTCAGCATCTCCATCTCCGCCTCATGCCTGTCCATGAATTCCTTTTTCTCGTCAGAGAGCTTCACATAGCGGTTAACGAGCTTGACACCGTCGTCGTCCATGAACTGGTTAGGCGGCATCTTTTCCGTAGACGCCATGTGTTTTGAGGTCGGGCATAGCGAGCGATATTCACACCAGTTGCACAGCCCGCTTTCGACCGCGGGGAAATCATACGCCTTTTCCGCATCCTCGATGCTGTGTATCTCGGATACGACGTCCGATTTTAGCTGCTCCAGCATGTCCGGGGCCCGGATCGAACGCATTTCCCTGTCGTGTACCAGGTAATGCCAAACCAGGTCGACCTGGCCGGCATCCTTCCACATGTTAGCGACGCCGATCTGGTAAAGCGCAAGCTGGCGGTCCTCGTCGAAGTGGCTCTGGGGCGGCAGTTCCCTCGACGTTTTGTAGTCATGTATCTCATAGCGGTTGTCTTTTTTTACCGTCAGCCGGTCAATGTAGCCGATCAGCCTGTAGCCGTTGATGTTGATGGAGATCATCTGCTCCAGCCCAAGGGTCTTTCCGTCCTCAAAAGGCGCATAGCGGCTGTAGTAATCGGCGACGCATCGCCGGCCGGTCTCGTGGTAATTCTCGGGCGTGAACTCCTTTCTGACGATATTCACGTCGTCGCTCCAGTGCTTACCCCATGACTGGTCATAGAACTCCAGCAATTCATCGAGCGTATCAAACTTCGAAAGCATGCGGTCGGAGTAAAGCTTTTCCAGCGCCTCGTGCACGCGCTTGCCCATGAACGCCTCGATGCTCTCGGGCCGTTTCTCGAGCACGACCTTATCGACGTAAGCGTATCTATACTTTAAGGGGCATGTCTCGAAAGCCGATAGCCTTGAATGCGAGTACGTGGGCATAATGAGTAACTGATTGCTCTGCAATATCAAATGTTTATCGTTTGAGCGCCGTGAAATTAATTACCGTTACATATTACATTCACGCCGCTTAGAGAAAGCTTTTAAATATTCATTTTCAACTGACAGCAGAATCAAATATATGCCCGGGTATTTTTTCATGACAGCTAAAAGGAAAAACAAGCTTGTTTACGCCCCTCCGTCTTCGGTCAGCTACGCCACGCTCAGGCATACCGATGACGAGATCCTGAAGCTTCTTAAGCCGTCGGTACGGAAATGGTGGATGGACACGTTCGGCGCTCAAAAAAAGATCAACAAAGGCTATTTCACGCCGCCCCAAAGGCTGGCTATCCCTCTCATTCACGAAGGCAAGAACGTCCACATCTGCAGCCCCACGGGCTCCGGAAAGACGCTATCGGCGTTCATGTCCATCATCAACGAGCTGTTCCTGGTGGCCAAATCAGAGGAAGGGCTGGAGAACAGCGTTTATTGCATTTACATTTCGCCGTTGAAGTCGCTGGCCAACGATATACACAAGAACCTGGAAGAGCCGCTGGCGGCCATCAGCAAACAATACGGGGAAGAGATCCTCATCAGGCACGCCATCAGGCACGGCGATACTGCCGCGGACGAGCGCTCGTCCATGCTCAAGAAGACCCCCCACATCCTGAACACGACGCCCGAGACGCTCGCCATTCTTTTAAATTCTCCGAAATTCTCGGAAAAGCTGGCTACTGTCAGGTGGGTCATCGTGGACGAGATCCATTCCATGGCCGACACCAAGAGAGGAGTATTTCTCTCTGGGCCTGGAAAGGCTGGAAGAGATCACCCGCCAGCCATTCGTGCGCATAGGATGCAGCGCGACCGTAGAGCCGCTGGATAAGATAGCGAATTTCCTCGGCGGTAACGTGGACGGCGTAGACCGGGAAGTCTCCATCGCCGACACGCGGTTCGTCCGTGACTTCGAGCTCAAGCTGCTATGTCCCGTTCCCGACCTTATCAATGCCCCGTCGCAAAAGGTAAATACCGCTCTGTACGAGATGATCAACGGCATGGTGCAGGAAAGCAAGAACACGCTCATATTTACCAATACGAGAAGCGGCGCGGAGCGCATTCTCTATCACTTACGCAGAGATTACCCGCAACACTACAACGAGGAGAACTCAGGGTGCCATCACGGCTCGCTGGGCAAGGCCGGCCGGCTGGATATCGAGGATAAGCTCAAGACCGGCGCCATAAAGGTCGTCACCTCCTCCACTTCGCTGGAGCTCGGCATCGATATGCCTTACCTGGACCTGGTCATACAGGTGGGCTCGCCGAAATCGGTATCGTCACTTTTGCAGCGCATCGGCCGTGCGGGGCACAGGCTCGGCCAGATCGTCAAAGGCCGAGTCATTGCCCTGGACAGGGATGAGCTTATTGAATGCACCGTCATGCTGAAAAAAGCGCAGGAAGGCTTCATCGACGGCGTGCACATACCCGAGAACTGCCTTGACGTTTTAACGCAGCATCTTTTCGGCATCGCCCTCACGGCGCCCATTCAGCTAGAAAAGGCAAAACAGATCATCAAGCGCTCATACTGTTACCGTAATATCACGGACGAGGACTTCATGAGCGTGGTGAACTATCTTGCCGGCAATCTGCCCGGGATGGAAGAAAAGAGCATCTACGGCAAGATATGGTATGACCCGGAGACCGGGAATATCGGCAAGCGCGGCAAGCTGGCGCGCATGATCTATTATACTAATATCGGGGTAATACCCGATGAGTTCAAGTGCGACGTCGTCACCAGGAGCGACCACGGATGGGTGGGCAGCCTGGACGAGCAGTACATGGATAAGCTGCAGAAGGGCGACGTGTTCGTGCTCGGCGGAAAGTTCTACGAGTTCGTTTACCGCAGGGGCAGTAAAGTCTACGTGGACCCGTCGACCAGCCGCCCCACCGTGCCGTCCTGGTTCTCGGAGCGGCTGCCGCTGTCCTTCGACCTGGCGCTGCACGTTTTAGATTTCAAGGAGCAGATGTCGAAGCGCGTAGGCGACCGCAGCACTTACAAATGGCTCCTGGAGAACTATCCCATAGATGAGAACACCGCCACCAGCATCTACCAGATATTTGACGAGCAGCTGCGATATACGGCTGCGGACTCCATTTCAACCAGAACGCGGATCGTCGTGGAAGAGCACCAGGATAAGGAGCATTACCGGCGCTACTATTATTTCCACGCATTGTACGGCAGGCCTTTCAACGACGGCATGAGCCGTATCATGGCGTACATCGTATCGAGAGAAAAGACCAGCAACGTTACGCTCTCGGTGAGCGA
Source organism: uncultured Methanocellaceae archaeon (assembly GCA_963780625.1). GTDB lineage: Archaea > Halobacteriota > Methanocellia > Methanocellales > Methanocellaceae > Methanocella. Next base: position 846,434 of record CAWACH010000006.1, on the reverse strand, counting down.
CCACGGGTTCTTCCTGTCGGTACCCCTGTCGAAACAGCTGGACATCGAGAACTATCTCATGTCGCTGGACGAGCTCTCGGCAAAAGAAATACTGCGCTACTCCCTGGAGGAAAGCCAGCTATTGAAGAGAATGTTCCGCATCAACGCCACCCGTTCGCTGATGATATTAAGGAATTACAAAGGCCACCAGAAGAGCGCCCGCCGTCAGCAGGTATCCGCAGATATGATGCTGTCCTTTGCCCATAAGCTGAATAACTTCTCGGTGCTGGAAGAATCTTACCGGGAAATAATAGAGGACAGGCTGGAGATCGACCATATTCAGCAGATAGTCCGCGGCATCAAGAGCGGCGATATCGAAATAGTGATGAAAAGCGTGGACTCCCCGAGCCCGCTGGCTTTCGGCATCGCCTCGCTATCCGCTTCGGACGTCGTGCTGGCAGAGGACAAGAACTCGCTGCTGAAAGAGTTCCACAAGCGTGTCCTGGAAAAGATCAAGGCGAAAAAATAGGGGCATAGATGGATATCCGGTACTACCGCAATGCAGCATACTTCCCGGAAATAGGCACCTGCGCGTGCGCCGACATACACATCGGCATCGAGGATGCCATACAGGCCGAAGGCTTTTCCATGCCCCTGGACGAGGAGCATATGCTGCTGGAGCGTTTCCGGGAGATCATTAAAAAATTCGAGCCGAAGATACTCGTGCTGAACGGCGACGTGCTTCACGAGTTCGGCCGTCTGCGGAAAAATACAAAAAAGTCATTCGACCGCATCACTCTCGAGCTTTTCGCCTCGGTCGACGAAGTCATCATACTGACCGGCTCACACGATAAGATGATCGAGACCGCCCTGGAAGGCGCCGACGTGATGTCCAGCGATTTCTTCTTCAAGGGCGGCGTGCTGTTTACCCACGGCGATACGGTCCCCAAGCGCGCAAAAGATGACGACGTCAAGCTAATTGTCGTTGGCCACGATCATCCGATGCTGGACATTGAGCTCAAAAAAGAGCCCTGTTTTTTATATGGCGAGAAGGCGTGGCATAACAAAGACGTGCTGGTGCTGCCCGCGTTTAATCCTTTATGCTCCGGGACGACCATCAATGGAATGGAATCGTGGGACTTTATGTCTAAGTTTTTAAAAGAAGGCGATATCGGCAATTTCAGGCCGATCTTGCTGGCGGGCGACGAAGTACTGGTATTTCCCTTGCTAAAGGAGTTCAGGGACATACTAAACGTATAAGCCAAATTAACAGTATACATTGGCTTTTTAAGTCAAAACTATCCATACCGCTCGCTTTGGGCCACGTATTCTGCGACAAAAAGATTTTAAATCAATAAGCTAAATGGGTTTGATGAAAGCACAGAGAATAACCGTATTAGCCGTATTGGCCTTCATAATGTGCGCAGCGATCCTCGCCGGCACCTTCTGTAAGGCTCAGCAGTTAAGCCCGCAGCAGCCCGTCGCACAGGCGACAATAACAATGGCCGACGTGGACAACGCGCTTGCGAACGGTCCGGTGTTCCTGGAGTTCGAGACCTCGGAGTGCAGCTACTGTAAACAGCAGCATCCCATCTCGCAGCAGCTCCAGAGCGACTACGCCGGTAAAGTGACGTTCTTCTTTGTGGACGCCAACGAGAACCGCGACCTGGCGAGGGCGTTCCAAATATCGAGCGTTCCCCAGATGTTCGTCATCGCAAGCAAGACCGACAACAAATACACATACGTCGGCGAGAACGGTAAGACCTCGGACAGCATAAGCGCGTCCAAGCTACTCGGCGTGCACCAGAGGGATCAACTGCAGACAATACTCGATGCGGCGATACAGTTAAGAAAATAAAACGAGGATAAAACTTGGAATCTGTAAACTTTGTTTGGGCATTGTTAGCCGGCGTCGTGAGCATATCTTCACCGTGCGTCCTGCCTTTGCTGCCTGGCATCATGGCATATTCGACCGAGAAGAGCAAGTTCACGCCGCTGGCAATAGTTTTTGGGCTCGCAATTACTTTTACCGTAATGGGCGTAGCCTCGTCAGTTTTCGGCGCGTTCCTGATGGACTATATGGATTACCTGAAGATCATCTCAGGCGTTTTTATCATCGTCATGGGCCTGTTCATCTTATCCAGGACTGTCGAGGACCTGCTTCTCGGCCTCTGGGGACGAATGCCGATGTCCCGGGTAGCGCACCCCGACGTGGAGAATAAGGGCTTTATCGGCGGTATCATCCTGGGCGTCAGCCTCGGGGTCGTATGGATGCCCTGCGTGGGACCATATCTGGCATCTATCCTGATGGTAGTGGCGCAGCAGGGCACGGTAATATACGGGGCATTGTTGCTCCTTACGTATTCGCTGGGCCTTGGAATACCAATGCTGATGGTGGCTTACTCGTCTAACTTCCTGTCTGGAAAACTGCGTAATATCTCTAAATATTCCATCGGCATACGCAAGTTTGCCGGAGTTATACTGGTACTGGTGGGGCTGTACTACCTATCGTTCATGGGCTTCCTGCCCTCGATCCCCTCGATACCCGGTTTAACGTGAAAGATTGACAGACAAGCCCATTAAGCCCACGAAGGATGTTTCACACAAAGCACACAAAGGTTCTTTTTTATATTTTTAAGTTCAAAAAAGAACACTGTGATCAGGTGTAGCCGGCTTTGTCAGGCTTCGTGCACTTCGTGTCTTGAATTATAAAAATCTTAGTGAGCTTTGTGTGAAACCATTCTTCGTGTTCTTAGTCAACTTAAAGCTACATCGCGAATCACTGGAGCAATATTTTCAAGATCATATCGCCATACTTTTCAGACTTTGCCTGTCCGATGCCGTATACGCCAAGTAGCTCTTCCTTTGTTTTAGGCTTTTTAGCGATCAGGTCGTAGATGGTCTTATCCGCGAATATTGTGTATGGCGGTATACGCATTTCCCTTGCAATTGCAGCCCTCTCGTTCCGCAGCGCCTTCTCTATGGCCTGGTCGGTTCCCGAAAGCTCCGGCGCCTTCTCTTTTACAATATGCTTTAGCGGAACATCGGCCGGCTTTTCGACTTCCTGGTTTTCTTCGAAAGGCGCCTGGAACAGCTCGATATTCTTGAACAATATCGCCAGCCGTTCGCCGTTGCTTTCCGCTACTATCTTCATGGCGCCGTCTCCCTTTATCTGGCTAACGGCCGCTTTGCTCATGTAATTTCTGGGGTATACGCCCCTGTCAGCGTGCACGACGACCGTCGAATCGGGCTTGATCAGTACTACGACGCTGCCGTCGTAGGAATCCTTTAGCTTACCATCGTACTCGACTCCGGCCTCGCCCGCAATGACATAATATTTTCCTGGTGTCAATTCAGTTACCTCCATCTGGACGTTTTCGGCCGTTTTTATTCGCTCGCCTTCAACGGCGGGCTTCGCAATTTTAATGGTCGTTTTCCAAATGTCTGCCGTCAGCATGGTGTCCGGGTAATCGACCGTGATCAGCATAGCGGTAGTTCCAGTGACATCCAGCTCAAATGGCACATCTCTGGCGTTGCCCTGGCCAAGATAGAAGCGCTCTTCCTTTATACTGCGGTCGTTTGCCTTGATCGATGCGGCGAACTTTCCGGAAGCGCCTGTGTTCCTGACATTTATCGATGCGTTGAGCCGGCCCGCCGGGACTACGCCGGGCACGTTAGACATGTCGACTTCCGCACGCGGCAGCTTTTTCGCCGCATCCACGATCTCTATGGCGACCGTACCTTTCAGGCCCATCCTGATCAGGTCCTCGGGCGTTTTCTCGGCCGCATCCCTGAGCGAGCGTATGCCGCTTTGCATCAGCAGCTCCAGGCTTCTTTCGCCGACGCCCTCGATGGACGCCAGCTCGACCGCCTCTTCGGGAATGCCCTTGTCGATCTGCAGCGATACCATCTTTACCTTGCGCGAGAGCGTCACTCCCGAGAACTCCTCGCAAAAGCGTGAGAACGCGCTCAGCAGGCGTGCGGCATTTTGCTTAATGGCCCATGCGTCCGACCTAAGCTCGTCGGGCAGGTTCTTGCCTATCAGCCCCGCCAGAATAGCTCTTACCTTGGCGCTGCCGCCCGGCCCTGACTCTATGCCGAATGCCTTCAGCGAAGACGCCTCGCCGGGCCTGGAGACTACATCGCTGAACTCAGAGGCTTTTGCTACGATGTCCAGCACGTCCTCGGTCGATAGTGTGCCCTTCATGGCCTGCTCCCTGAACAGTAGCGCCGTCTCGAGCTTCAGGTAATAGTCCGAGGTGATCATGCCAAGCGGAGTCGGCGAAAGCACGCCTTCTTCTTCTTCTTTCACGAACCCGTTCCTTACGAGATATTTTATTTTAGTGGCGGCGAGCGTATCCATGGCTAAAGGTAAATTCCGTGTTTTGGACCTGACGTAGAAGAACGTCGTCTTCAGCCATTCCGTAGCGTCGGCCGTGTTTTGGACCATCCCTACGGCTATTTCCGCGTTCATATGCTCGGCCAGGCCGTGCTCCAGCATGGACTCGATGGTCTTGCCCTCCTTGAGCAGCGCCTTATACTGGCTAGCCCTGCTATACGGGACGATGACGTAGCCTTTGCCCATCGTGTCATATCCCGGCCTGCCTGCCCTGCCCAGCATCTGTAGCAGGTCGATGGGGCTGATGTCTTTGTTGCCGCCGATGGGGTCGTACATCTCGACGTCCCTCACCACGACGACCCTAGCCGGAAGGTTGACCCCCCATGCCAGCGTCGAAGTGGAAATAAGCACACGTATGAGCCCTTCCTTGAAGCCGCCCTCTACTGATGCCTTGTCTTCCGCCGACAGGCCTGCGTGGTGGAACGCGATGCCGCATGGCAGGCAGCTTTTCAGCTTCGAGTTGACGATGCGGTTTCTTATCTCCTGCAGCTTCAGCGCCTCGAAAGACTGCAGCATGTACGGGCTGTTCTTTCTGACGATCTCGCAGAGCTTTTCCGCCGCCTGCTGGGTGTCCTGCCTTGTGGATACGAAGATAAGCGCCTGGTGGCCGTCGCCCAGCTCGTCCTTGATGAGGTCAAAGGCCTTGTACAGCCGTACGTATTTGTTTAAGAAGTCGTTCTCCTTAGGGTAGTAGGGCAGGACGTCTGTCTCGAGCTCGACCGGCCTGTATGAGCCGTCGAACTCCAGTGTGTTTTTTTCCGGCGCGTTGATCCACTTTGCAACGTCGGAGATGTTGGGCATGGTGGCGCTGAGGGCGACGACCCTCAGCGGTTTGTTATTTATTATGCTGATGCGGCGCATGCGGCTGATGACCGCTTCCAGCGTGCCTCCTCTGCTGTCCGAGTCCAGCAGGTGTACTTCGTCCACAATGACTAGCGCCACCTCTTTTACGAAGGAGAAGCGCTCCTGGCGGTATTTGCGGGTGGCCGAGTCCCACTTTTCAGGCGTGGTGATAATGACGTCGGCCGACCTGGCCTCGGAGGGGTATAGCTCCCGCTCTCCTGATACTACGTACACCTTAAACCCTATCGCCGATAGTATCCGCTTCCATTCGGATTCTTTTTCGTTAGTCAGCGCCCGGAGCGGAGCGATGAAGAGCACTTTCCCCCTGCCCGGCTTACTCAGCTCCCTGATCATGGCCGCTTCGGCCAGCACCGTCTTGCCGCTGGCCGTGGGCGCAGATACGACCACGTTCTCGTCCGAGCCCAGGATGACCGGCACAGCCGCTGACTGCATGCGGTTAAAGTTCCCGAAGGGGAACATCTCCTTAAATCGGTCGTCTATGGTGCCCGCGACGGGCAGGGTCTTGTTGTCTTCCACGCTGAATTACCTCGTCTATAGCTGTGTAACATACTCCCGGTTGATATATGATGCTTGTACTGATGTAATATAAATTTGCTTAGTTACCCCATAGTGAAAATAATATGCAGATAGTGGCAAATGAGGATAAAGCGGCTACCGTCAAAACATTAATAAAAAAGGATAAGTATCGCCCGCTCATCCGGCCAGGTCGTCTATGCGCTCTGCGATAAAGTCCGCATAGGTCGGTACTTCTTCCGCCTGTGCGTTCCTGCGGTGAATGTATAGCTTATGCTTGTGCTCCAGGTCAGTCCGGTCTTTTGCGATACGCACGGCGAACTCTTCAAGCTGTTCCCGGAAATCGTGTATGCAGTAGATCATGAGCTTCTCGAACATTTCCTCGCTGTCCACGGGCTCGAGTAATTCCGGCTGTTCCTCTACCACCTGGAAGAAGAGCCAGATGAATGAATTATACTGGTCTGCGGACCGGAAATGCATTCGCTTTTGCGTGTTGATGCCGCCTATCTCCTTTACCAGGTCGATGCTCTTATCTTTCCCGGCCCTCTCCGAAGCTTGGGCTACTACTTTATGCATAAGCCGCATCGCTACCTCCGGAAGCCTGCTGGTAAGCAGGTCATGGAGCAGCTTTGCCTCGGCGAACGCGTTGACGTCCTCTTTTATGAGCGTCTGTATGATATAGTCTGCAATATGATCAAAGATCGGATTATCTTTAGGGCTGTTATTGTTAGTTTCAGAATCGACGTTCACGTTAAACACCTCATGGGGCGGCCCTTTTTTCGGGACAAGTTACATTAGAGGCTTACCTATATTATGATTTTCGTTTAAAATTTTTAAAAAAAAGTAAAGGGCTCACTTACCTGGAGACTTAAGCGCTACGTAGTCGACCACGTCTACTTTTAATACCATCGAGCCCGGGGCGGAAAGGCTGTTCTTGTCCAGCGTATCGTATCCGTGCCTTGCGGCAACGTTCTTTTGGCCGCCGCGAGAATCTATGGTATCGAGTAACGCATCGGAAGCGGTCTTTTTTTCTTCCCGGTCAGAGACTTTCACCAGTGTACCCATGAGCGTCACGCTCTCGTAGTCCGTTATGTCCTTGTTGTACCTGTCGACCTCAACGCTTACGTGCGGGTCTTTTTTAAAAAGGTCCATCTTCTTTCCGTAGTCCGCAAAATGGAAGTACATCTTTCCGTTTACATATACATAATCGAGAGGTATGATGTACGGATATGGATCGTCGTTGAACGCCATCCTGCAGATCCTGCTGTTCTTGAGTAAATGATCGACTTCCTGCTTTGACATTGCCGGCAGCTTATAGACTTCCTGGCCTTGCGCTCCATGTGCCATCTCATCCCACCAAAAGAATATTTTCTCATGGCGTTATAAAAATGACCGATGTTTAGTTTGGAAAGTCAGGCGGGAATCGTGCCCGTGGTTAAAACAGCCTACTCAGGTACGTAGTGGTTAAGCTTCATCTGTTTATCTTCGCATTTTTCGCCCGGTATCTCGATGGGATACACTCCGGTCAGGCATCCGGTACATAGGTCCTCTTTGGGGACACCGATGGACTTGACCAGGCCGTCCAGCGAAATATAATACAGAGAATTGGCGCCGATGAGGAACTCTACTCCTTTAACGGTCTTGTGCGCGGCGATCAGTTCCTCCCTGGTGGCCATGTCGATGCCTAAATAACAGGGCGAAATAATCGGAGGGCTGCCGATCCTGGCGTGTATCTCCTTTGAGCCGCCTCTTCTGATGAGGTCGATGATCCTGCGGGATGTCGTGCCCCTCACGATGCTGTCGTCGATCAAAATAACGCGCTTGCCCTCGATGTTGGACTTGACCGTGTTGAGCTTTAGCCGGACCGCGGTCTCCCTTAGCTCCTGGGCGGGCATGATGAACGTACGGTTAACGTAACGGTTCTTGATGAGCGCCTCTGCATATGGTATCCTTGAGCTATTCGAGTATCCGATAGCGGACGTTATTCCCGAATCGGGCACAGGGGAAACGATATCCGCGTCCGTGGGACATTCGGCTGCCAGCGTCTCGCCTATATTGTGCCTGACCTTGTAGACGAGCTTGCCGTCGATGATGGAGTCCGGCCTGGCGAAATAGACATATTCGAACATGCAATGGGCGTGATTTTTACACTTCAGCAGCTTGTGGCTTTCGATCTTATCGCTGAGGATGACCATTTCGCCCGGCGCCACGTCCCTGACCAGCTCGCCGTTCAAAGTATCGATGGCCACGCTCTCCGAAGCCAGAATATAGCCGCACTCCAGGTGCCCGATACATAGCGGCTTAAAGCCCAGCGGGTCACGCACGCCGATGACCTTGTCGCCTATTAAAATAACTAATGAATATGAGCCGACGAGCCGTTTCATGGTCTCTTTGACGGCTTCCACTATGTCGTTCTTGATGAGCTCCCTGGCGAGCATCTGGGCGATGACCTCGGTATCCGAGTCCGACGTGAACACCCGGCCATGTGCCTCCAGCTCCTCTTTTAGCTCTTTGTAATTTACCAGGTTGCCGTTGTGGGCGATGGCTATAGTGCCGTTCTTATAGCTGACTGTAAAGGGCTGGCAATTCTCCAGCCTCGAGCCGCCGGTGGTAGAATAGCGCACGTGGCCGATGCCGGAATATCCTGATAGCTTTTGTAAACGTTCCCTGTTAAAATGGTCGGTGACGAGGCCCATGCCTTTGTCGGATAAAACAGCTGTACCATTGGTCACGGAAATGCCCGATGACTCTTGCCCCCGGTGTTGTAAAGCTTGAAGGGCATAATAAATATACAGCGCGGCGGCATCCCTGTTCTTTTCAGGGTCGAATCTTACACCGACGACGCCGCACTTGTCTTTCACAGGCTTCTACACCTTTCCTATGAATAACGTAGATCGTTATTTTATAATTTTTAGAGTTATGCGAAGAAAAGAAAAAAATTACCAGGTGTGCCTGGCCATGTGGCTGTGCCAGCTCCACTTGTTGAGCTTAGCCGAGCGGCCGAAACCGCAGGCAGCACAGGTCTTTTTTGCATAGTTGAAAGATACTTTGCCGCATCTTCTGCAAACTATATGCACTCTCTTCTGTCGCTTACCCTGTGATGGAGTTCCCTTTGTCATATTGATTCACCCTCGAAATGTCACTTCTAGTTTAAATGCGTTATGGTTGAATGAGTCCCGTGAATTTAGGGCGATACGTATACGACCGTGTCTCCCCTGACGATGATCGTGCCGAGCTTTTTCGATTCCTCGTTCTCTTTTAGCTCTTCCGCATTGTCCAGTACGAGGTTCATATGCATGTCGTAACCCTGTAATTCGCCTCTGAATTCGCGTCCGCCCTTTAACCGGACGATGACGGGTGAATTCAGCACGTCGTTTAAGACGTCTAATGGTCTTTGGCTCATAAAATTCCTCCAGCTAAAATATAATGCTGAACACTCTGTTAATCTCGTATAGCATATTTATAGTTATCGCAGCAATTAGTTTCTTCTTTTGCGCAAAAGATATCGATTCCAACAACATCGGACCGTAAGCAAGCAGCAAAAGTATTATAAACTAAAGCAATATAGAATTAAATCTAACCTCAATCTGAAAACTTCTTGGAATATCGAAGCGAGGAAATACCTTTGAGAATCAAGGCCAGACATCATTTAAGAGAGGATGCCGTAAGAAAGATCCTTGACTATTTGAAGGCGAATTTCGGCCCGTCAGTGGAAGCCGATTTTGCCGGAAAAAAATTGGAGATAGCGGAAAGTGACGAAGACCAGGAATTCATACTCGTCAACGGAGAGCCACTCCTCTTTTCAGTGAACGATACGTACTTCCCGACCATACGCGGGGCGCTCAAAATGCACTCAAAGGAAAAGCGTATCGTGGTCGACATGGGCGCGGTCAAGTTTATCGCCAAGGGCGCTGACATCATGAGCCCCGGCATCGTGGACGTCGATACCAGCATACGCAAAGGCGACCTGGTCATCGTGTGTGACGAAGTACATGGCAAGCCGCTGGCGATCGGAAAAGCGCTCGTGAACGCGGACGCCATGATGGGTAACAGGGGAAAAGCCGTTAAATCGCTGCATTACGTCGGCGACCGCATATGGAAGCTCGAGCTGTAAACGATAAAGTAATTATATATGCGGTGTCATTACATTTTAGAGGGATAAAACGAAATGGGCATCCCTTTTTACTTACTTTTTTAGCATTTAAGCTTTATCTTTGAGCGCACCTGACATATGTTAGGCGATATTGATTTTATAACAGTTACATTAGGCGATTCTATTATACAAATTTACTTTGTATTTAAAATTATAATTACTGTGTATTGTATATTAACATAAAATATGTTAAAGATACATCTAATAAACACCGTAAATACACCTTATAAACATCAAATATATATACAATTACTTTTAAATTTGCTATTAATAGCAAGTACATGAAATGCTTGCAGGATAAAATATTATGTGGAATTACAAAAATATACCAGTAAAAAAAGAGACTTACGCTCTTGTATTAAGACACAAGAAATATCCTGAAGAAAGTCTAGATAAAGCGATAAATAGGATATTACAAGGCGATTTAAAGGAATACCCACAAGAAGATGAAAAGCCAGAGCCACGGCCATGAAAGAACATTACATAAGCGAGTATGAGATTATTCGGTACATAGTGAATAATCCAGAATATTCACAAGATCAGGTTGCTATAGCTCTTAAAATACCTATTTATCTCGTTAGAGAAATAGCTTTGCGCATGTCAAAAGTAGATATCTACTATTGGATTTCACAGAGTACAGAATCTTATCGTATATGCAATATTGAAGGCTATTTGCCTTAAAATATGATGGCGTTAATAATGGTGGTTGCTAACTTTACTCAAGAAGTAATTAAAAAATCCAAAACTCTAGCGAATGCTGTTTATGATCGCTGGGATATTCATGGCTTAACACAAGAAAGGTATGGTGTTTTAGGTGCATCTGAAGATGATGGAGACATAACTGATTTTATACCTGTTGAGTTATCAAATAAGGATCAAGCAATAACTCAAATGGTTAATTCGCTTAATGTGCATCCGGTAGAGAAATATAATTTATTTTATACTGTATGCCTTTTTAGTAAGCCAGAACGTAAAGCTGAATTTGCTTTACCCTCAAAACTAAATTGGTTTGAATCTGATGGCAATGTTAAACCAGAGAAGTTAAACCAATATGGTTTAAAACCGTCCTCATATCTTGAAAGCTCTCCAGGTCACTACCATTTTTATTATGAACGTGATATAGTAACTCAGGATGCAAAAGAGTTAAATGAGTTACTAGGTGGTCCTTTTGGTTCATCACATGCAAAAGATATGGCTCGATATCTCCGCGTGCCAGGTACGATTAATCACAAGTCAAAATATGGTCCTATTGGTAAGCCTATCAGTGAATTAACTAATACTTGTCGTGTCTATATTGATAGCGAGTTAAGAGATGGAGCTACTTTAGCGGCAACAGATCCAAAAAATAAAAAAATGATAACAAAAAAATCTAAAGAAGTTGATCCGGACGATCCACTTTTAGGAAACGAGATTCAAGAGTTAAGCCGTGATGAGTTTCTACTTTATTCTCGAAGTTTGGCTATTGGGGATTCACGCCATGATTTAAGGATGTATAATAGGCTAATTTCTGACTTTACAGATAAAGGTAAACGTTCGGATTATCTTTATTCACTTGAGCATTATTTAGCTAAATACATAGATTATGAACATGCCTGTGTATTGATATGGAATTGTATCCATAATAAGTTTAAAGAACGAAATGATGGAGTATATCGGGTACGTTTTGAGACTAGGAAAGCGTTTTTAGAAGAAGATGCTTATAATAATGATATAATTGATGATACAGATATACGATTAGTTGATTTGAAAAATGAGATTTTTAAAGTTAATCCCAAAATTAGTTATATTGTGGATGGGTTTATAAAAAGCCACGATTTAACTTTACTCGTTGGTTTACCTGAAAGTTATAAAACATGGCTTGCATACACAATAATAGGTCATGTAACGTTAAGTATCCCATTGGGTAATTTACCCTACTGTAAGCCTAATTCAAATGAATCCACAAATGGTAGAAGCGTTAAACAAGGCCCATGTGTGATAATTGAAAGTGATACAGGCTCAGATGACACAAATGTGAGACTTCAAAAAATTTTACGTGGATTAGGTATTCATGATGAACAAGGTATCCCTGAAGGCATGATTTATCGTTTAGAAGCAAGACTTATAGACCTATCGAGTGCTTCTTTTAGGAAAAAGCTAACTGATAGGCTTAAAGAAATCCAGGCACTAGATCAGGGAGAAGTCTTAGTAATATTTGATAATCTGCGATCTCTGTCTGGTAATGTAGATGAAAACAGCGTTAAAGAGATGAAGCCGACGCTTTTATATGCTCATTATCTAGCAAAAGAGGATGACTTCACCACTATTTTACTCCATCACACTACTAAAGATGGCAAAAATTATTCGGGAACTGGTGCTATAAAAAGCATATGCGACGCTATGATTATCTTTGAAACAAACAATAATGATGAAGTCATTAACGCATCTGCCAGTAAACTGATAGGTGGCAAGGATAGGTTTAATTGTATACAACCGATGGCGTTCAAAATTATGGATATACCACATTCAGAAGGTCCATCTATTAAGATGACCGAAGTTAAAATTAAAAATATTGATATAACTAATAAGAATAAAAACGGTAAACTCGATTTGCCACAAGAAGAACTGATGACAAATATAATCAAATTCATACGAGAGCAAGATGATGATTATCAGGCGAATAAGGATGACTTAAGAGATGATGTATATAATAAATATTCTAAGATGCTCGTTAAAACTGATATTGGAAGCGCAATAAGTAAATTAAAAAGAGAATATGATAAAAAATATAAAAATACGAATGAGTTTAGAATTATCACTGTATCTGGTGGGTCAAACTTTGCACCACCATACAGGGAAAACAAAAACGAAATTTAATTTAATGTTTAATATACAATGGCTATGCACTCCAAATTTATTCTAGCTTCCATGCTAGCTTCCATACACATTTTTAAAAATTAGCTTCCATAATCGGGAAGCTGCATGGAAGCTGCATGGAAGCTAGCACAAAACACAATAGCATTAACTGTTAGTTAGCTTCAATATAGCTTCAAGCCTAGTATGGAAGCTATCTTCTACGGGGGATTAGTTTACTAAGGGGGGAAAGTATGGAAGCTGGAAGCTAGCAGTTTAGCTATATGTTCGCTAAAACCTAAAAATGCGCTCGATAATGAAAACTGAGTAAGATTATTTTCTAAATATATTGGAATTAATTTAGAAAAATTTATTATATGTAATTACTTTCTAATTATTTACTATACGGAGGTGGTTATTTGGGGTTCAAGGAGTCCTTAATAACATCATTTAAGCGAATAGGCTTTGCTTTTGGTGGATTAATAGTAATGCTTCTTTCAGGATCATTTGTAATTGCATCTACACCGGTAGGGCAACAGCCAAATGGGATAATAGAATTAATCTGCGTTATTGTATTTCTGGTTGGTATTATAATGATAGCTTACGCTGTTAAACTTAAGGAATAAACCAGATAATCTAATAAACAGGAGGTTAGGAATGTTTGGATTTGGTAAAAAGAAAAAGAGACCCTTGAAGCCTTTAAAGCCGTTTCTGATATGAAGGCTACCATAATAGGTGGTACGGGAACCATTCGTTATACTAAAAAATAAGTTATCCAATAACCGTTTGCAACATTTTTAAAAGTTCCTTAGCTTCAGCTTCATCTATCATGTAATTCAATCCTGAAGAATCCTGATTTATTTTAAACTCAATGTATTCGTTAGGTTCTTGTGCTATGCCATTAATTTTATTTATCGTGCATACAACCTGGACACTTAGACTTTTTGTTACTCCACCAAAATTTAAACTCTTAAACTTCATGTTCTAAAATCTTAACTATGTATTGATATACAAATTGAATATCCGTTTTGAAAATAATCTACTTTTTTATAGAGACCAGTTGCAACATAATCCTGGCATAAATTTAAAATTTTAAATCCAGCTTTGGTTATGACTAGATGAATATTATGAACATTAAACAACAACAACGATTTTATTTCTTGGTTATAGTTAATTAGTATATTAATAGACCTTTGACAACAACAACACATGATCCCTTTGCCTGTCAAAGTTCAAAAAAGTATAGTAGTTTTAACGAGTTAATATATAGGAAAGTCGTTTTACCAGCAGCAGCAAATCTAAAAGTTTTGTAGTAGTATTAATTAATTAAATATATTGGAACAGTCATTTTACCACCGCCACCGCCACATCACTTTACTCATATCTTTTTTTAAAAAATAGTAGTAGCCTTAATTAAATATCTATTATAGAAAAGTCGCTTTACCATCATCATCATCATCCGTCATCCAATTTTCTATCTATACTGTTACATTCTTTTATTATCGCTTTAAAATATGCTGTTGATGGTCGGATGATGATAATTGCAGCCACTTATACGCTATGATTGAAATAATTTAATTATAATTTACCTAAAATTAAATACTACATAATCGATAATTAACTAACAGATTGTCGGTTCTATCAATTAAAAAGCACCTCCAAAAATCGCCAGTGTGTGATCGCTATAGTGTTCTCGATTCATGCACTGGCTATAAAATACTGGATACTACTATGCTTAATGATGACAATGCGATTGCTAGCGAATTTATATATGCCATATTATTTCTGGTGTTAGGTCTGTTTATTTTTATAGCTCTCGCACCGTTTTTTAGTGTCATGGGTGGCATACAAAAATCATTGGGTTTCTGTTTAAAAAAAAAAAAAAAAAAAAAAAAAAAAAAAAAAAAAAAAAAAAAAAAAAAAAAAAAAAAAAAAAAAAAAAAAAAAAAAAAAAAAAAAAAAAAAAAAAAAAAAAAAAAAAAAAAAAAAAAAAAAAAAAAAAAAAAAAAAAAAAAAAAAAAAAAAAAAAAAAAAAAAAAAAAAAAAAAAAAAAAAAAAAAAAAAAAAAAAAAAAAAAAAAAAAAAAAAAAAAAAAAAAAAAAAAAAAAAAAAAAAAAAAAAAAAAAAAAAAAAAAAAAAAAAAAAAAAAAAAAAAAAAAAAAAAAAAAAAAAAAAAAAAAAAAAAAAAAAAAAAAAAAAAAAAAAAAAAAAAAAAAAAAAAAAAAAAAAAAAAAAAAAAAAAAAAAAAAAAAAAAAAAAAAAAAAAAAAAAAAAAAAAAAAAAAAAAAAAAAAAAAAAAAAAAAAAAAAAAAAAAAAAAAAAAAAAAAAAAAAAAAAAAAAAAAAAAAAAAAAAAAAAAAAAAAAAAAAAAAAAAAAAAAAAAAAAAAAAAAAAAAAAAAAAAAAAAAAAAAAAAAAAAAAAAAAAAAAAAAAAAAAAAAAAAAAAAAAAAAAAAAAAAAAAAAAAAAAAAAAAAAAAAAAAAAAAAAAAAAAAAAAAAAAAAAAAAAAAAAAAAAAAAAAAAAAAAAAAAAAAAAAAAAAAAAAAAAAAAAAAAAAAAAAAAAAAAAAAAAAAAAAAAAAAAAAAAAAAAAAAAAAAAAAAAAAAAAAAAAAAAAAAAAAAAAAAAAAAAAAAAAAAAAAAAAAAAAAAAAAAAAAAAAAAAAAAAAAAAAAAAAAAAAAAAAAAAAAAAAAAAAAAAAAAAAAAAAAAAAAAAAAAAAAAAAAAAAAAAAAAAAAAAAAAAAAAAAAAAAAAAAAAAAAAAAAAAAAAAAAAAAAAAAAAAAAAAAAAAAAAAAAAAAAAAAAAAAAAAAAAAAAAAAAAAAAAAAAAAAAAAAAAAAAAAAAAAAAAAAAAAAAAAAAAAAAAAAAAAAAAAAAAAAAAAAAAAAAAAAAAAAAAAAAAAAAAAAAAAAAAAAAAAAAAAAAAAAAAAAAAAAAAAAAAAAAAAAAAAAAAAAAAAAAAAAAAAAAAAAAAAAAAAAAAAAAAAAAAAAAAAAAAAAAAAAAAAAAAAAAAAAAAAAAAAAAAAAAAAAAAAAAAAAAAAAAAAAAAAAAAAAAAAAAAAAAAAAAAAAAAAAAAAAAAAAAAAAAAAAAAAAAAAAAAAAAAAAAAAAAAAAAAAAAAAAAAAAAAAAAAAAAAAAAAAAAAAAAAAAAAAAAAAAAAAAAAAAAAAAAAAAAAAAAAAAAAAAAAAAAAAAAAAAAAAAAAAAAAAAAAAAAAAAAAAAAAAAAAAAAAAAAAAAAAAAAAAAAAAAAAAAAAAAAAAAAAAAAAAAAAAAAAAAAAAAAAAAAAAAAAAAAAAAAAAAAAAAAAAAAAAAAAAAAAAAAAAAAAAAAAAAAAAAAAAAAAAAAAAAAAAAAAAAAAAAAAAAAAAAAAAAAAAAAAAAAAAAAAAAAAAAAAAAAAAAAAAAAAAAAAAAAAAAAAAAAAAAAAAAAAAAAAAAAAAAAAAAAAAAAAAAAAAAAAAAAAAAAAAAAAAAAAAAAAAAAAAAAAAAAAAAAAAAAAAAAAAAAAAAAAAAAAAAAAAAAAAAAAAAAAAAAAAAAAAAAAAAAAAAAAAAAAAAAAAAAAAAAAAAAAAAAAAAAAAAAAAAAAAAAAAAAAAAAAAAAAAAAAAAAAAAAAAAAAAAAAAAAAAAAAAAAAAAAAAAAAAAAAAAAAAAAAAAAAAAAAAAAAAAAAAAAAAAAAAAAAAAAAAAAAAAAAAAAAAAAAAAAAAAAATAGAGAACGAAACTAGAAAGTATAATTGAAAATAACATTTATGGGATTGATAAAAATGAGGAATCCGTAGAAATCACTAAACTAAGCTTATTCCTTAAAATTGCCAAGAAAAACAAGAAGTTACTAGACTTATCTAAGAATATAAAATGCGGAAACTCGATTATCGATGATCCTGCTATTAACACTAAAGCGTTTAAATGGAACGAAGAATTCAGCGACATATTTACTAACAGCAAGTTCGATATTGTAATAGGTAATCCCCCATATGGTGTATCGTTTCCCCCATCTGAAAGTGCTTATTTAAATAACAAGTATTCCGAAGTCACATCTGGAGAGCTTGAATCGTTTATTATATTCTATTATCGCAGCCTTAAATTATTGAAAAACAAGAGCAAATTGTGTTATATCACTCCTGATTCGTGGCTCACAAATGTTAATACTTCAAAATTTAGAAAATGGCTCATAAATGATTATTCTATTACAAGTATCCTAGACTGGTATAAACCATTTGACGAAGCCCCCGATATGAGATGCAATTCTATAGTAGTTAATAACGAGAAAAGTGATACAAGCATCAGGATTAGACAACTATACCCCCCAAACCCCAGGATGGTATGTAGAGAATTCACATTAGATTCAAAGTTATTAAAACAATGGGTTGAAAAAGAGTGGGAAGTATATATAACACCACAGGAGAGGCCCATTGTAGATAAGATGAGAAGCCTCTCCGTGCCAATGTCCGAATTGTTTAACGTCAAATATGGTTACCGAACGGGAGATAACCCCGGTCGCTTATCAAGTGAAAATGGCTTGTTCAAAGTTGTCGAAGGAAAAAACATTATTAGATACCATGTGAATCCTAAAACTAAGTATCTTAAAGATAAGAGCAATTTATCTGATTCGTTTATTGCAAAAGAATTCCCGGCGCCTAAAGTGCTAATACAATATGTTCGTTCTAATACTTTAGATGTAGATGCTAGATGGCTAGAATGCGCATATATTGATGAGCCTTGTGTACCATTGAATTCGTTAAATTACATAACTAAAAAGACAGATGATTATGATATAAAATATTCATTAGCTGTATTGAATTCGTTTTTAATGAATCGATATTACAGGCTACGTTATACGGATGTTAATGTTAAAACAAAATACGTAGCCGGACTTCCTATACCAAGGTTAAATGCGCAACAACAAGCTGCATTGATAGAGAAAGTCAACATATTGATCAATACGATTGACACATGCATCAATAAAAGAGAAGAATTCCTAGTTACTGTCAAATATAAATTTCAAACAACAAACATAGATAATAAATTTAAAAAATTCTACCTTATGGATTTTGAAAAATTTATGAAGGAGCTAGAAAAGATATCTCCAGTAAACCAACCAGAAAAAATTGTCGAATGGAGAGAGTTCTTCCTCAAATATCAACGAGAAACAATTGGTCTTATACAAACCATTTTCAATACAAGCAAGGAACTTGATGATTTAATTTACGATATATATGGAGTCTCGCCTGCCGATAGGGATATTGTAAAAAAATATTGTAACGCCTCATACTACATCTATTAACCAAATACTTTATTACAAAGTAATTACATTATAGTAACTAATTATTATGGAGCAATATCTCGCAATCCTATTAGATACAGTTGAAAAACATTTAGTCTATAAGAGCATATTAGCCGAATCGATGATCCATGCGGAAGTAATAGCCGAGTCATTTGATGATGAGCGTTTTCTGATATTAGAAGTCGCTGAATATAACGACGAAACAGGGAATTTTATTATTGGTGTAGAACTCATAGCTAAACTACCAGAATTAGTAAGATAATTTATTTTCGCCTTGCTCTTTCTTTATCTTTAAATCCATCTTTTTATTATCATTCGTTTATGGGAGAACTGCTTGATAAATTTAAACAAAAGTTTGAACGGTATCGCTTATGCCTTCCAAAGAAGCATCGAGCTATTTTTGATCTATTGTAGAGAAGTCAGCGAATGATGAAGCTGCTTTGAAAGTCGTACCAGAGCAATCTGAGGCCATCATACTTAACCAGATGATACTATAAGTGCATATTGGAATACCCAAGGAAAATAGAGAAGAAATAAATATTTTAAGGCGGAGTTATGCCTAATTTATCAAAAAATACTTGATGACGTTTTTTAACGTTAGGCAATAATTGATTATATGCTAATATCCAAATGTTAGCATTATAATGATTGTTATATGTGAAATAACCTAAATTATCCATTAGTTCTTGATATTTATGTTGATATATATGATTCAGCTTCATCCTTTCATTAATCTCACATATAGCATAACAATAATATTTTGTATATTTATTAACTGTTATTGATTTGTTTTTCATATTTTTTTTATCGACAAAAATTTTTGTGTCACTCTCAAGTTCTCGTATAGTTTTATATATTTGATCAATCCGATTATCATCAAAATCATCATCCCCAGGCCTCTTAAATTCTATAATACCAATTGATCTTGCTATGTTATCATTGCCGCACTCACAACACAAAAATATATCTGGGCGATTTTGGCTATTAGAAGTTGAAAAGAACCGTAATTGTTTATCCGATTTTGCAAATTCATGATATGATAGTATCTCATCAATAAGCCATAAATTTAAATAATCCAGTAATAATTCATCGCTATCTGTTCCTTTTGGAAACACAATATCATGAATAATTTTTTCGTATTTGTAAACGCCGTCTGTATCTACAGTTATATTTTTTTCTAACAACTCGATTATTTTTTCTCTATATAAGACATACCAAGCCAAATTATCTTTCTGAAAATCCATTACTTCATTAATTTGTACATCGCACTCTTTTATGACCTCTGCTACATTCTTTGTTTTCGACTTTAATGCCTTCTCCATATGTTTTTTTATACGGTATTCGTTAATTCCTTTAAATTTATAAAATAATTCATTGACTTTATCATCGCTTGCATTAACATCAATCTCATCATAAATTTCAGAGCAATGTTTTACTACTGCTCTAAGCGTTTGATTTTTTTGTATGAATCTATCCGCTTTCTCGTGTTTTTTAATCTTTAATAAATCAAAGTACTCTTTTAAGTACTCTTTAGTCTTATCCATGACTTTGCTTTTAATTGTATCAATAGGGATTTTATCCGCATTGTAACTTGTTTCCAAGTCTTGTATTTGTGGAAGGTTAAATGATGTCCTAGCATCATTTACATGTTCATCCAAATAATTGCTAAATACATAAGCTGAATAATAAAATTTCAAACCTGTATTGTCAACTAACGAAGGCGTGCTAATATAATTTTTTATTGAATATGGTTCTACATCCCTATTTTCAGCACAGAGAACAATGCTATTTATATCATTATATGAAAATCTAGATTTAACGTGTGTAATTTTAAATTTATGCTTGGATATGGTAATTTCATCCGATTTTAAACCTATTATCATATCTTTATATAAATTTTTTAATGGTAATGGGTTTGAATCGTCCCCGTCGATAATATTAATTTCCGGTACTTTTCCGCCTAGATAATATGAAATACAATGGCTTAATACTCTTTGTGCAATTTTAGACGTTGTTTTATATGCACTAGGTAAGTCACGATATTCTGGATGAAATCCATTTAGTTTAACAATCGTTCTGTTAGGACTATTTCCAGCATCTTCTATAGGGGAGTCATCAATTTCTCCAGATATAGAGAATTTAAATTTACGAAGTTTTTTTGTTTTATCTTTATCAGTATATATGCTCTCTATAATAGCTTCATCAAATGCTTTTAACCATGAAAACCTACCAAGTCCTTTTCCACCTTTTTTTAATTTATAGGTAGTTTCCGAAGTGCAAAACGATTCGTAATTGGCATCATTAAAGCCTACTCCGTTATCTACGATTTCAAAACCGATTATATCCTTTTCTTCTCTAGTATTTATTCCTTCATCGGTAATCTCTTTCTGAGTCAAATCTCTAATAATTTTTATATCGATAATACCATTATTGATATTCTCGTGTAATTCTTCAATACTATGAATAGAATTAATGAGGGCTTCAAAAACTGGTAGATATGCTTGAGTCTTAAAATCGCCGAAATTATTTACTTTACCTTTAATACTCGTTTGCATAGAACGGCGAACCATAAGATTACCTATCGGTGTATTACTACTTAACATTTTATGAGTTTTCTCCGGTAATTTTGAAACGATATGAGGGCTAGTGGCTATCGCCCCCAAACAAAGCTTAACCATTAATAATATATCTGCCTGTACCAAGCACTTTGAAAATAATTCTATTAACCTATAGTTGACGATTTTTGACATCACTTTACCAACCACAAAACTGACTATGACTTGATAGAATCTTATTTTGGGTACTGTCAAGTCTATGGGCGCTTGGAGATAACTGAAATAGCTGTCAAAAATTGAGTGCTAATTGGTATATTAATCGTTTGGCCGGTAATCTTTTATAGGATTTTCGTTATCTAATATTGTGGAAATTGTAGCTAATAGTTTTGGAATTTCCGATAGGATTAATGAGTTAGTAGGCAATCTTAATGAATTAGAAATCGCTCGTTTCGATGGTCAATCTGAAGTCGAGGTTTGCCCAGAAGCTTGGCAACACCCCTTTCTGTAATGCCCCAGTAGTATACGCCAATAATAATGGCATGCAACTAAAATGCTCAGAACCTACTGAGTATATTCAAGATTATTTAAATAGCATTCATTTTCCTACTGGAGTAATTACATTATCTCAAAATGGTCGTAAAAGTCTTCCTATTACGAATTTGCCCTCTAGACAAGAAAATAGTGTTTTGGGAGAATATATTGAGAGAATACTATCGCAGTCTAGTGTTGATATAGCTGATATAAATTTTCTTACTCATGAATTAGTTACCAATGTAAAAGAACATTCAGAATGCTTTGATTATTGGATGCTAGGACAATATTATGGGTCTGCACGCAGAACTTGCGAAATTGTTATTGCGGATTGTGGTAAAGGTTATAGGGCATCTTACATGGGTACTGAATTTGAAGTAAATAGCGATGCTGATGCAATTATCAATGCTTTTGAAGGTAGATCATCAAAAAAATTTGATACTGCGGCATATGGTATACGAAGTATAGCCGATATTTTTATTAATAAATATAAAGGCAAAATGGTTATCATGTCGGGCGATTCTATTGTTTATTATAAACCAGATAGAGTTAAAAAGGTAATTCCTTTAAACTCTTATTGGCAAGGATCTCTTATAGGTATTAATTTTAGTGTATAATCTAAAGCAGAAAAATTTGATAATTAAGCTTTATATAATACATATGCTATGTTTATTTTGTGCGAATTGATGCTGCATGGGATGATTTATCTGAAAGAATTAGCGAATTAATTGATAACCTTAGTGAATTAGAAGATACTATATGTGATTGCTCTTTTGATGCTGTTTTTGATAAAATTAATTTTGTAACTCCTCTTTCTATATTACCTATTGTTGTATATGCAAATGATAATAATATAGAGATTAATTATGTTGAAAAGAAAAAACGAGAAAATGTTATCAGATATTTGAATATTATAGGGTTTCCAAAAGGTGTACCTGGTGTTTATGATGCAAATAGGAGTTATCTTCCTATTACATATTTACCACCTGTGGCGAAAATACAAGTTTGCACGAATATGAAGAAAGGATAGTATCTAATGCTAACGTAAACCAAAGGACATCTTCTTTTAAACAGAACTTAAAATTTTTAACTCATGAATTGGTAAGTAATGTAAATGAACATTCTAAAGCGAACAAGTATTGGTTGCTTGCTCAGTATTATGGCGCCGGCCGTAATTCATGTGAGATTGTTTTAGCTGATTGTGGTATTGGTTATAAGAACTCTTATAAGGGGACTGAATTTGAAGTCGATACTGATGCTAAAGCAATAATAAATGCTTTAGAAGGTAAGTCATCAAAAGCGTCAAAAGAGCGAGGTAGAGGCATACCTAGCATTGCAAATCTATTTGTAAATGGTTATGGGGGAAAATTAGTTATAATGTCTGGGGAATCCATCCTTTTCTATGAGCCTAAAAAAGAACGAGTAGAGATACCGCTTAAATCATATTGGAATGGCTCGCTAGTATGTATTAATTTTAATCTAAAGGATGTAAATATCTACCCTTATATCGACTTTTAGCCTAATCTGTATAAACACATCCTGGCTCGGATGTAACCTTAGAACTAACAATAGAGTTTTTTATTACGATTTTCATCATTTCTTCCAGTTCGGCACTCATATTCACTAGTTTTACATTTCTATCACATAAATCACTAATTAATTCATGCAGAAACGATCGTGATGCAAATTCTATTTTATTAAAATCTACAATAGCTTGATTGTCTTCCGGTTCATTGTAAATCATTTCTGCTACATTTCTTGCGGTTTCTCGATGGATAATATCATTACCAAATCGATCGTATAATTTTATTATCATTTTCGATTCCCCATATGATTTAACGACATTTTCATATTTAAAAACATCCCCGTTAGATAAGTGCTAACTATATATATTTTACCGTATAAGTATTGGACTTATCAATATACTAAAAGTCAAACTATTAGCAGTTGAAAACTAAAATAAAAGACGAACAGGACTCGTTTTGTTCTATAAAAATCTTATTATACCATCGCTTTCTGACTTGCTTTTTGTATCAGAGTAATCCATTTATTATCGCCTTTTAACTCTATACTGTAGACTTCTGCTTTACATAATAGCCATTGCTCTTCATTGGCCGGTCATGGCTGCATTATTAGTAAGTGGTCAATGGTATTCTACCCATGAAGTGCTTAAATCGCATTTTTAGAAAGAGCCATTATAGAAATAATTAAAAAGTAATCGTTTTTATTTTAGCTTCTTATAAATATCTTTATACTTAACTCTCTGGTCATCGCAATAATCTGAAATTGCAATGCCACAAAGGGAGGCAACATTTGAACCTGTGTGTTCAGCTTTGAATTTGAGGAAGTCTAGATTCTCAGATGACACCCATACATTCATCCTAATCTTAGCTTCAAGCCTTTCACGTCCTTCTTTGCCTTCCTTTTCCCATTGCTGTCTTTCTGCATCTGTTGTGTTATCTTCGGGAATAAGGATAGGTTCATTAGAACCCTCAGAATAAAAAATATCTTTTTTCAGTGGTTGTGGTTGTCTTTTTGCCATTCTATAAACCTCCTAGCTTTTTCATTCGCATCTAATCTGATACATTCATTTGTTTTTGCATATCATTTATAGATGTGTGGGAGTACACTTCATAAGTAATGGCTAGGGAATCCCCAATAAACTTTGCCACAAGTTCTATAGGCCAGTGATAGATATACAGTAGGTGGTTAGCCCTTGAATGTCGGAATGTGTGAGGATGAGATACAAGGCCAACTTTCTTTGCATATTTTAATACTAACTTGTATACTCCTGCATTTGTGAACTTAGTACCCTGAATATTTAAAAACAAATACTCATTTGTAATATTCACTGACTCTCTAAACTCTAACCATTGATTTATAATTGGCATAGCTTCCTCAGCGATAGGTACGGTTCTCTGTCTGTGCTGCTTAGTCGAATTAATTGTAAGAAGCCTGTTAGCCATATCCAAATCCTTCATTTTAAGATTACAAAACTCTCCTACCCTGGGAGCGCAATAATACAGTACAGCTAGAATTGCTTTATCTCGAATATTTTTACAGCCTGCCAGTATCATATGGATTTCTTCAAGAGTATGGAATTTTGCTTCAGGTATTATGTAATCTCTTTTTGGAACAATGAATTTATCATTGTGAAGGTTAGCCCGAAAGAATCTCTCGATAGCAAATTCATAAGCGTTTATGGATCTTGCTGGCATACCTTCTGCTTCCAATTTACTTAGAGCTGCATTAATCCATGAACGTGTTAATTCAATACCGGCCATTTTGTTATAGAGACTACAGATGCAGCCCTTAGTGCCTTTTACAGTTGCAAGGCTCAATCTCTTACGCTTTACATTTTCATCATCACTTGTAATTCTACCTAACATCCAGTTCTCCATGACTTCCAATTGCTGTTGAAAATCTAATGCTTCTTTAGTAACTTCTGGAATTTCATGCAAAGGCAATTCCTTATTTTCCAAGTCTTTAAAGTTAATTATATTCTTAGGCATATTTTATCACAATTCCTTATTATACACTTTTTTCACACTCTATAGATGTTTTAAGAGTGTATTATACACATCAGTAGTTATATGATTTAGCTATATAAAGTTGCCTGCATAAACGGTCGAGAAGTAGATTTATATAGACGTAAGGCGAAATAGCACTAAGGCATTTGGTAATATTAGAGGGATAAAATGGCTAATAAGGGCATCATAGGAAAATTATTTGGAACAAAGCCAGCAGACGGATTGGATGACTACACCGAGATCAACTTAGAAGAGATCGAGGAAGCCCAGGGAAGCGGCCCTGCAGAAACTTACGTACGCATCGGAGAGCTCTCCAGCCTCGGCCAGATACCCGAGCTTAAGAGAGAGATATACAATGGCAACATCATCATTGCTGATATTACGCCGATCAAGGGCGACAGCCTGACGCGTGACAGGGCACTAAAGGACCTCAAGCAGGTCGCGCTCGATGTCAGCGGCGATATTGCCATGATCAACGACAATCAGGTAGTCGTCACGCCGATGTCCATCAAGATCGACAGGACAAAGTTTACTAGTAAGTAGATCACCCGGTAGTGTGATGACAGACCCGGGACTAGAAAATACTATTACCCCGACGTCAGACGGATCACTATATAATTGTCCTGCATGTGGCCGAGGCGTGAACATGCAAAGCCACCAGGACAACATCCCATATTTTGGCGACATTTTAGAAGTGAGCATAGTCTGCTGTTGCGGGTTTAAGTTCGTCGATACGATCATTCTTAGCCAGAAAGAGCCGCTGCGCTATCAAAAACACATATGCAGCGAAGGCGACCTATGCGACCGCGTCATACGCTCTACCTCCGGGACCATACGGATCCCCGAATGGGGCGTCGACATAGAGCCGGGGCCGGCCTCCGAAGGCTATATTACAAACGTCGAAGGCATCATACAGCGGCTGGAATCAATTGTGGGCATGGCGAAAAGGTGGTCAGAAACAGACGAGGAGCGCCAGCGTGCCGACACGCTTCTGGATACGATGCGCGTAGCAAGGGATGGCAGTCCGGACTTCACTTTTATCATCGAGGACCCGCTGGGTAACAGCGCTATCATAGCCGATAGCGTAGAGGTCACGAAGCTCTCCTGCGATGAAGTCGAAAGCCTGCCTACCGGCATGTTCATCGTCCAAAAATAAACATTGTCCGCAGCTTGCGGATATTCTTTTTTATCACTAACGGCTCAGATCATAGTGACCTTTGGCCGCTTTTCTATCGAACTCTTCGCCGGCACATTTATCACACAACTGCTCATTAGCCCAGGACATTCCTCCGCATTTAGGGCATTTAAGCATGAAATCCTTGCCCTGTGCAGGCTTTTGAGGCGTATCTTTTCCTCTCTTGAAAAGACTATCTATATCCGACTTGAGAGTTACGATATTATCCGCCTCGGCTTTTTCATCCTTTATCGGCTTTTCCCTGAATATAGGCCGCTTTACTTTCACCGGCACAGGCTGCGGCATTTCTTCGATCGCAGGCCTTTGCGGCGCAAGTTTTCCGGCGTGCTTTTGTCTCTTTACTTTTAACAGTCAGATGGCCTACGCCAAGAGAATTCAGTATCGCCTCGGCATCGCTCTTGAACTCTTTTCTGGTCAGCTCGATAATATCCTTAAGCTCGTCATCGGTAAACTGCGCAGCCTGGACATTGCTGTTCTGCGTGCCGGTATTGAGCTTCATGATGTCTGCAAGCCCTTTACCCTCGGTTATCGTCCTATGAGCGACGGGGGCTACAGGCTCACGTTTCACGGTATTCTGGAGTATCCGGTACGCTTCGTTCGCATTACGCTTAACCATCGCATCGGGATAGAATGAAGCCAGTGACTGCAGGAACGGCATCGCGCTCGACACGTATTCCGGGTGGGTCTTCGCAATGACGCCTATGAGCTTCGCGGATTCAGCCCTGGTCGTTTTATTAATGCTTCCCAGCTGCTTGATCAGCGCCGCCGAATGGCGCTCGAAATACTCGGGCTTCTCGGTAGCCAGTTGATGCAGCACATGGAATACGCCAGACGACGCGGAGCCTACGGTCTCATCCATCGCCAGTATCAGCTCCGGCATCATAAGCTTGGCATAGCTATAGTCTTCCGATACGAAGAATAATAAGAACCTGATGATCTCTCTTTTTAAGGTCTTACGCTCCAGGGCGTCCTTGCGGTTCGCCGGCGCCTTAAGTAGCGAGAGTAATAGCGTGATGATGAACTCGTTCTTTGCCTTGGGCAAGAACGGCAGGGCTTCCAGCGCCTCTATGGAGCCCAGGAGCACTGCTATGTCGTCGGGAAATTTAACCAGGTTGGTCATTAAAATATCGGCGAGGCTTTTCACATCATCGCCGTTCATCTCGGAGACCAGACTGTTCAGTGACTTTAGCGTACTTTCGTCGCAATCGCCCATGCTGATACTCTGGAGTATCCCTTCCAGGCCGTCCGCCTGAGGCCTTGAATTAAATAACGGCATTGTCCACCCTTGTTTTTAATCCACCTTACTTTCACTGCCCGCTAACAAAGCTTTTATATGTGGCAGCGTTCTTCTGAAATATTATGAGCGAGCATTATCTTTGCTCGCTCATCTAATATCCAATTTATATGGCTGAACATGGATAAAGCTTACTGGTCGCATGGTGGACAATAGATGAGGATACTCGGCATAGACCCCGGCATCGCGCTGGCGGGTTTCGGCATACTCGATAAGCAAGGCGTCGACATCAAGGCGGGCAGCTATGGCCACATATCCACCGAGAGCGGCACTCCCGTCGCCGACCGCCTAAAGATATTATATGATGATATGGTTAATATCATAACGGAATACCATCCCGACGTCATGGCTGTCGAGGAGTTATTTTTTAACAAGAACGTCAAGACCGCCATCATTGCCGCCCAGGCTAGAGGCGTCATCATCCTGTCGGCCGTAAATAATAACGTCGAGGTCGTAGAATATACTCCGCTGCAGGTGAAGCAGGCAATCACAGGCTACGGCCGTGGGACCAAAGCCCAGGTGCAATTCATGGTAAAGGAGATACTGCACCTGAAAGAGATCCCGAAGCCGGACGACACGGCGGACGCGCTGGCCATCGCCATCTGCCACGCGAACTCGCTGGACGTCCTGAACAGCATGAATAGACAAAAACAACGTTAGAGGAAAGATGATCGCTCACTTAGAAGGCAAGCTTGACTATAAAGGGTCGGACAGGATCGTAATAGACGCAGGCGGGGTAGGCTATGACGTCCGGGTCCCCACTCATCTGTATGATCTACTCCCCAACGAAGGGGAGAGCTGTAAGGTTTACGTTCATACGTACTTCCGCGCGGAAGACGGCACTTCGCTCTACGGCTTCACAAACTGGCAGGACAGGGAATTTTTCAAGCTGCTAATGACGGTATCGGGCATCGGCCCCAAGGTCGCGCTAGGCATTATGTCGAGCATTACCGCATCCGACCTCGCGGAAGCCATTGTGATCGAGGACGCAAAGACGCTGACCCGCGTCAACGGCGTGGGAAAGAAGATGGCACAACGGCTGATACTGGAGCTGAAAGACAAAGTGGCCGAGATGGCCATCGAGAGCCATGTAAAGCGGCCGGCGGCCGACACGGTATCGGAGGACGCCGCATCCGCCCTGGTGGCGCTGGGCTATAGTAAGCAGGCGGCGGTCGCCGCTGTCTCCAGGGCCAGGGAATCCACGGCCGGCGTGCCAAAGGTCGAAGAATTAATAAAAATATCGCTAAGGTATCTATGATCAACGTTTCGGAAAACGAAAAAGAGGAAATGCTGGAAAAGCAAGAAGAACGCCTGGTCACTCCCGAGGAGACCCGGGAAGAAAAGATAGAGTCGGCCTTCGAGGGATTGCGCCCCAAGACGCTTGACGAGTTCATCGGCCAGAGAAAGATCAAGGAGAATTTGAAGATATTCATCGAGGCCGCCCGCATGAGGAAAGAGCCGCTGGACCACGTCCTGCTCTACGGGCCTCCCGGCCTGGGCAAGACTACGCTGGCACATATCATCGCCCGGGAAATGGGCGCGAACATCCGTCTCACCTCGGGCCCCGCTATCGAGCGCCCCGGAGACCTGGCCGCCATTTTGACTAACATCAAGGAAGGCGATGTCATCTTCATCGACGAAATTCACCGGCTGAGCCACGTGGTCGAAGAGGTCATGTACCCGGCCATGGAAGACTATGAGATCGACATCATCATCGGCAAGGGCCCCAGCGCCCGCTCCATCAGGCTTGAGCTGCCGAAGTTCACGCTGGTCGGGGCCACCACCCGGGCCGGCCTGTTGACCTCTCCGCTCAGGGACCGTTTCGGCATGTCGATGCGGTTTGACTTCTACGAGCCCGCCGATCTAAAGACAATAATAGACAGGTCCGCCAAGATATTAGGCGTAGACTTGAGCGACGAGGGCTCCATGGAAATAGCCAAACGTTCCCGGGGCACCCCGCGTATCGCCAATCGCCTTCTCAGGCGTGTCCGGGACTTTGCTGCGGTCGGCAATAAAAAATTGATCGACCGGGAGACTGTGAACGACTCGCTGAATAAGCTGGACGTAGATTTTCTCGGCCTGGACGGCATGGACCGCCGCATATTAAAGAAGATAGTGAAGGACTTCGACGGCGGGCCGGTGGGCGCAGAGACGCTCGCGGTAACGGTCAGCGAAGAGGTCGAGACCATCGAGGACGTCTACGAGCCGTATCTCATACAGATCGGCTTTATCAACCGCACGCCCCGTGGCCGTGTGGCGACCAAAGCGGCAATAGAGCACCTGAAAAAGATGGGCGAAATATAATAAAATAAAAAAACTTGCGGGCACTTACGCCCGTTCTTTTTATTTACTCACGTATAGGTTATTGTCGATGAAGAATACGTCCTTGCTCGTGCCATCGGCGAAGTCGAAGTGCACCTTATTGTTATTGAAAGTGATCATATCGACCTTCGGCAGGCTTGGGTCCATGTTGACCGTATACTCGACATTGTTAAAAGTACGGTTGCTGAATATGAAATTCCTTAGATCCTGGTTGTCGCTGTTGAGCTTGGTGATCTGGCTATTTAGCGCGGTCTCGTTCTGCGAATATCCTGACCTGAGCTGCTCGTTACTTTTGTAAAGGTTATTATTTTCTACTGCGAGGGCAGCTATCGCTATAAAGCACACGACACAGACTGCGACAAGGATAATGATGAACTTAGAGATAATATCGTTATATTTTCTCAGCTTTTCATCCTTTTTCTGGTTCTGGTTCTCCTTGAGCTTCTTCAGCCAGTCGTTCATTTCCAGCTCGCCTGTCGCAGGCACATTGCCCGTAGTAGCAGGCACATTGCCCGTAGTAGCAGGCAGATTACCGTTCGTCATGCTTAAGCCACCAGATATCTAGTGTACGCTGATACTGTATATATTTTCTTTAGTCAAAAAGCCATATAAACTACTCAAAAATATCAATATATGGCATGGCCACAGGGGCAAAACAAATCGCAAGATATAAATATGATTATTGTATAGTAGCTAACCAATAATGTATATTAACTAAACAATAATGTGGTGGACCTATGGCAAAAGAGGACTTCGCTAAGCTCATGGAGATCTGGGTCAGGATCGTCAGTAAAATGAACGATGCCGAATGTAAAAATCGGGATTACGGCACCGGCGACCTTCTTTCTCCATCGGAGATACATCTGCTGCAGGCCATTGGAAAAAATCAAGGGAAAAAGGTCACCGACGTTGCAAATTACATGGGCGTGACAAGGGGGGCAGTCTCGCAGATGGTGAAAAAGCTCGTATCGAGAGACCTGGTCGTAAAATATAGCGCTGCTGGGAATGAAAAAGAAGTCTTATTAAAATTAACCGCCTCCGGAAAAATAGCTCAAAAAGGTCATGACCGGCATCACGGGATGTTCATAGAGGAAGTGAAGAACTCACTTGGCGATCTAACGGAAGATCGGGTTCTGATGCTTGAAAAGTTCCTCATGACCGTTGAGAAATGCGTAGACGACTTTAACAGATCGGCCGAATAATTTTTTTTTGAAATTATTGTTTAGTATCTATACAAAATAACGTGGGGATCAATTAACGACAAACAAGACAAGGAGGAAGAATTCAGAATGGAACGATATGAAAGTGTATGTCCGGTGGAATATGCCGGAGGCCTGGATATTGGTGTCAGAAAATGGGTTCAGAACCCTGCAAAAATTTTACAAAACCATGTCAAGGAAGGTATGGTCGTCCTGGAACTAGGATGCGGCTCAGGGTACTTTACTACGGAGATCGCGAGAATGGTCGGCAAATCGGGAAAAGTCATTGCCGCCGACCTGCAGGAAGGAATGCTGGACATCGTAAGTAAGAAGATCAAAGGTACTGAGATCGAAAGCCGGATCGTATTACACAAATGCGAAAATGACAGTATAGGTTTCAAAGGAAAAGTCGACCTGGTACTGGCGTTCATCATGTTCCACGAAGTCGCAGATAAAAGAAAGGCATTAGAAGAGATACAGACGATGCTAAAACCAGATGGCAGGCTCTACGTCATCGAGTTTAAGATGCATCCGCCAAAGAAAAGTTTCAATAATATGGTCAGGATCGCCAACGACATCGGGCTCCGGGAGATAGAGCGCCCGCGGTTTCTTTTATGTCGGGCAATACTATTAGAAAATAGGTGATAAAATGAGATCTCGCACTACCGCAAAAAGAGATAACGCCAGAACTAATCATTTATTTTTCACTAAGTAGAAAAACTTTCCGCTATACGCCGAATCCGAAATGATTATGAGCCCTCACGGACATATGTTTACATGTACGAAATAAACCGTACAAAACCATAAGGGGTAAGATACATGTACGTCTCAGAAATTACAACGGATAACTTCGAACGTATCGACGTAAAGGCAAAGCTTCAGGAAGTATTGCCTTTATTCAAGAATTCCAACAACCCCGCGGTGCTCGTATTCGATGGAAAGGAATACGCCGGCATGGTCACAGAAAAGTCCATCGTCCGGTCCATTCACGACCTGAAGACGGGCATAGGTGGGCTTGTAAAAAAAACTCCAAAGATTACCCCGCAAACTACTATTTGTGAGGCAGCCCGGCTCATGGTGGAAAACCAGCTAAAGCAGCTGCCGGTCTTTGACAAAAAGGTGATCGGAGTGGTCACCAATGAAAATCTCATGCACGAGGCCGCAAACATGAGCTTCGGCGGGAAGCAGGTCTCCGGCATCATGAGCGAGAACGTCCTTACCGTGGAAGCGGACGATAAGGTCGGCAAGATCATCAACATTTTCCGGGAGGAAGGTATCTCCCGCGTGCCTGTGCTGTCGAACGGCGATCTGGTGGGCATTGTCACAATGCATGACCTGCTCGAGCTGATCATGCCCAAGAAGACGGGGCTGGCGAAGGGGAGCATCGGAGTGAACAGCTCGCCGATGAGGAACATCAAGATCAGGGACATCATGACGGACAGCGTCGTGACTGTCAGGCCCGACTCCACCATAAAAGAGGCCATCGAGCTAATGCTGAACCGGGATATCCACAGCCTTGTCGTCTCCGACGGAAAAGTGAGGGGCATATTCACCCGGACTGACGTATTACAGGCCCTTGCCGCGCTGGAGCACAAGCCGGCCGTTAACCCGAACTTCACGCTGCAGCTGACCAACGGCAGCCTTGTGGACTTCGACCAGGACTACGTTACTACTTCACTGGAGAGTTTTGTCAAGAAGTCCGAGCGGTTCCTGGGCAGGGGCACCGTTAATGTGTACTTCAAGCAGCACAAGGAAACGTTCCGGGGCATCCCCCTGGTATTGTGCCGCGTCCGCCTGAAGACGGACCACCATTATTACAATGCCCGCGGCGAAGCCTGGGGCGCGGACGGCGCCTTCCACATCGCCCTGTCTACGCTGGAACGCCAGGTATTGAACGATAAGGAAATACACGAGGACCGCCGGTATCCCGATAGGGCAATGGCCGAAAAACTAGATATACTCTAAGGGAAACTGTAAGCCAGATGGTCAGGAACACCGACGACCTTGAAGAGTTGACCTGGCAGGAGTTCGAGGAATACATACGGGACTTGCTGGAGCATCACGCCTTCGGCGTGCAGTTCCGTAAGGTATTCAAGACTCCCGAGCGGGGCTACCAGCTGGATGCGGTAGCGTATCGCAAAGACCTGTGCCTGTGCATAGACGGTAAAAAGTACGGCAAAGGCAGGTCCAGGTCATCCTCTTTAAAAGAGCAAGCAAAGCATCATTATCTGCGCTGTATTGCCCACGAGGAGAAATTCGGCATCAGGTCCATCCCTCTCATTGTCTCCTGGCTGAATGATGACCTCATGGTGGAGAACGGCTGCATCTTCGTGTCCATCGACCGGCTGAACGATCTTTTGTTAAACTTAGATGCATACCTCGAAGAAATGGGGTATTAACCACGGCGGTCACGGCTTTAATATAACCACGGAGGACACGGTGGGCACGGTGGACTTTTTTATAATTTGAGATACAGAGAGCATGGAGTCTCATCTTTAATTTCTTTGTTAGAAGTTGAGTTATCTTTGACTAAAAAATGAGTTGATATAACAGGCTATTAAGTGTATATTTCTTTAAACCTGGCTCTTTGATTCTCCGGGCCTCAAATATTAAAAGAGCCACCGTGTCCTCCGTGTCCACCGTGGTTATAATAAAACCGTGCACACCGTGGTGTCCTCAGTGACCACCGTGATCATGAGCTTAGTTATTGCCGAACACTTTCCACCCGTCGGTGGTATTGACCAGCACCATGCGTAATTGGCCGGTCTCGTTCTGTCCCCTGTAGGCGATGGTCGCGTTAGTATTAACGATGCGGGCTTCGGTGAAATTACCCTCGAAGTCGCTGGCGTTGATCGGATAGCTATCGGTCACGTTGAACGAATAGATCTTGATGTAAGAGCCGTTCTCACCCCAGGTGGAGATGTGCTCGTCCACCCAGTTCTGCCTGGTAAGGTTCTCGTTAGCATGATACGCAAGCTCATAGGCGTTATTGTAATCGCCACTGGCTATGTCGTTCCAGTAGGTCGTGACCACATCTTCGGGGCTGAGGTCCTTGACCGGCTTTTGGGTGGTGCATCCGCTAAGCAGCACCACAAGGATGATCCCTAAAATGGGAAGGAGGACCTTTGCTTTATTAACCATAAATGAAGCTCCGATTAAGCTAAGACCGTTTATAATGTATACTTATCACTAATATAGGTTTTTGTCGACTTCGGAAAATAAATACATTAACCGCTTTAGTACGCCAAATAAAACCAAACGCTTGTGTTAATACCGGTTACCATATAAAAAATAAAAGTCGAGCCCCGCTATGGGGGCTCTCTAAGGGTATTTACATCCCGTATCCGCCGGGGGCACCCTGGCCGCCCGGTGGTCCCCTGACCTGGGTAGCGGCGAGTACGTCGTCGATCCTCAGGATCATCTGGGTCGCTTCTACGGCACTCTGGATGGCCTGCGTCTTGATGCGGAGCGGCTCTACGACGCCCGCCTTGACCATGTCCACGGATTTGCCAGTGTAAACGTTCAGCCCGAAGTTCTTGCCTTTGCTTCCGTCGTGCTTCGTCTTCAGCTCGATCATGGAATCGATGGGGTTCAGGCCTGCGTTCATTGCCAGCGCCTTCGGGATTATTTCCAGAGCTTCGGCGAAAGCGTTAATGGAGAGCTGTTCCTTGCCCTTGATGGTAGAGGCGTACTGCCTCAGCCTGAGGCTAAGCTCGGTTTCCACTGCAGCGCCGCCGGGTACGATCTTACCGTCCTTGATGGCGGTCTGTACTGCGTGAAGCGCATCGTCTATTCCCCTCTCGAACTCATCAAGAATGTGGGATGTCGGGGCTCTGAGTATGACCGAGATAACGTTCTTATCCTTGCATTTGGTCAACGAGATCATCTTATCGTCGCCGACCTGCATCTCTTCGATAAGGCCCGCCTTTCCGATGTCCTTCTCCCTGATATCGTCCAGATTGTTAACGACCTGGCCGCCCGTAGCTTTAGCCACGCGGTCCACGTCGGACCTCTTGAGCCTGCGGACGCCTATGATGCCCTGCTTTGCCATGTAGTGCTGTGCAAGGTCATTGATGGCCTGCGTAGTAAATACGGCCTTGATGCCCAGTACTGCTATCTTGTCCACCTGCTCCCTGATCTGGCGGTCCTCTTCGTCACGGAACGCCTGGAAGCCTACGGTCGACTTAACCTTATAT
Source organism: uncultured Methanocellaceae archaeon (assembly GCA_963780625.1). GTDB lineage: Archaea > Halobacteriota > Methanocellia > Methanocellales > Methanocellaceae > Methanocella. Next base: position 811,583 of record CAWACH010000006.1, on the reverse strand, counting down.
TCGGCATCCATCTTCGTGTCCTTCTGGTCAAATCCATATTCCATGGCGATGACCTTGACGTTCTCCAGCTTGTGTGGCATCTGGAAATTAACGACGCCCTTGTCGATGAGCACGCCTTCGATGATCTTAGAATCGGTTGCCATGCCGCCGGTCTTCTTCTCCAGCACCATGTTCTTCTTTTCCACTTCGTAGTTGCCGAGAGAGTCTTTCTCCATCATGTAGCCGACTACTTTAACGACCAGGTCAGATAAAAAGTCACGAGCGCCTTCGCAGTCCTTGCCCGTTATTGAAGTTTCGGCCAGCTGCTTGAGCATTTTTTTATCATCCGGGGTGACCTTAATGGCCATCTCTTCGAGCAACTGGAGTGATCTCTTCGCGGCCATGCCGTAGCCGCTCACGATCACTGCCGGGTGTACGCTACCTTCCAGCAGTACTCCGGCCTGTCTTAACAGCTCACCGGCTAATACGACTGCCGTGGTGGTGCCGTCCCCGACCTGGGCGTCCTGGGTCTTGGCGACTTCGACCATCATCTTGGCCGCCGGGTGCTCTATGTCCATTTTCCTCAGGATAGTAACGCCGTCATTTGTAACCACGATATCGCCGGTAGAGTCTACCAGCATCTTGTCCATACCTTTGGGGCCGAGCGTCGAAACGACCGAGCCTGCCACCGCCATTGCGGCCATGATGTTATAGAATTGAGCATCGCGGCCTTTGGTGGACTGGCTGCCCTCTTTCATTATATAAATGGGTCCAGATTGTGCAGCTTCTTGTGCCATTTTTGATCCTCCTATAAAAGTAAAAATCAGATGTTATGTGATTGTGGTTCAATATAAAGGTTTTCATAAGCACACGCCGTGACGGGCTATATAAATATCAATAATGCGGAAAGTTTTTATGTACTGCTGTGGGACCATACTATAGCTTCGGCAACCAAAAATAGTTTATTTTATCACGTGCTAATGTGTAACCCGATTTCAGTCGAGATATCATGTATTTGACAAAAGAGGAAGAGCTCGTTTATAATGGCGGGCAGGGCCCTACGCTGCAAAAGATGATGGAAATACTCGTAGCCCTGGGTGACATTTACGGCGCTGAGAAGCTTATCCCCGTTAAAAGCGCCCAGATCGCAGGCGTATCCTATAAGACCATCGGCGATGCCGGGCTCCAGTGGATAAGCGACCTGCAGGGCACTGCAAAGATCCCCGCCGTTTTAAACCCCATGGGCATGGACCGTAATGCCTGGGCCGATATGGGCATTGATAAGAAATTTGCCCTCAAGCAGGAAGAAATTATTAAAGCTTATGAAAAATTAGGCATTAAGCCGGAATGTACCTGTACACCTTATTATCTTGACCGCCCGCATTTCGGCGACCACCTGGCATGGTCCGAATCGTCGGCGGTCTGTTTTGCGAACTCGGTACTTCGGCGCCCGCACCAACCGGGAAGGCGGCCCTTCGGCCCTGGCGGCGGCGCTCGTCGGCAAGACCGCAAAGTATGGCCTTCACATTACGGAGAACCGTTATCCTACGATGACCATTAAAGTGACCGAGCCCCTCCATGGGGCGGAATATGGCGCGCTGGGATACGTCGTCGGCCCCAAAGTGGGCGACGGCATACCTATGTTCGTTTTAAAGAGCACTCCTGCGGAGGATGAGCTTAAGCATCTTGGCGCAGCCCTGGCCGCATCTGGCGCAGTGGCGCTGTTCCACGTGCTTCACGTTACTCCGGAGCAGTACATTCTTCCGGCCGACCGGATGGAAGTCGGGCGCCAGGAACTGGAAAATGAGGACGACTGGCAGGTACCTTCCAGGTATTTCCTGCCCCGCACCAGGGTAGACGTCGACCTCGAGAGCGTAAAAAAGCTCATGCGGGAACATGCGGTGCCCGATCTTATCGCGCTGGGCTGTCCTCATGCATCAAAGGAAGAGTTGGAGACTATTTTGAAAACGCTGAGCGGGCGTCGTGTCAAAAAGGAAGTGTGGGTATGCGTCGGGCGCTCTATGGGCGAAAAGAACCGTGAGCTGATCGACCGGATAACGCAGTCGGGCGTGAAAGTGCTTTATGATACTTGCATGGTCGTATCGCCCGCCGCCAATCATTTTAAAAAGATGATGGTCAACTCGGGAAAGGCGCTAAAATATGTGCCTTCCATGTGCGGAGTCGAGGCATCCATCGGCACCACGGAAGAATGTATCGAAGAGGCCTGCCGGTGACATTATGCTCTTAAAAGGACGTACGGTATCGAAAGGCAAGGCCACAGGCAAGGCGCTGGTCTCCAAGGACTCGATCTCATTTTTAGGCGGCGTAGATCCGGCTACCGGCACGGTCATCGAAAAGGGCCACACGCTCTTCGGCAAGAACGTGAAGGGCACAGTGCTGATATTCCCCAGCGGCAAAGGCTCCACGGTAGGCTCATACGTCCTTTACCAGCTAAAAAAGAACGGCGTTGCTCCCGCCGCTATCATCAACACCCGCTCCGAGCCCATCGTCGCGGTCGGGGCCATTATCTCGGACATTCCCATGGTCGATAACCTGGAACAGGACCCAGTGGCCGCCATTAAAGACGGCGAGACGGTCACTGTCGACGGCGATTCGGGCACTATAGAGGTATCATGCTAGAGCCCGCTGACCTGGACGCCATCAGGCCTGTATTCAGCTTTTACGAGGTCAGGGAAGAGGGCGGCGCCGATGTCCTTTACGGCGAGCCGCTGGTCGAAGGGAACGTACTATATGGCAGTCTTTATCCTTACTTCTCGAGCCGCAAGAAAGAGGTCGTGCTGGAGCGAAAGCACGGTGAGATCGTCCTCATAGTCAGGAACGTAAAAAGCGATAACATCTGGATCAACGTGGCCCTTGCCGTCGCTACGCTTATTACGACGATGCTGGTCGGTGCGATGATGTATGGCGTGGACATCTTCAAAGACCCGCAGCTTTCCTACATGGGGCTGCCGTTCGCGTTAGCCATCATGACCGTGCTGGGCTCCCACGAGCTTGGCCATTATTTTATTTCCCGGAAGAACGGCATAGACGCCACTCTACCTTACTTTATCCCGTTCCCCATACCGCCCATCGGCACCATGGGGGCTATCATACGACAAAAAGGGCCCGTGCCCAGCAGGAAAGCGCTGTTCGACGTGGGCATATCAGGCCCGCTGGTCGGCCTGACGGTAGCGATCATTATTACGGTCATCGGCCTGATGCTTCCCGCCCCTGTCATTAACGCCCAGCCCGGCGATGCCACTTATTTCCAGCTGCAGACGCCCCTACTCTTCGACTTTTTAGCCGGCATCGTGCATCCCGGAGTTAGCATGAATAGTATAAACCCCATCGCCTTTGCCGGATGGGTTGGCATGCTCGTGACAGTGCTCAATATGATACCCATAGGCCAGCTCGACGGCGGCCATGTGGCCAGGGCCGTGCTGGGAGAATGGGCAGACAAGATATCAAGGATCCTGCCAGTATTCATTCTGGGCTTCGGCCTCTATGCCACGTTCGTCATGCAGACACAGGGCGAGTTGTGGATATTCTGGGGATTGCTCACTTCTGTCATGGGCAGCGGGCCGCACCCGAAGCCCTTGGACGATAAGGCGCGCATTGGCCTGCCAAGGGCGCTCATCTGTATCCTGGGCTTCGCGCTCACCATATTGTGCTTCACGCCGTTCCCGATCTCGGCCTGATCGGCATATATAGTCACAATAGCCTGGGGTATAATATATTGATTATTTTTTTAAGCGCTCAAGCATTGTAAGTCTGAGCGGTTGTATGAAAATAGGCCAAAGATTAATTATCGGGTTCGCTATCATCATTTTGATAAACGCCATTGCAGGCGTCCTTATTATTAAGAACATGGACACGGTGCAGCAATATTACCAGAGTAAAAAGTCCATGGACAACCTGACTGCGGACTTAAAGGATAGTATGCTGACGGAAAACGAGTTCAGGTCGACGTATAATACGAGCCTGGTCGTTGATTTCCAGCTCGAATACAGGAATATCACCAGGGATATTTATGATATGCAGACCAGCGGAATGTCCTACGGGAATGAGACAAATTTCACGGATATGCAGTCGTCGGTCCATAGTTATCATGATCTTATTTTGAATAACAATGAGTATCTATACAGCATTGAGAATCTCTGGCGTACGGAGCAAAGCCTGATGACCAGCCCGGGCGGCATCACGGACAGCTCCGAAGCCATTAAAGAACGCGTGCTGGATCTAGGGGCGGAAAATAACAATACCGCTAAGGGCATGGGATATCTCTACGATATGATGCAGGGCGAACAGAACTTTTTATCGACACATGACCCTGTATATTTAAATTATATCCATGACCGGGAAAACCTCACGCTTGCCTGGTCGGGCAACGATGCGGAGCTGACCCAGGATGTCTGGCGCTATAATAATAACATTGACATGCTGGCGACCCTTTATTCTCAAAGTATACACACTAACGGCGATATAGACATGACCGTAGGCTCACTCGGCGATGAAATAAGCTCTACCGGTACTACCGTGAACGGAGAGTTCGAAGACGCCCTACGGCAGACGACGTTGACCGTTATATCGTTGATCACGATTTCGATACTTTCCAGCGTGATCATCTTAATTTTCATTACACGTTCCGTTTCAAAGCCCATCGAGACGCTGGCGCAGGCCTCCGAAAAGATCGCAAGGGGAGACTGGAAAACAAAGGTCAGTACCAAAGGGAACGATGAGGTCAGCAGCCTTGCCAGGAGCTTCCAGAAAATGGTCACTTCAATACGCGAGCGCATAGAGTTCAACGATGCGTTGATACGGAATATGGTAGATGCCCAGATCATGGTCCACCCCGAGGGGGAGATCTTTTATTTTAATGAAGCGGCGAGCAAGCTTACCGGCTATTCATTTGACGAGGTCGTCGGTAAACCATATGGGATGCTTCTGGCTGAGCTGCCCATCCCTTCCGATGTCAGGTCCGACCAGTCGTGTAATTGCACTCTCATAAAAAAGGACCAGGCGCATGTCAGATCATTTTGCAGGCTATCCGTTGTTAAGAATGGCGAAGGAAACCGGATCGGCACGATGATCATGATCAGGGAATCTAAGACACAATAGCACGAGCTAGTAATATAATGTTTTAATTTTTATTTTTTTAAGTATATATTTTTAATAAGCGATATGTTAGCCACGCGTTTATTAATAACCGCTAATAAGATTTATAAACAAATAATATTATAATAATATTAGCTGATGCCATTGAAAATACTGCAAGCTACAGAATATTTTTTACCGGATTATGAAAAGGGTATAGAGCGTTTCGTCTATGAGCTGAGCCGCGGCCTCATGGGGGCCGGCCAGGACGTGACCGTGCTCGCGGGCGGCCGCAGGAGGAGCCGGACCCTCGGCGGGGTCAGGATCGAGTACGCCTCTATGTATGGCAACCACATGTCAAGATGGACGGGCAACCTTTATGACCAGCGTATCACCTTTGTCCCTTCAGGCATCCTAAAAATGTACCGACAGGACCCCGACATCGTACATGCGCACCACTTCGGGAGCGGGTATGCGGCATCCCTCTTAAAAAAATATGACGATACGCCCTATGTCCTGACAGTCCATTCGGCCCCGTCGGCCTCACCCCTGGCCAGCCCCATCCACGTTTACCGGCTCATGTACAAAAAAGCGCTGGCAGGCGCCACAAGCGTCGTTTCCGTATCTAATTTTGTGAGAGATAAACTGAAACAAGACCTGGGCATCGATAGTACCGTTATTCCTCTGTCGGTCGACGCCCAGAAGTTCGGGACTGCCGTCGATAAGGCAGCCATCAGGCAGAGCCTCGGCCTGCCCGATACGCCGATCATATGTATGGTATCCGGCATCGAGGGTCGGCGCAATCGGGCAGACTTGCTGGTGAGCGCCATGCCGTCTATTTTAAAAAAGGTCCGGGACGCCAAACTCGTACTTGCCGGAAAGGCCAGGCCCGAATGTGTTGCATATCTTTCCGACCTCGCCGAAAGGATCGGAGTGAAAGACCATCTCACCATTACCGGTAAACTTGACGATCTTGCAGTCAGGGATTACCTCGCGGCATCGGACGTGTTCGTGCTGCCGTCCAAAGAGGAGGCCGGCGGGACGCTGGTGCTCGAGTCCATGGCATCGGGTACGCCTATCGTCTGTTCCGGCGGCGGCGGCATTAGCGAATATATATCCGACGAGGTCAACGGCCTGCTATTTGATACTGAGCGTGCCGGAGACCTAGCCGATAAAGTGGTCAGCCTCCTGGCAGATGAAAAGAAAGCAAAAGCCATGGGGGATAACGGCAGGAAACTTGCCGTCTCCGGTCATGCCTGGGGCACTGCCGTAAGCAAGTATATGTCCCTGTATAAGGATGCGGTGAAAGCCTGATGGCTTTTGCATCGGTCGTCGTGCCGGCATCCCGGACACAGCTCATCGACCGATGCCTGGATTCGCTTCTTCGGACGGACTGCGGGGACTTTGAAGTTGTCGTGGTCGCCAGGCAGGGATTTTCATATTCACGCCCCGACCGCCGGGTACATGTTATAGAACAGGGCGGCAGCGGCATGGCGAATGCCCGGAACCGCGGGATACAGGGTTCATGCGGCAAGATCATCGCGTTTACCGACGAAGACTGTATCGTGTCCCGGCAATGGCTGAGCAGCCTGCTCAGGGCGTTCGATGACCCGGAAACGGGCGGTGCAGGCAGCATCATCGAATCTTATGGTAATCGTATCGCCTCGCTCTGGGACGCCGCCTACATTAAACCGGGCGGCCTGGTAGAAAAGTACGGCTATCTACGGGCCAATGATACGAATTTGTGTACCACTTCAGCCGCTTTCAGGGCAGAAGTGATCAAAGGCATGGCAGGGTTCGACGAGTCGCTGTCGTCGGGCGAGGACTATGATCTGTCCGTCAGGGTTAAACAGGCCGGTTTTAAGCTGGCTCTGGTGCCCGAGGCAAGAGTCTGGCATGAAGGCCCGTCAACGCTTAGAAGCGTGGCCGGGCAACAACGGCGCATGGCGCAGGGCGACCTCGACCTGGCAATAAAATATTCTAGAAAAGCCGTTCGATCCAGGCTGTTAGCGGCCATAGCATATGATCCCGTCATGTCGCTCCCGTACGGGCTGACCCATGGCTTACCAGCGCTGCCGGCGTTCGTGTTTTTCAAAAGCTGTTGTCGCTTCGCCGGTTCCATTTTGTAGTTATTACTATCTACCTATCTGTGGAGTTTGTTGAGTGGTTGGTAACATCACATTAACCTTGAGCTGGCTGTGCGTGGCGTTGTCGGAAGTGGTTGGTATCACGAACATCACTAAAGGAATTAAAACCCGAATTTTCTTTTTAGATTTTACTCACTAATTCTCTAAGTCACTGTAACACGGTCAACGCACAAAATGCTCAAGACCTCGGGTCAATGCTCTAATGCTGTAAGTCTCTAACCCTAAAATAAGTCTCGAAGGCTCGAACGCACATTTGAAACGCTAAATGGTGCTTGCACGAACACACGAAGGCCCGGTCAAAGACCAAGGACTCTAATGTATAACGGTAAAGCATTGCTCGAATAAATTGTTTTGAAATGATCCTTGTATTAATTGTTTACTGTCCAGGGATATTTCGGGGTGCGTTAGAGTTCTTGGTCTTTGACCGGGTTTTTGAGTATTAGTGCATGTGCCATTTAGCGTTTCGAACGTGTCTTCGAGCTTTAGAGCATTATTTTAGGGTTAGAGTATTCGTGAAGTTAGTGCAATGTCCCGAGGTTTTGAGTATTAGTGTGTTGACGGTGAACTAGAGACTTAGAGCTTTAGTGAGATAAAAAATAAAAAAAAGTTTTCGGGTTTTATTTCCTTTTGTGATGTTCGTGTTACCAACCACTTCCGACAACGAAGCAGGAAACATTATACGGAACTATTGCGCCTACGGCCTCTCGGCGATGACGTCTTCGATATCGCCTTTGATCGAGACAGCCTTGAGCCTTTCGACGCCTTTGATCTCCTTGACCACTTCGACGACCGCTTCAGGCACCAGCTTCTCCCATTCCTCGTCAGCCAGCATGCGCCTTCTGATCTCGGTACCCGAGTACTCCTGCCGATTATACATCGGAGAATACTTCAGATCATAGCCCGATTCCAGGAAAAGCCTCGAAACGAGGGGATTATTGGAATAGACATCAGTGAACGGCGGCGTCAGCGAACGGACGTGGGCCACCCACAGGGCGTTCTGGTACAGGTCGTTGATAGGAATAACATAATAGAACAGGTCCAGGTCTTCCAGGCTCCTGGTGATCATTAAAATACGCTCGCCTGCTGTAAAAGGATTTTCCGGCTTATGGCTTAGCTGGGCACTGCCGATGCCGATGACCAGCTCGTCGACCTGTCTCGCTATTTCGCCTATGACCTTCAAGTGGCCAAGGTGGAACGGCTGGAAACGGCCTATGTAAAAACCCCTTTTAACGGAATCCATAGCGACCTCTAACGAAATTACGGCCCTTAACTATTTAAAATATGCTTTACAGGGGTTTAACCATTCAAAATATAAGGATTGAAAGCTATCCATTCTTCTGGATCATATGGTGAACATAACGAAGTACCGGGATAGGCTTATCCATTACATCGACCCGGTCGCCAAGGTATTTGCCCGCATCGGCCTGTCCCCGAACCAGATAACGTTCATCTCACTTTTATTCGGGATAGCTTCGGCCATACTATACGCTTATCAGCACGTCTACGTCGCAGCGGGGATGCTGCTCCTGTCGGGGCTGTTCGACTTTATAGACGGCGGGGTTGCACGCATTAACGGTAAATCATCCACATTCGGGGCGGCTATCGACTGGATCATCGATAAGTATGTGGACTGCCTCGTGCTCATCGGCATCGGGTTCAGCGGCCTCGCGGACACTCGCATCGTGGCCATAGCCGTATTCGGCTCTATGATCAACACATTCATCAAGCCCGTAACGTACGCCGAGATAGGGTTCGATAAAAAAGAGGACGGCAAGATCAAGGACCCGCTGGAGGGCGTAGGCATCTTCGGAAGGCCCGAGACTGCCATCACGCTCATCGTATTATCGCTAATTAATCAGGTATACTGGGCGATCATCATCATCGCGGTCCTGACGAACTTTTCAGCCCTCCAGAGAATTTTCTACCTGTATACGCACATGAGAAAGTCCGGATGAATATGAAGGTCGACATGCACATCCATACCAGCAAGTCCGATGGCAGGGATAGCCTGCATAATGTCGTGGATGCGGCGGAAGCGAAAGGCCTCGACCTGATCGCGATCACGGACCACGGCCCCGGGCACGGTAGCGGCATTACCGAGAAACAGGCTCTCGAGACAAAAAAGGAGGCCGCCTTGCTGGAGAGTAATTATCACGTAAAAATACTCGTGGGTATCGAGGCCGAGATTCTCTCTACGGGAGAAGTATACCTGGAGAGCCGGGAAGGCCTGGACATCGTGCTCGCATCGTATCACGGCTCACCTTCGGAGGAAGTCTATTATCGGGCCGTCTTGAGGGCGGTAACGGACCCGAAAGTGGACGTGCTGGCGCATCATGCCTGGACCCCCGGCGGATTTGTGCCCGTAGAAAAATATGACGACATGCTCATAGAGCTGATGGCTACGCACGAGGTCGCCATCGAGATCAACTCGAAGCACGTGTTGCCGCCATGGGATTTCCTGCAAAAGTGTAAGGAAAAAGGCGTCAAATATACCATAGGCAGCGATGCGCACAAAGCGGCCGACGTCGGCTCTGTGGCATGGGCGAAGAATACTGCCCGGCACATCTATGGCAACGACGGACTTTTTTTGCCATAGGTTAAAGCATTTGCATTATATGCCTCGGAAATAGAAAATTAAAAAAAAGATCTACTGGCTGATGTCGACTTCCCAGTTATTCAGGTAGGACACGTGGATCTCATAAACGCCATCTGCCGGGATCGCCTTACTTATCGTCATGTCCGCTCCCCAGATCGGGTCCGTAAACATAACAAGCGTTACCTGCTGGTCGGCGACTGAGCCGGTACCCTGTACGTATGCCTGGCCGCTCATCGATTTCGAAAAGTCCGACAGCGTGATATGGAATGTATATGTCCCAGCCTTGAGGGTCACCTTCTGATTGTTGGCATTCGTATTTCCTTTTACGATGTAGCCGGTGTCTGTCGTTGTTACGCCGGTCACGAAGTCACCCGTGCTCGCTGCCGGTGTGCTCGACGGCGTACCGATCGAGGTCGATGTGGCCGTTACAGATGCCTGCGGGCTGGCCGTAGGGCTGCTGCTCGTGCACCCGCTCAACACGCACGCTAACAGGACGATCGATATTAAAACTGCCATGATTACTGGTCTATTGCTTATGATTATACCTCCTAAAGTACAATTATTTCTATAGCTTATATCTTAAACTTAATAAACATATTTCCATAAAACGTTCATGCCGCCTGATAGTTTTTATATAAAGATGGTGTGTTTTATTATATCGAATGTCGGCCCGGCCGGCATGAAGGCCGAAATACTTAAGCCTGTAGGGGTATATTTTAATCCTCACCGGTACCCCTCGGGAAGGGTCGCATCTGTCTTTTAAAATATCACTGGGCCGAAGAAGCGTATTTGCCCGGATAGGCAGGCGACAGTAAATGGAGTGATAATAATGGAATTTTGTCCGAAATGTAAGAGTATGATGACACCCAATGCCGGGGTTTTAAAGTGCCGCAAGTGCGGCTTTGAAAAGAAACAAACGTCCAAGTCGATGATCGTGGGCGACGGGGCGGACAGGCCCATGCGTGATATGACCGTGCTCGAGGGTAAGGAAGACGCCGGCCTGCCGACGACAACTGATCAAAAGTGCCCTGACTGCGGCAACCAGAAGGCATACTGGTGGATGCGGCAGCTCAGGAGCGCCGATGAAAGCGAAGTGCGCTTTTTCCGCTGTACCGAATGCGGCAAGACCTGGCGAGAATATAACTGACCGGTAACTAAATTTATATAGCAAGCACAAATAAGAACTTAAGGAATCACTTGAGGTTCAAGGGAAAGGAGAACGGTACATGTTTAAGGCGGTTATTAACGCGGATGTCCTGAAGGACGCCATCGAAGCGGTGTCTACTCTGGTTGACGAGGCCAAGTTCAAGATCACGAAGGACGGTATTTCCGCCAGGGCCGTCGACCCGGCTAACGTAGCGATGGTAGCCTTCGACCTGAGCGCAAAGGCATTTGAAACATACGAAGCCACCGACGGCGAGATCGGCGTCGACCTGACCAGGCTTAACGATATTTTAGGGATGACCTCGAAGGACGATAAGATATCGCTCAACCTGAACGAGGAGACCCGAAAGATGGAAATAAGGACCGGAGGCCTCGCATATACGCTATCGTTACTCGACCCGTCTTCCATCAGGAAAGAGCCGAAAGTGCCCAACCTGGAACTCCCCGCCAAAATTGAAGTGAACGGCGCCGAGTTGAAGAGAGCCGTGAAGGCCGCAGAGAAAGTATCGGACCATATGGCGCTGGGCGTAATGGAAAAGACGTTCTACGTCGAGGCCGAGGGCGACCTGGACAAGGTGCGCCTGGACATCCCGGAGACGAGCCTGATCTCGATACAGTCTACCGGCAACGTGCGCTCGCTATTCTCGCTTGACTACTTAAACGACCTTGCGAAATCCCTGGGAAAGGCAGAACGCGTTAACATCGACCTGGGCACGGACTACCCGGTCAAATTCACGTTTAACATCGCCAGCGGCAACGGCACGGTCACATACCTGCTGGCCCCGCGCATAGAGTCAGAGTAAAAAACTCAATTCTTTTTTATTATTTTCTCGATCCTGAATGAGTGCACACTAACTGTACTCCAGTTGTCATGTGTTTGTGTGGTTATCGTTTATTCTTGCTTGCGCTTTTCGCTGGATTGTTCGGTTTCACAACACGAAGACATGAAATTCCTTTTTTTAGAGTTTTAACACTAAGACATGAAAAACACCATGGCACGGTTAAATCATGAAACCATGAAGACTCCATTAATCGAATTAAGCCACCAAGTTCACGGCTATTAAGACACTAACGAACGACGTAAATCACGAAGTGCCACAAAACCAAGACAACTAGAGTACGGCTATGATAACGAGCGTCGACTGATAAAAATTGGATCAATATGCGAATACGATCGATGAGCCAATAAAATGGTAGCTGGTATAGCGTTCCTTTTTGTCTTGATTTGGTGGCACTTCGTGCCTTACGTCGTTCGTTAGTGTCTTATTAACCGTGTTTTGGCGGCTTAATTCATTTAATGGGGTTTTCATGATATTCATGTTTTAACTGTGTCATGGTGGCCTTACTGTTTTAGTGTTCGTAAATCTAAAAAGGAATTTCATGTCTTCGTGTTTGAAACCGAAGGGCGTACGTGAGTCGCATAAATAATAAACGGTTAAAACATGAGCACGGAACTTCTGGTACTCAATGGTGAAACCTGATGAAAAATAGACGTTGGACCCTTGCGGATCCAATGCGTTGTAATTAGTATCGCCGGCGGGACTCGACTTCCTTGCCTCTTTCGATGAGCTCCCGGACCCTCTGCCCGCCCTTGGAGCCGCCCTTGTGGCCGATCTGCTCATAGAACTCGTGGCTGTGGCTCTTCGAGGTAGCCAATCCGCCCTTTCTGCCCGCCTCTCTGACGCTGATGTTACCTTTTTCTACCATTTCCATCCTCCTGTATAGCAGTGTATTATACCTAGAATCCCATTCGCGCCTGTACAAATTAAAATGACCCTTAAAAAACGCAGAATGACAAAAATAGCGGTTTTAACCGTTTAGATTAGCTTGTTTGACCTTGGTTCAACGTATCTGGCGGTTGCAGGCTGCATCCGAACGGCCGATAACCCACGGCCGGGGAAAACATATTAAAGCCTACGGCTAATAAATGAAAAAGTCGTATAATTATCCTATGAAAGATAACAGCTAAGGAATTACCATGGACGTCGTCGCCTTCGCCAAATACCCGTTCAACCAGGAATCCCTGGCCTTCGTCAGGGAACAGGGCTACTCCATCGACGATATCGTTTCCAAGCCGGCCTACGGCCGGGTGAGGGCGAGGGGTAAAAAAAGAGTTCTCGAAGCGCTCTCGACGGCTGAAGCGACGAAGGATGATATGTCGCTGCAGCCTGAGGAGGAGCTGTTATCCTATCCTGTGGCCCGTATGCTGGTCTCCGTCTTGCAGGACCCGTATCTGATGAGGCGGTATGCGATGTGGGAGGCAAAGAGGGCGTACGCTTTTCTCATCAACGAAAAAGACGCGGACCTTCTTTCGGTAGGCAAAGACCTCAGCCTGCCCGCCAGGGTCGAGGGCCGGGACTATATTATGCATTTTACCGATTACCTGAGGTATGCTGCACTCCTCCGGGACCCGGTCTGGAAGCTCATCAGCCGCAAGGTCGTCAAGGGCATGGTGTATATTACGAAGGAGTCCTATGCCCGCCTCGTCGAGGAAGCCATCAGAGAAAAGATACAGTCCTCAATGTCGCCGGTGCCTGCGCCGCTGGCGGCATCGCTGAAGCCCTATACCGAAGAGGTCATGGTAGAGCTGAACAAGCTCAAGAGCAAGATGAACATTAACGTCAGCGGCGATGTCACCAGAGATGCCTTCCCGCCCTGCATGAAGTACCTGTTATCCGAATTACAACGAGGCTTAAACCTGCCCCATACGGCGAGATTCGCTCTCACCTCTTTTTTAGCGAACCTGGGCTATGATAAGGATAAGATCATGGAGCTATACCGTATGGCTCCTGACTTCCGGGAGGAGTTGACCCGCTACCAGGTTGAGCACATTACAGGCGCCGGCGGCACTGAATATACATCGCCGTCCTGCAAGACCATGACTACCTATGGCAACTGCTATGGCAAGGATAAATTATGCGAATACGTCAGCCACCCGCTGACATATTATAGAAGAGCGGCGGCCAGCCGGGCGAAGCTACAGATAACGGCCAATGAGCAGATAAAAAAAGAAGTATCGGATGTTGTAAAGCCCGAAAATGAAAAAGGCTTATTGTAGCGGTGCCGTCGGCGCAGGCGTCGGATACGGATGCTGCGCGTGGGTAACGCTATCGACCTTATTCTGGCTCAAGTCGACCTCTACGATATATACGTCTAACGCTGAATTTGAGTTACGCATGTACTGGACCGAAGCCGTAGGTATATACCGGTCATAAATGTCTGTCTGGGAAAACGTGTAGCCCGATGCCAGCGCGCTCTTGATCGTCGCGTTGGCTTCCGCTATATTCCGGGCCTGGGCCAGCTGCGCATCGGTCAGCTTCGTGATAGGGGCGGTTGTAGGGCTCGAACTACCCATATCATGGCTTGCCGGGCCCGTCGGGACGGCTGAAGGAACTGCCGTCGGCGTCTGGTCGCCCCCTCCGATCCCCCCGAACGACGTGCATCCCGCTACCAGTACTACTGCGATCGCTAAGATAAATGCTGTTATAATTAAACTTGATTTCATTTTGCAATCACCCCGGTCTTCATGACCTGTACAAATAATTCATTATGAAGCTTATAGGGCTTATCTCACAATTTGTTAAGTTAAAAAAAGGATAAAATGACAGGCAATATTACCCTATGGGCGCCTGTCCGATCTTTTGGGTAAGCTTTTCGAGGACTTCCTTGCGCATTCCCTCGACGAACTTGATGGAGCCTACGACAAGGTGGCCGCCGCCGCTGATGCCTCCGCCCTTGATCTCTTCGCGGAGTTCACGTACCATGACCGGTATGTTCATGAGGACTCCCTTGGACCTTAGCACGGCAAAGTCCGGGCCGAAGCCCAGCGTGACGATCGGCTTACCGGCATACTGCTTGCACATCAAATCGTGTATCTCGCCCGTGGTCTTGCCCGGTGCCGGGAAGGTAAACTTGTGAGCGTAATTTTCGACGTCTATTACGTGCATGAGAGCGCCGCTCGGTAAAGTCGTGGTCTTGACGTGTGGCATCGACGTATCAAGCTGGTCGTTGATCATCTTGGTCGCCTGCTCCGTTAGTAAATTAACAAGAGCGTTGTGGCGTGTTTCACTGCCGAAACCCAGGATATCATCGACGATGCCTTTGCCGTCATTATAGCGCAGCCAGAACTGCTCGTAGTCCAGCGCCAGGGCCATCTTCTTCAGCTCTTCCTCGGGATATTTGTCCTTTACCAGCGCCAGATACAAAACACGCTCGGGCGCCTCGGACCTGTCGCCTACGGCCGCTACGGCCGCAAGGTGCTTGATCTGGTCTTCAACTTCGGGGTTGATCATCCTGGCCAGCTCGGTGCCCAGCATTCCGGCCGTGATGCCGAAATCGCTGCCCGCATGATACGGGTTAACGTGAGCCTGCAGGTATTGGTCGACGATCTCGTCCGGGTGGTGGTGGTCTACTACCAGCAGGTCGATATCATAGACCTTTGCGAACTTGTATGCGTCCAGGTCTTCCTCGGTTGAGCCGTTGTCCATCAACAATATCAGCGGCATTGCCTGCCCGTGGCGCTGGTGGTCTTCGAGCGCCATCACCAGGTCTTTGTTGATGTCCTCTAATTCATAGAACGGTGCCTTTGAAGGGGACCGGGAGAAAAAGTGATATTCCGCCTCTGAATCTCCCTGTGCCTTGATCAGCGGTAAGCAAGCCCTCTCGACGGCCACTCCGGCGCAAATACCATCTGCGTCGGCATGGTGTCTTATGATAATAGGCTCGGACTTGATGATCGCCTTACGGATACGCCTGGCCACTTTCTCCATCTGGGGCCTGAGCTTTTCGAGCGCCTCGCTCTTGACCAGGAACTCGACGTGGGCCGGGGTGGCCCTCTCGTCAATGGACTTCTCGATGATAGCCTTGATCGGGGCGGCGTCAGCTTCCGAGAGTTTCTTTATTTCGAGGACTTCCATCTGGATAGCGCCGTTGTGCAGCTCTATCTGGCCGGTGCCCTTGACCATGTCCTCTAAATTGACTTCCGGGTATGCCCGCATGCCCGCTTCGGTGAACGCTGCACAGGAAACGGTGCCGTCCTCGTCCGCTATGGTGAATATCGTCGGGCCGCTGGTCTGCTTGATCTGTACGATCTCGCCGCTGATGGAAACAAGCTTGCCGACGAATTTAGCTACTTCGCTGGACTTTCTTCTCGGCAGGTTCTTTTCAACTTCGACTACCTTGAAGTCAGTCACCCGCTGGGGAAGCAGGTCGAAATTACCATTAGGCTTGATGGAATTGATCTTGACCATGACCTCTTCGCCGGGGACGTATGTCCTGCTGACGTTGCTAACGTGAATTAAGCCCTTGGTCTTTTCATTCAAATTGACAAAAACGCCAAAATCAGCCAGATTAGCTACTTTTCCAACGTAGATCTTTCCAGGCTCAAGGTCGGAGACATCGCAAGCCGCCGTAAGCTTATAGACGGGCTTGTAGCTCTTACACTCGTTACACATTTCCTGCCCTGGCGATACGGCTTTTCCGCAGACCTCGCATACGGGGGCTTTTCCCGAGCCTCCGCAGGCCTGGCACTTTTCTCTTGTCTGGATCTTACCGGCGCCCTTACACTTCGGGCAGAACCCTGATAAAAGGCCTTTCAGGTCCTTCTCAGTCATACCTATCAGGTTGACGCTCTTTACTTTACCGGTACCGTTACAGTTACTGCAGGTTTGCTCGCCTTTGACGATAAAACCTTTCCCGCTACATGACGGGCATTCGAGGCTCATGAATACGACTCCTTCTAAAAGTGATGCTCTCTAATGGTCGTTCCCCTAGAAAATCATTATGGTTAGCTGCCTTATGCCACTTCAATCCGCGCCTCTTCTTTTTATATTCACGCTCCCAATATTATGAACGGCGATCTAATGGCTGGCAGGGACCCGAAAAAAGGCATCTCCAGACACCTGGAGAGCGGCGTTAAGGATGATTTCAAGGGCGATTTTAAAGGCGGCATTGCCGGCGAATATGCCACGCCCTCGAAAATAGGGAGGAATGAGTCGAAGTACTTCGGGGAAGGTGGCAATAGCCCGCCTAAAAAATGCCCCGTCACTCACAAGGACTTTAAAAATTTTGCCACGCTGGCGCCGTCGGATACTGAATTAGAGTATTATTGCCCGTTCTGCGATAGCTTAATTGCCCGGGAATTCAACGACGACGAAAGCATGCGCAGGATTGAAGTCTATGACTGGGAACATACGGCCGAATAGTCACAGCCTTGGCAGCTTACCCTTTGGCTGGGCTGGCTCGGGCTTTATGACTTCCAGGCTTCGCTGCTCCGGCTCGATGATCTCAGGCATGATCGTTTTGTGAGGCTTCAATATGCCCGCCTCGGCAGCCCTTACTATTTTCACGAAGTCGTGGGCGTCTCTTTTCTGGGAACGCCTATAGCTAAAAAATTTTGTCTCGAACTGCGTCTTCATGACGATCCCGCGCCTGATTGTGATGATGAACGCCAGTAACATAGAACAGGCGAAAGCGAGTAATAAGCCTGCGGAGAAGCTCATCATATTCATTAAGCCGGCGATGTCGGCGCCGGTGAACATTAACGTCAACGAGATGGTCCCGCTCAGGAGCAGCGCCGTGACGATGGAAACAAGGGCGGCCAGCGCCCACTTCCATTGGTACACAGTATAACAGCCTAAGGACACCAGGCTTTCGTACTTCAAGTCGTAGAATTTTTCTCCATTGATATGCAGGAGCCTTCTGTCCGTGGCCGCGAGCTCCTCTGTCCCGAATATGGAATCTCTCGACAGGGAAAAGATCGCCTTCTCGCCGACGTACAGATATTTATCCAGTCTCGCCATCCTCATCCATCCCCATGGCTTACACTATAATTACTTACTATACAACACCATATATATCTGTTTTTTTCTGTTATACCGCTTAAAAAGCGTTTACTTAGGGGGTAACAAACTATATCCCGTTATAAACAAATATACAAAAGTAGCGATTACGCTGCTAATGATAAGGAGATAAAAGAATGGTTAAAGTAGAGGGCGAAGAGCGCGAAGTATTAGGATTCCTAAAGGCTTCGCTGGACAGGAACCAGCTTAACGGCGTAAACACGAGAGAGATAGCCGACAACTTAGATATGCCCATTGAGAAAGTACACGAAGCGGTTCACAAGCTGGAATCTAAAAATTTAGCCCACGTCGATAAAAGGAACATGGATAAGGGCAAGGTCAAGGACGAGATCGTCCACGTTACTGCCGAAGGCATCCAGAGCATACAAAAAGAGCACGGCACCCCGCTATAAATTTTTTTAATAATGCTCCTTAATCGGTCTTAGGGCGTATCTTCCGGCCGATAATTATAATATATATGAATGGCACTTTACTGCTGTCATCGTCGGGCCTGTGGTCTAGTCGGCTATGACGTCGCCTTCACACGGCGGAGATCAGGGGTTCGAATCCCTTCGGGCCCATCCATTTTTTATTAATAAAAAGTTGTGTAATTCTTGAAAAACCTTCATATGCAAGCCTTGGTTAACTTACAATAGCGGAGTAATACTATGAAGAACGTGGAAATGAGCCTCGATGGCAATATCCTCACCATAAAAGTGGACGTCACGAAGGAATTCGGCCCGTCATCGTCGGGCAAGACAATGATCATAGCATCCACCGAGGGAAATAAGCCCGTCCCCGGAAATGAAGAGGTCAAGATCGGGCTGAACGTTTATAAAAAGAAATGACCCTCATCACAATAAAGCATTTAAACGTTCATCTTAATATCTGATGCTGGCATGTGGTTTTAATGGAGACTCAAAAGAGCGCCGAGTATCGGAAGAACATCGATGAGCAGATCGAGATCATCAGGTCATATATCAGCGGCTTCGAGCTCTTTGTCCCGAAGGACGAGAGCGCGCTGGGCGAAATAAGCGATCTGATAGCGGCCATGGTGCAACGGGTAAAAGACGCCGATGATGCACGCCTCAAGCGTAAGCGCCTGATGGACGAGCTGAACCGGGCTTACGTAGAGCTCGAGGAGTCCCATAAGAGGTTTGCGGAAAAGGTCAACGCGAGCCCCCAGGAATAATTAACGCCGTTAAGTCAGTATTTATTTATACTTAAACGCCTACATTTTATAGTGAGCATGCCATGACCCGCCAATGCCGGCATATGGCGATATACATTTATGCTTACATGCCGATTATTACGTTGATCATTTGCGCCGAGGGATGACTGTGGATATAATGGACGAGTTAGGCCAGACGGAAATATCCGTTAAAGATTTTCTGGATGACATGAGGTACGTCAAGGGCTATTCTAGCATCATGAGCCCGTTCACCGACGAACATGTGAAAAACCATAACCGGACTTTCTTTTATGACGGCGACGTCCTGGAGTATCAGGTAGGTACGAGCCGAATCGTCAAGGCCGTCGTCGACGGCGACTCCTTTGTCGTAAAAAAGGATGGCGTCGAATACCGGGGCGCTAAAGCCAGGGCGCTTTTCACGGATGATTCCGACTTCAAGAAGTGGAAGAAGACGTGGGATGGCGAGAAGAACGTTCTGGTGAGCGACGCATGCGCGAAGCTGGAACTCTACCAGTATAATCACGTCTATGCGCTCAAGGAGCTTCAGCTGCCCAAAGAGTTCAAGTTCTGCACGGTGCAAGAGTTAATGGCATTTATGAAGTCACGCGAGTTCGAGGCGGTGCAGGCGAGATACCTGCCCATGAAAGACGACTCGAAAAAATAACTCTTTGTTAAGGCGCTATTTCTTTCAGACAGCCCATGAGAAACTATTTTTAACTTAGTCTGTTTATCTAGCGCTGCAATGGACTCCATCATTATCATCGGCCTGGTGGCCGGAGCGCTGACCACGAGCAGTTCCATACCGCAGGCGGTAAAAATACTGCAACCAGATCTGCCAAGGACGTCTCGGCGCTGTTCTTCGTGCTAATGTCCGCGGGCATGTGCCTGTGGCTGGTCTACGGTCTGTACCGTGCCGACATAGCGCTGATACTGTGGAATACCGTGAGCCTTTGCTTTTGTCTCTCGATACTGGCGCTGAAGCGCATATTCGGCTAACTTTCGTTCGTTATCAGGCAGCCTGCCGATATACTGTAATTTTTAAAGTACGGGGGGTACCATATGAAGCCCTTTTCCCTGACCGGATCCCTATAAACGATCTGATCGCCGGCTTTCTCTACCGTCACTATATAGGAATGGTACTTTAGCCGTTTCACTTCAGGCAAATGATCGTTCGCGCTTGCTTCCGTAGAAGTGAGGCCATAATACTTTTGAAAAAGCACAGCCTGTGATACCGGCCCGAAAAAGTCGAATCGATATAGCCTGTACGCGTCCGGCATATCTTCGATGACTATCCACTTGAACGGGTTCATCGTGGCTATGGTCCGGCCTTTTGTGTTCAGTACGGCATAAACTTTAGTAGTAACGCCCAGCGCCAATACCAGCGCGAAGAACGCTATGTATAATTGTGGCTGCCCGATGCTTGCCAGGCCGACGGCCATGGCGGCAATATAGGCCAGGCTGGCCACCACGATAAAAGCGCTCGGGCCGCCCAGGATACCTAACGTGTATTTCTTATCGGATAGCGGATAAAAGAGTGGTATGCCGGGATATGCCAGGTAATCGGCTGTAATGTGCGATAGAGCGCCTGCAATAATGGCCCCGAACGCTAAAAGGCTGAAAGGCGCTGTAAAATTTCTTATAAGTTCGATGTTCGACAGTAACACCGCCGGTATTGTGGCCAGCAGCGAGATGATGAACGCCCCGAGAATGCTGTGCGTGACCCCGCCATGTGTAAAAATATACAGCCTGGGGTCCCGGTCTGAGAATAAATTAAAAATAACGTCTACGTCTATGAGCACTGCGCCCAGGATGCCGTACAGCGCCAGGTCAGGCCTGCCGATGAGGACTAAAGCGATGGTAACGATGAGCGCATGGGTAAGAGAGTCCACACACTACTTTTTTATCATAAGATTAAATACGTTATGCATTGGGCGGCTTTACACCAAAGACCAGGCATTTGCCCTACCAGGCGCAAACTGTAGATTTTATGTACAGGCATGGCTTTAGATAACCGGGCGGTCTGAAAAGGTTTTATGATGGAAGCGCATTTGAGGCTATTACCATGAGCGATGTTGCCATCTGCATGACCCATCTCACGCGGGATTTCAAGAACGTCAGGGCAGTGGACGATCTGACGATGGAAGTGCCGGAGGGGGTAGTCTTCGGTTTCCTCGGGCCCAACGGCAGCGGTAAGACGACGACGATCAACCTGCTCCTCGGGCTGCTGGAGCCGACGACCGGGAGCGCGGAGGTCCTCGGTTTCGACACCAGGACGCAGGCGGACGACATTCGCAACGGGACCGGCGCGCTACTGGAATTTGCGGGGCTGTACGAGCGGCTGAGCGCTGCGGATAACCTGGAGTTCTACGGCCGCGTCTGGAAGATGCCGGCCCGGGAACGAAAAGAGCGGTCGAAGGAGCTACTGTCCCACATCGGCCTCTGGGACCGGCGCAACGAGAAGGTCGGCAAGTGGAGCCGGGGCATGAAGCAAAAGCTGGCCGTCACGCGGGCCATCTTTCATAGGCCTGCGCTCGTGTTCCTGGACGAGCCTACGGCAGGCCTGGACCCGGTAGCTGCGGCCACGCTGCACGATGACATCGCCTCGCTGGCGTCGCGGGAGCAGGTGTCCGTATTCCTGACGACTCACAACCTGGCGGAGGCCGAGAAGCTCTGCGGCAAAGTCGGCGTGATCAACCGCGGGAAGCTTATAGCCATCGGGCGCCCGGACGAGCTGCGGTCTAAGGCCGGCAAGCCCCGGATAGAAGTCGTCGGGCGAGGGTTCGACGACGCCATGATCGCCACGCTCCGGTCCCGGCATGGAGTGACCGCCGTCCAGCTCGAACGTGACCGGCTCGTCATCGACCTCGATGCTGACGGCAGTACTTCGGATCTCGTTCGGATGATAGTGGGCGCCGGCGGGGATATCGAAGAGGTACACAAGGAAAAGCCCAGCCTGGAAGATGCGTTCCTATCGCTGGTGGAGGGACAGGCATGATCGATGACATACAGACCATCATGTGGAAAGAGATCAAGGAAATTATCGCGACCCAGGGCACCACCATGGGTGGTATCTTCCGCTTAGTCCTGGCCTTCGGCCTGTTAAGCATATTTTTCCCTATATTACTGGGACCGTCTATCATCGATGAGTCGACGTTCCTGATACTCTACATCTGCATTCCGATATTCTTTGGGATCGTGATAGTGCCTGACTCGTTCGCCGGGGAGCGGGAGCGCCATACGCTGGAGACGCTGCTGGCCAGCCGCCTGCCCGATCACGCAATTCTTTCCGGTAAGCTGCTGGTATGTGTACTATATAGCTTCATCATGACCATCATATTTATTGTCCTGAGTCTGGCAGTGGTGAACATCGCTTACTGGAACGGGCAACTACTAACATATCCCGTCGCGCTCCTGGAGTTTGCGCTGGTGGCGGCACTTCTCCTGGACACGCTCTTCGCGGCCATCGGAGTGCTGATCTCGCTGCGGGCGCCTACCGTGCGGCAAAGCTCGGAGACGATGTTCATGGTCATCTTCGCGCTGGCCGCTATTCCCTTCGCATTGTACTTCATCCTGCCGCAAGGCCTGAAGAATGGCCTGCTTAACTGGCTGTCCACGACGGACCCTGCAATGGTCGGGCTGGTACTGCTCGCCGTGCTAGCCGCGGCATGCTTCGTCGCCCTGTACGCAGCCATGCTCAGCTTCAGGCGCAGCAAATTGATACTTGAGTAACACGAAGGGGCACTTCGGACACATTATACACCCTGGGGCCAGTGTAGCGCCCCCACCTTTCTTTCCATGCAGCCGCATAGCTATTCGGATCAATGGCACGTTATCCATATTTAGGCTACTCTTGTTATTCCTGGCTGATTAAGGGCATAAAATATATCGAACACTATACTCGATAATAGATTTTAAATAAACAAAATCGGTCGTTAAAATCGATATAAATAAAACATTCATTCGATATATTAAACCGTTCGTAAAACTATCTTTAGCGATAACATTTTTTGATCATATTTTTACTTTAGCGATATATGCATTAATAAAAAAATCGGAAAGCTTTAGCTGTATAATTGATATTATTTTTTATTTAATAATATAGTACAGGCGTTAAACATTGGATATTAACCTCTGGTGTATCGAAAGAAAGCTATTTATAATATATCGTTTACTATAGGTATTGTGTATCGGATAGCAATATGAAAATGCTAAAATCTTCCGATATACTCATCCGATATAGCAAGATGGTGAAAAAATGACTCTTAATCATGCGATAGAAGTTCAAAACCTGACAAAAAAGTTCGGGAACTTCACAGCCGTCGACGACGTTACCTTTAACGTGAACGAGGGCGAGATATTCGGCTTTCTGGGGCCTAACGGCGCCGGCAAGAGCACGACCATAAGGATATTGTGTACGCTGGCCCGCCCGACTTCCGGCTCCGCAAGGATCAACGGCTTTGACCTGATCAAAGACTCGTCGGACGTTCGTAAGAACATCGGCCTGGTCTCCGAAAAGATGATCATGTACGAGAAGCTGACTGCCGCCGAGAACCTTCGCTTCTTCGGGCGCCTGCACAAGATGCCCAAGGCAAAGGCCGAAAGCCGCATCGACGAGCTTCTGGGCCTCGTAGATATGACCCAGTGGAAGGACACTATGGTCAGTAAGTTCTCGACGGGAATGCGCCAGAGGATCAACGTGATCCGGGCGCTGCTACCCGAGCCGAAGATCATCTTCATGGATGAGCCCACCCTGGGCCTGGACCCTCAGACGACCCTCGCCATACGTGAGATCATCCGGGACATAAATAAAAAAGGTGCGACCGTAATTTTAACCACGCATGCCATGGTCGAAGCAGAGGCGCTCAGCAATCGTGTCGCGATCATCGACCATGGCAAGATCGCCGCGCTCGATACGCCCCATGAATTGAAAAAGCTGGCGAAGAACGACGATGGAAATATTGTCACGATGCGCATCCCTAACCTGACCCCATCCCTTACGGGCCTGATCCGGTCGCTTGACTGTATCTCCGGCATGGATCAGGAAGATGCCTATGACCTGAAGATCAGCACCAGGGGCCCCGCAGCAGTAGACACGATCGTCCGAACAATATCTGCGGCAGGCGGGCAGATCGACTCGATCAACACTCACGGGCCCAGCCTTGAGGACGTGTTCCTGACAGTTACGGGCAAAGCGATGCGAGACGAGACTTCCAACAAGAACGCGACTTCGGATTTCCATGAGCATATGGACGCCCCGAAATCCAGGGCGAGGTGAGTACAGTGAGCGTACAAGACATGCTGTTAGACAGCTTCAATATAATGAAAAAAGACCTGCTCGAGATGACCAGGAACAGGCTTGGGATGATGATGATGGTCATCATGCCGTTACTCCTGCTGGCAATGTTCGGCTTCATATATCCTAATACTACGGCTGCGCCGCAGAACCTGCCGGTGGCTATTGTTGACTTGAGCCACGGCCAGGATAGCGCGAGTTTCATCGCGCAACTACAGGCCGCCAGTAATAATTCAGTAAAAATGAACTTCCGGACACTCGAAAGTGTCGACGATGCCCGTACGATGATCAATCGAGGCGAGATCAACGGTGCCATTATCATACCGGCAGACTTTGGGACTTCTGCATTATTAGGCAAGACGGCTAATGTGACCGTTCTCTACGATAACAGCAACCCATCGGTCGGCGCAGAAGTAATGGGCGAAGCATCAGGCCTGATCGGCGGCGTGAGCGGCATGAAGTCGGCCATTACCGTGATGCAGCTCGGCGTTAAGGCGAACGAGACCATCGATCCGCAGGCAGTACTACAGCCATATACCGCTCAGGCACAGGGGACCATACCAGGCTCTAACTACTTTAACTTCCTGGCCCCCGGCATGCTGATCATGATCGTGATGATGAGCGCCATGACAGGCATTCCTGAAGGAATATCCCAGGAAAAAGAGCGAGGCACCTTCGACGGCGTACTATCTGCCCCGATCGACCCGATATCGATCATCCTCGGCAAGACCGTCGCGCTGACGATCAGCGGCTTCATACAGGGCATCATGGTGATGATCATTGCGGTCCTGTTCTTCGGAGTGACCGTCCAGGGCAGCATATTGATCGTATTCTTACTGCTCTTCCTGGCAGTGTTCAGCTTTATCGGGATCGGTATACTGTTCACCTCGGTAGCGGGAGACCAGAAGAACAGCATCATGGTGATCAACATCCTGATGTTCCCGATGATGTTCGTGTCGGGCATCATGTTCCCCGTGCAGCAGATGCCGTGGTTCATGCAGTGGATATCCGAGCTCATACCGGTCACATACGCGGCCGATGCCATGCGTAAGGTAATGATCTTGAATGCGGGCTTGCAGGATGTACTGCCGCAGATCGCAATACTCGTGGTCTTTGGCATTATCACCATGGCGGTAGCCCTGCCGGTCTTCAAGAAATCGATGACCAAGTAAAACCAAAAGGGGGCGCAATAAAGGTCGGCGCCTCCTAAATATTATATTGGAGAAAATAACATGATAACGTATATGTCGATGATCGAGAAACCAGCGGATCTCAGGGGGTGTCATGCATGCCGGAACCGATAGATGCTAACGATCGCTATGGGTCCCTCCGCAAACAGATGGCCATCCGCGATGAGGTAAAAGCGATAATGCAAAAACAAAAAGAGGACGAGAGGGAGCGTAAAAAAGCGCTCTCAGAACAGATCCAGGTATTAGTACAAAAACAAAAAGAAGAGGATGAAGCGCGTAAAAAAGTCCTTCAGGAACAGATCGACGCCATCCTGAAAAAGCAAAAAGAAGAGGATGAAGCCCGTAAAAAATCATTAAGCGAGCAGATCGCGCTCAAGATGGATATAGCTCGGGAAGAGCATATTACAAAACACCATAATCGGACTGGAATGTTCGGGCCTGACCTGACTGACGTTGAAGTCCGTAAGGGATTCTTGAAGCTGCATATCCTTGGGGCCCTCATGCAACAGCCGGCTCATGGCTATGAGCTGATACACCAGATCGGCCACCATTCGGGCCATATATGGAGGCCCAGCCCGGGCTCCATGTACCCTGCGCTCGAATCGCTTGAGGCGACCGGATTTATATCCTGCCAGGGAGACGGGCGAAGGAAGGTCTATTCCCTAACCCCAAAAGGAGAGGACCTCATAGATACCATCCAAAAAAAGCGAGAGGAGCAATTTTTAGAGATGAAGGCTTTCCTGACGAAGGTCTTTGACGAATAGCCTATTTTTTTAAGGAGAATTATCAATGGCCCAATTTGACGTGAAAACCGATAGCGTTAACTCTGCCGATGGTACTGTGATAGGATACTGGGCGCCAGGGCTCGACCATAGTGCTCCGAATAGTGATCTTTCAGGGCTAATATCCGGAGAGCTAAAGCAATTCTTAAAATAAAACGGAAGGATGAACATGGATCGAAAAGGAGTAGACTACGATGTGGGGCGGGTTCTCGAAGGTACGCTAACACGTCCGATTTTTGACATGGCTGTCGTACACAGGGAGCTCAAGATCATTAAAAATGACCTTCACTGCAATGTCGTAAGGATCTGTTGCCAGGACCCGGACCGGCTGATGCAGGCTGCCGAGGACGCTTTAGAACAAGGCCTGCAAGTATGGCTTTCGCCAGAGCTGTTTGAAAAAAGTGAGCAAGAAACCTTCGATTACATCGTGAAAGCCGCTTCAGCAGCCGAAACGTTACGCCTGCGATATCCACGGCTGGTGCTCAGCATCGGTTCCGAGCTGTCGATCTTCATGCAAGGCATCATAGAGGGCAATAACCTCATGGAGCGCGTCGGCAACCCGTCATTTATGGAAAACGTCATGGCAGGAAAGCATAACAAGGCTCTAAATGCGTTTTTAGCCAGGGCTAACCAGGCCGTGAGACAGGTCTTTCACGGCAATGTTACTTATTTCTCGGTGCCGCTGGAAGCGGTCGACTGGAGCTTATTTGACTTCGTCGGCCTTGACATTTACCGGGATGCACGCATCAAGGATTCATTTGGTAAAATCGTTAAGCGGTATCTAAGTTACGGCAAGACCGTCGTTATCGGCGAGTTCGGCTGTTGCGCCTATCAAGGCGCCGAGAATGCAGGAGGCATGGGCTGGGCCATCGTCGATTTCGCAAATAACCGGCTGCAGCTGAAAGGAGATCATGTACGGGACGAAGGCCTGCAAGCCCGTGAAATAACAGACATGCTGGGCATATTCGACGCCATCGGTGTAAACGGCGCTTTCGTGTTCACCTTCGTAGCGCCCGAACTAGCCTATAGCCAGGACCCGAAATATGACCTGGACATGGCCAGCTATAGCCTGGTAAAAAGCTACACTGATAGGCACGGCACAACGTACCCGGACATGCCCTGGGAGCCAAAAGAGGCATTCAAAGCTGTCGCTGATCACTATGCTAAAGGAGGAAAGTAGTATGGCAAAAAATAAAACTCGATCTCGATCATCTCTAACACTGTCACAAAATGCCGCTTATCTGGCGTTCGCCTGGGCGGCGATATTCCTGATATTGCTTGTATCGCTGCATGTCTTTGAGCCGCAATTTAATCCCTCATGGCGTATGATCAGCGAGTATGAGCTCGGCCAGTATGGCTGGATGATGCAGCTAGGGTTTTTTTGCCTCGGGCTTAGCTGTGCGGCAATGCTCGTTGCATTATGGCGGTACGTGGGGACCCGCAGCGGCCGCATTGGCCTGGCGTTGCTAGCGGCCGTCGGCATTATCGGCGCAGGTGCAGGTGTCTTTATCACCGACGCTATAACTTCACCTGCTACCTTTTCCGGCAACATGCATACAGTATGCGGTCTCATTTTTATATTTGGCTTCCCGATCGCCGTTACGCTGATCGGGCGCAGCCTGGCCCGTGACCCTGCATTCGCTTCGATGGGGCTCCATCTACTCGGGTTGACCGCTATGGTCTGGATCGGATTTCTGGCATTCATCCTGTCGCTTATCATCTTCGTGCCGATCAACGGCGGATTCGGGCCGAATGTATTGATCGGATGGCCTGACAGGCTCATGGCGATAACTTATGCGGCATGGCTTGTAATGATCGGATGGATCACAAGATGGCGTATCAAGTAGTTTAAAAAATGGGGTAGGGATTTCCCCTACCTGCTCAATATGTCCGTGATTATTCTGCCGTACGCCGGCCTTGTGATGAGTATGCCGATGAATACTCCCAGGATCGTCGTTATGGCAAATCCCTTGAGCGCGCCGAATCCCATATACCACAGCGGTATCATGGCGACGACGACCGTGGCCGCGGAGGACACGATGATCTTGAACGCCGTCGAAAGCTTTTGTATGACTTTCTTCGTTGTCGGAGCACTACCGGTCGTCATTACCTCGTCCGTGATGATGATCAGCTGGTCGATGCCGGTACCGATGACGGCGATGATGCCGGCCACCGACGGCAGGTCGATCTGCCAGTTAATAAAAGCCGCCACTCCGAGCAGTATGATCACTTCAAAGATGGATGTCAGGAACATGGGCAGTATGATCCGGGGCTCACGATAGCGGAAGTACATGATGAGACCGATGGCGCACTGCGCAAGGATCATGGCTATGATGACCACTATCTTGAACATGGCACCCTGCTCGGCCGGGACCTGTCCCGAACTGACCGGTATGACACTCACCGGTAACGCGCCGGCCCTCATGTGAATGCTCACATCCTTCGCTATATTCTGGGCGGTGTCGCCTATGCCCGTCGAAGCGGTCATCTCGTCTTCCGGCTTACTTACTAAGCTCGTCGCCAGTTCCTGGGTCAGCGGCCCCGTATAGAATACTTTACCATCGAGGAGCATCGAGACATAATGGTGTGCGGGGTCGGTGGTAGCTCCGTATTGTATGCATGCCTGCTGGAACTTTTTAGCCCCATCGGGGGTCAGGCCGAATTTAACGCCCCAGGCGGTGCTCCCGTCGTTCATTATCGTCGGGTACGGGTCGCCTACGCCCTGTACGTCGGTCCCGTCAAGTATTACTACCGAATTATTGGCCGTCGTATTGATGCTCAGCTCGAATTTGCCCTGTTCGCCTACTATTCTCATAGCCTGGTCATATGGTATGCCCGCAAAGTCGATGAGCACGTATGCGTTACCTTTGTCATCCCTGACCGTGTTCACCGGCGTGTTCTGCAGGCCATAGGCGTTAATTTTTAATTCCATGATGGACTTGGTGAGCTCCAGCGTGCTGTCGGATATGGGCTGATCGGGCGTACTGTTGTTGACCAGCTTCAGCTTGACATAGGAGCCGCCCTGGAAGTCCAGGCCGAACTTCACGTTTGTATTGAATTGTCCGTTAGAGTAGCTCGGCCCCAGGAACACGATCGCCAACAGCAAAGCTACGACGAGTATGATGACCCGGTAATCGGTGAGGAGTCTGGTCCAAACACTCTGGCTTTTTTGTTTATCCGCCATATTTAGCCCTCCCCATCGGCGATTCCATGTACCATTTCAGTAAGCCTGCGTTCAGGAACCAGGTGTTCATGATGTCGGCCAGTAAGCCGAAGATCATTACCGTGGATATTGCGGATAACACAGGTATTGTCGATAAGTCCGATAAGGTACGAGTAAGATGAGAACAGGTACAACACCAGGAAAGCAGCGATGGCAGCGCCCGTCATCGTTAAGCCGGTAGCCCTGCACGAGGCGATCTTCCTGTCGATGTACTTACGCTCGCCGAGTACTTTTGTCGTTAGCAAAATGTCGGTATCTACCGAGTAGCCGATGAGCATTAACAACGCTGCGAACGTTCCAAAGGTTAATTCGATATGGAAGAGGTTCATCAACGCCATGGCGATCATGATATCGGAGAATGCAGACGTGATGACCGCTATGCAAGGAATGAAGTCCCTGAATATGATGAATATGACTATGGCCATCAGGGCGAAAGCGGCGATAATGGCTATGACCGCCTGGCTCTGGTTAGTTGCGCTGAACGTGCTCCCTACCTGCTCTATGGAGGCTCCGGTATAATGGGAATTCACGTACTCGGTCAACGACTGCAGCTGCTCAGGGCTCGTATCGCTGAAGCGGAGCATCGTCCCTCCGCTCGGATCTCGGGTAATAAGGTTTAGTGGGTAGCTGGCGAACTCTGTCTGTAATTGGGCATCCGTCTTATCCGTTTTTATGGTGACAAGAGTACCGCCCTTAAAATCCAGGCCCAGATGCAAAGGCGACTGCACAGTCAAATAGGTATAGCCGGTAATAAGCAAAGCGACGACCAGCACGGCCAGCGGGATCCCGATCGCCAGTCTAACGGGAAGCTCGGGGAACTTGAGCTTCGAGAGCGGTCCCCCGGCAGTGTCGGCATTTTTAGGTACTTCTGTCATACTCAACATTTACTCCATTTTGATGGCCTTAGCTTTGTTTTATGAAGCCACGGGGCGACCATTCCCTTATTTTTTCATAAAACAGGCTTGTATTTATATTT
Source organism: uncultured Methanocellaceae archaeon (assembly GCA_963780625.1). GTDB lineage: Archaea > Halobacteriota > Methanocellia > Methanocellales > Methanocellaceae > Methanocella. Next base: position 781,108 of record CAWACH010000006.1, on the reverse strand, counting down.
ATCATAATATAAGCGTTCTCTCAAGATTTGTAAACCATTGATAGAACGGCCATTAGCTATTATATCAAACAATTGTCGCATGGCCGGTGCAAGGCTGACTTTTTACTATTCATGCCATTCATACCGGTAAATCTATCAATCCGGCGAGATAAGCCATAGTAGCCATGCATCTCATCATCACTGAAAAGCACGATGCCGCCAATAAAATCGCCAGCATATTATTCCCTGACAGATCCGCAGAGAGGCACGGCGGCGTCACAGTTTACCGCTCCCGAGCCGCGAACGCGGCCGTCATCGGATTAGCAGGCCACATCGTCCAGCTCGACTTCCCAAAGGAGTACAGCCGCTGGACGGCACATCCGCCATCCGTTCTCATCAGCGCCCCCATCGTTTCCATACCTACAAAAAAGGACATAGTGGGCGCTTTAGCGTCGCTCGCTCCATCCGCTACAAAAGTGACGATAGCGACTGACTACGACCGGGAGGGAGAGCTCATAGGCGTCGAAGCGTATAATATCGTTCACCGCCTGGCGAAGGTGCCCTTCGACCGTGTACACTACAGCTCATTTGCCCGACAGGACATCGTCCAGGCGTTCGCAAAGCCGGTGCCCCTTGACTTTAACCTGGCCGCCGCCGGCGAATGCCGCCAGGAGATCGACCTTATCTGGGGAGCTGCCTTGACCAGGTTCATCTCGCTTGCAGGGAATAAAGCCGGAAAGGATTTTCTCTCGGTGGGGCGTGTCCAGACGCCTTTGCTGGCATTAATCGCCGACCGGGAAAAAGAGATACAGGCGTTCGTCTCGAAGCCGTACTGGGAAATTGTCGCGACTTTACTTAAAAACGCTAATGCATTCACGGCAAAACACAAAAAAGGCCGATTCGATAACAAAGAAGAAGCGCAGGCCATTCATAAAAAATTGGGCAAGACCGCCTTTGTTAAAAGCCTGTGGAAGGACAATAAAAAAGAGCCCGCTCCCATCCCTTTTAGCACGACGGAGTTCTTGAAGTCGGCCGCAAGCATCGGATTTACTGCCGCCAGCGCCATGCAGATCGCCGAAGAGCTGTACATAAACGGGTGGATATCATACCCACGTACTGATAACACCGTTTATCCGGCGACGCTGGACCTGCGCCAGACAGTAGAGTTGTTCAAAGCAAACCCTGTATTTGCCATGAGCGCCCTGGAGCTATTATCGAAAAAAACGCTCACTGCGACTCGAGGCAAGGTCGAGAGCAAAGACCATCCGCCCATATATCCGGTAGCAAGCGCCTCAAAAACACAGCTGGATGACCGCCACTGGAAGCTCTACGAGCTTGTGGTCAGGCGCTTTTTCGCCACGCTATCCCCGGCATGCGAGTGGGAAGTCGTGAAAGCGGAAATAGACATCAGCGGCGAGCTTTTCATAGCGGACGGCAAGCGGCTTGCGCTTTCTGGCTGGCGAAAACACTACTCATACGGCATGCCCAAGGACGAGATATTACCGCCGCTCAGCGTCGGGGACCTGCTCATCGTTAAAAAAGCGGACCTGCTTGAGAAAAAGACCGAGCCGCCAAAGCGATACGGCCAGGGCAAGCTCATCGAGATGATGGAAAAGCTGGGCCTCGGCACAAAAGCTACCCGGCACGAAGCGCTGAGCAAATTGTATAACCGCGGCTACGTCGAGAATAACCCTCCACAGCCCACCCAGACGGGCATCACGCTCATCGACGCGCTCAAGGCCCATGCCGGCGCCATCACCAGCCCGGACATGACCGGCCGCCTGGAGCTGGACATGGACGGCATTGCGGACAGCCGCTTAAAAAAAGACGACGTGATCAAAGAATCAAAGGTCATGCTGCGTGCTATTTTCGACCAATTGGAGTCCCATCGCATGGACATCGGGCGGACGCTGCGCAGCGGCTCGGCTTTGGACAGCGAGATCGGCCCCTGTCCCAGGTGCGGAAGCGCTCTTGTCATAAGGGAGACAAGGGCGGACAAGAAAAAATTCATAGCATGCAGCGGGTTCCCCGAGTGCCGGAACACTTATAACGTGCCCCCCGGCACGCTTAAGTTCGATAAAAATGTATGCGAAAAACATAAACTACATTTTGTAAAGGTCACCCCGCCGTCGATCATCGATAGCGAAGGGAAAACGGGTCAAAGGAAAAGCCTACGAGTACGGGTGTCCGGCCTGTAAGAAAGAGGGGTTTTCGATCCCGGGAAAATAGGTTAAAAAACTAATAAGTCGGCATTTGCCTTAATTGCCCGGACCATTCTTCGCTTTTCTGGCATTCGAGCGTATTGCCGCAGTATGGGCAGCGGCCGTCATAATACGTACACCCCTGGTTCGAGAATGCCGGGCAGTGGTCAGCCTCGACATCCGGTGCCGCCACGACCTTAGCCGTTTTTAAGTCATGGATATAACCAATGACTTCTCCGTCTATCATGATCATATTTGCCATAGTTGTCACCGTCTTATAACCGATCGTAGAACAATATATTCCGGTTTAAGAACTAATTGTGCATGTATTAATAAATATTTCGCTACAAAACCGAAATATTACAAATCAATCGATGAAAGTAAGTAAAATTGCGAATTTTATGGAATAAAATGTTCCTTTAAATCGTTTATTTATCGTCCAAAAGATAGTCATGGCGAGATTTTTAACAGTAATTTTATCGCTTTTCGAGCGTGCCCGGATTTCGCCTGGCCTGCAACAGTAAACTATAAATAGTAGTGAGCCCTTATGTCTGTTTGACATAGGTCTAATGGACATAATGCTAATAGACATAAGTCCATGAAAACTATGTCCAATGGAACTAAAATCTGGTGATACTCATGGAAAATGTGATCGAGGTCAAGTCGCTCGTAAAGAAATATGGGAACTTTGCAGCCGTCGACGGCATATCCTTCGACGTGAAGAAGGGCGAGGTCTTCGCCTTCCTGGGGCCGAACGGCGCGGGAAAGACGACGACAGTCGAAATACTGGAATGCCTGAAGACGCCGACATCCGGGTCAGTAAGCCTGCTGGGCATGGACCTCAAAAAGAACGAGATGGCGATCAAAGAGACGATCGGCGTCATGCCCCAGAGCTTTAACGCCTTCGACTGGCTCACGGTCCGCGAGAACATAGACTACTTCGGCCAGATGTACAAGAAGCACGGCAGTGTTGACGAGCTGATTAAGACTTTCGACCTGACGGACAAGAAGAACACGCTATTCAAGAATTTGTCCGGCGGCCTCAAGCAGCGCGTGGGCATCGCAACTGCGCTCATCAACGATCCGGAGATCGTCTTTCTGGATGAACCGACCACCGGCCTCGACCCCAGGGCCAGAAGGGAAGTCTGGGACGCGATCAAGGCGCTCAAGAGCCATGGCAAGACAGTATTCCTGACGACCCATTACATGGACGAGGCTTATTATTTAGCCGACCGCATCGACGTCATAAACCACGGCAAAATAATCGCAGAAGGTACCCCCGAAGACCTCATCAATGAGTACGGCGGCGGTAACACGCTCATCGTACGCGAGTGCGACGCTTCGGCGATCGAGCTATTGCAGAAAGAGCTTCCGTCGAGCAAGCGTGAAGGTAACGATATAGTCGTCAGGCTGCCGGAGAACGACGGCATGGCCATCATGTCCCGGGCAGTAGGGCTCATCAACGGCAGGCATGCGGCCTGCAAGGAATTGTACGTCAAAAAATCGACTCTGGAGGACGTATTCCTCAATCTTACCGGCGAAAAGCTCCTGCAGGAGGCGGCTTAAATGAGCAAGATGCTAACGGAGATCAAGTACAGCCTGCTGATGTTCTTCAGGAACAAGGGCAATTTATTCTGGACCTTCGGCTTCCCCATAGTGATGCTACTGCTAATGGGCTTCATGTACAGCGTCCAGTCGGGCCCGTTGACCCTGAATTATGCGGACAACGACCATACCCAGATGTCGAACGAATTCATAGCAGCTCTAAACGCCACCGGTGCTGTCCAGCTTCAGGAAGGCAACGAGCGCGGATCTGGCTGCAGGCTAAAGGACGGTAAGATATCCGGATACCTGGACATTCCCGTCGGATTCGAAAAGGACTCGGGCTCCGCGGCGAACATTAAGCTATATTACGATAAGTCACAGCAAACGTCCATGGTGCTCATCACCATCGTACAGCGGGTAGCCGATGCATTCAACATGAAGCTGGCGGGCGCACAGGAACGCATAACGCTGGACCCTAAGGACGTAGCGACCACGGCCATGAAGCCGCTGGACTTCGTGTTCCCGGGCATTATCGGCATGTCCATGATGATGTCGGCGATCACATCTACGGTAGGCGTTAACGTAAAGAACAGGGCAAGAGGCATATTTCGTAAGCTGGCCACGACTCCCATGTCAAGGCTCGAATGGAACACCTCCAAGATCATCAGCCAGACGATCATCACTCTGCTGTCGGTGGCCATATCCCTGGCAGTCGCGTACGCGATATTCGGCATCCACGTGAACATAGATATTATCACCGTCGCCCTGGTGCTGACGGGCACAATAACGTTCGTGGGGCTGGGAATGATCTTCGCCGCAATACTGAAGAGCGAAGAATCTGCGTCGAGCGCATCCACGATGATCATATTTCCGCTGATGTTCCTCTCGGGGACGTTCTTCTCCATCGACCTCATGCCGTCGTTCCTCAAGGTCATAGCGCAGATATCGCCGCTGACTTACCTGAACTATGGGCTCAGGGATGTAATGATATCCGGAAATACCGGCGATGCGCTGTTTAATTTAGGTGTTGTGGCCGTCATCGGTATAATCTTCTTCGCCATCGGCGTGATGCTCATGAAATGGAAAGAAGACTAAGCCGTATGGGCCCTACAAAAACTTAAATATAAGTCAGTCAGACATAGGTCGAATAGAACTAAGAACGTTATGGCGGTAACACGATGGGACTGGATAAAAAAGAAATAGACCTGGTAATACTGGGCATACTAATCGGAGCGCCACTGCATGGCTATATGATCAAGCAGGCTATTGAGGGCAGCTACGGGGACCGGTACTTTAAATTAAGCAACAGCGCGATGTACCCGACGCTGGCAAAGCTGGAGAAAGAGGGGCTCATCGAGGGCAAGCGAGAGACCCAGGAAACGGTGCCCGACCGGAAAGTGTACCATATCACTGAATCCGGCAAAAAAAAGCTGGTCGAGCTGATCGCCAGGCCCATAGAGCCGAGCACAAGCCCGGGGACGACCGATTTCTATTTTAAAGTGCACGCGGTCCACTTCGGCTTTGTAACAAAAGAAGACCGGCTCAAGGTCACAATGCCGCTGTATGATGATGCGAAACTAGAGCTAAAAGATGCGCTGGCGAAGCGCGAGAAGTTCCACCAGGACATGAAAAACTACGAGAAGGTTTCCGAGAGTAACCCCGAGTTCAGCAAGCAATTTGGCCAGTACCTGGAAAGCATGATGCTCTACCCGAAATTCGTGTTGGACGAAGGCATTCGTGAGCTAGAGGACAAGATACGGTTCTACGAGCGGATCATGGAGATGGGCTGAGGAGTAAAAATGTTTGACATTGCAATAAAAAACATGTGGCAAAGAAAAACGCGGACCATACTGACGACCGTCAGCATTGCGGTCTGCATCATGCTGTTCATTACTCTATCTACTGCAACATCGTATATGGGAAAATCATACGATACGCTCGCGCAGAGCTTCTCGTCCCAGATGTACGTGCAGTCGCCCTCGACAATGTCGTCAGCGAGCGCGGAGTTCCCGCCCATATCGTCGAGCATATCTATGGAAAAGGCGAGCGCGATCATGAACCTCAGCGGCATCGATAAAACGAAGAGCGCGCCGCTGGTCATCGTGGCACTGGCGCCGTCGCAATTCCAGGGCGGGCCTCCCCAGATAATGGCAGTCGGCGTACCCATGGGGAGCGAGAAAGCGTTCTATGGCAGCGCCACTGTCAGGGATGGCAGCGGCATGCTTTCGGGCGACGATCAAGTAATACTAGGCGCCGATGCGGCAAACTATTACAAAGTAAAGCTCGGCGGCACGCTTCCGATGATGGGCAAGAACTTCACCGTGGCGGGCGTGATGGCGAGTAGCGGTAACATAGTCACCAATGGCATGGTCATGATGTCGCTGCCCATAGCCCAGGACGTGTTCAACCGCCCGGCAGCTACGACTGTGCTGGTAGCCCCGACGAACGGCGATTTCGATTCCCTGTCAAAGAACATAAAATCGCAGTTCCCCGGCCTCGAGGTCATGACGCCGAACGATATGCAGAAGAGCCTCGACACGATGATGGGCACGACCAGGACTTTCATGGGCATGATCACACTGGTAATGCTGATCGTGGCCGGGATCGTTACCCTGATGGTCATGGTCATGTCGGTATCGGAACGGACAAAGGATATCGGCATGCTACGGGCCATCGGCGCAAGGCGGTCGACCATACTGTTGACCGTGATGGAAGAATCTATCATCGTGTGTATAGCGGGCAGCATTGTCGGAATAATCTTTTCCATGCTACTTATGCGTGTCATGTTCGGCTCCTTCCTGACCGATATAACGATATTCGCCGACGCCACAATATTCATGACAGTTATCGGCGTGCTGGCAGCACTGTACCCGGCATATAGCGCATCTAAAATACAGCCTCTGGAGGCGCTACGCTATGAGTGATAGCATATTAGAGACAAAGAACCTGAAAAAGTCTTACCGGATGGGCAACGTGACAGTGCAAGCCTTGAAAGGAGTGGATGTCTGTCTTAAGTCGGGCGAGTTCGTGTCCATCATGGGGCCATCGGGCTCGGGCAAGTCGACGCTGTTGAATTTATTGGGCTGTCTGGACAGGCCGACCGAAGGCAGCGTACTGCTGGACGGCATCGACGTGTCAAAGATGAACGAGAAACAGCTCACTGAAATGCGCTGTAAAAAGATCGGATACGTGTTCCAGAAGTTTTACCTTCTGCCGTTTTTGACGGCGCTGGAAAACGTAGAGCTCCAGGCCCGTCTGGCAGGGATCGAGGATAGCCGTGCAAGAGCCATTAGAAGCCCTGACGCTTGTAGGCCTGGAAGCCCGTAAGGGGCACATGCCCCGGGAATTATCCGGTGGCGAGCAACAGCGTGTCGCCATCGCACGCGCACTGGTTAAATCACCGAAACTGTTACTTGCCGACGAGCCGACCGGTAACCTTGATACGGCGACCGGCGACGAGGTCATCGAAACGCTTAAGGAAGCTTAATGAGCGTGGTGTGACCATTCTCATGGTCACGCATAACCCGGAACTGGCTGCCCGGACGGACCGTATAATAAAGGTCAAAGACGGATTAATAGACGGAAGCCTGAACTAGGGCTTCCTCTTTTTTAAGCGAGATTTTAATAACCAAAGCGCCCATCTTGTATGTGCGTTTACCCATGCTCGAGGTCTATTGTGATTCATCCTTTAATGAAAAAGGCTATTCATTTATTGGCTGTGTCATTTTAAAAGATGGTGTCCAGGTGCATCAGTCCACTACACTAGTAACGCCCGACCCTGTACGTAATTTGGAGTGCGAGCTGGCTGCTCTTCGGTTCGGCATTTCCCTTGCCCGTCTCTTTCAGGATAAGCATACTATTATTTATAACGATTCTACCGAGGCCGTTAAGGAATTTCAGTCTGAAAAGTCAGTTTCCTATGCCATAGAATTCGTCAGCAGGGATGATCCATACCAGTCTCTGGCAGACAGGCTATCAAAAAAATTTCAGCAAGCACTGGTAGAGACTTATGACCTGTGTAAAAAGCCAGTGGAATCCTTCACGCCTGGGGTGCTGGAGGATATCGCGTCTGGAAAAAATATTCTTTATTTGCAAAAAGACGAGCGAGATTCCACCAACACGAAGACCATATACCGGCTCATCATCAGGGCCGTCGACCGCGTTATTTCCGACAGCATAAAATATGAGGCGAGAGCGGGAGAGGTCAAGAATATTAAGGCCGCAAAGGATATTATAAAAAGCCTGAGCGATCCGAACTTCGTGAAAAACATCGAAGGCCTGGAGCTCGACGGCGCATACTTCCTTTTGACCGACGAGACATGGGGATTAAGGCAAAAAGGCGGGGAAGCATATTCTATAATGCCGTGCTCCATTCCGCATCATATTATTTGCCATGAGGTCGACCGCAGCCCGGAAAATCTGTTCAACAGGGTCGCTGCACTCTCAAAGTGATATAATATTAGCGGGCCATCATAATACGGCAAATTTATAGTATATTAGCTCAATGTGGTATAGACAATCGAACCGGAGGCAAAAAAGTGAGGGATTGGGACGTCTGGCAAAGACACCAGAATTATAACTCTGTTATCTGCATGGCATGCGATCTGCCGAAAGATGTTATAGCCAAGCTGGAAAAAGCGGGCTTTGTCGTGGACGACGGCAGCAAGGCGCCCGTAAAGGCTGACCAGCTGTTCTTAATACACGTCAGGGACGTGGATAAGAAATACTACTGGAAAAAATACGACGAGTTCAAGGCAAAATATAACGGGGAGCCCAGGCCGGTACACCTCGAAGAAATGCCCGAGCTCATCATCCGCTATATGGGGAACGTGACGCCGGACCAGTGCATCAGCATCGCCAAATTCACGCTGGACCTGGTCGGAAAGGAATACTGAAACGCCCTTTCCTTCCACATAAGGTATATGGCTATTACCGGACGCTCATCGACTGCTTATATAGGAAAAAGTACCATATTTAGAGTTTATTAAACATTTAGCAGCCAAATAAGCGTCTATAACGATAAATACCACATAAAAACAAAGCTATTGCTATATCATCTGTAATATAGCCTTTTTTAATCCCAAAGACGCTCAAACGCTGTCAAATTTGGATATAATGGCATGAATGTTTAATAACATTGCACTTGTATCCATAGTTGAGGGTTTAGGTAAAAACCGTTGAGGAGGGTATTATGGGCATACTGAAAGCGATGCTTATCGTGTTATCCATAATGTGCCTGCTGGCCGGATGCGTATCCGTGAACGTATATGCCAGAGCTGAAGCAAGGTGGGCGCTGCAGGTCGGGGACATTTTAACCGGCGAGGACATCAGCTTAGAGCACCCTATGGCCCAGCTGTTCCATCAGCAGACGCTGAATACTACCGACGTGGAGCACTTTAACATGGACTTCCCGTTATCAGCTGACGGCCTGGACCTCGGGTCGACGACTATCGGTGCGGGTGTCGGTATCGGAGCCGATACAGGTGCCGGTGTAGGCACTGACGGTACTGGAATAGGCGTCGCCGGCGATACCGGGCTTGGTGCAGGCCTGGGCTTGACGGCATCCGCTAACGTATTGCCCTTTGGCCCGGTGAACCTGGCATTCCCGGACATACACCAGGACGTGACGCAGACGGTCTCCGAGACAAGTACCGGCTTCTTCCATGCGAACTGGGCGTATATGGCAGATATGGCATCGGGCAACCTGGGAAGCGCGCCGCTGGGTATAGGCTTTAATGCGCTGGCGCCATTCAAGTCCGGTAAAATGATCGGCTCGGGGCTGGTATGGCCTTACATGACGCCGCTACAGTCGCAAACGGCGCGATATAATATGATAAACCTCGGCAACCTGGGTGCGTCGTCAGTCACGCCTCTGGATGAAACAATATCGAGAGGAGTGAGCATAGGATAGCGTGTTGAATGGCAGTATCGATATCTCCGATAACGTAGAGAAAGGTGGGTAAGAATGCGTTCGATAAAAGTGATCATCATGTCCCTGTTGATGGCGTGCCTGGCGATTGGCGTATATGGCATGGTGAATGCATTAGCGGCAGATAATAGTACGGTCACCTCTTTCTCCCTGCCGCAAGGCCTTAACGTATGGGATAGCCCGGGGCTGCAGCCAATAAAGATGGACATCGGCATGCCTGATACCAACGACACGAACGTTAGCATAAATAATTTAAACGCTTCGCCTGAGATACTGGCCCATAACATCTCCATCGGGGCTCCGGGCATGAGCGCTAACATCACATCTTCATCGCCCCATGCCAACAATACTACGCCCACGTTTGGCTCATCCGGGAGTAATAATACGACAGCCGAGAGCAATACTACCGTTCCCACGCATCACCCTGGCGTAAACCCTAGATCGACAAAAGACCAGATACAGAACATGTCGGACCTGGAGCGCATGAACCGGAACGCGTTCATCGGAAGTACGATGCATATGGCGTATGAAGGCACGGTGCAGTCGCCGACCTGGATAGATCCGTTCGGGAGCGGCAGAGGGGTCTTTAACCAGATAAACCTGGCAGCGATCATCGACCTGGCACATAGCGAGACGCTCCCCGGTAAGCACCTGGCTCCAGTGTTCTGGGATCTCTAAAATTATGGGAAATATTAACCCTCTAGTGGTGTGCGAGCGTCGCCACTACATGGAATAAAGGCGGTTCGTTGATGCCGGATAAAGGATTGATAATAAAAATATCCATTATTACCCTGGTGTTTTTGCTAGCACTTGCGCTATTCGTCCCATCCAACTCTTTTGCAAGGACAGAAGCCAGGTATGAGATAAGGACCCCCGATGTGGTAGTCGGCAACGACATATACGCTTCCAGAAGCATCCAGACACTATTTCATCAGCAAGAGCTGAACACCTCGGACCTGGAACATATCGATATATCGTTCCCGGCCTTTGCTGACGGCCTGCACCTGGGGCCGACGGCAGCCGAGGCCGGCGTTGGCGTCGGCGTCGATAACGGTATCGGGATAGGTACCGATGGTACCGGCATAGGCATCGGGGGCGGCCTTGGCGCCGGCCTGGGCACGAGCGCTTCCTCAAATGTAGTGCCCTTCGGCTTAGTTAACCTGGCCTTCCCGGACATCAGCGAAACTGTATCGCAAACGGTCTCGGCTACAAGTACAGGGTTCTTTGCCTCCAACTATAATTACCGGCCTGAGGCCGATTTTGGGAACGTGCCGCTGACTACTAATTACGCTGCGAACGTTGAACAGGCGATACGGCCGGCCATACCATCCCTCGGGACGGCTTTATACCCTGAACAATTCGATACGATAGCCCTGACGAATAAAGCGAAGGCGGCCGCCGTGACGACGCCTGTCAACACCACTACGCCTTCGAACAATACCACTGCAAATCAAGCGGCATCCGATAACCAGTCCGGGCAGATCCGGCTCAACAAGGCTGCCGATAACTCTACGGATGCCGGCGTCATCAGCGTACCGAACTATAATCAGGCATACGCGATAAATTTCTTCAGGCCTAAGAACGCCACAAGTAAGCCATCCGACATGCCTTTGTTCTATCCCTCGGAATTTAATATGGCGGGGAAGGACGGGCCGGTCACCCCCGATCCGGGATATGGGACTTTTTCCACAAATGGCGCCGGTAGTACGGGAGCAAGCCTGACCGGCATCGCTTCTACGGGCACGCCCGGCGGGCAATAAACTACTAACCAGGCCGGCAACCAGTCCGGTAACAAGACCGTTAACCAAGCCGGTAACAAGACTGGTAATATAGACGTAAATCAAAATCCGGTCCCGGCGACATCAACGCCTTATGGGCTTACATATGCCGATTTTAACTTTGATGCTACGACAGATCAGATCAACGAGATGCCATTGCTAGACCGGATGTGGCGTAATTCGCACAGGGGCGGCACGATGGGAAAGGCATATGCCGGCGATACATCGGCCCCCTTGTGGATAGATCCTTATGAGCGGCCTAATGACGTCTCGATGTTAGACGAGCACTGGTATGTTTTACAGAGCGCGTTGAATATGTGCGTCCCGGGGACGCAGATAATGCCCAGGCTCTGGTCGCTGATGTTCTAAAAAATAGAGTAAGCCCGTTGAGGCTATGATAAATTTTAAACAGGTTTGAGGAAGTGTGGAAAATGCCTGACCCAGAGGACGATATTTTAATCGCTATTTGTCGTTAGGGCTCAGAAACGATCTTCCGAATATTTACCTTTCTCCGCGCAGGGTTTTGCCACGCTCGATCAGCTCTTTGACCTTCTGGCCTCCCTTATGGCCAATGTCTTCGTAAAAGCTGCCGCCGTAGCGTTCCTTCGTGGTCTCGCCGCCTATTTTGCCACCTTTGCGGCCTATCTCCTCGTAGAAACCATCGCCGTATCGCTCTTTCGTCTTTTCACCGCCCTTATGTCCGGCTTCGCGTACTGTCATTGCTCCTTTCCCTTTATCTGCCATTTCCACACCTCAACTCATGATATTTCACTCGATAAAACCAGGTCTCGAACGTTATAATATTTTTAGAAACCCATGCCCGATAATCGGTTTTATTGATGCACAGTATTGTAATCGACGCAGGAAATTGAAAGTAACTCATGGATTTCACGAGATTACGCTTGATTTTTAACGCATGCAGTCTTACCTTCATGCTCTCGGCCAAAAACGCTTCCAATGGGCAGCATGCAGTTATACCCGCCGGAAAAGTATTTTATATTTTATATTCAGGTATTATCAAACTATGAGCGAGGAAAAATTTTCTAAGCACGAGCGAGAGAACCTGCTCATAAAATTAGAAAAAGAGTTCGCGTTCGCCGGCGCGACCATCCCGTCCGAGCTAGATTGTAATGGCGAGCGTATCAAGCTAAAAGCGTTTGTCTTCAGGATCTCCCAGGCCAGAGGCAACCTGACGGCGGAAGATCCGGCTGAAGTTGACCGTGTTATATCATTGCTTAGAAAAAAGCGGCGGGAGATCGTCTTGAGTATATCCCGGGAAGCGATGACAAAGGCGGAGGCCGTGGAACTTTTCAATATGGCGCTCGGGCTGGACAGGGCGCTCGATACGCTGTATAACGCTTCGCTGCCCCGGTCTTCGCTAAAGGAAGAGTCGAGGAAAGCTAAGCTTGAGGACGGGCGCAGGTGGCTTAACATGGTGAAAAGAGTATATACCCGGGAAGACAGAAGGAAGCGAGATTAAGCATGAAACGAGTCGGAAGCTGCAATCAGTGCGGTAATTGCTGTAAAGATTTTTGTATCGACCTGCACATCGGCGGAGTAACGGACTACGAGTTTACCGAATATCTGCGATGGCTGGGGTCCCACGTCGGGGTCGAGACAGACATCAAAAATTTCAAGGCCCGCAGCGTAGAGCTCCAGGTAAAGAGCCCGTGTAAACATCTGGTGGACAATAAGGACGGCACGTTCTCCTGCGCGATACAGGATAACAAGCCCGATATTTGTAAGCGATACCCCGAAGAGGACTATAAAGACGACATATCCCGCCATTGTGGGTTTAAATTCGTCCATTAAGGCGTATAGATTCTAATGAAAAATATTTATATAGCCTTTATAAATTCATTATATTAGAGTACATAAATATGGAAGTTTGCAATAAGTGTGGTTTACCAAGTGATCTTTGTATCTGCGAGGATCTGGCCAAGGAAAATCAGAAAATACGCGTATACACGAACACCAGGCGTTTTAAGAAGATCACCACCATCATCGATGGCATCGACACAAAAAACGTGAACATTAAAGAGCTCGCCCAGAAGCTAAAGACAAAATTCGCGTGCGGAGGGACCATCAAGGACGGCCGCATAGAGCTCCAGGGCGATCACCGGGAAGAAGTCAAAAAGCTGCTTGTATCCTACGGGTTCTCCCCAAATCTTATCGAGCTAAAAGCGTGATCGTGCACATAAAAACTGCACGGCATTTTACTTAATAAAGAGCTATTAGCACCTTTTTGCCTTTGCAGCTTTGCCAGGAGGCTTTCGGCTATCTCCGGCCCCCAGGACTCCATTCTTACCGCACATAGGACATGAATCGTCCTTGTGCCCCGTCTTACGCTCCATCGCCTGTGTCCCAGGGTCGTATTCGATGAGGTCATAGGACTTGATGCCAGGCTCATTTACCTGTATGAAATCCATGAACTCCTGGACCGCCATTGACGCTACTATATTATTTACCGCTACGTGGGGCGCGTCCATTGTTCCGGGCGCTTCAAGGCGATCATCCGTAAAGCATCCCATACATCCCGTAGCAGAAGGCATGAGCACCCTCACCCGGCCATAGAGGCCGGACGCATCTTTTTTAACGAGAGTCCGCGCTTCGATGCATGGTATAAAATATTTTAACGATGCCCCATTCGCTAAAGCCTTGACGCGGGCATCGTCCGTGCAGCTGAAGATCACGTCTGATCCCTTTAGTGCAGCATCAAAGCCATTGATGTCATTCACATGCTCTACCAGGATGTCCCTTGATATTTTCTTTAGCATGTTATGGGCCGCCCTGGTCTTCTTTTTACCTTTATCGGTAGTATAGGGGACGGCGCACTGGCCATTATCATCGACGGTCCCTTCGTCAATCAGCGTGAACTTTTTCACTCCCATGCGGGCAAGCATATTTACTATGTCAAATCCTACTCCGTCAAGCCCCGCGATCGAGATGTTCATGTTCTCCGGGCCCTGCCTCAGGGGTAACTCGCAGGAGGAATGGCTCCTGTGGGCGACTATGTCTTTCACGCCTGTCCTGCCCGCCATGCTGATGCGTACACTTTCGGGTATTTGAAGCGCATCGTGGTCGGGATCATATTCGCAAAATGAAAAGCCGTCGCTCCCGATCACCGCCATGGCGAACCTGAGCCCGCAAGCTTTCAGGAAACGGCCGTTTTCCAGCCCATTCTCTATGTCGACCCATGAGAAATTCGGCTCTTTCGAGCCCACATGCGTGTGGATCTCAAGGACTGCATTGTTCTTTTGCGTCGCATCACTCAGCACGGCTTCCATGAACTCGGCCTTTGGGGTCACCGTAATGCTGGACTGCTCGAACAGGTCTTCTTTCCCCGGGATATGCAGGCTTCGCACCATGTAAGTCCAGTTCTTTTTGGTAGCGTCCACTTTGTATCCGTACTGGGCAACGGCATAGTTTTCTCGCGATGCTCCCTCGGATTCGGCAAAAGCTGAGCGCATGCTCTCATACAGCGCCTGCGGAAAAAGTAGCCTGACCGACCTATCGGCCTTCCGCTGCTTTTTTGAGGATAACACCTTGAACTTTTGCATCACGCATCACGGCCTTTGCTGAAAGAGCGGCCGACGATGAAACGGTCCCCTTCTAAAACATCAAGACCTCCGGTGGCTATGACGTTGCGGCCTTCGCCGGCTTTTGCCAGCGGACAGCTGGGCCCGCAGCGCGCCAGCCTCCTGATCTCGGTGGAGTTTGTATGTGCCGGCACCTGTACCGGCTTTCCGTCCACGATTATCGTTACCATTTCCATAGCGGCATCTCCACTCTCCTTACATCAAACGAGAGTGTTTCCACACATTTGTATATAATTAATAATATATGCATTATAGTAATATAATTATCTAATGGTCGGTTATTGTTAAAAAGAACTTTTCATTCAAGAATGAGTATGACCACGTCAGGCATGTTTTGGCTGTTTAATGAATGCATACGCCGCCACGCCGATCAGTATCAATAATATGGCATGTCCGGTGAGCGTGGCCTTGAAGCCTGCACCGGCGATCAGCAGCCCGCCGATGAACGGCCCCAGGGCGAGGCCCAGCGAAAATAGCGTATTATAAATGCCATAGACCAGCCCTTTTGTGTTACTATCCGCATCGCCCCCGTACAGGTCGGATAGCAGCGGCAACATCGGCGTGAGAGCGCAGCCCATGGTAATGCCCAGCAGTGCAAAGACCGCTATGGTGCCATATAGTGAAGGCATTAGTAATGAGCCCAGGATGACGAACGCAGAGCAGACCAGGCCCCCGGCGATCAGCGTATTCCCGCCATGGGCATCGTATAGCTTTCCGATGAACGGCTGGACTATCATGCCCAGGAGCGATAGCGCGCCGAACGCCAGGCCGATGATGGTCGGGGAGGCCCGGTATGTCGAGAACAAGTAAACCGGCATGTATGGCTCGAGTATGCCATAGGTGGCCGCCCCGAAGATCGCGGCCAGGGCTATCACGATGATTAATTTCGGCGCTTTTAAAAAAGGCGATACGCGCTTAAAAAAAGGAAGTTGCTCTACGGCTATTGCAGGCTCTTTGACGGCGATGAATAATATCCCGATAACGCAGGCAAGAACAGACGGAATGATGAACGTCGGCGCATATCCCAGGTTGTCGTAGAGTAAGCCGCCTATCACCGGCCCGATCAACATTCCCAGGGACATGATGGACATAGTAAGCCCAAGCCTTGCGCCTCGCTCTCCCCTGTCGAACGTATCCGCCAGCATCGCCATGCCTGCCGACCAGGTCGCAGCGCCCGACATGCCCTGCAACAGTCTGGCCGCAATAAGAATGTAAATATCGCCGGATAAGGCAAAAATAACGTTGGTAGCGGCCAGCGAGAGCATTCCCAGCACCATGAACTGCCGCCTTCCTATCTTATCCGAGATAATGCCGAACGGAATGCTGAACAGTAACAGCGATATGGAGAACGAGCCGAATATGATGCCGATGGTGACTGTGTCCGCGCCCAGGCTAAGCGAGTATGACGGCAGCACCGGTATCACCAGGCTGTAGACCATCATGTCTGTAAAAATGGCTGCCGACACCAGTATAAAAATAAGGTTTCTTCTGTCAAGCATGGCCACGCCTGCATTAAAAAAACGCATCATCGTATATACAGGTTATCATTAGCCGCCACGGACCGACTATTTGATATGCTGCGAGGCTGAACTGTCATCGAGAAAATGCCGGAAGAAAAATACCTGTTCAAGCCCGTCCTTGTCGAGGGCATCATTCAGTCACGCCCGAATCGGTTCATCATGATGGTAGACGTAAACGGGAAAGTTGCGGAATGCCATTGCCCTTCCACCGGCCGCATCGGGAGCATTAAATTCGAGAACATACCTTGCCTGCTCTCGAAAAGCGATGACGCGAAGCGAAAGACAAGATATACCGTTGAGGCTTTTTCACTGGACTCGCCTGCTGCGGATAAAAAACACTGGATCGGCATTAACCAGGGAAAGGCAAATGCTTACGTAGAATTTTTCCTCAGCTCCGGCATGATGCCTGAATTATCGGGGCATATTGAGAGCCTGCGCCGGGAGGTAAAACTGGGCGACTCCAGGGTCGATTTTCTCCTGAACGGCAGAGACTACCTGGAAGTAAAGACGCCGCTGAAGGACATTCCTTGCGAAGGTCATCCTTGCTATCGAAAGAGCACTGCGAAATTTATCAGCTTTGAGCGGCTTATCAAGCATTTCTCCGACGTGTCGGGCTCTATCGAGAAGGGCTCGAGGGCGATATTTTTAATGTGCTATATGTACGACGCCCCTGCCTTCGAAGTGCCGGCTCCGGATGAATATGAGCTAAAGATCGTCGCGGCGGCCCGTATGGCAGTTGCCAGAGGTTTAGAGAACTGGCAGGTGGATCTGCAGATCGACGAAGAAGGAGTAAAACTTTTAAAATATTTTAAGCTTAACCTGTTTTAGGCTTGCTGATCCCGGGTTCAGCCTGAGCCTATTTTGTTTCGTTCCAGAGGCTCCATGGCCATATTGATCTCGTGTATGAGCCCTTTGTCATATGGCAGGTCCGGCCTGGTGATCTCCGCGCCGCCGACCCTTACGCCGTCTTTTACGGTAATCGTCAGCGGGAACCCGCTAACGGTATTGAGCATTTGTAGCCGCTGTATGTCCTTGTACGTGTATTTTCCCGGCACTATGAAGCGGTATACTATTTCCAGGAGCTCGTAGGAGCCCGTTATCTGGCCTATGTACTGCACGTTAAATACTTCGTCAACAGGCGCAAATATTGTATACGGCCCTTTCTTTTCGAGCATATCCGCTGCGCCCGATAGCTCGAGCGCCCTGACAAAGTTGGTAAATTTTCCCTCCTCCGTAAGCACTTCCGGGGCCGTCATGTCGTTCAGCGGCCTTCCGAAGGTCGCCTGGCATATAAAAAAGGTACTTACCAAAGGGTTATGCAAGATATCATCTCAAGTTAAACATTATTTCGTCCCTTAACAGTGATAATAATTACTCTTTTCAAGCTTTGATAGAAACGTTTATCAACCGCTTGACTTACTTTTACTACATTATTATTATGAAAAATGTGACGGGCACCCTGTAGAACACTCTATTGCCCCCAATATGGTTTTACATGGGTGCCCGTAATCTGTTTTTCGTTTTTACAGGACATTAAGGTTAAACCCATTCAGCGTCAGCGCGCCCCCGCGCTTACGCCGAGCCCTTTCCCGATCATTTGTTTTCCCAGCTAATCTTAATGCTCTGTCGTTATGTGAACATGGCCTATCGCATGCTCTAAAAGAAATTATTGTTCAACCTGTTAATAAATATTTCGATGCAAATAGAAAAATAATTTATTTTTTGGTAGTTTTATCGATAATGTTACTATATTACACATTAAAATTGAACAAATTGTTCACAGGCTCACGAAATAATCTTGGCAGTAAGCAATCGATAGTAAAACCAGTGCGACAGGTTACCGAACGATCGCACGGGGTCGTTATTTTTTATACTCAGGTAACTTTTGAACTCGAACACGCGGCGATCCGCTAGATCGATCCATCCTTCGTTCATATCCATTTTTTTTAAATAGTCCCTGACATTGGTGAAAGTGTCGAGCATGCCCTCCCAGTAGATCTCGGTGGTCTCGTCGTTGTGTAAGCCCCCGTCCTCCCTATAGTAGGAAAGATTTTTTGGAATGTAGTAAATATCCGTGACAGCTGCCACTCTCAGCCATAGGTCATAATCCTGGGTTATCCTTTGTTTCGTCGATGTCGAGAACACGCCCGTGATGTCCAGCAGATACCTGCGCACCAGAGCCGTGGATGTTATAATAAAGTTATCAAAGAGCAGATGATCCCAAACGTTGCCGGTTATGGCCCTATCGCCCTTTATATTACAGTTCATGGATAGGAAAGAAATGCCGGGCATTACCTCCTCTTTCTTGACGACATAGGCATTTGAGCATACCAGGCCTACGTTAGGATTTTTATCCATGATATCTACCTGCTCTTCCAGCTTCTCCGGGAGCCACCTGTCATCGGAATCCAGGAAAGCGATGAATTCCCCTCTTGCGATCGATATGCCTGTGTTTCTTCCGACTGACGGGTGCCCTGAATGTGGTATTCGTACATAGCGTACGAGGCCGGAGTATTTCTCTAACATGCCCTCGATATTTTCCGTCGATCCGTCGTCCACCACGATGATCTCATAATTTTTATACGTCTGCGCCAGTATGCTGTCGACGGCCTCTAATAACAGGGTTCCCCGATTATATGTCGGTATGATAACACTAACGAACTCGTCCATGGTACCAATCTATTACTTAATATATGGTTGTTTATATTAATATATTTATTTATTTAATTATTCGGTTTCTCAGACTGACGACGGCCCAATAATACTGGATCCAGGTACATCTCCGAGATCAAGCACAATTCAATAAAGTCGACTTCGCAGGAGTGCGATTTGAATGTCAGAAAACTCGTTTAATAGTGACCGGTTACCAACAGGGAAAAAGCGAGAGGTGATCAAATGTCAAGAGACTCTCGCTATTATATTTTTACAGGTCAAACTCATAGACGGTCTGGCTGTCATCAACATTGGATATGGTCCCATGGAATACCTGGGACTGGCCGTTCTTGATGACTCTCACCGTATAATCGTTGGAATCCGGGCCGCCATGGCTTGCATAATATACGACACTTACCGTGTAATGACCGTGGGGCGCCGTACCCGGCTGCCAGACGATATTTTCGACAGGCGAGCTCGAAAGTTCATCCTCATGAGCATTCATGTCAACGTCAAGGACACCATTATCAGCCTGTTTATTATCGTAATATATCTCATCCCCGGAAGGAGTCACACAATGCAGGTCAAGGTCGTTAATATTGTTCCAGATCAACGATATCTGCGGGTCTCCGGAGGCACCGCCCTGCTCGGAAACTCTGGTGTCGAAAGGCTGATCCGTAGGAGAATAAGTAGGAGCATATTCATCCGTAGGGGTATATTGGTCCGTGGGATAATACTGGTCCGTAGGACCAATGACCGCCCCTGTCGGAATATTTGAGCAACAACAACACCCGGAGATCAACACCCCAAAAATGATAACAATTCCTATACCCATGGCTGTTAAAATTTTCATAATTTTAAGCTTAAGTTATCGAAATTTATATGTTACGGTTTAAGCCCTTCATGAATATAAATTAAGATGAAATACGAATATATTACAATTGATCATTCATTTTCCATTTAATCCATATCCGTGCGCTTTTTCATGACTGGTCATGCAAGTTTCAACGTTTGTATGGGGTACGTAAAAATGAAATATTTTCGAACAAATTTTCGAAGTATAAAGGACGAAATTCGAGTTTGTGAATTCCTACGAAATAAGATTTGTATCTTTACCTGTGAGTATATATTTTTTTTATTTGCAAAATGCGGTCGTCGAGGTGTTTCGGGCATCAGTCGGCCATCAGGCCGATGCGAAGGCGGCGGGGTAATGAGCATTTATCCCCGAAGGGGTAAAATGCTGCTTAGGGCTTGCGAAGGAGCACGGCGCATCAGCGCCCGTGCGACGAGGGTGCAAGCCCGACCCCGACGCCGGAGCACCCGAAACACCGAGTAGCCGGCCATCCGGCCGGCGTCGACCCGCAAAGAAGAAAACCAAGTACTGCTTATAGACCAAGTACTCTTAGAAGAAAAAGCACTTAAAAATTTTATTGAAAGTGCAGGGGACGAGATTCGAACTCGCGAAATCCTACGATACAGGACCCTGAATCCTGCGCCTTTGACCTGGCTTGGCAACCCCTGCGTTTCGATTACGATCTACTAAAACGATTTTTGCCGACTCTAATAGGCTATACATACTATTTAAACTTTATTAACTCAAAATAAAAAGCAAAACGGCGAGTGCAATCGTCATTATTTAATGACCTTATTACTTCCTCGTCCGCCAGAACACGAAGCCTATCAACAATAACGCCGCTATGTTCACAATAGCCAGTACAATATACATGGTCGTATTATCCGTTGTACCATTTGGAACTATCGTATCCGATGGCGCAGGCAATGCCTGCTTTGCCAGTGTAAAGTTATACAGCCGCACTTCGCTTTTATTTAACGAAATATTGTCGTCCGCCGGAACGTAGCCCTGTTTATCCACGTGCGCCGTGAACGGGCCATAGGTCATGTTGATCTGGTAATAGCCCGCATTGTTCGTCGTCGCGGTATACGGCTTACCGAACACCGTCGAATCATTTCTCATCGACGTGAACAAGACGGTCTCGTTAGCCACAGGCTTACCGTCCGAATCGTGCACGTAGCCATACACCCGCTGGGACAGCACCAGGCCGTCCTTCACGCTCAGGTCATTCTTGAGGCTGACCTTCCATTCCGCATTCATGTCCTCGGGCGTATAGCCTATGCTTTTCATAAAAGCGTTATCAAGGTCGCCGGTAGGCCCGTAGTCCGTAATAATAAGCTTGACGTCGTCCTTGCCGTATTTGTTAATGATATACTCCAAGAGCATGGCGGACTGCGCATGTGCCATGTCCACGTCATCCTGGCTCACGCTCCCGTCGGTCGAATGATCGAGTATGTTCTCGATCTGGCTGACGGTCATGAGCTTATTCTGCCTGCACATATCCTCTATGTTGCTCCGGGCGTTATCGGAAATATTGCCTGCGACGTAGGTGGACAATCCATCCTCGAACCACGCCGGCACGTTATATTTGTTATCGATGAGCCTGTCGCGCAGCACTATGCGGGTAAACTCCTCGGCCAGCATCGGCTTAAAGTCGGATAACTGCTCGGGCGACTCGATGACTATGGTGCTTCGGTCCCCGTCGCCCCAGGCGCCCGCGACCTCGCTATCCGCTACGGTATCGTCGCGGAGGATGTCCCTGTACTGGTCATGATTGGATGCCAGGATGATCCTTGTCCTGTGATCATAGGACCCAAAGAACGCCGTCACATTGTCATAGGCGATATTCGCAGCTATGGCGACGTCGCTGACGTCGCTGATTCTGGTCGTATCATAGTAAATGTCAAAACCGGTGTTATTGCCGCCATGGTCGTCTTTGACAACGTAAAAATCGCCGGGCGGCATGGGCACATACTGGTCCGAAGAAGAAAGCGTCCCGACGCCAACCATGGGAATAAACGCCGAGAGCGCGATGATAAGCGCGATAGATAAGCTGAATAGCCTGCCGAATTTAATGCTCATGCTGTGTCCTCGCCCAGTGAAACTAGGTACGTATATATAAAGTCTTTATCTCATAATCGTTTAATGCGCTTTAGTAATTAATGAATATAAATCAAATGGCGTAAAAGCCTTCATGACAAATAAACATAACGGTCGCTGCGCTATAAAGATCACGCTTAATATGATGCATCACATGTGCTAAATATCACAAACATTTTTCTAACCTCGCTCAAATATTCCCGAGGGGGAAAATAACGTGCGGAAAAAAACGATAAAAACAACCATTACGGCAGTCATCCTGGCCGCTCTATTATTGGCCCTGGTACCTGCAGCCTATTCTCAGGACATGCATCGCGACGCCGGTCCCGGCGATAGATGGGAAGGCCATCATAAGATGATCGAGCGTATTGACATACCGGTGACGGTCACGGGCACTGGCAACGATTCGTCGACATATACCATCAATGCCATGGCGATCAAAGGCATGAAGGATAAGGCGATGGTCGTCACTCTCGATAAGCCGCTGACGGGCGTCTACAACACATCCAGCGACATGGGCTACATGTCGACGGGTGAGAAAGCCGGAATGAACGTCAGGGTCGATTCCGTCGCTAATAGTAGTATTCCGGTCGCGGGAGCATCCGGGGTCATGAGCATCATCAGGCCTCACATTGAATACAAGGGTAGGGACTATACTATCGTGGAATTCCACAAGCTTGCGGTATACCTGCCCGACGGCAGCGTGAAGGCTTATGACTTCGAGAAGCCGGTCAAGATGCTAAGATCAAAAGACAGGAAGGTGGTCATAACCGACGCGTATCCGGCCTACACCAAAGCGCTTGCTGAAGCGTTCAAGGGTGGAGCGACCTTCCCGGCAGATGCGGCTCCGGTCGCGTTAAAGGACATTGTCACTGCCGATAAGAGCGCGAGCCCGGAACTGGTACGGGACATGAGGCCGCAGGCTGCGCCTCCGCAAGAGGCTGCGACCACCTGAACAAAATCGGACGACCACGTTAATAATTGAACCACGGTGGGCACGGTGGACACGGTGGTTTTTTTTATTATTTGAGGTACAGAGAGCACGAGATACTTATTTATTTCAATAGTTCCGAGTTTGTGTGGTAATCGTTTATTCTTGCTAGCGCTTTTCGCTGGATTGTTCGGTTTCACAACACGAAGACATGAAATCTTTTTTTAGATTTACTAACACTAAGACATGAAAACACCATGACACGGTCAAATCATGAAAGCCTGAAGACTCCATTAAATGAATTAAGCCACCAAAACACGGTTAATAAGACACTAACGAACGACGTAAGGCACGAAGTGCCACAAAACCAAGACAAGTAGAGTACGGCTATAATAACGAGCGTCGTTATGCTATAATTGGATCGATGTGTGAATACTATCGATGAGTCAAGAAACGGTAGCTGGCATGGCGTATGTTTTTTGTCTCGTTTTTGTGGCACTTCGTGGCTTAAGTCGTTCGTTTGTGTCTTATTAGCCGTGTCTTGGCGGCTTAATTCATTTAATAGGGTCCTTCATGCTTTCATGATTTAACCGTGTCATAGTGGCCTTACTGTTTTAGTGTTAGTAAATCTAAAAAAGAATTTCATGTCTTCGTGTTGTGAAACCGAAGGGTCGTACGTGAGTCGCATAAATGATAAACGATTGAGCCAAAAGCACGAAACTACTGGATGCACTGAAATTCATAGATATTTTATTGATAAGTATAAGCTGCCATAGCTATCGATTAAAGGGACTTTCTGTAATTAATCCGATAAAAGCTCTGTAATTCTCACAGCCCCAAATATAAAAAGCCACCGTGTCCGCCGTGCCCACCGTGGTTAATATTAATCGTGTACTCCGTGGTGCCTCAGTGACCGCCGTGGTTATTATCAACATCCTAAAAATATCTAAGATGGTTAGTTGGAATGTTCAATACCGAAATCATAAATAGTCTCGCGGCCATTAGTATGTTTAGCAAAGAGAAGTTATTATCATGTCAATAATGATCGCACTGGCCGGAAAACCTAACTGTGGTAAATCTACCTTTTTCAAGGCCGCTACGCTCGCAGACGTCGAGATAGCGAACTATCCCTTTACGACGATTAAGCCGAATCTGGGAGTATCCTACGTCCGGGCTCAATGCCCCTGTAAGGAGCTTCATCTTACCTGTCCTAAATGCATTAACGGAGAGCGTTTCATAGCCGTGGAGCTGCTGGACGTGGCCGGCCTGGTGCCGGAAGCGCACAAAGGCAAGGGCCTGGGCAACGCGTTCCTGGACGACATGCGCCAGGCGCAGGCCATCATCAACGTCATAGACGCCAGCGGCGGCACCGACATCGAGGGCAACGTAGTTCCAATAGGGACGCACGACCCCCTGGATGACATCAAATTCCTCGAGACCGAGATCACCATGTGGATGTTCGGCATTCTCCATAAGAACTGGGTCAAGCTTTCCAGAAAAGCATCAGCGTCGGGCGAGAAGATCGACGACGTCATCGCGGAGCAATATGCCGGCCTGGGCATCAACCCCGTCATGGCAAAGCAGGCGCTTCTCGAGACCGGCCTCATGGACAAGCACATCGCCAACTGGTCAGAGGAAGATATGATACAGCTCTCTGACTATCTGAGGATCATCAGTAAACCACTGATCATTGCCGCTAATAAGGCTGACATCGCGCCTCCGGAGAATATTGCGAAGCTTAAGGAACTGGAAAAGCAGGGCTATCGTGTTATTACTTGCAGCGCCGGCATCGAGCTTGCGCTACGCAATGCAGCGACCCACGGTTTCATCGAATACATGCCCGGCGACAGCGACTTTACCATCAAGAATCCCGAAAAGTTAAGCGCACCGCAAAAGGCCGCACTGGAGAAAATGCGTGACTTCATTAAGACGAACGGCGGCAGCGGCATCCAGAAATGCCTGAACGGGATCGTCTTTGACCTGCTCGGATACATCGTCGCTTACCCGGTCGAGGATGAGAGCAAGTTCACCGACAAGAGCGGTAACGTGCTGCCGGATGCATTCCTCATAAAGAAGGGCTCCACGGCCAGGGACTTTGCCTTTAAGGTACACACGCAGATAGGCGAGTCGTTCCTCTTCGGGGTCAGCGCAAGGACCAAGATGAGGCTCAGCGATAAGTACGAGCTGCAGAATAACGACATCATCAAGATAGTCTCGACAAAATAAGCCCGGGCGAGCTTCACTCAATAAGTTTAAATCTAAATTTTTTTGCCTTGCACACCGGGCATTCTTCAGGCTCTTTTCCCTCGACTACGTACCCGCAGATGTCGCAAACATAAAGATCGCCTAGTTTCGGCTCCTGGTCGGCACTTCGCATATACTCCAGCACGCGTTTGATCATTTCGGAGTGCCCCTTTTCTACCTGTGACATCCACTGAAAATTCTGCGCTATATGCTTCTCGCCCTGCATCAAGGCGACGGTAGCATATGCCGGGTACATATCTTCGCTCTCCTGCATTTCGGCGTGGTATGCCTTATCCAGGTTATCGACCGTACGGTCAAAAATAAAAGGGGCGGTAAAGTGAACGCAAAATTCGCCTAACAGCTCGCGTGACTGCCGGTAATGGCTGGATGCATGCACCTTCTCTGCAAAAGCGATCGCCCGGAGCATGCGGGCTACGTTCGGGAATTTCTCCAGTTCCGCCCGCTCGGAGAAAAGCAAATAACGCATATGGGCTGCCGATTCTCCCCCGAAAGCATTATGCATATTTTCCAGTGTCGCAGGCTTCATTGCACAGCCTCTACGGCCAGCGGCTTTTTATCGGCCACGCCGATGCGCATCATAGTGCTGAACAGGTCGTTAGCCTTCTTGAGGTGTTTCCTGGCCATGGCAGCGGGCTTTTCTCTGCCCTTTTCATCGTATATGCGAATGGCCTCGTTATAGGCTGCAATGGCGCTGTCGCAGGATGTAATGGCATTCTCGTAGCGTTTCTCCCTGAAGTGGATCTCCGCCATGGTCACGTGCGTCAGGCCGATGTTCGTACGGGTGAACGCATAGCGCTCGGGCAGCGTCTTATTGTCGATGGCGCCGGAGGCAGCAGAATATGAGCTAAGGGCGAGGGCAGCGTGCTTCAGGGACAGGTCGAACATGCGGGACTTCAGGTAGACTTCGCTGACGATGGTATGCGCGAGCCCCTGGTTGGACGCTGTCTCGACAAAGTCTTCGGAAGAACGCCTCTCGAAGAATTTGAGTGGCTCTCCGTATAGCGAAAGGGCGCTGCGGGCAGCCTGTATGGCATCATCATACCTCTTGGTCCGGCAATACTCGTCAGCCAGCATGGTATATGCCCATGCCCCCTTACTCCGATATTGCGCTGCATCCCAGGGCGATATTTTGGAGCTGATCATCTTGCCGGCGTCCTCGAACGCCGATGCTGCGCTGCGATAGCTCTTGACCGGGTTTTTAATTTTCGCCAGCGCCATGTATGCCTTTCCGATCTCTCCCTTAATGCAGGCGTTGTCCATCGGGCTGGCCTCGGCGGTACGTGCGGTCAAGGCCTCGTACAGGACGGTCAGCGCCTTATTAGCGTGGTCTTCGGACTCATCCGCCTCTGCCATTCTTCTGTATACGCCTCCCGCCAGGTACAGGATGCCGTCGTATTCCTCGGCTGTGAACATCTTTGAGGTAGCGGCTTTATCCGCCATGGCGACAGCCATTTCAAGGGCTTCGCGTTTCCCCGTGCGGTCAAATAATGACGAATACGCTTCCATGAGCGTCGCCTCAAGGCGGGTCAGCGCCCGCTTGTCCATGCAGGCTACACAAATATTAAACACTGACCCCAGGGAACGGAACGCGAGCGAGGCTATGCCCGGGTGTTTCGAGCACTCCGCCACTTCCTCGAGCGTATCCACCGCATGATAGATGACTTCCTGCCTTCCGCACTTCGACGCTATGTTTGCCGTTTCCGCCATCATGGACACCATGCTTGACGACAGGGCGACCGACCGCAGGTCTTTGCGTGTATCACTGACGTCGAGCGATATGTCCTTCATCTGTTCCAGGGCCCCGATCACCGGCTCCGTATCGCCATCCATACATAGCTTATCCAGCATGGAAGCCAGCCTTGTACCTGCATCGCCCCTGAGCACCGGACGCTGCAAAGCCGCTGGCTCTAACGGGCCTTCGTTGCCGGCAGCGTCAAATTCCTTCTCTATCTCCTCGATGAAGGCGGTGATAATGCCCTGCGGCTTAATGTATTCCAGCATACTGATGGAGAACGGTATCAGCGCAATAACGCTAATGGCGGTAAGGGCGATCGCGACCTCCATGTCTATGAGGGAAAAGAATTCCGGCTTGAACGCCAGGTCGCTAGCCGTAAAAATTATGGGCAACAGCATGAGGGCGCAGTAGATGTACAGCGACCTCGAGCGTAAGAAGCTCCGCCCCTCATGGCTGCCGTAGCTCACGGACGATAAGTACCATAAAATGACTATGATCAATAAAGAAATGCACAATATGAGAATGTCGCATATGAAAAAAGTATTAAGGATCGCATCCCGCTGGTCGGCGGTCAATACGACCCTGGAAAGGTAAGCTTCGCCTATGATAAAGGCCGATATGACCGCTAACAAGGACAATACGGCCGCCGTTACTAAGTTAATATCAGAACCCGATTTTTTTGGCCCTGACTTTTTAATGCGCGGGCGTAGGATGGCGGCCGGAATAAATTTCATATATAAATAAATTATATTAAAAATATATAATACTTGCTATATAATAGTTGGCCCGGGTTACCAAAGTATCAAATTCGCCTGGACATATAGGGCCCGTCATTGTCGAAGCCCAGCTTCTTGTAATACGGCCTTGCCCCGATGCCGCTCATGATGGCCAGCTTTTTATAGCCGGCACCTCCGGAGAGCTCTACCGCCTGATTCAATAATTCCGTACCGTAGCCGCGGTGCTGCCAGTTCTCGTTATTCTCGCCTATTGGGACCATCCTGCCATATACATGCAGCTCACGTATCACGGCCGCGTCCGTCAACTCACGCCGATGGGGCCGGCACGGGAATCGCAGACGGCAAAATCCGACGAGCGCGTCGATGGTGGGATCCTCAAAGGAGATGAAATGCTCCAGGCCGCCGCAGACTGTATATTTCTCGATCTCCATTCGCACGGCTTCCGGGTCCGGCTTTAGGCCTTTTAACATCTTATGGCCTATCTCCCGGCACCTGATGCAGCGGCATTGCGTGCCTTCCTTTTGCATAATATCGCCGGCCAGCTGCCTGACGTTACTTTTTACCACGCCCGAGGCGATGTGCTTGACCGGTATGTCCCGCTGTATACGCTGGAGCCTCACCCATTTAGGCAGGCGCTCCTTTATGCGGGCGAGTAGCACGGCAGCATCTTCATCGGTCAGAGGCCTGTACTCTCCCCGCTCCCACATATCGTATAGCTTCGTGCCTTTTGTTACCAGCGTCGGGTATATTTTTAAGTAGTCCGGGCAAAAGCGCTCGTCGTTGAACAGCGTATCGAACATGCGCAGATCGCTATCGAGGCTGGAGCCCGGCAGCCCCGGCATCATGTGAAATCCGGATTTTATGCCCGAATCCCTGAGCGCCCGGTTAGCCTCGACGCTGTCAGCTACGCTGTGGCCGCGCTCGATACGTTTAAGAATGAAATCAAATGTGCTCTGTACGCCTAACTCGACTTTTGTGACTCCCATGTCCAGCATGCGGTCGATATGTTGTATCTTACACCAGTCGGGCCTCGTCTCGAAGGTCTTGGCAACTTCCCTGATGGCGGACAACTCGTTAGCCCGCATGGCGTCCTCGAGGTATACCGATCGAAGGGGCTCGGTGTTAAAATCATTCATCGCGTCCAGACACCTTTTCACGAACCACTGCTGATAGTCCAGCGGCCTCGCGGTCATGGTGCCTCCCATGACGATGAGCTCGACCTTGTCCAGCTCATGGCCGATCTGTTTTAGCTGGCTCAGCCTTGCCGTGACCTGCCTGTACGGGTCGTAGTTCTCCTGTATGGCCCTCAACGCGGCGGGCTCTGCTCCCGTATAGCTCTGGGGCGAGTTAAATACCGAATCGACGCCGCCGGGGCAGGGCACGCATTTGCCATGGGGGCATTTATGAGGAGAGGTCATGACGGCCACCACCGCAACCCCTGATATAGTCCTGACGGGGCGTTTCTGTAATATATTTAGTACCAGGCCGTACTCATCCTTGTCCGCTTCTTTTAAGATGTCGGAGTTACGCGGCAGCTTCGAAAGATGATGGGCTATGCTGACTATCTTCTTTGCCCTGTTCAATTCGTCCTGGGTGGTCACGTCGCCCGTAATGATCAGCGTGACCAGCTCTTTACAGGCTGCCTGCGTATTTTCCATGTCCCTGCACTTTACGCGGACGTACATATTCTAGTTTTCCATGGAGGCCAACTGTACATAAAAAAGACGACAAAGGATATATCAATTAATAGTTAAATGATTCGTCAATACTGAAATAAAATGGCCCCGATATCGATGATAAAACTCAAGACCCCGGTTGTCCTCATTCTTCTTGCCTGCATGTGCATGGCCTATTTCATTTTACCGTCCATAGCCGACACACCGTCTACCGACGCCCCGTCCTCAACCTCGATCAGCATAGAGGTATTCCCCAACGGGGACGCCCATTGGACGACCATGAAAAAGATACCGTTGAATACGTCGGAAGACATAGCAGCGTGGGATTCCACGGCAGCGGCGGGCACCGATAGCTACAAGGTCGATTTCGAGTCCAGGATGAAGGATTATGTGGCCGGCATCAGCTCCGCCATAGGCCGCCCGATGATGGTGCAGGACGTGAACGTCACGGTCGAGCGGTCCAGCCCGTATACGGCCTCGGAGAATAGCTCCATGACCAACGGCATCATCAAGTATGAGTTCACATGGACCGGGTTCGCCATGGTCAATGGCGACGTGCTCGAGGTCGGGGACGCCTTCGTGGACGGGTTTTTACTCAACAAGGACGATACCATCGATTTCATCCTGCCTTCGGGCTACACCATTACGAGCGTAACGCCTTCTTACGATGAAAAAAAGGACACCTATCAGCCCCAGGTCATGTGGACCGGGCAGTCCGTGAACAACACCGACCCTACCATACGCCTGTTCTCATCCGGCGAGCCGTCCATTACGATGCATAAGATCTCAGCGCCCGTACTAAGCTTCGAATGGTGGGTGCTCATACCCGTAGTGCTATTATCTTTAATTGTGGGATTCGGCGCCGCATACTTATTATTAAGAAGAGACCCGCCTGAGCCTGTGGAGAGGCCAAGGCTTCCCGACTTCGTCACCCCTATGCCGGACGCCGGCACTATCGAGCCGCCTGCGACTGTGGTAGAATTTGACGAGGGCCGCTATTTGTCCGATGAGGAACGCGTCGTCAAGTACCTGGAAGAATCCGGCGGCCAGATGTTTCAATCCGACCTTGTGAAGAAGACCGATTTCTCCAAGTCCAAGTTGAGCATGGTACTGTCCGACCTCAAGGAAAAAGGCATTATCATCAAGATCAAGAAGGGCAAGGAGAACCTCATCAGGCTGAATAAGCCCGCTGCCGGCGATAATGCCGTCGAGGCGGATAATTAGCATAATTTTTTAAGCAAAGAAGTTCGCTTTTATACTGGACTATATCATGACTAACGGAGTAGAACGCAATTGCGAGCAGCCGATACTGCTTATGAGCGAGAGCTATCACAACGCCGACATGTACTACGTCTCGGGTTTCCTGGCCCCGGACCGGTTCATCTATCTCTGCCAGGGCGATAGCGAGTACCTCATCGTAAGCCAGATGGAGTACGAGAGGGCAAAAAAGGAATCCCGGGTGAAGAACGTTAAGTCGTACGAAGAGTATGGCTATATGGATCGCCTGAAGGCCACGAAAGATTCGGACGCCGCTACTGTCGACATGGTCGTCGCAATACTTTCTTCGCTAAATATTAAAAAAATACGTGTCCCAAAGGATTTTTCACTACTGATGGGCGACATGCTCAGGGCCCGCGGGATCGAGGTCGTCACGGCCTCTAAATTATTTGAGGATGCCCGCTCTATAAAGACTCAAGACGAGATCGAAAAGATCAAGCGAGCCCAGGCAGTGAACGAGCTGGCCATGGACCGGGCCATAGATATCATTAAAAGATCAAAAGCCAGGAACGGCGTTCTCCATTACACGGGTAAGCCGCTGACCTCCGAGTTCCTCCAGCGGGAGATCGAGCTCGAGTTCATCAGGAACGGCTACGATGCGGACAGCTCGATAGTATCATCGGGCCCCAGCTCGGCGGACCCGCACTTCACGGGGGCCGGGCCGATCATGGCCGACACGCCCATTGTCATAGACATTTTCCCCTATGGCAAAAAAGAACGATATTTTGCAGACATGACCCGCACTGTAGTAAAAGGAAAGCCTTCGCCCGAGATACAAAAGATGTACGATGCCGTACTGGAAGCCCAGGATCTGGCGCTGAAAGCCATCAAGGCGGGCGTCACCGGTAAATACGTTAATGACCTAGTGTGTGAATACTTCGAGAAACAGGGATATGGGACGATCAGGACTAAGGCCAGGGATGGCTTTATCCATGGCACCGGCCACGGCGTGGGAATTGACATTCACGAATATCCGACCATAGGCGAAGGTGGCCTGGAGCCGTTAAAGCCCGGCCAGGTAGTCACAGTAGAGCCCGGACTATACAAGCCGGGCATCGGCGGCGTACGCATCGAGGATATGGTCGTCGTCACCGAGAACGGCAACATCGATCTAACGAGATCCCCAAAGAAACTGGTGGTTTAAAATGGAAGCGGAAATATTAGAAAAATACCGGAAAGCCGGTGTCATACTTAAAGAAGTCAGGGAGAACGCAGCGACGAAGGTAAAAAAGGGCGTTAAGCTCCTGGACGTGGCCAACGAGATAGAGGCCGAGATCTTTAGCAAAGGCGGAAAGCCCGCTTTCCCCGTGAACATCTCGCTCAGCAGCGAGGCGGCCCACGATACCCCGGGCATCGACGACGAGCGCATTTTCGAGGATGACATGGTCAAGCTCGACATCGGCGTCCATATCGACGGATACATAGCGGACACAGCTGTCACCGTAGACCTATCGGGCAACCCCGACCTGGTCAAAGCGTCCCGCGCGGCGCTCGAAGCGGCAATAAAGCTGGTCAAGCCCGGCGTGAATACGCACGAGCTCGGCGCCGTCATCGAGGAGACCATCAACGGCTTTGGGTTCAAGCCGATCTATAATCTTACCGGCCACGGGCTGGAACAATATGTCCAGCACTCCGAGCCTTCAATACCCAATAAAAAGATCGGCCAGGGAGTCCCGCTGGTGGCCGGCCAGGTCATCGCCATAGAGCCTTTTGCCACAGACGGCGTGGGCATCGTGGTCGAGGGCTCGCTCATGGAGATATTCGGCGTAATAAAGATCAAGCCCGTCAGGATGCCCCATGAAAGGGAAGCCATAAAGGCCATACAGGAGTTTCACGGCCTGCCCTTTGCGGCACGGTGGCTCTCCGACGTTAAGTACCTGGACAAGACTTTAACCTCGTTGATGAGGCAGGGCATTATCCACGGCTATCCGGTCCTCGTCGAGCATCAGCACGGCATGGTATCCCAGGCCGAGCATACGATGATCGTGACCGAGGATGGCTGCGAGCTAACGACGGGATAAAAAATATATCGGATTGATGACATTTCTGATAGCGGGATCGATCGTATACCTATGAATAGACGCTCTACACTTCCAAGGCTCGCCGTTTGTACCCTGGCGCTCATCGCAGTCACGCTGATGGTATCGGGTTGCTCAAGCCCCTTTAGCGGGCCTACCCCGTCGGTGACCATATCGGCTACATATATCCAGCCTTCGCCGACCCCGATACCAGTAGTGTGCCCTACGCCGATACCGCAGCCGTCCACAAGCTGGAACGGCATGTTCGTTAAGCTATACGGGAACGTTAACAGCAGCGGGGACCACGTAATGGGGACCATCAAGGTCAGCTATATGGATAAAAACTACTGGGACGACAATCCCCTGGCCAGATATGATACTACCGACGGCGGCGCATATTCTCTCGACGTGCGGGCCAATGTCCCGTTCCACGTGACGCTCGGTTATCTTTATGTCGACAGGCTGCCCCAGGACATGAATTCAAAATTGATAACGCAGACTTTTGTCATTCAGAACGATACACGGCAGGACTTTAACGTCATGACGTCCAACGTCACGCTGCACAACTAAAAAATTTTTTTAAAGGTTTATCAGCAGGCTCTTTAGCTCATAATATGCGCCTATGGACTCGAGCCCATTCTCCCTGCCGATGCCGCTTTCCTTGACGCCGCCGAACGGCATCTCCGGGGGCAGCTTGACGTGCTGGTTGACCCAGGTAATGCCTGACTCCAGTCGTGTACAGGCTATGGAGGCGCGCTCCAGGCTCTTTGTCCATACGGAAGAGCCGAGCCCGAATTTTGAGTTGTTAGCCTTTTCAATGGCCTCATCAAGGTCTTTTACGACAACTATGGGTAGCACGGGGCCGAATACTTCTTCTTTTAACAGCACAGAGCTTTCGGAGACGTCAGTCACAAGCGTCGGCATGTAGAAAAAGCCGTTACGATATTGCTCTCCTTCCGGTACCCTGCCGCCCGTTATGATCTTACCTTCGTTATTTTTACGAACGATATCCATCTGCCGCATGATCGTCTTGCGCTGGGCGTCGTTATTCATGGGCCCCATGTCTATGCCTTCTTCCATGCAGCTTCCTATTTTTAAGCGTTCTACCCGGGCTTTCAGCTGGCTGATGAATTCATCGGCTATCGATTCGAACACGTACAGCCTTTTCACCGCTGTACAGGTCTGGCCGCAGTTGTAGAACCGCCCGTGGACGGCGCCGTCTACCGCTTTTTTAATGTCGACGTCGTCGCAGACGATCATGGGGTCGCTGCCTCCTAGCTCCAGGGTCACGTGCTTCATCGCCTTTGACGTGACCTCGAGAATGTGCTTTCCTGTTCCTATAGAACCGGTGAAAGAGATCTTTTTAACGGACGGATAACGCACGATCTCCTCTCCGACCGTATCGCCGCGTCCCGTTACCACGTTCAACACTCCCTCTGGCAGTCCCGCCTCGCCCATGACCGATGCCAGGGATAAATTCGTCAGCGGCGTCGTTGTAGCGGGCTTCAGGATCAGGGTATTACCGGTCACCAGGGCAGGGCCCACTTTCCAGCCCATGATGATCACGGGCACGTTCCAGGGGATGATGGCGCCGCAAACGCCCAGTGGCCGCTTCAGGACGGCGCCGTACTTACCATGAGCTACAGGCACCAGGCTATCCTCCAAAGCTGCCGAGATGCCCGTATAATATTCCAGGATGTTAGCAAATCCCTGTATCTCGTCCCTGGCTTCCTTGAACGGCTTGCCCTGCTCCATCGTCAACGTAGTCGCCAGGTCTTTCTGCCTATCCCGGACTAGCTGTGCTGCCTTAAAAAGAATTTTGCCCCTCTCCCGGGGTGTCATCGAAGACCACTTTACGAACGCTTCCCCGGCCGCATCGGCTGCCTTCCGCACGTCTTCCGCATTACCAAGCGGGACCGTGTCCAAAAGCTTCCCGTTCGAAGGGTCCCTGACCTCATAGGTTTCTCCCGAGGCGGAATCTATCAATTCACCATCGATGAGCATCTTCATAGCAATTACTCCCATTCACATGCCGAATTATGTACTTATGGGTATGAGGAGTTCCGGGCCACCGCTTGAAAAGCTGCCGATTAACCAACAAACATTTATTTAAACCCCGCCACATAAAGTAGAACATCTAGGCTAAGTGATCAATATGGATAGTAAAGTGAAGATATTATTTGTAGCCATTATCCTGTCTGCGCTGGTGCTCGGCTGTACGGGGCCTGCCGAAAAGACGGTTCAGCCGGGCAATACGGTTACGATTGACTATACTGGCATGTACACCAATGGTACTGTATTTGTCACGACGAACGATACCATCGCAAAAGAAAAAAATATTTACAATAATGCGACCCTTTATGCGCCCTATTCATTCGTTGTCGGTTCCGGCGGGGCGATGATCAAAGGGTTCGATGACCAGGTCAGGGGAATGCAGAATGGCACGTCTAAAAATATTACCGTAACTCCACAGGACGGGTTCGGGGAATATAATACCTCAGACGTCGTCATTACGCCACTGCAGACGCTGACGACTAACAATACCGATATGACTTTGTTCATCGGCCAGCCCATCTATTACAACGACGAGTACATATACGTGGTATCTGCAGGGCCGGATAATAATACCGCAAAGGTCATCCCGCTGAACAGGACGCCCTATAATGTTACGGTCAACCCGGATAACAATTCCGTGACGGTGGACTATAACAATCCGCTAGCCGGCCAGACGCTGTACTACAACATCACTATCCTGGCTATTAAGTAAAAACACCTCGGGGGCTCATTCCTTAATAAGGAATGTACGTGCAGGCGCGCCGTCCCCGCCTTTTATTTTTAGAGGCATGCACGCCATCGTGTACTTGCCGGGCTCTACGTTCCTGAAGTCCAGGCCTTCAATGACCGTCACGCCGTTGCCCAGCAATATCTCGTGTATTCTAATGCCGTTATCGGGGCCGCCGATGGAAAGATAATCAATGCCCACTGTTTTTACGCCGTTTCTGACAGCCCACTCAGCGGCGCTTTCCTCTAAATAAACGAAGTCTGTTCTGAACTCTCCATAATTCCACAGCAGCGAATTTTTTGTCTTTAACAATAAAATATTTGCCTTGGACTCGTTAAGGTCGACGTCCGCTATTGATTTTTTAACCCTGGTAAGGTCCAGCACCTCAGCGGGCCCATAGAGGTGGTCCAGCGGTATTTCGTCTACCGTATAGCCGCCCTCTATAAAATGGAGTGGCGGGTCAACATGCGTGCCCGTATGCGTGCCCATGCACATGTAAGAAACATTAGCCGCGTTCGTCGGCTTCATCAGGACACGCTTAATGTCCGGGACCGGGTCGCCCGGATATGTCGGCATCCCGTTATACAGGCTGACTGAAACGTCATAGATCTTCATTGGCTGACCTGCGCATTTGTTTACAATCCCGAAAAGCCTTTTTCAGCTAAAAATGTATTGACCTGTTTCCGCGTCGGGTATGTCGACCATCCGACCCCGCCTATTTTCAGCGCAGCGGTCGCGCTGCCGATGATGGCGCACTCCCTCAGCGGCTTTCCGCTGATGTAGGAGCTAATGAATCCGGCGTTGAAATTGTCTCCAGCGCCGGTGGTATCGACGACTTTCACGCTAAAGGACGGCACATACTCGATGTTCTCACGGTTCGCTACCCAACACCCGTCTTTTCCCATCTTGATCGCCACTACCTTGACGCCCATGTCCAATAATATTTCAGCGGCCCTCTCAGGTCCCGTATTCGGGTCCAGGTCCAGTATATTTCTTACCTCGTCCAGGTTCTGCAGTAAAACGTCCACCCGGGGTAATATCTCGAAAAGCGGGTCTACGGTATCCTTAGTAAAGCCGCGGGGATCCCAGCCCGTATCAAAAGATACGGGGATCTTGGCCGCATGTAGCAGGTCGATGAGCTTTAGATAATCGTTCTTAAGCCCGTCCATTAAAAAGTACGAAGGTAAATGCACGATGCTCGCGTGTATCTTTGATATGTCTATATCGTTGAGGCAATATGTCGCGTTCTCTCCCCTGAAGGTAATGAACGAGCGCTCGATGCCCTGCACGATGGCCACAGTGACGCCGGTCTTTTGATCGGTCAACAGTACGTTACTGGTGTCCACCTTGTTATCCTCGAGCTCGACCAGTACAAAAGTGCCGAAGACGTCGTCCCCCACTTTGCCGAATAGCTGGATATCCATCTCTCAGCCGCGCGCAGGAGAGCGAAAAGTTCGCGGAGCATCCTCCCCCGTGCGTCTGGAATTCTTTGGTAATGACCTGCTTTCCGAGCGCCGGCATCTTATCGATGCGGGCGATGAGGTCAACGTTAACGTCCCCTATGGTAGCGATCTTCGGCATTATTCAAGTCCGTAAATATATTGAAGTGATAAATATATTTACCTGTCGTGCAGTTGCGACCGCAAAGTACGCCAGGGCGCCAATGAGGACACGGCCGATAAGCAGAAATGCCGACTGCGCGAGAACTATAATATAGTTGCACCGATACATAAGGTAGGCATAAGGTGGTATTATGGATCTCACTATTATCGTTTTATACGCACTGGCCGTTATCGGCCCCATCATGGTATTTCTTACCCAGTTCGTGGTGAAAGGCCGCACAAGGGATATGACCAGGCTTTGGTTCATAACGTTCTTCTCATACATGGTGTTTTACTGGCTGGCTAAGAGCTACAATTATTTCAACGACCCGAACGATATCGTCTATGCCTATGCGCTACTATGGCCCATAGCGAGCATACTGGCCTTCTGGATCTACGAAAAGGTGACTGAAAAAGGCTCGTACATAGCCTTCCTCAGGTGGATGGTCTATTTCCTGGTAGCCGTAATATTCGCATTCGTGCTGGACGGCGCAGCCGGCCTGTTTCAATGGTATAGCTATAACCCGGCCGTGCTCGGCTCGAAGACATCTATGGCGGACCCCATCGGCGGCTTGCAGATCCCCGGGCTCATGCCCTTCCTGCTGGGCATATTAATGCTGGTGGTATTTTACCTGGTCTTCCATGTCCATAAAGTACTCAGAAAAAGAAGGATCGACGAGACTTCCGCCACGTTATTGCTGGCAGCGCTCTCCGTCATTTTAGGCGGCATACTCTGGGTAGTAGCGGACCTGATATTAACTTACGTAAGATCTTTTATGTAAAAAAGAACATCTATTTTTTTGTTTTCCCTTAATATTTACTTTGGAATTGTAGCTTAATTCGATCTTGCCTGTGAGGTAGATTGTTACAGTTTTTAATCACAGAGTACCAGTAGTTTCGTGTTTGTGTGGTTATCGTTTATTCTTGCTAGCATTTTTCGCTGGTTTGTTCGGTTTCACAACACGAAGACATGAAATTCCTTTTTAGATTTACTAACACTAAAACTTGAAAAACACCATGGCACAGTTAAATCATGAAACCATGAAGGACTCCATTAATCGACATAAGCCACCAGGTTCACGGCTATTAAGACACTAACGAACGACGTAAATCACGAAGTGCCACAAAACCAAGACAATTAGAGTACGGCTATGATAACGAGCGATGTCAAGGAAAAAATGGGTAGATATGTGAATACGATCGTTGAGTCAAGAAACGGAAGCTGGCTTAGCGTTGACTTTTTGTCTCGTTTTTGTGGTACTTCGTGGCTTAAGTCGTTCGTTAGTGTCTTATTAGCCGCGTCTTGGTGGCTTAATTCATTTAATGGGGGCCTTCATGATTTCATGATTTGACTGTGCCATGGTGGCCTTACTGTTTTAGTGTTAGTAAATCTAAAAAAGAATATTTCATGTCTTCGTGTTGTGAAACCGAGGGATGTACGTGAGTCGCACAACTAATGAACGAGTAAGGCATAAACACAGAACTATTGGTACTCTATGGTAAAAAAACTGATTCTAAAAACCTGTCACGCAGGCAGAAACAAAATCAGAAATTATGGGAAAAATAGGATAATATCAA
Organism: uncultured Methanocellaceae archaeon; assembly: GCA_963780625.1. Lineage (GTDB taxonomy): Archaea > Halobacteriota > Methanocellia > Methanocellales > Methanocellaceae > Methanocella. Next base: position 742,351 of record CAWACH010000006.1, on the reverse strand, counting down.
AATAAGGAAAGGCTTAGAAGCCATTCCTCTTCAATTTTAATTTTCCGATCTTATCGATGGCCTCGACATTCACGCCGCCGGAGACTTCAACAAGGTTCAGCTCCTGCGCTATTTCAAGGAGGCCTGCACCTTCCGGGGTTCTCGTGACCACGACGCTCGATCCGGGCGCGCTGCCCACGCTGCCGACGGATATGTCGGACAGCTTTGCCGTAAAGTCATTACACCTATGGCATCCTGCCTTAACGGAGCCGGACAGGCTCGAGAGCGGGAGCGACTTAGTGTCGCCATTCCTCAGCGTAACTGCGAGTTTGCCTTCGCCGGCATTCATCTTTGCGATGCGCCACGACGGCACGCCCAGATTTGCAGTGACCGCAGGTACTAGCGAATCATCGAACGCCTCAAAGCAAAATAAGCCTACCAGGAACCTGATCTTCCCGGTCAGCTTAGCGGAATATTCATTAGCGGATCTTCTGAGTAACCCGACAGACTGCATCGTGCAGGGAGTACCGACTAAAGCCACGTTCTTAACGCTCGTGTCTTTCATGATGTCCCTCATCATTTCCAGGACATCGTTACTCGTGTACTTACTTCCCGCAGTAGCGGAAAGATCTTCGGGATTATCGATGATACGTGCGTACGCTTTTTGCGCCCACCTGTCCGCGCCCATGACGACGGCACGGTCGATCAGCCCTTCTTCCAGAGCGGCTTTCAATAAAGCAGTCGCTGCCCCGCCGTTCTGCCGAAGGGGATCATTTACTTTAGCCTTAACGTTCTTAATGTCCAGGTAAGGGCCTATAATGTCCGCCGGGGGCAATTTCTCCATGTTAGCCGGAGTCCTGGGGCAAGCGTCCAGACACGCCTTACAATCAATGCACGGAGTGATCTGGTACGGCCTGGCCAGCTTCAGGTCATAGGCTAACGTATTAGCCGGGCACACCGTTATACAGCCCCGGCATCCGGCGCACATTTCCTTGGTCCAGACTTTCTGCTCAAGCTCCTGGAACGGAAGAAGCGCGGGCGCAACAATGACATTATTCAACATGTACGCACCTTTAAATACCACCGATGAGGTAATTACTTTCCTTCTTTTACATCCTGATATATATTGTTATCGTGTGATGGTCCCGTCAAGCCTTGAAGAAACTGGCCGTTGTAAATTATGGTCTAAAAATAGGAATAAAAAACGGATCGTTTTTAGAAGAGCATCTCACTAACTCTTCACATTAACGGTCAGCGTGTATGTCTTTGCGACAGGCCCTGAACATGTGGCCGTTATTTTTTGCACGCCCGGCGCAATTGCCTGGACGTCCCATTCCTGTGTTGCTGATAATTGTATGCCGCTGCTTCCCGAGCTGGCCCCGATCGTCGGCGGGTACATACGCTGGTTCGTAACGTTCAGGCCGTTGGTCGTGGTCAAATTCCATAAGGCGCCGGTATCGATGCTGGCGGGCAATTGTATGTAAATGGTATCGCCTACGGTCATATTGATGACCTGGTTATTGCTGTCCATGGTATAATTATTGGTCGCGTTAGGCGTATCCGGGCCGACGCTCTGCGTTACCGGAGACGATAATAGGTCAGATAGCGTTGCGGACGACCCAAAGCTCGAGAAATCCAGCGCAGGCATTGCGGGCATCTGCCAGGTACTGGCCGTCGCATTGGCATCGGTACCCGTCGAAGCCGTGTCCGGAGTAACCATATCGGGGTGGTATAAGCTGTTTATCTGCTGAAATACTCCGGAATAGTCCGGCGATGAAATCGCCGGACTTGTTGCATAGGACGGCGTGCTATACAATGACGTATCCATCAAGTTCGAGGGAATGCTAAACGACGGCATCTCGATCGCCGATGTATTAAATAGCTGCGCGCTGGCGATCGTGCCTGACATACAAACGAGCAGGACGACTATTAACGATGATACAACATAACGTGTCTTCACCCTTTCACCCTCAGACTAAAATAAAACTAACGAAGATAAAAATTGTTTGCGACATAATCTCATGTTCTAAAAGCTTTTACCGTGAAAATAGCAAAAGCAGGATGGCAGGCTCATCATACAAATATGTAATATTCAGCCGTCCCGTAGCCGATGTAGTCCCTAATGCACTTCGCGACCAGTGCTCGCTTATCTTTACCCGCCGATAAACCGTAGAGAAAGACATGGCACTACTTTCAAATGTTTAATAATAGTAATTATATAAAAAGTATAGGATATAATATTTATACTTTGATAAATAACTCTTACAATGGATAAGGATGGATATGGTTTTGGTAGATAAAAAGCTCTTTGTATTAGTAGCTACAGCGCTCGTATTTTTCACGGCAGGCATGGCTTTTGCCGTCCCGTCTATAATAACGGCGACGCATGACCGCTATGACTACTCGTCCATAGCGAATGACGGCGTTCAAGGCGACGGCTCCCATGTATCATCGCCCGTCTCTCCTGTTGTTTATGCTCAGGGGGCAAACCCCGGATCGTCGGACCAGGAGTCCAAAATAACATATAAGACCATCGAAGACCGGAAAGACGCCCTTGGCGTTCATCCAGTCCTGATGGAGAACCCTGACGCACATGACCCGTCCTATGCAGAGCTCATGAATTTTCTAAGCACCGACGATACGGTAAATAACAAGTACGTCGACCCTACGTTTACCTGTGCGGATTTTGCCTCAGAGCTCCAGAACCATGCCGAGGCACATGGCATACAATGCGGATATACATCTCTCAAGTTCTACGGTAAGTCCGAAGGGCATGCGGTGGACGTTTTCCACACCACCGACGAAGGGTCGATATACGTCGATACCACCGGCGGTAAAGACATCATTAGCGACGGGCTGTACCAGGGCGAACGTTACCATAACCTGGGCGTCATTTCTCAGGTGACTGAATACTGGTAACGCCCCATAAGGGATAAGGGGCTAAAAGCCCCTAAATTCTGTTTTTTATTGCGCAAGCCTTCGGTTTTCTTGCGATTATCATCGATGGTTTATTTATTATTTAATATATGACTATTGGTATGCAGAGCAAGCCCTTTCTCGCTAAGGGCTTATAATTATTTTATTATAATTCCATCGGAAATAAGGGGGCAGAAAATGGTCTATAACGTAAAGATGAACACCGTCATCGGGGAGCTGATCGACTATAAGCCCCGGCGGCATCCGCTTACGATGCTCGCGCACGTTCTGGTTAAAGTCGGTAATAAGGTCATCAAGATACCGATCGACTACCGGCAAGCGCATTTTATTCAAAAAGAGTATCCGGTCGGAAGTATGGTGGAGCTGGAATATAACGGACAGTGGCAAATACGAAGCCGGCCGGCCTTGAATGATATGGATATCGATAGCCTTGTATCGGACTCGTTTTAACATTTACACTATTTTTCAATGCCGATACAAATCGTTAAATTAATTCAACGCGTATAGTACCATCGCTATCAGGGCTCGAGAAGTGTCACATATGGTCCAGACTCAATTCTATATTGTCGACGTGTTCGCGGAAGAAAAGCTTGCGGGTAACCAGCTTGCCGTATTTCGAAATACGGCATCCCTGACGACGGAAGAGATGCAGAAGCTGGCTAACGAAATGCATTTTTCAGAGACTACGTTTATTAATTCGGACACGGAGCGGGAAGGCGGCTATGACGTCCGCATCTTTACCCCCGACGACGAATTGCCTTTCGCAGGCCATCCTACGCTGGGCTCCGCTTACATCATACGGCACGAGATCATGGCAAAGCCGCAGGACGAAATACGCCTGAACCTGGGCGTCGGGCAGATCGCAGTGACCTATGATGAAGGCACAGGCATCCTCTGGATGAAGCAGGTCGAGCCGCTCTTCCTTCGTACGTTCGAGCCGGCAGACCTGGCCGATATGCTGGGCATTACCCCGGCTGATTTCGACGACAGGTACCCTGTAAGGGAAGTTTCCACAGGCATCCCGTTCGTCATGGTGCCATTGAAGACCCTGGCATCGGTCAAGCGCGCTTACCTGGACCTGAGGAAATACGGCGAGTACTTCAAAGGTAAAGAGCCGGAAGGCATACTGGTATTCTGCCCCGAGACTTACAAAATGGAGAACGACCTGAACGTGCGTGTCTTTACCCGGTTCCCGAGCGTTATGGAGGACCCGGCGACCGGCAGCGGTAACGGCTGCCTTGCCGCATATCTCATCAAGAATCGGTACTTTAATACGCCTAAGATCGACATCCGCGTTGAGCAAGGCTATGAAATGGGAAGGCCGTCGCTGCTCTTCCTGCGCGCCGATGCTAAAGGCGATAACATAGACGTCCGGGTGGGCGGAAAAGTTATACCTGTTGCGAAAGGACACCTGGAGTGATACACATGACAAAGTCAGACGACGCGGTAGAATGCTTCAACAAAGGATACAACTGTTCGCAGTCGGTGCTGTACGCATATTGCGATCAATTCGGCATGGACAGGGAACAGGCATTGAAAGTGGCAGGCGCCTTCGGCGCGGGCATGGGCCGGATGTGCGAGACATGCGGCGCAGTGACAGGGGCGTTCATGGTCATCGGCCTGGAATATGGAAAAGTAAAAGTCGAGGACGAGCCGACAAAAGAGAAGGCATATGCCCTGGTAAGGGAGTTCTCTGAAAAATTCAAGGCAAAGAACGGCTCCATCATATGCCGCGAGCTCCTTGGATGCGACATGGGTACGCCGGACGGTTTTAAATTCGCAAAGGAGCACCAGCTCCATACGACAGTCTGCCCGAAGCTCGTGAGGGATGCGGCCGACCTGCTGGAGAATATTTTATAAAGCGATCTTAACGCCAGATCGGGCCGGCCCTGGCGTTTATATATGCAACGCCGTACTTATACGGCTATTTAATTTATCACTATTAATACGATTGTTTTGTCAACAAGCGCAGGTTATCGGAGGCAAATAATGGAAAATATATTCGCAGACAGGATGTTCTCGGTCAAGCGGTCTTTTATCAGGGAAATATTAAAAGTTACCGAAGACCCCTCCATCATTTCGTTCGCCGGAGGCCTGCCCAACCCGAAGTCGTTCCCGGTGGACGCTGTCGCAGCGGCTGCTTCGAAAGTACTCAAGGAAAGCGGCGAGAGCGCGCTGCAGTACAGCACAACCGAAGGCTATCTTCCGCTAAGGGAGTATATCGCCCGCCGCTATGGCCGCCAGGGGCTAAAGGTCGATGCGAGCGAGATCCTCATTACCAACGGCTCCCAGCAGGGGCTCGACCTCATGGGTAAAGTGCTCCTGAATAAAGGGGACATTGTCGCAGTGGAGAGGCCGACGTATCTGGCGGCGATACAGTCATTCGGCATGTATGAGCCGGAGTTCCGGGACGTGCCTTTGCAGGAAGATGGCGTAGACGTGGACGCATTAAAAAAGGTGCTGTCCGGCAACAAGGTCAAGATGTTCTACTCGGTGCCGAGCTTCCAAAACCCCACCGGCATTACTTATTCGGACGAAAAGAGAAAGCAGGTAGCGGAAGCATTCAAAAGCAGCGACACTGTCTTCGTCGAGGATAACCCGTACGGCGACATCAGGTTCATGGGCAAAGACCTGCCCCCGATGAAACATTATCTCGAGAACGATACCATCACCATGGGCACGTTCTCCAAGACCGTCTCGCCGGGCATGAGGCTGGGATGGCTATACGCTTCGGGCGACATCATGGACAAGCTCACCATCGCCAAACAGGCCGCCGACCTGCATACGAGCTACTTCGTCCAGCGGATCGTCTACCAGTACCTCGCCGATAACGATGTGGAGCTACACATAAAAAAGATCAAGGCTATGTATAAAAAGCAGAGGGACGCCATGGTCTCTGCCCTGGAACGCTATTTTCCCGAAAGCGTGCAATTCACAAGGCCTGAGGGCGGTATGTTTTTATGGGTGACGCTGCCCGAAGGCATCTCGTCACTGGACCTGTTCGACATGGCCATAAAGCAAAAAGTCGCTTTCGTGCCCGGCCAGGCGTTCTTCGTGGACGGCAGCGGTACTAACACGCTACGCCTGAACTATTCGAGTTCCGACGAGGCGCAGATCGAGGAAGGCATAAAGCGGCTATCGGTGTCCGTCAAGGAGCTGATGTCGGTAAAGGCCGCACAGGTCGTACGGCCAGGAAACTAATATTCATGATGAGCCTCAGGCTATCGGTCCTCAAAGGGACTTACGCTATCTGCCGCCTGGATAAAAGTGCGCGCATACCGGACTGGGCGTTTACCGGGGACCTGTTTTCAATAACACTGACGGCGGACGAGCTATCCGTCGTTTGCAGGCAGGACACCGTGCCCGAAGATGTCCGCATCAGCCGGGGCTGGAAGTGTATTAAAGTCGAGGGGCCGCTAGACTTTTCATTGACGGGCGTTCTGGCATCGCTGGCAGTCCCCCTCGCAGAGGCTGGCATCCCTATTTTTACGATATCAACCTTTGATACTGACTACATAATGGTAAAAGAAGCGGACCTGGAAAAAGCCGTTATAACGCTCGACAGCGTAGGCCATACTGTTAAACTTTAGCCCGCAGTCCTCGACTATTTCATATAGTAGGATGACGTAAAATATTGCCATGAGCGGGGATAATAGCTATAACCAACACTTCGTTTGTACGCCGGACGAGGCCAGGGCCATCGTAAGCCGGCATAAAAAGTTCTGGATAGCGAACTGCAACTGCAGGGAAAGAAGCGGCAATTGTAAGCGTTCCGGAACAGAAGTATGCCTTCAGCTGGCGTCCCATACGGTTGTCGGCTCTAACTTTAAGGCCATCACAAAAGACGATGCTAATGCCCTGATAGAGGCAGCAAAGGAACAGCATCTCGTTCCACGGCCGTTCAGGAATGGCAAAAATAAAGATAAGCTCGACGGCATCTGCTTCTGCTGCGACGATTGCTGCAGCTATTTCAAGGGGCAGGATGATGCATGCGATAAGGGCAATTTCATCGAGCGCACTGACCTCGATGCATGCATCGACTGCGGCGTCTGCACCGGCGTATGCTATTTCGGCGCCCGTAGCCTGGACGATGTCCTAAAGATCGACAGCGATAAATGCTACGGCTGCGGCCTGTGCGTTGATGCTTGTGCCATGAAAGCCATTACAATGGTGGCTCGATAATCTCTTTAACCATGAGTATTGTATAGGTGGATTCAAAGCAGGTGCATCATGCTCATACGCAACGCGACCTATTACGATGGCGCAAAAATAAAAAAGGGTGACTTCACGAACGGCTCATCGGACGAAGAGTTCGACGCCGCCGGTAAGTTCGCTTTCCCGGCCTTTAACAATGGCCATACCCACCTGGCCATGACGCTCATGAGAGGGGCCGGCGACGGCGAAAAGCTCCAGCAATGGCTCGATAATACTATCTTCCCGATGGAACAGAAGCTGACGCCTGACCTTGTGTACAAAGGCTCCATGCTCGGGCTCCTGGAAATGATCAAGACCGGCACGTCGAACTTTTTAGACATGTACTATTTCGTCGAAGAGACGGCTAAAGCCGTACAGAAAGCGGGCCTAAGGGCGACGCTCGGCGTCCCGGTCACGAACTTTTCCACGCCATATTACAAAGACGGGGACGATGCTCTCCATATCTCCGAGAAGATCCTTAAACACGCACCCCCCGGCATTGTCAATTATTGCGTAGCTCCCCATTCTATCTATCTAAACGACGAGCAAACGCTCATACGGGCAAAGGCGCTTGCCGACAATTACAACGTCCTGTTCACGATACACATTTCAGAGACGCGTAAGGAATGCGTGGACTGCCATGCGAAGACCGGGCTGTGGCCGGTAGAATATCTGGACAGCATCGGCCTGCTCGGGGAAAATACCGTACTCATACACTCCGCCTGGCTGACCAAGATGGAAATAAAGCTCATAGCCGACAGGGAAGCATCCGTGATCCATTGCCCAGTTTCGAACATGAAACTTGCATCCGGCGGCGTCATGCCTTTATCTGAATTGTTGGAGGCGGGCGTCACTGTCGGTTTGGGCACGGACGGCGCGTCCAGCAACAACTCGCTGGACATGAGGGAAGAGATGAAGATCGGCTCTCTCCTGCAAAAATCACATCGCTGGGACGCCACGGCGGCCAATGCAAAGACCATGATGCATTTAGCTACGCTGGGCAGCCGGGACCTGGCTTTTGTCAGCCTTGACGACGTACGCATGCTGCCGCACCATGACCTGATATCGAACCTCGTTTACAGCGGCGGTATCGTTACCGACCTCCTGGTGAATGACAGAGCCATCATGAGGGATAGGCAGGTCCTAACGTTCGACGAGGAAAAAATTAAACGAGAATTCCTGGAAGCCGCATCGGAGCTATTGAAATGAGGATAGCCGCCCTGTTCTCAGGTGGTAAGGATTCGAACTATGCGCTCTTTTGCGCCCAACACTATGGCTGGGACGTAACTCATCTGGTATCCGTCTTTTCTACCTCGGCCGAATCATACATGTACCATGTACCCGCCATCGAGCTGACACGGCTGGCCGCCGGATCCATCGGGATACCGCTCATCGAGGTCGTGACGCCGCCCGAGCCGGAGCTCGAGCTAATTCCGCTCAAGGATACGCTAAAAAAATTAAATCTCGATGGCATCGTATCAGGGGCGCTGGCTTCGGAATACCAGCGCCGGAGGCTCGACCAGATATGCCAGGACATCGGCGTCAAGTCCTTTGCCCCGCTATGGCATAAGGGCCAGCGGGAGTATGCGCATGAGATGGTCGAAGAAGGGTTCGAGATAATGATCACCGGGTGCTACGCCGAAGGCCTGGACGAGTCCTGGCTCGGCAGGATACTGGATGATAATGCACTAATGGCGCTGGACCGGCTGCATAAAAAGTACCGGATCAGTGTCGCCGGCGAAGGGGGCGAGTACGAGTCATTCGTCACCTACGGCCCGCACATGAGCCGCCGCGTCCACGTTGAATATGAAAAACAATGGGGACGAGATTCCGGAAAGATCCTAGTAAAAAATGCATGGCTGGAATAATTTCATTAGGTAATAAATTCGTAATTAGTTAGAAAAAATATATTTTTATATAGTTATCGCTTGCTACCCTTTTACATACAACATCGCTAAATTAGAGGGATATTATGGCTAAAATGAATCTGATATTTGTTGTGGCGATCTCTATTGTCGCCCTGGTGGCCCTGGCGGGCATGGCATCGGCTTATTCGGTCAACGTTGACCGGCTACAGAGGAACGGCTATTATGTCGGCACTCCGACGCTTATTTCCGGTGGAACTGAACAGTACGGTTATACTTATACCTTTACGCCGGATGGGACATATACGCTCTTCGGCACCGCTACCAACGACGGTTCCACTCCACTAACTGTCTTTGTCGACCTGTCTGACGGGATGCAATCCGTGGATCTTAAAGAGCTCACAGTACCCGCGGCCGTAAATAACCAGTCCGGTACGACCACGTTCACGCTCACTGCTAAAACTCCATGGTTTTTTAAATACTGGACCACTCCGGCGGATCAGGATGATCACATTACCCTGGATGTTCTTCACCACTACGACATAGTCGATCAGGGGGACTCTGTCACACATACAGTGGACCAGGGCCCGATGTCGAATTTAGTCGCCATTTTGTTGAACGGGAAGTTCAACTTCGGTAACTCGACGCTATACTCTTTCGTATAGTAATTAATAAATGCCGACTGGAATGATCCGTAATAATTACCAATATGAAAAAACATTTTTTTATTTATTCTAAACCATGTTTTTTATGACTATCGTCTCTTTCCCCTATGATCTTTCGAATAATACTTTCTAATTATATTAGAAAAAATAAACGATTAAATAGTAATTAATTGCTATTAACAGGACAACAATATATTAAAAATATGTTGTTGCGAGGTATTCAAAATGGTAAAGGCAAACAGGCTAATAATGGTAGCAATATTATCACTCGTTATGGTCGCAACGGCCGGCATGGCGTCAGCCGCCATTACGGTAGCGGTCGACACAGTGCAATCAAACGGACATTATGTCGGTAGTCAGACAGTGGTCTCCAGCGAAAGTGGCATATACGGATATACATACACCTTTGTTCCGGATGGTACATACACCGTTTGGGGCACTGTTACCAACGACGGGGCTTCGACTGTTCCGGTATGGGTCGGAGCAGGCTGCAAAGACCATTCCGAGGAATCTGATATCTATTACGTCCCGGCAAACGGCAGCAGTAGTTTCACGTACACGTTCGGTGCAGCTTCCGACAGCGATGTTACCGTCGGGTATCAAACAGGCACTTATGGCATTGTTTTCGTCGACCTTAGTACAGCCGACTGGACCAACTCCCCGGATACGATGACACATACGGTTGACCAGGGCCCGATGTCTAATATGGTCGCAAATTTCATGGACGGCGTGTTCGACTTCGGTAACTCGACGCTCTACTCATTCGTTTGATCATCAGCCAAAATATGCTTAAAAGTGACAGGGTGACCCTGAGCCAGGCGCCCTCTGTCTAGCCTTTTTTTATTTTATTATGGCGGCAGCGACCATCATTAGATCGTCTGATCTTATCATTAAATGGCCAAACTGTCTTCGGGCAATATCCCGGGATCGTTTGAGGAACTAAATGGTTATATAGTAATTATTCTCTACTATACTCTCAAAAAATGTTCCTAAACGTTACGGGGAGAAAAAATATGGTAAAGTTAAATAAGTTTATAATATTATCGATATCGGCATTGGCCATTATAGCTTTTGCAGGTGTCGCTTCGGCTTCGGGTGTCAACATCGATAAGATACAGGCGAACGGCAATTACGTCGGTAACCCGGTACTTTTGTCTGGAGACAGCCAGTTCTATGGATACAATTACACCTTCGTACCTGATGGTACCTACACGGTCTTCGGGACGCTCACCAACGATGGCTATTCAGCACCCTTATCGATGGACGTCACTGTAGATTCATTATTAGCCAATGACTACCAGGATATGACGGTCACAGCTCCGGCTTCATGGGGCATAACTAAGGGCACCTCGCAGTTCTCCATTACATTACGGGCAGCGTCCTTCGATGACGTATATGTATATGTTAACGACGATCTCGTTGATACAAGCGGTGTCGACCGTGTTAATTCAGCCGACAACATGGCTCATACGGTAGACCAGGGCCCGATGTCGAATTTAGTCGCCATTTTGTTGAACGGGACGTTCAACTTCGGTAACTCGCCGCTCTATTCGTTCCTGTGATCACAGGCCACAATACACTTTAAAAATAGCAATAAATACATGACCAGGCTTCAGTTGCCTGGTTTCTTATTTTCTATGATATAAGCTCTTATGGAGTTTCAGTCTTATAGCGGCCGCGATATTCGATCTCTCGAACTCGTTCCAGCACGTCATCGGCTCCCTTGAAAGACGACCTATATCCTTCTGCAAACGCCGCCATGAGCCTCTCATGTTCTTTGTGCGAGCTGATGAGCGTCTGGTAAAAGACGTGTACGTCTACGCCCCGGGACTCGAGCGTCTCGTCCCAGAATGATAGCCCGAAGTCGATCAGGTATATCTTTTCGCCATGGACCAGCATGTTTGAAGTGGTCAGATCTCCGTGAATGATGCCGCCACTGTGCAGCCTGCCCACGATGACGCCGGCCTTCATTGTTTTTTCCTCGTCTATGACCTCTTTTAGCGCGGGGCCTTTGATGGACTCCATGACGAGCTCAAAGCGGCCTACGTCATAGATAATGGGCGTCGGTATCCCGAGTTTTCTGGCCTCCGACATGATCTTCGCCTCTGCTTTCGTACGCTCGCTGCGAAGCCTGTCGTCCAGGTCCTTGAAACGATAATCTTTTTTTATTCTGGTCTTTATGACTTTTTCATCGTCGATCAACACTACGGCTTCGGCCCCTCTCTTTTCTACAGCCATGGTATATCCACCTCGTCCGGCCTGAAGTTCGGGTTTACCGTCGAATTCTCAATGGGGACGGTCATGCCATGCTTCAGCTGTAATAAGCCCGTATAGGCGATCATCGAGCCGTTGTCTCCGAAAAACTTACGGGGCGGGGCATAAAATTTAGCGCCCCTGGCTTTACACATCTCGTCCAGCATTTGCTGGAGCCGTGAATTGGCGCCGACGCCACCGCCTATGAGGCATTCGTCTTTGCCCGTATGTGCCATCGCCCTTTCGGTGACTTCCACGAGCATGGCGAACGCGTTCTCCTGCAATGAAAAGCAAACGTCTTCCTTAGGGTAGACCGCCGCAGCCTCCTTCGCCGCCGACATCATGCCGGAAAAAGACAGGTCCATGCCCTTGACCACATAAGGTAAAGGAATATACTTTTTTCCTTCCTTCGCGATCGCCTCTATCTTGGGCCCGCCCGGGTGCTGTAGGCCTAAAAACCTTCCGAACTTATCCAGGGCGTTACCGATACCGATGTCAAGGGTCTCGCCAAAAATACGATATTTTCCCGCCCTGTATGCCAGCACCTGTGAGTTGGCGCCGCTGACGTATAGCACGGCAGGATCGCGGCAGCCCGTCTGCCATCTGCCGACCTCTATGTGCGCGACACAGTGGTTCACGCCGATCAAAGGCACGTCATATGCCAGCGACAGCGCGGGCAGCCGTAGCTACAGTGCGCAAACACGGCCCCAGGCCCGGGCCTTGAGAAAAAGCCACGCCGTCGAAATCTACTCCCGAGTCGAGCACTTTTTTTATTAATTCGCCAATGTGAGTAGCATGATGTTGTGCGGCTGCCATAGGGTGAATGCCGCCCTTTTCAGGAATGTAGGGATTATTCACTTCCACATAGACCTTATCCCAGCCGACAATGGCCGCGGACAGGCTCCATGCAGTGCCTTCGATACCCAGGACTCTCTCGCAACGCATATGGGTAATCCTATTGTCCGTTCCGCCTTAAATTCTTTAGCACGCCGGGCATAGCAACGGCTCAGGCGAATAAGATAAAAAAAAGAATTAAGTTATATTTTTTACTTTACCAGGCTCTTGTCCACGAAGTCGGCAATTACCGGCATGCGGAAAGGCTTGCCAGTGTATACCATGTATGCACCGTAAAGCATGTATAACCAGCCGAGCGGGAAGACTATGATACCGATGCAGAACATCGATAATATCATGCCTAATATAGTTATAATAATTCCAAATATGATGGATTGCCATGCATGGAACTTTAAAAACTTACTATCTCCTGCAATGAGCAGTACGATAATACCCGTCAACCAAGACAATACGTAGGCAACTGCGCCCTTCATTTTCTCGTCATCTGATACTCCAACAGCTGGAGCGATTTGGTCTGCCATAAATATAAACCTCCCTGTATCATGTTATACGTACGTTAGCTATATAATCGTTTCCAAAATCAACGTATAATATTCAATAGATAGATAAAAAAAGCGACATTTAATCCGATTTTACGGGCTATATGATAAAAAGCAGCACGGCAAGCGTCGCGGCAAATAGTATGGTAGTAATGATAACCGCCTGGGAAGCAAAGTCTTTGCGCATCCTGAATTGCGCGGCAAGCACCGAGTTAGTAACGCCGACAGGCGTGGCCGCTTCCAGCAGCGACGTCTTGAATATCGTGCCCGTACTGCCCGTGAGCAGCCCTGTCACTATGACGGTCGCCGGCATGATAATGAGCTTTATGAAGCTGAGCACGCCAATGCTTTTGATGTCCGACTTCAGGCTTGCGCCTTCGACCATCGCACCAGTAGCTAATAGTGCAAGCGGCGAAACGCTGTCCGATATCCACTCCAGCGGCAGCCTGACTACGCCGGGTATGACGAGCCATGATAGCAGTACGCCCAGCAGTGCAGCCCATAGTATTGGCAGCTTGTGTATTTTTCCAGCTTCTATCGGCTCGTCCGAGCAGCTTTTTAATAAAAAGACGCCTACGGTGAAGACGACGATGGTATAGATCGTCGAAATAAATGCCGTCAGGTTAAGGGAGCTCTGCCCCTGCACCATGATATTCACCGGAAAGCCGATGTATGCCGTGTTCCCGAAGAAGGCGCAGATGATAAAAACGGCGAACAAGTCCCGCTTTAGCTTGAGTAGCTTCGCAGCAGCGTAGGCGATGCATATGACGATAAGCATCGGGAGCACGGTTAATACGTAAATTTCAGGGTCCAGGAGCACGCTCGTGCTGGTATCGTGCAGGCTTATGAACGTGATAACGGAGATGCCGACGTAATAAACGTAATTATTGATCGTGTCGACCATCCAGTTGTTGAGCAGCCTCAGGCGTCTTAGAAACCATCCTGCTAAGATGAGGCCAAAAATAGGGACGACTATGCTCAGGACGTTCATCAAGGGATAAAGGTCGCAGGACGGCAATAAATCTTTTTAAAGAGCGCTTAATAGATCAACACAAAAAAAGAAAATAGGGGAGTTGCTCCCCCAGGTTCGGAGCTTATAATCTTATGTATACAGTAGCCCGCTCGGCCCCGCTACGGGGACGCCGAACGCAAGCCCGAGTGGCTGTAAGCCGAAGCTCGAGGACCCGGCAGAGCCGCATGCAGCGGAGTTCTGGGCGCCAATGTTACCTCCGACGCCGATCTGGAACGGCCCGTTGCTGGCAAATCCGCCGACGCCACCAAGCCCGCATCCGCCGCATCCGCCGCAGCCGAACCCGCCAAATGGCCCGCCTAAGCCCTGGACCACATTCTGTCCCAGGAAATTGTTGACGAACGAATCGGTGGACGCCACGTTGCCCGTACCACTTGTAGTTATGAATGTGTTCGTAATGCCGTTGCCGACGTTGCCGTAGGCCACGGGTAAGCCGATATCCGCCAACGGTATGGCGCACGAAGGCACAAGCTGTGCGTTAGCCGTCAGGCTGAAGGACGTTAATACGAACGCGAAAATCGCTAACACTACCAATCTGTTGTAATAGCTCATCAGTATCCCCCTACGTATGGGTAGTTTAAAAACCGTAAATAAATATATTATTGCCTTTTAGAGGGCAGTTATCATCGATGCTACCGCAATAATAACGTCATCTTACCTTTATCAGATGATAAATTGGTTTTATGCGGCTATTGAATGGTTATGATGGAAAATACATTGTACGAAAACCGATGGCAGAATAAAAAATGGGCATGAAGTCATATCCTATGGCGAGGATCCGGGCTTTTACTTTACTTCATGCCCTGTCGGCGGTTTCGGAGGATATTTATGTCTGGAACAATTGTCTCGTATCCAGGATCTGTTTTCCGTCGGCGTCCAGGGTTATGTCCCAGGCCAGCCCCTGGCGGACATGAACCAGCCAGGCCGGTTGGCCGTTGTACTCTGTTTTTTCAATGCTATCGATATCAAGGGGGCTTACGGTGTAGTTTATGGGCTTCCCGGCAAAGCTGTAGTAGGTGATGTTCATGCCGACAAGCGTCTTGTTTATGGCGTTTAGATGATCGTCATTAACCTGGCTGCCCGTCAGGACGGCCGTGCCTAGTATTGCGCACAGGCACAGCAGGCATATGCCCAGGATAATGATGAACTGTGTATTTTTACTCATCGTTTTCTCCCAATACGCTAGTATGGCAGTTCTATATAAAATAATTTATTTTAACTACGGGCCGAATCGTAGTTATCCATAGGCTGAAAAAATATGTTTACTTCCGCTCAGGAAGATTTTTATTATGCCGGCACCTGTAAGCTTTAAGCCTTCAGGTAATTACATGGAAGACACGCGTTTCGGGCATGACAGGTATGCGATGGTACAAAAGCTCATGTCCATCGGTAAAAAGTATTACATCAAAGACCCGGACGGTAATGACGTATTTTATGCAAGGATGGAGAAGTTCAAGCTAAAGCCTAAGATCTTCATATACTCCGATGAGTCGATGGCAGAAACGTTATTGGTCATCGCTCCCCGGAATATCCTGGACTTTAACGCCACCTACGACGTGATGGATGCTCATGGCGATGTGCTGATCGGCTCTTTGAAGAGAGAAGGCGTGCAAAGCCTGTTCCAGAATAAATGGAACATCCTGGATGCCGGCGGCAACGTTGTCGGCTACGCCCGTGAATCTGCCGGAAGGGCAATTCTCCGGCGCCTGGTCATAGGCTGGAAACTTGATTTCGAGATCACCTATGGCGGTAGGCACATCGGCAGCCTTAGGAAAGCCATATCCATCGGGGACCGCTATACTCTTGACCTGTCGGGCGACCCTGAGAAAAAATTAGATAGACGGTTGGCCGTAGCCATGCTACCGCTTCTGGACGCGGGAGAAGACAGATAATATTTTTTATTCTAGCATTTTTTCGTAGGCCGTCTCGCTCCAGTCATAGATCTCGGTCAGCCTATCCACCAGTATTTTAGCAAGCTCCGGGGCCTTCATATAGCGATATTTCTTCTCGAACTCGTCCAGGAACTCTTCTGTCCACGTGGCGGTCATCTTAAACTCGACCTCGGACATTTTACACAATATTTCCTGCTTGGTCATGTCCACGCAGCCCGTCGGATACCTGACCTCGGCGACCTCGTCCAGGTCCGTCAGGCCTTTAATGTCTCCCTCGATCAGGTTACACATGTCGATCCTCATGATTACACTCCTTTACTGCTCAGTTCCGTAGTCTCTTCCAGTTCCCACCCGAGCTTATCCTTGATGACCCAGAAGGCCATTTCGGGCGAAATAGCGCCGATTTCGGTGATGATCATGTCTATGTACTTATGGGGCGTGACGTCGAACGCCGGGTTGGCGACCTTCAGCTTGGGCCACTTCTTTTGCAGCTCAGGGCTTAAGACCTCGGCGGGGTCTCTTTCTTCTATTTCCACCATCTCGCCGAACATCGTCCGGGGGCTGAACTTGTACGTCTCGGCAGCGGCGATGAAACTCACCCGGGCTTCGTTGGCGGCTAGCGCTACCTGGGAAGTCCCGACCTTGTTGATGAGGCTGCCGTTGGCGGTGATAGCGTCCGCGCCCACGACGACCAGGTCTACTTTTTTCATGTAATAGCGAACGGCCGAGTCCAGTATCAGGGTACTCGGGATGCCGGCCTTCTGGAGAAAGTCAACGGTGATATAGCCCTGCTGCCTGGGCCTGGTCTCGGTAGCGACGACGTTGATGTTTTTACCTTGTTTGAACGCCGTCTCAAAAATACTGAACGCCACCGAGGAGTTACAGTGCGTCATGATAGTATCGCCGTCCTTGATGCGGCGGGCGCCTATCTCGCCTATTTTCTTGACGGCATTCTCCGAGGCTGCGATGAATGTATCGGCGTTGGCGACGATAGCCTGTCTCGCCTCTTCCACGCTGTCGGCTTTGTAGTGCATGACCGCTCTCAGGGCATTCGGCAGCGAAACGGCCGTAGGCCTGGTGCTGTATAAAAGGTCGTACGCCCGGTCCATCTGTTTGTTAAAATCATCAAGGTCATTGGCCCGGACGGACTTTGCCTCTTCCTTTAATGCATTTGCAGCCGCCCTCGCTATCTTTGCTGCGCCTCTGATCTCCATGTTCTTGATCTGTTCGGCAGTCTCGGTTAAAACAGTCATGTGGTCACGTCCGCTGTCCTCACTATTATAGTAAATTAGGCATACGTTTGTATATAGCCTTTTATACAGTTCCGGGTACAAAAACAGATCCGATAAAAAAATAAAGCGCGGAGGCACACAGGCCTCCGATGCCGGATTAAACGAAGACGGTCGGCCTTATGCCGGTATCATCGGCATGTTCGTATTAAGGCTGCTCGGGTCGACGTTATCCCAGTATCCCGGGATCATTGGCGCTGCATATGACCCTACGCTATTCCCGACGCTCATATCGACAACAGGCATAGAGGGGCAGCAGATATCCGCTGCACATATATCGGGGAAACACAGGATCGCCGGAGAAATGCCGTCACAGACCCTGGCCGCCAATGCGGGATCGTATGCCATCATCTCGGCCGGCATTACCGGCATGGCGACACCCCATTCCGATGGGTCATAGCCCGGAATTCCCGAAGCGGTCGTTGAGATCGCAACAGGCTCTACCGCGTCCGTCGCGTACATTATATCCGAATTGTCCCCGGCCTGGGAGACATCGCCCGTCGGAGTATCTGCGCCAGCTATCAATAATTGGGGCTGGGCGTCGTCCGGGACCGTCTGTCCCTGCGCATTCATGGCTCCTGCGACCGGCGCTAACACCAACAGTATCAGGAGCATAATACAAGTTAACCTAGCTATACTAAACCTCACCTTTTACCCTCCTCAATAACTATTAATTATTTAGTAATTAATATATTATATAGTTTATTATAACTACGACGGGGGTTGAAGTTATCGTGCAAGGCTTAATCTAACAATAACAGGCCGTAAAAAGCGCTGTTAAGGATCAAGTTATCGGCCATTTATTAAGGGACAGCCGTTATCGCCGTCATTTGAAACTCATAAACTTATTTAAAATAGGAGCGTTATGTCATATCGATGGTCGATACAACTGGTATGACCGGCATGATCATTCTGGCTTTTTTAGCGCTGCTGGCCATTTACATATTGCTCAGGTTTTTCAAAGTCGATACAGTACATGATAATGACGAGGAGGAGAGCGTGGAAAGCGTTCTCGAAGAAAAGCCCGTCGTAAGGTCCTTAAGGCCGGCATCAATGACAGACGAGGAGTTCATGGATTTTTACACTGGGCCCATGCTGGAAGACGGCCTCGAGTCGCTGATGTCAGGATTAGAATCCGCCAGGTCCGGACTACATTTTTATGATCAGAACAACTGGGAAGTCGCCAGTGGCGATTTTCATACTGCAGTGAAAAAGATCGACGAGGCGTCTAACCGATATAAAGAAGTACCCGGCATTGTGGAGGACGAGAGCCTGAAGCCGGTCGTAGCGGCAAAGGCCCGCATTGAACAATGCAGGCGGCTCCGGGCGCTGACCATACGGATGGAAGAGGCTAGCGATGCCATGGCCGAGGGCAAAGAAGCAGAAGCTAAACAGCATGCCATGGTAAAAAACGAGCTGGAACAGATGATCACAGGCTTTAAGGACGATAATTAAAAAAAAATTAATTTAGCGACTCATCGCCATCGTTGAATCCGCTGGATATATGGGTCCCATCGCAGAACGGCTTGTTGCTCGAATGGCCGCAGCGACATAAGGTAACTCTATTTCTGGTCTCGTATTTCGTGCCGTCTGCCGACTCCAGCGATACGCCGCCTTTCAGGTATATCGGCCCGCTGACGTCTCTTTCCGGGTCTTCAATGAGGCCTACGGACGGCTTGAACTTAGGCTCTATAGGCTCTCCCGTCTCGTTATTAATTACCACCAGCCTTCCCGACGGGCACTGGCCGGCAATGTGAGCGGCGATCTTTACTGTTGCGGGATCGTCCGAATTTTCCGTTAACCGCCAGATACCGCCCGCCTGGTGGCAAAAGCGTGCGCCTGCGCACAGGTCAGACACATCGGTTAACAAATAGCCAGGCCCCTCCAGCTTTTCCGCCTGCTCTATATATGGCTCCCTGGAGGCGGTCTCGGTACCGTCGAAGTTCGTCTTCGCATGCGTGCCGTCGCAATAGGGCTTGTTGCCCGAATGGCCGCAGCGGCAAAGGGCATATGTCTCCTGGGCAGGATACTCCTTGCCCCTACCCATTTCAACGGAAATACCTTCATCGTCCGCGATGATGATCTCCTTTGCTAAAGGCAAATTACCCTGAACGAGATACGGCCCGTTTTTAGTCACCGACACCTTGTGGCTTTTCTTTTCCGTTCGCTCTACAGGGTGTTGTCCGGGAGTACTTTTCTTATTCTTGATCATATTGAACTTCCTGCTTTTAGGATAAGATAGGACAATTAAGTATTGTCCGGTAAAAATTTGTTTATGGGGACTTACCCCCGTTACAATAAATACTTTGTTTTTAAGGAATACCTGTGCCGCCTCTGGTCTCGAGGTTCAGCATTCCCTGGGTGATGACCTCATACTTGATGGTGACCGTGGTAGCCGGCGGCACTCTCTTCAGCATGTCCGAGGCGTAGGCGAGGTCTAAGGCGACCTTCAAGTGCGTCAATTCGTATTTTGAAAGCATTTCAGGGAACAGCAAATACTCGGCGACGGTCGGGGATATCCTGAACATCGTGGCCAGCGCGTCGAAACCGGGCGACTGGGATAACATAAGGACCACTGCATCGCCGGGCCGGCTGCCCGGAGGATATCTTCCCTCCATCTCGACAAAGTACGGCAGCTTCAAGATGCGGGACACCGCTTCTTTGATAAAATCAGCATTAACGAGAGAATTAGAATAGTTCGAATAGAGGAAATTGTACACGTCTGCCAGCGAGTTCTTCACGTTAGCGAATACGGACTTGTACCCGTCAAAGCTCCTGGACAGGCGGAACATAGTCCCTTTCTTGCCGTCCTCCCTGGTCTCCAGGAACGGCAGGGCTTTTTCGATGGCGGGCTCGATCTCGTCCTCGGTATGGATGCCGGAAAGCCTGTCTTTCATTATCTCGCTCGCCGAAACATAATCGTTTTGCCCCGAAAGGTAGGTGATCAGCCTGCTAACGTATGCATCGCTCTCGTCTGGCATATTAAGAGAATATCAGCGAGCTAACTATATTAAAATTGTTTAAGAGAAAAAAAGAACCGTGCTATTTATTATGCACGGGCACATCGGGGAAAGGCAATGTGCTGAACGCCCTGAAGACACGGTAATTAACGGCAAGCTCCAGCACTTCGGCATACTCGATCTCCACCTGCATGCCCCTGAATCTTGCGGTCGCTTCCTCCCGCTCGATGAGGTGCTCGATGCTGCCCAGGTGCTCCACGCCCTTCTTCTCCGAGAGGCTTTTGTGCTCTTTTAAAGCTTTCATCTTAACGGCGAACGTGTCCTCGATGTCGATGTAGGTAGTGCCATGGGAGTTGATCCCACTCGAAGTCTCGGAATAATACAGGCAGGGGACCTTGTAGGGCTTATGCTTCGTCTTGACCTCGCCGACCCTGGAGAGCAGGCACGCGCCTAACACGGCCTGCGATAATTTACGGTGGTCCGGGTTATAGTCCGTGGGCTGGTGGGTAATGACAATGTCCGGCTTTAAATCTCTGATGAGCTCGACTATCTTGTGCACCGTGGCCGTATCGTTCTCGATGGTGCCCTCCTCCAGATCCATGAACATCGTCTCGCAGCCCAGTACCTTTGCGACCTTAGTCGCCTCTTCCTGGTTCTCCTCGCAAGCCGAGACACAAATGACCTTGTTACCTGCTTTCGCCAGCTTTGCCAGCGTGCCGCCGCACTGGTACGGCATATCGAAGGGGTCCGCATGTGCCCCTATGGCTAATACAATAAGCTTCTTCATCCCGATCACTTTCTAAACACTTATTTAGATATTTCTATCGGGATTTATAAATAGATGTGCAAAAACTCCAGTAGAGCACAAAACTTTTAGGCACTGAAGGTAATTCTCGTCCAATGGCGTTTCAATACACTATCGTCGTTTCTACAGCGGACGCCGCGAGCGTCAACATACGGGACCGCCTATTCGAGCTCGCCCCCTGGGAAAAAATATCCGGGGGCGATTATAAGATATACAAGAACGGGCCCTTTGCGCTGGTGGAAATTACCGATTATCACGTGTACCAGGACGGGCTGGACGATAAATTGGCGTCAGCCGGGTTTAAGCCCGAGGCTCTCATTTTCGCATCAAAACACAGAAGCAAGGAAAACCGGAAAACGCTGACAGTACATTTTACCGGGAACGTCTCCGAAGGAAAGTTCGGCGGCCTTCCTTATCAGTTATCCGTGCCCGCGCCCCACATCGCCGCATCCCTGTTGAAAAGCCTGAAAGCGGCATCATCTACGTTCGCGGTCTCCTACGAGGCGACACATCACGGGCCGTCCGCGCTAAAAACGCCCTCCGTGTACGTGGAGATCGGCAGCACCATCGACGAGTGGTCGGACAAAGCGGCGGGAAAGATCGTCGCCCTCGCCATACTGAACATTAAAGAAACGCCCGATATGCCCGTATACGTGGGCATCGGCGGCAATCACTACGCCCCCCGCGAGACGGCGCTCACGCTAGAGGCGAACATCTCGTTCGGCCACATCATCGCGGACCATTTAACCGCTTTGCTGACGGAAGACGTCATAAAACAGGCGTTCGAGAAATCCGGCACCAAGGCCGCGTACGTGGACCGTAAGTCCATACCCAGGGAAGAGCGGGGCCGCATCGAGGGTATTATCACAAAGCTCGGCTATGAGATCCACCCTGAAAGCGAGATCCGTGACCTGACCAAGCCATGGCTGCGCTGCCCCAGGCTGGTCGAGATCGCAAAAGCACAGGAACCGCCCTTAAAGATCAAGATCACCAAAAGCTTAGCAGAAGTGCTGCCGGCAGAATGCCCCGGCTCCTGCGAGACGTGTCCGCTAGACATTAAAGGCTCGCCGGGCGTTAAGGGCGAGATCAACGAGGAGCTATTATCGCTGGCATGGAAAGCCGATAAGGTGATGGCACAGAAATCGCTGGAAAGGCAACAGGCCGCGTACTTTTATAACTCCAGCGGCGTACCTACTAACGTTCTGGTCAGCATTGATAAGGCTTCAGTCGACAAAGCAGTGAACAGCATAACGCAAGACTGCATCAATATCTTAAAAGTTCGCTTTACGGTAAAATATGATCATTGGGAACAGCTATTATACGTCATCGACAGGCGCTTCGACCCGGAAAAGGCTAAGGCGCTGGGCGTTCCCGAGGGGCCGATGTATGGGAGGCTTGCGAAAGGCGAGGCAGTGACCGTCCAGGGCGCTACAATTACGCCTCTTATGGTT
This sequence comes from uncultured Methanocellaceae archaeon, assembly GCA_963780625.1. Taxonomy (GTDB): domain Archaea; phylum Halobacteriota; class Methanocellia; order Methanocellales; family Methanocellaceae; genus Methanocella. The sequence continues at coordinate 719,637 of CAWACH010000006.1, read as the reverse complement.
TTTACAGAAAGCGTTAAGAGAATAAAGCTAAATAATTATTCAGACAATATAATAGATGGGGATGGGGTAATGGAACCTATTAAGGAAGCAGTTGTCCCGGGAATATTTAGCCCGGCGGCAAAAACGGCAAAGCTAATTGATCATCACGGCGAGATCATCGACAGCGAGGAACGCCAGTCCAGGATCATTGACGGTGAAGCGCCCGGAGCTATACCCGAGAAGGTCGGGGATAGCGACGAAGACATCATGCGAGTGATGGAAGGCCTCAAGACCAACGTCATAGTAGTCGGATGCGGCGGCGGCGGCTCGAACTCTATTAACCGTATGGCAGAAGAAGGCATCGTGGGCGCGAGGCTATTTGCGCTGAATACCGATGCCCAGCACCTGCTTCATACCAAAGCGGACAAGAAGTTCCTCATCGGCAAAAAGCTGACCAGGGGCTTCGGCGCCGGCAGCCTTCCCGAAATAGGGGAGGGCGCGGCCAAGGAAAGCTTAATAGAGATCAAAGCGGCCATCAGCACCGCAGACATGGTCTTTGTCACCTGCGGGCTGGGCGGCGGCACGGGCACAGGCTCGGCCCCGGTAGTGGCTTCAGTGGCCAAGGAGAACGGCGCGCTTACCATCGCTTGCGTTACTATGCCTTTCAAGGTAGAAGGCGCAGTGCGCAGGTCCAACGCGGAAAAAGGCCTCGAGAAACTGAGGCACTCAGCGGACACAGTGATCGTGGTGCCCAACGATAAATTATTGGAAGTCGTCCCGAACTTACCGCTGCAGGCGGCGTTCAAGGTCGCCGACGCAGTGCTCACCCACGCGGTCAAGGGAATAACGGAGCTGGTCACCAAGTCCGGCCTCGTGAACCTGGACTTTGCCGACGTAAAGACCATCATGTCCAACGGCGGCGTTGCAATGATCGGCCTGGGCGAGGCCAAAGGCGACGATGCGGCGATAAAATCCGTAAGGGATGCGCTGCAGAGCCCGCTGCTGGACGTGGACATATCGGGCGCAAAGGCCGCAATAGTCAACGTCGTTGGCGGCGAGAACATGACCATATCGGAGGCTGAAGCAGTGGTTGAAGAAGTATACAATGCCATTGACCCGGAAGCAAGGCTCATCTGGGGCGCTTCGGTAGACCCGGACCTCGGGGAGGTCATCAGGACCATGGTCATCATCACCGGCGTTTCTTCGACGCAGATATTCGGCAAGCCGCAGGAAGAGCAGCAGCCGGTACAGACGCCGATCAGCAGGCAAAGGGCGTTAAACTCGCAGAAATTTGGCTTAGATCTCGTAGGGTGATAAACGAAAAGTATAAGTGCAGACAAAATATTATTGACATCGTCCTTTTTGAGGTTTCATCATGGCAGAAAACAAATCAGGCTCAATATCACTGGAAAATATCACGAACACGGTTAAGCAGTACATCCGGATACTAAAGCTGACGAGAAAGCCGAGCATGGACGAGTTCTTGATGATATCCAAGGTCGCAGGTGCCGGCATCGTATTGATCGGCATCATCGGGTTCATTATCTACCTGGTAATGGTCCTCATACCTACGGCAATAGTAGGATAGAAACATCATGGTTATGGAGTAATTAAAAATGGCCGAGCAAGTAAAAGCGCCATCGCTGGCTGAGATACCCACGGCATCAGTATTCGCCGTTAAGACTACAGCAAATCAGGAGCGGTCCGTAGCGAATCTAATCGCCATGGTCGCACGCAAAGAAAATTACGATATCAGGTCCATTTTAGTTCCTGAGGAATTGAAGGGCTACGTACTGGTGGAGTCCCCGATGCATGAGATCGTGGAACACGCCATCCAGAACATACCTCACGCCAAGACTGTCGTCAAAGGCGCTTCTTCCATCGCGGAAGTCGAGCATTTCCTGGCGCCCAAGCCCGCAGTCACGGGAATCGCCGAAGGCGATATCGTCGAGCTCATATCCGGTCCGTTCAAGGGCGAGCGCGCCCGCGTAAAAGCGTGTGGACGAGGCCAAGGAAGAGATCACGGTGGAGCTTTCGGAAGCCATGGTGCCCATACCGGTCACGGTCAGGGGCGACATTGTCCGTGTATTAAGCAAGGAAGAGGTCAAGTAATAAGACCTCTCATCTCTATTTTTAACGCTTTTTAATCCTAGCCTCCGTCTGACTAGAAAAAATATTTTTATGCCAAATTTAATCGGACATATTATAAACATTTGTAAATAAATAAAATTATATTGTCCGATCTAATTTAGGTGGCCGATTTGCTACGCTCTAATAAAACGCCTCCGGGAAATCGTTTTTGTAAACAGCTATTCTTCATCATCCTGTTCCTTTCTATTTTAGCATGCGGATGTAACGGCTTTTCCAGATCAACGCCCGTCATGAATGATACTACCGGTATCGCTCCCGGAACGCCCGCGCAGGACATCCTTACTGTTCATTTTATCGACGTCGGCCAGGGCGATTCGATGCTGATACAGATAGACGACCGCAGCATGCTCATCGACGGGGGGCCGCGCAAAGCGGGGCCTGGTTTAGCAGCATATTTGAAAAGCCAGGGCGTGAGTAGCCTGGATGTCGTCGTCTCGACGCATCCCCATGCCGACCATATCGGCGGCCTTATTAGTATTTTAAAGGAATTCCCAGTTAAACAGATCGTCGACAGCGGCCAGGTACATACGACCCAGACGTACGAGCAATATCTTACACTCATTGACCAAAAGAACATACCATACACTGTAGGCGAGATGGGGCAGAGTATCAACTTGAGCCCCAAGGTACGAGTAGACATACTGGGTCCATCCGGTACAGAAAAAGGCCTCGGCCTTAACGAGAACTCCATAGTGATCAAGCTGACATATCACAATGTCTCATTCCTGTTCATGGGCGACGCCGGTTTTCCCGAAGAGCGGACTTTAATGTCCTCCGGCGCTGATCTGAAGAGCGACGTGCTTAAAGTGCCGCACCACGGCAGTAAATATTCGTCCAGCGCGGCTTTTCTCTCTAAAGTGCATCCTGAGGTGAGCGTTATCGAGGTGGGGAAGAATAATGATTACGGACATCCTGCACCCCGGACGCTTAAGAGGCTAGAAAAGACCGGTACGGTTATTTATCGGACGGATATTGACGGTAATATCGTGGTCAGGTCCGATGGTACCGACTTTACGGTCATCACGCAATGTCCAAAAACAGAGCGCACGTTCATAGGAATGACGCCCGTTATGGCAAGCGCTTTATTGTATCCGATCATGCTTAGTTGCATGGGGTGCGTAACATGAAGGTCACGCTCGACAGGATAGAGGACGGCTGCGCAGTGCTGCTGGTCAGGAATGATGAAAGCATTGAGTTCCACATGCCCGCATGCCTGCTGCCCGAAGACTGCGTAGAAGGGGATATACTCGACATCACCATAACCCGGGACACCGAGAGCACGGAAGCGGCAAAGAAAAGGGTCTCTAACCTAATTGAAAAATTGAAAAAGAAAAATGTTAAGAAATAAATTTTACTTCCTATAAGTTTCGTGCTCGTTTATCCTGGTTTGCGACTTACGTGAACTCCTCGGTTTCAACGAACACTAAGTTCCCCAAAGTTCACTAGAACACTACTTTTTTTAGAGACGGTCCACAAATAAACAAAAACTCTAGAGTCACGGCTAATAGACTTAAACCACTAAGGCACGGGTAAAAAGTGAAGACACCAATACGCGGACTAAAACAGGAAAGAGTGTCCCTAAAGCAAGAAGTGCCACTAAAACGAAACAGTAAGTTAACTATTGATTAAACGAGTGTGGATAGTTTCTTTATCATCCGGTAGCTTGCCAGTTGGTTCTATAGTATAATTAATTGTTTTAGTTTTGTGGCACTTACTGTTTTCGGGGAACTCTTTAATTGTTTTAATCCGTGCCTTGGCGTCTTCGATTCTTACCCGTGTTTTAGTTTTTAATTCTATTGGCCGTGACTCTGGAGTTTTTGTCTATTAGTGGACCGTCTCTAAAAAAATCGTGTCTTAGTGTGTTTTAAGTGTACTTAGTGTTCGTTGAAACCGAGGGCCGTACGTGAGTCGCAAACCAGACATGCGGGAAAGATAAAACCCAGGAAGTATTAGGTCTACTAATTAGTGTGTGAAATCATTTTATTATCCTATTATTAGATAATATATTGAGGTTTTGTATGTTCCCTGACGAATCCCTTGAAGCTTACCGCAGCAAGCGAGATTTCGAAAAAACCCCCGAGCCAGCCGGAGGTAAAGAAAAGCCTCTAGCGCATCCCATTTACGTAATTCAAAAACATGATGCCAGCCATTTGCATTATGACTTACGCCTCGAAGTAGGCGGAGTACTAAAGTCCTGGGCGGTGCCAAAAGGCCCTTCCACAGACCCCAAAGTAAGGAGACTGGCCATGCCCACCGAAGACCATCCGATAGGGTATGCGACCTTCGAAGGCACCATTCCGGAGGGACAATATGGCGGTGGAACGGTCATGGTCTGGGACATCGGCATATACCGCAACCTCCGGGAGGAAAAGCAGGATAATAAAATAACGATGGAAAAGGCCTATGATGAGGGCAAGCTCGAAGTGTGGCTCGAAGGAAAAAAGCTGAAGGGTGGCTACGCGTTAATACGCACGAGCGGGCTAGAAAAACGCGGCTGGCTGCTGCTAAAGATGAAGGATGACGATGCCGATAAGCCACATGATCCGGTAGTAACAGAGCCTGATTCGGCGTTGACAGGACGATCGCTGGAAGAGATTGCGAAAGAGGGCTGAGATGAACAGACTACTGGAAAGCCTGCCCCCGGAAGCTAAAAAGAAGCTTATAATGACACCACAGCCTGACTGGGAGGAGCCGATGCTGGCAACGCTGACCGGCCAGCGTTTCGACGACCACGGATGGGCATTCGGCAGGAAGCTGGACGGCGCGAGGTGCATAGCATATCGCAAAGGCAACAGCATTCGCCTCATGTCCCGGAACAAGCACGAGATGAAAGCCTCATATCCGGAAGTGGCTGAAGAGCTGGGCATGGAAAAAGCAGATGATTTCATCATCGACGGGGAGGTCGTAGCCTTTGATAAACAAGGAAATACAAAGTTCGAGCTGCTCCAGCCGCGCATGGGCCTGCAGGACCCGGAGGAAGCCAAGCGCACGGGCGTTCCCGTATACTATTATGTCTTCGATATTCTGTACTTCGACGGCTATGATCTGACGCAATTACCTCTCATCGAGCGTAAACGTGTGCTGGAGAATGCGCTCTCATTTAAAAATTCAGCCCGTTTCCTTGAAGACCACATCGGAGGCGGCCTGAAGCGCTTTAAAGAGGCCTGTGAGAAAGGCTGGGAAGGCCTTATCGCAAAGCGGGCCGACGGCCCTTACATCCACGGCCGCTCCGAAGATTGGCTTAAGTTCAAGTGTATCATGAACCAGGAGTTCGTCATCGGCGGTTATACCGAGCCGCATGGCCAGCGCATCGAGTTCGGAGCATTGCTGGTTGGATATTACCAGGACGGCAAGCTGATGTACGCCGGTAAGGTGGGCACAGGTTTCAAGGTAGAGACTCTGGAGGGGCTGATGAAAAAGTTCAAGCCTCTCGAGCGTAAGACTTCGCCCTTTGCCAATGAGGTAAAGGAAAAAGAGGTCCACTGGCTGGAGCCGAAGCTTGTAGCCCAGATCGGCTTCGAGGAATGGACGAATTACTTAAAATTACGGCAGCCTCGCTACGAAGGCTTGCGCTACGATAAAGACCCCCGGAGCGTCATAAGGGAGGTGCCAAAATGACCGAACTGATCAAAGTCGAAGGCCACGAGATAAAGGTCACCAACCCGGAAAAAGTGCTCTTCCCCGACAGCGGCATTACCAAGGGCGACCTGGTGCAATATTACCGGGATATCGCCCCCGGTATGTTGCCTAAAGTCCGGGGGCGGCCATTGACTATGCAGCGATTCCCAGACGGCATAGACAAAGAAGGCTTTTTCCAGAAAGAGGCGTCCGATTATTTTCCCGACTGGGTCGACCGTGCATCCATAGAGCTGAAAAAAGGCACCATACAGCATCAAGTAGTCTGCAACAACGAAGCGACGCTGGTATATCTGGCCAGCCAGGCGGTTATGACCATGCACATCATGCTGAGTAGAGCAGACAAACTACGCTATCCTGACCATCTGATATTCGACCTGGACCCGCCGGATGATGATTTCAGCCTGGTTGTCTATGGAGCTAAAATCGTAAAAAAGACCGTGGAACAACATGGGCTCAAAGCCTTCGTGATGACCACAGGCTCAAGAGGGCTTCATGTGGTCATGCCGCTCGACAGGATCGCTGATTATGATGTCGTACACGAGTATGCCCGGCATCTGGCAGAAGAAATGGCAAAGGAACATCCTGAAAAGCTAACGGCAGAGATCGAAAAGGGGAAACGAAAAGGACGGCTATTTTTAGATTACATGCGTAACACCTACGGGCAGACACAGGTAGCGCCATACAGTGTCAGGCCTAAGGAAGGCGCACCGGTGGCAACGCCGGTGACCTGGGATGAGTTGGACCACATAAATTCTCAGAGCTACAACATACGTAACGTGTTCGAACGGCTTAAGAAAAAAGGCGACCCATGGGAAGATATCGACAGCTATGCCAGGCCGGTGAAAAAAATAGTTTAATGATAGCTATTTTTTCTCGAATACTTTATAGTCGATGCCTAATATCTTTGCCACCCAGACGAGTTCATCCTTCCAGTCGCCATAGGTAGCGTGCGTATGGTTTGCGTCATACTCAGCAAGGAACTCGTCCGCCGGCACTTCCAGGCGCACGAAGGCGTGGGGCCATTCAACCTGGGTCGCTTCGGCTTTCTTTTCAGCCTCCTTCCCGAGGTCTAAGAACTCTCCCGGCAATATGGCAAGCCAGTACTTTCCGCTCTTACGTGAGAACCGTGCCATGGTCACCTTCCCCGGGGCGGCGATACTGCGAACGGAGGCCCCGCCGGCCGGGAAATAAAAGCCTTCGGGATAAAACTCGACCTTCCTCAGGTTCTTCACAGGGTCAAAGGAATGGCCGGCAAAGTATGTCGGGTGCGAGCCAGAGTTACAAAGGTCGAAGAAATCGTCGTCCTCATCGTAGTGACGGACATCGGCGAACATCACCGGCTGCCCGGAAATGTGTTTTAACACCTCCATGGTGAGGGCCCCGTCCATATCCCCCTCGGTGGCATCGACCACAGGCTCGTAGGGGCCATCCCAGTCATAGGGGTCGTTCATGAAGGTCTCCGTCAGGTCCATGGTCACAAAATCATCGGTCAGCTCCGGCTGCGCCTTAATGCCGATAAAGTCCAGCCCTTTCTCCCCGATGATCTTTTTGACGGCATAATAAGAACGGATCTGCAGCTTTAGCTTATCCGGAGTTAGCTGCTTACCGTCATAGCGTATCTTTTTCACGTTTTTCTCCAGCCACCTGAATGCTCGCTCGACCTTATCCTCGGGCACTTTTTCCGCCTCACGGACGATCTCCCACTGGTCAGTGTGCTCTACGTCGATGCCGAATAGCTTCTGCCACTGGTCAGGGTCGGCGACAGCAGTGTACATCCCCATGGGCCTGCCGCCGAAAAGGCCGAATGTCTCGCCACGCAATCTATTAACGGCCGTCGCCGCCCTGAGGAAAGAGACCACCCGTTGTAGTGTTTTATCGTCTTCGATATCGCCCCAGGCCCGGGCGTTAAATATGCCAAGCAGGTCCAGCGCTCCGGCAGTGGCCAGCATGCCCACCATGCCCGGGTACTTCGGATTAATATTAGAAAAGAGCAGGTACGGCCCCGGGGCAAAATTAGTCGCAATGACGCCGAAACTCGGATAGCACCAGACGGCAAAGTTAAAGATCGTCACTTCCACGCCGGCCTGCTTTAACGCTATGGCCTCCTCCTTTGCCTGGCTCCGGTCGCCAATGATCTCGCCTCCGATGATCTCGAATTCGCCCGTGTCCTCCAGCCGTTTTTTTAACTTTTCCCGGAACTGCCTGTTCATCTCCAGGAGGCTATGGTACACCGGCTTGCGCCCGTCCGACAGGGTCAGTATCCCTACCTTACGCTTTTTAGCTACCATCCCGCTCACTATGAGAAATGAATGCAAAATGTAATTATATAACTAGCGTGAATAATCTACCGGGAAGTGGAACATTGAAGAAGCTAGCGTGCCCCGAAACGGGCTGTAGATACATTGTGAACGGGATAAACAAGGAGGAAGCGCTCAGGCATCTTGCCGAGCACCGCAAGCTGGCCCACGGAGTGACGGAAATAGCGCGGGAGCCAAGCCCCAGGTCGGGCAAACATAACGTAAAATGAACGTATCTGCATAATCCTTTGAAAAGCTAGAAGGCGATACGCCTCAATTATTAATTGAGGAAAGATATGACGGCTTTCAGAGAAGACGGGTCCAGGATATTTTATGTCGAGCACGTATGCCTCAACGCGACCGGGAACGCGCCCAAGCAGGCCCATACGGCTGCCAACAAGGTCAGCAATCCCAATTACATGGTCAGGATGTTCTTTACCGGAGAGCTGAACGTAGTAGGCGGCCTTCGCAGCGCAAAGCCCGAGGATTTTGAATACGTTACCGATATGATGCCTTTCCCCGATAAGCACAGCAGCGGGTACACCAATTGTCCGCTCTGCGGCTCAATGGGCCGGATCAGGGTAGACGAGAACGATATGGTCCCCATTTCGGAAGAGATGACCGTACCCATTACGGAATAAGTTTTTAATCCCCAGGATCTTTTTTTACCTTATTTGCATAACGGCTCTAAGGTTTACAGTTGATGATAAAACCTATTTATATGCAATAGACTATTAGTTATCCGTACTTCCAGGAGACTTGTCATGGACCGGTTAAAAATGTATGGATTGATCACATTAATTGCGCTCGGGATGATCGTCATAGCAGGATGCGTCGCGTCTTCGGGAGACAATAACACTAACACCAAGACCCCACTGGTCGTAGCGACCGTAGGCGGGCCGACGCCCATCCCCACAGAACCGCCCGACCCGACGGTCGGGCCGACATGGGTACCTACTCCGACGCCGATCCCTCCGCAGGTATCGCTATCGGAATTTGCCATCACTGTCACTATCAACGGCGACCTCAAGCCGCCCAGCGACGACCCGAACGATAGCTTACAGGAGAACGCACAATACGCCATGAGGCAGGATAAAGTGTCGTTCTCCGTTCAGAACACTGGCGATGCTACGTTGAATAACGTGGTGATCACGTACAAGGTGGTCACGCCGATGTCTGTAATAGATTCAGGCCAAACGTTCACGACCGACTATCAACAGACTAAACAGGTCTCATTGGGCACAATGACCCAGGGCGTATACAAAGATGTCACACTGGAATCTCCGCTCTATGGCGCGATGCTGGCGGCCAACGTGACCGTAACGGCAAACTGGGACGGCGGATCGATGGACCTGTATAAGACAACGCTGCAGCCCAGCTTCAACAACGGGATGTCACAGAGCCCGCCCAACGACATGACCAAAACATACGGGTCGGCTGACAACTAAAAGATCGGGCGCCTTTAGCGGGTAGCCGTCGGGCGCCTCGATATCATGGAGAATACCGCCCCGCCGAACGCCATGATCACGAAAAAGATGACCGTGAGCTGGGCGGCGAGGGCAAAGTCCAGCGGCAGCTTCAACTGGTATTGGGTCAGCATCGAGCCGATACCCACGCCGATGGCGAGCAGCGCAGAGACCAGCGCTATCTGCGATGCCTTCGCCATTACTTTACCGAATCCGTCTTTTACTCCCATATTGACACTTTCCCTTTACTACGCCCTGGCGATGTGAACATTAAGTAGCTTATATTGATGGTTTAATTCGTCAATAAATAAAAATAATGGCAAGAAAAAACGAAGGTTGCACGGCCGGAAGGAGCCCCGGTAGAGCGTGCGCACCTTTAGAAATCGGTATATTTTAAGATCGTAACGGCCATCACCCCTACGGCGAAGGCCATGCCCACTAACATGTATATCGCGTTATCCGTCCAGACAAAAAAGATCAGCCCTGCCACAAAGGATAGCCCGTTTAATAATAAGACGATCCTGTAGTAGAGCTCCAGGCGCTTACTGTGTATTAACTCCGTGAGCACAGCCGCCATCAGCATTACGAATAGCGCGATCAAGAATAAAATTATAGATATATCTATTGTATTGCCCCCTCATTATTATACAGCCTATTATGCGATTTAAGTATTTAAGCGCTTGATACCCTCCGATAATCATATATCGATTATGGGGTATGCATATACCTATGATATGCGATGTCCGCGGCCTCCGTGTATATTACGAGTCCTATGGGGAGGGCGTGCCTGTCCTGGCTATCCACGGCTTTGGCGTCGACCATCGTGCCATGAAAAGCTGCCTGGAGCCTATTTTTAACAAGAGGCCGCGATACCGGCGCATTTATTTTGACATGCCCGGCATGGGCTTAACCAAAGCCTCGGAAGAGCTGAACAGCGGGGACGATCTTCTTAGCGTTATTATCGCATTGATCGACCGCCTTATCCCCGAGGGGCATTTCCTGATCGCCGGAAGCTCGTTCGGCGCGTTGCTGGAGCGAGGCGTGATGTACCGGATGCCGGAGCGTATCGGCGGCGCCTTGATATTGGCTCCTGTCATGATATCGGAACGGTCAAAGCGCGAGCTGCCCCCGAAAAAAGTACTCCGCAAGGATGAAGTACTTCTGTCGGCACAGGATGCCGACAAGCGAAAGACTTTCGAGCTGATGACCACGGTGCAGGACGAGCGGACGTGGAAACGGTATGAGGAATATATCCTGCCGGCACTGGAGATCGCCGATAATGACTTCTCCGGCCGGATCCAGCAGAGCGGCTTTCAATTATCGTTCGATGCCGACGACATCAAGCCTTTTGAAAAGCCCGTATTACTATTGACCGGGCGACAGGATACGGCCGTCGGGTACAAAGACCAGCTGAAGATACTGGATAACTATCCCAGGGGTACTTTCGCGATACTAGACAGGGCCAGCCACGATCTCGAAATAGAGCAGGAAACTGTTTTTAATTGCCTGGTGAACGAATGGCTCGACAGGGTGGAAGAGTATTGACGCTTAACGTTATTACTTAATAAAAGAGAATATTTTACTTTAATGCGGCCTGCCGCAGACAGGGCATATTTCGTCCTTCTCGTCCATGAGGCCCCCGCAATAGGCGCACCTTACTTTTATGATCTCTTTCACGACGACTTCCGGACGGTCATATTTTGCCTCCAGCTCATCGGATAGCCGGCCTCTTATTTCCATCAGCCTGGCGATGAACGATTCCATGCCGTCGTTGAACATAAAATTAAACGGATAGTAGACGCTCTGGGGAATGCCGTTTTCCCGGTATTTTATGGACATCTTGCCGGCCATGAAAAATGAGGCTTTCTTGTAATCGACATCGATGATATCCTTAATGCGGACCGTCTTCGTGCGAGTCATCGGCATTTGTATGCGGACTTCATCCTCGTAGAGCTCAGCGAACTGCGCCATCATTTCAACTTTAGATAATAGTTCCGACATTTTTATCCCCGGTTGCATTTTATATTATCGGCATATTAGTTTAATGTTACCATAGTTCTAGTATCCCTCAAATCGCTTGCAGGAAAAACTTTAATGCATAGGTACTGCCAATACTGCAAAGGAAGAACATGCAGGGTATTGATATGCGAAAGAGCCTTCTGTTATCATTTATCGTTGTGATCGTGCTGATCCTGAGCGGCTGTGTTTCATCCCCGGTAAGCCAGCCCACTGCTACTCCTACGCCGGCGCCGTCGGTCACCGTAGCGCCGCCTACGCTGATATCGGTCAGCGGCGTGGTACGGGACATGAACGGCATCCCCATACAGAACGCCCAGGTCGCCATATGGAAGGGCGACCATTTGGTAGACGTTGCGGGTAACCCTCAATATTCCGGCAGCCCGGACGGCTCGTACAACTTTGCGAGGCTAACGCCCGACAGTTACCAGATAACCGCGGACTTTGGAGGACATCATGGCGCTGTCGACCGGAGCTTAAACTCCTCGGCTAACATCGACGTGACCATATCTGACATTAGCATAACCGCTGCTTCGACAGCCCCCGTTCAGATCTCGCAATACTCGCCAGTGTTCGTCGTGCACAGGACCGGCAACTCGACCATCGAAGTTCGACTTCTTAACATGGGCAGGGCCACCAGCGTCCGGGGATTCTACGTGAAAACACCCGCCATAGGCACTCCGCAAGTCATGGACAATGACACTCCCTTATCCGAGAACGAGACCATCATCATCACCGACCCTAATTTATCGATGGGCGCCCATTTTAGCGCATACTCCAACGTAAACGGGACCAGCACTGTCGTAGTCGACCGGATGATATGAGCCTAAAAAATAAAGGCTCTTCCACGGTTTTGGGGCGTTGTTTCATTCTCTTGTTTACCGTTAGTTCTACTTGGTCTGGTGATTTTTCTCGTATGCCGTCTGTCCACCTGGGGATAACACAGAGACACAAAGACACAGAGACGCACAGAGTTTTCTTTTTAATTTGAGACACAGAGTACACAGAGACTCATTTTTCCATTATCTAAGGCACAGAGATTAAGTGAGACACAGTTGATTAAAAATGAATTACTATGATTATCAATAATAGAGCACACTGTTGTTTATTCCTCAACTGTGTCTCACTTAATCTCTGTGTCTCAGGTAACCTAATAAACCTGGCTCTGTGCTCTCCGTGCCTCAAATTATAAAAAAATCTCTGTGCGTCTCTGTGTCCCTGTGTCTCTGTGTGCTACGACACGCCACCAAGGCATAACGGCAAAACTACAGGAGAAAAATACTCAATAAAACGCGAAAGTACCATAAAATAAAAAAAACTTTTATTTACTCAGCCCGCAGCCTAACGGAGCCATCGCCGGCACAATTGCCGGCGCACATGCCGGCGCTATAGCGGGGGCGCAGACAGGTACTGGCACGCTGGCCGGTATTATCTCGGGCACCGGTATGGGCACCGGCACTCCCGACGCAAATGCCGGGAACCCAGAACAATAGACGCCCGGAGAGCCTGCATACGAGGGCCCCGCAATGGCACAGCTGGGTATAGTGCCGCAGCCGACGGGCGGTATGCCTGCGCCAAGGACACCGGAACCGCAGAGCGGCCCTGCAAATCCGCCCGCACAGCCGAGCGATGAAGATAACGGTCCCCACCCCGAAGGCAGCCCGTTCAGCCCGAAGCCGGGGCCGAAGAAATTCGCCATGGAAGGCGACGATACCAAGAGTAATGCTAAAATACAAAAAGCGGTAACTAAAGCTTTTCTTGCCATTTCCATAAATCCACCCCTATACCAGCTTCTTGCAAAACAAAATAAATAGGTTGTCTTGTGAAAATACGGAATTCCATAGCTAAACGTAGCTTAAACGCACCTTAATGACAAAGGGTTCTCACGCTGAGTACGGATGGCTGCAGGCTATACGGCTGCTGATAATGGTAATAAAAAAGGTCGGGTCACAGCAGCGGAGTCCCGCATCCCGGACATACCGTTATGCCTCTACTGATCCTGGACGTGCAGTAGGGACAGATGATCATATCATCGATGCCCTCCTGCTGGTGCATAAATTCAATGGCATCTTTATTTTTGTATACCGTCGCCAGCCTTTCTATCATGACCGCGACCAGCGTTTCCACGCCACGGCCGGCCAGAAAGTTGAAGGGCATATACACTTTTTGTCTTTCATTTTTTTCATTATAAACGATGACCAGCTTGCCTGCTATAACGAGCCATGCTCTCTTGAACTCGAGGTCGACTATATCCTTTAGCGGAATGACGTATTTCGAAGATAACGGCAGCTGTATGCACAGCTCATCCTCGGAAAGCTCGATGTATTGGGCGACCATATCCACTCTTACCAGTGGCTCAGACATTTGAAAACCTCCACTCCTACATAGATGATTTTAGAACTTACGTTTATTAAATGTAACAAATGATTATTGCGCAAATAAGCCCTTTATAAAAGATTAAAAGATATTTTCAACCGTCCCGTGCAGGGAACGCCTCTAAAGCGAGCGGATAATGATTTTCGCTTATTACACATGCAATACTTATTTTATTACACTACGCCTAATGTATTACTCATGTTCTGCGAGGTCGAAGGCCTGGATATCTATTACGAGGCCTATGGCGAGGGCACCCCCGTGCTTATGCTCCACGGCTATGGCATCGACCACAACGTCATGGTCGGCTGCATGGAGCCCATTTTTACAAATAGGCCGGGCTACAGGCGCATTTACCCGGACCTGCCGGGCATGGGTAGATCAATGGCTGCCGACTGGCTCGGAAATTCCGGCCAGATCCTCGATATCATCATTAAATTTTGTGACCGGGTCATACCAGGTAGCAAATTCTTAGTCGCCGGGGAATCCTACGGCGGATACCTGGCTCGGGGCCTGGTGTACAAAATTCCTGAACGTATGAACGGCGTACTTTTGATATGCCCGGTGATCATCGCCGACCGGTCGAAGCGGCAGCTACCGTCTCGGACCGTGTTCCTAAAGGATAATGCGCTACTTTCTGGCATCGACCCCTACGAAAGAAAATTTTTCGAGCGCATGCTAGTGCTGCAGGATGAACGCCGATGGGAACGGTTCAAGCAGGACATACTTCCTGGCATGAGGTCTAAGGACGTCATTTTCAACAAGCGGCTCATGAAAGAAGGCTATGCATTTTCCTTTGACGTCGACAATGTTAAGCCGTTCGAAAAGCCGTCCCTTGTATTTGCGGGGCGCCAGGACGCTTCGGTCGGATATAAAGATGTATTAAGGATCATCGATAATTATCCCCGGGGCACTTTTGCCATACTTGACCGGGCGGGCCATGGGCTGGAAGTCGAGCAGGAACGCGTGTTCAACTGTTTAGTCTCGGAATGGCTCGATCGCGTGGAAGAATTCCAGAGCGCACCTCAATAAATTTTATTATCAACGTTCTCATTATTACTGACGGGACCCGCATGGAAGAGAAAGTCAACATTAAAACAGACGATGGCCACATCATCTACGGGACGTTGAATTATCCTGCACAAGGGACAGATAAGCTGATCATCTTCGTCCACGGCCTCACGGGCTCGCAAAAAGAGCACCAGTTCTACGATGCGGCGAGATATTTCCCGGCCATGGGATATGCCACTTACAGGTTCAACCAGTATTCCCGGGACGAAAAAGGCAGGGTACTCTCGGACATTAGCATAAGGACACAGTCGGGTGACCTGAATACGGTCATCGCCCACTTTAAAGGGAAATATAGCCGAATATATCTCGTGGGACATAGCATCGGCGGGCCGACGATCATGGGAGCGGGCCTGGCGCCCATAACGGCCATCGTATTGTGGGACCCATCCATCACGCCCGGCACGGGTGCGTATCCTTTCGATGAGCGGCTGAATAGATACATCCTCAGGTGGCAGTTCGAATTCCTTTTATCAAGGGAAATGATAGAAGAATGGAAGAACGCCCGGTCCCTGGTACATGATCTGATAAAGCCGACGCGAGTGATATTCGCAGGCGGATATTCTATAAAAGATACCTGGAAAGATATGCTGCCCCAAATACCTGCGGAGCATGATAGCCTGACCGTCGAGGGCGCCACCCACGGCTTCGACGAGGAAGGTACGCAGGAAAAACTATACCGGGCGACTCTGGAATGGCTGCGTAGCCATTGAAGCTCTTCTTTTAAAAAATAGAAAACTTGTTTTTACGTTGTTCACAGCTTTATTTACCCATGCCGTAGCCAGCGTTGCTCATGGGGTAGCCCTGGTTCGCAATGCCCTGGTTAGCCATGGGCATGCCGCCATAGGGAGCTCCGCCAAAGCCGCCGGGTACGCCGCAGCCGCCAATGCCTGCTCCGAGTCCACAGCCGCCGAGTCCACCGGGTACGCCACAGCCGCCAATGCCTGCTCCGAGTCCACAGCCGCCAAGGCCACAGCCACCGAGTCCACCGGGGAAGCCACAGCCGCCAATGCCTGCTCCGAGTCCACAGCCGCCGAGACCTAATCCACAGCCGCCAAAGCCGCCGGGTATGCCACAGCCACCACAGCCACCGAGCCCACAGCCACCGAGTCCGCCTGGGAATCCGCATCCGCCGCAGCCACCGAGCCCACAGCCACCGAGCCCACAGCCACCGAGCCCACAGCCACCGAGTCCGCCTGGGAATCCGCATCCGCCGCAGCCACCGAGTCCGCAGCCGCCAAGGCCACAGCCACCGAAACCACCGGGGAAGCCGCAGCCTCCAAACCCACCAGGGAAAAAGGCCATAGCCGGACCGGCTACAAGCGCTACAGCGACCACACAGATAGCTGCCGCAATGAACATTCTTGCCATCTTCATAAATCCATCTCCTCTTTAGCCTCTCGGGCGGAAGTTTAAAAATATTGCCAGTCCCAAAGGCGGAATCTCAGCGATTCGAATCGCTCAATCGCATTATAACCTGTAAATGGCACGATTAGTTGAGAAATAAGCAGATACTGCGCAGTTTATTATAAAAGGCTGGATATGGGCTTATTACTCAAAAATAATCATAAATATAGCTTATAATTATATAAGGAGGCTACGGAGCTCAAAATAAAACTTACCCGGCCATAGGCCGACAAACGACATACCGTTGTTATGGCTCATAACGATAGTCCGTAGTTGGACGATTTAGCGAGAAAGAATTTATAACCTAAAACCCCATTGCACGCTTTGTAAGCGAAATCTTGTGATTATTATGATAAACAAGAAACAAATCATATCGGCGGTCCTGCTGGTAATCTCCATAGCGATCATAGCGGGATGTACGTCGGCATCGGATAAGGTCGTGAAGTCCGGCGATAACGTTTCCGTGGACTATGTGGGCACGTTGGATAATGGCTCTGTTTTCGACACTTCGAACATGACCCTTGCGCAGCAGTCGGGCATCTATAATCCGGATTACACCTACGCTCCGCTCTCGTTCATAGCGGGCGCGGGCGACGTCATCAAGGGATTCGACGACGCGGTCATCGGCATGAAGATCGGCGAGTCAAAGAACATCACGCTCACGCCTGACCAGGCATACGGGCAGTATGACCCGTCGCTCATCCAGCCGGTCAACATGAGCACCCTGACAGCAGCCGGCATCACCCCGGCGGTCAACGCTACGCTGTATTATCAAATGCAGCCGGTCACCATCGTCAGTATACCCAACAACACTACCGTGATGATCGACTTCAACCACCCGCTGGCAGGTAAGACGTTGCATTTCGCCATAACGGTCACGGACATAGAGACGCCGGCCGCAACGCCAACGGCTGTACCGACAGCGATTTAATTTTTTCAAAATTGGCGTTCCTAAGGATGGAGCGCCATTTTATTATATTTCTATAGTAAATCTCTTTCTAAGATGGATATTACCGACGAAGTATACCTGGCTACAAGGGATGAGTGGCGAGCCAGAGTAAAAAATAATTACGTATTCAAATAAAATGCCGGCTATTATCGCTTATGCTTTTGTTCGTATTCTTCGTCCCTGGCAGCCCTGTAACACCTAAAGCAGAGCAGCTTATCGCCGAAGTCATGGAAGCTACAGCCGTCAGTCTTACCGCAATTGTCGCATTTGACCATCGTTCAATGAACTACTTCAAATATGATAAAATTAACTATAGTTAATATTAACGGCGAACGGCACCCTTACTTCATACGCAAATATAAATTATACCTGTGATATATTGTCTATACATGGCAGATGTCATCATCATTTATGATTCAAAGTCGGGGAATACGGCTAAGGCAGCCGCCAATATACTGGAAGGGGTAAAAGAGTCCGGCGCGGAAGCCATCAGAAAATGAATATCAATACACCGAAGGACCGATACCAATGACCTCAAAGAATACTAAGTCCGGGCAGTTCGATTTTTTAAAGATATCTGCGCTGAAGCTGGGCGCAATAGATGCAAAGGTCGTCCTGTCAGATCACATTTTTGTCGAAGACAGGGTGACACTCAAGTGCAGGGGCTGCGTGGGCTATGGTAAAAAATTAACCTGCCCTCCCCATGTTCCGACGCCGGAAGAATTTCGAAGGATACTCAGTGAATATCACTATGGGCTACTGGTCAAATTCAAGTCTCCGGCCAGGACGGACGACGACGTCGTGAAGTCGATCTATAAATACTGGCTGGACCCGGCCGCACCGTCGGATAAAAAAGAGAAGGCGTCCAGGTTCTGGAACGAATATTTCGACTACAGTAAAGAGATACATTTAACGATGCTTGAGCTGGAGAAAGCCGCTTTCAACGAAGGGTATACCTTCGCCGTCGCTTTCGTGAACGGCTCCTGCAGGCTCTGTGAAAAATGTAACCTGGAAAAGGGGATATGCCTTCACCCGAACATGGCCCGCATACCCGAGCATGCCGTGGGGATCAACATGAAAAAGACCGCAGAGGAAGCCGGCATGGCCCTGAAGTTCCCGATCAAAGGCAATCCGGAACCCATGGCAGTATTATTGATCGATTAATCTTTTTTATTATCTGCAACGGAATATAGTCCCTGAGCTTGAAACCCGATACTTTGAGCTAAAAGTCGTTATATAATTATTTTTTTTGGCTTTTCTGTTATATAGTGAACGCAAGCCTATTTATAATTCCATATGAATAAATATGTCTAAGGTCGGTAGCATGTCCAGAAATGAAGATATAATCAAGATAGTAGGCCTTACGATAGTAGCTATCGTCAGCCTGGCGATCATTCTGGGTATACTATTATTCGCATATGGCATTGTTACCGGGTCCCCGAACGGCGCCCAGAGCGATGCACAAAGCCAGGACAATCAGAACCGGGCTTTAACCGATTATCAATACCAGCTCGACCTGGTAAAAGAGCAGACACAGCGCATCGATATGTATTACGCCGCGAAGACCAGCACTTCCATGTCGCAGGTGGAATTTTACTCCTGGCTCGGGACCATTCGAGGGTTGACCCAAGAATTTATTCTCCGGGAAAATAATTCCGTCAATTCCGGCAAGGACTATCTCAATTATTTACCCAGGGATAGCGATGAATATAACCGCGTAGTCAGCAATGAAGCTACTTCTCAAGACGACGTAAAAAAAGTCATGGATACCTACAACGGGAACGTGTATATCTATAACAAGCAATATGGTACGGAGTATGGCGAGATACCCTATTTACAATAAATCCATTGTTTCGCTTTACGTGCCCTTGTTTTCGAACTTTAATAGTATTATTGACATAAATTCTATTATTATATAAATGTCA
Organism: uncultured Methanocellaceae archaeon; assembly: GCA_963780625.1. Classification (GTDB taxonomy): domain Archaea; phylum Halobacteriota; class Methanocellia; order Methanocellales; family Methanocellaceae; genus Methanocella. Next base: position 700,367 of record CAWACH010000006.1, on the reverse strand, counting down.
ACATTACGTTTATTTCTAGTTTATATCGAATAATCTATTATTGCTTTAATATAATTCTGCTTTAAGAGTACATCAAGCGCTCTGGCAGGAAACGATCATGGAAGGTATACCGATCAACGATCTCATCAGATGGGCTGAAAAAAAGCGGATCATCGAGGAATCAAGAGCAGGCATTGTGCCGCAAATGGTCGAGGTGCCCGTCAAGGTCGATGAAGTTTGCACGGAAGACCTGGATTTCATTAAAAATATCGAAAGCGAATTTATCGTACAGGCGGATGGTATACTCGAGTCGCTCCATCTATCTCATCTGAGGGCGGCTACACACCGGCCGGCCCGGTATGACCTATAGCTAATGTCATAAGATCTTTTTGAAATTAATATCTTTACATTTTCATTAACATATTAGGAACAATTTATTCTAATGAATGTAAAAAATACGATAATTTATCGATAATTTGTGGTAAAAAAAATATATTCTTCCTTTCACATCGATATATTTATTAAGTACTAGAACAAATATATCTTCTGTAGTAAGCTTTTACTACGTAATAAAAATCCTATGCTATTGTTTGGGGATCGGAAATAGTGTCAAGGGGGCATAAGTCAATCGCCTTATCGGGGGCAAAAAATCAGGCGATGATCCGATCCCTTAACCAGGCTTAAAATTATACGTTCACCTCGATCGCGAACTATAAAAGCAATATACCTCCTCTGCTATGGGCCATTTATGGTGCCTGATAGGTGGCCTATAGCGTAGGTATGATCTTTTCGATAGATATTCGGTTTTAAAAATACCAAAATGAGGGCTCTTTTTATTTTCAACGTTAGCCGTGGTTTGATATTTTTCACAGAATAATGTATAATTGGGCACTTCGCCCTGCAGATGTGTATTAATGTTGGCGAGACTATTATGAACATAGTCCCGATCGATATCATTTATACTGAGGGGGAATCAGAGGCAATGCGATCAGAAACAAAGCTTGACGAGAAAGATATCAAGAAAAAGCTGACGCCAATACAATACAAGGTCACCCGGGAAAACGCGACCGAGCCGCCATTCCAGAATGAGTTCTGGGATAACCATCGCGAAGGTATCTACGTAGACATAGTCACCGGCGAGCCGCTATTCAGCTCGAAGGATAAGTTCGATTCCGGATGCGGCTGGCCCAGTTTTACCAAGCCTGTGGAAGAAGGGGAAGTGGTCGAAAAGAAAGATACCAGCCATGGCATGTCCAGGACTGAAGTCCGAAGTAAAGGATCGGACTCACATCTTGGCCACGTTTTCGACGACGGCCCGGGGCCGAGAGGCACGCGCTATTGCATTAACTCGGCGTCATTAAGGTTCGTCCCCAGAGAGGACCTTGAAAAAGAGGGCTACGGCGAGTACAAGAAGCTCTTTGAACAGTAGCATCGGATAATGCCCTGGCATCGGACTATTTTTTTAATTTATTTATACATCTATCATTATTCCTGGCGGGGCTCGTAATAGCTATATGATGGGTTGTCTGATAAATATAACCCTATATAGGGTAAAATGCATAATTTCAAGCATAAATGGAGCATATTTTAGCAAAATAACCTATTTCATTAGAGATACATTAATAATAGCTCTGAACTGGTCGTATTTCCCTTTAATCTACAGTCAATTTTAAAACATTATCTGGCAATATAAACTATGAAAGGAGGACACAGGTATGTTTAAGAAACTAATGGCAGCGTGTACAGCAGGTGTGGCTGCGGCCGCAACATTGCTGATCCCCGCAGCAGCCTGGTGGGGCGGCTGGGGCTTTGGACGTGGTTTTGGCTTTGGCGGCTTTGGCTGTGGCTTCCCGTTCTGGGGAGGCTTTGGTGGCTGTGGCTTCCCGTTCTGGGGAGGCTTTGGCGGCTGTGGATTGGGCTTCGGCGGCTGTGGCCTGGGCTGTGGATTAGGCGGGCTCTGGGGCGGACTCGGCGGCTGCTGGTAAATACAAATATCAGAGACGGGGTTTAACCCCGTTCTTTTATTTTTTTATAAAGATCATTTGTGGCGATCACATACATGTTTGTTAAATATTTTCACTTTATCGAACGATCCATCGAGCTTATAGCGCCTGGTAGTCTATTTATCGAAAATTTGGCTGATAAGCACGGTATTTCACTATTTACTATAATTGATTTTTTAAACGACCAGATATTATTTTCTCCAGGGGAGGTGAGAACATATGCGACTTAGAATAAAACTTGTAACTTGTGTTATCGCTCTACTGATGATAACATCAGTGCTGGCGACTGTCGCTCCTGTAGTTAGCGCCCGCGGCGGAGGCTTTGGCGGTGGCTTTGGCGGAGGCGCCCGCGGCTTCGGCATTGGTGGCGGCGGATTTGGCGGACATGGCTTCGGCCTCGGAGGAGGCTTTGGTCGTGGCTTTGGCGGCTTTGGTCGTGGCTTTGGCGGCTTCGGTCGTGGCTTTGGCGGCTTTGGTCGAGGCTTTGGCGGCTTTGGTCGAGGCTTTGGATTCGGTCGTGGCTTTGGCGGCTGGGGCGGCTGGGGCAACGGCTGGGGCTGGGGCAACGGCTGGGGCAACGGCTGGGGCAACAGTTGCTGGTGGAACGGCTGGACCTGGGTCTGCCCGAGCTGGGGCGGCACCGGATGGGGATGGTAGAAACAATTAGACCGTAAATATCAGCATCCCCACTTTTTTATTTAAAAAAAGTCCGATCATTCGATCAGCTGGCATATACCAATAGAGCTTAGTAGTTATGGGCTTATTATATCATTAGATTTTAAATTTGCCAGATGGAACTGTTTATGTTCGGCTTATTCAAGAAGACTAATAGGATAAAACGTAACGAGCCCGCCAAAGATCAGGCCAGGGCATCTGCTAACACTGTTGTCACGCACAAAAAGCCGGGCCAGACGACCGCATTCAAAGGCAAAGTGCTGAGGTCAAAGCTCGAAGTGGTCGAGGCCATCAAGAATGCCGATAAGCAGCGGGCGCTGGACGCTATCGTTATACTGTCCGACCTTGCCGCACAGGCTATCTACGAGCATGACCTGCGCGCTATGATCCTCATCAACACGGCCATCGACGAGATCAACCATCACATCGACGTTAAATTAAAGACCACCGGAGAGCCCGAGGACCTGACCAAGGATATAGACGAGACAAGGATATACATGATGATCCGGCTCACCATGCTGCCCGTCTGTTCCATGATGAACGCTTTACAAAGATTCTCCTCAACGGGCATGGACGAGGTAAATAACGAGATAGATGCCCGGATCGGCCAGATACGGCAGTTCGTCATGGAGCATGAAAAAGCCCCTTAGCCGTTGATATATCCGGCCGATCGCTATATTTTATGTTGTTGCCTTAATGGCCCCGCAAGCTATCCGGTCTCCGCTATTTCCGGACGGGCCAGTCATCTGGTCATCAGGGCCGGAGTGAATGACCAGCGTGGTACCATTACCGTTGAATAAGCTGGTCGGGCCCGGCGATAGCGTGACCAGCCCGGTAGTCGTATCATAGTTACCCGCGCCGTTCTGGCCTATCTGCAGGTTAGGCAGGTCGCCTGCGTGCGGCCCTTTCGGGTTTTTGAGCCCATGCTCTTTCCCGAGCGGGTTATAATGTTCGCCTGCTGCAGCAAAATTAGGGCTACAGTTGCCTTTTTCATGTATATGTATCCCATGTGTGCCCGGCGGTAGCCCTTTTAGAGTTGCGTTAATGTAGACTTTGCCATTCGCATCCTGGGTAAAGCGAGCCATGCCCACATCATTGCCTTTAGTATCCTTCAGGTTAGCTGTTGCCTGCTTAACGGCCGCGCTCTGTGCATAAGCGCTCGACGCTAAAGCTATTACCATTATCGCCACGAGTAAAACCAGTATTTTTTTCATATGTTCCCCCAGATAAATGGGCGTTTTCCGGCTTATGAAATTTACCGGCATAATTTTGGGAGCATACTATGGCAGGACACATGTTTTATCAGATATTTCAGGCCGATGCAATTCCATGCGGGGCCAAGAAATGGTTATCAATGGCAAATATTAAACGGTTATAATCCATAAGGAAAAATGCGTACGAGGGAAGAATTATTACCAGGTTATCGACAAAAGCCGGAAAGCTGCCTCCATTCTACGTGATGGAAGTATTAGAGAGGGCTCAAGAGCTCGAACGCTCGGATAAAAATATCATTCATCTCGAGGTCGGCGAGCCTGACTTTCCCACGCCGTCCCACATTTGCGAGGCAGCGGTGAGCGCTCTTAAGGCGGGCGAAACAAAATATACGCACAGCCTTGGCCTGCTGCCGCTAAGGGAAGCCATCGCCGGCTCGTACAATAAAAAATTCGGGCTTGAGCTTGGGGCCGACCAGATCATCGTGACATCGGGGACCAGCCCCGCAATGCTGCTTTTATTCATGGCATTGCTGGAGCCGGGGGACGAAGTGATCATGTCGAACCCTTACTATGCATGTCATCCTAATTTTGTCAGGATCATGGACGGCAAGCCGGTCTTTGTGTATACAAGCGAGGCCGACGGATTCAACCTATCACCTGAGTCCGTCGCGGATGCTATTACGCCGAAGACAAAAGCGATATTGATAAACTCCCCGGCCAACCCTACCGGCCATGTGCTGGACTCCCGTACATTACGCAGCCTCTGCGAAGTTGCAGGAGATATACCGGTCATTTCCGACGAGATTTACCAGGGCCTCATCTATGAGGGACAGGACCATTCCATTCTTGAATATACGGATAACGCCTTCGTATTGAACGGCTTTTCAAAGCTATACGCGATGACCGGATGGCGGCTGGGATACCTCATAGCGCCTAAAGACTGTATGAGGCCGCTGCAAAAGCTTCAGCAAAATTTCTTTATCAGCGCGAACAGCTTTGTCCAGCATGCGGGAATTGCCGCCTTGCAGGGCCCTCAGGACCACATACAAGAAATGGTCGCCGAGTATGACCGCCGCAGAAAATACATTCTCAAGGGGCTGAGGGAAATAGGCTTTGTGATAAAGCATGACCCCGAAGGCGCTTACTATATTCTGGCGGATGCGAAGAAATTCGGCACGGATTCACTCGAGCTTAGCCGTGCAATCCTTGAAAAAGCTGGCGTCGCTGTCACTCCCGGGATAGACTTCGGGGACGGCGCCGAGGGCTGCCTGCGGTTCTCGTATTCCAATAGCCTCGAGAACATCCGCGAAGGGCTGGAGCGGATCGAGAAATATTTTCATGATACCGGTTGAGCGGTAAATAGCACTAATGAAATTTGAGATTTTTATAGATGAACGCCCGGAATTTTAGAGTAAAATGACCTCATATTTTTATATTGTTCGATATATTATATGGCCATAGAACAAATGCCGGGTCTTTATGTCAGTGGAACCAGCCGTCGATATAGAAAATCATATTTTAAAATATATGAGAGAGCTCATCGTGAATATCTTTGAGACGGAGACAAAGTACAAGGTAGTCGGCCGCATCGGCGATTATATCGCCTATGAGCTTCCGGACGGCGAATACGCCGCAGTCGATATCACAGATAACTTAACACCCGAGTCAAAATATACCCACGTTAAAAATACTCCGACATTCAAGAACTCGGATGAGCTCAAGCTGTACCTCAGTAACCTGATGATCGACAAATACATTCAGATGAAGCGTGATCTGGAGCGAGAAGCGGGCATGCATCAATACGGGACGCCTTATTTATAGGAGAAAGCGCCGGAGCCTCAGTCTTTTTAATCGATGATCAAGCATTTTTTTGAGAAGAGATAATATAAACAAGCATATTAAATATACGGACTAATACCGTATTAGGTCAACAACTGTCCGGACACGACTAACGCCCGGGGGAGAATTCACATGGAAGACTGGCAGGAAATGCTGATCGTCATCCTCGTCGTTCTGATAGCGGTATCCGCATATTTCGTATATCTGGGCACCCAGATCGCCGGGCTACAGGATTCCATCTCTACCTATAGCAATATGCAGGGAGCTATCAGTAACGCCCAGGGCAACCCGCAAGACACAGGCCCCGCCACATCGCCTTTTAACATTATTCTTAGCGGTATCGGCAGATAGCGCAGAGCCGGCATCTTCGATCCGCCATTATGCAATATTTATATAGGGGCGCTTGCTAACCACCTTTATTATAGCCTGGAGGCGGCATGGCATGGCATTAAGCGCTTTTACCGATAAGTCCAAACAGCCAACGGATAGATCATTAAAATTGCGAATTAGCTTTCCCGGACCAATCATTATATATTTAAGCAAATAATATTATTTATTACTTAATAATTTGTGGCTCTGAGAAGTATGAAGCTGATATTATCCGTATTGATCATTGCCGCCGCATTAGCATTAAGCGGCTGCTGTTGTTGCTGCTGCGCTCCTCCGCACATCGGAGTCCCATACGTTCCGCAACCGCCGAGAGTACCCTGGTATTCATATGGGACACCGACGCCGATGGTAACTCCGATCACAACACTAGTCCCGGCGCCAACGGTCATCGTAACAATTACGTCCATGCCCACGGTCAAGCCTACAGCTATACCATCGGCGACGGCGCCATACTATTATCCGACTATGCCGCCGGGCCCGGGCTACTAAAAGTCAATTTTACAATTCCTTTTTATAGATCCTTACAGCCTCGCCGTCTCTCTCCATCTCGCCTCCCATATATTCCCAGCCTTTCTTCTCATAATAGCCTATTAGCGGAGTATACAGGTATATCGCGGGAAATCCGAGCTCTTTTGCCTTCGTTAAAATGAGATCCTGCAGTGCTGAGCCGATGCCTCCGGACCTGTACTCCGGGAGCACGTAGAGGTCCGCCATCCATGGGAAAAGGTCCTGCCTTGAGAACAGGTCCGCTCTCAATAGCGCAACGGCCCCAGCCGGCTTACCGTCGACGGAAGCGACAAATATCATGGGTATATCGTCGGGCTTCGTATGTGCCGCCAGGCTACGATAGAATTCATAGTTACGAGCATTACCCCAGAAACTCCACAGCCATTGAGCTACGATATCCTGCAGCTCCGGGCATTCCGAGACGCTGGAAAAAACGAGGTCAGACATTAATATGTCTTCATGCCGGCGATGTTATAATATTTTTCTATGTGGCCATGGCCCGCATTTTCGGGTCGCCTCCGGCGAGGGCCCCTAAAATTAGCTTTGACGTTATCTTTACCATGATACGAGACCTGTATACAGGCGATCCCTCACTATACAATGTCCTTTAAACTTGCTTGCCATTAATATATATGACGATATGGTTCTCCGTTGCCTCTTCATTCCGCATCTTGATATTTGACAACAGGTCCAGAGGTATCGATACTTCTTTACCTCCCTGGGTAAACCAGGCATCGATCCTTCCCGGCTGGATATCTACCCCGCTTTCTCTCACAAAGATGTCATAGGTGGCGCTGCCAAAGGTGAAACCGCTAATAAAATATTCCCTCGTATCAGAAGTGAATTTGCCGTCATTGTCTAAAGACAACATCTTCTTTTCGACCCCGTCGAGTATGTATGGGAAGTGTAGGCGATATGTGAACTGGCCTGCCGGGAAAAATATCACGTCGAAACTCTTGGGCATACAATAATATTTACTCTCCTACATATAATAAATTAATGCGTAATTTAGCAGGTGTTTAGCAATGTTATCTACTATTCAGGCTACAAAACACCATACCATAGGTCTGTCGATCATATAAGCCCGTATATCCTGAGCTAACCGGGCTTGTGTAGAGTAAAACTTCAATTTTAAAACAATTTATGTCTGATTTTTTCCCTTAAAATAGCATCATCCCATATTTTTTTAGAGTTCCATCATTGAATCGTGATACTCCATGGTCAATTATAAAACAATGAAAGTCGACGGCCTCGATATCTTTTATCGAGAAGCAGGGTCACGAGGATCGCCCGCAATAGTGCTGCTGCATGGTTTCCCGACATCATCCCATATGTACCGAAACCTGATCCCTGCGCTGGCAGACCGATTTTATCTGGTCGCCCCTGATTATCCGGGCTACGGGAACAGCTCAATGCCTTCGGTCGACGAATTTGAATATAGCTTCGATCATCTGGCAGAAGTGACGGATAAATTCTTAGAGGCGCTGGGCTTAGAAAAATATAGCCTGTACTTGTTCGATTACGGCGCGCCCGTCGGCTTCCGCATAGCTGCCAGGCATCCGGAAAGAGTAGAGTCGCTCATCGTCCAGAACGGTAATGCCTACGAAGAAGGACTGCGAGAATTTTGGGACCCGTTCAGGGCATACTGGAAAGATCGCTCGCCTGAGAACGAGGCGGCCATGAAAAAGCTTCTGACGTTCGACTCCACAAAATGGCAATATACCAACGGCTTCCGGAATACGGAAGTGGTCAGTCCCGATAACTGGAACATGGACATGTATTTCCTTAACCGCCCCGGGAACGACCGGATCCAGCTCGAGCTGTTCTATAGCTATGGCACGAACCCTCCTTTGTACCCTAAATGGCAGGCATACTTCAGGGAGTATCAGCCGCCAACGCTCATCGTCTGGGGGAAAAATGATAAGATATTTCCCGCCGAAGGCGCCTATCCATATAAGCGAGACTTGAAGGACGTGGATTTTAACTTGCTTGACACAGGCCACTTTGCCCTGGAAGAGGATGGCGATGTGATCGCAGACCATATTCGCCGGTTCCTGGAAAGCCGGATCCCTGGCGGAAAGGAAGCTGCAAAGGCGGAAGCAAAGTAGCCGTCCCCGGATATCACCGTTGAAAAAAGTATGGCGATGCCCCGATGGATAGTCGGGGCGATCATTCATAGCTATTTATTATCCTTCGATCAAGCCATTTTATGATTCAAGCCATTTTTTCATAGGCTCGAAGAAGTATATATCCCAGCCTTCGTCATGGGCATCCCGCATTTCCTGGTCGATGAAGCCCTTGTGTATCAGGTGCACTTTAGTCTTTTTGCCCGATGGCTCCATTTCCCATCGCACGAAGGTGTCCGGCGCATCCTTTTCATAATCATCCATGCGCCAGGAATATTCCAGCACATTCGGCTCGTCTATCTCGATGAACTTGCCGGTCGTGCTTCCCGCGAATAAAACATATTTGCCGCCCTTTTTCAGGTTAATCTTTACTCTAAAAAAAATTTATTAAAGATGAGGGGTAGAAAGCGTCATTTGCTCCCGGGAACTATCCCGAAGCGCGGTATGACCCTGCCTGTCTTTTCCATATAAGCGCCATATTCATCGCCATAATGCTCGAGCATCATGTGCTCTTCCCTCGGGACCCTTTCCAGGTAGAAGGGATGAACGTCACTAGCATAGACAGTCCTGCCAGCCAATTCGGCAGGATCAGTGCCTGAGCGATGCCCCACAGCCAGTAAGACGCATACATGGGATGCCTGATATAACGATATATCCCCCGGGTCACGAGGTTTTGGCCTTTCCTGATCTCGGTAGTCGCCGAGAAATTGCGCCCCAGCCACACCTGTGACAGGCAGAAAAGTACGATGGCTATAATAAATATGCCGACGCCGAGCCACTGGACGCTGTCCGGTAAATAATGGTCCAACGATGCGGGCCTATGTCGAAGGACATACTCCGCTGGTAATAATATCGTGCCGGTTATGTGAAGTATCAATAGAACCGTATCTAATATGCCGATCCGGATAAGCGATATGCCCTTTAATCCCCGTAAAAGCACAAAGATGAGCCTGACGATGATCATCAATCCCATTCCAAGTAAAAATATCGACTGGGGCGTATAGGTAAAAAGCACGTCTGGCACCGAGAACATATGGGTCACTAGCTCTATATTTAATGGCTAACGCTCTGTAAATACATAATGAATAATTCGAGAACGGAGAAAAAGCAAATTTATATTTTCATTAAACGGAGCGCTTGTTCTGTGGTTAACACTTTTGCGAACGTGCCGTTTATCGCCGCGAGAAAAGATGCATGGACATCCTCCGCCGGTATTACTTTATCATTTAACACTAAATTTTTCGTAGCACATGCGTCTCCCGCCAGAATGCATTCGAAACCATAATCAAAAGCTGCCCTGGTAGTGGAATCGACGCACATGTGCGTCATCATCCCGCAGATTATCAGCTTTGTAACGTCCATTTTTTTGAGGGTTTCCAGCAGCCCTGTGTCCCTGAAGCTGTTGGGAAAATGCTTTTTGACGATGGTTTCGCCGGACATAGGCGTCACGTTTTCATGGATCCCGATCCCGCGCGTATCCGGAATGAAAAAAGTCGCTCCGGGGCGGGTCGAGACATGCTGCACATGGATGATCGGCAAGTTTTGTTTTCTAAATGCTATAAGAAGTTGTTTTGCATTCAGGCTCGCCTCTATGGGGCCTGATAGCTCGTTCCTGCCTCCGGGAAAATAATCATTTTGAATATCGACGACCAACAATGCGGAACGCATGAGAGAACACCGGACTTGATATGAATGACAGTACTATTTATTTCTATTCTCAGCCTCTAAATTAATACGGGCTTATCCTTCGACGAACCTGTCCAGTAGCTCGATAAATCGATCCTGCTCTTCGGGCTTCAATCGTTTCAAATGTTTTTCTATGTATACGGCCAGTTTATTTTCTTTCGACAGTATCCACTTTTTGCCCTTTTCCGTGGGTACTATATACGTATTCCTTTTGTTCTCTTCGCTTTTCATGCGCTTGACGTAGCCTTTTTTCTCCAGGTTGTCCACGTAGCCGGAAGCCGTGCTCTTTTTAATATCGTAGAGCCGCGTTATGTCTCCTACTTGAAGCTTTTTTGTCGAAGCATTATATAGAATAGAAATGGCGACGGGCGACAGGTCGCTCTTTTTTCCCTTCTGTAGCCCCAGTATATCGCTGATGGTCCCGTGTATGAGGCTTAAGGATTGGCGTACCCTGGCTTTTTCATCGTCCATGATAGTTAGCTTCACCTAACCGGATATAAAATTTACCATGGGATAGTTAGCCTGAGCGGAATATTTTTATAACAGTTAGCCTATGCTAACTATTACGAGAATTTATCGGAATGTTTCGGAGTGATAACAAATGGATCTAAAGAACAAGATATTCTGGCTCAGGCTTAGCTACTGGATCGGCGCCATCATCGACGGATTCGTCGCCATACAGATGGTGTTACCCGGTTTTTGGGCGTCGTTCAATAGCATCACATCGCATCTGTCATCGCCGGAATTGAATTATGCTCTCGGCACCGGGGCATCGCTCATGCTCGGATGGACGATACTTTTATTGTGGGCGGACAGAAAGCCCGTTGAAAGAAAAGGCATACTGCTCATCACGGTGATACCGGTCATCCTGGGAATGATGCTTAACAATATCGTATCTACCACTTCCGGTTTGAAGACGGTCACGTCAACTATCCCCGTGTTGACCATACAGCTCGCGCTGGTCGCATTATTCATATTCAGCTACTGGAATGCGAGCACAATTGAAGTTAAATGACGATCGTGGTTTAAAAAAGTATGGCAGAAATACCTCATACGGATAATTCCTGCCATTTATTTACTACTATACTCGGATCATTGCGTGAACTCGAAGGATCGCCAGGCGCTCGGCGTCGACGATGTGTGCTCGCCGGTGCTATCTATCGCCGTAACTCTCCAGCGCCCGGGGTTCATGCCCCCGAAAAACGTCGTATAGGTCGTGGCTGTAATAGTTTGGTCATCTAATCCGGACCATACCGGGGCCGTTGCATTCCAGGTGTTCATCTCTACTTCTACACGATATTCGTTCGCACCGTTAACCGGCTGCCACGTCATCGTCAATGTCCGCGGATAGCCCTCCGAAAATGACGCTCCTTCGGCGGGGGACACCAGGATCGGCGTATTCAGGGAAGTTGATGATGATACGGATATCGGGGAAGCTACAGGTGCTTCAGTCGGATTATATACGATCCCCGGGGTCGGAATTGCTGTAGGCGCAATGGTCGGCACCTCCGTAGGGGTTGAGATATTTATTTGTTTCGACGCGTTTATTTCTTTCGAGAACGAACAACTTGTACATCCCGAGACCAGGATGGCAAGAGCCAACAGGCATAATATCGGTAATATCTTTTTGATAGTTAACAAATTAGACCACACCCTCAACATTTCACTATATCAGTAATAGCTATGATGAAAATTTTACGAAACCACTATAGCTTTAATCAATATGATAAATGACTTTTAATATATAGTCAATGGCATGAAATACTAACGGTAGCGATATCATATTTAGTACAATGATCTTGGCCATGGTCCAATTTGTGCGATATGCAGGTAAAAAATAAAGACTAATTTTTTCCTATAATCTATTTTATTATTTATTATGTTCCCTCTGATGTTCGAGGCTTATGCCAAATAAAATAGTATGGTGAAATGAGAAAATATGGAAAAATGCAATAACTATATAGTTTTAATAAAATATTGTCGGTGTTTTTATCGTTGATTCCGTAGTCATTTGAAAGTAGAGAAAGAGAGATCGCGAATCATTTTCAAAAGGGGGCATAAAATGGACTTTGTAGACCCAAGATTATTGATCAATGAGCTTCTTAATAACGGGAATATTAAATGTTATTCGGATGAAGGTAAACTGATCAGCCTGTCACCGAATATCAATAGCGAAAGCCTATCACGGGATGATATGGAAGATATTAATTATGTTAAATCGGTAGAGCAAGACTTCCGTGGTAACGTTGATGACATACTCGAAAGATTGGAGTTATCCCACCTGCAGGTGATACCTAAAAATTAAGATCAAATATTCTATTTAATTCATTTTCTTTAAGGTTCCCGGCAGCCCGGCTCGCGCGGGTTTAAGTATTTATCCTTTGAGAGGCTAAACAAAACATACTGACCGGTATGACAAAGAAAGAACAATCAGAGCGTACACGGCTTGAAGTCCTAGGCGCCGCTGTTCACGAGATGCACATCAACGGGTTTCGCTCGGCTAGCCTGGAGAATATTCTCGCGACGACGAAGCTGTCCAAGGGCGCTCTATACCATCATTTTTCCGATAAGCGTGAGCTTGGCTACGCGGTCATCGAGGAATATCTCCTGGAACAGGTCAACCAGTTCTGGATCAAGCCGCTGGAAGGCTGTGAAGACCCGGTCAAGTGCCTGGGCGAGTTGATCACCCGGAACATCGGGTTCATGCCCGATGACGAAGTCTTTTATGGGTGTCTTTTGAATAATCTGGCGCTCGAGATGTCCCCGGTAGATGATGGTTTCCGGGTCAGGATTAACCAGGTCTACGAGCTCTGGGAGCACACGTTTACGGATGTCCTGGAAAAAGGCCAGAAGAACGGGACGGTATCAAAGGACATTATTCCCGCCGATGTTGCTACATTTATTGTCGCAACGCTTGCGGGTGCGCGAAGCCTTTCAAAGAATGAGAAGAGCCGTGAGCCTGTCATCGCCTGCGGGAAAGCACTTGTGCGTTATCTCGACGCAGTATGCAAAGTAACAGTTTAGTTTTTCCTGTGAAGCTGAACAGTTTGGTTGGTAACACGAACATCACAAAAGGAAATAAAACCCGAACCTTTTTAATATTTTATATCACTAAAGCCCTAAGGCTCCAGGACACAGTCAACGCACAACTGCTCAAAACCTCGGGGCATTGCACTAACTTCACGAATACTCTAACCCTAAAATAATGCTCTAAAGCTCGAAGACACGTTCGAAACGCTAAATGGCGCATGCACTAATACTCTAAAACGCGGTCAAAGACCAAGAACTCTAACGTACCCCGAGAAATCCCCGGACAATGAACAATTAATATAAAGATCACTTCAAACGAACTACTCTAACTATGCTTTATCGAGATACCATTAGGGTTCTTAGTCCTTGACCGTGCCTTGGTGTGTTCGTGCAAGCACCGTTTAGCGTTTCAAACGTGCATTCGAGTCTTAGAGCATTATTTTAGGGTCAGAGCGTTCGAGCGTTAGGGCATTGACCTGAGGTTTTAAGCATTTGTGCGTTGACGGTGTTCCAGAGACTTAGAGAATTAGTGAGAAAAAATCTAAAAAGAAAATTCGGGTTTTATTTCCTTTTGTGATGTTCGTGTTACCAACCACTTCCGCCAACACCACAAGAAACAAAATAAGAACTCAAATAGAAATTATGGGGCGCTTACTATGCAAACCTTTATGATACATCATTGGTATATTACATACCAACCGGTCGGTATGTGTAATTACGGGCTGGAATTAATGGGAGGATTTTCAATGACAAGAATAGCATTATTAACCTGTAGTAACACTACCCAGGACATGGGCTGCTCTTCGTACATGTGCCTGGAAACGATGAGAAAGAACGCCTGCCAATTCGCACAGTACAAGGATAAGGGCGGAGTCGAGCTGGCAGGTATCATTAACTGTGCTGGATGCCCCACTTTGGTCGCCCCCGAGAAGCTGCTGAGCCGTGTTCGCTCACTGACGACATTAGGCGTTGAAGCCGTTCACCTGTCTTCGTGCATGATGGGTATCTGCCCATTCAAGAATAAGTATCTGGACCTGCTGCGCACCGAGTTCCCGGACATAAAGTTCGTCGAAGGCACGCATGGCAGCCCGGAAGAGGCAGAACAATTCAAGCAACTGGCTCGCATGATGCTGACGGCGCCAAAGAATACTCTACCGGTAATCGCAATGTCGCAGATGAAAAAATAACTTTTTTTAAAGCGAATATTTCACAAAATATTTTTTATGATGGGTGCTGCTTAAATCTTATGATAACAGCTTACCGTTATGCCCATAATTCTCTTTTTTGATCTCGACAAGGATCACTGTAACGGCCTCCTTCGCTATTCCTTCTTTCACGAAGACATCGGTTATACCCTCAACTATCTTCTGTTTTGCATCCCTGGTCCGCCCTTCATATAATTCGACGTGTACAACTGGCATAGACCGATAAATGTTTGCTAATATGATTAAGATTCCTGTAAGTTTCTCCCATTGTTGGGGCATTAGACGTCCCGCTGATGTTCGCCGTCAGCCACCAGGGGATAATACGGCTGCCATATGCAAAATATATCCTGGGATATGATTAAAAATTAATTGCGCACCCTGTACCTGGACATAAAGTTTGTCGAGTGCACACTGCAAAGTAATCTATATCATAATGTTGAAGTTGAAAAAAATATGATCACAAATTTTGATTTGTTAAAAATAGTAATTTTATTTTACTTACACATAGCCGCCATATCAGTTTTACATGTAATAAAATCGTTACAATACAAAGGAAAATAGATGTTGTTCATTTGAGGTCTTGATCGAACATATGTTAGCAGTAGGATCATTAATATTAAAGATTAATGGATTAGCCTCTTTATCCGTAAATTCATTTATTCTCACTTTAACCCATCTATGGGGTGGAAGCACAGGTATAAAAATCGATCTATACTCAGTAAATATTTTGGGATCTGACGTACCTTTAAAAATATTTATATGGACATCCTCTTTCTCTTCATCTCCTAGATTTTCTATGGCGAATAGATCCTTATTAATAGCTATACTCAATTGCGATCTTTTTGATATTGTTATATTTTGACGCTCTGATGATTCAGGTATAATATCACAAGTTCCTTCTATAGGATTTTCTGGTATTGGCGGTAGTTTACTTGAATCGATAACTCCCTGCGGGTCAGTAATATCCAATAACTCGTCTTTCAAAACATCCGTTACATTTTTTATATACTCATCGCGTACGATCTCGCCTGTTCGCCTCAATCCGACCCTTGTTTTATCCCAGTTCGATATGAATTCTATCGTTTTACAAACTCCCGCAGCCACTTCTACTACCGCAAATATCGCAAGTGAGCCAAGATCAGACTTTATTACTTTGATACTGGGTAATTCACTATCCGGCCACCCTGCGCCAATGAAAAAACTATCAATAATTGGTTTACTTGTTATAATAAATAAGCTATCTAATGCTTTGTAGTTATTTTGAAAAAAATAATTCGACTCTTTTGGGATATGATCCCGGGATTTTTCAAACCAATTTTTCATATCCTCGGAAAAATCAATATGAACATTAATCTGAGCGATTGTCATTCTTTCATTTCTATCCTTATCTATATCCATACGACCCATCGATTAGCCATTCATTGGTAATATAATTTTAGCAAGCGGTTGATGCAAGCCAATTAAAATTACATGACAAATTAGAGAAAATGTACCTGGATCTTCTTTCGCCGAGTTCTCGGACATAAAGATAACGGAAATCACATATGGCAGCCGGGTAGTGGAATAGCAATTCAAACAGCTGGCCCGAAGGTGCTGACGACTTTGAAGAGCAATCTACGAAAATCCTAATATCATAGATGAAAAATAACTTTTTATTTTTATGTCGCATCTTTCATGAAATATTTTTTATGATCAGTTTAGTTTAATGAGTAAATTTTGTCGACATTACCATTTACACCGAAACTATCAGTTATTCTTGTGCTCCGGTCGCTGGTAGAATTATTCGAAAAAAATACCGTATATTGTACGTCTATTACCAGGTCGTAGGAGCCTGAAGATACGTGAGAGAACTGGTATGTGTCGGAGTTAACGTTACCGGATATCTGGTCTCCGGTGTCAACATTAGTTAAATTACCATTTATATCGGTAACAACCGTGCTCGTACTGTTCAGTATCAGCCCGGAAAATGTGCAACTCACTGTATAGATCGGCTCCGATGTTGGCTCCGCAGTTGGTGTCGCCATATCACTCGGCACCGGCGTGCCTGTCGTAGTCGGATTTACAATATCCGTGGGAGTCGGCAGAGTTGTCGGCCTGATAGTAGCCGTCACAGTTGGTGTACTGGTCAGTTCAGGGGCCGCGGTCGGCGTTGCCGTAGGCATAGTATTTGTGGAAATTATGCATCCGGTTAAAAAGACGGAGCAGACAAACGCGAATATTATACTAAACAATAGGATCTTTTTCATTTTACTGTCCCCAATTATTACCATATACAATTAGGCATTATGCTTAAGGATTATCATTTTCCGGAAATCTATGTTCCTTGAAATATGATTGTAAGGCCAATGGGCTTGAAAATAACGGCTAATGCTTGCTTGATGGTTTAAATTAGATCTTGCCACACTTTCATTTCGCAAGAACGCTGAATAGTTACGTACTTATATCTGTTATGCAATATATTTCGGGGTATACAACCGATTGCTTAAATCTTAATTCTAAGATTGAATCCTTTGGTTCCCGCTTACCCCACATAATTGTGGTTTATCAAAACCGGCGTGCGTGATAATCGTATAATTATGGAGAACTAGTTAAAATGAAGGGCTGTCAGATGTCTGCTTGTATCGATCAGAATCTCGTAAAAGTGGCACGCATATGTATAGTATCGACGTTTCTTGTATGTTTCATTCTTGTCGTGTCCCTGGCATTGTCGGGAGTGGCGCACGCAGCGTCAGGAGACTTGATCTGGCAGAAAAACTATGCCAGCAATTGCGGGGCTAGTTCAATGCAGCAGACCAGTGATGGCGGCTACATAGTAGTAGGCTCAACAAATGTCAATAATGCTATAGATCAGAAGGTGGACCTGGTCAAGCTTAATGCCAATTATACTACGGAGTGGGAATACTCCTACGGACCAGGATATGGTAGTGGTTCTTCGGTGCAACAGACCAGTGATGGCGGCTACATCATAGGAGGATCTTTAGGTGGCAGTATTGGTACATGTCAGGTTTACCTGGTCAAGGTCAATGCTAATGGTATGGTAGAGTGGCAAAACAACTATGGTGGCGATGGCGATCACACCTGCGCATGGGTGCAGCAAACAAGTGATGGCGGCTACATCATAACAGGTTCATCAATTCACTATAACTCTGGCAATATAACGTGGTATGCGTATCTTCTCAAGGTAAAGTCTGATGGCACGACAGAGTGGGAAAACGACTACGGTGAACCGGTTGATGGATACAATTACAGCTATTGTTTTGGCAATTCGGTGCAGCAAACGAGTGATGGCGGCTACATCATAACAGGCTCTTCAATGCCCTCAGAGAAGATTGGGGGTCAGGTTTATCTGGTCAAGGTTACTGCCGATGGCACGATGGAGTGGGAAAACGACTATGGCGAAGGGGTCGGGAACGGCGGTAATTCGGTGCTGCAGACCAGTGATGGCGGCTACATCATAACCGGATATACATGGCCTACTGACAATTATTTTCATCCGTATCTAGTCAAGGTTAGTTCTGACGGCACGATGGAGTGGCAAAACACATGTCCTGGAAGTGACGGCTCGGGATATTCGGTGAAACAGACCAGTGATGGGGGCTACATTATAACAGGCAGTACGGGTGAAAACGGTTTAACTCCCGCGTCTCTGATCTACCTGGCAAAGTTCAAGCCTAATGGTATGATGGATTGGCAAAACACCTACATTCCAAATAATGACAGCGACCCGGGCACTGGCGGTATGTACGACGCGGGTAAAGGCGTTTCGGTGCTGCAGGCCACTGATGGCAGCTACCTCATAGCATGTAATATCCCTGCTTTTCTCATGGTCGCCAGTGATATTGAGCCCGTAGCAAACTTTACTGCTAACAATACTACCGGTTTTGCACCGTTAACGGTACAATTCATGAACAATTGTACAGGGTCCTCACAGTGGGCATGGGATTTCGGCGATGGCACTGCGAACAACACTTCTTCGAATCCGGCTCATAGCTATCAAAATGCTGGCGTGTTTAACGTCACACTAACGGCGATCAACCACAACGGCAATAGCACTATTCAGAAAATCGGGTATGTGATCGTTAATACCTCCGCGACACCGACGCATGTCTCAATGTTGCAGATAGGAAGTTTTTCTTTCTCCGACGGTAATAACTCTACAACATCAGGCGTTATTTCCTATGTTAAAAAAGCATCCGTACCTTTAGCTGTTATAATCATAAGTGGGCTTGTGGCAGGATCAGCATCGTTGTCCTGGGTTTCCAGGTTCTTTGAGTTTATCGCCGAGGGCTTGAAGGAGATCAGTAACGGTAAGTTGAACCTCGAAGAAATTACGCGGAGGGGGATCAAGCCGGGGGATAAAAAGGTGTGGGTCTTCGGCCTATCGCAATTGGAGATTGTCATAGGGTTGGTTAGCGTTGTCCTGTTGGGCCTGGCGTTTTTATTAGCTTCGCAGGATCCGTTTTCCCTGGTGGACGTATTATCGTTCGTATTCATCGCCGGCTTGACAATGCTTTTACGCGAGTTCGTCCACATCTACGTCGCAAATCGTTTCAAGGTGAAGACCGAGTACCGGTTCTGGACCCTGGGGGCCATCCTCATGTTTCTCACTTCTATATTCTTGCATAACGTGTTCTCTCAGCCATCACGGACGCTCGTCGACGAAGGGGAGGACCACGAGGGCCATGAAAAACAGGACAATGATAGGCGTAAAAAAGGCGTAATAGCCATATCCGGGCCAGTCGTAAGCCTGGTGCTATTCATAGCCTTCCTGGCCGTTTATTGGTTAATCCCGGGAAACGAGGTCATAAGAAGTGCGGCTGAAGCCGGCATACTCATGAACATCGTGCTGTGTGTGTATGGGCTAATGCCGTTCAAACCCATGGAAGGTCCCGAAGTAATAGCATGGAATAAATGGGTGTGGGCCTCACTATTCTTCATACCAATGATATTCTATATAGCCCTCATGGTCTTTGTATTGTGAGGCAATCAAATTATTATATTTAATGGTGTGCAAATAAGTCCATTTACTAAGCAATCTATAATAATAGCTATCGCGACTTAACAGAGCCTGTCTGGTAGCCGCTATCACCACAACCGCCTAAAACTTGATAGTAAACTAAAAGTTAAATAAGATAACGCTTTTCTTGCATGTGATTTTTATGGGTATGCCAGGGGAAGCAGAGGTTAACAGGTTAGGTTCTGAGGTCAAGGCCGTGTTGAAGATGGCCTCGACGTCCCGGATCTATTTTTTGGATAACCTCAAAGTGCTTATTGCCGTACTCGTAGTTCTTCATCATTCGGCCCAGCCCTATGGCCCGGGTGGTGGATGGTGGATAGCTTCTGAATCCTCCGGTATTCTGGACTTCGTCGTCCTCGGCGTCTTCATGGCTATAAACGCGTCCTTCTTCATGGGTCTTTTCTTCATGATCTCGGCCTACTTCGTGCCGTCTTCGTTAGGGCGAAAAGGTGCAGCCAAATACATGAAGGATCGATTAGTAAAGTTAAGCGTGCCGATATTGATATTTACGATCATTGTCTTCCCGGTGATGGGTTATATTCTAAATGGTACGCCAAGCATCACATTAGGACACCTGTGGTTCCTGGCAGTGTTGTTGATATTTTCGGCGGTCTATGTCGCCTATAGGGTGGTTAAAAAGCCCTCGCCAAAAATAAAGAAAGCTTTTCCCGGTAATACGGCTATCCTGGCTTTCATCATATCCATGGCACTCATCTCTTTCGTCGTGGGGATCTGGTCGCCCGAGAATAATTGGGTGCCACTCGGCCTGTTCGAGCCTTTCCACCTTACCCAGTACGTTATGCTCTTTGCGGCCGGTATCATTGCTTACAAGGAAGGATGGATCGACGCAATTCCTAAAGCCACGGCAAAGCTATGGTCGAGGGTAGCGATTATAACGGTAATATCGTTACTTTTCGTCGGCGCCGTGACTAACTCCACGGAATTCTCCGGGGGCTTAAGGGGAGAGTCTCTTCTCGGGACGCTATGGGAAGCTTTCATGTGCGTGAGCATGTGTATCGCCTTGCTCTCGCTCTTCAAGAACCGTTTCAATACACAGGGTTCTATTGCGAAGAAGTTGGCTGATAATTCATTTACAGTCTATCTAATACACATCCCGATAATCGTCTTCCTGCAGTATCTGTTGATCGGGGTAGCGATAGACCCGCTCATCAAGTTCGCCATAGTCGGGGCCATAGGTGTGCCGATGGCGTTCGCCATCAGCCACTATGGGATAAGACGGCTGCCGTATGCAAAGTATATATTGGGATAAGATTCAGGGGTTCTCATAATATTAAAAAAGTAGGGATGACCGTTTTGTAATCTAGCCAAGATTAGCAATAGTTATTTTGCATATTTCTTAAAACAGCTATAACATACCGGCTTTGCGAATGATGTCTTCGCTTTGTTTCCGCATGAATGGCAATATTTTTCTTCGTATTTAGGGTCATGATATTTGGCCCATGACTTGTAGCAGTTATCACATAAAGGCTTCTCGGGATTATAATCCATTCCTTTTCCACACCTGACACAATGTCCTGGTGCCATTATATCTTGTATTACATTGATTGTCTTTTTTGTAAAGCCTATGACTGATGAGAATGAATCCGCTAATTTATCAAATTGTTCACTTTGTTTTATTAAAGAGTTCATTTCATCAGTTAGCTCATTATAGATCTAAATCTGTCATATCTTTTAATCTTAATTCCTATTTCATGGTTATTCTGCTGGGAATGTCTGTATAAATTCATCGATGTGATGATTGCAATATTCTTGGTTCAAGTAACATTTTGCATGTAGATTTTCGAGTGAATATAGCTGGATACCTTTAATTTTTTTTAGGAAGAAGTCATATCCTCAGCGTTAATCTCGTCACGATAAACCACCTTCATATCAAGTGCTCTGGCATCAACCTGGCTGAGCAAGCCCTTTAAACGCGGACTCAATTGAATATACGGGCTAATAAGATACAATTTTTCTTTAGAATTTTTTATTAATTGCTCAAGAGCATCTGAAGTGCCAGCAGCAGTTAAAATTTCAGCCATTTTTAACCTCACCCAATTATCTGTCTAGATTATATCTTTATCAATTGCTTATACGATAAATACATGCTTTAAATATTATAGTAAATTTTTGAAATTAACTATGGGTGTACAAATATCTACAGAAAAATGATTTATCTAACAATCGTACACTAGATTATGCAATTTGTTAACAGTATCCAAGATTCTCACAATATAACAGAAAAATCTTCGTGCTCCTCTTCTTGTGACTTTAATTTGTTATCTAATATCCCGATCGTTGGCATACCTGGCCCACAAAAGCCTAATCAATTACTTGGTGTTATCATTTCTCGTGATCCAACTACCGCTTTTATCGAACCTTATATTAATGCAAGAAATATGTCTCTTGAAGGTTGGCATCATGAATTGATGACCGTTCCGGCGCCGCCTCAATGGCTCATCGGGCAGATTGCAACCTTCAATAGAAAGTACCTAGATGACAAATATGTGGCCGAGATCGAACGCCTGAAGGATGTCATGGAAAACAATATTTACTGGACTCACTACCATAAATGCTGCACTGATAAACAATCGATAGAGGCACCAAAGTTCATGACGAAAAATGCCAGGCTATGTGCTGATCAATGGTTGAACCAAGAATTATATGATGCTATTGGAGAAGATGCGAAATTCATCATTTGCGTTGGCAACGATGTCAAAGCATGGGTTTCAGAATGGGAAAAGAACAATCCTACGGCTAATAATATACAAATATTCTATTTACCACATCCATCGGGAGCAGCAATTGGTGCATGGAATCCGAAGGACGAAAGAAAAAGTCATATCTCAAAAATTCTATTGAGTATTTGTTAAAATCATTATAATATTTTTTTATATATCTTATAAATAAATGTCATTATATACACTATTAGGTAATCGATGCTTGTAACTTTGAATGATATAGGGACATACCACTAGATTGTCATTTAATTTGTTAATTGTTGAACTATAAAATTACGAAGATCCTGAGATTAATATTTTAGAAATTGATTACTTTTGGTATGTACTATACAAATATATTCTAATAAGAAGTTAATTAATGAATATTCATGATTGAGTAAATTGACTATAAATAGTATGTTGGTCATTAATACTCTAAAGTAGAGGTAGGATATGAGAAGTGACCTACTAAAGAAATTGTTCCAAGCTTATGCTGAAAATGATAATAAAAAATTCTCATTAATAGCTTATGAAATCATTAACGAAGAAGAAAAACAAAATCATAAAATATTAGCGAGCGATTTGAAAAAATTGTTATCATCTAATCAACAAACAATTATTAATTTGAATCGCAATTTAAATTCAAATCAATTATCTGGTAGATATAAAACTAATATACCGATTCCAAGAGATACGGAAAAGGGGTTTCCGTTACTTGAGATCAAAGATAATTATTATAATTTTGACGATATAGTTTTAGATAATCAGTTAAAGGATAGAATATCTTATATTATTGATGAATTTAGGGCAAAAAAATTGTTGAATACCTATGGATTAAAACCGAAAAACAAAATATTATTTTGTGGACCACCAGGAACTGGAAAAACGCTTTGTGCAAAAGTTATCAGTTCTACGCTTAATTATCCATTAGTTTATGTTAGATTTGATTCCATTGTTTCATCCTTTTTAGGTCAAACTGCAACTAATTTAAGAAAAATTTTTGATTTTGTTGAAAATGGCGAATGGGTTGTTCTATTTGATGAATTTGATATTGTAGGTAAAAAAAGAAATGATCCTTACGAACATGGGGAGATAAAACGAGTTGTAAATAATTTTATGCAGATGTTAGATGGCTATGATGGTCAAAGTCTAATAATCGCTGCAACAAATCATCAATATCTCCTTGATACTGCTATATGGCGTAGATTTGATGATATCTTATATTTCGATATGCCTGATAAAATTCGAAAGGAACAATTATTCAATAAATATTTAAGAGTCATAAAAAAATCGAAAGATATTAATATAGAAAAATTAGTTACTTTAAGCAATAACTTTTCCCCGGCGGATATTGCACAAATATGTGAAGAAGCTCAAAGAAAAGTCATTATAAAAAATCAAAAAGAAGTTGAAGAAAAGGATATCATGTGGGCTATTGAGCAACAAAAACGTAAAAAAGAAATTATTTTCAAGGTGGAATAAGAAGGAAGCAAAGTGCCAGATAAATATGATCATCTAGTATTACCAATCATTCCTCATGAGTATCAACGCAGTATTAGAGGTGGTGGCGGATATAAAAAATTTTCTAGAAATAAAGAAGTTTTTTATACAACTGAAATACAAACCTTTAGTGAATTAGAACGTTCTATTAAAGTTCAAAAAACGCGTTATAAAGATTATTTTGATCCTAGTTTAATTTTTAAAATAAATATTAATCAAAGTATCCATGAAGATAGCTTTAGAGATGAGTTGCGACGGATGGGTATTGATGTTATCTCCCCATCACCAAATAAAAATGGTTATTGGGTTGTTTTTGCTGAAGATATTAATCTTGAAGAATTTAAAAGAAAATTGACTGAATATGTACAAAAAGATAATACATATAATTTTTTCAATGCAATTGATGGTATTTCCGATATCCCACCTGATGAAAAGATTGGCCCATATCTAACTAGTGAACCAATTGGGGATACTGAAAGTGCTATACTTGATATAAGTATTTGGAGAATGGACGATGCCAAGTTAAATTCATTTTTAATTGGCTTGGCTAGTATAATCTATGAACGAAGTAGCGAAATTCTTGATATGTTCAAAACAAATAATTTTTGCCTCCTAAAGGTAATAATTCGTAAATCATTATTTTTAGAAATATTAAATATGCGAGAAATTGAACATATTGATAGACCTCCAAAATCAAAGATTGAAGAATTAATATCTACAGATTTTAGTAATATCATAATAGATGGAGCACCTAATAGAAATGCCACAGGTATATTAATTGTTGACTCTGGTATTCTTTCAAATCACCCACTATTTGGTACTGCCATTGGTGATGAAATTGCAATTAGTACGGCTGACGGGAGTATACAAGAAGACTCGCCAGCAGATGACGTAGGTCACGGTACACAAGTTGCGGGTATTGCACTTTATGGCGATATAAAGAAATGTATAGAAAATGGGGTATTTAAACCGCAATTATGGATATTCTCCGCTAAAGTAATGTTTAGAGATGAGAACGGATATGCAACATATGGTGAAACAATTTTATTAGAACATCAGATCGATAAAGCGGTAAGGTCCATAGTAGTAAGTTACCCTAATTGTAAGATAATTAATCTATCCTTAGGTAATACCAGAGAGAGAATGAGTGTTGGACAAAGACAGCAATATAATATTGCTTCACTTATTGATGATTTAATAAAAGAATTGAATGTAATTTTTGTTATATCCACTGGTAATTTTGATGATCGCGATGTAAACGATAACTATCCCGATTATTTATTGGATGAAACTTCTGATCGAGTTAAAATAACTGATATTGCATCTTCTGCACTAGCTATAACGGTTGGTGCTACATATAATCAAAATTTAACAAATACTATCCTTGGTGTAGATACTATCGGTTATTTCCCATCACCTTTAACGCGTGTGGGGTTAGGTTACAAAGGTATGATTAAGCCCGAATTTGTCGAAAATGGGGGCGGTGGATTTGACGATACCAATGATGTCATTACGTTAAACCCAAGTAGTGACAATAGAACTCGGCTATTTACATTAAGTTGTGGTACAAGTTTAAGTACGCCAAAAGTTGCGTATGATATCGGTATGTTAATTAATTCTCATCCAGATTGGTCAAATAATTTAATAAAAGCACTATTACTATCATCTTCAGAAATTCCTAATGAAAGACCAACTAACTTGAATATGAATATATATGATTCAGAAACCTCGGCGTCAAATATTTTAAAAATATATGGTTATGGCATACCTGACGTAGATAAAGCTTTATTTTCTGAAGGAAATAGAGTTGTTTTAATTCATCAAAATGCAATTAAATTAAACCACATTCATTTGTACTCCATATATTTGCCTGATAATTTGTTTAGTGAAAAAGGAATTAAAAAAATTTCCGTTACATTAGTTTATAATCCACCTACCAGTAAGAAAAGGAATGATTATTTAGGCGTAACATTTGAAACGCATTTGTTTAAAAATAAAACTCCAGAAGAACTCAGCCAAGGATATAGTCGAATACAACCTGAACATGCAGATGAAAATATTGTTCCACCGAATCTAAAGAACTCTGAAATACATTTACATCCAGGTACTAAATTAAGGAAAAAAGGAGTTCACCAAAAAGGAATGGTCGAGTATAAATCAAAACCAAACATTAATATCGACTACCCGCTTGTATTAGCTGTTATATGTCAAGATCGTTGGGTCAAGGATGATAGTTATCTACAAGACTATTCAGTAATCGTAACTATTGAACATTCAGCAAATATCGATATTTATAATCAAATAAGACTTAGGAATAGGGTCGAAGTAAGAGAAAGGGTCGAAATATCATTGGGTCGTTAATTTAATTATTACCTGATTTTTGCTTTTAAAATGACCTTAACATTTATATACCTCAAACACCCTATTGAACCAACATTCTCTAAAATCTAGAGGAGACAAACATGGCAGATGTAGTAGAAGTATTGGTTCCGGGAGGAAGAGCGAACCCGGGTCCCCCGTTGGGCCCCTCGCTAGGTCCTTTAGGGATCAACATAAAAAAAGTGGTCGACGAGATCAACGCTAAGACCAAGGACTACAACGGGATGACAGTCCCGGTCAAGATCACAGTCGGCGCCGGCAAGACCTTTACGGTCGAAGTTGGTACACCACCGACATCTGCGTTAGTTTTAGCCGAGGCCAAGGTCGAAAAGGGCTCTGGCACGCCAAACACAGTCCAGGTCGGTAACCTGACCATGGACCAGGTACTCGAAGTCGTCAACAAGAAGAAAGGCGCATTCCTGTCGTACACCAAGAAGAACGCGGCAAAGGAAGTAATCGGCACCTGTGTCTCAATGGGCATTACCATCGAGGGCAAGAAGGCTAAAGACATTTACGCAGACATCAATGCGGGAACGTACGACGAAAAATTAGCAGGATCACTCTGATTTTGTAATTTTCTGTTGTAGTAGACCGTAATTGGTCGGAGACTACGGAGGAATAATTTAATGGCAAGAAAAGAAACGGTAGAAGCGGTCAAGCAAGCCTTAGCCGCCAAGCCAAAGCGGAATTTCACGGAAAGTGTTGACCTTGCCATAAACCTTAGGAACATAGACCTGAGCCAGCCAAAGAACCGTGTCGACGAGGAAATAGTCCTCCCGAGCGGCCTCGGCAAGCCCGTCAAGATCGCGGTATTCGCGAAGGGCGACGTGGCGATCAATGCTGAAAAGGCAGGCGCAGACTACGTTTTCCCACCCGAAGAGATAGATAAGCTCGGCGGGGACAAGGTTAGAGCTAAAAAGCTCGCGAAAGAGGTCAACTTCTTTATTGCCGAAACCGCCTACATGCCAGCCATCGGTAAGAGGCTCGGACAGGTATTAGGCCCCAGGGGCAAAATGCCGGCACCGCTCCCGCCGCAGGTTGACGTGACCAACATGGTCACCAGGCTCAAAAAGGCAGTAAAGGTACGCTCGAAAGACAGGATGACGTTCCACACCACCATCGGGATGGAGACGATGGACCCCGAACAGATAGCCGAGAACATCGATGCAATAATGAACAGGATCGAGAACCGGCTGGAGAAGGGCAAGTACAACATCGGCTCAGTCTACGTTAAAACGACGATGGGACCGGCAGTGAAGGTGATGTAAAGTGATGGAAAGCGAAGTACACCACAGCCTGCACATTCCTGAGTGGAAAAAGGAAGAGATCAAGGACATCATCGATAAGGTCCACTCTCATAAGGTGACCGGGATCGTAGATGTACGCGGAGTACCGGCCGACGCTATTCAGAAAATGAGGCAGAGGCTCAGGAGCACCGTGACGATGAAGATGGTCCGTAATACGCTGACCACCATCGCCTTCGATTCGCTGCCACAGGATGAACCGGCACGCGAACTGGGGAAGTACATCGACGGTCAGATCGTTCTTGTGTACACCGACACCAACCCGTTCAAGCTCTATAAGCTGCTTGAGGCCACGAAGAGCAAGGCTGCCGCCAAGGGCGGCGACATCGCACCTATGGACGTTGCAGTCCAGAAGGGATCGACGTCGTTCAAGCCGGGCCCCATCGTAGGCGACTTACAGCAGGCCGGCATACCGGCAGGGATCGAGGGCGGCAAGGTCGTCATCAAGGACAACAAGGTCGTCATCAGGAAAGGCCAGAAGTTTTCACCAAAGCTCGCAGAAATGCTCACCAGGCTCGAGATCTTCCCAATGGAGATCGGCTTAAATCTAAAAGCCGTCATAGAAGGGCACACAATTTATATGCCCTCGGACCTCTCCATCAGTGGAACCGAACTGACAGGAATGTTAGCCAAGGCAGCGGCCCAGGCGTACACCCTGAGCATGGAAGCAGGCATAACCAACAAGGAGACCATCGTCCCGCTCATACAGAGAGCAGTACTGGAATCCAAGGCTCTGGCAATTAACGCTCCAATCTTCGAGAAAGAGGTCATCGACATGATCCTCTCCAAAGCGGAAGCCGAGATGCTCTCCGTCGCAAAGGAAGCGAACTCGAAGAACGAAAATGCACTGGATGAAGAACTAAAAAACAAGATCAAGTAAAAGAGGTGTTATAAATGGAATACGTATACGCAGCACTATTATTACACAAGGCTGGAAAGCCCGTGGATGAGAATGGCGTCACTGCAGTCCTTAAGGCGGCAGGTGTCGAGGTAAACGAGGCCCGTGTCAAGGCATTAGTAGCGTCCTTAGAGGGCGTTAACATCGACGAGGCCATCGCAAAGGCAGCCATCGCAGCAGCCCCGGCAGCAGCAGCGGCCCCGGCAGCAGGCGGAGCGGCAGCCGCAGAAGGCCCCAGCGACGAGAAGAAGAAGGAAGAGGAAGAGGCTACCGGCATGGAAGGTCTCTCCGCTCTGTTCGGCTAATCAAGCCGAACCTTTTATCTTTTCTTTATTTTTTATTCAGTCCGGCTCTTTTTTGTAAGATCAATACATCGGTATTAGCTGCAGCACCAGGAAAATGCCGACCATGATCATGAACATCAACAACAATACGTATGCTATCGGTAGTCTCATATCGTCAGCCCCCTTGTATTTATCTTACTATAAAAATTTAATATATTAATATATTATACTACAAATAGCTACTAAGAAAGCCATTGTCCCCTAACTAACAGGCAGAAATCACCTATATGGCGATAAAAAGTATAACTTTAGCGCTACAGCACTTCGATTGTTGCCCGGGCGGTATATTGGCATAAGCTTGCATAGCAAAGGCTTATACATTTATAGTACCTGGCACTGGCTTTCCCGTTGTGCAACGGATAAGGATTTATGAACGAAAGATGAGTCTGTTGTCGATGAAGTTCGGCTTAAAGGTCCACCATACCGACCTTGCTTATTTAATAGACATGGAACCCGACGCCCTTGAGTTCGCCCTTTTTCCGGGCGACGTGGAAGGCTCATGGGTGGACGATGTAAAATTTGATGGGCCCATTGTCGTACATATGCCGGAAAAATTCAAGGATGGCACGCTGATCGATCCGGCTTCTTCCGATGATAAAAAAAGGTCCGCTTCGGTAAATATGCTAAAAAGGACCATCGACCTTTCGGAGAAGCTGAACGCGAGCATCGTTATCCTGCATCCCGGCGGAGTGCGTAAATCGCCCGAGTCAGTAGATAATTCGCCGCTGCTCGACTCCATGGGGGAATTGCTGTCCTATGCGCCCAAAAGCATCGAGCTCATTCTCGAGAACATGCCGGACATTTACTGGTATAACGGCGAGCTGATCTCTTCGTGCCTTTTTAAAGACGAGGCGGAGATCTCAGGAGTACTAAAACAACTGAACATGGGCATGTGCATGGACGTTTGCCATGCTAAGCTGCATTGCAATGCGTCAAAGGTCGACTTTTATTCTTACATAAAACAGCTCAAGCCGTTCATCCGTCACGTGCATGTTTCCGATGCCGGGGGCATTTCATACGAAGGCATGCAGATAGGCGACGGCGAGATCGACTTCCGGGGAATACTGCCCTTGCTGGAAGGCCTTGACGTCATAGCGGTCCCAGAAATATTGAACGGCCATGAGGACCGGGGCGAAGGCTTCAGGGTCGCCGTGAGCCGACTAAAAGCGCTCGGCTATTTTGATACTCCGCTTAAACGATAGCTACCCGGTAGCAATGGAAAGTATATCATTAGCAAGCGGAATATACTTGTAAGTTTAACATCAATTAAGGTTAACGGGAGCCACTTTATGATACTGGTAGTCGGCTGCGGGCCTGCGGGCTCTGCCATCTTTACAGCGTTAAGCAAGGACAACGAAGTAACGCTTGCGTGCGACAAAGAGCATCCTGCCCCTGCTTCGGGATGCATCACATATGACATCAAGAACAGCTCTGACATCGCTAAAGTAGTCAAGCAAACAGTTCCCGAGAAACTGGTTTTAACGGAAGAGGTCTCAAGCATCGAGTATTGCGAGAACAACCGCCTCGACGCCATGGAATTCAACACAAGGGGCGTCCGGTTCTTCGTAGAGGCCGCTGCCATTCTCCGCTCAAAGGCCATTTACCTATCGTCGGCGTACGTGTTTGACGGCCGCAAGGTCGGAGGGCTATATACCGAATATGACCATGTAAACCCGATAAACGTCTATGGCGAGACCAAGCTGATGGGCGAGGTAGCGGTCGACAAGGCCGCGGACCACCTGACCCTGAGGATGGGCGAAGTGTACGGCAACTATCCCGATAATTTCGTAAAGCATACCCTCGACAGCCTCCTGTATGGCCAAAAGGTGGAGCTGGCCAGGGACATGTATTTCTCTCCGATCTACCTTGAAGACGTAGCGCAGGCGGTCAGCCTGTTGTCCAGAGAGAATATGAGCGGCCAGTATAATCTTGCGGGACCGGAGCGCATCAGCCATTACGAGATGGGCATTCGCATTGCCCGCGTGTTCGGCCTCAAGGAAGACCTGCTGGTGCCTCTGAGCATGGAAGAGATGGGCTTCACCGTACGGATGCCCAGGGACCTATCGATGGACATCTCTAAGATCGGCACTCTCATCAAAATAAAGGGTATTGAAGAAGGGCTGGAGGCCATGAAGAAGGCCATGGCCTCAAATAAATAGTGCCACTATTTTTACATTTTTCTCTGTACTTTGCCCATTTCCTTTTCTGCTTTTCCGTGCTCTTCTTTCATTTTGCCCTTGACTTCTACGTCACGCTTGCCGGTCATCTTACCCATTTCTTTCTCGACCTTGCCGGCTGTTTCCTTCGCTGCTCCGCCTACCTCTTTCTTGATAGCACCCATGTAAGATCACCCGGAAAGACTTCTATTTCTTAGGTACTAAATATTTGAGAACACAAAATACGGGGATCCTGTATTTTCTGCATGTTTAATGATAATGAAATAGCTTGATTTTTTAACAGGCGTACGCAAAGCTATTTTAGGCTAATTCAAAAAAGAAAAATAATAAAAAAGGAGTTACAGCTGGAACGGAGTTACCAGCTTGTAGCTTACTGCCTGGCTCGCGCTGTCAGATACCAGCTTGAGCGTGTATGTGCCTGATACATCCGGCGTGAAGTCGATCTGCTCGTACGCGCCGTTGGACCCATCGGAGATCCTGGTACCCTGCGCTACCATCTGGCCGCTGGGGTCGTATGCCGACAGCGTAAGTGTGTTAAAGGACGACGTCCATGCCACCCTTGCGTCGACATTCTTCGTGCCGTTAACATCGACCGTAATTGTGGCCGGCTGTCCTGCCTTTATGGAGCCGGTAGTGATGGTTGCAGGCCTGACCTTTACGCTTGCATTACCCGAGAAATCTACGGGGCTGTTGGCGTTCGAAGTTACTTTCAGGAGGTAATACCCGCCCTCAGGTGCGCTATATTGTACGGACTCGACGGTGGTGTAGTGTTTTTCCGATTTAGCCACGAGCTTGCCCGACGGATCGTACAGGTACATGTTCAGGTCGTTGGCGCTATTTTGCCAGGATATGGACGCGTTTATTGCGCCGCCCGTACCGGATGGGGTCAGGTACGTGTAATACTCCTGGCTTCTCGAAGCGCTGCCGTTGAGCGACTTGTCCGGTACCGGAGGGGTGACCGCAGCCGCGGAGACGACATTGAGTGTATAGGATACCGTGTTCGATATTGTGCTGTCCGAGTTCGAGGTCGTCGTCAACGTAAAGTGATATGCGCCTGTCGTCACGTTAGCGTCGGGAGTGACGAACAGCGACATCATCACTGTCGCGTTGGGAGCCATTGTTTCTCCATCGTATCCGGAGAGCGTATACCATGTTGCGGGTATCCCGTTCACCGAGACGTTGTACGTGTCATCGGAGTGGCCGACGTTGGCCATTAGCATGTCCTGCTCCAGGGTCGTTCCTGCCGTGACCTGGTATTGGGACATGCGCCCTACGTGGCCGTTATATTTAGCGAAGGCGCCGACCAGGGAGACACCGTAGCTGCCTGGCGTCGGTGCCGGCGTAGGTGTCGGTGTCGGGCTCGGTCCTCCCGGTGACGGTGACGGAGTCGGAGTGGGGGCCGGTATTTTGCCCGTTAGCACGAAGTCCAGTGCCGCTTTTGCGTCGACCCTGCCATAGCCGTAATTGTTATTCGGTACCTTTCCGCCCAGCGGCTTAGCCGTCTTCTCTAAGACTGACTTAACCTGTGCCGGCGTAAGATTCGGGTTAGCCTGGAGTAGCAGGGCGACGGTTCCCGCTGTCATGGGGGTGGCCATCGAGGTGCCGCTCATGGGCAGGTAATATTTAGTGCCTTTGGTGGGGTTCGTGCCCGTGGCCTTGGCGGCCCACAGGCCTACGCCCATGTTGGTGATGTCCGGCTTTACGCTGCCGTCCCTGTTGGGCCCTCTGGAGCTGAACGACGCTATTGTATCGTTCCTGTCGGACGCTCCTACGGTAAGCGCATCGGGGCTGTCGCCCGGACATGCGACCGTCTTTGCGTTAGGGCCGCTGTTACCAGCGGCGACGACGACGGTGACGCCATGGCTGACTGCGTTCTTGATGGCATCATCGGATGCCTGGGAGTGGGTGCTGCTGCCGAGCGACATGGATATGACCTGCGCTCCGTTCTTCACCGCCCAGTCTATTGCCTTGAGAATGTTAGAGTTGCTGCCCGAGCCGTCTTTGCTCAGCACTTTAGCGACCATTAAGCTTGCATCCGGGGCGACGCCCTTGTATTGTCCGTTGGACGCGTTGCCCGTTCCCGCTATGGTGCTGGATACGTGGGTGCCGTGGCCGTGGTCATCGTATGGCGTGGTCTTGCCGTTCACGTAGTCGACCCACGCGACGACCTTGTTACCGTTCAGGTCGGGGTGGCTGGCATCTACGCCTGTGTCGATGACGCACACTTTTACGCCTTTGCCGGTGTACCCTGAGGACCATACCTTGTCGGCGCCGATCTGCACGACGGCCTTATCCAGCAGTACCTGGACCTGCTGGTCCTTTTCAATGTACTTGACGTTATCTAAGGCCTGAAGCTCGCTCACTTTGTTATCGGGAATGGTGACAGCCATGCCGTCGATGACGCTGTATCTGTAAACAACGTTCCCGTTGTATGAGTTGACTAGATCGGTTACGCTGTTTTCCGCCTGGATAGACGGGTTATCCTTGAAAGCCACTATGTAAGTGGAATATCCCGATGCTCCCGATTCGTTGGTGTTAGCCCCGGGCTGCGCCGCTCCTACGACTGCTATCGAAGACAGCAGTACCATGAGCAAAACGGCGACCGCGAGCGTAGATTTGAGTTTTATAATATCCCTCCGCAAGTTAAAGAGCCGCTAGTTAGTGAACAACAGCTACTAGTTAAGCGACAATTACAATTTTTGTTATATATACTTTATAGTAAATGGTGAAAAATAATGCAAATAAATCAAGCGTTTTGGTAAAAAGATTGTAATCCGCCATATTAATGAGTGGAAACTATTTATTATCCGGCATCGATGAGTCAATCCGTAAATAATTAGCGTTAGTTTTTATAACTACTGTATAATTTATTTATAAGTACACCAGTCGGTGAGGAGCAGGCCAATGGATGAATCGGAAGAGTTGACTCGGATCATAAGGGACAGGCAATATAAGCTTTTTTTATCAGTCATCATTATCCTCTGCATAATCATTACCCTGTATGTAAATCTCGTTATGAGCACTGACGTCGTTTATACTCACTTATTCTACATCCCTATCATCCTGGCGGCCATATGGTATCACGAGAAGGCCATTTATCTTGCGATATTTCTCGGGCTTGCTCACATCTCCATTGGCTATTATGACGAAGGCCATATCGTGGACAGCACCTTCGTCCGCGCGGCAATTTTCATCATCGTGGCGCTCGTCGTCGGATATCTCTCCGAGAAGAGGGATATGCTGTACGATAGTGTACGGATGTTGCTTGAATCTACCGACGAGGGCATCTATGGGGTCGACGATCAAGGCTTGTGTACGTTCATCAACCAGTCCGCCATAAAGATGCTGGGCTTTACCCGGGCAGAGGTGAGAAAGAAGAATATGCATGACTTGATCCACCATACCAGGGCCGACGGCCGGCCGTGCAGCAAGGACGAGTGCTGCGTTATCCGGTCATTAAGGGATGGCACCGGATGCCGGGATGGCGACGACATCTTCTGGAAGAAAGACGGCACATCCTTCCCCGTGGAATATTCGTCGAATCCTGTCTTTGAAAACAATTCTATTACGGGCGCTGTAGTCACGTTCACCGATATTACCGAGCGTAAAAAAGCAGAGCGTGACATCAGGGATGCAAAAAGACAGGCAGAACTATATGTCGACCTGATGGGCCACGATATTAACAACATGAACCAGACAGGCATCAGCTACCTCGAGTTGGCCCTGGAAAAACTCAATTTGAGCGATGAGGACCGGGTATATTTAACAAAGCCTCTCGAAACGCTTTACAACAGCTCCGGCCTGATAGATACGGTACGAAAGCTTCAGAAGCTCAAGGAGGGTGCCGTCAGGCATCAAAAGGTCGATATGTGCAAAATAATACGGGAGGTCATATCCCGGTATTCGCATGTACCCGACAGGGAAGTCACTATCTCTTTTTCACATGATAGCGGCTGTTTTGTCCTTGCCGATGAACTGTTGAAGGACGTATTCTCGAATATCATCGGCAACGCTATAAAACATTCTTCCGGGCCAGTAGCCATCGACGTCCTTGTGAGCACTCTATTAGAGAATAGCCGTCAGTATTATCGGGTCGACATAAGCGATAATGGCTCAGGCATCCCCGACGACATCAAGAAACAGCTGTTTACACGATATCAAAGAGATAAAGTGAAAATTACCGGCCATGGGATAGGATTATACCTGGTAAAAAAATTGGTCGACGATCTTGACGGTATGATATGGGTAGAAGACCGTGTGCCTGGCGACAGAACGAAAGGCGCACGGTTCGTGATCTTGATCCCGTCCTTACTTCTTCGCCATAGTGATGAGGCCCAGGCCGATGAATATCAGCACAATGCTGACGACGGTCAATAGCAGGGAACCGACCGTGGGAAAACTATAGTTCGCTAAATATTTATTGACTTCAGCCGCCAGGTCGAACCCATAGAGAACGCCGAGCGTATACCCGGCAATGAGCAGCGCTGCCGCCGCCATGATCACGTTCAGGATGGATAGCTGCGGCATGTATACCTCTACGTATCGCGGTGCCTGCTGCCTTACGCTCTCGGCTTTCATTTCCTCGAGCTCTTCCTTCATTTTATCCCGCTTGATCTCTTCCAGTTCCTTGCGCATCATCTCATTCTTCATCTCGGCAAGTTCTTTTTTTAGTGCCTCGATGTCCGAAGGGGTAGGTTTTTGCCCTTCTACGATATCTTCTGCCATGTTAAGTCTCCGTAAATAGCATGTCGAACGACGGCTTTAGCCTTTCTTTGTGCTCGACTGTCAATGTTATTATCGCCTTATTACCTTCCGCCAGTGCCTTAATAAGCTGTCGGTCAAGCCTGGCTGCCGGCTTGTCGGCATGTACCATCACCGTTCTGCCGCACATGTAATCGCTTACCCGGAAGACCATGCTATTCTCTACCGTGAATGTCATGTCCTTAGAGCCCCAGCCGGTGACCGTATCCTCGAAGCCGCCGGACGATATAACCGCCGTGATGAACGCATCGTCGCTCGCCGCCTGTTGCCTGAAGTCTTCGCTTAAAGCGGCCGCTCCTTTATCCGCTCCGACTGCGATGATACAATCGGCGGCCGTCGAGATTTCCTCGTCCATGGTGATCTCGAACGTGCTCCTGTGAGTTGCGGCTATGTTAGCATGCCCGCTGGCATGGATAACTTCTTTAAGCATACATAGGCTATATGTACACCTGTCGTATAAAATAAACGTGGAGAGACAATCCGTGGATAAAATTGAATTGATCGAGGCGGCGTGCCCCGAGTGCAGCCCTGAAGACGAGGTCATGCACACAGTAGTTAAAGATCATCTGATCAAATGCGAGAAATGCGGCTTCATGCACCGTTTACCGCATGAGAAGAAGAAAGAGATCACGCTCAAAGTAATAGTCAGTAGAGAAGGGTCATCGTTCCCCCAGCAGCTAAAGGTCAACGAGGATGAAAAGCTACGCGCAGGCGACGAATTCGTCATCGATATCGGCGACGAAGTAAGCGGCGTACGCATACAGTCGCTCGAGCTGAAGACCAGCGGCCGCGCAGAGCAGGCGATCGCCAGGGACGTGCGGACCATCTGGGCCCGGGCCATCGACGAGGTCATCGTAAAGATCGCCATCCAGAACCGCGGCGAGACTGATTCCGTCGACTACAAGATCAACGGGGACTATGAGTTCACCATAGGCGACCGCATGAAGCTCGAGAACAACGAAGTGATCATAACTTCCATAAAAGAGCGGGAAGGCGGTATATTCAAGCGCGATGGCAAATCGATGAAGGCCAAGGATATCAAGCGCATATACTCGCAAATAATGACCCGCGAGCGGAGCGTCGCATGGCCGGCGAGGAGCTGAGACCATCCAAAACGAAGATAAAGCGGGACTGGAAAGGCAAAAAGATCACCTGATAGCATTTTTAAGATCCGAGGGCATCAGCGATCGGGTACTTGACGCCATGGCGGAAGTGCCCCGCCATATGTTCATGCCGGAAAAAATGTGGCGGCATGCCTACGTTGATACGCCTGTGCCCATCGGCGAAGGCCAGACCATCTCCGCGCCCAGCATGGTCGCCATCATGTGCGACGTGCTGGATATAAAAAATGGCGATACAGTTTTAGAGATCGGCACGGGCTGGGGATACCATGCTGCCGTCATGTCTGTTTTAGCGGGTTCCGGCGTGGTCTATACTGTCGATCGTCTTCCCGACCTGGCAGAAAAAGCCGTTTATCTTTTTAAAGAGCTTGGCTTCGACAACATTAAGGTATTTGTTAGCGACGGCAGCGAGGGTCTACCGGAGTTCGCTCCCTATGACCGCATCAGCGTTGCAGCGGCGGCGCCCGAGGTACCACAGCCGCTGGTTGACCAATTAGCCGAAGGCGGCAGGATGGTCATACCCGTCGGGCAATTCGCCCAGGAGCTGTATCTTGTGGAGAAAAAGGGCGGGGAAGTCCATTCCCAATACCGGGGCGGCGTGGCTTTTGTGCCGCTGGTCGGCAAGTATGGGTTTAGATAACAACGTCCCTACATCCAGCGTTTTTAAGGGTTGTAGAGACAGAATTAATAATTATAATCTGTAAATTATTTTATTTTTGCCGCACATACCTCCATTCATCAGCATAGGGGTATGGATGCAGTTCGACCTATTTTACACGGCTAGCAGCGACGAGTTCAAGCATACAGTGGCAAAAAGGCTCAATGAAGTATACGGTGTATCCGTCGTCGACCGGGGCTTTCTGGAGGCTTACGAGGGCGCATATAACATCAAGCATAGACAATATGACGCCCTGATCCTGCTGGACTATCTGCTGCGTAATATGACCTCAGAGCACGCGATGTGGGTCATCGATTCGGACATGTATTACAATAACCTTAACTTTGTCATGGGGCTGGCCATGTACCACCTGGCGGGCATGGTCTCGACCTTCAGGCTGAGCTCGGCCGAGATGGTGGCCAAGGAATGCGTGCACGAGGCAGGCCACGTCCTGGGGCTGGACCATTGTAGGGACCACTGTGTCATGCGGTTTTCCAGTTCCATCGAAGATGCCGAGGCGAAGCCGGACGTTCCCTGCATAAAATGCCGGGACATTTTGAACCGCAAGATAATTGAGGCCCGACCCCCATTGTAGATGGGGATCGTGGTGGAAGATACAGGTAAAGGCACATATACGCTCATCATGCTCCTGAAGGAACCGCGCCGTATAACGGTGGGGGCGCTTGGAGAGCTATATTTTAACGAGGGCTATTACGCATATACCGGCTCAGCCCTGGGCAATGCCGGGTTCGCCCGGGTAAAAAGACATAAAGCAGTTGCCACGGGCAAGAACAGGACCAAGCAGTGGCACATCGACTATCTTTTGCCTTACGCCGAAGTCATCGAGGTCATGACCTCGCCCAGGCCCGAATGTAGCGTTGCCGGAAGCATCGACCAATACTTAGCACGGGTGCCTAAGTTCGGCTGCAGCGATTGCCGCTGCCCGACGCACTTACACTTTTCGGAAGAGCTCGATAGAATGACAAAGGCAGTACAAAGGGCTCATCATATCGTCCCGGCCGATACATAATAAGAATTATCTATTAACAACTCGTATCAGGCCTATGCAGGGTAAGGTCTTGGCCGGGATTTTCTTTAGCACATTTCACATTACGGACATCAATAGCATTAACCAGGTCACCATAGCTCTTGTCATCGCGGGCACCATCGTACTATTGAGCGCGATACTGTCTTTGCGAAAGCGCAAATAAGCCATTTTTTAAGAAAACGAACAACACTTCCAGTATAAAGTTTATAACGTATTGGGACACAATGAACGGGCTATATGCGCGGTCGTTGTGGGTTTAAGCTGCTACTGATATTCTGCATTTTACTCATACTAGTCCCGGCTATGACTTTTGCCGTGCCCATTATTGATTTTCCCGCATGGTTCGAGCGAACGATCCCTTCGGGCCTTAATATTTCCTCGATCATCGGGTCCGATCACGTAACCGGCCCCATAGAAGCCCATAGCAACGGGGCGATGATACTCGACAAAGACCTGATAATAAATAAGGGGCAGGTCGTCTCCTTTGATAACTTCGACATAGAGGTGGACTGCAAGTCCGACGGGGAGCATAAGATCGTCGTCATGGATGGCGGCATCCTATCAGTTAATAATTCCAGCATATCGTCGCTTGACGGAGAGCACGCGTACGCTTTCATGGTCGAAAAGGGCGGCTTGCTACACATGTCCGGCTCAAAGCTGACGAATTGCGGCTATGATAGCCCTGACAGCCGCTTCGGCGGGCTCTGGCTGGCAGCGAATGGCATAAGTGTCGAGAATAGCGACATATCCGGCGGCCATTACGGTATCATCATCGACGGCGGCGACGTCAGCATCATCAACAACACCATCAACTCTAACTATTGCGGGGTCCGGGCGAACTCACAGGGCATCCTCACCATCATCAATAACACCATTAACGATAATTCGCATAACGGGCTGTACGTGACCGGGACAGGCGGCCTAAAGACGGTCGTAGGAAATAACATCGAGTATAACGGTGATGGCATACTGCTGGATAACGTATCCAAAGCCGTCGTAACCGATAACCGTGTTGATAATAACGAGGGCTACGGCATACGAATGGATAATGCGAACGCCGACATAGTCAACAATAACAATATAAGCCTTAACCGCTACGGCCTTTACCTTTATTCCTCGGACAATAATATCTACAACGGCAACGTGGTCTGCAATAACGCGAACGATGGTATATTTATCAACGCCTCGAGCAATAGCCTCTTTGAGGGCAATACGGTATACAATAACAACGGCTTCGGGTTCAACGTTAGCGGCAATGACCCTAATACGATGATCGACAAAAAGACCAACACTGTTTCCGGGAATGTCATAGGCGATTTCAACGTGCCTTCTAACATGCTGTCGATCGAGCAGATATCGCTGCTGTCTTTGCTGATGGCGTTCTCCGATAAACTGATCTATCTCATCAATTTCCCGAAGTTCATTATCACTAACCTTTTCAGCGGTATATCTAACCCTCTGCGAGAACCCACATCGAACCTTCTGGACCGGATATTCCCGCCCTCCCGGCGGCGGGGCTACAGGAATGCCCACGTATCCTCGCACATGAACGTGCTGTATTTCCATGTCATTAACGGACGGGACATTAGAGGCATCGTGCATACCGAGACCCCGGGGAGCTTATTTTCCCATGAGATCGTTCTACAGCAGATACGGTTCTTCGACGTCCTTATCAGGGACCGGGTCATGCTGTTCCGTAACGTCCTGTATATGGCCATTATGACGGGCATCGGCATTATTGTCTATACAGTGCAGGTGAGCGTCGGTACCTATTTATTGCCATATCTGCTACCGCTCGCCATACAGTTCGTGATCATGTTCCCCATCGGGCTTTTGGTGCAGAATAACATAGTAGGCAGGGTCGAAAAGCTGGACTATGACATAAGGGACGAAGCTACCATAGACATGTTGCGGGAAGACGCCCATAAAAAAATAGTCTCCCTCGAGGGGCGCTACAAGCGGAATAAGCTGTCCGCAGCTAAATATCAGGCCGCGATGAATAAGCTTAACGAAGCCCTTGAAACTATCGACCGGATGGACATACGCAGGTATTATTTACTCTTTACTCCGGCCGGCTTTAGAAAAGCGATATCCGGCTATGCCCGGCTGCTGGAAAAGTCCCCGGAAGACCCGTTATTACTCGCCGGCATAGCCGAGGCATACGCCATGCTCGGCCACTCGCTGGAAATGAACGGAGAGGACGGTAAGCAATATTATCCGGCCGCAGAGTCGGCCGCACAAAGCGCCTATGCCCTCAATAGCGGTCGGTATGAAGTGAGAAGGGCATACGCCCGCAGCCTGTATTTTGCCGGAAATATTGAAGACGCCGAAAAAGAAGCTACAATTGCCATCAAGCTGCACTCCGGCGACGCAGAGTCATATCAGCTACTTGCGGCAATGAAAGATGACCCGGCGGAAAAGCTGAAGCTACTGCACAAAGCCGTATCGATCAATAAAAATCTAATTATCGCCCGCAGGGAACTGGGAATAGCCTATCTCGAAGCGGGGGAACCCGATAAGGCGCTTTCTCAATTTAATGCTATTATTAAACTGGAGCCGACCGACCCCTATGCTCACTTTTATATCGGCCGCATATATGGGCTAAAAGAAAAGCCTGCTGAGGCGGCTGATGAATATCGCAAAGCGCTGGAGCTTTATCCTGGCTACAAAGAAGCTCTGGGCTCGCTGGCCAAGGCGACTATTATTATAAAAAGTTAAAGGCCGTTTATCTATTGGCCGGAGACCACCTTTAACGGCCGCTCCATAAAGAACGTCGAGCGAAAGAGTGAGCCCGGTAAATGGGTCACCCTGTACGCGCTAAAGGTACTGCAATCATACTACGGCTAATAGCGGCGCTTGAAGTCTCGCTTTCCGCGGCTCTTGCTGCCCTTATCATCCGATTTTCTGTAGCTCCTGGCGCGCATGGGCCGGTCTTCGGTTAACTCGACTGTAGCAGGGGGAGCGACCTTCGTTTCTTTGCTCATTATTTTCAATGCCGCCGCTAACAGCGTGACAGAATCGTTATTTTCGAGCAGGTTCTCGGCAAGTCCCTTGAACTTATCGATCTCTCCGCCTTCCGCGACGCTGATGAGGCTTTCCGCCAGCGTGTTCTGCTTTCCTTCCCCGGCTTCGTTAGCCGTCGGGATCGGCTTCCTGACGATGGTACTGCGCGTATCGCGCTCGAACTGCCTTAACAGGTTTAATTCCCTGGGCGTCACGAAGGTGATGGCCATGCCCTTTTTACCGGCCCTGCCGGTACGGCCGATCCTGTGGACGTAGCTGTCGGGATCCTGGGGGATGTCGAAATTGTAAATGTGCGTCACGTTGCTGATGTCGAGCCCTCTGGACGCAACATCCGTAGCCACCAGTATTTCAGTGGTGCCTTTCCTGAACCCGCCCATAACGCTGTCGCGCTTTGACTGGACCAGGTCCCCGTGGATACCCATTGCGGGATGGCCGCGCTCGTTCAAAGCGTTAGCCAGCTCGTCGACGCGGCGCTTGGTCCTGACGAAGATAATGGAGCGTTCGGGAAGCTGCAGATCGATGAGCCTGCACAATAGTTCGAACTTGTTTTTCTCAGGGACTTCGTAGTAGACTTGTTCGGTGGCAGCTACTGTCACGGTCTTTGACTTGATGCCGATCATTAGCGGGTCTTTCATGAAGCGCTTTGCCAGCTTTTCTATGGGGGCCGGCATTGTGGCCGAGAATAGCAGTGTCTGGCGAGTCGAAGGCGTCGTCTTTAGAATGGCCTCGATGTCCTCGATAAAGCCCATGTCGAGCATTTCGTCGGCTTCATCCAGCACGACAGTGATGATGCTATTGAGCTTAATGGTCTTCCGCCTCATCATGTGGTCGACCAGACGGCCGGGAGTACCGACGATGATCTGGGGGTTCCTTCTTAGGGCTTTTATCTGCCACTTGATGTCCTGTCCGCCGTAAATGGGAAGCGTGTGAATGCCCTTATACTGGCCTATCCTGTTGAGCTCTTCGGCTACCTGTATGGCCAGCTCACGAGTTGGCGTTATTACGATGCCCTGGATGGTCTTAGAGTCCTCGTCTATGTATTCTACCATGGGTATGCCGAACGCGGCCGTCTTTCCGGTGCCGGTCTGGGCCTGCCCGATGATATCCCGGCCTTTCATCGCCGGCGGTATTGCTTGTTCCTGAATGGGGGTAGCTTCTTCGAAGCCCATCTCTGTTAACGCCTTACGTGTAGCGTGACTTAATGATAATTCTTGAAATGTCGTCATTGGTTTTCAATTCTCCGTCGCCATTAAAAAGGCAACGCTTTTCAAATCCGCAAAATTTAACGCGGACCAGAAATTAAAGAGCAGATAGCTCATTAAAATACGTGGATAGAGAAATTAGGAAATTAGCTCTATATGAATTTAGTCGCCCTGCGGCAATTACAGTTTGGAGCCCTTAATGCAATTCTATCATATATACTTATGTGGCTTCAGTATGTGTGACCTTTTCATAGATACCTGAGCGATGCGAGTATGCTCACGACGATGTCGCCTGTCATGAGCCCCGATGCTGTGATGCCGTTGTCATTCTTCAGGTATCCTTTCTTTTCAATGACATACGCAATGATGCCACCCACGATAATTGTGGCCGATGTGGATACCGGCAGTAACAGGCCTATGGCCACTATGACCGCCGATATCCTATAGCGATAGAGCACGAGCGCAATGACTATGCCAGCCAGCAATAAAAACGGGTTTATGGACGGCGAAACTACTTTTGCCACGGCCGAGTTGGCCATCTCCAGCCACATGACGCTGTATGGTGCCGGAAGCGCAGCCGAGCCGATGACGTACAACGAGTTAAAGAACTTCATGAACGGCACGCAAATGACCGCGCCTGTGATGACGCCGATGAGCGCCATCAATGTCAGCCCCCTGGCCTCGACCCCGCAGAACTCCGCTTGTTTTTGAACGGATAACATTAGCGCGAAGGTCAGTATCGTAGCGACAACGAAGCCCTCCAGGACGAGAAGTGGGATGATATTGTCGAATGCCAGGCCTACGATGAGCAGAATGACGAAGGACGACATGCCTACGCTCATTCCCATCTCCGATTTACCTCTGGTCTCGATGACCATAAAGAGTACAGCTATCGGCAAGCTGAGAAGAAATACCCACGCGGGAACCCCGGGGAACACGGCCATAAGAATGGCGGCACATACGATCGCAACGATGAGGGCTACCTGACGGTAATTCATTAAGGGCAGGCGGATATTTCGAGTGCCGCCGTCGGATGCCAGTATCTTATTTTGCGCACGCTGCTTCATAAATGACGCCAGCGCCGGTTTCATGACAATATACATCGTGATCACCGCAGTGGCGACCATCATG
This sequence comes from uncultured Methanocellaceae archaeon, assembly GCA_963780625.1. GTDB lineage: Archaea > Halobacteriota > Methanocellia > Methanocellales > Methanocellaceae > Methanocella. Next base: position 656,429 of record CAWACH010000006.1, on the reverse strand, counting down.
GATATGGCAGTCGAGAATATCCATGGGTTACGCATGTGTGCGGAATATTCCGACCCGGAGCCCTCTATAAATATGAATACCAGCAGGGACCCCAGCGCTCCGGCGGCGATCTGGATACAGGCTCTCCAGCCCATGAGCATGCCGATCCCGGCCATCATGGGTGAAGCGCTTAAGCCAAAGTTAACCGAGCCGAATACGGTCGGAAAGGCCCCCAGCGAGCGAAGTCCGGCTATGCCGCCGGATATGGCCGCAGACGTGCCCATGCGGATAACGGAGACTTTTTGGCTTACCTCCTTTTTCTCTGCTGTCAGCATGTTGACCAGCGAAGCAGTGACCCTTGAGCCCGGCCATGGGAAGTCACTTTTGAGGAAATATCCTGCGAAATAATAAGAAATAAGGATCCCCAGGATGCCCGAAAGCACCAGGATGCCCGTCATTGCATAATCGGGTATCCCGAACGGCTTTCCGGACATGATGATGGCGCCCAGGCCGTCCGTATACGATACGGCGACGCCCGTGGAGCCCATGAGTATGGCGGATATATATAGAAGGCTTTTAGAGCGTGTTTTGATCCCTAAAGCCGATATGATAATGAACGAGACGAACAGCAGCAGCACAGCAATGCCGTCGCTAAAGCCGATCTTCAGGCCCAGATACATTGATACGAAGGCATTCATCGCGCTGAAGACGATGCCTATGGCAACTACGGGGAGGAGCTCTTTTTTCATCTATGGTCCCTTATCCCGGATAAAAGTTCACGCAGCTCTTCCCTTATTTTCCCCAGCTCTTCGTCCTCTATCTCGTTGAGCATCATTGCGACGTGATAAGCGTCCCCGACCAGAAGCCTGTCACTCTCGGTCTTTTCCACGCCTACATCCTGTATTTGCGCCAGTAGCTCTTTTCTTCTTCTATCGTAGCGCATCAAGGTATCTTTTAACAGCGGGGCTTTTTCACTAGGAATGCTGTAGCCGAAAGGTGTCAACAGGCCGAATAACCTGTCGTGGAATTCATCCATTGGATTGACGTCACTGGAATTTATCGTCTTGAACTTGGAGCCGTCCAGGTAAAAGTTTCTGGCAGTAGTGCGGTAATATTTCTTGACCATGTTGCCCTTGGTCTCTTCCCTGACGATCTTTACCAGGCCCCGCTTTTCCAGCTCCTTCAGGTGGTAATGTGCGGAGCCCGGGTTGACCTTCAGGACTTTCGCTATCTCCGAGACGGACATCTCGTGAAAGTCGATAAGCTCAAGTATGTCGTTATACTTGCCGCTCAGGATCATCCTCATGGTGTCCGGGTCATCGATCACCATGACCTCTCGTAAGGCCTGGTCGGGCTTGGCTTTCATATGCATATGGTTATGCCTTAAAGTATTTAATATTATTTGTACGTTTAAAAAAATTTAATGAGTAACGTACAGCGTTATTATGCTTATTAGCTGTAAACAAAGCGTAAAAACGCCTTGAAAAAGGATATCTAAAAGAGTGACCATATAATAAAGTGATTAAGATGCCATACAACGATGAAGTCATGCAGGCCGATGCCAAATATCAAAAAGAGCAGACGGTCCAGAACGAGCTTGTGCTGGAGAAGGCGAAGCTAAAATACTGGCAGGAAAAGCTGAAGGAAAACCCTTCGGATAAAGAGCTCCTGGAACGGATCGAGTACCACAGAAGCGAGATCGAGCGGCTTGAAATGGAAGTTACCATATCCTGACCGGCTTATCGCTCTTTTTTATCTATTTTTATAGCGGTCTTCTTCAACTTTTGATATATAGCCTGATATTTCTACATTTTGCCATCATTCGTATTTATAATGCTAAATATGCATTATTTGTCTATAATTCATAAACTCATTACCTATATATTATAGTCAAACAACAGCAAGTATTTATATTATAAACAATTAGTATTAGTTAGTAGGTCAATACGATTCCCAACTCGAACGCCGGCGTTTAACGATTATAAAGGCCTCCTGAATACCTTACTTAGCCAGAGACCCACCCATATCCAACATCAGGCGCCCCGGGCTGTGATATCACGGCATGGGGCGCCACCTGACTATTCCCCACCTCCCTAATGTGCCAGCGAACGAAGAAAGGCCGGGCGCTACTCAAGTAGAATGCCCGGCTTCCGCTTCGCTTTTTTAAATGAAGCGCTTTTCCATTGTTGAAACATCATCGACATATGGCATGACCAGACTTTTTGGGCCTTGCAGCCATGCCTGTGCATGTTCCAGCACAGGGAAGTCGTTAATTAAGTATGGCATTAGCGAGGACGGCGACTCGCAGATGCCCGGTATGGCAAGATACCCATGGACCGGCAGCGTGTTAGCTCCAAAAGTTACGCTGCCCGTTATCAATAACAGGATAGATATCACGAATATGGCCGGCTTAATGTATGCTGCCGCCTTCATCGTATATTCATTTTGTTTTTGCCAATGAAAAGATATCTTATGTTTATGGCGAAGAAGTGGCCGGACAGTTTTAATGATGGCTTATTTTGCATGGTTTTAGCCTGTCGGGAATTTAACGGTCGACTTTTTAACCGCTATTTTAATAATAAAACAAATAATAAGGGATAGGGTAATTTTATGGGGATCATGGAGCGGGACAATAACGAAGAACAAGATGTATCCGGAGCCAGCGACATCGACAGGCTGTATGACTCCCTTGAAAAAGAAGACATCGAGTCCGCCGTAAGCATTATCAACCATATCGGAGATCATAAAAACCTGCTGGCGCTCGAGCCTCTGGTCATCCTGCTTGAATATCATGACGTCGCTATACGCGGCAACGCCGCCCTTGCGCTGGGCAAGATAGGCGACTCCGCGGCAGTCGAGCCTCTAATACTTTTACTCAAGGACGAGTCCGACCTCGTCAAGGAAAGCGCAGCGACCGCGCTCGGTGAATTAGGCGATGAGCGTGCGCTGAAGCCGCTGGAGAATATGGATATCTCGGTCATCAACCCAAAATTAACGAACGCCGTCAGGAATGCCATTTACCATCTAAATAACAAGAAAAGCGGCCAGGATGTCTACGGGCACTGTGACTTTTGCGGGAAAACCGAGCAAGTGCTCCACATGTGCAACTATTGCGGCGAAGTATTTTGCAGCGAGCATCAGTCTCGTGAAAGCCATCGCTGCTCCCCGATACAAGCCGCCGTCTCGCCGGCCAATAGCATAATAACTATCGATAGCCCCGTCCCCGCTCAACAGGCCGATGAAAAACGCAGTAAGAAAAACATCGTGATCATCGCTGCATCTATATTTGTTATCCTGATATTGCTTGCGGGCATCGGAGCGGTCGCATATACGCTGCTGTTCCCCCCGATATGGACTGAGCAGCTACAGTTCAAGAACAGCACCGGCCAGTTGCAGTCTATGGTCATGTACCGGAACGCCACTGACGTTACCTATGATAATCTTACACGATTTCTGAGCAGCAGCGACATAGAGCGCCAGGTGCAGGCCGAGCCTGACTATAAATGTGTCGAATTCGCCGTGCTCCTTCACGACGACGCGGAGATCGACGGCATTAACGGCACCATCATAGGGACGGAGATGTCCGGCGACATTCCGGGCCACGCCCTGGACGTATTCTACACGACTGACCGTGGAGTCGTATATGTGGATACGTCGAGCATGAATGTCTCGGCAAACGATTTTGGCGGCATCCCCTACGACAAGGTCATTTTACTCAGGGATACCTGGGTCCAGGATTTTCCCTTGATCAACGCCGATGACGTGCGTGTCACGGCGCAGGTATACCGTAACGCAACTCCGGTAAGCTATGACCGGCTGATCCAATTCATCGGCCAGGACGATACGGCGGACACGACGTACTCGCTGCCTGACTATACCTGCGGGGACTTCGCAGCTCACTTATTCAACGACTCCCAGGCCGCAGGCATTAAATCCGGCATAGTCAGCGTGGGATTCCAGGGAAACGTGACGGGGCATGCCTTTAACGTATTCCCCACCACGGACAAAGGCCTGGTATACATTGATTGCACCGGCATAAACCAGTCTCTCAAGCAAATGGGATACCTGCCCAGCAGGAACATCGTATACCTTCAGGTCGGCAAAGTACTGGGCGAAATACCCGATAACCAGACCGGTGGGAATCTTGACTATAGCTATTATGACGACAGAAGCCAGAGAATGGTAGACTACAGGGCGAAATGGCAGGCATATAAGGTAGACCTGAACCAGTATAGCCAGGATAAGGCCGAATATGAGGGGCACTATGACTCATATACCAGTGACCTGAACGCATACAATAACGACGTAAGCAACTACAACGTCGCCCAGAACCAGTATAAGGCGAATCCTACCGAAGATCAGCGAAATAGCTTAAACGCATGGTACGATCGGCTAACTTCCACCAAGAACAGCCTCATATCCAGGCAAAGCAGCCTGCAGCAAGAGAAAAACTCCCTGGATACCGAATACAACGGCCTAAAGTCTACCTACGATACGTTGATGAACAGCGAAGAATACAACTGGATCACGTTCAATCCCATAGGGGTCGTCAGTGATGCCGAAATATACTGGTAGCCGGATATTGTCGCCGATGAATGCAGGATCAAAGCACAGAGCGTAGCGCTTTTTTCATCTCGAGCCTTACGTCGGTCGACGGCAAGTCATTGATCGCATCGATCGCCATCGATATGGCCTTTTTATCCTTATGCCTGAACGCTTCGGCCATGGGGCTGGTGAGCGACGTATCCTGTATGTTTGCCAGGGCAACGACGATGCCTTTGATCACGCCCTGGTCGTTCTCTTTTTCCAGGAGCCTGACGAGCTCATTTTTTGCCCGGCCACAGTCTACTGCGTCGTTTGACCTGGGAATGTAACTGCCCAGAGCTATGGCAACACTTTTACGTACGCCGGCATCGACATCGTTTATGGCCTTTATTAGCGCAATGATGGCGTTTTTATCGCCGGTCCGGGAATGCTGTTCCAGTGCTACGACTGCTGCCTTGCGTATTTCCGGGGAGTCGTCGTCAAGGGCTTTTATCAGTTTCGGGATCGACTCTAAGCTATTCATATTGCCCAGGTATTGAATAGCCTGTTTCCTGCTCGCGACATCCTTTCCGAGTATTTTATTCAAAAAGCCCGACATCAATGCTCATCTCATGAAATTCGCCAATTGTTAATTCTCCTATTGCATGATAGGCTAAATAGCTTATCTGCTGTTGTATCAAAAATAGCCGTGACAAATATAAAAAAATGAAAAAAAGCTTAAGTTGAGCCGGCGTCGGGGGTCGGCGTAGCGTCATCAGGCGGAGACTGGTTGTCCCCTCCAGAATAATCCGGCGTTGTATTATTGACATCCGGCGTACCATTCATATCATCGGACGGATCGATGGTGGGCACGTCCGTCGGAATGATCGCAGGCACATCGGTCGGGGTATCCGTCGGCGTTATGGTCGAGTTATCTGCCGGCGCAATGTTCGGCATGTCAGTTGAGCCATCCGATGGTGCAACGGCCGGTATATCGGTCGGCGTATCCGTCGGAGCTATCGTTTGTGTATCCGGGATACTTTGGGTGACCGTCGGTACGGGCGTCGGATTACTTAATACATTATTCAGGCTAGTACAGCCCAGCGTCAGGAAGGCCAGGACTAATACCGATATGGATAGTATTATTAAACTTTTAGTCTTCATTTTTTCACCTCTTCCAACATTTATGTAGTCATTATCCGTAGGCCGCATCGCAGTTGTATCCCGCGACGAGCCCCTTCGATGTTACATAGTTCCTTTTGCCACTACGGTTTTTATGTGTGGGCATTATGGTAAAGCCCGTACAGGGACAGGGGGGCAAACATTTGATATGAGGTGTCCCCGCCGGGGGCTATTTTGTTGCCAGATCATCACAGGAGGTTTGTGGTGTGATCCCTGCCATTCATATTTTGTACAGGCTTTACCTAACACTTCAAACTCAACGAGGGGTTGGTGAACATAAATAGATACTTACCTTTATTTGTCTTATAACTCTTAAATACGGGACTATTTTACAATTATAGCTTTATTATCGTACCATTTGCTTTAAATATCGACATATTCCATTTATAAAGTGTTAATGGGCCTAATTTAGCTTGAACTGTTACACATATAAATTGCCATTTCTAGATTATCGTGGCACAAGGTAAGGTTCAAATTTTTAAAGTCGTCGTCATAAATAAAAAATCGGTCTTACCACACACTTCCATAATTACATAACATTATGGCCCTTCGCTATTGTGTTCTAGTATATTCCCCGAAGCACCGTTAGGTATAAATATGTTCGATACCAGTAAAAGTGGTGCTAATTCTCATAAGAAATGGGAATCCCGCATAGTCGATAAGCCGCCATAACTCAGTTGGTAGAGTGTCTGGCTGTTAACCAGAATGTCACAGGTTCGAACCCTGTTGGCGGCGCTTAAGGTATGGGGGTATAGCTTAGCCAGGTTAGAGCGCCCGGCTCATAACCGGGAGGCCATGGGTTCGAATCCCCTTACCCCCACTTAAACCCCGACATAAATTCAAATATTTATGCCTTAAATGATTAACCATATAGCCCTGTTAGCTCAGTCGGGAGAGCGCCAGACTGAAGATCTGGATGTCGCTGGTTCAAGTCCGGCACAGGGCACTCAAATTTTTATCAATGCTTTCAGGTTTAAAAGTACCTAACTTATTATTCTGTTATATCTAGATCCGACTTTGGGTTTTATGATCTGAACCGTTACTATCCATTAATCGGATACTAAATCCAAATAAATTCTGATTTTAATGTATGATTATCCTATAATAATAAAATTATATTTGTATATGCTTGATATACATTTGTTTCTAATAAACACTTGGAGTTATATCATTAATTAGATTATCGGAGATTGCCTCACAGCTTATGTTCTATTATACGAGGTGGTGGGTACACTTAGAGATCAAGTGAGTATAGAATTAGCAGGGATCTGGTGTTCATTAATTAATCGTCGGGGTTTATTAGGTTGTATCATTTGCTTCATCTACGCAGGCAGAACCGTCGTATCGTCCTGTGCATTTTCACAGCAGTGTTTTTATTTCTGATATTATCGGCGATCAATATTGCAAGTGCTCAATCGTATATGCAATATAACCCGCCTGGCTTGCCCTATGCCGGGTTTAACATTACTCCCCAGAGCGGGCAGCCTCCGCTCACTGTTACCGTGACGGACAATAGTACCGGAGCTACCTGGTGGCAATACAATTTCGGCGATAATACGCCAAATGCTACGGCGAAAAACCCTGCCCATACATATCCCAACGCCAGATTATACACTGTTATTCAAACTGTGGGTAATGCCAATGGGTCTTCATCCACCACAAAGCTAGTCGCGGTGGGCGTAACGCTTCCTTCGCCAACGCCAACGCCAACGCCAACGCCAACGCCAACGCCAACGCCAACGCCAACAGTGGCTCCATCTTCTACGCCAACTCCAACTCCAGCTCCCGGACTTATATTACCAACTGCCGGATTCAATATCACCCCGCAAAGCGGTCAGCCACCGCTAACCGTCATAGTAACAGATAATAGCACGGGGGCAATGTCATGGCAATACAATTTCGGCGACAACACGCCAAACGCCACCACAAAAAACCCTGCCCATACATATCCCAACGCCAGATTATACACTGTTATTCAAACTGTGGGTAATGCCAATGGGTCTTCATCCACCACAAAGCTAGTCGCGGTGGGCGTAACGCTTCCTTCGCCAACGCCAACGCCAACGCCAACGCCAACGCCAACGCCAACGCCAACGCCAACGCCAACGCCAACGCCAACGCCAACGCCAACGCCAACGCCAACACCATACGCCAACGCCAACGCCAACAGATACTCCAACACCAACGCCAACAGATACTCCTACACCTACGCCAACAGATACTCCTACACCTACGCCAACAGATACTCCTACACCTACGCCAACAGATACTCCTACACCTACGCCAACAGATACTCCTACACCTACGCCAACAGATACTCCTACACCTACGCCAACAGATACTCCTACACCTACGCCAACAGATACTCCTACACCTACGCCAACAGATACTCCTACACCTACGCCAACACCTACGCCAACTGTTACACCAACACCCACTCCGACATCGACACCGGAATCAACTCTTAGATATCGCTGGGTATTAGTAAGGAATGAACTGGATGATCCGAGCAGCCTCCAAACCATAAAAAACGTGATGAATCGAGCCAAAGCCGACGGATACAACGGCATTGTATTTTCTAACATCTGGTCGACGAACAGCATAGAAAATCTGGCCGATGCTTCTAGTGATTATATTACCAGGCTGACCACGATCAAGAATTATGCATCGAGCCTCGGCCTAGAATTTTATCCTATGATACAGACCATCATGCCGGGGCAACAATTGCTTAAAGATAACCCGAACATGGCAGAGGTCTTTCCGGTAAATAACGCGCTCTACCAGGTCAATAACGGGCAGGCGAGCCTTGTCGCCGATCCTGCGGTAAGCCTGCCGGGAGGGGCCTTTGAGCATGCGACGAATAATGTGTTTAGCGGCTGGGACAAGCAGGATGGAGCGGGTATAACCTCGTTCGCCGACACCGGCGTAAAGCATAGCGGGACCCAATCCTTAAGGATCCATACGACCGGAGATAGCCGGATCTCAAAAACAATAACTGTTAGCCCGTTCCGCCAATACCACGTATCAGTGTGGATGAAAACACAAGGGGTCACGAACTTAGACGGACTAATACCCAACGTATTAGGGGTACCATCCGGAAGACGATTGTTCTTCGCCGGTCCCAGCGTAAGCGGGACCCAGGACTGGACTAAATATGATTTCACGTTCGACAGCCTTGACAACAGCCAGGTGACCATATCATTCGGCAGCTATGCAGCCGGCGGCACAATATGGATCGATGACGCGAGCATAGAGGAGCTAGGCATGACCAACATAGTCCGGCGTAGCGATACGCCGCAGGTCGTTGAGAGCTTGAACGGTACAGTATACACCGAAGGCGTCGATTATAAGGCGGTAACAGACCCGCTCCTGTCCAGCTTCCAGCTATACCACGCATCGCCGAATATCATACTCATGAATAATTCGAGTATAAGAAATGGGCAACAGCTACGTGTATCGTTCTATTATGCCGCCCTAATGCCAGCCACGCTGACCAACGGATTTGCAGCAGTAAGTCTCGCCGACCCGGACGCCACCAGCTTCATGGACGATGAGATGAACCGTACCAACGCGCTCCTGGATCCACAGGGCGTTTTCCTGAACTATGATGAGGTCCGCGTTGGTAACTGGGAAAACAGCACAGCGCCAATGACCGAAGGGCAATTATTAGCAAGTAGTATACAGCGGGCCAGGCAGACATATAGATCGATCAACTCTTCTGGCAGCTTCTTCGTCTGGGACGACATGTTCGATCCCTACCAAAACGCTATAGATGATTACTATCTGACCAATGGCACCGTGAATGGGTCATGGGACGGCCTTTCGAGCGACATAACCGTGGTCAACTGGAACTACCCTAACCGTACTGATGCATTCCAATTCTTTACGGACCATGGTAATCCCCAGATCATCGTGGGCTATTACGACAACATGGTCGACGTACCTCCCATATCCCGGTGGCTTAGTGACACCCGATCAATAAATGCCAGCGTAGTAGGGGTTATGTATACCACCTGGATGAACGACTATTCCGGCCTCGAATCGTTCGCCCATGATGCCTGGGGCGGGGAGCCGACCATTACTCCTACCCCGACACCATCCGCTACGCCAACACCGACTCCGACTCCGCCGACTGGCCTGCCAGTAGCCAGTTTTTCCATTTCTCCGCAGAGTGGGCAGCCGCCACTCACTGTGACCGTGACGGATAATAGCACTGGAGCTACCTGGTGGCAATATAACTTCGGAGATAATACTCCAAACGCTACCACAAAGAACCCGGCGCACACGTACACCAGCTCTAAAGTTTATACTGTCGTAGAAACGGTGGGTAATATCTATGGCACATCGTCCACGACTAAACAGGTTACAGTAGGCATAACGCCGACTCCTACCCCGACACCATCACCCGGGCTTAGCTTACCAACCGCAGGGTTCAGTATTACGCCTCAAAGTGGTCATTCGCCGCTCGACATATTTATAACAGATACAAGTGCAGGAGCAACATCATGGCAATATAACTTCGGAGATAATACTCCAAACGCTACCACAAAGAATCCCACGCACACATACATAACATCAAGAACATATACTGTAACGCAAACGGTCAGCAATGCCAGCGGGTCCGCGACCACTACAAAACAGGTAGTAGTCAGTTAGGCAGGCGTCTCCGCCCGTCACGACAAGTTTGAGTATACCATGACGGCCCTCTATCTGTGTTCATACGGAATCCCGTATTATGTCGGGGTGGTGCGAAGCATTATTAAAAATAAAATTGAAAAGGTCCCCGCCAAAGATAGTTTTATAAACTGAAAGCGTTTAATTAATTTCATTAACTTTTCACAGAGCGGAGGTTTAATGCACCTTATATCCATAGCAGACTTGAGTGTCGATGACATCGACGATATTCTGGACATGGCAGAGGACCTCAAGAAGAAACGCAAAGACGGCATCATTACGGACTACCTGAAGAATAAGAGCCTGGCAATGCTATTTGAAAAATCGTCTACCCGTACACGCGTATCCTTCGAAGTCGGGATGACGGACCTGGGAGGCCATGCGTTATACCTGGACCCCGGCACTACCCAGCTTGGCAGAGGGGAAACCATAGAGGACACCGCCAGGATACTTTCCGGGTACGCACACGGTATCATGATCAGGGCAAAGAGCCATGACACGGTCCTGAAGATGGCGAAGAACTCCAGCGTACCGGTCATCAACGGCCTGACTGACTATGAGCATCCGTGCCAGGCGCTGGCCGACCTCATGACCATCAGGGAGCGTAAGGGGCACATAAAGGGGCTCAAGTTTACCTGGGTCGGCGATGGCAATAACGTCTGCAATTCGCTGATACTGGCATCCGCATTGACCGGCATGAAAATGAGCGTAGCCTGCCCGCCGGGATATGAGCCGGACAAAAAAGTGGTCGAGAAAGCCAGGGCTATGGGCGGCGACATTACACTTACCAACGACCCGAAGGCGGCCGCAAAGGACGCCGATGTCTTATACACGGACGTGTGGGTCTCCATGGGCGACGAGCCGGAAAAGGAGAAACGGCTAAAAGACCTCAAGGATTACCAGATCAACGATGGCCTGCTGAAGTTCGCCCATCCGGACTGCATTGTGCTGCACTGCCTTCCCGCCCACAGGGGCGAAGAGATAACGGACGAGGTCATTAAATGCCCGAATTCGGCTATTTTCGAGGAAGCGGAGAATAGACTGCATGTCCAAAAAGCATTACTCGTCAGGCTGATCGGTACAAATGTCTGAGCGCAAGTTAGTCGACCATCCGGCCCGGAACGGCGTGAACTCGCTCTGGAGTTGCTATGCGGACCGCGATCCGTTAAAGGTCATTTTTAACTTTTTCATGCTTCTGGTAGTGCGCTATAGCCCGCTGTTGCAGTTGAAGATCGAGTGCATGCGGTTGATGGGCATAAATGCCGGCGAACATGTGTCCATGGCTTTAGAGGCGACCGTCGATGTGTTTTTCCCCGAGCTCATCGAGATAGGGGAGAACTCCGTCATCGGCTACAGGGCCACCATACTGGCCCACGAGTATTTAATCGATAAGTATAGAACTGGTAACGTGATCATCGGCAAGAACGTGCTCATCGGCGCGAACGTCACGATCCTGCCGGGCATCAGCATCGGCGACGGCGCCGTTATTTCAGCATGTTCGCTGGTGAATAAAGACGTTCCCGCCGGCGCATTCGTAGGCGGAGTCCCTGCGAAGATCATCGAGAGGCATAATGGTGATTAATCCAGTAAAAATGGTCGTCGACCTGGTCTTTAAAGATAAGCGCATACTGGCGCTGATCATTATCATCAATATCATAGGCTCGCTGTTCGGGCTTTACTACTACTGGGACCAGCTGATGATGACTCCGTGGTACCTCTGGCTTTTCGTGCCCGACTGTCCGCTCTATTCGTTCCTCATGGTCTTCGCCCTGGCTTTTATCGCCGCCGGTAAACGTTACGATACGTTCAATGTCGTTACGGCCGTCGGGCTGGCCATGTACGGCACCTGGACAATGCTGGTGTTATTGTATTTCAGCGAGATCTACTTTGCACCTGAAAATGCGCTCATGTCCTCGGGGCTCTGGATATCCCACCTCGGGCTGGCGCTGGAAAGCGTGCTGCTACTGCCATACATTAAAAAGGCAGGTATCGTTTCCCTGGGTGATCGCAGGAATATGGTTCCTGACGCAGGACTTTTTCGACTATTTTGTGCCATTCACCTATAACGGGCTGACTATGCGGCTGCACCCGCTGGCGATCATGGAATATTATACGCAGGGTATGAGCTCTTATGGCATTTTAATGTCAAAGCTCAACATGGTCATGTATGGGACTTTCGCCCTGACCATCATCTCCATACTGGGAATGTTCCTATTATCCAGAGCGTGGGACCTGAAGCTATTCGCCGATGGCAGCGAGCAAAATGACATTACGGCATAGGGCGATGCTTAATATTAAAAAATGAAGTTTCGATTAAAAGCTGATCTTGACTTCGACCCAGATGCTTTTGTTGTTGTGGTGGTCCGTCTCATGGGCATCGGCGATCCTTACGAATGTAAGGTTTTTAATTACAATATGGGTGAAACTTGACGACGTCAGCTCGGTCATCAATTCGCCGTTTTCCATGTTCTTGAATAACTCGTTTATTACGTCCTCGCCTTCGTTGAGTATGATAGCATGTGTTTCGACTGGCATAAGATCCCTACCGTGTTACATGTCATTATCCCGAAATACATAATAAACCTACCGCTGTTCACCCGACCGCTTCAGGGCCGCCATGATGATGTAAGTTATGAGAATACGGGTCGGGGCCTGCACGAATAACGACCCGTATTATTATTTGGTCATAGCTCGATCTTTTCTATCCCGATAAACGATATCACTAAAAAGCCGATGATCCATATTAATGTGGATGCGAACTGTGCCGGGTAATTGGATTGCAGTATTCCATATGCGGCAAAGTCCCCTGCCATTTTCGAAAGATCCCAGGTCAAATAGGGGGCGATACCAGGCAATTGAGATGAGGCCATCAAGCCAGTCATGATGTAGAGTGTAGTCACTCCCAGCACGACGTACCGGGATCTGGTCACGATGCCTAGCATGAACACGAGACTTATGTAGAACAGGCCCAACAGCGCTATGACACCGAGTGCGCCGGAAAAGTTCACGATGTTGATAAAGCTTCCGCCATACAGCGATATTATTCCGTAGCCGATGATTCCCGGCACAATGACCATTAATACGGTCACTCCTATGAAGTTGGCCAATATTTTAGAAAGCGCGAACGACATACGGGATACAGGCTTTGACATGATCCATGCCATGGTGCCTGATTCCAGCTCTTTTATTATCGTATCATGGGTCATGATGAGAATGCCGAACGGTAAATATACACCCATGAGCCCGGGAAATACTCCGGCCGCCATTTCTACCTTGCTCGCAGTTCCGGATGTATATGGAATGACATACAGGAGGAAGGCGATGAACATGTCCAGCAGTACGATCCATGCGAAAAGCAGCAGATACCATTTTTCTGTTTTCCACCACCTGGCATTCTCCTTATCGAACATGTTCGAAAAGCCGGTAAACATGCCTTTTTCTTTTACCTCGATGAATTCGTTAGCGGGCATGTTTTTCCTCCTTCATGATATTAACGAAAATTTCTTCCAGGCTGTATTTTTTTTGCACGAATTCTTTTACTTTAACGCCTCCGCTGTTGATGATCGTTTCCAGTAGCAGATCATCTGCGGCGCTTTCATCGGTCACTGCGACCTCATATCTTGTAACGCCGTTCAGGGGCGTCGAAGTGACCGATGACACCCAAGGCAGGCCGGATAATGTTTGTCTTATTATCATCTCATCGCCATGGGCGACAATATTATAGGTCACTGTATTGCCGCTGCTCAGCAGCTCTTTGATCGGCGCAAGGGCGATGAGCCGGCCATTGTTCAGGATGGCCACGGTATCGCTTATTCGCTGCACGTCCTCGAGGATATGTGTCGAATAGAATATTGTAGTCTTGCCCCTGAGGCGCTCCATGACCTCCAGCACATCATGCCGGCCCATTGGGTCCAGCGAAGCAGCAGGCTCGTCCAGTATCATTAGGTCCGGAGAATTGACCATTACCTGCGCCAATCCTAGCCTCTGGCGCTCTCCGCCAGAAAAAGTATTGATAGTCCTGTCAGCTTTATCTTCAAGGCCGACGGTCCGGAGACATTCTTCTACTCTTTCATCGATGAGCTGCTCCGGCCCCTGATAGAAAAATTTAGCGACGAACTCTAACGTTTTCCTTGCCGTAAAATAATCGTAAAATCTCGGGTCCTGCGCCAGGTATCCTATTCTCCGGCGAATGGCGGTGCTATTCCGAATTACATCCATGCCGAATACCGAGCAGCTGCCGCCTGTAGGCCTGGTAAGGCCGAGTATAAGCTTAATGGTGGTAGTCTTGCCGGCGCCGTTAGGGCCCAGAAACCCGAATATCGAGTTTTTAGGCACCTTCAGGTCGAGCGAGCTCAGGGCATTGACGCCTTTATACGTTTTCGTAAGCCCGCTAATTGATATTACCGGTTCTTCCCGGTGGTTTTGTATTGCATACATTTTCCATCCACCCTATTCAATGATCTGGCCCGTTGAACCTGAAATAAAACAGCCGAATGCCGTACAATTCATGTACATCTGACGATGGGACCCGACACTCCTGTCTGCGTTAAGGACGGAGGTTTCGAAAGTCGTTTGCATGTATGTATTATTATTGGACATGAAGAGCCCTCGATAGTTGTCCAGCCTGACAATGGTCTTAACAAATTCGCCATTCTCCGTGTTGATATAATATCCGATCTTATCGTTGAAAATATTCAACGTGCCTTGATCGATGGCAGCGGCTATAATATCATTATTAAAACTCAAGCTCCGGATGACCTTATTACTGCTTTTGTCGATCAGATATACCGTACTGGCATATGGTAAATGATCATAGTCGCTCATGACGACGACTGCAGAATTATTATCGCCAGTGATGAGCTTTCCAGTGCCTATGCCCGGTATCGAGTAATTCAGGCAGGCGGGCATATGAGAGCCGGAATTCTGCTCATCATTAATGCAAGAAGCAGGTAGCTGTACACTTTCATAAAAAAATAACGGAAGAATAACATAGGCCAAAATGGACAGGATAATTAAGATCATCAAAATGGCAATTCCGGAGATCAGTAATGCTATCGGTTTTTCCTCTTTTACCATTAATGCGCTTATTATGCTACCTGCCAGCGTGCTGCCTAATAGGGCAAGGCCTGCGAATAAATAGAATTCCGAACTACTCTCATGGAATATGCATACGTACGTCAAATAGAACGCGATACCTAAAATAATACCGATAATTATTCCAAATATTATGGGTGTTATGTTAAGCTTCATTTTTTTTATTATATCCAAAGCTTTCACCTTTTTATAGTTATCAATTATTGATATTTTATTGGCTTAGCGGGCCTCAGGTTGCAGCTCGACAGTATGATCCTATCCGGCAGCGATTGGCTATAGGAGAATAGGAGAACGTAGTATATACCCGTGATTCTAGACCTTAATGGGGGTTAAGATATACATGATAAAAAAAGTCATTCCCATTCCTTTCTTCGGTCGCCGCTCAGTTCCCGGGTAAGTATGCCCACGAGGTCACGGTGTTTTTTTAGGATGTCGTACCAGGTATCGCCCTTCTCTGTCATCAGATATCCATCCTCTTTATTTCCCGAGATCATGCCGTTGTCGATGAGGTACTCTATATTGCGGTCTGTCTGGTACGGGTTGCCTGCCCTGCGGTAGAAGTCATACCACAGCACCTTGCCCCGCTGCGCCTGCATGGTGCGGGCGATCTCCAGGTACTCCAGCAGCCGCTCGGCTGCCTTCGAAGGCGGGGGAGCTTTGCTCCTGGGCATCGCTTATCGCACGTCTCCCTTTTCTATGGTGGTCAGCTTCGCATACCTGGATCTTAGCTTAAAATACCAGCTTATCAACAAAGGGCCGACGATGATCTGTATAACGCCGCCTATGGTCTCCCCTATGGCTGCAAAGTAATCCGCAGGGTCTCCGCTGCCTGAAAAGATGTGCTGGAGACTGACCGCCGCATAGGCAAGGATCACAAATCCGAAGACCAGCATCAGGCATCCGGCTAACAGGTATAATAAAATGCTCCGGTTCATGTCTATGACCAGCGTCCGGGCATCCTTCCAGAGGTCGTCATACAGTACTTTAAGATCATCCAGACCGCCTTCGTCCGGGGATGCCGCCGTCCGGCTTTGTCTGCTCTTCTCCCGAAAGCCCGTATAGACGAACGAGATCATGCCGGCCAGCACCACCTGGGAGATAAGGATGCAAATGAAAGCGATAGAGCCCAGTATCATGGGCCACTCGAAGGGGGATACTTCCATCTTGAGAATGCCCGCCATTGATAAAACGATGATCAGTAATATGGGAGATATGGCTACGATACAGCCTGCGATCAAGCCTGACTGATCGATTCATTCAAATTTCTAGCATATGGGGATACAAGAATGCCCGAGATCAAGCCTGCCACGACGAAAGCCAGCAAGTTCGTCAAAAGCAATAGTAGAAGGAATCGCGCGGTCTGTTCGGTGAAAACTTTGAACCAGCTTCCCAATACAACGAGGCCCGCCAGCGTTATGACCGCGCCGATCACTCCGGCCGTGATGCCCGATTTCCAAATATTGTCCATGCTTATGCTACCTCAAGAGCTCATCGATGATGTTGTGATGTATCCATTGTAAAATCATTTATAATAAACTTATAGCCCGGCGTTTTAACGTTAAAAAAGTGGAGGAGAAGCTTTTACGACCTGGCTTTTTGCAGGTTCTTTCGCCTCTCCCTTCCCATGTATGCCTTCATGATCGGCTTCACGACGAAGAACATGGCTTTCATGCCAGGGCTCTCCAGCGTCTTGCTCGCTTCTTTGAGCTTTGCAGGAATGTCGATGTGCTGGGTGCATACTTTAACGCACTTGTTACAGGATTTACACTGGGATGCGAATCCTGTCGGGCCGGACCCGTCCAGGCCTCCGCCGACGCGGACCATGTACATGGCCTTGACGCTCATGCCTCCGCCCATGGCTATATTGTTATAAGTCTCAAAGCTTCCCGGGATATCCACGCCTGCAGGACAGGGCATGCAATAGTAACACCCCGTGCAGCCTACTTTCATGCGCTTACGGTATGAATCCTTAACACGGCCTATCAAGGCAAGGTCTTTTGCAGATATGGAATTAGGAAGAGCGTCATTGGCGACACGCAGGTTTTCATCGATGTGTGCTTCGTTGTTCATGCCTGACAGCACGACGGTCACTTCGGGATGGTCCCAGACCCATCTCAAAGCCCACTCAGCGGGGCTCCTCTTTACTTCCGCCTCATCCCAGATCGCCTGTATTTCCTTTGGCGGCGCTTTTGCAAGGCTGCCTCCCCTGAGAGGCTCCATGACTATAACGCCGATGCCCTTTGATGCGGCATATTTCAGGCCTTCGGTGCCTGCCTGGTTGGTCTCGTCAAGGATGTTGTACTGTATCTGGCAGAATTCCCATCCATAGTCGTCCAGTATCTTCTTGAAGTCGAGCGTACCGGCATGGGAAGAGAAGCCTATGTGCTTGATCCTGCCGTCTGCCTTAGCCTTCGTAATGAAGTCGATAGCGCCCAGCTCTTTCATCTTATTCCAGTCGGTGACGCTGAGGTTGTGCATCAGATAATAATCAATGTGGTCAGTCTCCAGCCTCTGAAGCTGGACGTCCAGCAGCTTGTCCATATCCTCCCTTACTTTAACCTGGGAGTACGGCAGTTTTGTTGCGAGCTTGACCTTTTCCCTGTACCCGTCTCTCAGCGCCGGGCCTACGACCGCTTCGCTGCCCGGGTAGAGCAACGCAGTATCCAGGTAGTTGACGCCGTTGTCTATGGCATAGCGGAGTTGCTTTATCGACCGCTCCTTGTCGGTGCCGACGCCTTTTCTCGGCAGTCTCATGCACCCGAACCCGAGCGCAGACAGCTTATCCCCCGTGCTTTTCATGACCCTGTATTGCATTGGATTTCCTCCTTGTTTTCTTTAACTGATGATCTTGATTTTTACTTATCCCGCGCCATAAAAGGCTAAAAGACTCATCTATAAGCTCATCCGCCTCATCTTGAAGTCCGCTGCGGGCTATACTTTTTATGACTCCTTTATTGGATTCGAATATCATTTCCGCCATGAGTTCCCAGCTGGCGTCTTTTATAAACCCTTCCCGGATACCTTTCTCAAAAACTTCCCCGAGGAATACGAAGTTGTTCATCGCTTCTTTCTCGGTGAGCTTTGTGATGTACGGCGACGAGGCGAACTGCTCTAAAAATAGGAACTTCTCCGGGTTTTTTAATCCCCATCGGATCGTGTTACCCCAGATGCGCCGGGCCTGGCTCTCAAAAGTCAACTCTTCGTATATCCCGGTTCTAAGAGCCGCTGCCATGTGGCTTTTGGCTATGGCATAAGCGGAATTTATTAGATCCTCCTTGGTCGGGAAGTACCTGAATAAAGTCCCTGTGGCCACTCCCGCTTCCTGCGAGATCATGGATGTCGGCGTGCCATAGAAGCCGCGCTCTGTAAAGAGCTTGAACGCAGCTTTTATGATGGCCTCTTTTTTATCCTGCACATCGTCTTTCATGTTCAGACTTCCGATGAGTGACTAATCAGTCATTAATCGTTTGAATACATAAAGCTTTTCTCGCCACGCTTGATGCGAACGTTTAAATCCTATAAAACGACATTAGAAGAACGCCCATTTGCGGGGATTGCCAAGCCAGGTCAAAGGCGTAGGGCTTAGGACCCTATCTCGTAGGAGTTCGTGCGTTCGAATCGCACTCCCCGCATCTATAAAAAAATTAAGTACTTTGTCTTCTTCAACTTAGCGGGTCGACGCCCGGCTGATACCGGGCTACTCGGCGTTTTGGGTTCTACGATGTCGGGGCCGCGCTTGCACCCTCGGCGTCGTGCTTCGCACGTGCCTCCGCAAGCGCTAAGCGACGTTTTACTCTTCGAGAAAAACGTCCATTACCCCGCCATCTTCGAACCGCTGATGCGGCTTCGCCCAAAACGCCTCGACGACCGCTATATGATCCAGGTTTGAAGTGTGTATTTACTTTGAAAACAGCTCTTTATTCGAAGTATAAGCTATTAGAAAACAAGTGACTCCCAAGCCTATTGTAGTACCACCGACATGCCAAGGTATTCACCATAACGACGTGCTGATTTGTCGAAGTCTTGTCTTTCGTCGGAGGTTTGTGCAGTAAACGGCTTTGCAGTGACGACGACCTCTCCTTTTCTGAATGTCCGCTTCCAGATACCTACAACCCGTCCACCTATAACGATGGTGGGGTTGAGCATGCCGTTCGTGGGAGTCAGCTTCTTTATGCGCTCCACGTCGAGCGAGGCACTGCGATCCCTGTAGCTGAGCAGGTACTCGTCAAAACCTGGCAGCAAATACACTGTCGGTGAACTCTCCCGTCCTGCCGGCAGGGAGCCAGACCGCCAGTAGGTTTTCCCATCGATTGTTTCCCTGATAAGCTGCGATTCAATTGCCTCCAGCCCGGCTTTTGAATCCGCTGCGGTAAGCCCCGACCACCATACATAATCCTGTAGTGTGGCCGGCCCGCGGCTCGTAAAATACCGCTTCGCCAGCTCCGCCAGGGCTTCATCTCGCTCCATACTTCTGCATTTGGGTATCGCTCCATCAAGCAGCATGTATGTCGGATCATTACGGTGCATAACGCCCTGGCAAATATGGCTATCGAGCGAGGCCCTCTGCAGCATGTATGGCGCACGCTGCCCTTCCGTCGAGATGCCTTTTTGCCTGAGAATAGACATCAATTCTTTACGAGTTAGCTGCTTGCCGCCGCCCTGCAACGCATCTACAAGCACCTCATTACTGCGGGCAAGCGTCGGCTCATCCAGCCCGAGCTGCATGTACCTCCTTGCGTTATTCGCAATAATACGCGGCGCCAGGAGCCCAAGCATCCAGCGGACATCCGCCGCCGCAACAAAATGCAGCGTGCCGCGCATGGCCCATGTCCGAATAATGGCCCTATCTTCCATCGCTTGCTCGACCTCGGCGTCTGTGCTGCCTGGCAGGCGAAGGCCGATCGACCATTTTGCACCGGCGTAATCCTGGGCCTGAATTGCTCCCAGCCATGCTACCACCTCGCCAGGCCGCTTAAGCCTTGAATGCTCAAACTGCTGACTATAGAGTCGATCGACGGCGATATTTTTCATGGTCATTAAATCCATAAGGGCTTTAATAGATTTTAATCATATTCTTTTGCATACCGCTATTTTAGATACTGTATTGTTATAATGAAAAGATTGATTCCCCATGAACATCAATTATTTACGTATCTATGTCCGAATCGCGCTCCCGGCACCATACAAAATATATTCAAAGATCAGCTTTCTTTTTGTTCTATCAACCATTTCCATGCCGGTATAACATCTATCTCTCCGAATTTATCCTTTTGATCCATCGTTAAGATCAATCCATTTTTGACCTTAAGCACATCCATTGCTTCCTTAACGCCATCTATCTCTCTTTGCATGTTA
Organism: uncultured Methanocellaceae archaeon; assembly: GCA_963780625.1. Taxonomy (GTDB): domain Archaea; phylum Halobacteriota; class Methanocellia; order Methanocellales; family Methanocellaceae; genus Methanocella. Next base: position 635,621 of record CAWACH010000006.1, on the reverse strand, counting down.
TCGCCGGTCAATTTATAGCAAACCTGTATGGCTTGCACCGGTTTTTTCCTGTCGACCACGATAAAATCGCATTCTCTTTTACCTTTATAATAATAGATCGAGTCTGACTTATGCATCCTCCTGAGTTGTAGAAATACGATGTTTTCAAGTAAGCTGCCTTTGTTATCAGTGAATGATAACGTATTGGCATTTATGAACCCGGGATCGATGGCGTAAACTTTCTTGGCATTATATACTGTTTTTTTATACGAATAGGAGAACATCGGTACGGTAAATAACATATAACTGGACTCAAAGTAGGATACGTATTCTGCTATACTTTTGGTCGTGATACCGAACGTTTTTGCAAGGCCTGAATATGAGTATTCGAAGCCGACATTCGATAATAGATAAGCAGCAAGGCTTTGCACCAGCGAAGAATTTCTCAAACGGTATCTTACGACTATGTCCCTCGCTATGATATCCCTGAAAAGCTGCTGAAGGATATCCTGAGTGCCGGATAATGTATATTCAGGGAATCCCCCCCGCTCGACATATTCATTGAACGTTGACAGGGACGGTGATCGGCCTTTCATTCTTAGCACTTCGGAATATGAAAATGGGAACAACTCATATGTTAAATGACGGCCGGTGAGTTTAGTCCCGAGCTCTCTACTTAACAACGAAGCATTCGAGCCGGTGATCACGAATTTTTTCCCTTGATCCAACTTTCCCCGGACAAACCGCTCCCATTCCGGAACGACCTGTATTTCATCGAAATAGTAGCAGCCCATCCCCGGGTGGATCTCCTCAAATACATGGTCCAACCTTTCGAGATCATTTAAGTCGAAACCATTTGCCCGGTTATCTTCAAAGTTAAAGAAGTTACACTCGCCGGCTTTTTGTACCAGTTGTTTAAGTAAAGTACTTTTACCACACCTGCGTATACCGGATATTATTATTGCACGAGGCACGTTCACGTCTATCTTATCCAGTAAGTCTCTCGCTACTCCTTTTTCCTGGCTTAAAAAATCCTTTTCCTGTATGATCGCTATTTCCTTTATTCTATCCTCCGGGATCATGGAAATGAATATGCTTTAATGATACTTAAATCTTATTTATTATTAATAAACAAACTTGTATATTACTAATAAACTAGTTTATTTATTAGTAATAAATAATATATTTTTTGTATCGATCATTAATCTGATTAGAGCCAGGGCAGAGCGAACTGCAATAGTAATAATGTAATATCTTGTATTGGTTAAGGTGTATGGCTTAAGGCCCTATCTCGTAGGAGTTCGTGCGATCGAATCGCCCTCCGTGCATCATTTTACAAGCACGTAAAGCATTTCCACGTTTTGTCAACCTCACTGAAGAAAAAATATCTCTACATAATATGTCTTTATTTGAACAATTCAGGGCATGACTTACACAGGCCAATGGACATTAAAATAAACAATACTACAAAGGTTATATGGAATTATTGTTAGCTCATTAGGTTATAAGATGCCGTTACCGCGCCTCAGGAATTTACACTCGGACACTAATTCCTAATTATGTATCCCGCTGATAGATGGCTGAATAAAATTCTCGACGAACCCTTACCCGGTTATGATAGCCGGGATGATGAAGAGTATCCCGTATACGAAGAATACGAAGACACAGAAGAAGCCTATTACTATCGTCGAGAGCGTCATTACCGGCGCCAATAGGAACATCAGGTCCTTATCGCACTACGATCGACCAGGACGTATCGGGACATGTAAAGATACCTGCCTCGAAGCTTTCCGTTTTTTATTAATAATATAATAATACGGTTAGATCACTATATATCGGACAGTTCTAAGTTATAAATGGCTCATCGATAGTCAATTATATACCATATTTACTTGTATAAGCTATTTGGAGCTGGATATTGCCGACAGTAATAGTCAACGGTATAACGTTATATTATGAGTTGCGCGGCGAGGGCCAACCTGTCTTATTGATAGCAGGGCTGGGTATGGACATCACGGCATTTGAGCTGATCACCGGCAGGCTTTCTCAAAAATACCGGGTTTTAGCTTTCGATAATCGTGGAGCCGGACGTTCCGATAAGCCGGATATCCCCTATACCATAGAAATGATGGCCGATGATACTGCCGGTTTGCTCAACGCTTTGGATATTAAACGGGCACACGTGGTAGGTGTTTCCATGGGCGGCCGCATCGCTATGGCCCTGGCTCTTCAGCACCCGGAACTGGTAAACAGCCTCGTTTTAACATCCACGTGGGCCAGATCGGCAAGTAAAGCCAGGCTGTACAGGCTTAAGCTCCTCAGGTTGATCCCGCTGCAAAGGATATTTAAAAAATATCCTCAGCCCTATTATGCGTTTGTCCGACAGCTGATCGCATCGAGCAGCTATGACTGTGGCGATAGACTGGATCAGATACATGTGCCTACGCTCATCCTTCATGGAAAGAAAGATAAAATTGCTCATAAACAAAGTGAAGAAATGCATAATAGTATAGCGGGTTCAAAAACTATGATGTTCAACGGGGGCCACAGATTTTTCTTCTGGGATAAACATTTTACTGAGGTCATATCAGAGTTTTTTGACAGCAATAATTAAGCGGTTTAGTACAGTGAACAATATTCTAATTTAATACTTACTCCCTGCCCCATCTAGAATTATCCGGGTTCTATCAAGCTGGCCGGGTCTGAATATATGGCATGATGTAAACCTTATCATTTCTATAGCCTTGCCAACTTGACAGTATCTCGTCCGATTATTTCTTTTCCTTCCTCATAGCTGGTTTATAAATAATGTTCTCGAACTGTTTATAATTCACACGCCTATGTTGTAACCAGTCAGCTACGGCAAGGCTGGCTAAACCGGTTATCGTATTCCCGGTCCTCCTGGCCTCTTCGCGGAGAAATTTCGCGTTCTCCGGCGATAACCTGATATTGGTCTGCTCGAAATCACTTAAAGTGTCGGTCGTGTCCTCGTCGGCCACTACCTTATCGACTTTCTTTGAACGTTTGCTCATAGTATCCTGATCTCCTTTATCGCGTCAACTAGCCTGGTCCAATAAACGCTAATTCAGCAATCAATAAAACTTTAAGCCGTAAAAGTAACGATTTCTCCGGGTTATACCCTGACATTTCACACCTATAACTTGTAGATCCCTTTTGTTATACAGCAATTAATGCATAAGACGGCAGATGCTGAAGGCTTGACTATGAAGAACGGCTCAAACCGACAAGATAGGTCTGCATCCGAGCTGTTCAGCAAAAAGATCACCGAGATTGACGACAGGCGCGTGAGACCGATGCCCGAAAAGCCTCTGTCAAATGCGATTTTGTTAAAATGAATTTGAGCCCTAATAGTACACCAGAAACTTTAATGATAATAACTTTATAACACAACACGGATGGCAGATTTTTTTACAGTGCCATCAAACCAGAATTTACCATCATCGAATAAAACGAATAAACGCGATACTTAACCATATCGCTGCTGAGGCAACTGTTAGCCCGGTAGGCAAGGGAATTTTAAAAACTCCATAGTGGATAATATCATAGAACGATGGGAGAAGACGTTATGAGCGACGAAAGCAAGTGCCCGGTAACGGGCATGGTAAATAAACAAGCGATCAGCCGGGACCGGTCCAACCGGGACTGGTGGCCGAACCAGCTGGATCTCGATATCCTGCACCAGCATTCATCTATGTCCAATCCGATGGACGAGGATTTCAATTACGCTAAAGAGTTCAAGAGTCTCGACCTGGAAGCCGTGAAAAAGGACATCAGTGAACTGATGACGAAGTCGCAGGATTGGTGGCCGGCAGACTTCGGCCACTATGGGCCTTTGTTCATCCGTATGGCGTGGCACAGCGCCGGGACCTACCGCATGGGTGACGGCCGCGGCGGCGCAGGCCACGGCAGCCAGCGCTTTGCGCCCCTCAACAGCTGGCCCGACAATGTGAACCTCGACAAGGCACGCCGGCTGCTCTGGCCGGTCAAGCAGAAGTATGGCCGGAAGATCTCGTGGGCTGATCTCATGATCCTTACTGGCAACGTCGCCCTGGAATCGATGGGTTTCAAGACGTTCGGCTTCGGCGGCGGACGCGAGGACGTCTGGGAACCGGATAAGGACGTCTACTGGGGCTCCGAGAGCGAATGGCTTGGCGACAAGCGCTACTCCGGCGACCGGGAACTCGAAAATCCGCTCGCCGCCGTGCAGATGGGCTTGATCTACGTGAACCCGGAAGGCCCGAACGGCGTCCCGGATCCGCTTGCCGCTGCTAAGGATATCAGAGAAGTCTTCGCGCGCATGGCAATGAACGACGAAGAGACGGTGGCTCTCATCGTGGGCGGCCACGCGTTTGGTAAGACGCACGGTGCTGGCGACCCGTCGCTGGTAGGCCGTGAGCCGGAAGCCGCACCCATCGAGGAACAGGGACTCGGCTGGAAGAGCAAATTCGGCACTGGCAAAGGCAATGACACGATCGGCGGAGGGCCGGAAGTCATCTGGGCCAATACGCCCACGAAATGGAGCAACAGCTTCTTCCGAAACCTGTTCGACTACGAATGGGAACTAACAAAGAGCCCCGCCGGCGCATACCAGTGGAAGCCGAAGGGCGACGCAGGCGCCGGCACCGTGCCGGATCCCCACGACCCGTCAAAGCGTCGTACGCCAGGCATGCTGACCACTGACCTTGCATTGAGGATCGACCCTGCCTATGAAAAGATCTCGCGGCGCTTCCTGGAACATCCGGAGCAGCTAACGGATGCGTTCTCCCGGGCGTGGTTCAAGCTAACGCACCGAGATATGGGCCCGCGTGCACGCTATCTCGGCCCGGAGGTCCCTGGAGAAGAGCTCATCTGGCAGGACCCGATCCCTGCGGTCAATCACAAACTGATCGATGCACAGGACATCGCTTCCCTCAAAGCCAAGATCCTGGCTTCCGGCCTGTCAGTGCCGGAACTGGTCTCGACAGCCTGGGCGTCGGCGTCCACCTTCCGTGGCTCCGACAAGCGCGGCGGCGCGAACGGTGCCCGCATTCGTCTGGCACCGCAGAAGGACTGGGAAGTCAACCAGCCTGCCCGGCTGGCGAAGGTACTCAAGGTACTGGAGGGCATACAGGGCGAGTTCAACAGGGCGCAGACAGGCGGCAAGAAGGTATCGATGGCTGATCTGATCGTTCTGGCCGGCTGCGCAGGTGTCGAGCAGGCAGCGAAGAATGCCGGTCACAAGGTGACAGTTCCATTCACACCGGGTCGCATGGACGCCGCGCAGGAACAAACCGATGTGGCCTCCTTTGCCGTGCTCGAGCCGAAGGCGGACGGCTTCCGCAACTATCAAAAGACCCGCTATGCCGTAACAGCCGAGGAGCTGCTTGTCGACAGGGCGCAATTGCTGACCCTGACCGCGCCCGAGATGACGGTGCTCATGGGTGGCATGCGCGTGCTGAACACGAACTTCGGACAGACTTCGCACGGCGTCTTCACTAAACAACCGGAAGCGCTCACCAACGACTTCTTCGTGAACCTGCTCGACATGGGCACGGAGTGGAAGGCGGTCTCAAAAGACGCTGACGTGTTTGAAGGACTCGATCGCAAGACCGGCGAAGTCAAGTGGACCGGTACTCGTGTCGACCTCATCTTCGGCTCGAACTCCCAGCTCAGGGCTCTGGCCGAGGTCTACGGAAGCGCGGACGCACAGGACAAGTTCGTCCAGGACTTCGTGGCGGCATGGGCCAAAGTCATGAACCTCGATCGCTTCGATCTCGCCTGATCGTAAAATAAGTGTCTTCAAAAGCGGAGAACGTCAAAAAGACAAAGTCAAGCTGACGTTCTCCAAAGGCGCTTCTTTGAAGGACCCTGATCACTTGTTATATGCAAGTCTTGAGGGGGAATCTATGGCGCGCGATCGACATTTCCGAAGGGGATAACATCAATGAAGCAGCCTTTAAGAAACTCATACAGGCAGCTGTAGCGCTCAACCTCGAAGGTAAGAAGAAACGTTAGGCGCCAATATCGAGGGCATGTACCCCAATCCCTATATCGGAATTAATAAATAATTATAAATGGCATTCATAAGGTGATAATATGAAAGTCAAATACGCTACCATCATAGTCGAGGATATGGATAAGTCAATTAAATTTTACACCGAAGTTTTAGGATTTAAAATAGATAGCCAACACAAACCCATACCTGGAGCAATAATCACATTGTTGAAAGGGGAAGGGGATGCTATGATAGAGCTCATAAAAAATACAACAGATAAAACCGGCATATTTTCAATAGGATTGGATGTTAAAGACATAAACGCCACAGTGAAAGAGCTCAAATCGAAAGGTGCTAAGGTCACCATGGAACCCATACCAATAACCGTCGGGACCCTTGCCTTCATAGAAGACCCGAATGGAGTCAAAATAGCTTTAATTCAACACATTTGATCTCTTTTTTATTTCATTGCGGTTTTTATTTGCTTCTGTGATCTATATTTGCACCCTATTTGCCCAAAATATTCGATAGGCCATTTGATATAAATGTCAGTATCTATATAAACGATTAGTATTAACTTGTTTTTAGGGGCGCTTATGCGAATACTATCTTTGCTATTGGTTACAACTATGTTAGCTTTCGCCCTCATCGCCGGCAGTGTCACGGTTCATGCCAGCGACGCTGGGCGTGTGGTGATCGCGAGCCTGACCGGGCCGGACACGATCACGACGGATGGCGGCCCATACACGTTTTCGGTAAAGGCCATCGGCGGAACGCCGCCTTACTACTACCAGTGGGATGTTAACGGCTACCTTGTAAAAGACAATTCGGACACGATTTCAGTTCCGGCCAATGAGCTGGAGGGCGTGAAAGATGAGAGCGGAGGGCCGTGGGTCAGCGTAACTGTCGAAGATTCTGAAGTTTCCAACATACATGATTACTATCATGAGGCCGTATTTATCGATAAATTTTCGGGAGATCCGGACCTGAATTTCAGGATCGAATATTCCAAACATTTGGATAGCGACGGCAACTTTGCCGGATACTGGACTGGATATAAGACGCCCTCGGAATGGCCTTACAGCATGCCCCCGGTGCCGGTGACGGTCACGCCGACGACCACACCCATTCCCGACCTTACGGACTCGGGCGCCAGGTTCTCCAGCCTCAGCGGCCAGGTGGAAGTCCGCCACGACTACGACGAGAAAAACTGGGCCCCTGCCAAGATGAACACGGTGCTCGACGTGGACGACCACGTCAAGACTTCGGAGGATAGCAGCGCCATTATAGGCTTCGCCGACCTGAGCACCTTCCTCCTGAAGTCGGAGTCGGAGATCGTCGTCTCCACTCCGCCCGCGCACGACAGCAAGATCGGGCTGGTCCTGGGAAACATCTGGGTCAACGTGAAGAAGATGGCGAATGACGGGACGATGGAGGTCGATATGAGCCAGGCGGTAGCGGGCATTAAGGGCACGGTCTTCGAAGCCGAATCAAACGCCACGTCTTCCACCGTAAAAGGCATCGTCCACAATGTAACGGTCATAAGCAAGGCGAACGGCCAGACAGTCATCATCGGGCCGGGCGAAATGGTCACCGCCACAAGCGCGGGCCTCGGGCCGGTCACTACGTTCAATGTGTCTGACGAAGCTGCGAAATATGGTGTATCTTCGGATAATCTAACGCAGGATCCGGTGATAATAGCTCAAACAACTAGCGGAACTACCTCAGGGTCTTCGGCAAGCAGTGGGGGAATATGCGGCATTCTAGCCCTGCTGCCATTATTAGCTATCGGGGTCGTCTTCGTTAACAAGAGAATGAAAAACAGGTAAGCCTGGAACCTGATGTTGGTGAAAGCGGCCTGAATATATCAAAGCTTCGGGCCGCCCATATCATTTAATTCACTTTCACTTTTCCAGCGAGAATTAATTTGTAATCCTCATAATTCTTCTTTATCAATTCCGGCGCATCTAACCCATACGGACACTTCACCTTGCACTCCCCACATTCAGTGCATCCCTCAACCTTCTTCATCATTTCCTGTACCTTCGGCGTCAGCCAATCTGCTGATGGCGCCCGCCTGATCAGCTTGGACATCCTTGCCGAGGTATTGATCTCAATTCCTTGTGGGCACGGCATACAATATCCGCAGCCTCTACAAAATTCCCCGTTCAGCTCTTGTTTTTCTTGTTCAATGAACGCTTTCCTCTCATCAAATAGTTGTGGCGGGTTATTGATATAGCTTAAAAATTCATCCAATTCCTTTTCCCGCTGGATGCCCCATATAGGAAGAACATTATCGAACTGCGTCATGAACGCATAAGCCGAGGCGGAATCCGTGATCAGTCCTCCGGAGAGCGCCTTCATGGCGATGAAACCCATATTCGCCTTCTTACATTTCTCTACCAGCTCGATCTCCTTTTCCGACGACAGATAGCTTAGCGGGTATTGCAGGGTCTCATACAACCCTGACTCGATGCATTCCTCGGCCAGGCCCAGCTTGTGGTTCGTAAAGCCGATGTGCCGGATCTTGCCCTGTTTCTTCGCTTTCAGCATGCATTCGTACATTCCCGTTCCGTCTCCAGGCTTATAGCAGACGTCCGGTATATGGAACTGGTAAACGTCGATGTAGTCCGTCTTCAAGGTCGCTAAGGATGTCTCAAGGCTTTTCCAGAAATCTTCAGGCGTCCTGGCAAATGTCTTGGTGGCGATGAAGATATTCTCACGCATTCCCTCGAATGCCCGCCCCAGCTTTTCCTCGCTGTCCGAGTAGACGCGTGATGTGTCGAAGAAGGTGATGCCGCCCGCGTATGCCTTCCTTAAAAGAAAAACGGCTGTCTCCATGTCGACTCTCTGGATGGGGAGCGCTCCGAACCCGTTACGGTCAGTCGTGATCCCTGTACTTCCTAATATGACCTGAGCCATTGTAATGCACTTCTTTTATAATCCAAAACTATACAGACTTTCCCAGTTCATAGGCCTCTTCCATTGCCGGGCTTCCTTTGATGTCCCCGATATTCCACACGCCAGTCCCATATATGATGCCCTTTTCTTCCATGCCGTCGTAGCAGGAAGTAAATCCCCGGAATCCTTCGATCGTCCTTTCCAGGGAATGTTTATTGTTGTCCGCGGCGGTCACGATGAAATACATCGACTTATTTCTTATATCTGGGTACCTGGCATAAGTCCTGTCTATTAGCGTTTTCATCTGGCCGTCCATGGTGTAGAAGTAGACGGGCGTCGCCATGACGATCACGTCCGAGGCGATCATTTTCTCCAGGATACCGGCCATGTCATCCTTCTGCGAACAGGTGCCTCCATTCTTTTTACAGGCATCGCACGCCACGCAGAAATTGATCTTCTTGTCTCTCAAGAAAATTTTCTCGACGTGATTGCCCGCTTCTTTTGCCCCATGCATGAATTGGTCACATAAAGTATCCGAATTTCCGCCCTTTCTCGGGCTTGCCGATATGACTAGAACTTTTTGTTTCACTTATATCATCTCTGTCCGTCCCGTCTGTTACTTCTTCTGGAATACCTGTTTTGCCATCGCGACCCTCTGCTCCAGGTCCGGCCCTTCCATTTCTTCAACGATGGCTTCGAGGATCGTCGGTATTTCAATGTGCTGGGGGCATTTTTCAAGGCACTCTCCGCATTGTACACATTTGGATGCAAATGCCGGCTCTCCGACGGAGAGGATACCACTCAACTTTACCGCGTAGTGGAACCTGAACCCGGCCGTATCCCCGGTCATGTGCATGTTATTGTAATCTTCGAAGCAGGATGGAATATCCACCCCTTGGGAACAGGGCATACAATATCTACAGCCGGTACAGCCTACTTTCATCAGCTCCCGGTATTTCCGCTCTACTTTATTCACTAATTGCAATTCAGCTTCGGTTAGCGAGTTCGGGTATGCTTTGCCGGCCACCGCAAGATTCTCTTCGACATGTGCTTCCTTATTCATCCCCGAGAGGACAACCGTGACTTCCGGATGGTTCCATACCCAGCGAAGCGCCCATTCTGCAGATGTCCTCTTCGTCGGCGACTCATCCCATATCTCTTTAACGGCTGGAGGTACGGGGCTTGTGAGGTTCCCTCCCCGGAGGGGCTCCATTACGATCACTCCAAGGCCTTTCGAAGCCGCGTATTCCAGGCCCTCGGTACCTGCCTGGTTCTTTTCGTCCAGGAAGTTGTACTGGATCTGGCAAAAGTCCCAGTCATAGGCGTCCACGATCCGCTTAAAATCTATTAGTGAGCCATGGAAGGAAAACCCTGCATTTATGATGCGGCCATCGGCTTTGGCTTTGTCGAGGAAATCGGCTATGCCAAGCTTTTCGATCTTGTCCCACACATCGCCGAGCAGCGCGTGGACGAGATAATAATCGATATGATCGGTATGGAGCTTCTCCAGTTGAGCATTCAAAAAACTATCCATATCCTCCCGGCTATTCAACAGCCAGCTGGGAAGTTTTGTCGCAAGCTTAACTTTCTCGCGGTATCCGCCGGCAAGAGCACGGCCTAAAAGCGGCTCGCTCTGTCCTGCGTGATAGGGCCAGGCGGTATCGACATAGTTCACGCCGTGGTCGACCGCATAGCGTATCTGCTTCGTGGCTCTTTCTTCATCGATAGAGCCATCCTCTTTCACGGGGAGACGCATGCATCCGAATCCAAGGATAGACAGTTCGTCGTCGTTCTTGGGCATTTTTCTATACAACATTTTCAATCACCTTGACTGGTTACTTTTACGCTTTCATCCCGATACTACGCAGCCACTCCGATACCTCATTCTGCGCAGTCTTTACACTGCTACCCCGGATGGCAAGGCCGTCCAGAATGGTTGAATTCGGGCATAATTTCTTGATATCCATAACACTTCGCCCCATGCCGCTGCCCTCGTGCGTACAAAATGGGGCGATCGTTTTTCCGGAAAGGTCATATTCCTCTAAAAATGTGAATACAGGCATCGGCATTGTTCCCCACCAGTTAGGGTAGCCGAGAAAGATCACATTGTGAGTAGCCATGTTCTCCAGATGGTCGGCGAGCTTCGGCCTGGCATTGGTGCGCAACTCCTGCTGTGCGGCTTCGGTGGTTTCCGTATAACCCTCGGGATACACGTTCACCGATTCAATATGAAATAGATCGCCTTTCGTAATTTCCCCGATCATCTTTGCTACGACTTCCGTATTGCCGACGGGCAGGTTCACGATGCTTCCGCCGACATAGTTGTTGCCTGGACGAGAAAAATATGCTACAAGAATATTATGATCTGTCATATGTATCATCCTCAACTGGCTTTATTTCATATATCGCCCTGAAGTCTAAAAAGGAATTATTCACGAATAAAGTTCGTGAATAAAACGTCTTTTTCCAGCTTCGGGAGTGGCACACCTGTTTTAAGGCCAGCTTCTTTACACTTCAAGAAAAACGCCATGTTCCTTGCAAGCATGCGCATGGTCTGTAAGCCTTCCAGATCTTTTGCCACATCTTCCGGCTTAGCTCCGTGGACCATATTCCAATATCGGGAACCAATAACGAACATTCCTGAAATGGTGAAATACTTATTTAGCTGGTCAAAAGTGGCGGTAGTTCCCGCTCTCCTTGCGGAAACAACTGCTGCTGCCGGTTTCAGGTAAAAAGATCGTTTGCCGGACTGCAGATCGGCATAAAATACACGATCCATAAAGGATGTGATCGCACCGCTTGCTGCGGCAAAATGTACTGGCGATCCAAAGATAAAGCCATCGGCATCTTTGGCAATACCAAGAAAATCATTGACCCGGTCTTTAAATGCACAATGTCCAGTTTCGGCACACTTCCTGCAGGCGATACACCCGGCAAGCGGCTTTATGCCGATCCAAAAAATTTCAGTATCGATACCTTCTTCGTTCAGGGTTTTAGCTACTTCTGTAAGAGCAGTATAGGTGCACCCCTCCTTATGTGGGCTACCATTTACTAATAATACCTTCATTCTCAGACCTGCCGATATTTCTTTAAACATACACTATCACACAGGATATAAATAGGATGTACATACACATATGTAACATACGAACAGGTTTGATACTATGGACGCTCCTCCTAAAGACTGCATGTATGATTGGCCGATCGATGCGACTCTTGCCGTAATAGGGGGCAAGTGGAAACCGCTGATCATATATGAGCTAAATGATGAGACGCTGCGTTTTAGCCAGCTACTTGACCGGCTACAGCCCCGTATCACCCAGCGGATGCTTACAAAACAGCTTCGCCAGCTCGAGGCCGACGGCCTTATCACGAGAAAAGTTTACACCCAGGTCCCTCCGAAAGTGGAGTATTCGCTCACAAAACTGGGAAAATCCTTGCTGCCAATCCTCGATCAGCTCTGCGCATGGGGATCCGAACACATGGGCGACCGTATAAAGTACCAATGTGAAGAATAAGTCCGGCGCCGAGCGTTGTTTCGTTAGCTACGGAAAACTGGACAGAGCCTAATTATTTAAATCTTGAGCACATGAGCTGCGATTAGTCATTGACATGTTGTCATTAGAGCAGGTGGTACGACGAGCGACGATAAAAGCATAAAAACGGTATCGATAGTAACGTGCGAGGGCTACGAGCGCGAACTTGTAGAAAAAGCTGTCCGGCGATCGATCGATCTGATCGGCGGTATCGGGGCGTTCGTCTCCCCGGGCCAGAAGGTCCTGGTGAAGTTCAACTTGCTCCAGGGGGCGGCACCCGAAAAATGTGTGACCACGCACCCGGAGGTCGTGTATGCGGTGGCAAAGCTGCTCAAGGAGCACGGCTGCGAAGTACTCCTGGGGGATAGCCCGGGATCCGGCATACCTTACAGCGAGGCCAACCTTCAGAAAGCCTATGCGACTTCCGGCTTTGACCGGGTCGCCGAAGAGTTAGGCATCTCGCTGAACTACGACGTCGGATACCGGGACGTGCCGGCGCCAAATAGTAAGATGATGAAACAGTTCCCTATCATTAACCCCGTGCTTGACTGTGACGCCGTGGTCGTCGTATCCAAGGTAAAGACGCACGCTTCCCTTTTCGTCTCCGGCGCTGCCAAGAACATCTTCGGGGTCATCCCGGGACTGGAAAAGCCCACTTATCACGCCCGGCTACAAAATCCCCTGGACTTCGCACGCATGCTCGTCGATCTCAACGATCTCGTCAAGCCGAAGCTGCAGATCATGGATGCGGTCTTCGGCATGGAAGGCGACGGCCCGTTCGCCGGCGACCCGAGAAAGATCGGAGCTATACTGGCTTCGGGCGACTATAGCGCCATCGACGTGGCGACCTGTCGGCTAATTTTCGTCGAACCCGCGCAAGCTCCGACCGTCGCTGCGGCGGTCGAGCGAGGGCACCTACGGGACGACCTGAGCGATGTTTCCATGGTCGGAGACAGCCCGGAGAGCTTGATCGTTAAGGACTTCAAGAGGCCTGCCACCTATGCAGGCCATGGCCGCCGTCACGACCCCTCAAGCCCGTTTGCAAAGATCATCGCTTTAGCCAGCGAGTACACGCTCCGGCCGGTCATCCACGAAGACCTTTGTGTCTCTTGCCTAAAGTGCGTTTTGAGCTGCCCGGTAAAGACGATCACGGTGGTTGACGAGAAGCCGGTGATCGACTACACGACGTGTATCCGGTGCTACTGCTGTCACGAGATGTGCGATAGTAAAGCGATCTCGCTGGAGCGGAACGCGGCGGCCGGCCAGGAGTTGGACAGGCTGACGGGTAGATAGCACATTAAAACTCGCCTTGAGAAATAATCGTCTTTTTCGATAGATAACATGATAACGGGTCGGTTTTGCCTGTTATCATGATTTACGGACTTATCCTGTCATATATGGCTTTTTTACCATTGTCTTAGCTCAATGGGTAAACCATCGGGGTCTTGTATTTCCGCTCGTATTGATTTCCCCGCCGCCATCGGTCCCCAGGTTATTGCTACACCTTTACTTTTTAGATAATTGACTGTAGCGTCCATATTTTCGACTTCTATGGCGATGGCCCTGTATCCGACAACCCACGGCTCCTGTGGCTTTGCTGCAGGTTTCTCAACCGAAATAAGCTCTATAACAGTACCACCCAGCACAAGATATGCGATCTCTTTCATCGGCGGCATCGGGACGGGAAAGCGTTCCCTGACCTTAAACCCTAACACTGAAACATAAAACTCTATTGTGCGGTTAATGTCCGTCGGGACTATTTCTATGTGGTCGATTTTCTTGAACATGATATTCTCAGCCTTCTTAAAGGTTTAATGGGTACTATCTCTCAGTCTGCCTGAGTTACTTATCATCACACACAAGATAAACTCTCGCCAAAGTTGATAGTTATAATATTTTTAGAGATAACTCTCACATATATTTATAATACGACGCCTTATTAGCTATCGGATTAAGGGAGACATGATGATGAATACCGACGACATAAAACACCGTTCTATCCTGCAGGGAATTGCTCATCGGGTAATGCTGGAAAGAGGGCTTGACCCGGATTTTCCGAACCAGGCACTTGCCGAGCTTAATAAGATCAACGGGCCGGCAACACAAACGGAAGTATCGACGCGCGATCTCAGGAGCCTTCTCTGGTGTTCCATCGACAATGACGATTCGCTCGATCTGGATCAGCTTACCGTTGCCGAAGCCATGCCCGTTGGGGCAGTGAAGATACTCGTCGCCATCGCGGACGTCGACGCCGTTGTCAAAAAGCATTCGGCACTTGACGATCATGCGCAGCAAAACACCACTTCCGTCTATACTGTTGCGGAGACCTTTCCGATGCTGCCCGAGAAACTCTCCAACGATCTTACCTCTCTAAATTATGGATCAGACCGACTGGCCGTCGTCATCGAAATGGTTTTTGCAGCGGATGGATCGCTTCAGGGTTCGGACATCTATAAGGCGCTGGTACGCAATCATGCCAAACTTGCCTATAACAGCGTTGCCGCCTGGCTGGACGGTAACGGGCCGATGCCGAAAGAGATCGGGGCTGTCGCCGGTCTGGACGAGAACCTCAGGCTCCAGGACCACGTGGCCCAAACATTAAAAGCCATCCGCTATGCGAACGGTGCGCTTGAGCTCGAAACGATCGAAGCTCGTCCGATATTTGTCGGGGAGGAGCTCAAAGGCCTGGAAACCTACCGTCAGAACCGGGCGCAGGATCTGATCGCGGAATTCATGATCGCCGCCAATGGCGTAGTGGCACGTTATCTCACGTCCAAAAAGCTTCCCTCGCTACAGCGTGTCGTCCGCACGCCTAAACGCTGGGGCCGGATCGTTGATATCGCAGCGGAACGAGGCACGCGATTGCCACGGGAGCCCGATTCAAAGGCCCTGGAGAAATTCCTGGCATCGGCTAAAGCCGCCGATCCTCTTCGTTTTCCTGACCTTTCTCTCAGCATCATCAAGCTGTTGGGTAACGGCGAATATGTCGTCCGGCTTCCCGGAGAGGATGCGACCGGGCACTTCGGCCTTGCGGTCAGGGACTATAACCACTCCACGGCCCCGAACCGCCGATACCCTGACGTGATCGCACAACGGCTGCTGAAAGCGGCCATAGCCGGAGTTTCTCCGCCCTATAATGCCGATGAGCTGGAGGCGCTCGCCGAGCATTGCACCGAAGCCGAGTCCGCCGCGAATAAGGTCGAACGGCAGGTAAGAAAATCCGCGGCGGCACTGCTGCTGGGATCAAGGATCGGTGAGAAGTTCGATGCCATCGTTACAGGCGCTACGGATCATGGTACGTGGGTCCGCATTCTGGATCCGCCCGTGGAAGGAAAACTAGAGCATGGTTTTGAAGGCGTGGACGTCGGCAACAGGCTCCGAGTGCAGTTGATCAGCACGGATGTGGAGAACGGGTTTATTGACTTTAAGAGGGTGAAGTAAGAAAAACAATGCATGGTTTTATTTTTTCCTTACCCGGGCCCATTCTATCATCTCGTACTCGAGTTCATCCTATTATATATCGACTATGACCTCGCATAAAACGGCCGCCAGCCATGATATTATTATATAAATCTTTTTAATTATCATTAAATTTTTTTATATGTCCTGACAAAAAATGAACAACATTAAGGCATAAGCGCATGATTATATAAAACTTTATAATAAACCGCTTATTATTCTAAATTAATAATATAACCCGCTATATTTTAAGACAAAGCTGATGTATTCGGGCATATAAATGGTGCGTTATGGGATAAACGCCTGCATCACAAGCATTTAGCAGGAGGATATCGATGAAGGATAAGGCCATACTATCACTTATAATGATCCCGGCAATGATACTAATTGTAACTATCGCTTCAGCCGACAGCGGATGGTCGGGACAGTCCGCTGGATCTATCGACCCTGACTACGGCTGGCAGATCATGTCGGACGGTTTTTTCACCGGTACCTTCGACAACGGCGGCGTTTATGGGGACACCACCTGGTTCTCAGACGCCGGTCATCCGGTAACGACAGCAAGCGACGGGAACTTTAGCCTCACGATACCTTACCGGCTGAACGACCTTAGAGCGGCAGTATTCGTCGGTATCAGCACGGCCAGCGATCCCCTGGATATGCGCGGTTGGATGCTCATCGGTTGTCCCATCTATGCCCAGAATATGGGAGTTACCGTCAGCCCGTATATGGATAACAATCAGCAGATCGTGGCAAGCAACTTCCATAGTTACGGATTCACGCCGGACACCGGGGCTCAGTATACGGCGCAAATCCAATCCACCGACGGCGGCAGGACCGCGGTCTTCAGCGTGGCCGGCCATTCCATTACGCTTCCGCTAAGCACGGATGCAGAATCCTCCACTGAAACGCCAAAGTATGTAATAATCTACGTCGACAACGACGGCATTGACCCATCGATCAGCACAGTGCCTATCATCTACAGTATCAGCTTCACGTCCGAAGGATCGCCGTCGTCTCCTACTCCCACTCCCAGTCCTTCGCCATCTCCTACTGCAACCGCAACTCCGACACCAACTCCGACTCCTACTCCCACGCCAACCCCTACACCGACACCGACACCGACGCCTACTCCTACTCCCACGCCTACTCCTACTCCCACTCCTACTCCTACTCCCACGCCTACTCCTACTCCCACTCCTACTCCTACTCCCACGCCAACCCCTACACCGACCCCTACACCTACTCCGACTCCGACTCCGACTCCTACTCCCACTCCTACTCCTACTCCCACGCCAACCCCTACACCTATTCCGACTGATACTCCGACGCCTACACCGACTCCGACGCCTACTCCCACTCCTACTCCTACTCCCACGCCAACCCCTACACCTATTCCGACTGATACTCCGACGCCTACTCCTACTCCGACGCCTACTCCAACTGCTACGCCCACTCCGACAGTTACTCCGACTCCCAGTCCAACTGCCAGCCCCTCCCCGTCTGATACCTCGACCAACTTTGGCGTGGATCTAGAACGGATCGGCAACTTCTTCGCTCACCAGCCAGTAGTGCACATGTCGAACCAGTCTGTAATATACAACTCGGACGGCACGATCGACCATGTGATCACAGGTATGGCTAACGCCACTATGCCTGTGATGTCAACGATCCCGCTGCCCGAGACTTTTAACGTGACCTTTACCGATATTGCGACCCCCACTCCGGCTAAAGATACTGCTGTGCCCCCAAATGAACCGTCTCCGGATCTGGAGATCGTTCTGGCGACGATAGGCGTTATCGCAGCTATAGCGGCGATCACCTGGAGAAAGAAATAAGCATTAGGTAATACGCTTATACACTTGATGCCTCTGGCTATCACGTGTATAAGCCAATTCTTTTTTTTAAAAAAACATCCTATCTTTCTTTTTTGTTATCTGTATCTTTTTATTCATCTTCAAAGAGCGACCGTGTGAGCCGGTCTACAAAACTGCTTTTTGGAGGTGCCGCCTTATATTCAATATGCCCCTCTCCCCCGAACAATGTCGACGTGTATTTTTCGCCGGCGAGCCTTGCGGCCAGCGCCTTATATCCCCTGGATGCCGGGCTGTCGGGATACATGACAACGACCGGGGTCTTGAACGCGGTAGATGTCCTGACGTTGGAGTCCTCAGGGATGACGCCCAGTATCGGGGCGTTCATTACTTCGCCGATCTTCTGGCTGGTCAGGGCGGCCCTGTACGGCGGTACCCTGTTGATGATAATGCCTCCGATGGTGCCGCCGACAATATCGACGACGGCTTCGACCTTTGCAGCATCGAGCATGGATGAAAGCTCGGGGTTTACCACAAGAAGGACCTCATCGGCAATAGCCAGAGGTATGACGCCGTCCCGGTTTATTCCGGCGGGGGCGTCTATGAGAACAAAATCGGCCCCTTTTATCAATTCGCTCATGACGAACTGAAGCCTGTCGGGGTTTGCATCCTGGAATCCCCGGAGAGATATGCCGCTGGGCACGACTTTAAGGCCTGTGGGCAGCTCGTAGATGGCATCGTACACGTCCGCGTTACCGGCGAGGACGTCGTGCAGCGTGATCTTGCACTTCTCGAGGCCCAGGACGAGGCCGAGGTTAGCCATGCCTATGTCCGCGTCCAGGATGACGGTCTGTTTTCCCAGCAGCGCAAGCGTGGTACCCAGGTTGACTACCGACATGGTCTTGCCGGTGCCGCCTTTTCCGGAAGCTATGGCATACACTTTGGTCATTTTACATGCCTCCGGTCAATGGAAAATCGGTAATAAGGACTATTGACGTACAAAAACAATAGGGGTTGCCAGGCTGGTTTTTAACGGCTAACATAATACCAATTAAGCGTTTTTATCTTTTCCTAATCTAAGATGCTTATCTAATCATTTATAATTTATGGATTGTTTAAAAAGAAGACCGTATAAATATTTTTCCGGCGGCTAATACAGGTCTAGCCTGTCGTCCGGCGACGGTATCGTCGGCCCTTCTTCGGGCTCCTGCTCAGGCAATTTATATTTAATATCTATGGAAAATCTTGCTTTACTGCACTCCCCCTTTCTACCCTGGTCTTTGCAAACGCAGCATGGCAGCGTGCCCTCCAGGTGTTTTTTACCGGTCTTATATGCGAGCGCTATTAGATCCCTGATGTAGTAAACGCCCTCGCAGTCCACGTCCGCACAGGGAATAAAAGTAGTCGAAAGGGCGCTGCCTACCCTGTAAAAATATGTGCGCTCTTTCTTTGTATGGTCATAATAGTCGGCCTGCTCGATGTACCCCTCAACGTCGTCTAAGTCCGGAAAGTCCGCATCGAGGTTTATTTCTTTAAATAGGGCTGAGCCGTCATTATTCGGATCCATCAGGTATTCCCATTGGCCTATATGCTCGCGATATCCTAAAACGATGTCCCCGAATAAACCGGCAAGACGAGGTCAAACTCGTATACTATCATTGAGACGAATAAAAAATTAGAAAAAAAGTTTAGAGCTTGTTACGAAGACGGGTTCAGCCAGCTAAAGGGCATCGTGAAGGGCAGCGTGATGATGCCGAACTTGTTGAGCGCCAGGACGATGACTACGATGACCAGAATGACAAGGATCGCGATGCTGATATATTCAAGCAGGCTCACCTTACGGCCTTCTTTAGCGGCGGTAGCGGGGCGTTCCTTTTTTACCGGGACGACAACAGTGTTCATTCCCTTCAGCAGCTGGTCGAGAACAAGCTGGATCTGGGAGACGCCGTTCTTGCTGATAAGTAATGTCTTGAACTGGAGATCCGACTTTTCCTCGTTAGTTAGCTTCATGCGCGAAACGATATTCTTAAGGCAAGACTCGGTCACGCGATAATCATCGTACATGCCGGTATCCAGCCTGGCTATCTCCGTCGACAGGCGGTAGGTAAGCGCAGCGGATTCGGCATCGTCGCGCTCTCCGAATACTTTTAGTAAGGCGCCGATCTTGTCCTGGATCATGCCAATGTCCGCATGGAGAGTAGGCTGCTCTTTTACAGCGTGCTTTCTAGACTCCTCGGACTCGTAAAAGTCGTCCAGGAAAGGCTCCATTTGCTTACAGAACCCGACATACTCCTCGAAGCGGTTGATAAAGTCGAAGCCTCTGTCCTCATATGCGCCCTGTAGCATTTTTTGGAGCTTATCCATGAGATAGACGATCTCTTTCTTGTTGCTGGACTTCTCCGCCTCTTTCTTCAGGTCGGTAATGTCTCTCTCGATGTAATTCATGATCTCCGAGGATTTGGAGGTCATGAGCTTCAGGTATGAGCCGTAGAACAGCCTGAACGCCCTGGAGGCTGCATTGTCTTTTTCTATGAGCGAAAGGTCGAAACACTTGACCCCCAGCCCGACGTTCGTATTGAAGGCGTTGACGTCGTTCGTAATGCCTTTCTGGATGTAAATGTTGCCCAGCGAATAGAGCGTATCATAGGAAAGCAGCATATGCGGCTTCAATTGATCGCCCAGTTCGTTTAAAAACTTATCCGCGGAGCTCCTGTCGCTGATGCTATAGTAATTGGAAGCCATCATGCCGGCCAGCGATATGGTGGTCCAGGCCTTTACGCTGTCGTCGGCGGTGGTCAGATAAATATCGTATAAAGACCCGAAGGAGTCCTTTCTGCCCGCGATGCCCAGCGCATAGATGATCTCTTCGCTGGCCTGGGGCCCGCGCTGTTTTAGCGTCTTCAGCAAAGCAGTCTCTGCATCCGGCCCGATCTGGGCCAGGCAATATGCAGCTAGCCACTTCAACTCGCGATCCTTGTTATCGAGCAGCTTCACTAAAGCCGGTATCGAGGCCCTGCCGATCTTGATGAGCGCGTCGCTGATCCTGGAGCGCAGCTCTAAGTTCGCTGCAGCGAGGTGATTCACCAGCGGCTGTATGGCCCGCTCGTCCCCGATCTTGCCTAAGGTGTAAACTGCGTTCGCCTGTACTCTCGTATCATCATTATCGAGGCACTTCACCAGCGGCTCGACGGTCGCGTAGCCTATCTCATAAAGCCCGCCGACGGCCGGCATGTCCAGGTCAAAGCCCGTGTACAGGCCTTTGGTCTGGAAACGCTGGATCAGGGTCTCAACGGCTTTTCCGTCGTTCTTCTGGCGCATCTCGTTGGCGGCGAACCGGATCATTTCCGCGTTGCCGCTTTCCAGCAGCACTTTAACCAGATAGGGCGAGGCTTTGGGATAATCCATCTGCCTGTATGCCCATGATGCGTATTGTTTTACGTCCTTGTCGGCATCTGCAACGGCGTGGTAAACTAAGGCAGGTACCGCCAGAGGGTTCTTAGCTTTACCCAGGGTGATGGCCGCGTTGATCCTGACCAGCCGGTCAGAATCGTTAAGTGCGTCCATCAAGGATGCGATATAATCGTCCTTGGGCTTTTCTTGAAGTACACGTATGGCGCCCATCTTCATTATGACGTCTTTGCCTTTGAGCGCTTCCTGCAATTGTTCTTGTTTCCAGCTTTCACCGGGATATTCTACCACTTCAGGTCACCACGCAATAATATGAATTTGTGAGGATATTGAATAAATACCCTTACCCTATCCCCGTTTGTCTTTCAGGTATTTATATCACTTGGTATTAGTTACTTCCATAAGTATTAATATTTGTCTTAATTGGCCATGCCTTCGGGCCTTAATCGGTTGTTAGAATAAGCCGACAACTTTATTTTCCAGTAGTGGCATTGTATGCTGAAATGTTAGCTAAATCCATTGGCAGCCCCGTCAAGCAATTTCACATCAGCGAGGCGGTCGTTAACTTCATCAAAGAGCAGAAGCGGGATTACCGCGTGTGTACCTCTTGCGGCGGCCCTGTCATTTTACCCATCGTCATAAAAAAGCCCAAGCCGAATGACCTAAAAGTACAGGTCGGAGAGCACCTATTATATATTTCGGCTACCCAGGCCCGGTATATCGACGTGATCGACGACAGCATGTTGATGACATATTTATACTAAGCACTTCTTCTTTTTCTTAGGCGCGAGTAATGGAAAAAAAATTTGAGTATCTTAATCACGTAGCAGATGCCGAGTTCATAGCCTATGGCACTACGGTCGACGAGGCTTTCGAAAACTCAGCCCTGGCGATGATAGGCCTGATGATAGACCCGGCTACGATCAAGCCTTTGGTCGAAAAAGAGATCGAGCTTAGCAATGACGCGCCCGACTTATTGTTATTCGACTGGCTGGAAGAGCTGTTGTTCATCCTGGAGGTGGACCGGCTTATTTTTGGAAAATTCACAGTACACGTAGCGCATGAAAATAATATTTACACTCTCAAAGCCACTGCATACGGCGAAAGCCTTGACGCCCACCCGGATGTGTACATGCATATAAAAGCGGTTACTTTCCACGACCTCCGCTTTGAAAAAAGGAATAATATATATGAAGCCCAAGTACTATTGGACATTTAACCGGATGATAAGAAATGGCCGTTATGGAGAAAGTGAAGAAGATCTCAGAGGACGTATGGGAAGTCCCGAGGGATTATAAGCCCGGCATGAACGTGCCCGGGAGAATATTTTTATCTGATCAGCTGATGGAGGGCCTGGAGCAGGACACCTTAGAGCAGGTGGCCAATACGGCAACCTTGCCGGGCATACAAAAATATGCGATGGCAATGCCCGACGCGCACCCTGGCTATGGTTTCCCGATCGGCGGCGTCGCCGCCTTCGACATGAGCACGGGCGTCATTAGTCCCGGCGGCGTAGGCTTCGATATTAACTGCGGCGTACGTCTCCTTCGCTCTCAACTGACGCAGGAGCAGGTGCGCCCTCACGCTAACGATCTGATCAACTCTTTATACGAAGCCGTTCCTTCCGGCCTCGGCTCCGAGTCGAAGTTCAGGGTCAACGAATCTCAGTTACTGGAAGTCTTCAGGACGGGCGCCCGCTGGGCCGTTGAGAACGGCTATGGCGTTAAGGAGGACCTGGAGCACTGCGAGGAGAACGGCGAAATGAAGGGTGCCGATCCTGCCAAAGTGAGTAAAAAGGCCCGGGAAAGGGGAAGGCCTCAGCTCGGTACACTGGGCAGCGGAAACCACTTCCTCGAAATTCAATACGTGGATAAGATCTACGATGAGACTGTCGCTAAGGCGTTCGGGCTCAAGGAAGGCCAGGTCACGGTCATGATACATTGCGGCTCGAGGGGAGCCGGCCATCAGATATGTACGGACTTTTTA
This sequence comes from uncultured Methanocellaceae archaeon, assembly GCA_963780625.1. Classification (GTDB taxonomy): domain Archaea; phylum Halobacteriota; class Methanocellia; order Methanocellales; family Methanocellaceae; genus Methanocella. The sequence continues at coordinate 612,543 of CAWACH010000006.1, read as the reverse complement.
AAGGTAATGGAGCAGGCCTCCAGGCAATATAATATTACATTATATGATAGGCAACTAGCATGTGCTCCGCTATCCTCGCCCCAGGCGCAGGACTACTTCGCGGCCATGGCCTGCGGCGCTAACTATGCGTGGGCCAACCGTCAGGTCATTTCCCACTGGGTCAGAGAAGCGTTCAAGAAATATTACAAGTCCGATGTCCAGATGGACCTGCTCTACGATGTCGCTCACAACGTCGCCAAGTTCGAGGAACATACGGTAGACGGTAAACAAATGAAATTATGCGTGCACCGTAAGGGCGCGACCAGGGCATTTGCTCCCGGCAGGCCTGAAGTGCCTATTGCCTACCGAGAGGTAGGCCAGCCGGTCATTATCCCGGGCAGCATGGGCAGCGCTTCCTATGTCTTAGTCGGCACCCATAAGGGCATGGAGCTTACCTTCGGCAGCACCTGTCACGGCGCAGGCCGGGTCATGAGCAGGCACGAAGCCCTGAGGGACATCAGAGGTAACGAGGTTAAAAGGGAACTATTGGCGCGGGGAATTATCGTCAAAGCGCCCAAAGATTCCGCCATCGCAGAAGAGGCCCCGGAAGTCTACAAGGACATCGATAACGTGGTCGACGTGGTCGACAGGCTCGGCATCTCTAAAAAGGTCGCCAGGCTTAGGCCAATGGCAGTGGCCAAAGGATAATACTGCCAGATACTTTTTTTTATTTTGTCCTATGCGTCAAAAAAGGATTTAAACGCAATCGCTGATTTACTTTTATGGAAAAAAAGGACAAAAAGGATATTTGCGATAATCCTCCCGAGATCATCATCCCGCAGCATCCGGATTGCGATCCTAAGTTCGGCGAATGTGCCCACGATAACCGCATCGCCATAGACCTCGTGCCCGGTAAGTGTGCCACGCGTGGAACTGATACACACTTCAAAAAAGGCTATGAGCTCTATCATGAGGGTAAGATGGACGATGCGCTGGTCGAGCTGGACGCATCCCTCGGAGTCAATCCCGGTAGCTCTGAAACTCATCTTCTCATCGGCGACATCTACGAGAGACGGCGCATGTTCGACGAGGCGGTCAGCGAATACACGGAAGCCTTGAAACTCTCGCCGGAAGACAAAATGATAGCGTTCAAGTTAAAGAACGTGCTCGCACAGCGTACGCTCAAGAAATCTTAAACCCCTGTCAGTACGATCGATAATAAAAAAAGTTTTTATGATTTTTGAGGCTTGACAGGCTTAGCTTCTATCTTGATGCGCCGCTTTAGCTTGCACGTCTGGCATAATTTTTCTATGGATGGCTCCCCGCAGGTCTCGCATCTCTCCAGCGGCACCTGGGCGTACTTCGTCTTGAGGCAGTCCACCATAGAGTCAAAGCCACGCATCACCGAATATTTAGTGCCGGGATGCTTGAACTCGAACTCGTTCATCATGTCCTTGATCTCTCCTCGGAGTGACTCACGGGCATAGGGGCATTCGCCCATGTGGAAAGGCAGCCTTTTCAGGAAAGCATATAATGCGACCTCCCTTTCCGGCACGTCCATCAATGGCTTGATGCGGGGGATAAGGCCTTCCTGAATGCGGGACGGCCTGAGCCTGGCAAGGCGCTCGATGTCGCCGTTCATGATGTTCATGATGACCACCTGGGCGTCGTCGTCGAGATTATGGCCGGTGGCCAGCTTGTTGGCGCCTATCTCACGGGCCGTCCGGTTCAGCAGCATGCGCCTGAAGACGCCACAATAGGTACAAGACGCTTCCTTACGCTCCCGCTTCAGCATCTCGTCCAGCGTGAAGCCGATGTCGTCTTTAAACGAGACTACCATATGTGGCACTCCTAACATGTCACACAGTTCCTTGACCTTTGGAATTGAGTTATTACGATAGCCATCGATGCCTTCATCAATGGTAATGGCGGTAAACTTAATATCCGGACGCTTGCCGAACGTTTCCACTAAAATAGAAAGAGTGGCGGCGCTATCCTTCCCTCCGCTCATGGCTACGGCGATGTGATCGCCCTGTACCACCGTCTTCTCCTGGCGCATCCGCTTCTTGATCTTACGCTCTACATCCAGGATCTCGTGAGCGGCGCAAAGATGCATGCCCGAGTATTTCTGTAATATGACGGCTTCTTTGCCGCACTTGTCACACTGCATTTAAGTTCAGCAAAAAATGCAAGCTACTATTATAAATCTATTATGTATACGGAAAGCCTAACATAACTTTTATGTAGTAGGAAGGTCTTTTACACAAGATGTTGGGCCCGTAGCTTAGCCAGGTCGGAACTGCCCGAAAAGGCAGCGACAAGCGCTCGGCTGATAACCGAGAGGCCCTGCGTTCAAATCGCAGCGGGCCCATCATTTTTCTAATACGTTGTTTCTAAATATTCTTGTCATGTCTTGCTTTAGTTTAATCGCTTTTTTAGTAAACGTATAGTCTATTATTAATAAAACTTGCACCTATATTACTATTAAAATGTAATACCTGAGGTATAATATGGGTAGTGCATTATCGAGGTTCATCGGCATTCTGGTAAGGCCCGGGAATACCATGCGGGAGATCGATGCCGATCCGCAAGTGAACGAAGCCAGACTTGCCATAATATTATATGTAATTACCAATGTCGCCGTAAATTTTGTGTCCGGGGGCACTTTTCCTATCACTGGCTTCCTGGACTGGATGATCGCATTAATATCCGGTACTATTCTATGCCTCGTGCTTGCATTCGGCCTTCATTTTTCTGCAAAACTTTTTGGAGGGACCGGGAAACTTTATCCCAACATGTACGTAGCGGTAGGCTATTCTTTCTTTATAATGGCCATAGGAAATGTGTTATCTATATTTATCACTGCATTAGGTCTCGATAACTATGATAGCATGTCGGCGTTGATATTAATAATATCGATCTTACTGATGCTTGTGCTATTGGCAATCCTCGTAATATGGCTAGCATACCTGTGGTTCCTGTCATTAAGGAATATCGAGAAGTTGAAAACACTGAGCGCCGTCGCTGTCACTGCTATCGGTATAGTAATATTCATGATTTTACAGATCGCGCTGGCTGTGGTATTAAGTTTCATCTAACGGCATGTCGAGAGAAAGAAATTATTAGCTCCTGCGCCGGCGCGATCTATTATATTTATACCCGCGATATTCGAAGATTAATGCCAGGCGGCTCACTTCATGCATCGATTAAGGTTAAAATCGGGCTCACATAACCTAATTATATAACATATATGCCTTTATGGATTAACTGCACGGAAGTGAGCATTTTGGATAGAATGAATTCATTGAAAGACGACCTCGCGACGGCGATGGCAATGCTGGGACAGATGGAACATGCCAGGATAGCGGCAGATCCGCAAAACCAGGAAATGCTCGACGAGATATCCAGGCAGATCGAAGTCCTACAAACCAACGTGAACTTGCTATACCAGCGATTACATGCGGAAAATGCACAGAAAAGCTAAAAATTATTATACACTTTTATTCTGCGTCTAAGGCCGGCTTTTTCAACTGAAGGTACCGCCAGTATACGAAAGCACGACGGCCGATCATTGTCCCCAGCGTGACCATTAAGAAGACCGAGGTCAGCAGGTTAATGTCGATAACGCCGGTATCTCCTATCAAGCCTTTTCCATAGAGCTTAATCACGATTATGGCTCCCCATAGTGCAACGGCGAGTAAAGAACCTTTTAAGATCATTGTGCCGTCTTTTTCGTCGATCTTTACTTGCATCATCGAGCCTATGAGTACTCCGATCCCGCATCCGATGACCAGGCCAACGGCCAGTAAGACCATACCCGGTAAGCCGGAATTCAGATCCATGTTGACCAGCGGAATTGTGAACACCAACATAATGCAAGGCATTACGACCAGTGTCCACATTCTAACCCGACGCTCACGCAATTGTAATAGCAGGATTAAAAAAACGATGACGAGATACACATCGTTAAAGCTTTGTGCGCCGGAAGTGAAGTCTGCGGCATTGACCGAATCGAATAGCATGCAAACAGTTAAGCCGATTATATATTATTTAACTTTTTCTCTCGATGACATAATACCTGGTCCGGGCTCTGCAAGCGGTCGTTGTTTCACGTTAAAATATTTAGCGTTGAATATACCATGAAACAGTCTATAATCGTATTATCTCTAGAAACCAGGCTATTTGAATATTTCTGCACAATATTAAAGCTATATACGCAAAAACCAGTCCTGATAAAGCTTTATAAAACTAACAAAGGAAAGTATCTATTTATATTCTACAGGCATTTTTTACTCTTGCAGCGTGCGGAAAGACATTTACCACCCATAAACTAATCAACTCCATGTATCCGCAGGGGTTTTCAATAAAAGCCGCAATTATATACCCATAACCCATAATTTGAAATGCCTCCAGGGGTTGGATTATCACCTGCCTTTCCGCCGTGCAATATCCTCCAATTTTTTTCTTTTTTTCGAATTTAAAAAGGAAAATTATAGTGTCTTCCCTACAGCTCCTGGCTCGGCGCGCCTTCCGGAGACTCGGCAGAGACAGGGCAGGCGGCCGCTAACGCATTTGCAGCCTCTGATACGCTATGCAATGGAAAATCGTCATCCCTCAGGCTCCCGATCAGCTCTTTTAACGATATCTCCCGGCCCATATAGCTACATGGGGTCGGCCTGTCCTCCGGGATCGCGTTTAAAAACTCCCGCTTAGAATTGATCGGAAATTTTACTTCCATATCTTTGAGTAATTCGAGCGTGAATGATTTAACCCGGTCAAGCTCATGTACTTCCGTGGCCTGCGAAAATTCCGGCGATTCACCGTATATGCTATACCTCGTTTCTTTGTCGGCCATATCAACCATTGATAATGAGGTATGCCGGGATTTAATTTTTAAGCGCGGCAAAGTTGGAATAAGCCCAATTAAGGTCCGGCTATCACTTTCATTATAACGGCATAAATTTCCATTAGGCCGGCCGGCTTCTTCAGGAACGCTTTCGCCCCTGACTTTAACGCCTCGTCCCGGACATTATCATCTGCGCTTAAAAATATGAACTTACTTTTAGGATTGATCTCCAGCATTAATTTCATGGCTTCGACACCGGTCATGGTCGGCATTCGATGGTCGATAAGAAGAACGTCAGGTAAGGGCGATCTTTTAAAAATTGACACGGCTTCGCACCCGTTATAAGCTATAAAGGAGATGCGCATATTTTTCAAGACACATAGCCGTACGTATATGTCAACGAGGTCTTTTTCATCCTCTATGATCGCTACCGTATTTTGGCCTTCACAGGCACGCCTTTTCATGGCGTCCGATTCGGGGGAAAAATCAGCCGTCATTAATATTGATCACCAGGGGGGTGCAATAGACCGGGATTTACCGGCATTTCACCTTTTCATTTCCTTTTATGAAATTCGCCAGTTAATATTCAAATATTATGTATATAAACTTTATTTTTACATGGATAAAAGTATAATAATTTGTTCATTCCAGTTGATATATGTAAAAAATTTGACGATATTCAATAAAATTTTTCCACATCTATAATTTTGCAATAGAAATTATAAAAAAGCCTTTACGTTATTCGTATTTTATAAAAAATATGCGGGATAACGGCTTTAGGTCATCACCATGTGGTTCACTCCTGAGCTATTGTGCCGGCATATCTAATGCGGCACGTCGGGATCTCATGAACGTGCTCAAGGGTCAATGTCTATACGCCCGGGTAAATATTATCTCCGGAAACGCCATCGAGGTCGAGCTTCTTTCAGCCTGGGACGACTTGATCTGACCCTGGATCATATCTCTTTCTGGACGAGCACGCCTTTTACGCCGTTTACCTGAAAAGCGTTAATTGCAAGCTTACTCATTTCCGCCTGGCTGCGGGCCAGGCCCTTCATCATGGCCCTGCTCATTAAAAACGCGTTCAGCTCTTCGGGCATCTCTTGCCCGGTCATAAAATCGTCTATGCCGGGGATAGTCTCATAGGCAGTGATGATCGCCGCTCCCGGCGCGAGGCTTCTCGTCACCGCATATTCGTCTATCAAATTTTTTACGACTTGAGGCTCCTCTTTGACGGGCTCCGATGCGCTAAAGAATACGCATACTTTATTGACACCCGGAGCTTTGGACTGTGTACCTTTGACCACATATCCGCCGTTAAGGGGCTCTAAAATAATATTATCGCTACTGTCTTTCTTGCCTAACATCTTGTCGAATAGTCCCATTTCTATACCCACCGGGCAGCCGTGAAAACGATGGCCGCATTATCGATATCTCTACATATATTCCATACATCTAAGAATTTATTTCTTTCTGTGTCCGTTCATCGACACCAACGTGGTTAAGCAGTATAAACGCATATATAAAAACTAATTAATTGTCAGGCGATAGGGGAGAAAAAAATTGCAACTAGTATCCATTTTCGGCATCCGGGGCTTAGCTGAATGTCTGTCGGGGCCAGTCTAAACGCATGCCTGCATATGGACAACTATTTATAGAAGTGCAAACATTATTTAAAACCGGCTTCCATGGAGGGAGGGCGTTTTATGGACTCGACTGAAGCAAGCGTAAAGAGTAATGAGGAAGCGCAAGACGCGGAAGAGGCTACCTCCCGGACATTGAAGGACGAGCTGGCCAAAAAGTCCAAAGAGGTCGAGGATTATAAGATGATGGCCATGTACCTGAGAGCGGACCTGGACAATTATAAGAAACGTACCGCCCGGGACCACGAAGATTTTATAAAATCCGCGAACGAATCCCTCATCAAAGAACTATTGGACGTCTACGAGAATCTGGAAAGGGCTCTCGAGACCGCCAAAAAAACGGACGAAGCGATGGCCAGGGGGCTCGAGATGATATACGCCGGCCTGAAAGCTACGCTAGAAAAATATGGGCTCAAGCCCATAAAGTCCGTAGGGGAAAAATTCGACCCTTACCTGCATGAGGCCATGCTGCAAGAGGTCGACGACGACCATGAGGACGGAACTATCCTCGAAGAGTTCCAGCGTGGATACACGCTAAATATGAAAGTCATTCGTTATGCAAAAGTCAAAGTCTCTAAAAGAGGTGAATGAGCTTGTCTAAGATCATAGGCATAGATTTAGGTACCAGTAATTCAGAGGCCGCCATTCTGGAAGGCGGCAAGCCGACAATAATATTGAGCGCCGAAGGCGCAAGGCTGTTCCCGTCATACGTAGCGTTCACGAAGACCGGCGAGCGTCTCGTCGGCGAGGCCGCAAGGCGTCAGGCTGTGACGAACCCGGAAAGGACGATCATGGCCATCAAGCGTAAAATGGGAACTGATTTTAAAGTGGACATCGACGGTAAAAAGTATACGCCGCAGGAGATCTCCGCCATGATCCTCCAAAAGATAAAGGAGGACGCGGAAGCTTACCTGGGCGAAAAGATCACCCAGGCTGTCGTCACGGTCCCCGCATACTTTAACGATAACCAGCGTCAGGCGACCAAGGACGCCGGCACCATCGCCGGCTTAGAGGTATTACGTGTCATCAACGAGCCCACGGCTGCAGCGCTGGCATATGGCCTTGATAAGAAAGGCATACAGAAAATATTAGTGTTCGACCTCGGCGGCGGAACGCTGGATGTCACCATCATGGAGATGGGCGAGGGCGTCTTCGAGGTATTATCTACGTCGGGCGATACCCAGCTCGGCGGTACCGACATGGATAACCGCATCATCGACTACATTGCCGGCACTTTCCAAAAAGAGCAGGGCATCGACCTGCGCAAGGATAAAATGGCAATGCAGCGGTTAAGGGATTCCGCAGAGAAGGCGAAGATCGAATTATCGAGCACGCTGCAGACTAACATTAACTTACCCTTCATTACGGCAGACCAGAACGGCCCCAAGCACATGGACATGACGCTGACCCGGGGCAAGCTCGAGGAGCTAGTCAGGGACGTCGTGGACCGTTGCTACACGCCCATGAAGCAGGCGATCTCGGACGCGAAGCTCGCGCCTGCGGATGTCGACCACATTATACTCGTGGGCGGCCCGACGAGGATGCCCATGGTGCAGGAAATGGTCCGCAAGTTCTTCGGCAAGGAGCCGGAGCGCGGCATCGACCCCATGGAATGCGTCGCAATGGGCGCGGCCATCCAGGGCGGCGTAATGGCCGGCGAAGTGAAGGACTTACTGCTGCTGGACGTTACCCCGCTGTCGCTGGGCATCGAGACCTATGGCGGCGTTTTTACGAAACTGATCGAGCGGAACACGACTATCCCGACCAGGAAGAGCCAGGTGTTCTCCACAGCGGCCGATAACCAGACCTCCGTAGAGATCCACGTGCTACAGGGCGAGAGGCCCATGGCCGTTGACAATACTACGCTCGGAAGGTTCCACCTGATGGGCATTCCGCCGGCACCGAGGGGCATACCTCAGATCGAGGTTACCTTCGATATCGACGCGAACGGCATCATGAACGTCAAGGCGAAAGACCTGGGCACCGGCAAGGAGCAGGCAATAACGATAACGGCCTCCACCAAGCTGACCAAGGACCAGATCGAGCGCATGATGAAAGACGCCGAGAGATTCGCAGCCGAGGACGCCAAAAAGAAAGATAAGGCCGAAGTAGTGAATAACGCCGATATGATTCTTTATGCGGCCCAGAAGACGCTGACGGACGCAGGCGACAAGATCACGGCGGAGCAGAAAGAAAGCATCGCCAAGGGCATCGAGAGCCTGAAAGAGGCACAGAAGACCGAAGACATGACGAAAATAAAGGCGGAGACCGAGAGCCTTACCAAGACCGTGAACGAGGCAGCCACCGTCATGTACCAGCAGGCTGCGCAGGCCTATCAACAGCAGCAACAGCAGCAGCAAGGCCAGCAACAGCAGGCGAAGACAAACGGCGGAAAAGACCCTAACGTAGTGGACGCCGAATTCGAAGTTAAGAATGAAGAGAAGAAGGATTAAGCTCCTTCTCTTCATTCCTTCTTTTAAAAATGGTGGAATAAGTGGCCGAAAAAAGAGATTATTATGAAGTACTGGGCGTAGAAAAGAACGCCTCGCCCGAGGACGTCAAAAAGGCTTACAGAAAGCTCGCGATGAAATACCACCCGGACGTCAACAAGGAGCCGGGCACCGAGGATAAGTTCAAGGAGCTTTCGGAAGCATACGCCATCCTATCGGACGAGCAGAAGCGCTCCAAGTACGACCAGTTCGGCCATGCCGGCACTCAGGGCTACTCTGATGCCGATATGTACAATAACATTAATTTTAACGATATCTTCAGGGGAATGAACTTCGGGGACAGCGATAATCTCTTTGAGATGTTCTTCGGAGGCCGTGGCGGCCGAGACACGGGCCGCGGCGGCGACCTGCGATATGACATGGAGATAGAGTTCAAAGAAGCGGCCTTCGGCGTTGAAAAAGAGATCATTTTCCCCCGCATGGATGCCTGCGATATGTGCCACGGCACGGGCGCAAAGCCGGGCACTAAAGTAAACACGTGTACCACCTGTAACGGCACAGGCCAGGTCCGCCAGGTCTCCCAGAGCCTTTTCGGTAACATGGTGCGCGTAAGCCCCTGCGGCAAATGCCGCGGTAAAGGCAAGACGTTCGACACCCCGTGCCCGGAATGCCGGGGCAACGGCAAGACACGCCACGTGCGAAAGCTCATGGTCAAGATACCGGCCGGCGTGGAGGAAGGCCTACAGCTACGTATTTCCGGCGAGGGCGAAGCGGGGACGAACAACATGCCCCCGGGCGATCTATACGTCGTAATACACGTCAAGTCTCATCCCTACTTCCAGCGCTATGGTGACGATATTCTCTGCGTCATGCCCATCACCGTCGGCCAGGCTGTACTCGGCGACGAGGTCGAAGTCGAGACGCTGAGCGGCAGGGCTAAGCTGAAGATCCCCGCGGGCACTCAGACAGAGACGACCTTCCGGCTCAGGGGCGAGGGCACCAACAGCCTGCGCTCCAGAGGCAGGGGCGACATGCACGTAAAAGTCGTCGTCAAGATACCCACGAAGCTCAACGATAAGCAACGGAAGCTATTCCAGGAGCTTGCGGTCGACGAAAAAGAGAACGCTAAGAACAAGAGTAAAAATATTTTTGAAAAGATAGGCGACGCTTTTAAAAACTAGCCAATCCGGCCTATTTTTACCAGGTATGCATACCCGAACAGGCATACGGCTATTATAACGCATATAAAAAAGATCACCCATTCCGTCCGGCTTTCAGGCCAGTGCGCTACCGCTCCTTTCATAGACGATCCCTGCTTAGTAAATTAGAATTACTTAGTATATAATTAATGTTATCGATCTTGTAATTTATACATAAATATTAATATTATTATAATTTAATATTATTTGTGGTTTAAATGCATGAAGAAGAACATCATGGCGAGCATAAGCATGCTAAGAAGGATGAAGAGTCGTTAAAGGAACATGAACATATCCATGGCGAGATGAAGGGCGAGCACGAGCACGAGCATGAGCATGAGCATGAGCATGAGCATGAGCATGAGCATACTCATACCCATGAGCATACGCATGCACACAAACATAAGCATGAACACAAATAAAAATAGAAAATAAAAAGTATCAATCTTTATTTTTAATGGCCACTTTTCCTATTAAGAATAGTGTTCCACCTGCTAAGGCCACGCCTAATATTGCCGAAAATATATATCCCGGCGTCATAGCTCCGAACGTATCGCCCTCTCCCGGGAACCCATAATCGGGAAGGGGAGCGTTCCACAGCGAAGAAAGGCTGTTAAAGCCTGAAGGGACATATCCTATTGCTGCTTTCAGATCGTCTCCTCCCCATTCGCCATAGGCCGTTCCGCTGGCTATCAAGCCAATGGGCGTCAAAATGATAAGTACGGCCATTCCAATGAGTATGTTTCTCGTTGTTCTGTCCATGTCACCACCTCACGTTACCACAACATTATTCACTGTTCTTTTTTGTTCGCTCCGCTTAAAGCCAAGTATAACTGACGGGTCCTCTCGCTGTAGATAGGCAAAAACGAGCCCTGTCACAAGAGCTTCAATGAAGCTGAAGAATAGCATATGTTCCCCGAGCATTGCAGGCACGGTTACATTTAGCCCATAAGGCATGTACAGAGGCAGGCCATTTGCGTCATGGTATAATATCGGCTGGATACCCATCTCAACACCGGCAACGCCCGCCGCTATGGATAGCGCTAAATATCCAGCCACGATGGCGGCGATGAGCCTTCTTCTGGAAACGATCTCCGATCTACCGCTGATCAGCCTATAAATGCAATAGCCACTTACCGGTAAGACGACGGCCATATTAAAACAGTTCGCGCCTATGGCGGTAATTCCCCCGTCGCCAAAGATGAAAGCCTGTATGACCAGGGCGACAGATACTGACACTATCGCAGCCCATGGCCCCAGGACGATGCCGATGAGTGCTCCGCCCACGGCATGCCCGCTGCTACCTCCGGGTATGGGTACATTAAACATCATAATGACAAATGCAAATGCCGCCGATACGGCAAGCATAGGCACCTGTTTTGATCTCAGATCTTTTCGTACCCTGTATCCCGCATAAAGCCAAATCGGGATCATGATCAAAAACATTGCTATAAACGTATATGGTCCTAAATATCCATCTGGAATGTGCAATATATCACCAGAGTCTAATAAGCGCTTATAGTTATAAAAATATTACTATTAGTAACACTAAAACACACTAATTTATTGTTTCATGTTAATTTGTACTATGTATTTTATAAAATTTCTTTAAAAATATCGATCCTATACGCACGTTAATTGCCGGCTGGATAAGGGATCTAATGGTTATAGCTGCAATTAGCGTGCGTATAGCGTAGTATCTCCTGATAATATGTAGACGCCATCCTTCAACGGTAATTGAACGATAATATTTATAATGCGAATCTGTATTTAATATCCATACTTATCAACGATACGTACAATAATTATTTGTAAAACAATGTATTGCATACTTAGTATTAAAATTTATCTTATTAGTAATACTCATTGAATCTTCTGACAACCGAAAAAGATTCAATACTATAGCACGAATCAAGCATCTACTTTAATTCTTACGGAACGGTGTTCATAAATGTTATACAGGAAATTCGGTAAGACCGGCGTAGAGGTCTCCGCCCTCGGCTTTGGTGCCATGAGGCTACCCATTATTGGCGGGAAGATGGATAACGTCGATGAAAAGACGAGCGAGGCGATGCTTAAGTATGCCATCGATAACGGCGTCAACTACGTCGATACCGCTTACGTTTATCATGGCGGCATGAGCGAAAAGGTCGTCGGGAAAATACTCAAAAAGGGCCTCAGGAACAAAGTGAACCTGGCGACAAAGCTGCCGACCTGGATGATCACCGAAAGAAAGGACATGGACAAGTACCTGAATGAGCAGCTCGAAAAACTACAGACCGACCATATCGACTTCTACCTGATCCACGGCCTGGGCAAGGACCGCTGGAATACCATGAAAGACCTGGGTGTCATAGACTTTATCGAGTCCGCCAAAAAGGACGGAAGGATCACTCACGCAGGCTTCTCCTACCACGATGAACCCCAAAACTTCAACGAGATCGTAGACGATTACAAATGGGACTTCTGCCAGATACAGTTCAACTTCATGGATACCGATTACCAGGCCGGTATTGACGGGCTCAAGTACGTGGGAAAGACCGGCATGGGCCTGGTCATCATGGAGCCCCTCAAAGGCGGCCAGCTAACGGGCAAGATCCCGCCCGCCATACAGAAGAAGTGGGATAGGGCGGAGGTCAAGAAAACGCCTGCGGAATGGGCGCTCAGGTTCGTCTGGGACTTTAAGGAGCCGGGTGTTGTGCTGAGCGGCATGTCCACCCTGGAGCAGGTGAAGGAGAACGTAAAGCTGGCAGACGGCGCCGTGCCTCATTCGCTGACGAAGGAAGAAAAAGCCATCATCAAAGACGTCAGGAAAACGTACAAGACGCTGGTAGCGGTAGATTGCACGGGCTGTAAGTACTGCATGCCATGCCCGTCGGGCGTCGACATACCCGGTAATTTCAATATGCTAAACAATGCCACGATGTTCGGCAGCGCGGACACCATGAAGATGGTGTATAAGATGTACATGCCGGAGGCCGAGCGGGCATCTAACTGTGCGAAGTGCGGCGAGTGCGAGGAGAAATGTCCTCAGCATCTGCCCATAAAAGAAAAACTTGAAATGGTAGAGAAGACTCTAGGCTAAAGTCTTCTTCATTTAACTTTTTTATTTTTCCATAACGGAGTTAACTATCGTGTTCCTGGTCACCAGTAAATTGTACGCGTCGCTCTCTTTGTTATAGCGGGCCAGCACGTTGTGTATCTCTACGACCTGACCGTATCTTGCATCCAGCAGCGCATCGTTATTCGCGCTAATGTGATAAGTCGGCAGTATAGCGTAAACGGGCTTGGTCGAGGTGCCATCGCACAATTTAAACAAGTGGTTTTTCCTATCGCCGAGATCACCGGACATGACTGACGCTACGACATTTATGCGCTTTTCCACGTGCATTTTCATCTGGGAGAACCTGGCAAATTTTGCTTTTCGTGGTACGCGATACTTTTCCCTGGTAAGGCTGTCCTTACGAATGGCCGCATAGGAATATTTTATGTCGGTGTTCATGAATTTGTACTGCTCTTCCCCGGCGACCTTTTTCATGAACTCAGTAGGCACTATGTCTACCTTTTCCTCGAAAGTCCAGCAGGATTCCGGGTTACATTGAGCGCACCAAATAAATGAACACGGGCTGTAGACATTGAGGCCTTTTTTCATTAGCATGACCACGAGCTTACGCATCTCAGTGGAGTTGACTTTGTCCGCCGGCTCGATAATAATGATATTGCCGTCCTTTGCGAGCTTATTGGACATTGCCAATACGATCTCGGCTTTTTTCTCCATTTCAATGTTCAGCTCATTCAGCACGTTCGAGAATACCATCAGGTCTATATCGCCCGGTAGATCAGCTACATTAAGGCTCGTCAAGTCCGCCTTGATAGGTTTTTCTATTGTAACGCCGGTCCCTTTGGCATATGCCGGCGCCAGTGACATGAACGCCTCTATGTTCTCATCGTACTTTTCCAGCGAATAGATCTCTGCATCGCCTCGGCCAAGACGTCTATAAAAGTCAGTGATAGCGAGCGTAACCGTGCCGGGTCCGGTGCCGGCATCGAGTACCTTCATCCGATCCTTGAGCAGCCCATCCTGGGCCAGCTCATAGAGAATATGCTGGAACTGGACAAAATAGACGGGGAACTGGTATGCCAGGTATCCCAATATGCTGTAACCAGTATCATAGGATATTTTGCGCTTATCGCCTTCCTTCCAGTATTCTGCTTTCTGGGCGGCGATGGCTTTTCTTATCTTCTCCAGCACAACCGGGTCGTCCCAGGATTTTACGGTCTTGAACTCGACGTATCGCTCGATGAGCTTTTCCAGCTTCGGGGACACGTGCGGGGACTCGAAAAACGAGGTTTGAGCTTTCCGCTCATCTTCGGTAAGCGTAAGGACTTGCGCCGGAGGCACCCTGATGACTGTATAATCGCCGTCTGCCGGGACAAGCTTCAGTCCCATATCGTAGGCGACCGGGCCGATGACCTCGTGAAGCTTAGCGGTCGTCACCTCGCCCTTGATATAATCCCTAATTTCAGAGAGCATGAACTCTGGCTTCATTCTTGATACATATTTAACGGCCGAGATGATCTCCCTGTCTGACATCGAATGCTACATGGCGAAGGTTAGATAAAACTTTATGTGTTCCCCTTTCTTAGCATTTTAGCTATTCCCGGGTTTCGCCGGATGATCTCTTGTTTATATTTTTCAGCTTCCTGATACTTTCCATCCATGGCCATCAGCTGCTCTATCTGGCCGAAGGAGAATAGCACGCCCTCCGTATAGTCGTCGTCGAAGGAAACGCTGAGCGATGACTTGAAATATTCCAGCGCCATCCTGTGGTCCTCTTTGGACTTCAAGGCCAGCCCTATGTTACTAAGCTGGTCAGCGGCACGTTTTTTATTGTGAGTATCCTTGTCAAGCCTGAGTGCCTCTTTAAAGTGATCCATGGCCCGGTCGTAGTTCCTCATGCTCATGTGGACGATCCCCAGATTGCCACAGGCCACGGACTTGAGGAATTTTGCCGTGCCGCCGGTCATATATCGCCCTACATAGCCAACATTCTCGAAAGCCTTTGATGCTGCTTTCATGTCTCCTTGAAGCATGGCACATGTGCCGATATTATTGCAGGCGTTCATGATGTCAAGCTCGTCTTCAAAGCCCGGGCGGGATTGCTTAAAACATTTCAAGGCCTCGGGCACATTACCCATCTCATAATAAACGATGCCCATGTAGAAATGCGCCGTGGCTTTCATCCTTGCATCCCTGGTTAAAATTGCGCAGTTATATAGCGCTTTGACGGCTTCGTCGAAGTCCTTACGGTTCAGGTGTATGCAGCTGCTCAGGATGTATGTGTAAGCCCTCTTTTCTTCATCCATTGCACAGTTGAGCGCTTTCTCGTTGTAAGCGGCCGCTTCTGCCAGTTTGCCGGACAGTAGATAATTCAGCGACAATACGGCGTAATATTCGTATGACAACTCATCGTGCTCATGGCCGGGCTCGAACTTTGTGACGAACTTCAGTAGCTTAGGCGTAGGAAAAACGTTGAAGAGCAGGATGCTCAATATGGACAAAAGGTCCTTTTTGGCATTTTCTTCTCCCTGGTATAGCTGTAGATCGGAGAGCGCTAGCAGCAAAGGCCTAGACTCAATAAGCTTCTGCTCTGCGTTCATATTTTTGAAATATCCTGGATATCCGGCTACCTTGTTCATGATATCCATGACCATGCGGCAATTCTCTTCCGATATTATCTTATCCTCATATTTTTTCAAAAGCGTATTCAGTATACCCGGAAAGCGATGCTCCTCCGTGCATCCTGTATGCGAAACTAAACTCCCCGAGCTTCCTGCACGGCAGCTCTTTTAGCTCGGACAGATATTCTTTAACGCCGGCGTTTTCTAAGCTGATATGTTCCTTTTTCAGTCCCAGCATGTAAGAGATGCCTTCGAATGCCGCCGTAAATGAGCGAATGAACTGTTGAAAAACCACGTCAAACTCCCCGAACGCCTCATTGTATGCCGCTTCCTCGCCCCGTATAACATCGCCCCGGAGTTTCCTGTAGACCTCCCGAGAAAATATCTTTTTATCCATATTTTGAGCCAGCACGCGGTAATCCATGCCGAAAATTGCATCGACAATTTCATCAACCGTACCAGCCGGATATTTTTTCCTGAAGGGCCCTGCTACCGATAAACGTAACATATCCAGGGACCGTCCGCTGTCCGAATGAGACGAGAGCTTTTCCGCTTGCTCATCGTCAATGCCCAGGCCGAGGTATACCCCTAGCTCTTTCACGGTATCCCAGTTATACATTCATTACCACTTATCCCATGGCGCATGGGCCGACAGGTCCATAAGGCTGGTCCCGTACGTACAGGGCTTTTTAGGCTACTACGGATATTTTTGCCTTTGGAGGTTTATATATTGGCAAAGAAATGTCCATGATTTACAATCCTGACCAACAAATATTACGAACGATAACGAACGAAAAAAGAAAAGGAATTGGCGATCTAGCGGCTCATTTGTTTTAGCTCGAGATGTTAGCGGGTATGTATGACTCGAAGTCGCCTTTTTTAACGTAAATGGTAACCCCGCCAACGTCGGTCGGGACCCTGTCGAGGCGATACATGCCGTCTATATTCGTAGTGGTCGTGCCGCCCATGGCGCTGATCGGATTGTGAGTGGCGTTATATAATAGCGAAACCGTCGCATCCTGGACCGGCTGGCCCTTTTTATCGGTGACCGTGCCGTTTATCGTCTTGTATCTGGTCACGAGCATCGTGAGCAAGCTTGTCTTACCCTGGGACGCAGCCGTTACGCTCAGTAAATACGGGTGCGTCGGTATTAGCTGGCCGGAAGCATAAGATCGTAAATTCGTCGAGGCGGTACCCCATTCATCCGTGTATACCCTGTTCTGGTCCAGCGTTGCGAACCTGCCGTCGCTTAAGCTAAAGTCCACCGGTATGCCCGCTTTTTTTACGGGCTGCCCGTCCTTATACAGTTGGGCTGTGACGAGTACTGTGTCATCGGTCCTGCATTGCGGGTGGGACGCATAAATAAAGTCCCTCGTCGAGGCCAGCCTGATCTGGCTGACCGCGTTGTCAACCGCTGCGCTTGCGCTGCCGCTATTCTTCGCTAATAAAAAGTATGTGCCGAACCCTGCGCTAACTACCATAAGCCCGATCACCAATAAGCATAACGTCCTGTGTAACCTGTTCATGCCATCCCCCATATTATTAAGTAAATAATGTGCTTAAAAATTTATCCGATTTTATCAGAGGAGTTTAAACCCTGTCGGGCACGGCCTATAACTCACTAATTGCTATCTTTGGGAAAGTGACATATTTTTCATTTCAGTCGTATTTTATTTGGTATAATGTGCCATATTAACTATTTTAAGCGAAATTTTATCCTTAAAATCAGAAACTGTTTATATCATCAACTTAAATTACCTCTCATGCTCAAGAGTCCCAGGCTTGACGCGATCGTATATCGGACCGGCGGCAATCAACCTTGCTACGTCTCCGAGCATGACTGCTCTATGGC
The DNA here is from genome assembly GCA_963780625.1 of uncultured Methanocellaceae archaeon. Taxonomy (GTDB): domain Archaea; phylum Halobacteriota; class Methanocellia; order Methanocellales; family Methanocellaceae; genus Methanocella. Next base: position 594,892 of record CAWACH010000006.1, on the reverse strand, counting down.
CCGGGATAAGGACTTTAATCGTTCGCTTTTTAAATTGAGGTCGCAGGTCAGGTCGGACCTGGCCTCCGGTTTTTATCCTCCCGACCGTTTTGAATATTTACGTACATTTGTCACATGCGTGGACACTGTTTTGCCTCTGCGCGACGGCCCGTGGAAGCAGTCTTTTTTGGGTTGTTCCTACGAGTCACTGGACCAGAAAGGCCGTACAGGATTCGTTTCCATGTGCCCGACCAATTATCTTTCTAATGTCGGCAGCGCTCTCATGGATTCATTCACGGCGCTGGGCGAAGTCATAGAGTCCCGCTACGTCGATGAGGGCATGACCGACTTGATCCGTGAGCTTCCAAAAGCCCCTCTCGTGACTACTTTTAATCCTGGCGAAAACGAGAGCCGTCCTACCGAGGTCAGCGCGGTCATTACGCGTAGCAACGGCTCTTTCGAGGCTTTCTCCCCGGAACTTTCGTTTAAGTCAAAAGCAAGTGACCCATACAAGGCGCTGGAGGGCCTCGAACGTACTTTATCAGATCAGCCTTCGGAAGCCCGGGGACATTTGCTCCGCGCGGACCCGATTTTCGGCCCTGTAGACGTTCAATTATCTCTCAATGGATCTTCTTTTATTAAGCGTTTTTTAATCTCCGTTTCTCCCTGTAAGAACGGTACCAAATATTACCGCGCCTACGTCCCGCAGGCAGACGTTTCTACAAAGTCCCTCTACTGTCGAAGGCACACTAGACACTATAAAAGAAGCCATTATCTCAAGGTTCCGGGGTGCTACGTTAGAAGATGTCGAACAAGCGCTCAAAGCTAGGCCCATACTCACTACTGCCCGCATCAGCCCCGATAGCAATAACTGACGTGAGTATCGTTTTTAACTTCGTTATCGTTTGAGCTGTTAATGAATTAATTTACACCGCGGACGACGAGCACAGGGCACGGCGCGTGCCGTACGACGTTCTCCGAAACGCTCCCCATGAGCATGCGCTCGATGCCGGTCTTTCCCAGGTTACCGACAACGATCATATCGTAATTCTCATCTTTGGCTATCTTGTTGATCTCATCCGCCGGGTATCCTCGAACCGTACGCGTACTAACGCTAACTCCAGGCTCTCGGGCTTTTAATATCACATATCCGAGGGCGTCTGTGGCCTCTTGATCAACCGACGATTCTCATCCTCATAGCCTGTGATATCGTCATGATGTTCCAGGGCGTACAGCTCAAAATGCTTGAGGTTGATCACGAATACGGCTAATACGTCAGCGTTCAGTTTCTTCGCCAGCCCGATGCCGTAATCGGCCGCTGCGTTGCTGAACTTCGAGCCGTCAGTCGCCAATAAGATCTTAAAAGTCATGGGATACCATGCATATGTAGTCGTTTTAATCTTAAAAGGATACCGAAATACCTAAAAAATTTGAACCTCTTTTTACTGCTTCGCCCGCATCGTAAAATATTTTTCTTTCCACCCAAGGGCGACGTTCACGAGCAGTATCATGACGGGTACTTCGATAAGGGGGCCGATAACAGCGGCGAAAGCCTGGCCTGAATTAATGCCAAAGACGCCTACTGCTACGGCAATGGCCAGCTCGAAGTTATTACTGGCCGCCGTGAACGATAACGTGCAGGACTGCTCGTAGTTCACGTCCATGGACCTCGATATGAAGAACGAGACCACGAACATGATAACGAAATAAATGAGCAGCGGTATGGCAATGAGCACAACATCGAACGGTCGTGCCACAATATACTGTCCTTTCAGCGAGAACATTACTATGATAGTAAAGAGCAATGCCAGAAGCGTGATAGGGCTGATAGCCGGAATGAACTTTTCGTCGTACCATTCCTTACCTAAGCGTGGGCGAAGGATAAACCGGGTCAGCACGCCGGCTGCGAACGGTAAGCCCAGGTATATCAACACTGATTGGGCGACTTCCCATATCGTGATATTGACCGCCATGCTCTGCATGCCCAAAGCTGCAGGCAGGACTGTAATGAACACGTATGCGTAGATCGAGTAGAACACGACCTGGAATATCGAGTTGAGCGCTACCAGGGCGGCCGCATACTCAGAGTCGCCGCAGGCTAACCGGTTCCACACGATGACCATGGCGATGCACCGCGCAAGTCCTATTAATATGAGGCCGGCAGCGTAGTCAGGGTAATTTCGCAATAGGAGCACGGCGAGTACGAACATCAGTATGGGCCCTACGACCCAGTTCTGGAAAAGGGACAGCGCCATGACCCTGACATTCCTGAAGACCTTTCCGATCTCTTCGTACTTGACCCGGGCAAGTGGCGGATACATCATCACTATAAGGCCTATGGCAATGGGTATTGAGGTCGTACCTATGGACAGGCTATTGGTAAAATTGGCAAAAGACGGATAAAAATATCCGAGACCCTACTCCGATGGCCATAGCGAGAAATATCCATAAGGTGAGATACTTATCCAGGAAAGAAAGCCTTGACGTTACAGTTTCAGCCATAATACTCTACCTCAATAGCCTCTTCTTAATATCGCTTCAAGCTCATCTGCATGTGGCATTAAAGACTTGATCTTTTTACATGTTGTCTCGATATCATATTCATGCCTGATGATCTCATAGGTCTTTTGTTTTGTATCGAACACCATACAGGAAGCCCTCCAGTCCATATCTCTTGGTTGCCCGACGCTTCCCGGGTTCAATATTGTCATTTTTGAAGCATTTAATATCGCAGGCTTATGCGTATGCCCCACAACTAAATGATCGGCGTTTAAGCCTTCCGTATACTCATCGAGTTTTTCCGGCGGAGTATCCGGGTCTATATATTCGAAAAATGATCCCGGGCTTCCATGAGCGAATAAAAACTTTATTCCGTCGAGCTTAAGCTCCAGCTTCAGCGGAAGGCTACGTAAAAAACTCTCTTCGTTCTTGCCTATCGATGCCCATGTATATTCCCTGGTCGCTTCCGATAAGTGCTTATAGGTATAGCCGCACCCGCAATCGACGTGTAACGCTACCGCGTTATCATGATTACCCCGGACCGTCGGCACGTTGTTGCTGCGGATCCAGTCGATGCATTCCATCGGGTTAGGCCCATAGTCCACAAGGTCTCCCATGCAGAATATGCGGTCATATTTTACCTTTTCCACCACTGCGCGTAACGCTTCCATGTTCCCATGGAGGTCGGATATGAAGAGCAGTCTCATAAATTAACCTACTTAATTAGCTTTTTCATCATCATGCTTTCGACTATAGGAGCATATTTTTTCCAGGAATATTCGTCGACTTCCGGCATTCCCGTATCCATTGCCTGTCTCAGGTTCGGGCTCTTTTTGAACTCTTCCGAACACTCATCTATCTTCTTCTGGATAGCGGCGTTGTCCTCTATCCCCATCATATCGATCAGTATGATACTGTTTTGATATTCCTCGACGGCCCATTCCGGTATTTCGTCGATGAATGGCAGGGGGCTTTTACAGCCGATGATCCTCTGATACGTACCGATCCTTGCCACGCCGTTCTCGTGCAGACATTTAAAGGCATCGCCGGCAAGGTGCTGGCTTTCCCTTCCGCACAGTATCAAGTATCGAATACTCGGGAATTTCAGCATGTTCGTGATCGCTAACTGTACGCCCAGGTTTTCTGTGAACACACATCCCAGGATGGCATATCCGGAAAGGTTGAACTTTTCAAAGTCACTGGCCAGCGTCGCCACTGCTACCGGTGAGCTGCTATCATTTATTCGGTAAGTCTTCTCGATCTTATCTCCGGCTGGTATCATCGTATATCTCCTTAGATCACAGATATTAACTCTTGAATATCTTTTTATCAAGGTCGGTCAGGCCTTTTAAGCCCTCGGGCTCTTTCTCTTGCAGCGGCACGAGCAGCATCGGCACATTGAAGCGCTGCTGTATATCCAGTAAATATTTTTGCTGCTGTGCCCGACGTCGCCGGAAAAACGGGTTATTGCCCTGGCCTTCGGGTAGCAAGAAATTCGCTACCACACCTGCCGTCTCAATGCCGACTTGCTTTTTCAGGTCGGTCGCCGCCCTCCATGCTTCCATGATCGGCGTATATTCCGGGTATAATACGAAGATGAAAGAACTTTTATCGTGGTCCCGCATCGTTTCTATCACATGCTCGTACGACCCCGAGGTTTCCGTCGTCTCCTTCGTCAATGTCCCGATGTCGATGAACCCTTTCCAGTCCACCGGTAACTCCAGCAACCGCAGCGTGTGCCCGGTGGGCGCCGTATCGAAGATGACCACATCATAGCCCTGCAGATCGAAATAGCTCATGAACTGCTCGAAGGCGGCCATCTCTTCTGCGCATGGCGAAGTCAGGTCTTCTTCCACGGACTTTCTGGTAGACTCGTCCTTATCCTTTATCGAGTCTATTATTCGCCGTTTATACGATTCAAGTGACCGCTTCTGGTCGATGCGGGCGGCGGACAGGCCGTCTACGCCTTTTATCGGCGCCGGCTCACTACCCACAGGCTGCTCGAAGATGTACTGTAGATGCGAAGCGGGATCGGTCGTAACGATCAACGTCTTAAATCCTCGTCCGGCCAGATATACCGACGCCGCACAGGCGATGGTACTTTTACCCACGCCGCCTTTACCAGTGAAGAACAGGTATCGGGTCCCGTTCGCCGGCGTCAGGATACGATCAATGCCCGGCCAGTTATCTGGATCGTGGAACTGAACGGACGGCTGTTCTACGCTTTCGCCGGGCGCTTCACGTTTTCCCTCAAAGACGTATCCGGCTACCGCTTCTAGCGACAGCAGCCCGTTCACTTCGCCGTCCATCAATGGATAAAAGACTTTTTCAACGCCCGATAGCTCGTTGTTAATGCTGACGATCTCTTCGTCTTCCTCTTTTTTAACCCTCTCAAAGAACCGGTCAGTGACGGCCTCATCGGGCAGCACTCCGTTCACTATCAGCAGACTCGCCTTTACGCCCAGCTTCGATAGTTCATCGATGCTGCGCTTCGTCTCGATACGCGAAAGCCTTTCGGGCTTCAAAACAAAAATGAACGATGTCCTGGCATCATCCCTCAAATAAGCGAGCGCCTCGTCATACCGTGCTTTCGCACCCTGCAAAGAAGAGCTGGGACCGATGCATGTAGCGCCGCCTTTTGATATTTCGTCGCTCCATCCTCCCGGTAACTCAAGCAACCTGATCGTATGGCCCGTAGGGGCCGTATCGAAGATGATCACATCGTAGCGAGGCTCGCATATGTAGTCGATGAACCGGTCGAAGGCCGCCACTTCCTCTACACATGGCGACTTCATCTGCTCTTTGATGGTCATGAGGCTTTTTTCATCCAATAATTCCCTCATCGGAGCGATGACCCTTTCACGATATGCATCGGAGGCCAGGTCCGGGTCGATCTCAACAGCGGACAGATTTTTTACCCCCTTGATCGGCGTTATGTCGTTCCCTATTGGCTGTCGGAATATGTCAGACAGGTTCGGGGCCGGGTCAGTGGTCACTAGCAGGGTCTTATAACCTTTTCCGGCAAGCCAAACTGCCGTGGCACAGCTCATCGTGCTTTTGCCTACGCCGCCCTTTCCGCTAAAAAATATGAACTTCGTTTCGCCCTTTTTCCGGGGTTCAACGATGTCGCTAAGCATGTATCCTCCTATGCATCGAGCAATTCTTTTAGTTCTTCATACTTCGGGTACTTTTGCTTCATCACGACGTTCCCGTCGATGAGCGTGACCGGCAGTATGGAAGGCCCGTTCGCCTTGACCAGATCGCGTATCACGGGAGTTTTGAGTAACATCTCCACGTTAAACGACATGCTCCCCCGGATGATCTTCAGGTCTTTATATTCATTCGCTAGCTTTTTCAGCGTCTCGGTAATGTCTATCAGGTTCTTATCCACGTTCGGGCCGCAAACGCCGGTAGGGCAGCACATGGGCCCTTCGAATATGAGTAGTTCTTTCTTCATGGGCATACACCTAATTTCGAATCGTCAACTTCCATCCGGGGAATGTTAAGGATCTTCATGATCTGGACAGCACGGTCGTTCTTGATACGGTATAGCACTTTGGTCCCGTCCTTTCGCACATCCAGTATCCCTGCCTCGACAAGGACTTTCAAGTGCTGCGACACCGTGGGCTGGGCTTTACCGATGAACGGCACGATCGTGCAGGCGCACTTTTCGCCGTTCAGCAGGTATTGTAGTATCTTGATCCGGGTCTCATCCCCCATGGCTTTCAGCAGCTTTATTTTCTTATCCATCTAATATCGTTATATCCGTATATGCGAATATACAAATAGATTTCGGCCTATAACGTTGAATAATCATCGAATAATGTAATAAAAGCCAGCAATATTCGCCCATGTCTCACCTATTTTTAACGCTCGCCTTACATTTTTATAAGAAGCTATTTCATCTGCAGTCACATACACCATTTTTGTGATATAAAATGAATCGGCTGGGGTGGAAATTAGCAGTATCTGTAGTACTAAGTGTCTTGTTAATGGCAACTTTCCTTACGACGATAAATACGGCGAATGTGAACGCACAGGCCGTCCAGGGAGCGCCCGATCATATAAACGTGATGCTCTTCTATCACAAAGGCTGTTGCGGTTCTTGCGCCGAGATGGAGAACTACGTAAGGGAAGCATTGAACCAGTACTATGGCAATGAAATGAAATCAGGCATGATAACATACCAGGTCGCCGACCCGGTGACAGATAAAGCGTTAGCTGCAAAGTACAGTGTGAAGGATTGGGCCCTTAAACTCGTGGTTACCCGCAACGGCAAGGAATCTGTCGTCGATGTCCCGGAGGTCTGGATGTACGTCGGAAACAAAGACGCGGCGATGAACACTGTAAAGAACGCTGTTGACAAGCAGCTGGGAACGTAAGATGAGCTTTCCCGATATAACCTCGCTGGCGAATATTCCTTTCGTTTACCCATTCCTGGTCGGGTTAGTAATGGCCATAAACCCGTGCAACATGGGCGTGGACCTGGCGGGCATCGCCTACGTGTCCCTGAAATTGGACAATCCCCGCGGGGCATTATACTCGGGAACCTTCTACACGATCGGTAGAGCGCTCACGTACATGTTGGTCGGCCTACTCATCTTCGCCTTCGGCTCGACCATATCGGACTTCGCGCCCGTGCTCCAGACGTATGAGAATTTAATACTCGGGGTTTCCCTCGTCCTCATCGGGGTCGTCATGCTGGATATGATGAAACTCAATTTTTCGCTGACCGAGAAGCATAAGTCAAAATATGGGTTGAACCTGCCCGAGAAGGGCCTTGTTGGAGCCCTGGCCATGGGAGCTGCGTCGTCGCTCGCCCTCTGTCCCTGTACGGCGGTTGTTTTCTTTGGCTTACTGATACCGTTGTCAATGAACGCGAACCTAGTGGGGTTAAGCTTTCCCATATTCTTCGGCTTCGGGACCGCACTGCCTATATTCGGATTCGCTTTATTAATGGGCTTGAGCACGAAGGTCGCCCAGACCTACCTGAACAACATCGTAAAATACGAACCCTACGCAAGGAAAATATTCGGTGTGGCATTTACCATCTACGGGCTATATTTACTCTACATGTTCCTCAAACTATCCATGTAAGCCTGTAGCGATCGCGCTTGCGATCACAAAATATGATACTGGATAAGCTAAATGGTTCATAACATACTAATCCAAAGCTAAATAATATCCAGTATCATCTTAGCGGCGATCAGGTAAAGCACTATTGCGATGAGTATCTTGACTTGCCCGTTCTCCAGTTTCTTGCTCATCAGCCATGAACCTATTAGCGCTCCGCCGATGGAGCCTGCAATCGTATATGCTAGCAGGTCGGTGTTCAGGCTGGATATCGATGCCCTGCCGAGAAACCCTGACAGGGATGAGAATATTACGATAAATGCCGTGGTCGCCGATGCTTTTTTCGGCGGTATCCCCAGCCATACCAGTCCAGGCAAGATGATATTGCCGCCGCCGACGCCGAGCAGGCCGCCCACAAAGCCGGCTATTCCGCCCAGCGATCCGCCTACTGCTAACGTTTTTGGAGTGTTCAGGCGATCGATATTTTGCTCGCTGTTCTTCGGCTTATAGAACAGCATCATGGTGGCTGCGAATAGCAGGAATATGATGAACAATATCAACAGGGTCGTCTTGGGCACCAATGCGGTGGCATATGCGCCCAGCGGGGAAAGCAACGTCGCAATGATCAGCACGGGGAGCGCTACACGCCACATGATCAACTTTCCGCGGGCATAATTGACCGAGGCGAACGCCATCGCAATGGCATTAAGTAGCAATGCAGTGCTCGTGGCCGTCAGCAGATCCACCCCTAAAAATAGGTAGATAGGGATAAGTATGAACGCTGCGCCGACCCCGGCCATCGTAAGGACGGTCGTCGCTATAAGCGTCACTATACCTGCCCATAGTTCTATCATCAGAAAGCCTCCGTTTTAACGATCAATGACTTCTTATTTTTTGGAGCACGGCATGCATACTTTCTTACCATTGACGTCCTGGAGCTTATGCGTGAATACCCTTTCTCCGCAAATGCTACATATGTCCGTGTCGAAGTTCGATTTACCCTTTTGATAATCGTAGTCGAAGACCGGGCTGATGATGAGGAATTCCTCTTCTTTCATGCCCATTACATTCTTGACCAGCGGGTCGGTCACTTCCGTCGGGATATCCTGCGGCAGCACGCCTTTCTTGCGCTGCTGGACGAACGGGGAGCCGAGCATTTTCCCGAAGAATTCCGGTTTCAAATGCACACGGACGGCCTTCTTACGCTTTGTATCGATCAGCGTGAAGCCCATCTTTCCATAATACATCTTTTTAATATTGCTTTTACCGTAAGTGCAGCCGGTGATCACCTGTAATCCATCCGTAAAGCAACCTGCGGCGTGGTCATCGCCCGTTTCGGTTAAACACACAAGCTCTTTATCCAGCGAGCGGTTTACGCCGAGCGCGTTCATCGCTGCGGCGCCCGCTCTCATTCCCAACGGCATTGCAGGGCACTTGTGCCCGTGGAACTTAAACCCTAGATCGTAGTAATCCTCAGCATTTACCATTTTTTCACCTTTTCATGTATGGTCATCTCAGGGAAGGATTGCATGCACCCTTGGTTTTTCCATGAGATGCCACTGGCGGTCAAGCTTTAATGCCAGAACCTATTTAAAAGATTATTTAAACACTTGCTATAAATATCTTTCTACTTAAACAGAATTTTAAATAGAAAAATCCATTCCGCTATCTAGTAAAGGTCAATTCTTTTTAAGAACCCCAGCCAATTCTCGGCCTCTTCCTTCCTTCTTTCGGTTATTCGCCGGGATAATTTTTGTTTACTGGCCTGGCATTTATCAGTATCGACTATGGCCTTTAACGATATGATCGCCCTCATAAGCCCGAGGGCTTCACAGTAATGGTCTATAGCCTCGGTCTTGTCCTCAGAGTCGCCGACATTCTTTATGTCCGCCTTGAGTTTCTTCTCCAGTGCCGACTCCAGATCGGACAATATATTCTTCTCTTCCTCGGTGAAGCACTCTTTTTTACTCATCAGCCCCCACATCACTTCCTTAAGGGGCATCATCTTGCCCTTGAGCTCTACTTCACGTGGTATCTTTACTCCGATCCAGTTGAGGGTACGAGCCAGCTTCTGCTCAAGAGTCTTGCGTTCCTCTTCGGAAATTGGGCCTTCGAGCGTAATGCCGGGATTACAAGCTCGATATTCGTTACTATCAGGCATATCAACCTTGAAAATATTTTTTAGTTTGATTTATCTTCGCCCTTTTTTAGATTCTTCACGTACAATATGGCACTCATCGCAGCGCTGGCGCCATCGCCCACTGCCTTGGATACCTGGTGTACGCCACCCGTGACGTCCCCGGCAGCGAATACGCCCTCTACATTAGTCGAATGGCCGGGACAGTTGACGCTTATGTTACCCTTATCATCAAGCAGGAGTCCCAGTTCACGAGCGAGTAGCGTATTCGGTATGCCGCCCTCGATGAATACGGCCTCTACGCCGAGCACTTCCTCGGGGCCTTCATTTGACCTGAATCTTATACGCTCTACGGCCTCGCCTCCCTCGATGGCGATCACGTGGGCCTCGACAATGACCCGGATATTGCGCGTCGACTTGATCTGCTCAAGGTACATGGGGCTGTCGGTATCGGGCTTTTCAGTCAGCATAATTACATCCTTGCATAGGCCGGACAAGTATAATGCCGCCTTCGCCGCCTGGTCGCCACTGCCGACTAACGCCACGACCTTATCTTTGTAGAGGTTGCCGTCGCAAATGGAACAATACGATACGCCCTTATACGCGTACTCCTTCTCGCCCGGTATGTTCAGTTCACGGTGCCTGGACCCGGTGGCGATGACGACGCTTCTTGCCTTATACTCGTCCGCATCCGAGTATAGTATGAAGACTTCTCCCGCCACAGCCCGCGTGACGTTCGATGGAATAATGACTATATTGTATTCCTTAGCCTGCTTCTCGAATTTTTCTATGAGGTCTATGCCCTGTATCGATTCGAATCCCGGATAGTTCCTTATATCTCCAGCCTTGGCGATCTGCGAGTCATAGATGTTGCCGAAAACGATAGTGGACAGGTTTGCCCGGCCACAATAAAGTGCCACTGTAAGCCCTGCCGGGCCCGCTCCGACGATCGCAACGTCGTATACGTCATCGTTCATCTGTATCTATACTCCCAAATTGATTTAGAGATGATTTAATATGTCATATTTTTTTATTAGTTCCCTGACTAGATCAGCATCCGGGAATGTTATGGCGTCGGAAAGGCATAGGTTCATACAGGTCTGGCAGCCGACCACACATGAATACGGGCTTATGACCTTTGATTTATCGTCCGCCATCCGGTAGACCTTTTTTCCGCACGTGGCGAAACACATCTTGCAGCCTATACATTTGTCCTCATCAACTATCGGGTACCACTCGATGCTCTTCCTTGGTACCCCATGCCATGATGCCGTTGCCGGCTGGCCCGTTGTCGATTCCTTATTTTGTTCCACGTTAATGTCAGTCATTATATCATCCTAAATTATTGTCGAAAATTTACATTTATTTTTCGTGTTGTTGTCATATGTAAACATTCGTTTTTTCGAGAGATTCCACTGGCAATCAAGCTTTAATGCCAGTACCTATTTAAAAGATTATTTAAACACTTGCTATAAAAAGTTTTCTACTTAAACGAATATTGAACTAGCTAAGCCCGAGACGTACGTTTAAAATTGGATTTTGGCCCGATAATCATCTTTTTTTGAGAAACTATTTATAAATATGCAAGTTAATGGTTGATGGGTGATGAGATGACTGTGCTTAAAAAAACCTCTTTACTAATTATTATTTCCGTACTTGTGCTTTTACTGTTAGCGTCCGTGATGCCGGCGGTCAGCAGTAATGTGGTATCAGGGCAATCCAGTGCGACAGGGTCGCCGGAAAAGATCCAGCTTTTATTTTTCCATAGGACTTCACGGTGCCCGACCTGCATCAATGCAGAGCAGTATGCTCGTGACACGCTGGATACGTATTATCCGGCAGACTTGAAATCCGGGGTGCTCTCCATCCAAAGTATCGATTATCAGAAAGATACTGAGATGGCAAAGAAATATAACGTGAATATGAATGACTTGAAGCTTGTTATAACGAAGAACGGGCAGGAAACGGTAAAGGACTTGCCGGAAATATGGACGTACGTTAATGATCGGAACGCGTACATGAACTACTTGAAGGGCGTTCTCGAACAAGAATTGGGCCGGTGACCATGGATATATCCTTCATTTCTACATTTAAGGATATCCCGCTGCTCTACGCGTTCGCCATAGGGATGGTCACGGCCATTGGGCCATGCCCCCTATCGGCTAACATCACTGCCATAGCTTATGTATCTTCAAAATTCGCCGACTCAAAGAATACGATGCTGGCCGGAGCGATGTATACTATCGGCAGGGCCCTCACATATACGGTAATAGGCCTTCTGGCGTACATGTTCGGCACTACCGTCATGGAAAGCGCCCCTTTGCTTCAGGATTATGAGAGTATCATTATAGGCGTTCTCCTGGTGGTCGTCGGGATCATCATGCTCGAGCTGGTAAAGCCAAATATCTCCATCGGCGACGGACTGAAGGAAAAATACGGGCTGAAATTATCCGATAAAGGAGTGCTTGGGGCGTTCGGGCTCGGAGCGATCTTCGCACTTGCGTTCTGCCCATACACGGCAGTAATGTTTTTCGGGCTACTGGTGCCGCTAAGCTTAAGCTCGGGGATCATAGGCACGAGCTTTCCCCTGCTATTCGGGATAGGGACAGGGCTTCCCGTACTCGTATTCGCCATATTGCTCGGCATCAGCGCCACGTTCGCTAAAACCTATATTAATAAGATCGTAAAGGCCGAGCCTTACGTGAGAAAAGCCCTCGGTGCTGTTTTCATACTTTACGGATTATTCTTAATCGTAGGGTACTTTTCATCGATGATATGAAAGCTCAAACTACTCTAACATAAAAATAGAAAGTAATCACATTATGGCGTTGAAGAGGTAACCTACCGCGATGATCGAAACGGTCAATATACCGATAAATATCGCCAGCAGCTTCGGCTTCAACACTTTTCTTAATATGATCATCTCGGGGAATGACAGCGCAGTTACGGCCATCATGAACGCGAGCGCGGTTCCCAGGGGCACGCCCTTCTCCATGAGCACGGCTACCAGCGGTAATACGCCTGCCGCGTTCGAGTATAAGGGCACGCCTATGATGACCGCTACGAGTACGCCGAGCGGGTTATCTTTACCGGCCACCTGCGCCAGAAAATCAGTAGGAACGTATCCGTGTATTAAAGCTCCCAGGCCTATTGCTATGACTACATATGGCGATACTTTCTTTAAGATCTCGAACACGTAGTCCCATGCATATCGTATGCGCTCTTTCTGCGTGGGCTCCTCGATCTCTACAGCCTTACCGCATTCGCATGAAACGTTCGCTTTCTTCTTGTTAAGCACGTCGTAGACATAGCCTTCGACCTCGCCCTCCAGCTTGAGCCGTCCGATGAGTATGCCTCCGATGATGGCCACCAGCAGCCCCGAGCCGATGTAGATAGCCGTGATCTGCCAGCCGACCAGCCCTAGAAGCATGATCACCGCTACTTCATTGATCATCGGCGAAGCTATCAAGAACGAAAACGTGACGCCCAGAGGTATGCCGGATTCCACGAAGCCGATGAACAAAGGCACTGCCGAGCAGGAGCAGAACGGCGTGATGATGCCCACGAGCGCCGCGAGCACATTGCCTACGTATTCGTTTATGTGGCTCAGCCATTCCTTCACTTTATGGGGCGGAATATAACTTCGTATATAGGAGATGGCGAAGATCATGACAGAGAGCAGGAGAAATATCTTAATCGTATCGTAAATAAAAAAATTCAAAGAGCTACCTAGCTGTGATTCCGGGCTCAAGCCCAATACTGTATAAACGAAATAATCTACGGGTTCCTTTAGCACGATAGTCCTGCTCCTGTCAGTCATGATAGGATGCCTGCGAAAATTAAGCCATGATACCGGCACCTATTTAAAATATTATTTAAACACTTGCTATAAATAATTTTCTACTTAAACAAAATTTTAAATAGCAAAATTTATGCCATATCACGGGAAATAGTAATTTGTTGATTGGCTTGTCGAACGGCAGTATAAATAAATGTTGAAACCGATAAGTCAGGGGTGAAACGATGAAGGTACAGATATATGGCACTGGGTGTGCTAAATGTAATACTCTTGAAAAAGTGGCGAAACAGGCCATAAAAGATATGGGAGTAAACGTAGAAGTGGTCAAAGTCAATGATATAAACCAGATCGTAGAGGCCGGGATACTCACAACGCCGGGGTTCGCCGTCGAAGGGGAAGTTAAATCGATGGGGAGAGTCCCTTCGCCCGACGAGATTAAAAAATGGATAAAAGCTAAACTGTAAGGGGATAATATGAAAGAAGGATGCTCATGCGGTATTAACCTAGCAGACCTTGCCCGAGGCACACCATATAAGGACCCGGGCTTCCGGAAGGTCGTCTGTGCCGGATGCGGTAAAAAATTTTTGACGGACATAAAGGATAAAACCTGTTGTTTCGAGTGCGAGAAGACGATACCATGCAAAAAATAGTAACATTGCCATACCCGATGAGCGAAAAGGTAAAAAATTCCGTAGAAGCTATCGGAAAAAAAGATTATACGGATACTAAATGCCTTTTTAAGGCGCTCGCCGATCCTTCCAGAATAAAGATCATCGAGGCGCTGGGCATAAAAGAGCTCTGCGTCTGCGTACTGGTCGACATTACCGGCCTTCAGTATGCTGCCCTTTCCTATCATCTGAAAAATTTAAAAGAAATGGGCTTGATCTCTTTTAAGAAGGACGGTAACTTTTTTATATATTCGCTTACGCCCAAAGGGGATGCTGTACACGACTTCATTAGGCGATCGGAGAAACTCTAACTATTTTCGAATGAAAAGCCGCCTGATTATAAATCCAAAAAGTAAATTTTATCGTTTTCCTAAGCCCAATGCCAGTATGGCCAGGCTTGCGATGAGCTGTACGCCTATGATGGCCATTAACGAGATCCTGAAAATATCCCCTAGAATGCTCCCTATGTCGGGGGCGGGCGCTTCGAGCGTCGGCATCGGGGGTGCCCTATAGGTAGGGCCTTCTGTGACAGTAGGGCCGGGACTGGGGGAAACGCCATTTTCCACATAGCCTTGAATGGCAATATCGTTATTCAGCATATCTCCAGTTACCCACATGTCCTGTGATATAATTTTGCCGTCTTTTTCTGCCGTTAATATATAGTGGCCAGATTGTACGCCTGTAAACACATATTGCCCTAACATAACGATATATCCGTCTCCTGTAGACTGTGGGTTATTACTATTGGTACTGGCCTTCTCTTTAGCCTTATATTCATTATCGACATATACGACGTTGTAAAGTGTCACATTCGCGTTTTGGATAGCCTTACCGCTGGTATCATAGACTGTGCCCTTGACGGTATAAATGCCAGATCCCAGGTTCGGCGGCGGAAATACTGGCTCGGACTTTGTTGGCGTTGGGGTCGTCGTCTTTGCGAGCGATATGCCAATAAGTAACGGGCTGATGAGAATAAATATGATAAGTAATGCCAGTAGATAAGCCGATACACGTTTCATGGATGCCCCTTCCCGCTTGAATGCGAATACGCTTCATATGCCGAATAGGCCAGTATGAGTAAAGCTAAAATGCCTATGGCCATGCTCTGGAAGAACGCCAGCGCCCAGAATATGAAATAAACTCCGAAGAGCAGGTACCCGAATTTTTTCTCGCCTATGGACATCTGGTAATAGCCCGGAATAACGATGGATAAAGCTAATAGTTGATTGTGGTCGATATTATTGACCTGGGTGACGGGATTGGCCCGAGGCCTTTCTTTGTATTCGGTCATACCCTGGGTCTGTATAGTTTCCGAAGGCCTGGCCGCCTGTTTTGGCGATCCGGGAGCGCGGGACTTTGTACTTTCTTCCGTCTCGAGCTCATATTTCCTGTAGAGATCATACTGCGTACGCCTGGCATCATCCGACAGGACTTCGTACGCCTCCGATATTAGCTTAAACAGCTCTTCGGAGGTCGAGGATTTATTAATGTCCGGGTGGTATTTTTTAGCAAGCTCCCTGTATGCTTTTTTTATGTCATCGGAGGATGCCGTGTTTTCCAGGCCCATTATCTCATAGTAGTCTCTACTGAAATCCACATTTTTATAGCATAAGTATTGCCTTATATGCCTTTTCCTGCCTGCGATATAAAAACGGGCATATTTTAAAAATTTGCATGAAGGACAGGCACTATGGGTTTAAGCGTACAAACATATAAAGCGAAGGGCACAAATGTTTATCTAAGCGGAGACATCGCTCGTGACTAAAATAGCCGGCAAAGATATTTTCAAGTCAATAGACCTGGGCCAAAAGCTGGACCAGGCATCGTATGATGCCATTATCCAGGGATTACGGGACAGGCTCGGCGAGCTGCAGCGAAAGGCCATCGCCGCAGGAGTTCCCACCATCATTATTTTTGAAGGCTGGGGAGGGTCCGGTATCGGTATCCAGATGAATAAGCTGCTGATGGGACTTGACCCCCGGGGATTTAGAGTATACGCCATCGATAAGCCCACCGACGAAGAAAAAGTGCGGCCGTACTTCTGGAGGTTCTGGGTCAAGACGCCTCAAAAAGGCCAGATGGCAATACTAAGCAGAAGCTGGTATAGCCAAACCCTGGCTAAGTCTTTTGAAGGTAAGATGAACGACGCTCAGGTCCTGGAACGCTATGATGAGACTAAAATGTTCGAAAAAACCCTTTCGGACGACGGATGCCTGATCATCAAGTTTTTCCTGCATATTAGTAAAAAAGAGCAGAGATCGAGGCTGGATAAGATGGAAAAAGATCCAGTGGCATCATGGCTCGTTAGTAAGTTCGACCGTGATCAAAACAAGGACTATGAACGCTACCTTGAAGCTTACTCGGACATGATCGGCTATACCGATACGGACTATACCCCATGGAATATCATCGAAGCGGAAAACAAGAAGTTCGCAACGGTGAAAATATATAACACGGTCATTGGCGCCATGGAGAAACGGCTTGCGCCGCAAAAGCCGTCAAAGCTTGTTCCCGCGGCAAAAGGGAAACGGGAGCTTATCCTGGAAAATACCGATCTGACAGGGTCGCTGGAAGAGGGCGATTATAAAGTAAAGCTGGATGCACTCCAGGACAGGCTAAGGCGGCTGCAGTTCATGGTGTTCCGGCAGGGCATTCCTGTAATATTCGTGTTCGAGGGCTGGGACGCGGCGGGTAAGGACGGCGGCATCCGGAGGCTTACCGAGAACATGGACCCACGGGGCTATCAGGTAGATTCATACGCTGCGCCGAACGATGTCGAGAAATCCCATCACTATCTATGGAGGTTCTGGAAAGAGATGCCGGCAGATGGCGACGTTACCATATTCGACAGGAGCTGGTACGGTCGTGTGCTGGTAGAGCGCGTTGAGGGATTTTGCACGCCGGCGGAATGGTCACGGGCCTATGGCGAGATCAACGAGATGGAACGGGAGCTTGCCGAAGATGGCGCCATCATCGTCAAGTTCTGGCTGCACATCAGCTGGGACGAGCAGCTGAAACGGTTCGAGCGCAGGGAGCTGGACCCCTTAAGACAGTATAAGATAACCGATGATGACTGGCGGAACAGGGACAAATGGGATAAGTACGTCGTCGCCGCCGATGAAATGTTCATGAAGACGAACACCGACTATGCTCCCTGGGTCATCGTCGGGTCGAACTACAAGCGCTTTGCGCGAATAAAAATACTGGAAACAGCGATCGCGGCCATGGAGAAAAGAGTAGGAAAGCCGTAATAAAGTTTTATTTTTTCGCCGCATATTCCAGACGCCGGGACAGGCATTCCCCGAGGTCCGCGAACGAGGGCATTATGTCATCCGCTTCCCGCCAGGTATTGCTCCGGCAGCGTGGTCGTTACGGCGATCACATAATCAACGCCGGCAGCTTTTGCAGCTTTAATTCCCAGGGGCGCGTTCTCTACCACGACGCAGTGCTCTTTATCTACGCCCAGCATTTCCATTCCTTTTACATAGGGGTCCGGAAAAGGCTTGCCCCTTTCGGTATCCTCGCTCGTCACTATGGCATCGAACGTGTTCTGAAGCCCCGTCACTTCGATGACTTTCATGACCGTCTGCCTGTTGCTGCCCGTGACCAGCCCTAGTTTAATGCCATTCTCGCGCAGCATCGCCAGAGTCTCCGGGACCTCTTTAAAGGCTTTTGCCTTTCCTGCCGCCATCTTCCTAAAAAGTTCCCGCTTCTCTTCCACAGTCCGCTGTAGCACTTCGTCGCTCACCTTTACGTCATATTCTTCCACCAGCGATCTTCCTATCTTCATGGATGGCATGCCTTCGCGGGTATACACGTCAAGCGGCTTGATGTCCATGCCAAGATCTTTAAATGCCTGCCTGAAGGCCTCATAGTGGAACTGCGCAGTATCGGTGATCACGCCGTCAAGGTCAAAGAGCACGGCATTGTATAGTTGTACATTAATGGTGCAATGCGGCTGCATCAAAGTAATTCTATCTCCAGGCTAGTTATAGTTAATCGACGGCTGTTGCGCTTTATGTACAAAAGTTTAATGAGCTAAAATCCTACTTCACTAATGCTTGAATTTTTTTTATTTTTTTTAAGGGTTACCACGTCGCAGACGTAATGGCTCCAGTCCGCCAGCGCCAGCTTTTCTGCCTTAGTCAGCAGCGAGGCTTCCTTTTTCATCGCATCGAAGTGGCTTCGGGCATCGCTTAGCGGATCGGTAAGCTGAGACAGGTATTCTCCGCTATATGTGCATGCCGGGTCGATGCCAAGGTAGCCGTCATAAAGAAACAACAGCGGATATAGCCGGCACTGGAATGGCTTAGTATCGCCCAGGATGCAGCCGTTCTCGTTATTGAACCTGCAGGACGAGCTGTATGGGACCAGGATCTCGTTATTTTCTATCCCCAGGGACTCCAGCAAAGCTAACGTCTTTTTCTCATGGCCGCAAACGTAGATGTGCACGAACCGGTCCGAAGTCTTGCAGCATGCCTTACACTTTTTACATCTTTCAAAAAAATTGCCGATGAAGATCCCCGGATATGGTTGAGCTAATTGAAAATATAGTTTTTGTGCTCTACGGCGTCTTAGTAGTGTTATCCAGCTTAAGGGTATAATATGCCAGCATGACTACCCATATCAGCGTGCTGAAGACGGCGATCCATTCCCAGACGGGGGCGTGTTCATAGGCGAAGAACGTATAGATGAATAAAATGTTAATGACGATGACCAGAATGGCGTAATATCCGGGCAAGGGGGAATAGTCCGGACGCTTCCAGAGCGCTGCGCTGACCAGCGCCAGGAAGATCACCAGCATCAAGAAAAACGTGAGAGCCATTGTGCCATGGAGCGGCGTACCTTCGTTAAAAACGCCGACTAGCATCAGCCCGAGTGCGGAGACGACCAGGCATAGCCTGCCTAGCGTCATCAATAATCTTTTCTGTCCTACTTCGACATTCCAGATGCCCAGGCCGGCCGCCATCAGGACCATACAGATCCCCGTAAGGATGCAGCCGACGTTAAAGTATACACACCCCGGAGGATCTTTGAGAGGCGTCCCGAGGTCGCTGAGCCAGTTATCCATCGGGGAGAACGGCCCCGGATACCTCGCGGCAGAGGCTAGAGTAAATATGCAAAATAAAAGTATGATCAACATACCTGAAATGGTCGAAAGAGGTAACCTGGAATTATTAATCGCCATATGTACTCCGATACAAACAAGTTATGCTTCGCCTGCATAATAAGCGTTTGGCCTTATACGCCGATGTTTCATGGCCTCGGGGATTTATCCATATATGTCAAAGATTGAAACGCTATGTTCGACGCATCCGCCCGGCTGAGTTCAGAGACGATAAAAAAAGTACTTGCGCTGGGAAGGCTGAAGTTTCTTTCCATAGGCCTTTCGCTATATGTGCTGGGCGTATTGCTCGCTCTCAACGAAGGGGTCCGGCTCGACGCCGGCAGGCTCGTCTTCGGTTATTTCATATTATTCTTAGGCCATCTGTCAGTCCACTACAGCAACGACTACTTTGACTTTGAAGCCGACAGGCTAAACCAGAGCAGCGCCACATCCGGCGGCAGTGGCATTCTGGCGGAAGATCCCGGGCTTCTGCAATTCTCAAAATGGTTCGGGCTCACGCTGGCGTTGCTTTCTGTGCTGGCAGCCATAGTTTTTACGTTGGTATACTCTTTCCCTTTATTGTATTTGGCCTTCGCTGTCCTGGGAAACTTAATAAGCTGGTATTATACTGCGCCACCTGTGCGAATGGCATACCGGCAATGGGGCGTGCTCGCATCCGCCTTTTCTGCCGGCTTTCTGATGCCCGCCATAGGCGATTTTTCAACGGCAGGCATGTTTTCTCCGTTATTCCTGATATTCGCTATACCCCTCTATCTACAGGCCCTATCGTTCCTGTTTTGCGTCCAGATCCCCGATATTGAAGGCGACCGGATGGCAAATAAAAAAACTTTTGTCGCCGTACACGGGAGCAGCTTCGGCTTTTTAATGGTACTGTTGCCTTTAGCCGCCGCCACGGCCTATTACCTGGCCGTTTCGGCCATTATGGCCGGGATGGCAGATCTACGATGGGCAGCGATATTATCTCTATTGCCGCTCGGCATGGCTGCCTATAGCTATAAAGAACGCAAAGCCGGCCGGGAGTTAAAGCTAAAATTAGTCAAGTACAACGTGATCTGCTTTGTTGCATTCATTGTGCTCCTGGATGCCTTTTTTATGCTTCATTTGATCGGCTAAGGCTATACGTCGTACTCGCCCTCGGGGAAATACCCTTTCTCCTGCGGCCCTTTATCCAGCGTGGAGACGATCTGCACGATGCCAAGCTGCATTGCCATGTCCAGCGAATCATAGCACTCCCAGCCTTCTGCCATCTTGCCGTCCTGCATCCTGGTAATGCCGATGACCTCGACCTTGATCTCCTTCCCTTTTGCCGGAATGCCCGGAAGGTCATGCTCGTGGATACCGTACATGGTGTACCTCGCCGTCACCTTATTTTCTTCCGCTATCAGGTCTTCCAGTACGACTTTCATGTGGGGAAAAGCACGAGCCAGCAGAAGCATATGCTCCCTGTATTCTTCGAAATTCATTTTTTCATTGGCGACTTCAGTGGTATGGTGTATGTATGACGGCAGGAACATCTCGTCGATGGCGTCGTGGCGTCTCTCGTTAAAGAATTCCTCATAGAAACGACTGACATACGCCTTATTCTCCTTTTCATGCTTCATCTCTTCGTAGTACATGGTCATCCACAGTAAAATGTGTTCATTAATATAAAATATGTTTATGCATTCTATCGGGCTTTCAAGTGCCTAAAAA
Source organism: uncultured Methanocellaceae archaeon (assembly GCA_963780625.1). Taxonomy (GTDB): domain Archaea; phylum Halobacteriota; class Methanocellia; order Methanocellales; family Methanocellaceae; genus Methanocella. The sequence goes on along the minus strand of CAWACH010000006.1, from coordinate 573,917 downwards.
GGACATAAACATCATAAACCATGGTAAAAGGCCGTAATTTAACGGCATGTTACCTGATTTTTTGACATATAATAGTTTTTATTAATAGCATTTTATAAATATATGCCGTTATTATAATTACTTGTAGAGTAAGTATGGACCGCAAAACGCTCTTAGCCATTATCACCGCCCTAACGTTGTTGGTGTTGTTACTGTTAGTACATTACAACCAGCAGGCAATGGCTCCGCTGCCGGAGCCCACTATATCCGCCACTACGAGTGGTCCCATACGCCCGTCGGTGGCGGGTATATTAGATATGCCGGAAAATACCTCCGGCTCAACGGATCTAAGTAATGTAAGTAATGTAACGATAACGCCGACCGTTACATTGGTCAGGCCGACTGCCCAGCAATCGACGCATCACACGGCCGCGACCGCTACGCCCCTGGCCACGCCGAAGCCGAGCGCCATGGCGCCTATGGTCCCGATGACACCGATGGCACCAGCGGCTACGCTGTCGTGGAATAATACGCTAAGGCGATAAAAAGACTTTTGAAATTAAATAAAAAATTTTAAATGGGGCATCTGGTGGTTAACACTGATGCTACGTCGCCCGCATTCTTTAGCGGAAAATCAGACGGGTTCAGGTTCATGATCAGCTCATACATGGTCATGGTCTTACCCTTGTAGCTGCATCCCATGGGCGTCGCCTTCGGGAATACTTTTAACAGCTCGTCTTTATTTTTTATTGGGAACTTTACGTTAGCTCCGGATATTTGCGAGACGATCTTAACCTTCATCATCTCCAGCTCCTTGATGGCGGAATCGCCGGGGGCCTGAGCAAATTCATTATATTTAGGCTTCTCTATTGGCATAAATTATCACTACCTACAATCTTAGCGGTTAAAGTTAAAGCCTTTCTGTAAAAATAAGTCGGAATCGATAATTTGATGTATGTTAACAATTGACATTGTATCGTAGAGTGAGCACATGACCGGCGAAGATATGTTACGTTTCTTTAAAAAGGATAAGTTCGCCCAGTACAATGGCATTCAGCTTCTGGATGCAGCGGACGGGCATGCCAGGTCCAGCATGAAGATCACGCCGGAACACCTCAACGGTCTCGGCATCGTACATGGCGGAGCCATATTTACGCTGGCTGATTTTACCTTTGCGGCTGCGTCGAACTCAAGAGGAAACGTCGCAGTGGCCATCAACGCCAATATCTCCTACATGAAATCCGCTTCGAGCGGTATTTTATACGCCGAGGCGAAGGAGATCTCGATCAACCCCAAGCTTGGCACCTACACCATCGACGTTACCAACGAAGCGGGCGAGCTCATTGCCATTTTTCAGGGCATGGTATACAGGAAAAAAGAAAAATTGGGCCAGCTAGCCTGATGGGCCTGCGATACGGCCACCTCTAATCTTTCTCTAATGTATGGCAGTAGCATAGCGAATTATCCAATGCCGGCGACGCAAAACGGCTCATAAAATATATATGTAGATTAGTGGCCATAAGGTACATTTAATGCGGCTCATCATGGCAGGCGAGCCTTAAAAATGAGGTCATATGAAGAACATTAAAACTAACGGGATCTCCAGCGACGAGCTGAATGAGCGGCTTGACGGGCAAATGCTTACTATCGAGCGAGTAGGCATACTGCTCGAAGACGCCAAGGCCGAGCCGAACGTGATCATCGGGCTGGACACTGAGTCCCTGGCAAAGCTCATGGAGCTATTATCGGCTTACGAAACGTTCCTGGAACACTTCAAGGATACCACCGAGGATACCGTTGCGACCATCCGCGGGCTAATGGAAGTGCGGGATAATTGTCGCTGCGAGACGGACGAAGACGTCGATGAAGACCTTGACGAGTATGACTCTTCGGAAGAGCCGGAGTAAAAAAGATTAACCGCTTATTTTTTAGGCTCTTCTTTGCCGGGACTAGGGGTTATTTTTATCCTGGATTCCAGGGCTCCCGCCGAGCCTGAGCAAATGGACGCATATACTTTCGATAACGGTATTGCGCATTCCTTGCATACGGCTTTACCGTCAAAATCAAGCCTGCAATCACTACAGATCATCTGCCCGCAGATGGTGCATTTATCGACCGCTTCGGCCTCGGGGTGTACATGACACTTCATAATGTTACCTCAGTGAATTTTGTTCTTGGTTATACGAACAATCGTTTAAACTACATTAACCTTCATTATATTAAATACATTCCCCTTTTAGCCCGACCGTAAGAAACGACTAAATGATGGAGGGACACCCCTCCACCTTTGTGAACGGCTAGCGCCTTTCCATGCTTACCGCATGCCATACGCCTGCCATGCTGTCGTATTCGCCGTCAGGCATGTGCTGTATGGTGCTCAATACGTCTTCAGGAGCGCTGTTCCTTTTTGCGAATTCCAGTACCTTACCCTTGTCTGCCGGGAAATGTATGCCCTTTAATGATTTTGATACTTTTGCGATTATTGAAGCCATGAGTTTTTCCTCCAGAACTGTGTTATTTATTTTCCTTTCTTTTCTGCGCTTTCGGCTTTTTCGATGAGCTCTTTTACCTTTTGGCCTCCCTTTTGCCCGATCTGCTGGTAAAATTCCTTGCCGTGAGTCTCAGCCGTCTTTTCTCCGCCCTTGTGCCCTATTTTTTCATAGAATTCGTGGCCGTGCGTTTTGGCGGTCCTTTCCCCTCCTTTTTGCCCGGCCTCTTCCACCGTCATCTTGCCTTTCACCTGTTCTTTTCGCTCAGCCATGCTTAACACCCGGATGGAAGTTTATGCTGTATTTTGATTAATGTATCTTGGGTAAACGGGAAGAAATAGCGATAATTTTTTTGTTTTTATCATGAGTGCGGGAGGCATGCGCCGGTACCTGATAGGGGTGACAGAGGCGGTTTTTTTGTCGGCTACCCGCTGTAAAAGTGCAACATATGCTTGATGCATATGCGTTTATTATTTCCTGATCGCTCGAAATAGGCACCAGATTACCGCTAGTACTCCAGCTCCTAACAACAGCATCAATACCATAGGGTTTACAAGGCTTTGCATATTGTCTCTCTCCATACGATTACTGCGGTAATAATACCGCTTGCATAATAAGAAATTATTGTTCCTACTATAAATAAATATTTCACCAATATGGGCAATAAATAGTAAATATTTGTGTATTTAGACTCAATATGTTCACAAATCAATATTTTATGAATATAACTCTCTTTTAAAGAGTAAACTACCGGTTCGCAGAATTAGAGCAAAAGATACCGCGGTCGTCGAGGTGTTTTGGGCATCAGTCGGCCATCAGGCCGATGCGAAGATGGCGGGGTAATGAGCATTTATCCCCGAAGGGGTAAAATGCTGCTTAGGGCTTGCAGAGGCACGTGCGAAGCACGACGCCGAAGGTGCAAGCCCGGCCCCGACATCGAAGCACCCAAAACACCGAGTAGCCCGGCCAACAGGCCGGGCGTCGACCCGCGAAGTGGATACATAAGAAACTGCTCTATTGTTATTTAGCAAAAAAGCTCTACTAATCATTGTTAAAATTGAAAGCGCTCGGATCGGGATTTGAACCCGAGTCGGAGCCTCGACAGGGCCCCATGATAGGCCTCTACACTATCCGAGCACGCTTTAAAACGGAGTTTAATCATACACTCGATTGGATTTATACTTTTCCCCATAGCCCAAATGGGAAAAGGATGTCCCGCCTCCCGAATTCGAATCGGGGACCTGTCGGTTTCCGCAGTCGTAAGGTCTACAGCCGACCGCTCTAACCAGGCTGAGCTAAGGCGGGATATTTCAACACCCCGACAAGGGTACGAGACATCAAATAGACTTACAGATACTTATAAGTTTCGGGGTTGGGCCTGGCCGACAGAATGGCGATGCCATGAACGTTATAGGTACTCATTTTTATTAAACCGGCTTGAATGACTAAGCCCGATCGGCGAAAAAATTATTATATACGACTTTCCTTTTTTACTTAGGCGTTCATAGTATGAAATTTTTTAATAAAGATTTCTCAAAGTTTATCGTAGATGATACTATGGAGAGCAGGCTGGAGAAAGAACGAGAAAAAGAAAATGCCAGACTGGCTACAAGCCAGTCAAGGCTTGCCATAAAGTACGGGATGAAAGTGATATACCTGGTATTACGCTATCGCATTGATATCACTTGCCTTTTTTGCGTATTCTCTCGTTTTACAGCAATGGGGCGGGGTATTATTGTATTCGACCCTGACCATCCTTTGGTTCTGGATCGCCGCTTACAACGCTAAAATGTATAGGCAGGCAAAAGCCTCACATTTACCTATCCTTTGATCGCCGACATGAACCTTTCCTTGATCTCTTTCGGCGAGAGCGGTATGTTGGGAACGTCGGCGTTCTTTGCGACGACCACCGCATGAATGAACCTCGGGCCTTTGTTTTTATTCTTAAGGGCTTTTAGCAATTCATCCGGCGTTGATACTTTTGCCGTATTCTTGATACCGAATACCTTCGCCAGCAGCTCCAGGTCCATGTTAGCCGAATATGTTTTTTGGTTGCCCGTGGAGCCGTGGGCGCTGTTGTCAAAAGCGATGATGGTTAAATTCTCTGGCTTTTCATCGGCAATGCTCGCGAGCACGTTAGGGTTCATTAAAATACTCCCGTCGCCGTCCAGCGTGATGACTTCCCTTTCAAGGCCCATGGCCAATCCCTGGCCTATTGCTGAGACCAGGCCGAGGCTGCCCAGCATGTAAAAGTTCGTAGGCTGGTCTACGGCTGCATACAGCTCTTTACTCGGCACGCCGATGTTGGACACCACGACCTTACCTTTCAGGTATGGCACGATGCCTTTGATCATGTCAAAACGAGTGTGAATAGCCTTCGGTACCGTGGAATGGCAATCGATGTTGAACTTACGCTCTTCTGTCGCAAAATCAGGATTCCAGTGCTTCTCCGACGAGCCCTCCCAGAGCCTGGGGGACAGCAGCACGACCACGGGCGCATTAGATTTGTAGGACTGGTTGATGGCTTTTTTTATCAGCTGCAGCTCATTTGCCGTGCTTAATGATATATACGGTATCCCGGCCCCATCAAGGATGGCCTCCAGGCTTTTGCCGAACGGCATCTGTGCCGGTATGCCCTCTTTGTAGACTCCCCGCCAGCTTGCCAGTATAGGTAACGGGATATCATAGGTCATATTCAGCGATGAGAGCGAGTTGAGAGAATTACCGATGCCCGTGCTCTGGATCATCATTGCAGGCTTTTTCCCTGCCATGAACAGGCCTGCGGCAATGCCCACGCCATTTTCCTCTCTCGTCATGGGCAACTCCTTGAAGTTAGCCGGGATCATGGCTAAGAGGTTTTTGAACTTATCGCACGGCAGCGTCAATACGACGTCCAGGCCGCATGACTTCATTATGTCAATGACTTCTTGCTCAACGTTGGCCAATCTATCACCTTCATGATCTCGTCCAGGGGGACGTCCGGTCCGCTGACCGTTAAACACGACTCTACCTGCTGTAGTGGCACGTCTTTTTTCAGGCGCTCGTAGCCTCCGCCTGTAATATTCAAAAGCACGCTCCGATCCTTATACGGCTTTTGTTCGCAAGCTTGCAGCAGCGCTGCCACGGCAACGGCTGCAGGCGGGAGAATGTCGATACCCTCTAAGGATTCGAACAGCGTTTTAGCGTCCATGGCCTCTCGATTCGTAACGGCGTACATGTCTCCTCCCGTATCGATCAAGGCGTCGTAGACACCGCCCTTAATGGCATACGGCGGGTTGCGGTTCGATAAAATATCCGTGTACATCTCCAATATTTGCTGTTTGGCATTCGGCATATCGGACTCGGGAATAATGTCTCTTCTGCCGCGCTTTCCACGCATGATACATCGGGGCGAAAGGTAAATTCTGCGCCAGATGCTGTACCGGCAGGGCGTTCCCGAAGCGCCCGTCTTCCCTCAGCCGTAGCGACGCTTCCCATGCAGCTATTCCACCGGTACCGCTGCCGATCGCCTGGAAATAGTCGTCGGGCATTCTCTTCATGGTCACTGCTCCGTCCAGCATGGTCACTGCCATGCCGTCCCTGCGGGCCACGTTCCTGGCGCCGCCTTCGGGCATCATGCCCTCGATGGCGGAAATGCGCTCTGAAAGCCGGATAGCGTCCGCATAGTCGTTGCCCTCTTCCATCGTTATGAGGCGGATCGACTTACCGGGCTCACGGCCTGGTATCCAGAGGTTACCAGCGCTCTTCTCAGGCACTACTATGACCACCGGGAAGCCCGTAATGGTCGATAAATATGCGAAAGCCCTGGCCGTATTACCTACCGAGGCCAGCACCATCGCCCTGCCGCCGTGCTCTTTGGCCCTGACGACGGTAGGCGGCGCCTCCAGCTCTTTGAAGCTACAGGTATCCATCCGCGCTCCCATTTCGGGCCAGTAGCCGTTAAAAGAAATATACAGTTCCTTGATGCCCAGCTCTTTTGAGAGCCCTTCACTTTTATATGTCACAGGCTTACCCGGCGTATCGACGTGTCCTTTTGTCGGCAGCCAGTCGTAGTACCGCCACATCCCAGGCAAGTCTGCAAGGGACAGCTGTCGCGCTTCGTACCGTGTCCTTATCAGGCCGGCGCCGCAGTCGCATTTTAGCGTATAATGATCGGGTATGGCGTGGCTACATCCCGGGCAAGTCAGCGTATATGCTCCCATGGATTCCTCTCTCTATAAGATAAGATTGGCTTTAGCAGTATTATATGTTTTTCTTATTTTAGCTTGATAGCTATACAATATGGCAACATTTTGTAATATTTATCCCTTTTGTGTATTTATTATCTCTTTTAAGGACAAAATTATTAAGCTATGATGCCAAAGAAACTTTGAATACGGCTCATCGGAGGGGCGCCATGAGGATCGCATTAAAAAAACCGGCCATCATTCACAATGATCACAGGCTAAACCACGTCTGCGGCTTTGAAAAATGCATGCAATGCGGACGCTGTACGGCAAGCTGTCCCGCTGCGCTCATGTACGATGACTATCGTCCCCGCGATGTAATGAGAAAAGCTGCAGCTCGGCGATGTCGACTCCATTATGCCTTACCTGTGGCGTTGCGGCCAATGTTATTCATGTGCGGCACGCTGTCCCCGCAATAACAGCGTCGGCGCGGGCATACTATCATTGCGAGAAAGGGCGCTGGCTACCGGCGTGGCGCCAAAAAGTATCAAAGCCGTCGCATCGCTGATACACAAAAATCTGTACCTGCGCGGCGAGACTTTCTTACCTTCTACGTTCAATTTTTTAGAGGAATTCGGCCCTCGCACTACAATGAGGTGCCGCGATAACGGCAACAGGCGTGTCCGGCTAGGATTTGACCGGGACGACGCCAGGACTCAGCCAATACCGGCAGAGTCGATGGCCGAGATAAGGGCACTAATGGAAATGACCGGATACAAAGGTGATGCCGATGCTTAACGCTCTCCAGGCCGTGCCAAAAGATAATTATTATTTATTCAAGAGCTGCGTCACATGCTCAATGTACCCGGGTATAGAAAAGTCCATAAGGTACGTGCTGGACAGGCTTGAGGCTAATTATACCGATGACCCCGGGCATTCTTCGTGTACCGGCTTTGGCTATCATACTGGAGTCGTACCCCTAAAGACCAACCTGGCGTTGAACGCCCGCAATTTTTCACTGGCGGCCGGTGCCAAAGATAAAAACATCGTTTGTACATGTCCGACATCCTACGGTAACCTAAAGGAATGCAAAGAGATATTGACGAGCGATAAAGCACTAAGGGATGATACATCCGGCGCTTTAATGAAGATAGGGAAAACTTTTGACATCTCTTCCGGCGTCAATCATGTATCCGAAATATTCCTGGCCAGGCTTGACGATATAAAAGCTAAAGCCATTCATGATTTTAAAGGCATCAAGGCCGTCACCCACCACGGCTGCCATTACTCAAAGATCTTTTACAAGGACGTCGCCTCCGGCGACTTCGAGCGGCCGACCGTCGTCGACGATATCGCAAAAGGACTTGGCTGCGAAGTCTTAGACTATAGCGAAAGATCGTTGTGCTGCGGCATGGGCTTTCACTACACGATGCTCGACCGGGAATATCCCCGCACGATCCTAAAGCGTAAGTTCGCAAGCATTAAAAAAGAAAGCCCCGACCTCATTATTACACAATGTCCCGGCTGTACGTTCAATCTTGACTACTATCAGGAAACTCTGGCCGAAGCCGTCGGCTCACTGGATATACCCGTGCTGTACTTTTCCGAGATGGCCGCTTTGGTACTGGGTGCAGATCCATATGATATCGGGCTGGACATGCATGCCGTACCGGTAGAGCCCTTGCTGGAGAGGCTTGGAATTATGGGGGGAACGCAATGAAGCCCCGGGTAGGCGTATTCATCTGCCACTGCGGCAACAACATCGCCGGAGCGGTCGACATTGAAAAGCTAAAGGCCGGTGCCGGCGCCGAAGGCGCGGCATGCACGGAGGATTATCCGTACATGTGCTCGGCCGAGGGGCAATCGCTCATCAAGGACCGGATCAAGGCATTAGGTCTCGAGCGAGTAGTCGTAGCGGCATGTTCCCCCAACGTCCACGAGCGCACATTCCGCGAATGCATCGGGGAAGCGGGTCTCAATCCTCATTTCCTGGACATTGCCAACATCCGGGAACAATGTACCTGGGTACCTTCGGAAGACCCGGCCGGAAGGGCCGCAGACATTATCCGCTCTTCCATACATGCCGTTCAGCTTGCCCGGCCTCTGGATAATATAACGGTCAAAGCCGAAAAGAGCGTCCTGGTGGTCGGCGGAGGCATCGCTGGTATTACTGCGGCGCTGGCGCTGGCGAAGCAGGGCATTCAAGTTCATCTGATAGAAAAAAGCCCCACCATAGGGGGCAACATGGTCAGGATCGGCAAAGTATTCTCTCCCGATAAGCTGACCGAAGATTGCTCCATGTGCTCGCTCGCCCCCATCATGAGCGAGATAGCGAAAAACAAGAATATAAAAATATCCACCCGGTCTAAGATAGCCGTATTAAAAGGCCATGCGGGTGACTTTATCGTCACTGTAGAGCATGAGCCTGCGTTCGTGGACAGTAAAAAATGTACGTCCTGCGGACAATGTGCATCAGTATGCCCCTCGATGACCGGGGACGAGTGGAACGCCGGCCTTTGCGCACGAAAGGCCATTTACAAGCCATTCCCCCAGGCAGTGCCTGCCGCATATACCATTGATGAAAAAGCCTGTAAAAAATGTGGGAACTGCATGAAAGCATGCGGCGCCGGGGCCATAGACCTGGAAGCTACTTCTTCTAAAGAGACGCTGCACGTCGGCTCCATCGTAATGGCTACCGGCCACAAGGAGCTCGATCCTTCCCATAAGTACGAGCTCGGCTATGGCAAATACGACGAAGTCATCACCCAGACCGAGCTAGCCAGGCTGCTGGCCGTTAACGGGCCCACCAGCGGTAAGCTTGAGCTGCCGTCGACAGGGAAAGCGCCACAGCGTGTAGTCATGGTCCAGTGCGTGGGCTCGAGGGATGAAAAGCCCGGCTCGATACCTTATTGTTCTAAAATATGCTGCATGGTGGCCCTCAAGCACGCCAATTATATCAAAGATCATTTCCCCGGTACGGAAGTCTACATTTGCTATACGGATATCCGTGCTACCGGCACCTATGAGAATTACTATCGTGAGGTGCAGAAGAAAGGGGTAACGTTCATCCGGGGCCGCGTGGGCGAAGTCCTGAGGAACGGGAACATGGTGGTGCGCGTCGAGGATACGCTGGGCAGCGGGCCCGTCGAGCTGGAGGCCGACATGGTGGTTCTTTCATGTGCGCTGGAGCCTTCCGACGGGACGATAGAGGCGGCAAAGGCGTTATCCATCGGCCTTACCCCCGAGCTATTTATAAAAGAGAAACACCCGAAACTAGATCCGGCATCCACGACAGCAAGAGGGATCTTCGTCTGCGGGACTGCCGCGGGCGCAAAAGACATTACTGATTCCATTTTACAGGCGCGGGCCGCCGCATCCAAGGTTGCGGAACTGGTCAGCGCGCCCATCGAGATAGAGCCGAAATTTGCGGTCATAGACTATGATAAATGCACGAGCTGCGGGGCCTGTATCAAGCTCTGTCCTTACGGCGCAGCCTATGCGAACGGCCGCATATCCATCGACCCGCTATCCTGCATCGGCCTGGGCGGATGTATCTTGCGTTGCCCGGAACATGCGATCTCGCTACCGGGAAGCAGCGATCCCGAGCTGTATGCCCGCATAGACGGCATGCTCAACGGCGAGCCTAAAATGATCACATTTCTCGATGAGAATATCGCCTACGTGGCTGCAGATAATGCCGGCGTGAACCGCGTTCCTTATCCTTCCTCTGTCCGGATCATCCGCGTTCCTTCCATCATGCGCCTGGAGCCGAAGCACCTGATATACGCTTTCAAGAGTGGTGCCTCCGGTATATTCCTGGGCGACGGGACTACAAATTCACCCGAAGGCGCCATCAGGGCGAATGTGGCAAAGAGGGTCGAAGAGTTAAAAAGGGCAGTTGCTGCGGCCGGTATCGACCCCACACGTATCTTTTATTATGAAGCCTATCTGCCGCATTACCGCGGGCTGGCGTCCAGGATGGAGCGCTTTGACCAGGAGCTTGGCGCTATGGAAAAGCTTTCCTGCCCCGCCGCGCCATGCGAAAAGCGTACTGTAGAGATCAGGTAAGCTTTATTTTTTATAGGCTAATATCAGGCGTAAGTCGCTGACGTTAGTGCCGGTAGGCCCGGTAAATATCAGGTCATCGAGCTTATTGAAGAAATCGTATGACGCATTTTCTTTTAAGTGTTCGGTGATCGATAGATTCATTTTTTCAATTTGCTTCATGGTCGACTCATCGGCGATCGCCCCGCAAGCGTCGGAGGCGCCGTCGATGCCGTCGGTATCGACCGATATAATGGTCATGCCCGGCACCATATTCTGAAGGGCTCCGAGGACAAGCTCCTGGTTCCTGCCGCCTTTGCCTTTTCCCCTGATGGTGACCGTGGTCTCCCCTCCGGAAATAATGGCTGCCGGAGGCTTCACAGGATTTCCCGACTGCAGACATGATCTCGCAATGCCGGAGAGCACCAGCCCCACTTCACGGCTTTCTCCTATGATATCTGAGCCAAGGATGAGCGGGCTATAGCCCAGCTCGAACGCCTTTTTAGCGGCAGCCTCAAGGGCGACCGAATTACCGGCGATCAGTATATTGGCGGTACGTGCAAATATCGGGTCGCCATTATCCGGCGTTTCAGGTATTTCGCCTCTTGCCCCGGCATCCAGGTGTTTGATGATGCCGGCAGGCGCTTTATCGTGGATATTATATCTTTTTAATATTCCCAGAGCATCGGCAAATGTGGTATCGTCCGGCGTTGTCGGGCCCGATGCTATAAAGCCCGTATCGTCGCCGACCACATCCGAGACGATCAATGAAACAACGGTCGCGCTGTCCACATACTTCAACAGCTGCCCGCCTTTTATGGCCGATATGTGTTTGCGCACCGAGTTCATTTCGGCAATGCGCGCTCCGCTCTTCAGGAGCAGGTCCGTCAGCTTTGTCGTATCTTCCAGGCTGACGCCCTTTACCGGATAAGGCAGGAGCGCCGAGCCGCCGCCTGAAATGAGTAAAATGACCAGGTCATCGGGGCCCGCGGATGACAGCATATCGAGCATTTCCTTTACGCCTTTGACTCCCTCGGCCGTAGGTAACGGATGGCCGGCGTGATGTACTTTGATTATTTTCGTATGAGCTTCCACGCCATAGCGGTCATTGACGGTGCCTGCCGTTATGCGGCCGCCGAGGATCTTTTCAAGCTCTGCCGCCATGGTGGCCGATGCCTTTCCGCCGCCTGCCACAAGTATGCGCCTGTATCGAGACAGGTCGTAGCTGTGGCCTTTAATGTCCAGGATATTACCGTTAAGGCGGACAGAATTTTGGATGATATTTTCAGGAAGTACCGCCTCGATGCCGGCCTCTATGATCGATAGGCCGTCAGCTCTTCTCCGGTCGCCGCGGATGAGCTGTCCTGCGTTCTTTATGATCATCAGAACGATATTTACACGGCCGACAATAATACTTTCTCACTGCTCTAGGGTAAGTACTAAATATCACTAAAATGAAAATAAGTAACCATGCGATACTTGCCTATAATATTGATCATAGCCCTGGCGGCCATACCTATGAACGCATCGGCACAGGGCGCCGTTATCTTCGTAGTGGACGCCTTAGGCTCTTCCTATCTTCCCGCACATACGGCGACGTTCACCAGCGGGGCTCCGGCAGGTCTTATCGACATGAAGTCCTTCGATATGGCCGATGCGGAGTACCAGCTAAAAGTACCGATGCCCGCCACGGAGTATGGCCATGCGGTGATCGTGACCGGATATTCAAACGCCTCGGAGCCGGTGGTATCCTGCTACAACGCCACCTTGTTCGACGATCTAAAGGGAGACGGCTATCTCACGTTAGGCATCATGGAGAATGGCGATACACCGGAAATGATCGCCGAACTCGACGCCATCGTGCATAATAAGAACGAGTCCGTTAAAAGCCCGAATTTCGAGTTCGTCGAGAATGGCCATAGCCTGCCGTCTGACATAGAACAGATGATGCAGGAATACCCGCATGCTCTTCCTTTGCAAAATACCGGCAAGAGCCCTTATGCCCCATATATTAATTATAATGCCTGGGGCCTGAACTTTACTCGTGCTTTAGTTCAATACATGGGCGATCATCATCCCGGCCAAAATTACCTTTTGATCGTCAACATCGGGGGGCTCGACAGCGTAGGCCACGAGTATGGATATGAGGGATATAAAGCGGTTTTAACGGGCATGGACGGTAACATGGAAAGCCTCATCGACGCATGCAAAACATCGAACACTATTTTAATGGTCACCGGCGACCACGGCATGAGCTTTCCCAACGACACGGGAAGAGGCGCACATGAGGCAGCGAACGTGGCTGACCGTAAGGAAAGCCTGATGACCCCACTGCTAATATTTTCAAATAAAACTCTCAAAGGCACCGGCGGGACCTATGGCCAGGAATGCCTGGCGCCCACGATGTTATCGCTGTTAGACGAGCCCAATACCATGAGCCTGAGCGACGGGGAGCCGCTACCGGTAAAGGAAAAAGTATCGTTATACATAAAAGCCGAAAATCCGGAAGACGTAACGATTACAGGCTTTAATTATAATACGTCGGCGTCGTTCAGCGGTATCTACGGGTTTAAGGAACTAGAAAAGGGGGATTATACCATCGGCTATAACGGCGTAAAAACAAACGTCCGCCTTGACCATGACGTATTAATAGACCTGCACGATGTAAACGCGCCGAATTCGCCGGTAATACCGCCCTGGGCCATATACCTGGCCGCATCGGTGATCTCGTTGATCGGCATCTGTATAGCGTTAAAGCTTGCGTGGATGAGGAAATAACGGCGCAGTGTACTGACTATCGACATCGTCATATGAGTAATGATTAACATGGTACCGGCGGTTTAATGAGCCCCGACCGGCACGCGTTCCAGGGGCGCCGCCTTGACGTATCCCCTGAGTATAGCTGCTGCCTGCTTTGCCGAAACACCGTCTATGATGACAGCCCGTAGCGCCGCCGTCATGAGATCCGGCCTGGCATGCTGGAATATGTTCCTGCCTAACGATATGCCGATAGCTCCCGCGGCCATGGCGTCCTCGACCATCTTGAGGACTTCATAATCGTTCTCGCACTTCGGCCCGCCGGCAATGACGACCGGCACCGGGCATCCTTCGGTTACCACGCGCATTGACTTAATATCGCCAGTGTACGGGCATTTTACGATGTCCGCTCCAAGCTCTCCGCCGACTCTTGCTACGTGTGCGATCTCCTCCGGCGTGCCGGTCGCATTCTTACCTCGGGGATATGTCATCGCCAGCAAGGGGATATTCACAGCGTCACATTCATCGGCAAGTTCGCCGAGATCCCCTAGCATATCGGACTCGGTAGCACATCCGCCGATGTTGACGTGAATTGATATCGCGTCCACTCCCATCCTGACGGCCTGCTCCACCGATGATACGAGCACTTTACGGTTTTTATCCTCGCCTAATTTAGTGCCTGCCGAGACGTGCATGATGATGCCGCACTTCGGCGGTACACTCAGCGATCTGATCGCTCCTTTATGCAACAGCACCGCGCTGGCGCCTCCTTTTTGGACAAGCGACACCATGCGGCCCATATCGGTCAAGCCTTCCACGGGCCCTTCGCTCACACCATGGTCCATAGGGACTATGACGGCCCTGCCCGATTCCAGTATCCGGTTCATGCGTATTGTTTTACCATTCATTTCGACACCTTCTACAGGGCCGACGCTGATAATTTCGAAAATGTGAGGAACAAAGCCGCAGGGGTTCGAAAAAACAGGCGCCAGCCGACGTTGTTCCTTATTACTGCCACCAATAGCCGAAGCTAAAGCTAAAAGCGAACGATTGACTGGCTTGAAGCTTGGCTATATGGTTCATGTCTGAATACAATGTTTCCCGCCGGCGACATATATAGATAACTCCGTGGTTGTATGAACGAGGATGTAGTTACGCCGGAATATCGGCGAGCGAGCAAGAGCGATATAAATACCTCTATACACAAATCATTATGCAGTGTTGATTTTATGTTGCCGGAACAGTTTAAGCAGGCTATCAGCTCGGGGATAGTGGTCGATACAAGAATGCCCGCATCGTTTTCGGCGCATGTGCCCGGCTCATATAACATATGGCTCGACGGCCTGGCAATATTCTCTAAATGGATAAATGATCACGAGAAGCCCGTTTATCTAATACTCGAAAGGGATACCGACGTCGAGACCGCCTCAAAGCACGTTCACGTTGCGGGATCTTTATCCGGCGGCTTCCAGACATGGGCGATAGCCGGCTATGACATAGAGTTCATGGGCTTACTCGTGCCCGACGCTCTTGCAGGAATGCTTTCCGAAGATAAAGTGACTTTAATTGACGTCAGGAACGATGCGCAATGGAAGTGCGGCCGCATTAAAGAAGCAATGCACATCGATGTGAGCCAATTAGAAGGCAGGCTTAACGAAGTACCGAAGACGCTGCCGGTCGTATGTATCTGCGGTACCGGCCTGAGCTCGAGCTTCGCCGCCAGCATACTTAGAAAGGCCGGCTTCAAGGATGTCTACAGCGTATTGGGCGGCATCGCCGCTTGGAAAGCGAAGGATTATCCTCTGCTCTATGAAAGGCTGCTGGAAAAATAGGCTACTGAGGCTTGTACCTGAGCAGGATCATCCGGGTGTCTTGCGTTACGTAACACCGCTTGAACTTACCATCCTGGCTGAATTCGAGGAGACCGTCCTCGAACATTCCCCTAAGATAGTCGTGTGTCGTGCTTTTCGCCAGCTTGAACCGCGCCGATATCTCCTGGTTCGTCACGCCCGGCGTGCCCATTATCGTGAATAGTATATCCCTGCTCTTATCATTCCTCATGTAGCGGGAGATGGTGCTCTCTTTATCCGTGGCCGACGAATTGTTATAGAATAGCCGGGAAAATTTTCCATTTTTAATGAAAACGATCTTATTATTGGTCAAAAGCTGGCTCAGGTGGTACTTGAGCGTGCCCCGGTTTATATTCTCCTTATCGGACAGCTCGGCGATGGTGATGCCCGGATTTCTCTGAATAAAATTAAAAATATTCTTTGTTTTTGAGTTTTCCAGGGCATGCTTGAGGCGGCCGAATAGGAAGGGGGATATCTTGATCACTGCTAAAGCCCCCAGGAGAGTAAACGAAATAAAAGTTAACTGTACCCACAGCGGCAACTGCCAGAATGAGAGATCATCATATATATTGTTTGCATTATGGGAGATCGCCCCTTCCAGCGTCCCGTTAGTAGTTAATACAATACCATTTGGATTGTTCCCTTCCGCGAGCGCAATAATACAAAAAAAATTACCGGTGAATATCAATAAAAATAAAATAATAAGCGGCAATCGCTTAGCATTAAAGGGCATAATAATTACTTAATTTACCATCTATAATAATTTATCCGTTAGTATAGGGTATACGATTGTGTGCCGCTGACTCTATCTCCATAGATCTCTACGTAATATGTGCCCTGGGGAAGACCCGTATTGCTGGTCAATATCGCAGGTATGAACCCGTTGATCTTGCCATCGCAGTTATCATATAACGGTCCCCATACCGATCCGTCCGGCGCATAGATCCTCAACCGCAGAGAGTTCGACGGATTACTCCAGGAAAGGTCAAATTCCATGCTCGTCGCATAGCCCGATAGCACTCTTGACTTCCACTGTGTCGCGCCCTGCGTGATCGAGCCGGAGCTCGACATAGGCATCATTACGCCCGGACCGGCGGCCTTATTGGCGGATAATGTGATCCCGCTATTGGGAGCGGTTCCCGTACCGGAGCTCGTTGCGCATACCGATGCCGAGACCATTGCGACCGCCAGCACCAGTAATACCAATATAATTGTACCTTTTCTCAACAACATTTAGATCACTAGAAAAGCGTCTGGGGGGTAAGACTTAAATTTTCTGTCCAAATCACCGAACTGACATTAAGCGCTGTGCTGTATTTTATTAATTCTCAGTTCGGTGATTTGGACAGAAACGTTTTATAAGCCAAAATTAAACTATCGATTGCAACGACTAAGCAAGCTTAGTTGGGGTGTATACAACAAGCGACATTTAGACACAGAAGAAGGAGTGAGGTCAATTGGCCCCCCAGAACCTCATTCTTTCTTTGGTATCATTATTATTATCAACAGAACACCGAAACCGCCATAAATATAATTGTAAGGATCATCGCAGGTGTTCGACTCGTGCATAAAGATCCACCGCAATATCCGTGTAGCGATAGATCCTTACCATTTTTTATACAAAAGAGCTATTTCTTACGCCTCTCGAATTCTTCCCTGATCTTTTCCATAGGGATATCCTTCGCGGCGAGCAAGATCATTACGTGGAAGAACAGGTCTGCGCACTCGTATACTATCTCTTTTTCCTTTCCGTTCTTTGCGGCGATGATCACTTCGGTGGATTCCTCGCCGATCTTTTCCAGCACTTTATCAAGGCCCTTGGGGTCTTTAAACAATGACGCTACGTAAGAGCCCTCTTTCGGGTTATTTTTACGGTCACAAATGACATCGTATACTTCGTCCAGTACGTCCCTGCTCATGCTCAGTCGCTCTCCAGGCCTTTACGCTCCAGATCTTCCGGCGAAGTAGCCTTGCGGTCCTTCATCAAAAGCCTTTCCGTGATCTCGATCAGCGGGTGTTTGGCATAGTCCAGCACCTGGATGTCGTCCAGCGTCCTCAGGCCGGCGTCCCTGGCCGATTTTTCCATTCCCAGCGGAATGTCCTTCGGTATCTCTAAAATATAAGCGTCTATCTTATCCATGCCCAGCCGCTTGGCGGCTACGACGCGGTGATGGCCATCCGCCAGCAGCCATCTTCCCGGCTTGTGAATGACTATGAGCGGCTCTGCAAGGCCTTTCTTCAGCTCGTAGATCCGGCCTTCCAGCTCGTCCGCGAAGACTTTTCCCTGGGTAGGCACCAGGTCGTTGATGTTGACCTCGCCTCTCACGACAGTTATGTTGACGTTGTGCAGGGTCTCCAGCGTTTTCTTGAGCTTCCAGACCTTTTGGGGGTCCGCCCGCTCTATCTGGGAACGGATCACGTCGGAGTTGGTGATGATGCCCACAAGATTGCCTCTGTCGTCGACGACCGGCAGCTTACTGACGCCCAGCCTGAAAATGACGCGGGCAACTTCGTTGATCTCCATGTTGGGATGTGCCACGATGAGGTTCTTGCTCATGACGTTCTTGATCAGCTCGTCGGACTCGCACAACAGCATATCCAGCGATGAGATGTATCCTTCGACCTTGCCGTAGCGGGTCACGGGAAAGCCGTCGTGCCCTGTCTCTCTTGTCAGTTTAATGACGTCCATCACCGTGTCGTCCGGGGAGACCGTGATGACCTTACCGGTCATGTAATCGCCGACCCTGAGTTTGTCTGTCATGAATTACCAAGTCCCTTATAGTGCGTTATGGCTCATAATCTTATTGAATTTTAAGGCGCTTTAACCGGAAGTGATATCAATTGCGCGCAATTATAGTTGAATGAATGGACAAGAAGAGACTTTTAGAATTAAGAGGTCAGGCCGCCAACACAGAAGCCATGACTCACGTAGGTAAGAATGGCATCACGCCTACACTGATAGAAGAGCTGATCCGACAGCTAAAGGCTTATAAGCTCGTTAAGGTCAAGCTCCTCAAGAGCGCAATAGGCGACATGCCCCGTGAAGAGGTAGCAAAAGCCCTTGCGGAGAAGACCCGTTCCGAGCTTATAGAAGTGAAGGGTAATACCGTGGTACTTTTTAAGCGTTAAGCGATGATCGACGGATATCGATCGGCGCTTTGATTTTAATCAGGCTATTATTAAATAGGGCGGAAGGACATTTTTCACTATAGGAGTATTGCATGTATTCTCTCCCGAAAGCGTTCTGGAGCGTAGACCCCGGGCAAATATTGAGCTCGCTTGAAACGTCCCCTCAGGGACTGGCGGGCGAAGACGCCGAACGGCGGCTAAAAGAGTACGGCCACAACAGCCTCAGGCCTAAAAAACGCTCCGACCCCATTAGCCTGTTTATCAACCAGTTCAAGAGCCCGATCATTCTGCTATTGCTTTTTGCCTCGATACTTTCCATCTTTCTGGGCGACACGGTCGACTCTGTTATTATCCTTATCATCGTCTTTATCAGCGGAGCACTGGGGTTCTGGCAGGAATACTCTGCTGCGAACGCCGTAGAAGCATTGCTCGACATCGTCCGTGTCAAGGTGCAGGTGCTCCGGGATGGAAAAGAGGTAGATATGCCTTTCGAGGATATCGTTCCCGGCGATATCCTGGTACTGAATGCCGGCGACAGTATTCCCGGTGACTGCCTGATACTGGAGTCCAGGGACCTGTTCGTGGATGAGGCGTCCCTGACGGGCGAAACGTACCCCGTTGAAAAGGCTGAAAAAGTCCTGCCTTCGGATACGTCGTTGAGCAAGAGGACAAATTCGCTGTTCATGGGCACCCACGTGGTGAGCGGTACCGCAAAGGCGGTAGTCGTCCGGACCGGCGTCGATACCGAGTTCGGCAAGATCTCCGAGCATCTCCAGAACAGGCAGCCGACGACGGAGTTCGAGCGGGGCGTCAAGAACTTTGGCTATTTACTGCTAGAGGTCACTACCGTTCTTATATTCGCCATCTTCGCTATCAACGTGTACTTTGCAAGGCCCGTGCTGGAATCTTTCATGTTCGCGCTGGCCCTGGCAGTAGGCCTGACGCCTCAACTGTTGCCGGCTATCATCAGCATTAACCTGTCGACCGGCGCCCGGAAGATGGCAAAGGAAAAGGTCATTGTCAAACAGCTGTCTTCGATTGAAAACTTCGGCAGCATGAACGTCTTATGTTCGGATAAGACCGGCACCCTTACCCAGGGTATCGTAGAAGTATATTCCGCCGTCGGCATAGACGGCCAAAAGAACGATAAGGTCCTGCTATACGCTTACCTAAACTCGTGCCTCGAATCCGGATTTCCAAGCCCTATAGACGATGCCATCAGGAAATATTGTAAGTTAGACCTGAGCAGCTACACAAAGGTCGACGAGGTGCCATACGATTTTATTAGAAAACGGCTGACAATTCTGGTCCGGAAGGATAACGAGTATATTATCATGACCAAAGGGGCTATGCAGAACGTCATCGACATATGCGCTAAAGCGGAGACGAAGGACGGCATCGTCGATATCGATAACGCCCGGGACCAGATCCTGCAGCAATACAATGACCTTAGCTCCAAAGGCTTCCGCACGCTGGGAGTTGCCTATAAAAACATAGGCTCGCTGTCGCACATCTCCAAGGACGACGAGCGGGACATGACCTTCATAGGCATTATAGTCCTTTTTGATCCGCCCAAGCCCGGGGTCATAGAGGCTATCAAGGAGTTGCGTAAGCTTGGCGTTACGCTCAAGGTCATCACGGGCGATAACAAGCTGGTCGCAGCGTATATTAACCGTGAGGTCTGCATGGCCGGCTGCGAAGAGACCGAGGGCAGCATATGTAATACCAACGTGCTCACAGGCTCGGAGATAAACCGGATGAGCGATGATGCGCTCTGCGATCGCCATCCGTGACGTCAACGTATTCGCCGAGGTCGAGCCCAACCAGAAAGAGCGCATTATTATTGCCATGAAAAAGGCCGGGAACGTGGTCGGCTACATGGGCGACGGCATCAACGACGGGCCCGCCCTGCATGCGGCGGATGTCGGCATCTCAGTCGATAGTGCCGTGGACGTAGCCAAGGATGCCGCGGAGATCGTCCTGCTGGAAAAGGACCTGGGCGTTCTGGCCAAAGGCGTCAGGGAAGGCCGGGTCACTTTTGCCAATACGCTGAAGTACGTGTTCATGGCGACGAGCGCCAATTTCGGGAATATGTTCAGCATGGCCGGCGCATCGCTGTTCCTGCCGTTCCTGCCGTTATTGCCCACTCAGATCCTTCTCACGAATCTAATGACCGACTTTCCGGAGATGACTATCGCCACCGATGCCGTCGACCCTGAACTTGTAGATCGACCAAGGCGGTGGAATATTGACTTTATCCGTAAGTTCATGCTCACCTTCGGAATCGTCAGCTCGGTGTTCGATTTTATTACCTTCGGCGTGCTGTTGTGGATACTGCACGCGCCTGTGGATCAATTCAGGACGGGCTGGTTCATAGAGTCCGTTATCTCGGCTACGCTGATCGTCCTGGTCATCCGTACCAGAAAACCGTTCTATAAAAGTAAGCCCGGTAATTTGTTAATGCTGGCTACGGCCGCCATCGTGTGCGTTGTCCTGGTGATACCGTATACGCCGCTGGCGGAGGTCTTTAAATTCCAGCCGCTGCCGCTATACTTTTTAGCAGTACTGGCAGTGATCATTGCGCTGTACGTTGCCATGGCGGAAGTCGTAAAGAAGATATTCTACAAAATAGTAAAATTTTAATTATCGGCTAAAAATAAAATATCGGGCAATATCATATGCCCGATACTAAACAGATGTCTCGCTTATCTTTGTATCTGTATATTGACGTATGCGGGACCGACATTCTTGCATTGGTCCTCGGTGCCGTCGTCGTGGCCCGAGTACCCGTTGTCGGAGTAATTATCGTCGGTATAGTGCAAAGACATGTACCGCTGGGATATCGGCATGTTATTTATGTCGGGTATCGTCAGCTTTATGGTACACTTATCCGGGCTTTGGGGATCATAGATCCCTCCGAACTGGCGGGCAAGGTCACGTATGGCGGTTAAACCCCCGGTGATCCCTGGAATATAGATCTCCCCGAAATAAATGTGGTCGGAGTTCGGACCGCTCGGGTTCACGTATCTTTTCCAGGTTTTACCGGAGCCGCCGGTCTGTACGCCACCTCCGGCGACGATGGTGACTTTGTCCCCTTTCTGGAAAGCGATCGCCTGGTAGCCATTGGAGCCATTATAGGCTACTGGTGTACTTTTGTCTACGACCGGTGGCGAAATGTTATAATACAGCGTTTGAGGCGTGGGCGCATTATGCTGTATGCTTATGTCGACATATGCCGGACCGACGTTCTTGCATTGGTCCTCGGTGCCGTCGTCGTGGCCCCAGTACCCGTTGTCGGAGTAATTATCGTCCGTGTAGCTCAGGGCCAGGTACTTGCCGGATTCCGGAAGGCTGTCAATGTTGGGTATGCTAAACCGTAACGTACAGAGATCCGGCCTCTGGCCATCGAAGCTTCCGAATGCACCGACGAGGCCGCGTATCGGGGTCAATGCGGCAGTTACGCCGGGTATATAGATCTCGCCGAAATAGGTGTGGTCAGAGTTCGAGCCGCTAGGGTTCACATATCTTTTCCAGGTTTTACCGTGGCCGCCGGTCTGTACTCCTCCGCCGACTGTGATTGTCACAGTGTCGTAGGACTGAAATTTGACCGATGGAGCGGCATCCGCATAGTTATAGATGACTGCATTGCTCCTGGTGACCCAGGGCGTAATATGTATTCCCCCAGGTAAGCTGACGGGCTTTATCCATGGGAACTGAGATATGTCGGTCGGATATACCTCGATCCGGTTGTTTATCGTATCGACGACCGTTATCGGAATGTTGGTGCCCGCATGTTCCAGGTTTTCACTGTTGATCACCGGTATGCCATACATTCTTTCCTGGTCCGGATAGTCGGCATGGATGTCTCCCGTATGGCCGAACAGGAGGCAGTCGACCTTGTTAGCTATGATCCCGAGGAAATCCTCGCAGTCGTCCAGGCCGCCTGTCGTATCGTCGCAGGTGTTGTGGAACGGCGAATGATGAAGGCAAACGATGACCTTCTTTCCGGATTTGCGGTCAGCCTGATACCCTGCTAGCATCTGCTTCAACAGGGACAGCTGCTTGTTCCCCAGCTTGCCCTGCGCCCAGTGATCGCCGGTATCCTCGTCCATTTCCGCCTGCATAGAATCCAGCAGGATCAATATGTTATTGCCGAACGCCTTTACATGGGGATAATCGCTGTAATGCGTAATGTAATCGATGAACCTTTGCCTTCGGGCATTGTCTTTTCCGCCGGTCACGATAAGCTGATTGCCCAGGGTCCCTTCCTTACAATAGTCGTGGTTTCCCGGGACCGCGAAAACGACATACCCATAGCCCTGGAGCGTTTGAATGAAATCAGCGGCTATCTGGTAGTCGCCGGCGTCGCCGCTATCGGTGAGGTCGCCCGTTATGACCACGATGTTCGTGCCGAGCTGGGACGCATTCTTATTGAGATATGAAGCGATGATGCCGCTTCTTTGTTTACTATCCTGGCTATCGAAGATCGTCCCGGAGTCCCATGTCACCGAAGAGTCAGTAAAGTGCGTGTCCGATATGTGGATCATTCTCGTGGAAGGCACGGGCACCACTGCAGAAGAGACAAAATTGACATTAAAGGTCTCCCACTGGTGTGCTTCGATGCGGTCTGCGATGAGTCCCTGGCCTCCGCCGTTATCGGCGCAAACGAAGTGTTTGCCGTCATAGGTCTGGAGCGAGATGCCTTCCCCGCTATGGACCGGGGAGCCGTCGGCTTTTCCGCCGGGGCCGATGGTCCGGAACGATTCCCATTCTCTCGCCTCCGTTCTATTGACTTCCAGCCCCTGGCCACCGCCGTTTGTCGCGCAAACGTAGTGTATCCCGTCGTATGTCCTGAGGTTGACGCGCCCCCCGTAGAGAAGCGGTCCGGACAGGTCGAATGTTTCCCATTGGTGTGCCTCTGTGCGGTCTGCGATGAGTCCCTGGCCTCCGCCGTTCTCAGCGCAAACGAAATGTTTGCCGTCGTATGTCCTTAATGTAACTTTCATCTTTACTATGCCTCCTCTTTTCATTCCTGGCTACTTTTTTCCGGGCGATCTTAGTTAGTGAGCAATCGCCTGTAATTATACAATAAGGGTATAATAATATATATTTTACTATTGATTGTACAATTATTTATAATAATTATCCTAAAAGGGATAAAATAATATACAATATAGCATTTTACGTGTTCTCTGATATTTCTTGTAATTCTATCGCTAAAACCAGGATCTCTGCCTGCCATGACAGCCTAAATCGTCCTGGCTAGCGTGGCGGAACTACAGAGGTACGGAGTTCACAGAGGCCGCACAGAGCCCACATTTTTGGTGAAAGAGGCACAGAGATATAAGAGGCGCGGAGAAAAATGGGGTTTTGAGCAATTGTATACTAAAAGGCTAGTTTAAAAGATACCTTTTTGATCATAACTAAAGAAAATTTATTTTATATTGATCACTGTTACGACTTGAGATTATCGAGCTAAGCTATAATTGTCCAGTATCTAACCTGCAGCTCAAGGTTTCATTTACAGATCGTTAGAGATGCCTTTTATAATCAAAGAATAAATTGTGTAATTGAATATGGATAAGAAGTATAAGCCAGCGTTAAGGATCGGCATTATCGGGGGGCTAGTGACACCAATACCAATGATACTATCTCTATTAGCCCTTATCACGTCATTTAACATGGGGGATTTGTTTATAATATTTAATTTTACTACTTTTATTGTTTACATTGTTGTGACGCTGGGATGCGGTCTACTCGCAGTACATTTTACCCGACCGTTATTGCACAATTTTATGGATGTCATTGAAGTAGCCGGAAGTGCCGGGGCTATTAATGGCATTATCTTTAGTGTTATTTTATCTATCGTGAGTTTAATCTGGCCATATCTTGGCACTTCAACTCCGAATTCAAATATCGTTTTTAGTGTAGCATCATCGCCGATATACATTCCATTCTACATTGTTTTCTCTGCCGCAATGAACTCATTTATAGCCATAATCGGTGGTACTTTATACACCATACCTAAAGTTCCCATAAAACTAACCGAATAGACTAGGCAACTTATATTCATATAGTAGAAGCTGCTGCAATTTTTGACCAGCATTACTATAAGACAAATATTGTACGAGAACAGTCTGGTTTCAAGCCTGCTAACTATATTCCCTTAGATAGCATATGTTCAATCAAATTTTAATAATCTTAACAGATGTGAACTACATTTTTCTCTGTGTCTCTCTATCCTCTGTGCCTCTATCCCTAAAAATGCGGGCTCTGTGTGCCTCTGTGAACTCCGTGCCTCTGTGGTTCCGCCACTTGATAGAAGGAAAAAGGTATTAAACGTGTTTTTGTTGTAGGTATTTCTCGCTAACACCCAGCATGTCAATGCCTAAAGCGATGAATGCATTTGTAAAAATGTACGAGTTGATCTCAGAGATAGATGGCCGGTTCTGGATGGACATCGTCGCGACGATCTTGCTCGCTTCCTTTTCGCGATACATGTTAATGTCCTCCTGCGACACGGGCACGTACATGACGTTTTTGGAGTAGCCCCAGGAATCCATCAGGCTGGTCAGCTTGGAGTTATTGTTAACGGTGATTGGGAACACGTCGGCGCCCCTGAGCTTTGCCTTGATGGCGCCTTCGATGATCTCACGGGTATTGCCGCTGCCGGTGATGGGTATGTAGGTGTCGCCCCTGAGGAACGCGGGCGTCGTCGGGCCGTCGCGCATGAACACGTTGCGGCCCAGGTGAGTGAGCCTCATGCCGAAAGCATTTGCGACAAAGCCTGACCGGCTTACGCCGTCGACTACATAATTCCCACGGCGGTTGAGCACTTTATCGGACCATTCGTCCAGGTATGCCGGGTCGATGGTCGAGAGCAGGCCGGCGTTCTTGACGATATGCTCCAGCGTCGAGTAGAACTTGTCCGCATCCTTTCCGACCTCATGATGATACAGCTCAGGTATGATGGCGTTTAATAGTACGCCGAGCTTAAGCTCGAACTCCGAGCCCAGGGCGGCCAGGTGCTTATTACCCGTGCCTTTCAAAGGCTCGATGTCAAAAATAAAGCCGTTCTCATAGTCGGAGACCATCGAATACGCGCGGGAATTCACATTGGACGTAATGAGCACGACGGGAATGTTCAGCTTGAACGCGTCCTCAAGGTATCGCAAAACGCCTTTAGTCTCGCCCGAGCCCGTGGCAGCAATGACCAGGTTCTCCTTGCCCGGGTCTATATAGCGGCGGATGGGGTCGTCCAGAGTAACGGGATAAATGTTCTCATATTTAGCGGACTGCTGTAAAAAGTCATATAATGCTAAAGCGCTGCGGCCTTCGGCAATACCGTAGATGACCTTGGTGTGCTTGGTATTGTCCAGTATAAAGCCGGCGAGCAGGTTGATGAACTCGAGTGCCTTTTCTTTCTTAATTTCTTCCAGTTGCTTGACGAATTGCTGCTGGATCTTTACGGATTCATAGAAAATATCTGTCGAGACCATCGTATGCTATTATGATGATTTCTCCTATAAAAAAGTAGTATATTTATGCTTATACTACTATACCTTTGAAATATAAACAGTCTATTTAGTTAACAGTGATATTCATGGACGTCCCTTCAACTCAACAGGTGGCCATCATCGGCTGCGGACTCGCCGGCTGCGGCGTTGTAACGATACTTAAGGAATCGTTCTCCGGAAAGTCTTCGGCCCCCGCTTTTTTAATCGCGGTCGACGATAACGAAGAAGCGCTGAACGCCGCCGAGGCGGATAAAAAGATACTCGTTAAGCCCGGGGAAAAGCTCGACTATGACCTGAGCGGGTATACTGCCGTCTTTTTCGTGCTGGAGCCTTCCGAGACGTCGGCCCTCACGTTCGCACAGGCGTTATCTTCAACGGCTACGGCCAAAGGCGCGTATACCCTGGGATTCTTGATCAAGCCTTCCGGCGGCTGGCCCGAGGACGAGAAAACGATATACGGCTCCTTCGATGGCTCTGCAGTAGTCGACGAGGGCTGGGTGCTGGAAGCGAGAAAAGGCAAGGACCCCGAATACGCCATGCGCATCGTCTTCAATTTTATCGCTCACGCGCTCACTTTCATGTCGGAAGCAATTAACGACAGCAAGCTCAGCAAGGACGCGCTACGGAATGCCACATATGGTAAGGTCGCAGGCTTCGCCGCTACCTCCGTATCGGCGCCGGAGTCCCTGTTCAACATGACCATGAGCAAAGTCGATAGGGTGCAGGTCAAGTCCGTTATCCTGTTCATGCCCGAGGATACCGATAACATCACCGCCAGGCGCATTTTCCTGTACGTATCGAACCAGCTTCCGCTAAGCATAGAGATGATAGCGCTGCGCGTCAAATACGTCGAGCCGTTCCGAATTGTGGCTTTGCTGGCAACGTGAAATAAAAAAGTTATTGAGAACACAAAAAAAAGAACTGTGTTCTCTTCACTGTTTTAGAAGTTTAGCATCGTAGCATAGTTTTGCAGGTCCAGCAGCCCGTGTCCGCTCAGGTTAAAGACAATGACCTCTTCCTTGCCGGTCTTCTTACATTCGAGAGCGTGCCTGATGGTGGACGCGATGGCGTGACAGGACTCGGGAGCCGGTATAATGCCTTCGCAGCGGGCGAATAGCTGGCCGGCCACGAACGTCTCCTCCTGGGGGAGTGCTTCGGCGCTGATGACGCCGCTGTTATACAGCGAGGATACCGTCGGGGCCATCCCGTGGTACCGCAGGCCGCCCGCATGGATGGGGTCCGGCATGAAGTCGTGGCCCATGGTGTGCATCTTCAGTAACGGGGTCATTCCGGCGGTATCGCCGAAGTCATATTCATAGCGGGACAGGCCACTTTTAAGGCCGGTGAGCGACGGAACGCTTTCCGGCTCGACGGCAATAAACTGTATATCGTTCTTACCCTTCAGCTTATCATAGACGAACGGGAACGTAAACCCGGCAAAGTTGCTGCCGCCTCCGACACAGGCGATCATCTTATCCGGCTTTTCGTCGATCTTCTCGAGCTGTTTCTGCACTTCCTGGCCGATGACCGTCTGATGGAGCATGACGTGGTTCAACACGCTGCCCAGCGAATATTTCGTGTTGGGCGTGCTCACGGCGGTCTCGATGGCTTCGCTGATGGCAATGCCGAGGCTGCCGTTACATTTAGGATCGGACGCCAGCACCTTTCTACCGTACTCTGTCTTGTTGCTGGGCGAGGGATAGATATCCGCCCCGAAAAGCTTCATGACGTATTTACGGTAAGGCTTTTGATCATATGAGGACCGGACCATGAATACAGTACACTTCATCCCGAAATACGCGGTCGCGGCGCTCAGTGCAGAGCCCCACTGTCCGGCGCCTGTCTCGGTCGTCAAATGGTCGATGCCCTCGGCAAAATTATAATAGGCCTGCGCTATGGCAGTATTCGGCTTGTGGGAGCCGGCCGGGGACGTGTCTTCTCTCTTAAAGTAGATACGGGCGGGTGTCTTGAGCGCTTCCTCCAGATGTTTTGCCCTGTGTAAGGGCGTAGGCCTTCCTGCCCTGGCAAGCGCCGTCCTGACCTCATCCGGTATCTTAATATAACGTTCGGCGGACATCTCCTGTTTTATGAGCTCTTTTGGAAAGATGGCTTCCCAGTCCGATGCCTTTAAAGGCTCGCGGGTGCCCGGGTTGAGCGCGGGAGGGAGCTTTTCGGGCAGGTCGGCGACGATGTTATACCATCTCTTCGGTATCTCATCCACGTCGAGCATTACCTTTGTGACATCATTGACCTTCGATTTACCAGCGACTTTACCGACCATAAATTCACCAATCACAAGTTAATATAGTATAAAGTGTACTACTGCTTGTACATACTTAAGCTTTGTTGTACAATCATGTACGTTATTAATGGGAAATTTATAGCTTTCGCTCATTACCTTATGACGTCACTAAAATTCACCGCATAACGAGCTATCTAAAAAGGCAATAGAAAATAGATCAAAATAAAATAAGACTTAGCGGCCGCTCTTTAGAGCCACTCTTCTAATGAATACTTTTTATCGGCGCTGGTCACTGTACATAAGAGATCTTTGCCGATATAGCATTCCTCTTCAGGTGAGCTTAACATGATCGTGGCGGTCATGTCCTTAAAGTGGAATGAGACGCGGATATCGTTGCCTGCGTCGGTCATGGCGGAATAGCTGACGATCAGCTCGCCATTCTCTTGCGCTTCCTCTTCCTCCCATTCTTCGAAGGGCGGGGCTAGCTCGTCATTCTTGGCGAGCATTGCGAATGCGGCGTTCAGGACTATGTCGAGCGAATCCTCCGAAATGACGCCCCCGTCCAGCCTATATGCCCTTGTCGTGGTATCAA
The DNA here is from genome assembly GCA_963780625.1 of uncultured Methanocellaceae archaeon. Classification (GTDB taxonomy): domain Archaea; phylum Halobacteriota; class Methanocellia; order Methanocellales; family Methanocellaceae; genus Methanocella. Next base: position 545,152 of record CAWACH010000006.1, on the reverse strand, counting down.
AAATTTTCATTGATAATAAGTGACCTGGTATGAGTATAAATATATTTTGATATATGTTATAAAATCTTCATTTTTAAAGTGAAAATATTGAATAAAATTCGATTAGATCAGAACCGGTTAAATGGCAATAATATTCAATAGGCTATGCTAAACGGGGCGCTTTTAGAAGTAGGCCGGGTATGCCGGATACCTGTTCAGACCACAGTCACGTGGAAGTCATATTTTGACAGGCAAATGCCCGTCCGGTCGATGGCTTCGAAAAAGGCGTCAATGACGTCCCTGGGGCCATGACAGGCCACCTTCTCCGACTCGTAGTCGAACATGAACCGCTTCGGGTACAGGACGGACGACTGGTCAAAGCTTGTCTCAAGGCCATAGCAGTCCTTCCCGAGAGAATCCATCATTATCTTTTTGATATCGTAGACGTGTTTTTCGAACTCCATCGAGCCCGAAAGGTCATTTCTGTCCTTCGGCTTGACGGTGAATAACGCTTTCATCGTATGTCTCCTGACGATATGAATAATATTGGCTTTATCCATTAAAATGCTTTCCAGCGCGAACCATAGGTGGGTTTATAAAGTCTTTTAGCGATTATCTATTATGGAATCTCCATACCGGCCGATCATGTCGCTGCTTGATCCGTATATCGTCGAGTCCTCGGGCGTCAACCTGTTCCTGTATCCCGGCACCAAAGACGAGTTCGCCGATAACCTGGATAACATGGGCGTCGACCAGTGTATCCCAAAATTTGCGCTCAAGTTTAAAGACCATGTCATAGACCTGGACCTGTTATTTTATATCGTGGATATTGTAAAGACCACGGACGGCGGCATTATCTTTTTCAGCCCTGAAAGCCGGATACTGGACCTCAAAAGGATAAGGCGGCCCGAAGGCGGGCTTGATAATATCTTTACCGATAATAGCCCGGGGTACTGGATACCTCCGGAATAACACTATAAAAATTTTGTAAATATGATCATGGGGCGGGCCTGACGGCCCGCCTTGATCTTAACACAGCCTTTGGGATGGATTATAATCGTGAGTAAACATCGCCGCTTTATGCGGCCTTTTTCTTACAATGACTTATCCATTAAGCGGGTAGTTAAATATTTCTCCGGTTTTTATCGTAATTCATGCCTCAGGTAGTTGATTATAGCCGAATAAACGCCAGTAAGGAAAATAATTACCGAATCATACATTTTGCAAATACCATTGTGTAGCTTAAACGCATAGATAAAAAGGTAATATTGCATGAACAATTTTTACCACGATGCTTATCATATCGATCATAGTCTAATAAGCTTAAATTAGCCTTATTTTTAAAAAATAAGCCCTATTAACTACGATTTTATTCGTAGCTTAAATAAAAGTTATATAGATATCCCACTTAGATTGGAATGGTGATTAGTTCTATGGAACTTAAGCGAGGGCTTCTATTTGGTCTCGGGGTTTTCTTAGCGTTGATAGTCATTCTTACTTACATGGGCAGCGCAACGGCCAGCGATACTCCTCTTTCGGCTGATAAAGAACGTACTATAACGGTCACGGGTACCGGCTCGGTCAATGTGGTCCCCGACATTGCAAAGTTCAGCACGGGCGTCGTTACCGAAGCGGATACGTCCTCGGATGCGATGGCAAAGAACGCGCCGTTGATGGACGCCGTCGTGAAGGCGATCAAGGATGCCGGCATACCGGATAATGACATCAAGACGAGCGGCATCACGCTGGAGCCGGTATACAACTACAACTCACAGCCCCAGGGCGCTACGGATAAGCCTAAGATCGTAGGTTACAGGGCTACGAATACAGTGACGGTAAAAGTCAGGGACATGTCAAAGGTCGGGACGACCATCGACGCCGCTAATAATGCGGGGGCGAACCGGGTAAACGGCGTGTCTTTTGAATTGTCCGATGAGCTGGCGACGGACATGTATAAGCAGGCGCTGACCAAAGCCGTGAGCGACGGTTCGGATAAGGCAAAGACCATCTCGACGGCCGCCGGCGCAGGCAGCCTGACGCTGAAGTCGATAACCGAGTCGGGTACCTATTATCCGCAGCCGATGTTCATGGAGTTCGCCGGTGCGGCCGACAGTGCAAAGGCCCCAATGGCGACGACACCTGTCTCTCCGGGCGAGCAAAAGGTACAGGCCACTGTCTCGATGGTATACACCTTCGGATAGATCCTGGTCTTTTTTTATTAAACGACGAATGCAAATGCTTATTGCCCTATCTATCCCATGATACATCAGGTGGGAATATGGAAAGGCCTAAATTACTATCCACTAACACGCCGGACGAGACCTTCGCCGGTATCACGTACCATTTAGAAGGCGAACTTGTCCCGGCATTGACCGTTGACCTGTTACCCGAGCAGAGCATTTATTTTGAGCACCACATTTTGCTCTGGAAGCATCCGGGCTTAAACATACATATCAGGCCGATAAAGGGCGCGCTCAAGCGTATGGTCGCAGGCATGCAGATATTTATCACCGAAGCCACCGGCCCTGGAGCGATCGCCTTCAGCCGTGACGGCCCCGGCCACGTTTTCGGCATTCACATGAAACAGGGCGAAGAATTGCATGTCCGTGAACACCAATTCTTAGCCGCAACGAGTAACATTGATTATACTTTCGAGCGTGTCAAAGGCATTTCAAATATGCTGTTCGGCGGCACAGGTATGTTTATTGACAAATTCCATGTCACCTCCGGAGACGGGATCCTATGGCTACACGGCTATGGTAACGTCTTTGAAAAGGTGCTCGGCCCCGGCGAACAGATCGACATCGAGCCCGGCGGCTGGCTATACAAGGACCCCGGCATGCGTATGGAGACGAATGTCCAGACGATCTCCACCGGCTTTTTAGCGGGAATGAACCTGATAACGAATCGCTTTACAGGCCCGGGAAGAGTCGGCATCCAGTCGATGTACGTTCATTTACCGTCGACACAATAAAACTTAAATTCTTTTTTATCCATCGCTCACGTTACCGCCAGGTAAATGAAGTACAGCCCGATGAGTATGATACCGATACCTATGATCTTATCGAAGATCTCCCCGCCATGCTTCGTCAGCTGTTTTAAGCTATTACCGAGCGCTCCGCCCGCCGTGCTGATGATCAATAGCGGTATGCTCAGGCCTACGGCGTAAATAAAAGTGGTGAGCAGCCCTTGAACAGCCGTTTGGTACAACGCCACATAGGTGAGCACAATAAGCAGCATCGGAGCGCCCCTGCCGATGGTAATGACGCCATATGATAATCCCAGCAGGAACGTACCTTTGGAAGTATTGGACTTCGGCCCCCTGAATAAATTAAATATGCTCCTGATCGGCGGCTTGTATATTTTTAAGAGCTGTAAGCCCATCAGTATCATGACGGCGCCGCCGAATCCCCACGCGAGGGACGCATTGATGAACAGTAAGTATCTGCCGATGAAGCCTGCGATGATGCCCATTGGCAGCAGCGCTATGATCGTGCCGATAGAGAACGGGATAGTCAGCTTTAGCGTCTCAATAAAGGTATTTTTACTCTCGCCTCCGGTCAGGTACCCTATGAGCCCCAGGCAAAGGACGCTGTTGCACGGGCATATGCCGGCGATCAGGCCGAAGACGAAAATTCCCCAGAATGTAGGGTCGAAGGCGGTCATGGGACTACTGTATCAGCGCGGACGATAAAAGCCTTACCGCCTCGAATATCTCGCGGGGGTTAGCGCCCCAGTGCACGACCACGCCCTTGACGCCGTCTATTTCTTTCAGACCGAGCTTCTCGGACTGGCAGCACCTTAATATGAACGGGCGCAACGGCTTTGCATTGGTCAGCGGGCAAACGTTAACGTGCTCATACTTTTTACCGGGGTAGCGTGTTTCAAAGACGAGCTTTGACGTGTTACAGCCTACGAGCTTAACGTCTCCACGCGGCTCTTCATCCAGTGAATCCAGGAACAGCCCGTTCAGCCCGGAGGCACGACACGGGAATATGGTCGTCCTTCGGGGGTCCTCGAAATGTTTTAGGTCGGTAACGTTGTACTTGAAGTCCATCATCAGCTCGCCGAACAGGCCGGCTTCGTCGAGCCGCTGGACATTGAACGCGAGCCATGCCGGCCATGGCGGGGCCACGTCGAAGATGTCAACTTCTGTTAATATCGAAACATCCGGCTTATGGACAAAGTTGTAGTGCCTGTCGACACCTCTAAAAATAACCGTATTGATCTTGCCCTTGCAGAGTTCTGCAGCCTTTCTTATTAAGAATGAGCGGTTCGTGATATCGGCCGGCTTATCATATAACATCGTCTCGTCGACGCCGGCGATCTTTTTAACGCTTTTCTTGTCCCTTAAAAACCCCTCGCCGTCGCTCTCTACTTCAAATATTTCGCATTTTTCCGGCGACTCGAATACCAGCATGTATTGAGAGGAAAAATAGACTTTATCTTCGGGCTTGTAGCCCTTTCTGTCATACTTGTCGATGACTCCGATGAACTTGCAATGGCTCGGGAATATCATTGGGACTCCAGGTGCTTTAGCAACGATCCTCTTACGTCCGATGTCTTATTCCTGCCGCCCAGATCAGGCGTCAGAACGCCGTCCGCGATGGCTGCGTCCACTGCGATACCTACCTTTTTTGCCTCTGTGAACCGGCCGGACCATTCCAGCAGCATTTTGGCGCTCAACACCGCTGCTATCGGGTTTGCGATGCCCTGGCCCGCGATGTCGGGGGCACTGCCATGGACGGGCTCGAATAGCGCGTACCTGTCGCCGATGTTCGCGCTCAGGCGACAATCCAAGGCCGCCGATAAGGGCGGCGGCTTCATCCGAAAGGATATCGCCGAATAAGTTGGTCGTTACGATGGTATCGAAGCGCGAAGGGTTCCTGATTAGGCCATAAGCCATTGCGTCGACAAGCATTTCCTCGTAGGGCACCTTCATCTCGTTTGCCACCCCGATACACACGTCCCGGAACAGCTCGCAGGAGCGGAGCACGTTGGCCTTGTGCACGATAGTGAGTTTTTTAATATCGGGCTTTAAGCATGCCGCTTTCGCAATGCGCTCGCTCGCGTGGCGGGTGATCTTTCGAGTGGATAGCACCTCATCCTCCTTGACATCCTCCATCCCGCAATACAGGTCTTCGCAGTTCTCACGGTAAATGGTAAAATCGACCTGATAGGGAGATATGGCGCAGGACTTGAACGGCCGCACGTTGGCGTACATGTCAAGCATAGTACGCAGCGATAGTATCACGCTTTTGTAGCATTTTTTAGGCGGAGTGGTAATGGCGCCGAATAAGATGCAGTTACAGCTTTTGATCCGGTCTATATCCTCTTCGGACATAGCCGTACCTTCCCGCAGGAAACGCTCTTGCCCGACATCTATGGGAACGTATTCCGCTTCCGGCATGACCACTTTTAAGACGTCTACCGCTACAGGGACTACTTCTTTGCCTATGCCGTCGCCTGGCAGTACTGCTATCTTCATTTCTTAGCCCTCCTGTATTCCACCAGCCCGCCAGCGTTCAAGATATCCTGTAAAAAACCCGGTAGTCTTGTGCTGTCATAGGTCTTATCTCCCACCAACACACGGCCGGAGTCGAGGTCGACTTCGATGACGTCGCCTTTTTGGACGGCATCATATACGTCCGCCTCGACGATGGGTAAGCCTACGTTGATAGCGTTCCTGAAAAAGATGCGGGCGAAGGATCTCGCGACGACACAGCTAATGCCCGCATATTTCAAAGCGAGCGGCGCCTGTTCACGTGATGAGCCGCAGCCGAAATTCTTGCCCGCGACGATAATGTCGCCCGCTACAGGCTTGAACGTCGCATCCAGCCCTTCCATGGCATGCTCTCCGAATACTGTAAAGTCGGCCGTCCTGAGATATTTTCCAGGTATGATGACGTCGGTATCGACGTTGTCACCGTACTTCCATACCTTTCCGGTAAACTTCATAAGTACCGCCTCGGGTCCGCTATTTTTCCTTCAAGGGCGGTGGCCGCCGCCGTCACCGGCGAGCCGAGATACACGTCCGCGCCTTTGCCCATGCGCCCCTTAAAGTTCCTGTTCGTGGTGGACATACATGCCTCGCCCTGCGCCAGCACGCCCATGTGGCCGCCCAGGCATGGGCCGCAGCCTGGATTACAGATGGTGGCCCCCGCGTTGAGCAGTATGCCCGCTACGCCGCCGTTCACGGCCTCGAGCATTACACTCTTGGAAGCCGGGATAATGAGCGTCCTGCACTTCACCTTCTTTCCATTGAGAATACTCGCAGCTTCTGCCAGATCTTCATAGCGGCCGTTGGTGCACGAGCCTATGAGCACCTGGTCGATGGGAGTGCCTTCTACCTCTTCGACGTCATGGACATTATCGACCTCTGTGGGACAGGCTACCTGGGGCGATATGTCGGCATTAAAATGATATTCATCACAATATGTCGCATCATTAGCGTAAACTGGCTTGTACGCACCGACCGCCCTGCCTTTAAGATAAGCGTCTGTTTTAGCGTCCGGAGGCACGATCCCTGTTTTAGCGCCCATTTCGATGGCCATGTTGCACAGCGTCATCCTGCCTGCCATCGACATACCGGTAATTACCGGGCCATAAAATTCAAGAGCCTTGTAGGTGGCGCCGTCAGTTTTGATCTCCTTGATAATCCGTAATGTGATATCCTTAGCTGTGATGCCTTTTCCGGGCTTGCCGTCTACCGTTATCCTGATGGTCTCGGGCACTCTGAACCACAGCTTACCCGAAGCGTATATTTCCGCCATGTCCGTTGCGCCGACTCCCGTGGCAAAGGCGCCGAAGGCGCCATAGGTACAAGAATGTGAATCCGCCCCCACGATGAGCGTGCCCGGCATTGCGAACCCTTTCTCGGCGAGCACCTGGTGGCAAATGCCTTCCCCTACGTCGTATAAATGTGATATATTTTGAGCACCGGCCCATTCCCTGAGCTCTTTGTGTAACTGGGCAGTCGTTTCAGTATTTGCAGGCACAAGGTGGTCGAACGGAATAATGATGCGTTCGGGGTCCCAGACCTTTTCGATGCCCATTTCTTTAAAAGACTTGACGGCCAGCACGGAAGTGCCGTCATGGCTCATGGCATAGTCTATACCGGCTATGACGAATTCGCCTGCGGCTGTTTTTTTCCCCGATTTTTGGCTCAGGATCTCCTCACTTATTGTGCCCAACAGTTAACACGCCCAATTGATATAGAAAATTATTAGTACATTCGAGATTTTATAGTTTATTGTAAGCGAAATTTTCGGTAGCGAGAATTTCGTTAGAAATATAGCGGTGAGAACATGCCCGGATATTCGGCGAACCAGTGGATGAAATACGTCAAAATGGATCCGATCGACGTTGAGATATGCGACGTTACCCTGAGGGATGGCGAGCAGACGCCAGGCGTATCGTTCACGAAAGAGGAAAAAATGGACATCGCCCGGACGCTTGACGATATAGGCGTCGAAGTCATAGAGGCAGGGTTTCCAGTGGTATCCCAGGGCGAAAAAGATTCGATCAAGGCGATCGCCCGCATGGGCCTGGACGCTAAGATCTGCTGTCTGGCCAGGGCCGTTAAGCCCGACATAGACGCCGTACTGGATTGCGATGCGGACGTCGTGGGCATTTTTATGGGCACCTCGGACTTGCATTTGAAGTACAAGCATAAAAAAACACAGGACGAAGCCATCGATTGTATGGTCACCGCCCTCGAGCACGCGAAAAAACACGGGCTCATCGTGCGGTTCGCCGCCGAGGACTCCACAAGGACAGACCTGGACTTTTTAAAGCGGTTCTACAAGGCCGGCGAGGAAGCCGGCGCAGACTACGTTAGCATAGCCGACACGGTCGGCATCATGAACCCGTCCAGCATGAAATACCTCGTAACCGAAATAAAAAATACCGTTAAAACACCGATCTGCGTTCATTGCCATGACGACCTCGGGCTTGCGGTAGCAAATGCAATGGCGGCCGCGGAGGCCGGGGCTAAACAGCTACATACCACCATGAACGGTATCGGGGAAAGGGCGGGTAATGCGGCCCTGGAAGAAGTGCTGATGGGGCTCGTCATTCACTATGGCATTGACCGCTATGATACTTCACATCTTCAACAGCTATCGGAGATGGTCACAAAATATTCCGGCATCCCTGTGACTAAAAATAAGGCTGTTGTGGGAGGAAATGCTTTCGCCCACGAATCGGGCATTCACATTGCGGCGCTGCTGGAGAACGACCGCACCTACGAGCTATATACGCCTGAGATAGTCGGCGGCCACAGGGAGTTCATCCTGGGAAAGCACAGCGGCAGTAAGGCGCTTTGCTTCATGGCCAGGGAGCTTGGATATACCCTATCCCGGGCGGAGACGGATCTGGTGCTGGACGAGATCAAGCGCATGAGCGACGTTAAGCAGTCCATCCGCAGGGATGAGCTGGCAGAGCTGATCACCCGCGTTCTGGCTAAAAATAAGGAAAAAGCCTCACAACAGGCTTAGAGAGGATTTTTTTCAAATTGATGTTTCGTGGGGCACGTCGACGTCACTACATATATTTTGAGCCCTGGCGCTTTTAGTAACTTTTCAAGGTCGCTTTTTACCTGGTCGTCGGATAGTTCACTGGCATTTGAAAATGTGCAATCATCCTTGAAAATATCCCTGAGTAATCCTGTCACGTCAGGTAACGGCTGTCCGCCCGTCATAGCCGCTTCCCCGTTGGCAAATATGACTACCAGTAGATCGTAGCCGTTATATTTTGCATTTAATAGCGCCTGCATGCCCGTATGCAATAGCGCAAAATCGCCCATCATGGCGATGCCCTTGGTCGGGAAGCCACATGCAGAGCCGACCGCCGAGCCGAGCCCGCACATGACGTTGAGCATGCTATATGGCGGGTTCGCTGCAATGACCGAGCAGCCGGCGTCCCCTGCGACCGGTACCCCGAGCGATTTGATGGCACTATAGACTGAATGGTAAGAGCATTCGGCACAGTGTCCTACCGCATAGCCTCTTGCGATCATGGTATGAGGCTCGATATCCCTTTGTACCGTAGCGGCGTCCATCTGCTCCAGGCCGTTTTTTATCGATGATCCGTCCAGCGGGCCTACCCTGGGCAGATGCCCGGTGAGCCGGCCGCGGGCATTTGCGAGGCCCATTTGTTCCTCGATGAACGGGGAGACCTCCTCGCAAACGAGTATAGACTCCAGGTCCATGATGAAATCCTCCACCAGCGCCCTGGGAAATGGGTTTACCAGGCCGAGCGATAAATGCGATATGCCCAAAGAATCGGCCAGCTTCGATGCTACTACCGAAGCATGCCCCGATGAAATGATACCTTTTCGGCCTCGTTTGGTGATCTTATTCATGCTTGAATGGTCTGCCTCATCCCTCGCCTGGCTCCATCCATCCTTTATGTATCGCTCATGGGAGCCCAGCATCGTGTAAGAAAAGAACTTACTATTCAGCTTTTTATGCTCATACGGTATCTTCTTTCGTGCGACCGTGCCCTTTTCTTCTAAAGTGCCTTCGGTGACCCTTACGATCACGGGAGCGCTAATGCGCTCTGAAAGCTGAAAGCCTTGAGTAATGGCATCATACATATCCTGCGGAACGGCCGGGTCAAACACCGGTATTTCGGCAAGCTTCCCGTACCACCGGGAATCCTGCTCATCGTTAGAGAAAAGGGCCCCCACGTCGTCTCCTGCGATCACCACGATGCCTGCCCCGATGCCATGGGTAGAAGATATGATGAGAGGGTCCGACAATATGTTGACGCCCACATGCTTGCATATAACGGCAGCCCTTTCGCCGCATACGGAGGCTCCCATGGCCATCTCAAAGGCGATCTTTTCATTAAACTGCCACCGTGCACGCATGTCCTTGTCGTTCTGCATGGCGGTAAATAAGTGATTAATGGGAAACCCCGGCACTCCATTTATCATCTTGACGCCGCAGTCTTTAATCGCCAGGTGCGCCGCCTCGATGCCGTCGAACAGCGTCCCTTCTTCCTTCGTTCTCATCATATGTGAAATAATAAAATCTCGTGATGTATTAAGACTTCCTCGATTTTAGAATTCCGATATTGCTCTCGTGGGGCGCGCTATCCGTATGTTTTTACCCTTGGATAAAGCCTGGAAATAATTAAATTTTAATTATCTTTAAAACCTTGATGAATGTTGGGCTTTTATGGTAGGACTTTATGCCAGAGTTTGGGACGCCATTTGCCGGTAATAACCTCGACAGGAAGCTGAGCAAGGATGAATTGATCAGGACGATACGGTTCGACGTAGCTGCAGAATATGAGGCGGTACAGTTTTATGTACAGCAGATGGCGGCGACGGACGACAAAATAACGATTGCCGTATTGACAGATATCGCCGAAGAGGAGCTAAAGCATGCAGGCCAGTTCCTGCGGCTACTCGAGCACCTCTCGCCCGATGACGATGTAAAACTAAAGCACGGCTATCAAGAGACTGATAACATGATCAAAAAATTAAAGAAAGAATGAGCGGCTCGACCTGGCTGAATATCTGGAGATGCAACTATGGTAATGTTGGGATGGCAAGGAGGCCCGGAACAGCTAGACCCGCTTGAGCTACTTAACCAGGCGGTCGCTGCGGAAAAGGCAGGCTTTGAAACAATACTCGTGGACGATCACTTTCACCCGTGGGACCCGTCAGGGCAATCGTGTTATACCTGGTCGTGGCTGGGCGCGGCAACGGCGCATTTGAAAGGCGTCGAGATCGGTACCGGCGTCACCTGCCCGATCTTACGCTATAATCCGGCGATCATAGCCCAGGCGGCGGCGACCATCGACCGGATGAGCATAGGGCCGTTTTATCTTGGGGTGGGCACAGGCGAAGCGTTGAACGAATACCCGACCACCGGGCAATGGCCCGACTATTACGTGAGACAGGACATGATGCGCGAGGCGATCGAGCTGATACGCGCGCTGTGGACAGGTGCCGAGGTCACGTTCGACGGCAATTACTTCACACTGAGAAAAGCGAGGCTGTATACGGCTCCGCGGAGAAACATACCGATATATATCTCGTCGCTCGTCCCCGATAGCGCATTTTTCGCGGGGCAGTATGGCGACGGCCTGATCTCCGCAGGGAGTTCACTGGACATTCAGCGCCAGATCGTGGCGAACTTCGATGAAGGTGCTAGAGCGGCGGGAAAGGACCCGTCCGAAATGCCAAAGATGGCTCTCTGCAACGTCGCATATACGGATGATGTTGACGCAGCAGTAAAAATACAAAAGAAGTACTGGGCAAGCACTATTTTACCGGCCATGTACCTGCAGAAGATATATACTCCCGAAATGTCCGCAGCGAACGGCGCAGTGGTAGGGGATGATACCACCAAGAACAGCATGTGTATCTCCACGGACCCCGAGATGCACGTAGAATTCATCCAGCGTTATATCGATGCGGGCTTCAACTGCGTGTATTTACACTCCGCCGGCCCTGACCCGTACGAATTCATCGAGAACTACGGACGGCACGTGCTCCCGCTCATACGAGAGAAGAAGCCGGCAGCAGCCCCTGCCCGGGGAGCTGCCTGAGCTCTATAGGTCACGGTGCGGCGTAATGTCGCACCCGGTACACATGAGGCACCCGGTTAGCGCCTGGTCGGCTCTTAAGCCATTTTTGTCCAGAATTTTTCGCTCTAGCTCGGCCAGCTTCAGGAGCCTGTCAGCGTTAACGCTTTCGGTGTGCACTTCGCCTTCCCGTAACGGGTGAGGGTTGACTTTTCTCAGCACCGGGATGATGCCTTTAGCAGCAAGCTCTTCGACAGCCTCGATGACTGCCTGATCCGACTCGCCTAATCCGATCAGGATATTCGTGAAGACGTGGTTACGCCCGAATACGGTCACGGCGTGCTCCAGGGCTTTTTTAATATATTCAAGCGATAGCCCGGGGCAGACCTTTTTGAAAATTACAGGGTCAATTGTCTCAACGTTATACTTGACCTCGACGGCGCCCGCTTCTTTCATAATTTCAGAGGAGTCTTCCGTAGGATAGACAGAGACGCCAATAGGTACATTGTACTTTTTTAGCTCTCTTACGGTTCCTGCGACACGCTGTACTTCCTCTTTGGGGGATTGCCAGACGCCCGACGTAATAGATATAGCTTTGAATGAGGCGTGCTTTGAGCCATTTTCGGCAAGCTGCATGACCTCTTCAAGAGTTTTAACGTGGCCGTGTAGCTTTGGCACCGGGCAGAACTTACAGTCGAAGACACAGCGCTCGCTTACGGTCACATAGACTTGTTCGGGACAGTGCGATATGGCATCTTCCAGCCTGCCGCGGAGAAACTCTTTGCCATTCTTTAGAATGACAACTTCGTCTTTTTCGGATATGGCCTTAAATTTAGAAGATTTACGGACGCCCAGCCGTACCCTGAGGCCTCCTGATCTGAAGAAAAATGATTCAAGTCCAGCCCCTGGCCCAGCCGTGGACTTGCGCAGATGGGGAACGATGGAGTCGTCGATCTCGACTCCGCCCGCCTCCAGTAGCTCGGCTTTTTTACGGGCGTCCATCTGCATTACAATATCACCGAGTTCATTGGGTCGGCAAAATAGGGCAGCGATGCAAGGGCGCCGATGATGCCACGGCCGTTGATCATGATATCGGCATCCGCATCTACGGCCGCCTTCTCGGCTATCTCCCTGGTTATCTGCTTCGACTTTGTCAGCCGGCCGTAGTCTTTTAACGCTTCGGCATCGAATTTTGTGAGCGCTACCATGCCCGTCTCCGACGAGAGCGTATATTTCCTCACCAAAGCCTCGAAATCCCTTGTTAATTTGTTCTCGTCGATGCAGGCGAATTCGACGACCGTGGAAACACAGTTCTGCGTCTTAAAGGGCACCGGGAATAGCTGCACGATAGAATGTGATATGTACCTGGCGTTCTTGCCGTCCAGCTCTTCGGCGATGTTGTGGATGAGCGACCAGGTGGCGCCCTCTTCCTTGGTATCGGTATCGTCGACGCCGATGAGGACACGTTTTCTTTTTGGCAGGACGATGGTGCCTTTACTTTGCCGGCTGCCGCCGGTCTCCGAATGATCGTAGTCGATGACGTCCTCGGCCAGGGCCCTGCTGATGGTCGCCCCGACCCCGCCGCCTCCGAGTCCGGCGTAGGTAATGGATATCGTCTCATCGCCCACCTCGACGGCCTCGATGCCGGCGGCCGCTATGGAAGGCATCAGGTTCAGCTCTTCTTTACCGACCCGGGTCAGATACCTCATTGTATTGCCGAGATTCTTTACGCTCACGATGAGAGGGCTTGTGCGCTTATAGTGGTATTCCGCCCAGCAAGCTCCGCCGAAGCAGTTGGTCTGCTCGACGATCTCCACGTACTTGTCCCCGTCATGGACGGCGACTATGTTCTTGTAGGGCACTACCCATTTTTTGCTCGCATATGACTTATCTTTCATTAACGCACTGCTCCACCGCGATAAAATGATCAGGATATATCGTTTATCTCACTGCACATATTAATAATGTGTAATATAGCCATCGGCCTTACAACATCTACAAACGAAAATAAATCTTTTTTGTTATGTGGGCCTAGAGGCCTGAGACCTCATTTTTTCCCATGACATGAAAGTGCACTTTTTCATCGAGCCCCGATATGGCTTTGAACGTATCGCCGGCCGTCTTTTTAAGGCCTTTATCGTCGGTCACCAGGACCAGCCTGAACCGGTTGAAGGCGTTAGTGTCCCTGTCCCCTTTACCGGTTCGCACCACGGCCGCTATTTTATCCAGGTTGCCGGCGTTGCCGTCCATAACGTAAACGAGCAGCCGGTTACCGATATTGATCCTGTTCCTGAGCTTAACGCCGCCTGCATTAACATCTTTTTCATTTTTTATATAATTAAAGACCTCTTCGTCGCAATCGCAGCCCAGCTTTTTTCTCACGAAATCCTTGACGCTTTCATCGCTCACTAGATCACCTAAATAATATTTAAAGAAGTATAAGGTAAAAAATTAACGTTGTAACTTTTTACGCTGTTCCGGCCATTCGCCGGCGAGGATACCATAAGTGACCAGATCGACGAAATGGTCGTTCACCCATTCATGATTCCGCAGGACGCCCTCGCTCTTGAAGCCAAGCCGCTCGGGTATCGCCCGGCTTCTATAGTTGTCCATTGCGCAATAGATCTCCACCTTATTCAACAAAAGCCTTTTAAAAGCCGTCTCGACCATTGCCGCACAGGCCCTGGTCGCAAGGCCGTTGCCCCAGTGATCCGTAGAGAGCCAGTAGCCGATCATCGCCCTGCGGTTGTTAACGTCGATGTTGACGTAGCCGATAACGCCCACGAGCTTATCATTTAGCCGGATGCCGGCGTGGAGCCCGGTACAATTCTTATGCTGGTCCAGCGCTCCTTGTATGAACACTAAGCTATCATTTCGTGTCCTGGTCTTATCCACCCAGGGCAGCCACTTTCGTAATTCTTCCCTGCTGCCGTCTATGAGGGCGATCATGTCATCCGCATCGCTTTCTTCCAGTAGCCGGATATCCAGGCCTTCGCCTACGTCTAAATGGAAAGTACCATGCGCCGCCATTGAAATGCCGCTATAAAAAAGTGTCTGAAGGTATAAAAGGGTAATGAGCCGCCTAAAATATTAACATCTTATGCCTATCCATTCTTTGCGACTCACGTACGCCCTTCGGTTTCACAACACGAAGACATGAAATTCTTTTTTAGATTTACTAACACTAAAACAGTAAGGCCACTATGATACACAGTTAAATCATGAAAGCATGAAGACCCCATTAAATGAATTAAGCCACCAAGACACGGCTAATAAGACACGAACGAACGACGTAAGCCACGAAGTGCCACCAAATTAAGACAAAAAGCATACGCTATGCCAGCTACCGTTTCTTGACTAATCGATCGTATTCATATATCGATCCAAATTTTTATCTGGCGACGCTCGTTATCATAGCCGTCTCTATTGTCTTGGTTTTGTGGTACTTCGTGATTTACGTCGTTCGTTCGTGTCTTAATAGCCGTGCCTTGGTGGCTTAATTCGATTAATAGAGTCCTTCATGACTTCATGATTTGACCGTGCCATAGTGTTTTCATGGCTTAGTGTTAGTAAATCTAAAAAAGAAATTTCATGTCTTCGTGTTGTGAAACCTAACAATCCAGCGAAAAAGGCGCAAGCAAGAATAAACGATTACCACACAAACACGGAACTACTGGGCTTACTCGATAGGCACGTGTACCATGATGACCGGGCATGTAGATTCTACAAGTACGCCGTTCGCGACGCTGCCGAGCATCAATTGCCTGAGCGCTTTTCTGCCCCGGTGCCCCATGACGATGGTATCATACTTGCCCGACTTACATTCGCCGATGATCTCAGCTGCAACGTTCTGGGACTCGACCACCTTAATGACAGGCTCGATGCCGAACTCGGATAATATCTTCTTAAACCGGGCGAACATTTTGCTCTCGCGCTCTATCAGCGGGAGCTCGAATAGCTTATCTTTAGTGAACATGTCCGTGACGACCTCCTCGGGAGGCTTGCGCACATGGAATAATGTAATAGCAGCTTTATCGCATGCGGCTATCATGCCCCCGGCACGAACGGCGGCAAAGCTCTGTTCCTGGTCATCCACCGGCATAAGGATATTCTTATACACGCATAAAAATATAGTATAAATAGTATTTAGTTTAGCGCCACGTATACGGGAAAAAATAATTGCCGTGGCGCAAAAAAGGGAGATATTCTATGGTCGATGCTATCACATGGGTTAACCTTTTACCCGGGCTGGGAATGATCGCCGTCGGCATTGGGGCCATGGCGCTATGGTATTTTTTTAAGGGAACAAAGCTAAGGTATTTTGGCTACGGGGCCATACTCTGGGCCATCGCCATTATCCCAAAGGTCATCATGGACTTTACCATCACGCAGCCCATCCAGGCCATGCTTTTCGACACGTTTTCCGTTATTGTGGTAGTCCTGATCATGTCGCTGTACGTGGGCTTGAGGACCGGGCTCTTCGAGAGCGGCTTCACGTACCTGGTCGTTAAGCACACAAAATTATCGGGCATTAATTTCGACGAGGCCGTAGCACTTGGAATAGGGTTCGGGGGAGCTGAGGCTATTATTATCGGGCTGACGTCGTTATTGGGCATGATGACGTTGATGTCCCAGCCTGATCTCGCAGCATCGATACCGCCTGAGCAATTAGCGATATCATTCATACCGATACCCATCCTGGAGAGGCTTTTCACACTATTCTGCCACGTGTTCGCGACCGTTCTGGTGGTATATGCCGTTAAGCTGAGCGATCTGCGGTTGCTGTGGCTTTCCGTAGCCTTTAAAACCGCCCTGGACGGAGCATTGCCTATTCTGGAATATTTCGTCGGCCGGGACATGAGCGGCATATACATAACGGAAACCTACGTCACTGCTTTAGGCATCATCGCGCTCGTGGGCATGTTCGTTTTAGCTAACAAGTATTCGGGAGGCGTGCCTGACGCACATAAAGTCAGAGATACGGATACTGGGCATTGACGATTCTCCGCTTGTCTCTGACGCTATCCTGGTCATCGGCGCCATCATGCGGGGCGGAGACTGGCTGGAAGGCGTCGTCCGTACTTACATTACAAAGGACGGGCTTGACGCCACCGAACGCCTGACTGAGATGGTCCGGGAAAGCAAGCACTTCGGCCAGATCCGTGTGGTCATGCTCAACGGCGTGACCATGGGCGGCTTTAACGTGGTCGACATGGATGCTTTATACGAGAATACGGGCATCCCGGTCATCAGCCTGATGAGGAAGCTGCCCGATATGGAAAGCATCCGCAGCGCCCTGGATAATTTAACGGACCCAGAATATCGCTATAGCCTGATACTAAAGGCAGGACACGCCATCGAAGTGCCGATGGAACGGGGCGAGCCCGTGTACATTCAAATTAAAGGCATGGATGAAAAGACCGCAGTACATATCGTCCTGTCCAGCGCCACTCACAGCCGCATACCTGAGCCCGTGAGGGTCGCGCATCTCATAGCCACAGGGGTCATACTCGGCGAATCAAGCCGGCGCGTGTAAAGCCATTAAGAAAGTTGAAGAGCTTAATTTTTATCTGTTGCGAGCAGATGTATATATGATCATTATGTCCGACGTCGCGAATAAGATCCTACTCATCGTGCTGGATGGTGCCTCAGACAGGCCCACAACGGACGGCCAGACGCCGCTTTCTAAAGCCAGCATGCCTAACCTGAATACACTTGCATATAGCGGTATCAACGGTATCATGGATACCGTGGGCCCGGGCATCAGGCCGGGTTCGGATACATCGCATTTAGCGCTCCTGGGATACGACCCTTACAAATATTACACGGGCAGAGGACCCTTTGAGGCAGCGGGCGTAGGCATTGACGTGAAAGGCGGCGACATCGCCTTCCGGGTCAACTTCGCTACCGTGGAGAACGGCCTGGTCACGGACCGCAGAGCCGGGCGCATATCGGATACTGACGAGCTGGCAAAAGCCATTATGGAGCATGTGAAAGTGCCGGGCGTCGATATTATATTCAAGCGTTCCACCGGGCACAGGGGAGCACTTGTCATACGTGGTAAAGGATTATCGGCAGACATAACCGATACCGACCCTAAAAAAGAGGGCTTACCCATCAAAGAATGCCACCCTACCAGTGATACGCCCGAAGCTAAGCGAACGGCCGATATCGTGAACAGCATCTCAAAGCAGGTAATTGAATTATTGGATAGCGATCCGGTGAACGTGGAGCGTAAAAAACAAGGGCTACCGCCTGGAAATGCTATACTCGTCCGGGGCGCCGGCGAAGTGCCCCACATACCGCCTTTCAACGAAAAGTACGGCTTAACGGGCGCAGTCATCGCGGCCGCAGGCCTCATCATCGGCATCGGCAAGATGTGCGGCTTAGAATACATCCCGGTGGGCAGCATGGAAGTCGAGGCTTCAGGCTCCTCGGCAACGGCCAAGATATCAAAAGCAATAGAAGCGCTAAACACCCATGATTTCGTTTTAGTTAATATCAAGGGCGCCGACGAAGCGGGCCACGACGGTAACTTCCAGAAGAAAGCCCAATTCCTCGAAGACACAGATAGCGCCTTCGCAGGCCTGCTCAAGCTCAAGGACGTGATCATCATCGTCACCGTAGACCATAGCACGCCCGTATCGCTAAAAGACCACTCTGCCGACCCGGTGCCTATACTCATGCATGGGCCGGGCATACGAATGGACGACGTGCCCCGCTATAACGAGCTTATAGCGTACAAGGGCGGGATACACAGGATACGTGGCATGGACGTAATGCCCATCGCCATCGACCTGATAAACAAAGCAAAAAAATTCGGGGCGTAGAAGCCCCGGTTAACTTTTTTATTTACAATACGAAGGTCAATATCGCCAGATAAAACACCAGCGCCGGTATAAACGTCACTGCCCAGCGTATTTTGCTATGCTTGAATATTTTTCCTCCGTCCATCGGCTCGAACGGTATCAGGTTATAGACCGCCGCGAGCATGTTGACGGTAAAGCCCACCGCCCCGATCTCAGACAGTATTTCTATGCCCGGTATATCCAGGGTCGTGAACTTTAACGGGATGAGCAGCAGGAATAATAGCGATACGGTGAGGTTTATACTGGGGCCTGCAAATGCGATATCCGACTTCTGGCGAGGCGTCAATTCTTCGCCTTCGACCAGGGTGCGGGCAGGATAGGCGAACGCGATGCCGAAAAGCCACGAGGTAAGGAAGATCAGGATGGTGCCCAACGTCCAGAACTTATACTCGGTATCCGCATGGAACTTTAAAGCCTTCCACTTATGCGCCAAGTCGTGTGCGACCAGGAATACTCCGGCGACTACAATATATATGACCAAAAACTCGGGAGTTAATGGCTTTCTATCCGCATAAAGAAAAGCTATGCCGAATGCAAAGACACAGAAGAAAGCGATAATGATCTCCTTGGCCGATAGCCCGAACGCTATGGTCTTTCTTTTAGCCAGCTTTGCCTTGGCCATGGTCACTTCGCTCGTCTCTTCGACGATATGCGAGCCCGCCAGGCCGGCAAAGAAAGTGATTATTTTACCCGTCAGCTCAGACAGGATCCTCGAATTAAACAGCAGAGTCCCTATTAACGCCAGGCTGATGCCGGCCGTAGCTGCGGCCGCCGGCTCCATTTCTTCAGGGATGACGCCGTTCGTCGGCAGGTCCTTGCTATGGTAAGTGTAGCCCAGAGCATCGCCTATGATCACGACCTTGTGGCCGCCCGGCCCTATGAGCGTTTCAAAGACCACTGTCGGCATTTTTTTATCGGTGACAGTATACTTGAGGTAGCCTTGGTCCTCGAGCATCTTCGCATATGAGTTATGCAGCGGCCCGCCGATGACGATTAGGTCATATCCGGAAAGGTCTGCGCCGTTAAATTGTCCTGCCGAGTCCTTTATTACGTGGTTGGCGTCAAAATTTTGCTTCGTTATGGAGTCTGACAGCTGTTCTTCTTCGATATCCGTTCCGGAGCCGATGATAACTAGCGGGTCCGTCATGGTGACCTCAGTGACATTCCCCACGTTAACGACCATCTGGTCGCCACCAAGGCCTGCGGTCTTCAGCGTGTTGTCCATGCTGATTAGATAGACAGTGCCTGTCGACTGGGACGATGCCAGTCCAATAGAAATTATTGCAGCTAAAATAATAGTTAATATAACATACGATACTCTGACCATGCCTATACAATACCCCTTTTAGTAAGCGATAATGTAGCAATATTATTTAACAGTTCTCCGGTACAGAATATATTTTATTTGGATTTTTAACAACTAATTTATTCAGTATTTATAACGATTGTTTAGCGTAAAAAGCTTCGACGGCTTTCTCTTTTAAAACTGTCATGGCCCTGCGTGCCCTCGTAAAGTATTTAACCATTAAAATGAAGTTTTCTAACTATAGTTTTAATCGAGCGTAATAAACTGTAGTAACCTGGCCCTGAACCCGGCGGAGATGATTTATGGAAGATTTGAACGTATTTGACGGCGGTCATTCGAAGTTTTCACACATGACCTCTGCACACCCGTGCTTTAACGAGAAGGCCCATTTTTCAACGGCGAGGATCCACCTTCCCGTGGCCCCTAAATGTAACATTCAATGTAATTTCTGTAACCGTAAGATCGATAAGTGCGAGCACCGCCCCGGCGTGTCCGGCGGCATCATGACCCCGCAGCAGGCGGCCGACCGTGTCGATGCGGCCCTCAAGGAGTATAACAATCTTAAGGTCGTCGGCATCGCCGGTCCCGGCGAGGCGCTTGCGAACGAGGAGACATTCGAGACGCTGAAGCTAGTGCACGAGAGGCACCCTGAGATGATCAAGTGTATCGCCTCCAACGGCCTCATGATGGCCGAGCGCATTGACGATATCTTGAAAGTCGGCGTGTCCAGCGTGACCGTGACCATCAACGCCTTTGACCCGGAAGTAGGCGCTAAGATATATTCCTGGATCAGGTATCATAATCAGACTTATCGTGGCGTAGAAGGCGCTAAGATCCTGAGGGATAACCAGTTCAAGAGCGTTGAAGCCGCATCAAAAGCCGGCCTCATCGTTAAAGTGAACACTGTCCTGGTGCCCGGCGTTAACGCGGACCAGATCGAGAAGATCGCAAAGGAAGCGGCGGACAGAGGGGCAATATTAATGAATATCATCCCCATGATCCCGCTGTATAAGTTCAAGGACCTGACGCCTCCGGGCTGCACGGAACTTGAAGCTGCCAGGGCTACTGCAGAAAAAATACCTGCCGCAGTTCAGGCTTTGTAAGCAATGTCGTGCGGACGCATGTGGCGTTCCCGGCGATGAGAAGTCCGTATCACCGGCGCAACGAGCTGCCGGCGGCGAATACTACCACGCATAACCCGGCCCGCAAGGGCCATTCTACTTTTTTAAAGCATTAGGGATTAACCACGGTAGCCCAGCAGTTTCGTGTTTATGCTTTTGCCGTTTTTTATTTTATGCGACTCACGTACGGCCCTCGGTTTCATAACACGAAGACATGAAATTCTTTTTTAGATTTACGAACACTAAAACAGTAAGGCCACTATGATACACAGTTAAATCATTAAGTCATGAAGGACCCTATTAAATTAATTAAGCCACCAAGGCACGGCTATTAAGACACTAACGAACGACTTAAGCCACGAAGTGCCACAAAAACGAGACAAAAAGTATACGCTGTGCCAGCTTCCGTTTCTTGACTCATCGATTGTATTCACATATCGATCCAATTATAGCATAACGACGCTCGTTATTATAGCCGTACTCTATTGTCTTGGTTTTGTGGCACTTCGTGATTTACGTCGTTCGTTAGTGTCTTAATAGCCGTGAGCTTGGTGGCTTAATTCGATTAATGGAGTCCTTCATGACTTCATGATTTAACTGTGCCATAGTGTTTTTCATGTTTTAGTGTTAGTAAATCTAAAAAGAAATTTCATGTCTTCGTGTTGTGAAACCGAACAATCCAGCGAAAAGCGCTAGCCAGAATAAACGATCACTACACAAACGCGGGACCGCTAGCTACAATGGTGCCTACGTGACCGCCATGGTAAACGTCACTTCCTAGAAGCGGTAAGAATCTAAAAAGAAAAAAGAGTTGGGATAAAATCCCAACTTATCTGATGAGGTAGTACGTGGTGATCAGGCCGATGAAGATCAACGAGATCGTGTTCATGACCTTGATCAAAGCGTTCAGAGACGGTCCGGCAGTGTCCTTGTACGGGTCACCGACAGTGTCGCCTACGACTGCGGCTTTGTGCGCATCGCTCTTTTTACCGCCGTAGTTGCCCATCTCGATGAACTTCTTGGCGTTATCCCATGCTGCGCCACCCGACGTCATGTGTATCGCCAGCATTAAGCCGGTGATGATGACGCCTAACAGGAGACCGCTCAATGCGGCGGGGCCCAGCAGGAATCCAACGACCAGCGGACTCAGCACTGCTAAAGCGGCAGGTAATGCCATTTGCTTCAGCGCGGCGAGGGTCACGATGTCCACGCACTTGCCGTAATCCGGCTTGGCCGTGCCTTCCATGATACCCGGTATCTCCTTGAACTGGCGCCTGACCTCTTCGACGATGTTAAACGCCGCACGGCCGACTGCCAGCATACAGAAGGCGCTGAACAGGAACGGCAATGCGCCGCCGATGAACAGGCCTATGAGGACGATCGGGTTATCGATGGACAGGTTCAGCGTTGTGCCTGCCGGCATGACGATGTCCGCCTTGAATGCGGCGTACAAGGCCAGCGCGGCCAGCGCGGCAGAACCTATGGCGTAACCTTTGGTCACTGCCTTGGTCGTGTTGCCAACTGCGTCTAGCGCATCGGTGATCTTCCTGACCTCGGGGGCCAGGTCGGCCATCTCTGCAATGCCGCCTGCGTTGTCCGTGATGGGGCCGTAGGAGTCGATGGCTACGATGATGCCCGTAACGGAGAGCATTGCAACGGCGGCGATCGAGATACCATACAGGCCCGCAAAGTGGTAGGCTATGAAGATGCCGACGACAATGACCAGTACCGGTAATGCCGTGGCCTCAAGGCCCATCGCGATGCCCGTGATGATGTTCGTGCCTGCGCCGGTGATGGACGCCTTTGCGACCTCGTTGACCGGCCTGTGGCCAGTGCCCGTGTAGTACTCGGTGATGAGGAATATGCCGGCCATCACGCCGAGGCCTACGAGCGAGGCGATGAATATGCCCATGTTACCGTCAAGAAGCACGTAGTCGGCTATGTAGAAGAACACGATCGAGAGAACGGTAGCGACTATTAGTCCCTTGTATAACGCTCCCATGATCTTGTTGTTCGCGCCGAGCCTGACGAAGAAGATGGCTATGATGGTGGCTACAACGCCCAGTGCGCCCAATATTAGGGGGAATGTGACGAGGTTCGCCAGCCCTGCCGCTGTCAGGCCGAATGTGCCGGTCAGCGCAGTCTGTATGCTCGGGATGCTGGCTAACAGCATTGCCGCGAGTGCCGTAATGATGTACGTCTCGAACAGGTCTGCGCCCATGCCCGCACAGTCGCCCACGTTGTCGCCCACGTTATCGGCGATGACGGCGGGGTTTCTCGGGTCATCCTCGGGTATGCCTACTTCGACCTTTCCGATGAGGTCAGCACCTACGTCGGCTGCCTTGGTAAAAATACCGCCGCCGACCCTGGCGAATAAGCTGATCAAGCTGGCGCCGAAGCCTAAGCCGATCAATGGCTTCAGGTCTACTACCGTTCCGGCAGGCGTCAATAAATTCGCTAGTATCAGGTAGAATCCGCTGATGCTTAACAATCCTAATCCTACGACCGCAAGTCCCGTGACCGAGCCGCCTCTGAAGGCGACTGATAATGCCTTGCCTAATCCGCTTTTTGCGGCTTCGGCTGTCCTCACGTTGGACCTTACGGAAATGTTCATGCCGATATAACCGGCAGCTGCAGACAGTATAGCTCCCACGAGGAAGCCTATTGCGACCCATATGCCTATGGCCACTGCGAGAATAACTGCTATGATGACAGCGAATATCGCTACGGTCTTATACTGTCTGTTCAAGAACGCCATCGCGCCTTCCTGCACGGCGCCGGAGATGTCCTTCATCTTTTGGGTACCAGCGTTTTCCTTGAGTACCGTATAGGCGAAGTAACCGGCGAAAACCAGGGCGAGGATGCCCGCGATCGGCGCAAGTATGGTGTAATCCATATCTACTATATCCTCCTACAAAATCTATACAATGTTTATCGTGATGATGACTTAAGAAGTTACACATCTGTCATGGTTAAACGTTTGATTCTTGATATGACAAATACTTGAAGGGGTAACCTCGGTATAATAAACATACTTCTCTAATATAACGTTTACTGATTGGCGGGGAAATTGTATGGTTATTAAGCGCACCAAGCCCTATTAAACTCCAGTAGTTCTGTGTTTGTGTGGTTGTCGTTTATTCTTGCTAGCGCTTTTCGCTGGATTGTTCGGTTTCACAACACGAAGACATGAAATTCCTTTTTAGATTTACGAACACTAAGGCATGAAAAACACTATGACACAGTCAAATCATGAAAACATGAAAGCCCCTATTAATCGACATAAGCCACCAGGACACGGCTATTAAGACACAAACGAACGACGTAAGGCACGAAGTGCCACAAAAACGAGACAAAAAGGGAACGTTAGGCCAACTTAGCATATTTCTACAAGTTATCGTTAGTTGATCACTCTAGAGATCTCCTCTCCTATGTTTGCCGTATTGAAATTTATTAGTAATCCAAGCCTCAGCCCGGTATGATTTAGATACGTTAATAGTTGGTACCTGTGTATTGGGTTTATGTTTTCAACGGCTTTTAATTCGAGGATTAAGCAGTCATCGACGAGCATATCCAGGATGTAGCACTCATCTTCATACAGGATACCGTCATACTTTATGGGTACTTTTACCTGTCTTTTTACAGTGCATCCTCTTTTCTTTAACTCGATCTCCATGAATTTTTCATAATTCCTTTCAAGCAGCCCTTGTCCCAATTTCATGTGAATATTATATGCCGAATCGACAGCATACCTGGCGGCATCCTCAACTTGGGAAGGTATCGTTTCATACTTCTTTTTAGGCTTATCATCCAATGGTACCACACTCAAACATTAATTACATAATAATGCAAATAATATGTAACTAAGTTAACATATTTTTAGTTTTCGAATGGAAAGTTAGAGCAATAATACTCTAATTGTCTCGTTTTTGTGGCACTTCGTGGCTTACGTCGTTCGTTAGTGTCTTAATAACCGTGCTTTGGTGGCTTAATTCGATTTAATAGAGTCCTTCATGCTTTCATGATTTAACTGTGCCATGGTGTTTTCATGTTTTAGTGTTAGTAAATCTAAAAAAGAATTTCATGTCTTCGTGTTGTGAAACCGAACAATCCAGCGAAAGATGCTAGCAAGAATAAATGATCATCACACAAACACTAACGAACTAACTGATGCTTAGTAGGTTTTGTGCGATTATAAAAATCGAATTTATTCGCTCATTATTGATATAGGCGAAACTCGCTTTCTTTCCCCGAACGTGGACTTTACCGAAACACCATGATTATTAGGTTCAGCGATCCAGCATTGATGTTTGATGCTCATATCGTCTAGATACCCGGAGATGACGTCCTTTATCTCATAGGCTTTTTTGTTGCTGTTGGTCAGGCCATACACAGTCGGCCCGAATGAGCTCATGCCGCTTCCGTAGGAGCCGGCATTGTTCATGATGGTCAGCATATTCGGCACCAGAGGCGACTTCAGCTTCACTTCTATATTCTTGAAGCCGATCTCCTGGATCTTGTTGATGGCGCCGCCGAAGGTCTCGATATTCCTCTCTAAAATACCCGGTACCATTTGCATTAATATTACACGGCAGACTCTGCCGATCTCGACTTCGTCCAGCGGGAATGATGACTTGAAAATGTCGACTTCGGACTGCCCGTGGGAACCTTCGTCATCCAGGGGTGTTACCAGCACGAAGCGCCAGTCTTCCGGTATGTCGCACCTTAAAATTTCTGGGGCCGGCATTGCCTTTGAGGCGGATGATGGTAAGCAGGAGGTTTTTTCCTTGCCTTCGCCAAAGCTGTGACCGCAATCTAATATGAAGCCGCCTTTCTCGAAAGCGCGGACTCCGATGCCCGAGGTGCCGCCGCGGCCTACCAGCCGGGCCAGACCTTCTACGCCATTATATGGAATATCATACTCATCGCAAATGGCATACGCCATGGCCAGGCTCATTTGCGTCTTGGAGCCGAAGCCGGCGTGGGCCGGGATCTCTTCTTCGACAGTGACCTCGACATCGGGCAGGGGCTTGCCTAACTTATCGCATATGCCCTTAGCGATGTTCAAAATAGTCTTCGGGTCAGAGCCGTTGACCTGGAACTGTTTCCCGCTCTTGATCGAAAGCACGTTGCGCGGGTTAGAGATGGCTACGCCGGAACCGCCGTCGATACGGC
Organism: uncultured Methanocellaceae archaeon; assembly: GCA_963780625.1. Classification (GTDB taxonomy): domain Archaea; phylum Halobacteriota; class Methanocellia; order Methanocellales; family Methanocellaceae; genus Methanocella. The sequence continues at coordinate 519,161 of CAWACH010000006.1, read as the reverse complement.
CGAGATTACCGTTGAAGTCTATCAACCCGAAATGCAGGCGCGAAGGCGTCGAGATGGTCACATTCATTGGCCGATCAGTCCTTGGTAAGTATTTCGTTGCTATCGTATACTACTTATATGTTTAGTTTTAAAGGCCGAGCTCTTGACATGCATGTAGGGCTGTAGAACGTACGAGTGACTTACTCCCGTTACAAAAAACGAACCGCAGGAGCCTATCCTTGTTTCAAAGGAGCCTATCCGTTCGGTCATAGGATTATAACCTGAATTATTTCGTCGGTATTTATACTCACTTGATAAGTTGTATAAACAAGACAGATAGAACACTGATGTATAATGAATATTACGCATGAAAAGCGCTGAATAATCAACCTCGCCACGTAAAATCATGATAAAAACGTCATGTAGGATAATAAAAAACGATTGAAGCTATAACCACCTCTGTCACAGAGGCACCACGGAGGTCACGGTTTATAATAACCACGGAGGACACGGTGGACACGGCGATTTTATAAAGATCGCTTACCACAAAAAATAGTCAAAAAGTCTATAAAACCGTATCGTCGCCGTCGTGCCCGCAGCGTTGGCCATAGTTAACATCTTATCTCCAAATCGTATAAGTAACAAAAAAATAAATGCATTTTCACCTATTGTATGGCTATTTTTGTGCTTTGTATCTGGTTGTTTACCGGGTTTTATCCATATAAAAGCTAATATTTTCTATGGGGCGTGCATTTTTCGTTTAGATTCGTGTTTCGACAATAATATACTACTTCGAAAGTCTAAGTTAAAGAAAAATATTGTCATATTTTCCATATTAAATCAAAAGTGAAATATGTCGGCTCATTTTTTATTGTTAATTGCATAAAACCCTAATTTATCAATATATCTATCAAACATGGAAATATTTTTCCTAAAATAACATATTATTTAAAAAACTGGGTTGATAAGGAAAGGGTATAAATATAAGGTTTCCGTAAATTAGGTATTAGAAGCGGTATGGAATAAGTTAAAGTCCTATAGTTGGGGGCGGGGATTATCCCTTACAACAAAAAGGAATAACCTTTCGATTTCATACCGTCAAATAGGTGGAGGAATATTAACTATGAAGGCAAACAGATTTTCAAAGAATGATGAGGGTGTCTCCGCCGTAATCGGTGTTATCCTCATGGTCGCAATCACCGTTATCTTAGCGGCAGTTATTGCGGCATTCGTATTCGGTATGGTAGGCGGAGTTTCACAGAAAAAGAGTCCCGCATTCACGATGAAGAGGGATATTCTTGCAGGCAGCACTACTACACCCTGTATTGATGTAACCTATCAGGATGCTGGCGGAGTAGCTGCTCTAAATACGTTAACCATCACAAGCCCGACTTCTGGCGTAGCATGGAATGCACAAACCGGTGCAGGTGCAGCGTCAACTGTGTTAGGTTATTCTGCAACTGCTCCAACTTCTGCGACCTTAACAATAGGTAGTATGAATCAGATAAGTGGTACAAGCATAACCTCATCCCCTGCACACATTGTATTAACGGGAAGCTGCGACGGTACGACTCAAGTCGTAATCGACACAACAGTATAAAGAGGATAAAAAATCCTCTTTATTTTTCTTTTTTAATTATCTGAATTCTTATTTGGTAATCGATATTTTGTACTTAAATCAATAAATCACTAGTAAAATTAAATATTAAATAATTGGTAGTATTATGTCAATAATAACAAGCAATGAGGCAGTATCAGAAGTTATTGGTGTAATATTAATTATAGCTGTCACTATAATTATTGCAGGTGTAGCTGCCTCGCTTGTTTATGGTGAAACTCAAAGATTAAATCAACCAGACTCCTTAAGTATAACCGTTCATAGAATAAACGATACGACTATATCCTTAACAAATGCTGGGGGCAGAGTAGACTTACTTGATCCTACTGTTACTTGTCCATTCACAGTTACAATTGATCATGTTATAGTAATGGCGAGTTCAGGTACTATTAACACGATGATTGGCTCGAATTCAATATATCCAGCTAATAAAGGACAACACCTTGTAATAACAGCATTATATAAAGATGGTTCTACGAAAGTTGTATATGATGGACAGGTATAACCGCAAATTTAGACTATATACTAATAAATAAAACGAATTGTATCTTATTATATTCATGCCAATTATTTTTATCATCAAAAAAGCTTTATCTAAAAAAACACTATTTACAACATCACTGTATGTTTAGGGAGAACCTTAATTAATCTTTTAAGTACAAACCATATATGCTTTATAACTTGGGGATACGGTGTAATTGATGGAACAACATGATAAGCCTAAATTATACGTCTTAGGGATCATTATTATAGCCTTATTAATAATTACAACTGGGGCATTAGTATACGTTTATTTCGAACTTTTCGGTCCAAAACCTTCTACCCCAATTGACCCAACAAACACATATATCGTCACACCTCAACCAGAATCAACATTTTTTAATTCAACGTTTCTAAATAATACAATTCCATCTAGTATGGTACATGGGCAAAAGTATGATGTTACTATAATTTCGCTTAACACAGGAGACGCTCCTTGGACAAATAGTACCACGGTGCTCATTCCTATAGATAATAATTCGAGTGATACAAAATTATTTGGCAGTATATCCACTATGGAACCGGGCAAAATCATAAAAAACGGTTCTCAATATATATGGAAATTTTCAATAACAGCGCCTCAAGGAAATGGTAATTACTCTCTAGAGTATAGGCTGACAAATAATACCACATTATTTGGTGATACATTAGTAAAAAATGTCGAGGTAGGATTACCTGGAGATGAAGTTGCCTTCACGTTAGTCGATGTGCCCTATTCTATGAAGACTAACAGTCAGATTAACCTAACATTTATTGTAGAAAATATGGGCCGAGACACCTGGTTTGAAAATGACTCGGTACAACTTGGCATTACTTACGATCCGAATGACGGTTCACCATTTACCCGAACGGCCAGGCTACACATGAACCCGGACTCAGCTGTATTTACCGGCCAATCCTGTAAATGGAAATTCCTGATAACTGCCCCACCATACCTGACAAAATATAATATGTCCATCCGCATGATACACGACCAGGAATGGTTCGGGAACCCGGTAAACCGGACAGTTATAATAACAAGTTAACTTTTTTATCATTTTAGAAATCTATATCTCTTATTCTTCTCATAGTATCTGAAAAGCTTTATTCATTGAGAATGAACTTTCCTTAGAGCGGTGTATCCATGGTCGAGATCTTAGCGGACGTAGGCGGCAGTCCCGGTAAGGACTGCAGTGGCTTTTGCAAGTACTGTTATTTCAAGCTGGTAAAAGTAGTCCCGGCCTTTGGCTGCAAGCACTGCATGCCGTTCCAGAAAGACGACAGCCTTAACCTAATATAAATTCTGGAAAAATACTTGCCATTTCCATAAGCCTCCAAAAATACGCAATCATTATATACTCATTATACATTTTCCTTGATGGTGACAAAATATGGGCTACACCGTTAATCTCGGCACTCCATACGAAGCCATAATAGACAAACTCATCAAGCGCGGCTATGCAGGGAACCGGACCGAAGTCATACGACAGGCGCTGATCATGTATGAGCGGAATGTCGATGAAGAAGAAGCATCGCTCGTCCAAAGAGGCGTCGAATCCATCATGTCGGAAATAAAAAGCGGCAAAATGAAGACCTATACATATGACGAAGTAAAAACCAGCCTGGCAAAAAAACACGGTAATAAATAATTCCATTTTGATGGTGTTCTATTAATGGCAAAGATAACCTTTTCCGAACTGGCACTTACCGACCTGGAGGGAATGGACGGCGCTATCATCGACCGGTTTTATAAGTATTTTGATAAGATCCGGGAGAATCCTCAAAGAAGGCATTTAAAGCATGGGATACCTATTTTTGTCGAAGACATCGGACAGGGGCGGATAGCTTACAAGATAGAAGAGGGAGTGGTCTATATCGTAAGATGTTTTAGTGATCACAAGGAATACGAGAAATGGTTTAAGACTTTTAAATAAAATAATCTGAATAGCTGTTAATTAAAACTGTCAGGGATATTTTTTCATTATCTCTGCAGGAGTAAAAACTTCTTTAATCCAATCAAAATGCTTCTTATTATTTGTAACCATAATAAATTGATTTTCAACTGCTAAAGCGCCTATGGCATAATCTCTGGCATTAACTTTAAAATCACCTTTTAATTTTGCCCCTATCGATGCGATTCGCGCCTGATCCTGAGTAAAAGGTATCACAGCGATCCCCTCGGCATTTAGCCATGCATCGAACTTTGACGTAGAGCCAAACTTTACGACCTCATGATAAGATAGCTCAAGATACGATACTGCGGGAATATATGCTTTTATTCCATTATCTCGTATCCATTGAAAAAACAATTTTTTGTCGTGGTCACGAAAGACGTTAGTGTCAAGACAAATTTCCATATTGATCAGCTATTTTTAATTGTGATCGGGCCCTAGCATTTTAAAGCCATTTCTAAATTTCTTTTCCGTCTCTTCAAGATCGCTGAAGCTATCTAATACTTCGTCCATCAGATCGTCCAGCCTTACTAACGATATATTCGAGCCATCCTTAACGAACACGACACGATCCCCGGCCTTTATGTTTATAGTATCCCTTACCTGCCTTGGCAGCGTTATCTGATACTTCATGGATACTTTACTCGATAATGATTCCATGGTAATACTCAACTTGTAAAGGATAATTAAAACAAGAAAGTATAAATGCTTACCTACTAACCATTCATAAACCAAGCTATTATATGCTAATGCCTGAGCATGAAGCCTTTACGAAAATCTCGTTCAGTTTCCTCCAGGTCTTCAAAGCTATTTAGTACCTCATTTCTTAACTCTTCCATCTTTATTATAAAATACTTACCGTCTTCTTCTACAAATACGACTTCATCTCCTACTTTTATATGGAGCTTACCCAGCAATTCATCGGGTAGCTTTATCTGATATTTGCTGGAAACGATAGGCATGTTATCAATTATATATTATAACGTATTATATAAAACAATATCACTTACTTTTACCATAAATTTTTTTTGTGATCCAATATTTAGATTTGTTATGAGTATCATCTGAAAAGCTTTATTTCTTAAGCGCGTAACTCCTTAGGTTGATATCACTATGGCCGAGATTCTCGCTGACGTGGGCGGCAGCCCCGGTAAAGACTGCAGGGGCTTTTGCAAGTACTGTTATTTCAAGCTGGTAAAAGTAGTCCCGGCCTTTGGCTGTAAGCACTGCATGCCGTTCCAGAAAGGCTGTGACTATTGCACCCGCGGCATCAGGGAGCAGTATCCCGGCTTCAAGCCTCTCATGATGGTCACCTCAGACGTGATGAGCGCCATGATGTTTAATAGGAACGCCGAGAAGATCACCATCAGCGGCGGCGGCGACGTAAGCTGTTATCCTGAATTGAAAGAGCTCGTCGCATTCCTCAGCCAGTATGGCCTTCCCATTCATCTCGGGTATACCAGCGGCAAGGGCTTTGACAGCGCCGACGATGCGGACTTTTACATCGAGAACGGCGTCAAGGAAGTTACTTTTACAGTTTTCTCCGCAAACCCGAAGCTGCGCAAGGAATACATGAACGACAAGCATCCGGAAGAATCGCTGGAAGCCCTGAAGAGGTTCTGTAAATCCTGCGACGTCTATGCTGCGTCTGTCTTAATACCGGGCGTCAACGACGGAGAAGACCTCATCAAGACCTGCGACCTGCTGGAAAAATGGGGCGCAAAGGGCGTTATCCTGATGCGCTTCGCCAACACCGAAGAACAAGGCTTGATACTGAATAATGCTCCGCTGATCAAGGGCGTAACGGCTCATACCGTCAAGGAATTCGAGAATATCGTAAAAGAGATCGCCTCACGATATTCATTCAGGGTCACGGGCACGCCTCTCGGAGATCCAAAGCTGGGCTCGCCATTCGCCATACGCAACGAGCCAAAGAAGCTATTAAAGTTACCAAAGGTCAAGATGGATGCAACGCTCATCTCCGGCTCCGTGGCGGCGCCCTTAATACAGGAAATATTCACGAAGCTCGGCAGCAGCGTGAACGTTATACCGGCTAAAAAAGACATTGCATGTCTGATCACCATCAGCGACATCATCGACATTGACCTAAAAGAAGTAAAAGATACCGTCATCATACCGGGCAGGGCGCTGGTACATGACAAAGAGATCGAGGAAGTACTGTCAAAAGACGGCGTCGATAGGTTCGTCCGCAGAGGGCCCGACAGGCTCACGGCAGACGGCGAAATGACCATCAGCATGACAAAGAACGAGATCATAGACTTCGAGATGGGCGCATTCACAGAACTTATCGAGCTGATCAACGCCCTTGGGTTACCGCCAAAGGCAGCTCTAAAACAACACAAAGTTAAAAAAAGCAAGTAAACATTGCACAACGAGCATAAAAAGGGTTTAACATAAGCAATCGAGCGATAATTATTTGTACTATTTTGCGATATATTGCAAATAAGTTTTCATCAACGAATCCGTTGACAAGCAGAATAACATATAAAAAATTCTTGATTTATGGGAGGCAACACGTATTTATACCGAACATAGAAATATTATACATGTACTCTGCCCTAAAGGTAGGAGATAAAGAACATGGCAAAGCCGATAAAACTTGGTCTGATACTTGAAGGCGAAGATGCAGTCAGGTTCGAAAAATACTTATCAGACCCTGATGACATTACTCCGGAAGGAAAAAAGCTATTAAAAGAGGCATCCAGGCTAGCGAAGAAAAGGCGTATGCCTGAATAATTTTCTCTATTTTAACTATCCCGATCGGCGGAGCCAATATGAAAATCCCTCATTCTGAATTATCCTTCACATACCTTACAGGATCGGCAGATATCGCATCTTTTCAATGTAACGATATCGATCTGAATGAATACTTAACAGAAGATGCTTTGGATAATCAGAAGTCCAGGTTATCCGTAACAAGGCTTGTGTATTGGCACGGGAACATTGTCGGTTATTTCACACTTATTAACGATTGTATCCAAAAGAAATGGATAGATACCTTAGATGGTGAAGAAGGATACCCCTACCCCTCTTACCCGGCATTAAAAATCGCCCGTTTAGCAACTCATAATTGCTATGAGCGTCGAGGCATCGGCTCAGCAATGCTCCTTGAAATAATAATTATTGCTTTGAACATATCCGAGTATGTTGGCTGCCGTATCCTTACGGTAGATGCAAAAATGGGATCATTAATTTTCTATAAAAAATATGGGTTCAAACTGGCTAATGCAAAAATAACAGGGGATACTATCCCTCTCTACTTGGACTTCCATAAACTATCATTAGAAGAGTAACAGTGTTTAAAGGTCTTCCAATCGCTTTAGCTTTGCTAATTCAGCCGCATTTCTCATTAATTGCTTACCTTCGGAAGTATCATCTTCCGGGTCTGCTAAATACCTTTGAAATTGGATGGCATCTTCGCCTTTAAGCTCTAAGCATAAACTGGTCGGCTTCTTAGTCATTCTACTATCTCCAATAGAATGTATAATACTTATTTTGTAATCCGTATAAACACATATTGCCTTCCCCTTTATTATCAGTTATGGTTAAACCAATACTATTTATTTACTTGAAACCTATAATTTTATAAATATGGTTACCCTCATCCCTGAAGAGATCACTTTTAGAATAATTAAAGATGAAGATGGAATGTTATGTGCTTCAAGCATCGACGATCGAGTCTATACTTTTGGGAATAGCCTTGACACGCTCTGGGATAACATCAAGGATGTAATCGAATGCTATTTTGAAATACAATACAGTAAAATTACTATCAACTTACAATTTGAGGCTCAAAAATAAACCATATCTCAGTAGTCGTTTGTTTATTTTAATAAAAAGAAAAAGGGCTCTATAAGCCCTGGAACTCGCCGTCTTTCATTAATACCACGCCGGTATCGGTAATGATGCTAGGCAGCTTGAACAAGAAGTCGCGATGCGTCTTACTGTTATTCTGCCCCCCCGGCATGTCGGTATTATTGCCAAAGGCGATGTGCAACGTCAAAGCGGCTTTTTCATCTTCGAGCAAGTTACCCGTCAGCCTGGCTTTGGTGTTCAGCCCGATGCCGAACTCGCCCGCGAGACTGGCTTCCTTATCTACATGAATAAGCTCGTCAACGCGCTTTACCAGCGTCTTATCTTTAGATTCCAGATCTACGACAACGCCGTCCTTGACTCTCATAGTCAGCGGCTCTTTTACCTGTCCCAGGTCGCCGATGCTGCCGTCGCAAACGATCACGCCGTTCATGCTACGCTCTACGGGGGCGCACCACATTTCGCCGGCCGGAAGGTTACCCATGTGTCCCGGCTGTATGGTGATATCGTCGTTAAAGTCCCTGCCCTGGATGCTGAACGTAAGGTCAGTCCCGGCTTTCGTCGTCAGGCGTACGGCCTTCACACCGTTAAATTTCTGCTTCAGCGCCGCAGCCTTCTTCTTCATTTCCTTAAAGTCCGCCGTCATGGGGAACTCGATCATGCCCATCTCAACGCCCGGGGAGTGCCCTACTTTTGCGCCGAACTGGGATTCCTCATGATGTAGCGCAATGCGGAACGGAGTCTCTTCTGCCCAGCCCTTAAGCTGATTAAAGAACAAGTCCGGCTTGATCTTATCGATCAGCGCGCTCAAGTCCTCCGGGGTATCTCTTAACGGACGCTTATCCTCGGGAAGCTTATAGGTAAAGACCTTTACCCCTTCCATTTCAAGCGCTTTTTTAGTCGTAAGGCTCACGTCTTTCGCGTGCTCATCGTGAATGATGAGGGCTTTTTGGCCCGCATGAATGTCCATGATCTCTTTTAACGCGTCGTGGAACTTGCTTGCAATGTCTTCCATGTTAATACCTCAGCTTTCTCTCGAGCTCTTTTACCATCGGGTACTCGTCGATGCCATAGTAGCCCAGGCCTTTGGCCTGCTGGTCCGCCATGTACTTCTGGCCGGAGCTCCACATCTCTTTCAGGAAATTACCGCATTCCTTTTCTTTCCACCACATTTCACCGAACTTACTGTCCAGCACAGTCCGTAGCTGCACCTCGAACATCCATGCCCTGATGTAGTTTGCAGCATAAAATCCGGGGTCCATGTCGTATAGATAGTGAATTTCAGGGTGCTTGAACTTTAGCGCGCCCTCCAGTATGCTGGAGTACAGCTTTTCCGGGTTCTTTGCGCCCGTGTGCAGCTCAAGCTCGTAGATCAGCTTCGCCGCATACCTTCTGATCATGTACAAGGTCTCAAAAGAGATGAACTGCGCAACGTTAGTCGCGTCTTCGTCGCTCATTGCCATGGTATGCAACAGCCAGCTCTTATCGGCTAACAGGTTCTCGAATAAGAACACGTTGGACTCTGTGACCGAGTTATCGCCCAGGTACTTGAACTCGAAGGGCATCCGGGGGTCTACGTTGCTGAAATGCTGGGAGTGTCCCATCTCATGGAATAGCGACCGGTAATCGTCCAGGCCGCCCTTGGGCATGATGCACAGCATGATCTGTTCCGGCACCCTGATGGTGCTGCAGAACGCCCGGGGGCTCTTCTTTTCCCTGACTTCGACGTCCAGGTTGATATTTTTGTTAGCGTCCAGCGGAAGGCCCATGCCGTCCAGCGTAGCGTTCAGGGCTTTCATCATGTTCTCCTGCGGGAATAGCCGGTCGAACTCCTTCGCCCTGAATAAAAATCCAATGTCGTGCTTACGCACGTCGGACTGATTTAATTTTAATAAATTATTACAGGCGAGCTTAAAGTAACGGGTATAGAGCCTGTCGGTGCGGTTCAGCACGTTCTGCATCTGCTTCCGCAGCCCGTACAGGTCGATCCCGCTCGCATCCTGGCACATCTCCACATAATGATCATAGCCTAACGATTGGGCCAGCTCATGGGACTTGTTCAGCACTTCAAGCCTCATTGGGTTAATTTCATTAAAGACCGGCTCACGTGCTTTATCGATGATCTCACGTTTGGCATGGTCCGGCTCATTGGCTAATGAGACTGCAGAGTACCTGAACGGCACTTTTTTACCGTCGATCTCTACCTCGGCCTTCGTCTCCATGGTGCTGATCTTATCAGTCGTCTCGGTGAGCTTTCTGCCGATATAGCTGGATGCCAGCATTGAAAATAGATAGCTCATCCGCATCTTTTCCGGGCCGCGCTGGTATACCCTGCGGTTTTTTACTTCCTCCACCAGCGTCTCATCGGTGAAGATACCGTTATACTTACTATAGATCGCAGACGTGTTCAGGTCTTCTTTCTGCCCCGAAGAATTATCGTAATGCTCTTTTTCAATTTCTTGCGTGAACTTTTCCAGTTCAGCCCTGATTGGCTCTATGTCCCTCATAAAATGACCTACTTTTTTTCAAAATGAAGTATCGAAAGTAACTCTCTAAAGTTATATCTTGACCGACATAAGCTTTTCGACAATGAATATGGGCCTTGCAAAATACAAATAGGAATAAACCGGTAGTATTAAACTACCGTTGTCTTATAATAAAATTAAGTTGTATACGCTCAATTATTTCTTGCTTATTTACCGTTTACCCCTGGTTTGTGACTTACGTACACTCCTCGGTTTCAGCTAACACTAAGTGTCCCAAAGGTCACTAGAACACTACTTTTTTTAGAGACGGTCCACTAAATAACTAAAACACCCTGCTCCACGGCCAATAGAATTAAACCACTAAAACACTGGTAAGAAGTGAATACACCAATGCGCGGACTAAGACAGGAAAAAGTGTCCCTAAAACAAGAAGTACCACAAAAACGAAACAGAAAAATAACTATTGATTAGTCGAGCGTAGACCGTCTCTTTCTAATCAGATAGCTTGCCGGTTGGCGCTATAGTCCTTTTAATTGTTTTAGTTTGGTGGTACTTAGCGTTTTGGGGGCACTCTTTAATTGTTTTAATCCGTGCATTGGTGTCTTCTAATTTTACCCGTGTCTTTGTGGTTTATTTCTATTAGCCGTGGAACAGGGGTGTTTTAGATTTTTTGTGGACCGTCTCTAAAAAAGAATAGTGTCTTTGTGAGTTTTAGGGGAACTTCGGGTAGCTGAAACCGAGGAGTGTACGTGAGTCGCAAAGGCAGTATAACAGGAAAAGAAACCCAAACACGGCACAATCGAGCGCTATTTCCCGTAGCTGAGCCTTTCCGCCATAAGCTCGGGCAGCCCTTCAGCAATGATCTTATCCTGCACTTTCTTGATATCGTAATCGATGCGCTTTATATCAAAAGTATGCTTATCCGTATCCCAGATAACGTAACTCGCCTGACTATTGCCGTCACGGGGCTGGCCAACGCTTCCGGGGTTCACCACAGTTTTACCCCCACATTCTTTTATAATAGGGATATGGGTGTGACCGAAGGTGAATACTACGTGAGGGTCGACGGCATCGAAGATGCCGCATAACTTTTCAGGCTCATATTCGAAAACGAAATCCTTGATGCTGTCCGGATGGCCGTGATGGATGGTCATGCCGTCAAGCTCGATATGGTCCGGCAAATGCTTCAGGTATTCCATATTCTCCCTGGTCAGGTGCTCTTCCGTCCACTTGATAGTGGCCGCGGTCACGCCGTTGAACCATTCGGTATCGCCTGTGATGACCGCTTTGTCGAGATCGCCCATGACGCATTTAACGTTATATTTTTTTAACAGATCGACCGTCTCGTTCGGGTACGGGTTATATCCTACGATATCGCCGGCGCACACTATTGCGTCAACGTCGCCCATATTTTTAAGAACAGCCTCGAGAGCTATCGCATTAGAATGAATGTCGGCAATAAGCCCTATCTTCATTATATTCTTCTCCATGTCAAGTCAAACTTTAACAGAGTGTTGTTCGATTATATACTTTATATATATGGATTTTAAAGGCGCAAAACGGCAAATAAAAAAGCAATAAAATAGTAATAGAGAGCCGTTACGCTACTTTATACGTACTCTCTCGCCGGTAACACGATATACCGTCCAGGAGGCAATGACACACGCATGGTCGGCGGTACGCTCCAGATACATGGCAACGAACGACAGGTGGGATGCCATGTCGATCGAGGACGGGTGGCGCACCATCTCATCGATCAAAGCGCGTCTGATCTGGTCATACTTCGCGTCTACAGCGTCGTCTCTGGTGCCCATGTCCCTGGTCAGCTCCACATCGCCGGTGACGAATGACTTCAGGCTGTCCTTGATCATGCCGTTGACCAGCTTATACATGTCCATGATATCATTAATTTGAGGCAACATGGGCTCGGTCTCTATGCGCAACGTGATCTTACAGATATCCCACGCGTACCTGGATATTCTCTCGAAATCAGTCAATATCCGCAGCGTCGTAATAATGAACCGCAGGTCCGAGGCCATGGGCTGCTGTAGTGCCAGCAGCTCGATGCATTTATTCTCAAGCTTCGACCCCGAGACGTCCACTTGCTTGCAGCCGTCCATTACCGTATTAGCCAGTATTTTATCCTTGTTAACGAGTGATTTGAGCGACAGCGACAACAGCTTCATGCACTCGTCGCCCATGCAGACCAGGCCGTCATTGAGCTCTTTCATCTGCTGATCGTAATTTTCTCTAGTCATATTCCCTACCCTTACCCGAACCTGCCGGTAATATAGTCTTCAGTCTTCTTGTTCTTAGGCGTCTCGAAGATCGTCTTTGTCTCGTCATATTCCATTAATTCGCCCATCAGGAAGAACGCCGTCTTCGCCGAGACCCTGGCCGCCTGCTGCATATTATGCGTAACGATAATGATCGTGTATCTCGCCTTGAGCTTCTGCATCAGGTCCTCGATCTTAGAGGTCGCTATCGGGTCCAGCGCCGAGCAGGGCTCGTCCATTAAAATGACTTCCGGTCCTACCGCAAGGCATCTCGCTATGCACAATCTCTGCTGCTGGCCTCCGGAAAGGCTCATGGCTGAGTCGTGCAGCCGGTCTTTCAGCTCATCCCATAAAGCCGACTGCTTGAGGCTTGTTTCCACGATCTCGTTCAGCTTTGCCTTATCCTTCACGCCGTGTATCCTGGGGCCATACGCGACATTATCGTATATCGACATCGGGAACGGGTTGGGCTTCTGGAAAACCATTCCCACTTCCTTGCGCAGGTCGACTATGTCAACGTCTTTGTCGTAGATATTTTTACCTTTAAAATTGACCGTGCCGGTGACCTTAACGCCGGGAACCAGGTCGTTCATCCGGTCCAAACATTTTAAAAATGTCGATTTACCGCATCCTGACGGGCCGATGATGGCAGTAATACTTCGCACCGGGATATCGATGCTGATGTTCTTTAAGGCCTGGTTTTTTCCATAATACAGATTAAGATTTTCAACTTTGAATATGGTAGAGGTGTCTGCCATTATTACTTACCCCCTAGTTTTGCGATGTATCTTCTTGTTATGATATTACTCGTGATCGTTATCGCCAGTATCATGATGATCAGCAAAGCAGATGTGCCGAACGCATTCTGCTCAGACAGGCCGTTCGTCACGAGTAAATATACGTGTAGCGTCATCGTCCGTATGGGCGAGAAGAGCGACGATGGTACCATGGCGACCGTGCCGGCCGTTAGCATGACCGCTGCGGTCTCGCCGACTGCCCTGCCCATTCCAAGGATGATGCCGGTAACTATGCCGGGAACTGCCGTAGGCAGGACTACTTTACGTATTGTCTGCCACTTGGTAGCGCCGATGGCCAGGCTTCCCAGCCTGTATGGCTGGGGCACGACCTTGATCGCTTCCTCCGATACTCGCATGATAATGGGAAGGGCCATTATCGACAGCGTAAGGCCTCCGGCGAGCAGGGAAAAGCCCATGTGCATATAATAGACAAAAAAGATGTAGCCGAACATGCCGAACATGATTGACGGCACTCCTGCCAGACAATCCGCGCCGAACCTGATGAACGTCGTTAACAAGCTCTGCCTGGCATATTCTGACAGATATATGGCCGCCCCGACGCTCAACGGCGTGCAGACAATGACCGCGATCGCCGTGATGGCAATGCTTGCGACGATCATAGGGTATATTCCTCCCGACTGTCCCATGTGATACGAAGACTCGGTAAGGAAATTCCAGTTGATAACGCCAAGGCCGTTGATCAGTATGTATCCGATGATGATGACCAGGATGATCAGCGTGATCAGCCCGCATAGCCAGAGCAGGCCCATCCACACGTCATTTCGAAACTGTTTTCGCGTTAACTGCCTGAGTATCGGGGGCATGCGCGGCATGATATTCTCCTTTTCACTTGCGGTCTTTATGGTGTTGTTCATGTCCTAGATCCCCTCGTATAATTTTTTCTTATTCGCGACGTAGACGATCAGGTTCAGGATCATTATTATGAACAGTAGCACAATGCCTATGGCAAACAGCGCCGTCCTGTGTGCTCCCGTCGCATAGCCGAACTCCGCGGCGATCGTGGCCGTCATCGGCCCTACCGGGCTCACCAGCGATGTCGGTATGATGAGCCGCGCCTCCTCCGACCATTAAGACCGCCATCGTCTCTCCGATGGACCGGCCCATGGCCAGTACAGCGCCTGCCAGTATGCCCGACCTTGCCGCCGGGACCACTATGCCGTATATCATCTGCCACTTCGTGGCGCCGATGGCCAGCGAGCCTTCCCGGTATTCCCGGGGCACCGAGCGTATGGCGTCCTCTGAAATGCTAATGATCGTAGGCAGGATCATGATAGCCAGAACGATACCGCATGCCAGCACACTCATGCCGGGCCCGCCGAAGTGATTCGCGATGAAAGGCACTATGATGATCAGCCCGAAAAACCCGTATACGACTGATGGTATACCTGCCAGTGTTTCTATTGTGGGCTTCATTATATTTCTCACCCACATGGGAGCGATCTCCGAAAGAAGAACCGCACATCCGAGTCCCAGAGGTAATCCGAGTACAAGCGATAGCGCCGTAACGATCAGCGTCCCCAGGATCATGGGCATGATGCCATAAATGTCATAGCTCGGGTTCCATGTCGTGCCGGTAATAAAATTGACGAGGCCGACGTTGGAAATGATCGGTAAGCCTTCGTTAATAATGAAAATAAGGATTAAAGCCATTATCAAAATAGATGATAGCGCACAGACTAAAAGGCTCATCTCGACTAGTTTTTCACTAAGCCTCATGATTGACTCCTAAATAAATTAAAATGGCGGGCAAGATACGCCCGCTATATCTATTTTTACGGTGATCCCGTTACCAGGTTATTGCTGGCCAGGTATGCCTGACCGTCGGGGCTCAGTACGTAGTTGATGAACGCCTGTGCCACCGGGTTGGTCGGGGTTCCCTTCGTTACGAACAGGAACGGCCTCTGAGGCTTGTACGTCTTGTCCTTTATGGTAGCTACCGAAGGGGTCACGCCGTCAACCTGCAGCGCATTGACCTCGCTGGTCAGCGAGCCGAAGGATATATAGCCTATTGCGTTCGGGTTGCCCGCAACGTAGGTCTTGACTGCGCCGGTGCTGGTCTGGGTAATGGCGCTTGATGTAACGTTCGCCATCTTTTGCATGATGAGGGTCTCGAACCCGTCTCTGGTGCCTGAACCGGATTCTCTCTCGACTACGACGATCTGTGCGTCGCTGCCGCCAATGTCCTTCCAGTTGGTCACGTTACCTGCGAAGATATCCCGGATCTGGCTGGTCGAAAGGTTGGCGATCGGGTTGGCCTTGTTGACGATGACCGCGATGCCGTCATCGCAGATCTTGTATGTTACCAGCCCGTTGGCGGTCTCTGCCGCTGTCAGGTTCCTGGACGACATGCCGATGTCCGTGGTGCCGTCTATGGTCGCCTGGATACCGGGGCCGGAGCCTACCTGGGATACCTGGGTCTTCGTCTGGTTGCTGTTCTTTGCATCGAACATCAAGCCAAGCTCTTCAGCGTACGGGCCTACGGACGTAGATCCCGTCACTGTGATCGAACCGGATAGGGCTACCGGAGTCGCTGTCCCTGCTCCCGGCGTTGCCGTCGGCGAGGGGCTCGTACATCCGAGTACGAGGGCGCTCACGCCCATAATTGCAATGGTTAATAAAATAACCGCTAACTTCTTACTAAACATTAGATTGTTCACCTTATGTCGTAAGTACAATCCGGAGATGTTAAACATAATCTCCATATCATATATGCTACTATAGAAACTATATAGAAAGCGTTAAAAATGGTATATTTGGCTTATAAATAAATATGTACTGACTTATATTTCTTTAATAAAATCTTTAAAAATAGTTTTAGGGCATAAGCCCTATATTCGTTATGGATCGTTGTTCTTATTTCTGCTTTACGTGGCAATCTACTTTGCCTTGCCTGCACTGGTACCAGAAGATGCAGTCCATGCATGTTCCATTCTGGTTCAGTTTTGCAGACATTTTATTATTTATTCCCTGGTTTTTCATGAACTTTCACCGAATAGCTCATTAGCTTATTCAGCGTATATATGTTTTTGATATAAAATATATATTACTATATAGCTATATGGCCGGTAAAAGCCGTTTAGGTGCCTGAGTCTGAAACGGCTGCATTAATGGCGATCTCTGCTATATTACATCCATAGTCGCATGTCCTGTCTATGCTGTCCAGTATAATGCCCAGCGGCAATGAGATATCCGAATTCAGCAGCAGGATAGACTCTTCGATCTTCAGTAGCCTTTTAGCGGCTTCATTGCGCTTTGCGAACGTAGTATTCGCTAACTCTATATTTTTCTTAAATAATGCATCTATAGAGTCTTCGACGATCTTGAGGGATAGCCCGTTCACATCCTCGATGGATTTCAGTATTTCAGCGGGAACGTCCTTATCCCCTATTTGTATGACCGAGTTACAGATCTTGGTGGCGTGGTCGCCTATTCTTTCTATCGGGTAGGACGCAAGCCGCATGTCAAGGTGCTCTTCCATGCTCATCTCGAACTTATCGGCTATGGATATGTCCCGCATGACCATCCTGAATTGCTTGGAGACCAGCAGGAACAGCTTGTCCACTTCATTATCTCTTTCCGTGACGTCCTTTGCCAGGTCGAAGTCTTTCTCTCTGAGCGCCCGGATGGCGTTCTCTTGCATCGACCGGGTGATCATGAACATCCGGCGTATGCTCTTTTTTACGGAAAGCTCGGCGGGGTTCAGGATATCCTGGAGCACTATTTTTTCCAGCGTCTCCTCGATGATCTCAGGGCCTATGAGCATGTTGACTGTCTTACGGACCGTATCGCGCTGCTTTGACAGGATCTTGTTCGCTTTCAGCTCAATAGAGGTAAAGCCTGCGATGTAGGCGGCAATGATCTCCCTGACAAGGTTATCCCCATCTTTTCCTTCTATCATGATGACCTTTGCGTGATGTACATCGGGCGAGTTTCTCGTGCGTACCGATAGCGATCCGTCGGATAGAGGCTTAAGGGAAACCTCATCGCCTGCGTTAAGGTTTACTTTATTTACCCAAGATTTTGGAAGGGACACAATGAGCGTCGTGCCCCCTGTTATTTGGACCCTGCGAGTTTCCATGGCTTATTCCCAGCTTTGATTATTATTTCAACATCTATAGACATTCAGTATGATATATGTATCATATATAAACTATATAGTTTTTTTATGTATCACGATGCTATTGGCGTGCGCTTATCAGGCAACGCCTCAAGCACTTACCATAAAAACACCTTAAAAATTCGCAGGGCATGCCCGAATAGCGATCGGACGGTGATGGCATGCCTGCAAAAGGGCATAATCCCGGTGGCACGGAATGGTTATGAGGTGAATCAGAATAGTTGAGAACTATCCGAAATCTTACTTGCCCTTAATAGTTTATCATATAAATGCAGATTATTAAGTTAACCTATATAGACTATATTGGCATAAATATGGTAACATATTATTAATTGAAAAGATATATATTATCCAGGCCCTAAAGATGCTTGAACAACCAATCAAACTAATGGTGATCTCACGCTCCGCACAGGCGGGAGGTAGGCCATTACTCTGTCTTTTTTCCGGAATGCCCGGTTCGGGCAAATAATATTTATTTTTTTAGAATACTGCTGTCTATAAACATATATTTAGTTTATATGCCAAGATTTTTTGTATTGATATATTCATTATCCGATTGGTACTAAGATGCCCGACGATTACCCGGGATCCCACAATTCAAGTTGTTCACCTGATGGGCCAGGCACTGGCCGGAGATCCGTCACATCGCAATATGTCTGATGAAGAGCCCTTCCACAAGGTATCTTAGTATCACTTTTTTAATAATACTATTTTGAATAATATCCGGCTGAGCGCAAGCGCTCGAAGAATGTGAAGACCACGAATGTTTTTCAAGCACAAAAGACGCAAAGTCTACACTAAGCTCTCAAATCTCTATTAATAAGATGATCTCCCCGGATACGTCGCATATGTTAAGTTTTAGATACCGGGAACAGGCTTGTCTTCGGACTACATCTATAATATCCTCGAAATCGTGGGAGGCGCTTGTAGATGTATTTTTGCAGGGAAATCCGTATCGGTCACCGGGGGCCCATTATGATCCCGGCATCTAATTCTTTGGCAGCTTTAGGGGTGACTTTAAAAGATAATGATACGCTAGCATAGAAAGCGTTTTGGCATGTAAACTCTATATCCATCAATAAAATATGGTGTCTAATAATAAGATATCATAAAAAATTTAAAGCTATTATAAATGTCAATATTGTCTTCTTGCCGATACGATTAAGCCAATGCCCGCTACGAGCGCAGCCATAAGCCAGGGTATGGGGCACCAGGAAGATGCCGTATTGGCGGATGGCGGTATCGTCGGAGACGCGATTGTCGTATTAATGTCTGTACCGGCAGGATACGGTGTGGGCGTAGGAGATATTATCTCCAGCTTTTCTGGCAGTATCAGTGAATACAGCGTGCTGCCGTTCTTATTTCCGCCGGAAGAATAAAAATAGATATGGCCATTTCCTATCGCCGGAGTCGAATTAACTGGAGAGTCTGCGCTAAAGACCCAGCATGAGAAGCCGGTAGGTGTATCCACGGCGTAGACGTTACCGTCTCCCGAGCCGGTATATACTATGCCATTATCGACTATCGGCCCTCCGCTGATCTGGCCATTCGTCTTATACTTCCATGCCAGGCTGCCGCCGGTGGCATTGAGCGCATACAGGTTTCCATCCTGGGAGCCCGCATAGATCATTCCCTTATCTCCTGCAGGCTTCGAGCTTACCCATGCCGCCGGCCTTGAACTTCCATATTTCCTTACCGGAGTTATGGTCGAGCGCCACAATGCTGCCGTCATCCGTTCCCGCATAGATATTCCCGTTATAGCCAAGAGGCGCAAAGGCCTTATCGCCGATATGGGTTTGCCATAGAATGCCTCCGTAGTATGGGTCCAGCGCCGTTATGTTGCCATCGGACGATGAGACATATATGGAATTGTCATATTCGGTCAGCCATGCCGCAAGATCATTTCCTATGGAACGATTCCATATCTCGGTGCCGTTTTTAATATCGAGGGCATAGACCTTGCTATCGGATGCAAATACGACCATGCCTTTATACAATATCGGCGACGAGTCAGCGCTGGCATCGGCCTTGAACTTCCACTTTTCGTTGCCCAAGACCGTCTCAACGGCATAGAATTGCCCGTCATCCGCCCCGAAATATATAGTATTATCATCGTAGGCCGGAGTTGACAATATCCCTGCATAAGTATGGTATTTCCAGTCGGGGCGATCATATGCTGTCTGGAAGGCGTACACGTTACCGTCCAGCGAGCCGAGATAAATAAATCCGTTCGAGACCGGTGAGATCGATTCTATATGCGAGCTAAACCCGTATGACCATTCCAGGGACGGTCCATCTGCTAAGCTCGCGGGCGTACTATGGATGATGATGAACAGGGCCAGGATAACTAACGATACTCCTGAAATTTTTAAAATGGTCATTACGCTCTCAGGCTGAAAATATGCCTGATACCGTTATTAAAAGCCATAGCACATATTCTAAATATATGACTATAGACACCGGTGGCATCGATTAAATACCATAGTTAAGAGATATTATTTACCGGTCGCCGTAGCAGTATAAGCCGACCAGGGGCTTAACATGGCGTACGTTGAGATAAAAAACGATACTTTAGCAGCCGTCATCGCATTCGTCCTATTCTTCATTATCGCCGATGTACTTTCTACGGTGCTTGTCATACGGCACTTTGGCACTATAGTGATCGCCAATGAAATTAACATATTCGTACATTTTAATGGCATTAATGGCCTGGCCTCCATGAAAGTGGGGGTCCTTATGTTCGTTCTCGGCATACTGGTCATATATTCCCGGTATCAGGACCCCATCGGCGATGTGTTGATCGGCTTAGCGGTTGCCGGCGCCATATGCGCTGTCTCGAATTTGTATTTTTTATCCTATGGCTATGCCCCTACGATCGGCCACTTAGGGTGCTGCATTTCTATCGGGGCTCGCAATAAACGTCGCCATCTTGAAAGCTATCACGGACGCGAAATTTAGGATAATGGGGCGGATCATCGGGCATATATGAATTCTATATAGATTAATTTTAAACGTGCCCTGGCCGACTTAATGATAACACTAAAGGATGGTCTATGCCATGCTTATGCAGAAAGAGAAGGAACATTTAAACGCGATCATCCGGGCCGTAAGCGATAAAGCCCAACGGGTGGAAGTGCTGAACAGGATGGCGGGCGAGAGCCCGATAATATATGACAAAAAGGTACAGCGAGATACCGTTACAGAAGCATTGGGGCAGGCGAAGGAGCTGCGGGATATCCTGGTAGAGGCCATCGCATTGCTGGAAAAAGATAGGGACGAAGAGCTCGAAGTATACGTAGAACAAAAATGAAAAACAGTGATCTGAGGACACAGTTATTAGTGCTCATTGCCTTCGGCCTCCTGGCCCTGGTAGTCGGGGCATGCGCCTCATACTCGATTTTATTCCCCCTATACTGGACGGAACGCCTGCCGATCTCTAACGCCTCGGGGCAGATGCTCACGATCACCGACTATCGGTATTCTTCCAATGTTAGCTACAAAGAATTGACCGCGTTTTTAGCTAACGATACGACCTATCTGACGGATTATAATTATCCTAGTTATACGTGCGGCGATTTTGCCGTAAGGCTGCACGATGATGCAGAAGCCCATGGTATACGGTCCGGGGTAGTCGGCGTAACGTTCAACGTGTCTGGTAATGCCGACGTCAACGACAGTGGGGATCTTTCCGTCGACCATAATGGCAGGAACATCAGCGATCCAGGACACGGTTTCAACGTTTTCAATACGACCGACAGAGGTCTCGTTTACGTTGACGCCACAGGTATTACCCGATCGGCAAAGGAGCTGGAATATGAGCCGCACATAATGGCCGTATACATGAAGCAGGGTCTGCCTTTGGGCGAGATAGAGCTCGGCCAGGCGGAAAGCCTCGACTATGCTTATTATCAGCAACGAGACAAACAATATCAAGCATATGTCCAAAACGTCAGCCAATATTTACACGAGGCAAGTAATTATAGCCGCAAAACCGACACGCTCAACGATACATATAACACATACGAAAAAGACCTCGAGGTATTCGACGTGGAGTATGATAATTTCAGCGCAGAGCTGAATGACAGTAATGGGTCAAATGCAATAACGCCCGGATCGTCTATGCGCTTGGAGTCCCAGAGGGAGATGCTGGCCAATGAGCTGGATGACCTCAACGCCAGGCTGGACGCTATACAGGATCAAAGCTTAGCGCTGGATGCCGAGGAAAAACTGCTGGCTGAAAAAAGAGCTTCCCTTGAGCAAGACGAAGCCGATCAAACGATCATTATAGCGCAGTGGGGCGTCGTTGACAGGGTGGTCGTGTTTTGGTAGATACATTCTACTGCCTTGCTCAGATATTTAGTATATATGCCAACATTTAGTTTATATGCTATATTTTTTAATACTCGTATTTGCTATTACCGTTAGGTACTAAGACACAATACTACTACCTGGCGATCCTCCTCAACGACAATTGTTCACCGACAACCAGGAACAAAAAGCACTAACCGAAAAATATGCCATAAAAGTACTCACCCGCAAAGTGCCTTAGTATCGATCTATTTTTTTTGTATACCTATATAAAAAATACTTTTACTAAATATAAAATCCACTTTGCCCATACGTCAGGCGTTTTCTAATTATACGATTAAACACATAGTTTATATATTGCTATTGATAATATATATGAAGATGTTAAATATACCGGGCAATTTTACCGAAAGGCTCAGGGAATTCACGGGTACCGCGCAATGCGTTTCCTGCGATACTCACGGCAATAAGCGTGAAATGCTTAGCCTCAAAGAAGGCTACCTGTGCCGGGAATGTCTGGAAAAGCGCCTGGAAAAGGCGAAGGCCGAGATCGATTCTCTCGGGCTAAAAGGGCATGCACAAAGTGATGCGTGCATTATTCGGGCGGGTAGAAAGCTCTTCGGCGGATCATATAACCTGCAGCATGTCATCGAGTACGACCATCGATATATCTGCGAGCGTTGCGGCGATTTCGGCGTCAAGAAATGTAAGCGGATCATATACAACAGCGGCCAATTCCATAATGTTCTTTCTAGCGATATCTGTGATTGCTGCGGCAGTAGCCTTATCCGGTACATCGACGTTACCGACAGCGACATTACCGGTAAATATGACCATAGCACATATGGCGTGTTTAGCGATAAGACACAGGCTTAAAATATTAACGATAATTCCAACACTTTTTCCTTCAATAGGGCCATATAATTTATAGCCTGGTATTATAAAACATCAAAATAAGCCGATACTAAGACACGCTTTGTCGAAGGTCTATAATTTCCCGGTTACTTATTGCTGATACTTGTCGGTCATTGTACGATCTTTTGCGCTCGGCGCAGAGGGATCTGGCAAATTGCCGCTTAGTGTCTTAGTACCTAGTGTACCATAGAAACGGCGTTACTAATAGCTATTGCATATAAACTAAATATATGACAATAGTTTTCGCTGCCGGCCATAAAGTACCGCGAACCGGGCAGCCGGCAAATAATATTTAGACATTAATAAGCTTCTGGCAAGTGTCGCTGCCATAAGCATTGGTAACATTCAATTTAACCGTATATGTCCCGTTAGTTGCGTACGTATAGGTATACACGGGATTATAAACTGTAATGTTACTGCCATCGCCAAAGTCCCAGAAATAGCCCGGGGATGTACCGGTCATAGACCCGGCGCTGAACTCGACAGTGAGAGGTGAAGTTTCGTTGCTAACGAAATCAGCGATCGGCGCATGCGGATTGATTATTATGTTATGCAAGATGCTGTTGTTAGATCCGCTGGAATTATAGACCGTTAAAACGACCGGAAACGTCATGGTACCCGTGCCGCCGTTGAACGGAAGCGCACGTATGGGGTTTTGAGCCGTGTCGTTACCGCCGCTGCCTCCGAAGCTCCACTGCCTGCTGTTAATGTTGCCTGAAGAGGCATCGGTGAACTGGACGTCCAGAGGAGACGTCGACGTTAGTATCCAATTAGTGAGATCACTGGTAAAATCGGCTGCCAACGTCCCGGAATAAGGCATAATATAGGCGCTCTTTTGTTCCGTATCGCTCAGGCCGTCCGAATTATTAACTGTTAATGTGATCGTATACGTTCCCGCCGCTGTAAAAATGTGACTTGGGCTAGGGGACGTATCATTGGACGTTCCGTCGCCAAAATTCCACTGTCTCGATATGATGCTGCCGGTGGGGGTGCTGCTTAGATCGGCAAACTGCACGTGTAAGGGTGCAAACCCGGTTTGAGTATCAGCTTTAAAGTCCGCGTTCGGAGGCGAGGAGCTCGCGGATACCACTATATTATTAATTAGCTTATCATAGCTGATGGTAACAGTCCCGGTGCTTGCGCCTATGAATGATACGTTAGCTTTTGCACTGCCATTGAGATCCGTTATATTCATCGTAGGATCTGCCTGTATGTTCGAGCCCGCCTGGAAAACTATCGCCTCACCCGGGCATGGGTTACCTGAAGCATCTTTTAATGTCGCCACGATGGTCGTGTTACTCTGGTAGTATATTGACTTGAGCGATAATGGCGGGCTGAAATTGGGGTCAGACGGTATTTCCATCTCATCGGTCTTGCCTATCATGGCATGGCTGTCATTTTGGTCGGTCTTGACAGTTAAAGTCACGATAAACGGGCCTTTCGACTGCGGGCTAAACCTTATTTTAGTACCGCTTGTCTCTATCGGCCCGTTGGGTATCTCATTTGTCCAGTTGGAAGTGTCCTTAATGTCCCATGAATACAGCTTGATCTGACCCTTGTCTCCACTGGAATCCGAGGCATCCAGCATGACATAATCTCTCTGTACCAGCCCGAGATTCTCCGTTTCAACACTGAACTTCGCCACTGCAGTAGGCGGAGTGATAGTGCTTGTGAAATAATTTGCAAATGAAGATACAAGCTGTACTGTAATAGGGCTTGAGTGGTCCAGGATCAATGGATCGATGAAATCTTTTGTATAAATATTGACGGTAATGTTACTGAACCCGGGTATTACTAGCTGATTATTATAGTCATAAATCCGCCCGCCGCTTGTGATATTCGCGGCCGGAGCGTTATTAACTTCGACTATCGCCAGGCTCGAGTCATCGACATTCAAGTTTTGAATGTTTAACGCTAGCGAGATTAATTTACCGGATGAAGTATCATAAGTTGGTACCATTGAAGTGATGACGAGCTTTTCATTACTGACAGCCGCATCGTGCGCCTGTCTACTGGCCTGCTGGGTCTCGGCCTGGGATATGATCATAGCCAGGCCTGCAGCTGCGATAACGACGATAAGAATAAGTATTAACGCGCCAACTATTTCGGATATTCCGCTATCATCTTGAAATAGCTTAAGCATCAAATGTATTATACTGAAACCAATCGATTATAAGCTTCATTTCATTAGACTATATTCTAATATATATCGAGCTATAGCTTATCAAGGGAATTAATATAAACATAAGAAAAAAATTTATGAAATTGAGAACTTATCACGATATGGTCTCATCCGGTGCGAAAAGTTTTAATGCGTCATTATGTAAAACCTTTATTGGCATTTCGTTGTCGACCGTAACATATATGAAGAATGCACCTGAAAAAACAGCGGCAAAGAGTTCTTATGGCGTTAGCAAGTATTGGATTTGAAAACCTTCCCCGTAACAGCTTATTATTCGTCGAGGAAGAGCTCGGGGATATTAAAAGAATATTCGCCCAGATGGTAGTAGTGGACGCCATAGCGGCAGGCAATAGCGTCGCCTACATAACCACCGGGAATAAGGAAGACGTACAACAACAAGTTCGCCGGCTGGGCCTGACAGAACTTGATAAAATAAAGATAATTGATAATTTCCATGACAGGGCACGACTTCACTACGAATGTGACTCGAATGTCTGTATCGTCGAAGGATTTTCTCTCATGAACATCGACATCGGTCCCCGAGACCTGGTCGGCATACTAAATACTCTTTTAGAGTCCAGCAGAAAAAACAGCCGCATGATCATCATGACATCGGACATAGGCATTATTTCCGATCAGCATGAGCGCATCATCCGGGCTATGGCGGATGGGATCATCCAGTTCACGACCGTTAACGAAGAAGACCGTATTTCCAGGTATATTAACATACCAAAGCTCAATGGAAAGCCGTTACCGGAAAAAAATATACCTTACGCGCTCGATGATGAGCGTATTTACATAGATACCAGGGAAAGATTCGGATAATAATTCGTTTTTTACTCCTGAATCTGATCAGGGCGCGCCCCGCCCCTGGCCGTTATTTTAACCGTTTGAGTCACGGAACCGGATGTTGCCGTGATGGTATATGAACCGGGTGAATTACCCATTGTTACATTTACTTTAGCCAGGCCTTTTATATCTGTTTTTTCTGAGGCCGGAGTAACAATACCTCCGGGCTTAATGCTGAATGAGACATCCTGGTTAGCCAGTACTATCCCGTTAGGGTCCGTCAGCTTAAACACGATCGGGTCATATAGCTGCATTGTAGTATATCCGGACTGGCTATTGCCTGACATCACGATGATCAAATTCGCCTGGGCCTGGTTTCCGATCGGTAAGATCAATAACACGCAAATAAGATAGCCGGCGGCCATTAATATCACCGAGTGTTTAATACCGTCTTTCGCCGACCCCTCAGCTATCTTTCCTACGATGAGCCCACCAATGGCCGCGTTTATCATGATCATATGGAAGAATCCCTGGCCGAAATCGATAGACTGAAGGTCCGCGGTGCTGAATATGGCCTGGGCGTTCGCCGTACTCTGAATAAACGGTATAAGCTGGGATGATAGGACGTAGGCGATAAAAATAATGATGGCCTGGGCTAAATATAAGATCATGACATATTGCTGAAGATTGCCCTTCATCTCCTTATCGATCGTGATCATGGTCCTCATGTCCTCGGAAGCTTTCAGGATCAGGCTGTGGACCGAGCCGCCGGTATAGGATGCCTGGATCACAAGGTCGACATATTTAATGATGATCTCGCTGTTAAGGGATAATGCCATACTTTTCATCCCTTCCTCGAATGATTTTCCCAACAGCATGGATGAGGCAGCCGATCTAACGTAGGGCGTAATACTTCCAAGGTCAGTTTTCGAGAGCTCTAAAACGGATTTGATCGGGTCTATCCCGGCACGCATCATCTCTGACAATTTGAATAAAAATTGGGTAAAATCGTCTTCCCGCTGGCTGTAGCGGCGCCTTTCTATGAACCTGTCGATGGAATACGGCGTCATGGCAACGAGTAAGCCGTATATGATATACTGGTCGAGGTCCGCCTTATTCTGAGGTGCCTGCGGGATAGGTACTGGCTGACCTTCGCTATCATTCATCTGGCTCATCAATAGTTGAAGGGCCTGCTGGCGGGAGTTATCCGGCTGGGCCTGGGATTGGGTCAGCGTGTGCCCGCTCATAAAAGCTAAGATGACAATGGCCAGGCCAAGGAGCACCGGGAGTACTATTGTAAAATACTCCCTTCTGATGTTATACTTGAATGCAAGTGTGTCGATAGTCTCTCGCAGCGGTGTCATGGGCTCCTCGAATATTTCATTTCCAGCATCAGGTAAAATATGATATTAATTAGAGGCATGATCAGATAAATGAAAAAGATGAATAGCTGGCTGGGCTTAAATGGCCCGATATTGATGTTCAAAGCGCCGCTCATTACTATGCCTATCACTGTCATGATAAACATCATCAGTACGCCGCCCATGTACATTTCCCCGTATATTGACAGGGAATCGACGAACTCTTTTTGAGTTTGTCTTTTTATATTCAACAGGTCTTTGGATTTCGACTCCAGGTATTGTTTCATGCCGCTGCCGGAATACATGATGTTCGATAGGTCTACGACTATGCTGCGGAAGATCTCCGACGGAGTTGTGGTTGCCAGCTCGTTCATAGCCGAAACTTCGTCTTCCCCAAGTACGTCGATGCGGTAGACGACTTTACGAAATTCCTTGGAAATTTCTCCATAGTTCTCCACAGCCATCCTGCGTAATATTTCAAGGGGCGTCGATCCCGCGCTCGCGAGTATAGACATATAGCCGAGGGCGAACGGGATCTCTTTTTCTATGCCTATCTTTTTATTAGAGATCGTATTGTATGCGGTAAAGGGGAACATGACGCCCACGACCGCTAACGCTACCAGTACCAGGCCATAGGTGTATATGGAGAGTCCGAAAATGATCAAAGAGAAGATAAGCATGGGGATGGCTGCAAGTAAGGCCGATATAATGGCCATCGAAACAAACATGCCGTAGGTCAGTTCCATGTCGGCCTGATATAGCATGAGGGCTATCTCCGAGACGGGCTTCTCGTCCAGGTACCGGCCCAGTATGTTATAGCAGAAGTTTTTATATTCGACATAGGGGTCCATGTTCAGCCCTCCAGGCTATTTTTCAGTTTAATCACGCAGGATATACTCGTGGATCCTGTCCACTACCTCTGCATAGTCCCTGACACCATTCTGTCTTAGCTCATTCAAAAATTTCGCCCTGGCTTCCATTTCCGATATAAGCGCCTCTTCCTTAACGCCAAGCTGACGTTCGATCTTTTCAAAAATGTGGCTTTTTCCCGTGAAAATGAACCTATCCGACGGAGCATCCCATCGGAATACCGGGTTAGTGACCAGGTCGCCATTGGGGTCGATCTCCAGGATCTCTACTATATTCATTACGCGTCTTACATTTCGGTCGCCTCTCCTAATCATGGCGTTAAAGCACACGACGTCAAGGGAAGAAAATAAAGTCCTGGGCACGTTCATCGGGTTGGACTCTATTCTTGAGATCAATTCACGCATGGTACCTGCATGGATAGTACCCAAACACGCATGGCCTACGGCGATCGCCTGGAACATGGTGAATGCCTCGGCACCGCGCACTTCACCCACGATGATGAACTCAGGGCGCTGACGTAGGGCGGCTACCAGCAGGTCATAGAGGCCGATATCGCCCGGAGTCTTGGCCGATACGCCGCTCAAGCCGGAAACGGAGGATGCGCTCTCGCTTTCAGCACCGAACCCGCTCCGGGTCACCGATTGGATCCAGTTGGAATGGACCAGGTTCAGCTCGGCCGTATCCTCCAGCGATACGATCTTCATCTCCGGCCTTATAAATGAACTAATAACGTTAAGCAGGGTCGTCTTACCCGAAGCTGTACCTCCCGATACCAGTACCGATTTTTTATAATCCAGGAGGATCCATAGATAGGCCAGCTCCCTCGCATCGATGGAGTTGTATTCCATGAGCTCGACGGGTGACATGGGCTTTTCCCGGAATTTACGAATGGTGAACGTAGCCCCTTTCTTGGTAACTTCGCTCCCCAGCGTCAGGTTGGCACGGCTCCCGTCCGGTAGCGTTACATCCCTGATAGGCTGCAGGATCGAGATGTGCCGTCCTGATATCTGTGCGATACGCATTACGAATTTATTGACCTCTACTTCTCCGAATGAGACGTTGGTCCTGACGGAGCCGTAAATGCGGTGGTAGACGTATAAATAATTGTTCGGGCCGTTGCAGCTGATATCCTCGATGTAGTGGTCTTTCATGATGGCATCGATATTGCCATAGCCCAAATACCGCTTACGGAGGTAGAAGAACATGCGGTCTTGATGCTCTTCGTTAAGATTATAATTATACATTTTTATGATCTCGGAAAATCTCACGCGGAGAAAATCTTCTCGCTCTTCGCTCCGTAGAACGATTATCTTGGTACTGATGAGCTTTTCCATGGTCTTCTCGATCATCCCCAAATATTTTATCTCGGCTTCACTAAGAGGCGGCTCGAGTACGTTATACACCAGTTCTTCGCCATCGAATCGGATGTTAACATATTGAAACGGGGGGTCTATCGGATAAGTTGTGTTGATGTCACGGTATACGCCATCCAACGTAGGATTTGATAGCTCGCCTATATTAAATTCGATCAGCTCGACGTTTACTTTACGTTTTGACTGAATGTTGATCGACTTGAGGGCGTTTGCCAGTTTTGCCTGAACACCTGAGGGTTTTAAAGTCTCCTTCAGCTCTTTCTCAGATGGGGCGATAGTCTCAGAAACGATGGTATTATCAATGTTTTTTTCAATATCATTCAAGACTTTCGCATCGCCATTTTGTAACAAGTCAACGGGGCTTTTCGGGGTATCGGCTTCTGTTGAGGTATTTCCGCCTGATATTAACGGTAAGTTATTTATCGGCTCCTTTTCGACTTTTACGGTCGGAGCAATTATCGGGGATGATACCGGCTTATTAGCAGATATTTCCGGCTCTTTCGGTACCTGTTGGGCACGTACATTGCCATGAAGGAACCAATCCATAAAATTATTAGACGGGCTCTTTTTAGGGTTCGTAGCTGTAGCTAAACCTGGAGAACTCGCGTCTTTTGATTTTTTTGGGAGGTTTATTATGTTCGCCAATCTCAAACCCCCGTCAAATGATAATGGTAACCCGATTCATAGGTAAAGCCGGGCGACATTGGTCGATACACATGGTTAATAGTTGATTGAAAATTTGAGTATGTTAAAGATGAGAAAGTTACAACGTATTGTAATAACAGTAGTAACCGGTCGACCCTCTTCATCATGGCGTCAGGTGTTAAGATTTTGTCGATCATAATTATCTCGTTGAATAAGCCCATGACTGATGTCCCTCCATCGTTTTTAATAATAGGTACTATATTTTATGGACGCCAATTTAGCCATATATCGCTATATAGGGTTTCCAATAGACTTAGAAAGCACTTATGGCTTAATAGTTCCCTATATATACTCTTTAGAAGCCTAGTTTACCTTCCACCTCCAGAGTATCAGGCGTGCCAGGGCATTGATGGCCATAACGATAATTATCAGTACCATCGCGGCGGCGAAGCCGTTTGACACCGGGACCAGATTGCCTAATTCGTAGCTGTGGTACACGGTGGCCGGCAGAATAGCGACCATGTCCTGCAATGGTAGTACCTGTATTCCGCCGATGAGATTGTCACTGTGTTGTATGCCGAAATTGGGGAGGAACTGGGTGTATCCGGCCGTAAGCATTACTACTGCGCTTTCTTCCGCGGCCCTTCCTACTCCGAGGATGATCCCCGTGACTATGCCACTGGCCGCACAGGGCACGGTAATCCGGGCGATGGTCTGCCATTTGTTAGCGCCGAGAGCGAGGCTTGCTTCCTCTAATGATATAGGCACGGTATGGATAGCTTCTTCAACGCTTCTCGTGATAGTCGGCGTGATCAATATGGCAAGAGCTATGCTACCCGAGAACAAGCGTTAATCCGCCTGTGATCGGCTTCAGGTAAAATGCAAGGAATAACATGCCAAAAGCCCCCGAGGACTATGCTGGGCGTGCCACTCATTACATCAATGAAAAACCTTAACAAGGTTATAGCTCTCTCGTTCGTAGCATATCTTGCGAGATATATTGCGGTGCCGATCGATATCGGCGTAGCCAGCGCCACACTGCAAATCGATATGAGTATGGTACCTACTACGGCGTTGAGGATTCCGCCGTCAAATCCGGGGCGATATTCTCTGGGGTGAACACAAATGCCAGTGATAATGAAGGCAATGACCGTATGAAGATCTCCCCGATGATCAACACAAGCATTAATGAAATGAAGGTAGCCACTAACGCCATGACTATTACGATGGCCGTTTCCTCAAGGTGCCTGAGCCTTACGCTCACCTTGCTCTCCCTCGTTCTTCTTTTTCCTGCTTATGATGCGGGCTGTTAGGGCGAAGAATATCTACCTGCCGAATGGCTAGCTTCCTCGATATGCCCTGTCCTATACTCATCGTGATCCCCCTTGTTCTTCTTTTTCCTGGTAACAAAGCGGGCAGTGAGGACGAGGAGCATCTCCATGCCGAATAATAGCGCAGCCATGGCGAACATGGCGCTCTTATCTACTGTCAATGATCATCCTGGTGCCACTATCCCCGTAGATCTTCGAGGTCATCGTGTACCCGCTATCCAGTATTGATGTAGGAATATGTGGATTATTACCCATGAGCATGATTACTGCCATAGTTTCACCTACGCGATCGCATCATACCCAACACTATGGCGGCCACTATACCGCTCATTGCGGCCGGAGAATGACATGTTTAACCGTCTCCCACCGGGTAGCCCCTAAGTGCGAGGGATGCGTCTACATAGTCCCTTGGCACGCTCCTGATAGCTTCTTCGATACAGCGATGATCGTCGGCAAGATCATTATCGATAATACTGTGGAAGCGAGGAGTATTCCACTACCGCTCCCCTGGGTGGTAGTCTCGTAAATATCGGGATAAAACCCAGTGTATTACTGATGAACGGGTTGATATCACCAGCGAATATTCTTCGAGAACAAATAAGCCGAAGATGCCGTATACTACCGATGGGATCCCGACGAGGAGTTCGATCATCGGCCTGGCTACATTGCGATATATTGGCGGTGCGTATTCAGCCATGAACACTGCCGTCAATACGCCCAGTCGGCACGGCTATAGAAGAGTTACTCCGGTCAACATCGATGGTACTGGCAATATAGGCAAGGCCCCGAACACGCCGGTATCATAGTTCCAGACTCTGGCCGGTGACCAATCCTAGTCCCTGACTCTGGAACGTCGGGAATGCTATTAAATAATATGAATCCTACAATGAAAATGATAACAATAACAACGAATTGCGGCGCAAGCCGATACGAAGATTTTTGGTAAGTCGATTTTTGTTTTCATGGCCGTGAAAAGAAAAAGAGAAGAGGCGCTATTGGCCTCTTCATATGTTACTCGTTCTATACGATACTCAGTTACACCGAACATGCCCGCTGATCGAAGCTTGCTGCTCCGCCGGGGGAGGCAGCGTATGTGATGAATGACTGCTCGGTCGCTAGGGTGCGCCGTTCGTCATCATATAGAGTGCCTTAATGAGGCCTGCGTGCATAGCCCGTAACGGTGATGTCGCCCTTTAAGCCGTTCTTAATGCTGGTCGACCGGTCGCGGTGCGTAGGTTACGCTGCGCCCTCTGTTATGGGCCGGATGTATTGACATTCGTGGAGCTTGGCGGTTGCGACATATCCCCAGTCAACGAAGCCGATTGATTCGGTCGTCGAGCTACCTTGGAGAGAACGCCCTCGTTGCCGACTTCTGCGTCACTCGTGACGCCTACCGGGGTGACTGCTGCGTCAAGGCTGCCGGAGTCTGAAGCCGATACCACTTAGCGAACGTGTCCTCAGTGCCGCAGCCGTCTGCTCTCTGGACTGCCATTGTGAGTGCGCTCAGGCTGGCCATACAGTGCCGCTCGTGGTTCCCCATAACGTGTATTAAGTCACGCCGCTGACGTTAGCTGCCGCACCGGTAACTGCTATGCCGCCGTTGTTGTAGACGACCATGACTGCGCTGCCGGCTGACCTTGGTCGACTTGAGGTTCGGGTACTTGGCAGTTTCTGCAGAGGTGACTGCCCTGCTTGCTGCGCCGATGTCAACTAAGTTCATGCCTACTGCTGTCGACACCGGCGTCACTGCCGCCCTGGGCGACATTGATCTTTGATCAGGGGGTTCTGGGTCATGTAGTCCTTGGCTAATAGCACTTCAGCAGGGATACAGTGTGGTCGAGCCGGCTACGTTTATGGTGTGAGGCGATGCGACTTGGAGGTGACGTTGCTGCTGTCGGCTACCTGGTTCGATACGTTGCCCGAGAAGTTGCCGAGGATCATGGCAACAGCCGCCGCGCCGATGATGGCTACGACGATGAGCACTAAAGTTGCGACGATGGGTGAAATACCTTCGTCGTTGTTAAAGAACTTCATCATTGTCTTCATTTGTTTCCCTCATTTTGCAGTCATTTGCCTAAAAATAGGCATGACAAAGACCGCAAAGCTTATATGCACAAGAAGAATAACCCTATAACTATACCAACGATTATTCTTGTACAATAATCGTTCAGGTTATTGTTTCCCTCATTTTTTTACGACAATTACCTTTTTATGTTCATTTTGGGTTTTGTCGTTAGCTGTAGGATTGGGTATTAGTTCTTGTACACTACTCCTTCATCCATTGACGAGAAATAGCTTGCCAACTTAGAATATGATAGCACAATTAGGGGACTATAAACTATATAGAAAAGGCTTATATATCAAGCTGATTTTAAAAACATTTGATGTTATTATATAATTTTGTTAAAAATTATATTTAAAAATCGATTTGATATAAAAATAAAATTAAATTATTTCCTTCTTTATTATCTTTTTAATATCCATTTCCATATGACAAGGACCGCTGCGCCGATGCATGCAATGACGACCAACACTAATAAGATCGATATCGGGGATATCGAGCTGTTGGTCGGACTAACATTTGTCGTATTATCATCTACCATTACGGCTGTCCCGTCTGCATTCACTTTAAAGATAAATCCATCATTATTCGTCGTTGAAGATTTGGTTCCGGCTATCATATATCCGCCATCATCGGCATTACATATTGAGTATCCATTGTAATAGTCATTTTCACCGTATGAATATCCCCAGGTCCTATTCCCGCCATCATCTATCTTAACTAAAAAGGTCTTCATATCGCCGGTTTGAGGATACATGGTGCCTGCTAGCACATATCCACCTGCAGCTTTTTCGATGGCATATATGGCATCACTTGAATTATTGCCGAATATCCGATCCCATTGTTCATTTCCAAGCGAGTCGGTCTTCACTATATAAGCCCTGTCCGTATCATTCGAGAATGATAGAGTGGTGCCTCCAAGAAGATATCCGCCATCCGTCGACTGGATAACGTAATATGCGTCATCCATGGCATCTCCGCCATAAGTTTTATTCCATTGCTCGTTACCCTGTCCGTCGATCTTGACCAGCCATGCATCGCCTGTACCGTTAGTAAAAACGTTTC
Organism: uncultured Methanocellaceae archaeon; assembly: GCA_963780625.1. Classification (GTDB taxonomy): domain Archaea; phylum Halobacteriota; class Methanocellia; order Methanocellales; family Methanocellaceae; genus Methanocella. The sequence goes on along the minus strand of CAWACH010000006.1, from coordinate 484,661 downwards.
CGTTCTGGTCGCCGAATGATTGAGTATATCCTGCAACAATGAATCCGCCGTCATTTGTCGGGGCTACAAAATGAGCCTCATCCTTACGCATGCCGCCATATGTTTTTTCCCATAATTCCTTACCACTGGCATCGGTCATTATCACACATGCTTTAGCTATTCCACTTTCCGTGTAGGCCACCCCTGCCAGGATCATATCATCATCCGGTAATATGGAGATATCCATGACATAGCCGGGCTCCCCGCTCCCATAGGTTTTATTCCAAAGCTCGTTGCCACTCGGATCAGTTCTCACTAGATACATATTACGGGATCCGTTACCATATGACGTTGAATATCCTGCGATAGCATAGCCGTCGTCTCTGGTTTGAACGATCGAATTGCCGGTGCTTTCATTCAAGCCTCCATAGGTATTATTCCATAATTCGATCCCCTGCGCATCAGTTTTTACTAGCCAAACGCTCAAGTTGCCATTACCATAGGATGTAGTGGATCCAACAAGTGCATAGCCTCCATCCGACGTGTTAATGATCTGATTGAACCCATCATCTTTTGGGCCGCCATACGTTTTTGCCCATGGAAGGCTTGTGGCTGAAGCGCTCGCACCTGCTACGGTCAATATTAGCAAAACCAACAGCAATAAGGCCGCTGCAGAAATCAATTTGGAATTAAATTTTTTTTGGCCAGTGATGATTATTCCTCCTTTGTCGTTCCCTAGATGGCTTATCCCATCGGCTATTCCAGTAAAACGCAGGCTATGGGCGAAGAGGCCCTCTCTATTTCTTATGATCTGCTCTATTGTTAAGCAAATAATTGAGTAAATAAAGGTTGTTACAATATTCTATATAGTCCACTATCGCCTACTTTGTAAACCTAAAAAAATCACTTATTAATGTCTGAGGGGTTGATCAATAATTCAGTAATAACGGCCGGACTTTACCGCCGCATTTTTTATGGATAAGATTATTATCCTGTATTCCAACGACATAACCATTATCGACCAATATGGCCTGATCCGCTAATACTTCAGTCGGAAGAACTTCTCTTTTACACTTAGAACAAAAACTCTTTTCCACGATAACTTTAAACTTGTTTAAACTATCGCTCATAATCCAATATGTCAATGAGAATAGCTATCAAATTCACCTTTATATTCTATTTACACATCCATACTCCATTTACCACTATATATTTTAAATTAGGATCTGGGAGTGATGCCTAATTTACACCTAGCTCCGCGGTCCCATACATATAACAATTATTGAGCTGCGCCGCGCCTTCCGGCGACTGGCTCCAGGTTATATAATCGCCGGCCATCGAGCCTGGCGACCCATTGGTCACGTAGTATAGCTGCCCGATCAATCCGGTATCGTAATCGGCATCGTTCATCCCGACGATCTCGCCCTTGATACTCTGGTCTGTGGGCGTCTGGGCGACAAGCGTGTTCTTATTAATAACAGGTACTACTTTCACCTGGCTATTATTCGCCACGTATTTCCAGTCGATGAAACCAATAGCTCCGGGAGTACTGGAAACTTTAGCCAGAACATCCGCCTCGCTGACAGCCGTATAATTATTGACTCCCGCCGGTGCCGCCATATAGCCATCCAGGCTTGAGGCTTCGCCATCGGTCAGCCACCCCGCAAATATCGCCTCGCTTCCTTTTCCGTCATTATTCCTGACGATCGTTGTTAGCCCGGATAGGTTTGAGGGAATGCTTTTTTGGGACTGGCTATACACCATGGAGAGGTCGGACTGGCTTACGGATGATATGTTGAGATTAACATTTGCAATGACTACGATGGCCCTGCCGCCGATAAAATATGATCTAAGGTCGGGATACATGAATAGCGTCGACTGGGACGGCGCATGAGGCAATACTACAATGTCCGTAATGTTCTTTCCTAAGGCAACGATGTTCGTATCTTCCTCATCGCTGCACTGATCGCTAATAACGACCCCTTTATGGCCGGCCATGTATTGGCTCGATAGCTGCTGGTCGATCGGATATGTAAGCGCTTTATCCCCGATCAGCATATTCTCGGACGGGCCCGGTGTAGCGGTTGGCGATCCGGGAAGGGTTACTTGTTTTGAAACGTTCGTTGAAAAAGCTCCCATAATATACGCGACTGTCAAAGCCCCTACGATGGCGACTACGATGAGCATGAGCGTTGCTATGATCACCGATACAGCCTCGTCATTACTTTTTAACGACATTTTCCGTTTATTAATAATTTTTACAATAATTGATCCCGCCGGCTAATATCTTCTATATCTTGTTATTCTAATATCCTGAAAAATGGTGAGCTGGTCAACGGAATATTTTTTAGCCAGCCTGTCTACCCGATTGAGGACCGCGATCTCACTATAGCCATTCATGATACTATCATAGTTCAGGTCCTCTATGTCGTGCCTGTAGTCGGGGTTATTCCGGAAGAGCCGTGAAGTGTTCAGCATGGGCAAATTTTCCCGGGCGTTCGCCTGACTCGTATTTACCGTCCAGGCACTTCCGCCCGTAGCTACCATATGTGTGCTTTTTTGTACTGCCGCATTCTTTTTATCGGGCCGTCTTCCTATCCAGATGAAAGCGCCTATGCCGGCCGCCATCAACGGCACGGCTGCATAGAGGTAGCCCGGTATGCCCTGGCCGCTATTCACGGAAGGGCTCGGAACTATCGTCGGCAGTGGCGTCGGTATCGCAGTCGGCCGCGCCTTCTACGGTAGGTGTCGGGGTAGGCTTGAGCCAGGGCGTGAAGACATAGCCATTAATGGTTACATTCAATTCTGTGCTTTCGTTGATATCCAGGACATAGAAAGCCGTGCCATTATAGAACTGGATCCCGTCCGCGATCTCTGCGATGACCGAATAGTTACCCGGCTCCAGGCCTGAAAATCCATATTCGCCCGTTAAGCCATCATCGCCATCGCCAGAAAATATCGGATCCGCATGTGTCCGGACGCCATCTTTGTATAGTACAATATATGCTTGCGGTACTCCGTTACCTTTTGTATCATATATATAGCCTGTTATTCCGCCGTTAAACTGAGGCATGGAACTCGTCGAGCTGGAATTTACGATAATAGTATTATTGCCGGTCGAGATCTGGCCGATCGAATCCGATGCTGCCGCGTGTAAGCTTAATATCGCTAGCAGCGATACCGCAATGAACGGTCCTGCCCCGCAGGCCATAAGCAAGTTCTTCCTGACACGGCGTTTACCAGACACCTGGAAAGATTACTACGAAGTATTACTAAAGAACTCACTATTGAGATTACTTAGGGGTATATAGTCTGTATATAGTAAAGAAAAATATTTTTTTATTTCCTGATAAAGAACAGGTATACCATCGCAGCTCCGCCCACCACCGCTATGGCGAGGAATGCCAGTAGTATCGTAAGGATATTTGAGGGCAACTGGCCTATAATGGGCAGCCCTGCAGGCGCTGCGGTCGGCAACGGCGTGCTCTCGGGAGTCGGCTCAGGTGTAGGCGTTGCTATCGTAACGATATTGCCGCCATTCCTTGCCTGGTCGCCCGTAGTAAAGATCCAGGCGTAGTTATCAGCAAGCGTATTGCCCGCAATATCTCTCACGCCCGAGGACAAAGCGGCCGTATACATGGTGTCTGCGTCCAATTCATTAAGCGGCTTAAATGATACGTTGCCGTATTGATCGCCGTTTTGAGTGTATTGTATGCTGCCGTTCACTAATGTGCCATCGGCAGCGGCCAGTGTGAAGGTGCTGTTATTGATGGTCGCAGGGTCCATCGGCTCGGTAAACCTTGCGATGATGCTGTCGTCTACGAACGCGCCTTCGCCATAGCTTTGCGGGTCGGTATAGTTAACGTTCGGCGTGCTCCGGTCTATTATGATAGTCCGCGTTCCTGAAGCGCCATTGCCGGCATTATCGCCGGCACGGTACTGGATGTTATATTTTCCGTCGTTCGTCAGGCTAAAATTATTGATCGGCGTCCAGCTTGTTCCGTCCATGCTATATTCTGCCTTTAGGAGTCCCGAGTTGCCGCTGTCGGAAGCCGAGAAAGAGACTGCGACGTTAGAGCGGTATGCGTCCGGCGTACCCATGGTACCGTTAACAGCACACGTGATCGTCGGGGCGGTCTTATCGATGTTTAAGTTTACCGACTTAACTGCCTCGGTATTATTCGCCCCGTCTATGGTATAGTAAAATACAGTGGTATTGCCCTCGCTGGTAATGTAGAACGGGTTAGATATAGACCAGCTCTTGTCGTCAAGGCTGTGCCTTGTGGTTAATGCGGCGCCGTCCATGTCAGAGGTCGCCAGCGTGATCTTTACGTCTGAAGTATACCAGCCGTTCGTCCCGTTGGTACCATTGATATAGCAAGTCGTATCGGGCGTTTGCTTATCGATGTTGATCCCGTATGCGGTGAAATTTTCGATATTTCCTGCATTATCGGTCGCATATCCGGTGACCATCTGGTTAGCCCCGTCATCGGACAGGGTCTGGTCCGGCGTTACAAAGGCTACGCCGGACATGTTATCAGTGGCTGAGAAATGCACGGTCACGCTAGTATTATACCAGTTATTGCTCGTAGGCCCGATGAGTGTATTGCCATGGATTTCCGGGCCGTTCAGGTCGATCTTTATCGTTTGTGCTTTAATGGCTTCCGTGTTACTCACGTTATCAGTCGAATAGTAGTAAACGGTGTAAAGGCCGTTAACTGAAAGCGTGAATGAAGTACCCCTGGACCAGGTGACATTATCCAGGCTATACCATGTCCGGTTAACGCCTGTGCCGTTCCCATCTGTCGCTGTCAGGCTCACGGTCACCGGCGTCGTGTACCACCCGTTGTTGCCCAACGTGCCGGCGAGCGAGATGTGCGTAGACGGGGTCGTTTTATCTATGTTTATTCCGGATGCCAGCACGAATGCGCCGTTACCGGCTTTATCCGTGGCGCTGCCGTTGACTGCCTGGGAGGCGCCGTCTTTTGTTAATATTACGTCCGGCGTTACGCTCTTGATCCCTGAAACGAGGTCGGATGCTATGAAGTGTACGGTGACGTTTTGCGTATACCATCCGTTCACGGGTGTTCCGCCCTCTATTTCGTAGGCGATGCTTGGCGAGGACCTGTCGATCTTAATATTCCTGGCGTTGATCGGCTCGACATGTCTTACATTGTCCGTCGAGTTGTAATAGAGCACATTTATGCCCTCGTTAGTAATATTGAGAGGCTTAGTGTATTGATACCACGTTAACCCGTCGAAGCTATAGTTAGTCGCATTCGACCCGGTGCCGCTGTTATCCGATGACAACAGTGTCGCCTGGACGTTTGATCTAAACCAGCCATCCTCCTCGGGAGTATTGTTTAGGGTGCAGGCGGTCACGGGAGCGTTAATGTCGATATTGAAACCGCTAACCGTAAATGAAGCTATATTTCCCGCCATATCCGATGCGTATCCTGTGACCGTCTGGTTCGGGCCGTCGCTGGAAAGATATATGTCCGGGCTTATGCTGCCTACTCCGGACATGTCATCCGTGGCGGTAAAGTGTATTATCGCCGTATCAGTATACCATCCGTCCGCGTTCGGCTTCGTCAGGTTCATCGAACTCATCACGGGCGGCGTCCTGTCGATATTTATGTCCCGCTCTTCAGGGAATTCCTTGTTTCCTACGTTATCGGTCGAATAAAAATATACTTTAGAAGTCTCATTGACCGTGAACGGATGCTGGTAAATAGTCCAATTTACCAGGTCGAAGCTATACTGCGTATAATTCACGCCGCTGCCGGCGTCTGTCGCTGCCAGCGTAACTGTGACGTCGTCCCTATACCACGTATTATCGCCGGTGCCTCCGCCATAGCCCGCGAGGCTACACGTAGTCATAGGCGGGTGGCAGTCGATGTTAATGCCGCCGACCACAGTGCTGGCCGTATTACTGGCGTTATCCGTTGCGACGCCGATCACCGACTGGTACGCGCCGTCCAACGTTAAATTTTGGGGCAAAGTTACGCCCGCGACGCCAGAATAAGCATCCGTCGCCGTGAAGTAGACGGTAACGTAATCCGTATACCAGCCTTTGACGAGTGGGGCTGGAGAGTAAATATGCCCGCTGATAACGGGGAGGCTCTTGTCGATCATGACGACCTGTGTATTCACCGGCTCTACGTTTCCTACTTCATCGGTCGAGCGATAGTAAACGGTGGTGATGCCTTCTTTAGTGATGATGAACGGCGATGCCGGATTCCAGTTACCTCCGTCGAGGCTGTACTCCGTCGTTTTCACGCCGCTGCCTTTGCCGTCGGAAGAGCTAAAGTTCACCTGTACGTCGGACTTATACCATCCGTTACCTCCGGGCATGCCGCTTAGTAAACATGTGGTCTGAGGATAGGCATTATCGATGTTCAGGCTTACGTTCGTCGTTCCTATGTTCCCCGCCAGGTCAGTAGCGATGCCGGTAACACTCTGGTCAGGCCCGTCGGTAGATATCGTTTGGTCCGGTGTCACGCTGATGACTCCGGATAAAGTATCGTTGGCAACGAAATGTACAGTAACTGTCCCGGTATACCAGTCTTTGACCACGGGCTTACCTGTAGCAGAGCCATTGACTTTAGGAGGTGTCATGTCGACCCTGACGTTGTCAGATCTTATCTGCTCTACGTTATTCTGGTTATCGGCCGAATAATAATAGACCGTCGTTGTGCCTTCATCGCCAATGTTTAGCGGGCCGTTATACTGGTACCAGGTAGCGTTATCGAAGCTATAATCTGTAAACCGGATACCGCTGCCGCTCTTATCGGATGCGGCGAGCGTAATTGTCACATTCGACCTGTACCAGCTATTATTTCCAGCCGTGCCGGTCAAGTTCAAGGTAGTCACCGGCGCGCCGGTGCTTTGCTGCGTGACAATTTGGTCTAAGGCTGAAATTCCCATAACAGCATTCAGCGTGAAGTTCGTCTCATTTTGAATGACTGTGTTTTCTCTTCCCGCATCGTAGGTGAGGCTTTGCACGTCATCGTTAGAAAAGTCGGTAACATAGACGCTGTCCGGCCCGTTTACCACGATCCCGGCAGGCGCGATATCTTTAACGGAGCCGATGCCGCCCAGCTCTATCGATCCTGCGGAAGTACCGTCAGGGCTGAACTTTTGTATGCGGTGATTGTCGATGTCCGATACAAAAACGTATCCCGATCCGTCTATGTCTATGCCGTCGGCGCCTTTGAATTGTCCCGGCCCGCTGCCCGTGCTTCCCCAGCCGGCGATATATTTTCCATCCCCGGTAAATTCCTGTACTCTGTTAGTGTCAATATCTGTGACGTATACATCGTTATTGTCATCGACCGCTACATCGACAGGGCATATAAAACTCCCGTTATCTCTGCCTATTCCGCCCCATTCGCCGAGGTATTTGCCCGTTGAAGTGAATTTTTGGATGCGACTGTTGCCCATATCGGCGACATACACGTTCCCATCACTGTCGATGGCTATTCCATGAGGCATATCGAACCTGCCGGGACCGCTGCCTTCCCCGCCCCACTGTGACAGGTATTCGCCGTCCGATGTAAACATCTCTACTCTCGAGTTACCCAGGTCTACGACATATGTGTTGCCTGTCTCGCCCACTGCAATGCCCGCAGGATAGTTGAACTCGCCATTCTCGTTGCCCTTGCCTCCCCATTTGAGCAAGAACATACCGGAAGGGTCAAACTTTTGTATCTGGCAATTGTCGTAATCGGCGACATACACGTCTCCCGTCTTATCTACTGCGATACCGGAGGGGCGTTTGAACTGCCCGTCCCCGATGCCGGTGCTTCCCCATTTTCCGCTTATCGTAAAGCTGTCGGGATAATAACAGGCCATGACCGTGTAATTCCCTGCAGGGACAGCAGTGCCGTTGTTATCTTTTCCGTCCCAGGAGACATTATATGAGCCGTTGCCTTTATCGCCGCATTCGAACCGTCTGATGATCGTATCATCGAGCGACATTATTTCCAGCATGACTTCGCCTGTTCCGGTGTCGTTTATCGCATAGCCGATATTGACCGGTATCGTTGTCCCGTTAACGGAGAAGTTATCCGCATACACCCTCACGCCGGTCTGCGTATCGGCAATGGCTGCAGGCATGATGAAAACAAGCGTTACTATGAGGACCATCGATATGAACGCGATCTTCGTTTTTTGTGTACGCTGATACCTGTTTAAAAGAGATATCCTGGATATACCGGCCTTAGGCTTTATTACAATAACCCCCATATGCGGCGATTAATAGTAATAAGCTCTAGCCGTATAACCTATATAAGCAAAATCAGTATAGAAAACAGTGCAATATTTATCAGTATATATATGTCATGTCGATTTTATAGAATGACCTTTTTCACACGATGTATATAGAAAAACATTTTCTATAAATATCTCGAACATCTTTGAAAAATATATTATTGTAATAACTGCTCTGCATGTGCCGGGGCTATTTATAATCTTAGGGCTATTTTTTATCTTTATTCCCTCTGACTTTTTTAATGTCATAGAAGAGTCGATTCTGATCGATACCATACTTTTTAGCAACTTCATTGATCTTTTTAATAAAGCCAGAGTCGGTCATGCCGCTTGAACTGCTGATCGCCGCCAGCTCTTCTATGTCTCTCGTGTATTCAGGGCCCGCCTGGAAAATGATCGAGGATACTCCGGGTACCGGGGCCTGTTTATTCGGCAATGCCTTTACGGCCTTTTGCGCGGACGCCGGCCTTTTATTAACCCTATAAAAAATAATCGCTCCTATGATAACTATTATACCGAATATAGCTGGCAGAATTATTAACGGGCTGAAACTACCGATAAGGCTTTTTTCAGTATCCCCGGTTGTCGATGGCACGGGGATCGGCAATATAGTCGGCTGCTCTTCCGGTAAAGGTTCAGGAGTAGGACTTAATCGCGGTGAAAACACGTAATTTACTAACGTAACATCCAGTCGCGCATCCGTATTGCCCAGGATCCATATCGAGGCTGTGCCGTTATACAGCCAAATATCGTCTTTCTCAGCTTTAACACTATAATTGCCGGGTATGAGGCCGGAAAAACTATATGCGCCGACATCGCTTCCTTGAATGTTCCCGATGTATGCCGGATTACCGTCAATGGGGGCAATGGTCGAGTCAATAAATAAAGTCACATATGCATCAGGGACTTTATTTCCCCGGGAATCTAAAATATATCCCGACAGCATAGATGAAGGCGGCAACGGGGTAGGATAAACGATCGGCGTCGGCGTGGGATTGATGATAACATTGTTAGACGCATTATAGCCGTCGCCCGAAACTGATTGTGCAGAAGCGGCCGGGCCGATATTGATCAGAAAAAGGGCGAGTACACAGATATTTACGAGTATGGTGACATGGCCCGGATGACGTATCGCTCCTGCATGTGGCTTATTACACATGCACAAGCTTTGACTGCGTGTTATAAAACAGTTGGCTCAATAGAAAATATGGCATTATATAGGCTATATATTGTCGGGAAAAACTTTTTTAGAGCAATACACTTAAAAACATGCGCTTATATGTAAAATATATTGGCGCATATAGTCTAAATATAAACGCTATATAACCTATCGAAAGTGGGCCAAATAAAAACCTGTAAAATGGTCATTTATATTGCTGAATAACAAAGTCCTGGGCTTAACGGCGTTTGTCACTTACTTCGGGCTGGACGCGCTGACCACTTGTGCGGGCGTTTACCGCTACGGCATCAATGCCGAGGCTAACCCGACAATGCTGGCGGCCCTCGGGGCATCAGGCATAATAGGCTTTATCGCGCTAAAACTGCTGTTATCCCTGAGCCTTACCGTACCATCGTACGTGCTGTCAACACTTCCGGGCTCCCGGGCAATAGGGACCAGCGCGCTCATCGCCATTACCACTGGCGGCATACTTGTTTCGATAAATAACGCAAGCGCATTACTCATGGGTACCAGCATATTCTATGGCATATTTAGTAACGCTTCATTTATCGGCCCGGGCATATTCGTCGGGCTTGCCATGTTCCTTGCAGGCGCTATAGCATATATAGCAATGAACGTAAAATATAGGCAGAAGCACATCGCTTAAGCTTTTTTAAAATATAGCAAAATTATTTTTGCTGGCTTGTCACCATGCCGCTGGAAAAGCCTATCAAAATTCCCATTAACGTGCATATCGTTAAAAACATTACGCGAAGCTGCATGTTAGGATGCGATAAGCCATCTCCGGGAAATGTGACTATATTGCTTATTGAAAAATCCGCAGTGAACAACATGATCAGTATTGCGCCGATGAAAAAGCCGATCACAGCACCTATCATTGCCCAGTATGGACTTTTTGACATGATGATATATGACGATAAATGACAGCATTAGCCTATCCTATATAGACTACGTAAAACTATATTTTATATTTATTAAAAAATTTATAAGCTCAAGGATGAATGCCTGGCGATTTTATCCGGCGACGTCAATGCATTCGTATTTAACCGCGCGGTATTTTTTATTCCCGGAATTCAAAAGGATTCTTCTTTATATGACCCAATGCATTAACTGGAGTTCTAAGGACATGGCCATTAGCTACTGTATAGAATATATATGTCCATCAAGCGAACTTATTCTATGTTAGTAATCTATTTCCCGGATCTGGATAGTATAATGTTGTAGAAATTTAGCCTCCGATAAATGACATGGTTTCCCTGCACTTTCGTGCAGGGGACGTGTATTATTGATATAGAAAATAATTTCATTATATGCTCATTTGTGTCCTTTTTCAGGTAATATTATCGCTGCCTTTAAGGGCGATTTCCTGATAAATCGATGTACATAAAGCTCAATTATAAATACATGATATAAAAAATATCTAAACATTATCTGGAATATATATTATATGGAGGAATGGCTTAACTCCATAAACGATTGTATAACTTTTAGGTTGTTTTATGCAGCTATCGCGGTCTAACAAAACGACGAAAAGCAAACGGGATAATGCTGATTCTTCAAGGCAGGAAAAAAACACGAGTAGTATTCTTAAAAATTGGGACATAGATCATCTTGAAAAGCTCATCGACGAGCTTGAGGCCATTCTCGATGACATGGTAAAGATGGAAGCGAGCTTTACAAAAGAGTTGAATGAGGTAAATCCCTGCTACCGGGATAGCGCCCGGAATTTTCTTCATTACCTGGCGTTGCGCCAGCACGATATCCGGGAGCTGCAATCGGAATTAGCCTCTCTGGGCCTGTCATCCTTAGGCCGGTCCGAGCTACACGTCATGTCTAACCTCATCGCAGTGCTGGACGTCCTTAAAAGACTGGCATGCAGGGACGCTGAGACAGACATGCCTACAGCTCCCGTCGACCTTGCCCGCGGTATCGAATTGCTTGATATTCATACTAAAGGGCTATTCGGCAGCGCTCCCCATAAGCGGAGCACGTACATCATGGTAACTATGCCCCATCAGTCCGCCAGCGATTATAAAATGGTGAAAGAGCTGGTCGCCAGAGGCATGGATTGCGTAAGGATCAACTGCGCCAACGACGATGAGAAAGTATGGTCGAAGATGATCGCCAACGTACGCCGTGCCGGGACAGAGCTAAATAAAAAGTGCCGTATTTTCATGGACCTGGCCGGACATAAGCTCCGCCTCGGGCCTATCATGAGTGCACCAACTGTGGTAAGGTGGAGCCCAAAGCACGACGGCTTCGGGAAAACTATCGGCCCCGCCCGCATATGGCTTACGCCTACCGAACAGAAGGTACCTTCCGTATCGCCGACCGATGCCTGTATTCCCGTACCCATGAAATGGCTATCTGGCCTCAAAGAAGGAGATCAGGTCGAATTCAAGGATACACGGGATAGGCCGCGTATCTTGAAATAGTCGCAGCCGTGGGCGAAAACCGCATCGCCGAATGCATGAAAAGCGCTTACGTGACCAATGGTACCATATTCGTGCATAAGCCTGCCGATAAGAACGCTAAGTCTTCTGGCGAGGTAGCGCTGGCGGATCTCCCTTCAAAGGAACAGTTCATCCTGGTCGAAAAGGGCGATATAGTTATATTGACCAAAGATATGGCGCCCGGTAAGCCTCCGGTGTATGACGATAAGGGCCAGATGTTAATGCCTGCCATGGTCGGCGTTACTATGCCTGAAATATTTTCGGACGTAAAACGCGGGGACAGGATATGGTTCGACGACGGTAAGATCGGCGGCATCATCAGGTTCGTTAACGGCGAACAGGTGCACGTCGAGATCACCCAGGCCCGCTATGGCGGGGAGAAACTGAAAGCTAATAAAGGCATCAACCTGCCGGATAGTAAACTCCGGCTTCCCTCGCTCACGAATAAAGACCTCGAAGATTTGAAATTCATCGCGGCGAACGCCGACGGAGTCGGATTCTCGTTCGTAAATACCGAGTCGGACGTGCATGAGCTACAGGCGCTCCTGAAAAGCATGGGCGGAGATAGCCTGTGCATCGTTTTAAAGATAGAGACCGTGAAAGCGTTCGAACACCTGCCCGGCTTACTCCTTGCGGCAATGCGCAGCCCCTGTGCTGGTGTCATGATCGCCCGCGGCGACCTTGCCGTAGAAAGTGGCTACGAGCGAATGGCGGAGGTCCAGGAAGAGATGCTCTGGCTTTGCGAGGCCGCCCACATGCCCGTTATCTGGGCCACCCAGGTGCTTGAAAAATTAGCTAAAAAAGGCCTCCCCTCGCGAGCAGAGATCACCGATGCGGCCATGTCGGAGAGGGCCGAATGCGTCATGCTGAATAAAGGCCCGTACATCATCGACGCGGTGATCGTATTGGACGATATCCTAAAGCGGATGCAAGGCCATCAGAGTAAAAAGGTCTCGCTGCTCAGGGAGCTAAAGCTGGCGAGCAAGTTCAACGAATGATATTGCCTACTTATAGTCAAACGATAATATATGAGAAGTGACCGCTAAATGAAAAAAGCCGTTCGAAAGGCCGTAGAAAAGGACATAGTTAAATTCTATGATTATAAGGACCCGGCCTTAACCTTTAAAGACCCCGAGGACTTGCACCAGATGCGGGTGGCAGGTCGCCGGCTGCTATCGTTTTTATATGTATTAGCGGATAAGAAGGAAGCCAAAACCGCAGATTTCCGCAATGTCAGGAAGCCGTTAAAAAAGGCAATGGGCGCCCTGGGCGAGCTGAGAGATTCCGATGTTTTACTGGATGAGATAGAAAAAAGGCTCCCCGGATTCTCTCCGGCCAGAAAAAAGATCATCTGCCAATGGCTTGAGCAAAAGCGTGCAGATCAAGAAGTATTGAGGCTGAAATTAGCCGAAGAGCTTCCGGATGCCATCGATAAAAAATGGAAAAAGGACGCCGACAAATGGGCCGAGGCCAGGATACCGGAGCTGGCGGATAAAAAGCTAATGGCGAAAAAGATCGAGGAACTGCGAAACGACAAAGCGCTGGCAATGGATGCCATACTCCAGTATGGGCAGCCTGATATGAAAGATGAGCGCTTTTTAAATTTACTCCATAAAGGACGCATAGCATCTAAAAAATTGCGATATGCGCTGAGCGTCGCCAAAAAGTTCATGGAAGTGGACAGCCGGGAGATCGAGGCGCTGAAAACGCTGCAGGACCAGATGGGGCATATACAGGATATGCGCATCTGGATCGGCCAGCTGAATGAATTTTATAAGAATAAAACCGCAACCCGACGTATACCTGACGCGGTCAATAAAATAACAGGCCTATGGCGCGGAGAAATGCTTGAGACGCTACAGAAAACGGGAATACTTCCCAACGCCTGAAGAATATCTTAATAATAAAAAAATCTTTATAATACGAAGTATTATATTATAATCAATTAATCGCTAGTGGTGTAATTAATGAAAGAATTATTTATTATCCGGCATGGGCTGGCAGGTAAAAGGCTGGAAGCCGAAGACCTTGACGTATCAAGGCCGCTGACAAAAAAGGGCAAAGAAAAGATGAAGGATGTATCAAAGGGCCTCAATGCGCTAGGCGTATCCTTTGATAGGGTCTTGACCAGCCCGCTGCCGAGGGCATCAGAGACTGCGGAAATTCTGGTCAAATGCTGCGTGGACCCCAAGAATGTGGAGGCTACCGATCTGCTAAAGCCCGGCGCTAAATATGACGATCTCGTTAGTTATCTGAACAAGCTCGATGGCGTCAACAGTGTCGCTTTGATAGGGCATGAGCCGTTCCTGAGCGAGTTTGGCTCCTATTGCCTGTCAAAGAGTAAGACTTCATTCATAAACCTCAAGAAGGGCAGCGTCATGCTGCTGGAGATGGACGGCCCGCTGAAGCCCGGGAAGTGTAAGCTGTCCTGGCTGCTACAGCCCTCGCAGCTGATAGGGCTATATTAATTAAAGATATAGATAAAAATGTTTTACATCTTTTTAGATAACCATTTACCGCATTGTATAGAGAATATATAGAAATGGTTTATTAGAATTGAAAACATTCTAGCTATATACACTTGAATAGCTACCGGGGACCTTTTATTATCCATGACCGATAAGATAGCCATCATTGACCTGGGCTCCAACACCACCCGGATGTTAATTATCGAAGTGACGGACAGGGGCGCCTATCACCTGGTCGAAGAAGACAAAGGCGTCGTCCGCCTTTCCGAGGACATGCTGCCCGATAATACCATCAAGCCTGCAGCGCTCGAGCGTACAGTCAAGGCCATAAAGCTATTCAAGGGCATATGCGACTATCATCAAATATCCCGGACCATCGCAGTTGCTACGGCTGGCAGTACGGGAGGCGTCCAACCAGAAGGAATTTTTAACCGCTCTAAGAGAAGAGACCGGAATTTCATTCAAAGTTTTGTCCAGGGAGGCGGAGCCGTATTTTGGCTATCTGGGCGTAATAAATACGATGGACATGGCCAACGGGCTGATCATGGACCTGGGGGGCGGCAGCATGGAAATAACGGCCGTAAAAGACCGAAAGCTGGTACGCTCGACCAGTATTCCCTACGGCGCATTGACCCTTACCGAGCAATTTTTAAGCCCTGACCGGTCAAGCGAATCCCAGTTAAAGTCGCTGGAAACGTTCATCCGGCAAAAACTCAACGATGTCGACTGGCTCGACCTGTACCAGGGAAGCCAGCTCATCGGCATCGGCGGTTCGGCCAGGACCATCGCCAGGATCGACCAGCGCATGTCCGCTTATCCTTTCGACGAGCTCCATAATTATTTTATGTCGCCCTCCGATGTATCCATAATTTATAGTAAGATCAAAGGATTGGGCATGGAAGACCGCAGGAAGCTTCCGGGGCTGTCTAAAGACCGCGCCGACATTATCATCGCCGGGACATCGGCCGTCAACGTGCTTGCGAAATACGTTAAGGCCTCTTACATACGTGTCTCGTCCAGCGGCCTCAGGGATGGGCTGTTCTTTCATGATTATCTAAAAATGCACATAGTCAAAGATATTACGGCCTTTAGCCTGGATAATATCTCAAAGCTATATGGCGTGGATGAAACACATGCCAAACATGTGACGACGCTTTCCATGGCCATTTTTAGCCGCCTGAGAAAAGAATTCGGCCTGGAAGAGCATGACGCACGTGTCCTGAGGGCTGCGTCCGTATTGCACGAGATCGGCTATTACTATGATTTCGGAAAGCGGTACAATAATACTTTTTACAACGTCGTCGACAATGCAATATACGGATTCACTCACATGGATAATTACCGTGTGGCGCTGGTCGCGGGACGCTTTGGCGCCGGCGGCATTAAAGGCCGTTCCACTTTCCTGAATGTCCGGCTCGATAAAGAGGACGTGCGCACAATTAAAAAACTCAGCGTTATACTGGAACTGGCCGACGCCCTTGACCGAAGCCGCCGAAGGCTCATATCCTCGGTGGACTGTCGTATCACGAAGGACAGCGTAATATTAAAACCTGTTTTTTCCGGCGATATTTCCATCGAGCTCATGACGGCCGCCGACATCAACGGACTCTTTAAAAAGGCCTTTGACAGGGAACTGATCATCAGTACATAGAAATAATTTTTAGTCAATAGGCTCAATATTTCTCAGCGATTACTACATATTCTATTGTAAACAAGTATATATTAACACATAAGGAATGGTACTTCCAATGAAGAAAGGTCGCGGCACAAGTTTTCATAAGACTTTTCCGGGGAAATTGATCATCGTCGAAGGCTGCGATGGATCTGGTAAAAGCACGCAGATATACCTGCTGAAG
This sequence comes from uncultured Methanocellaceae archaeon, assembly GCA_963780625.1. Classification (GTDB taxonomy): domain Archaea; phylum Halobacteriota; class Methanocellia; order Methanocellales; family Methanocellaceae; genus Methanocella. The sequence goes on along the minus strand of CAWACH010000006.1, from coordinate 468,454 downwards.
AAATGGCTGGAGAGCAAGGGCTATTTTGTATTTTTTACCGAGTGGAATTCCTCGGACTTAATGAAAAAGTATACAAAAAAGGCAAAGCGTAAGAATTTACTGACGCCCACCACGTTCAGCCTGATCCATGCATCGGATTTTGCGGATAGATATGAAAAGCTTATTCTGCCCCACCTCAGGGCGGGACACATCGTGCTAGCCGACAGGTACATTTACACGGCATACGCCAGGGATATCGCCAGAGGCTGCGACCCTAACTGGCTGCACAACCTGTATAAGTTCGCCGCAAAGCCCACCCTGGCGTTTTATTTCCAGGCGCCCCTGGAAATTTCTCTAAGCAGAATACTGACAGGAAGGGACGAGATCAAGTATCATGAAGCCGGAATGGACCTGGGTCTTTCCAAGGACGTCGTAGAGTGCTTCAAATTATTCCAGGGCATCATCAAGGAACAATACGACCTCATGTCGGTGCCCGAAGGTTTTACCGTCATGGATGCCACGAAGAGCATAGAGCAGCAGCAGGTCGAAATGAGGCAGATCGTCGAGAAAGAGCTACTCAACTATAAATCGCCCATAAACTGTGCAAAGGACATCCAGTCTAGAATCATGGTCTCGATCAACCAGGCGGAGGGATAAGCATGACAGATAACCTGTATTATGGCATCGGCCTCCCTTACCTGAATTTAGACCGGAAAACGTTAAGCGGAAAGCTCATAGTCATCGAAGGGGCGGACTGCTCGGGCAGGTCTACCCAGGTCGCGCTATTAAAAATGTGGCTCGAGTCTAACGGCCACGCGGTCCTGGACACGGGCCTTCGGAGGTCCGATCTAGTCGGCGAGGCCATCGAGGAGGCCAAGAAAGGCCACACCCTCGGTAAAAAGACGTTAAGCTTGCTTTACGCCACCGATTTCGCTGACCAGCTAGAGAATAAGATCATCCCTGCAATGAAAGCAGGATACATCGTGCTTGCGGACAGGTATATGTTCACGCTTATGGTGAGAGACCTGGTCAGGGGCGCAGACAAAGAATGGCTGAAGGAGCTATTCGGCTTCGCCCTCGTGCCGGACCAGATATTTTATTTAAGCCTTAACCCGGAAGAGCTGCTTCACAGGGCGCTGCTCAAGTACGGCCACCTGGACTACTGGGAGTCCGGCATGGACGTGTGCCTTTCGAGCGATATGTTCGACAGCTTCCAGCAGTACCAGACGGACCTGAAGAACAGGTTTGATGAGCTGGATATGGATTACGGCTTCGATAAGATAGACGGCAGCAGGAACCCCGACGAGATCCAGGCCTACATAAGAAAAAAGGTGAGCGCTCTTCTGAATAAGAAGATGCCTGCTTATCGCTCGATCTCCTAAACCTTTCTTTTTTGGCCCTTCCGCAGTTTTAGAATGAGGTGTTGACCACGGCGGTCACGGAAGGTACTACTGTGGACATTGTTTTAATATAACCACGGTGGACACGGAGGACACGGTGGGCTTTTTTATAATTTGGGATCACGAGAGCACGGAGACTTATTTTTCATTTCTTGAATTAGAAGTCGAGATATCGTTGATTAAAAAATGAGCTGATATAAAATGCTATTAACAGTTTTCTATTAAACATGGCTCTGTAATTCCTCAAGCCCAAATATTAAAAAGTAACCGCCGTGTCCACCGTGTCCACCGTGGTTAATATTAACCGTGTACTCCGTGGTGCACTCTGTGATCGCCGTGGGAATGGTCCATAATCAAAAATAAGGAATACTTCTTTTTATCCGATAAAGAAGTCCGTGATGATCTGTTTTTCGCAGGTCACATGCGCCTCGATCTGGACTAAGTCCTGTATGCCGGAGCCGGCCAGCTTTGGCCTGAGCAGCTCGTCTACCTGGAAAACGCCGGCGGAGCCGGACATCTTGATGCTGACGAGGACAGGCTTATTTTTTCCGGCCAGTATTTCGACAGAATCAATGGCTTTGGCAGAGACCGCATGAATATTACCGTTATGGTTCGCGGAGTCCCATAATCTTGTTCTTCCGTGTGCCATATCGAGCGCATCGCTGATGCGTAATATGCCGGCTTCTATTGTCAGCGGCTTGCAGTCTTTGTGGTGTACTGCGATGCAGTGTAAGACTTCCGATACGACGATGGTCAATGTTTCCTGGGGATAAATATCTGCCAATATTTTATTCAGCAACGGCGCAGCGAAAAATACGCTGTACTGGGTGTGGTTATCCCTGTGGATAGAATGGCCGATGTCATGCAGGCATGCCCCTAAAAACAGTATGACTTCCGCGTCGTCATAGGACAGCCCGTAGTCCCTCACGCATGACGGCTCAACGCCCGAGCCCGCGATCAGCTTGAGTATCTGTAATGCGTTATTGGCGACGATCTCGACGTGCTTTTTTCCATGGTCCGAGTAGCCGAGCCTGTTTATGGCTATTACGTTGGAACATTTCCATAAGGTTGATAGCTCGATATTTTTTTCAAGCCTATCTTTTAATATATTCAATATCCGATTATTGCCCGTCGAGACATTAAGAAGTGATCTTTCGTTATTCAACGGCTCATCGTAGGAATATTCATCGACATACTCCCACTTATTCGATCTTTCATTCATATTTGCTATCATCTCTGTATTCATCGAATGTTCATTTGGGAGAAGTTCATTAAATATATGACCTATATATTTTTTATATACATATATATAGAATGAAAGACGCTCATCGATGGGTATAATATAAGATAGTCACGAAAATTAAATAACACATAACGGAGTTCAGGAAGAGGACTATGCCGACGAAAAAGAGAGATCTGTATTACAACAAGGCCAAACAAATGGGATATCGCTCCCGGGCCGCATTCAAGCTTAAATTCATCAACGAGAAGTATCACATAATAAAACAAGGCGACTCGGTCGTCGACCTCGGCGCCGCCCCCGGCGGCTGGCTGCAGGTCGCTAAAGAATTGTCGGGCGGTACCGTCATAGGCGTAGACCTGGACCGGATAGAGCCCATCGAGGGCGTGGTCACCATTAAAGGCGACATGACCAAGGAAGTGACCCAGCAAAAAATATTCGAAAAAGTACAGAAGGTCAACGTGGTCATATGCGATGCGGCACCGAATTTATCGGGCAACTGGTCGCTGGATCACGGCCGTTCCATCGACCTGTCAAAAATAGCGACGGAAGTGGCGGCGAGAATACTGACTCCCGGCGGTAACTTTATCGTAAAGGTCTTCCAGGGCGACCTGTACCAGGGCTATGTGGACGGGCTGAAAAAACGTTTTTCAAGCGTTTATTCATATAAATCGCCAGCCTCAAGGACTCAGAGTGCGGAGATATACGTCATCTGCAAGGGCTTTTTAACGTCGGGCGTCAGAAAAGGTGATGTCATTGACGTCAAGATCGACGCAATGGGCAAAGACGGCGACGGCATTGCCCACGTAGATGGCTTTGTCATCTTCGTTAAAGACTCCAAGGTCGGCAGTAATGTAAAAATAAAAGTAAAGGACGTAAAGACCGAATTCGGGTTCGCCGAAATAATTACTCCTTCACCTGGAGAATAACGTCCAGGGTATCTTTTTTAATGAATATCTTGTAGCAGCCGTAAGCAATAATGGCTACGATGCCGACTACCGTGGCGACGTCGAAGTATACCCAGTAATTCTCCAGCGTATCCCAGTTATTTCCCAGCAGCACGCCCATGTAGGCAAGCGCAAAGCACCACGGGAGCGAGCCCAGGAAAGAGTAGACGACGAACTTTTTTATGTCCATCTTGGCGATACCTGCCGGCAGGGAAATAAAAGCACGCACTATCGGCAGCAGCCTTGCGATAAAGACAGCCTTGTTGCCATATTTGTTAAACCACTTGTCGGCAAGGTCGATATCGTGCTTTTTGATCATCACGATACGGCCATATTTTTCGAGCAGCGGCCGGCCGCCGTAAAAGCCCACGGCATATGAGATCAAAGAGCCCGCCAGGCATCCTAATGTTCCCGCCAGGCCGACTAAAACAAAGTTCAGATCGCCCCGCTGTGCCGCGAAGCCTCCAAAAGGCATCACTATCTCGCTGGGCAGCGGTGTACAGGCACTCTCAATGGTCATCAAAAGGAAAATACCCAGGTAACCCACGCTGGCGATGAAATTGACGATGTAAGTGCTAAGAAACTCGAATAATACCAATGTAACTTCACAACCGTGATTATAAGCGTTCTTCAAGTTCTAAAGCGCCGCATGCTTAATATTTTTTCCGGTGTTAAACAATAGGTTTATTATAAATGGGGCTTAAGCAATTGTTTGTTACCCGGAACCCTAAAAGCCTCTCTTCCTGATGATGGAAAACGTATGTGTGGTCACGGTCCCGGAGTATTGGTGATCAGCTAATGATATCGGTCAACGAAAGCGTTACAAAGTACGTAGATAAGCTACTGGATAGAGAGGAAGAGTTTTCAATAAAATCGTATTACCTGGAGAACAAGGCGACTGTCATCGACTGCGGCGTAAGCGCCACGGGCAGCATCGGCGCGGGCATACTGTATGCCATGATCAGCCTCGGTGGACTTGGCGAAGTCTCGGTCGTCCCCGGCATTATCGACAGTAATTACTTTAACTTTGCCCAGACCTACATCGACCGGCCGGCGATAGCATGTCTTTGTTGCCAGAAACCCGCCTGGAAATTTAAGGCGGACGGGTTTGCAGGTACGGGCTATGGCCCCGCCAGGACTATATCCCAAAAGCCGAAGGCCATTTTTTCTGCCATCAATTATTCCGACGACGCAGAGACCGCCGTGATCAACATTGAAACACAAACGATGCCCGGCGTCAAAGAGCTTGATTATATCGCGAAGCAGTGTTCCACAGACCCGGAGTGCGTTGTGGCCCTCATTGCCCGGCCGAATTCTATCGTCAGCTCTATCGTGAACAGCACGCGGGTCGTAGAGTGGGCCATGAACCGGCTTTTTCAGATGGGCTATGACGTTAAGGATATCATGTCGGCGTCCAGCGCGTGCCCCGTCGCTCCCCTGAAGAAGGAAGAATCCGACTTTATCGGCGCATCCTTCGACAGTATCGCATATTATGGTATGGCTTATTTCTATGCGAAAAATCGTGACGATAAATTCAAAGAATCTACTTCTATGTCCTCAAAGTCCTATGGCAAATGCTTTAAAACGCTCCTAAAAGAGTCACAGGGCGATTTCTCGAAGATAGAGCCTACGATGTTCGCCCCGGCCCGTATCCTCGTGAATGGCGTGCAGGACGGCTCCATGGAGGCCTATGGGAAACTTGACCCGGCCATGTTGCTAGAGTCGTACGGCCTCAAACGTTAATATATCGCTTAGCCTACCTTGATGACGCGGCCGATGCCCTTGCTTTTGCCTTCCCGGAAAATGAACTTCTGTCCCGGCGACACTGCATACGGCCTGAATTTAAACTTTATGCGGGCAATGCCCCGTTCACCGGCCATCATATAATTCCTGTCCAGGCCTGTAATTTTTACTGCCTCGCAGATGGTTTCCAGGTGTATGACCGGCTCATAGCCGATGCCTATGCGGGTGGGATGATTGAGAATGGCGATCTCGGCCTCGAACTCGGTGACCGCTTCGGGCTCTTTTTTAGACAGGATCATTCCCCGTTCGATCTCCGACGCCTTTAGGCCTTTAATGGCCACGCCGACAATATCGCCTGAGATAGCCTTGTTCACCCGATAGTGATGCATCTCTATGGACTGTACTCTTACTTTTTTATATGACCCGTCAAGCATCGGGCCCAGAAAGACCTGGTCGTTTTCCATAACGATGCCCTGCCTGATGGTGCCGCTGACAACTACACCCACGCTGTCTACCTGGTAGATGCGGTCGACGTATAGCTCAAAAGGCTCTTTGCTCTGCATGTTGCGCTTTGGCAACGTGAAAAGGAGCTTTTCCAGCAGGTCATAGCCTTCTCTGGTGACTGAGGAAGTGTGAATGACCGGCACCACAATGCCTTCGGGGACTTTACCCATAATGACGCTGATGTCCTCGGCCGATTTTATACGATATGGGACTTTACCGACCAGCCGCAACGTTGAATGGATGCTTGCCTCGCTGAGCTTTAGCTGCTCCGGGGTCGCCAGGTCGATCTTGGTCATGGCAATGATAACGGGCAGTTCCATGGCCAGCAGTATGCCTAAGTGCTCACGGGTGATGTGTGTGACGCCGTCGTCCGCGGCCACCACCAGCAGGCCATAATCCAGCTTCTGGCCGACAATGCCCCTGATGGTCGTCCGCAGCCAGGGCTCATGGCCAACCGTATCGACAAAAGAGATGATCTTGTCAGACTCGGCCACTACGCTGGCGCTTTCCCGCTTGTTCAAAGGATTTTTAATGTGTATGACGTCCTGGCCCTTGATGCCATATACGGCATAGGACAGGTCGGCTGACAGCCCGCGGGAGATCTCATGGGGCAGCACATCTAAGTATATTCTCGTCCTTCCCGCCCCGTCGTCTACCGTCCCTGTCACAAGCGCGCCTACCAGCGTGCTCTTGCCGTGGTCTACGTGGCCCGCAGTGCCGATGAGCAGGTGTTCGCTGAACTTGACGTTGTTCTCGATGGAAACCAGACCGACAAGGCCGCCGTCTACTTTGTACTCCTCAACGCCCGAAACGTCCGCATCGATCTGCATGGCTATATTCTTTAGAACAGAAACTGTCTCGGTAAACTCTTCCCTGTCGAGCCCCTTCATGCTTCCCGCATCAGTGACGCCTATGACGTACAATGCTTTGCCGTTACCGGCAAGTATCCTGTGTTTCATCTGGCAGGACAGGTTCTCCGTGCGCCTGGAGTTCAGATGGGTCTCTGCATTTAGAAATTCCTTAAATTCGATATTGGAAGTCTCGCCGGCCGAGACGAGCGACTCGAGCTCGAGTTTATTCATTAGACTTTCAATTAACTTTTAGGGAGTTATAATCTTTGTGTTATAAGAATATATATTATTATTTTTAGGATGGAAACAGGGCTATGGCACTTAGAAAAGGCTCGCATCGCCGGCGCTCGCAGGTGCTATTTAGCGCCGTTTTAGCAATGCTATTGTTATGAAGACAGTGAGGGCAGCCGGTATGGTCATGCCGGGCGTCGCTTTTGGCACACTGGTGCCGACGGGCGTTGAGGTCGGGATGGTCGTCGGGATTATCGTCGGCGTCGGAGAAGGCGCCTCTGCTGTCGTGTTGAGTGGCGTCAGCGGCGGTATGTGGACGTTGGCGGTCTTTGTCCCGATATTTTCTTCCATATAAAAGATCGTATACCACTTATTCCCGTTATGGTCGGCCTCCAGGTAATACCAGTTCCCTGCCGGCACACGCGGGAAAACATACATGCCCTGGGCGGCTGTAGCCGGATCGTTATTGACTACCTGCGGGTTGTCCTCCATGGGGACGATAGCCCCTTTAGTTCCGCTGGCATTGTCATAATAATATAGCGTGACGGTCGCATTACCGATGTCGCTGAGGCTGACCTGTGCGGGCGAAGTATCGTTTACCTGCGCCAGCGCCGAAGATGAAAATATTACTAGCGCAGAAAAAACAAAAAGTAATATTACGAGTATCCGGTTTTTATGTGGCATGTGACCTACCACATGAGAATGGGGCACGTCATATCATAAACGTTTTCCTTTACCCCGACTATAAAACCACGGACACCAGGCTTATTCCGGATATACTGAGCTGGTCACGTCCTTGTCGCAAATGCAGTCGGCCGGGTCCATCATGCATCCGAGGCATACTCCCGACTTGACCTCTGCGCCGCAGGACTGACAATCGTCGCACGTCTCATCTTTAGTTTTTTACTGTCCATCCATACCATCATAAAAAAATTATGGCCGGCGATATATAATGATAATCTTAGGTTTCGGCGATTTTTTCTATTAGCGGATAGCGGCCTGCGCTGTCTTTTTTAGCTCTTTAAAGTATTCCGTAACGTCATTGGCTCTCATGAACTCGAATTCCAGCGTCGAATCGTCGATCTTTGTTATGCGGGCATACTCCCTGTAGCCGTTCTTTCCGCTTTCATCCCCTTCTTCGATGATACTTCCTGCCTTCAGGCCGTCGATAGAGTAGCCGCCGGATTTACCTTTATTTTCATATAGTGCTCGCTTCAGGAATTCCCGGTTAAACCCGTACTTCTCGTCGAGACCCAGTATTTTGCACATCCAGTGTTTTTTCTTCACGTCCACACAGCATATCTCTCCGGCTTTGATCGCTTTTTCTCTTGGCGTTGTGATCACTTCTATCTTCATTTTTCGTTACCCGTCATTATATCGGAGACTATTATATAAGTACTTTTTAGGTATACTATTTTCTTAAAAATTTTACCGCGGCTTGTTTGTTTAATCATGACCGATCATTGTGTTTATCCATAGCCATATTGTTGGGGCCGGGATTTTTATAAGAGCGCTATGTGGGAAATTTTAACCTGAGTAAGGCTTACGATGTTACGCTGAGTCACTTTTTTTCATATAAACGCTTCTTTCCATCCCTTAATAACAAGCTATAACAGCGACACTTCAACGATATATTCGTTCATTCATCTAATAATATTATTACGATTAAATACGAAATGTTTTTTATTGGAGGGTTTAATTTGAGGACAAACAATCTTGTTACAATAGCAATGCTGGCTATGGCCTTTATGGTTTTAACTCTGCCCGCATGCGCAAACCTTGTGCCGACGACCTTCGGTTTTCCAGTGATCGTCCAGAATGGCTCGACGAGCGCATTTAACCAGGACACCGCTCGCGCTACCGACTTTGAGAACATCAACATCCAGTTCCCCGCCTACTTTGACGGCGTGCACCTTGGTGCATCTACACTGGATCTCGGCGTCGGCGTTGCAAATGACGGCGCTCTCGGCGTTGGAACTGATGGTACCGGTGTTGGCGCAGCAGGCGACGATGGCACTGGTGTCGGCGTTGGTGTACAGGCGACCGCAAACGTATTACCGTTCGGCCCTGTGAACCTTGCGTTCCCGGACATTGCTCAGACTGTCTGTCAGACGCAGGATGTAACACACACTGACTTCGCCCAGACCAATGAGTACGCAGAATTCGCTTATCCGTTCGTCGGAGTAGGCGGCGTATCCCTACCAGGCTTCGGGTTTGGATTCTAAAGTCTAAAGCTAGTATAATACCCGGAGGAGGTAAAACTCCTCCTAAACTATTTTTTAACAAGAAATATAACGATGGTTAGGAAACCTCCTTTTTATTACTAAGACTGAAGGGGGACTTCGCTTCGCTATTTACTAGAGCGCTCCGCGGGCGCACCCCTCGATGGACCCCTGAAGAACGATTGCCTCTGAAGAGGCAAAGAAATAAAAAGCGAACCATAGACATTGCGACGCTTACCATAATAACGTTAGAAATTTACGCGGTGGTCGAGGCGTTTTGGGCTTCAGTGGGCCATCAGGCCGATGCTGCGCCCGCGGAGCGCTCTAGTGAACCGCGCGGAGAGCTCTTGCTTACCGACCCCGACATCGCAGCACCCAAAACACCGAGTAGCTTAGCTATCAGGCTAGGCGTCGACCCGCGAAGAAGAAAACAAAGTACTGCTTGCTGTCATTTGAGAAGAAAAAAATAAAGTACTATTTCTAGTAGCGCTGAGGGGAGGATTCGAACCCCCGCGAGGCTTGCACCTCAACAGCTCTCAAGGCTGCCGCCGTGGTCCGCTTGGCTACCTCAGCACATTAATAAAAGCAGGATAACCATAACACTACTTCAATATAAAGCTTGTCTTGTGATAGATTTTTATGATAAGGCCGCATCATAGCTGATATCATGGTGACTCGCTACATAGTTGGCTGCGGGGCAGCGGCTCGAAACAATAAGGGCGAATTTCTAATGGTCAAGCAAATGGGCGGCTACTGGCGAGGCCTGTGGATATTCCCCGGCGGCAAGCTCGAGCCGGGAGAAACGCTGGAGCAATGTGCAAGGCGGGAATTCATCGAAGAGACTGAGTGCGACCTTACTATAAAAAAAGAGATAGGCGCCTATGTTTCATACGATCCTGATACCGAGTTCGAAAAACAGGTCGTACTCGTATATTTCCTGGCCGACATCACAGCCGGAACGCCCAAAGTGGGCGAAGGCGTCACCGATATAGCGTGGTTTACCATGGAGCAGGTACAGGACATGGAAATACAAGGAAAAACACCGAAGCTCATTCTACAGGTCGCTAAGGATTCGATACGCTAAATCTATAAAAGTGCCCATTATTTTCTGTAATATCTATTTGAATTATGTTGTTTCTTCCTGTGACACGCTGGCGGTGACTATTTTTTCACTACAGTGCCCAGTAGTTGCGTGTTTGTGCGGTAATCGTTTATTCTTGCTCGCTCTTTTCGCTGGATTATTCAGTTTCACAACACGAAGACATGAAATCTTTTTTAGATTTACTAACACTAAATCATGAAAAGCACTATGGCACGGTTAAATCATGAAAGCGTGAAGGCCTCTATTAATCGAATTAAGCCACCAAGCCACGGCTATTAAGACACTAACGAACGACGTAAATCACGAAGTGCCACAAAACCAAGACAATAGAGAACGGCTATGATAACGAGCGATGTCATGCTAAGCTGTTGGTCTATATGCGAATACTATCTATGAGTCAAGAACCGATAGCTTGTATAGCGTATGCTTTTTGTCTTATTTTGGTGGCACTTCGTGGCTTACGTCGTTCGTTAGTGTCTTAATAGCCGTGGCTTGGTGGCTTAATTCATTTAATGGGGTTTTCATGCGTTCATGTTTTGACTGTGTCATAGTGGCCTTACTGTTTTAGTGTTCGTAAATCTAAAAAAGAATTTCGTGTCTTCGTGTTGTGAAACCGAGGAGTGTACGTGAGTCGCATAAATAATAAACGGTGAAAGCATAAGCATGAAACTACTTATTGCTCAAGTAAAACGAGAATTTAAATAACAAAAAAAAGAAGCGGCAGGGATTATGCTCCCCTATCCGCGATGAACATAAGACTTACTTCTTTGCCTTCTTCTTGCCGTCTTTCTTCGGGATCTTGAACAGTGAACGGTCGTTCCTGTCAAGCTTCACGTAGGACAGCTGGGCGGTGCCGAGCTTCTCGACGTTCGCCTTGAAGATCTTACCCTTGTTACCCTTGGCCGCTTCCTGGATCCATGCCGGAGCGTTCTTGGGTACTGCTACTAACTCTCTCTTGCCGACGAAGTAGTGTAACTTCTTGGTTCCCTTCTCTCTTAATACGATGTTTCCGATACCGCGGTTTGCGACCTTAAGTGCCGCATCCCTGGGTTGTGCACCGGTGAATGTCCCTACTTCTTCGCCCTTCTCGTTTACGAGACCGAAATTTCTCTTTTCCCTGCCTTCTTTAGCTACCATATTTTTTTCACTCCATATTTCCCTAAGTATATTTTTTTTAATTGAATGATATCTTAACTTATTAACCTTTCGGTCTTTAGCGGTATTTCTACAATATTTTTCTTTGAATTCGCATATTTTACATCCAATTTTTGGTGTCATAACCGCCTGACGCATAAATTAGTTATCCAAATGGGTAAAAACACGAGAATTTTTATCCATTTTAAAATAGCAAAGCTTGAGGGCGTTGAGGCGCAGGGTGGTCCGAAAAATAATTAATTTATTGGCAAAAAAGGAAAGGTTTATATATGCTTACGCTAGTTTATATAAAAATAAAGAAATATTATTAAGACATTTAATCGCTTGATGTACAGGCGGTTTTTTAGCAATGGCTACAAAGTCCGAGTAATTTTGACGGAAAAATAGATAAAAAGCCCAATTATTTTTTTATGGCAAAAAATGCCCAGCCATCGTAAATATCCCGGTCATTCCGGTTATCGATGATCGTACCTTTTATGCCCATGGAGCGGAATGCGGCCTCTAAGAAATCCATTTCTTCTTTTTTATTGACTGTCAAGAGTAAAAAGCCGCCGCTATTTAGCGTTTTTAGCGACTCCTTGAATATCGTTCGCCATATTTCTTTATTAAACTCATAGATGGTGCCGAGCATGAACCCGAGAATGGCGTTATACTTCTCGCTCACGTACTTTGATAGTTCCATGGCATCGACAACCATGGTGTCTGCAGGTTCCAGTATGCCGTGATATAGTCCGCTACATATCGCACAACGGTCATTATCTATTGAAAGGACGCTCTTGAATAGCGGCCTGATGGCGGCCGTGGACATGCCGTTCCCGCAACATATCTCCAGCGCGTTTATTTCTTTTAGCGTGAAACCATGCTCTTTAGACAATCTCTTTAGCAGCGAGCATATCTGCTCGTTCCTGGCATCGTTAAAAGCAAATGACTTTGGCTCCCTCTCATGGTCGCATTCGCACAATGTGCCATCGACCAGGCTTAGGGACAGGTATTCTCTTAAGGATGAGCCGAATGCCCTTGCGTCGACCTTTTTATTTTTTACCGAGCATACCACGCCCGAACCGATCGCCGAGCTGACCAGCTTTTCAGTTTGAACTCTAGCGGCACTGGCTGAGGGATATGGGATGACAAACCAGAAATCCCCGCCCTCGAACTTATTTTTAAAAGCTGCGCCTATGGGCTTTTTATTCTTATCTTCCATGATGACGGCAGACGGTACCGAGCCTTCAGGCAAAAGATTGAGCTTATCCAGGTAGTCCAGCGTCTTGAGGTTCATTTCCAGGCCCTCAAAGCTACTCTCTATGAGATAGGCGTCCTCTTTCAAGCCCAGCGTCTTTTGCAGGAGCATACACCTAACCTCTACCTTATCTGTTTTATACGTTATCCTTTAACGGGTTTTATATGACACGGAACGCCCATATTTTTTATATATCGTATATTAAATATCATAATGGACATGGACGAGGAAAGTAAAGTCAAAAAGATCAGCATATCACTTTCGAATGAAGTCCTGGAATGGGTATTAAAAGAGAAGGGCGACCTGAAGGTCTCGACTTTCATTAATCAGATATTACGGGATAAGATGGAAGCCAACACGAAGTTACCCTGTAACGTTTGCGATGATCTAACGCTCATGAGGACACGGCTAAAACGGCTCGAAAGAGAGGTTCACGAGCTTGTTGAAGTACGCAGCCTGAAAGCCGGTAAGCTGGGTAAGGCGGAGCACATTTCTATTTTATCGACCCGTCCCCGGGATGTGTTCGGCCAGCTTGTCAACATCAAGAACGTTTCGGCGAAGAACGCCATGGCGGTATATGAAGAATTAATACCCTTCATGCAGAACGTGGATCATATCGACAGGGAAATAGTTTTAAACGAGCTTTTTCCTCGTACCAGGTCGGGCATAACGAACGAGATCAACTACTGGTATAATGCCTGCAGGGGTATCCTGGACCATCTCATCGAGGAAGGCCACGTTGTGTGCCTTAGTAAGAATAAATACAGGTGGATCGGCGACAAGAAGCCCGATTAACCGGATAAAACCTCCCGGTACCCGTTTACCTTTAACGTAAAATTTTAAGAGGCCATAAATAGGCACGCCATGTGTTATTATTGGGAGCGCAACGCTATACCGCTTCGCGCGGCGTAGTTCAAAGCCTTACGTCCTAACGGGCGGAGGAGCCTTGATACATCGGGTGTAAATTTGGTGTAGTTGCGCCCTCGCTAACACTGCTTTTCTAGATATACCACCGTTACCATGCGGTAAAACAGGCGTTTTAGCTTGTTCCCCTTTTTCGAGTCGTTAGTACTTAATAGTCATTTTATATATTATTATTTAGATATTGCTAAATATACTCCGGGGTGATGATCATAAGAATAGCGGCGATGGCTGACCTGCATTTTGGCCCGGAATACCTTGCCACGTATTCCTCGATGTTTAAAGCGATCAACAATGATGCCGACATCGTCGTTCTTTGCGGCGACCTTACCCAGCGGGGGCTCATCGAAGAGGCCCGGGGGCTTTCAAAGGCTATCGGCAACGCGAATATACCGGTGGTCAGCGTGCTCGGGAACCACGACTATGAAGCCAACAACCAGGAGGAGATCATGGACCTGCTGGAGGAGACCGGTGTCAAGGTACTGGAGCGGGGCTCGTACATCCTGGACGACCGATCAGTCGGATTTTGCGGCACCAAAGGATTCTGCGGGGGCTTTACCGGCGCCAGGATAGCGCCTTTCGGCGAGCGTATACTGAAGATGTTCATCAACGAGACGTACAAGGAAGCCAATAAAGTCAACCGCTCGTTGAAAAGTATGAGGGCAGACTTCAAGGTCGTGGTCTATCACTACGCCCCGATACGCGAGACGTGTATAGGCGAGCGGTGCGAGATCATACCGTTTTTAGGCTCGTCTATCCTGTCGGACCCGGTAAATACGTTCAAGGCCGACCTGGTCCTGCATGGCCATGCGCACAATGGCAGAGAAAAAGGGGCCACATTATCGGGTATACCTGTCAGGAACGTTGCGCTGCCCGTCCATGACCGCCATTATTCCGTTTACGAAACGAAGTCTTTTGCTACATCCGTTTTACCAGTGATGAAATGATATGGGGCGGTATGGGGATGACGTGGTCCCAGTCTGTCTTCACGAAGAGCACGAATGATAATGCCCTTTCGGTGAATTGCTCGACCAGCCTCAGGAAATAATCCCAGTCAAATGTCTGGTACGTGTTCGACAATACCGCAATGCAGTCGTACCAGTCGTCACGCTTACACCGCATGGCCAGTACTTTCCTGAATACCAGGTCTTCCGGGGACATTATCGGCATTCTCACCCCGCCCAGTACCCTGTACTGCCGCCGCTGCATTGTCTCATCCGTGGCTACGATGTTCCCGATGTTTTCCAGTATAAAATCTATAGGGACGCCTTTCTTGTATGCCTTGGATAGCCATTTGACGTCGAGCATCGGATATATCTCAAAGCCTGTTTTTTCCAGGGCTTCAAGCGCGGGTAACGAGTCTTCAGGCTTTACATAGAGGTCGATATCCTTCGTAGCCCTTTTCCTGCCATATGCGGCTACGGCTATACCGCCCCCGACGACGCACCATATCCCTGCATTTTCCAGGGTTTCAAGCGCTTCTTTATAGATCTCAAAATCTCTTTTAGACGGCATTCGGGCTTGCTCCGATTAGCGAGAATAAATAGAATATAATGAGATATATATTAAAACATATTCGAATTAGATACCAGAGTGCTCAAATTCGAGGGCGAACGTCGGATATAAAAAGAGTATATTGTTATTCTCTGATGAGGAGTACCGGGCACTTGGCATGTCTCAGCACGCTGTCCGAGACACTTCCAAGGAGGGCGCGCTCGATGGCTGACATGCCGATGGAGCCTATGACTATACAATCGGCCTTGATGTTATGAGCAACGTCGACGATGGCCTCCTGAGGCCTGCCTTCGACGACTAATTCTTCACATTCGACGCCGTTCTCATCGCAGACCGTTTTTATTTTTCCCGTCGCTTCCTTACCGGTATTTTCCATGTCCGCCTTGCCTTCCGCATAATGTATGCCAGCATGGAAGGCCAGGTCAGTATTAACGACGTTCAGCACATACACTTTAGCGCCCAGCGCCTTCGCCAGATAAACGGCGTGCTTTCCGGCGTTTAACG
The DNA here is from genome assembly GCA_963780625.1 of uncultured Methanocellaceae archaeon. GTDB lineage: Archaea > Halobacteriota > Methanocellia > Methanocellales > Methanocellaceae > Methanocella. The sequence continues at coordinate 452,903 of CAWACH010000006.1, read as the reverse complement.
AATATTCAGAGCCATCCGTAGGCACCAGTATCTTTGAGTATTTTGGTAAGGGCATGTTCTCATTCCTTAGTTATGCACGTGCCTACGCCTTTATCCGTCAATAGTTCTTGAAGCAGCGCGTGTGGCGTATTGCCGTTAATGATGTGGACGCTCTGGATGCCGCCTTTGACTACGGAGACGCTCGACAGTATCTTGGGGATCATACCTTTGGAGATAATGCCTTTATCTATCAGCTCGTAACACTTCGCCACGTTGATCAGGGGCAGCAGCGTGCTCTTATCTGCAGGGTCCAGCATGACGCCGTTAACGTCCGTCAGTGACACAAGGCTTCTTGCATTGATGGCAACGGCAATGTCGCCTGCAGCCGTATCCGCGTTCAGGTTCAGGCAGTGTCCTTCCGCATCGTAGCCGATGGGCGAAATGACAGGGATGTACTCATTATCGAGCAGTATCTGCAAGATCTGCGGGTTTATGCGCTCGGTCTCGCCGACCCACCCGTAGTCGATCTCGGTCTCTTTGCCGTCGACGACCGCTTTTTCCGGGGCCTTTCGCCTCGCAACGATCAGGTTACCGTCGTTACCGATGATACCGGCACCATTGCCGCCATACTTCGAGATGATCGAGACGAGGTCGGCGTTGACGTTGCCTCCCAACACCATGCGTACGATCTCAAGGGTCTCCTCGTCCGTAACGCGAAGCCCGGAGACGAACTTCGGGGTCTTGCCCATACGCTTCATCATGGCATCGATCTCAGGACCGCCGCCGTGGACGACGATCGGCCTGGCACCGAGGAACTTGAGCGTGACTACATCTTTGATCATGCTATCCCTCGCCGCCGGGTCCACCATCGCGTGGCCTCCGACCTTGATCACTATAACTGCATCCCGGTATTTTTTCAGCCAGGGCAACATTTCACCGAACGATTCTGCTGCGTCCATATGATCCTCGACATCAATAATGCGTCATGGATAATAAACATTGACCTTGATAGGCGGCCGTATAACTTTATCATGTTTGGAATTCAATATTTATTATAGAAATGATCTTTTGAGGAACTAGCCGTGGCTGAAGAGAAAATTTACGATGTGGCCATCATCGGCGCTGGGCCTGCGGGCCTGACAGCGGCATTGTATTGCGGAAGGGCCAACATCTCCACCATCATGTTCGGGGATGCGTTCGACTCCCAGCTCGCGAAAGCCGGGGATGTAGAAAATTACCCGGGCTTCGAGTCCATACATGGCATCGAGCTGGTAGAAAAATTCACCAAACAGCTGGAGAAATACAATATTACGAATGTACAGCCTTACGTAAGGCGTATCGTACGTGGCGAGGATATGTTCACCTTCGTGACCGATAGCGAGGAATATAAAAGCCGGTCCGTCATTATCTCAACGGGAGCAAAGCACCGTGAATTGAACATTCCCGGCGAGAAAGAGTATGTTTATAAAGGCATTTCATATTGTGCAGTCTGCGACGGCTCATTTTATAAAGATAAAAAGGTCGCTCTTCTCGGCCATGGCGACCAGGCGGCCAGCGCTGCCATCTATCTGGCCGGGCTGGCACACTCGATCGTCGTATTCACGAGTAAGCCCGATATAGACGCTCCATTACATGCGGAACAGATACAAAAAATGAATAACGTCGAGGTCATCGGCAATGCAAAAGTGCTGGCGTTCGAAGGCAACGACTTCGTCGAGCGAGTAAAATACGTAGTCGGCGGAGAGGAAAAAACTGCCAGAGTGGACGGTATATTCATCGAAGGCGGTGTACCCAACTCCGTGCTGGCGAACGACCTCGGGCTCAAGCTGGATACTAAAGGAAACATCGACGTGAACAGGCCGGATATGACGACCCGGATAGACGGAGTATTTGCTGCGGGCGACGTTACAGGCGGGCTGCATCAAATTTCAAAAGCGGTTGGAGAAGGCGCCTGTGCTGCAGTAAGCGCTGCGATCTACATAAAGAAAAAATTTAAAGGCCGATCCCGTTAGTGGAAGAACGTCATCCACGTGAACAGGATCAAGCCTACTACTATTGTTAAAATTATACAAACGATGGCGGATTTCTTTATGACTTCGCCGTCGAGACCTTTTTGATCGATGACCGAAGATGCGTTGACGATCTTCGCCGGGGCAATGCCCGAAGCGATACCGCCCGAGACTGCATGCCCGGCATAGACGTTCATGAAGTTCAGGTTCAATGTGCCCGTCGTTTGCTTCAATATGCCATAGAACATGACGTTGGACGAGGTTTCACTGCCGCTGACGAACGCGCCGAACAACCCCAGGATCGGGGCGACTGCCGGGAAGATGGTGGCACCCAAATAGACGGCAAGTGTCGAGCCGATGATCGTATTCATGTTCATGTCCGCCATGCCAGTGACGAAGGATAAGCTCGTCGTCGTCCCCGTGGTGACTAGCGATTTTGCCGACCAAGCCATTATATAGGCGATGGCAAAGAATACTGCCGCCGCGAGCGTTGGGCTCCAGGCTCTTTTTATCCAGAGCTTGAGAACCTGTCCCGCCTGCTTTTTCGAGGTAAGGAGGAATGGCGCCGATATGATGGTGCTGACGAGGACCCAGACGTATGCCTGGTTCAGCAGCTTGAGGTTTACTGACTGGCCGGGGAGGATATTTATCATATTGTTCGAACCCATGATGTTTAACAGCCATGTGGATATCGATGGCCAGCTGATGATGATGCAGAATGCGATCAGCAGCGCCCATGGGAATACGGCCTTCCATAACGGTAATTTCGGTGCTCCGCCGTCCGTTGCGACGGCATTGGTACCAGCCTTTTTCTCCTTCTTGACCAGGATGGGCTTGCCCTGGACCACTCTTAATCCGAACAGGGCAATGATCGCCATTGCTCCGGCAACGATCCCGGTTATCTGGATGAAGTCCGGGAAAAACCTGACGAACAGGATGCACGATAAGCCCAGTGTCAGCCCGGCGACGACCGCCGGCACGATCCCTTTCTTTACGCCGTTCATTCCGTCGGCGATCCATAGCATGCCTATGGCGAGGCCGGTGGAAACGACCGGGAGGAACAGTGCCACATTATTCGCCAGGGTATTGACCGACTGTGCATAATGCGTCGGGTCGAATGCCTGTATGGGCGACGTAATAGGTACGGCCAGCAGCGAGAATGATGTGAGCGGGTCATACCCCAGACATGGGAGTGCTATCGATGCCAGCGGCGAGAACCCCAGCGCCATCATGATAGGCGGGAGCATCGTGACCGGCGTCGCCCCTATGGATACCAATAAGGAGCCCAATCCCACATTCAAGATCATTATTTGTTCATATCTCTCTGCAGCGATCCCTTTTATGGCCTCTGTAATGGTCTTGATGGCGCCCGAAGACTCCATCATCGTGACCTGTAATATCGTGAAGAGGACCATGAGGGATATGCCGAACGATGCAAAAACGCCGTATGCAGAGGCCTTTAGTGCTATGACCAATGCGTCAATGCTCGGAGTGCCCCAGAAGAACGCCAGCGCGATGACCAGACAGACGATCCAGCCTACTACGCCCATGAAGGTCCCTGACTTTTTAAAGAAGACAAGGCCCGCAAAGATAACAAGTATCGGTAAAATTGCTAAAATAAAATACAATGCCTGTGTTAATTGATCCATATTCGCTCACACCCATCATAGATAGTCTGATATGCTATAGCATGTCAATTGGTATGCTATGGCATAGCATACGAAGCCATCGAATATAAAGATTGTGTTCGCTGGTACGTACAGGGGCGTATCAGGCCGAGGGTCGGGCTTATTGCTCTTCCTTCTCTGAATATTGCCAGTGGTTGGACTCGCACAGTTCCTTCAGGAATTTGGCTATCCTGTTATTATTGCTACTCTCCGAGCCCCATGTGATCCCTATTAGCCCTTCGCCTCCGCCACCTGAAGCCAGGTTGATCGAGCATCTGCCGGGACTTGAAAAGTTCAGGATAATTACCCCCATTAAATTCGATTTTACTCTAAAATAGTACTTCTCGAACGTTAGCACAACGACCTGATCGAAAGTATAGAGGTAATAATCGTCAAGCTCCTCCTTTAACGCATCTATCAGCTTAGAGCGATCCGCCCCTTCAATGCAAACCGACACATTTTCCATAAACTACGATAATCGCATTTGAAGTATTATCTTTTTTCTTAAACCCTTGTAATAATAAAAAGAAGAAATTTTTATAAGAGAATGGGGTTTGAGCGAGTCAAACTCCGTCTCTTCATCCGGAAAACCAGAAAGGAGCCAATAAAAATATAACTGGATTACATCCTGGCCCTTTCGTATTTGTCAGGCGCCTTTAGCGGCTTGGTGGCGTCGACGCCCATCTTGCTGGTAATGTTATCTTCTGAGACCGGGTCGAGCGAGCTTCCCCTGACGTTGGAGACGATCATGACATCCCTGTCAGCCTTCGTCCTTGTGGCGATGGCGTATTCGACGTCCATCGGGTCGAAGATGTTAATGTCCGTATCGACGATCACGACGTGCTTGAGGCTCGTGTGGGCTGCAAAGGCTGCCATAATGGCGTTCTTGCCGTCGCCTTCTGTCTGCTTTTCAATCTGGACGATGGCGTGTAAATAACAGCATCCGCCTTCCGTGAGCACGACGTTCTTCACCTTGGTCACGTTGGCGACCGCGTTATAGATGAGCGGCTCATACGGGACTCCCATGAGGAGCTTATGCTCGTTGCCGCCGGGCAGGATGCCATGATAAATAGGATCTTTTCGCATCAGCATGTTATTCAGCTTGATGACCGGCTCCGGCCTGATATGGTCGTAGGAGCCTGTAATGTCGACGAAGGGGCCTTCTTTTACTTTCTCTACCGGATCGATGAAGCCTTCGAGCACGATCTCGCCGTGAGGGACTTCAACGCCATTGTCAAGCGTCACTAATTCAGTGGGCTCTCCCTTCAGTGCAGACGCATATTCCCACTCCTTGCCCTGGGGCACCCTGGTCGATGCTGCAAAAACAGTCACGGGGTCTACGCCGATGACGATGCCTACCTGGAGGGGCTCGTTCTGCTTTGCCGCCTCTTTCTGCATGACATATGTATGCCTGGGGGGCACAAGCCTGGCTGCCAGCGTCGTATCGTTGACTACCATGAGGCGATGAATAGAAGCGTTATACATGTCCTTGTATTTGGCCACCACGATGCCGGCGGTGATGTATGCGCCGCCATCCTTCTTGAAGTGCTTCATGATCGGAAGCCTTGAAAGATTAGCTTTCGACTTTACTTCGAACATTGGCGAGTTATCGACATGCTTTATTTCGCCGTTAAAGGAGGTACTGGTAAGCTTATTGATGATGTTGTCGGGCGTGACGCCGAGGGCCTTTGCCAGCGTCTCTCTCGAGTTCATTACGTTCATCGCGGCTTTCATGCCATTGCAGTCATTGAACAAAACCGGCCGCTTATCCTGATACGCGTACCGGGGCGCCTCGAATATCGGCGATACCGGCTTGTTGATCTCTGTCAGGTTCCCTTCCTTTTTCAGCCATTCTAAAAATTCTCTAAGACCCATTAACCTCACTCCTTGAACGAACGCTCCATGTTTCTTGCAATCTCGGCACTATCGTTGAAATATTTTGTCCGTATGCCGGGGCAATTTTGACGCTGTATATACCATTGTGATGAAATATTAAATCTATCGGTGGCTCAAAAATGGCGAATAGAAAAAACATAGAAATTTTAAAAGAGCCATGTCGGAGATTAAAATTTATATAAATACAGGAATGTCGTAGCTCTTAGCATACTGTTTTAATTGGTGATGGTAAAAAATAATTTTTTATAATGGCTCATTTTCATTGAAATATTTTAATTCCATCTGGCCATCAATAATTTTCACGTAGCTGTTCGGCGGATATTTCGATGGTCTATCGCTTACCCATGAACCGGAATTTGCGACAGTAGAATTTTCGTTAATGAACGGTATATGAGTATGCCCAAATACTAACTTTTCCTCAGGCTTCATCCCTAAAAGCAAATAAACGCCTTTTGATCTTGCCAGTTCTGTAATCCCGTCGATGTTGGCTCTCTCCTGTGGCGGCTGCTGCATCTTCGCCCGGGGAACTTCGCCATGTTGTATAAAATCCCAGATGTCGTTAGCGATCATTCGCAGGGATTTGTCTGAAAAGCACAACCTATAGCTTAATGACTCATAGCTCTCAAGGTCCATGAATCCCATATTTAAAAAAACGTCCAGCGCATAACCATGATTAAAGTAGAATTTGCTATCCCCGTCTACCAGCCTTAATGTTTTGGATATGGTGAATGGGTAAACGTTTTTATCATAACCCTTTTGATAACGCTCATTTAAGCTTAACATGAAATAATCATGGTTCCCCGGGACATAATGGATATTTTGGGCCTTTAAGGCACCCAGCATCTCGAATATGGCCGAATAATCTTTTTTAACATCATTTCCGATCATATCTTTTCCCAGAACAATATCCGCCATATTCACTCGCCAAAAGTCGAAAATGTCGCCCAATAGGACCAAATGCTCTACTTCCGGAGTATTGCATTTATCTAAAAATTTTCTAAAATCTTTGTAGTTACATTTGTCGTATCCTAAATGTACGTCCGATACTGTGATGATCATGCTATTCTCCACTACTCGATTAAGTTACAACTTATATAAATTATAATTATAACTTTGATAATAATATACATATTTTAATTAAGCACGAATATCAACCTATGCGATATAGAAAAGCCCTTAGCATATCTAATAAGAAAACAATGTACTTCAAAAAGATCAACGTTCGGAGTCTGTCCTAAGTTTACGCTCCAATAATCTTTCTATACCATGCAAGAATTCTATCTATCATGGCGAGACATAAGCCTAAATATGATAGATCAAATATTGTTAAACAATTGTAGTCTTAACGATTGTTCTAATCTTCGGACAACTTTAGCCTAATCCGGAAATTCAACCCAGAATTATTAAATATGTAGATCATTTAATTATTTTTTCTTGAATGTAATAAATATGATTATACCCAATCCTATAGCACAAATTCCTTCAACACCCGGGAATGGTGTTGGTACTGGAGTTGGCGTTGGAGTTGGCGTATAATCATTAAGCACCGGTAGTACGGTTATTGTGTTTGATGTTACATTTGTGGTTATATCTACCGCATAAACCGGATATGGGCTTATCCAACCGTTTGTATATGCCCAGGAAGTGTTACCATTTTTATCGGCATTAGCGGTAGAAACATTGGTACCTAGACAGTATAAAATAGCGGTTCCATTTGGCGTGAAATTTTGCCCTGAAACTGTTATGTTCTCGCCCGGTCCAGGGTGCATATCAGTAGAAATAGCCGGAGCGGGATTAGCACTATACACATTACCAGATAAAACAACAATAAATAATACGAACATTGTGGCTATAATCAATACTGCCTGAAATCTAGGTAGTTTTCCAACTTTTAAACCCATAATTGACTATCTCCATTATGTTAAGAAAATTATTATTTGTGGTATATAAGGCATCTCTAACGATTAGTAAACCGAGGTGTTTTGGTTCAAGAAGAAACTTGATGGTTAGGGTACCCTTTTTTCTTTTACTAGGACTAAAGGGGGACCTTCGCTTCGCTTTTTATAAGAGCGCTCCGCGGGCGCACCCCTCGCGGACCCCCGAATCTACATTACCTGATGGCAAACGAATAAAACCAGAACAATAAACGAGTGACGCAAACAGATTATAACAATCCGCGGTCGTCGAGGTGTTTTGGGCATCAGTCGGCCATCAGGCCGATGCTACGCCGCGCGGAGCGCTCTTGGCTAATGGCGGGGTAATGAGCATTTATCCCCGAAGGGGTAAACTGCTGCTTAGGGCTTGCGGAGGAGCACGCCCGAAGGGCCGTGCGACGAGGGTGCTACGCCGCGGAGCGCTCTTGCTTACCGGCCCCGACATCGAAGCACCCAAAACACCGAGTAGCCCTGCCAACAGGCAGGGCGTCGACCCGCGAAGTAAAATACCAATTACAGCTTATAGTTGAAACCTACAAAAAAGAAAACAATGTACTTCTAGAAAGCCAACGTCCGGAGTCGAACCGGATTGGGATTGCTCTGCAGGCAATTGCATGGCCGCTCTGCCACGTTGGCATTTTTAGCAAACTTCATACTATTTTTTCGTATTTAAACCTATTGATACCGGCATAACGGCCTTTTGGTTTTGAAACTTTATACATTAATATTATCCGTTGCGCCGTCCTTCTATCTATCAATTATGTCGCAGCGGGAACTTAACGATTATGACCTGAAACGATACGATCGCCAGATGATGATACGTGGCTTTGGCGAAGAAGGGCAGAAAAAGCTCAAGAATACCAGGGTATTCATCGGCGGTTGCGGGGGCCTGGGCAGCCCCATAGCAACGTACATGGCGGCAGCGGGGTTCGGCTCTCTCGTACTCGTGGACATGGACGTCGTAGACCTGAGCAACTTAAATCGCCAGATCCTGCACTGGGATAGCAACATCGGCGAGCCGAAAGTGAAAAGCGGCTATGAAAAGCTTATCCAGCTAAACCCGGAGATCGATATTACCCCATTGAACATCGAGATCAATGAGGATAACGTCTATGAGCTAACGGAAGGCTGCGACATCATCATGGACGGAATGGATAATTTCCCCACGAGATATTTGCTGAACAGGGCTTCGTTAAAGCATAAAATACCCTTTATACATGCTTCGATATGGGGCATGGAGGGCCGTGCGACAACCTTTGTACCGGGCAAGACGCCATGCCTTGAATGTATCTTCCCGAAAGCTCCGCCGAAAGAAAAATTCCCTGTCCTGGGAGCGACACCGGGCGTCATGGGGACAATACAGGTAACTGAGGCTGTTAAAGTCATATTAGGCATCGGCGAGCCGCTGTTGAACCGTTTACTGGTATACGACGGTGAATACATGCAGTTCCACGAGATATGCATAGATAAAAACCCAAAATGTACCGCATGTTGCGTCGGACATTAAGAAACATATAAATAGAATATATCAAATCATAATAGTTCATGTTGAACTATTCATTCAGAGGACAGCCATGCGGAAGAACGAGATCGACATAATCATATTAGGCATGATGATGGATGGCCCGATCCATGGCTATCAATTAAAACAACGCCTCCGGGGGGATTACTTCAAGCACTTCGTGAATATCAGCATAGGCTCGCTCTATACACGCCTATCACAATTCGAAGCGGAGGGGCTGATCGAGGGTAAGCGAGAGATGCAGGATAAGGTGCCCGATAAAAAAGTTTTTTATATCACGGCTGCCGGTAAAAAACGCCTGGCTGAGCTCGTGGCAACGCCGATAGAGATAACGGATGTACTATTTTTAGACTTGAATGATTTCATGACGCATGCGCTATTCTTCGACCATATCAGTAAAAAACAGCGGCAGAATTTCATAAAGCCCTTCTACGACTACGTCAAAGGTCAGCTCAAACATGCGGACGTATCGAGCGATTCTTTTGCACCACATGGTATTCGCTTCAGCGAGTACCAGGTACTGACATTAGGGCTGGGTATGGATATGCTCGAGGATATGGCAAAATACCTCGAGGGGTTAATGGAGAAAAATTAACCCATATCATCATTCGCCCCATCATCTTCCTTTTTAGTACCTGTTTTTTTAATAAGCGGTAGCTTTGCCTATCGATAGCCAAATTATAAATAGCATAAGTTATATTAGCTCAGAATATACTATATCAACTTGAAATACTATGTAGTAATAGATACCTATAGTCATGAGGTATGATAAAATATGGATACGATCAACGACCTGGTGATCAGCACCAGCAAGCTCACCAAATCCTACAATGGGCAACCGGTCCTCAGGGGACTGGACCTGAAGGTGCCGAGACATTCGATCTTCGGATTCCTCGGCCCTAACGGGGCGGGCAAGACGACGACCATTAAGCTCATTTTGGGCCTGATACGGCCCACGAGCGGTAGCTGTACGGCATTCGGCATGGACATGGTGGGCAACACAGTCCAGATCAGGCATCGCATCGGATACCTGGCGCAGGACCCCCGATTCTATGAGTATATGACCGCTCGCGAGACGATGCGATTTACCGCCGGGTTTTATTATGATGGCCCGGCGGATGGTATCGAGGCCCGTATCGAAGAGACATTACAGCTTGCCGGTATCGACGATAAGGCCGACCGGCCGATCAAGAGTTTTTCCGGCGGCGAAAGACAGCGCCTCGGCATCGCCCAGGCATACGTCAACCGCCCCGAGCTGCTTATCCTCGACGAGCCCGCCGCATCCCTGGACCCGGTGGGGAGGCGTGACGTGCTCGAGCTGATGGACAAGATCCGAAGCCAGACCACAATATTCTACTCGACACATATTCTCGACGACGTACAAAAAATTAGCGACGTCGTCGCGATACTCAACAAGGGCGAGCTTGTCGCCCAGGCGCCGATCAGTGAGCTCCTGGCCGGCCATGGTAATGTTGCCTACAGGATCGTGATCAAAGGCGACCCGTCTAATGCCCGGCTAAAGGTTGCGCAGTTGCCCTACGTGTCCGCGGTTAGCGTCGCATCGCAGAATGGCCACACTGCCCTGATGGTCAGCGTCACGGATGAGAAGCAGGCGGAGACAGGCCTGCTCAATTCGATCGTAGCGGAGCACGTAGAGGTCGTCGAATTCGGGCGCAGTAAGCCGGATCTCGAAGACGTGTTCATGAGCTTCGTGGAGGGGAAAAGCAATGCCGGTTAACCAACCTTTAAGACGATCGACCAATTTCGGCTGGAGTGCCGGTTTTCGGAATATGCTGCGTAAGGAGAATGACCGGTGGTGGAACCGAAAATCTCTGTTCGTGCAGCTTGCGATATGGGGTATCATCATCAACGGGCTGGTCGCCACCGCCCTTTTTATAGTACCCTATGTGACGGATGAGGGCCTTAAGCAGCAGATCGCCCACGAGCTATACCATCATGGCATCGTTAAGGGCGATCTCATCTACACGCCGGTAACTATTGCGAATATGGGCTTGAGCATGTTCTTCCTGCTCTCCAGTATGGCCATGTACATCGGCGCCGTGATCCTTGCCCACGACTCCATCCTGAAGGAGCGCGAAACGGGGACGGCGGCGTGGCTGTTGTCCAAGCCATTGTCGCGGAAGGCATTCGTGCTGGCCAAGGTGCTGGCAAACTGCCTGGGCATGATGGTCATCGTCCTCTTCACCCAGGGGGCCATTGCCTATGTCATGTGCTCGATAGCTCTCGGCCATCCGGTCGCCGCGATGCCTTTCCTGGCCGGGATCGGGATGATGGGGGTCAACGTATTGTTCTACCTGGTGCTTGCTATGGCGTTGGGCGCGTTTTCCCTATCGCGGGGTGTCACGCTAGGTGTGCCCATCGTTTTCGGGCTTATTGGAGGCATACTCCCCACGCTTCTGCCTGCAGCGGCCCGCTTTATGCCATGGAGCCTCGGCGACTTCGCCCAGGGGGTCGTGACCGGCGTCCCGCTGTCTTCGATCGATGCATTGCCGTTAATCGCCACGGTTGTCTGGATCATGCTGTTTATCCTGGCGGCGTTCTGGAGGTTCGAGCGGATCGAACTCTGATCCGGCCCGAAACGAAAACTATGTTGATGGAGGTTCATTATGGCAACTAGTATCATTAAAACAGTCTGCTGTCTTTGCGGTAATAGTGGCTGCGGGATGGAGGTAACGGTCGAAGATGGCCGGGTAGTGAAAGTCCAGGGGGATAAAGATCATCCGGAAAGCAAGGGCGCGCTTTGTGTTAAAGGCAGGGCGGCCATTGAGGTCCTCTATTCGCCAGATCGCTTGAAATTCCCTCTTAAAAGGGTAGGTAAGCGCGGGGAGGGAAAATGGGAACGGATCTCTTGGGATGAGGCACTGAGCCTGATATCCAAGCGGCTGCAGGAGACCAACGCGACCTATGGCCCAGAGGCGGTCTGCTTCCAGAAGGGCGCCGGCCACGATAATACGATAGGAGATGCCCGGCCGTATCTACATCGATTGGCCAATCTTTTCGGGACGCCTAACCTCGCGACGCCATTTTACAATTGCTACGGTCCCCGGGTACTGAACATGTTCCTCATGACCGGGGCTATACCGGCGCCCGATGCGGAAAACGCCGAATGCATTATCCTGTGGGGGATCAACCCCACGGATTCGTCCCTACCCCGGCACATTAAGGTGCAGGACGCTGTAAAAAGGGGAGCAAAGATCATCGTCGTCGATCCCCGGAAAACTCATTTTGCTCAAAAAGCGGACGTCCACCTGCAGCCGAGACCGGGTACAGACGGGGCGCTTGCCCTGGGCATGTTGAGGGTCATCGTGGAAAATGGCCTCTATGATGCCCCCTTCGTATCAAAATGGGTGGTGGGATTCGATGATATGAAGGCCATGCTGGATGAATATCCCCTCGAAAAAGTCGAAATGATCACGGGAATACCTGCGAAAGAGATCGAAAAGGCCGCACGGCTCTATGCCGGGACTCCGCCGGCTTGTATCTTTTTAGGGAATGGCCTGGACCAGCACACCAATTGCTCCCAGACGATCCGGGCCATAACATCCCTGATCGCCATTACCGGAAACCTGGATGCCCGTGGGGGAAATATCATATTCTCACCAGCCCGGCTGGGAAAGAATCCCATTGAGCTTCACGATAAGCTACCGGCTGAGATGGATAAGAAACGATTGGGAAACGGATTTTTACTCTCGAGGTTCGAATATACAAAGCTTGCCCATGAGCCTTCGGTAATCGGGGCCATTCTGGAGGAAACTCCCTATCCGGTCAAAGCAATGCTGACCATAGCCGCCAATCCCATGCTGGCATCTGCCAATACGCAGAGGACCAAAGCCGCCCTGGAGAAACTGGATTTCCTGGCGGTAGCGGATATCATTATGTCCGAAACGGCCCGGCTCGCGGACGTCGTTCTTCCGGCATGTACGTTTTTAGAGGAAACCTATTACGCGACCTATGAAGCCGGGGCATACATGAAGCCGACTAATCCCGGGCTCCTACAGCTTCGGCCCGCGGTGGTCGCTCCTCTCGGGGAATCCAGGCCTGAATGGCAGATCACCTGCGACCTTGCCAGAAAGCTGGGCTACGGGGAATTTTTCCCATGGCAAGACGTCGAGCAAGCCATAGACTATGAGCTGAAACCCATAGGGATCACTGTGCATGACCTCAGGGATCACCCGGAAGGGATCCGGACCCCCGGACCTTCGTTCCTGTACATGAAGCTTGGGAACAAAGGGGTCCCGGGTAAGCTATTGATCGGCCTCCTCAACCGGACGGTATTCCGGAAATATCCCAATATGTACCACAAGTACAAAATGATGAAATTCCTGACCCCGACAAAAAAGGTGGAGATCTATTCAAAAAGGCTCGAGGATATGGGCTACGATGCGTTGCCGGTATATCGCGAGCCATCGGAAAGCCCCCTCGGCAACCCCGAACTGGCCAAAGATTTCCCGATAGTCCTGACGACCGGGGCGAAGATACCCTATTACGTACACTCGCAGCTGCGGAATATACCGGCCCTGAACAAACGGATGCCGCGCAATGTCGTGGAGATCCATCCCCGGACGGCCGAAAAGTATGGTGTCGGCAATGGCGACATGGTCCGGATCGACACGCCCCGGGCAAGTATCACCTGTGAGGCCCGTGTTACAGAGAATATCCTGCCCCAGGTGGCCCAGCTATACCACGGGTTCGGGGACGCCAATGCCAATGCCCTGACGGATACCGTGCTTCTGGACCCCATCACAGGATCGGCGCCCATGAGATCCGCCCTCTGTCGCATTAGGAAGGTGGCTACCCAAGCTGACGATCATCGATAAAAAGGAGAATGAAATATGGATATAAGAGCAAAAATGTTCAATCGGCGGGCTTCCGAAGGGAAAAGCATGCCGGATACAGTTATTCAGAGCCTGGGGCTAGGCCCCGGTAAGACCATTGCTGACATCGGCTCAGGCGGCGGATACTTTTCGCTTCGCTTTGCGCAGGCCGTGGGCAATAGCGGTAAAGTATATGCCGTCGACGTCGACCTCAAGATGCTGGACTTCGTCCGGAGGCAAGGCGAGGCAAAGGGCTTCTCGAATCTAAAGGCATTACCGGCCAATGATTTTCCTTCATCCATTCAGCCCGGTAGCCTTAGCCTGGCATTCATGAGGGACGTATACCATCATCTGGATGACCCCGTGGGATATTTCGCCAGTTTAAGGACATATCTCAGGCCCGAGGGAAAAGTAGCCATCATCGATTATAAAGATGATGCCAAAGGCTTTAGCTTCCATTCGCTTTTCAAGCACAGCGTCTCGGCAATGAAAGTTGATAAAGACATGGCCGAAGCCGGCTATGAGCTGGAGCGTTCTTTCGATTACCTGCCTGAACAGTACTTCCTGGTGTACAAGCCCACCCTTACGGGAATAAAATAGTGAAGATGCTAAAAACGACTAAAGGGAATTTTCACTTTTTGAAGTGGACTTAACGGATCTTATGCGAAGTCGAAGGCAATACGTTATGTCTTTTCTTTTTCTCGCCCCAGCGCTGGTACACGTCATTGTCGATGCCTAGCTGATCCAGTATGCGCCCGACGACATTGTCCACGAGATCGTCGATGGTCTTTGGCTTATTGTAGAAACCCGGGCTGGCGGGCATGATTACTGCGCCTGCCTGTTTAGCCTTTACCATGTTTTCCAGGTGTATCAAACTCAACGGCATTTCCCTGGGCACTAAAATGAGCTTGCGGCTTTCTTTTAAAGTCACGTCTGCCGCCCGTCCGATGAGCGTATCCGCATAGCCGTTGGCGACGCCTGCCAGTGTTTTCATGGTGCAGGGCACGATGACCATGCCGTCGAACCGGCATGAACCGCTGGCAACGGGGGCCATAAAATCATTGTCCTCATAATGGAAAGTAGCTTTTTGTAAAAGGGAACTAACTGAAGTATCAGTTTCCAGCTCTATTAACTCGCGGGCTTCCTGCGACAGGATCAGATGAGTTTCTTCCAGGCCTTCTAATACTTCCAGCAGCCTTATGCCGTACTGCGCCCCGCTGGCGCCTGTCATCCCTATGACTATTCTTTTTTGCATAATTCACCCACCAGAGCTTTTACCAGCTCATCGCAGAGCCGGAGCGATACTTCTATCTCTTCTTTTGTAATGTTATCATAATGTATGCCGCCCACGACAACGACGCTTCTATCAAGCGCTTTGGCGAGCTTTTCAGCGGCGCCTTTTACAACGCGATCTTCTCGGTGTGACGGGACCGTAATTACGGACGACGACGCGAGTTCGCCACATGTGATACCGACAGCTGCAGCACCTATGTGCGCTTTCCCGCCCGTGATCACCACTAGCAGGTCGTCGCCCACATCGACCGCTTTCAATGATATTGAGATCCTGCCCGAATTATTCGAGAGCAGCGTCTCCTGCATCAGACGACCTCGAGCTTGCTCTGTTTAGCGATCTTTTCTACGTTAAAGTAATCCCGGGCGACCTTGCCGACCTTTTCCCTGTACTCGGGCAGCGTGTAGACGCCCATGCGCCAGTCGCTTGCGTATGATTCTTCCATGATGCGGATCGGCTCGGAGACGTCGTCAATATACTTCAGCTGGTCATTCTCCATGAGCACCATGGCGTTGCGTTCCCTGAACTCCGGTATCTTCGGGATATCAACTAACACGTAGCCGCTGTCGACGCCGGCCATGCGGGCGATCTCGCTTTCGATCTCCTTGTGTATTTTCGTATACTTGACGATGCTCTTGTCCACCGAGTCAAAGCCCACGTACACGGCTCTCTTGAATAAGTTCCTGGCGTTCAGGCGGTTGATCATGTCCGCCGAATATGCGTTCATACTTCTCATGCGGACGTTCAGCTCATAGTCATCCATGAGCTGTAACTCGAACGCGTTGATATCGCCATTGATGATCGCAGCGTCGAGCCCATGAGCGAACATAGAACCGGCGATACGTCCTACGTGATGGTCATAAACGGACGGGTACATGAGAAATCTCGACATGAGTAAAGACTCCGCCGATTTCAATCCCCTATATTGTAAAACGATGTTGTTATCGTGAAACTTAATGTTGCGTAGCAGGTGCTCGTAATCGACGATGCCGTATGCGACGCCGGTATAGTATGAATCCCTGATGAGGTAGTCCATGCGGTCCACGTCGAACGCGCCGGTGATGATCTGCCCTATCCTGGTCTTTCCCTGGACGTGGTTAGCAATGGTCGAGGGCTTGATGTCCAGCCCGGCTAAGATGGATAAAAGCTCCTCGCTCTCCAGCAGGAACAAAATGTCATCGTGCTTTCTGCGGGTATATTGTTCGATGATATCTTCGCAGTCGTGGGAGTACGGGCCGTGGCCGATGTCATGTAACAACGCGGCGACCTCTATCTCCTTGCGCTCGTCGATGGATAATTCGTTCGCCAGCCGGCTGGCCAGATAATAAGTGCCGAGTGAATGCTCGAACCTGGTATGGTTCGCTCCCGGGTAAACGAGGTTCGTCCATCCGAGCTGTTTCACGTTGCGGAGACGCTGTACTACCTTTGTATCGAGCAGTCTCTCGATGTAAGGCGCTATCTCGATATAGCCGTGGATAGGATCTCGTATGGGGCTCATGGCTTAGAATAAACACGCTCGCAGTATATTTTTATTTTTCTACACCTAAGTAGTCGGCGTTGAGAGATAAACTTGTCCTTTTTGTTTTCAAAAATAATAACTTCAAACCATCGATAAACGGAGAATTAATAAGGTTACGATTGGCAATATTTAAATATAAGCCTATTTTTATATAATACTAATAAACAGATCGGTCGTATCCGGGAGGTCAGGTATCAATGGATAATAGCTCGCCCACTATGGAATTGATAAAAAAGCATGAGATCGCCATTTTTATTGTGCTGGCTCTGATACTGTCCTGGATCTTTTGGGTCCCCCTCGAGTTCATGGGATTGAATACCGGTACCATAGGGACCGCGCTCTACAATGTCGGCATACTGGGCCCTCTCTTTGCCACCCTCGAGATAATATTGCTCGTTCAAGGTACCGGGGGCATAAAGAGCCTGGTTAAAAGAATAACAAAGTGGCACGCAGGGATCGAATGGTACATGATAGCGCTAATGTTGCCGCTCGCCATTGAGGTCATGGTACTGTTCACCATCGCCCTTTCGGGCGTTAGCCTATCATTTAACAGTTCCCA
Source organism: uncultured Methanocellaceae archaeon (assembly GCA_963780625.1). Taxonomy (GTDB): domain Archaea; phylum Halobacteriota; class Methanocellia; order Methanocellales; family Methanocellaceae; genus Methanocella. Next base: position 435,692 of record CAWACH010000006.1, on the reverse strand, counting down.
GCTGGGCGACGGCTCATCGCTCATCGGGCGGATCTATTTTTCAGTCGCCACAGGTATCGCGTTTTTCGGCTACCTATTGCCCCGCCTGTTGAAGAGCTTTAGCCCGCTCATATCCAGCCTGATAATGGCTATCTTTTTCATAATCTGGGACGCTCCCTTCGTTTTAGTCAGCATCAATACCGGCCACGCTGATTATGAGTTCTGGTGGGCCATAGGCAATTTAGGTATGTTCTTCGTATTCACCTGGATACTACGCAACAGCAAAGGCAGCATATTGCCCTTGATACTGTTAAATTTCAGCCTCAACTATTTCCGGTTCTTCGCCCGGGGCGTGATGGAGGTCTCACCGGCGAATGACGTGTTCAGCTTAGACTTTTCCCTGCATGCCGTTGTCGGGATCATCATCCTCCTGATGAACTGGAAGTACTTCATGGGAAAAACGCCTGTAACTACTGAAGCGCCTGAAGCCATACCCGGCGTTTAAAAAGCTCATTTTTAGCCCGTCGTAGAAAATATTTTTCAAAACAATTTCAATATTGTCATAATAACCTGTTACACAAGCAATTACTGTGTATAAATTCAAATAAAGTCAATTTTTATTGCTAATTTAATTATTTGGCTAATTATATAGCGATTATAGAACAAAGTATATTTATTTGACAGTTTAGTGTTTAATCGATTGGGGCTATGTACAGTAGCGGGCGTAAAGCCGGGAATACCGGAAGCGCACGCCCGGAACAAGACAAAACGATCGATCGGAGGTATACCTAAAATGTCTTGGAGAAACAAAATAGCCTGCGTTGCCATAATGGCGACAGTTCTGGGGATCTTTTGTATCGGACAGGTTTATGCCCGGCCGGACCTTTCCATGGACGGTCCGTCGGCGAATGCCATAGCGAATATATATTCAGATAATGGCTTTTGGGGCCAGCTTCATAAGGAACACCAGGCCCCGATGCGGCCGATACCCACCATGAGGCCGATGCCCGGCCATAATACAAGTGCAGAAGTACTGCAGGGCTATACCGATAAAAATACGTATACTGCCGGAGACACAGCCCATGGGTACGTCGTATTAAAGAATACGGGCGACACTGTCATCAATGACGTTACGCTAAACGTCTTTGGCTATAAGTCGACGGCGTTAGGCTATGTTTTCCTTGGAAGTAAAAGCGGCACATTGAGTGGCCTGGAAATCCAGCCGGGCACAGATAAAAAATTGGACCAGCAAGTGAAAGTACCCGGTAAATATATGGGATTCCTCACATCCGGTGATTATAAGCTTGAAGTGAAGCTAAGCACCGACGGTACTTACATCGGAAGCTTCACTACGTACTTTACAGTTAAATGAGCCAGCCTGAAAAAAGAAAAACGATTTTTTTATTTTACGATAAATAGCAGTTGTATAGAAAAATAAGGCGACGCCGGGCACTCTGTTAAATGGGGCAGCGCCCGGTGTACGTGGTTACGCCTATGTACTTGCATTCACTGCATAGTCGGGTATGGTGATGATACACTTTATGATATTCGTCTGGTTCATGTCGAATATAGTGTATCCCGTATGGCCATCCGCTTCGGCCACCACCTTATACGTCCCTATCGGCACGACATAGAACGTATACGTGCCCGGCGAAGACTGGTTGGTGGCGTTCGTCCACTGCGGGTTATCCTTCCTCGACAGCTTATCGCCCGTCAGGTATGTGCCGGTCGTGTTATCGAATGTCGTATTATAGATGGTTACCGATGCATTGGATATGGTCATGCCATTCCCGTCATTCACGTAGCCTCCGATGTTATCGTATCTTCCGGCTTCGCAGAGGTCCAGGCGACCCGTACCATACACGCCCTTCGGGCCCAGTATGATCGTAGCCGACCATGTTTTTCCGTCTTTCTCTGCCGTCACGTTGTACAGGCCCCATGGCACTTTATAGAACGTGTAAGTTCCGGCTTCGGAAGTATTGCCATCGCTCGACAGCACTGGGTTTGATAAAACGCTCGAGTTGTTGAACGGGCTGTCTGAGACTTGCGCCTTGCCTATGTTAACGTATTTTCCCGATGCGTCGGGGACCAATGCCCAGAGCGTTACGGTCGCGTTAGATACAGGCTTACCATCCGGACCGGTTACCTGGCCATATAAAGTAGCCCACGGCCCATTCTTGGGTGCCGGCTTTAAGCTGCCCACAGGGGAGTAAGAGCAGTTAGGTATCGTGATGTTCACGCCTGAAGTAGAGGCATTAAGGTCAACTATGGTAAACGATGAATGACCGCTGACCTCCGCCGTGACATTATAACGCCCTGCGCTTAAGTTCACATAAGAGTAGTGGCCCGATGTGGACAACTGAGGATTGTTATCTACTGCTAATAGCTCATCCGCCCATCCGCCCGTTGTCGAGTTTTGTACCGACTGATATAACGTCACCGTGGCGCCCGGCATTTCCACACTATCATTACCGTAGATGCCGCCGGACAGCGATAAATTTCCGGTGCCGGGGGAGGCTTTACCCGGCAGGCCGAATGCAAAATATGCCGTACCGGCTATGATGACTATTAAGGCGATCACGCCAACGATCATTGTACTATTTTTCATAATGCTCACTTGAGGCCCGACTTTGCCCGGCCTCAATGAACTAGTTAGGCCGTAGTATAATAAGCTCTATGTCATGAAACGATAACTCGATGAATAAAATCCTCTTTACAACTTAGCGAACGGTATTCTAAATCCTTATTACGGAAGGCTGCTTAGATAGGTTATGTTATGCTATCCATATTATCTGGCGGCACGGGCACCCCTAAATTGCTCAGGGGCTTCAAGGACAGCGAGGACATTTCCGTTATAGTGAATACGGCTGAGGACGTGTGGGTCTCGGGCAACAAGGTCACGCCGGATGTAGATTCGGTCATCTATACTCTTGCCGGCATTATCGACGACCAGAAATGGTGGGGCATCAAGGGAGATACCTTCAACACCTTTAAGGCGCTCGAGGAAATGGGCTATTTTGAAGAGATCATGCTTGGCGACAGGGACCGTGCGACATGCATCTACCGGACGGACATGCTCAACAACGGGGACACGCTGACGGAAGCGATCAAGGACCTGTGCAATGTTTTCAAGATACAGACAAATGTCCTGCCCATGAGCGAATTCGACATTTCATCAGTGATCACGACCCCGATGGGCGACATGCACTTCCAGGACTTCTGGGTCACCATGCATGGCGAGCCCGACGTCTCCGGCGTCAAGCTGCTCGGTAATTTACTCCCGACGGCCGAGGTCATGGATGCCCTGAATGCTTCCGACGATATTTTCATCGGCCCCAGCAATCCCATTACGAGCATCAACCCGATATTATCCTTAGATGGCGTCAGGGATACGCTCAAGATAAAGTTCGTCATCGCCGTAAGCCCGTTCATCGGTGACAAGCCCTTCAGCGGCCCTGCGGCAAAGCTCATGCAAGCAAAGGGATTTGAGCCTTCGACAAAGGGCGTTGCAGACTTCTACCAGGACATCGTGGATATATTCATCGTCGATGAGCGGGATAAGACTGACCTTTCAGGCTATGATTTCGAGGTCGTACAATTTGATACGCTCATGACCGACGTAAAGAAAAGTAAGGCGCTTGCTGATTTCATGCTGAGTAAGTGTGTGTAAAAGTTCACCTTTTTTTATTTTTAAAGAATGAGAGCTACATCGATTAGCCCCCGTTTGACCGGCGCCGGAGGAAACGTGACTGGTTGCGGTGGCGCCGGATCAACGGAAGTTATGGCGGTACATTTTTGGTTTTATTCTTGATACGGTGTTTCACAGGTTTTTGATAATCGAGTTACTTATGCTCTTCATCGAGCGTTTTGATCAAGTCGTTCTTATCCTTGTTCGCGCATTTGCAGCCAGGCTTTCCATAGTTCTCACAATTACCGTTACATTCACATTCCATGTTATCACCCCGTAGCGGCCTATTATGCCGCATTGGACAATTACCTGGAATGTAATTAGGTAATAATAACATCTACCCGAACGAAATTAGGTATATCTAAATTTTACCTAATAAAGTTAGGAAGATCCGGTCTTATCCTAACTCTGCCCGGTTACATGTGCTCCTTCACTAATTTATTGATATGATCTTTTTCGAGGGCACAGACAAGCATTTTAAGGCGCTCAAGAGACTTCGGGCTAAGGCTATGTTCCATGACACAGGCTTCGCTATCTGCAGTATCCGCAGGAACGCCCGAAATACTTAACAGCCTCACCAGAGTATCGTGCCTGTCTTTTATGGACCGTGCGATTTCCATCCCCTTCTCGTTAAGAGTGACCCCTCCGTACTTTTCATAGGAGATCATGTGCAGAGAACTTAGCTTTTTTAACATCTCGGTCACGCTGGAGTACTTCAATTGAGAGTTACTGCAATGTCTTTTACCCTGACATAGCCCTTTTTACTGTACACATTATAGATGGCTTCAAGGTAATCCTCACATTTCGCGGACAGCATGATATACGACCTTAAAGGTCAGGATATAAAAAGTTTGTCTAAAAATTTAGGTATACCTAAATAATAAAGAAATGCAGGCCAGCCCCACATATGTGCTATTAAGCTCTTTTATGTGAATATCCTTGCTATGGGCGTTATAAACGTCACCTAGTACTAAATATTATTTTTTCCAAGTGAGATTGTGATTTCAATGCTGGGTGTATCCGACGAACAGAAAAAACAGATGGAATCGGCTTGTAAGTGCCCTGACTGTCCGACCAAGCCAAGAGAGGGTAAAAAAGTATATTGCTATAACGATAAGAGCGAAATGAAGCCGACGCCTAAAACATGTATTTGCCCGACCTGCGACGTCTACAAGGACAAGAACTTCACGGGGACGAACTATTACTGTATCGTGGGCAAGCCTTTGACCAAGCTTGTGGGCGCTGCCGCACACGAGGCCATCAGCGGCGGGAAGTAACTACTTCCCTTTCAAATTTTTCTTTTAGATGTTTTATTACAGTAGTTCCATGTTTGTGCGGTCATCGTTTATTCTAACCTTCGCTTTTCGCTGGATTGTTCGGTTTTCACAACACGAAGACATGAAATATTCTTTTTTAGATTTACTAACACTAAAACTTGAAAAACACCATGACACAGTTAAGTCATTGAACGCGTGAAAGCCCCATTAATCGAATTAAGCCACCAGGTTCACGGCTATTAAGACACTAACGAACGACGTAAATCACGAAGTGCCACAAAACCAAGACAAGTAGAGTACGGCTATGATAGCGAGCGATGTCAAGGAATAAATGGGTAGATATGTGAATACGATCGTTGAGTCAAGAAACGGAAGCTGGCTTAGCGTTGACTTTTTGTCTCGTTTTTGTGGTACTTCGTGGCTTACGTCGTTCGTTAGTGTCTTAATAGCCATGAACTTGGTGGCTTAATTCATTTAATAGGGTCCTTCATGACTTCATGGCTTGATTGTGCCATGGTGGCTTTACTGTTTTAGTGTTCGTTAAATCTAAAAAAGATTTAGTGTCTTCGTGTTGTAAAACCGAGGGATGTACGTGAGTCGCATAAAATAATAAACGGTTAAAGCATAAACACAGAACTACTGAGCCAAGGCTTTACTCTACTTCACCCTGTATCGTGATAGTCTTCTCAGTAACCGGGATCTTCTTTCCCGACCGTTCCAGCGCCTGGTCCAGGACAGCGCGCACACCGCCTGCAGCACGGGACTTCCATGTGGGTGACCATGATCGAGTTAATTTTATGTTTTGAGAAGATCTCCGCTAGCTTCGTGATATATCCTTCAATGTCCGAATCCAGCTTCGGGCAGAAGATGATCAGGATCTTATCGCGGAGGAACTCCTGATGGAATCCTGCATAGGCGAACGGGACACAGTCCGCAGAGATCAGCAGGTCGGCATTGTCAAAATATGTGGCTGCCGGATTCAGGAGCTTGAGCTGTACCGGCCACTGTCGAAGCTCGGATTCGGACTTTTCAGATGGCTGTCGGCCGGCGGTAGAGCCCTTTCGTGGAATGCTCCTTGCCGCCGATCCCGGGCAGGCCGCATGATGCGGCAGACGATTGGCGTCCATATTACCAGGCATGCGGATCTTGTGTTCCTTCAGGTATTCGATCGCCTCGTTATGTAGAGCAGTCTGCCCATGGCTGGCAAGGTGTTCGAGATGGGCTTTAATAACTGGTGCGCCCTGTCGTACGATGTTCTCCATGACCGTCTTTTCATCGTAAGGGGCGGCTTCGCGCTCGATGACACAGATCGCGCCCTCGGGGCAGGTCCCGATGCATGCGCCCAGGCCGTCGCAGAATAGGTCGCTTATGAGCCGCGCCTTACCATCTATGAGCTGAATGGCTCCCTCGGGGCAGTCCGGGATGCATTGCCCGCATCCGGTGCATTTATTTTCGTCGATGCTAATTATCTTCCGTTTCATAAACTCGTCCAATTAATTTCGTATGGTTACGAACTTAAATGGTTTTCGGTTGTTATTTTCAATGTGCTCTATCAAGCTTTTTATATGAGCAGGCTATAGTTTATGACCATGCCGAAGTACGCCGTTGTCGTTTGCCCTGCCTGTAAAACGCCCTTTATCATAGAGCCCGGCCCGAAGACGGTATCGTGCCGGAGCTGTAACAAGCGGCTGGAGGCAAGCCGCCTGAAGATATTATTCTCATCGGACGACTTCAAGGAAACTCAGAACGCCCGGGCTCCGTCGTGGCAAGCCTGTCAGGTGATTTGGCTGCCTTTGAAGAAGTCTCTAAAAATCTGGACAGGGACGTCATGGAGCGTATCGGCGAGGAAGTCCAGGAACAGCGCTTCATGGAAGACAAACGCATCGTCAACGAAAAGATGGACGAAGAAGCCCGGAAAACAAAAAAGAAGGGGCAACAGGCGATCCTCAGGGACTCATTCGAAGAGCTTTCGGAGAATGGGGACGTTGCCATCGAAGACTACTGGCAAAAAATCTCCTACCACGGTATCGACCGCCTAAAGTTCGACCAGTGGGTCGATAAGATGGTGGAGACCGGTACAGCCTACTCGCCTCGCTACGGGTATTTGAGGAAAAGCTAAAGCCGACACGGCAAGATAATGAGCATGAAGGCAGAGTCAAATAGCTATCGGCCTGTTGGCCATGTCATACCTGCCGACTCATTGTTTTTCTCTCTTACAGCACGATCTATAAGCGTGAACGGCGATGCCGCATCCTGAGATGAGGACATTTTTACCATCAAATATCGCGATGATGCAAGATCGGCTTCTAAAAATGGAAGAGATGGGCATTATAATGCTTTTTTTATCGCGTCAATGACAGTATCCATTGTGGCGATCCTCGAATAGTGCTTATCGTCTGATGGTATGACGTGCCAAGGCGTGTGAGTCGTACTGGTGTGATATAGCATTTCGTCGGCCGCGATCATATACTGGTCCCACTTACTTCGGTCCTTCCAGTCATTAAGGTCGATCTTCCATTCCTTGTTCGGGTCGGTCTCCCGCGCCTTGAACCGTTCTAGCTCCGTCTTCGGGTCAATGTGGAGCCAAAATTTGATGACGACTGTCCCATTGTCGTCGAGAGCCTCTTCCATCTGGTTGATCTCGTCATAGGCCTGCCTCCAGTACTTTTCCGGCGTTATACCCTCGACGCGCTCTACGAGAACCCTGCCATACCAGGTACGGTCAAAGACCGTGAAATAGCCTTTCGAAGGGAAATGTATCCAGAAACGCCAGAGGTAATGATGGGCCTTTTCGACGTCCGTCGGCACTCCGATGGGTATCACTTCATAACCGCGAGGATCCAGGCTTTCGGTGAGCCTCTTGATGCTACCGCCCTTTCCCGACGCGTCCATACCCTCATAGGCGATGACCACGGGCAATTTCTCCTCATATGCCTTTATCTGTAGCCGGGCAAGCTCTTCCTGGCATGTTTTAAGGCGCTCGTGGTATTCATCCTCCGGCATCGACTTATTCAGGTCGACTTTATCGAGGGCCGACCCTGTTATCTCTTTTTTCACAAGGGTCACCGGGGGCATTTTTTTACCTTTTGCCTGTACATTTTTCGCCTGCCGGAGCCCTTTCTTAAACGATTCGATAGCGGTCTCATAGATCTTGACGGTCGCGAAGCGCCAGTTGTCGGCCTCGACGATCTTCCAGGGCGCGTATTCTGCATCGGTGAGCTCTATCATCCGTTCGAACACGGGCTTATACCGGCGATAGTTCTTATGCTGTTTCCAGTCGGCCTTGTTTACCAGGAAGGCCGATACCTTTCTATCCTCCAGCTTCTTCAGCCGCTTTTTCTGCTCTTTTTTACTTATATCTAAGAAGAATTTGAGTATGAGATAGGGATTTGCCTGTTCGCTGCCGCCTCCGGTGGCCAGCACTTTTTCGAATTCGGTGATCTGAGAAATGGCCTCCTGCTCGTTTTGAGAGGAAAGGAGCTTTTTCTTTCCATCGACATCGGCCTTTTCCTCGAGAAACCGGCTGTACCAGCTTCGGTCAAAGATGGCGGTCAGGCCATTCGGCGGTGTTTTCATCCAGAACCGCCACATGAAAGGCCTTAAAGCTTCTTCCGGGGTCGGCTCATTGATCGCGTTCATCCGGAAACACCTGGGGTCCATTGCCCTGAGGAGCTCGTTCACCATCAGGCTTTTTCCTGAGGCATGCCAGCCTTCGAAGACAAGCATCACAGGTATTTTCGCCTGATTCACCGCCCTCTGGAGCGCCCCCAGCTTTAGCCTCATGTCGGGGATCAGCTTATCGTATTCTTCTTTATCGATTTTTTTCGACAGTTCTACGTCTCCAAGCATTAATAATGACACCGCCTTTAATATATTAATTTAATATTATAATATTTATTTATATAATATTATATGATTTATGACCATGTCGGTTCCACTCAATATGCTAAAAATAATTATACACTCACACTTGAAATTTTTTATCCGGTAACGCAGTAATATTTCTGGCATGACGTTGAGATCCGGGGGAGCTTATATTGGACGATAAGTATCTTTATCGACTGGTGAAGGGAGAGACTTTTTCTATCGTATCACAGGATGGAAGCGCAAACGAAAATGAGCCCCAACTTCCTGATGACCTGCTTTTGAAAATGTATCGGCTGATGATGAAAGCCAGGGCTTATGATGATAAGGCGATGAAGCTCCAGCGGAGTGGCCGCATGGGCACCTATCCGCCGATCAGCGGCCAGGAGGCCGTGCAAGTCGGCAGCGCCCTGGCACTGGGCGACAAAGACTGGATGATCCCTTCTTACAGGGATCAGGCCTCCATGATGGTCGCCGGCGTTCCCATAAAGTCGCTATACACGCTGTGGATGGGTAACGACTATGGGAACAAGTTACCTGCCGGTGTCAGGAGCTTGCCCGCGTCGATCCCGGTGGCGAGCCAGACGCTACACGCTTCGGGCTTTGCCTGGGCAGCGAAGATAAAAAAGGAGAAAATGGCCGTCATCGTCTATTTCGGCGATGGTGCCACATCCAGGGGTGACTTTCACGCCGCTATGAACTTTGCAGGGGTCTTTCAAGTGCCCGCCGTGTTCTTCTGTTCGAATAACCAGTTTGCCATTTCCACGCGGATGAAGCGGCAGACGCATGCTGAAACTCTGGCCCAGAAGGGGATCGCTTACGGTATCCCAAGCTATCGGCTGGACGGAATGGATGTTCTGGCCACCTATGTCATGGTAAAGGATGCGATGGACAGGGCCAGGAATGGCGGGGGGCCGACTTTTATCGAAGGGCTATGCTACCGGTTTGGGCCGCATACGACCTCCGATAACCCGGACCTTTACCGCTCTCCGAAAGAAGTGGAAAAGGCAAAGAAGGAATCCGATCCCATCACCAGGTTCCATAACTACCTGGTCAAGAAGAAGCTATGGGATAGCGACCAGGAAAAACGGCTCAAGGACGAGCTCGCAGACGACGTGGATAAGGCTGCGAAGGAAGCCGAAGAAGCGCCTGTACCGTCGTTTGACGAATTGTTCGAGAACGTGTTTGCCACGATGCCGGGGTATCTGAAAGACGAGCTTGACTATTTCCACCGTATATCGGGGGGTAAGTAACATGGCGATGATGAACAACGTCCAGGCAGTAAACCACGCCCTCGACTACGAGATGGGCAAGGACTCGTCCGTTATGGTATTAGGCGAGGACGTCGGTGAGGAAGGCGGAGTTTTCCGGGCTACCGTGGGGCTTCAAGATAAATATGGCGAGGAGCGTGTGGTAGACACTCCGCTCTCGGAAGATGGTATCGTGGGTACGTCCATAGGGCTGGCGCTCAACGGCTTGAAACCCGTGGCGGAGATACAGTTCTCCGGCTTCGCATACATTGCCCTGGACGAGCTGATCTCGCATGCGTCTCGCTATAGGCAGCGTACGCTGGGACAGCACCACGTGCCATTGGTAGTCAGGATGCCCTTTGGCGGCGGCGTGAAAGCCCTGGAGCACCACAGCGAGAGCTACGAGACCGTTTACATACATGATCCGGGCCTGAAGATCGTCGTACCATCGACGCCGTCCGATACGAAGGGCCTGCTGATCGCGGCTATACGAGACCCGGACCCGGTCATATTCATGGAGCATAAGCGGCTGTACCGGGAGGGCCGGGAGGAAGTCCAGGAGGGGGAATTCGTTTTACCCATCGGCAAAGCCCGCATTGCAAAGCCGGGGAAAGACCTGACGATCGTTACCTGGGGAGCGATGGTCAATGTTTCACTGGAAGCGGCAAACGAGCTACAGAAGGAAAACGTCGACGCCGAGGTCATCGATCTACGCACGCTAAAGCCGATGGACCGCGATACCGTACTGGGCTCGGTAAAGAAGACGGGGCGGCTTATCCTGGTCGAAGAGTCACACCGAATGCTGGGCTTTGCTTCGGATATCAGTGCAGTCGTGGATGAAGTGGCAATACTATACCTGAAAGCCCCCATAAAGCGAGTTACGGGATATGACATCCGGATGCCGCTGTTCAAGCTTGAAGGACTGTACCTCCCTGACTCTAAGCGGATCATTCTTGCGGCGAAGGAAGTAATGAAGTTCTGAGTTTACACAGGGTTGGCGTAACTATGGTCGTAGGCGAATTTGAGGTCGGGACGGATATACTCGTGATCGGGGCGGGCCCTGCAGGCTATACGGCAGCGATCAAGTGTGCGGAGGGCGAACTCGACACGACCCTCGCGGGCACCGAGATCGGGGGAATATGCCTGAACCACGGATGCATTCCCTTTAAGGCCATCATGAATTCGCTGGACCTTGCCGAATCGGCCCGATCCGCTGGAAAGTTCGGCGTCCGCGCGGAGAACGTCTCGGTAGATATGGGAAAAGTGCAGGAATGGAAAGAGCATGTGGTCGGCTTGCTCGACTGGGATATAAAAAAGAGGCTCACTGCCAGCGGCGTGCAGTTTTTCCAGGGGACCTGCGCTTTTACTTCCTCTACTACGGCTATTGTTCGGGGAGAGCATGGCTTCCAGCACTTGCGCTTCAAGCAAGCGGTGATAGCCACGGGCGCACAGTATACGCCCGTGGAGGGAACACCATTCGACGGCGTGAAAATATTTGCTCCGGACCAGCTTGCACAGCTCAAGAAGCTGCCGGCCAGCGCTGCCGTCCTGGGCGGCGGAGTGCCCGGAGCCCGGTCGATCGCTCTTTTGCAGAAGGCCGGCACGAAGCTTACAATAGCGTTTCAAGGCCCGTCGCTGATCCCTTCGGTCGATGACGACGTACTACGGCCTTTAATGAAAAGCCTCGGGGATGGCGGAGCCCAAATATTTCCAGGGTCGTCATGGCAGGTGTCCGATGGCGGAAAAACGGTGACGGTCTCTTCAGGGGAAAAAAAGCGATCTTTCGATCCGGAACTGGTCGTTCTGGCAACGCCTCTGGTGCCAGGCATAAGCGGCCTAAACCTGAAGAAGACCAAAGTACAGCTGGACGATCATGGATTTATCCGGGTCGCCGAAAATTTCCGGACGACTGACAGTAACATCTATGCCATAGGCGATGTACTCGGAGGAGAACAGAATGCCGCCGTCGCGTTCCGGCAGGGCTTCGCCGTGGGGAATCTGCTTTCCGGAAAGCCGGGGCTTCCCGATTACGAGGCCGCGCCGCTGACGATCAATACCGTGCCTCCGATCGCTTGTGCAGGGACCGGGGAAAATGAAGCAAAAAAGGCCGGTTTCAATGTCATTACCGGCATATCCCCCTACATGGCAAATGGTGCTGCCGTTGCTTCTGAAAGTAGAGACGGGCTCGTCAAGGTGATCGCCGAGAAAACATCGCACCGCATACTGGGAGTCCAGGCGGCAGGCAACGGGTCCCCTGATTTCATTGGCGAAGGTGTGCTGGCCATCGAAATGGGCGCTCGCCTGGAAGACGTCATGCTCACGCTGCATCCCCATCCCGAGTACTGCGAGGAGCTGCAGCAGGCGTGTGCCATTGCAGTCGCTATTCATTCAAAAAAGAACAGGTGATCGAAATGAAGATAAAAACCCTGAAAGACATCGACGTTACCTCGAAAAAAGTCCTGTTACGGGTTGATCTTAACGTACCGATGGACAAGGACGGGACTATCCGGGATGACACGCGCATTCGTGTATGTCTGCCTACCATCAGATACCTGATCGATAAGCGTGTCAAAGTCATACTGTGCTCCCATATGGACAGGCCCGGGGGAAAAGTCGTCGAGTCATTACGGATGGCGCCCGTGGCTAAACGGCTGTCGGAGCTGCTCGGTAAGCCGGTAGGATCGCTGAAAGAGTGCATAGGCCCCGACGTGGAAAAGGCCGTATCCAAAATGCGAGTTGCCGACGTGGTGCTTCTGGAAAACTTGCGTTTCTATCCGGGAGAGAAGAAAAATGATCCGGCATTCGCAAAGGCCTTGGCAAGCCTGGCAGACATATACGTCAATGACGCGTTCAGCGCGAGCCACCGCGCCCACGCTTCCATCGTCGGAGTAACGGAATATTTACCCTCGGTCGCGGGCTTCCTGCTGGAAAAGGAGCTCACTGTGCTGGGAGGGCTTCTGGAAAACCCCGCGAAGCCATTTGCTGCGGTCATCGGCGGGGCAAAAATAAGCGATAAGCTGGAAGTACTGGATAATATCGTGGGCAGGGTGAATATGTTTATCATCGGCGGAGGCATGGCAGCGACGTTTTTAAAAAGCGAAGGCTACAGGGTCGGGAAATCGCTTGTGGAAGACGATAAGATGCAGTATGTCCTTGACCTGTCGGAAAAAGCCCGGTCCATGGACGTCAGGCTGCTCCTGCCGACCGATGTGGTCGTCTCCGAGGATCTCGACGGCAGTTCTCCGGCCCGAACGGTGGCCGTCAGCGATATACCGGATGGATGGACCATCGCGGATATTGGCCCGCAGACCATATCAAATTATATCAGTGAACTGAATGAATGTAAAACCGTTTTCTGGAACGGGCCGATGGGCGTATTCGAGGTGCCGGAGTTTTCTACCGGGACAAGGGAGATCGCCACGACGATATCGGATCTCGATGCCGTAACGGTCGTCGGAGGCGGCTCTACGACCGAAGCCGTGAATTCCATCGGGCTGGCGGACCAAATGACCCATGTTTCCACTGGCGGCGGGGCCACATTGGAGTTCCTTTCCGGCAAGCCGCTTCCCGGCGTGACAGCACTAATGAATGCTTCCGGACGGGTCCTGACCAATCCCGGCTAAATTCAATTATTTGACTATTTTCGATAAATTCTTTTTGTTATTTTCTCTAATATAAGGCCACCATGGCACAATCAAATCATGAACGCATGAAAACCCCATCCAGCGAATTAAGCCGCCAAAACACGGCTATTAAGACACGAACGAACGACGTAAGGCACGAAGTGCCACCAAATCAAGACAAATAGCATACGCTATTTAAGCTATCGTTTATTGGCTAATCGATCGAACAAACCAGCGAAAAGAGATAGCAAGAATAAACGAAAACCGCACAAACACGGAACTACTGGCTTCTGCGGTAAAAAACAGTCTCCGCCAACGTGTCACGCACGGGGTCGCTAGGGCGCTGGAAGCGCTGATCTTTAAGAACGCGGGCGTGAGTAAAGCTATAGAAGCGCTACATTAGGGTGGTCTAACCGGTTTTTATCGCTCAACACCTCATCCCAGAGCCAATGGTAGCCCACAGGCTTATTCAGGAAGCCGAGCTTTCCTATGTCCTTTACCAGCCCATACATCTCTTTGCCCTTTGCTAAGCCTGCTTTCGCGATGTTAGTAGGCTTTAGGTACCGTATTTCCGGCGCATGGCCGCATCGGCCGTTGCCGGCCATTTTACCGCCTACAAGCTCGAAATATGCTGCTCCACCGCATTTTTGAAAGGGCCCATAATTGGATGAAAAATTGCGTGATACCCAGTTTGCCATTTTCAGTTCCTTGTCGGATGGGTTGATGGTCACGTGTCCGTAGTTCGGCGGGATTATCACCTTGTCCCCGTCTGTGGCCTCGATGAGCACTACGTCGACGACCTTGCCTTCGTCACATCGCTGGAATAGGTAATGGGCGGTACCGTGGATCACCTCGTAAAGCTCCGGATACGACATTCCCGTGTCATCGATCTCCGGGTGAAAGTGCCCTTTGGTCTTGACATACTCGACGCCGAGCCTGTGGGGCGGTATGACCGTAATATCATAGCGCAAGCCATGATCAAGAATGGCGGACCGGTCCCGGCGGTCGATAGCCAGGTCACGGTACATATAGTACAGGATCTCGCTTTGGGCTTCGTCCGGCGCGCTCCTCAGCCAGTCGACGTCGTAAATGACGTCACCCATATCGCTAAGCCTCCGTACTTGAGGCTCCACCCTTTCTCCACCGAATTCCAGCATCCTGTCCATGCCATGCACCCTGGTTAATTATAATATGTCATAATATAAAATTTATTAATGTTTTTATACATCAAAAGGCGGTAATTCGTTCCCTGCAGAGCTTAAAATCATGGTATATATGATAAAGCTTGGCCGCACGTTAGCCGCATGAGAGCGATAAAATGCCATGATCGCCCGTACAAATCTTATCGCAGCTTCTTTCGAAGATATCATTCACAAATCGTTATTTTAATGTCATTTATATCTGCCACTGTATGGGAGATAAAATTGACCGATAAGATCAAAGTTGCGCTCAATGGTTACGGGACGATAGGCAAGCGAGTCGCGGACGCGGTCGCCCGGCAGGATGACATGACGCTGGTGGGTGTCGCCAAGACTAAACCTGATTACGAGGCATACGCCGCTGCCGAAAAAGGGTATGCGATCTACGCGGTCGACGCTGCAAAAGCAGGGCCCAAATTCAAAGATGCCGGACTACAGATGGCAGGCTCCAGCGAGGATATGATCAAGAAGGCGGACATCATCGTGGACGCTACGCCTAAGGGGATCGGAGCGAAAAATAAGCTACTGTATGATAAGCTGGGTAAGAAGGCCATCTTCGAAGGCGGCGAGAAGCATGAAATGGCCGGGACATCCTTTAATGCCGCCGCCAATTATGAAGAAGCCATAGGCAAGAAATACGTCCGGGTAGTATCGTGCAATACGACCGCCCTCTGCAGAGTCGTCTATGCCATCGATTCCGCTTTTGCCATAGAGAAGGCGCAGGCCGTGCTGGTACGCAGGGCCGCCGACCCGAACGAGATCAAGAAGGGGCCGATCAACGCGATCGTTCCCGATCCCATCACGCTGCCGTCCCATCATGGTCCGGACGTCCAGACCGTAATGCCGCATGTCAATATCATCACGGCTGCCATGAAAGTGCCGACCACGCTCATGCACGTGCATTTTTTGAACATCAGGGTGAAGAATAAGCCATCCGGGCAGGATGTTATCGATGCACTTGGGAAATGGCCCAGGATATGGCTGATCCCTCCATGGTTTGAGATCATGTCCACGGCCGGCGTCATGGAACTGGGCAGGGTACTCGGTAGGCCCAAGGGCGACATGCCGGAGACTGCAGTATGGAAGGAATCCATCACCGTGGACAAAGATGGCGATATTAACCTGTTCCAGGGCGTCCACCAGGAATCGGACGTCATACCGGAAAATATCGACTGCATCAGGGCGATGGCCGGACTCGAAAAGGATAAACTGAAGTCGATGGCGAAGACCGATAGATCGATGGGTATCGGGAAGCTCAAGCCTTGGAAGGATATCCCGCCGCAATAGGATCAGAGGACCACATTTACCGGTTACCCGCGACCAATTATTTTTTTATGTGGATAAATATAATTTAATCGTACATCGCATGGTATATAGAGTGCTTATGTCGAAGATCGTTACCATAGGGGACATTAACGTTGATATGTTTATGCCGGTGGAGAAGCTGCCCCTGCCCGGTAAGCAGGTCACGACCACGGACTTCCAGATGCATGGTGGCGGCTCCTCGGCGAATTTTTCCCTTGCCTGTGCCAGGCTCGGTATGGACATCCGTTTGTTCGGCAAGGTCGGTGACGACGTGCTCGGCAGGCATGTGCTCATATCGCTGGAGGACAATAAAGTGGATACGAGCAACGTCTTACTTACCGATAAAAAAACTGGCGTCACGATCGCTATGATACAGGGCATAGAGCGCACGTTCATCACGTTCAGGGGCGAAAATGCCACCTATTGTCTTGACGACATCGACGTCTCGAAGATATCCGGTGACATCGTTCACTTTCCCTCTTACTTTTTAATGGACGGCCTGCGATACGACTACATTAAACTCATAGAGATAATCCATGCTGCCGGGGTCCAGGTATCGTTCGATACAGGGTGGGACCCCCGGGGATTTATAGATGAGACCATGAAACCGCTCCTTGAAATATTGCCGAAAGTGGACCTGTTCTTACCGAATATAGACGAGGCCAGGAACATCCTGAGGCTGAGACAGGACACGACGCCGAAAAAGGTCGCCGAGAAACTTGTGGAAATCGGCGTTAAAACTGCCGTAGTAAAGCTCGGCGAGGGAGGCTGCTGGGTGGCGAACAAGGATATGGTGGAGTATATCCCAGCCTTTAAGGTGAAAGTGGTGGATACCACGGGTGCGGGCGATAACTTCGCCGCAGGTTTCATCAGTGCATATATCGGTGGTAAGACACTCCGGCAATCGGCCTTGATCGGCAGCGCTACAGCAGCGCTCAAGATAGGCGGCGTAGGCTGGCCCGCATATCCCCACAGGCTGCAATTGAATGAATTCTTACATGCCAGAAGAATCGAGGAATTATAAATTGTTATTCAAGCCCCGAATTTTTTCGTCTTATTAAGAAGGTCCATGGCTATGGGCATGACGTCCAGGCCTTTGAGCCTGTGGAGCCCGCCCTTATACGCTATGAGCTCGTTAAAGCGCCCTACATCATCGATCCTGACTCCATTCCCGTGCATTACGATGGGGACCGGGTCTGCCGTATGGCGCCTCGCGGATACGGGCGTGCTGTGGTCGCATGTGACGATGATCAGGGCGTCCTGTAAATGTAGCAGGCCCTTGAAGGCCACGTCCATTTCTTCAAAGAACTTTGTTTTTTTATCGAAGTTACCGTCATGGCCTGCTTCATCCGCCCCTTTTATGTTCAGCAATACGAAGTCGTGAGTTTCAAGTGCAGCGACGGCTTTTTGCATTTTGGCGTCCACCGTAGCACCCGATAGCTCCTCTGACATTCCGCCGACAGGATGGCATTCCATGCCGCAGAGCTTACCGATGCCGATGATCAGGCCTACCGAAGCTATTACGGTACCCCTCATGCCATATTTCCCATAAAAATCCGGTATGTCCGGCATTTCGCCGGATCCCCTTAATAAAATGGCATTGCCGGGCAGAAGCCCGTGCTTTTTTCGCTCTACGTTCACGGGATTATCCCTGAGCACTTCCATGGCTTGTTTTGATATACTGTTCACGATATTCGCAGTATGCTTCGCTTCATGAGAATCCTTTAGAGGATGGCATTCTTGAAGCGGAAGGCCTTCTTTATGCGGGTCCGTATCGGTGATATCCGGGGAGAGGCCCTTACCCCTTATCACAAGTGCCGCCCTATGTCCTGTAGATCGTCTAAAAATGATCTCTATACCGGGGACTTTTACTTTCTCCGAGATGGCTTTTGCCAGGCCGTCAGTATCCTGTATCCTGCCGGCACGCCTGTCCGTTACAATGCCGTTATCCACCGTAGCGAAGTTGCACCTGAAGGCAATATCGCCATGCTTTAAGTCGATCCCCACTCCCGCCGCCTCCAGCGGCCCCCTGCCCGTATAGTATTTATATGGGTCGTACCCGAGGAGAGCGAGGTGAGATACGTCGGACCCGGGGCGAACGCCGACGCCCACGGTATCCATGATCCCGTTAATTCCCCCGTTCGCAAGCGCGTCGAGGTGGGGCGTATCGGCGCTGGCGAGAGGCGTGGTGCCATTTACGGGCCTGTCCGAGCCCCCGTCCAGCACGATGAGAAGTATTTTACTGGCAACTATCGAACTTTCCGACATGAAGACCCTTTAAAACATCTTGACTAAAAATATAAATTTTAAGGCGTTCCCAAAATGCGGAATTTGAGAAAAGATACTGATTAAGTCACGTTTTGTGGATATAGTGAACGCTTCCTTGCATCATATGCATGGTTTAAAAAGACGGATATGGAATGTTTTCTCCGACATTCCATTACGCACTATAACATTTGACCGGGCCGATTTTTATGCCGTTAAGTATACTTCACGGTGACATTTTTTGTGTTTTCCCATGTGCCATGCAGGTTACAATTTTCTAGCGCCCGTAGAGTGGTAGAATTATTCAGCACGACCGTGAATGTAACTTCCGGCTTCGTTGCGGCGGGCCTCAGGTCTGCATGGCCGAGCTGAAGGTTTCCGTCATAGAGCTCGATCCACTGGATAAAGTGGTCGTGCGTGCTCGGATGCATCAGGTCCTCGCCGATCCTGACAGTCACCTTAACGGGCTGCCCTGCCACTACCGGGCTACTGACATCGATCCCGGGCACATGCTCCTGCTCGAGTATAGTCATGTTGTTCGGGTCTTTCGCGTGATTTGATCTGTCCCCATAAGTACGCGTTAGGGTCCTGTACTGTGGCAGATGTCGCCGCTGCATCGGATTGAGCCCCTGAAGCGTTCACGACCAGCAACAATATCGTTATTGCAATAGCCGTTATTATGATCCCTTTATCCGACGGTTCAAAAATATTCCATCCCCTATGCATGAACGAGTCTAAGAAATTAAAGATAATCTAAGAAATGATGTGCAATTTCGGATGTAAGTTTTCATATTAAGCATGCTACTTCTAAGGGGAGGATATGACCTTATATTTCTGCTTATGGCCTCGCCCGGATAGCCGAACATGATCGAGCCTATGGTATCGACCGTACTATGGGTGGCGTTCAGTTACCCGTATCACATTAGTTCTACTTTTTCTTTTTCGAGTATACTGTATATCAACAGCTTTAGCCGATCGGTAGCGATGAACCATATGAACGTGTATCCCCAGACGAATAGGGCAAGCCCCCACCCCATTGCCGGAAGTAGAATACCATACACCGTGATTATCGTAGCGGTCAGCTGGGTGAGAACGACGGCCAGGAAAAGAACCCGCGACGGCTTCACCGACCAGAATGGCCCCCTCGTCCTTGCGGCAAAGAGGAACAGATGACCGGCTACGGAGAGCTTGAGATAAATAAAAGATTGCAAAATATCGGGGCTTAGACGGAAGATGTTGACGCCGATGTATAATAAGCTGAATGTAGCTATCACGCCGAAGAGTCCGAGTGCAGTCGATACTCCTAATAGGGTGCGCATGTTCCATCGTTCCGGCTTACTGGAGTATCGCACGTTATCGTAGGATATCGTCATGATGGGGAAATCGTTCAGCAGCGCCAGAAGCACGACCATAAGGGCTGTAATTGGATAAAATTTAAAAACTATGATTGAAAGGGTTATGAAAAATATGAGGCGGATGGTCTCGCCCATCCTGTAAATGGAATAGTTGGTCATCCGCCTGAATATCTTGCGGCTCTCCTTGATAGAATCGATGATGACGGAAATGCCAGGCCTGGTCAGTACTATGGCAGCGGCGGATTTTGCTGCGTCTGTGGCACCCGCCACGGCAATGCCGGTATCGGCCTTTTGGAGGGCAGGCACGTCGTTCACGCCGTCGCCTGTCATGCCGACGATGTGGCCCTTTTTCTGTAGCAGGTCAACGATACGGTATTTATGCTCCGGGAACACTTCCGCGAACCCATCCGCATGTTCCACGATGGTGGTGGCTTTTTCGTCGGGGACGTTCACAATGGCGCTCTCGGGCTGGATGTTCGTCCCCAGGCCTACCTCCCTGGCGATCTCCTTCGCAATGGCCACGTGATCCCCTGTGACCATCTTCACGTCCAGGCCCATGGATTCTGCCGTTCCAATGGTTTCCTTAGAATCTTTGCGAGGCGGGTCATGAAGGGAGATGAGGCCGATAAAAACCCATTTACCATCCTCATCCATCCTGGCCACGCCTAGCGTGCGATACCCTTTAGCGGCGAATTCTTCCGTATGATCGCCGACCCAGGGCCCGATATCGCTATCGCTCTTACACAAGGCGACGATCATCTGTGGCGCGCCTTTCGTTATCTTGAATTTTCCTTTATCGGCTTTCACTTCCGCCTCTGTTCGCTTGATGACGGGGTCAAACGGCTTGAACTCCTGAACACTATATTTTGGCATGGCCGCTTCTAGCTCTTTGCTTTCTCTCATTTGTTTTATGATGGCCATGTCTATCGGGTCCTTGTCCTCCTCACGGGAAGCCAGGGCAGCGTAAAGTATCACGTTATCTTCTGTATGGCCCTTGTAAGGCAATACTCCGGCTACACTGATCTTGTTCTGGGTGATGGTCCCGGTCTTATCGGCACACAGGACATCCATGCCCGCCATTTCCTCGATGGCCATAAGCTTACTGACGATCGCCTCTTTTTTCGCCAGGGCGGTAGCTCCCACGGCTAACGTGACAGACAGTACGGCAGGTAACGCCACCGGCACGCCGGCGATGATCAGCACAAGCGCGAACTGTAGCATGACCCAGAAATTATAGCCGCGCAACAATTGTATAATACTGATCAGGACCACCAGCAGAAGTGTGACTGCGATGAGGTAGTCGCCTATCTTTACGACGGCTTTCTGGAAGTGGCTTGGCTCGCCTATCTTTTCCGCCAGCTTTGCTGTCTTACCGAAATACGTGTTCATTCCGGTGGCGACGACGAGCGAGTCCATCTCGCCCTTTCGAACGATAGACCCGGAATATCCGATATCACCGACTTGTTTTTCTACGGGCAATGATTCCCCGGTCAACGCCGACTGGTCGACTTCCAGGTATTGGCCTTCGATAAGCTTAACGTCAGCCGGTATGATGTCGCCGAGCCTTACCCTGATGATATCGCCGGGGACAAGGTCCCGGGCATTTACCTCTTCCCATTTACCGTCACGCTTCACCCTGGCGGACGGGGAAAGCTTCTTCTTTAACAATTCGATGGCATTGCTGGCCTTATTTTCCTGGACGTACTTCACGATCACGTTTATGAAAAGAAGCACCATAATGATGGCAAAATCCTCGAGGTGCCCGATGATAAGAGATATGATGGCTGCCGCCTCGATCATCCATTGGATGGGCCCCCAGAAGTTCAACAGGAACTGAATGATGGGATTCTTCTTTTTCTCGGTGATCTCGTTCGGGCCATAAGTCTGTAGCCTCTCCGCCGCATCCGTGCTCGATAGCCCTTTGTCGGCTGTCGAAAGGGATTTAAAAAGGTCTGTGACTGACAGCTTTTTTGCCTCTTGAACGTCAATTACCGGCTTATCCATAATATCCACCCATATATATAGCCCCTTACTAAGCTGTCATAAACAACGACCGTATGCCTGGCCACATTATCCGTAATGCCATCAGCGAAAACTTGTTTCAAATAATATAATTAAAATAAAATATATTGTATATTTATAAATTTGTGCTATTCTGTTACATGAGGGTTATCTTTTCTTTTTCGAGTATTCTGTATATCAACAGCTTGAACATATCCTGCGCCACAAACCATACTAATGCGTATCCCCACACAAAAATGGCAAGCTCCCATCCCATGGCAGGCAAAAAAATACCGTAGACGGTAATGATCGTGGCGATCAACTGAGTAAGGATAACGGCCCCGAACAGTATGGGTGCAGGCTTTACGGACCAGAACGGGCCTCTTGTCCTGGCGATGAATAAGAAAAGGTGCCCGGCGACGGAGAGCTTGAGATAAATAAACGATTGTAAGACCTCATGGCTCAGGTGGAAGACGTTGATCCCGATGTATAATAGCCCGAACGAAGCCAATACGCCGAAGAGCCCTAGTGCGGTCGATACTCCCAGGAGTGTTCGCATGTTCCATCGCTCGGGCTTACTGGAGTATCGCACATTATCGTATGCGATGGTCATGATGGGGAAATCGTTCAGCAGCGCCAGGAGCACCACCATGAGCGCCGTTATCGGATAAAAATTAAAGAATATAATTGAAAGGGTTATGAAAAATACCAGGCGGATGGTCTCGCCCATCCTGTATATGGAATAGTTGGTCATTCGCCTGAAGATCTTGCGGCTTTCCTTGATGGAGTCGATAATGACCGATATGCCAGGAAGCGTTAGCACTATGGCTGCGGCGGATTTCGCAGCATCTGTGGCGCCCGCGACCGCGATGCCTGCATTGGCCTTTTGCAGGGCGGGCACGTCGTTCACCCCATCCCCCGTCATGCCCACTATATGGCCTTTTTTCTGGAGGAGGTCGATGATACGGTATTTATGCTCCGGGAATACCTGGGCGAACCCGTCCGCCCTTTCGACGACATCGGTCGCCTTTTCATCCGGGATGTCCATGATCGCGGTTTCAGGCAGGATGTTCGTCCCCAGGCCGACCTCGCGCGCGATCTCTTTACCAATGGCAACGTGATCGCCAGTGATCATTTTAACTTCGATGCCCATGGTCCGTGCCGTTCTAATTGTCTCCCCTGAATCGCTTCGCGGAGGATCATGGAGCGAGATCAGGCCGACAAAATCCCAACATTCATTTTCACCTATCCTGGACACACCCAGTGTGCGATATCCTTTTCTGGCGAACTCGTCCGTATGTTCGGCCACCCACGATTTGATATTGATGTCCTCGCATAAGGCGGCGATCATCTGCGGTGCGCCTTTCGTTACGTTAAACGATATGCCTCCTCTGGTTACCAGCGCTTCCATTCGCTTGGAGACAGGGTCGAACGGCTTAAGGTCAGAAATAGTATAACCGGGTACTGCTCCGTCTAATTCTTTACTTTTCCGTAATTTTTTTATGATGGCCAGGTCTATAGGGTCTTTGTCCTCTTCACGGGAAACCAGTGCGGCGTAGAGTATTACGTCCTTTTCATCATGGCCGCCGAACGGCAGAATATCGGCTACGCTGATCTTGTTCTGCGTGATAGTCCCTGTCTTATCGGCACACAGGACGTCCATGCTGGCCATTTCCTCTATAGCGACCAGCTTACTGACTATCGCCTCTTTTTTCGCCAGGGCGATGGCTCCCACTGCCATCGTGACGGACAATACGGCGGGCAACGCGACCGGTACTCCGGCAATTGTCAATACAAGGGCAAACTGGAGGACCGTGAATATGTCGTGACCGCGAAATATCTCGACCACGCTGATAAACAGGACAAGAAGCATGGTAACGATGATAAGATAGTTCCCGATCTTAACGACCGCTTTCTGAAAATGGCTGGGCTCTGCGATCTTTTCTACAAGCCGGGCAGTCTTGCCGAAATAGGTGTTCATGCCGGTGGCGACGACGAGGGCGTCCATCTCGCCCTTTCGAACGATCGCCCCTGAATAGCCGATGTCATTGACTCGTTTTTCTACCGGCAGGGATTCACCGGTCAAGACGGATTGATCGACTTCCAGGTATTGACCTTCGATCAGCTTAACGTCCGCTGGTATAATATCTCCGAGCCGTATCCTCACGATATCGCCGGGCACTAGTTCTCGGGCATTTATCTCCAGCCATTTACCGTCACGCCGTACCCTGGCGGAAGGCGAAAGCTTTTGCTTCAGCAGCTCGATCGCATTGCTCGCTTTACTTTCCTGTAAATATTTCACCAATACATTTATGAAAAGAAGCGCCAGGATGATGGCAAAATCTTCGAGGTGTCCTATGATGAGGGATATGATGGCTGCCGCCTCGATCATCCATTGGATGGGCCCCCAGAAGTTCAAGAGGAACTGGATGATGGGATTCTTCTTTTTCTCGGTGATCTCGTTCGGGCCATAGTTCCGTAGCCGTTTATCGGCTTCTGCATCGGTCAGGCCATTATTTCCCGTAGAAAGAATTCTGAACAGATCGTCGATCGATAGCTTTTCGACCTCTTGCTCATATAAGATCAGTTTATCCATGGTCATCCCAATACTTTTCTGGCACCGGGCAGGCACATATTATCATTAATGGCGCTATGTTACCGGAAGCACTAGTATTCGATAAATACGTCCAGATCGCCCTGCTTCTTAACAACATTGACAAGGGTGCCCTGCTCTTCTCTCTTAAATTCCATGTCTACGGATGCTTTGCCGACCCTAAGGTCCGTGATCTGTACTTTGTTCAGCCATGCCGGAAGGCGAGGTTTTACCAGCATCAATCGCTTATTCAGCGCATCCGGCATTAGCCCAAGCGCTGCTATGAGCATGTACGGGATCGTGCCGGCGGACCAGGCCTGGGGGCTGCATGCGACCGGGTATTTCACCGGCATGTTATATTTGCCCCTCTGGAAGCCGCTGAAAAGCTCAGGTAGCCTGTAGAGGGGAAAAACGCTGGCAGCATCGTACATGCCTGTAAAAAGCTCCGAGAGCCTGTCCTGTAGATCATATTTTCTCAGGCCCATGGCAATGAGCGAATTGTCGTGAGGCCAGACGGTACCGATGTGATAGCCCAGCGGGTTATACCGGAGTTCATTTGAAGAGAGTGTGCGGATACCCCATCCTGTAAACATGTCCGCCTTGAATAGCCGGTCGACGAGCGGTTTCGCGTATTTTTCGTCTACGATCCCGGACCACAGGCAATGCCCGGGGTTAGAAGATATCACGTCGCAGATCCCTATGCCGTCCAGCGCCATGGCAAAATATTTTTTATCTTCTCTCCAGAACCGTTCATTGAACTCTTTCTTTAGCTTCCCGGCGTCTTTTTCGAGCTTGCCGGCTTCTTTGCTCCTGCCGATGAGACCATAGAGCGTAGACATGCGCTTTTTAGCCATGTATACGTATCCCTGGACCTCCGCGAGCGCTATCGGATGGACTGCCAGCGCCCCATCCGAATGCATGATGGCATCCCCCGAGTCCTTCCATCCATGGTTATAGAGGCCTTTCGGGGATCTCGCCGTATAATAAGTGAATTCGGAGCCGGTGCGCCTGGAATATTTATCGATCCAGGTTAAGGCGGCGTCAACGTTGGGCATTATTTTCTCGAATAATTTCAGATCGCCGGTCCAATCCAGGTACTCGGCAATTAATATTAAGAAAAGGGGGGTTGAGTCAACCGTTCCATAGTAGGGTGTCTGAGGTATTTTGTTCAGGTTGGCTTTTTCGCCCATTCTTAACTCATGAAGTATCTTGCCGGGCTCTTCGTCCCGCCAATCGTCAAATACCTTGCCTTGATACTCGGTTAGCAGTTTTATGGTCCCATGCGCAGATTCGGCGTGGTACGGCATGATCTGGATAGCCGCAAGGATGCAATCCCTTCCGAAGAGCGTATCATACCAGGGGACTCCTGCCGAATGGAACTTGTTTCCGTTAAGGCCCATGTATAGCATCCTGAGGTCGGATAAAGATCTCAGGAGTATCTTGTTGAAGAGGTTATTATCCGTGAGGAAATCAAAATGTCTCTGGTATGGGACGTGGTATGATCTTTCAATGCTTTCAAGAGCATCTTTTGTGTCTGTTATGTGCCGCTCTACGTATTTTTTATCAGGCGGTACATCCTGTACGAAGATCGCCATTATTATTTGTTGCATGCCCCTTGGCTTCAGGTGGATGGAAAAGGTACAGGACCCATTTTCCACCTTTGACGGAGGATGATTGAATTCGATCTTCGTGACACGGTAGTGCCCGTCGGCTCCCATATACGGGAAGTAGATCGTATTATTTTTGGGATTGAATTTTATCGGTAATTTTTTACCGTCTGTGCCCTGTATTAATCCTCGTACCGTGAAAATGTCTTCAAAGTCCACACGAAAATCGAGCTTCAAGCTTAGCGATACGTCGACCATGTTAAAATTTCGTATGTTTATACTTTCGATTATACATCCCGGTATTGCCGTATCTCTCCCGATACTGAGCGTTTCTTTGACGATCTCATTGCCGTTATTGTCCTTAAAGTCCGGATTAGTCATAATTATCGAAGACTCGAAGCCGCTCTGGGCGCTGGACAGTATCTCAGTTAAATAATAGTCATTTATAGTCAGGGTGTAGCCGCTAAGGAACCTGCAGTCATGATAATAGAGCCCATATCCGAAATTGTCGACCATCGGTACGTCGCCATTCGGTAATGTCACAAGCGTAAGGTCATTTTCCTTGATGACTCGTGCACCGATTATGTTAAGGGATTTAGTATGTCTTTCCGGCAATTTTTCCACGCATTTAAAGAAATTATATAAATACATATATAATTAATTCATTTTTGAATGTAGTATGCTGCTAGTTTCTAATTTAAGCACAAATAAATTCAAGAGTCAACCGGATTATCTTAAGGCTTCTAAAGGCCTGGTAAA
This sequence comes from uncultured Methanocellaceae archaeon, assembly GCA_963780625.1. Taxonomy (GTDB): domain Archaea; phylum Halobacteriota; class Methanocellia; order Methanocellales; family Methanocellaceae; genus Methanocella. Next base: position 408,927 of record CAWACH010000006.1, on the reverse strand, counting down.
ACCTTACAGGCGGGGTTGTCATGAGCGATAAAGATACAAAATTAATTCTATGGTTCAGCGAGATCGGGATGAAAGACGTACCGCTGGTAGGAGGCAAGAATGCATCCCTCGGAGAAATGTACAGGGAGCTTTCCCCTGAAGGAGTCAAGATACCAAATGGTTTTGCCGCGACTTCGATGGCCTACTGGCACTTCCTTAAGTCGGCCGGTATCCTGGAAGACCTCAAGGAGACAATGGGGGGCCTGGATAAATCGAACATAAATGACCTGGTGGAACGGGGCCTCAAGGCACGGGAACTGATCCTGAACGCTCGTATCCCCGATGACCTGTGGGAAGCTATAAAAGCCTCCTATGACAAGCTTTGCGACCAATACGGCCCGGATACTGACGTGGCGGTGCGCAGTTCGGCAACGGCCGAGGACCTGCCGACTGCATCATTCGCCGGCCAGATGGAGTCATACCTGAATGTACGCGGGTTTGATGAGCTGAAAGATGCATGCTTAAAATGCTATGCCTCGCTCTTCACCGACCGCGCCATATCATACCGCATCGATAACCATTTTGATCATTTTAAAGTAGCCCTCTCCATAGGTATCATGAAAATGGTACGGTCTGACAAAGCCTGTAGCGGCGTCATGTTCACACTGGATACCGAGACAGGCTTCAGGGGTGTCGTCTTAGTCACAGGCTCCTACGGCCTGGGGGAGAACATCGTCAAGGGGGCCGTAAACCCGGACGAGTTCTATGTCTTCAAGCCCACGCTAAAGGAGGGTTACCGGCCTATTATTAAAAAAGACCTGGGCGACAAGAAGATCAAGATGATCTATGCCAAAAACAAAGGCCTTACCATGAACGTCGACGTCCCCGAGGCTGAGAGAAGAAGTTTCTGCCTTTCGGATAATGAAGTGCTTACACTGTCGAAATATGCGATGGCCATCGAGGACCATTATTCTCAAAAAGCGGCAAAGGAAATGCCGATGGACATAGAGTGGGCGAAGGATGGTATCTTGAACGAGCTCTTTATCGTCCAGGCCAGGCCGGAGACTGTGCAGTCCCAGAAGCCCCATGATGTCCTGGAAACGTATTACCTTGACTCAAAGGGGCCCGTGCTGGTCACGGGACTGAGCGTGGGCGAGAAGATCGGGGCCGGAAAAGCGCGTATAATCAAGGACGTATCCCAGCTATCGTCTCTCCGGCCTGGCGAAGTGCTCGTATCCCATACGACCACCCCCGACTGGGAGCCGGCCATGAAGATAGCCTCTGCCATCGTGACCAACACCGGCGGCCGGACAAGCCATGCCGCCATAGTAAGCAGAGAGTTCGGGATACCGGCCATCGTAGGCACGGATAATGCTACCGAAAAAATCCACACTGGCGAGGATGTGACAGCGTGCTGTGCCGAGGGAGAAACAGGCTATGTATACAAGGGTAAGCTGCCCTATCACGTGGATAAAGTCAGCGTCAAAGGCTTGAAACGCCCTAAAACGCAGATCCGCATTAACCTGGGTAATCCCGACGAGGCATTCTCCGTCTCCATGATACCCAACGACGGCTGCGGGCTGGCCCGCCTGGAGTTCATCATCGGCAACTACATCAAGATACACCCGATGGCCCTGGCACACCCCGAGAAGATCAAGGACGAGGCGGTCATGAAGAAGATCGATGATATGACCTACGGATATGAGAATAAGAAGGAATATTTCATAGATAAGCTCTCCCAGGGCATCGGGACTATCGCCGCCGCCTTTTATCCCAAGCCTGTCATCGTGCGGTTCAGCGACTTCAAGTCCAACGAGTATGCCAGCCTCATCGGGGGAGAGTACTTTGAGCCGCACGAAGCTAACCCTATGATCGGCTTCCGGGGAGCCGTACGCTACTATAATCCTCGCTACCGGGATGGCTTTGCCATGGAATGCGCAGCATTGAAAAGGGCGAGGGAGGTCATGGGGCTGACCAATATCCGGGCGATGATACCTTTCTGCCGCAGGATCGAGGAAATGCAAAAAGTCCAGGAGGAAATGAAGAAAAACAAGCTCGGGAGAGGGGATAACGGGCTGCAACTGGACATGATGTGCGAGATACCCAGTAATGTAGTCCTCATGGACGAGTTCTGCAAGTACGTGGACGGTATCTCCATCGGCTCCAATGACCTCACCCAACTCACGCTGGGCATCGATAGAGACTCGCAGATACTCGCCAAGGAATTCGACGAGCGTGACCCCGCCGTAAAGGACATGGTCGCCGAGGCGATCCATGGGGCCAGGAGAAATGGCAAGGATTGTGCCCTTGACGGGGAGGCGCCCAGCGATTACCCGGAGTATGCCGAATTCCTCGTTAAGGAGGGAATAAGCTCAATTTCACTCATTCCTGACGCGGTAATGAAGGTTACCAAGATAGTACTGGATCTCGAGAAAAAGCTTGGCAGTAAATTGAAGCCAGGTATGGCTCCGGCGAGGGACGGTGGGTCCTGATATGGAGAAGTTCGACGTGATCATCCTGGGCTCAGGTAGTGGAATGATCGTTGTTTCCCGGGCACTGGAAGGGGGCTTACAGGTCGCTCTGGTAGACAAAGGCCCGTTGGGCGGCACTTGCCTGAATAATGGCTGTATTCCCTCGAAGGTCCTGACCTATCCTGCAGACGTCATCCATACTCTGGGCGACGCGAAAAAAGTCGGCATAGACGCTACAGTCAATAAGGCGGATTTTGGCTTCATGATGAAACGCGTATGGGACATTATCCACAAAGAAAGAAAGAGCATGGAAGAAGGCATCGGGTCGGCGAAGAACCTCACCTGGCTTAAGGAGATGGGAGAGTTTGTCGGCGATCACACACTGAAAGCGGGCAACGAGACGATCACAGCCCCTAAGATCGTCATAGCGACGGGCGCCAGGCCCCACATTCCGAATATCGAGGGCTTAAAAGAAACGGGCTTCATCGATAATATCTCGCTGTTTGATATGAAGAGGCTGCCTGAGAGTCTGGCGATCATCGGTGCCGGATACATAGGGTGCGAGTTCGGCCACGTATTTTCCGCCATGGGCACGGAAGTCACGCTGATCGGAAGACACCCGTTAATGCTTAAAAATGAGGACCCCGAAATTAGCTCTATCGTCACCAGGGTCATGTCCGGAGACCTGAGACACCTGGCTAACTACTCTGCCATGAAGGTAGAAAGGCATGGTGATAAAAAGATAGTCCATGTGAAGGGCCTTAAAACCGGAAAGATCGAGCGCATAGAGGCTGAAGAAGTAATGGTCGCAACAGGCAGAAGGCCGAACTGCGACATCCTGAAACCCGAAAATACCGGGGTAGAGACAGACCGTAAGGGCTGGGTGAAGGTAAATAAATACATGGAGACTACGAAGCCGGGGATCTTCGCGCTGGGCGACGCTACCGACCGGTACATGTTCAAGCACACGGCCAATTATGAGGCGCAGATCGTGGCTGATAATATGTTAAGGGGTAACCGGCGGGAGAATGACACGCACGCAGTCCCGCACGCCGTGTACGTTCATCCGCAGGTGGGCGGCGTCGGGATGACCGAGGATGAAGCCCTCAAGGCGGGCCTTCACATACTCGTAGGCCGGGCCCGATACGGAGATACGGCAAAAGGCTATGCTATGGCCGAGGAGGACGGGCTGGTAAAAGTCGTGGTCGAAGAGGGCACGAACCGGATCCTGGGCTGCTCGATCGTAGGCCCCGAAGCAGCGATCCTTGTCCAGCAAGTGGTCTTCCTCATGAACACCGTAACACAGGACCTCTCGACGCTCTGGCGGTCGCAGGTGATACACCCGACCATAAGCGAAGTCATTGCAAACGCGTTCTCTAGCCTTGAGCGTCCGAAGATAATACAAGGCATGCAAGCGCAATGACCGCTTGATCCCTCAGCACATGCAAATGAATTACTCGCGGAGCCAGGCCCAGGCTTTGTCGATATCGGCAGTATGGAAGAATTTGGCGTCATGGGCATAGAATGGTTTACAAGCCAGCTGTGTCATCCACTTCTCCCATGTCTTATCGCCGACTACGGCGAGTTTTTGGATCTCATGATGAAATTCAGATCCAAATTTCAAATCCTGCAGCCATGCCTCCATTTTTTCCCATTTAAACTCGCTCAGATCGATCAACATGCGTACATTTCCTTCATTTTCCACTAACGCTTTGAATTCAGGCTCCAGCTTCCGGTAATCGGCAGCCGTGATCGTTCCAATCGCTTTATAGCCAATGACATTTCCTGAGCTTTCAGCTAATTTTTCGATCATATAGTATTCCTTTGACTCTTGTTTTCGATTTAATTCGAATCTACATATTGGTAATCCAGATACCTAGCGCTTGACTCCTACTTTGTAAGAACACCATGTAATAATGGGAGTTTAGAGCAAAATAATTGCAAGGATAACTAATTCTATGATCACATAAATTAGCAATGGTACGCCGATCACTATCGCAGATTGACCCATGGTAAGCTTTTCACCGTTCTTAATCGCGAACACGCCCATTAAGCTTGAAATGATCATGCCCAGTATAATGACGATGTTTGCGGCCTTAAAATACATACTCTGGCATACCGGACTAGTCATTATCGATGATACGGTTGATAAAATATTCCAGCCTGATATCTCAACAGTCACGTAAGGCAACCGGGTGAATAGTATTATGAAGATAATAAATGTTATTATTTTTACGACATCCGTATAGCCCAGTACAGTCATCATCTGAGGAAAAAACTTCCCTTTACCTCCGAACAACATGGCGAATATGTGTAAGGATCCGGTGATTACCGGCCACAGTATCAAAGGCAAGGCGAGGTCGATCGCGAGCGTCATGATTCGGGAAATGATTGGAGCGTTCTGTAAACCGGACTTAGAGACTCCGGAAATATTGTATACATAGCTAATGTGACTTGATACGATGTAAGCGCTTAACATCACCAGTATTGCGTATATGCCCATGATGACAAGCGCCTCTCCGATGCGAGGTTTGTTCGCAATATCTTCCGTCGCTTTATCCGGATTGACAAACATACCGATGATCCTTTCAGAAAAATTCATCCCGCGCATCCTCAACCAATTTGTATAAAGAATGTCCAGTTTATAAAGGATAATCCGGTTTTTGGTGAATCACCGATCGCGTTTAGACAGCCAGGGTTTAGACCACTCACAAACTGCTATGTTACCAGAGCCTACAGCAGTTTCGTGTTTGTACGGTAATCGTTAATTCTTGCTTGCGCTTTTCGCTGGTTTGTTCGGTTTCACAACACGAAGACATGAAATTTCTTTTTAGAGTTTTAACACTAAAACATGAAAAACACCATGGCACGGTTAAACCATGAAACCGTGAAGCCTCCATCAATCGACATAAGCCACCAGGTTCACGGTTATTAAGACACTAACGAAAGAAGTAAATCACGAAGTGCCACAAGACCAAGACAAGTAGAGTACGGCTATGATAACGAGCGTCTCAGGGTAAATATTGGTTCGATATGGCGGCGTCCTACATTTTCTGTAATTTCTATTCGATCTTTTTATCTTGTTTCTGGTTGAGTGATACGTTGTCGGAATCGGTTTTTGAACCACGGAGGCACGGAGTACATGGAGTTTCACTGAGACTTTTTTTAAATAGGAGGTCACGAAGAACTCAGAGCCCGTTAATTCGGTTGCAAGGGCACAGAGGATGCAGAGGCACCAGGGGAATTAAAGGATTGCGCAGATAATACATTTTGAACGTCCAATTATTTTTTCCATCCGATAAGTAAGCATAGGGTTGAATATCAGATGTATTTTATTTTCGTTGTGGCTCTGCATCCTCTGTGTGCTTTTAGCATAATAAACGGGCTCTGAGACCTCTGAGCCCTCAAATATAAAAAGAAGTCTCAGTGTGCCTCTATGTACTCGGTGTCTCTGTGGTTCAAAACTGACTCCATCCACTCCACAGGCAACAAAGCATAAGCAAAAAAAAAACAAACACTGAGCAAAAACAAAAAAGAATTTACAGACAATATGGGACACTGCCTTCGATATGTAACTACTATCGATGAGTCGAGAAAAGGTAGCTGGCATAGGGTATGCTTTTTGTCTTGATTTGGTGGCACTTCGTGCCTTACGCCGTTCGTTTATGTCTTATTAACCGTGTCTTGGCGGCTTATTTCGCTTGATAGGGTTTTCATGACTTCATGTGTTGATTGTGTCACTGTGCTTTCAAGCTTTAGTGTTCGTAAATATAAAAATGAATTTCATGTCTTCGTGTTGTGAAACCGAGGAGTGTACGTGAGTCGCATAAATATTAAACGGTTAAAGTATAAGCATGGAACTACTGGCCTAACGAAGGGCTAATTCGATGAGATGAAACGAGGCCTTCTACAACACCGATATGATGCCACTTATAATAGCATCCAATAGCATCCGCCTTTATTGAGGGAATACGGTCCCGTCCCGGTCGACAAGCTTATATGCCACGAGCTTGACGAGATCGGTGATCAGGAATGCGGCAAGACAGTAGGCCCATACGAATATGGCCGGTCCCCACCCCATCGCGGGCAATAGAATACCATAGACCGTCAATATTGTGGCGATCGCCTGCGTGCCGATGACCATCGCCAGCAGTATGGGCGCCGGCCTGACCGACCAGAAGCTTTTCCGGGTCCTTGCCACGAGCAGGAACAAATGGCCGGCTACGGAAAGTTTCAGGTAAATGAACGATTGGAGAACGTCCGGGCTAAAATGGAATACGTCCATGCCGATGTACAACATGGTGAATGAGAATATCACGCCGACCAGGCCCATGATAGTCGATATCGTGAGGAGCCCACGCATATTCCATCTTTCCGGCTTATTCGAGTACGTGACGTTATCATAGGCGATCGCCATGATGGGAAAATCATTGAGCAGGGCAAGCAGGACGATCATCAAAGGCGTTATCGGGTAAAAGTTAAAAGCGATTATGGATATCGTTACGAAGAATACAAGGCGTATCGTCTCTCCCATACGGTAGATGGAATAGTTGGTCATCCGCTGGAATATCTTGCGGCTCTCCTTGACCGCGTCGATGATGACCGAAATGCCCGGCCTGGTGAGCACGATATCGGCAGCAGAGCGGGCCGCGTCGGTCGCTCCCGCCACGGCGATGCCGGCGTCCGCCTTTTGCAGGGCCGGAACGTCGTTCACGCCATCTCCGGTCATGCCTACGATATGGCCTTTTTTCTGGAGAAGCTCGACAATATGGTATTTATGCTCGGGGAATACCTGGGCAAAACCGCTGGCATGCTCGACAATATCCTCCGCCTGTCCGTTAGGAATTTTATCGATCGCCGACTCAAGGTAAATATCTTCGCCCAGCCCTACTTTCTTTGCGACGTCCCTGGCGATGGCCACATGGTCGCCCGTCACCATCTTCACGTCGAGGCCCATGGACCGGGCCAGCCGTATGGTCTCGGCCGAGTCCTCCCGCGGCGGGTCATGCAATGACACAAGGCCGATGAAATGCCAGCTGTCGTTCGAATCCGAAACTGCAACGCCCAGGGCACGGTACCCGTTCTTTGCAAAGGTTTCGATATCCTCGTTAACCCGGGCGGAGAGGGCATCTTTTTCTGACGACATTGCAAGGATGACCTGGGGGGCGCCCTTGGCTACTTTGAACCGGTCGCCATTAACGCGTTCTACACTGGCCTCCGTGTGTTTTGTCACGGGGTCGAACGGCTTGAAGTCGGTCACCTTGTATCCGGCCGGCATGGCCGGGCTGCCAAGCATCTCCCGGGCCTTATCGATAATGGCAATGTCAATGGGATCGTTATTCTCCTCCCGGGACGCCAGCATAGCATACAGCAGGGCGTCTTTTTCCCGGTAATCGTTAAAAAGAATGACATCGGCCACTTTTATCTTGTTCTCGGTGATGGTGCCGGTCTTATCCGCGCAGAGGATGTCCATGCTGGCCATTTCCTCGATGGCTACGAGCTTGCTGACGATCGCCTCTTTCTTCGAGAGGGCGATGGCGCCTATGGCCATGGTGACCGAAAGCACCGCCGGAAGGGCTACCGGTATCCCGGCGATGGTCAGGACAAGGGCGAACTGCAGTATCTCGAGGATATCCTCGTGGCGTAATATGCCTACGGCGGAGACCAGGACGACGAGAAGTAGAGTAATGACTATGAGATAGTCGCCGATCTTCACGATGGCCTTCTGAAAATGGCCCGGCCGGTTCACGCTCGCCGCGAGCTTCGCAGTCTTGCCGAAATAAGTGTCGGCACCCGTGAACGCTACGATCGCATCCATCTCGCCCTGCCGGACGACCGAGCCGGAATAGCAAATATCCTCCTGGCGCTTTTCCACGGGCAGCGATTCTCCCGTCAACGCCGATTCGTCGACCTGGAGAAAGAGCCCCTCGAATAGCTTAACGTCCGCCGGGACTATGTCCCCGAGACGTATGCGGACCACATCGCCGGGAACTAGCTCACGGGCGGGAATAACGGCCCATTTACCATCCCTTTTTACACGTGCATTGGGCGCCAGCTTTTGCATTAATAGCTCTATCGAGTCGCCGGCCTTGCCCTCCTGGTAAAACTTGACGCCGACGTTGACCAGGAGAAGCGCCACGATAATAAGGAAATCCTCCATTCGCCCTATGGCCAATGAAAGGATCGCGGCAGCCTCTATCATCCCGGGAATGGGGCCCCAAAGATTAGATAATAACTTCATCAGCGGGCTGACTTTCTTTTCCGTTATTTCATTCGGACCGTATACCAGAAGCCTTTGCCCGGCCTCGCTCCCGGAGAGTCCTTCCTTACTCGATGAAAGCTGTTCCGTAAGTAAGATCGCCGACATTTTCTTTGCATCGTCCGATAATATATGGTCCATATAAGCAGTCCTAAAGCTTCATCTACTACAGTCTACCAGCCATTATAGAAAAAATAGTATAAATCCTAATTGGTTAGCCGGCATGTGTCGTACCACCGGGCAGTCAGATGAATTTTTTCAGCGAAAATACCTGCGACGGGTAGATGCTCCTCGACCCGCTGATGATAAAGCTGATGACGCATGCGATGGCCGCATATGGGCCGATATTCGCCCCGAACATCTCGATCGCCATGATGCTCGAAGCGATGGGCGTTTTCGTCGTGCCGGCCAGCAGGCTGACCAGGCCGATCGCCGCGAAGGTAGGAATGCTAAGCCCCGTGAGCTGGGCGAACACGGCGCCCGCCGTTGAGCCTATGGCAAATATCGGGGTAATGACGCCCCCGCTTCCCCCGAAGCCGAGCGTCGTCGCGGTGAACAGTATCTTTGCAGGGAAAGAGTACCAGGATACCTGCGCTCCTTGTAGCGAGCTATCGATCAGGCCCGTTCCAAGGCCAAGGTATTGAGTAGAGAAGAGTAGCGCCAGGCCGATCAAGATAAAACCGCCTAGCAATCCCTTGACCGGTGATTTTAAAGGCATTTTTAACGATTGCTTTTCCACCCAATATACCACTTCGATTGTGAGTATGGAGATGATGCCGAAGAAAACTCCGGCAACGATGACGTCCAGGAAGAAAAATTCGTTGAACTGCGGAATGATGTTCAGCAGATGGCTCGTATAGGTGACGCCCATGAGGCTGGCCACCTGATAGCTGATGATCCCGGCGATGAACGACGCCAGCATGACCTCATATAGAAGGCTGCCCACGTATACTACCTCAATGCCGAAGATGGCGCCGGCGATGGGCGTGCCGAACACGGCGGAAAAGCCGGCGCTAATGCCGCAGATCACGAGCTTTTTTCTGTCATCGTCATTCATCTTAAAAATGTCAGCGATGGCCGAGGAAATGCCGGCGCCGATCTGGGCACAGGGCCCTTCCTTGCCGACAGAGCCCCCGAACGCGATGGTGATGATCGTGGCAGCGGCCTTTATGGGGATGACTTTCGGGTCGATCTTCCCCGAACGCAAATGGACCGCTTCGATGACCTGCTCCGTGCCATGCCCGTGGGCTTCCGGGGCAAATTTCTTTACGATCGATTCGCTAAGGAACAGCGCGATCGGCAACAGTAAAAAGTAATAGCTATAGCTCCCCGCAAGAGAAATGCTCCAGCCTAACAGCCGTAGAAAGATGCCGGTCGAGATGCCGACCACGATGCCTATGCCCGAAGCATAAATGACCCACTTCAAAATATCAATAAAAAGGGTCCTGCTATTGCTAATGATGTTTTTATCGTCTAATCCTTTATACATTTGTCTTTAACATCCCGGAATTGTTACAGCTACGTTCCATCATATATGAAGCCATAATCCTGATCCACTTGAGCTAGAAAGCAAATGATATGATTAAACATATATTTTTTCAACGAAGGTTTTGTTGTTTCAATGAGAACTAATTATTAAGACTATCGATATTGTACTTTTCAAATAAAAAAGTAATGGCGCCGGCCCCGGAAGGCATTTCGGCGTCTTTGCGCTAAAACGTCAATTACCCAGGCTCTTGTACCAGACGTTCATACTTTCATAATCCCCGCAAATATTGGTATTATTCGTCAGCGTTCCTCCGTACGAATATTCCGCCCGCGAAAAGACCCTGTTGATAGGATAAGACGTCGCACGGGCGATGGTATATGCCATTTTCATCCCTTCCTTTCTGACGTTCTCTTCCATTTTATGCAGCAAGCAGGTGGAAAGGCCGCTGCCCTGATATTCGGGCATCGTGGCGAAATCGGTCATCTCTACGTTCTTATACAAAAAATCCATCTCGGATGAGGACGCCGCGACCAGTTTATTATACTTGGAGAATACTCCGAAATATTTGATATTATTTTCCATGGTCTCCTGTATGTATTTCGGGTCCTGGATCGGGAACGGGTAGGTGCTAAATGTCTTCGTATAGAGCTTGGCGAGCTCTCCCGCGTCCTTAGGGCCGGCTTCGCGGAGCGTAAAGCCTTCTTTCAAGGACGGGATCCTGTTTAATCCGGCCACCGACCGTACTTTCGATAGCGCGCTGGCCAGGGAGTTTTTCTTCTTCTCCATCCCTCTCGACACATCGAGGTATTTTGACACGAAATAGCCGTCTTCATTGCCATTATAGAATCCCGGTATGTAGGCCTCGACGACATAGCCTGCCTTAAAAAAGGCGTCCAGCGCCAGTGTCGGGGCTTTTACGAATATTTTAGTATACTTATTCGTAGTGGCCATGTCATAGAGGCGGTGTGCAATGTCAGGCACGTCGCGGCTCGATAGCTTCATGACGTAAATACGGTCGTTGTGTGAGCCGTGTTGAACGATCGAATTGCCGATCTTTGTTATTGTATCATGCATCGTAATGCCTCCTGAAATGATTGGTTATCTTAGGTGTAATTGAGATAGACTCGTCCAGGTCCGATAGCAGCCTGGCTATGCCGGTGGCTACTTTTCCTTCCATACAGTCGTTCTTGTACTCTTGCTTGCACTGGCAGCAATTTTCCTCGCACGTCATCGCTTTATATGAGTCGGGCTCGGTGTAAGTCGTAATAACGCCCTCGTAATTCCTGAGCACGACCTTATTTGTCGTACAGGATATGAGATAGTTCGGCATGACGGGGATCTTTCCTCCTCCGCCGGGAGCGTCCACCACATAGGTCGGAACGGCAAATCCGCTGGTATGTCCCACCAGGTTCTCGATGATCTCGATGCCCTTGGAGACCGACGTGCGGAAATGGGAAAGTCCCTCAGAGAGGTCGCACTGGAACATATAGTAAGGCCTCACCCTGTTCTGTACAAGCTTCTGGAACAGCCTTTTCATGATCTGCGGGCAATCGTTCACGCCCGCCAGCAATACGCACTGGTTGCCCAGCGGTATGCCTGCATCCGCCAGCTTTCTCAAAGCTTCTCTGGACGAAGCGGTCACCTCTTTGGGGTGGTTAAAATGCGTATTGATCCATATGGGCTGATGCTCTTTTAGCATATTGACAAGATCGTCGGTGATCCTGCACGGTAAAGTGACGGGGACTCTGGTGCCGATGCGTACTACCTCGACGTGCGGTATATTGTCCAGCTCGGTCAGTATCCAGTCCAGGTACTCGTCCGGCAACATCAGCGGGTCTCCGCCCGAAAGTAGGACATCACGTATAGCGGGCGTATTACGAATATAATCAAGCCCTTTTGCGATGGTCTGCCTGTCCGGTATGTGGTCAACGTTGCCGACCTTTCTTTTTCGGGTGCAGTGCCGGCAGTACATCGCACAGACGTTACTTATTAGAAATAATACTCTGTCGGGGTACCGATGCGTGATGCCCGGTACCGGGCTATCCCTGTCTTCGGCCAGCGGGTCCTCCATGTCGCATTTTTCTACTATCAATTCCGAAGGTGAAGGAAAACATTGTTTGTAAACCGGGTCGTTTTTCATGTCCCCGGCATCTATGAGCGATAAATAATAAGGCGTGATGCTCAGCGGGAATTTCCGGATGGTTTTTTCTAGTTCCCGGCGCTCGTCCGCGTTAAACCGCATGGAAAGCAGCCTTTCGAACGTAGAGATATCTTTGACGGCGTGTTTTATTTGCCATTTCCAGTCATTCCACTGTATAATGGCCGCAGCAGAGTCGATCTTTTTCGCTATCTCCACTTGCTTTAACAGTACATTTACCATATTGTCACCATCCTAATTTTCTCATTATTCGCCCCCATATGCTTGAGAATTAAGTGTTTAGTCTGAGGCTAGATATATCTTCTCCTCTAGAAAAAAAGGAATAAAATGGATTGGTTCCAAATTTATAAAAATAATACTCTTCCGCGTTTTAGGGCGAGTTATTCACCACGGTGGGCACGGTTTTAATATAACCACGGCGGACACGGAGGACACGGTGGCTCTTTTATTATTTGAGACACTAAGAGCACAGATACATATTTTTTAATTTCATGAATTATAGAGGCTCGTTGAGCTATTGTTAATAAAGTGAGTTACAGTAATTGGCCATTAATGGTACTCATTAAACCGGGCTCTCTGATTCTCCGGACCTCAAATATTAAAAATAACCGCCGTGTACACCGTGTCCACCGTGGTTATATTAAAACCGTGCCCACCGTGGTGACCTTTGTGGCCACCGTGGTCAAGACATCGATACCCAAATACGGTTAAGAACCAAAAATAGATATTGTGTATGCCGGGCGCCTAGAGTTCGGCGCCGATGATGGTCTTGGTCGAGGTGACCATCTCATTCTCTCTCATCGTATCCACGGTCTTGTTGATCTCGGACAGGCCCGGGACGTCTATGATGGCGATAAAATCGTACTCGCCGAAGACGTGGAAGACCTCGCGAATGCCTGAGATCTTGGTCAGCTCGTTATAGACTGCACGCTCTTCGCCCGGTATGACAGTGATCATTGTGACTCCGATTACCATACTAACACCGTTTGAAGATAGGCGGTGGATTATTTAGCTTTATCCATGTGCACTTAATATTTGTGAAAAAATAAGAGCGCCTTTAAGGCGTCAGCCGGCCTTCCATTCCCGGCCCGCTCTCAAGGCGCTCTTTTTTAGCTTTATCCTCAATGGTCTTCTTAGGTCTTTCACGTTCCTGCTCAACTGCACTCTTGCCGTTGCTTTCCTGAAAGATCTTTCTCCAGTCCTCCAGAGTCATTTTTTCCGCCTCCAATCCACTACCTGTCGGATGTGGATAATATGCCCTTAACAATAGCGGTTAAAAATCTATATTAGCCATGTTGCGAACTCCCGGCACGTAAAAAAAGTATTACACAAAGCCATTAGCACTTACATCGAAGATAATAGGGATTCATCGGATAGCTCCTTTAACTCAGATGCGGAACAAATATGATACCATATGCCGTTAGCTATGAATTATGCCGCCGGAACAAGATCAAACACAGTACGCCGCATTTCTTCGAGGCATCAACGTCGGCGGGCATACGCTGATAAAGATGGAAGACTTACGAAAAGCTTTCGAATCGCTGGGCTTCCAAAACGTGAAGACCGTGCTCGCAAGCGGTAATGTGCTTTTCGCATCTTCTCAGAAAAACACCACGTTACTTTCTCAGATCATCTCACAAAAATTATCGGAGACATCAGGCCATGAAATAATGGTCACAGTACGCTCTCTAAGCGATCTTAAAGCACTCGAAGCAAGGCAGCCTTTCAAAGATATTGCTAACACTCCCGGAACTCGATCGTTCGTTACTTTTATTTCAGAAAACACAAAATATCGAGGCCCACCCGACTTACCGGCCCCTGAGGGCTATAAAATATTAAATGTCTCGGATGGGATGATCTGCAGCATTTTGTATGAGCAGCCAGGCATAGGCGCAGCAGAATTGATGAGCGCCATAGAAAAACAATTTGGAAAGTCTGTCACGACCCGCAGCTGGAATACCATATCCAGGATGTTAAAGATCGGCAAATAAAGACAATATTTGAATTGACATCGTACTTATTTTGATATTTAATTGGCAAAATACCTTAGACACACGGCATATATTGATGACTGTGATATAATGGGCCGATATATTGTGAAATTTAAGGTCAACTGGGCTTCTTTTCCACCGACTCAACCTGAAAAGAAAAAAGTTTTAGATAACATTCATTCAAACACCAAAGCCGCTATGGAGAAAGGCACTTTAAGGGATTGGGGCATATCGCTGGACTTAACTCATGGTTATGCGATATGGGAAGTAGAAGCGGATGAAATGGCGAAGATCGCCGTGCTACGAATGCCCTATCTGGAACCGGTAGGGGTCATGGAATTATTTACCCTGGAGAAGTTCGTCGCCTTAACGAATGAAGTCATAAAAAAGGCTTAAAGCATATCACATAAAAATTATTTATTTGAATACGGATCGCTCAATACTGATTTATTAAAGATGCCTTTGTTGGTGAGGGTATATGTTTGCTCATTTTTAACAGGCCATTGCATTTCCGTTATATTGTTGTAGTCCAATGAATTCGTGTTATATTTATTTGCCAGATAAGACCCCGTTGTATTTACGCCGGACTTGACAGTGGTCCAGCTTTTGCCGGGCTTCAGGTATATTGTTAGGTTCTTATATGTCGCTATGATCGCCCCGTCGCTCATTATGTTTACGATAGTAAATCCATCCTCGATAGTATATGGCAGAGAATAAGCGCCCGCTAAGCCGATCCCAGGATAGCCCACTGTCGTTGGCGTGTTGATATAAGATATTTTACCGATCAAGACCTTGAAGCTATCATTGACGGTAATGCCGTAAGGCACGAGCTCATTCTTTAACATCCCATTAGAATTATCATAGTCGAAAGTGGGAACCGGCGTCGGTATCGGCGGCGGCTGGATCGGAGTATACGGCGGGGTACCGATAAGCGTGCTCCGGTTAGTATACTCTTCCAGGATTGCCACGTATTTATCTGAAGAGATGGTATCTATTGAGGTAATAGAATTCCATATAATGGGCTTGTTATCAATGTCCAGTACGATGGGGTTCGTATAGTTATAGTTTGATAGATTACTCGTGTGTGTGGTACCATCTGTTGTATTAAACTGAACGGAAGTTATTGTTGTATTATTACCAATATAGTCCATACGCAATATTTGGAAGCTGGAATTATTTATCGGCGGGTTATCTCCAGTCATATTCCAGGCATTTCCGACAGCATTAAAGGCATGATTCATTATTTCAGTGGTTATCGGTCCCTTGTTACCATAATTATCGTTACTACATCCGGACGCAAATACGGCTAAAATTAATAAGCTGAAAATTAATATACATACCATTGGCAAGCTACGCTTCATACCCCGATCGATTACAACTACGCTAATTAGAATATAAAAAGCATCTCTCACGATCTGTTAACTATGTTATGTGATGGGCTAATATCAAGAGCCTTGAGGATACTCTGTTTAAGGCCTTAGTGCTGTCTCTTATCGCATGTAGCCCTATCATGCTCTTTCTAAGCGGTTTATTTTTATATTAGTTTTTGAATATTATTATTTATCAGGGTTATACATATGTTAAACGAAAATACTCTCTTTGTAAAAAATTATGATTCGTCAGATAATCCAGTTAAATTTTCTATTAAAAAATTATTAATTTCCAGATTACCGTTTATGTATGAAAAGATCTTTCTGTATAACTGGAATAAAAGAAGGGAGAATACTTATTTACAAAGCTCGATCGATTTTATTAATAATTGGTATAACACAAAACCTTTGTTTACGGAAATAGAAATCGAGACTATCAACAGGTGCAATGGGTTATGCCTGGATTGTAGCTGTAATAGATCTAGTGATAAAAGAAAATTTAAATTAATGGATCATGCTCTATTTACTAATATCATTGATCAGCTCAGTGAATTAAATTTCAATGGTGTACTTCGATTATTTAGTAATAATGAACCTTTATTGGACAAACGTATCTATGACCTTGTTAAATATGCCAAAACGACTGTGCCAAATGCCAAGGTCAGCCTGACGACTAACGGCACATTATTAACCTTAAATAATTTTCAAAAACTTATTGCCGATCTTGATAGCTTGATCATTGATTGTTACGGATAAAGAATTTGATAAAAATGTACAAACAATATATGACTACATATTAAATAAACCTGATATAAAAAACATTGTTAAATTTCAATACATCCTCGAAAACGATATACGAAGTAATCGGGCATTACAAGCGCCAAACAGGCATCATGTTACAAAAACATAAAATACCGTGTCTTTATCCGTTTATACAATTAGTCATAAGGAGCGATGGCGGTATTTCTTTATGCTGCAATGACGGACAGGGAATTTATACCTTAGGTGATAGTAATCGGGAGAAATTATCTGATATCTGGTATAATAAAGCATATGAAAATTTACGCTATAATGTATTAAATAATCTAAATAATTTATACCCTTGTGTATATTGCGATGGATATGCCGCCTGTGATAGGTATATCACAAAATAAAAAATTTTTTTATGTATAATTTCAAATTACCTATTTGTGGTCCAGCCGCCGCCCGCCCGGCATAACTATCCAAATAAGGGCTTATTTAACCTTCCAATTCTAAAAAGTGATAAATACTAATACCAGTAATTAAACCACAATTAAGCGAGGATGTTATCGTGGAAGAAGAGTCGAAATCGTTACCGACGAAGGACAATTTCAGTGAATGGTACAATGAGTTACTCATGATGGCGCAGGTCATGGACGTGCGCTACCCTATTAAGGGCGTATATGTCTGGTACCCGTTCGGCTTTTCCATACGCAAGAAGGTCTACAACATGCTCCGCGCCCTCATGGACGTGGATCACCAGGAGACGCAGTTCCCGATGCTCATCCCCAAGCCTGAACTCCTCAAGGAGTCGGAGCACATTAAGGGCTTCGAGGACGAAGTATACTGGGTTACCCACGGCGGCTTAACGCCGTTAGAAATACCCCTGGCGCTACGGCCGACGAGCGAGACGGCCATGTACCCCATGTTCAAGCTATGGATACGCTCGCACGCAGACCTGCCTTTGAAGCTATACCAGATCGTCAATATCTTCAGGTACGAGACCAAGCACACGAGGCCGTTGATACGATTGCGAGAGGTCACTTCCTTTAAGGAAGCCCACACTGCCCACGCAACATACCCTGAAGCGGAACAGCAAGTACGCGAAGCCATGGACCTCTACAGCGATTTCTTCACGAAGCTCGCAGTACCTTTCATCATAAACAAGCGCCCGGACTGGGACAAGTTCCCTGGCGCAGACTACACAATGGCTTTCGACGCGATGATGCCGGATGGCAGATCTCTACAGGTCGGCACTGTACACCTGCTGGGCACCAAGTTCGCAAAGACCTTTGAGATCACCTACGAGGACTCGACCGGCCAGCAGCAGTTCGTGAACCAGACGTGTTATGGTATATCCGAGCGCTGCATCGCAGCCACCATCGGCATCCACGGCGACAATAAGGGCCTGGTATTACCGCCAAACGCCTCGCCGACCCAGGTAGTCATTATCCCCATCGTATTCAAATCGGGCGCGGAGGAAGTACTGGAAGCATGCAAGAAGGTCAGGTCCATATTAAACGACTCGGGCATAACCGCTGTCCTCGACGATAAGGACGAGCGGCCGGGCGCCAAATATTATAAATGGGAAATGAAAGGCGTGCCCTTCCGCATTGAGATCGGCCCCAGGGACCTAAAGAATAATGCGGTCATGCTTGTCCGCAGGGACGGCAAAAAGGAATCCATACCGATGGATGGGCTTTCGCTGACGGTCACTGGCAAGCTCCTGGATTTCCAGGCCGAGCTATTAAGTAAAGCTTCAGAATTCATGCTGTCACACATCAAGGACTGCCAGCACGCTCGACGAAGCAAAAGCACAGGTCGAGACGGGCTTCGCACGCATGCACTGGTGCGGCGAAAAAGACTGCGGCCTCGAGATGGAAAATGCTACTGGCGGTAAACTGCTCGGGGAACCAAAGGGCATGACAGGCGAAGGCGTCTGCACGGTCTGCGGCAAGCCGGCGAACCGGATAGTACTGGCGTCCCGGTCCTACTGATTGCGGCGCCTTAACAATTTATTCCTTTTTTTAGTATTTTGCGAATAATCGTTCGCCAAATTTCGAACAAAATCGGCGAACATTAATTTATTTTATTCATTACAATAAAGAAAATCATTCCCCTAAGGGAAAAATAATTTCTTTATTATCGCTTATTGGTCGATATATTATTCTCAACTTACAAATTTATTTCGTCTTTACAGAAAACAATATATAGTATGATGAGAACTTATCTATTGACCGTAAGCTAAACAGGCAAATAGCTACCGGTTATGAAATTATAAAAATTACAGGGGGCCTTCTTATTAAGGCTACAAAATGCGTTAAATATTTACTACAACTATTAATCGTGGGGATGCTTCTGGTGGCATTTTTGCCAGTTAGTCCGGCGTCTGCCGCTACTGGCACTGTACTGGGTATAAAGATCACTGAAGTGGCAGCACGTACCGATACATATGACCCGGTTTCCAATGGGGGCATACCGGTCACTACGGTCAACGGCGCCACAGGCGTTGTTAATATCTCCAACAACCTTGGAAAAGACCTGAGCGATGTAACGGTCGTCCTGAGCGAAGGCGGAAATACTAATGCATGGGCAAAAAGCTCCGATGCTGGCTCTATCGCTACCACTGCCTTTAACATGGCGGATTCCGGTACACAGATAACCGTACACATACCGCTCCTTCCAGCAGGCAAGTATGCATTACTAACATACACCGTAGCGACAACAAAGATGCCCGTATATCTGACCACATCATATTCGGCGAACAAAATACCCGCCGTCACCGGCCAGAAAACGTCGGTCACATTAAATCTCGTGAAAGACGCGTCCAGCCCGATCCTCAATACTAATATTAACACATTAGCAGTATCGGTCGCTCCGGCTGCCGGGTGGACCTTAAGCAACAACGCCACGACCGACGGCTCGACCGCACTGTCCGGCTCAAACATGGTATGGACGCCCGCCACTCCGCTATCGGTAGGCTCGGCCACCTTTGATGCGACCATCTCGGACCCTACACCGTTCAATAACACGAGCAGCCTTGCGCTGTATCCTCTGGCGAACTCGACGCTGATATACAAGATCAACAGTGCCTCCCAGAGCGCTATCGGTAATGTCTCAGTCGTAGGCGCACCAACAGCAACGACCGGGGACGTCAGCGTAGACGTGACCAAGCAGTTACTTGGTACCGGTAACGACAGGTACTGGCAGTTCACGCCGAAGATCGGCTTTGTCAGCTCACCCCAGGCGCCCGGCGTCACATATACTTTAAGCGCCGTATCCGTCTGGATCACCGACGGCTCAGTCAGCGCAGTCCCGGCGAACCATCAGCTATCTGACACGACCGGTACTATCGGCGTCACATCGGCACCCCTTCCGGCGTCATTAACGACGTCCCAGGCATGGGTAGGTACGACGACCAACGTGCACACGATCGCCGGTTCGGACACCCCTCCAGGTAACATCTATGGGTTCACCGCAGGCGTGCCAGTCGGCTTTGTAAAACCGACCATATCCATCGCCAACGATGGTACTCAGATCGGCATTCAATACAACAATGACGCCAACACCGTCACTTTCCAGAAATCCATCTGGATATTGAACGACTATTACGTGGAAGCCACTAAGACCATCACGTCTCTGGGCGGCAACCAGTATAAGGTCACCATCAGCGTCAAGAACCTCGGCACCAAGAAATCGCCGGACGTCTACGTATACGATATCGTGCCGTCCTCGTTTAGCGGACCGAGCACGATCAAGTTCTTTGATAAGTCAGGAACAGAAATTACTCTGCCAAGTCTCAGGTTCCCGAACATCGACACCACTAACAAATATACCGGCAGACAAGCCGCCGTGAGCATAGCGGGCATTAACGGCGCCGCTTACTGGTGGAATGTCGGTAACCTCGACCAGTCGGGCGGAGCTCAGGATGCAATGTCCCTGGCATATCAGGTAGACGGCGGATCCGGCGACTATCCACTATCCGAGCTATACATGGTGGGTCTCGACCCGGCTCTGACCACGAACCTGCAGTCGACGCCGTTCCTGAACAACGCCGTCTCCATGGCGAACGCGAACTTTGAGACGCTAGCTGCTCTTGGCGCAGCCGGCCTCTTAGTCATCGGCATGTTCGGCACGGCAAGAAGAAGGTTCTAAGAAAAAGAAAGGCCCCGATGATAAGGGGGATAGTATCCCCTTTATCATAATATATTTAAACCATCAGGGCTTTTTCAACAGGGGATGCAGTAGATGTTAGGCCGTTCTTACAAACTTACAAATACATTGATCATACTGGCGGTCATGTGTGCCGTCTTTTTAGCGTATATACCGGCCGTACATGCTGCAAGCCAGCCGCTTGTTGTAGTGGAAGTATTCAAAGAGGACAAAGTCAGGCTCGACCTGGGCGACGTGACTCACGTGACCAGGACGCTGACCATCCAGAATGAGATCAACAGGTCCATAGTGCCCGGTATCATAACGCTCACGCTTCAAAAAGAATCGCCGTCCAAGCTTGGGCCCATATCCTTACCGTTCACAAGTTCCGTAAAAGCCGTTAACGTCACTAACGTAACTGCCAGGCTGGGCGACGGGACCGCCATTAGCGATGTGAAGGTCAGCGAGGTTAACGATTCTACCGTGATACAATATGGCGCCTGGGTGCCAATCGATGCAGGCCAGACGCTGACCGTTATTCTCGAGTATGATTCGCCCGATATCGTGGAAAAGGGCTTGTTCTTTAATACAGTCCAGTATCCGTTCACTTCCTCAAGCATACCTGTGGAAAATGCCGTGATAGAGGCCAATGCCGGTAACGGGCACATCACGTATTCCAGCGAAACGCCCACGTCTAACGGAAATCCAGTCGTCTGGGAAAGATCTCAGCTAGGCATGGACCCATGGGCAGTGTCGTTTGAGTATTCGATATTGCCGCTGCCGATGCTGCCGATCAACGGCGGCATGCTGATCTGGGGCATTATATTATTGATATGCCTGATCTGGGTAGCATGGACATACACGCGGCCCCGAAAAGGGGCTAAAAAGCCTTGACAAAAGGCATTAACCCATATGCAAGCGAAAAATGTCATATCCCTGCTAATAGCCGTCATAATAATTACTGGAACGCTCGGTATCTCCAGTGTCGCGGCTGAAAATTTTAACGTAACACAGCAGGATACCTCCTTAAATAATTCTACCGTATCGGGACCGAATGATACGGCATCCCCTATTCCTGATAATACTACGGTATCTACTCCTGTTCCGGATAACTCGACGTCTCCGGCCGATAACACGACGTTAACGCCCCTGACGATGGTACTGGAGAACCATACTTATTATCCCAATGAAGTGGTCAGGGCTTTTATCTATAACTCGACGGGACCGATGGTCACCATCATCGACCCCGCCGGTATTTCTTATGATGTTACTGTCGACAGGCTCAACGACAGCGCCTATGTCTGCGAGTATACGTTGAACAGGACGGTAATTTTAGATAATTATACGGTGCTGGCGACCGATGTCGCCACCGGCATTACCGTAAACGATACGTTCGAGGTCATGGCTCGCCCCGTAATAGCTACGCCTCTGCCGGTCGTTACCATTACGCCCGATAACAATACTACGAAACTCCGGTCGCACGACCGTTATATTTGTACCTTAGCTTATCTAAAAACGTATATCTGCCCTCGGAGACGGTGAGCTTCACCGTTATAACCAATGCCAGCAACCCCGTCGTCGTCGTAAATGACCCCGTAAACAACACGGTCAGCCCGGCGATACTAAGTCCTGGTAACGGCACCTACACTGGCACCTATCAGCTGGATAAAGCTGTCATTTTAGGCAATTACACGGTGGTCGCCTACGTCAACGAGAACGGGGCATATAATACTACAACAGCTAACTTTACCGTGGCCATGGGCGTAAGCGCCGATACCGGCATGAGCATACAATATGCAGCCTATGATCCGGCTCAGAAAGCCATCGTGCTGAGGGCCGATGTGAACTCGTCATCTTCCGATACGACGACAGTCGTAAAGAACGACCCAAAGGTCAAGGGCATGTCCGTAAAAGGCGTAAATGTGCTGGCCTCTACCGATATTGACAACGGCTCAAAGCCCCAGGCCATTAAAAATGAGGATAAGAAGGTCGAAGTGGTCATCCCCCTCGATAATAACAACGTCGACGCGGTCACCAGACAATATAACCTGAGCAAGGATATAACCAAAGCCACGACGTCGGTGGCGGTAAATGCTGCCGGTACCGACATCCGCCTCTCGCTGAATGACAAGGTCGAAGGGTCCTGGTACCGGTTATCGGCAAGCATTCCCGCAGGATACAGCGTGCAAAAGATCGTCCGGGCGGACGGCACCGAGATCACCAATGAAGTACAGGCCGACCGTACGACGGGCGAGTACGTGAAGAATGACATCAACTGGTACGTGGATAACGGGACATTATATTTCTACGACGACCCGATCAACGGCTACGACATAACGCTGCAGCCGCCTATGGCCATTAGCTCGCTGGCGGTCAATCCTATTTATAGCGGGCAGCTATCCGCCATCGTATTCCCGTTCAACCAGACCGATACGAACGCGATCATTACCTCGAACGACCATCTATGCAGAAATGGCGACAACGGATATGGCAGTAATAATGACTCTGATGCAGGCACAAAGACCTCCATAAGAATGTTCAGCACCCAGGGTGCTAAAAACGCCATTATTTTCGGTAATGATGGCGAGACGACTAATCTATATCGTTGGGGGGCTCCGTATCCGACCTATAACGGCGGCTATACCTACAGCAATCACTCTACCACCGGTACTGCCAATCAATACATAAACGGGAGCCAGCAGATCATCGGATTTAACACAGTACCTGACGGCTCAGTGGAAAGTGTTGTCCTGACCAACTTCTCGACGCCCGTGGTCACAGGCGCTCCTTCCTATGTGAATATCACCCAAAAAACGATCATCAGGAACAACAACCTGTGGTTCGCCACTGTTTATTATATTACTAATAATGGTGCAGCCAACATTAGTAACATCAGGTTTACCCAGGGCTCAGATTTTAACTTTAACGGCAAGTGTGCGGCCGATGATGACTTTTATTCAACCCTTAACGATTCGGTTTTTGGCTTTAAAGACAGCACAGACCCTAATGCCATCCATATCGGGGGATACCGCTCGCCGTTAACCAGTTCCGCCCACGATGTGGACGAATATTATCAGATCTGGTATGAAATGCAAACGGACACGCTAAATAACGTCACAAGCACAAAAGGCATGTACGGCCAGACGAGCATCGATGGCGGCATGGCCATGGCATGGGACAATGCCTCGCTGATAAAAGGACAAACCTGGGCTGTGCCCGTGATCTGGGCCGTAGGCGTGAACAATAGTACTTTCTTCAACACGCTGAATTATTCAGTGAACCATAACGTTTATGACGTAGGCATCCAGGGGATCACTACGCCGGTAAACGGCGACAACCTGGACAACCAGGTCACTCCCGTCGTGCAGATCAACGCGACCGCTATGGACCTGGGAGTGACCGACCAGTCGCCGGCGGTAACTCTCCAGATCAAGAACAGTACGACCGGGGCAGTAGTTTATACCGCCTCGTCATCGGTATCCATGTCGGTGCCTTACCGGGAAACTGCGCCGGTCAGCTTTAACTGGAATATTTCCGGCGTCTCGCCCGGTACATATAACGTTAGCGTATTTACTCAGCTTCCGGGCGACCAGAATACTTCTAACGATCTGAAAAACATCACAGTCTATGTCCGGGATTTCTCTTTGTATCCGGATCAATGGGTACATGCGAACCCTGGCGACAATGTGCTATATTCGTTAAACCTGTCAAACATGGGATCACAGCGTACTTTTGACCTGGGCATATCGCCATCGACTGTCGGATGGGCCTCTAACCTTTACTACAGCAATACGTCAATACTATTGGCCAATGATACCACCGGCGATGGCACATGGGACTGGGTAAACGCTTCCTACAAAGACCCCGTCAGCGGATTGCCGGCAATAAGTATACCTGCGTCAGGTAAGGCTACGCTTTTACTACAAAAGCTGGTTCCCGCCGCAGCGGATACCGGGATCCTCGATACGGTCACACTTATGGCTTACCCTTCAGGCCAGCCGCTGGTAAACTCGTCAGCTATCCTGCGCACCGACACGCCTCTGGCCGCGATGGCCAATAAGACGTTCTACCTACACAGCCTGAACCTCAACACTACGCCTGAGACGGCGACCACAGGCAGCAAGGCTGTTACTGCCATTTTTGCGATGTGGTCGCAGCTACCGGCATTTGCCGACAATTTCATGATCGCGGGAAATGTCAGCGTCCCGATCTATTATACAACGACCGCTGCAATGCCGATCACCGTTACACTATTCTATACTAACGGCTACGCCGGCACATACCTCATCGGGTCGAACACATCTACGGTGCCGGCCAGTCCAAGCCAGGCCGTGGCTTCAATGTACAATTTTACACTGGCCCAGGCGGGAAACACGACCGTACCACGCGGCTCATACCTGGTGCTGAAGATAGATAACCAGCAGACGACGGCGTTCAACGTGTGGTATACAAATACCAATAGAAGCCGGATAGAAGTAAAAACGCCCACCTATGTCCACGTCGGAGCGATCAATACGTACAAAGGCGGGACGCCCGCCATCAGTTTCCTTCCGGGAGACCCTGTGTATGTAACGGCAAACGTTACAGACCCTATAGGGGCATACGATATCGTGGGCGGAACAATATCTGTGAGCGCGCCAAACGGCTCGTACATCATAACTAATCAAAGTATGGCCCTTAACAG
Source organism: uncultured Methanocellaceae archaeon (assembly GCA_963780625.1). Taxonomy (GTDB): domain Archaea; phylum Halobacteriota; class Methanocellia; order Methanocellales; family Methanocellaceae; genus Methanocella. The sequence continues at coordinate 383,633 of CAWACH010000006.1, read as the reverse complement.
GACGGACACAGGTACTCCGGCGCTGTGGAAACTGTATAATTATTCGTTCACGCTCGGCGCATCGCTACCGGCAGGTGTCTATGGCATTAACATTACCGGCTATGAGTCCAACGGCGTGATTAACCGTAAGAACCTCTCCATCACGGTCATCTCTTCGGTACCTGCATTATCCATTTATCCAAACGTTACTACCTTCGGCATTCCCGGCAGCTATGTCGATATTAAGCATGCCGTAGTGAACCTCAATGCTTACAGAAGCGATGTGCCGGACATCTTTGTCACAACGTCACCGGGCTGGACTGTCAGCCTGTACCAGGCTAACGGCATCACGCTGCTCACCGATACGGATAGCGATGGAACACCGGATGCCGGCTCTCTGGCACCGCTGGCCAGTACCGACATCATCATCCGCGTTACGGTACCGTCGAGCGCGAACGAAGGCGATGTTGACCATATCAATGTTACCGCACGCTCTTCGCAAAATACGTCGATCTCATCCATCGCTTCCGACATCATATCGATACCCAACTCCGCCATCTCTATATATCCGAATGCAACGAGCCTGGGCGCGCCCAATACGGTCGTTAACTTTAGCCATACGGTGACGAACCTGAACGTATTCAGGAACGATACCATAGGCATTTCCAATATCAGTACTCAAGGATGGCCGATCAAGCTGTACAAGGCAGACGGCATTACTCCGCTCACCGATACGAACGGCGATGGCATCATCGATGTCGGCCAGCTGGGCCCGTCGAACAGCACGAATATCGTAGTAAGCGTGACCGTGCCGTCCTACGTGAACCCCGGGGCTGTGGACATAGTCACACTGACCGGTACATCCAAATTGAATTCATCGGTCACGTCTATCGTATCCGATACGGTCTTCATATCGGGCTCTTCGGTCGTAAAGACATTATACCTGCATGAAAGCTCGACCGGCGGTTTCCTGAATACTTCATCGGTCAATTCCACGATCACTCAGTATAACATCGCAGCGACCACGGGCACCAGCACATGGAATCAGACCCCGGTGTTTGCCAGGGACTATAATATCATCGATGACCCCGGCATGACGTTGTACGTCGTCAGCCCCGACGGCGATGTGAAGATCACCGTAACTCTTTTGTCGAACGATGGGACAGTAAATAAAACGCTGGGCTCGTCCACCATAAGTACGACCATTCCCGCTAACACTCTCACGCCTGTCAATTTTGACATATCACTATCCGCCGGGTATAATATCACGATACCTAAAGGAAGCAAGCTATTGCTGAAGATCGATAATACGAATAATCAGCTATTATCCGTCTACCAATCGTCCGGCTATCCCTCTCACTTTGACATGGATACGTCGAGCTACATAGACATTCAAAGCCTGAGCCTGTACGATCAGACCGGCAATGCGATAACGTCCGTAACTCCGCCCTCGACTGTAAAAGTGGTAGCGAACGTAACGGACCCGTTCGGCTCATTCGATATCAGCGATGTCAGCCTTAGCCTGTATTATGATAACGGCACCAGGGCGATGGGGCCGATCAATATGGTATTGAATACGACGGATACCTCCACGCCGAGCCTGTGGAAGCTTTTCGACGGCAGCATCGCGTTGAATACCAGCTTCGATACGGGCAATTATAACATCATTGTCATTGCCAACGAGTCGAACTCCGTTAAGGATAACATGTCGGCGCCGCTGGCCATCACTTACCCGGTCTATGTGCACGCAAGCAAGTCGATCGCCTCGACCGGCGGTAATAATTTTACCGTGACCCTGAAAGTCACTAACCTGGACACGCATACGGTTAATGGTGTCCATGTCTATGACTTCTATTCTGCATATTACACCGTCGGAGGCTTTAGCATTGCCAGGACCACGGTACCCTTTAGCCTTGGGGCACTATCCGGAACGATCAATGTGCTAGGGCCGATGACGCTGGCTCCCGGCGAAACGAAGAACATCACATATTCTGTCCAGGGCACCGGCGATTACCATCTTTCGGATATGTATCTCGTAGGGGTGGATCCCGATGTTTAAGAAGCTAGCCTGCCCGATTCTTATTATTTTAATAGCCTTAGCCTGTATGACGGCAAATGCCGGCGCGGCAGGCTATGAGCCCTCCGTTAGCACCACGGACCAGCTATCGGGCTTGATATATTATAATAACGGCACAGTGGCCTACGGGTCCGGCAACGGCTCGCTGGTCGTAAGCAACCCTGCTGCTTTGTCTACTCTTTCCGGGGTGAACGTTACGCTGCTGAACAGCTCACGGGCATTTATAGGCATGATAAGCCCGGGCACCGGCTATACCATCGGCTATTCCCTAGGCCATGGCGATATCGGCCTTCCCCTGAAGCTGAATGAGACTATCGTGCCGGCGTCTCTAAATAATGGCGTTCAACAGCAGCTCAGGCTGGTCGTCGAGGTCGAGAATACCGGTAATGCCAATATCACCGGCTTAGTCTATCAAAAAGTCATGCCATCGGGATTGTCCGAAGCGTGGGCTGCGTATGACAGCGGCACCATATCCGTTAACGATAGCGTTACGTGGATGGCCGACGACATCGGCCCGGGAGAGAAAAAACACCTCGTCATCGCCTTTAACCTGACGCCTTCGTCGAACGTTATTTTCCCCGAGGCCTATATCCATTTCGACTATCTTTCATCGCTGACCGGAAAAAGGCCTGACTTTTCAGGCAGCACTAACACGACTTTCGAGATCCAAAAAGCTCACGTCGATGTCGGCGCCTGGCAGGTCAACACGAGCGTACCGGACAATAGCGAGTTCGTCATACACCTGAACAACGTATCATTATACCGCTCCGATGCCAATGATGCGTTCAACATGGCCCTGATAGCCGTTTATTCTCCCAATGCGACGCTTCTACCTACAAATGCCTGGAGTACGTCGCTGCTCGATAATTTTGACCTGGTGCCGGCATATTTTATCCATGTCACTTATACGATGCCTTATATCGTAGAGCAGGTATCGCATGTATCTGCAAAGACCGAGCTATTTACAGTTGTGGTGCCCGGCGCGCAGCCGCCTTCCCAGCCACAGCCGAATAATCCTTACATACCATGGACGCCGACGCTGCAGCCTTCGCCGACCCCGCAGCCCTCGATCGGGCCTGATATCGTCTTTGTCACGCCAGGCTATGGCGATGTCATCACCAATAATACTACTAGTATCAAGACCTCTGTCCCCCCGTCCAACCGCACGGGATATGTGATCTATTATGGCTCAACGGATAACAAGACCTGGGTCAGGCTGGGCGAATCGCCCGTCATCGGCAACATGTCCGAGATCACCTGGAACGTTCCCCAGATGAACGGCTCCTATTACTTGAAAGCCGAGCATTATGACACGCAGGGATTGAAAGGTATCGCTTTTACCCGGGTACTTGTAGCCCATGATATTTTACCGGTCGGGATAACGACTTTGCTCACCAGCAGCATCGACTGGCTTATGTTACTGGCAGCGCTGACGGTCTTTCTCCTGCTGCTGTTCATCCTGCTCCCGTATTTCCGCAGAGCTCCGGTCATCTACGACTCGTCAGCGCTCTATGAGCTTAGCCGAAAGGATAAAGATTGGCTATCTGAGCTACCGCGCCAGGCGATAAGGCCCGATGAGATCATCTTCGAGATAGAAGGCGTCGACAAAATAAAAATGAAAACCATCAAAGATATCGCCGAGATGAGGCGTTTTGAGCAGGACTATGGCTTACAGGCCTATGATGCCATGGCACTGCAGCTCGCACGGGAGGCTAAAGCCACGCTTTATACCGCCGACGAGCGGATCATCGACATTTGTAAAAAATACGACATCAGCTTCAAGCAGATGGAAAAAGTCAAAGTGGCTATAACAGTATAATTTAATATTTCTTTAGGGCCTTTTTATATTCCGCCATGGTGGACAGCTTCGCCGCTATGGCACCGATCGCGGTGCATGTCTCCAGTGAAATGCCCTTGCCGCCGGTGATATCGAGCTGATATTGTGACATCTCGAAATACTCTTTAGGCAGCCCTTTACGCCCCAGGCCTATCAATATGAACAGCGGCCGGTTCTTCGCCATCATGTCCGCCAGCTCATCGGCAGAGGCGCTCTTCTTCTTTTCGGGGCGGGAAGTCGTGACTACCAGCGAGCCGAACTGCGCAGGGAAGCCTTTTTCCGGGACATCCATGACGTAGAGTCTTTTCTCGTCGTATAATTTTTGCAGATACAGCCCCGAAGCGCCAATGGTCGTGTTATCCTTGACGAATTCCACGAGCTCCTGTTTCCAAAATCATAGGGGAATCCGACCAGGGCCAGGCTGAAGCCATATGCATATGCTATCGGCAGCGCCGCGGGCTATGCCCCTGTAGTGCGCTTCCACCACCTTTTCTTTATCATATGTATTGTAAAGGCCCAGCGTCAGCATCGAGCTACTAAAAGGCCGCTCAAGATAAAAGAATATTGGTCCGTCGGGATCAGTCTATGCGATCGGCGACGCCGCCATATATCTCGGTGCCGCCTGTCTTTTCCATCTCGTGGAGCACGTTGATGATGTCTGCCATCTCGACGATATCCGACGGGTTCTTGCCGTTGTACATGTAAGTGATAAGCCCGGAGCTGTTCAGGATGAAAACATTAGGCCCCAGGAGCTTTTCAGGCCCGCTATAGATCGTATATTTTTTTATGGCCGTGCAATCCCTGTCGCTTAATACATGGAACGGCAGCTCATGCTCATCAACCAGCTTTTTGTTAAATGAAACGCTGCCATATGAGACCGCCAGCACGTCCGCATGATGGAACTTTATTCTCTCGAAACTATCCTTTAGATAGTCTACCTGCTGGCCCGTGTGCTGATCATCCACCGCCCTGATGAATACCAGGACCATATTACGGTCATCCATCGACCCGTATAGCGATACAGCCTTGCCGTTCTCGTCCCTGAGCTTGATATCCGGCGCTTTGTACCCGGGCTCTACGAGTAATTCCTCATATTCGTGTCCGTACTCCATAAGCAGCATAATATTAAACACGCATGGAGAAAAGCATAATCCGCAGAAACCTATTATTTCAGTAGTTCCGTGTTTGAGTGGTAATCGTTTGCTCTTGCTTGCGTTTTTCGCTGGATTGTTCGGTTTCACAACACGAAGGCATGAAATTCCTTTTTTAGATTTACTAACACTAAATCATGAAAAACACGATGACACGGTTAAATCATGAAAGCATGAAGTCTCCATTAATCGACATAAGCCACCAATATCACAGTTAATAAGACAGTAACGAACGACGTAAATCACGAAGTGCCACAAAATCAAGACAATTAGAGTACGGCTATGATAACGAGCATCGCTAGCAAAAAATTGGTTCAATATGCGAATATCATCGATGAGTCTAGAAAAGGGTAGCTGGAGTAGTGTATGCTTTTTGTCTTAATTTGGTGGCACTTCGTGGCTTACGTCGTTCGTTAGTGTCTTATTAACCGTGTTTTGGCGGCTTAATTCATTTAATGGAGTCCTTCACGGTTTCATGTATTAATTGTGTCACTGTGCTTTCATGCTTTAGTGTTCGTAAATCTAAAAAGTAATTTCATGTCTTCGTGTTTGAAACCGAAGGGCGTACGTGAGTCGCATCATTATTAAACGGTTAAAGCATAAACGCGGAACTACTATATTCACACGATCGCGCGTATAGTTTCCATTAGTTTATCGTTCGGCGGTATGTCGCTCGGCACTATGCCTATCTGTTTATAGCGTATCTTTCCCGAGCGGTCGATGATGAATACCGAAGCTTCCGCACATTCGCTAAGGTCGTCGAATACGCCATACTCCTTGATCACGGTCTTTTGCAGGTCCGATAAAAGCTTAAACGGGATCTTATATTGTTTTACGGTCTTTGCCGTTTTTTCTATGCCGTCAGCGCTCACCGCCAGTATTTCCGTATCCAGGCTCCTGAAAAAGAGATAATCGTCATTCAGCTGCGATAGCCACCGCATGCTGTACGGGTCCGATTCACCCCTGTAGAACGCCAGCAGCACGTTCACCCGGCCCTTATAATTAGAGAGCTTGACATGATCCCCTTGAGGGTCCTTTAGAATAAAATCCGGCGCAAGATAGCCGATCTCAGGTCTTTCCTCAATGTTGTACATCCCGCCACCATAAGCATAACGGAGTATGACTTAAAAATCATGATCCGCTGAAAAGCAGTGAACATGTGCGTATCTATTAAGGTTTAAATCGCCTCGATACCGTCCAATACCTATTTATACAACTTTCAAGTATTAAACGGATAGACTGCAGCCCGGATAATCTATCTAAGCTGTATCTTGTAAATCTCATTGAGGTAAATATAATGAAGTATCAGGGAAAATCCATAAGAAAGGCCACCGGCGGCAGGCTCAGGGCGAACAGGGGAAAGAGAAAGTTCGAGATGGGCACTGAGAAAGTTCAGCCGGTCATCGGGCCGACCAACAGAAAGATCGTTAACGTCATGGGCAACGGCACCAAGGCCAAGATACTCAAGGAAAACGTCATTAACGTCACGGACCCGAAGTCGGGGAAGACTCAGAGGACCACGATGACGACTGAGGTCGCGAACCCGGCGAACAAGAACTACATCAGGCGTAACATCCTGACCAAGGGCGCCGTCGTTGCTACCGAGCTGGGCAAGGCAAAGATCACCAGCAGGCCCGGCCAGCAAGGCTTAATTAACGGCATTCTCGTAGAATAAATATACATTTCAAGTGACGCAAGTCACTTGTCCTTTCGTTTTATACCGACTTTTTATTATTGTTTTATTTTGCCGAAGCCATCGACATGTTTTAATAAATGGCTGCCTCTATAATGGATATCTAAAAACAGGGTGACTGAATGATCGATATCAAGGGCCTGTCCCGCTCCTTTGGCAAGAACCTGGTAGTGGACAACCTTAACTTACAGATCAACGAGGGCGAAGTATTTGGTTTCTTAGGCCCTAACGGCGCCGGCAAGACCACGACCGTACGCATGCTTTCATGCCTCATACGGCCTACCAGCGGTACGGCGACCATCGACGGCCTCGACATACGCAGCGAAAGCGAAGCGATGGGGATCCGGAGAAAGGTCGGGCTGCTCACCGAGTCGCCGGGGCTCTACGATACGCTGAGCGCACACCGCAATCTGGAATTTTATGCGAAGCTCTATGACGTCCCGGAAACGAAGCGTAACGAGCGCATCGAGCATTATCTCAAGCTAATGGAATTATGGGAAAAGAAGGACCAGCCGGTGGGAGGCTTTTCCAAAGGGATGAAGCAGAAAATGGCCATCGCACGCTGTTTAATCCACGAGCCCAAAGTGCTGTTCCTGGACGAACCCACGTCCGGCCTGGACCCGGAAGCATCCCGCATGGTCCGGGACTTCATACTCGAGTTAAAAAAAGAGGGCCGGACAATTTTCCTTTGCACTCATAACCTGGACGAAGCGGACCGGGTCTGCGACCGCATCGGCATCTTCAAGGGCAGCCTGCTTGGCGTAGACACGCCGTCCAGACTCAAAAACGACCTCTACGGCCGCTCTATTACTGTACAGCTAAAGGAAGTATCGCCCGCCATCATCGAGAACGTCCGGGCGCTTTCTTATGTCAAGAACCTGGACGTCCAGGGTAACCTGCTAAAAATGAACGTCAGCGCTCCCGAACAGGATAATCCCTTGCTCATGCGGACTCTGATATCTTTAGGCGCAGAAGTACAATTCGTCTACGAGAATAAGCACTCCCTGGAAGAAGTGTATTTCAAGGTCACGGGGGCGGCAAAATGACGCTGGCAAAAATTAGGGTCATAATGGACAAGGAGTTCGACGAGATCATCAAGAACAAGTACATCCTTGGCTCGCTGTTGTTCGTGCCGCTGCTGTTCGCGATACTGATGCCCTTGACCATGATATTGCCTACGGTTTTCTACCCGGATACCTATACTTCGAGTAATTCAACGTCCATGGGCGGTGTATTCGGCGGAGCTACCACCCAGGATGCGGTCATCATCTTCTTCTTGAATGCAGTGATACCGTTCTTCATGATGCTGCCGGCCATTTTGCCGACGATCGTCGCATCATACAGCATCATCGGCGAGAAAAAGAACCGCACGCTGGAGCCGCTATTGGCCGCCCCGGTCTCCGTCTACGATATATTGATAGGGAAAGCGCTTTCGGCTATCATCCCCGCACTATTGGCTACGTGGGGGTCTGCGGTGCTGTTCTTCCTGTTCTCCGAAGGGCTCATCTATTATGGATTGCACCGGTTTATAGTGCCGGACCTGTCCATTTGGGGGATCGGGCTGTTGATACTATCGCCGTTACTTGCCTTCCTGGGCATCATGGTCGCGTTAATTATTTCTTCGCGGGTCAACGACCCCCGCGTCGCTCAACAGATCAGCGTGATCTTCATCATACCCATCATGGGGCTTTTCATCGGCCAGATGTCGGGATTTTTGCTCATCGACATGCGAGTGATCATGGCCATCGTGGTCATGATGCTCGTTGTGGATGCGCTGATACTTCGCTTCGCAAAATCGATGTTCGACCGGGAAGAGATACTGACGAAATGGAAATAAGCCGTGAATATCAATAGCTTCACGGCTATTACACTTTTTATTTGATTTATTACACCATTACCCATTGAATATTAATCGGTATACTTTTATATAAATATTAATATACTTTTACTAAAGCTGGGACTATGGCTAGTCAAATGATCGAGGCATATAGCCTAACCAGGAATTTTAACGGCTTTACGGCCGTGGATTCCATTGACCTCAAAGTCGGAGAAGGAGAAGTCTTCGGCTTGCTGGGGCCTAACGGCGCGGGTAAGACCACGACCGTACGCATGCTCTCCTGCCTGATCAGGCCCACGTCCGGTACTGCATATGTTTGCGGCCGGGACGTATATGACCCTGACAGCGCCAGGGAAATACGGAGTAATATAGGCATTCTTACCGAGACTACCGGCTTTTACGACGAGCTGAGCGTCTATAAGAATTTACGGTTTTACTCCGACCTGTATCGGCTAAACCGGCATAAAGCGCAGCGTAACATCGACTACTTTCTACATCTTTTTGATCTGTGGCAGGTCCGCAACTCGCCGGTAGCCGGCTTTTCCAAGGGCATGCGCCAAAAATTAGCCCTCACGAGGTGCCTGGTCCATGAGCCGAAAATATTGTTCTTGGATGAGCCTACGTCAGGCCTTGACCCCGAATCGGCCCGGATCGTACGAGACTCCATAAAAACAATAAAAAAAGAGGGCAGGACCATCTTCTTATGTACCCATAACCTGGATGAAGCCGAGCGGCTGTGTGACCGCATCGCCATCATTAATAAGCATATTATGAATGTGGGCACGCCGCAAAAATTAAAATTATCCGCCTACGGGCGCCAGGTGATCATCAAGCTGGAACGATCCAGCGAACGTATCATGGACATACTTTCGGACATGGGTACCATCAAGCACGTCGAGAGTAAGGGTAATAACATAGTCCTGGATGTCAAAGATCCCGAATCGGACAATGCCGACATCATCAACACCATAGTCAGGGCAGGCGGCCGCATTCAGTTCGTAAGCGAAATGAGACACACGCTGGAAGACGCATACATTAAGCTCGTAGGTGAAAGTATTGAGCATTGATATACTGGTGATCATAAAAAAAGAGTTCGAGGAGGTAGTAAAAAATAAGTATATACTGACTACCATGGCCAGCTTTCCTCTGGTCTTCTCGATCATCATACCGCTGATCTATTTATTGGCCCTACCCTCTAACGTCTCATGGTCCGACGTAGCGGCGTTCAAAGGCGCCGTGCTGGGCGCAGCGGCTATGACGCCGAGGCAGGTGCTGATCACTTTTATCGTCCAGAGCAACCTTCCGTTCTACCTGATGATGCCGAGTGTCATACCTACGGTCATCTCATCCTATAGCATTGTAGGCGAAAAGAAATGCGGCACTCTTGAGCCGCTACTTGCCACTCCCATATCGACTAGAGACATATTGATGGGCAAGACGCTGTCGGCCGTGATACCCTCGGTCCTCATTACGTGGATATCGTTCGTCATTTATGCCATACTCGTGGATTATATGACCTATGGGATCTTCGGATATGCGATCGTCCCCAATTTTATGTGGCTGTTCGCAATCATCGTGACTGCGCCGCTGTTCGCCATTATGTCCGTATACCTTTCCATAGTGGTATCTTCGAGAATGAGCGACATCAGGGCCGCCCAGCAGATCAGCGCAGTATTCGTCATACCCATAATGAGCGTGTTCATTCTGGAGCTATTCGGCTACGTATCCCTGACCTTTGAGATCGTAATACTGTTAAGCATCGCCATCGCGATCGTTGACCTGTTCCTGGTGAGGGCCAGCGTGCGGGTGTTCAAGCGAGAGGAGATACTTACCCGCTGGGCTTGAGATTTCTTGCGACCAGCGTGGAAATATCCTCTACCTTAGAAAAGCTCTCGGATAGCTGTACGCTGCACTGGGGGCATACGACCGCTACGACGTCCGGGGACAGTCGTGCTATTTCATCTACCTTTTTTGTTTTCAGCGCCCTGGCTAGGCCTATGTCATTTCGCCTGACACCGCCTCCGGCGCCACAGCATCGCTCAGGCTCTTCGAGCCGTACATAATTACAGACATGCTTTAGAATTTTTTCGGCTACGTTCATCGTATACGGCGAAACGTTCCTATAGAGGTGACAGGGATATTGCAGCGTAGCCCTATAATCCTCTTTTTTTAGCGAACGGTATATGTCGTGGGCATCAAACAGGTCCAGATAATGGACGACCTCGAACTCGCTCTGGTATTCCAAAAACGTGGACGTACAGCCGGGACATGAGGTCACTATGGTCTCGACCCCGAGCTTTCTGAACTGCCCGAGGCTCTTTTCCAGCATCTCCCTGGCCAGGTCGAACCGGCCGATGCGGTTCAGCGGGGAGCCGCAGCAAACTTCCTCGACCCGTGTAAACTCGATCCCCATATGGCCCAGCGTAAATGCCACGGAATCCGCTATGCTGCGAAGCCTGTAGTTCGTCAGGCATCCGGCAAAATAGGCGACCTTGCAGGGCTTCGGGTCTATTTTTAGTGTAATGTCCGGCACGACGGATGCGCCGTATCTGGCGATATTACCGAGCGTCTCCTCATAGCCGGGAGTTAAAAAGCTCTCTCTCATTCTTTCTAAGGCCTTGGTCACCTGCACGCCCATCGGGCAGGAAACCACGCACCTGTTACACGTCGTACAATTGACGACCTCTGACGGTGGTATAGCAGAGCGCTCCATGTCAAGCGCCTTTAATGCACTTAGCGATGAAGGGCAGACGATCTCGCAGATGCCGCATTTGATGCATTGTCCGCTCATAGCCCGTCTCCCGCGTGGAAGCCGCTTACCAGGGCTTTATATAGCCCGAAGCCGCTTGCCGTTGCGCCCAGCACTCTCACATGATCGAAGCCGTTCATAACGGCCTCCGGCCCTATGCCCTTACTCATTAACGGGTGCTCCGATAAAAATTTTACATCAAGGTCGTGCTCGATATCAGCCGTAACAGTAGCGCCGGTCAGGGGCTCGAACATGCGGTCGCCGCTTAGACGGAATCCGGTCAGCGGCCCTCCGGTCGCGATAAACAGATTATTTCCATGGATAGAAACCTCACGTTTTCCCTTTGTGCCCATGCGTCCATCGGCCCTTCCGTCTACTATTCGCTCGACTTTGACCGTATCCAGGGCCATTAAGCCCTCGTTTTTAGCGGCCTTTTTTCTCAACGCGTTTAATAATCTGAGCCCCAGCGCAGAAGGCGCAGTGACGTACTCGCCGATGTCTAAGCCGCTCAGCTCGCTCACCTTATTTCGTATCTCCCGGGCCCTGGTAACGCCAAGCACCGGCGGTAGTAAGATCTTATCTGCCGAGAGGCCGGACAGCACGCAGCTTAGCTCTGCGATCGCGCCGTCATCTTCGTCCAGTATTCTGGCTATCTCCTGCAGCGAGTGACCGCCCATGAAAGCTATATTAATAAACCCGGGGCGCTCTTCGTTCAGGGCGACCAACAGGGGGTTACCGTCATATAAAGTTGAACTCTGTACGAGACCGTGTTTGACCGCCAACATAGCAGTAATGCACTTTCCCCTGACGTAGGGACAGCCGGTATCGCCCATCAGTCTCTAAAAACCACGTTTCCGCTTCCCTATCTCCCGACAGGGGGGAAAAGACGCCGCCGGATAACGCGGTAGCTCCAAGGCCGCCCGATAACAGGATGGTCTTTCCCTTAAGCCGCATCGATGCGATAGTCCCGGCAAGGCCGCCGCCGACGATGACATTATCGCAGTCCAGCTTCAAAGCGCTCATAAGATACTAACCCTATGAACGCCACCTGTTTTCAAGTTTTTGGTTATGGGAGAACAAAGGCATAACGGACATAAAACGCTTCTTTTCGCCGTTCAATCCATAGGTAAAGGTTATCATTTTGCGCCTGAGATAAATTTAACAAGGTGAGAATGTGGCAGAATTTAAAGATCAAGGTAGAGTAGAGGGAGGGAAAAAAGCCGCCCGTACCGCCAAGACACGGTATGGGGATAATTTCCACCGGGAAATAGGTGCCAAAGGCGGACGTAGCACGGCAGTAAGGCATGGCGAACAATTTTTCGAAGAGATCGGCAGAAAAGGCGGAAGGAGCTAGCCTTTCATAACAGCCGGCTTCATGCCATAGGTTATACTGGCCGCTGAAAAGTCAGTATACCTGACGTATTTTCGCCCGATACATCCCTTATTCTAAACGCAATACCGGGCTATATGCATTATTCACAGGAGGCATAGGACACATGAACGTTAAGCCAACGACGACAAACACTACTTTACCACGCGATAATGACAAAGCAGACATACGCCGATATTACGACCTGGTCGAGGTCGACCTGAGCTTAAGGAAAGATAAATAAGACTCAACGATTTTTAATGGAAAATTTAATTGCAGTTTATGAGGATCGGTTTTGCCGCAATACCATACGAAAAAAAATTGTTGCCCGTGACCAGTAAGAAGAGCGCCCGGGAGACAATGGAGCGCCTGACAGAGGTGGCAAAATACGTAAACCGCCTGGGCATTGACTTTTATCGTATCCCTGCAAATATCGCGCCCTATGATAGCCTGGAGTCGCTCGAGGATGCCCGCGATGAGATCAAACAACTAGGATCTATTTTTAAACGCCTCGGCATCAGGACGTGCTTTCACGTTACCTATTATTGTATCATGAACAGCCCAAAACCTGCTGTCATTGAAAAAGCCATAGAGGAATTACAGTGTATTTACCTGTACGACAGGCTGGCCGGTGGCGGAAATCACATCGAGCTTCACGCCGGAGGAGTCTATGGCGACAGGGCAGGCGCCATGGAACGCTTCATTAATAACGTCATGAAGCTGGATGAGCGCATATTCAAAATGCTTCGGCTCGAGAACGAGGAGCATGCCGGCAAGTTAGGCACCGTGGACGAGCTGTGGCATATTAACAGGGAAACGGGCATACCACTGTTATTCGATGCAGCGCACTATAAGGTAAACCCGCTTGAAAAGAACATGCCGGTGAGGGATATCGTAGAGTCGTTCATCGGGACATGGAAAGGCGCAACAACCTTTCCGGAGCTTCATTATTCAACAGTCAGAGGCGGTATAGGTACTCATCTGCCCATTGACACAGGTGAGTTCATGGATTTCGTCAATAAGCTATGCGGCCTTGAGTTCGACGTGATGCTCGAGACCAAGGAAAAGGAGAAGGATGTATTAAAGGTCAAGGCCTATATCATAGACGATAAGTGCCTGCAGACTGCCCATTCCGGTAAATAACCATCGCGCATTATTTTATAGATGCCTCACGTTTTCTGAACGGGGGATGTGGGATGAATAAAAAAATATTTCTCATTATCATTTTACTGGTCTCATTGCTTTTGGTGACTGCCGTGGTCGCCGGTATTCAGGAAAAAAAGCCGGTGCACAAAGGTAAAAAAGCTTCGCCGACACCGTCGATATCCATATCGCCGTATTCGATGCCGCTGCCTATCATGAAAGACAGCGTTAAAAGCTCGGTGAGCATACCGGCCAATGTCAAGCATTGAACAGCGCAGGATGATACATGTTCAGTAAGAGCCTGATCAATGGTTTCCGGAAAAAGCTTTCAAGCCGGGGCCCATGCCTGCCGGAATGGCACGTACTGTGTATGGTCTTTAAAAGTATCGACGTTGAGTATGGCGGCGTATCGGGCAGGCGGCTCATGAGATATACAATGCAGCCGGAAGAAGTAGAGAAAGCCGAATGGTCTTTTCGGCATTTTCCCTTGCTGGCAAAGGAATGCTCCTGCGGGCTGGCCAACGTCATATTCGACATCGTCCACCTTGACCGGCCGATCCGTAGCCTTTCGAGGCTTGATAATAATCGCTACTGGGTATCGCCGGCAGACGTGCACATGGAACTGGACATATATGCGCCTCCCGGCACATACGATTCCATTTTTGTATACTGGCCCCAAAATGACTTCTCCAATCACACTCAGATACCTACGCCCGGGTGGGGCCTGGCCATCGGCCCCGGCCACGTCCCCGGCGGCGCAACATACTGTAGCATCGCCAACGCAGTCCCATACAACTGGGAGATACCGCTGGCCGGCGAGGTATGGCTGCATGAATGGCTACACGGCATATGCGATTTCTTCCAGAGCAAAGGATTTTCCATGCCATCGTCTAATGCTGACGGCGGCGGTTCACATGGCTACAAACAGTCGCCGGTGACCGGGTGGTGCAGCTATTATCGCGACCTCATGACAGGTCGGGTAAAAGAGGACGGAAAACTTACTGGAATACGGCCTGAAGCATGGCTCAGCGGTACGGTCCGGGATGCATACTGCTAACTAGAAAAAAAGTTCAGCACGTAGGCTGTAATACCGTTTTCATGATACCTACGGCTTTTTCAAGGTTCGGCATTGACGTCGCATAACACAGCCGCATATATCCCTTACCGTTCTCGCCGAACGCCGTTCCGGGAGTAGAGATAACGCCTTTTCGAAGTAGCTCCGTAACGATCTCCTGTTCGTCACCGACATACGGGAAAGCGTAGAAAGCGCCCCGTGGCGTAACACATCTAACGCCCATGGCATGCAGCTCGCCGACAAGATAATCCCGCCTGCGCCGGAATTCGTCTCTCATAGCCGCTACGCAGTCCTGGGGGCCGATCAAGGCCGCAAGGGACGCACGCTGCGAGATAGAGCACGCGCATGCCTGCACATACTGGTGGACCTTCAACATCTGCTCCGTATACTCGGGCCGTGCGGCTAAATAGCCGATACGCCAGCCCGTCATTGCGTAAGTCTTAGACGAGGCATTGACCGTAATTACGTTGTCCGAATATTTTGCCGGGCTGTCGTGAGTGCCTTCATAGATAAAGTGCTCGTACACTTCATCGGAAATGACAGTTATGTCCCGGTCTTCGGCGATCTCGGCTATGGCTTTCATTTCCGCTGGCGTCTGGACGGCGCCGGTCGGGTTAGACGGAGAGTTTAATATAATGACACGGGTCCTGTCGTTGATGTATCCCTTTAACGTCTCGGGATCATATCTTAGCTCGGGCCCCAGCGGCACCGACACCGGCTTTGCATCGGCCATTGTCGTCAATGCCACATATGAGACGAATCCGGGGTCCGGCACCAGCACTTCGTCGCCCTTGCCGCAAAGCGCCTCCAGCGCGACGTGCAGCGCCTCGCTTGCGCCTGATGTAATGATGATGTCCTGAGGCGAATAGTCGAGGTCGTTCTCCTTCTTGAATTTCAGGGAAAGTGCCTCTCTAAGCTCGGGTATACCCATATTCCCGGTATAGCCTGTAAAACCCTCTTCTATTGCCCTGATGGCTTCATTCTTGATGTGGGCGGGAGTATCAAAATCGGGCTGGCCCAGGCCCAGGTTGATCGAGCCCGGCGCGGCCCCTTCGAACATTTTTCTTATGCCGGAGATATTGATCCCGGTCACTCGTTTATCGAATTTTACTGTCATGCTTGTGCCTCATGGATAAAAATTATTATTAACTGTTGATTCGCCCTTCCCAAAATATACTTTTCGAAGAGCCCTTCATCGGGAAAGAATATATGCCCGTATCACATACCCCGATGAACGTTACCTATGTCGTACGAAGTATCCGTTGTCAAATGCGATTCATATGATGAAGCACTCGTGAGGGAAGCCGTTGAAGCCAGCCTGGCACCGCTGGGAGGCCTGGGAAGCGTCGTTAAAAAAGGCGATAGGGTACTGATCAAGCTCAACTTATTATCATCAAAGCCTCCTGAGGCGGCCACCACCACGCACCCTGCGCTCGTTAAGGCAGTCGTGCGTATGGTGCAAGAGCTTGGACGCGGTGCCCATGGTAGGCGATTCTCCGGGCGGCAGAAGTAACATGACCTCCTATGAGGCGCTACTTGAAAATACCGGCATCAGAAAGGTTATCGACGAAACCGGCTGCCAGTCCGTAAGATTCGACGATGATCAGGTAGAGGTGTTCACCGCATCTGCAAAAATGTTCAAGAAGCTGCCGATCGCAAAAGTCGTTACCGAGGCTGATATCATCATCAGCCTGCCAAAATTGAAGACTCATTCGCTGGCATATTTTACCGGTGCCGTTAAATTGCTATACGGCTATATGCCCGGCATAATAAAGTCCGAATATCATCTTCATACTGCCAGAGACCTGAACCTTTTCGCCGACCTGCTCCTGGACTTACATGAAGCCCGGAAGCCGGACTTGAATATCATGGACGCAGTAATGGGAATGGAAGGTAACGGACCCTCTAACGGCACGCCACGCAAGATAGGGCTGATCATGGCGAGTAAAAGCTGCACAGCTATCGATCACGTCGCCGTCACCATCGCAGGCTTCGAGCCAATGAAGGTCCCGACTGTCGAAAGGGCTTTTGCCAGGGGTATCGGGCCCTCGAAGCTACAGGACATCACTATCTACGGGGAAAAGCTCGAGCCGCTCATCATAAAAGACTTTAAAAAACCCGCAGGCATGCCCATCTCAAAAGTCCCAAAATTTATCATTAACGGCATACGAAGAATAGCGTCCCCGAGGCCGCGCATCGATGGGGCAAAATGTCAGAAATGCGGCATCTGCGTCAGGGATTGCCCCCCAAAGGCCATGACCTTAAAGAAAGGCTCGGCGCCGACTATCGATCACGGTAAATGTATCAGCTGCTATTGCTGCCAGGAGCTATGCCCCGAAGGCGCTGTCTACGTATCAACGCCTTTGATACGAAAACTCATCAAATGATAAATGTCAATATGCTAAGGGTGTTGTAAATGAGTAATGTTAAAGATGACAGGCCCGGTCTCGCAGAGCGCTATGACAGGATCAGCAATAGCCAGTTTGAAGGCGGGCTTACGCTGGCGGATAGAATGGGCATAAAAGAAAACGATGCCGTGCTGGACATCGGCTGCGGGACAGGGCGTCTTGCTCTACAGTTAACCGGTAAGGTCGGGCGGTCCGGCAGCATCGTCGGCATTGACCCTTCCCCCCACCGCATCGAGGTTGCAAATGAAAAGCTGAAAAACACGGATACGCATAACGTGCGTTTCATGGTCGGAGCTGCGGAAGACCTCAGCGGCTTTTCCGAAGGCTATTTTGACCACGCATATTATTCTTCGGTCTTTCACTGGATAGAAGATAAAGCGGCTGCCTTAAAGGAAGCATACAGGATATTGAAACCCGGCGGAAAGGTCGGTATGACCACCATCGACCGGAACAACCCGCTCTCGGTGAGAGCCATCGCCATTAAGGTATTAAGGGGGCCATCGTACGCGGGACTGCTAAAACGGGGGTCGGACGTTACCAGGCCGGTCGGAAAGGACGAGCTCAGGCTATTATTTGCGAATGCCGGGTACCGGGATATTTCAATAGAGGTACTAACGAAAAAGCGGCATTATCAGTCGCCAAAAAATTTTTTAGAGTTCTACGAGGCCAGCTCGTTCGGAAATTTTCTGGGTAACGTGCCGGAAAATATCAGGCCCGACGTATGGAGAGACATGGAGCAAGAGCTCGAAAGTAGAAGGACGCCGGAAGGTATCGAGCTAGTCCTGAGTACTATCCTGGCAACAGCCACAAAACCACGTTAATTTTTAAAAAAACTAGAAGTCTATGCTGCCATGGCCGCCGGCTGGTTGTATGGCAGCATTGCCAGCTCTTTACCATAGTCGATGCAGATCACGTGATTAACCTTGCGCCACGGCCCGAAAGCGCTGTCAAATGAAGTTTGAGCGACGACATTCCCCGTGCAGGCTCGCCTGAGCTCCTCGAGGTATTTTCTCACCATTAAATTCGCCATGCCGAAGACGCCCCCGAAACACACTACGAATAAAGCGACGTTTTTATTGTGCAGGTCCGCTTTCTTTAGGAAATCCCGGATGCTTTTCATGGGCTTATCGTTATAGATAGGAGTGCCGACCACTATAAGGTCATAATCGAGCGAGGTCACTGTGCCCGGTGTCTTAACGTCGACATGCGCGCCTTTCGAAGCCGCGCCTTCTTTTGATCCACTGGATGATCTCCCTCGTCGAACCGCCTTTGGTATCGAAGACAATAAGGATACGTCCCATCATCCATTCCTCAACTCCAAATTAACCTGAATATCTCGCAACTTAATGAACTTTCTAGTTGATTTTCTCTAATAATGGGAAAAATTATGTAATTTAAATGGGTAAGACCGTTTGGCTGCCAGATAAGCACATAAGGCATTAGATCCACTCTGACGGGCACCTGGACAGGAGACTAGCGGCTGTTGTTAAAAATAATCCTGGGCTACCCTGTTTTACAATGCGGACACGTTCGTAGCTTTACGTTAAGCAATAAGTCGTTAAATAAAAAAAATAATGTATAGGGGCCTTTACTTGCTCGGCCCCCATTTCTGCAACGCCACCGCAAGCTCGTGATGAGACTTTGCGTACTCTTCGAGCGTTACATTCTCCTTCCACGCTTCTACCGCCTGGAACATCGCCCTCGCTCCGGCGATTGTGCCCTCGGGATGACCATGGATGCCTCCGCCGGCCTGCAATATACAGTCGATGCCGTAGCAGTCCAGGTTGGCTTTGAGTAATTGCGGGTATATGCCGCCGGAGACGGCCGGGAACATGGGCTTAAAGCCGGCCCAGGGCTTTCTGAGTATGTCCCTCGAACGGTCTATGTCGCAGACGTTGTGCTCCATCTTGCCGCTGTAGGTGCCGATATGCAGGTTCGTGCCGCCCACCATTCTTGTCAGCTTGGCTATGACCGGCATGGACATGCCGTAAGCCCCTCTCGTTAAGGCTCCGTGCATCGTCCGGTGGACGTGTATGGGTAAATTGATGTTCGCTTCATTAACGGCCTGGATAGCCGAGTAGCCCGCTGTCAGGACGTCGATCATGATCATGTTGGCGCCCAGCTTTTTCGCTTCCTCCGCCCGCTCGACGATCTTGTCCGCCCCAACTGTAATGTTACAAGCATAGAGACAGGGCTTGCCCACGACGGACTTCGCCTTATCCAGCTTTTCCATGACCGCAGGAAGCCTTTCCGCCATAGGGCAGAATGCCTGGTCCGTCAATGTCTCGTCGTCCTTTATCAGGTCAAGGCCGCCCAGCGCCGCCTGCTCAGCTACCTCGGCGGTCCGCTTCGGGGTAAGGCCCACTTTCGGTTTTATGATCGTGCCGACAAGAGGCCTGTCGTATACGCCCAGGTATTTTCTGACTTCCTGGATGCCGAACACGGGCCCTTTATAATATTTCGTTAGCGGGTCGAAATCGACGTCCTCCAGCCTTAGCGCCGTTAAACCGCCCAGACCGTAGAGGTTTCCGGCAATGACGGATAGAATCTGGGGTATGTTAGTCGGCTCGAAGATCTCTTCGGGGAAATCGATGACGACCGTATTGTCTTCCGCACTGACTACCCGTGCACCGACCGCTTCATGAACTTCCTTTTCGGCCGGTACGTTCGTCCACGTTCCCGTAGACTGCTCGGCGGCAATTGCCGTTGCCACTTTGTCGAGAGGCTCAGTGGCCTCTACGTGATATGTAGTCCTTACCATCATGTTAAACACGACTGAAAATTGTATATACGAAAAATCCACTCGAATACATAAATGCTTAGTGGTTAGGCCAAAATATCACAGCTACAATATCGACGGTAATTTTTTTATTGTCATCGTACTCAAACGTTTAAACGGTAAGGATTATATGCAAAGAATTATCATGATTAATACAGGTAATCATTAAGACACATTAGAGACAACACTCAATAGGACTGTCCTTCCGACGTGTCTATTGAAAGGGGAACAGGAATGCGTTCGATAATGGTAAGCTCTCCGGAGCTCTACTCCGGTAAAAGCGCCATCACTATGGCGCTAGCGATGAAATTCAAGGACAACGACTACAAGGTTGGCTACATGAAGCCCGTGGGCAACATCATCGTCGACGCCAATGGCGTCCTTACGGACGATGACGCGCTCAACATGAAAAAGGTACTGGGGCTGCATGAAAACCTGGATGACTTAGCTCCGATACTATTCACCTACCGCCTATTGGACGACGTCCTGGAGGGCAAGGATAAGCAGCTCTCCGTCAAGCTCGAATCGACGTTCGATAAGGTCAGCAAGGGCAAGGATGTCATGACCCTGGAAGGCGCGGGCGACATGAGCGGAGGCTCGGTGCTCGGGCTGTCTGACTTTGAAGTGGCGAGGATGACGGACAGCAAAATATTGCTGGTAGCCAGGTATTGCGACGATTTCGCGGTGAACCGCATTGTCACTTACATGAAGATGCTCCCGAAGGACGTCGAGGTCATTGGTATCATATTCAACAACATCGGCCCTCACTTTGTGAACTTTGTGAAGGAAAAAGTCGTGCCGTACTTTGAGAAAAAGGGTATAAAAGTGTTAGGCGTTATACCCCAGGATAAGACTTTAATGAGCGTCACCGCAGGCGAGATCGCCGAAGCGCTGCACGGCCAGGTGCTTGCGGGCAAGGGTAACCTTGACGTGTCCGTTAGCGGCATCGTCGTAGGCGCCATGTCCCTGGAAAACGCCATCAAGGTCTTTAGAAGAAAGGCGAAGCGTGCGATCATCACCGCAGGCGACCGTGCGGATACCCAAATGGCCGCGCTGGAGACGAAGTCAAGCTGCATACTTCTATCGGGTAACCTGTATCCTGAAGCGCCGGTACTGGGCCGCGCCGAGGAGCTTGGTATCCCCGTGATCCTTTTCCCGGACGATACGATGACGCTTGTAGATAAAATGGAAGCATTACTCCGCAGCGTGAGGATGAAGAGCCCGGAAAAGATCGAGCTCATGAAGAACATGTTCACCGAGCACGTCGATATGGAGAGCATTATCAACGCCATCAAGTAATGCTTTCCTTTTTTTGATTTTTCTGTTTTTACTATATAATGTCCTTTTACATGTCCGCGTATTTTTGGTATAATCTATATCGTACTTTACGGGACGGCTTCTATGGGTGATATAAATGAAGATCAGAGAGGCTGTCGAAAGCGATCTACCCGCAATTATCGACATATACAACAGGTCCGTCGAAGAGGGCGTGGCGTCTACGAATACCAGGCCCACGACGGTTACCCGTAGTAAGGGCTGGTTCAGGCAGCATAAAGCGTCAGGCAAGTCCATTCTGGTAGCGGAAGATAACGGTAAGATCATAGGCTGGCTAAGCGTCAGGCCTTTCTTCAGGCGCCCGGCATACGATTCGACGGCTAAGGTGCTAGTCTACATAGCGCCCGGCGATCGTAAAAAAGGCGTGGGCGGCGAATTATTGGCAAACGCCCTGGCGCAGAGCCCCTCCATCGGCATCAACGCTGCTCGTGGGGTATTTGTTATCGCAAAATATCGCCGCACGTAAGCTGCTTGAGAGCAAAGGCTTTGAGAAGTGGGGCTATTTCCCGGAGGTCGCCAGCATAAACGGCACAAAGCGTGACGTCATGGTCATGGGACGTAAGGTATGACGCTCGCTCTTTTTTAAATTTTCCGTTTTTCTTTCGTGCATAAAATTCTTTAGCGATGTGCCACTATGTGGTAGCGGAGATCGTGGATGCTCATCAGGGATGCTTTAGAAAGCGACTTGCCCGCCATCGTGGATATCTATAATTCGACTATACCGGGGCGCATGGTAACGGCTGATACCGAGCCGGTGACCAGCGAGAGCCGAATGGAATGGTTCCGTGCGCATAAAAAAGGCGTCAGGCCGCTCTGGGTTGTCGAAGAGAACGGCCAAATGGCAGGATGGCTCAGCTTTCAATCGTTCTACGGGCGCCCGGCATACCGGGCGACCGTCGAGGTGAGCGTCTATGTGTCGGACGGCGTTCGCCGCACAGGGATCGGCAGCACGTTATTGCGGCGTGCGATAGAATATGCGCCTGAAATGGGCGTTAAGACGCTGATGGGGTTCATATTCGCGCATAACGAGCCGAGTCTCAGGCTATTCAAAAAATTCGGGTTCACACAGTGGGGCTATTATCCCAAAATCGCCGATCTCGACGGGGTCGAGCGCGATCTGATCATAATGGGCTTAAGAATAAAAGAATAAATAGATCATATATTGATGTCCATGCTGAAGTCCAGCCACCGGGCATCCCTCGTCAGCGCCCCGAGCGAAATGACATCCACGCCCGTCTTTGCATATTCTTTTATGTTGGACATGTTGATGCCGCCCGAAGCTTCCAGTATGATGCGGCCGTCTATGGCCTTTACTTTTTTTACGCCTTCTTTGATCATTGCGGGCGCCATGTTATCGAACATGATGATATCGACGCCGAGCCGTGCGGCTTTCTCAGCATCTTTCAAAGATTCGACCTCTATCTCTATTTTTTTAGTGAAGCTCGCCATTTTTTTAGCTTCACCGATGGCACTTTCCATGCCCATGATGCGGATCTGGTTATCCTTGATCATGACCGATGACGAAAGGTCGTAACGGTGAGTATCGCCGCCTGCGAGCTTAACGGCTTTTTTCTCGAACTTCCTGAAGCCCGGTGTAGTCTTCCTGGTGGCCGCGACTTTGGCGCCTTTTGCCAGCAATACGCATTTCGCCGTAACGGTAGCTATGCCGCTCATGCGGCCTAAAAAGTTGAGTGCCAGACGCTCTCCGCGCAGCATATCCCGCGCATTGCCGCTGACTTCCAGCACCACATCGCCCTTTTTAAGCCGTTGGCCGTCGATAAAGTTAGAGCCCGTTGCCAGGCCCAGGTGATCGAAAATTAGCAAAGCTTCCTCCAGCCCTGCCAGAGTCCCTTCTTCTTTGCAGATGATCTTGCCGAACGCTTCCACTGCCGGCACTATGCCGTTAGAATCGTCATCGTCTCCGAGGTCTTCCTCGAGGTAGGCATCCAGTTCCCCCGCAGTAAGCATCATTTCCACCGTAAATCATTTGAGCAATCAAGATATAAGACACCATCGAATAAAATGTTCCGCATAGGTGTAGTCGGCGCAGGCGCCATAGGTCAGGAGATCGCACGGGCCATCGATAACGGCATAGTACCCGCTCAGCTTGTCGCTATCTGGGACCGGCAGGTGGGCGAGGCCGAAGAGTTCGCACGCTCGCTGAAACATCAGCCGAAGGTATTGCCGCTGGCCGAGCTTGTGGAAGAGTGCAACCTGGTCGTGGAAGCGGCGTCGCAAACAGCAGTCAAAGAAGTGGCCGTAGCCGCGCTGTCCAGGTCGAAGCACGTCATGATCATGAGCGTAGGGGCACTGGCCGATGGCCAACTACTGGAACAGATCCGGTCGCTGGCCAGGGAGAATCATGCGAATATTTACGTCCCGTCAGGCGCTATCTGTGGCCTGGACGGCGTAAAGTCGGCATCCATCCGCCGAATAGACAGCGTCACCATTACTACGCGCAAACCCATCAAAGGGCTCATGGGCGCTCCGTTCGTCGTTAAGAATAAGCTCGACTTAGAAAAGTACACCGAGCCCACGGAGATATTTTACGGCCCCGCCGCAGTGGCCATTAAAGAGTTCCCCGCTAACGTGAACGTAGCCGCGTCGCTAAGCCTGGTCGGCATCGGCTTCGAAAAGACCATGGTGAGGGTCATCGTAGACCCGACAATCACCCGCAATATTCACGAGATAATAGTTAAGGGCGAATTCGGCGAGCTGCATACGATCATAGAAAATGTACCGTCCGATACCAACCCCAAGACCAGCTTTTTAGCGGCACTATCTGCCATAGCGACGCTCAAGCAAGTATGTGAGCCTCTAAAAATCGGTACATAATAGACTAATTTATATATATTTTGATATATAATATGTGCCCTAATGTCTTTAGATACATACCTTCCCGAGGGCGGGGGCAGGTACGTAGTCGGAAGTGTTAATGGCGATTCTACCAGCTTCTACTATTTTATGCCCGCGAGCCCGGATCATGTTAGGGTAGGCCTGATAGTGACGGATAGGGGCGAATATGTCAACTCAGAGTACACCGACGTGATACTCTATAACCCCGAGAGCGACTTCCAGACGCTGGAGTCCGGCGAATATAACATTAAAAAGAAAGGACGATTCCAGCACTCGGTAGAGTTTCGTTCCAACGATACGAGGCGTATGTTCAACGTCTACGCCCAGCCCCGTCTTGGCCGGTTCAGGCTGCTCAGCGACATTTAGTCGAAATGCTCTATCATAGAAGCAACGCCGGTTTTCTTAATAGCCATTATCGAACTCGCTCTATACGAAACTATTTTATCGGCGAAGGTGAGTATTCATCCATACATGATCATACCAAAAAACGAGCGCTCGCAGGAGCCTATGAAAGGCGAGCGGGTGTTGAACCATCCCGACATGGTACGGGCTAACGAATGGATACTGTCAGATGAGTATACCCCTCCGGTCAGGGATTTCTGTGTTTTTGTGCCCTGCGCCAAGGTAAAGCCCTACCACCTGAGCCCTTCGCACAAGATGTATGATCGTATCATTTTTAGCATCCTTAATCCCGAAGAAACCCATATCGTTACCTTCGGGACATGTGGTATTACGCCGCGGGAGCTTGACGAAGAGTACCCATTCATGGACTACGAGTTTATGCTCGGCCGGTGTAATGTGGCGTCAGTCAAGGACGAGTTCGTGCGGAACGAGAGTAAAAAGCTCGCCCGTTTCCTGGATAAGACCAGGGACAACTATCACCACCGTGTAGCCTATTGTATCGGTGATTTCAGGAAGGCGATGGAAAAAGCGTTGACGCTTACGGATGTGAAAGTTTCTATCGTGCCGAAGGCTGAAACGCTTGAGGCCAACGTCCAGCCGAATAAGCCGTTCAAGTTCGGCAGCCTGTCGAGGCGCCCTTATCTACAGGACCTCAGCGACACCATTACCTCGATAAAAGGCATGACCCCAAGGACCGTGGGCACGACCGAACAATCGGTCAACGATACTGACTGGTACCTTGTATAATTAAATAAAAAGCTAATTTTTTAGGTTAGAGCGCGCCTTCAAGCTTGAGCAGCTTTCGTTTTACGTCAAGCCCGCTGCTGAACCCGCCGAGCCCATTGCTGGCGACTACCCGGTGGCACGGCAGTATCAGCGGAATGGGATTACCGGCCATGACATTGCCTACGGCCCTCGCTGCGCCGGGTTTACCTACGGCATCAGCCACTTCCCCGTAGGTCATGGTCTCGCCTGCCGGTATTTTACTGATGGCCTTAAGAACGGACTTCTGAAATGCAGTCATACCGTCCATGGCGCATTTATATCCGGAAAAGTCCTGGGTCCCCGTCTCCAAATAGGACTCAAGAGCGCGTATGACGTCCGAGCCGGTGCGCTTAAACGCCGGCTTCTCATGAGTCATTTCAAGGGTCTTAATAGCTCCTTTCTCCGACTCGACTACGATGTATAATCCTAGATATTTTGAATAAGTATAATCCTTCAACTTGATCACGACCGTTTTTACTAGAAAAGGCTACGTGGGCATATTATTAATATTTGGTGTCCCGATTAGATACATTGATATCTTGATAGGCTATATATCCTGAAAGTTAATTTCCGGATAAGGTTTTTTATTATGCTGGTCAGGAATGCTTTTCCCAACGATTTCCTTGAGATCGCCAACAAGTCCAAAGAGTGGGCTGACCTGGTCGTCGAAAGAGAATCCATTTATCACATCATGGTCGAGCATTTTAAGAATACGTGCTTCATAGCGGAAGACCGAGGCGAGATGATCGGCTATCTTATCGGGTTCAGGTCGCAAACGCATCCGGAAGTAGCGATCATACATTTAATAGAGGTCGCCCCACGCCTCAGGGGCAACGGCGTAGGCAGAAGGCTTTACAACCAGTTCATGATAGCGGTCAAAGCCATGGGCTGCACGAGCATCACGGCTCTCGGCAAGCCCGAGAACAAATATTGCTCGGCTTTCTATAGCGCCATGGGATTCAGCGTCGGGGATGACGAACACGCAATAGAGATCGAAGGTGTCCGCGCCATAAAAGATTACAACGGCCCGGGCAAACACGTGGCCGTCTGGCGCAAAAAACTATAATGCCTTTTTGTATTATAGATGCCGTGATAAACGCCTATCAGTATTTTATATTTGTATTTTTATATTAGCTATAGGTGTAGTCATTGAAGCGTGCTTACGTAGCGGTATTCCTGTTTATTGTATGTGCGGCGCTCGTCTCCGGCTGTCTGTCC
The DNA here is from genome assembly GCA_963780625.1 of uncultured Methanocellaceae archaeon. GTDB lineage: Archaea > Halobacteriota > Methanocellia > Methanocellales > Methanocellaceae > Methanocella. Next base: position 356,960 of record CAWACH010000006.1, on the reverse strand, counting down.
CAGGCTCAACTGCCGAAGAATGCCACGTTCGGAGCTAACTTTTATGACTTTAATAATTTACATTCATGGAAAACGGGCGTGGTCATGTCGGCCAGCGGAGTGAACTCTACCTGGAACATGACGGTCAATGTGAAAAACGACCAGCTTAACGGCACTCCCGCTCGATACATGCAGGTACTCACCGAGGGTAATGGCATGAACATTACCTATGACGTTTGGAGCAATGCGACGACATATGATATTTTACGTATGCATGCCAAAGGCGACATCGGCGGCTACTTCCAGGACCGGGACACCTCGAAGCTGCAGATATACACGCTGCCCGACATAGGGCTTTCATACTATTATGTGCCGTTCGTGCCTGTGAAAAACTATACGGCGAACATTCCCAACGGCGGCACCATCCCGGTGACCGTTTACTCCGCCACTAATAACAATGGGTTTACCGTCACATTCTGGATCTACAAGGGGTCCCCGGTACCGCTGAGGGTGGAAATGGTAGATAAGAACTTCAAAATAACCGAGACGCTTCTCGAATATAATTAAAATTTTAAATTTTTTTAAAGAAATTCCCAGCGTTTAATAGCCTTGTCTCTGCTGCCGGATAGCACAAATCGACCGTCTGGAGAAACGGCGACCGCGTATATCGTGTCGTCATGGGCTTCAATGGTCTGCAGGCACTTTCCCGACTTTAGGTCCCATATTTTCAGCAGCTTATCGCTGCCGCCAGATATAGCATATTTACCATTCGGTGTTAGCCCAACCGCCCTGACATGGCCGGTGTGGCCGACAAAGGTCTGCAGGCATTCACCCGTCGGCAAGGTCCCAATATTTTAGCTTTCTGTCGCCGCTGCCTGATACCAGGTACTTGTTGTCAGCCGATACTGCGATAGAATAGACGTATCCTTCATGGCCGTCGAATGAGCGCAGATATTTTCCGTCCTTGAGATTCCACATGCTGATGGAGCGGTCCCAGCTTCCGGATATTGCTGTGTCCGGGCCCGCGAACGCTACCGAGCTTACGACGTTCAGGTGGCCCATCATCGTATGTACAAGGTCGCCGGTCTCCAGGTCGACGTATTTAACGTTCTTATCGCCGCTACCGACTAGCGCATAATGTCCGTCGGGCGATGCCGCAACTGACCTGATGTAGTAATCGAAGCCCTTAATGACGTGTTTCTTAACGCCCATTTTCAGGCCCCATAAAAATAGCGTATTATCCCAGCTTCCGGATATTGCCGTATCGGGGCCGGCGAACGCTACCGAGCTTACGTCGTTAACGTGCCCGACGAAAGTATGCAGTAACAGGCCTTTCTCAAGGTCCCAGAGACGCACCGTAGTATCCGCCGAGCCTGACAGCCCGGTACCGCCGGAAACGGCCAGCGAAAGTACTGCGCCGTCGTGGCCATGGTAAGTGCGAAATAAAGCGACTATTTCTTCATCCGGTACCTTTAACGGCTCATTTGGGAGAGGACAATTCGTGCCTTCCGGGCAATCCCCCATGAATCCGCATTCAGAATCACATTTATCGTCTTGTTTCTCGGCCATATGCGACACCTGCGCTCATTAATATATTATTTTTCGACTTTATATACTTCAGCATGGGAAAGCCGGATAATGTTTTATAGGTCAAGGTCGATTTTTCATATATGCCAGTAATTAACATTGACCTATGGGAAGGGCGCACCAGAGCGCAAAAGAAAGAGATAATAGAGGGAATTACGGCCGTGTTCCTAAAGCAAGGCGTGCCGCCTCAGGCTATCACTATCATTCTTCACGAGATTAAAAAGGAAAACTGGGGTACAGCCGGCAAGTGCGCCGACGAGGCCTGACCGTGAAGCTACTCTGCTGGAACGTGAACGGCCTGCGGTCCGTGCTCAAAAAAGGATTCACGGAATGGCTGGAAAGAGAGAACGCCGATATAGTCTGCATACAGGAGACCCGGATCGGCGACGACCAGGTCCCTGCAGAATTGAAACATATTAACGGATATCATACATATTTTTCCGCCCCTCTGGAAAAGAAGGGGTACAGCGGCGTCGGCCTGTTCACCAAAGAGGAGCCGAAAAGCGTACAAAAAGGGTTCGGCGTTGAAAAGTATGATAAAGAAGGGCGTACCATCATAGCGGATTATGGCCGGTTCGTGCTCATTAACATCTATTTCCCCAACGGCAAGATGTCGCCGGAGCGGCTGGACTACAAGATGGGGTTCTATGACACTTTTTTAGCGTACGTCGACCGGCTAAAAAAAGAAGGCAGGCACATCATCATCTGCGGCGATGTTAACACTGCGCATACGGAGCTTGACATCGCACGGCCAAAGGAGAACTCAAAAAAATCAGGCTTCCTGCCCATGGAGCGGGCGTGGATGGACAAGTTCGAATCCCACGGCTACGTCGATACTTTCCGTGTCTTCGAAAAAGGAGGCGGACATTACACCTACTGGGACATGAAGACCGGCGCACGACAAAGGAATGTCGGATGGAGGATCGATTACTTCTACATCGGCGACAGCCTGAGGAAAAACCTGAAGAGCGCCTTTATAGAGGCCGACGTCATGGGCTCCGACCACTGCCCGATAGGCATCGGTATAAACGTATAGCCGAAGTTCGCCATCACTCGATGCGATTTTCAATGACAGAAAGCCTCTTAAATGATAACTGAATATACAAAATAGGTTATCGCTATGGAATTATCTCAAATGCTGGTATTCGTCGTCATCGCAGTGGAGCTTATTCTGATATTGATCTCATTATATCTCTACAATTCCTTTAAACTAAGAATTTTCTTTTTCCTTACATGGGGATTCGTAGCACTGCTCATGGCCTGCGCAATACAGGGATTTGTCAGCGGCGACACCGGCATTTACTCTAACGTATTGAACATAGCGGCCGGGTTCTTCTTTATCACCGGCGCATTGACGGCGGTATAGCCCATGCTGATACCCTCGGGAAAAGCCCTCTTCGAAAATATAAGCTCAAGAGATTATTACACGCGTAGCGGAGAACTGAAGAATAAAAAGTTCGACGGACTGGTACACATCGTTTTTCCGGACTTCGAAGAAGCTATTATTTTTTCCGAAGGCCAGGCGGTCACTGCTTTACAAGAGTCGAAGCGATGGCTGACCGTGGGCGACGAGCTCGTGGATGCGGCGGAGAATAAGGCGATCACGGCAGAAGGCAAGATGTTCGCCTACGAGTTGCAGCCGGGCTTGCTGCATGTTTTCATTCATAAAAAACTCGAGTCAATGGTAGAAACCGAGCTGGGGCCGTACATGACCGCCCGGCTCCTCATAGGATACCTGGAGACCGAGCGCTCCACCAGCGTATTAAAGCTCGAAGATAAACGCTCTACCGGATATGTATTTTTCAACTTCGGAAAGCGCGTTGGCGCAGTTTATAATTCGCCCGACGGGCGGACCTATGACGACAAAGCCATTGCCGACATGGACCACTTTAAGGAACACGCGTCCGCGACTATCTACTTCATGGAGCTCTCGGGCAAATACCTGAAATCTAAGACCGAGAGCCACGTACCCGAGAAGCTTCCGTCGCTGCCCAAGGCCATAGCGCCGCCGGAACCGGTAAAGCCCCTCCCGGCAGAAGACGTCGTAGTGCCGACGCCCGCGGCCCAGAGCTCAAAGCCGGCCTTGCCCGTCATGAAGCCGGTGATCCCCGTAGGAAAGCCGGTCACAGCGGCTTACCCGCCAAAGCCGAAGACGACCGCTCAGATCCACCTGATGGTCGCAATGAGCGAAGACAGGAACGTCAGGCTGGTCCATCGCTCAAGACAGCAGACGCTCGAAGCGCTCGAAGACAAAGACGTTGCATGGGTCGATAAGAACACGCTAAAGGCCTTACATAGCCTGAAGGCTACCATCGCAGTGCCCGGCGGCAGAGAATATGCCGTGACTTTAAAAGAGGCCGCAATGGCGCCCGGGGAAAACAGGTATATCATTTTACCCAGAAAATTACGGGCCCGGCTACTGGTCGGCAAAGGCACGATCGTAGAAGTACGAGCTTAACTTTTTTCTTTATGGTAATTATCGTTTAAACATAGCCTGCGCCACCCATCAGGATACGACCGCTATCGGGGCTAACGATAGAAAAATTAAAAACGTATGGTTGCCATTACATCTTGGTGATTATTTGACTAACGATTATGATAACATCAGCATCAACGATATCGCTTATGATATTGCCGGGGATATGATCGACTATCCTGAGCTATACAAGGTAGACGTTCACACGCTCGGTAACGATTCCGTCGTCATCGACTGCGGCGTAAAAGCCAAGGGCGGCTATGAAGCCGGCCTGACCTTTACCGAGCTATGCATGGGAGGCCTGGCGACCGCTTCGCTTACGCACAAGAAGCTCAAGCACGAGATTTTATACCCGTTCATCGAGGTATCCACCGATTACCCGACGCTGGCATGCCTGGCGGCCCAGAAAGCCGGCTGGAGGATCAACCAGGAAGGCTTCTTCGCAATGGGCTCCGGCCCCGCGAGAGCATTAGCCCTCAAGCCCAAGCATACCTACGAAGTCATAGAATATGAAGACGAGAGCGACTTCGCGGTCATCGCGCTGGAAGCCAGCACGCTGCCCAACGAGAAGGTCATGGACTACATAGCGAGCGAATGCGGCGTAGAAGCGTCGGGCGTCGTCGCCATCGTGGCCCCGACCAACAGCCTTGTGGGCTCGGTCCAGATCGCGGGACGTGTCGTGGAAATGGCCATCTACAAGCTGAATGAGATGGGCTTCGATACCCGCCACATCATCGCCGCATTAGGCAGCGCCCCCATACCGCCCGTCAAGAAGGACGCGGCAGTCGCCATGGGAACGACCAACGACGCCTCCATTTATCATGGCAGCGTAACGCTTACGGTCGACGGCGGCAACATCAAGGACTTCGTCGCTAAGATACCATCTTCGACCTCGAAGGACTATGGCAGGCCGTTCTACACCACGTTCAAAGAGGCAAAGTTCGACTTCTACAAGCTCGACCCCTCTATATTTGCGCCGGCCGAAGTCGTCGTCAACGACGTATCCACCGGAGAGACCTATGTCGCCGGCAAGATCAACGCCGACGTGACGATGGAGTCGTTCGGCTTTAAGAATGTATGAACAGTAGTCCCCGACAAGGGACTACAATTCTTTTTTTATTCCTGAGTAAAGAACCTTATAAAAATGTAAAGAGGCCGGGCAATCAGCCTGATGCTCATGGCAGCACCCGGTCATCCTCGAAATCGTAGGAGGCGGTATGTCCATGCTGCTTATTTGGAACGCTTGCTTGGGATTGGACTTTTTGCCCGGATCTTTGTGTCGGACTGCAAATCCTTATGACAGCAATTACTCAATATTCCATTGACTAGAAAGCACTTTGGCATGTAATCTCTATATTAATAAATAGAATAAGGCCGGAAGCGTTACATCCAAAAACTATTAAAGTACATAAATTGCATCATTATTCAATATCCACTCAAAGATGATGCTATTATGGAATTACCCGATGTTCAGGCCACACGTTCCGAGGTTGCGATCAATCTATCGCGCGTCGGCGTCACAAACGTTAAAAAATTGGTGAAGGTCGCCAGGACAAATAAGAGGCCAATCATTTTAATATCGACGTTTAACATGTACGTCGACCTGCCAGCTGACAGGAGAGGGGCCAATCTGTCCAGGAATTTTGAAGTCATAGACGAAGTATTGGAAGAAATGGTCAAGTCGCCGGTCTACGACATAGAGGACCTGTGCGGCGAGGTCGCCCGCCGTCTTCTGAACCGGCACGAATACGCTACCCGCTCCGAAGTACACATGGACAGTGAGCTGATCGTCAAGCGGAGGACGCCCCGGACCAAGCTACAGTCCCAAAAGGTCGTCAAAGTATTCGCCCGGGCTATCGCCGAGAGGAGCGATAAAATAAAGGTTAAAAAGGTCATTGGCGCCGAGGTCATTGGCATTACGGCATGCCCGTGCGCCCAGGAGATCATGAAGACCAAGGCAGAAGAGGAGCTTCGCAGCCTGAAAGTAGAGCAGGAAAAGATCGACCTGTTCCTTCAGCGCATCCCCATGGCTACGCATAATCAGCGTGGCCGCGGCACGGTCTCCATCGAGTTCGTCGGCGACTGCGACGTATCCCTGGATAAGATCATCAGCCTCATCGAGCGGTCCATGAGCACCATGAGCTATGACCTGCTAAAGCGGGTCGACGAGTACGAGGTCGTCGCCAGCGCCCACATGAACCCCAAGTTCGTGGAGGACTGTGTGAGGGATATGGCGAAAAATGTACTAGCGGACTTTCCGGACGTGCCGGATGATGCCATTGTTACGTTAAAGCAGGTTAACGAGGAAAGTATCCACCAGCACAACGCGTTCGCCGAGCTTAAGACTACCATGGCCAAGCTCCGCGAGGAAATTAAAGCTCCCCTGGAATAAAGCTGATCAATTTTCTTTTTTACACACTGATCATCTAGCTCAAGCTATGGAGCTTACCCTAAGGGTCATGAGAAAAAGTTTTATCCGTTATACATCCTTAGTGAATATATACTGGAGGCCCGAGGTATTTCATCTCAATCGTTTAGAAAGATCATATTATTGCTGCTGGTAGGAGCGATAGCCCTTACGGCTTTCTCTTATCCGGTATCATCGCAGACATCGTCCATCACCGCTGACGGCATCACCTACGTCGGCGACGTGGATACGTTTACTGCAGGCGGATCATACAACATTACCGTACAGCTATTATACGCCGGCGGCCCGTTACACGCCGAAGGCGTAAGAGTATATTTTATAGCGACCGACACCTCCATCATACCGGCCGAGCTCGGGACGTATACGTTGACCGATCAGAACGGGATGGCTAATTATACGTTCACGGCAAATATCACCGGCGACTCGAACCTGACGGCTTCTGCCATGAGCGTGAATAGCGGAGTGACGGCTAATAAAAAATTCCATGTAACACAAACATCGTCGGCCACTCCGGAGCCGAGCGCAACGGCCATGCCGTCGCCATCTGCCACGCCGGTACCCTCGACGAGCGTTACCGCTTCTCCTGAGCTGACCGTCGGCCCGACAGTTGTTCCGACATCCGAGCCCACCGTGACAACGGCTCCATCCGGCGTGCCTTCGACCAATGACACTGACGCACAGGCGCGAGGTATTCTCGCCGTAGGCGTTATATTGGCCATAGTCCTGCTGGCTATCGTACTTATTACAAGGCTATTAGGAAAGAAATAGGAGCCCTTAAGCTCCTGTTTTTTACGTTAATTTTATCTTGTTTATATGCATGTTCAGATTGTTTTGAGGTTTATGTATGGATAATAGATCGTTCTCGAGCCTGTTAACCGACGTTAGGGCTAAAAGGCCGCTTGTTCACCACATCACCAACTACGTGACGGTCAACGACTGCGCCAACGTGACCATTTGCGCGGGAGCGGCGCCGGTGATGGCGCATTCCAGCGACGAGGTCGTCGAGATGGTCACAATGGCGGGCGCGCTGGTGCTGAATATCGGTACGCTGGACTCGGCCCAGATCGAATCAATGCTCAGGGCGGGAACGAAGGCTAACGAGCTGAATATCTCGGTCATTCTCGACCCCGTCGGGGCGGGAGCCACGAGGTTCAGGACCAACAGCGTGAACCGCTTGCTCCATGACCTCAATATTACAGTGCTTAAAGGCAATGCAGCGGAGATCGCCACGCTGGCCGGCGTGAAGGGCGATATCAAGGGCGTCGACTCCTACGGCGTGAAAGGTGAGCCGCTGGATATAGCGAAAGGCCTGGCGACCGCACTGAGCCTGACAGTGGCCATCAGCGGGCCCACGGATATCGTTACCGACGGAAAGCGTACCCTGCTCGTCGACAACGGCCACCCGCTCATGGGTAAGGTCTCCGGCACCGGATGCATGGCTTCATCGGTGATCGGCGCTTATACGGCAGTATCAAAAGACTATGTTACCGCTACTGCAGCGGCATTATCGGCGTTCGGCCTGGCCGGAGAAAAGGCATTCGAAAAATGTTGCGGGCCGGCATCATTCAAAGTCGCTCTCCTCGATGAGCTCTATTGTCTGACGCCGGAAGAATTTGAAAAAGGAGCCCGGGTCAGGGAAGCCTAAATAATAGCGCCGGCAATTTTCCATGGAGATAAGATGTCCGTAAACTATGAGCTATATGTCATTACCGACGAAGGCCTGTCAAAAGGCCACAGGCACGCAGAGATAGCCCGGATGGCCATCGCCGGCGGCGCGGACGTCATCCAGCTAAGAGATAAAAAACTCAGCGGCAAAGAGCTATTGCAGTGTGCCCTCGAGATCCGCGATATTTCAAAAAAAGCGGGCGTACTTTTTATCGTGAACGACAGGCTGGACATCGCCCTTGCCTGCGGGGCGGACGGAGTACATCTGGGGCAGGACGATATGCCCGTTAAGATCGCAAAGCCATTATGCCCGCCCGGCTTTATCATCGGCGTCTCCGCCGGCTCCGTCGAAGAAGCTGTGCAGGGACAACGTGACGGCGCCGATTACATCGGCATCGGGCCTATTTTTAGTACTGCATCGAAGAGCGACGCGGGCCCGGCCTGCGGGCTTGAAACCATACGATCCGTAAAGAATATTGTTTCCATACCGGTGGTCGCCATCGGCGGAATCGGGCATGCCAACGCGAAAGCTGTTCTTTCTTCGGGCGCCGACGGGCTGGCTGTCATATCTGCCGTGGTAGGCCAGGACGATATTACGCTGGCCGCTCGAAAGCTAAAATCACTGATAATCGAAACGAGGAATCGAAAAGTTGATGAAGGCTCGATGCCTTAAGTTGGAGTGGTCATCCGATGGAATTTCTAGATATTATGCTCTGGGCATCGCTGCTCATACTGGTCGTAGGCGCGATCGTGCCAAAAAAGCCCGGCTATATCATAGCGGCCGCCGGCTGGGTACTATTCGGCCTCAGGTGGGGGCTTGCCACTCCGGGTTTTTACCTTGTCGAGCACAATATCATGTATACCGTCGCCTGCATTCTCGCCATACCTGTGACGCTGTACTTTGCCTTCGTCATGATTAAGGACGAGAGAGAATCGCTCATGGTATTGACCAGAGGCGCGGCGATCGCATCCGTCTTTTATTTCCCGTTCGCCTACATCCCATGGCTGAGCGACGCGCTCATTAGCATCACTACCAACATCACGCTGGCCGCCGTTAACTCCCTGGGCCAGACCGCCGTTCAACGTGTCATGACGGATAGCCTGGGCGGGCTACATCACATCATCTCATTAAAAGGCGAAGACGTCGAGATCATTCTCGCCTGCACCGCCATCCAGAGCATGGCGCTCTTCGTCGGGCTCGTTGGCTGCATCAAGGCTCCATGGGACCGGAAGGCGAAGGCATTCATTGTCTCAGTGCCGGTGATCTATCTCCTCAACGTCGTGAGGAACACCTTTGTCGTTTCATCCTATGGTAACCAGTGGCTCCAGATAGCGCCGCAGACCATCGTAGAGTGGACCGGCGAGACTGCCGACTATGCGAGCTTTTTCTGGGCGCATAACGTGTTCGCGGAGATGGGCTCGCTCATCGCGCTGGTCATCATCTCATATGCAGTAATATCTATCCTTCCCGAAACGCTGACCTATATCAGGGATATCTTCAGCCTGGTAGAGCTGCGGAATATCAAGAAGAGCCTGCGCGGCGAGAAAGTCGCAGTAGTCATGCCGCTGCAGATCAAAAAATAAATTATTTCCGTTTTTGGGAAGTGTTTTTTCTCCTGTGGTTTTGCCGTTATGCATTGGTGGAGTGTCCATAACACAGAGACACAGGGACACAGAGACGCACAGAGATTTTTTTATAATTTGAGGCTCAGAGTACACAGAGCCAGGTTTATTAGGTTACCTGAGATCACAGAGTTTCGTTGAGACACGGTTGACGAATAAACAACATTGCGATTTGACTTATTATTGATGACGATGGTTACTCATTTTTAATCAGCCGTGCCTCAATAGGGCTCTGTGTCTCAGATAAGTTAAAAATGAGTCTCTGTGTTCTCTGTAGCCTCAAATATAAAAGAAAACTCTGTGCGTCTCTGTGTCTTTGTGTCTCTGTGTTATCCCCAGGTGGACAGACGGCATACGAGAAAAACCCCCGCGCCAGCTAGAACTAACGACAAAACAAGAGAATGAAATATCATCCCAAACATGTGAAAGAGCCAACAATAAATTAACTTATTTTTATCCTGTCGCCGATGGATACATTCTGCTCATTGCAATACCCGCCGTTTACCTCGACGACGTATTTGCAGGGGCTGCGGGAAGTGAATACATTCGTGCTGTTCGGGGTTGCGTTATAGTTAATGTCGATGATGTTCATATTCCCGTCGACGAAGACCATGTCCAGCGGCAGAGGCGTATTCTCCATCCAGAATGACTCCCTGGCCTCTTGATCGAATACGAATAGCATGCCTTTGTCATGGTCCATTGAGGTCCTGTACATTAGCCCCTTTTCCTGGGACTGCATGTCATCAGCTACCTCTACGTATACCGTATCGGACATGCCCCCCGGATGTAGAAAATCGACCTGGCTATAATTATCGACTTTGGATTTGTCCACGTTTTTATTATGGGCTGCCAGATACACTATTGAGATGGCGATCACTATCAGCACTACCAGTATGGTGACCATTGTACTGAATTTCATTTTGATACCTCGCTATCAAAGTCAAGCCTGGACTTGAATGACGCCCAGGAAAGATATGCCTGTTTTAGCTGTACCTCGTCCAGGACGGGCCTGACGCCCTTCCAGCGTTCTTCGATAAATGTCAGTTCCCTGGAAGCATTTTTTGCACACCTCATGCCCTGGCATGCGCCAAAGCCGATGCGGTTGAATTTCCAGGCGTCCGCGGGCTTCAGGAAGTCCATAGGTACTAGCCTGCTCGCCGCCTGCTCGCAATTACATACTAATTCGCCCCCGGGCGCTTTAAGGATATGGGGTAATACTGAGCGGGTACTGCATTCGCCTCTTTCTCCGAGCAGCCGCATGACCGTATCCGATACTTTTTCAGCTATCAGCCTGTAGGTCGTGAGCTTTCCGCCGGCTACGGTGACGATTCCGCCGTTGTCATAGATCTTATAGTCTCGCGATAAAGACCTTCCGTCGCCGCTGCCTATGAGCGGCCTCACTCCTGAGAACGCTCGGATTATTCTCATATTCCGGACCGCGGGTAACAGGGCGGATGCCTCACACATGAGCGCATGATATTCTTCTCTCGTAGGCATCGTATTAGCCGAAAGGGCAGAAGTAGTCCCGATCAGCGACGTCGTATGGCTCGGCACGATGATATCCCCGTCAGAGGCCGGTCTCATGCGGTTCAGCACCATATCGCAGACTTTCCGCTCTGTCACCAGTATGGTGCCTTTATCCGGGCTTATCTGCGCGCCGCAGGACCTGTCTAAAGAGCCGCATTCATGGCCTGTGGCATTGACTACGGCCTCGACTTTGATAGTGCGGCCATCATCCAGCGTTACACTGCCTTCTTCTATGGACCTTACGCCTGCGCCGGTCAAGATATTAGCCCCGCTAGCGTGGGCATCATAAAGATTTGCAAGGGTAAGTAAAAAGGGATCGACCGCCCCATCATTCGTAGACAAACACCTGGCCGCAGCCGGGTTCGGAGAACCTTGGGGCGATACTTCTGCCACTGGTATCGAGGCCGATCTGCATGCATCGAGGAGTATATCGCCGTACTCGGCTTCATTTTCATTTATCGCCATGAACAGGCCGCCGGTTTCCACGATATAGTCAGGCGCGATCCTTTTGAGAATAAGGTTTTCCCTGGCACATTCGGCCGCTGCCACAGGGTCTTTTACTGCATATCTCGCTCCCGAATGCAACAGGCCGTGACATCTTCCGGTCGCGCCGGAGGCCGGTGCGCCGCGCTCAAGTAGCGTGACCTGTATGCCTCTCAACGACAGGTCCCTTGCGATGCCGGCCCCGGTTATGCCGGCGCCCACTATAACGACGCCACTCATCAATACTCCATAGTAGGCTGTATTTGATAAACTTTTGTGACTGTACAAAAATAAGTAATAAATAAAAACAGTAAAGGGACGATATCAGCGATACCATCCCTGCATTAATAAAAGTAATTTACTTTGCCGGGAACTTGAAGGCTTCCTTAGGGTTCCTGGCCAGCTCGTTGTACTGGAGGTGCTTGATGCCGACTTTCTCGACGTTTGCCTTCCAGATCTTGGCCGGCAGCCAGGCCGGTGAGTTCGCGGGCTTGGGTACTTGCTTTCTCTGGCCCTTGAAGAAGTGAAGCTTCTTGCTGCCCTTCTCCCTGAGAATGATGTTCTTGATCTCCTTGTTGGCGACCTTCAATGCGGCGTCCCTGGGCTGTGCGCCCGTGTAGGTGCCGATCTCTTCGCCCTTTTCATTAAGTAAGCCGAAATTCTTTTTTGTTCTTGCTACCATAGAATCACCTTAGTAAACCGTACTTTCTACGGTCATTACTTATTTTAAAAATGAGAATATAGTATAAATAATTTGTGTGAAACGGGCCGATATACGCCGTTCAAAAAAAATTTGATTGTTTTAAGGGAAATATTCGGCCGTTTATCGACCGTATGGTTAAATATGGCAACTAAAAGGATAAAAAAGGATAATTATTAGCCCATCGAGTGTACGATCTTTGCAGCTGCCAGGCCATTTTCCGTCAGCACGTACATGTCCTTTTGTTTTTTTATGACGCCTTTCTCGGTCAATTCCCTGAGCGTCCTTTCCAGCATGACCTTCGGTATCCTGGCGGTCTTGGCAATGATCTCCGCCGTTTTCTTTTCCGTTCTTGTCTAGTACATCGATGACCTGTTTTCGCTTTGGGTTAGCGCTTATGTAGCCCACTAGTTCTTCGACGGTTGCTTCTGCCATTATATCACTATAGCATATTATGGCGTTTTGAGGCAAATAGGTTGTTACTGCCTTTAGCCCGGATAAAAAGTTGCTGAAAACAGAAGGCCCGGCAGTTATTGCTCACTTTTTGTAGGAAAAAGTTTATTGCATAGCGTATGGGTATTATATGATTTGGCGAGCTAGTCCGGGTGATTCGGCGTCACCTATAACCCGAAATCGTCGGCATGCGGGGGACGAAGCTTGAAGAAGGCGTTTCTATTGTATGGAGGCCTTACTTCTCTACTGTGAAAGCCCGTCCTGTTTGGTTGGCGGTGACAGTGCGTCATGCTGGAGAGCATGATGTTTGTCTTAATTGCGGAAACCGGCACAGGCCCGGAAGGGAGCATGCTTACCGTGAACAACTGACGCTTGCGGGGTTGCGGACTGGAGAAAAGGGGTGAGATCACTTTCATATGGTAGAGCGACGACCGATAGCACGCTCGCTATTATAAAAAAATGTTTTTTGAAAGGCTGGCGGAAAACTTTTTTTCAAAAAAGTTGTCCTGCTAGTAGTTCTTCGGTCTTTTTTAGTCTTCGCTTGGGTCGACGCCCGGCTGTTGCCGGGCTACTCGGTGTTTTGGGTGCTTCGATGTCGGGGCCGGGCTTGCACCCTCGACTCGAAAGGCGCTGATGCGCTTTCGGCCTTCGCAAGCCCTAAGCAGCATTTTACCCTTCGGGATAAATGCTCATTACCCCGCCATTCCGCATCGCCTGATGGCGACAAGCCCAAAACACCTCGACGACCGCGTTATCTTTTGCCTATGCATTCTGAGCGACGATAGTTGCCCGCCCACCCGCGCCCATGTACCCGAATTAGCTCTATACCTTCCGTCACCTCGCTATGTTTAAAAATCTGTTAATAATACGATGCAGGTACGAGGCATGTCGCAAATAAAATGAGTATATCTTATGCAAAACTCAAACCAATAATCCCTCTGATATAAAATTGGGGTGTTTGTATGGGATTAGGAGATATACTAAAGTCGGCGCTGGGCGGCGCCAGTAAGGATTCACCGCTGGACATGACGGACATGGCAAGACTGGCAGGTATCGACTTACCGCTATCGGGCGATTCACAAAGGATGCTCGGCGACCTGATCAGTAAAGGTGTCTTTAAAGACAAATCGGATTTTCTGGGCTTTATCGTGAACGTGTACATGCAGAATAATATAGGATCTATGATGACAGATAATAAAAAGCCTCCGGAATCGGCCATCATGGACATCATCAACAAAGCAGGCATAGGTAAAGGGGTCCCGCAGGGGGACATAAAGAAAATGCTGGTACCGTTGATGATAACGGCGTTCTTCGCGGTCTATAAGTTCATGTCAAAAAGACAGGCGATGAAGCCCGCATAAATAATAAACGATTAAGGTTTCCTTTTTTAAGAACTCAAGCTGATAATATCGGCGATCTTCTCCAGGCTGTCGATCTCAAAGTCCGGCTTGACCTTGAGCGTCCTGTTAAAGCGGTTTATGTAAACGCTCTTTATGCCCGCGTTCTTAGCGGCAAGCATATCGGAAAGCGTATCTCCGACATAAACAACTTCATCGAATTTCAATTTCATGTCCATGACACAATAAATAATAGGGAGCGGAGATGGCTTGTAGCCGGTTTCTTCGGTACAGGCGATGATGGGGTTGAAGTACTGGCGCATGCCTACCTTTTGCAATAGCTTGTCAGTGTGGTCATACGAAGTATGCGTGACGATGCCCATGGGCATCTTGATACCTTTGAGGATCGCGGTATCATCGTGAAGATACGTGCTCTTAAGCTTTTCATCGATATTCTCGTATTTATTAAAAGCCGTCCAGAACCTGTCAGGATTGAACCCCCAGCTCCTGATAACAGCGTCCCTTGATTCGGTGTTAATGGAGTACCACAGCTCTTTAGCGTGCTTTAGGGTAAAATCGTAGCCCAGGTCATTGCCGACGCGCTTGAGCATGAGCTCCATGTAGTCGTCGCTATTGTCAATGATAGTACCGTCAAGGTCGAAAATAAGTCCGTTAATGTGTGCCATGGGTCTAACTATAGAATAAGCATGAGCCGCTTCAAAATACTTTTCGGTAACCTCAAATCGTAAAGCTTTTACCGATACAGGGCGATGAATGAAGATTATGGGCAGCTATGTAAAAGGGACTAGAAAGCCTAAAGGCGGCTTCAGGCTGGGCGACATACACGTCGGCGGATACGTAATAAAGCCCGAGCTGGCCGTTACGGTGCTCCTGGCTGCTTTATATCTGTTATTCCTGTCCGGAAGCACGCTGGAAAGCGGCTCCGATGCTTTAGTACTGGCATTATTCTCTTTCATCGTTTTCGGCGCTTTTGCTTACATGGTCAGGACGGCCAGCCTCGTGGGATTGAGGCCGTTCGCAAAGCTAATGGACGCGTTCCTGGCGCTATCGATGCTGACACTATTGATAGAGAAATCGCCGCTTTTTTAAATTTATTGAGCTTCGGCGGCACCTTAAAGCCTCTTGCAACGGCCATCGCCTTAGCGATATTGTCCGTCATATTGGTCGGGGGAACGCTCTACCTTGAGAAGGGTAAGCTGCAGGATATCTACATAAGAGTAGGTCGCATTGCTAACCTTACGTTAGGAGCGGCGGGGCTCGTCATCGGCATCATACTTGGCGTAGGCGTCCTGTACATCCTGTTTAACAGCTCGGCTCCGGCCATCGGGCAATTACCACAGCTCATGGCGATCGCAATTGTATTCAGCGTCATAGCTGCTTTTTACGAGGAGTTGTGGTTCCGCGGGCTATTGCTGTTCCGGCTAATGCCGCTCATCGGAGAAAAAAGGTCGAACATCATACAGGCCATCATCTTTGGCGTCTTTGAGGCACTGGCAGTTTACGCTATCACGCCTCAGCTTGTTTACTTACCGATCGTCCTCATCGCAGGGATCGCCCTGGGCTACTACCTGGGTAATATGACCGTCAAGGACAAAAGCATATTGAGCGCCGTGCTGCTGCATGCCGGATTCTACGCGCTCATCGGCATATCCATAATGGCGGGAATAAAATAAGGTCACTCGGTTTCTTCTTCATCCGGTAAATTCTCGATAGGTATGTAGTACTGGGCATATCTGACAAAATGATAGAGGAAACCCACAAATACAATGAACGAGACGATAGCCAGCACAATAAAGATCGCTGCGATCAACACATTGTTCTCGACGGTGGTTCCGGCCATAACGAGCCCAATGACAGTGCCGACCATAGATAATAGCCCGACTAGATTGGTAAATTCGAACTTCATGCTACTCCATCCTTGAGTCGTTCAAAGCCATAAACTTATTTCCCGATAATACTGACTGGCGCTACGACTGCCAGCCATCGGCATCACGGCCGTTGAAAATTCATCCAATATCCTCTCAGTCGAACCAGTCCTTGTTCTCGATCTTAGTAGGCAAATAAGTATTAGCCGTGAACTCGATGGACTTGGAGACCAGCGCGTCCTGCTCTATCTTGTAGCCGAACTTTTTCAAGTCTGCCAGCTCATTCTGCCATTTCTCTTTTTTGAACCATGGATACCCGGCGATCTCTTCCATACGCTTATAATCTTCATCGTTCAGCTTGACCCAGGAGCTGCGGGGTATGTCGAAATCCCTGACGTCCTTTACTGACAGGCCGATATATTTCGCCCTAGGGCAGGCCGCTTTCTCCGAAAAGAAAGCCAGGTTGATGGAGCCCGATTTGTATACAGAATAAATGTAGTATCCCCACGGGTCCATATCTGTGAACACATAAATGGGTATTTTATATTCCGCGCCGAAGCGCGCTAATAGCCTTCGCTCGGCCCTTGCCGGCTGGCCTTTTCCGGTCAATAGCAAACAATTATTCTTCTTCCAGTATTTCTCCTGGTTCAGCAGGTTCCACACGGCATATTTCTCCACTACCAGGATGTAATCGGCGCTCATTTCCTTGATGTGGAAGTAATCGTCCTCCACGATGGGCGGCACTGCCCCTCCGGCAGAGCCCATGCGGGTATAGTCAAGAACGTCACCGGTCTTATCTTCCACGACCATCGGGCCCGCCAGGACACCATTAGGCGTGGCGATCAGGTTCAGCTCTTCACGCAGGCTATCGGTGATCAGCTCGACGTCCTCGATGATGGGGTCCGATTCTTCCTGCAGGTCGAAGGTATTTTCGCCTGCGCCCGGTATTTCGTGTTTAAGAGTGTAGAACAGCTGACGGATAGACAGTGCTGGCTTATCCTGCTCGAGTAATAATTTTATTTGCTTGGCGATGAGCATCGTCTGCAGGAACTTCTTGGCCTGCCCCAGGTTAAAGTAAAACCGCTTTTGCTTGTCGTCGCCCAGCCTGATGAGGCCGGTCTTTTCGTCAAAGTAGACGTTGCTCAGCGTCCTCATGGTGATGTCGACGGACGGGTTCTTGCCGTCGTCGATGTCCTTGAGCACGCTTTCCCCGACTTTCGTTAATTTATCGGCTATCTCTTTACCGCGGGAAGACATAATTACTCAGCCTCCTTTGCGGGAGCGAGCTCTTGAGCGGGCTCATCCGTCGTGATGAACTTCGTGTATTTTTTCGCCAGCACGTCCCTGAGCCGGGTCTCGATGACCGCGTGGTCCTTTCCCGTGAGCGCTTCCAGCGCCAGGGACAATTCCTTCGTATATGACTCGAACATTTTTATCTTCTTACGGGCGTCCAGCGCCTTCTTCTGCTCCGATAAATATCTGCCAAGGTCTCTGGCCGCCTCTCGCACTGCCAGCTCGATCTCGTCCTCGATCTCGGGTATGTCGGCTATGGCGTCCTTCGATTCTGACGTGAATGGCACGTTGGTCGATGCCACATGCACCATGATCATGATGGCCCCCATGGGGACCTTTGCGCCTTTCGGCTGCTCCAGGCCATAGTTCTTCCAGTTAATGCGCTCTATGGCGTGGGCGATGGCACAGGCGCCCTGCTGGTACATGAGCGGCACGCGGTTTGCGATACGATAAATCTCCGCCCTGCCTTCGGTGTCGATGTCGCCGCCGTATGCGACCACGACTTCGACTAAGAACGGGTTACCCCGGCACACGCTCACCGGCCGCGAGACTGCCGAGATAAAGTCGACGCGGTGATTTTGCGTAACGCCTTTCTTCAGTAATTCTCCCGTGATGGGCGACAAACAATCTTTTGGCGGGGCCATGATCTTTATTTTTTGGAAAGCGTTCATTAGTCGCTTGACGCCTTCGATATCCGAAGCAAGGTCCTGGGGGGCCATGTTCGGGTCCAGGTTGGCTTCCTTGCATATGGACTCCATGGTCTGGCCGCCGATCTTTGCGAATGAATTCGATAAGAATGAGCTTAGTTTTAAACTATCGGTAGCGTGCAGCATCTTAATGAGCGTCCCCAGCTCGATGCCATGGGGGTGCGGCTTGATCTCAACGGACTGTTTCGGTAGCACGTCGCAAGCACGCTCGAAAATGGTCCTTTCCTCGTACGGGTCCACAAAGGTGATGCGGGCATGAGGATTCACGATAGCCGTATTTTTTAGGTATTCGAGCACCGACTGCTTGCCTCTGACGTATGTGGCTTCCATGTTCAGCTCGATGCGAGTGCCCCTGGAAGTAAAGAAATCATCGTAATTCTCAGAGATCAGCTTCGGCTCGTTCGTCTCCGTATCTATTTTGAGCTCGTAAACGTAAGCCGGAAGCTTCGGGTCGATCCTGGAGGTGATGCGGGCAGGCTTGCCGCTGGTTAATTGTGCATAGAGAACGGCTGCGGATATGCCGATACCCTGCTGGCCCCGGCTTTGCCGTATAGCGTGAAACCTGCTGCCGTATAGTAATTTACCGAAAACACGCGGCAGTACGTCCTTCTGCACTCCCGGGCCGTTATCCTCGATGACGATATTGAGTATGCGTTCGTCCACCTTACGGACCCGAATGTAAATATCAGGTAAGATCGACGATTCCTCGCAGGCATCCAGCGAGTTGTCCACCGCTTCCTTCACGCAGGTGATCAGGCAGCGGGGCAGCGAATCAAAGCCCAGCATGTGCCTGTTCTTCTCGAAGAACTCAGCTACGCTGATAGCCTTTTGCTTTTTCGCCAGCTCCATGGCGATTGGTGCATCCGGCGCCTTAGTTGTCATCGAGCATTAAGTTAAGGCCGCCTTTAATAAAACTTTGCCTGTCCCTGAAAAATTGTCTTTTCTTGAAATCACCTTTATTGCCACATCGCGAATATAATTTATACGTAAGGAGTGTACTCGATGATTTTCGAAGTAGCGGGAGAGCAGGCCATTAAGCCCATTGTATTTGAGACGAAGGTAGAGCAAGTTATCCGGAGGACTAAGGACGTCAAGAGCTTTCGTTTTAAAAAGCCTGAAGGCTTTCGTTCAATGGCGGGGCAGTGGATGTATGTCAATATCAAGATCGAGGGCACGCAGAAGATGCACCACTTTACCATGTCGAGCAGCCCGACGGAAGACTATATCGAGTTCACTAAAAAGATCACAGATAGTCAATATTCGCAGGCCCTGGATAAAATGCAGCCGGGCGACTGGGCAAAGATCAACGCCCCGTTCGGCGAGTTCACCTATACCGGGGAAAATATCAAGATCGGCGCGCTGACTGGAGGCATCGGCATCACCCCGCTCAGGAGCATTTGCCGCTATTGCGCGGATAAAAAGCTCCCCACGAGCATTGTCATGCTATACTCCAACAAGACGCAGGACGAAATAGTCTTCAAGGACGAACTCGAGGAAATGCAAAAGGCAGACCCTAACCTTGTCATCAAGAACGTGCTGACCAGGGAGCCGGACTGGAAAGGCTTGAAAGGGCACGTCGACGCGAGCATGATCAAGAAGCAGATACCTGACTATATGGATCGGGTCTTTTATATTTGCGGCCCGCCCGGCTTGAACGAGGCCATGAAAAATACGTTAAAAGATCTTAACATACCCGACGACAGAATAAAGCTCGAAGACTTCACCGGTTACGAGTAACATTAGTTCCCGGCTTAATTCGAAATGTGAATATATTTATTTAGGATACCGCAAATTACCATTAGGGTAGTACAATGGGTTCCGGGAGAAGCGACGGGGGTACCTTTGAGAATAGCCTTGCGGCGCCATGTGGCATGTACTGCGGGAGTTGCAGGCATTATCTAGCCAGGGAAATGGGGCTTTTAAAAGAGAAGGGCTTGAAAACAGGCTCCATAGGCTGCAGGGCCAGAAACAAGAAATGTGCGTTCATTAAAAAGAGCTGCAACCGGATCGGTACTGACTTAAACTTTTGTTTCGAATGTAATGATTTCCCATGCGAAAACCTTTCAAAGCTTAACAGGCGCTATGTGGATAAATATGGGGTTAGCCTGACAGGTAACCTTTTACGGGTCAAAGAGATCGGTGAAGCGAACTGGCTGATCGAGCAGCAGGATAAATGGAAATGCCCGCACTGTGGGGGCTGCGTATCCATTCACGATGGCGAATGTTACAGTTGCCGCAGGCGCATTAACAAAAAATAGTTGCGTGTCTCGATTAGTTCAGCGTTTGTGCGGTAACCGTATATTCTTGCTTGCGCTTTTCGCTGGTTTGTTCGGTTTCACAACACGAAGACATGAAATCTTTTTTTAGATTTACTAACACTAAGTCATGAAAACACCATGGCACAGTTAAATCATGAAAACGTGAAAGCCCCATTAATCGAATTAAGCCACCAAAACACGGTTAATAAGACACTAACGAACGACGTAAGTCACGAAGTGCCACAAAACTAAGACAACTAGAGTACGGCTATGATAACGAGCGATGTCAAGGAAAAAATGGGTAGATATGTGAATACAATCGTTGAGTTAAGAAACGGAAGCTGGTATGGCGTTCCCTTTTTGTCTCGTTTTTGTGGCACTTCGTGGCTTACGTCGTTCGTTAGTGTCTTATTAACTGTGCCTTGGTGGCTTAATTCATTTAATAGGGTCCTTCATGCTTTCACGATTTGACTGTGTCATAGTGGCTTTACTGTTTTAGTGTTCGTAAATCTAAAAAAGAATTTCATGTCTTCGTGTTGTGAAACCGAGGGATGTACGTGAGTCGCATCACCATTAAACGGTTAAAGTATAAGTACGGAACTATTGGGGGCCCCTGGTTATCAGGGAATGATCTCACAGCTGTTAAACTTCGTATGCTCGAAGTCCTGCATGCCGATCTTTCCTTCTTTTATCAATTGCCTGATCTCCGGTACTTTACCCTGCAGCGTCCCGATAAAGCTTTTTATGGTCGAGCAGACTTCGGCGAATCCCTCTTCGCCCCACTTCATCGTGACGTTGGCGTATAAACATCGGCCGCCGCAGATATCGAGAACATCACAGCCTTTACATGGGCCCGATACAAGCGTTTGTTTAAGCTGTAAGGGATTACCTGTAAAGATGTCGCCGGCATAAAAGTCCATCATACCCGACATCACCGGACAGGGAGATATTTTCCCATCTGTCTGGATGTTGAACTCAGCCCAGCCGGCTCCGCACCGCAGCAGCGTCTTTTCTTCCAGCAGCAACGAGCGCATCACCGACATGAATGGATATAGCCGGAGAACTTTTCCATCTTCCCTCATGGCCCTGACCCACTCATCCGCCAGGTCCCTTATTGCAGGGTTATAGATGTCTTCGGCCCAGCTTGCAAAGCCGCGGCGCTGGCGGTCGTTCTTCCAGAACAGGGCGTTGAGCTGCCAGTGCACGCTATCAAAGGCAAAGTCGGGATTATCGAGTAAATGTAACGCCTGGGAGTATATATCGCAATCTTCGGTAACAGTCATGCGGGCGATCATCTCGCCGCCAAAGCCGTTATTGCGCACGAGCCTGGCGTTATCGGTGATCTTTTTATAAACTCCCTTACCCCGGTTATAGTCTGTCAGCCATTCGTCCCCGTCGATGGAAATGGAAATAGTATGAAGCCGGTTAAGGTATGCCGGCGCTACTTTATGCAGCGTGGTACCGTTGGTATGCAGCATAAACCGCCTTGCAGGCAAAGAATCCATCAGCTCGTACATCTTGTTGACGTTCAGGAGCGGCTCCCCGCCGTAGAAGATAAGCGTCGCTTCGGGGTCTTTTTCCACGAACTTCGTAAAAGCGCCGGTCGCAAAGCTCAGGTCACGAGGTAGATAATAATCGATGTTCGCTTTATCGGCCGACTCGTCGAAGTCGTCACAGCATTCCCCATAGCAATAACGGCATTGCAAGTCGCATGCCGTCGTCAGCGTGATGAAAAAGTTCATTTTAGCTAACTCTCCACTTGAACGGCGATTAGTACAGCGGTCTCACTAATAGACGATTTAATATAAGAGATTATCTATTCGACCGGCGATCTTTTCGTTGATACGCTTCTCCGCCCAGCTGATGTAATGGCTCGGCCTCTCCCTGTACATCGCTACGGCCTCTTTACAGACTTCAAAGATCATCGCCTGCCCTTCCTCACGGGAATAGCATTTTCTTAGTCCGTCTACGTTGAGCGACCATCCGATATAGGACGTATCTTTCGCTTTCCAGAAGTCGGCGACCAGCGCCGGGCTGCGGGCGAATACAAAAAGATCGCATTGCCTTTCGCCCTTCGGCAGCGTCTTACCACTAAAATGTATGTCGTCCTGTAAAAAATGCGTTAGCTCATGCCCGATGACATAATGGCTGCTGTTTTTCGTCAGCCGGATAGTCCCTGTCCCGCCATCATAATAAGCGCTCTTTGATGCCCTGCCTATCTTGACCTGCTCGATCTCGGGAAAAAACCACATGGTATACTCGACGCGTTCCCTAAGCGTGGGAGCCTTCGCGAACAGTTCAAGCAAGTCTTTGGTATAGTGGACAGAAGCCATAATGCTCACTTCTTAAAAAATTTAGACGTTTTCGACTTTGTGGCAAATTTCAGGAACATGTATGTAAAAAATGTATATATCGCCAGAAATACCACGAACAGCCCTATCCCAATAGCCGCAACGAGTAGTGGATCATTATACATGTTCTTACCCTTTAGATCAGTATGCGGGCGAACAGCTTAACGAACCGCCATATCCTCTTATTCGTCGAAAGCCCCAGGAACTGCCTGGCAAGCGACGACGGGTGGTCGATGTCGCCGTAGTTAGTGATCATGTTCAGAATATCCGGGTCGTCCAGCGCTGCGATAGCTTCGTTCAGCTCATCGTCGGTCATGTTACCGAAGATATTCCTGGCTTTCAGCCCGAAGTTCAGCTCGAGCCCCAGCTCGCCTCTCCAGCGGCGCTCGTACTCACTCAGCCGCCGGGCGCTAACGTTATCCTCTAAAGCGGCTTTGGCAGCGACTTCGCCGGCGATCTTTGCGCACTTCGCGCCTGCATAAATGCCGCCATATGAAATGGGCTTTACCTGTCCTGCGGCGTCACCTACGATGAGGACCCCGTCGGATACGGTACATTTAAGCGTGCCCACGGGAATGCCGCCCATGATCAAGTCTACCGCAGAGCGGGCTTTTTTAGATACGACCTCATGCTCGGTCAATAGCTTATTCAAATAAACATGCGCATCCTGGTCGGCGTTCAGCCCAATGCGGCAGCAATCGCCGGACGTAGGGACCGACCATGCAAAATACCTGGGCGCGAACTTATGGCCTAAAAAGACTTCCACGAACTCAGGGTCCCTGGCCTCGTAACTCGCTTCCACCTGGATACCCGAGCAGACGTGCGGTATCCTGCCCAGTCCCGCATCCCTGGCGATCCTACTTTTTACGCCATCCGCGCCGATGACGACTTTCGCCTCTATCTGCATCGCCTCGCCCTCGCTTACGGCCTCAAGCACGACTCCGCCCGGGACCTTTTTTAGCGAGCGGACCACGGTATCGACAAGCACTTCGGCGCCGGCATGGGCCGCCATCCTGGCTAACTCTCTATCGAATAGCTTTCGCTCGACCACGTAGGTCATCGTGCGTTTACCGTCGATGGGTATCGACCGGTTATCGGGAGCATACACGAACGCCCCGCGTATTTTTTTATTAATGAAATTACCCTCGGGAAGCTCGCACTCTTTCAGGGCCTTAACGCTGATGTGGCCCGTGCACGAGACGGGGGAGCCTATCATGCTGTGCTCCTCGATGAGAAGAGTCCGCGCCCCGTTCTTTGCCGCATACCTGGCGGCCATCGAGCCCGACGGGCCCGCTCCCACGACAATTACATCATAATTCATTTTTCACCGGCTAAAAGCGTGATAAACTAACCATTCTCATATTACTTTAAGGTTTATCTTTTTTTGTGTACAAGAAAAATGGATATAGTAAGCCATAGATTAAATACCCTAGTAGAAACAACCAGCAATGAAAACGGTAATCGGAATGACAGAGTATAAGCAATGTATACTGGTTCGGGAGGATCTAAAGCTCCCAAAAGGCAAAATGGCCGTGCAGGTAGCGCACGCGTCCCTCTCGTCTTACGAATGGGCAAAGCCAGCGGTAAAGGAAGAGTGGAAACGCCAGGGGCAAAAAAAGATCGTCCTTAAGGTAGACCGGGTCGAAGACCTGTTCAAGCTGAAGGAAGAGGCCAGGAAAATGGATATTCCCACGGCGCTCATCCAGGACGCCGGGCTCACGACAGTGCCGCCGGGCACCATTACGGCCCTCGGAATGGGGCCGGCCAGGGCGGATGAGCTGGATAAGATCGTCGGCCATTTAAAATTAATGTAGGGTAAGACCATGATATTAGGATTCGTCATTAACAAGATCGAGTCTGCCAGGCACGTTCCCCTGGAAGAGCTCCAAAAATTCAGGAATATCAACGTGAACTATGACATTAACATGCGGAATATTTCCGTAGTCAAGCCGCCTGTGGGCCATGATAAGATACTGCGTATAGAATACAGCATTGCCATTAATTACCTGAACCCATCCATAGGGTTTATCCGGTTCGAAGGCTTCTGCGACCACGCGGGCTCGGATGCCGAAAAGACCATGAAGGACTGGGAACAGGGTAAGGCCGACCTGAACATTCAGAACGAGGTGGCCAACAACATGATGGCCCGTATCATCCCCATCGCCATGCTTATTTCCCAAAATCTCTGCCTGCCTCCGGCAGCGCCGCTGCCAGTGGTCAATTTCCAGAAGCAGGGCGAGGTCGTCGCTAAAGAAGAAGAAAAGTTCGACCAGTACCACGCATAAATATGGCCCGTAAAACCTCCTATGAGCTCGAGCGGCTCATGGGCATTGAAGTATATCTAACCGGCGAGGACGGCATCGGAGGAGACCTGCGCGTCGAGCCCGATGATTTTGTCGTAAAAGAAGCCTCTGATTTTAAATACGGCAACGCAGGTGACTATCTCATCGTCCGGCTGACAAAGGAGAACTGGGAGACCCATCACCTGTTGAGGGACATATCCCGGGAGCTTGGCATCAGCGACGAGCGCGTCGGCATAGCGGGCACTAAAGATAAGCGGGCAGTCACTACCCAGCTCATGAGCTTAAAGGGTATTTCCGAACAAGAGCTTGAAAGGATCAACCTGCCCCGCATCAGGCTGGAGCCGGTGGGCAGGGCGAATAAGGATATCGGGCTGGGCGATCTTGAAGGGAACGAGTTCGACATCACCATTCGGAATATCAAAGTGCCTGAGGCCGAGCTCAAGTCCCGCATGGGCGTCATCGAAAGTAACATAGCGGCCGCGGGCGGGGTGCCGAACTTTTTCGGATACCAGCGCTTTGGCATCGTGCGGCCCGTTACACACCTGGTCGGTAAAAAACTGGTGCAAGGCGACGTCGAGGGCGCTGCAATGACTTATATCGCGCAGTCTTTCTCCGGGGAGACCGAGGAAAACCGCGCGGCAAGGGACTTTGTATGGAAAACGCGTGATTTTAAAGAAGGTATCAGGATTTACCCTTTCAATCTCAGGTACGAGCGCACAATGATGCACCATCTCATAGAGCGGCCGGGCGACTACGCCGGGGCTTTTCGCTCGCTGTCGCCTAAGCTGTTGAAATTGTTCGTACATGCTTACCAGTCATATCTTTTTAACAGGCTGCTCAGCCAGCGCATGCTGGACGGCGTCTCGCTCGTGGAGCCTATAGAAGGGGACGTAATCTGCTATACCGGCGACCGTCTGGAACCGGATACGTCCAAGCTAGAGGCTGTCACATCGAAAAATCTTCCGGACATCAAATTCCTGGTAAAGCGAAAGAGGGCATACATCACGCTGCCGCTCATCGGGAAAAGTACCGTGATAAACCCGGGTAAGACGGGCGAGGAAGAGCGTAAAATACTCGGGGAAGAAAAAATCAACATCTCAGACTTTTCAGTAACAGAGATGCCAGAACTTGCTTCCGCCGGGCTGAGGCGAGAGATCCTGTTGCGGGTCAAGCCCGACATTACCACCGGAACAGGCGTGGCGGGGCTGAAATTTTATTTACCCAGGGGCTGCTATGCTACCACGGTCCTGCGTGAATTCATGAAGGAAAGCCCGGACCATATGGATTAGCCTCCACGTTCTTGCTTTTTACCCGGGAACATCCTGATTCTCCCCAATACAAAGCCCTCATTATCGCTCGGGGCTTTTCTTTTTCCTGACCATAGGAGCATTGAAAACGGCAAATTAATATAATTTTACATGAATATAATACATATAACTTGGTGATTCTATGGTGGAGAAGAGTACAACGCTGATGGGAGAGGAACCGTCTCCCCGGGATATCGAAGAGCTGGAAGACCTGAAAGTGAGGATCGTAGAGCAATTACGCGATGCAGATGTACAGTTCCCCATAAAGAACAAGGACGAACTGGCGAACATTTACCCTAAGGGCACGCGAAAATCCTGCAACTATAAGGGAAAGGAAGTATCGATACACGACCTCATACAATACATCGATGACAGGGTATTCCCGCTTGAAAATGCCGGCGATACCGCTACTGCGCTGATCAGCAGCTGCCAGCTGAATGTGATAAAATAAATAACAACGGCTTTTACTGCCTCCGGCCGGTATGTCGGGGGCAATATCTCATTATTCATTGAAAAAAGACTATGGATTTTATTTTGGTACGGCCCGCTTGCAGTTACGGTGTAGTCGTTAAACGTTCATTAGCGGGCCGTACGGTATACGATCTTATTTACTTGCTGAATCCACTATTGGACATTCCGCTGTTCGCAGACTTCGACATGCCGTCGCTCATGGGGGTGTTGGCGCCCTTTGAAAGCCCTTTCGACAGGCCACTGTTCATGGGAGTGTTGGCGCCCTTGGAGATACCTTTGGAAAGCCCGCCGGCCGGCGCATTAGCTCCGCACCCTCCGGCTCCGCAGCCCAGGGGTATCGTGTATGTCTGCGGCACGTAGGACGTCACCGGCTGGTATGCCGTTACGGGTACCTGCACTGGCACTTCTTGAGTGACACAGGAAGTCGCATATGTAGTCACCGGGACTTCTTGCGGCACGACGACTACTCTCGGTACAGTGACGGAAGACTGTACTGGTACGGTGACCGGGACCTGCACCGGCTGCGGTACTGTGGTACATGTTACGTACGGGACGTTCTGCGTCACCGGAATGTTACAGCTGACCGTTGCGACGCAGTCCTGCGGTGCGCCATATACTGCTCCGCATCCGCCGCATCCGCCGCACTGTGCCATAGCGGGAGTAGCGAACATGATCAGTCCGGCGACCACCAACGTCGCTAACAAGATTTTTCCATTCATACTATTAACCACGCCTCCTTAGCACGGAACATTTACAATACTAGAAATAAAAACATTAGGCCCATTAAAAGACAAATTTCAGCAGTTTAGGTGCTATTTAATAATATAGACGCTGATTCGCAGTTATTACATGTAATCGGGCATAATACGATGATTAAATATGCTGTAAATTCGTTATCAGTCCCGGTTGTTACTAATTATCTTCCCACGGCTGTTTCTATCGATTTGTAGCTTTTTATAGCCGTTCTTAAGTCGCTGCTCAAACTTGTCGGAGGTAAGTCCGGTCACAGCTCAGGGATGAAGCTGTAAGGCTGTATTCACAGGCTGTTCACACAGTGTGTTGTGTTCACAGGCGACCATATGTGAATGGCATTGCGTCGCAGAAATATTAATATGACACATTAACCAATTAACTAGTTTGTGAAATCGATTTTCGTCAGCTCCATAACTCCCCGGAGCGGTAAAACGGTGATCACCCTGGGCCTGGCGTTGAACTCTAAAGTATTCACGGGATTCTTCAAGCCCTTCCAGGAAAAGATGATCACTGTGAACGGCCACCAGGTGGAAGAGGACGCGTACCTCATGCAGTCGGTCATCGACTTCGAGGCCAGCACCCTCGAGCTATGCCCGTTCCCTAAAGAATCCATACCTTCGTTGACCATGGAACAGGTCGTTGACGCTTATGACCGGGTCAGCAAAAACAAGGAGTTAATGATAGTGGAGGGAGTCGAGTTCATCACCGCCGGTTTCCTATACGGCCTCTCCGGCTTCGACATTGTCGAGAGGCTTAAGTCCGACTTTATATTATTGTGTAATGCCGACCCCGATGCTCTGGACCGGCTGGCAATGATCAAGCATTACCTGGACTACCGGGGCATCCCGCTCAAAGGCGTCATACTGAACTATTGTAATGACGTCGGCCTTGAGAACTTCCTGAAGTCCAAGGGCATACCCATCGTGGGCTCGATGCCTTACACGCCCTCGCTCAGGACGCTTCATGTCTTCGAGATCGTGGAACAATTAAATGGGATCGTGCTGGCGGGCAACGATAATCTGAACAACCTTGTGGAGAAGATCATCATCGGCGCCATGAGCAGGGACTCCGCGTTGAGGTATTTTGAGCGCGTGCCCAACAAGGCCGTCATCACGGGCGGCGACCGGAACGATATATTGTTAGCGGCGCTCGACACGTCCACGGCGTGTATACTGTTAACGGGTGGCCTGCTGCCTTCGCAGGAGGTCATTGACCGGGCGCATGCCCTCAGCGTGCCGCTGATCTCGGTCAGAGAGGATACGCTATCCACGTCCGAGACCATCGAAAAGATGATCGCCCGCATAGACCCTACGGACGAGAAGAAGATCAAGCTCATCAAGGAAGAAGTGGCAAAAAACATCGACGTCAACCGTATTTTGTATTGAGCGCTCCGGTTCACAGCCTGCGACAACAGGTTGTGTGTATGTACTTTGTGAACGTGTTTTACATGCGCTTATGGTGTAACCGATAACCTCTATTTATCGCACGCATCGAAAATCGGCATTTGAATAACGTTAGAACTTTGTATTATCTCATAAATTTCACCTTTTTGTTATATGGGACAAAATTTTGCCATATTGCGCTCTATAAGGCCATTATCCGTTGGCATACAAACCATTATAAGGTCATAAAATATACGCATATGTAGACGATAACTGTCGTAATATGTGCTTAAGTCATAATATGCCGGAAAAAACCCCCGAATAGGCGAAAGTATTATATACGATTGTGTTGTACTATAATTTGTCGTAAGCGGCAACGGTTCACAGCTTAACCGTCAGGGGATGGATGGAAAAGCAGTGCAGCGATGATACCTATACATGGGGATGGATAGGATTCGTGCAAAGCGGCAAACGGCAAACATGGGACAGCGTAAAAACGCTTCATATCATTTCAAAACGGCAATGTAGGGATTGGATTGGGTTAAAAACAAAAACGAAAAACGCTTAAAGCAGGCAGTCAGCGGTTAGTGCAGTAACGGCATTGGGGTGGATTGGGACCGCTTGACTGCCTTTTTGCTTTTTGGGGATGATGGCCGATGGAAGTAAAGTTCAATGTGGATGACAAAAGCGGCAAGATCACCCAGGTGACCTTTTCTGAGGGCAGCTTCAACATGGAAGCGCTCCAGAGGGCGATGAGCGCAATCCTGCAGAACCCGGTGGCAGAGCAGCAGTCCGTCATGTCGAAGGACATATCGGACCTCTCGGCAGACAAGCCTACGATCAAGGAACGCCTCAGGCTTTTCCTGAAGTTCGAGTTCACCGGCGACTGGTTCAATACCGTAGAAGTTAAATCCAAATACGAGCGCCAGTACGGCGAAGAGATCAAGGTCAGCACGGTCTCGACATACCTCACCAGGCTCTATAACGAGGGCATCCTGGAGAGGCGCGGCAATAGGGTCGAGCGTGAATACCACCTCATTAATGTCGAAGCAGAGGATAAGATCGTCGAAAGGGCAACACAGCGACCGACATCGTTCGCCGGGCCCAATATAAAATAATCCCTTTTCGGATGATGATCACTTTTCAGCCGCCGGTAGCTTGACCACGAATCTTGCGCCCTTAGTATGGTCACCGCTGACGCGGTCTTCCACCCATACCTCTCCGTGGAAGCTATGTAGCAGCGTTTTTACGAGCTTAAGGCCGAGTCCCCTGCGGATCGCTTTGCCATCGCCTACTTTGATGTCCATGAACAGGTTCTTTTTCTGTTCATCCGGTATACCGGGGCCGTTATCCTCCACTTTGATATTATAATATCTTTTACCACCATACACGACTTGAGTCGTTTCCATGGTGATGAACAGGGGATCCGGGCTATGCTTGACCGCATTACCTACAAGGTTTGAAAACACATCAACGAGCATATCATTTGCTATAACGAAATATCCTGTTACCGGCGTATAATCGATGGTGATGTCCCTGCCAGGGATATTTTGATATTCCGCCTTTACATCCGAAAGAACTTTTCCGAGGTCCATTTTCTTTAACGGTATTTCCCCGGTCTCCAGTTTTCTCAGTTTCTTAACGTTATCGATGAGCTTCGAGCTATGGTCAATGATCTCCATGGGCTTTTCTATCAGCTCTTTTTCCTCGCCTTCAAGGCGTAGTAGCTCAACGGCCATTTCCAGATAACCCATCATCGCCTGGTTCATATTATTGATATCATGGCTCATTATATCTACATAGAGCTCTGCCTGAGATTTGGACTTCTCCAGTTCAAGCTCTGCGTTTTTCCGATCCGTGATATCCTCATACGTACCCAGGATACCCACAACGTTCCCATAGCTATCGCGCATCGGTATCTTATTTGTATCCAGCCATGCGTGCTTACCGCCCGCCTGAAGCTGGGGCTCGATGATGTGGTATATCGGCTCATTTGCTTCCATCACACGGCGATCATCCTTGCGGAAAGAGTCGGCCTCCTCCTTCGTCCAGGCCAGGTCATAGTCGGTCTTGCCCACGATGTTCTCAGGGGTCCCCACGCCCGCAAAGCGGGCAAAGACCTCGTTACAGCCCAGATATACCGAATCGGCATCTTTCCAAAAGATAGCCTGTGGAATGTTATCCATGACCAGGCGTAGCATTTCCCTCGATTTATGGACCGCGTCCTCCGTCCGTTTACGCTCGGTAATATCCTCGACCACAGCGATGAAGTATTCCATCCCGCGCTCATCCTCTCGAACGAATGATACCGTTAGATAGACCCAGACGACGGAGCCGTCTTTACGGATATACCTCTTCTCTGAGGTAAAAGTATCGGATTTGCCATTTACTAGCAGGTTATAATTTTTAACGTCATCCCCAAGGTCATCCGTGTGCGTTATCGCCCAGAACGTAGTATTTAATAACTCATCACAGCTATAGCCGACGATATCACAATACTTTTGGTTTATACGGATGAAATGGCCATCAAGGGCTATGTGCGCAATGCCCACAGCGGCTTGATTAAACGTGGCCCGGAACCGCTCTTCACTCTCTCTAAGGGCCTCATCCGCGATATCCCGCTCTTTTTCAGCCCTTTTCAGCTCTCTGACCTGATCACGGAGTTCCTTTAATTCGAGTGCCTTCCAATTATCGATCTTATCATCTTCCATCAGTGCAGGACCGGGATTCGCCCATATTCCACCAATATTTTATTATTATTCACATGATTTATATAATGATGTTAATTTTAGGTATTATTGTGGAATTAAACACTTATTTTTCAAGTTGATGTAAAAGTTGCAAGATCAATTATTTTATCTATTATTCCCCGAGAACTCCAGCAGCGACGTTTGCAGGTTAATCAAGCCTTTTCCCGTTTCGATTTCGTAGCCTATGAGGCTATCCAGGTTGATGGCATACAGCGTATTCCCTTTTTCGATGACCATTACCTGCCCTTTGATGCCGATGACTCGCCCCGATATGGCCATGTTCTCATGTGGCTCCAGGACGATGGGGTCCATCGCAGGTTTTTCTTTAAAATAGCTGAAGCGTAATACACGCTCCGCATCATACCGCCGGTACAATCCCTGTAGTGTTTCACCATTCACAACCTGTGAAATGGTCTTGACCTTGTTATCGAAGGTCACCCTGTCCGGATAAGTTGCGGCAAGGCTTCTCTCTCGCTTTCTGGCCAGCTCGCCGTCGGGGAACCTGGCTATTTCCAGGCCCATATCGGCGCCCTGTTCCATTAGTCTTGTCTCCAGCCTTTGGGTCTTTGAGACGCCCACCTTCACGAGCCCCGGCGAAAAAACGGCAAGATAGACGGAATGTTCTACATTACATGTCTTTTCCGTCTTTTGGCACTCTCCCCGGCATTTGACACAGGGGTCAGGCGGGATGATACAACGGCCACAATAAGGCGCTATCTCGCGATCGCAGGGCATGTACTTATCGCATATCCATCGCCCGGCGCAACTGCGCTTTCTCAGGACCAGCGCTATATCCTGCGATACGTCGAGCTCCTCCATGTCGGGGGCGGTGATGAGCGTCTTATTGGTCGAAGAGTAGCCTATTATTTTCATTCTCTCTATAAAATAGTCCGGCATCCTTTAAAATGTTCTCATCTTTACTCTAGCGCATGGCGCAGGGTAACTTTATTCTATTCATTCGCCAATATTTACATCATGATAAAGCGGGACGTCGTATATTTTGAGAAGGCGGGAGCCCAGAATACCGATGATACGATCAGGCTCGCCCTGAAGCGGGCTACGGAACTGAAGATCAAATACGTGGTCGTCGCCAGCAGCAGCGGCGAGACAGGCGTTAAAACGGCAAAAGCGTTCTATGGCTCGGGCGTGAAAGTAATCGTCGTAGGACATCATGTGGGCTTTTCGAAGCCCGGCGTCCGGGAGCTTGAGGAGCAGAACATCAAACAGTTAAACGAACTGGGAGCCGTCATCGTGGAGCAGACTCACGCTCTGTCAGGCGTGGAGCGATCCATTTCAAGGAAGCTTGGCGGAGCCTCTAGAGTAGAATCCATCGCAGAAGCGTTGAGAACGCTGATCAGCGTGGGCACAAAGGTCGGCGTCGAGTGCAGCATCATGGCGGCGGACGGAGGGCACGTGCCCGTGGATGGAAAGACAGAGATCATAGCCATCGGCGGCACCTGGAACGGCGCAGACACCGCATGCGTCATACTGCCGGCACATGCGAATAACTTCTTCGACATGCAGGTGAGAGAATTCATCGCTTTGCCCCGGGACAAGGCACGAGCCGCTCAGTAATGAACGATGGATTAAAGATACATTAGCCGCTATTGAGGAGCAGGATGACCGACGTATTTGAGATCACAAACAAAGACCTGCTGGGCAGGACAGGCAAGCTCTACACGCCTCACGGCGTTGTGGATACGCCGACCGTCATGCCCGTCATAAATCCCAATCTCAGGCTCATCGAGCCCAACGAGCTGAAGCGCTACGGGGCGCAAATGCTCATCACGAACTCTTACATCATTTATAAAAGCGAGAGGTGGCATGAAAAAGCCCTACAGCAAGGGCTCCACTCGATGCTTGATTTCGACGGCCCCATCATGACCGATTCCGGGGCTTTTCAATTATCCGTATACGGCTCTATCGAAGTGAATAACGAGTCGATCATCTCCTTCGAGCGCGACATAGGCACTGACATCGGCGTGCCGCTGGACATTCCCACCCCGCCCGACGTGCCTTACGAAAGGGCCAGGGAAGAGCTGGAAATAACCCTAAAAAGGCTGGGCGAGGCCAGGGAATTTTCAGGCAAGATGATGCTCGCAGGGCCTGTGCAGGGCTCTACGTACCCGGACTTGAGGGAAGAGGCGGCCAGGCGTACCTACGCCATGAACTTCGATGTGTACCCGCTGGGCGCGGTCGTCCCTCTGATGGAAGCATACCGCTACAGGGACCTTGTCGACGTTATTATCCGGTGTAAGATGGGCCTGGGGCCCGACGCGCCCGTACATTTATTCGGCGCAGGCCACCCCATGATGCTCGCGCTTGCCGTATCATTGGGCTGCGACCTCTTCGATTCTGCCGCCTATGCGCTATACGCAAAGGACGGCAGGTACATGACGGTAGACGGCACGTACCACATCGACCAGCTGCAGCATTTGCCATGCTCATGCCCCGTATGCTCCTCGCATACGGCTAAAGAATTAATGGATATGGACGAGAATTCCAGGACTCTTTTGCTGGCGCAACATAACCTCTATGCTACCTTTGGCGAGCTCAGGCTCATTAAACAAAGCATCATCGACGGCGATCTAATGGAGCTTGTCGAGCGCCGCTGCCGGAGCCACCCGAAGATGCTGTCCGGCCTCAAGCGCATGATGGAATATTCGCCATATATCGAAAAATTCGACCCGGCCACCAAGTCGACGTTCTTTTACCTCGGCCCCGAATCATGTAAGAGGCCCGAAGTGCTACGCCATAATTACCTGCTAAATAATTTAACGGTAAAAGGCAAAGCGCTCATAACGACCAGGAAAGGCGTCGATGCGAAAGGATTTGACACCATTTATCACGTAAAAGTGCCGTTCGGCGTATACCCGGAGGCGCTTAACGAGACGTATCCCATCGGGCAATCCGAGACCATCGACGAATTAGAATTGGACGCAAAGGAAGCAACGCTTGAGAACATATATCGCTTTATCCTCAGCCACCGGGAGGCGGAATTTACCTTTGTCTTTGATGCTATATGGGATAGCCCGGTCATAGAACGTATCAAAGCGATAGCAGAAATAATCAGGCTCGAATAATGCCGTATTAAACCATATAAACGCCCATCGCCAGGACAAAAATGTTTATATGCCTTGGGCACTCACCTTTTAATTAATAAGGGATGGATTATCGCCCGGGCGATATTATGGATGAAACGATATTAATAGACGGCATTAACGTTAGCTACAGGGTTGAAGGCGAAGGCGAGCCTTTAGTGCTCATTCACGGCATGGCTTTTTCCTATGAGGTCTGGAATAAGACCATTAAGGCAGCCTCAAAGTTCTTTACAGTTTATGCCCCGGACTTGCCGGGCTTCGGCTGCTCCGAAAAGCCTGACGTCGATTATGGGCTTTCTTATTATATTGATTTTTTAAAGAAGTTCATGGATACGCTGAAGATCGAAAAATGCGCGCTGGCGGGCATGTCCATGGGCGGCGAGATCACGGCGGCCTTTACGGCCAAATATCCGGAGCGTGTCAGCAGGCTGGTCATTATCAATGCAAAGGGTTTCTCTCCGCTCTTTAGAGGCATGCGCACCCTTCCTGTTCTCGGCTCTCCTACGTTCTTGTTAATGTTCAACAGTCGCGGGATGCTGAAGCGCTATTTCGAGAGCATGATGTATGATCGAAAAGTCCTGCGGGAAGACCTGGTCGAAAAGGAATGGATCCGCATCAGGGACCCTTCGTACAGGGCATCGCTGACAAAGAACACGAAGTACCTGTCGTCGGTCGACGTCGAATTCCCCAACGCCTTAAAGTCCATAAAAACTAAGACGCTTATCATCTGGGGTAAAGACGATACCATACTGCCGGTGACGGACGCGTACAAGTTCAAGGAGTGCATAGAGAACTCGGACGTCGTCTTATTGGATAGATGCGGACATGCGCCCGTGCTCGAGCGGAACGAGGAATTCAATAAGGCGCTGTTGTCTTTCCTTGCCGAAGTGAACTTATATTATTCAAATGAAAAATAAGTTCACAACACTAATTTATTTTTACTCAACCAAAAAGTTCATTTTCAACTTCGGTCATCTATCTGTAATTATTGGTGTTGAAATGTCCGATCTCTTTGACCTTACAGTAGGGTACATGACCTTCAAGAACCCGGTGGCCGTCGCCTCCATGGCCGGGATCACCGACAGCACGTTCTTCGAAAACTTCCCTGACGCAGGGCTCTACATCCTGGGCGGCTATAGCATTGACGAAGCCACCATGGATGCCTCCAGGAAAATGGCGAATAAGGATAGAAAAGAGTTCATATCGGACGATATATTCGGGCTCATAGAGTCCGAGCTACAAAAAGTCTCCGGAAAGGGCGTAGCAATCGGCATTAACGTCCGGGCCACCGGCCTTGAGCCGTTCATAAAAGCCGCGGAGCTGGCTAAAAAGTATGGCGCTATGCTGGAGATCAACGCGCACTGCAGGCAGGAAGAAATGACGGCGCTGAACGTCGGCGAAGCCATGCTGAACGACAGAGTATCGCTGGCCCACATCGTCGCGGAGGTCAAAAAGACCGGCGTAGTGCTATCGGTCAAGATGCGCGCGGGCGTAGTCGACGACGTGAAGCTTTGCCGCACGCTTGAAAAGTCCGGGTTAGACATCATACACGTGGACGCCATGGGCATGAAGGGCGCCAATTTAAACTACATAAAAAAGCTCAGGGATTCCACTAAATTATTTATCATCGGTAACAACTCGATCACCAATTACGAGACAGCACTGGCAATGTATACCGCCGGCTCGGACATGGCATCGGTCGCAAGGGCGGCCATGAGCAACCCGAAATTCATTAAAGGTCTCGTTACGTTCATCGAAGACCAGCAGAAACAGACGGGCTGGTACAACGCTCCCTCTCACATTTGCAGAGGCGGCGACTTACGCGGGCTGACGTGGTGCTGTCCTCCCATCAAGGACTGCCCCGTGCACAGCGCGCTCGCACGTGCGAACATCAGCGCGGAAAAATTCGCCCACATCAAGCTCCAATTCGGCAAGGACACCAAGCTGGAGCGAGGCAGCACGACATGCTTCGGCAGCATGGTGTGGTGCTGTAAGTTCAACAAGCCCTGCTACCTGAGGGAGGATTCCATGGCAGAGAACAAGCTGACAGATAAAGAGTACGTTCAGCTAAAGAAGAAGCTCTCCGAAGAGATACTCAGCAACATTGACCGGGAAAAAGTAGTGACCTGATCAACGGATCGACATACGTCCAAACGCTGACTGCGTTCGGCCCTCATGGTAGGCTTTATTTATCCGTCACTTGAGAAATCCTCGATGAGACCCATTTACTGATTATATCGCCGCTCGCCTCGATGATGTGGTAATGGCAGGTGGTTTCGACATGCTGGAGCTCCTTATCAAGTGATCTTATATTCGTCAGTATGTCATATGCGCCTTTCTCCTCAAAGAACGGATCCTTTCTTGAAAAGATCATGAGGGCCGGCACATGGACGTTTTTAACGATCTGCTGCTCGAGCCCCGCCCCGCAAGCTGAGAAGAATTCTTTTCTATATATGGCGCATTTCTCCACGCCGCCTGCAGATTCCAGCGAATCCAGGATGTCGTTATCCAGCGGGATATTGTATCTTGCGCAGAGCCTTTCATACTCGGGCGGAGTCAGGAATTCATACCTTTTTGGCCTGCGATAAATTTTTTTTACTATCCTATCCACTATGGCCATGGTGGCGTTAGGCTGCCTTAGCCTTTTGATACTCTCCCTGGTCCGCCTTGAGTACACCGAGACGATCACGCATCGCACGCTCTTTGGTAGTTGAGAGGCATAGTAAAGAGAGAGGATCCCACCGATATTGTGCCCGTAAAGTATTATAGCTGCATTCTCATAGCTTGCCTTTATATTCTTTATATGGCGGCTGATGTCGCTGATCAGCGTATATTGCATGATCTTATCCGTGCCGCCGCCGGACTTCCCATGCCCCCTCAGGTCGATCAAATAAAAGGCCGCCCCCTGCTCTAATAATTTTGGCAGGATGATCTTTTCCCCGTAAGGCGCCGAGCCTCCATGCAAGCCGATCCCATGTATAAATAATATTACTGACGTGACTCCCGTATTTGCGGGTGACCATTCGCGGTAAAAAAGCTCTACGCCATCTATGGCCTTTATAAAGCCTTCCCTGTATGTCGGTTTTAGAGTATCTGCGAGCATCCGGGGATCACCTGTCGAAACATCCTATGCCTGCCTTCTCCATCAATCGCTTGACGGAAACGTAAGCGGCGGAATCCGATGGTATGTCAAGGAGCGATCGCCCGGCGATCACGGAATCCTGTACTTGTTGGTCGAAATCGATCTTTCCAAGGTATGGCCTGCCGGTTTTATCTGCTACGGCATTTTCAAGCTCTTTCGGAAATAGGCATCCTCCTACCGTATAAAAATGGTCGAAGCCGATATTGATCTCTTGAGCGATCCTGTAAGCTCGTTTCACGTTCTCGAATGATTTGTTCGACGGCCCCATCACGTCGAAGATGTCATTTACCCGGTCCGTGATCTTTCGGTTCAGGTGCTCGAGGCCGGCGGGAGAGTCGATCAGAATATACTTATAATTCTTGGATAGGGACCGAAGCGCACCCTTAAGTGCCGAATCCGGAAGGCAATAGCACCCTTCGATCCATTTCGTGCCGACCGCCATAAGGTCGAACGCATCGCCTTCATACAATCCACGCTCGAATATCGTAGTCTCGATCCGTTCCGTAGGAGGTACGCCGACCGAAGTCCCCCCATTATTAATGAAGGTGTCCGTGACGAGCTCCGCAATGGTCTTTATGCCTTCCCGTTCCAGGTCCACGCCCACCATCTCGGCGAGGTTCTGGTCAGGATCGACGTCCACGAGAAGTAGGGGCGTACTCCCTTTCTCGATAAAATATTTCGTCATCATGGCCACGAAGCTTGTCTTACCCGTGCCACCGCGTCCCATGGTAACCAGTGTTTTCATGCTCTGCCCCCTTTTTGATCGTTAATTATTGCCCCTTTCATCGTAACAGGTACGAGCCGGCACCGGATCTTTTCGATCGCATGCAATGCGGAATTGCCATCGAGGGTAAGGACGGAACTGCCGTGTATGCCTGCTTGCATTACGGCGCGATCATATGGCACTACCCCCAGTAACGGAATACCGTGCTGATCCGCAAACGCGCTTATAATCTCCTTTTGGGCATCATTTTCAATGCGGTTACCCACCATTGCTATGTGCGACATGCCCGCTTCACGGACCATACTGGCAATTGTCGCGGCAGTGATCAACGATTTTTTATTGGCGTCGGTTACGACGAGCATCCAGTCGACGGATTCCGCCGTGCCCCTGCCAAGGTGTTCGACGCCCGCTTCCATATCGAGCACCACTGCCTCATCGCGCTCGGCGACCAGGTGGCGGAGCATGGCGCGGATCAGGCTATTGCTTGCACATGCGCATCCCGATCCCATCGACTTTACCGCTCCCATGACAAGAAGGTGTACAAAGGCCGGCGTAGATATCGAATGATCCCGGACAATATCATCCACGGAAAAGTTCAGGTTATAGACTCCTGAAAAATCCGTACCCGTCTTCATTTTTATTAGCTCGTCATTCTCCAGGACCGGGACGATCCGGGCCGCTACTTCCTGGGAAAGGCCGAGGGAAAGGGCAAGGTTCGGGGATGAGTCGGCATCGATCGCAAGCGTCGTGTAGCCTGCACGGGCCAGGGACCATGCTATACCACTGGCAATAACTGTTTTTCCCACGCCTCCTTTACCGGCGATCGCAATTTTCATGAATAACCTCCTTTTTCAATTGATAGTATCTTCATATCGTCTTCAGCACATTCCTTTTTTATTGAGCAGGCCCGGGAACATTTCCCGCTTTCCCGGTATGTAGAGGGCGGCCAGGTATTCCTCGAAGAAATCCGTATCTACCATGAGGTCGATGTAGGTCATCTTCCTGGCAATATCCTCCGCCATGGCTCGATGGCCCCGGGAGATCAGAGTTGCATATGCTCCGGAGAGCGACCCGTTTCCGATCGGGTGAAATATCGCATTGGGAAACTCGGGGATGACGCCAAGCCTTATCGCATTATCCATATTCGTGTATGCGCCGAAGGCTCCGGCCAGGTATACGTGCCGTATATCCGATACGGCGAGCTTGTATTTTTTCAAGAGAACTCCGATCGCGCCACAGGCGGCGGCTTTGGAGTCCATCAGATAATCGATGTCATGCTGGGTGATCACGATATCCCGGCCGATCGCCGTGCGGTTTGCAGGTACGAGCACATACTCCGGGCCTTCGTCGCCAGAGCGCACGAGTGAATGGCCGCTTCGTAATTTTCCGGCAAAATCTAGCGCGCCTGTCGATGACATGACGGTAACAGTATCGATGATACCGGAACCGCAGATACCCCGAGGGGGCACGCCACCGATCGTAGTAAATGATACGTCCGAGGTCGCCGGATATATGTCGACATGATCGATGGCACCTTTCATCGCCCGGATGCCGAAGGTGACTCCTGCTCCTTCGAAGGCGGGGCCCGAAGCGCAGGATACCGATGCCATCCAATCCTTATTCCCGAGAATGATCTCTCCGTTCGTCCCCAGGTCCACGAGGAGCGAGACCTCGTCGGAAATGTGCATGCCGGAAGCTAACGTATCGCCGATGGCATCTCCGCCGACGAATCTGCTTACGTTGGGCAGGCAATAGACGTACGCGCCCTCGTGCAGGCGAAGCCCGAAATCATCCGCTTTTTTGATGAGCGGAGCGCGCGAGACGTTCACGTTTACCATTTCAAGGTCGTGCGGGTCGATCCCGCAGAATATGTAGTGCATCACGGTATTGCCGGCAATACACATGTCTACGATATCGGTTTTTTGTATACCCGCGGATCTGACGAGCGATGCGATGACCGTGTCGACGCTTTCGATCGCAGCATTCCGTATCTTTGCAAGGTTCCCGGGAGAGCTGGCGTATCCTATGCGGGTCATTAATTCCTCGCCATAGGTGATCTGCTTGTTGAGGGTCGATCCGGTATCGATGATCCTGCCGGTCTGCAGGTCGACGAGGCACCCTACGACCGTCGTCGTGCCAAGGTCTATGGCGACGCCATAGATCGGGCGGGCTCCCATAGCGGCTTCCAGTCCGGTTATTTCCGGCGGTGAATTCGCCAGCGAGAGCATGGCGATCAGGGGCTCATTCGATCCGCTAAGCTCCCTGTATATCTTTTCAGGCACGTATGGCCGCATTCCGGTATACCCGGTAAGGCGAATGGATCCCATACAACCGGGCAACCCTATGGAGGGCAGGATCTCGATGGGATAACGCATGATGGCCGGGGATATGGCGTCGATCTTTACCGTGGACGAGATAAGGATCTGGGGCGAATCGATCCTGCTCTCCACAGGGATAGTGAACTCGCAGTCTTCGGTGATATGCACCTGGCATGCCATGTAGTACCCTTTCTCCTCTTCTTCGGCGGTGAGCCTCTTCCCGCCGCTCTGATTAACTACCTCGCATTTCCCCTTTGTCAGGATCACCCGGCACTTCTTGCAAGTCCCTTTCCCTCCGCAAATGCTCTCGATGGCGACGCCGACCGTTCGCATGGCGTCCGGCAGCGGCGTCCCTGCGGGCACGGTCAGCGTCCTGTTCATCGGCTGGAAGATCACTCTTTTTTCAGGCATCCGCATCATACTCATGCTTCCCTGGGCGGCCAGTGTGTCTTCAGGTATTCGGGCAGGCCGGAAGAGTCCCGCGGCCCGACCATTACGTGCCATCCGCTCGCCTCTTCCGTCTCGCCGCTCAGCCGGGCCGCCAGGCCGGGCAGGACCAGCTCATGGTGCTCGACCATGTCGGCGACCTTGTAGTCTTTCAGGGCGTTCGATATCGACTCCGCAGTCAGGTACCGGCCGGCGACGGCGCTCTCGACGCTGTTGCCGCCCGTATCGGCGACGACCAGGTAGCAGTCAATATTTGCCGACTTGATGTCGTTTTCCACGATGAAGTACGTGAGAGCATAGTTCGACGTGATTAGCACCGGCGACGTCGGCCCTGGCGTGCCCAACGCTTTAACGCCGGCATCGACGGAGACGGGCTTACGCGGGTCCGTGTAGATGTTGAACCGCCAGATCAGCTGGGGCAGGAGCGTCCATCCTTCGACGCTATGCATGATCAGCATGTCCGCGTATCTCGACATCAGCATCGATGCCACATACGCTTCTTTCCACTGGATGACGTCCCGTGATATCTCCGGCGAGAGCCAGGCGCTTATCGGGGTGCCGAGAAGCGGATAGCCGAGGAGCCCGTCATCCTGCTGGAACACCGAACGCCTGATCTGGGAAAACTCATGGATAGTCAGGGCCAGGTTCGGCTCGACCGATGTTCCCGGATCAAGGACGAGATCGGAGATGCCGTACTCCCTAAGAGTTTTTACCAGCGAGCGCAGGCCCGGGATGTCGTGCGGGGCCGATACGACTAGCGGGCACTGGTACTGTATGGCAATGTCCGCCATCTCCTTCCAGTTATCCCGCGTAGCCGCATACAGCAGCGGCCGCCTATCTTTAACGTGGGCAAGGCCCGCCGCCATGATCGCGGGGTCGTACGCGGAAAGGATAAGGGGAAGATCTGTCTGGCCGGCGACATCCTTTACCGCCGAAGCAAAGGAGGCCTGCTCATTCAAGGTCGAGCGGATGGCGATCGCGTCCAGGTTGAGGCTTCGCCCGATATAGTTAAACTTAAACGAGCCCACCATCTTTAGCCTTGCAGCTACCTCGTCCTTCGGCATATAATCGGCAACGTCGATGGCGATCGGCGTAGGGTTGTGGTAAGTGAACTCATGCCGGTAGAGGACATATTTTCCGCCTACCTTGACCATATTTCCTTGGGGGCCGAAGGTGACTGTGCGTACCGGCGGCATCATCAGATCGGCCAGCTTTTCATGTTCCAGACGATATTTCTTATCGGTTATCGGGGGGCAATCATCGATCATAAGCTCGCCATTTACGACCCGGGTGGCAAACGTCATACAGTTTGCCTCGTGGCATTCGCCGCAGTTCGTTTTAGGGAGCAGTTTGTATACGTCGATGGGGCTTATCTCCCGGATGCTTTTCTTAAGTTTATTCTCTGACATACAAATTCCTCCTCATATCCTGGCCGTACTCCAGCACGTGTTCGGTTCTGATTGCTGCACGACGTCCTTCCTGATCAGCATCTGGACGATCTCTTTTAGCGTATTCAGCGTGGTAGGATGCGCCACCATGAAAATGTCGACTCCCGCCATCAGCAACGTAAGGCCATTAAGCGTTTCCCAGAGCGGGCCGCGGAATTCTCGCGGGCCGTATTTCTCATCCATCTTCATCCGCGCTTCCCTTGCTACCCATGCGTTGGACGCTGCGGAAATAGTCGGCTGCTGAAGCTCATCATCCCCCATCAATGCCGCATGGCGTGCGCGCTCATGGATGGTGAATGAATATTCCAGCCCGTACCCGAGCGCAACGGTCGTGAGGTCCATGACGATGTCCTCGGGCGGCAGATACTCGAAGAGCCTGCGGTTCAGCTCCTTTGCCTTATTCAATTCCAGGCCGGTCAGCCCTATGACCGCATGGCCATTGTCTTTTGCCGACCGCGTAATGGCCTCGATGACGTTCGCGCTGGCCATGTCCAGCGTGACCGAATTAAGTAACAAACGCTCGCCAGCCGCCACTTCGGAAACTTTGGCAAAGACCGCCGCATCCTTTTTGGGATCTCCGCAGCCGCCGATGATGAGCGGCACGTCCACAGCCTGCAAAACCTTCTCTACCGTACGTGCCGCTTCGGCAGGCGAGGAATCTTTACTAAGCGGATCGGTGGACACGAGGTGGACGGTGACCATATCGGCGCCGAATTTCTCCACGTTCCTGCGGGCCCATTCCGCGGGGTCGTCCATGACGTCATGGATGCCTGATTTAACCGCCATCGGCATGGGTATGTTCATGTCGAAGATATCCATGGCAAAGACCGGCAGATGTACGGGCGGCTTATCCCTGTAGACGAATGGCGGTGAATTCGATCCTCCGATGGTGAATGAGCTTCCCCGGCTGCCCCCGTCCTTTTTCATGGCACCGAGCCGGACTTCACGGATGCTGCCGGGGAACGTTTCAAACGGCGGAACGTATGCCTCGTTGAACAATACGGATGGCCTTTCTTTTATTATCGAAGGCGTATCCGCATTTATTCCGGATACTGCCCTGGATAGCGCATTGCCCGCCGGGATCCAGAACTCGAGGTCGCCAAACTCCATGGAAAATTGCTCGAGCTCGATCCTTTCCACATTGGACAACAGCGAGATCATATCCCGGATATGGTCCCTCATCTTTCCTGTCTGCTCATCATTGCGTCCAGCCATATTATTCACCAGCTCCTGGTTTTTTCGGTTTGATCGATTGGATGATCACGCGGTCGGCGTAGATCCTTGCATTTTTAAGCGTAAACTTGAGCCCGCCGACATTGATAGGAATATCCTCCCCGGAAAAAACCGGCGCTTCGACGTGCTCTTCTTCATGTTCTCCATCCTCCGCCTTCCAGCTCTTTATGGCCGGGTGCGAACGCCCGGCGAGAAACTCCCGTAGCTCATCTACAGTCTTCACGTCATTTTGCGTAGGGATCTTCTCGAAGAGCTCCATCGGGATGAATGGTCTCATCTGCTCCTTCAGGTCGGCCGGCATCCATACGACGCGGGCATATCCTCCGTCTGCCGAAAGAAACTTCGGGGAGCGCATATACTCAAGGGAAATACCGTGGAACCCATCGATCTGCCGGCCTCCTCCGGTGGAATCCGCCATCGTGGAAAACGGCAATCCGTTCACCGTAGCCTCCCGATATCCCCGGGTGACGATGCCGAAACCTTCAACTTCGGGAATATAGAACGCGATCCCTTCAAAGCATCCGCAGGAGGTGTGCGGGTAAGTGAAAGCGCTATACAGGTAGACGCGGCTTACCTCGCCCAGCGAGCGTTTTTTCGCGCTCTCGTCGACCCCGGTATACT
Source organism: uncultured Methanocellaceae archaeon (assembly GCA_963780625.1). Classification (GTDB taxonomy): domain Archaea; phylum Halobacteriota; class Methanocellia; order Methanocellales; family Methanocellaceae; genus Methanocella. The sequence continues at coordinate 312,207 of CAWACH010000006.1, read as the reverse complement.
CGCCTTTTTCGGGATCCAGGCACTTGCCTTTTTCTATGGCGAAGATCAGCCCCTTCGGGTCTATCTGCGCTGCCGCACGCCCGTCAAACCAGCTGATCGCGCCACAGTTAGCATACCGTTGTGGGGTAATGACGCACACGTGGTTCGGCGCGAAAGACTGGCACAGGGCACATCCGTAAAACACCTCCACGTCATCGTCGGTCAGGCCTCTTGCACGAGCATCGCGGGCTTCATAAGCGCTCTTTGCCTCCGCATAGGCTGGCGAGATCTTTTCCGCATCGGTATAGAAGGTGACTTGCAAGCGCTCGATGATCGGAAATTCGTTCTTGAGGAGCCGTTCCAGCACCTTACCGGTATAAGTAAGGGACGTGAATCCCCGGTTGAACGCCTTCTTCGAAAGCCTTGCCCATACATCGTAGCGCTGGTTCAGGTGCATGAATCCCTCGATATAATTGGCGTACTCGTGTATCCGGCGCTCTATCACTCCCTCGAAGTCGGTTTCCAGCTCCGGGCCCGATATCTCGATCATAATGCCGATCGGATAATTCTTCGAAGGCTCCATGTCGGCGATATCCGGGCCGATGATCGATACCGTCCCGTCCTTCACCTGATCGCTCTGCCATACTTTTACCAGCTCGAATTTTTCCCCGATGTCGGGGCCGCCGAGCTCTATGTACACATCGTTCTTGCGGATGCGCTCGCCTGCATGCGCCAGGCTGACGTCTACCGGTATATCACTGAACATTCTTTTTGCCCTCCTGATACTCTATGATCGCCTTCAGGTTTTCCAGCCATTCACTGGTTGAAATATTCGTAAATGAGAAGCTTGCATTGGGCTGATACGCGTTGTCCAGGGCCAGCGTCTTGACCTGCGGGGCATAGTGCTTAAGCCCCGATAGTATAGTCCACCCCATGTAATAGGGCAGCCCGGCGAAAATCGCCAGATCATAAGGCCCTTTTCCGTCCAGCCCCTTCCATTCTCGGTCTGAAAGGCGCTGGCCTGCTTCCACTGCCAGCAGGATGGTGGCCTGCGTATATCCCCTGCGGATAAACGCACGGTTCGTATCGCCCGTAGCGATGATCGGGATGTTCCTTGGCCTTCCGAGGTCGATCAGATAGTCGATCATCTTCTTATCGTCCAATTCGACATCTGCGGCCAGATGCCCGACGATCATAACCGGTCGTTTTGACCGTTTGATCATGACATCAACGATTTCCGGTTTGGATATTGCAGCGGCTTTTTTAGGCCCGGCGATCTCGGCGATCTGCCAGGGTTCGATAATTGCCATACTTTCTCAAACCTCCTTATCGAGTATCTGCTGCGTCGACAGCGTTGGTCCGGGGATCTTTTTCTCATTCCAGTCCGCTTGTTTGAGGATCGTGGTGATCTCCTCTTTCATGGTGATCGGGACGTCGCTCATCGTCCGGACATATACTGGTATATCCTTCGGGACCGTGCCGAACATCCGCTTATGAAGATCAACGTAATGCGTGAGCTTGATCGCCCGACCTTTGCCGGTATCGTTCGGCCGCATGCAGAGCTTGGCGGCCATCACGATCGCCTCTTCTTTCGTCTCGGCGGCAACGAAGAGGTGCTCGGGCGCGGGACCGACATAGATTTTTTCGCCTGTCCTGCGATCATGATCATACCAGTCCTCCTCATGGTCGGCCCGGCCAAGCAGCATACGCCGGTATTTAGACCCGTGCGGCCCGACGATGACCGGTATGCCCAGCCGGACGAACCCCATCGCTATGGCGGCCGCCTTCTGGGACATCGCGCCCCAGGCGATGCCTACCACGCCGACCCTATTGTGTACGTAGTCCGCGATCTCCTCGTAATTGCCGCGGAGGTTACGCTTTGCGAAAATGCTCGCGATCTTAATTGCGGCGCCGGCGATGTGCGCATTCGATACGCACGAGCCCACGTTCACGATCCCTCCTGCATCGAAGTCACCCGGGTATTGTTCGTAGGGCGTCTTGCCCTCGTCGTCCTTATACATCGAAATGGACATCGCAGCACAGCCTGACGTCAGGGTGATATACCGACGCTTTGCAAATTCAACGGCCATCTCGGCGACTTCTTTCCCGCCATTTGGGTAGTTGGCGCAGCCGACGAACGCGACGATTCCGGGGATATCTCCAAGGACGATCGGCCCTCCGACTTTACGGATCTCGATGTCCTGGATGGCTCCCCTTCCTGCGCGGACCTTGAATTTTTCGTTCTTTATTTTTTCTGCCGCTGCGGTAACGATCATCGAATAGACCGGGATCTTTTTGGGGCACGCCTGCTCGCACCTGACACACCCGGTGCATTTGTCATATACCTCGTTTATTAACGTAAGATCCCCGAGCGCTACAGCTTTTATGGACTCGGGTATCCGCAGGTCGTTGGGGCATGCCCGCTGGCATTGTTTACATTGTGTACAAGCCTCGGCCATCTCGCAGATGTTCCCGGGCAGGACGTCTTTCTTTTTGCGTATGGGCGCAATGGCGCGAGCGACCAGTACTGCGACCTCGCCCGCTTTTTCCGGGTCCAGAAGCAACACGCCGGGCATTTTACCCGTTCCAAGATCGGCAACGATGTCGTCGACAGGGTCCTTTGTCCGGTCCGGAAGGCCCATACAATTTTTCTCCGAGGTAGCGATAAATGGCGCATGGATATTTCCCGCCTCCATGAGCGCATCGGTACGCACGCATTGCTCGTCGACCACTATGACATCCGGTATTCCGCTGCGGATATACCGTGTCTGCCACGATATGGGGCCGACGATCTTTGCGCTCTGAGAATATCGGGTAGCGTCGATGGCAGTACAGCAGATGCCGGTGACTTCGACCTGTCCGGATAGGCCATGCTCTTTGATGTAATCGATGATACTGATCGAAGGCAGCACGTTGTGCCCGATCACAAGAATAACAGGTTTTGTCTTATCGATCGTGCCCATGCCGAGATCGACGAGCGGGGCGTCAGGCTCTGCCTTTGGATAGCCGAATGCCGAGGTCTGGGCGATATCGGCGATCTCCATGCCGACCAGGTCGAGTGTACCCGAATGGAATACTTTGGACTCAAAATCGAGGCAGTCTCCTTCCTGTCCCGTATGCGCTGCGGAGAGCAGGCCTGTGATCCCTCTTTCCAGATAATCCAGCACATTTTCTAGATCACCCAGTTTTTCCGGCTTGATCCCGCACACAAGTCGAGTGATCGGCGCTTCAACTTCTATGGTAAGCCCGCCTATGTCGAGGGGATAGTTACTTCCATATTTTCCAACTATATGCGTAACAAGCTCTCTGGCATGGCTGATATGGGTAGCAGCGCCGATGCACGTAGCAAGCAATACCATGCGGGATTGCTGTGTCGACATCTGGATACCGCATGCTCCGCGTTTATTACCCGTAAGATCGCATTTTCCGGAAGTGCATATGCAACAGACATCACAGTACGGCATATAGAATGGCCGGTAGCGCCTGAGGAGCTTTTTATCCCAATCCCTGAGTGCTGTCATGGAAGGAAACGGGGTAGGCCCGGATTTTTCTTCCCAGTTTTTCGGGGCCAGCTTTCCTATGGAGACCTCAAGGTCCTTGATATGCCCGCTGTCGGTTTCAAACGCCTTGAACTTGACATTAATACCATTCATATCCAAAGTTATCACTCCGGGATCGTCATGAGCATTTTAAGGCTGATTTAACGATTAATAATAAATGAATATTATTATCATCATCTTGTCCATTTACTACCCTCTACAATTGAATGTCGAATTATCGATTTTATATATTATTAAATCGATAAGCGAATAATGTGGCAAGATGACTAATAATTATCATATATCATTATTAATCATTACAATAATAAATTTATTAATAACATTATTAATAATAAAGATTGTGGTCATATACTATATTGAATATTAAGCTGAGTAAAGAGCCGTATTTGCCTCATATTTATATCAGGCCGACCGTTACTTTATTACAGATACTGGATATATACATATCAAAGGTCGTCTGGCATGAACGGCTATCTTACACCATCCTACATAGCGCGCTGCGCCGCGCTGTCCATGATACTCGAAGTCTCGGGCACTCCCAAGCCGGGGAATATCGACCGGGACCATGACTACGCCTCTACGAAGTACGAGGACTTTCTTGCCGCAGCGGTGGGCGTTTTTCCCATTCTGGAGAAAGCGTCTACCGAAGTCGGCATAGGCCGGCTTATGCTGGAAGCCTGCGCGGAAAGCGTGCGATGGCAGACCGGCGGCAATACTCATTTCGGGGCCTACATCCTGCTTTTCCCGCTCATAAAAGCAGCATCTGTCGGGCCTGCAGACCAGATGCGGCCGAACGCCATCGACATCGTAAAAGAGACGACCGTCGATGATGCGGTAAACTTTTACAAAGCATTTTCAATGGTCGACGTCAGGATGAAAAGCTCCGGCGATCTGGAAGCGGACGACAGAGGGCTTGATGCAAGCGATATGAGCTCGCTGGACGAGCTGGGCAGGCGCGGCGTGACCATGTTCGACATCATGCAGATCTCAGCCAAGAACGACATGGTCGCCAGGGAATGGACGGACGGGTTCAGGCGCTCCTTCGAGGCTGCCGATAAGATATACAACAAACGCAAAACGGGTACCATGAACGACGCGATAGTCCTATCATATCTAGAGCTGCTCTCGGAAGAGCCCGATACGTTCGTCGCTAAAAAGTACGACATGGATAAGGCCATCTACGTACAGGGCCTCGCCATTGACGTCCTGGAAAGAAGAATGACGCTAAAAGAGCTGTCGCAGCGGCTTTTCGTAGAAAAAATAAACCCAGGCTCTACGGCTGACACGATCATAGCGGGTATTTTCATTGCGCTGATAAACGGCATGAGGGTGTGAGCGCATGGCCGTTACGGCAGACGACATTTTTAAAGAGGGCATTACCGAGGTCATCGTAACCACGGTCTCAAAGGCAGGAGTGCCCAATGCGGCGCCAATGGGCATCGTCAGGCAGGAAGGCCGGTATTTTATTCGAATGTACTCCGAGACCACGACGTTCAGTAACGTATCGCAGACCGGGTATCTTGCCGCCAATCTTACCGCCGATCCAATGGTCTACGTCGTATCGGCTTTCAGGGAACTTACGCCCGAATATTTCCAGTTCGAGGAAGGCATGGTAGCGCCATCGCTGAAGGATGCGGCGGGCAGGGCGTATTTTAAATGCCGGGTCAAAGACGTAGTCGAGCTTGAGCCCGTTAGCGTGAAGGTCGCGGTGGTGTATGCTGCCTGTCTTCAACAGAGGGTTCGCCGCAGTGATCGAGGCCACCATCGTGGGCACGAGGCTACGTTTTTACAAGGGGGACGAGGGCAAGAAAAAGGTACTCGAATATGATGCAGTCGCAAAAAAATGTGGCAGTCCTGCGGATATCGAGGCCATGAAAAAGTTAAAAGAGATCCTCAAATTATTATGATCTCAATAAGGGTGCCTTCGAGTGAACATGTGAAGTATGCCGCCCAGTAGCCCGAGGATAAACCCTACGGCCGCCAGGAAAGGCGCCAGCCCGCCCATCGAGCCGATGGGAATTCCGAACGCCTGCAGGCCATTGGCCAGCGCGCTGCTAAAGTTGGGGAATAATTGTATGAACCATCCGATGACATAGCCGATTATAGCGCCGAACACGGCGCCGAGTATAACGCCTAAGACCATAGAGACACCTGTGTTTAAAAATATGCGCTCGAAGTAATAAACATTTGCCGCGTCGCCTTACTAGTTTTATTACGTTACCCGAATGCACTTACTCATGGGCCCGCATGACCTCGTAGAACTTATCCCAGTCAAGGACCGTGGATACGCACCCGGCGCGGTCGAGGACTACCCCGAGGGCCGGTATTTTATGCTTGTGCATGAGGTCGAGCCCTTCCTTGATCTCGCACAGGCAGCCTACGCCTATGATCGCCTGCGGGTGAGTCTTGGTGATCATGCGGACGATAAAGCTGGAGCCGGGCACTATGAAGAAAGAATAGCCCAATTTTTCCGCCGCCTGCTTTGCATTCGTGATCTCGCATAGGCCGCAGTCCTTGCATTTAATGCCTTCCGGGGATAGCCGTGCCGGGCATTCGCTGGAGCGAAGGCACTGCGGGATAAAAATAGCCCTTTTATCATAGGGAATACGCACGAACGTAGGCCTCATGGCCCTGTTCTGCATGTCGATGCTCAGCTTATCCACGAACACGTCGTCTACGCCGAATAGCCTCACGACGGCCTTGATCGAGCCCTCAAAGAACAATATGCCGAGCACCAGCAGGTTGGGAAAGAGTATCTTGCCGGTCTTTAGCGAATAGACCAGAAGCAATACTGCGATGGCAACCATGATGGCTGAAATTAATAATATGACCAGCAATAGCGATCCGAGTATTAACGCTAAAAATGACAGTGCTGCCCAGATCGTATCTTGTATAGCCATCAAAATAGCTAAGATAACGGGTACTTATATATATTTTCCGAGTAGAAGGGAAACCCGTAGAAGGGATGGCGGAATAAGCGTCCCTGTAAGTTTATATAGTTAAGTTCCGATTTATCAAGGAAGGTGCCGCTATGAGCAAAGAGTACATGTTAGGCAATGACGCCATCGCCCGAGGGCTTCTGGAAAGTGACATAGACGTAGCTACCGGCTATCCGGGAACGCCTTCCTCCGAGATACTCACATCGCTGGCCCCTCATGCCATCAAAACGCCCTCTCAAAAAGGCTTTCACATTGAATGGTCAGTAAACGAAAAGGTAGCGCTGGAGGTCGCCATCGGCGCATCCTGGGCAGGCGCTCGCTCCGTGTGTACGATGAAGCACGTCGGCCTCAACGTTGCAGCAGACCCGTTCATGACGCTGTCCCATACGGGCGTAGTCGGCGGGCTGGTCCTTATTTCGGCGGACGATCCGGGCTGCCATTCATCCCAAAATGAGCAGGACAGCCGCGTCTACGCTAAGTTCGCAAAAGTCCCGTGCTTCGACCCGCAGTCGCCACAGGAAGCCCTGGACATGCTCATTTATGCTTACGATCTTTCCGAAAAGTTCCAGATACCGGTGCTATTCCGTCCGTCGACCAGGATCTCGCATGCGAAATCCGACATCGAAACGGGCGAGATCACTCCCCGGCAGTAAAAAGATCGAGTTCATCAAGGACGCAGAGCGTTTCGTGGTGCTGCCCAAGCATACCAGGGTATTGCTCAAAAAGCTGAACGCTAAACAGGCATCGATCCAAAAAGCCCTGGCAGATTCGCCCTGGAACAGGCTCGAAATAAAAAAGGACGCTAAGCTGGGCATCATCGCATCAGGCGTCGCCAGCGCATATGCCGAAGAGGCGATGGAAGCACTGGGCACCGATGTTTCCTACCTAAAGATAGGCGCATATCCCATTGATCCTTCCTTAATCACTAAACTCGCCGATAACGTAGAGCGCATTCTGGTCATTGAAGAGCTTACCCCATTCATCGAAGAGCAGGCCAGGATGTATGCCCCGAACGTCATGGGTAAAATGACCGGCGAAGTGCCCCACGAGGGCGAGTTCGATACCAAGCTCGTGTCGAACATCATCCGAAAGGCTGCGGGACAACCCTTGCTGCATAACCGGGATATCAAGCTTGACTTTGAGTTCCCCGCAAGGCCGCCGGTCATGTGTCCCGGCTGTCCCCACAGGGCGACTTTTTACGCGATGAAGAGCGTATTCAAGGACGAGTCCATTTTCGCCAGCGATATCGGCTGCTATACGCTCGGCACCCAGCTGGGCGCTGTGGATACCTGTGTCTGCATGGGCGCCAGCATTACTATCGCATCGGGCCTGAGCCATTCGGGCATCGACAATAAGATCGCCTGTACCATCGGCGATTCTACTTTCCTTCACACCGGCATTCCCGGCTTGATTAATGCCGTATATAACAAGGCGAACATCACCGTGGTCATCCTGGATAACCGTACCACGGCGATGACCGGCCACCAGCAGAATCCGGCTACGGGCACAAATATCCTGGACGAGCCGGCAAACGAGATATCGCTGGAGTCCATGGTAAAAGCATGCGGCGTTAACTCATTGCAGGTCATCGACCCGCTGGACCTTGAAACATCCAGGGCTGCGTTCAAGAAAGCATATAACACCGAAGGCGTGAAGGTCATTATCGCCCGGCAGCCATGTATCATCACCGCCAAGAAGATGGGCATCAGGCGAAAACAGTTCGAGGTCATGGAGGATATTTGCGAGGGCTGCAAGCGCTGCGTGAAGTTCGGGTGCCCCGCCATGGAGGTTAAGGATGGAAAGGCCTTCATCGGGGACGCGTGCGCAGGCTGCGGAATATGCACGAAGGTGTGCCAGTTCGGCGCAATAAAGCCGAGAGGTGCGTAACATGGACAAGTTCGACTTACTCATCGTCGGCGTGGGCGGCCAGGGCGTTATATTGGCTTCCGATATCATCGGCCGGGCAGCCGTAAAGGAAGGCTTTCCCGTCCGCTCGGCAGAGACACACGGCATGGCCCAAAGGGGCGGCGCAGTGGAAAATCACGTGCGCATCGGGTGCAAATACGGCAGCCTGATACCTGCCGGAGGCGCCGACTGCCTGATGAGCATGGAGCCGCTGGAAGCGCTCAGGTTCGCTAAATACGTAAACCCGAAGGGCATTGCAGTCATCAATACAGAAAAAATAGTGCCCGTGACGGTGAACCTTGGGAAAGTACCATATCCCGAACTTGACGTTATCGAGCAAACTATGAAAGGCCTGTGTTCCGAAGTAAAGATGGAGGACTACAGCGCGCTTGCAAAGAAAGCCGGCGCGGTACAGGCGCTCAACGTCGTCATGATCGGCGCCGTATCAAAGTACCTGCCCATCAAGCCGGAAACGCTCAAGGAAGTCATCGCAAAGTCAGTTCCGCCCAAGACAGTGGCCGTAAATCTAAAAGCGTTCGACCTTGGCCGCGATCAATAAAATATTCCTGTATTTTAAAAATAATTTTCATTTTTTATCTTTAATTTTTTTTAAAACTTTAAGCATTGCTTTTAGTGAAAAAATATCATCTACATTTCGTTCATAGGTTTAATAATATATTAGCCAACGCTATAATTAACTATGTATTGAGGAGGGTTATGTTATTAAGCTAGACATTAAAGCTTTGGCTATTCTAAATATTTTCCTGACGATCATGCTAATCGCGCTGGTCGTTTACTTCGGCCAGGGGATCCTATCTACCGATTCCAGCCTTGAGTCTAATACTCAATCGATAATGGATTCTTCGATGGTGTCGGCGAACGCGACATCGGGGATGACCGACATGGGAGCGGCGAATGTGCTTCCGGATGCGTCTATCACACCTGAAAATGACAGCAGCGTGATACCGGCATCTACCGATGAACCCGCTGCGCCGGCAGATAATGCGCCGGCTAAAAGTATGCCTGCCGGAGGTAAGCCGCCCGCCGGCTGGAAACCCAAAGATGGGTCTTCACCGCCCTCAGGGGCCGCTCCGGGAGGAACCGAGCAAACTACCGCGAGCGTAACTCCATCCGTTATGCCCGGCGGTAGCGCCGGAACTGGCAACGGGACGACGCATAGCGGGGCATCGCCCAGCGCAACGCCGACGGCCGGTACGTCGATCTTTGGTACCTCGACGGGGATGCCCACCGCCCAGGGAATGATGCCATCTTTGGGATCAGGGACGGGATCGACCGGTACACATAGTACTTCCACAAGCCAGCCTTCGTCTTCCCAGTCTACTACGGGTTTGAAAACGTCGATCTTTGGCTCGATGAGCGGCCCTACTGTTCCGGCGATATCGAGCTTATTTAATAATTAAGTCTCGCCGCTAAAGAAATGACAGGACAATGTCGATCAGGCGGAAGGATAAAAACGATTTTTTTCTTATCCCGAATGTAGAAAGCCAGTCGAATAACGTGGGGTCCGGAGAGTAATGAACGAACGCCGGACTATGGGCCTTTAATATTATTTAAATCTTTAATGCTTGTTTTTTGTAAGCTTGCCGGGCAGAATTAATTCCTTTTTCTCTATAAGGTTACTAATATACATTTTTACCATATTTAATCGATGATAAAAAATGAAACCGTACTTACGGAAACTGAACAGATAAAGAAAGAAAGCACACGCACCGGGCTCTTATTGGCCCCTATCTTACTACTGGCAGGCTTTTTAAGCTTTTTTGGAGTATGGAATGAAGGCTACACGAATACCTATTACACGGCCGCCGTAAAAAGCATGCTGATGAATTTTCAAAATTTCTTTTTCGTATCACTGGACCCCGGGGGATTTGTAAGCGTCGATAAGCCCCCGCTGGGGCTATGGATACAGGCGCTATCCGCCACCATATTCGGGTTCCAGGGCTGGAGCCTCATACTGCCGCAGGCTCTGGCAATGATCATCTCGACCGCTCTCGTTTATCATCTCGTCCGGAGAAAGTTCGGTAAGCCTGCAGGCCTCATATCTGCGCTCATATTTACATTGACACCTATCGCTGTCGCCGTCAGCAGGACAAATAATTTTGATTCGGTCGTTGTCATGCTAGTGCTTTTAGCGGCATGGTGCCTGATCGTTGCCGCAGAAAAAGGAAGCCTGAAGCTGCTGTTATTGAGCGTGGCCCTGGTAGGGCTTGGATTTAACGTGAAAATGCTCCAGGCTTACATGGTCTTACCGGCATTCTATCTGGTATACCTGTTGTCCCCTGCCTATAATATACGTAAAAAGATCTGGCATCTGTGCATTGCCACGGTATTACTTTTAGTTATATCGCTATCCTGGGCGACCGTCGTCGATATGACGCCCGCGGACCAGAGGCCGTACGTGGGAAGCAGCCAGACAAACTCCGTCCTGGAGCTGGCGCTAGGGTATAATGGCATTCAGAAAGTCCTCCCCGGCGATTCCCCCTTTGGCTCCGGCGGTCGTTCCGCAATGGTGAAGGAGCTATGCCAAATATGCCGTCAGGAGGTATGCCTGATAATGGAAATATGCCGAATGGAATGATGCAATCTGCGCTCGGAGGCATTCCACCCGGCGCTATGCCGGGTAATGGAAGTGTTCAGGGTGGAATAGCTCAATTTGCTCCCGGTGATATACCATCCGGCGGAATGGGCGATATGGCGGGCCCCGGAGGAGAAGGCGGGGAAGCAGGCATATTCAGGCTTTTTAACCAGCAGATGGCCGGGCAGATAAGCTGGCTATTACCGCTGGCGATCATCGGCTTCTTTTCCGCATTCATCCTGACCCGAAGAAACAAAGATAAATTGTCCGGGGAGAAAGTCCTTTCTCTGGTCCTATGGGGCATGTGGATGTTGCCGATGCTGGTATACTTCAGCATATCGGGATTTTTCCATCGATACTATCTGATCATGCTGGCCCCTTCTATCGCAGCGCTATGCGGCATTGGATTAATGGCGCTCTGGAAAGAATATCGCAATAACGGCCGGTTATCCATTCTTCTACCGCTATCGCTGGTCATTTCCGCCATTGCCGAATCATTGATCATTTCGAGGTATCCGGGACTTAGCTCATGGATGTTACCCGCCATATGCGTCATCTGCCTGATATCGGCCGCAGCTCTTGTCTTATCGAAATACGGCAAGATCGAGGCTAAAAAATTTATAGGTATCATAACGGCCTTTGGCGTCGTCGCTTTACTCATCGCCCCCGCATTTTGGTCTATCACGCCCATCATCTACCATTCCGAGTCCCAGCTACCATATGCAGGGCCTGAGCTTGGATACGGAAACGCCTCAGGAATGCCCGGGACAGGCATGGGTATGGGGCAGTCGGACGATAGCGGCTTGACTCAATATCTCCTTAATAATATGGGTACCGAGCGTTTCCTTGTTGCCGTACCCAATGCGATGGCTGCTACGGGTCTCATCCTGAATACCGGTAAGCCTGTGATGGCCATCGGCGGATTCCTGGGCTCCGACCCCATATTGACGGTCGATAGCCTGAAAAAAATGGTATCGGACGGAGAGGTCAGGTACTTCCTCATCACGGGCATGCCGGACTTTTCAAGATCTATCTCCTCCGATAACAACGCCTCGGACATCGGATCTCAGATCGGTGTATTGCCGGGCAACGCCAGTATGTTTTCCATGCCGGGGGGTCGCCAGTCTGAGATCACTGACTGGGTCAAGGCCCATGGTAAGCTGGTCCCCGGGAGCGAATGGATGGATAATGGGACTGCAGGCCGGACAAGCGCTTTCAGCCGCTCCGGTGCATCCGAATTGTATGATCTCAAAGGAGCTGTTTCATGATGCTGAGCGTGATCCTGCCGGCATATAACGAATGTAACCGGCTGGAAAGTAGCGTCGAGCGTCTCGATCAATACCTGTCCGAGAACTTTCCCACCTTCGAGATCATCATCGTCGAAGACCATTCGACGGACGGAAGCTTTGAGATAGCGCGGAGGATCTCTGAAAAAAATAAAAACGTGATCCTCCTGCATAATACCGTAAGGCTTGGACGCGGCGCTTCCCTCGGGGCGGCCATTAAAAAAGCCCGGGGAGAATATATCGTTTATATGGATGTGGACATGGCCACTAACTTAGGCTGTTTGAATATGCTGGTACTTAGCCTGGCGAATGGCGCTTCAGTGTCCACCGGCTCCAGATGGATGAAAGGGTCACGCGTTAAGCGCCCGTTCAGCCGGAATTTTGCGAGTAAATGCTATAACCGGCTGGTCCGGCTGCTTTTCGGATCAAAGGTATACGATCACCAGTGCGGGTTCAAAGGATTTAACAGGAAAGATATTCTGGATATGGTCGACCTTGTACGGGAAGATCACTGGATGTGGGACACCGAATTGCTCCTTCTCTGCCAGCGCTCCGGCCTAAAGGTATTCGAGTTCCCGGTGTACTGGGAGCATAATGGCGGCAACGATCTGAATACCTCGAAAGTAAACGTCATAAAAGATTCCCTGTCCATGGGCTATAAATTATTGAAGCTGAAATATCGTCTTACGGCTCATCCTCTAAAGAAAAAAGAAACGGATATGCAGGTCGCGAATAAAGAAGCCGTAAATGAAAACTGGCTAAAGCAAAAGAACACGCCCCATAAAAGATAATTTTTTTATAGGTCCGGTCACAGCTTACTGAATGACCATTTAAACATTGTTAAATCTTTAACGAACATGAAAAATAAGAAAATTTTCTGAAAAAATCGTTTATCCGTTGAAGAATCTATTAACCGATGCCTTGTGTAGCTATATTTTGAGGAGAGGCGTATTAGGAAGAATATCATTGTATGGATACTCATTGGAGCCGCTGTACTTGCTGTGGCATCCATGGCCGCTCATGCGTCACTGGAGCCAATGTCATGGGGATTCCCTACGCTGATACACAACAGCTCATTAACGAGTTTTAGCAATAACTTCGCGTGGGCGGATGATTTTGAGAACACCGGCATATCCTTCCCGACAGCCGGAACGTCGGATTTTGACATCGAGCGCGTTCCCGACCATCACGCAAACGTCAAACAAAGTGCAGATGATGTCCAGCTTTAGCTTTAGCCATCAGGAAGATAACACGATGTTCACGTACCCATGGGAAAGCGTCGGGTTCTCGCCGGTACCATCCATGGGCTTCCTGTAAAACAGCGAGGGATATCCTCGCGCTCTTTATTCGTGATATTTTTCGTATACCACTATTTGCTCTAGACTTTTTCGCGGCCTGGCCGCAGGATGCTCATCAGGATATCCGAGAGGCATCATAGCGACTACGCGGTATTTTTCCGGTATGCCCAGTATCTTTTTGACTTCGTCTTCCCGGTACGCTCCGAGCCAGCAGGTCCCCAGGCCCAATTCGATAGCCTCGAGTACCATAAAGGAAAATGCGATGGAAAGGTCGATGGGGCCTCTGTGCTGGCCATTTGTCATAATGCCTTCCGTATCGGTAGATATCCCTAACAGTACCACCGGGGCCTGCTCTAAGAACTTTTGGCCATTAGCGGCCGCGACAAGCTTTATTCTGGCTTCATGGTCTTTTACCACCATGAATTTCCAGTTCTGCTGGTTCCCCGCCGAAGGTGCCAGCCTTGCGGCTTCCAGTATCTTGTGAAGCGTGGCGTCGTCGATCTTTTTATTTTTATAGGCTCTAATGCTTCTGCGATCTTGAATGGCTGTAAAAACGTCCATCAGTATACCTCTGTATTACGATAGTACTTGAACGAGATATTAATTATCGCCGCTTGAGGCAATGTTCATCGAGATCTCTTTCCCGCATACTGCGAGATGCAAATAGACCATAAAGGTTAATATCGACGATTGGCGTACTTTAGGTAAATGTTTCCGGAGGGATCTCGTTGAAGAACATTAACAAAATATCAGTGATTTTATTACTCATTTCCGTAATGTTAGTTATCGGATGCATCGGGAACATCGGGGACGTTGCAACACCGACTCCGACGCCTACGCCGACGGCCACGCCTGTAATAGCAACAGCTACGCCTACGCCGATACCAGCTACGACCGCTATTCCCCAAAACACGATCTCCATGGTGCAGCAGACCACCAACGGGCGAACGTATCCGACAACGCCCCTGAACGTTACTGCCATACCAGGCCAGGGTAACGGGGGACTAATGACCGGCGAGCTCGGCAAACAATAGTAAAATAACTTTTTTATCGAATATGCATGCCGTTTGTCATCTCAGGCTATTCCATCGAGGGACGCGAAAGGTTTTAATATGGCCGGATACACCTACGTATATAGTTGTACATTGGAGGCCTTAGGTGAGCGCAAAAACTTCAACTGGCGACAGCGCTAATAGCGATATTGCTATGAGTGACCTGTATATGCCGAGGGAGGGGCTGGAGGCATTACAAAGTAAAAGGCTCCGGGCTCTGGTAAAGAGAGTTTACGAGAATAACGCTTTCTACCGTAAAAAGTTCGATGACGCAGGGGTCAAGCCAGGCGACATCAAGGGCATCCAGGATATTCACAAAATACCATTCACAGAAAAGACAGACCTTCGGGATAACTATCCATACGGCCTCTTATCGGTCCCCCGGAATGAGATCGTGCGTATGCACGCCTCATCGGGCACCACCGGCAAGCCGACAGTCGTCTTCTACACTAAAAACGACATCAAGACCTGGGCACAGATGTTCGCCCGATGCCTGGCGCTCGTCGGCGTCACTAAGGATGATGTTTTCCAGGTAACGCCGGGCTACGGATTATTTACCGGCGGACTGGGCTTCCACTACGGGGGCGAAGAGCTCGGGTGCATGGTCATACCCATGGGCCCCGGCGACACGCGCAAGCAGATCGACATGATGCAGGACTTCGGAACGACTGTTTTAGGCGGCACTGTCACTTATTCTTTAAGGATCGCAGAAGTTTGCCATGAGCTGGGATTAGACCCGAAGAGCCTTGGCCTGCGGGTCGGAGTTTTCGGAGCTGAGCACTGGACCGACGGCATGCGGGACAAAATAGAGAACATATTCGGGTTCGAGGCGTACGACATTTACGGCATGTCCGAGATGTACGGCCCCGGCATCGGCATCGACTGCCCTAAACACGAGGGCATTCACATGTGGGAAGACCACTTTATCGTAGAGATCATCGATAAGAACGGCGAGCCATGCGCGGACGGAGAGCGGGGCGAGATCGTATTAACGACCCTCACGAAAGAAGGCATGCCGCTCCTGCGATATAAGACCAGGGACCTGAGCAGGATCATCGGCCAGTGCTCCTGCGGCATCACCCACAGGCTCATCGACCGCGTCAGCGGCCGTACGGACGACATGGTCATAGTCCGGGGAGTCAACGTGTTCCCGGGCCAGATAGAGTCGGTATTAATGAAGTATTCGCAGATCGGCCCCGAATGGTATGCTTACGCATATCGCAACGATTTCGGCTCCATGGACCATCTGCAAATAAAGGCAGAAGCGAATGGCACGTCAAAAGAATTGCTCCAGATACATGATGTCATGTTAAGGGAGTTGACCTCGACGCTGATGGGATTAAAGCCCGAGCTGACGTTCGTGCCGGTAGGCACGCTGCCCAGACAGGAGAAAAAGACAAAGCGGCTCATCGACCAGAGAAAGTGACTCGAAATATTAAAAACGATCATACAATATTTTTAAACACCTAAAAGAAAACTCTATTTTTTCGAAGTAATTCATTTTACTATCGGGTAACGCTCAAGCCATTTATACTTTTATAATATAATTTGTATAGTCGAAGGACTTCCGTTTAACGGGAGGCGAACCTGGATATGCGATATCCCGATGCTGCCGGAAAAAGCCCAAGAAAGAACATTACGAACGTTCCAGAGTCTGTATTTCTAATTTTTATATATCTTCAGGAAAATGTGGTGCTCCGAGTAATGAGCTTCATACCTGGCTCCGTAGTTTTTAAAGGGGCTTTCATTCATTATTAAGAGCTGCTTAGACGCATTTAAGCCCAGGCTGTGCATTATATTCATCATATAATGGTCGGCATGTTCTTCATAGCTCACGAAGTCGACAGAGCCCTGAATTCGTAAGTTCAAGATCTCTCCGTCGATTATTTCCTGTAGGCTACATGACTTGAGCGGCTTCTTATAATAGAATTCAATTGCATATTCTACGGGCTTATGATCATTAACGTACTTTTGATGTTCATCGACAGGCATCATATTTAATAACATTTTGGCGTAATCTTTTTGGAAAAGTACCAGCGAATCCTTCATTTCCTTGCCTATCATCATCCAGACTTCCATTTCCCTGGTAAGCGGAGGCGTCTGTCCCGGGCTTTTATCCAGGCTCTCAAGAGCCTTCTCCAGGACTTTTTGCTGTGTCGCGTATTTTTCAGCATACTTTTCTAGTATCGCCCAATGCTTCTGGGATATCGTGGTTGAGATACGATGTGATTTCAAATTATTCAGCCCCATTCATACACAAACTCTCAGATCACTGATCATGTTTTCAGATTTTTATAGACTTTAAAGATAACGCTCCGCTCCGAAAAATGGCACTCCGCCTGGGCACCATAACTCTTAAAAAGGCTTTCATACATTATGACGGTTAGCTTGGATAGATTTAGGCCCATGCCATGCATCATATTTATCTTATAATGGTCGCTCTCATCAGTATATTCTACCGAATCCGATCCTCCCTGTATTTTTAGAGTGAGGACTATCCCGTCGATCAATTCCGGTAAGCTACACTCCTTAAGAGGCTTCCGATAATACCATTCAAATGCAAATTCCGAGGGTTTTTGATCCTTGACATATTCTCTGAACCGCTCGATGTCAGTATTTTCCATGAATAATATGCCGGCATCTTTTTGGATCAGTAAAAATGCGCTTTTTATTTCACTGCCTATTCGCATCCAGAGTACTTCATCAGGGGAAAGTGTCGGATTATGTTCTGACTTTTTTTCCAGGTTTTCCAGGGCCATTTCCAGTACTTTTTGCTGCGTATTATATTTTTCAGCATATTTGTTGAGTATCGCCCAATGCTTCTGTGAAATTGTGGTCGATATACGATGAGTTTTCAAGATATTATGCCCCCTAATTTTCATGATGTTTTTTTGTGATTATTAATTATTTATAATGTTAATATTTCCATACACTTACTTTATATATAACAATTCTCCATGCGCATGAATAGCAAGTGTATGCGCATGCATGCGCATGTCGTGCAGGTAATTGATATATAATTGCACACATCAAAAGAAATTAGTAATATGATCAAATGTAAAATCATATTTACATTACTGGAATTTAATTTTTAGCCAGGTATTAAAAATTGATCATAATCTGGGGAGGGCATAAACATTTGGAATGGGTCATGGTTACTATATAGTTTATTCTTATTATGTTATGTATTGTTATTTGTAGCCCTTACTCCGGGAGCGGTTGCGGCGGCTATTATGGTTCGTCCACGACAGGAGCACATGACGTTCCAGCAGGCGATCAACGTATTTAGAGGCACTTTACTTTATTTATTTTTATTAACGGTTTGTCCGGCGATCAATATCATAGCTGTAATATTATTCGCCAATATTGGCTATTCGGCCAGAAGCCAGCATCTAGCGGGGTTAACATCTACTGTCGTTAAAGCGTCAAGGATACGGGGGGCATTTGTATGAATATGAGGCTAGTTTTATCGGTATTATGCGTTGCACTGTTTTTATTGGTGCTGTCGCAGGGGGCGCAGGCTGCCACTATCAATGTAGGTCCGGGGCAGACTTATACTACCATACAGGCGGGCATCAACGCGGCGAACGCCGGGGACACGGTCAACGTACTGAGCGGCACGTATAATGAGCATGTTGTAGTGAATAAATCCATCAGCCTGATCGGCAACGGCTTTCCGGTTGTCGATGGATTGGGCGGTACTGATACCATAACCATCACCGCCAGCAGCGTAACACTGCAGGGATTCAGCATGATCAATGCATCCGCCGGCATACATGTATCTTATTCAAACAATAACAACATATCCGGGAACGTCGCCAATAACACTGCCAAAGGTATTTTCGTCGATTTTTCGAATAACAATAATCTTACAGGTAATGTGGCCAGTACGGCCAACAATTCTTTCGGTATATACCTCTACTGTTCAGACAACAATCTTGTATTGGGTAATACCCTCAACAACAACCAGATCGGCATTTTCATCTGGTCTTCGAATAATAATGTCGTGTCTGGCAACATAGCCTATGACTGCAGCGATGGTATTTATCTCTCCGGCCAGGGCAATAACGTGTCCGGTAATTCGCTCAGCAATAATAGTGCCGATGGTATCGACTGCTATGGCATTGGTAATAACGTTACGAGTAATACGGTCAATGGGAACAACGAAGGCATATGCCTTTTCAGTACATCTAATTATAACGTATCAGGTAATACTGTAAATAATAACCACTATGATGGCATTCTTGCCACGGGCCTAAATAATTCCGTGTCGGGTAATACTGTCAATAATAATGGCCGGGACGGCATCAGCATCTACAATCAAAACAATACCGTGTCCGGTAATACTGCAAACAATAATGGTCGATATGGTATTATATTAAACAATTTTGTTTATGGTACGTCTAATAACTTATTGAAAAATAATGATATGTCGGGTAACCTTTACGACTTTGGCGATAGCTCATCTTACAATAATACTGTCGATAGTACCAATCTCGTGGGCGGTAAGCCGATCTATCATCTGGTCGGCGTTTCTGACGTTGTGATAGACCAGTCATCAGGGGCAGGAACGGTATATCTAATAAATTGCAGTAACATTACCGTTAAAGACCTGACCTTAACCGATAACGTATATGGCGTTTACCTGATGAATACGGACAATTCCCTTATTGAGAATATTAATGCTTCGATCGACATAAACGGCATTTACCTCTATAATTCAAGCAACAATAACGTGTCGGGGAATATTGCCGATAATGACCAGTACGGGATATTACTTGACTATTCCAGTAATTATAATAAAATATCGGATAACTCGTTAAATAGCAATACTTTTGGCTTCGGTCTCAGCCATTCGAGTAATAATACGACCATAATGGATAATACCGCGATAGGCAATGGAGATGGTATATATCTCGGCCTTTCAAGCGATAATAATGCGACAAATAATACCGTTATAACTAACGGCGCCGGCTTCAGGGTCGACATGTCGAATAATACAAACGTATCAGATAACATCGTCTCTGGTAATTCCAATGGCATTTACTTCGATACCTCTGATAATAATTCCCTATGGAATAACACGATACAAAACAATGACGAAGGGCTAATTTTATATGGGTCTAACGGAAATAACGTGACCCGTAACGGCATAACAGGTAATACAAATGCCGGCATAAGTTTCTTCGATTCGGCCAATAACGTTGTCTGGCTAAACGTTGTAACAGGCAACGGGCAGAATTTGCCCGATTATACCGGGGGATTTTTTAATTATTGGAATTCCTCGACGCCCCTGGAATATGATATCGGCGCGTCATCGTTCCTAAATTATACTGGAAACTACTGGGGCGATTATGTCGGGCCTGACGCGAATGACGACGGCATCGGCGACACACCTTATACGATCGACGAGGCTTCCGATAATTTTGATCTTTATCCCATGGACCTACCCGGGATGGTAACTCCGTCTTTTACTTATTACACTCCGTCAGTCAGCGATCCGCTGACCATACAATTCAACGATACGAGCGCCGGCTATCGAAGCTCTTGGTCCTGGGACTTCGGCGACGGCTCTGACCTCGGGACCGTAAAGGACCCTGTTCATACATACACAGCACCGGGCGCGTATACGGTGAAGCTGACGGTGGAAAATAATTCAATCGAATACGATTATACACAAGACATTACCGTCCCGACAACCAGTCCTATACAGCTACAGGCTAGTTTTACGACGGACCGCATCACCGGGGCAGCCCCGATCTATGTATGGTTCAGCAGCACTAGCACGGGGGATATCACTTCGCAGGACTGGGAGTTCAACGACGGCACAGGGGGGACTCCTGATAATAATCCTGGCCATAATTTCCAAAACCCGGGTACATATACCGTGACTCTTACCGTTTATGATGCGGAAGGCGACTCAAGCACCAATAACACGATCATATATGTCTCGCCCCCGGATACATCGGCTAATTTCGGCTTTGCCCCGGGAGCTGACCCATTATCGGTACAATTCGACGACCGGAGTACCGGGACCGTGACCGGCTGGGATTGGGACTTCGGCGACAACTCGGCCCATTCTGGCGATCAGAGCCCGTACTATATTTACGCCAGCCCGGGCACATATTCGGTAACTCTCATAACTACCTACGATGAAGGCTCCAGCCTGGTTAACTACGATGTAACTGTATCGCCGCCCGCATTACAACCGAGTTTTACGCCCGGCGTAGCGATGGGCCCCGCACCGTTGACCGTCTCGTTTACTGATATGACCACGGGCGGCACTGTAACGGATGAGCAGTGGGACTTTGGCGATGGCTCTGATAACGGGTCGGGATCATATGTAGAGCACACATACGATGACCTGGGTACTTATACTGTCATCCTTACTGTATCCGATGGCACGAACTATTATTCGAACACGGGCACGGTCGTCGTTATGCCGCCTTCGGGACTGGTACATAACATCGACACTGGCGAGACATTCACAAGTATTCAGGATGCAATAGACGACGCAGACACTGTCGATGGCAATACACTCCTCGTGGACAGCGGGGCCTATAGGCAGAATGTTGACGTAAATAAACGGCTTATCATCAAAGGCAATGATACTGGGAGCGGCCTACCCATCGTGTATGAAACAGAGGGGAATATCATCACCCTTAGCGCCCCGGGAACGATCATAGACGGCATCACCTCCATGGGCGCAAATTACGGGTTCTACGCCACCGGAAACGACATCTTGATCACAAACTGTAGCGCTACGGCATCGGCTTATGGCTTTTATGTCGAGAACCTGGATAACATTACGCTGCGTAACTGTACATCCTACGGGAATGGCCCGTCCGATTTTGATCTCCAATATATTACGAATTCCCTGATCGACGGGTGTACGGCATGGGATAGCGGCTTTGACGGCATAGATCTCGATCACTCGTCCAATGTGACGATCAACGGGACCGTGAGTAGCGCCGAAACTCAGGACGCGATGGCCGTCCACAATTCCCACGGCAACTTCATCACCAATTCGACCTTTAAAGACGAAAGCGGGCTAGGCTATAGTGGCATTTATTTCGAAGGTTCATCCGATAACATTGTCACCCACAACACATTCACTAATGATACCTTCACTGTATACTTATGGGCCGGCAGTACCAATAATACGCTCTATTTGAATGACTTCGATTTCGGGCCGGTGGACGCAGTTGGCGGCAATTTCTTTGATAGCGGTGTGCCGCTCGATTACGTGTATGATAATGGCGAAAACTCGAGTATTTTGGGCAACCACTGGGGCGACTATGACGGGTCCGATGACAACGGCGACGGAATCGGCGATTCACCGTACTCGGTCGATAATTACCCGTTAATAGACACGCAGGCCTCTTATCTCATATCGGGAAACACCGTAACGGATCCGGTGAAGGATTTGAATACCGGCCTGACATATACGACCATCTCGGATGCGATCGAAGACATCAATACTCTTGCTGGCGACACGATCATTGTGGGCAGCGGAACATACGAGGATGTGGATGTTTCCAAGTCTCTCAAAATAATGGGAATTGACACGGGTGACGGTCAGCCGGTCATTAATTCTAACAGCGATGCAGGCGGCGCCATGATCGAGGCCGACAACGTAACATTCGACGGCTTCAATATTGAAACGCGCTATTCCGGTATAGACGTCGAATCGAGCTATTGTACGATTTCGCATAATAATGTCTCCTCGGATTCTAAGGGGATATACCTGGGAGAATCAAGCAGTTACAATAACATCACCGATAATAACGTGAGCTTCAGTGATGACGGCATTTACCTTGAGCGTGCGAACTACAATAACCTGACAAGCAACGTTGCTGACTATGATACCAATAATGGCTTATACCTCTCTGACTCGTCATATAATAACCTGACTGGAAATACTGCCGATAATAATGCTAATATAGGCATTTACATGTCCTATTCACATGATAATGTCCTGTGGCTGAACAACTTCGCCAATAATGACGTTAATGCGGTGTCTAACGGTGATGGCCCATACACGGCGACTAACATATGGAATTCCACGTCACCCTTAACATATACCGATTATAATGGCATCACACAAGTGAATTATACGGGGAACTACTGGGGTGACTACTCGGGGCCGGACGCAAATTCCGACGGCATCGGCGACACATATTACCCGATTGCCGATTTCCCCGATTTTAACTATGACCAATATCCCATGATACTGGAGGCGCCTCCGGCGCATATCAACCCGATAATCGTAGATTCCGAGTATGGCACTGGCATGTTCACCAATATACATGATGCTTTAGGATATGCCCGGCCCGGCGACACTATCATAGTGGATAGTGGCACATATAATGAGAATCTGGCTGTCACCGTGTCCGTTAATATCACCGGTCAGGACACTGGAGATGGCAAACCGGTCGTGAACGGCCTGTTTCTCATGGCTGACGGGGTGACTCTGCAGGGACTCAGTATCAGCAACGTTGAACGTGGAATGTATGTTGCTTCGAGTAATAACACGATAAAGAACAACCTGGTATACAACGATGGCGCCGGCATCTATTTCTATGCGAACGAGGAGCTGGGTTACACTCCGGAGAATAATACCCTTATCAATAATACTTTCCTGGATGATACCGTAGGAATTTACATCGACGATTCGGACTATAACAACATTGTAAACAACACTTTCTCGGATAGTTATTATGCCGGAGTTGCCTTAGAGAGCTCGATCCATAATAACATTGTAAATAACACTTTCAATAATAATGGCGATGGCATCGATATCGAAGATTCGAGCGATAATAATAATGTAACTGGTAACCTAATAAGTGATAGTAATAACGATGGCATTTACCTTTATTATTCGTCAGGCAATGTCTTCTGGCTGAATACTTTTAATAATAATGACGAAAATGTGGAGACTTATGGTGACGGACCGGAAACGGACACGAACATCTGGAATTCAGCAACGCCTTTAATGTATGCCGATTACAATGGCATATCCCATGAAAATTATACCGGTAACTACTGGGACGATTATACCGGGTTTGATGTTAATGGGGATGGCATCGGTGATACGCCCTATGTGGTCGATGAAAATAATGTTGACCTATACCCAATGCTTCTATCGGGACCGGCTCCTCATATAAATCCCATCGTCGTTGACCCGGTGCCTGGTGTCGGCATGTTCACCGATATCAGTGACGCTATCGATTATGCCCTGCCCGGCGATATTATTATTGTGGACAGCGGCGTCTATTCGGCCATTAGCGTCTATAAGCCCCTCAATATCACCGGCGTGGACACGGGCGCAGGGATGCCGGAGATCGGGGGGACCGACAGTATTTATATCGAAGCCGACGATGCGACCTTTAGCGGGTTCAACGTCAGCGGCATTTCCGTGCAAGGCATAACCGTCGGAGGCCATAACGACACGATATCGAATAATATCGTATCTGGCCACCACGACGATGGTGAAGACACGGGCACAGGCATTTTCATCGAGTCATCGGGCGGCAATAACACTGTGACCGGTAACATCTTAAGAAATAACTCCCTGGGCATCATGCTCTGGTTTTCTTATAATAACACGCTATGGCTCAACACGCTCAACCTCAATGATGAAAACGCGAGGGCCGTTAACGATGGCCTGCCTGCTCACACGAACTATTGGAACTCCACAATGCCTCTGGCGTATGAGGATTATAACGACTTACAGCACGTGGGCTATGTCGGTAACTGCTGGGGCGATTATACCGGCCAGGATGTGAACTCGGATGGCATCGGCGACACCCCATACATGGTAGACGATTACAACATTGATAACTATCCCCTGCTTCGATATACGACGATCATTGTCGACCAGCGTGGGCCGGGTTACGGTAATTTCACGGATATCAACTCTGCGCTTGACAATGCATCGTCGGGTGATACGATCGTAGTGGACAGTGGCACATATAATGAGTGTTTGAAGATTGAAAAGACCATCAACATTGTGGGCAGAGACACAGGGACAGGCATGCCGGTCGTGAACGCCGGCGTTGATAATAAAGCATTTACTTTTGATGCCGACGGCATAACGATGCAGGGGCTCAATATCAGCGGCTCAGACTCAGGGATATTAGTCCGCTCGAGCAATAATACGATACAGGACAACTCGATAGGCGGCAATGGGGACGGTATCGATGTCTATCAGAGCGAGTACCCCGGCATACCCCCGAGTAATAATACCGTGATCAATAACACGTTCCGGGACAATGCATATATTGGCGTCTTAATAATGATGTCAAATAATAATCGTGTCCTAAGTAATGCTTTTGACAATAATAGTTATCACGGCATCTATCTAAACAATTATTGCTCTTACAATGACGTGTCGGGCAACGTTATCAATGGCAGCGGCCAGAATGGTATCTATCTCTCGTCATCTGAAAATAACAACATATCCTCTAATACCGTTAACGATAGCAGCAACGATGGCATTTGCTTAGATTATTCAAGTAATAATAATACATTAACGGGCAACCTGATCGAGAATTGCACCAACTATGGTATTTACCTTTCTGATTCGTCAGGAAATACCCTCTGGCTGAATACTTTCATCAATAATTCGGT
Organism: uncultured Methanocellaceae archaeon; assembly: GCA_963780625.1. Lineage (GTDB taxonomy): Archaea > Halobacteriota > Methanocellia > Methanocellales > Methanocellaceae > Methanocella. The sequence goes on along the minus strand of CAWACH010000006.1, from coordinate 286,960 downwards.
TAATGCTATGGCCGATGGCAGTAGCCCGGGAGCCGAGACGAACGTCTGGAATTCCGCTACACCATTAACATATACGGATCCTAACGGCATATCCCATGAAAATTATACCGGTAACTATTGGGATGATTATACTGGTCTTGACGTTAATGGGGATGGCATCGGCGATTCGCCCTATGCGGTCGATGATTATAATGTCGACAATTACCCGATGCTGCTGTCGGCTCCGCCAGGGCATATTAACCCGATCGTCGTGGACCCCGATTACGAGAATGACCCTACACTAGGCCATTTCAATGACATAGCTCCGGCCATTGATTATGCCCTGCCGGGCGACACGATCTTCGTACACAGTGGATCCTATAATGCTGTGACCGTCGATAAATCGGTTAATATCCTGGGCGTAGACACCGGAGACGGATTGCCGCTCTTACCTGCGCAATATGATACGTATACCGTTTCCATCTATGCCGATAACGTGACCTTTAGCGGTTTCAATGTGACCGGTAATTCTTACCGCGGCATATCCATCGAATCAAATAATACTACAATATCGAACAATATCATTACCGGTCATCAATACGGGGATGGCTATGGTATTTATATCGATAGCACCGGAAATAACAATACTCTGGTCAATAACAATGCCAGCTATAACAATATCGGTATTTTCCTGGATTCTTCCGGCGTAAATAATTTGACAGATAATATTGTCAAAAATAGTACTAACATCGGCGTCAGGGTCGTTAATTCTAACAACAATAATTTGACTGGAAATATCGCCGATAATAATACCATTTATGGAATTTCGCTCGAGACTTCAAATTACAATAACTTGACGGATAATTCTGCAAATAATACATTCTTAAATGATGATTTTGCCGGGGATGGCTTTTACCTGGATTCTTCGACTAACAACAATTTGACCAGGAATCTGGCCGGTAATAATCTAGGGTATGGCGTCGAGCTATTTAATTCAACAAATAATACCTTTTGGTTGAACACTTTTACCGGGAACAACGTTAATGCATATACCGATCACGAGGATAATGTATGGAATTCATCGTCGCCTGTATCGTACGTCGATTATAACGGCGTGTCCCATGAAAATTATACCGGTAATTACTGGGGCGATTATACAGGGCTTGATGTTAACGTGGATGGCATCGGAGATACGCCCTATGCGTTCGATCAGAACAGTGATGATAATTACCCGATGCTTCTGTCGGGTCTGGCCGCTCATATCAATCCCATAATTGTAGACCCGGTACAGGGCGTGGGCATGTTCAGCTCGATCCAGGATGCGGTCGATTACGCATGGCCCGGCGATACTATTCTGGTAGACAGCGGCACCTATACCGAGAACGTGGTCGTCGATAAACCGGTAATTCTCACGGGCAAGGATACTGGCAACGGGCCTCCAGTCATCGACGGAACTGGCGGTACCGGGATAGCCATAACAGCTAACGGCACAACGGTACAGGGCTTCAACACGACCAACGCCCAGTTCGGCATAGAAATATCATCGAGCAATAATATTGTGTCCGGGAACGTGGCAAACAATAATTATGATTATGGTATTTTCCTCGATTCTGGTTCGAATAATAATATTGTGTCCGGGAACACGGCTGATAACAATGAAGCGGTTGATATTTACGTCTATTACGGTTCGATCAATAATACTGTGACGGGGAACACGGCAAACAATAGCAGTAACGAAGGTATTTACCTCTGGGGTTCGGACAATACTGTGACGGGGAACACGGTAAACAATAACTATTATGGTTTCCTCGTTATTTCGAACAATATCGTGTCCGGGAACACCGCAAATGATAACACGGAAGGTATTGAACTCGATGGTTCAAACAATACCTTGGTGGGAAACATAGTAGGCAACAACGTCCAGGGTATTTACCTCTGGGGTTCGAACAATACTGTGACGGGGAACACGGCAAACAACAATACAAATTATGGTATTTTCCTCGATTCTGATTCGAACAATAATACAATCTCCGGGAACACGGCAAACAACAACAGCTATGATGGTATTGAACTCTTTGGTTCGAATAATACCTTAGTGGGGAACATAGTAAGCAACAACCGTTATGGTTTTGATATCTCTGGTAGCAATAATGCCCTGTGGCTTAACGTGATAAGTGGGAACACCGTCGAGAATGCCTTTGCTAGTAATGGGCGTCCGAATCAATGGAATTCCACCACTCCTTTAACATATACAGATTATAATGGTATATCCCATGAAAATTACACTGGTAACTACTGGGGCGATTATAACGGGCTTGATGTTAATGGGGATGGCATCGGTGATTCACCCTATACTATCGATGATTATAATATCGACAATTACCCGATGCTCCTGTCAGTGCCTGTTGGTCATGTCAATCCCATTGTCGTAGATCCAGTACAGGGCGTCGGCATGTTCACCACGATCCAGGATGCGGTCGATTATGCATGGCCTGGCAATACTATTCTGGTAGACAGCGGCACCTATGCTGAGAATGTGGGTGTGAACAAGAACCTGACGATCATTGGAAATGCTGTCGATGGCAGCCTTCCTGTCGTGGACGCCAGTCTAAATTCTTATACCGCTCCCATCACCGTCTCTACGAGCGGCGTAACACTGGACGGGCTGGAGACGACCGGCTTCTTCTCAGCAGGTATCCTGGTCGAGGCTAACGATTGTACCCTTCGTCACATATATTCACATGATGATCTTGGAGCCGGCAGGGGTATTATGCTCGCCGGGGCTAACAATACGACGATCTCGGATTATACTGCGGCAAACGAGTATTCCGGAATAGGAATGGACACGTCCTGGGGCGTCACGATCCATGATGCTTTCATTCAAAACATGCGCGGATATGGTATCGAGGGTAACTATGTTAATCACACTTACATAGACAATATAAATATAACCGATACCGACTACGGTATAGGCCTTAATACAGTTGGCATAGGAAATACTTCCTTCCTCAATAATATCACCGTCATTAATACAACAGAGGATGCAGTCGAACTTGGAAACTTCGACGACGTCTCCATAATTGGCCTACATACTCAAAACATATCAACGGGCAGCTATATGTCCGACCTTGATATTCAAAGTTGCAATAACGTGACCATACGTGACTATAGCGGAGTTGGCGGCTTTAGCGGGATATGGGCGCCGGGTTGCTATAACGTGTCAATATCCGACTGTACCATCTTTGATCATGCGTCGGGCGAACCGATCAGTACTATGTATGGCAAGGACTGGTATGTTAGGAATGTCACGATCGATGATTGTTCCAATGGCATAGAAATGCAGACCGCCGACAATATTACCATTAGCGATGTCACCATCAACAACACTTCCTGGCATGGCTTCTATGCTTCCTGCTTCAACAATTCCACGATCACCGGACTGCACACCACAAATACAACACACAACGGCATCAAACTGCTAAGCTCGGATAATTCGACTGTCATGGATAGCCAGTTCTTGTACAGTGGCGGCCCTAACGTAACGAATACGGCTTGTATCAATGTTACAAACAGCAGTAACATCACGATAAAAGACTCACTGGCTGGAGAAAGCCCGTATGTGCCGGGCGTATATCTCTTGAATACCCTTGATTCGGACATTACCAACGTTACCGTGACCCACAGCCTTACCGGCATAAACCTGTATTCATCGAACGATGATCATGTAACAGATAATACAGTTTTGAATAACGATAACGAAGGCGTTTACTTATTAGATTCGTATCACAATGACCTTTCCGGGAACAATGTAAGCTATGATAATAACGGCATTTACCTCGATTCGTCGGACGATAATAACCTGGCTGACAATATCGCATCGAATGATACGAATGATGGTTTACACTTCTATAGTGCCAGCAATAATAATGCGTCAGCCAACACGTTATGTAATAATAGTAACGGCATTCACTTTGAATCGGCTTCGAATAATGTCTTTTGGCTGAATGTAATTACTGATGATCTAGTAAATGTCACTGTAAACGGAGATCCGGTCTTCAATACCTGGAACTCCACATCGGCTTTAACATATAAGGATTATAACGGTATATCCCATGAGAATTACACCGGTAACTACTGGGGCGATTATAACGGGCGGGATGCCAATTCAGACGGCATCGGCGATTCGCCATATGTAATAGACGAATATAACGTTGACCTGTACCCCATGCTTCTCGAAGCTCCTGCGGAAAATGTCCCGCTAATTGCAGACTTCACCGCAAGCGTAACATCCGGTGATTCACCACTTACTGTGCAGTTCAATGATACGAGTATGGGCAGCACTTTACCGGATACCTGGAATTGGGCTATCAATAATGAGCAAGGCACGACGATCGCTACGTATTCTAGCCAAAACTTCACCTATGAGTTCCTTGTGCCGGGCGATTATAACGTGACGCTGACCGCATCTAATACGGTTTCGGGTGAAACGAATACTTCCGATATTCATACCATTTACGTTACTTCATCCTATAATGCGAGCTTTACGGATTCGTCTGTCTCGGGATTGTCACCTCTGACAGTGCAGTTCAACGATACGAGCGTTGATAACAATATGCCGAATGCCTGGAATTGGACTATCAATAATGGGCTTGGAACGACTATCGCTACAAATAATAACCAGAACTTTACCTATACATTCCTGATACCTGGCAATTATTCCGTGACGTTGACCGCATTTAATACGACTACGACCGAATCGGCTTCGACAGCGTCTCAAAACATTACGCTCGGATCCAATTTCGCCGCTAGCTTTACGGCGACGCCATCGTCCGGGCTATCTCCGCTAATCGTCCAGCTCAACGATACAAGCACGGGCAATAATGCTCCTGATACCTGGGATTGGACAGTGAATAACGGACATGGCTCGACCATCGCCACGAATAACAGTCAGAACTTTAGCTATACGTTCAACGACCCGGATAACTATACGGTCTCATTGACCGCCTCTAATTCCTCAACGATGGAGTCAGCGACTGCAAGCTCTTATGTTAATGTTTCCGCGCCCGATTCTTTAACGGCCGGCTTCATTGCCAATGCGACGATCGGCGCGGCAACGCTATCCGTGCAGTTCAATGATACTACTACTGGCTATCCGGCGGCGGATTCATGGAATTATACCATATCAAATTCGACGGCCACTGTATACGTGAACAGCCAGAACTTTACTTACCAGTTCGAATATCCCGATACGTACCTGGTCAGCCTGAACGCCTCGAACTCGAGTAACAGCGTGTTCGCGATATCCGGTACTCAGCAGATCACTGTCTACCCCGCTATGGCTGCGGACTTTACCATGGACCGGTCGAGCGGTCATGTTCCATTGACCGTACAGTTCAACGATACTACTACCGGCTATCCTGCCGCTGATTCCTGGAACTGGAGTATTACGAATTCAACGGACACGTTCTATATTACAAGCCAGAACTTTAGCTATACGTTCTTGTATCCCGATACTTATGCCGTCAGCCTGAACGCTTCTGACACTTCGTCCGGTACCTGGTCCGTATCGCAGATCCAGTATGTCTCGGCATATCCTGCGCTTGCGGCGAACTTCACTGCCGATATCGAACAGGGAGTATCGCCACTGACCGTACAGTTCACCGATACGTCAATGGGCACGATGACAGGATGGGAGTGGAACTTCAGCGACGGCACCGGCAATTTCACCACGCGTAACGTCACTCATGTATTCAACAACCCCGGGCCGTTAAACATGACCTATACTGTCACGTTGACGGTTAATAGCCCGAACGAAAGCAGCACGAAGCAAGTCCAGGCTTATGTATTCGTCGCCCCGCAGCCTCCCACGGCGTACTTTTACACGGACGTCCAGGCAGGAATAGTACCTCTTACCGTGCATTTCACGAACATGTCCGGCGGCAGTATCAGCTCATGGTACTGGGACTTCGGGGATGGCAATAATTCCACCTTAGCTAACCCGGTTCATACATACATGACTCACGGAACGTACACGGTAAGCCTGAATGTCACTAACGATGGCGGCAGTAATACCTGTACGTACGGAGAATACATATCGGCTAATGACCCCACCCCGATCAGTACCGATTATAGCCTCGACGGCACGATGGGGACCGACGGATGGTATTCGGATGACGTTACGGTCACGCTCACACCCGTCGGAGGCTCCGGGGAAATAAACACGGTATACAGCTTCGACAATGTGACATGGCAGGATTATTATGACCCGATCACAGTGAGCGATGACGGCGTCACACATCTATTCTATTACTCCTATGATACTGACGGGAACGTAGAACCGGTCGACCTCGCCTACGTGAAGATCGAGAAAACCGGCTTGATAAACGTGCAAAACGTTTCGAAATACCTGACAGGCTATGCAGCTGCCGATATTACGTATACGTTAACGGATGCGACCGCCCATCGCGTCTACTTATGCGTTTATGACGCCGATGGTAACTTGATCAGTACCGTTGACCAGGGACTACGGAGCAGCGGAGACTATGATGCTTACTGGTACGGCACGGACGATAACGGATATACGGTAAATGATGGAAACTACACGCTATCGATATATGTGTCCACGAACGGCGATTCATCGTTGCCAGTAACAATGGTAAAACAGTGGACACTTTTCAAGGATATAAGGGGATTAGCTGTCGATACATCCGGTAACGTATTTGTGGCGGACTCCGGCCATTATGATGTAAAGGCGATTTACGCTAATAAGACCATCAATCAGCTTGGCAGCGGGTCTTATTATCCTGAAAGCATAGCTGCCGACCCTTCGGGCAACGTATACGTTGCTGACTGGTGGACCCAATCGATTAAAAGGATCAGCCCTGCCGGCGCCGTTACCTCGATCGCGGGCATTAACTATCCGTATGGCGTGACAGCAGACTCTTCAGGGAAACGTCTATGTTACTAACTATTATAACCTGACCGTTATTTACGCCAACGATACGAACTCCACCCGAGCGATCGGGATCGATTCGTATGCGATCGCTGCGGACCCGGCCGGCAATGTCTATGTCGACGATGACATGGATAATAAGCTTAAAAAGATCGACAGGAATGGCACAAAGACCAACATTACATCGCTATCATCATCGGGCTCATGGAGCAATCGGATAGCTTCGGATGCATCCGGTAATTTATACGTATACGACCAAGGGGTACTTGCCCTATGGGAGATCTACGCAAATAACACGACCAGGGCCATAACATTACCGACCCCCAGTATCAACGGGCTCGCTGCGGATAACTCGGGGAACGTGTACGTCTCGGGATTCGATAATAGCGTTTATGAGATATACGCTAACGATACTTTCAGTCATACTGAGCGGCAGGCCTGATCAGCCATCCGGCGCTGCAATGGATGTATACGGCGATATATTAGTATCGAACTCTTTGTCCAGCGACGTGAACACCATATACCCTGACGGCTCGACATGGCAATTAAACAGCGGGGCTTCGCTGGCAGGAGATGTGGCCTTAGACCAGTTCGGCAACGCGTATGTGGCGGACACTTTTAATAACAGCGTAGAAGAGATCTCTGGCTCGACAAAGACCACCATAGGTACCGGGTCTAACGCTCCTGAAGGCATTGCAGTCGATTCGCCCGGCAACGTTTATGTTGCAGATACAAATAATAACGCGATAAAGGAGATATGCACCAATGGCTCCACTATATCCTTAGGCGGCGGTTTCGATCATCCGGCCGGTGTCACGGTGGATCTGATCGGCGACGTCTTCGTGACTGACACCGGGCATGGCCTGGTAAAGGAGATATTCAGGAACGGGACGATCGTTACGCTGAACAACGTATTTAGCGACCCGTGGGGTATCGAGATCGATAATGCGGGAATCCTGTATGTGACGGATCCAGGCATGAATGTGGTAGAATTGATCTACCCCGACGGCTCAAACACCCAGATAACGACCAATGTCTTGAACGCAAAGGGCATCGCAGTGGGTCCGTCCGGAGATATGTGCCTGGCGACATCTAATATGGCGACTAAATTCATCGCATCGGGTTACATCAATTCATCGACAAACGTTACCAAGGATTGGTATGGGCCCGACACATGGACCGACCTTGCCGGAACTCAGGACACCGGCGGTAATTACCTGGATTGCGTAAACGTGAACATTACAGCTCAGGATATCGGCTCCGGCGTGAACGTGACCTATTACAACCTGGATAACGGCACCGAAGGCCCGTGGAACGTCTATGACGGCAACCCGGTAAACGTCACGGCTATCGGCGATCACTACTTCTATTTCTATGCGACGGATATGGGCGGGAATGACGGAAATATAAACGATATAGCCTTCACCGTCGTCAGCTCGTCTTTCACCCCGATGCTCGCCAACTTTACGGCTGACGCCACGAATGGCCCATCGCCGCTGACTGTGCAGTTCAACGATACGAGCTCAGGCAGTAACTTGCCCGATACCTGGGACTGGGAGGTCAATGATTCATTCGGTACCCCGGTATACTCGGATACAGATCAAAACTTCACCTATACGTTCCTGATACCGGGTACGTATAGTGTGACCTTATCGGCCTCAAATTCTTCCACAGGCGAGTCGTCTATGTCCGATCCTCAAACCATAGTGGTCTCTTCGAACTTCGTTGCTAGCTTTGTCGTCGATCAGACAGTCGGCCCGATGCCATTGACCGTACAGTTCAACGACACAAGCTCAGGAAATAATGCCCCGGATACATGGGATCGGGAGATCTACAATTCGAACGACATGCTAATATACACGAACGCAAGCCAGAATTTCACTTACACGTTCCTGACATCGGATATTTATAACGTGAATTTCCATGTTTCCAATTCAACTACGACGGAGTCTGCGACTGCAGCTTCACAGAGTATAAATGTCACATCGAATATCGTCGCAAGCTTCTCGACCGATCAGTCCTCGGGGATCGTCCCGCTGAGCGTTGTATTCAATGATACGAGCTCCGGCAGCCCGACATCGTGGGATTGGAGTATTGATAACTCCAGCGGCCCGGTATATTCCATTAATAGCCAGAACTTTAGCTACCAGTTCTTGTATCCTGACACATACACTGTGACGCTTACCGTACAGGATGCTTATTTACATTCCAGTACGGCCAGCCATACGGTCGACGTATTGCCCTCGATGCTTGCAGACTTTACATCGAACGTTACGGGCGGGACCGCTCCCCTGGACGTACAGTTTAACGATTCAAGTATCGGTTATCCTGATTCATGGCTATGGACCATATATGATCAAGGCAACCTGGTCTATTCCGATACTCATCAGAACGTCACTTATCATTTCGCTGATCCCGGCGATTACACAGTAATGCTCCAGGTTGCAAACGGGACCAGGAATGATTCGCTCAGTAAGCTATTCACTGTCGATGCTCCGGCTACACTGACCGCCGGCTTCATAGCCGACCAGGCCGCCGGAACGGCGCCTTTGACAGTACAGTTTAACGATACCAGCGCAGGGTACCCGGATACATGGGACTGGAGTATTACCAACTCCACAGGCCCTGTCTATTCCACGACCGCCCGGAATTTCACCTATATGTTCCAGTATCCCGATACTTACACGGTGACACTGCAGGTGTTTAACGGAACGATGAGCGATACGGCAAGCTCTCAGGTCATAGTAACGTCACAGACACAATTATTCGCCGACTTTACAGCTATTCCGGACAGCGGGGCAGCCCCATTAATGGTGCAGTTCAATGACACGAGCACCGGAGGCCTACATAGCAGTGAATGGAACTTCGGCGACAGCCCTGTCAACTCGTCCTCACCGTCAGTATCGCATATATACAACGATCCGGGCACCTACACGGCCATTCTCACGGTCATTAACGGCACGATATCAAGCACGGCTTCCCATCAGATAATCGTGAGTTCGCCTGTCGTGCCGGTGGCAGGATTTAATGCCAACCTGACCAAAGGCGTCGAGCCGCTGACAGTGCAGTTTACCGACGCCAGCACCGGCGCTCCGACCAACTGGAGCTGGGACTTCGGAGACGGTAACACGTCCTATGCCAGGGACCCCGCACACGTTTACGGCTCGCATGGCCTGTATACGGTGACGCTGAACGCGTCCAACCTGAACGGCTCGAACGTCATGACCAGGGCCAATTACATAAACGTCACGGTATCGTTGCTACACGGCGGTGTATATACTGCACCGCTGGATGCCGGATGGAACATGGTCTCGTTCCCGCTCGATAACGACCCGATGAACGCCAGTGACCTGAACGGGACGGGTGTCAGTGACGTTGCAGTATTCAATACGACGACAGGGCGCTACGATATTTATATGGAAGGCATCAGCACGCCTGATGAAGACATCCCGATCATGCCGGGCGTCGGATATTTCATATACTGCGACAACCCGACTGATCTCGATATTAAAGGCACTCAGCCCACGCTGAATAGCGTCAGCCTGCACATAGGATGGAACCTCATCGGCTGGAACTCGCAGACACCGTCCAACGCAAAGGCCATATGCGCCGAGCTGGCAGGCAACCAGGAGATCGTCAAGTATAATACTCGTACAGGCTACTTCCAGGGTTATGTAGAGGATGCGAGCCCCGACAGCTACAACTTTGCCATACAGCCGGGCGAAGCGTACTTCGTATACACCGATACGGCACAATCTCTAAACATCGGAGGCCAATAACATGAAAACCTACAGGCTTCCGGAAGCTGTCCTTACTATGCTGGTATTAAGCTTACTGGCCATTCCTGCAATGGCAACGGTTGCGACGCCCACTGCCGTCTACGGCTATATAACATTTGAGGGCGCACCGGCCGGTGGTGCCTCAGTATCCCTTTCAGACGGACAGACAGCTACGGCCAATAATGCCGGCTATTATTATTTCCCGGTCAATAATGGGTCCAATTACCATATCACCGCCTCCTTCAACGGCTCGAGCACGTCGACATCATTTACCGCTCGAGGCGATCGGATGGAGATCGACCTGAAAATAACCACACCTTCGGTTAAGACAACAGGCCTGGGGATGACATATTTCAACCCGTCCACGCCTACGCCGACATCGGCGCCAACGGTATCGCCTACATTGTCCCCTGTGATATCTACGGGGCCTCAGCCCACTTCCTATTCTGCGGCTGATCCTATCGATATGGCACAGGCAGCGGAAACTTCCGGAAACCCGCTCCAGCTACTGGAAGGTCTGGTACTATTGCTGTGTCTTGCAATTATCGGATATTACCTATTGTTGAAGGGGGAACGACAATGAGCGCACGCAGGGACATACTTAGCTCCACAAGCCTCATATTCAGGACCGCTCTTGCCATGGCTTTACTGATGATGGTCCTGCTGGTATCTGTCATTCCGGTAAGCTCGCAATCCATACCCTGCGTCGTCCTGGGATATGTAAAGCTGGACGGCTCGCCGATCGGCGGTGCCACGGTTTCGCTCAACGACGGCCAGTCGACAACGTCCGACAGCTCAGGCTTTTACCAGTTCGCCGTAAATAACGGCTCCTCATACACCGCTACGGCATCATACAACGGCCATTCCACTTCGTCATCGTTCACGGCTATGGGGGCGAATGTCCATGTGAACCTGGGCATTAGTTCAGTAAACCCCACCGCACAGCCTACGAACCCTACGGCGAGTCCTCCCACTATTACTCCGACACCCGTCCCACAGCATGATATCTTTACCATCCAGGGCCCCGGAGGTAGCATTGCAGGCGGAAGCAGCGCTACGATCACAGTATCAAGGGCTGATGCAGGAAAAGGCACGGTCAGCGTACAATACGCGACAAGCGACGGCACCGCAAAGTCGGGGACGAACTATGTTCCCGCATCGGGCACGCTAACTTTCGGCGATAATGAAACTAGCCATACATTTACAGTCTCTACATTACACGGGGATGAGAACGGTGCCGACCTTTCTTTCAACGTGATACTGCATGACCCGTCGGGCGGCGCAAGCATCGGGAATCCGGGCACTGCGACGCTAACGATCTTACACGAGGCCCATGGGGTTTTCGTACTGGATACCCCCTCATATAATATTTCTGACGCGGCGACCACCATCACGGTCACGGTATCCAGGATCGACGGCCAGGACAGTAACGTATCCGTAGAATATTATACCATAGGCGGGAGCGCGGAAGCAGGGCAAAATTACCTGCCCATGCACGGTCTGCTGGCCTTCGGCGACGGAGAGACCAGTAAGACGCTGACGGTCACTGTCCTGGAAGGCAACATGACCGGAAAGAACGTTACCTTCGGCATCGCATTGAGAAACCCTACCGGCGGCGCCACCATCGGTGCCAGGTCCTCAGTACTGTTCACCATAAGCCAGCGCACAGACCCGCTATCGACCGTATCGACGTTAGCCAACGACATAAATAAGGTATTTGCAGAGCATAATCCCGGCATCGCCGGCTACATCAGTAATCAGGATGTAGTCAACAGAGCCGGCCGGGTAGCGGCGACCATATTTGCGGGCATATCCCTGGGCATCATAGGGCTCTTCTGGGACCAGATATGGGAGATCATCCTAAGATTATTTGACCCGCTGCGCGAGCTGCTGATGGGCTACTTCGAAGAAGTGTTTTTCCATCTGAACGTACGCTGGAGGAAGGTACGGGCCGTCTCCCGGGTTCCGATAGCTGCAGGTATTTCTATGGGCGAGATCGCTAACGGCCTGGTAAGTGCAGTCCTGCTGGGGCTGGCGTTCTCCTATGCCGACGAGCATTCGCTCAACGTTGAGACCATAGCCTTTTTTGCCCTCATCTCGGCAATAACCATTATTATTTGTCAGATGGCCAGCAGGCTTTTCGCCACTCGCTTCAAGATGGAGGCTGAATATAAGTTCTGGGGCGTCGGCGCCATATCGCTGATACTCACTTCCTTCTTACTTTCCATGCCGTTCGCCATGCCGGCAAAGGTACTGGTGAATGAAGAGGGCGAAGAAGAGGAAGAGAAAAAGGAAAAAACAGAGGTCAAAAAAGAGAAAAAACACATCAAAGTCCCGGCGAAGACCGGCATAATATCTATTTCCAGTCCCTATACCGGGTTCGTGCTGTCCATCGGCTTCCTGTTGTTCATACTGTACGGAGGCCTGCTGGGCGAGATAGGGCTGAGAGGCATAAAGCTTAGCGCGCTGTTCTGCGCATATAACCTCATACCCATAAAGCCCATGGAAGGCAAGAACGTGTACGGCTGGAATAAGCTTGTCTGGGCCATGCTGTTCGTACCATCGGTCATACTATACTTCATCATAGGCATAGTATTTGTATGACTTTTTTTTCTTAATCCAAATCCTTATATCAACTTAATGTAATCATAACAAGGGCTTCAATGTACGCAGACATAAAGGGCAGGGTACACTCCATATTGGAGCAGACGGATGAGACCGATCTAGTCACCAGGGTATTCAACTTTTTTCTCCTGGTATTGATAGTCATAAACGTGCTCGCCGTTATACTGGATACGGTCCAGAGCCTGATGGACCAGTACTCGGCGGTGTTCTGGGCAATTGAAGTCATATCCGTGGCGATCTTTTCTGTCGAATATATGGCCAGGCTATGGGTCTGTAACTTAGACGAGCAGTACCGTGGCCCGACGGGCCGGATAAAGTATGTACTTTCGCCCATGGCCATCATCGACCTGCTCGCCATACTCCCGTTCTACCTTCCCCTGGCGATACCATTCGACCTGAGAATACTAAGGCTGCTAAGGCTATTCAGGCTGTTCCGGCTGTTCAAGCTGGCCCGATATAACGAGTCCCTGATCATGATGAAAAAGGTACTGGCGGACAGGAAAGAAGACCTCGGTATCACCATCTTCGTGGGCATCGTCGTCCTTATCCTGGCCTCGTCGATGATGTATTATGCCGAGCACGACGCGCAGCCGGACAAGTTCACCAATATCCCGGTATCGATGTATTATGGCGTGATCACCCTGGCCACCATCGGCTATGGTGATATATATCCCATTACATTAATGGGAAAATTCTTTAGCGCGATCATAGCGATCACAGGCATCGGCATGTTCGCCATGCCCGCGGGCATTATAGGCTCGGGCTTTGTGGAAGAGCTGCAGAAAAAGCGGGATTCGCAGAAGATCATCTGCCCCCACTGCGGTAAAGATATTAACGAGGCGCCGGAGCAGAAAAAGGAAGTCGAAGAAATGTATATCAATAGAATGGTCGAGTATCCTTACGTAAAAAAATAGATATAAATAAATTTTTTAAGTTATTTGCCGTAGTATTTCAGCAATGCTCCTGGCTGAACAAGGGCAGGCTGAGACACAAATGCCGCATTCGGTGCATTTTTCTTCGTCCACGACAGGCCTATCATTCTTCATTTCGAGCGCTTCTTCAGGGCATTCTTCAATGCATGTACCGCATCCGGTACATTTTTCTGGGTCTGCATGTGATGGTACTGATTATTCCCCCTATATTGTAGAGCTTAAGCATAAAGCTCCCCAAATTGTATAATAATTTATTATACTTAAAAGCTCGGTTGGAAACCGGTTTTATATTAAGCGGTCCTTATGTCACGAAACACATTTACTTTCACCTATTCGTAACCATCAGCTTAATGCTTCATACGGCCATAATAATATCAGGGTTTGTATGAGAAAAGAAATGGTCTTCTACTTTGAGTCCCCGGGGGAGCGCAATACGAACACTACGCTCAAGACCGTAAGGGAATGGGCCCAGAAGTATAAAATTAAGCGTGTATTCGTCCCTTCGAAGAGCGGTAACACTGCGCAAAAGGCGTATAATCTTTTCAAGACCGCCGGTATTCAATTGACGGTCGTCGGTACTGACCCGAATATCTTTTCGAGCGAGATATTGGCGCAGCTGAGGAGTAACGGCACCCGCGTCTGTTTCTATAAAGATATACCATATACCTATACGCAGGACATGAAGACAGCCTATCGCCGCATGGGCGAAGGCTTCAAGGTCGCCGTCGAGCTAGGGATAATAGCCGCATATTTAGACGAGGGCAGCGACGAGGAGATCATTAGCCTTGGCGGTACGAAAAAGGGAGTAGATACCGCGCTCATCGTAAAACCCGCAAAGTCCGAGGCATTCGATCAACTCGAAGTAAGGGAGATAATCGCCAAGCCGCGGACTATAAAAACTCCTTAATGTTAAAAATACCTATAATAAAAATTTAGAAAAAATTATTTTATATTGCCTTGATCTCTTTTTCCTCGACCAGGCGAACCTTAGCTGCTTTTAGTACTTTCTGCGCCTGCGGGATGTTATCTACCCTCAATATTAGCAGCGCAAGTTGCGTGCTGGTAACGAAGGCATAGGCATAGTCGATATTTACGCTATTTTTACCGAGTACGTCGGCGATATCATGGAGGCCGCCGGGTATGTCTTTCATTTCGACGCCGATGACTTCGGTCTCGGATACAGCGAATCCCTGCCCCTGCAGCGCTTTATAGGCCTTATCCGGGTCATCGACTACCATTCGGATGACGCCGAAGTCTCCGGCCTCGGCTATGGTGAACGCCCTGATATTTATTTTTGCCTTAGAGAGCGTTTCTGCGATCTTCGAAAGCCTTCCCGGCTTATTCTCCGAGAACAGCGATATCTGCTTAATCGTGCCACTCATAAATATAACCCCTTAAAACTTCCTCTTATCGATCACTTTCTGCGACTTACCCTGGGACCTGGGCAGCGTTCCAGTATCCACAAGCTCGACCTTGGTCTGTAGCTGGAGGACTTTCTTCAGCTCATACTGGATCTTCTTCTCCAGCTTCATGAGGTCGGCCAGCTTGTCGCTGAAACCGGCCTTGGTGACTTCGACCCGTATGGTCAGATCGTCCAGCTCGCCTTTACGCTCGGCGACTATCTGGAAGTGCTCTCCGACTTCAGGTATTGTCATCAGTACAGACTCTACCTGGCTCGGGAACACGTTGATGCCGCGGATAATTAACATGTCGTCGGACCTGCCGAGTATGCGCATGATCCTCGGATGGGTGCGCCCGCATTTGCACTCTTTGTTATTTAAGATCGTAATGTCGCCGACCCTGTAGCGTATCAGCGGCAGCGCTTCCTTTGAAAGCGTAGTAATTACCAGCTCGCCTCTCTGGCCTTCTTTGACCGGGTCGCCGTTCTTATCGATGACCTCTAATAAAAAGTGGTCCGCCCAGACGTGAATGCCGTCCTGCTCTTTGCATTCGGTGAACAACGGCCCCGACATTTCCGAAGTGCCGTAGATATCGTAGGCTTTGATGCCCATGGAGTCTTCGATACGCTTTCGCGTCTCCAGCGACCAGGGCTCAGCACCAAGGACCGCGACCTTCAGGTCGGTGTCTTCCTTGATATTGATATTCATCTTGTTGGCCACTTCATTCATGTGTAGCAAATAAGACGGCGTACACGCGATCGCCGTCGCATGCAGGTCCACCATTAGCTCAATCTGGCGTTCGGTATTGCCCACACCCATGGGAATGACGCTAGCGCCAATTTCCTCGGCGCCATAGTGTAAGCCCAGGCCGCCGGTAAATAATCCGTAGCCGTAGCTGATCTGCATGATATCCCCTCTTCCGAGGCCGCATGCGGTCAGCGCCCTGGCCAAAGACGTGGTCCAGCAGTCTACGTCGCCTCTTGTGTACCCGACTACCGTCGGCTTGCCGGTCGTGCCCGATGAAACGTGAAACCTCACTACCTGATTCATAGGCACGCAGAACATGTTAGTGGGATAATTGTCGCGTAAGTCTTTTTTATAGGTGAAGGGAAGCTTTGTGATATCCGCTAATGACTTAATATTCTCGGGCTTCACGCCCGCTTCTTTGAATCTTTTGCGATAAAACGGGGACGTCCTGTAAACGTTATCAACCAGTTGCCTGAGCTTTCTCTCCTGCAGCTCCTGAAGCTCCTCGAGGGGGGCTCTCTCTACGCGAGAATTCCAGTAATCCAGCATGGGCATTTTTTTACCTCGTTAACATATGTCGAATGGTCGCTATTTATACTCTGTAACCTGCTTGTCAGTACCTTAAAGGACTTTTATATTATCCATAGACCATTTATCACTTATAATATATATTATATGCTCGTCCTCAGGTCGATTACCTTTTTACTCTTGCCTTCGACGCGGGGCAGGCTGCCCTTGTCGACCAGTACGACTTTTGTACGTAAGTTCAGTGCTTCCTTGAGCTTTTTTGCCACAGCGCCCGTGACCTTTTGCAGGTCGCCCAGCTCTCCGGAGAACGCCTTATCGCTCATTTCCACCTTGACGGTCATTTCGTCCATGTGGTTGACCCGCTCCAGCACGACCTGGAAATATTCGCCCACTTCGGGCATCGCCATGAGCACGTGCTCTATCTGGCTTGGGAATACGTTGAGGCCGCGGATGATAAGCATATCGTCCGACCTGCCATAAAACTTCGTTATCCTGCACGACGTTCTGCCGCACCCGCATTCCTCGTCCATCATCATGGTAATGTCGCCTGTGCGGTATCGTATGAGCGGCAGCGCCTCCTTGCAAAGCGTCGTGATGCACAGTTCGCCCTTCTCTCCAGGGGCGCACTGTTTGCCGTCTTTGTCTAAAATTTCTACAATGAACGCGTCTTCCCAAATGTGAAGTCCGTCCTGCTCTTTGCATTCGAACGCGACGCCCGGCCCCATCATCTCGGACAGGCCGTAGGAGTCATATGCTTTGATGCCGAAGGACTTTTCCAGCTCTTTTCTGGTGTTTACGGACCACGGCTCGGCGCCGAACACTCCGATACGCAGCGGCAGCGTGCCGGGCTCGATGCCCATTTTCCTGGCTGTTTCTGCAATGTACAGCGCGTAAGATGGAGTCGCATGCATGGCGGTAACGCCGAAGTCCTTGATCATCTCTATTTGTTTATGGGTACTGCCAGTGCCGCTGGGAACTACCGTGCATCCCAGCCTCTCGGCGCCGGCGTGAATACCCAGGCCCCCTGTAAATAATCCGTAATTGGCGGCGTTCTGGAATACGTCACCTGGCCTGATGCCTACCATATAAAAACAGCGGGCCATCAGGTCGGACCAGACTTTGAGGTCGGTCGCCGTATATCCTACTACCGTCGATTTGCCGCTTGTACCCGACGAAGCGTGTATCCGCGATACCTTATTCATTGGCACCACGAACATTCCGAACGGATAATTATCCCTGAGGTCGCTCTTCCTGGTGAACGGCAACTTGCTCAGGTCTTCGAGCGTTTTTATATCGGACGGCTTAACGCCGGCTTCCTTGAATTTTTTCGCATAAACTGGTACATTTTTGTAAACGCTATTGGCTGTCTTTTTGAGCCTTTTAAGCTGCAGCTCTTCAAGCGGTTTGCGCTTCATGGTCTCGAGTTTCGGCTGCCAGAATTCCATAGTAGTTCCCCTGTTGTGATGTATGATAGCATATAGCTCGGTAAAGGCATATAAAGCTATTGATAACGTGGGCTTTGCGCCTAAAGTCGATTCTGCACATAAAGTACAGATGTTGCACTTAAAGTCGTAAAGTTGCACCTAAAATTCAAAAATTAATTTTTTTATAACCGTCACTACCACGAGTCGGTGGCGCTTTCATGCGGGTAATTCGGTTTCCAATACGGGAATAGTACTAAAGGTTTGTTCTGTAAGTTTTTTATGTCCCGAATATGATTGTTTGCTTTCATGATAATTTTTCTTCGTGGCGTCGATCTTACAGCGATATTTTCGGCGTATGATATTTATGCCCACAAACATCACAGACGAGCGTAGGGACATTTCTTATAGCAATCATTTCACCATCTACTTCTATTATGTATTTGGAGATAATACTCTCTTTTAAATTACCGCCGCAGCACGAACAATGAAATTTAGCCATATCAAATCCATATCGTTACTTCATTCTCCATCTATATAAACTATCACGTCTGTCGTGTCGATTTTATTCGCATTACTGATACGATGACAGCACCGGCTTTCTGTTGATCAATGATTACTTTCATTCTTTTACCGTTGGAAGTACCAATAATTGTTGCTCTTGGGTCTGGGTCGTGATCGTTATCTCGTTCTATTAAAATTCCATTTAAAATTCCTTCTACCACTTCCTCTATAGTGAATTACCGTTCTTGTGTTCTCTCGTCTCCATGATCACAACTGATAAATTCGTCACTTCTAATGCATCTTTTTATTTTTTCAAAATCGATCTTCGGTTTTTTCGCCAATTTTGAACAACTCTTGCCGTTGCCTATATTGTTATAATAATAAATATAGAATACGGTCTTAATATGACCGTTAATTTATAATTATGCTGCATCATAAAATCACTCGAAAACTCGACTATAAGTATAAAGCTGATGATGTGTACCAGGCCCATATTCAAGTGGATTTAATATCGTATCGCAGCCAGGATATTCCTGACTAATATCACACTGGCATCGCGTATTGAGCTTAATATCCTTAGTATAATGGCGATCGCCGTATTCACCGCCGAATATAGTATACCAGCCCTGCATTTCCAGATTGTTATGATATTTTATCCTCGTTATATCCATACGGTTTTTGAGTATTTTCGGCTGTTCTCCATCAATGTACTCATGCTTCACAACTCCGGATAAATATCTATAAAAAAACGGCTTCCAGCCAATAAATCTGCCCCAGCCTCTCAAAGGTTGGTTATCTACCTTTGGATAAACTTTGATTAGCCTGAAAATATTACCGCATGGTAAGTGCAAATATACCGGCTTTCGTGCCAGGGAAAGAATGCTTCTGGGATAATAACATGCCATCGCCGCATGATCATTTTTCTGGTTTAATACTATGTTTCCGAAAAACGTCGAAGCATCTAAAACCCAAATCATATTTTCATAAAAGTATTCCCTTGCATGTATCGTCTCTGCCGAGATCGGAGAGCGTTGCAGCTCTATGACTGTGTTGTGATTTCCTACGATATCGGCACGATGAGTTTTACCATAATGCTTCATTATAACTTCGGTATGCTCTTCAAGCACCAGGCTTTTCCATGAGATATGCCATGATGTTTCCTCAAACCAGGGATCGCATACCATTTTATGCCGATGTGCCCAGTGATTAGCTTTTAATGTACCGCACTTCGCTATGACGTCCTCTCTGCACAGGGGACAAACTGCTTTGCCTTTTGGCATGGCTAAAATCTTTTTCCCATCGCTGCCTAATGCATATAACATAATATCTACCGACATTATCGCCAGTCCAGCATATTTTAGAAAATACGTGACTTATTAACATTTTGTAAATGCATTTTGAAAATAATAGTATCTTTGTATCATTCGATAGGATATGCTGACGATTGGATGCACTTTAAAAAACTACTGCCACAGTATGGGCAAATATAGGGAAACCCGTCCGTAATGAACCATTTTCCACAGATAAGGCATTGCATTTGCTTCAACGGCTTATCATTATTTCTTTTTGTTATATCGAATGCGACGACCATCAATAATACAAATGCCGGTTATTATTAAAAACTTTAACTTATTGCTCTGGCCTTTCATCGCTTATGTCGTAATGGCCCTGTTCCGGAAATGCGTCGCCGTTATCGTCGATCTCCTGGGGAGGCAGCTCTTCCACGGGGTAATCCTCTACTTCCTGCTCTCTCGCGGGCAGCTCGATAATGTTAAAGATACCATGAGCTTCGCCAAGATCGAACACATCGGCATAGTCGAGCAATGTCTGCTTCAGCTCTTTCGTTGCCGCTATGGACTGTAGCTGCATGACGGCGGCGTTTAAATTACTGACGTCCGCATCTTCTTTATAAACGAGTATCAGCTCTTTCAGGGGCGCATATACGATCACGCGGTCGCCTCCCCTGACTTTCAGGATATCCAGTAGCCCTTTGATGAATGACGGGTCGACCATGATGTCGCAGGCGTTATTGCTCATTGCACCGACAATGACGTCGTCCCCGAACCGGCCGGCGTGTGCCTCGACGTTAATGCGCAGGCTGTCCAGCTCACCCTGGAATACTTCGTCCAGGTCTTTCCTCTCGATGAGCCATTCTGCCAGATCGGTCTTCCTTACCGGGTTCACGTGTTCGCCGCATGAGATATAATAGACGATAACGGCGTTCTCCCGCTCCTCGTAGACGAGGTCGAAAGCGTCCCTGGTAGACTTTAGCCAGGATGCAGGCTCCAGGGATTTGATCACGAACGCCTGTTTTCCGCACTTACAAACGGGCTGGAACTTCTCGTTCACGCTTAGCGTACCTTTTAGTGCAGCGATCAGTTCTTTCATCCCGCCCTTCGGCAACTCGCTATAGGGGTCCACCTTTTCAGATAACCCGTTGCGGGGATTGATGACTTCGAGCAATTCTCCGTCCACTGCAAATTCATAGGACGGCAGTTCATTGCGTAATACTTTGTAAAATGATTCGGCCGTATACACGTGGTTAACGCATATGTCTATCTTTTCATCGATGACTTCCTGCAGGTTTTACCCCTGTAGGCTGCCGACTTTATTACATCCCTTAATGAGAATGATGAGCTGAAAGGCCTCACGTCGATGCGGCATATGTTATCTTTAATGACATAGTCCACGCCTTCACGCTTGAGCGTGCT
The DNA here is from genome assembly GCA_963780625.1 of uncultured Methanocellaceae archaeon. Taxonomy (GTDB): domain Archaea; phylum Halobacteriota; class Methanocellia; order Methanocellales; family Methanocellaceae; genus Methanocella. The sequence continues at coordinate 265,382 of CAWACH010000006.1, read as the reverse complement.
TTCCGCAAGCTTCCGGACCACTATCATGTCTATGACTACCGTGGCGTCGATGCGGTCTCTCTTGATGTCCTCCAGGAAGTCGGGCATCCACTCCATATATGGCTCGTGATAGCTCTCGTGTTCGGTCACTATATCTTTTAGTTTTACAACGACCGCGCCGCTTCCGGGCCAGCTTGGCCCGAGTATTTCGCGGGTGGGGACATCATGGTGAGAACTGTCGCCGGGTATTGCCGCGATGACGTATCCTTTCTCGATGTCGTACACCTGTATGCTCCCGGTCTCCTCCACCGTGCTGAGCATGCGCTTCCAGGTCTCCCTGACGCTGAACACGTGGCCGAACGCCTCGTACATGTACCTGAAGTCCATGACGTTCTTGAGCTGTTCCCGTGTGCCCTGCATGTCCATCCTGAAAAAGGACACGAACTCGTTCCCCGAGGTGATCTCCGCCTCGAGGTCAAGGCCGACGTCGGTGAAAAAGTGGCTATATTGGGCGATGACGATATTATTGTAATTGAGCTTATTGCCGCAGACGCAGGAGTGTGTCTCGAACCTGTAGCCTGAGACGGCATGCATGAAGCTATCAATGGTAAGGCTGTGGAAGAATAATGGCTTCATGACGGTATTATTGTGCGAGCAACGCGGGCAGTAAAAAGTAATGATGGCGCCGTCGTTATGCTTTTTTTCGTTAATTGCGTAAAGTCTGGCCTCTACAAGCTTCTCGACATATTTAGGGTGAAGGCTATCCTTTTCCTGTTCAGGTACCGTCATAGTGAACAAAGTTATATCACAATCATAGACTATAAGCTTTTTTCCCTCTACAGGTTATTGAAGCTGCCAAAAGCATGAAACCTCTTTTCTTTAACGATGAAAAATTAAATACCCTAAAGGTTTGGGATGAACTGTTGTTTCCAAGCCTTAATTCTGTTATCCAGCATTGTCCTATAATTACTGTTAATTTTTTACTATATTTGCATCGCTTTTACTACTACGTTTCGTCGTTAGTAGTTCCGTCTTTATGCTTTAACCGTTTATTATTTGTGCGACTCGCGTACGCCCTTCGGTTTCACAACACGAAGACATGAAATTCTTTTTTAGATTTACGAACACTAAAACAGTAAGGCCACCATGGCACAATTAAAACTTGAAGTCATGAAGACTCCATCAAGCGAAATAAGCCGCCAAAACACAGCTATTAAGACACTAACGAACGACGTAAATCACGAAGTGCCACCAAATTAAGACAAAAAGTCAACGCCATACCAGCAACCCTTTATTGATTTATCGATAGTATTCACATATCGATTCAATTTTTTCCCTACAACGCTCGCTATCATAGCCGTACTCTTCTGTCTTGGTTTTGTGGTACTTCGTGTTTTACGTCGTTCGTTAGTGTCTTATTAACTGTGCTTTGGCGGCTTAATTCATTTAATGGGGTTTTCACGCGTTCATGATTTAACCGTGCCATGGTGCTTTTCATGTTTTAGTGTTAGTAAATCTAAAAAAAGATTTCATGTCTTCGTGTTGTGAAACCGAACAATCCAGCGAAAGACGCATGCAAGGATAAACGATTACCGCACAACACGAAACTACTGGTCCTGTCCCTTTGTATGAAAACTGATTCCGGCAACGTGTCACGGGCAGAAGAAACAACATAATTAAAAATAATAGAAAATGTGGGACGAGCTTATCATTCTATTAAGACAAGCGCATAGCGGTTCATCTCGCAAGCCATGTCTTTCAATACTTCGATGAATAACCCGTTATTGCGTGCCGTAGTGAATACGTCTATGCCGCAGCTTTCCATCGAAGGGCGGGCTTCCGCGGGATGCCTGCATACGTCCATCGAGCATTCGCCGCATAAATTACAAGGCCCGCAGCCCAGGGCGAATGCCTTGTGATAGCCTGCCAGGAAGACGTCCCTCTCCAGTGTCGCTGCGATATCCGTCATATCCTTTCTATGCGCGTGATCACTTTTAACGTGTAACAGGAGAGCGTTCCGGTAGCTGTCTAAGAGCTCCCTCGTCTCCTTATAATTCGGAGTGTTCGGCGGGCAGCAGAGGCTGCTGTTGTAGCCGTCACAGCCATAGCGGCACTTCCAGCGGACCCAGGCCGAGGTAACGATACTATCCGTTTTGATGATCTTAGCGTCGTCTGCGCCGAGCTTTGAGAGCTTTCTTAATGAACTTATCGTATTTCTTCATGATGACACGACCATTAAGAATATTCGTTTACTAATTTTAGCCTTTCCTAAGACATCTACGCTATTAAGACTCAATCGTTCAAATTAAGCGAGTCCCATAATATTGCGGGGATATGTCTAGACATGGCAATTTTGCCTTTTATTTACTGTATTTTTATAAAAAACACATTGCCTAGCGAGCAATTATTGGGTTATTCAAATTAGTTCGGGCTTATGATAACGATATGCTCCTGGTTGATTCTTATACGCTGTATCTAAATCATCATTTAAATTGAATGATGTAAAAGTTTGAATATTCAAATTGCTAACCAAACCAAGATCAGAATTCAAAACCGACAAACAATTTATAAAAAACTTATGCAAATATAAAATAATAATCGACTTACGTTGTTTTTAGTTCTTGTTTTATAAGCTATTATTGGTAAAGGTGGTAAATCAATTATGTATACCAACTTTTATGTTTAGAATGATTAATAAGGTAGTGTGCAATTAGTAAACAATCGATATATAAAACAAATCACAAAATTGTTTATACTTTCATTAATTTTTATTGGCTTAATTGTTTTATCTCTTGCTGTAACATGGGTAATTGAATGTACACCAATAGCCCTTGTCGAAACAAGCATACATGAATTTGGTCACGTAGTAGGTATAATATCAACAGGCGGTAATCCTACAGATACACAAATATATATTGTCTATCATAATATTTTTTATATTAATAGTAATTCTTCATATGGTCATACTGAATCTGTACCAGGAACAGGTAACTACTTTATAAATGTTATAAGCGGGCCATTAATGACTCTCGTTTTATCATTAATAATGGTTTATACACCTTATATAAGGTGGTTTGCACCTGGTCTTGCCTTGGAAAGTCTATCACAAATGCTGCCAAATCCAGTATCCACAGATGGGCATCATATTTATAATACATATGGAACTACTATGGGCTCATTTTGTGTATTAATGTTTTTTATGGTTTACCTATTCACAATTTACATCTTAACAATACGTTTGAAGAATCGAATATCCATTTAACATAAAATATAATATATCACCTCATTATATTAACGGGGATACAGTTGAGGGGTATGAAAGTGTGCTAATTTTAGCAATTTCATTATGTATTAGTTTTTTTATAAGCTAATTGTTGGTTTTGTGACCCCTTACATTTGCTAGGTCAGGGATTTAAATTTTATAGTTTTATAATAAAACAATTAGTATAGCAAAAGGTTATATGATTTAAATAATACCTTACTTAATAGCTTATTATGCCAATTGTTGAGTCCTTAGTTGCAATATATGAAATATATGAACTCATTAAAGGAACTAGTGAAATTGGTAGTAAAATTTTAAGAACTGATCCTTTTCAAAAAGCTATTGATACATCAATAGATGAATTAATACAAGAATATCCGAATAGCCATTATATTTTAAAAAATATATCCGATAACCGTGAAAATTTTTTTAATAAAACTACCATAACCGATAAAAATACATTTAATAAAATACTCATTAAAAAGGGATTAAACAATGATGAAGTATCAAAACTATATAACAAAATTGAAGATAAATTTAAAAGTAATATAAAAATATTAGCTAAATCGAATGAGCGTGTTTTTCCAGCTTATATTATAGACAAAATAGATAAAATTGACGCGAATTATGAAGAACTAAAAAAAGAGTTAAAGGAAATAGCCAAAAAACAAGATAAAATTTTAGAATCAGAGTGTAGAACGGAATTTGCTGTAAAAATAGATGAACAAGAGTACAAATCACTTATTTGTAAAGCAAATGAACAACAAACATGGAATAAACTTGGAAATGAAAATCTAATTAAAGGCAATTACGTTGAAGCCATTAATTATAGCTATAGAGCAATGGATGATGAAAATATTATAATTGCATTAAATACGATTGGATTGGCAAGTCTAAAATTATTGCAATATGAAGAAGCAATACATAGTTTTAAAATAATAACACAATTACAATCAAATATAGCTATATTTCATAATAATTTAGGTATAGCCTATATGGGTAAAGGCTTAATAAACGAATCAATAGCTTCGTTTAAAAAAGCTATCCAGTTATATCCAAAATATTATGAGGCTTATTTTAATCTTGGGAATTCGTATTATTATAAAAAATTATATGATGATGCAATAGATTCGTATAAAAAAGTAATTAAAATTAAACCCAATACATCAACAGCTTATAACAATCTTGGACTTGTCTTTGTAAGTAAAGAATTGTTAGATGATGCCATAGCAGTATATAAAGAGGCAATCAGAATAAATCCTAACAATTATGAATACTATTACAATTTTGGAAATGCACTTTTGAAGAAGGGATGGTTGGATGCCGCGATTGTAGAATTTAGATATGCTATACAACTAGAACCCAATGACTCAGACTCTCATATCAATCTCGGAATTGCCTTTAGAGATAAAGGGTTGTTGGATGCCGCGATTGTAGAATTTAAATATGCTATACAACTAGAACCCAATGACTCAAATGCTCATAATAACCTTGGAATTGTTTTAGAGAAAAAAACGCTATTAGATGAAGCTATAATAGAATATAATGAAGCGATAAGATTAGATCCTATAAATTCAGACGCCCATAGTAATCTTGAATATGCTCTTAGTGGTAAGAAATTATTAGATGATGCTATTGTAGAATATAATGAAGCAATTAGATTAAACCCTAACAACTCACACGCTTATAGTAATCTCGGAACTGCCTTTATAAAACAAAGTTTGTTTGATGAAGCTATAATACGGTGCAAAGAGGCAATACGACTAAAATCTGACTATTTTGAAGCTCACTATAATCTTGGACTAGCTCTTTTATATAAAGAAATTTTGGATGATCTATATCCGAGTTTAAAGAAGCAATACGACTTAATCCCAATGATAATGACGTCCACTATGACCTTGGACTTGTATTTGTAAAAAAAGGGTTATTTGATGATGCGATAATTGAGTTTAGTGAGAATATACGATTAAACCCCGACCATATCGAGTCCCATATTAACCTCGGAAACGTATTTTTAACAAAGGGGTTACTAGATGATGCTATCTCGGAGTATGGGAAAGCAATAAGATTAGACCAAAAATGTTTTGGAGCTTATTGTAATCTTGGAGTTGCATATATTAATATGAGTATGTTTGATGAAGCTATAAATGCTTGTAAAAGGGCAAAAGAATTAGACCCCAACTCAGTAGAAGTATATTGTAATCTTGGTACTGCATATAATAAAAAGGGCATGTTTGAAGAAGCCAATAAAGAATTTGAGATAGCATGTAAATTAAATCCGGAATTAAAAATTCAAACTTAGTGTATACTTCTTGTACTTTACATATTGAAATATAATTTATTATACAATTTATCTTATATAAGATTTGTATAATATTTCTATTGTATAACGAAAAATTATATTATTACCTTTAATGATATATGTTAATTCAATGGGATTAAAAATAAATAATTCGAATCGTGTTGGAAAAAATATTCTGTTATTATTAAAATTATATGAAATAATGACAAGTTTATTGGATACATATTTTGATGGTTTAGTAATTGTTAATGATGGTAATGTTAATCAGCAATATCTTATTTTATGTAATAAAATTGAAGATTTAATAAATAAAGCTAGTATTACAACAGATGAACCTTGGAGACCGTTCGATAATCTATATGTTTTAGATCCTTGATGCCCCGGAATTAGAGTGGGAATATGGCGGGCATGATATCTGCTATAATTTTTTATCCAAACTAGAAGAATTAAACATTAAATATGGGGTAACAAAACCATCCATTACATCAAATGATTATGAATCTTTGAGCAGTTTAATAAATTATTTAAATGATTATAAAAAATATAAGTATGAGCGGCAACTAAGCTTCATGAATAAATATAATAAATCGACTGATGAAAGTAAAAATGTAATTTCGAAGAGCAGCTCTGAGAAAAAAGAAGATGACTTAACTAAAAATTTTGGGATAAAAAAACAGTTGTCAGAGACAATTGACGTATTTATTAGCCATTCCAAGTATGATATTGATCAAACAATAACCGTATATGAAGCTTTAACAAGTTATGGTTTCAAATGTTGGATGGATAAAAAAGATATTTTCGGCGGAAACATCGATGTCGATACTATTGGAAATTCATTATTAGAATCTAAACTAGTAGTTTTGATTTATTCTTCCAAAATAAATCGGTCTCCAATAGTTAAAAATGAACTGAAAATGGCTATCGAAAATGAAAAACCTATTATATCATTTAGACTTGAAAATGCTGACTATAGTCCAGGTTTAAAAATATTAATTGGTACCTCACAATGGATTAATGCATATCCGAAATTATTTGATAAATATATACCTGAATTAATCGAAAGTATAACTCACCATTTAAATAAATCCGAACAAACGATTAATGTGTTTCCGAAACATAATATAACAACTAGTACTGATGGTGGAATTAAAAGAGAATAAAGTTGTAGCCTCAATCTTTGCAATTGTTTCTAGTATTATAAAAATAAGTGTTTTTAGTACATTATCGGTATAGCCGACGCCCACATGAGCATGATAATGATCTGCAATACAATAAAGCTCGAAGTTAATAAAATGTCAACTCTCCGGTCCTCTCCAAGCTTTGCGGCAATAATGAATAACGGGAACACAACGGCAATATACCTGGTCATGCTCACGATACTGCCGGGACTCGATAAAGGCACGAATATCATGAGCAGCCCATAGATCATCATCGACGTGTCGATCTTTTTATGAAATACTATTAGCGTTATAATTATTATTAACGTGAATACTGCATTGATAAAAATAAACGTGATCCACGGATTACCATTATATCCGCCACCAAAATTTGTCAGGGTCTTGAAAAGTTGATACAAAGGCATTACGGCATTGCCAAAAACTGATGACTCATTGAATATGAACGGCGTCCAAAAACCAATGGTCTCATAACAATAAATGGTGTACGTGAAAAACCCTAACACTGGCCCGAGCAAGCCCAATATATCGGCCTTTATATTTTCAAGCTTAAACCCACGATTTTGGATATAGATAAACGCCAGGGGCAATAAAAGGTAAACGCCGACAGGACGTGCCAGGCCGGCCAAAAACCCTGCACACCCGACTAAATACCAGTTGTTTTTTCTGGCATAATAGAAGCTCATCAAGGCGAGCATTATAAACAGGGATTCGCTCATCAGGGCCGAAAATACAAACGCCGTGGGGAATATGAGCATATATTTTATCGCCCGTATCCCGGTCGAAGTATCATTATCTAACGTGACCAGCTTAAACAGATAATAGCAACCGACGAATAGGCAGATATTAGAGATCAATAATCCCGATATCTGGGTCGGGATGATAATTGATAATATGTGTATCATTAACGGATATAAGGGAAACCACGCAAACAGGAAGATGTTCGTGTAAGCTGTCGGTAGCATTGATGCGGGGGCCATGTATCCGTATTGTGAAATGAGCGTGTAGAAATTGCCATCGTACTGAGTCCAAATGCTTATAATTCCCGACAATCCGTTTACGCTAGAATGGTTAATGTATATTATCGATATGATCCCCGCGATCGTTAAAACTATACGAGTGAGGATAAAAAGCCCGATAATATAGCCGAGAATTTTTTGAGTATTAGGAGTTTCTTGTCCAGTCTCTGTTTTTTCGGGTTGCTTTTTTGTTAGCTTTCGAGCCGTTTTGGTCAATTTCGCCCGGGCCCGCTCTTTTTTATCATCCCAAAGTTTTATCCCATAAATAATAATGCATACCAAGATGATTATGCTAAAAATTACAAGTATAGCATTACCGGGGCTATCGTCAATTATCTGATAGTCTTTTACCGACTGCTCCATTCCCGATATCGGGCCGGCGATCTGTGTTACTGTGTTATTATACAATGTTAATGATACTTTTATGGTCAAACCATAACAATTATAAGAATTTTTTAAAGATGATCTTAACGAGCCGTCGGGCCCGTATATGTTCGTTGTTATCGCTGTACTGCTTACTGTGCCGTTAGGAAAATACGCGGGCTGCGCTATTGTCTCGATAGTAACGGGCTCCCCGTTGATCACTGCGTTAGATGTGATATCCTGATTTTCATATGTTGCAACGATGATCTGATAAAATGGTAATTGGTTTCCGGGGAACCCTGTAGTAGATCGATTCTCGTAATGTAAAACTAGATCGGATTGAGCATGGGCAATAGTTACGGAAAAAAGTATTATTAAAAGCCCTATAATTACCATACCGAATTTTTTCATAAAATCATATGTTCCTATTATCTATTGCTATATATCCTTAGATACTAAACGCTCATTCATATAAATATAAAAAAAGGGATAACGAAAAAAATTAATTCACTGGACTATAACCCATGTTCATCTGATAATTTAATATTTTTACGAATTTGCCCATTTTTCTAATATCTTGAGTATTTTAAAAAAGTATAAAGGTAAAAACAGAATAAAGAATACTAAACTACTATTTTACTCTCACCGTAGTTCCAAACCTGAAAAATTGAAATAGGCGAATAGATAATGGGGATAAATAAACGTTTGAGCCATGAAATCTTTACCTTATTAAGATCACAGGCATGGTCACTTTCTCTTTTTGTATGTATCTTTCTATTTCACCTGCTCTTTATTTTCCAGGGCCTTGACGTCACTGATCTTGGTTTCAATCTTTCACATCAAATATTATCAGTCGGTGCGATAGACAATTTAGATTCAATAGCGCCAATGACATTTTTAACAGATCTTGTGGGCGGTCTTTGGCTCAGTCTAGCAGGAGGGCCCAGTGTAATATGGGCAAGGATCGGGGGAGTATTATTAATATCCATTAACGCCGCCATAATATTCTCGATATTGACAAAATACTTTGACCATAAAAAAACATTTATCGTCGTTATTATATCAACAATATTTATCACGTCTTTTACGAGCAATTATATCAACTATAACACTTTTCCGGCTTTGTTGATCAGTATCCAGCTATGGTGTTTAAATCAGATATTAAACGCCACTTCCGTTGACAGGAGATCTTTATATTCTATTTTAGCAGGTTTCATGTTCGTGCCCATATTATTAAGCCGGGTCACAGCAGTGCCATTATTAATTTCCTACATCTTAGCTACATTGATCGTTTTGCTTCTTAACAAACAAAATATTACTGAGTTTAAAAAAATATTGTTACCGGCGTTATATGGCGTTTTTTTATCTATTATTATTTTTGCAGGGCTGTATATGTACAAGGGAATACTGGGCTTTAGTATCACATATGTCTATAGCCTGGTTTCAGCCTCTGTACAGGGGAATATGTCAAATACGGACATTAACGGCTCCCATGCGGTCGCTAATTTAATCAATACATATTTGAACGATATAAAAAATATTATTATATTGACGGCCCTGGCCGCCATAGCCTGTTTTTGTGTTATCTTTATTAAAAATATTTTGAAAATAGATCAAAAGGTATTTGAATATTTTTTATTATCCATTACGACACTCGGCTTGATGGTATTACTAATTTATTACATATACCATGGCGGGAAGATAATAACCACATCCAAACAGAGCATGACCTTTCTGGTTATCGGCGTGATCACCCTATTATTCGCTTATATTCTTATTGCGATAAAAAAAGTTGATCACAGATTGATCCTACTGATGTTATTCGGATCGATCGCAATGTTAATGTCTCCTTTAGGATCTGACGCCGGATTTTCAAATACGGTCTATAACCTGTGGTTGATCCTGCCTCTAATGATCTTATATATCGGCGAATATCCGGGCCAGAAATTACAGTCACTACGCTCTTTCATTAAACCATTGTTAATATGCTTATTGATCGTATCCCTGCTCATGCATTTTGCATATATCTACAGGGATGACCAGAACCGCTATGCTCTTACACATGAGTTTAAAGTTCCTTCCCTCAGTCTGGTATTTTCATCATCTGAACGGGTAGACGCCGTCGATGAGCTTGTTGAAGAGGTGCAAAACCACACGAACAAGGGCGATAAAGTCTTGTTCGTAAATAATATTCCGCTGTTCTATTATTTAACCGAAACAAAGCCGGCCCTGGGTAATCCATGGCTATTCGTCGATGGCCTGGATAAGATCAAAACAGAACAAGCGAAGATCGAATCTAATAACCAGTTGCCCGTGATATTCGTATATTCAAAAGTGAATACTCGGAGCAGTGATTGGCCTAACGTTAGTGAGACCAATAAGATCTCAACAAGTGATAGTATTAAACTTGATTATTTGAAGGATGAATACGTGAACCATCTAAACTATTCATTAATATGGGAAAACAATGCATTTGCCATGTATGGACAAAATCAGAGTAAAGCGATGGTAAATTAAGTCGATATGTAAAAAGGAAAAAAAGATATTATTTATTTCCCATCCTGCTCGCCAGGTTGGGGTCCTGTACGCGTATCTCGAATTGGTCGATCTCAAAAGCCTTCATCGCGGGCTTGATGAGCTCGGCTGTCGTTATGCCGAAGTACGTCTGTCCCCTTGCTTTCCTCGCTCCTTTATCTAAATTCGTATCAACCATCGGTGGTATCAGCTCGAAACACTTTTACGGAAGTACCCTCAAGCTGCTGCCTGAGTATCAGGCTGAAGGTATGCATGGCGGCTTTTGTGGAGCAATACACCGGAAGTTGTGGCATCGGGTAAAAGGCGAGGCCCGACGATACATTCATTATGGCCGCTTCCTTCTGTTTCATCAGGTGTGGCGTAAACAAGGCAGTTAAATAGATGGGGGCCCTCAGGTTAACCTCAATCTCGTCTTCGCCGTCCTCTGCCTTATGCTTAAGCAGGTCCTCGGTTCCTTTCTTAAAATCGATCATCCGCTGGATACCGGCGTTATTGATCAGGATGTTAAGGTTTTTGAAATTAGAGACGGCCCAATCATACAATGCTTCACGTTCCGACTCTTTGGAAACGTCGCATTTTTTTATATGCAACTTTGGGAACTTGTTTTTAGCCTGTTTCAGGTTTTCCTCGCTCCTTGCACAAACAATGACCTCGCTACCCGCCTCGATAAAAGCCCCGGCAAGCTCCAGGCCAATGCCAGTAGCCCCACCCGTGATCAAAATTGTATTTCCACTTGCTTTCATGCTTATCCTTCCTTACTTAACTTTTCCGCGTAAGCCGCCACTTTCTTCGAAGCTCCCGTCATGATAGGCTTATTGTGGCCGGAGAGCATTATCTCATAATCCAGTGAGCCCATCTTTTTTATAGACGCAAGTGACTGCGCTTTTTCCTCATCGTAGTTCAGCGGCTTGATGAACTCGTCGTCTTTCATACGCAGGGTATCGCTGGAGAAAAGCAGCTTCTTCGAAGGGCAGAATATGCCGATATGTCCAGGGCTGTGCCCGGGAAGCCCGACGACCTTAAGGCCGCCCAGTACGGGTATCGTATCGCCGTCCTTGAGCCTCTGGTCCACATGGACCGGTTTTGTCTTGATCAATAATCTTAAAATTGGTAAAGCCAGGTTCAGTGGCATGGGCATTTTCGGAGCGTGCGCTGGCTTTTTTCCCTCGATATAGTCTGCTTCTGCGTCGCCGGCCATCACTGTTGCCTTTGAGGCATCCTTCAATGCAGCCAGACTGCCGTTATGGTCCATGTGGCTATGCGTTATGATGATCCGTTTAATGTCAGCAGGGCCATATCCAAGCCCTTTTACCATGTCGAGGATTTTTTTATCATTACCGCCCATACCCGTGTCGATGAGAGTAATGCCATTATCGACGATAACGTAGGCGTGGGCTCCTCGAACGCCATCTACCTGATAGATACCCGGGATTATTTCTGTCATAATATCACAATAAATCGTTTATCTTATATTTACAAAGCTATCAAAAAATAAAAAAAGATGACGCGGCCTCAGCGCGTCATCGACCTCCTGAACACCGGTATGGCGATCAGCAGCATTATCGCGCCGAAGACCACCAGAATGGTGACTTCAGGCAGCACGTCGCTGATCCCTGCGTTCAGGATCATCACTTTACGCATAGCGGTGACCGCGTACGTAAGCGGCAATACCTTTGACAGGTCCTGCATGAACCACGGCATCTGCTGGATCGGGAAGAATATGCCCGTCAGGAACATCATGGGGAACTGCAGCACGGTCATCAGTATCGTCGCCGTTTCCTCGTTGTTCGCCAGGGACGTTAGCAGAATTCCCAGCCCGATAAAGCTGAAGATGCCCAGGAACAACAGCACGAAAGCCAGAGGAATGCTGGCCGCCTGGATCGTTACGCCAAATACCAGTACCGCCATGATCATGACGATAATGCCCTGGACGAATCCACGCACCGTCTGAGCGATCGTCTTGCCAAGGATAATGGACATTTCATTCACAGGGGCGGCGAGTATGCCGTCGAACGTGCCTATCTCCTTTTCGTGGGATATGGCCCTCGGTATGCCGGTCATTGCGCCCATCATGACGATCATCATCAATAATCCGGGTGCTATGAAGTTGAAATAGTTCAGGTTACCCGGGACCGTTCCTTCCAGATCGGCCTTATATGGTGCGATGACCGTTAATGGGTTCACGGTCTTATTGGCTTCTACTGCAAGCGTCTGCACCTGCATTGCCGCGTTCATTCCTCCCAGCGCGCCTACGACCTGTGCGCCGAGGCCCTGCATGACCATCGATACCTGGGGGATGCTGTTATCGGAGTACACAGTGACGTTACCCTGCTTGCCCTGGGCCATATCTGCCGAGAACCCTTGCTGTATCACTATCGCCCCGTATACTTTTCCCTGCCTTATCAGCGACAGTGCGTCATCAGAAGTATTAACGTTGGTAAATTCCATCATATTCGACTTATCGTTCATCCCCTGCATCTGTGTCAGGAACATCTGGCTTGCCTGGCTATGGTCCAGGTCGACCACTGCTACGGGTATGTCCGAGTAAGTGCTGCCGGTCGGGAATATGAAGCCCGTCATGATGAGCATGAAGAACGGCATGAGGAACAGGAATACCAGTCCCATGCGATTGCGCTCGAACTCTGTCAGGTCTTTTATAGCTATGCGGTAGCTATCCTGTAAGCCTTTTATTATTCCCATGGTCTCACCTCACCCTCGCCTGGGGTGCTCTCCACGGCCCGCGGCGTCTGGGGGTAGCAGGCTTATCATGCGCCTGGTCACGCATTGCCTTGCCCGTAACGGATAAAAACACGTCCTCCAGCGTAGGCTCGTTAGTATTGATCATTGTGATGTTTCCTCCGTCCAGCCGTATCGTATCGATGATGCGGTCGAAACCTTCGCTGCCTCTGGCGCTGATCTTCAAGTCATAAGCATCGTGCTGATCCAGGGCCGCTACGCAGTCGAGTTTCTGGATCTTTCCGACGAGCGACGGGGTCAGGTTCGGTATCCTGACGCTGAATACGGTGACGTCCGCCTGCGTCAGCATCTTCTTTAAATTTACGGGCGTATCAAGCGCTATGATCTTTCCATGGTCTATGATGGCTATGCGGTCGCTGAGCACTTCAGCTTCCATCATCGCATGAGTCGTTAAGATGACCGTCGTGCCCTTCTTGTTTATGTCACGAATTAGCTCCCTGATGGAGAGCGTCGTCTGCGGGTCAAGCCCCAGTGTCGGCTCATCCATAAAAATGATCTCAGGCTCGGTCAGTAGTGCCCTGATCACGTTAATGCGCTGCCTCATGCCCGTGGAATAAGTACGTATCATCGCGTTCTTCCATTCCGACATGTTGACAAGCCCGAGCAGCTCATCGATCTTATCCTCGATCTTCTTCTTGGGCATCTGGTAAAGATTACCAAAAAACCTCAGGTTTTCCGCTGCCGTCAGGTTCTCGTACATGATCATCTTCTCGGAAACAAGGCCGATCTTTTCCCTGACCCTGTCCGCATCTTTGATAAGGTCATATCCGGCTACTTTTGCGCTGCCGCCCGAGGGGCGTGCCAGCGTACAGAGCATCCGTATGGTCGTGCTCTTACCTGCCCCGTTGGGGCCCAGGAAGCCGAATACTTCTTTTTCATTAACGTTAAAGGTAATGTTGTCAACCGCTGTGAAATCGCCGAACTTTTTCGTTAAATTAGTAGTTTCAATGGCGTGTGTCTGTGGCATGTTATTCCTCCATTATGTCGCCTAAAAATGTTGTCATTTCTTGCATTATCTGTCGCCGTTTTTCCCTCATCACTTCAAGGACTTTTTCGCCCTTTTCCGTAACGGTATATACTTTTTTTCTCTCGATCTCTTCCATGGTGATGTATCCTTTAGTCTCGAGATATTCAAGCACGGGATAAACAGAGCCCGGGCTGGGTATCCAGTTTCCGCGGGATTTTTTCTCGATCTCATGGATAATATCATACCCATGGCTGGGATGATCCTGTATCATTTTTAAAACAATAAACTTCAGGAACCCCTTTCGGATCTCATTATTAAGCATATCATGCCCATCATCGTTCATATATCAGACTCCGATATATCGATATCCGATATATTGGTTACAGATATATCGATGTCCGATATACGATATATAGTTTATGGTTTAGCCTGTATACGATTAATGTCCAAAAACAGCCGGACGGTAGTATAACCGCATCGTCTGCCTATACAAAACATAAAATACTACAAAGTGAATATTAATTTTCATATAGCGTGGTGATTTAGTGACCGGTAACACTGGAAAACCAGGTATATGTGAGAACCTGTCGGAGATCTCTAATAGTATTCCGGCGGGCATGGTGTTCGTTAATAAAGAGCGCAATATCTATTGGTATAATGATGCATGGTCACGGAACTTTTCCGCATACTTCGACCGCGATATCGCTACGGGCATCCCGTTTTTTACATTGATACCGGACGAGCAGGTCGAAAAAATGCTTGCCGAAGCGATCGGCGGTAAAACTGTCGAGCGCTACTGCTATCGCTTTGAGCTTAAGGGCCATGGCAGCAATGACAGGACTTATGATCTCACGGCCTTTCCCGTGAGAACGGCTGCGGGTGAGATCGAGGGTGCCACTCTAATGGCGATGGACGCTACTGAAAAGTATCGGAAGGTCCGCGGCATGGAATCGGCGAAGAATGAAGCCGAGTTTTACGTCGACCTGATGAGTCACGACATCAGGAACTTTAACCAGATCACGATGGGCTATATCGAGCTTTTACAGCTGGCCGAGCACCTGGAGGATACCGAGCGCTCTTACCTCGAAAAAGCCCAGAAAGGCGTTACCGGCAGCAACAAGCTCATCGATAATATCAAAAAGATCCGGCTCATCCGGCAGTACGCGGGAAAGAGCCTTGCAAAGATGAGCTTGAACGAAGTCATTCAAAAAGATGCGTCGGAAGTAAAGGCGGCTTCTCCGTCGGCCACTATCAATCTCAATTTCAGCTCTGATGTGGACCGCACAGTCCTGGCGGACGAATATATACACGAAATTTTCCGCCACATCATGGAAAACGCCGTGAAATACGACCCGCATGATGAAAAAGTCATAGACGTCACCATCAGTACCGACGAGAAAGACGGCCGGAAATACTGGTCGGTCGACATCGCAGATCATGGGGCGGGCATCCCGGAGGATAAGAAAAAGTCCATATTCGAGCGAATGAAAACGACCACAAGAGGCGCCGGAGTAGGTCTATCCATCGTTAGCGTGCTCGTGAATAAATACGGAGGCCATATCTCGGTACGGGATCGCGTCCGGGGCGAGCCGCCAAAGGGCAGCATATTCACCGTCGAGCTGCCTGCAGCCTGACCTTAATTGCTTCTTGCGCTCAGGTACTCCGAGACGTTAGCTTCCAGGAAATATTTTTTAAACCGGCCTTCCTGTTCGAACCTGACCAGGTTATCGTGCAGGAAACGCTCCATGTGCCAATGAATGCTACTCTTATCCAGGTTGAACCTTTCCGAGAGCTTCTGGTTCGTTACACCGGGCTCATCCATGATGGCGCACAACAAGTTCTTGCTGGTGTTATTCTTCGAGTGGGCCAGGACCATTTTTTCGAGCTCGCTGTTAGCCCTTGAGCTGTTGAACAGCCTGGTATATTTTCCCATCTTCCGTAAAATTATCTTACCCTGGGACTCGAGCGTCTGTACGTGATACTTGACCGTACCGTTCTTCATGTTCTGCCTGTCGGATATTTCAGACTGGGTACATCCCGGGTTGCTCATCACGTAATTAAATATATTCAGCCTGTTCCTGTTTTCCAGCACGTTCTGGATCTTGCCTAACACAAAAGGAAATGCGTTCATGGCCCCTAATAATATCAGGAAACTATCCAGGACGCTGGCGAACTGTACCCACAATGGCAATTGCCAGAATGAGACGACCGGGGCGTCCACGGCCGTTGGGGCATCCTCCCCCTGAGGTAAGCCGGTACCGGGCTTAACGGTATATCCGCCGTTCCCGCTGATGAGCGGAGTTAATAAAGGCGAAGCTAACAAAATTAAAGTTAATACGACGATGCCTGCTGCCAGGATCTTTATGCTTGTCCGCATATTCTTGCTCCTTTTTACCAGGTGCGTAAATAATATTCGTCCTTTCCGGTGACGTTCGAGCCGGTTACCTTGAAGGACCATGTGCCGCCGGAAACGCCTGACGGGTTATCGACTTCCAGGTTTATGCGCCCGTCCTTTTTACCGTCCGAGCTATCGGTATACGGGCCCAGTACGTGACCATCGGGGGTATATACCGAAAGCCTCAGGTCATCGTTCGCATTCATCCACTTCAGATCAAAGCTCATGGACGTATTCCCGCCGGCGACCTGCGCCTGGTGGTATACTGTCTGGCCCTGTGTGATCGTGTTATTATACGGCGAGCTATTGGCATCGACCGACTGTGCGCCGGCACTCGGGACGTTGATCTCACCGCTAAAAGTAAAGATCGCGTCTGCGAGGTCACTCAAGGGAGAACTACCGTCGGGAGAGTATATCATAATCCCGGAAGTGCTGCCGGACTCGCTGCCGTTTAGCATGAACGCAACGTTAGCCCTGTAGTTATCAAACGAGGGCCGGTCTATCGTGCCGTTATCATTATGTTTGAAAAATTTTACCGGGAACGCCTGGGGCATATTGCTTCCTGCCATCTGGACGATCATTCTTCCCGCGATGTAGTCTCTTCTTTCTACAAAGGCCGGCATAGCCAGTACGCCCGGCTGATGGTCGCTTTCAATGGGATCCCAGGGACCCTGCTCTACTGTGACGACCTCCTGTCCCGACATGTCCAGCGTTACAGTGGTAAATTTATTGATATGCTCAAAACCTACCGGACTCATGGTCTTTCCATAAGTATACAGCAGCGGAGACATCATGCCGGATGATCTATACTCGCTGATCCCGGCGCTGCCATTTTTACCGGATATGACGTTCGCCGGGCTTACTGAACCTACGGTTAACGATATCAGTACCAATAGTAGTATTACTGCGACTCCGCTCTTCCTAAGCATTTATATCAATAGTATAAGCCTTTAGTGAGCTATTTATATGTTTTGGCTGTATCATCAAACTTATATGCTGATTAAAGGGTTTTTTTGTCATATCATTGGCATTTTATAATAAAAACAACATTCTTATGGCTATTAAAGGCTTATGGCTTAATCGTCCAACCGAGCCATTATAGTTTGACGATTCGGCGAGAAACGCTTTATATGCATCAATCCTAAAGGCACAGTGCAAGCACAAATCCAAACAGGAGGAGCTTCGCATGATCAAGACAAAAAATCTGACAAAGGTCTATGACGGCGTTAAAGCCGTGGATTCGCTCGACCTCACCGTGGCTAAGGGTGATGTGTTCGGGTTCCTCGGCCCTAACGGCTCCGGAAAGACTACCACCATGGGCATGATGATCGGGGAGATCGAGCCGACATCCGGCCAGTGCTTAATTAAAGATATCGACGTGCTGCGGCATCCTCTCGATGTAAAGCGGATCATCGGCTACATGCCGGATGGCCTGGGATTCTATGAAAACCTTAACGCCCGGCAAAATTTAAAATATTTCTCGGAATTTTATAACATGCCTGCCGATAAGGCCGAGAAACGCATCGCAGAGCTGCTGGAATATGTCGGCCTCAAGGGAGTGGAGAAAAAGACCGACGGATTTTCCCGCGGCATGAAGCAGCGTCTCGGGCTGGCACAGGCATTGTTGAACGACCCTGAAGTGATCTTTATGGATGAGCCTACCAACGGCCTGGACCCGCAGGGCGTCATGCAGGTGAGGAACATCATAACGGACCTGTCTTCCCAGGGCAAGACCATATTCTTCTCAAGCCATATCCTCGAAGAGGTCCGGCATGTCTGCAAGACTGTCGGTATCATTACCAAAGGCAAGCTGATAGCGCAGGGCACCCTGGACGAGGTCAGGCACAAAATGCAAAAAGAACAGGCCGTGACCATTGTCATTAAATCGTCCGGCGATATCCCGAAGCTATCGGACCCAGGAATACTCGATGCAATATACGCTCCTGGCAGCGCCATAATACACGCAAGGGCCGATATCCGGGACCAGCTATCCGACGAGCTTACCCGGAACCACGTGCCGATCAGAGAGTTAAGGATGGAAGAGAGGTCTCTGGAAGAAATATTCCTCGAGTCAGTATACGGAGGTAACTAAAATGAGGCCAGAATTTATAGTAGCGGTTAAAGAGTTTAAAGATTACCTGACCAGCAAGCGGTTTTTATTGATCTTCGCCGTGCTCCTGGTCATGTGCATTGCGGCGGTCATCGCCGGCGTGACCTCATATAACAGCCAGTTGACGACATACAACCAGGAGATCACACGTGCAGCGACCCGGAATGCGACGGCTAACGGCTTTGCCTTCCAGCCTCAGATGCCCTCGATGATGCTTATATTCAGAAGCTTTAGCGTGAGCTTCATTACAGTCGGCTGGCTACTGGCCGTAGGCATAGGGTTCGACCTCATCTCAAAGGAGAAAGAATCGGGCTCGCTTAAGCTATTGCTCGCCCGCCCGACGTTCCGTGACTCCATAATAAACGGAAAGATACTCGGCTCTTCGGCTATACTAATAATATCGCTGGCCGCCACATTCCTTGTAGCTGTAGCCCTGCTGCTGTTCCAGGGGATCACTCCGGCGGGAGACGACCTGAGTAGAATGGTAGTGTTCTTCCTGGCGCTGGTGCTATTCTGCGTCTCGTTCCTTGCCATAGCAATAGCGGCATCGGCCATATCAAAGAACTCGACCATGGCGATACTACTGGCCATAGGGTTCGTAGTGTTCAGCCTGCTCGTACCGAACTTCTCCAGCACTATATCAGGGGTCGTTCTTGGCGCGGCACCGGTCGAAAGGATAGCCGGCGTCTCTATCAACTCGAACGGAGGCACCACTCAGGTAACATATACGGGCGGTAACGGGACTGCGGGCGGAAACGCCAATTTCAGGCCTCAGGAAAGCGCAGCATATACGGCCTATGTAAACAATCAAAATACTATAACGGGCATTTTAGACCTGGTCTCGCCGACTTCCGACCTTACCGGCATAGCCGCGGTCGTTGTTGACCGTCAGTCGAGCCCCCAGACATCCGGAGGGCTGGCCGGCGCATTCAACATAAATGGTGTGACCGAGACCCCGACGCTTGGCAGCTCGTTAGGATCTATACTGCCGCAGATCATGTCGCTGCTGGTGATCACGATAGCAGGTTTCGTCATATCCTACGCGAAGTTCATCAGGATGGACGTTAGATGAAAATAGCAAAGGCACTGTATCTGCTATGCATGATCTGCCTCGTCGCGGGGGCCTTAACGCCCCTCGCGGCACTGGCGGATAATAACAATACGCCATTGTATACGGGATCGGTATACGACGGATGGTCTAAGCCGCTGGGCATGTATGCATCCCAGATCACATTCCACATATCGAATGGCTCGGACTATGTGAACGTATCGATCAGCGGTCCGGACTATCCGTCGGCGGATAATGTGCTCATACCTCCGGGTCAGGCATATTATTTCTATAACGCCCTGCGGATCTACGTCTACAGCGTTAGCTCGAACTCATCCCAGCCAAGCGAACGCACGGCGCAGGTTGACATATCGCAGCCATCTACATCGTCCGGCACAAGTAGTACGACGACCACGGGCACACAGTTGACCTGTGTGACGCCGGGCCAGACAGCGCTGGGCGGAGATACGGTAACCTTCCCGATCACCATACAAAATAATAATGGCGTGGACAAAACATACACGCTGACCGCGAACGGCGGAGGACGTGACTGGAGCTCAAGCTTCCAGTACCAGACCAGGAGCATCTACCAGATATACGTCCCCTCGGCAGGAACACAGACTGTGAACCTTGTGGTCAATACGGCATACGACTCGCCCATCGGAGCGCAAACTGTCACGGTCAGCACCGGGGATGCCAGCCTGGGCTTAAGCGTCGACGTCACGAGCATTAACCAGAGCGCTAATGTTAACGTTCCCATCAGCTCGATGATCGCCAACATCGGCGATAAGGCCTACTACGATATCGGCATACAGAACCTGCAGTCGCAGCAGAACGACTATAAGCTTACGGTCACCGGCCTGCCCGCCAACTGGTATTACCAGTTCTCCGACTCGAAGACGAGCACTAACCAGATGGCCGAAATAGTGGTCCCTGCCATGTCGACTACGAATTTTGTGCTGCAAATACTGCCGCCGGCCAGCGTTACCGTCGGTGACTATAACTTTACGGCCGTGATCACGACCCCCGATAATGTGACCATTTCACACCCGCTGACGTTGAAGCTGAACAGCGGCACGAGCATGACCGTGAACTATGATAAGCTCCAGTATACGTCGTCGCCGGGCCAGACGTTCACCATTCCCGTCTACGTCACCAACAGCGGCAAGGGCGGTGCGCTAACGAACGTTTATCCGGATATCACGGCGCCGTCGGGATGGATCGTGAGCTCTTCGCCGAACTGACGACCAGCCTTACTGCGGGTAACATGCAGCTATTCACTGTCACCGTGCAGTCCCCCGGTAACATCGTCGCCAGCGATTACGACGTAAACGTAAACGTCAAGAGCGACCAGGCCGCGAGCGCTACCGACTTCAGGATAACCATAGCCACCAGCTCCATCATACCGTACGTGGGCGGCGCTATAATCCTGTTAGTGATCGTAGGGCTCGTGTTCATATACCGGAAATACGGAAGACGGTAAAAGGCCGTCTTTTTTCTTTTTCTATGGCTCTTCCACGGTTTTAGAATGATATTCATTCCCTTACTTGCAGTTAGTTCTATCCGGTATGGGGTTTTTTCTCGTATGCTGTCTGTCCACCTGGGGATAACACAGAGACACAAAGACACAGAGACGCACAGAGTTTTCTTTTTAATTTGAGGCACAGAGCCCTGTAGAGGCACGGCTGATTAAAAATGAATAACCATCATTATCGATAATAAGTCAAGATGCTATGTTGTTTATTCGTCAACCGTGTCTCAACGAAACTCTGTGTCTTGGGTAACCTAATAAACCTGGCTCTGTGTTCTCTGAGCCTCAAATTATAAAAAAATCTCTGTGCGTCTCTGTGTCCCTGTGTCTCTGTGTTATGGTCACGCCACCAAGGCATAACGGCAAAACCACAAGAGAAAAAACACTTCCTAAAAATATGGAAATATCTTTTTTTATTTAAGCACTTCTTCGGCAGCCTGGAAGTCGTCCTCATAAATGTGGACGTTATCGCCGAAGCAGCGGAAGGTGCCCATCATGAAATCGGTCGGGCCTATTAATTCGTCCTTGACCAGTTCCTGGAAGGCTATGATGTTAGCCTCGAAAGCCTTGAACATGTCCCAGGAGCGATAATGGATGTGCACGTCGAGCTTGTTATTCTTATGCGGGAACACCCAGATACGCTGGAAGCACGGCTGGTCCTCTTTCTTTAGGCAGTCCACCTTCGGCATCCAGGTAATGGCCTGGATACGCTTTGACTCGTATCGCTTATCCTTTAGCTGGTCGCCCATCCATTTCAGCTGGTCGAAGCCCTCATAGTCCACCAATCGGTCGATGTACGTATACTCAAAACCGTGGTTTCCGGCGGACTCACGCTTAAACTGCTTTTTATAGAAATCGATGCGGTCTTTAGTGCAGAAGGGGTCCTTCTTATGCCAGACTTGAACAGGGCTGTTGATCTCAAGAAGCATGCCGTTTATGCATTTTGCCTTGATGCCATACTCGGTATCCACAAGCCGGCCTTTGGTGTATATCTCTTTAATAGCCCAGTACCACGCTTCAGATAACGTATCAAAACTTCCGGCGATCATCGGCAACACTCCAACCTGTAAATCCGTATAGGCTATGGGTTTAAAAGCTTTATAAGTTTTCGTTACGGCCAATTTCCATCATGGTGCTGAAAGTATTTTTAAGCTTACGTGGCCTAAAAGTTTATTGCCATTGGTCTAAAAACGATTACTTTCAGCATGCTCTTGGTCAGCATTTATATGCTCCTGCTGTATACTATGGCTTAGACAGAGGAGATCGCACACGCCCTACTCGATTCAGGGCCAGGCTGCGAGATCTACTGACCTGCCAACCAACTAACATCCCAGATCCCCATACCTAAATTAATGGTCGGGCAAACGCACTTTTTTTGCCCGCACCATAAATTCTTCTTTTACAACATAAAATAACTTAATAAAAATATTAATTCCGTTATATTTACTGCTATATAATATGGTTTCCGCTATTCCGCTGTTTTTTCAATTGTTTTTACCCTAAAATGTTGCTTTTTAATGGCTGAATGTAGATATACAATTATTTGCTCACTTATCATTGCGAGGGTAAACCATGATTGAAAGTATGAGCAATGGAGCGGCTCGATATATGATAAACGACAGGGAGGGCCTGATGCAAGCTTTAAGCTGCGAAGACCATCATGTCAGGATATATGCCGTCAAGACACTGGAAACCTTGGCAGATAGGCGCTCGATCGGCTTATTATTAGATGCACTGAAGGATGAGCACTTTGACGTCAGGGAAACTGCCTATCTGGCCCTCCGCAAGATCGGCCATAAGGCGTTACCGTCGATAATAACGGCCCTAAAAGACGATAATTTTTATGTCCGTATGTATGCTGCGCTCGCCATTACGGACTACATAATAGAGAACCCCGAAATGAAATATAGCGATGCAGTGGTCGATGCGCTTACCCTTGCGCTGCTGGATAAAAGCATATACGTGAGGCGCTCTGCTTACGACGCGCTAAAGGTCATAGAATATAATAAAATATTGAAGTCACTCATCAGCTCGCTCAAGGACCCGGACCATAATATCCGGCTCGAGGCCGCCATCGCGCTCGGCAGGATAGCCGATAAAAAGTCTGTTAAACCACTCATTAAGTCACTTAATACCAACGACCCGAATATGAAGAAATGTATCTCCACAGCCCTCGGCCGCATTAAAGACAGAAAAGCGACGACCGTATTGATCGGATTACTAAATGACCAGGACGGCAGCGTAAGAAAAGAGGCGGTAAAAGCGCTCGGAGCTATCGCCGATGAAAAAGCCGTTTCCGGCATTGATACAGGCGTTAAAGGATACGGAGCCGTCGGTCAAGGATGAGGCGCTGGCAGCCCTAAATTGTTTTATCTCATTTAAGCATGCTACGCCGTTCATTAATGCATTGGGCGATACCGACGTATGCGTAAGAAAGGTTGCCATAAAAGCGCTTGGAAAGGCCAGGGATAAGGCCGCCATAGAGCAATTAATACATGCCCTTGAAGATGACGACCGTGACATATGTGAAGCCGCACAGCTGGCGCTTGCCCGTATAGGGGCCGGCGCGGTGAAGCCTCTCAAACAGGCAATGAATGACGACAGCGATGTTATACGGCGAGGGGCGGCCAGGTCTCTGGAGCTAATGAGTAAAGCGAAAGCGAAAAAGCGCATCGAGCGGTCACAAAAACACCAGTCCCCGGAGATATGGGCTGAGATAGAGGCCGCCATATCCGCTTACTCCAGGGAGCGGCAGGCAAACCTGGCGTCATTCAACATTTAGCGGCCGGTTATCGGATCGTGAGAGAATGTTTATTTTATCATAAATAGCATATAGTGGACAATGCCCGCTATCCTGAAAGATCGTTTCATAGTGACATTGCTCCTGTTGATCATCATCTCATTAGCAGCGTGCTTTTCTTTTTATGTCTGGCAATTGCAGGGGAGCATACATGCGCCTGAGGCTCCTGTATCCATAGGCCAGAACGATAGCCAGGCGATCTCCGTAGCTTTGAATGACACGGCAGTTGAGGGGAAAATGGAGCAGGCATGGTTTACGATGGACATGGCCGGGAACGGTACGCCGGGGGACGACACTCCCGATCTCCACCTCGGCGGCGTTACGATGTCGAGTTTCCAGGGCGCCGATATCGTTAGCCCCGCCATGCCGGCCGTCGAAATAGACATCGGAGAGATAAGCGATGCCGGTATCAATATGTATGCGTTCGTAGACCTGCAGAAAGGCCGCGTGGCCTATATCGGCTTCTCCCCGAGGCCCGGCAATAACGCATATGGTATCGAATATTCCGCTATAGATCATGGCGTCTCAGAACGCACTATTTCTACGGATTCAACGAGCTTCATGGACAACGTGACAATCGTCGATACGGGATATTCAGGCAACCGCGAGCTGACGGACCAGGATAAGAGCGATATCATCGCGTTCGCCCTTGACAACGCTTCCATTAAAGGCCGCCTTGACGGGAGCAGGTATGAAACATTGGTCATGATGGCAGGCCAGGAAGACCGCTATCACATTATTTCCTATCCGGTCGTCCGGTTTACCGTTTATAAAAAAGATAGCGACGGGGTAGACTTTTATTTATTCGCGGCCGAGGACCCTGTCAATAAAAGGATAAGCACGACCGAGGCATCGACGCCCGATGTACAGCCGCCTCAATTCCCGGTATCTTAGATCCCGCAGCTTTTGAGATTATTCTTTTCCAGGTATTGCTGATGGTACTCTTCGGCTTTCCAGAACGTACCTGCGGGCTCTATTTTCGTTACGATCGGCTTTTTATACTTACCCGATCTTTCAAGTTTTTCTTTCGAGGCTTTTGCGGCGGCTTCCTGCTCGCCATTATGATAAAAAATAGCCGATCTGTATTGAGTCCCCGAATCCGGGCCCTGCCTGTTCATGGTAGTCGGGTCATGGTTTTCCCAGAATACTTCCAGCAGCTTCTGGTAGGCGACTTTCGAAGGGTCGTAAGTGACCTCTACTACCTCGGCATGCCCTGTTTTATCGGTGCAAACGTCCTTATACGTCGGGTTCTCAAAGTTTCCCGCCCTCATAGCCGACGGCGGTCGATACGACTCCCGGCACCTTCCTGAATACTTCCTCAACGTGCCAGAAGCAGCCTGCTGCAAATGTGGCTTTCTGTAAGTTCGACGGCATATTCATACCCCTTTAATTTGTTAAATATTGGTATCTATCTCTCATGTTATTTTAAAATTTATATGATGATATGCTTAAGCCGGGTTTCATGAAAGGCACGATAACATATTTAATAACCGGTCACTATATGGTATCGAGTAAGGCGGGTGAATGCTTTGTCAAATATAGACGACCTGTTGAAGCTTATCGGCATCGGCGCCATCGGTATCATAGGCATCGGTATCGTGATCTTTATTTTATTGGTCATGTGCATTACGCTGGGCGTTTTTATGTATGGTTTACAAACCGACGTCCCGGCCGTGACCATCAGCCCCTATGACAGCGGCCCTACGGCCTCGACCGTCCAGGCCGGCCCACAGCCTACATCGGCACCGGGAATGATCTCCGAACACTCGATATTCGATGAGGCAAAGACCGTGCCTAAAGGGTATTATCAGTATTATTCGATGATCATGAACCCCGGGATCGTCGTCAACGTTTCCGTATCTACCAACGGCTCGCCCGTAGACATCATGGTCATGGACAGCGATAATTTCGGGAAATATGTAAGCGCCGTCAATAGCCTCACCGGCGGTACATGGGATACATACGATAGTGAAAAGTCCGTAGTCAACGAAAGCTTCCGGTTTATCGCGCCGGGCACCGACCGTTATTATATCATCATCGATAATACAAGGTCGCCCGAAGGCGGCGCTTACGCCGGCGAGGACGTTAATGTACGGACCATGATCACCTCGGGCTAGGTCAGCCGCCGAACGAAGAATTCGTCCGGCTAACGGCGTCGTGCATTCCACGGGCAAGCTCCACGGCGTCTCCCGTAGCCCAACTGTGAATATAGAACAGCCGCGGCTTTTCGGTCAGCATGTGGCTGTGCAGCGCCGTGACCTCTATACCGTTTTTCGTCATAGACTCTATCACCGGCCCGACCTCGCTACTTTCTAATACGAACTCGCCAACTACAGCAGCCTTTCCATTGCCGATCGGCTGGAACGATATTCCCGTGGATATGTCCATCTCGGGTAACATCGTAATGCCGTTCATTGTGATCGTGTCCTTCCTGGGTATATGATAGCTGTAAACTCCTTCTCCCTCTTTGCCTTTAGCTCCCATGGCTTCGTCCATCTTTGCAGTATCGAGGCCCTGGCTACCGTTATTCGTGGGCGTCACGGTGCCGCCTTCCAGCGCATCTGTTATTTCACGTATGGACCTTGCGATCTGTACTGCATCTCCATACTGGTGTATATGCAGATAGACCAGGTGCGGCGTTGTCCTCAGCAGGTGATTATGCAGCGCGGTCTCCTCCAGGCCGGCCTTTAATAGCTTCTGCGTTACGCCCTTCACTTCGTCTTCTTTTAGCACGAGTTCGCTGATCACCATCGTTTTATTGCCCGACTTCATCATGTGTACCTCGTGGCTCAGGTCCGAGCCCTGCGCCAGGGGTATGCCATCGACACTTACGTTTATATTCCTCGGGAGATCAAATGAAATGACGCCATCCGGGCTTATTTCTCCATGGGCTCCCAGGGCCTGCTCCACCGGCGCCCAGCTATCGGCATTCGCGTTTTCTCTCGTAATGATGCTGCCGCTTAGCCCGACAGTCAGCACTATCATCAGAAATAAAATCATTAGTTTTTTCCACTGCACAAATATCCCCAATGAGTTGAATCTGAAAGTCCTGATAATAATGGTTTTACGCGTTCTCGGTAATTTGGCCGGATTACTGTATAACGGCAATAGTCACAAAAGGTATTCGTAATACCCTCTTTGCCTCAATATCTTTTGGATTATATTTATATACAAACCATTTTATAATAAACGCTATACATTGCCATATAAATGGTTGAGGTGCCAAATTTATGTCCAGATTAAAGCTTTTATTCGGTCTATTGATCATAGTCACGCTTATTACGGCCGGCTGCACGGGAACTAAAACAGTTATGGGTAAGGATCAGGCATCCGTGCCCGCCGGCCAACTGGCCGCGCAAAACACTTATAAAGACCGTGCAGCGGAACTGAGCGACGAGATCAACTATTTACAAAATGACTACCGGCTATCCAATAGCACGACGCTCGACCAGTACAAGGTCTGGCTGGACGGATTCAGTGATAAGCTGGCGCTGTGCGGACAAATGTACAATAACACCAGCACGGCCGCCGATACGTATCTGGCTTACCTGAATAACTCGAGCGACGAGTACGGGAATGTCACTTCAGCCGTTACAGGCTTCCGCGATAATATCAGTTCGTTAAATACGAGCTACTGGCAGTATGCGGATTACTATAACGTATCCGTCAAAAAGATGGCCGCCCTGGAAGTTTATAAAAACAAGCTGAACGCGTCCATGGATATATACAACGACCTGACAGCATTCGCTAAGAACGCGAAGATCGACTCGATAGATGCGTATTCCGGCTTCATCAGCGGATTCGAAGAACGTACAAGAAATTATCAATCCAGCGTAGATGCCGCAGTTGCCGCCGGGGACGACTATAAGCAGTATTGCGATAACGGCAGCGACGAATACAAAGGCGTAGAGGCTAACGACAACGCGTTGACGGATAACGTTAAAAAATGCTGGGACACGTATAATAATTACAAGAAAGACTACGATAGTAAAGCCGGCGCTAAGGACGCGGCCGAGTCCGTGTTCAACGACTATGTGGCAAAGGTCAATAAGGCGGGCGCCGACAGGAAAGACCTCGATACATACTCGGGCTCGGCAAAAGCCCTTGATAAGCTCGATAAGGGCTGGCTGGCCACCTACAAGCAGAAGATCGATACCCTGGACGCAGACTGTAACGCAGCCATCGCCGCGGGTAATGAGTGTAAACAATACCTTGACCCATCCGGCTCCGATTACAAGGCTGTGACAGATAACGAGAAGAGCATGAAAGATTCCATGTCGACCTACGATAGCAGCTACAAAAAAATGAACGCTATGTACAATAACCTCCACCCGCTGGGGTCTTTGATGAAATGATAGCTTAATTGCCTTAAGCCTATGAATCGATGCCGGCGGATATGGTGCGGAGCGACCACGTCCGTCCGGCATAAAAACGTCTTTTTTGCAAAAAGCGGTTGGTTAGCAAGGCAAAGGTTAATATTAATAATAAATAATCGATAAATATACAAAAATAATAGTTTGGTGATAAATATAACCTCTCTGGGCATTGCTGACGGTGAGCCTGACATACTAAAACTTTTTAAGATCATCCTGAGCATGAAAGGCTATCCTGTATCCTACTTTGCCAGCAACGGCGAGGAAGCGGTGGAGATGAACCGGGAAAAACCCGCCGATGTCGTCATTCTCGACCACATAATGCCTTTCAAGAACGGCATCGACGCCGCCAGGGAGATCATCGGCGAGTACCCGAAGACCAGGATCCTGCTGATGACCTGCGGAGAGGACCTCAGTGAAAGTATAGATGATCTGGGGACGTGACAATAATAAAAAAGCCTTTTAGTTTTAAATCTATTATTCCGATGCTCGACGGTTAAATAACGGACAATTAAAAAAATTTAAAAGCCTTTATGTTGCGTAGCTTAAACGATAAATTCTTCGCCAAGCCTCGGGGCAAATGCATTAACTCCGAGCTCCTGCTTGACCCACTCGGCGAACTTTTCCGTATTATCGCCATGGACGCAGAATACGTTCTCGGTGCCTTTGTTGCACATGTGCTTCACTATGGCTTTTAGCTCCGTATCGTCGCTGTGTGCTGAAAAGCTAAATTGCTCCAGCTTACAGCGTAGCTGCAGCACTTCGCCGTCCACCTCGAGTACGTTCGTGTCCAGCGCCATGCGGCCGTTCGTACCTTCCACCTGATAGCCCGTGAGTATTAGCTTATCCTTCGGGTCATCGTACATCCTCTTCAAATAATTAAGCACGGGGCCTCCGTTGAGCATGCCCGCCGTTGTAACGACGACCGACGGCTCATCCAGCACCGAGCGACGCATGCCATGTTTCACCGTAGTGGCGTTACCATAAGCCGCCTTAAGCCTGCCGGAATCGCGGAGGAACATCGGAGACCTTAAAAAGATGTCAGTCACTTCGATGCCCATGCCGTCCACGAAGCAGCGGATGTTGTATTCCTTCAATATCATCAGTATTTCTTGCGTCCTGCCGATGGCAAAACATGGTATTACCACGTTACCGCCGGTGTCGAGCGTATAGCGGATAGACTCGATGAACTCTTGCTCGAGCTTTTTCCTGTCCTGGTGGTTCTTCCCGAAGTAGGTGCTTTCTATCATCAGCGTTTTCGCGTCGGGATAATGTATCCTGGAGCCCCTGAGCAGCCGGGTATCGGAGTTCTTGATGTCGCCCGTATAAAGCAGCGTATCATCGCCATAATCTACATATGTCAGCGCGCTGCCGGGTATGTGGCCTGCGTCAAAAAGCGTGATCGAATAATCATCCGTGGTATAATCGTCAAGATAATCAAGCTCCTTGATATGTTTCTGGAGCTTCAACATGTCTATCGGGTCGAATGGGGGTGCAGCGCCTCGCTCGGCTATCTCCAGGGTGTCCTCCGCCAGCAGCTTGGTCAGGTATTTGGTCGGTGGCGTGGCCAGGACGACGGGGTCCATATCCATTAGATTCGGAATAACGCCGCAGTGGTCAAGGTGGCCATGGGAGATGACGACCGTCTCGGGCCTTGGGCTGCCTACCGGATATTCGGGCGGATCGGAGGGCTTGATGCCGTAGTCCAATAGTATTTGATCGTTCAATAAAAATGCGGACCGGCCCACTTCACGGGCTGCGCCAAGGAATTTTATTTGAATGTTCTTAACCTCCACTCTGCCAAATTTATAGCTCAAAACCAGAAACGAGCTTATGGTGCCCGTTTTCCCGAATTCAACTGTTATCAATTAAGGTTTATATATCCTTTTCTCTCAAAGCAAATATAAATCTGATATAATTTCTATGTCTTGAAAATATAAAAAGTATCGTTGCTTTTCATAAGCTAATACACTTTTAACCTACGGAAAAGTATAAATGCTATTGACGATATTTTAAGAGACCGTCAGACACAGGTCCTATAACTGATGATGAGTGCCGCAGCATATTCCCTCGATACCCGCACAACGAAAAACGACATGCAAATACCAGCATAGAGTATCAACGGGGCTCGTAGCTCAGTTAGGTAGAGCGCCTGGCTTTTAACCAGGCTGTCTGGGGTTCAAATCCCCACGAGCCCGCTCACCCTGTTATGGGACTTTTTTACTTTCTAAAGTAGGAGGAAGGCAATATTGACCAAGAAATTTAACGTTCTGGAGCACGATCTCGTGCCCGACCATATCTTGTTAAACGAGGAAGAGACCCAGGAACTTTTGACTAAATACAAAATCACAAAGGGACAGTTGCCAAAGATAAAAACCTCCGACGTCGTGGTTAAGCAGATCGAGGCACAACCCGGCGACGTTCTTAAGATCATCAGGAAGAGCCTGACGGCAGGCCAGGCAATATCGTACAGGCTCGTCATTGAATAAATTCAGCGAGGGGATCATTTAGTGTTAGACAGAAGAGAATTAAGTAAGGCGTATTTTACCCGTAAAAAGATAGCTCAGCATCACATTGATTCGTTTAACGTGTTTTTGGACCAGGGGCTTCAAAAAGTCATCGACGAACAAGGTTTTATTGAAACTGACATCGAGGACGTCGAGCGTAACATCGAGCCCGTCAAAGTGAAGCTGGGCAAGATCCGCGTCGGAAACCCGGTCGTCAGGGAAGCCGACGGTTCCGTGGAGCCGTTATTCCCGACCGAAGCGCGTCTCAGGAACATCACGTACGCGGCAGAGATATTTTTAGAGATGAGCATCGTACGGGGCGAAGTCGAGGAAGAGGCCATCGAGGTCAACATCGGCCAGATGCCCATCATGATCGGATGCGCCAAGTGTAACCTAGCCAAGCTCGGTCCCGAGGACTGGATCAAGAACGGCGAAGACCCGATGGACCCGGGCGGATACTTCATTATCAACGGCACGGAGCGTGTCCTGATGACGCTGGAGGACCTGGCGCCTAACAAGATCATGGTGGAGTTCGACGACCGTTATGGCGACCAGATAGAAGTGGCCAAGGTCTTCTCCCAGAGGCGAGGGTACAGGGCGCTCGTCATCGTCGAGAGAGGCCGTAAGTCCATTCTAGAGGTCTCATTCCCGTCCATATCAGGGCGGTTGAACTTAGTCATGCTCATGAGAGCCCTCGGGCTTGAGACAGATGAGGACATCGTAAACGCTGTTTCAGATGACCCCGAGATCCAGAAATTCATGCTGGAGAATTTGGACGAGGCGGAAGCTGACACCGTAGACTCGGCCATGGAAAAGATCGGTAAGCGTGTAGCCGCGGGCCAGGCCCGGGACTACCAGATGAAGCGCGCTCACTACGTCATAGACCGTTACCTGTTACCGCACCTGAACCCTGAGAACTTCGAGCGTATACAGGAGAACGATCCCAAGCTGGCAGAGTCCCGCACCAACAAGTCATACTTCTTAGGCAGAATGGCCGAAGCTTGTTGTGAGCTGGCTTTGCGCCGCAGGTCCCCGGACGACAAGGACCACTATGCAAATAAAAGACTCAAGCTGGCCGGCGACCTGATGGAAGACCTGTTCAGAGTGTCTTTTAACCGGCTTACCCGTGATATCAAGTACCAGCTGGAGCGGGCTAACATGCGTAACAGGGAGCTATACATGATCACCGCAGTCAGGGCGGACGTTCTGACCGAGCGTCTCATACACCCGCTTGCGACCGGCAACTGGGTCGGCGGCAGGACCGGCGTATCACAGCTATTGGACCGCATAGATTACATGGCCATGCTTTCGCATCTAAGGCGTGTTATTTCCCCGTTATCGAGGGCTCAGCCTCACTTCGAGGCCCGTGACCTGCATGCGACCCAGTGGGGCCGCATCTGTCCGTCCGAGACTCCTGAAGGCCCGAACTGCGGACTGGTGAAGAACTTCGCCATGTCCGTGGAGCTATCGACCGGCGTCGAGGACATGGAATCCATTAAGAAAGTATTGCGCGAGGCTGGCGTACAGCCACTGGGAAGGACGGTGTAAAAATGAAGGCAAGAATATTCGTGAACGGCGCGCTCGTCGGGACTAACGAGAACCCTGTCGAGCTAGTCGAGAACATCAGAGAAAAAAGACGTCAGGGCATCGTCTCTAACCAGATCAACATCGCTTATCATAAGCTCACCAACGAAGTCATCATCAACACGGACATGGGCAGGGCAAGGCGTCCTCTCATCGTCGTAAAGAACGGCAAGCCGCTCATTACTACGGACGACATCGAGCTAATGAGGCGTGGCGAGCTGACTTTCGAGGACACGATCAAGCGCGGCATCCTGGAATACATCGATGCCGAAGAAGAAGAGAACACGTTTATCGCGATCGACGAGTCCCAGCTCACCAAAGACCACACTCACATGGAACTGGAGCCGTCTTTGATCCTGGGCATCGCCGCAGGCATGATCCCCTACCCGGAGCACAACGCATCGCCCAGAGTAACGATGGGCGCGGGCATGGTCAAGCAGTCGCTGGGCGTATCAACGTCGAACCAGAAGCTAAGGCCGGATACCAGGGCACATTTCCTGCACTATCCCCAGCAGGCGCTGGTCGGTACCGAGACCGCAGAGGCCATTAACTTTGAAGAGAGGCCGTCAGGGCAGAACTTCGTCGTAGCCGTATTATCCTACGAAGGCTACAACATTGAAGATGCGCTGGTTTTCAACAGGGGCTCCATCGACCGCGGAGTTGGCAGATCGCACTTTTTCCGGACAACCGAAGGCGAAGAGCGCAGGTATCCGGGCGGACAGGAAGATACGTTCGAAGTACCCGACGCCGAAGTCAGGGGCGCCAGAGAGCCTGAATTTTACTCTATGCTAGACGAGGACGGCTTAGTAAATCCCGAAACTACGGTCGGGCCGAACGACGTTTTAATAGGAAAGACCAGCCCTCCGAGATTCCTGGAAGAGCCGACAGACCTGGGCGGTATTACGCCTTTAAAGAGGCGTGAGACGTCCGTGACCATGAGAAGCAACGAAAAGGGCATCGTGGACACAGTAATTCTCACTGAGACCCAGAACGGCAGCCGGCTGGCAAAAGTACGCACAAGGGACCTGCGGACGCCGGAACTGGGCGACAAGTTCGCTTCAAGGCACGGGCAGAAGGGCGTTATCGGCCTTATCGCGCAACAGGAGGATATGCCATTCACCGAGAACGGCATGACCCCCGACCTTATCATTAACCCGCACGCTATCCCGTCACGTATGACCATCGGCCACGTTCTGGAAACGATCGGCGGCAAGGTGGGCAGCTTAGAGGGAAGATTCGTAGACGGAACAGCGTTCAACAACGAGACAGAGGACGAGCTAAGGGTAGAGCTGAAAAAGTTCGGTTTCTCCCACACTGGCAAGGAAGTCTTCTACGACGGCATTACCGGCCAGAGAATAATGGCTGATGTCTTCGTGGGCGTTATCCTGTACCAGAAGCTGTACCACATGGTCTCCTCCAAGATGCACGCGAGGTCAAGAGGCCCCGTGCAGGTATTAACAAGACAGCCGACAGAAGGCCGTGCGAGGGAAGGCGGTCTCAGGTTCGGAGAAATGGAGAGAGACGTTATGATCGGCCACGGCGCCGCAATGGCACTCAAGGAAAGACTGCTCGACGAGTCTGACAAGGTGTTCGAGTACGTCTGTAACAACTGCGGCATGGTCGCCACCGAGGATAAGAAGCGGAAGATCGTTTATTGTCCGAACTGCGGAGCGGACACTAACATCTACAAAGTAGAGATGAGCTACGCCTTCAAGCTTCTTTTGGATGAGATGAAGGCATTAGGCATTGCGCCCAGGCTGGACCTGGAGGACGCAGTATAAGAGGTAACCACATGACAGCACCAAAGAGAATCAGAAAGATAAAGTTCGGCCTATTATCGCCCGCTGAGATCCGTAAGATGAGCGTGACCAAGGTCATAACCGCCGACACATACGACGACGATGGTTACCCAATAGACATGGGCCTGATGGACCCGAGGCTCGGCGTCATCGACCCCGGCTTACGCTGCAGGACATGCGGCGGCAGGCCCGGGGAATGTCCCGGCCACTTCGGCCACATCGAGCTCGCGGCCCCGGTCATTCACGTGGGCTATGCGCGTCTCCTGAGAAAAATTCTCATGACCACCTGCAAGCGCTGCGGCCATTTAATGCTCGACGATAAGACGAAAGCCGATTACCTGAGGCAGCTTCAGACGAATTTGAGGCTGGGCCAGCCTATCGATGATATCGTCAAGAGCGTATTCAAGGACGCAAAGGTCAACACCTGCCCGTATTGCGGCGAAGACCAGAAGGAAATAAAGTTCGAAAAGCCGACCGGCTACATCGAGGACGGCCACAAGCTCATGCCGACGGACGTCAGGGACAGGCTAGAAATGATCCCCGACGAGGATATCCTCGTATTCGGCATGGACCCGAAGAACGCCAGGCCAGAGTGGATGGTATTAACAGTTCTGCCGGTACCGCCCGTAACCGTACGTCCGTCGATCACGCTGGAAAGCGGCCAGCGTTCTGAGGACGACCTGACCCACAAGCTGGTCGATATCATACGCATTAACCAGCGGTTCCAGGAGAACCGTGACGCTGGCGCACCACAGCTCATCATAGAAGACCTGTGGGAATTACTGCAATACCACGTTACGACTTACATAGATAACGCCGTATCGGGAGTCCCTCCTGCAAGACACAGGAGCGGCAGGCCTCTAAAGACGCTGTCACAGCGTCTCAAGGGTAAGGAAGGCCGTTTCAGAGGCTCATTATCCGGTAAGCGTGTCAACTTCAGCGCACGTACGGTCATATCGCCCGACCCTAACCTGAGCATCAACCAGGTCGGCGTGCCCATGAGCATTGCCAGAGAAATGACAATGCCCATGACAGTCACACCGTTCAACATTGAAGTGGCCAGGGAATATGTAAAACGCGGCTCGGAGAACCATCCGGGCGCTAATTACGTGAAGAGGCCGGACGGAAGACGCCTAAAAGTCACTGATAAGAACTGTGGCGAGCTTGCAGAAGCACTGGACATCGGCTGGAAGATAGACCGTCAGCTAAGGGACGGCGACATCGTTCTTTTCAACCGTCAGCCTTCGCTGCACAGGATGAGCATTATGGGACACTTCGTCAAGGTCATGCCGAACAAGACGTTCAGGCTGAACCCTGCCGTATGCGCACCATATAACGCCGACTTTGACGGTGACGAAATGAACATGCACGTCCCCCAGAACATGGAGGCAATGGCCGAAGCCCGAATATTAATGTTAGTACAGGAGAACATCCTGTCCCCCAGGTTCGGCGGCCCCATCATCGGCGGATTACACGATCATATATCCGGTATCTTCCTGTTAACCAAGGGATACCAGATGTTCAGCGAGACAGAGGCACTGGACGTAGTGCGTAAGGTCGGGGTCAAAGAGCTGCCCGAGCCCGCAAAAGTAGAAAAAGGCGCCCAGTACTGGACCGGTAAGCAGATCTTCAGCACCATCCTGCCGAAGACTCTGGACATGAACTATACGGCTAAAATTTGCGAGAACTGCGACGTTTGTAAGAAAGAGGAATGCGAAAAGGACGCCTACGTCGTCATCAAGGACGGCGTGCTGAAATGCGGTACCATCGACGAAAAGGCGATCGGCGCGTTCAGCGGCAAGATCGTCGACCGTATAGTGAAGACCTATGGCGTGGACATGGCCGCTGTTTTCATTAACAACGTCACCAAGCTAGCCATCAGGGCGATCATGAGATTCGGATTCTCCTTCGGTATCAGCGATGCTGACATCCCCCGTGAGGCAAAAGTGCAGACCACCGACATCATCCTTGATTCTGAAAAGCAGGTCAAGAAGCTCATCGAAGCATACGATGCCGGTGAGTTAGAGGCACTGCCCGGCCGGACACTAAATGAGACGCTCGAGCTAAGGATCATGCAGGAACTGGCAAAGGCCAGGGACGCGGCCGGCTCGATAGCAGGCAAGCACCTTGCGAGCGAAGGCGACAACTCCGCCGTTATCATGGCCCGTTCCGGTGCGAGAGGCAGTTTCTTGAACTTGACGCAGATGACCGGTTGTGTCGGACAGCAGTCTGTCCGTGGTGAGCGTATCATGAGAGGCTACAGCGACCGAACGCTGCCGCACTTCCAGGCAGGCGACCTGGGCGCGGACGCGAGAGGCTTCGTCGAGTCCTCCTACAAGAAAGGCTTGAACCCCACGGAATTCTTCTTCCACGCAATGGGCGGCAGAGAAGGTCTCGTGGACACTGCGGTCAGGACATCCCAGTCGGGTTACCTGCAGCGCAGGCTCGTGAACGCACTACAGGACCTTGAGGTCAAGTATGACGGCACGGTCCGTGAGACCAGGGACGTCATCGTACAATTCCAGTACGGCGAAGACGGCGTAGACCCGATGAAGAGCGATTACGGTGCAGCGGTCAACGTTAAGCATATCGTGGACACCGTCGTCAGCGGAGGTGACTCGAAGTGAGCATATCCGAAGCGACTATTGATACTGAGTTAAACAAGATCGATACTCTGCCTATCAAGATCATCGACGAGATCAAGGCAGGCCTGAAAGGCGCAAAGATCTCGAAGAAACAGCTTGACGAGATCGTGGAGATGACCCATGAAGCATATGCCCGCGCAAAAGTAGAGAACTGCGAGGCTGTAGGCATGGTAGCGGCACAGAGCATAGGCGAGCCCGGCACGCAGATGACCATGCGTACCTTCCACTATGCGGGTGTGGCCGAGATCGACGTTACGCTCGGCCTGCCAAGGCTGATCGAGATCGTGGACGCAAGGCGCGAGCCCTCTACGCCCATGATGACCATCCACCTGAGCTCGGACATATCGGCTAACAGGGATGCGGTCAAGAAACTTGGCTGGGACCTGGAAGAGACGACCGTCAGCGACATAGGCGTAATGAAGACGAACCTCGCTGACATGACTATTATAATCGACATCAATGAAAAACAGATCCTGCAAAGAAGCATGACCATGGAAGAGGTCGCGGGAAAGATCGGCGACGTCACCGGATTAAAGATCGACATAAAAGACAACCGTCTTGTCGTACATCCGGAAGGACCGTCGTACCGTGACTTACTACAAATGGTCGAAACGATACGAACGATACTTTTAAAAGGCATAAAAGGTATTACTCGTGTCGTCGTCCGTAAAGAGGACTACGAGTATGTGGTATATACTCAAGGCTCGGCGCTGAAGAAGGTTATTCACTTCGACGGCGTGGACGCTGCAAGGACGAAGACCAACAACATCAACGAGATCGCAGAAGTGCTCGGCATCGAGGCGGCGAGGAACGCCATTATCAATGAAGCGCTCGATACGCTGTCGGAACAGGGCCTTACCGTCGACATCCGGCACATAATGTTAGTAGCCGACATGATGAGTATAGACGGAGAGGTCAAGCAGATCGGCAGGCACGGCATCTCGGGTGAAAAGGCCAGCGTACTATCGAGAGCGGCGTTCGAAGTCACCGTTAACCACCTGCTCGATGCAGCCGTTGCGGGAGAAGTCGATGAGCTCACCGGAGTCACCGAAAATGTTATCGTCGGACAGCCAATACAATTGGGGACCGGCGACGTAGAGTTGATAACGGTATCGGGCTTTAAAAAAGGCAAGACAAAAGCCTAAACAACAATAAAGAGTGATTAAAATGCAGATAGACTTGGACAAGTCACTGAGAAGCGTTATGAGGACCGGTAAGGTCCTGGTCGGGACCAAACAGGCCATCAAAGCAAGTAAACGCGGAGTAGCGAAACTTGTCATTGTGGCCTCCAACTGTCCAACCGAAGTAAAGCAGCAGATCATAGACAGCAAAGTACCCATATACGAATTCCACGGTCTCAGCGTAGACCTTGGGCCGATATGCGGCAAGCCGTTTATCGTCTCGGCAATAACAGTATTAGAGCCGGGCGATTCGGACATCATGGCGTTAGCCAGAGGTGTACAGAGTGCCTGAAGTCTCATTCACGACGGAGACGATGAGATACATAGCGCTGTTCGAAACACTTACGGGAGCGCACGCAAAAGACTGTCTCGTCCTTGAGGGAGAAGACAGCCGCATCGTGTTCGTTGTCAAAAATGGAGACATGGGCTTAGCTATCGGTAAAAATGGTAACAACATAAACAGGGTAAAGAAACAGATTGGAAGGCACGTCGAAGTCATTGAATACTCTGAAGATCCTAAGGAATTCATCAAGAATCTGTTCCAGCCGGCAATGGTAAAGAATATCGTACTGTCCACGAAGACAGACAAGACGGTAGCCATCGTAGACGTCGCGACCAAGGATAAAGGCCTCGCGATCGGGAAGAATGGCAGGAACATTAACAAGGTCAAGCTCTTAGCGCAGAGACATCACACGGTAGACGATGTCGTCATCAATAATCAAAAATAATCCAGGAGTGGAATAGATGGGATATGGTAAATTTGCAGCTCGCAAACTCGATCATGATAGGAAAAACTACAGATGGAGTGACAGAGACTACGCCAGGCGCATATTAAGGCTGGACGAGAAAGCCGACCCCTTAGAGGGAGCGCCCCAGGCAAAAGGTATAGTACTTGAGAAAGTCGGAGTAGAGGCCAAGCAGCCAAACTCTGCCATACGGAAATGTATCAGGATACAGCTCATTAAGAACGGTCGTCAGGTAACGGCATTCTGTCCGGGTGACGGCGCCATTAACTTCATAGATGAGCACGACGAGGTCACAATCGAGGGCATCGGCGGACGTATGGGCGGATCGTTCGGTGATATTCCCGGCGTTCGTTTCAGGGTCAGTAAAGTGAACGACGTCTCTCTTGACGAGCTAGTTCGTGGAAGAAGAGACAAGCCATTAAGGTAAGGATAGGTGTAAGTTTGTCAGAATTATTGTTATTTGGCAAGTATGACACGACTCAGGTCAACGTCAAGGACCCGAGCATCAAGAGGTACGTCAACCTCACGCCCGTAGTCGTACCGCATACCGGCGGCCGCCTGGGCAACAAGCAGTTCGGCAAGGCCGAAATGCCCATAGTAGAGCGCTTAATAAACAAACTCATGAGAAATGAGTTCAACACGGGCGAGAAGACCAAGTGCTACAACATAGTAAGGGACGCGTTCGCGATCATCAACAAGCGCACGGGGCAGAACCCCGTTCAAGTGTTTGTTGACGCAATAGAAAACGCCGGCCCCCGTGAAGACACGGTCCGTCTCAAGTACGGCGGCATCAACGTGCCCAAGGCAGTGGACGTATCGCCCATGAGGCGTGTCGACCAGGCATTAATGTTCATCGCGTCGGGCGCAGAGAAGGCATCCTTCAAAAACAAGAAGTCCATCGAGGACGCACTTGCAGATGAGCTCATGTCTGCGGCAAGAGGCGACGTGAAGAGCGCTTCCGTAGCAAAGAGAGACGAGAAAGAAAGGGTAGCAAAAGCGGCCCGCTAATCATAGTTTAGTCGAGGTTTAAGTTTTATGGCGACTAGAGGAAAGAAAATGGTCGAGAGGGTCAAGGAGCTTATGGATAAGCCCACCTTTGATCCGCAACATCGGCATTTGCGCCCACATCGACCACGGAAAGACGACATTATCCGATAACCTGCTCGGCGGCTCGGGCATGATCTCCATGGACCTGGCTGGCAAACAGCTATTCATGGATTTCGACGAGGAAGAGCAGGCTCGAGGCATAACCATTAATGCGGCCAACGTATCGATGGTCCACGAAGTGGGCGGCCAGGAATATTTAATTAACCTGATCGACACTCCCGGACACGTTGACTTTGGCGGCGACGTTACCAGGGCCATGAGAGCCGTGGACGGCGCAGTCGTAGTGGTCGATGCGGTCGAAGGCACCATGCCCCAGACCGAGACCGTGCTAAGGCAGGCATTAAAAGAGAACGTAAAGCCGATCCTATTTATCAATAAGGTAGACCGTCTCATAAACGAGCTTAAGATCGAGAAGAAAGACATGCCCATTCGATTAGGCAAGGTCATCGATCACGTCAACAAGCTCATTAAGGGAATGTCCCCGGAACACTACGAGCAGGACGGCTGGAAGCTGGATGCATCAAAAGGCACCGTATGCTTCGGCTCCGCTTTATACAAGTGGGCCATCTCAGTGCCGGCATCCAAGTACACCGGCGTCGGGTTCAACGAGGTCTACGACTACTGTAAGGAAGGCAACATGAAAGCGCTGGCTGAAAAGTCCCCGCTGCACGCTGTTCTCCTTGACACTGTGGTCCACCACCTGCCGGACCCGCTGGAAGCGCAGAAGCGCCGTATCCCCGTTATCTGGAGAGGCGACAAGGAATCCAAGGTCGGCAAAGACCTGATGACCGCCAACCCGAACGAAGAAGTAGTATTCATGGTCACGAAGATCCTGACCGACCCGCATGCGGGCGAAGTGGCAGTAGGCCGTCTGTTCGCAGGGACCCTCGAAAGAGGGCAGGAGCTATACATCTCCGGAACCTCTGTCCAGAACAGGGTCCAGTCAGTGGCCATATCCATGGGCGCAGACCGTGTGGAAGTCGAAAAGATCCCCGCCGGCAACATCGCTGCCGTTACGGGCCTTAGGGACGCAATAGTCAGGATCCACCGGCTCAACAGTCAGGGAAATGACGCCTTTCGAGGCTATCAAGCACGTCTCGGAACCGGTCATGACCGTGGCCGTCGAAGCCAAGAACATGAAGGACCTGCCGAAGCTGGTCGAAGCCTTGAGACAGGTCGCAAAGGAAGACCCGACCGTCAAGGTAGAGATCAACGAAGAGACCGGCGAGCACCTGATATCGGGCATGGGCGAACTCCACCTGGAGATCGTCACCAAGTCCAGGATCACCAGGGACCGCGGGCATCGAGGTCTTGACCTCCGAGCCTATTGTGGTCTACCGTGAGACGGTAGGCGGCAACGCAGGCCCCGTCGAAGGTAAGTCCCCGAACAAGCACAACAGGTTCTACGTCGTCATCGACCCGCTCGACCAGCCAGTATTCGACGCGATCAAGAGCGGCGACTTCTCCATGAACATGATGGAGATAGAAAGGCGTAAGATGCTCGAAAGCCTGGGCTTGCCCAAGGAAGAGGCCAAGGGCGTAACCCACGTCTACGGCACTAACATGCTCATCGACCTGACCAAGGGTATCCAGTACTTGAAAGAGACAATGGAGCTCATCATCGAGGGTATGGAAGAGGCGCTGAAGAACGGGCCGCTCGCAAGAGAGCCCGCACAGGGCATAAAAATACGGCTCGTCGATGTGAAGCTGCACGAAGATGCAGTGCACAGAGGCCCCGCACAGGTTATCCCTGCAGTCAGAAGCGCAATACAGGGCGGCGTTTTACTGGCGACACCCTCACTCCTGGAACCGGTCCAGAAGGTATTTATCAGCGTGCCGCAGAACCAGATGGGCGCGGCCGTCAGAGAAATACAGGGCCGTCGCGGCGTTATTAACGACATACAGTCCGAAGGCGACATGACCACAATCGAAGGCCAGGCGCCTGTTGCGGAGCTGTTCGGATTCGCCAGCGACATCCGTGGAGCGACCGAAGGGCGTGCATTGTGGAATACCGAGTTCCTCGGGTTCTTCCCGGTGCCCGCGAGCATGCAGAATGAGATCGTCATAGCAATAAGAAAGAGAAAGGGACTCAAGGCCGAAATACCGAGGCCGAGCGACTTCCTGGAGTGAGCAAAAAGCTCGCTCCTTACTGCGTCGAAAAACGAAAGGTATAAAAACAACAAATGCCTTTAC
Organism: uncultured Methanocellaceae archaeon; assembly: GCA_963780625.1. Lineage (GTDB taxonomy): Archaea > Halobacteriota > Methanocellia > Methanocellales > Methanocellaceae > Methanocella. The sequence continues at coordinate 223,004 of CAWACH010000006.1, read as the reverse complement.
GATTGCAGTACAACTTTGCATTAATACAGAAATATATATGGAGGAAATATAAATGGCAGAAGCGCATAAGCCGCACATGAATTTAGCTGTTATCGGACACATCGACCACGGCAAGAGCACCCTGGTAGGCAGGCTATTGTTCGAGACCGGCGCCGTACCGGCGCACATCATCGAGCAGTACAGGAAGGAGGCCGAATCCAAGGGTAAGGCAACTTTCGAGTTCGCCTGGGTCATGGACTCTCTCAAGGAAGAGCGTGAGAGAGGCATAACCATAGACATCGCCCACAGAAGGTTCGACACCGAGAAATTCTACTTCACTGTAGTAGACTGTCCGGGTCACAGAGACTTCGTAAAGAACATGATCACCGGCGCATCACAGGCAGATGCAGCTATATTAGTAGTCGCAGCACCCGACGGTATCATGCAGCAGACCAAGGAGCACGTGTTCCTTTCCAGGACACTGGGCATCACCCAGCTCATCGTCGCCATCAACAAGATGGACGCCGTGAACTACGACCAGAAGAGGTATGACCAGGTCAAGGCAGACGTTTCGACGCTGCTCAAGTCCATCGGCTTTAAGCCGGACGGAATACCCTTCATACCGACCTCGGCATTCAAGGGAGACAACATCTCCAAGCACTCCGAGAACACCAAGTGGTACACCGGCTACACCATCCTCGAGGCACTCAACAACCTTAAGGAGCCCGAGAAGCCCACCCAGTTACCGATGCGCACACCCATTCAGGATGTGTACACCATCTCAGGTATCGGCGTCGTGCCAGTAGGCCGTGTCGAGACCGGCATCATGAAGAAGGGCGACAAGGTCATCTTCAGGCCAAGCATCGATGGCGTAGGCGCCGCTGGTGAAGTTAAGTCCATAGAGATGCACCACGAGGAAATACCCCAGGCACTCCCCGGCGACAACATCGGCTTCAACGTCAGAGGCGTCGACAAGAACGCCATCAGGCGTGGAGACGTTTGCGGCCCGGTCGACAAGCAGCCGACCGTAGCTACCGAGTTCAAGGCACAGATCGTCGTCCTGCAGCACCCGTCCGCCATCAGCGCTGGATACACCCCGGTGTTCCACTGCCACACGGCACAGGTAGCCTGCATGATAACGCAGATCTTAGCCAAGCTCGACGCAAAGACCGGCGGCATCAAGGAAGAGAACCCCGCGTTCATTAAAGCCGGCGATGCAGCCATAGTCATGGTAAGGCCAACGAGGCCAATGGTCATTGAGAAAGTCAAGGAGATCCCCCAGCTCGGAAGGTTCGCCATCCGTGACATGGGACAGACCATTGCTGCAGGCATAGTAATGGACATCACCCCGAGGTAAGCTTAATAAAAGCTTCCCTTTGGCGATAAGCTTAATATAGAAGGATGGACAACTATGTCCGTCCTTTCATATTATTTAGGTGACATATTATGGCAGCACAAAAAGCAAGAATAAGGCTTTCAGGGACCAGCCCCACCAAGTTAGACGACGTGTGTGGCCAGGTTAAAAAGATCGCCGAGAAGACCGGAGTAAGCATTTCCGGCCCGGTACCATTACCAACTAAGCGGTTAGTAGTGCCAACAAGAAAGAGCCCGAGCGGCGAAGGCACTGCAACGTGGGAGCATTGGGAGATGCGTGTCCACAAGCGTCTTATAGACATCGACGCGGACGAGAGAGCGCTCAGACAGCTCATGCGTATCCAGGTGCCCAAGGACATCAACATCGAGATCGTCCTGAAAGACTAAGTACAGTTGTTGAATATAAAAGTATGAAAACGTGCGTTTAAAAGGCCCCCAAATGGAGCCTTATCATCTCCTCCAATTCATAGGCATGTAGTAGGGGTTAAATCTTAACCTCCTACCAAACTTGTCAGCTTTAACCGGTCGACACAAATAACTTTTCTAAACTATAGCTTTTCTGATCCGGTAGTTGTGCCGTAACTCATACATAATGCATGGTTAAATATAAGCCAGCCAGCCATTTTATTAGTTAATATTCGTTCTACGCTCTGTCTTCATTAATGTTTTATTATGGTCCTATAATCTATCTACCGGTCGGTCGGTAGATTTATATACTTTAATGATATTAGTATTCTATACCGGTCGGTCGGTAGATACATTCGAAAGCCGAACGATCGATAAAAGTGTGGTAAACATGGCTGGAAACAATGAAGACTCAAAAATTTTCCCCGGGGCAATGGGAGAAGCGACGACGAGGGAACGGATCATCAACGTCGCCATCGACCTGTTCGCACAAAAGGGATTCGATGCCGTATCGTTACGCGAGGTAGCGGAAGCGGCCGGAATTAGAAAGGCAACGCTGTACTACTACTTTACCACCAAGGATGAGATACTCGAGAAAATTTTCGAATATGTTCTGGATATGTGGAGCCGTGTTCAAGTGGGGAAATGGTCGGAAAGCCTGGAAGCCGAAGAGCAGATCGTCGCGATGGGGCTGGAAGGGTTCATGGCCATGGCCAGCGGCGTATTCACCAGCTGGATCGGAGACCCTCGCATGGAGAAGATAATGAGGATCGTCTTCATCGAGCTGTACCATAACGAGCAGTTAAAAAAGTCCCAGATGGCGTTCATGGGCGCAGGCGGCGACTTCTTTGAGTCGAGCTTTGCTATAATGATGAAACATAAGCTAATTAAGCCCGCAGACCCGAAGATACTGGCTACGGAATACCTGTCGTTTTACATGTACGCGTTCATGGACTACTTTATCCTGCGATATGGCAGCATATCGGGCTCGTTTCTCCAGGAGTACGGCACCCATATCGATGAACATACTGCGTTCTTTACGAACGCAATAAAACCATGAGATATCAAGAACAGGAAGGAATAATAATGAATATGTTAATAATCGTCGGATTGGTCATCGTAGGCATCGTAGCGGTAGCAGGAATTGCCGTCGGGGCCCTGTTTTGCGGGGACATTATGAGCTATACGGATACAGGCAGCAAGACACTGAACCCGGCCGGAGCGCCTATAGGTAAAGCTCTCGTCGTGTATAACCCGGGCGTCTCGGGTGCAGCGAAGAATGCCGCCGCCACTATAGCGGGCGACCTGCAGTCAAAGGGATATACCGTTAATCTTGCGGGCATAAAGAGCGCATCCGCGGCCAACGTATCGGGCTACGATGTGGTCATAGCGGGCGGGCCGATGTATTTCGGCAGAGTAAGCAACTCAGTGGACGCATACCTGACAGCGCTAAAGCCGCAAAAGAATGAAGAGCTAGGCGTATTCGCGACGACCGGTTCGGGCCAGTTTAACGACGGCGATATCGCATCATTCGGTAAGCAGGTCGCAGCTAGCCTGTGCAGTAGCATGCTGAATAAAACGGCTTCCACGAAAACGATCCGCTCGGGCGATGCCGGTAACGCCGACTGCTCCGAACTAGTATCTGCAGTAGTGCAATAGGAAATGATGAGCATGAGCTGGTTATACGTGTTTAAGCCGCAGAAAGATCGGGCCTTGCACTCGGCCAGCCATATATTGCTATCGATAGGGATGACGCCAAACATGATCACGGCGGCCGGCCTGCTGATGTCAGTGGTCGCCGGGTTGCTCGCCATGTCCGGCAACCTTTACGCAGGTATTTTCATCTTTATTATCGGCGCATGCCTTGATGCGGTGGACGGCTCGTTCGCGAGGGCATGCGGACTATGTACCGAGTTCGGCCGGTATTTTGATAGTATTTGCGACCGGCTTTCCGAGCTGGTATTTATTGCGGGTGCGGTCGCCGGTGGCGTCTCTTTCTCTGCTTTTGCCGTCATTGCAGGCTCTTTGCTACTACTGGCATCCAGGGTTTACAATCACAGGAAGGGCCTCAACTCGAATGCAGCCATGTTCGGGCGACCGGAACGGCTGGTACTTCTGATCGCCGGCCTGCTATCGCCGGCACCGTATAATACGGTACTATTCCTGGTGGCCGGTTTACTATGCCTCATATCATCCGGACAGATAATAGCTTCGAGTATGGGGTGGAATGATCGCTTACTTGTGAAAAGGCCTCGAACGGATATGGTTGCCGTTCAAGCATCGACTGTAGTTAATGTTCGTCGTCGGCCATGATGGCGTAAAGCCGATGACGTTTATTTTAAATATTTCATGCCGTCATAATATGCCTTTATTAAATGAATGTTCAGGCGGGTATGTATTTGGAAAGCGGATCGATCGTTATTAAACGGATGATGGTACCCGGTAATGGTTTCATCGTCCCTTGCGTTTTGTTGATACCTTCAAAGCCGGTAGGCGCTGCGGTCATCGTCCACGGCTACGGCGGCTGTAAGGAAGAGCAGTTGGGCCTCGCGTGGCGGGTAGCTGAATCCGGCCTTGTCACATGTGCCATCGACCTCAGGGGCCATGGTGAGCATCAGCTTTCACTGGATGAGCATATACAACAGGACGTAGAAGCTGCAGTCGATTACTGCCGTCAATATGGTAAGGTAGCGGCCATCGGCCATTCATTAGGCGGAAGGCTTGCGCTCCTTAGCGATGCCGATCATTCGATCGCGATCTCTCCTGCATTCGGTCAAACGTTCCATCCTAAGACCGAGGAAACGGTCAAGAGCCTCAGGGCCCACAGGGTACGTGAGTCGCCCCCATGGCAGATATTCGACGTTCTCCGCGCTCTACCGGTATGGCAGGATGGAAATGGCAAGCAGGCGCTAGTCATCTATGCCTCCCGGGACATTCCAGACATAATGGGCTCATGCATGGAACTCAAGTCTAAGGGCGTGCCCGTAGTTGAGATCGATATGGCGACTCACGGCGATATTTTCTTAAATGAGGCTACCTTCGAAAAAGTGACCGGGCAACTAGCCGAATGGTTTTCCGTAACATAGGAGAATAAATAATTTGCCGGGAATTTCACACAGTGATGTTCCCGGATTAAGCTCTTGTTGCTTTAGAGCCCGGCGACTGTCGGCCATTGACCGAGAATACAGTAGGGGCTTTCTGGCAATTGCACCCTTTACAGCATTTACATTCGCCCTTGCATTTAATGTTCATATGCGCGGAACCGTGGCAGTACCCGCAATCAGAGCAAGCGCAGCACGGACAGCATGCACAGTGTTTTCCGTCCCCCGGGCGATTACCGGCTAACTGTCCCGACGCACCTGCCGGTGAGGCCGGAGCACCTGCCCCATTCAGCGAATTACCATTCGTTGCTATTGTATTTCCGCTCGTTCCCGATACCTCTCCGTAGGTATAGCTGCTTGAAATAACAAGAACGACAAGCGTGCAAATAAAAATAAGCACTACGTACCGTGATCGTATACCGTTGCATGGCAATACATCCACCCCGATAAATACTATGCTACCAAATATATAATAATTATTTATTGTTATGTGACGGGCGTTCGATTTTTAAAAGATAAAAGGCGACTTTCGATTTATCTAAATACTAAGGGTCATTTTCTATATTATTATAGGAAGAGCGACTATGGCACAAGATCACTTGATCGGATTCTTTGAAAAAGGGGATATCATCAGCCCCGATAAAGTAATAAATGCCGAAAAGCTATCGTGGTCGGCGCACCCTGCATTCAAGGGCGTTTACCTAAAAGACCTGGTGACATCGGCCGATACCGATGGGGCGTTCAGCTGCCATCTGGTAAAAGTGAACGGCGGCTGCTCGGTAGGGGAACATTCCCATGAGAAAGAATGGGAATTCAACGAAATATTGAACGACAGTGGGGCCATCGTGATCGCGAATAAGAGATATCCATGTAAATTAGGCCTTTCATGTATAAACCCTCCCGGAATATCACATGAGGTCATCGCAGGGGACGACGATCTCTATCTGCTGGCAAAATTCGTGCCCGCCTTGAAATAAATCGGTTTATAGTACTAAATCACCGTATGAGGCCCGCGTACGATCATTAGCTCCTTGACTTTTTCATCGCAGGCGACCGCGTCGTCTTCCCTGCTCAGGCGCCTTAGGGCCGCTGCCTTATTATTTAGAGCGGTAACGTCATCGGGATTCAGCTCGAGGGCTATGTTCAGGCATTCCAGCGCTTCTTCGTATTTATTCAGCATGGCGAGACAATAGCCTTTATTGGTCCACACCACTGCCATGCCCGGGTTGATGCGCAGTACCTCTTCATAGCACCGGATGGCTTCGTTATACAGCCTGATGTCGGATAGCACGACGCCTTTGTTGTACCATGCCTTAGGGTAAGTACTATCGATGCCCAGCATGGCCTGGTAACAATCCATGGCTTCCTGGGTTTCGCCCAGGTAGTAGTGACAGTTGCCCGAGATGTTCCACGCATCCATATGCTTGGGATTACGTTTTAGTGTTTTATCCATGCATTTAAGGGCTACCTCGAGGCTTCCCCGCTGGTACATAATAGTCCCATGCAGGAACCAGGCATCTGAATTAGCCGGGTCGAGCCTGCGTACGGCCTCCAGGCTTTCCAGGGCTTTTGAGAATGAGCCCAGGCGGCTCAATGAGCTGGCCTTACCCAGCAAGGCGTCCACATTATCCGGGTCGCAGGTAAGGGCGTAGATAAAAAACGTGAGCGCATCATTATAGCGCCCTATGGTGGCGCACATCATGCCTTTATACAAAGCTTCCGATATTTGCTTCTCCTGCCCCTGGTCATCGCTCATTACTTATCATATGGCTATCGGCACAATATGAATATTTGGTTGGCTTCAAAGAAAATGATAATAAAAATATCGATACGAGAAGTAATTCCTCGTATTTTTTTTTAAATTTTATTGTCTTAAGCTTACTTAAATATCGTTAAATAAGTTTTAGAACCTGGGCTTCCTGTGCTTCGGGAAGCATTCCTGACAATAGATGGGCCTTCCTTCCGTGGGCTTGAAAGGTACTTCGCATTCTTTCCCACAATCGGAACAAGTTGCTTTTGACATTTCTCTAGGGCCAGTGTCTCTTCGGTTAAAATTTCCGTAATCTCTCATTTTAATACTCTTACAGACTTATATTCTGCAACATGAATAATATAACACATTATATAAATAGGTATGCTTTATGGGCTCTGGATGTATCGCAAAACGCTTGCTGCCATCGTCGATATTTTATCCTAAGAGCGGCTATAGGGTTCACTGAGGAATTTTATTTATGAAAGTTCGATGGTATCATGCGGCGATATTGATCTTAGCTATATTATTAGTGATGACAGCTACAGCGCTGATCTGGCACGCTCCGGCAGACAGGGACGTCCTGTATCAGGTCTCTGCCATGAGCCTGCTCCAAAACGGCTCCTTTGACGGTATCGTTACCGCCGGAGACCTAAAGCAACATGGCGATTTCGGCCTCGGCACATTCGAAGGCCTGAATGGTGAGATGATCGTATTGAACGGGACCATTTATCAGGTAACGTCGGACGGCGTTGTCCGCATCGTAAATGATACGGCAATGGTACCATTTGCTGCAGTCACATATTTTGACCCGGATAGCACCATCGGCATTGCCGGCCAGAATAATTTATCCACGCTAACGGCCGCCATCGATGATCAGCTTCCCTCTAAAAATGAATTCTATGCTATTCGCATTCATGCCACGTTCCCGTACCTTAAGGTACGTGCAGCGCCGGCTCAAGATAAGCCATATCCGTCACTGGCTGACGCCATAAAAAACCAATCGGTGTTTGAGCTTACAAACGTAACGGGCACCATCGTCTGCATTTATTCTCCGCAGTATACCAACGGGGTCGAAGCTCCCGGGTATCACTTCCACTTTATCTCGGATGACCATACTGCAGGCGGACACGTGCTTGACCTGAATTCAAACAGCCTGGAAGTACAGCTGGATGCTACGCCGCGGTTTAGCATGTTGCTGGCTTAAGGCCGGGCTCATTTCTTTTTTGTTTTCGCAGCTTTTGCCGGTAGCGCCATGACATATTTCATGGACCGCTCTATCCATGGGTCAAAGGCTTTTTTGTCCTGGTACAGTAATGGCGACACGTTAACATATTCTCTCATCGGCCTGCCTTTCATCGGCTCGAACTGCGTGGTATCTTTGTATAATTTCTTGATCTCTTCCCTATCCTTTTCCGACAGCCGTAGAAATATGTGGCTCTCGTGAACGCCGGTGAACATGTTATCATTTGCGAAATAGCACGTACTGCCGAACATGGCCTTTCTCTGCGCGTCAAAGGACCCCATTCTGGCCACCAGAAGCGTGATCAATTCCTGCGAAGGTTTCTCCCACTGCATATAAGATCTCCGATAAATAAAGCGGCTATGACCAAAAATAAATAGCGGTACGGGCGTCCGCTACATTTTAAGTATTGAAAAGCTGTGTAGAGCCCAGTACCTTAGTGCCCGTAACGTCCATGGTCAAGTCCCATGCCATGCTATCGCCTACGTGGACCTTCCAGGCAAGCTTGTTCTTATAGACCGTCTGATCAATGCTCTTGATGCTGTCATTGGTAATGGTATAGTTCATCGGCTTACCGGCGATGCTGGTATAAGTTAAATTCGTGCCGACCAGCGTTTTATAGATATTCGCCTTAGCCGTTGCCGTTGAATTATCCGGGGGAGTCATCGCATTTAAAAAATCCGTCGGCCCGGGAATGGCCATCAAAGGCTCCACGCCAAGGGCGTCAATTTGAGAGTCGGGAAGCGAAGCGTTTAGGTCATGTTTAATGAACCTGTCATTGGACATGCCGACGACATCGCTAATAAGCCCCAGCGTCTGTTCCTCGGACCCGCTTTGCTGGCCGTACTGCGGTTGAATATCGGGCAACGTTTTCTGCAAGTCTCCTGCCGGATATGTTAATTTAACGATGCTCGCCGATGCGATAGACGCGCAGCAAATAAGCATAATAGCGAATGCTAAACAAGTAATGGCCTTTACCCTCATCTCAATACCCTCTAAAAAAACTAAGGGGTACCAGGGTAAAAGTCTTATACGTTATTAATACGTTTTATTCCACATGCTAATGAACTTATAGGGAATATTTCGCCAATTTTCTGCAAACCAACCATAGATTGCTATTCCATATGCGGTGGCGGTAATCCCGGACGCACTGTAGGCACATGATCAACTATTTGCGAATACTCCGATGTTAGTGGCTGGCTTTCTTGAAAAACAGTCAATCGAAGAACAGTAGTAATTAGTGTACTCCTATAGGCACTTAAAATAAAAAATGTTTGATCTTGTACTAATCATGCCCGCTAATATTAAATTTAAGTAGGCCCTGCAACCTTGGTCATGGTCCCATGGAGACTTGAATGCTAGTATGCCGATTAGTACGCCGTAAACGATGGCGAAGATGCCGATCGTCTGTGCCAGGGCAATGGCTCCGGTCTGGGGCCTCATTATCAAGAGGACCCCGACGATGATTGATAGGATACCGCTGATAATGTACAGCCACTCTCCCGAGATTACCTTACGCAACTCGATGGCCGATATCGCTTGCAGTACACCAATAAAGATGAAGTAGAACACGATAACATACAGCAGCGAAAGTGCGCTGATGCCAGGCCAAAGGAACACGGCAGCACCCGCCGCAAAGGCCACGACACTCCCTAAAAGCCGTACCCACCATTTCCCGTCCTTGACCGTTACCGTTTGTAGCAACATCAATAAGCCAACGGCAAAGGCATAAAACCCGAACAATACCACGAAGACCGCTATCGACAGGCCCGGCATAAAGAACAACAGGAGCCCGAAGATGATCGCAACGACACTCAGCAGGAGCATGTCCCACCAGAGGCCACGCCATGCCGACCGGATCATGTCACCAACATTACCGGTTATACCTCCTACATTTTCCGCCATTATATCACCAATGAGTATTATGATATAGCCATTTTAATATAGCCTGTTCCGTTTGTAAGCGATAAAAAATAAAAATTCAATACTTTGGCTTTCTTTCGAACTCGCCAAGCTTCGCTTCGCCCCTGCCGGCATACTCTTCCATCTTGCCCTTGATCGCCATGCCGGGCCTGCCCATTTCTTTGCCCGTCTCAGCTTTCATCCGGCCGCCGGCTTGTCTGGCAGCTCCTTCTACCTCTTTCCTTATTCCCTCCATGTCTCTCTCAACTTCACCCAGCTTCTTTTGGACATTGCCGACCCGCTCCTCGACCTTGCCGATCACCTCTTTATCCACACCACTCTGGTAAAGGGCCTGGCCGACATCTTGCCTGATCCTGCCGACCTCCTCCTCCATCTGGCCCAGGACTTCCCAGCCCTCCAGTTGTTTTTTCTTGCCAGCAAGCTCTTTTTTCTCCCCCGCTCGTATAAATCTCTACCGATATCTTGCTTCATCTCGCCCGACTCTTGCTTCATCTGGCCCTCTACTTCCTTCCGGGCCCCTTCAAGTTCCTTTTTCATTCCAGCCATAAAATTCACCGTCAGGCTGAACCATATATCCACATTGAGTAAACATATCTAACGAAAAAAACAAAAAATAAGAGAATATCCAAATGTATAATGAGGGCATAGCGGGAATAAAGCTGACGAATGTCAATTTACATGGTACGTACACCGATTTAGTTAACAAATATCGGTTAATAATAAGCCGGTAATAAGCCGGTAATAAGCCGGTAAAATTCGGAGTTTAACTTAGTTGGTCCGGTCAGGAGCCGGGCCGGGCAAGGCCTAAGGTATCTCTTACATCGTTGCCCCGGCGTTTAATGGGCGATCGATTGTGCCCGGCTACCTGAGTGTTTCCTGAAACACCATGTCTTGAAAATTATCAGTCGCCGTGCTTTCTCTCGAACTCGCCAACCTTCTTTTCGACCCTGCCCTTTATCTGTTCGACCTTGCCCTCTGCCTCAAGTCCGGGCTTATGCATGGCTTTGCCCGCCTTTTCCTTCATTTTGCCCCCAATTTCTTTTTTAGTTCCTTCTACTTCTCTCTTAACTCCAACCATCAAATCTCACCATGTGACGGAACTGCTCAAGCCAATAAAATAATTGACAACGTAAAAAACATGATAGAATGAAACTTGATTGCGGATATGGTGGACATGCTGCAGCTGGCAGATTGGGCCGATCTTGAAGAAAGGATGACGGGAAAACATGAGCCGCTGGGCATGCCCGAGCAAGGCAGGGCGCATTAGGATATCAGGGTCAAGCCATCCTAAGGCTCACTATATCGATAAAAAGTCTACTTCGCGGCGGCAGGCAGAAGGACCACGAACCTGGCGCCCTTCGAGTGGTCACACGGCACCCGGTCTTCCACCCAGACTTTGCCGTGGAAATCTTCTACCAACGTTCTTACGAGGTATAACCCCAGGCCTTTTCCCTTTGCCTTTGTTTCGCCCCTGGAATAGCGTGCGAATAGCTTTTCCTTTACCTCATCGGAAATACCAGGACCATTATCCTCTAGCGAAATCCGTGTATATTCTTTGCCATCCTCGCAAATCGTGGCATGCAATATTTCAATGACCAGTAGTTTATCCACGCGTGAGTGTTTAATTGAATTCTCGACGAGGTTTATGAATATCTCATCGATAAGCTCATTGGCCATGACCGTACACTCCGACAGCGGAATATAATTGATGGTAATATCCCTTCCGGCCAGATGCGAGTACCGGTCTTTAATCCTGGTCAGAAGGCTACATATGTCAACACGGCCAACTCTTAGCTCTCCCGCTTTTAATTTCTTGAGCTTCATGACCTTATCGATAAGATTCGAGCTATTATTTAACGATGTAATCGGTTTCTCTATTAGCTCTATGTTATTCTCGCCAAGCTCCCTGCCCGATTTTATCACGTCATCCGCTAGCTCCAAATATCCGATTGCGACCTGGTTCATGTTGTTTATATCGTGGCCTATCAGGTCCAGGTATATCTCAGCCTGGGCTTTAGCATCCGATAACTCTATTTCCCTCTGTTTACGTACGGTTATGTCACGCTCGAAGGTCACTACATACTCCTTATCGATATATCTTAGATAATTCCCGCTTATTTCTACAGGGAATGAACTGCCATCCTTTCGGATGCGCACGGATTCAAATTTTACTAAACCCTTATTTTTAATCTCCTCCCACCTTTCTGAGAACCGCTCATACGGGTATCCCGGATCGATGTCCCAGATCTTCATCGATAAGAGCTCATCACGGCTATATCCGAGGTTCTTACATGTAGCCTCGTTCACGTAATTGATCTGGCCGTCCGGTTTTATCCATATTGATGAATCCGTGAATTTGTCGATGGCGAACTGGGTTAACAGCAACCTTTCCTCGGCGTTCTTGCGCTTCGTGATGTCGAAGAACGTCGCCACTCCGGCCGGCTTTCCCATATACATGATATGCGCTGCCGTAAGCTCCACCCACTTCGTTTCGCCGCTCTTTGTAATAAGCTTGACCTCGTACTGTGATGGCTTAGTTTCGCCGCGTTGCCTGCCAAGGCCGTAATCCTTGACAAGTTCCTTGAAATCAGAATGAATGATATCCCAGAACTTCATCTTTAAAAGTTCGTCCCTCGAATACCCGGTGATCCTCTCGGAGGCATCATTGACATAGACTAGTTTTTCGCCCTGGTAAACGTAGATGGCGGCAGAGGACGATTCCGCAAGCACCCTGAACTTCTCCTCGCTCTCCCGCAACGCCTCCTCCGCCTGCTTCAGCTGTGTTATCTCCGATCCCAGCGCGACAACGCCCATGTACTCGCCTTGTTTATTCATCACCGGGGCCGCGGCGGCGATCACCCAGACCGGAGTCCCATCCTTTTTCGCAAGCCTGAGCGTATAGGTTTCAGTCTCACCCCGATGCTGACGATGCATAGCCATTTTAATGGTATCTTGATCCTCAGTTACCACAACATCGTATATTGTGCGGCAGAGCAATTCGTCTTTCGCGTAGCCGAGCATAGCCTGCAATTTTCTATTCGTGAACACGATCCTATCACTCCGGTCGAGGATCCAGATACCCTCCTCCGAAATATCTACGATAAGGCGGTAGATATCTTCACTGCCGGGCCGGAACTCTTCACAAAACTCAGACGTGACCATGCCGCACACAACCATAACTAAATTATATACTATTATTATTTAAATGCGGGTTCGGGCATTAATGTGTCATGTATGCCGGTCCGGACAAGTAGCAACGGAAGGTCTCTGACCAGCGAGTCCCTCGATGTCCTGAGAACATTGACAAAGATGGCAATAGGCATGGCAAAGGTTAACGTCATACTGTTCAGGACAGGCATGCTCTGCGGTCCGAACTCGCGGTACCGTACTAGGACATGTGAACCTGCCCGGGTGGGTAGAACTCGAAGACAGGATGACAGGCAAGAAGGAGCCGCTAGACGTGCCCAAAGAAACCAGGGAATAACTTGCTTCGGGCGGTGCTCGTATAGGTGCAGGCAGAAGGCCTGGCCATGTATGCCACCCGGGCCTCGTTCGACGACCTGTCGCCCCAGTCACGCTGGTAATTGCCGATTCCCGTCCTGGACTCGCCGGGCTGATGCATAGCTGCCCGGGGTACGTCTCACTCCAGGGTGGGGCCCTTTTGCATGCGCCAGATCATCTTCTCCACCAACGCCTTCAGGTTCGCCACGGAGGGCCGCTCGGTATCGTAGCTGAGTGGGAGCGGTTTCATGTTGCCTGTCTCCGAGCCGAACTCGAATACCCGCCGGAAGTGGATGCCGTCCGCCTTCTCCTCGAAGGTATAGGTAATACTGGTCCCGTCATCCGCCGTCATCTTAGCTCGGTGGGGCCGGTCGTGCTCTGTGATCGTCCAATGCACTTCGTAGGGGCCGGTCGGGAGGCGGACGAACTCGTAAATGCGGTCGCCCATCTGGAAGGGTATCTCGGTGACCCCGCCGACGGCCCGTGTTGCCACATGCCATTGCGGCCATAGTCCGGCTACACATATCACGTCGAAAACCATCTCCAGGGGGCCCTTGATCACGACATTGATGTCGATAGGAGATGCCTGGCTTGTCCTTCTCATTTGTTCAGTATGCATACTAATCACACATAATAATATTAAAACTTTAATATAAAATTGCTGTATAGAATAATTCGATGGCTGTGCAGAGTAATTCGGGTTTTCTTCACTAATGACAGAAACAAGGCCAATGGTATTCACAGCCGTTTCGATAAGTGGGGCCCTGACCGTGATGGGGATTCAGGATCAACCATTTTAATGTTGTTTAACAATAATAGATCGAGTGTTTAGCACTAGAGCATACTATGCATATACGGTATTTAATCAAAGAATTACAGATTTTACCATAAATTATTGGCTAGTATGGCTTTAAGAAAAAAAAACTTTTAATGCTCCTTTTCTTATGGTCATTCCACGATGACCGTGAGCACGAACGTCTTGTCGCCCGGCTTAGCACCATCGGATAGCGTACATACTGCGTTGATCTGTTGCGTGCCGGGCTCTATGGCCTTAATGGTCCACTCCTCGGTGGCCTGTATCCCTACGACGCCGGCGAACAGGTTGGTATCGACCGACTGCGGGGAGTACATGCGGTTAGAGGATACGTTCAATCCGTCGGTGGTAGATATATTCCACACATAGCCCTGATCAAGACGTGAGGTCAATTGTACGTGGATGATGTCGCCTAATTTTATTGTGATGGTCTTACCGCTATCGGCCTCGGTATAGCTCTCGGTGGACGATGGCGATGCGAGACTGTTATCCATATCGGACTGCAAGCCCGGTATATCGGGACTCGCGACCCCAAGGCCGGACAACGATGTCGGGGACATACTGCCTAAGGAGCTCATAGTCCCAAAGCCCGACATTGTCGGAAACCCGAATAGCGAGCCGGTAGATATCTGGTTACCCGCGAGGCTATCGGTATCGGGCAATGATGAGCTAAATCCCGACATGGGGCTTGAGAGCTGCTGCATGGCTATGGAGGTGAACGCCGATGTCGGGTCCGATGAAGAGAACGGTATGGACGATAGCTGCGTAAACGAAGGCATTCCATAGGCCGACGACATGTCCATCATTGACGACGGGAACCCAAAGGATGACAGGTCAGACATTGAAGGGCTAATTAACTGTGCATTGGCTGAAGCGCCTGCAATGCCTAATAGAGCCACAACGATAAATAATTGAACCAGCCTGTCAGCGTTCACCCTGTTACCCTCGAAAAATAATAGCACATGCGGAGATAAAAGCTGTACGTGGTATAATCTTATGTTCTTGAAGCTTTTACCGTGAATATAACAAAAGTCAAATGGCAGGCTTCTCATGCTAAAATACGGCGTTCAAAAGTCTCGCTATCGGTTATGGTGTTTTACTAACGATATGTATTATTTTTCCAAGGAAAAATTTGGATTATTATTTAATATCGACTGCCTGATAGTTATCTAATAGTTGAGGTGAGGGTATTTATGAATAAGCTAATTGTACTGTTATCAGCACTGCTTGCGGTAATGTTACTGACCACGATGTGCGGGGATATTACCGCTCCGATGAACATGTTCAGTTCACCGACGTTCTCCATGGGTAATACGGGCTTTAACCAGCTTTCTACTTCCGATATCGGAAAGACGCCGATCCTTTTCGCGCCTTCGACCAAGGACCTGTTCAGCACCCTGGACCCTAGCAGACATTTTATGCCGCACCTTACCACCCAGAACTGGACCTCTAGCATGAAAACATCAGGCGTGAACCAGATGTTCGCCATGCTGTCCTCGGCAGTAGGTAAGAAAGCGACCAGCTTGTGATCCCGAAGGCGGCCATCATGCCGCAAGTCTACTTTTTATTTATCGCTTAACTTTACCAATAACTTTGGATGTTTTTTCTATTTTAGACTTGATAGCATGTGGCGTGGATGGAGTTAGTTTTTAATCACCGAGACCAGTAGTTCCGTGTTTATGGCTTAGCCGTTTATTATTTGTGCGACTCACGTACACTCCTCGGTTTCACAACACGAAGACATGAAACTTTTTTTAGATTTACTAACACAAAAACAGTAAGACCACTATGGCACAGTTAAAACATGAAATCGTGAAGACTCCATCAAGCGACATAAGCCACTAAAACACGGCTATTAAGACACTAACGAACGACGTAAGGCACGAAGTGCTACCAAATTAAGACAAAAAGCATACGCTATGCCAGCTACCCTTTCTTGACTCGTCGATTGTATTCGCATATCGAACCAGATCTTATCTGACGACGCTCGTTATCATAGCCGTTCTCTATTGTCTTGGTTTTGTGGCACTTCGTGATTTACGTCGTTCGTTAGTGTCTTAATAGCCGTGAACCTGGTGGCTTAATTCGATTAATAGAGTCCTTCACGATTTCATGATTTAACCGTGTCATAGTGCTTTTCATGTTTTAGTGTTAAACTCTAAAATGAATTTCATGTCTTCGTGTTGTGAAACCGAACAAACCAGCGAAAAGCGCAAGCAAGAATAAACAATTGTCCCTAACACATAAAGATGGAACTACTGGACCGCCGGGATGAAAACTGATTCGACCAACGTGTCACGTATTAAAGAACAAATAACAAAGCGGGTAACATAATTAAAAACTATGAGTCGGCTCTTATCGTTTGATCGGCGTCACTACACGGGCCAGAGGCACTTTTATCATCTCTTTTTCCACCCTGTAGAAGAAAATGTAGTACAGCGAAGCCGATGCTATGTACGTGACACAGGTGATCATGAACGGCAGCACATAGTTAGAGCCGGCCATCATGATGCCGCTCAAATACAGCGCTGAGCGACATGCACAGGTACCATGACATGGTGGTGAGGCTGCTCACGGTCGCACGCTGTTCCCCGGTAACCAGCTCCATATTGAAATTGTTAATGGCAGGATTACCCATGTTCATCAGCGTCATCCTCATCATATATGCAAATGCGGCTACGTAGATGTTGGCGGTGAACGCCAGCATGATAAGGAAAGGTATGGATGCCAGCTCCGTGAAGGCTATGGTTTTTATTTTCCCGAGCCGCACCGTCATCATCGGAATGATGGTCAGGCCTGCGATCATGACCACCTCGCCTGCTGAAAAAATGAGCCCTATCTGGTCGGTGGTAGCCGATAGCACGGTATGGAAATACACGTTGAAGAACGGGACGATCATACCGGCGCCGATGCCGACGAGGCCGTTGATGATTATGAGTTTCTGTATCTTTTGGGACCTTACGGTCGTCCCAAGCACTGCGAACCGCTTGATGGGCTTAACGCGAGCTCTCGTCTCTGTCATGAATAAGATCGGTATGGCCGAGACCGCGATCAACGCCAGCGATATGAACAGCGTATACCTGTAGACCATCGGGCCCGTAGGGTCGATGCCTGCATTAGATAACAGGTTAGGTATAAAGCCGCCAACGATGGAGCCGGCAATGTACGCGACCTGTGGAGAGCGCGGAATTGACCGAGAACAGGTGCATGCGCTCGTCGGCGGTCGAATTCTCCATGAGGAAAGGCGAGCCTGCTATGGTATACAATGAAGTGCCTATGCCGTATGCTATGCTTAATAAAAGCAGCCAGTCCGTCGACGTAAGCGTATATAGCATTAACAGCGAGGCCGACGTAAGAATGATCGATAACAGCAGCGTATATTTTCTCCCGATGCGGTCGCATAAAAATGCGGCGGGTACGGCTGCCAGGCCGGTCGAAATAAAGACAATGCAAAGCATCAGGCCCAGCAGGTCTTCCTTGTACCCGAGCTTTAAAATATACAAATTAAAGATGACGCCGTATATGCCCAAATGTATGGACAGTAAAAAGTAGTACGCCAGGTATGCCCGGGCATTATGGCTGAATAGCCTGATCTTTGATACATAGCTGCCTAAAGCCGCATCGTAGAACACTGGAGCACCCCCGTACCGTGAACAGGCTCTAATTCACCCGATGGTAGACATAACTTTCGGTAAAAAAGAAAATTAGGGCTTGTGGCCTATATATCCTGCCTGTTGAACAGTTCCACGGATACCAATAATAAAATGGCCGTGAATGCCAGCAGGATCACCACGTTAGCCCATATCGGCATGCCCACAACGCTATCCCCGCCGTTCAATAAAGCGCTCACGGCGTCGTGGCTGATCGGGTCTACCCATATCAGGAGTTTAGCATATAGCGGATACTGGCTGAACGTGTCGCCGCCCAGCATGATCATGGCCTGATCGGCAGAAAATGTGCCGATGACCTTGCCCAGCGTATCCGAGAAGAATAGCGCTATCCAGACTATGATGCCGCAGATGATGGATATCAACGGGTTTTTTGTGACTGTCGATATCAATATGCCGATACCGACGTATACTGCGAACATGACTGCCAGGAAAATGATCGCTTCCAGAGAATTCAACGCATCCGTGCCCGTAGGCATTACGCCTGTCCCGACTGCGGTTAATACGTATGCGAGCGCAGAGCTCAATATAAACAAAAGCGAGACGATGGCCAGACAGCCAAAGAATTTACCCATGATCACGGTACTGCGCTCGACAGGCTTTGATAAAAGCTGGTAAAGAGTGCGGTCTTTTTTCTCCATCGAGATCGTATCGGCCGTTACTATGATAGCCAGCAGCGCCAGAATGATATTCAGTATGTCTATCAGGCTTAATACCTGGCTCGGCATGAATACGCTCGATAGAGACTGGCTGCCGTAGTTACGATAGAGCAGAATGGTAATGCCCGTGAGCAGGAGCGCCATCCCAAGATACAGGATGCCTATGAGAATAAATCGCTTCGACTTGATGTTGTCGTTGAACTCCTTGACGGCGATGGTCAATATGCTATTCAGCTCGATCTGTGTCGCCATGTTCAGCCCTCCACTTTACCGTCAGCAGTGACCTTGAGGAATGCGTCCTCCAGCGTAGGCATGACTTCCCTGATGCCGCGTACCCTGCAGCCTGCGTTCACTAAAGCAATATTCACGTCTTCGGCCATCGCCGGATCTTCTACCGTGACTGTGATATGGCCGTCGTCCTTCGTGACGCTGCCTACGCCTTTGAGCTTTTTCAATAGCGCCAGGTGCGTCTCATCTACCTTTGATGCCGTGACCTCTATGATCGACATGTTGCCTTCCATGCCTCTAAGGAACTCGGAGATGGGCTTTTCGACGATGAGCTTGCCGTTCTTGATGATGCCCACGACGTCGCTGATGTCCTGCACTTCATGCAGGATATGGGATGATAAAAATATGGTGACATGCTCGCCTTTCAGTTTTTTAATGAGCTCCCTGATGTCGTGTGAGCCCTGGGGGTCCAGGCCCGTGGTAGGCTCGTCCAGTATGAGTAATTTGGGGTTGCCCAGCAGAGCGATGCCGATACCCAGCCGCTGTCTCATGCCGTGGGAATATGTCCTGACACGGTCGTTGCCTCTGCCTTCAAGCCCTACCTGCTTTAGCAGCTCTTTAGTACGTGTCTCGAGGCCTTCGATGCCCATGAGCTTGCCAAAATATTCCATGTTAGCGGCCGCGGTCAGGTCGTCATAAAAGGCCGGCCTTTCGGGTAAGTATCCGGTGATCTTTCTTATGTCATAATGCTGGGCCTTGACGTCAAAGCCCAGTACGCTGGCGCTGCCGCCGGTGGGCTTGATGAATCCCATGAGCATGTTGATGGTGGTGGACTTGCCGGCGCCGTTCGGCCCCAGGAATCCATATACGATGCCTGGCTTTACGTTCAGGCTTAATCCATTGACGGCCACGATATTGCCGTAATCCTTCACTAAGTTATGAGTTTCGATCGCGTTCATGAAACCATCCTTCATAATAATAATGCCAATAAATCAGGCTTTACCTGTATATAAAATAATGCGGCCTCAGCTTACTTAGAAAAGGAAAGGCGCCTCAGTTAGCGCCTTATGCTTACTTATATTTTCTTAAGGCCAGCGCCATGCCCATTGCCGTTAGTGCCGCCAGCAACTCGAAGCCGGGTGTCGGTATAGCTGTTACCGTAGCCGTAGGCACTGGAGTAACGGTCGCAGTCGCGGTCACCATAGCGTTTGGCGTTACCGTCGGGGTGGCCGTCGGAATTGCAGTCGCCGACGGGGACGCCGAAGGCGTAGCAGTAACGTTAGCGCCCGTTATAGTAGAATTCAAGTTATACGAGCTGCCATTCTCCGATATGGCTAAGACCGTGATCTCCGAGAAAGAGGCGTTCTCGACATAGCCGATGCGGGAATAGACCTTACCGTCATTATCAGTGAAAGTGCTGTTAGGGTCCATCGTACCAACGGTGGAGTTGAATAGTATCTGCCATCCGGGGCCTATTGGCTTACCCAGGTAATCATAGATCGTGGCAGAAATGTCGGAACTGCCTCCATAGACAACATGCATAGGATCTGCCGTCATGTCCGCAAAATAGGGCTTCGCACGCAATACGACACTCGCAGTGTACGTATCGTTGCTCGTTATGGTAATGCCGGCGGAATATCCGTCAAAGTAATTGGGGCACCAGGCGTATACCTTATAGAAACCGTTTGTAACATTCAGGAACTGGAAAAACCCGTCCTTATCGGGCGTCATGTTATATCCCGCTATATACTGCGATATGTTGGACCCGTTGACCAGCGATACGATGGTGCCGTTGGGCATATCGCCATTATCATAAACTACTTTTCCGCTAATGCTCGCGCCGTTCAGGGCCATGGCGGGGGAGACAAGACATATCCAGAACAATAAAGATAAACATATGATAGCTAAAGGGGCCAGTATCTTTTTCATAATGATCGAAAAACAGTAAGAGATACTTGTATAAGAATTTTGTTTATACTACAAAAGAAATCGCACCTATCGCCATTATGCATATTAATGGCTTTTTATCACATCAATAATGTCGCTTTTCCTTAAATTTTCTATAGCTTCCCCTGGCCAGCGTCTTATACGCTCCTGCGGCCGAGGCGAACTCAAGGCTGTCGTCCAGCGACTTCCCGCCTATCATGGCATAAATGAGCCCTGCGGCGAATGCAGCGCCTGCGCCCGTAGTATCCACCGCTTTGACCTCGAAAGCATGAACGCATACGAGCCTGCCGGCACAGCATACAAGCCCCTTTTCACCCATCGTTACGATGGCGATGCCTTTATTCATTTCATATATCTTTCTGGCGGCTTCCGAGGGGTCGGGCGATATAAGCTTCGATGCCTCTTCTCCCGCGATAACGATGTCAAATAGCCCAATGTTAGGGATAGCGGGGCTGTCCAGGTTTAACACGGACTTGATACCCTTCCCTCGGGCGATCCTTGCGATAACAGCGCTATTTCTTCCGAAGCAGCCGTCGACATACACTAATTTAGAGCGCCTGATAGAGTCTTCGGGTATCGGTATTTGAGATTCTGGCGTATTATCGTGAAATGTAATGGTAGAGCGTTTATCTTTATCAATGACAATTGTCGAAACGGCAGTCTGTCCGGCCACCGGTACCTGTACATCGACTCCCTCTTTTTTAAGCGTTTTCAGGATGTACTCGCCCATGGGGTCCTTGCCTACGGGGCTTCCCGCCAGGCCGACATTCAGCCCCAGTCCTGCCAGCATCAATGATATTATGGCTGCGTCGCCTCCTATTGACATCTTGTAATCAACGGCAGTAGCGTGGACGTACTCATGTAGCGGCCGCTCGAGCCGCCCGGATACGTCCAGCGATATGGCGCCGTAGCAAAAAACATCGTACATCACATTTACATTATGGCTTCAGGCGTCAAGAAGATTTTGTCTCCGCCCGATACTTTTATATCGGAGGACATTAACTCACCGACAAACCCTTATATATGACATTTATCGATTTTACGATTACCGGCAACTACCGGTATGGAATGTAACCTGTTGCTCGTAGCTAGATTATGTTCCGTTTGCCAGCCGATAACGGCAGGCTTGTTC
The DNA here is from genome assembly GCA_963780625.1 of uncultured Methanocellaceae archaeon. Taxonomy (GTDB): domain Archaea; phylum Halobacteriota; class Methanocellia; order Methanocellales; family Methanocellaceae; genus Methanocella. The sequence goes on along the minus strand of CAWACH010000006.1, from coordinate 201,280 downwards.
TCGTGACAGCCTGACAATAACGGCAGGCTTTGACCAGAATAAGCCTCTGGAGGCTTAACTATGGAAACGGTAATACAGACAAAGGACCTGACTAAGTTCTACGGCAAGAGCCGCGGGATAAATAACGTTAACCTCACCGTTAACAAGGGCGACATATTCGGCTTCTTAGGCCCCAACGGTGCGGGAAAATCGACGACCATACGAACCCTGATGGACTACATCCGCCCCACCAGCGGTACCGCATCCATTTTTGGCATGGACTGCCGTAATGATTCCGTTGCCATACGAAAGCGCATCGGCTACATACCGGGCGACTTCGGTCTTTACGGGCACATGACGGGGTGGAAATTCCTCGAATATTTCGGTAAAGTACGCGGCGGCTATAATGCGGGGAGCGCAAAGGCGATCGCAAAACGTATGGACATCAAGCTAGACCGCAAGATGAAAGAATATTCCAGAGGAATGCGTCAAAAAGTGGCCATCATCCAGGCGTTAATGAATAACCCGGACCTTATTATCATGGATGAGCCCACCAATGGGCTGGACCCTCTGGTACAGCAGACCTTTATGGAAATGCTTCGTGAAGAAGCGGGTCGGGGCTGCACGATATTCATGTCTTCCCATGTGCTCTCGGAGGTCGAGAAGACCTGCAATAGAGTGGCGATCATAAAAGAGGGCAGCATCGTGGCCGAGGAGCAAGTCGAGGCACTGCGCCAGAAATCCGGAAAGGTGCTCGAGGTAAAGTTCGCAGAGCCATTGACCAAAGAGATATTCTATTTCCCGGGAGTCAGCAACATCACGCAGAATAATGGCTCATACCGGATGACCGTCACTGGCAACCTGGAAGAGCTGTTAAAAGAGATATCGGCGCACAAGCTGGCCGACATTAGCATACACCAGATGACGCTCGAAGACGTGTTCATGCATTATTATGAGGGGGCGAAGTAAAATGGCGTTCGAAATACTAAAACAAACGCTAAAGGATAAGTATATGGGCGCTATCATCGTCGCCGTGTTGTTATTCCTATACGTATTCTGGCTGGCGTCTTTCTACCCGTCGATCAAGCCTATGGTCAGCGGCTACGACCAACTCCTCCAGAACCCCAGTATGAAGGCCTTCTTCGGGGACAGCGCCGTAAGCATGACTACGTTTACGGGATTCATAATGTTAGAAGTGTTCAGCTATCTGGGCCTTGTCATCGGTGCCTTTTTCATTTTCATGGTAGCCTCTTTCGTAGCCGGCGAGATCGAGCAAAAAAGCTGCGAGCTGCTGCTGTCATTGCCGGTTAGCCGGGTAAACGTCATACTTTCCCGGTTCGTGACGCTCCTGCCATTCACGGCGGTCGTTATGCTGGCATTGCTTGCCGCTATTTATTGTGGTGCGACATATATCGGCGAAGACCCCATGATCAAATGGTTTGCCATAGCCTTCTTGTTCATGGGCGTTTTCACTATAGCGGTCGGCTCTATGGCGCTCTTCATCTCCTCGATCATGAGCGACGGGCGAAGAGCGGCGCTTATATCCCTCGGGGTCCTGCTGGCCATGTTCCTGGTGGAAAATATCGGATCCATGGTGACTAGCATAGACTGGGCCCGGAAGCTCTCGTTCTTCCACTATGCCAAGTACTCATCTATCGTCTCGACTCAGACCGTAGATTGGGCGAGCCTTGGCATAATGGTGGCAGTTATCATTGTATTCGTCGGCCTTGCAGTCTTTGTATTTCAGCGCCGGGACATTAACGTATCCTAAATATGAGCCCGTTTGGGCTCATTTTTTTACTATGGTTCTTTATTGTAATTGCAATATTTTCAGTACGCTCTCGAAAGCCATATAACGTTACGACTGCTATACTAATTTCCCGCGAGAGTGTTCATATGGCCGCAAGCGTCATTTCATCCAAATCAAAGTGGAAGGAGTTCTTCACACGGTATTATAAATCAGCCATACAACAGCTTGCCGTGTCCGACGCTAAAGCCAAGTCTCTCACCGTAGAATTCCAGGACATCGTTAAATTTGACGTGCGCCTGTCGGAAGAGCTACTAAATAACCCGGGCAAGGTCATAAAGGATGCCGAGGACGCTCTGCCGCTGGTGGATCTGCCGGTCAAGCGAAAAGTATCGGCGTTCGTCAGGATCGTCCGGATCCCCACAAAAACCCAGGTCAGGGACCTGCGTAGCGATCACATTAATTCATTTGTCTCCATCGAGGGTACTGTCAGGAAGATAACGGACGTACGCCCCCGCATCACTCTGGCGGCGTTCGAATGCGCCAGGTGCGGCAACATGGTATACCTGCCCCAGGAAGGCGCCGGCCGGTTCCTGGAGCCGTCCTATTGTAGCTGTAATGAGGAAAAGAAGGGCGTTTTTAGACTGTTATTCAAAGAGTCCACCTTCGAGGACTACCAGCGCGTAAAAATACAGGAGTCTCCCGAGGATCTCAAAGGCGGCGAACAGCCCCAGACTCTAGACATTAATGTTAACAACGATATGTCGGGTGTGGTCACGCCCGGAGAGCGCGTCGTAGTGAACGGCATCCTGCGCTCGGTGCAAAAAATAAACAAGGACGGCAAGACCGTATACTTTGACATTTTCGTCGACTGCAACTCGATGGAACTAGAGGAGCAGGAGTTCGACGAGCTTGAGATCACTCCCGAGGACGAAGAGATGATCATCAAGCTCTCCAAAGACCCTCAGATATTCCAGAAGTTCATCAGCTCCATCGCTCCATCCATCTATGGCTATGAAGAGGTTAAGGAAGCCGTAGCCCTTCAGCTATTCTCTGGCATCGTAAAGAACCTGCCTGACGGGACAAGGATCAGGGGCGACATTCACGTTCTACTGGTAGGCGACCCCGGTATCGCCAAATCGCAAATATTACGCTACGTCGTCAACCTGGCGCCCAGAGGGGTTTACGCTTCAGGTAAGAGCGCTTCATCCGCAGGCCTCACGGCTGCTGCCGTGAAGGACGACTTCGACGGCTCATGGACATTAGAGGCGGGCGCGCTGGTACTGGCCGACAAGGGCATCGCGGCAGTAGATGAAATGGACAAGATGAAAACGGAAGACAGAAGCTCGCTGCACGAGGCAATGGAATCCCAGACCATCAGCGTGGCAAAGGCAGGCATCTTAGCCACGTTGAAATGCAGGTGCTCTTTACTGGGGGCGGCGAACCCGAAGCTGGGCCGCTTCGACCCCTTCGAGAACATCGCCGAGCAGATCAACATGCCTCCGTCATTAATGTCCCGTTTTGACCTGATCTTTATTTTGCAGGACCGCCCGGACGAAAAGAGAGATGCGAACATAGCAGGGCATATCCTGAAGTCGCATTATGCAGGCGAGCTTGGCGCTCATCTACGGCATAATTCGGGTAGCATTACCGATGCAGCGATCAAGGAAGCGACCAAGCCCATCCAGCCCGCGATAGAGGCGGCAATGCTGAGGAAGTACATCGCTTATGCAAAGCGTAAGGTATTTCCCATAATGACCGAAGAATCCAAAGTGCGCATCACACGTTTTTATTTGGAATTGCGTAAGCCCGGGGAAGCGGAGAACAGCCCCATAGCGGTCACGGCCAGACAGCTCGAAGGCCTGGTGAGGCTGGCGGAGGCGAGCGCACGAATGCGCCTCAGCGATAAGGTCACCATAGACGACGTAGAGCGTACGATCAATATTGTGATGACCAGCCTGAAGCAGGTAGGCATGGATAAGGATACCGGCAAGCTGGATATAGACATTCTAACAGTCGGTGTCGGCAAGGCCCAGCGCGAGCGCATTAAGGACCTGAAGAACGTCATCATGGAGCTTGCGCGGGAATATGGCCAGGGCGGAGTGCCGCTTGACAAGATCGTCGAAAGAGCCGGCGAGCACGGGCAATCTAAAGAGAAAGTAGAAAAGGAAATAAAGAAACTAAAGGAGATCGGCGAGATATTCGAGCCGAAGACAGGCTACTATAGCCATACCTAAAAGACGGGAGAAGAATACCGTGTTTCTTAAGGTTTATCATATCGATGCGGAAACGATGGTGGCAGTATGCGACGAGGACATCCTCGGTAAAGAGTTCACCGAAGGCGACCTCCACCTGAAGGTCACAAAGGAATTTTATGGCAACGTGCCTGCCGACTACGACGAAGTGGCCTCGGCGCTGGGCCAGGCGACCATCGCCAACATTGTCGGTAAGCAAAGCGTGGCATGCGCCGTAGAGAACGGCTTCGTCGATGTGGACGATATTCTCTACATCGAAGGCGTCCCGCACGTTCAGATCATATGCGTCTGAGCCTCATGGGAAAGCCCTGCAATGCACTTCTTATTTTTATAATGGCCGTAATATAAGCGGATTATACCATATTTGTATTGATAATACTCCTTGTGAAAAACATGGACATCCCATGGCCAGCCAATGATTTTCTCGACCGCATGGGGGGCTGCTCATTAATAGTAAACATATTTATATAATGAAGATTAATTATTTATCTAATAAGCTAGGATATAAATATCAATGCAAGAAATAGCGTTTCGTAGATATTAATGTATCAAGGGCTGGTGCATTGGATATGGAGATCGACTTACTCAACAAGAAAATATTGCAGCTTCTTCAGAAAGATGGCAGGATTACCTACAAGGACATTACCAAAGAGATGGACCGGGCCGAGTCTACGGTCAGGGAACGCATCGGTTTCATGGAAGACCAGAAGATCATCGAGGGCTATACGGCGATCATCAACAAGCCCCGCGTGGGCCTGAACCGCAGCGCTATCATCTATGCAAAGGTGCCCATATCCAATTTCGACGAGATCGCCAACAATTTAAAAAATGTCAACGGCGTCCTGCAGATATACCGGACGAGCGGCGATAAGAACCTGGCTTTCTTTATGGCTGCCACCGACGACGAAGAGCTGAACCGCACCATCAAGAACAAGGTCAGCCCGCTGGGCGTACAGGACCTTGAAGTTTCCGTCATTATGGAAGCGGTCAGAGAGATCGCTGAGGTCAATATACTGAGCGTCGAAGAAAAGACCGTCATGGATGATAAGAAGAAGCAAAAAGAACTGAGCCGAACCCAAAAGCCGGTTAAGGGCGAGAAGAAACTGGGCTCCGCGCTGGAGAACTCCTTCGAGAACTTCAGGATACAAGTATAAAATTATAAGTCCACGATAAAACGTGGACTATCCTCTTCTTAAATTTTTTTTATTTTAGCTGCTCGAATCGTCGTTCAGCCGCAGGTTTATGCGTTCCTCGAACTGCTTGACAGCGCCGATCATATCGTCCTGGTCGAGTTTCGTACGGTCAGTGACAAGCGCGTTGAGCACTGCCTCACGGACAATGAGCCTCAGGTCGGAGCCCGCATAGTTCTCGGTCATGCTGGCCAGAGCCGGGATATCGAACTTGCCTTCGATGGGCTTCAGCACGAGCTCGAAGATCTTTTTGCGCATCTCCTCGTTGGGCAGCGGGAACATCACTATTTCGTCGAAGCGTCTCCAGACGGCGTTATCCAGCAGCTTGGGGTGATTGGTGGCGCCGATCAACAGCACACCGTCATTCACCAGGCTGATCTCGTCGATACACTTCAGCAGCGTGTTAACGGCCCTTTTTATTGCGGCGTGCTCGTCGGACGTCCTGGTCTTGGCCACGAAGTCGAACTCGTCGATAAATAGTATACACGGGCTCAGCTTTTTCGCCAGCTCGAACACCTTATCGATGTTCTTCGAGGTCTCGCCCAGGTACTGGGATGTGATCATGGACAGCTTTACCTCTAAGAAAGGAAGCCTGAGCCTTTCGGACATTGCCCTGGCCGTAGAAGTCTTGCCGGTTCCCGGGGGACCCACGAACAACAGTTTTCCGATCTCGCGCAGGCCTATCTTACGGAGGTAATCACGATACTGGATGGCCTTAACGATCTTCTCGACCTCGGCCTCCTGTTCAACCGTTAGTATGATATCGTCGAGCTTCTGGCCGACCTCTTCAGGAGCAACGATGTGTACCAGCTTGAGCATGTCTACCGAGTCTGCGCCTTCGTCGGCGACGCTCTTGCTTAGCCCATCGATATAGTCTCTGCCCGACTCCTTATTCGGGTTTTTCGATTTAACCGCCTTATAGTCGATATCGAAGTTGCCGTAGTTCTGGTAATAGTAAGCCAGCACCGGGTTCTTGTTGATGCGGTCTAAGACGTCCTTCTTGGCGAACCACTTGGTGCCAAGGTCAAGGACCGTCAGCGTATAGATCGAGCCGAACTCGTCGAAGTTGACGAACGGCAGCGATGTCATGATCACATGAGCATCTTCCAGGCTATAGATGGCGTTGATGTCCGATTCCACTACTTTGATCGGGCGGTTGATCTTCTGTTCTTTAGCGTCCCAGTAATGCTTGCGTATATTGGGAGGCAGATCGTTCTCATCCAGGTTACTTGAATTGTTGTATATTTCCGCTGTGAGTAGTAATTCTAAAACGTCGAGTACAGCATTTCCGTTCGTATTAGCCATATGTACCTTCCATCATTTAACTCGTCTATGAAATTAATAATATACTAGACCTAGTTGATAATTGCTATTTTAATATAAACTTGACGCTTGAAATATAATTAAGGCGGATATAGACATTTTATATTAATATGGGGTCATCATCGGAACAGGAAGAAGCTGACTAGCTGCGTGAGGATATCGCCGTATATAATGGCCACTAAAAAGCCCAGTAAGATAGGAATAAGGAACGGTATTTTAGGCGTCACCCAGACTCTATCGCCGACCTTTCCTTCGGATTGCCATTTTAATAGATTATCGTAGGTCACGTCGTCCAATTCGCTACCGCCGAACGTCCTTTTGACCGTTAGCCGGCCGTTCTCCTCAGAGTATCGCTGCATAAGCCGGACATGCTTATTCTTGAGGCCTTCGACCCGGGATCTGTATCCGGTGAATGAGCCTAGCGGGTTCGCCTTAAGCTCGCTTAGCGGGACTTTAAACAGATTATAAATAAAAATGGCTATGGGCACGACTAAATTCAACACAAGCGCGTTCCCGAAGACGGCAAACCCGAAGATAAAGGACCTTGTCACGTCCATTATGGGCAGCCATGTCCCGCCAATGTTGATCTGAGGGTACTGGGTGAACATGATCGCAATGGCGATCAGCGCTTTCGCGTCCGCCCCGCCGATGCCTGTCATTCCGAAGTAGCCGAAAAAATAGTACAGGAAATACATGATGACAAAGACAAAAACAATGCCGAATGCCCAGTGAAATAACAGATAACTGTTGAAATCCGATAGATATAGCTCATAAAGGCCCAGTACTAAGCCGATGGAGCCCATGATATACCAGAGCCTGTTAGGCGCGCGCCTGATCTTCCAGTCGGTCACGCACGAATACCCTAAAATAATGATACATATGGCGACACGAAGGATATTAAGCCAGTTCTCCGTGTCCCATGTAAGCATAGCCAAGAGATAGGCGATAAGGTATAAAAGCTTTATTTACACAGAATAAATAGAAATATAGTAAGGGGTGTTTTACTCCCTTACCATTTTAATGGACTTCGAAGGGCATTCGTTAGCGCAAATGCCGCAGCCCTTGCAATAGTCGTAATCTATGTTCAGTTCCTTGTCAATGCAGGCTTCCGGGCAATACAGGGTACAGTTCCCGCATTTCTTGCAGGACCCCATGTCCAGCACAGGCTTGAACGTCCTCCAGGTGCCGGTCTTGCCCGCCGCGCCATGCTGGGGCTTTGAGGCAGGCGTCAACGGCATGCTTTCCTCGGGCTTTTTTACACTCATGAGCTTCACCTGCTGCTTTGTCGCTGCTTTCGTCATAGGACCACCTTTTCATAGGCGGCCCTGGCAGCCTTGACATTTCTTTCATCGTCGAACATGTCTTTGATGGCTTTCTCCGCGGAGCCCAGTTTTACGACTCCGAGCTTTGCCAGCGCACCCAGGATCGGAGTATTCAATATTGGGTTACCAGATAGCACAAGGCCTTCCGCCAGTGCGATGTCAGTAACGTTCACCGTGGCGATCTTGAATTTCTTATACCTGGGGTCCTTGAGCTTTGCGATATGCTGGGTATTCACCAGGAGCAAGCCGCCTTCTTTCAAGCCGACGGTAACGTCCACCAGATCCATGATCGAGTCATCCAGCACGACCACGATGTCCGGATCGTACACCTGGCTGGATATCTTTATTTCTTTGTCTGATATGCGGGTAAAAGCCGTGACCGGCGCCCCGCGGCGCTCTGCGCCGTATAATGGGAACGCAGTGCCGTATTTGCCCTCCAGGAACGCCGCCTGGGCTAACAGCTTGGATGCCGTAACGCCGCCCTGGCCTCCCCGGGAGTGAAAACGAACCTCTAACATTAGTCCACCCCCAGCCAGAACTCGCCTTCGGGCTTCGCTTTTCGGACCAGCTTTGCGATGGTGTCATAGCTGACGTCCTGCCCGCCGATCCCCGCGATAATGTTGTAAACAGGCACATCATGGTGGAAGCGTATTTCCTGTGCCAGTATTCCGCCGGCCCCAAAGGAGCAATCCCTGTCGAAGACGATGACGTTCTTACCCTCAACATTTAGGTGAGGGAACGGCCGGAACTGCCTGACCCTGATGGACCCGACTTTCATGCCTTCTTTTCGCAATATATCAACGGCGACTTCCGTTTCGCGGGCCATTGTGCCCATGCCTACGATGACCGTTTCCGCATCGCTCGTCTTATATTCCTCGACAGGCCCGTACTTTCTGCCGAAGCGCTCTGCGAACTCTTTCTCGATGCTGCGAGTTTCCTTGTTCGCCTGCTTCATTGCGTCCTGCATTCCTCGCCTGAACTTGAAATAGTCGTTCGGCCCTGTGAGGTTACCGTAAGACATCGGGTTCTTTGTGTCCAGGGCGTGAGGTATATTTATAGCCGGGATAAAGTCGCCCGGAGGCGTAATATCCAGAGGCTGTATGGCATGGCTCAGGATAAAGCCGTCCAGGCAGACCATGGCCGGGAGGTTGACCTTCTCGGCCAGTTTGTAGGACATGAGGACCGTATCGTATACTTCCTGCACCGTGGCTGCATAGAACTGCATCCAGCCGGTATCACGCTGTGACAATGAATCGGTATGCTCGGCCCAGATATTCCACGCGGGGCCGACGGCACGGTTAATGTTCGCCATGACAATGGGAAGCCTTGCGCCGGCCGCCCAGTGGATCATCTCGTGCATATATAGTAAGCCGTGGCTCGACGTTGCCGTAAACGCTCTCGCACCGCTGGCTGAGGCGCCGATGCAAGCTGCCAGCGCCGAGTGCTCGCTTTCGACTCTGATGTAAGCTGCGTCCATCTTTTTAGTCTCGACGAAGCTCGCGATGGTCTCGACGACTTCTGTCTGGGGCGTGATGGGATATGCTGCGACGACTTCTACGTCGGACTCTTTGACCGCGTATGCCACCGCCTGGTTGCCCGTTGCCATCTTCTTCATTGAGAGCCCTCCTTTTCGACGGCGACATTCCTTTCGGCCATCTCGCTGATCCTTTGCACGCTCTCTTTTACCTCTTTCTCCATTCTCTCGATGTCCGCTCCCTTAAACCTGCCCTGGGGCTTGAGGTAATCGGCCAGGGGTGCAGGCCTCTTTATTGCAGCTTTTGTCGGGGCGCCGAGCGTAAGCCTGCCGTTCTCGTACTCAAAGAGGAACCACATTCCTGATTTTACGGCCAGCTTTCCGAGCTCTACGGACTTTTCCGTCGCATATCTCCACCCTGACGGACAGGGGCATAATACGTGGATGAACTTGGTACCCTCGATGCTCAGGGCTTTTTGTACTTTTTTATAGAGGTCCTGGGGATACGCCGCAGAGGCGCTTGCCATATATGTCGGCCGGTGGGCCATGACGATGAGGTCTATGTCCTTCTTGGAGTCTTTCCTGCCGGTCGGTGTGGTCGTGGTGATCGCGCCATATGGCGTCGAGCCGCTCTTCTGCATGCCGGTGTTCGAGTATGCCTCGTTATCATAGCATATGTACAGAATGTTAGCGTTCCGCTCTAATGCTCCGGACAGCGCCTGTATGCCAATATCGACCGTGCCGCCGTCGCCCGCGAAGACGATGATATTCTTTCCTTTGTTCCTTTTAGCCGAGGCGATGCCATCGGCCGCAGCGGCCGCAGCCGCAAAAGCGATATTCAATACAGGGACGCCGTATGCCGACTTAGGGTAGCTGCCCTGGCATACCGTCGAGCAGCACGCAGGGTTCACTATGATCGTATTCGGTCCCGCCGCCTTCAGTATATATCGAAGCGCCAGCATTGCGCTACACCCGGCGCATGCCGTGTTGCCTTTATAGAGGTATTCTTCCTCCGGGATGACTTCCACCATCGAGTTCACCTATGCATTTTTCCTGAAAAAAATTAACGTTAATGTAGGAATTATTGTATTTACTGTAGTTACTTAATAGTATCCTTATTGCGGCGATCAACCGCCCGGTTTTATTATCCAATGCTACCAAAAAATAATGTTTTATATGACAGTTCGGTCACATAGGCTTATTATAAAATATTTATATTAATGCATTATAGCATATTACATTAAAGATCATCACAGGTAATATGTCATAATAGTGCGGGCGTTAATCACTATGGTCGAGACAGTATGGTAGAAAAGCAAGCGGTGGTCAAGAAGGATAACGGGGGCATCCTCCCCGTAAAGTTCTGGTGGCGATCGGTAAGGCTAAAAATTATCATCCTCATCCTGGTAATGGTGATACCACTGGTCTTATTGGGTATTGCCGGCACTCTCTATTATCAGGGGGTATTAACCCAGAACATATATGATAATGCCCTGACCTCGGCAAAAACAGTTGCTGCCATGACACCTGACTACATGCAAAGCTCTCAGCTTTATATGGAGAGCATTGCTGAAAGGCCATCGGTAGTTAAGGCGATGGAAGAAAACGATACCGCTCTTTTGTACTCGGCAGCGCTCTACTCTGACGTCACCAACAGGATCACAGGCGTATATTTTACCGATAGTAACGGCACGATCATAGTCAGTTCGCTTCCCGCCATAGGCACGAATGGCAGCAGTGCCAGCGCTCATTACTACGTCAGCGACGTGCTCAGAACAGGCGTTCCCGAGATCGGGGACGCGGAACCCGGATATGATAATGAGCCTGCGGTACCCATCGGGGTTCCTGTAAAGAATGATAATGGCACAGTCATCGGGGTAATGGTCGGCAATGTGGACCTTGACGAATATTCACAAGCGGTGAGCGGGGCCGTCGCTAATTATCAGCAGATCGTATACATCGTGAACCGTACCGGCCATATCATGGTGCACTATAACCCTGAGTACGTAAGGACTATGAAGGACTTTTCAACGGTATCGGCGGTACAGCACGTCCTCAAAAATGAGACCGGCGTAATGGAGTATTACAACCCCTTCGATAATCAGTCAAGACTTAGCGCCTATACTCCGATATCGTCCCTGGGATGGGGCGTGATCGTCGGAATTCCCGTGGACGTTGCCTATCAGCCCGTGCGTAACGCCACGTGGATGATGATCGCCATCATTATCTTGTTTACCATAATTGCCGCAGGTTTAGGCTGGTACCTCGGTAATGACCTGGCGTCTCCGATCATTAGTCTGTCAAGGGCGACAAAAAAGGTGGACGAGACCAATAATTATCGCAAGCTCCTCCCGCTAAACAGAAAAGACGAGATCGGTGAGCTGGCCCGCTCATTCGTTAACATGATAGACTCTATCAAGCGTGAAATAAGTGCACGAGAGGATATCATGGATGAGCTACAGAAAAAACAGGATGAGCTTACTGAAGCAAAGTCGCAGGCCGATCTCTATCTTGACCTCATGGGCCATGACATCAACAACCTGAACCAGGTCGCCCTTGGATACCTTGAAGTGGCCGAAGAAATGCTGAGCGATAAAGACTTAAAAGAACTGATCGCCAGGCCACTCGACGCCATAAATAGTAGCACTCATCTCATCGATAACGTGAATAAGCTGAAAAAACTAAAGGCCGGCGGCCTCAATGCCGAAGCCATCGACCTGGATAAGATCCTCCGGGAGGTGCAGTCCCAATACTCCTCAGTCCCCGATAAAGACGTTACGATCGAATATCGTCCATGCTGTACGGCCTGTAAAGTCATGGCTAATGGCTTAGTATACGATATATTCTCAAACCTTGTCTGGAACTCCATAAAGCACTCGGAAAAGCCGTCGGTGCATATTACTCTGGGGCTGGAGCGGCTGAAGGAAGGCGAAAAGGATTACTGCAAGGTCACCATAGAGGATGACGGCCCCGGTATCCCCGATGAATTAAAAGAAAAGCTATTCGTCAGATTTCAAAGGGGGACCACGAAAGCCAGCGGCAAGGGGCTGGGGCTTTACCTTGTAAAAACGCTGGTCGAAGACTTCCATGGCAGGGTATGGGTCGAGGACCGTGTCCAGGGGGACCCTACGCATGGCAGCAGGTTCGTGGTCATGCTGCCAGCCGTCGATACATAGCCGCACAGGTGTTTAATTCGATATTGCATATTCAGCCATACGATTCAACTTTGATCGATATGGCGACTTTTCTGAATTATTATGTCTATTTTTTTAATCATTATAAAAAACAAGGCTTACCATAGGGTATTTTATACATATCAAGCGGTGTAGGGCATGATAGGCCAAAAAGGCTTGCTCAGCCAAAATAACGGTACAAAAGCCCATAATGCGCACATTTTTTATGGCTAACAGCGGTTTGATACTATTATAATAAGTTAGTTTTATGGCAATCCGCATTAGAACACGCGATGTAGTATAGCCACATACGTAATAGCTAATTGTATGTGCAAATACTTGGGTTAGATGAGGCGCAAAATAAGAGAACGTAGACCTAAAATATCGATGGGTATGCAATCAGTGGATTTAGTTTCGAACGCCAAAAAGGTCATCGACGTGGAGCCGAATAACGCAGAGGCACATTTCCAGTATGCGCGATTGCTGGAACACGAGGGCATGCTGGAGGACGCCGTCGGGGAATATCGGGTAGCCAGCGAGATGAAGCCTGATTTTGCGGATGCTTATGTCTGCCATGGCAATCTTTTAAAAAGGATCGGCCGCTATCCTGATGCCGAAATACAATATAAAAAAGCCATCGGCGTCAATCCGGGTAACTATTTCGCCCGATTTAGCTATGCGGTCATGCTGGAAGAGCTGAAACGGTATGCCGAGGCGGAGGATGAATATATCGTGGCCGCAAGCCTCAGCACCGGCGAGTAGATGCCGTTAAGTGAGCCATGCTATAGCTAAAAACCGATGTTGCCTTCGGATACGGGCGTTGATTCCGGTAATATATTTTTTAATCTCATAGCTAAAGCCAACATATTGTGTTCAACCATGCCGACTCTGATCATTTATACACAGCCTACCTGCGGCTTTTGCCAGGAGCTGAAGGATTACCTGAAAAAAAATAATATCGAGTACCAGGAGAAGGATATCACCAAGGACAGGGCAGCCTGGGATGAGCTTGTGAATAAGTATAAGGCACGAGCCACTCCGCTGGTCGTCTACGGCGAAAAGACGATGTTAGGCTTTAATCCCGACGACCTGCAGAAGATGATCGGCGCCGAACAGGCTACAGTAAAATAAACATCGCCTGTCATTGCGGGTACAGCATAGGCTCCGAGGGAGCCCCGCCGGCATAATCGCTCAGGTAACGTGTGCATGTAGCATATGCGCCAAGCACTTTGTTTTTATCGATCTTTGGCACGCCGCAGGCGACTAAGTGAATGTTCCCGGTCTCTGCGGTCACTTTTGTGTCATCCGAATCACGATACGGGTATACGGCGATGATATGGCCGCAATCATCGATGACCACCTGGTTCGGCTTCAGCATGACGGGCTCTTTCATGCCGATGCCGAAAAATGATTCTCCCTCGGTAGCAAATCTCATTGTAAGTTTGTTCGTGATCTTATCGGCATCGAAAGCTGCAATGGGCACGCCGCTAACGGCCGATGCCATGTTATAGGCATCTACGGCCGTGTTTATTTTAGGCAGCTTACCGCCCGAGAGCAGCCTTCTCACCAGCGCCTCGGACGCGGGCCGTGTCTTCGTGGGATCGATGCCTACGCTCCAGAAAAAATCCCTGTATGCCCTGAACGTCGAGTCATCCTTAACGTTCTCGATGGTATACCGGGACTTGATCTCGCCGGCCACTTCGGACCTTAAAACATCCAGGCCGGGGTTATCATTCGCTATGGCCACTGACTTTACATCGCCTTCGGCAACGCATATGCCCGGGAATTTTTCGAGGACTTCACGACTGAATTCCATGTTAAAGCATCCTAATGATAGGGCTAGTTTTACAATTATCGACTATATGATATATTGATCTCATCGCTTTTTCGGTATGAAACGAAAGGCGACATGGGCAGCGAGGAGTATAATAAATGGTGCCCATAGGACGTCGTGGATCCGGAAGGAGACCGCCTTACCCAGCAAGTTAAGCGTCCACGGCCCAACGATATTTGAATAGGATATCCCGAACCCCGTCAGCAGGTAAAATAGAGTCACAGCCAGTAGACACCAGGGCACCGCCATCCTAACAAACTCAATAACCTTCATGAAATGTCACCTATGATAAGAAATTTTGGCTAAGCTCGCCTACGTTAGAATATCCCCGGCTCTCCCAGTAGCCTGTGTAATCCTTGTCCGACAGCTCGATCTTAGTGATCCACTTGATCCACTTATAGCCCCATTTATTGTCCGCAACGAGGCGGGACGGGTATCCCCGGTCCGCAGTCAGGGGAATGCCGTTGATCTTATATGCGATCAAGAAATCGTGGCTTCGGGCGTCATCCACCGTGAACGACGTGGAATCGCCATCCTGCGCATAAAAAATAACGGTCCGGGCAGTAGTGTCGATGCCGGCATCATCGAGTATAGCCTTCAAGGGTATGCCCTCCCACAGCGCAGTGGCGTCCCATCCCTCGACGCAATTCAGCTTTACCACTTTTTGAACGCTAGACATTTTCAATAAATCGCTGTAGCTATATGTCTTTGGCCGGTCGAACAGGCCTACAAGCGAAAGAGAATAAGCCCCTCCATCTATTTGTTGGGTGCCGTTGATGGCATTGTTGTTAAACCCGTCTGCAGGCGTGAGTTTTTGTCCGCCGTAATCCGTGAGTTCCCCGGGACCAGGAGCCGCCGACGTACAGCCTGCAGCAGAAAGCCCTACCAGGCCTACGGCCACGGACGCGCCGGCCTTTAGCAGTGTACGCCGGGAGACCTTATTTCCGTTAATGTCGTGCAGGATATCATCGATAGCCATATGGATTTACACCTTTTTGTAAAATTAAAGCATGTCTATAGACAGCAGCCCGATATCTCATATTGTCTAAAACTATTGTAAATGCCCGACGCGTATGCTCAAATTATTTCGACTTCGTTGTGCTTCGGGCCGATAGCCATAAATAAACACTATCGTATGGTAACCATTACCATTTTAGGGCTAAAGCCTTTCCGGCTTTATATATACTATATAAAACAGGTAAAACCATCACATGCACAGGACTGAGCTAGAAATTTCTTATAGCGGGGCTTACACATTCCAATGGGAAATGTCGCTATCCATATATCTCATCGTATTTCTGATAAACTATGAATACTATGGTGGGTAAAGCAGACTTTTCGGCCGAACCCGGATAAATGAGCCTGGCCCGTACGCCGTTCTTGAAGAGCGGCATAAAGCTTTTTTGCATGATAAAATTCAGGTAATCGTCCCACGCTTCAAAGATGTTGTCGACTTCCTCGCAGAAACGGCGGTATTCAAGGTAAGCGCATAGTAAAACGTAATTGATCTCCTCATGCTTTTCCTGCATGAACCCCTCGCCGATGACGTTCGCCACGTCCTCGGAAAGAATTGCCACACACCCATAGCGCTCTTTCTCCACGTCATAGACCTTACCGACGGCAAAGCACCTGACGTCACTGTTCAGCTCGGCATTGAACATGGCACACGCTTCCTGTAGCAAGCCTGCATCATTGACCAGTTCTGAAATGCTGTCCTTCGCCTGCTCGTCAGTAACGACGCTGGTCTTATTTTCGCCTAGGTATGCCTCGAGCGGATGTGACATTTGACCTCTCTACCTATCTCTAGCCTGTCATCACATATACTTTTTAGTGCAGCGATAAAAACCGTTATATGCAGTGGATTGCATTTCCTATTGATGGCTCTCCGGTCGATGCTCAACGTCAGGTTATTGATCCTATGCGTATGGGCTGTTGCTATTATAGCGGCCATATTGTACATAGGCCCTTCACACATCGTTCATGTCTATGAGCGGGTGACGCCTCACGGCATCAGGGAGTTTGTGTTATCTTACGGCGCATACTCTGAAGTCATTTATATTTTAATGCAGGCCCTCAGGCCTTTTACATTTTTACCGGTAACGCCTTTCTCCATTGCGGGCGGCTACATCTTCGGCCACCTCTACGGGCTATTTTTAACGACTATCGGCACCACGTTATCTGCCATGATCACTTTCGGATTGTCCCGATACTTGTTCAGGGACTACGTGAAAAAAAGCTTGAGCGGGCGATACGCAGGCATCGGCGAGCGCTTTGATAAGAACGGCATTTTCGTGATCATGGCCATTCGGCTTATCCCTGTTATACCGTTCGATGCCGTCGGCTATCTCGCCGGGGTCTCTAATATCGGCTTCACCGAATACATGATAGGTACCGTTCTGGGCGAGCTGCCCGGGGCGTTCGTGCTCACCATGCTGGGCAGCAACCTTAAAAATATAGGCTCACCGTATTTTGCCGTCAGCCTGGTATTGGCCGTAATACTTATTCTGGCGCCCGAAGCCTATAGGCGAATGATAACAAAGCCTGGGCAGGGTAAGTAGCTCTATAAATGTTTCCGGTGGCGTTGATGGAAGTGGTTGGTAACACGAACATCACTAAAGGAAATAAAACCCTAAAACTTTTTTTATATTTTTTACTCACTAACGCTCTAATTCTCTAGTTCACCGTCAACGCACAAATACTCAAAACCTCGGGGCATTGCACTAATTTCACGAATTCTCTAACCCTAAAATAATGCTCTAAATCTCTAAATCACCTTTGAAACGCTAAACGACCTTGCACTAACACTCGAAGGCACGGTCAACACTCAAAGAACCCTAACGTATAACGGTAAAGCCATTCAAGAATATAACAACATTGAAATGACCGATATGATAGCACTATCTGAACCATGTATAGAACCATAGTACGTTAGAGCTCTTTGATAATTGACCGCGACTTAGTGTGCTGGTGCTAACGCCATTTAGCGTTTCAAACGGGTATTCGAGCCTTAGAGCATTATTTTAGGGTTAGAGCGCTCGAGCGCTCGAGCATTGACCCGCGGATTAGTGTAATTGTGCGTTGACAGTGCTCTAGAGCTTTAGAGCTTTCGTGAATAAAAATATTAAAAAGAAAATTTGTGTTTTAATTCCTTTCGAGAGGTTCGTGTTACCAACCACTTCCATCAACGCCACAGGAACCAAATAGTTAAGCGGTAAAATCCGCTTAGATGCAAACTATTATAGATACGATGCCAATATTTTATTTAGTTATTTGCTATGTCAGAGGTCGAATCTTATATTGATAAACGTCCAACCTCTAATTAATATATTAATTGTTCCGGTGAATGCGATGGCCCTAAGATTCTATAATACGCTCACTTCAAAAGTAGAGGACTTCGTGCCTCTGCACGATAATGAGGTCAAGATATACGTCTGCGGGCCGACCGTCTATGACTATAGCCACATGGGCCACGCCCGGGCATACGTGGTCTTCGATACCATCAGGCGGTACTTGCTTTACAAGGAGTACAAGGTCACCTACGTCCAGAATTTTACCGACGTGGACGATAAAATACTCCGCAGGGCGGCCGAGCAAGGCATACCGCCCCTGGACCTGGCCAATAAGTTCATCGACGCATATTATGAGGACATGGACCGGCTCAACGTGCTCAGGGCGGACTGCTATCCCCGGGTTAGTCAGAATATCCCGGCTATTATCGCGATAATAAAGAAGCTGGTGGATACCGGCTATGCCTACGTATCCGGCGGCAGCGTATATTTTAGTGTGGATAAGATGAAGGATAAAGTCGGCTCCCTCTCGCATCAGTCCTATGACGCGCTGAAAGGTCGGCGCCCGCGTGGAAGTGAATGAGCAAAAGCAGAACCCGATGGACTTTGTACTGTGGAAAGCCTCCAAGCCGGGCGAAGCCATCTCCTGGGACAGCCCCTGGGGCCCGGGAAGGCCGGGGTGGCACATCGAATGCTCTGCCATGTCCGTGACGACGTTAGGGTCGAACATCGACATACACGGGGGCGGCATGGACCTCATTTTTCCCCATCACGAGTCTGAGATCATGCAGACCGAGGCCTATACGCAAAAGCCACCGCTGGCTAAATACTGGATACATAACGGCTTTTTACTCATTAATAAAGAAAAGATGTCTAAGTCGCTGGGCAACTTTTTCCTTGTCAGGGACGTGCTTAATAAATATTCCCCCGACATCGTACGTTTTTTCATCCTGAACACACATTACCAGAGCCCGCTTGATTTCAGCGATGCTGCCATGGATGACGCAAAACGAGGACTGGAGAGGATACAAAATGCCGTTTCTGGGTGGAGCACCGCATAAAAACTCCATTATCTGGAGCTTCTCCGGTGACCGGCGTACGAGACCGTCTGGATGCCAGTAAAAAACAGTTCGAAGAGCACATGGACGATAACTTCGATACCAGGGAAGCCATGGCGGAAGTATTCGAGTTGACACGTGATGTGAACCGGTGGCTGGCCGAGGGCGACATGCCCGCAAGCGAATGGAAGGAAGTGCTCGACCTGTATGGTATTTTCTCGGATATCCTGGGCATCAAGTGGACAGGCTCGATGGAAGACTTATTCGCCGCGGAACTGTTACAGCTCATTGTCGATATCCGGAATGCTGTGCGGAAGAAGAAGGACTTCGAGACTTCCGATCTCATTCGAAAAAGACTGACGGAGCTGGGCATTGTCATTGAGGATTCCAAAGAAGGCACGAAGGTCAAGCGTATTTAGAAAAATATTGGTACACGTTAAGCTGACCCGGACAACAAAGCTGCATGTTTATCGTAACCTGTTGCGCTAATACAACAATGGTTTTATACCAATCGTACTTACATCTAGACTATGGCCGCCCCGAGACGAATGACCCGCCAGGTCCAGATAGGACTTTCGCACAGCGATAAGGCGAAAAAGCTCTCATTTAACGGCTTTTACGAGGAAGCGCTGAAAGAGCTGAACATAGCGCTCAGGGCATTCGAAAGCGAGAACAGGGACGGCGCATGGAACGATGCGGTCGCCGGCGTGCTAAACAACGCCGGATTCGTATACTTATTCTTAGGCAATTACCAGAGCTCAGAAGACACTTTTAAATCGGCAATGGCGATCAAAGGGCGGCTGGGCGACCAGCGTTCGCTCATCGCTACGCTCGTGGGCTTATCTGACGTGTGCAGAGGGCTCTGCCAGTTCGACGAATCGGCATCCGCTCTGGCCGAAGCATTAGACATTGCCATGGCACTCAAAGATAACGGCCTTGCCGGGACACTCATGGCGAACATGGACCGGCTGGAGAGAACCAGATGCGACCAGCCCGACGTGGGCTGCGAGACTGTCGACTTCGACGAATTACATATTCCGAACGAGGCCGCCGATATTACCGCCAGGGTGGCCGATATATGCGTGAAAGTCTCCGAGTCGGGCGAATTAAAGATCGAGATAGACATAGGCTTCCCATACCTGATGAACGACCTTAGCGACGCAAGCCCCTCGGGCGCGCAGTATTTCCCCTGCATGGCGCTTTTATTCCCCAAAGGCATTGAAAGCCGGCTGATCGGCTTCGACGTCACCGATGAAGAAGAGCACGTCGTCGGCTCATCCGTGTCGTCGTTCGACGGGATCGTCTACGGCCCTAATTCTTACCATCGCGGAGGCCCGCTCCCTGATGCCTGTCTGTAAACAATATGTGTATACCCATGGCGCCGGCCATGTACTATCCTGGGAAGTCACCGCCAACGGCTGGTATCATATCGAGGCCGGGCTGGAAGTACCGAATTTACCGGACGTTCTCAGGCTGGCAATAGTGATCCCGTTCGGTATAGTGAGATTGTCATCGGTCACTTTTGAGACCGGCGGGCAGAACATATGGAGCAAGGTAAGCCTCGTGGGAGGCACGCTCGTTAACGGCCGTACGCTGGATACGGCCAGGGCCGGTTTTTCGAAGGAGAAAACGCTGTATGAAGGCTCTCTGAACGATGCCCCGCACCATAACAAGGCGCTGTCGCTAAAATATGGCATACTCAATGTCGACCTGATAAAATAGGCACCCGTCTGCTATATCTTTTCATTCTCCGTACAAATTCCGTATTTTGTGTTACCAGTATAGAATAATGAATATTCTGATTTACCATTAGAAATGATATTGGCAGGATAGACGAAGATGGCAAAGAAAATAGCAGATAAAAACCTTAAAAAAGAAGCTCCCAAAAAGGCGTTCGCCAGGGATATAACGGCTCCGAGAGACGAGCCGGGGACATCGGACGAGATCGTTATGAGCGGCCATGTATATTATGCTGAAAACGAGTCAATGTGGGACCGCGACGAGAACCGGCAGTACATTGCCTCGCCCGATGACATGAAAGACCTGCAGCACGGCATAGTCACCTACGTTGACGCTGCCAATTCGGATAAGAACGTGAATGAGGAGCTTGACCGAAGATATAACCAGATCATGAAAGACCGGGAGCATAAAAAGAAAAAGACTCCTGAGTATGAATTATAGTTTTACTGGAGCGCGAGCTTGTATGGCGAATAAAAAGGAAGACGATAAGGACAAGAAAAAGAAAAAGAAACCCTCCGGATACAATGTGGAGCCTGCCGAAGAGCCGGTAAAAGGCCCGACGGGCAAAAGAGGGTTTGAGGCAAAAAGGGGTTAACTTATGGTGGAAAGAGAACCTATCAGGGGCCATAAAGGCTCAAAGGCAAGGCGAGAGGAACTCGCCATGAATAAGCGTAAGAGCCCGACAAAAGGCCACATCGACCAGGAAGAGGAGCCGGTCCGGGGACCGGAAGGTGAAAAAACCTTCCGCGTATGACCACCTCTTATCGTTGTGCATAAAAATAACTTTTTTTAGTGCCGGCATAAGGTTTATGGGTTTTAGGCGTACTATAATGTGTTAATTTAACGGAGGCACTAATTTGAAGATCACCGCATTCACCGTCGATAAAGTCCCCATGATACAAAAAGGGGATGACCTTGCTGCCATAACAGTCGAACGGACTAAGCTGGAGGATGGGGACATAGTGGTATTCGCATCCACCATAGTCTCAAAGGCCGAGGGACGCCGGTATCTTCTTAATAATATCACGCCCACGCCGAAGGCGGAAGAGCTTGCGGCGCTCAATGACGAAGACCCCCACTTCATCCAGTACGTGCTCGATAACAGCACTATGGTGCTGAGAAAGCATCCGCTGCTCGTTCAGACCGTGCAGGGTAACGTTTGCATAAACGCGGGCATCGACCGGTCCAATACGGAGTCGGGGTATATTCTGTTATTATCTAAAGACCCGGACGCATCAGCCCGAAGGCTCAGGGATGGGCTATTGGAGCTGACCGGAAAGAAAGTCGCTGTCATCATTACAGACACGAACGGCAGGTCATTCCGTGAGGGACAGATCGGCGTCACGGTCGGTTGTGCCGGCATAGCCGCCCTACATGATAAGAGGGGCGACGTAGACCTGTTCGGCCATGAGTTGAAGATCACCATCCAGGGTATCGTAGACGAGGTCGCAGCATGCGCCAACATGCTCATGGGCGAGTCCAACGAAGGGACGCCTATCGCGGTCATACGCGGCTATGAATATCTGAAGGACGATAATGGCATCAAGGTGACCTACCGAAAGGACAAGGAAGACTTCGTCAAGCGGGCGCTTCTCGAAAAGATCGAGCGCGAAGTTAAGCCGGATCACCCGGCAGGGACGAAGGGCGGACAAATAAAGCAGTCGGGCTAAAGCATGAGCGGAGAAACATAAGGGCATTAATGCCGTCTCAGCCGCCAAATGTCTCCTGGTCGGGGCCATCGGAAGTATTGTACTTATTTTATCCTACATACTGCTCGAGCTATTATGGCCGGGCTTCATCGTTTATAACGACGGCTTGCGGAGCGTATTCTTCGGCCAGTGGGCACTGTTGATATTCTTGATACCTTTGTTTACCGGCGCGCTGGCGGCATGGTCTTTATCGGCCGATAAATTGCGCTTTAACGGTAATGTCCTGGCGGGGCTTATATCCGGCCTTCTGGGGGGCATAGGCTTCACAGCCGTGTTATCAATTTTTATTACGACGTTAAACCTGTCGAATGGCAGCCCGCTAGACTGGAAAGCTATCAATGACACGGTTTTTCCATCCCAGATCACCGGCATACTCAGCCTATTAAGCAACATTCCTATACTGTTGACGTTCACGCTGCTCTCCATCATGCTATCGGCCATCGGCGGAGGGATATTCTTCGTGTTATCCTACTACGCCCGCAAAGGCGCCCGGAACTCCAAGAATTTATCCGGGAATACCGGCGCCAGGATCATCGTTTATCTGGCTGTCGCTTTACTGGCAGTTCTTATTATACCTCCAGCCGTGGCTTTTGCCGGAATACAGGGCGGGGTCGTGGGTAACCATAGCTTCGTCTACCCTGTAACAGCGCAAAGGGCGGGCGCTGATAGTGTGGTCTTTACGAACAACGGCGGCGACATGCTAAACGGCTTCGACCAAAGCTCTCCGCTGATCGTATACATCAGTGCCGGCGGCATATTCTATAAAGACATGACGGATCAGCAGGCGGCCACAAAGGACGGGCTGAACGTCTCTCTCGATCCGGCCGGCGGCCTGGGTTTATCAAAGGGGTCTACGCTGGCCATAAAAGGCCAGAGCATCGTCGATCTATCGTATATGGATAACGCCACTGGCAAAACGGTGGACCATGTCCTGGTCATAGGTAAAACCACGGGTGGGCAAGAAACAGTACTTCTGGATACCGCCGTTTGACCTAATCGCTGAACTCGTCGAGGGTATTCGAAGGAGTGCCATGCTCTATCTTTTTTCTTTCTTTTCTGGTTTCCGGGCTAATATGCGAATATTTAGCCGGTAACCTGGACTTTGCGTACTTTATATTACGTCGGCTTTCGATCGATTGACTATCATAGAACGTGTCCCATATCTCGCTGTCGACATCGGGAATGTCGCCTAACAACCTCAGGGCTTCTTCTTCCGATATTGGGGCGATATCCGTGCGATAGCCGATGCTGCGGGCGTTCAATAGAAAATATTCTTTGTGACATTTGACGATCACTCGCCTATCGTTGTTCCTGCCCGCCGCCCACTTCATGAACAGGTCCTTAATGTCATGCCTGGGGGTTATCTCAACGTAAAGCAAGTCTCCGGCCGGCCGGAACCTGCAGTATGATCTTATGCGCTCCAGCTCGCCCATTGTCTCACGGTAATAATGGTAATATTTCTTAGCAGTGGCATCCTTGTGCGCGAGTATCACGGTCAGGTCAGGATAATTGAGCGCCAGCAGCCGCACGAGCTCGTCGGGTACACAATGGCTATTGCGGAGCGAATAGTTCAGGAATGAGTTTAGCGACAGCGAAGGCTGCATCACGCCACAGCCGGGAAATTTGACCGACAGCTCGACTTTAGTATGGACCGGCACGTCCTTGACAACGTCATCGACGTTGACCACGATGTCGCCATGGTACATCGCCAGCTTTTCTTTTAGCTCTCGCTTGCTTGACCCGCATACCATGGTAGAGTCCGGGTTCCGCTTGAGAGCGATGGCAGCCCTGAGGATGCCGTCGACGTCTTTTTTGTAGCCGATGATCATTGCGCGAATATCTCCAGCCGGGTCTGCATCTTATTTTTTACTTTGATGTACGGCCTGGCCCTCTTCAAAACGACGCCGATGTTCGCCAGCTGGACGTAATCCTCGATGGGGCGGCTTTGTAGAATGCGGTGCGCCGTCGTAGGCCCTATGCCCGGGACCATGAGCAGCTCGTTAAAGGACGCTTCATTCACGTCCACGGGGAACAGGTCCGTATTGCATCGCGCCAGCAGCACTTTCGGGTCTTCGTCCGGCAGGAACCCCTTATCGTTCAACACAGGGTCCAGGTCTTTCGCCTTGAGGCCATAGTCCTTCATCAAGTAAGAGGTCTGGTACAGCCTGATCTCCCGCCATACCGGAGAGGGCTGATTCGACGAGAGCGGGGTGTTCGGCACGGGGTCGAAGCTCATAAAGTACGGCCGCCTCAATCCGTAATTAGCCATAAAATTATCTATGGTGTGTATGATCTCGCCATCAGGCTCGCCCGAAGCGCCGACGACGAACTGAGTATCGTTCGCTCCCACGATGCCTTCGCCATAGGTGATCTCCTTGCGGCGTTTCAGGACGAACTCATGCGTCCATCGCATGCGCTGTAAAATATCGCTCTTGTAATCGAAATTCGGGCAGATCTCATCGTAGCGCGAAGACGAGGTCGTCTCGGCGTTCACCCCGAACTTGTTGGCATAAAGGGATACCTCGCGCAACAGGTCCCTCGGCACTCCGGGCATCAGGCGCACGTGGACATAGCCCTTGAAGCCCTGGCCACGGAGCAGCTTAACGGCCTCAAGCTGCAGCTGCGTCGTATGCTCGGGGTCGCCGACGATGCCGGACGATAAGAATAATCCCTCGATAGCGTTCCTCCGGTAGAGGTCCCAGGTGATCTTTGCTATCTCTTCGGGGCTGATCGAGGTGCGGGTGACCTCCCGGCCGCAGCGGTTGGGACAGTAGAGGCATTCGCCGCTGCACCTGTTGGTCATCAGCGTCTTATAGAGCTGTATGCACCGGCCGTCGGGCGTAAAGGTGTGGCAGGTCGTCGTCTGGTTACAGCTATCGTACTTCGTACCCTCGGACAATATCTTGATACGGTCGGTCAGCGAGTAATATTTCTCTCCCATCGATGAATAGAAGTAAATGTGCTTATTTAAGGGCAGCCCGAGAGCTATGCGAAAGTAACGATTATATAGGATGCAATGGAATTTTTATCGAATACTGTTCTGGAAAACGGTGTAAAGATGAAACTTATTATTGATCACGTCAGTAAATCGTATAAGGGTAACGTATGGGGATTGAAAAATTTTAGCCTTGAACTAGGGCCTGGGGTTCTTGGATTGCTGGGGCCGAACGGGGCGGGAAAGTCCACCTTAATGCGTATACTGGCCACTATTACAAAACCGACCGAGGGTACTATCACCTGGGATGGCATTGACATTACTAAGTCTCCTGACAGCCTGCGGTCAGTGCTGGGATATCTTCCCCAGGATTTCGGCGTTTATCCTCACCTGAACACGGTAGAATTTTTAGAGTACATGGCAGCCATTAAAGGCGTCGACGGCAAAGCCGCAAAGCGGCGCATATCAGAGCTGCTCGAAGTGGTCAACCTCACAGAAGCGCGGAACCGCCCGCTGGGCGGATACTCCGGCGGCATGAAGCAGCGCATAGGCATCGCCCAGGCTTTACTGAACGACCCGAAACTGCTCATCGTGGATGAGCCGACCGTGGGATTAGACCCGGAGGAGCGGGTGCGATTCAGGAATCTATTGTCGGACCTTTCGAGCGACCGTATAGTTATTCTATCCACACACATCGTTTCAGACGTGGAGGCGATAGCGAGTGATATCGCGCTCATTAACAAAGGCGAGCTACTTACGCATGCTACCCCCGAAGAGCTTCTACATACAGTGGACGACCAGGTATGGGAATGGGTCGTGCCGGGCACAGCGTTGCAGGGTATAAAGCAACAATACCTTGTCAGCAGTACGATACGGCGCAGCGATGGCATACAGGTCAGGGCTATTTCCGATATCAAGCCGTCGCCGGAAGCACGGACAGTCTCCCCTACGCTCGAGGACGCTTACCTTCACCTGATATCCGGTCACAGGGGCGCTAAGGTATGAGCACGGGGCAGGCTTTTTACCACACTGTTAAAGCCGATCTTTTAGAGCGGATCAGAAGCTATGGATTTCTAATAGTCCTTTTACTGACGCTACTGGCTGCGTACATATTCGTCCCATCCACGGACGCCGGTTACATGACGATTAAGCTCTCCTCGGATACCGGACTTTACCGGGGCATTTATAATTCAGCGTGGATCGGCGCAATGGTCTCGCTTCCGACGACCCTTTTCCTTTCGCTCTTCGGCTTTTATGTGATCAAGAATGCCGTCGGTCGAGACCGCAGCACGGGCGTCGGCCAGATCATAGCGACTACTCCGTTAAGTAAGCCGCTATATATGCTGGGAAAAGCAACAAGTAATTTTGCCGTACTGGCTGTCATCGTCGGTATCATGATGGCCGGCACGCTGGTCATGCAGCTACTCAGGGGCGAGGTATCGTCAATAGACCTCCTTGCGCTGTGGTCCCCTTTCATATTTCTGGTCTTACCGGCCATGGCTGTGGTGGCATCGGTGGCAGTACTTTTCGAGTCTGTTTCATTTTTAAGCGGCGGCATAGGTAATATAGTCTATTTCATAGTGTACATGATCGTTTTAGCGATATTACTAACATCAGCGGGGAGCGCGCTACCGAATAATGACCTTGCATATTTGTCTGATATGTTCGGTACGAGTATCGCCACCTCAAGTCTTCAAGTAGCTGCCCATGCGGCATATCCTTCCTTTGTGCCCGGTCACTGGAGCATGGGCTTTGCCCCCGTCGATCGCCCTCCCGGGCTATTTACCTGGAATGGCATACAATGGACGCCGTTGATAATACTCGGAAGGCTCTTTTGGGTCATTGTCGCGGGAGGCTTAGCCCTGGTCGCATCTGTCTTTTTTGACCGTTTCGATTCAAGTATCAACGTAACGAAAAAATCCCGCAAAGCCGTAGTAGAGGCAAAACCTTCGGGGGATATGCCGGCTGAAAAGGCATTAACGCAAGTCCGGCTCACTCCGCTGTCATTTAATAAAAAATACGTGAATCCCGCCTCATTATTACTGGCCGAGATGAGGCTTGCTTTCAAAGGCCAGAGATGGTGGTGGTATGCCGGGGCGCTCATCATTATCCTTTTAGGGCTTTCCTCGTCCGGCGCAGACGGGCAGCATATGGCAGTACTGGCGGCGATGATATGGCCAATCCTTATATGGTCGGCCATGAGCACCCGGGAACGGACTTTTAATACCGGGCAGATCGTCTTTTCGGCGCCAGGTCCGGTGAATTACCAGCTTCCGATGATGTGGCTTGCAGGCATCCTTGCAGGCGTCGCCCTGAGCAGCGGAGTTCTGGCGAGCATGGCGATA
The DNA here is from genome assembly GCA_963780625.1 of uncultured Methanocellaceae archaeon. Lineage (GTDB taxonomy): Archaea > Halobacteriota > Methanocellia > Methanocellales > Methanocellaceae > Methanocella. Next base: position 173,909 of record CAWACH010000006.1, on the reverse strand, counting down.
TCCGGGAACTATATCGATATGTGGACGCTTCTGGCCGAAATGATGTTGATCCCGGCGATGGCGATGGCCATGGGCATATGGAGCGGCTCCAGTAAGCTGTTCGAGGCGTCATATATGATATTATGGTACATCGGCCCGGTGAATAACCTGCCATTTCTCGACATTACCGGCACTGTCGCTAAAACGATGAATATGGGGTTGCCGATCGCTTATCTGCTCATGACCATCGCATTTCTGGCAATAATGGCTGTCGGCCGGCGAAAACAGGTATACGATTAATTGTTGATCCGGCACAGTGCCGGCCTTTTTTCTCTACAGCGTAATGCTGATCATCTTTAATATATCTATACAAATAGCCCCGGGGACCCCGCCGATGATGCTGATGAGCAGCGTCGGAAGATCGTAGGGAATGCTCATGTTGAGCACGAAATTAGATATCAATAATATAAAGAGTCCGCCCAGCGCGTTGAGCACAAAAGCGACGGCAAGCTTCAAGGTCAGCTTGAGCAGGCGATATGCGACCAGGACGATGACCAATGATAAGACAAGGATCCCGGCGAGTAATATTAGGTCCATTGATAGTCATATAAGTCATTAGGGGTTTATCGTTCTTGCGCTGGCTAAAAGAACTGGGCCAGCGTGCCCTGGACGCTCTTACCCTTCAGCTCGTCCTCGGTATAGCCGAAAAACCCGAGGATACGTAACACAGTCGGTATAAGCTGTTTATCAATATAATATTCAGTATCAAGCTCGTACGTTTTGTCCTTCGCGTAGAGGACGCCGTCCTTGAACTTACTGAACATGTCCACGGGGTAGGCTCGCTCGCTCAGCGTGCCGGCGGGCCCTTTTACGATAACGTAGCTGATCTTGCTGCCCACCGACGCCGATAGGTCGAGTTCCCGGGCGCGCTCGGCCGCTTTTACGTGAGCCTGGGTGCTCTCGTAGCTTTCCACGCCTTTGGTCAGCGTCTTATGGATGATCAGCTTTTCAAGAGGTATCCTGCCTTCCTTGACCTTGCCGATGACGTCTTTTACGAATTTTGCCGCTTTTTCCGGGTTCTCCTCTTCGAGAATGATGCGTATGACCTCAGACTGCAGCTCTTTAGCCAGCTCGCACCAGTCGCCTCTGCGCACTTCCAGGCCCCTGACCACGATCTCTCCTTTGCTGGTGAGGCCGGCGTACCGCTTCTTCGACTCGGTGAAGAAAATGACTTTATAGACGTTATCGATGTCCATGTCCAGCGGCAGCTCTTCTTTGACTTTTTTTATGAACTCACGGGCGATCTCTTGTAGATCGCCGCCATCATTTACGGTGACGAACAGCGAGTCGGTGTCGCCGTATAATACCCGCAAGCCCATAGCCTCGGCAATGTCATTCGCTTTCTTGATAAAGAAACGTCCCCATGCGGATGTAGCCTCCACGCATTCGCGACGGTACCATTTAGCCTGCGCCCAGCCCGTGTAGCCATAAAAAGCATTCGTCAGGATCTTAATGGTCTTCTGCCTGATATCCAGCATCTTATAGTTCTCGTCTTTTTTATCCATTATCGCGAGCTTCTTTTTTAGTGCGATGCGGTGCTGGACCAGCGATCGCAATATCCTGGTAAAGAACCCTTCGGGGGTTTTTCTGAAGCAGTGGCCGACCTCGGGGGCCGGCGGATAACATTCTTCGCTACAGTCCTTACATACCGTATCCGGGGATATGTTGTAAGTGATCATTATCGAAGGATACATGGCCGAAAAATCCAGGGATGCCACGTTCTTGTGTATGCCTTTTACCGGCGGGAACACGAAGCCTCCCAGGTACGTCTCATTTTCTCCGCCCCGGGAAGGGATCAGTTCGCCATACTCGTAGGCAACGTAGGCCAGATAAGATTCCACCTGCCGTCCGCGGCCCATCTTGGAAACGTTGTCGGCGGGCTCGTGCACCATGCGTGCGAACTCATATTGCAGCGGCAACAGCTCTCCGCCCAGCCCGAAGGTACTCACGACGTCATCTTTTGCATATTGTAATAGCTCGTCGCGCAAAGCGTCATCTGCCCAGTACTTGTGGATGTCGGCGCCGGGAATGTTCACTCGCCCTTCCTTCTTCATTACTCCCAAAAAGTCGGCTACGTTATCCAGCGTCTTGATCTTGACGCCGTCCACGTCACGCTGTGCCACGTGGAACAGGTCGATGTCCAGGCGGCCGATGAGCTTCACCTTCTTCTGGAGCCCGCCCCTGCCGAACATGGGCGCCGTGCCGTCGCGGCAGACGCTAAGCTTCAGCTTGTACTTTTTTGCCCGTTCGTTAATATACGGCCAGTCAAAGCCGTCCTGGTTATAGCCTATGATGACGTCAGGGTCATAGTCCTTGACGTAGTGGATAAATTCTTTGATGAGGCTTTTATCGCTATCGCCCGATGCGGTCAATATTTTTTCTTCGGCATTGGTCTTTATGCCGATGATGATGATCGGGTCTTTTTTCGGGTCCGGCATGCCGTGGGGGTTCGACATCTCGCAGTCGAAGGCCATGACCTTTACAGGCGGTATGTCCTCCCTGGCGAATGCCTTAGGGCTCGAACACAATATACCGGTATCGGCATAATCAACTGCGACCGGCTCGCCTTCGGCCTCGATGCCGCTCATCGGCGTCAGCCTCTTATCTATGATATATCTGACCCCGAACAATATGTCCGCCTCACGGACGTCGCCGAACTTCAGGGCCAGCTCTCTCATGTATGGCACGTCTCTGGGCAGTTGGGTAAAAATACGGTAGGACTTCATCGGCACGCCGAAGTTCTTACGGTCGACCACGTCCACCCGCACGGGCTTGATGATCTCGCCGCCGACTTCCTCGGACATGTTTTCCAGCGAGCTTATGGGGACGTCGCCGTACGGTACTAAGTAAAAGTACGGCTCGAAGGAGTTATCGAATATGACGGCGCTTCTGCCCGAATCGTCGATGCACCACATCCTTATGAGGGGGCGGTTATTTTCTACGATATAATCTACGTCAAGAAGCCAGCCGGTAAATTTCATTAATATAATATTATGCGTCCGCCACATAAAAACTTCTCGTAGACCCTGAAAGTGTTCGCCTTGCATGACAACTAAAAATGCGAGTATGGTCCGGGTCCGGTCACTGTCGATAATAAACGGAGATAACGAATTTTGTAGCGGTCAGGCTCCAAACGATAACGTTATATATCGGGACGTATATGTACAAATCAATACGTAAATGTACAACTATATACAATGTTATGGGTAGAACATCATGAGAACTAAGGATATTGTCATTGTAGGTATATTACTTGGAATAGGGGCCATCGTGAGATTATTCTCGCTGGTAATACCCGGACCGATCACCAGCAACCTGGTCATAGCGTTCTATGCGCTAGCCATACTGCTCATAGTGCCGAAATTAAGGGAAGCCATCGGCATCGGCCTTGTCGCCGGTATCATCTGCGCTTTGATCAGCCATGCATATTTCCCTCCGGCAAACCTCATCAGCGAACCTGTGGGCGCAGTTGTGGCCGTATTGACCATCCAGACGATCGATAAGATCAAGGGCTCAAAGGCGCGCAAAGACAATCCCATCGGCATGGTCATAGCCGCCATTGGTCTTATCATGATGCTGGCGTTCGCCATTCTCATGGCCGTGGACCCCACAAAGGCGTTCGGCATATCCGCATTGACCGTCACGAACAATAAGATCATATTCGGGCTGGCATCGGTGGTCATCACTTTCCTGGGCCTGTTCTTCATCCCCAACATGCTGGTCAAGTTCAAGGCGGCCATCACCGCATTATTAGCCACTTTAGCGAGCGGCCTGATGTTCACGGCCATTTCGGCTTTCGTGATCTTTGAATTGCCGAGCATATTGTTTAAGTCAAATGCGCCGCCGGTCGATATATTCATCATGACCTCGCTGCCCATCGTAGTAGGATGCGCTATCATCAACATGATCATAGCCCAGGTCCTGTACTACCCCGCAAAGCAGGCGATGCGATAATACGATAATTCAACCTCCTTTTTTTTATTTTTGGCTTTTTCTCGCACTCATGGCTATAGTTATTATATAATAGAGCTATAGATACCACCACCAACAGAAACTAACAATAGGTTTTTAATATAAGACTCATGATAAGATTTCGAAAGTAACTATTTATTCTATGGCTAAGGATTGATGTAATATGAGTAAACCGGGCGTATCGCTGGATGAGAAAAATTTAGATGTGGAAAAGCTGGCCGAAAGGGCGTTAAAGGACGAGGGCGCTCTTTTAGAGCTATTAAAAGGCGTTTCGCCCGAGACGAAGAACGCTAACGAGCGATATAATAGTTTTAGGGCGCTAATAATGATCGGAGAACAGAGCCCGGAGACCTTATATTCCAGGTGGGACTTTTTTGTGGGCCTGCTCAAGTCGGACTGCGGCGCGTCCAAGTACATAGCCGCACACGTTATTGCAGGCGTCATCGAAGTCGATAAAGAGAGCAAGTTCGATAAAATATTCGACGATTACTATAGCCTGCTGAACGCCAATAACGTTCCCATGGCCGCACAGGTGGCGGGACTGCTGGGTAAGATAGCTAAGGCGAAGCCCGGGATACGTTCCGACATCACGGAAAAACTGCTGAGCATAGACGTATCGCAACATAACCACGAGCGCAAAGACCTGATAAAGAGCTATGCCATCGAATCGTTCGACGAATACTACGAGGAGTCGGGCGACAAGGAAAAGATACTGGCGTTCGTTAAAGGGCAGCTACACTCGAAGAGCCCGAGGGCTAAGAAAGCGGCGGAAAAGTTCTTGAAAAAACACGACAAGAACACTAAAACAAATTAGCCCCGCTTACTAATTTTTTATGCGCTACATTTATTAACGATGAGCATTTATGTACATCAATGTACTAACAATCGCTCTTTACACCTATTAAACGCCAGAGGTAAACGATGATAACGTTCACAAATTTTACTTTTCAATATCCGACAGCTAAGGTGCCTACGCTGTGCGACATATCGATGGAGGTCAAGAAAGGCCAGTTCGTTTTAATTACCGGCCGCTCCGGCGCCGGCAAGACGACGCTATGCAGGGCGATGTTCGGGGCGTTACACCACGACATCGGCGGCGACATCAAAGGCGCCCTGACGTTGAAAGGAAAGGACGTTACGGGCTATACCATCGGCTCCATCGGGGCGTTCATGGGCGTAGTATTCGACGACCCGGATTCCCAGCTATTCATGCCCCAGGTAGAGGATGAGATCCGGTTCAGCCTGCAGGCCAGGAACCTGCCGTCTGGTCCCGCGGACATAGAAATAGCGCTAAAAAAAGTAGGGATCGCCCATCTGGCCAAGCGTGCTACCCATGAGCTTTCGGGCGGAGAAAAACAGAAGCTGTCCATCGCGGCGGCGCTCGCGGTAGACCCGGAAGTCCTGGTCTTCGACGAGCCTACGTCTCAGCTGGATCCCCAGAGTACCCTTGAGATCTACGCCATTCTGGCAGACCTGAAGGCCGCGGGCAAGACCATAGTTCTCGTAGAGCAAAAGATCGAGGACATCCTCGATAAGGTCGACATGATCGCCGTCATCGACCAGGGCCGGCTCATCGCCTACGGCAGCCCCAAAGAGGCGCTAAAAAGCCATGATCTGTACCAGATCATGCCGTACCCATGCGTTTCCCGGTTAGCCATGGAGCTAAGGTCGCCGGAAATGCTCCTGGGAGTCGAGGAGTGCAGGCAATTCCTCAAAGAGCGTGCCGTCATATTAACGTCGGACACCGGTAACGGCCATGCCATCGACGCCGGCCTGAAGCCTATTTTACAGCTGAATGACCTGCGGTTCGGCTATGGCGGCCCGGACGTGCTCAAGGGTATCTCCTTTGAGATCAGGCCGGGCGAAGTGGTCGCCATTCTGGGACGTAACGGCTCGGGAAAGACGACTATGCTGAAGAACATCATCGGCCTGCTGAAGCCTAAGGAACACGGCATGGTGATGCTGGACGGTAAAGACGTTAAAGACCTGAAAGTCGAAGAGGCCGCTCACGTAGCCGGCTTCCTATTCCAGAACCCCGATAACATGCTGTTTGCCGATACGGTCATGGAAGAAGTCACGTTCAGCCCCTTGAATCTGGGATTTAAGGATTACATGGAGCGGAGCATTAAGGCGCTGGAAGAGGTCGATCTGCTCAGTAAAAAGGAAGAGTACCCCCGGTATCTGGGCAACGGGGAAAAACTGCGCCTCTGCGTGGCATCCATACTGGCCATGGGTCCCCGGATCATCATCCTGGACGAGCCGACGACGGGCCTGGATGATAACGAGTGTTTCCGCCTCATGGACGTCGTCATGAAGCTAAAGGCCGAAGGCGTTGCCATTATCATCGTATCCCACGACATGAACCTTGTGGCAAAGTACTCGGATAAGATCATAGTTATCGCCGAAGGTAAAATTTTCAAGCAGGGAACGCCGGCCGACGTATTACGGGACGGTGCGGCCTTGAGTACCGCATCCCTGAAATCGCCGCCTATTGTGACCCTGTCGGGAGAGCGGGGACGAGTTTGCCTGACCGTTGACGAGTTCATGGGGGCAGTGCTATGACCGAGATATTCCAGTACATCGATAGCAACTCTATCATTCACCGCCTCAACCCTCTAACGAAGATATTATTCTGCACGTTCATCATACTGGCCGGAATACTGTGCAACGACCCTATCCTGTTGTTGGGCCTGGTAGCCATCCCCATCATAGGCATGGCAGCAGCGGGACTGCATAATGAGATACCAAAAGAGATCAAGATGCTGTTACCGGTGTTCGTGTTCATGATGGCGCTGACCATGCTCACGGTAAGGACAGGCGTCCAGTATTCCATCTCTAACGTGACCATATTCACCTTCGATGGCGCCCTGATGGGCGTAGACATCTCGCTGAGGCTGGCGGCCATGTTCTTTGCCTTTATGCTGCTGGTGAACACGACAAGGCCCACGGACCTGGTGAACACGCTCGTTAGCAGGCTGCACTTCCCCATGGACTATGCGCTGATGCTCATGATCACGCTACGCTTTATCCCTACGCTGCAGATAGAAGCGCGTAAAATAAGGGAAGCTCAGGCAGTGCGCGGCTTTAGCGCTACAGGTATGAAAAACCTTACAAAAAGTATCAGGCCGACTGTAACTCCGCTACTTTCGAACTCCCTGGGCAGGGCAGGCAGCCTGGGGCACATCATCGAACTAAGAGGCTATCATTCCGGGTCAAAGATCAAATTCACGGATATCCCCCTTCGTGTCGCCGACTTCGCTTTTATCGGGCTGATGCTCGCAGGGCTCATCGGATACGCCGTTTATACTTTGAAGCTTGTATAAAAATCCTTCACTTTTTACGGCTCATATTCTTACTCGTTACAGCGTTGCCAAGCATTATTTAACACGAAAATATAAGTGTTTTTTAAAGGAAATTATGGTATCAGCCGACATTCATAACCAACAGGAATATCGTGGCCGATCGCCTGGCGCGCTACTCGAAGAGTTCGAGCATCTGCAAAAGAAGCTTGAAGAACAGCGGGAAGAGCTATCCGATGTACTGAGACCGAGCGTTCGCTGCGCGACAGCGAGAAAAACTATCGTTTTTTAGTGGAAAACTCTAAGGACATCATCTGGAAGATCGACCTCCAGGGCCGCTGGACGTTCGTCAGCAGTAACGTTGAAAAGGTCGTCGGATATAAGCCCGCCGATATCATCGGAAGAACGATATGGGACCTGTTATCCCCCGAATATTATAGCATAGTCAAAGAAAATTTGCAAAAGCGCCTGAACGGAGAGGACATACCTCCATATGAAGTGGAGATAATAGCCCGGGATGGCAAGTACGTACCCTTCGAAGTACTTACGGCACTCATAAAGGATGAAAATGGCAAGACGATCGGTATCCAGGGGATCGCGCGATATCACCTACCGAAAGCGCACTCAAACGCAGCTAAAAGCATACGGGGATGAGCTTGAAGAACGTGTGAAGCAGCGGACGTTTGAACTGGATAACGCCCGGCGCACGCTACAGGCGATACTGGAGACCGTGCCCATAGGCATCATCATGGCCGATGCAGGTACTGAAAAGATCTCATATTACACCAGAGGCGCCGAAGAGATCATCGAGGGCATCAAGGGCTTTGCCAGCGGTCCCGGGGACCACTCCTATGAGCTATTACGCCCGGACGGAACGCCGTTCCCACCTGAAGAGCTTCCTCTTGTTCGTTCTCTAAGACAGGGAGAACGCGTAAATAACGTTGAACTGCTCGTACGCCGCAGGGACGGCAGCGAGATCACCATACTCGCGAATAGCGCTCCCGTGCTTGATGTTACGGGTAACATTACCGCTGCGGTCGGCAGCATAAACGACATCACATACCTCAAGCATACCGAAGCCGAGCTGCGTGATGCAAAAGAGCAGACCGAGCTGTATTTAGACCTCATGGGCCACGACATCAATAACATAAACCATATCGCAATGGGCTACCTGGAAATGGCCCTCGATATCGTGGGACAAAGTGGCAGCCTGAGCGTCGATAATAAGCAACTGCTCGATAAGCCTCTGGAAATGATGAAGAGCAGCTCGACGCTGATCAATACCGTGCGTAAGATACAGTGTATCAGGGAAGGTGACCTGAAGCACGAGGCTATCGACCTGGGCAGTATGCTGGATGAGCTAAAGCAAGAGTTTTCCTGTATCCCCGGCAGGGATATTACTATTCACTATGAGCATAAAGGCGAATATCCGGTCATAGCTAATCCGCTGCTGAAGGATGTATTCGCCAACCTGATCGGAAACGCCATCAAGCACTCGAAAGGGCCGCTAGTCATCGAAATTAAGCTTGATGAAGTGACACAAAATAAAAAAAAGTACTATAGGGTGGCGGTAGAAGATACCGGGCCGGGTATATCGGATGAGCTAAAATCCTCATTACTTTCCCATAGAAAATTGAGCGGAAAAGGCCTCGGGCTATACCTTGTCAGGACTTTTACAAAACAATTTAACGGTAAATTCTGGATCGAGGACCGGGTGAAAGGCGATTATACCAAAGGCTGTCGGTTCGTGGTCTTGCTGCCGGCGGCAATAAAGGGCAAATGATGCCGCTATTTATACGTTTTAGGCATTTTTAACGATCGGGCGTTTATCGCCACTATGATCGTGCTGGCGCTCATTAGCAGGGCGCCGACCGCAGGCGAAAGTAATATGCCGTACGTGTAAAGAGCTCCTGGCGGCAAGCGGTATGGCGAAGGCGTTATATCCGGTAGCCCAGAGTAGATCCTGGGCCATCTTAGCATACGTTTTTTTAGAAAGGACGATGATGTCCACGACGTCCCGGGGGTCGTTGCTTACTAAGACAATATCGGCGCTCTCTATGGCCACATCGGTACCGGCGCCTATTGCGATGCCGACGTCCGCCTGTGCCAATGCCGGTGCATCGTTAATGCCGTCCCCGACCATTGCGACTTTGTACTTCTTTTGAGTCTCTTTAATTTTATTCACTTTTTCATGAGGCAATACTTCGGCATAATGATCGTCCAGCTTCAGCTCCGCAGCGACCCACTGCGCCACGTATTTGTTATCTCCTGTCAGCATCAGGCACTTTATGCCCATACTCTTTAGCTCTTTTACAGCCTCAGCGGATTCTTTTCGAATAATATCGGCGAGCGCGATAGCGCTCACGGGCCGGCCGTTCTCCAATAAAAAAACTACTGTCTTTTCCTGTCGATCGATGGCTTCGGTCTGCGCACTTTTTATCTCCAGGCCCTTCTCCTTCAAATACCCCGGCCGCGTTACCATCCATTGTTTTCCATCGACTGTGCCCTCGACGACTTTACCTGGTATCGCCTTAAATCCGGTGACTGGTTTTATCGGAAGCTTTCTTTCTTTAGCGCCTTTCACAATGCCGGCGGCGATGGAATGCTCCGAATCTGACTCGAGGGATGCCGCAATGCTTAATATTTCATTTTCATCCAGGTCTCCAAATCCTACTATATCGGTAATGCCGAACTTGCCTTCTGTCAGAGTGCCAGTTTTATCAAATACCACTGCCTGCAGGTCCTTTGCGTTCTCGAAAGCCCTTCTGTCCCTGATCAGGAGGCCGGACTTTGCCGCCAAAGACGTAGAGACCGCCACCACCAGAGGCACGGCCAGGCCCAGCGCATGAGGACAGGTGATGACCATGACAGTGGCCATTCTTTCCACGGCGAACGCCAGCGTTTGCCCGACCAATAGCCATGCGGCAAGAGTAACGGCCCCCACGGAAAGAGCGATGATGACAAGCACTAATGCGGCTTTATTGGCCAGGTCCTGCGTCTTTGACTTGCTTTCTTGCGTATAAAGACTAAATATTCTGCCCCGGGAAAGCTAAATCTTACGCCGAACAGGCTCTGGGCTGTCTCCGATAAAATGACTATGGGCACGGTCAGGGCAAGACAAATAAAAAATCTCTTTTTATAATCCTCGATCATTTGCAAGTGCCCGCCGGAAGGCATAGGAGCGCCTCCCATATTATGCATGGCCATATCCCCATGGCCCATTCCGTGCATCTCGCCGGACATCCGATGGCGGTCATCCATAGTTTAAAGTAAATAACCGCTAAAATATAACACATATGCGTATTCCCGACGACATTGAAGACCTCGTGCTCGCTTTCGTCGAGCCCGAAAAGAAAAAAGAGCTTCGCTGGAAGACCAGGGAAGAGATAGATGCGTTTATCCTGGGCGAGATCGACTGTATACTGGAGCCCGGCTATGCCGAGAAGAACGGCGACCCGGCGGCTTTTCCCTATAAGATAACGCCGAGGGGCCGTGAAATATTGATCATATTATCTCCTTGTAAAAGATGCCACAAATGACTGCATTGAATGTCCCTCGCACCGGGTGACCGCCATCTCACTATTATTCCGCTAACAGTGAAAAGCATGACAAATGCAATTAAATATGTAATGAAAATTCTTCATTGAGCATTTTAAATCGAGAAGGTTAGCCATTGAAGACCATAGGCATTGTGACCAGCGGCGGCGACGCGCCCGGCATGAACGCGGCCATCAGGACTGTCGTACGAGTGGCATCTTATGATCATTTTAAAGTACTGGGCTTCCTGAGAGGCTGGGAAGGCGTGATCGCCAATAACTTTGTGAAGCTGACCCCGAGGTCCGTCAGCGGCATCATACAGATGGGCGGCACGATGCTGCTCACGTCACGATGCCCGGAATGCCAGACGAAAGCAGGACTAAAGAAGGCTTCGGAAAACCTTGCAGCAAATAAGGTTGACGGGCTGGTGGTCATAGGCGGCGACGGCTCCATGAGAGGCGCTCTGGCGCTGAGCAAAGAGACCAAAACACTGATGGCGGGAATCCCTGCGACCATCGATAACGACGTTTACGGGACGGACGAGACCATCGGCTTCGATACTGCGGTGAACACGGCAGTGGCCGAGATCGACAAGATACGAGATACCGCGATCTCCCACGAGCGTATCTTCATTGTCGAAGTAATGGGGCGCCAGAGGGGCTTCCTGGCATCAATGGTAGGCTTGACCGTAGGCGCCGAGGTCATACTAGTGCCCGAAGTAAAATATAATGAAGAAACTCTTTTGAGTACCGTGAAGCAAAACGTCGCCATGGGGAAAAGATCGGCCATTATCGTAGCGGCGGAAGGGATCGGCGATACCCGTAAAATAGCTACGGACATTCAGAAGAGTCTGGGCCTGGAGGCGAGGCTCAGCATCATAGGCTATGCCCAGCGGGGCGGCAGCCCGACGGCAAGAAGCCGCTATTTAGCCAGCGAATTCGGGAACCGGGCGGTGCAGCTAATATCGCGGGACAGGGGAACCGTGTTGTCGGGATACAGAATGGCACTATAACTGACATCAGCCTGGAAGAATCCTGCGGGTCGAAAAAGACACTGGACTTGAGTATTTTAGAGCTGGCTCGAATTTTAGCAACGTAGTAATCGCTTGTATATTAAACTTACGATTTGTTTTTATTTTATTTGGTTTATTCCGGCGCCAGCATTGATTTCATGATAAAACCTACGTTATTGAAGCGCTTTACGCTATAGGGTTTCCAGGGGAGGGAGAAAGTTATATATCGCCTTTCTTTCATACTGATGTAGCGATTATTATGACTGTCAGAGTTGGAATCGTAAAGTTAGGAAACCTAGGAACATCAAGGTTCATCGACCTTATACTCGATGAGAGAGCAGACAGAGACGTTTACGTCAGGACCGTAGGCACCGGCGCAAAGCTGGCAGAGGCTGAGGCGGACGAGGCAGTCGCAAAGATCCTCGAGTTCACGCCCCAGTTATGCATCGTCATCAGCCCGAACGGCGCATTACCAGGCCCGACAAAGGCAAGGGAAGCGCTCAAGGCAGCCGGCGTACCGACCATAGCCATATCGGACGTACCCATGATGAAGGTTAAGGATGACCTCAAGGCAAAGGGCATCGGCTACTTCATCGTCAAGTGCGACTCGATGATCGGCGCACGCAGGCAGTTCCTCGACCCGACCGAAATGGTCCTGTTCAACGCGGACATGACCAAGGTCCTCGCAGAGACCGGTGTAGTCAGGCTCATGGAGAGAGAACTTGACAGATGCATCGGCGAGATCGCAGCCGGCACGCCAGTGAACGTACCGCAGATCGTAATTGACTCCGCCAAGGCCGTCGAGCAGGCAGGCTACAAGAACCCGTACGCAAAGGCAAAGGCATTCGCAGCATTCGCCGCAGCGGAAAAGGTCGGAGACCTGGACTTGTTAGGCTGCTTCATGCAGAAGGAAATGGAGCAATACGTAGTCACGGTCGCAAGCGCTCACGAGCTCTTAAGAACGGCGGCAAAGCTTTGCGACGAGGCCAGGGAAATGGAGAAGGCCGGCGATGCAGTACTGAGGACTCCTCACGCTGCAGACGGCAAGATCCTGTCCAAGACCTTACTCGTATCCAAGCCCGAGTAAATTTTCTAATAATGCGTGAGGAAACTCACGCATAACCCTTTTTATTTATCCCCGCTATAGTTCATTGTAGCTATGCCTCCTTTGAAAATATCCCATACTGCAATTCGCAGCATTTTGAAATCACCGTATCTCATATATCCTGCCGGCATCCTTGCAATTATTTTGGTATATACTGATATTTTCATGATGATGGGTAGCGAATTTAACACTCATGACCACAGCTTCTTCACGGCGCTTTACTGGGTAGTCACCACGATGACCACCACCGGTTTCGGGGACATCTACCCGGTGACCGCCCTGGGAAAATTATTCACCATCGTGGTCATCCTCACGGGCATCATGATCTTTTTCGCGGTCGTACTGCCGCTGATGATCACCCCGAGCATAGAGCGATGGATCAAGTCTCCTAAAGGTAAGCCGCCCGAACGGCTAAAGGGCCATGTTATCATATGCGGCTATAACGCGCTGGTGGAATCGCTCATCAACGAGCTGGCAGAATCTGGAAAACAGTTCGTCGCCATAGACGAGTCGAGGGAGCGGGTGCGAGAGCTGCAGCGGCATGGCCATTATGCGCTCCACGGCGACCCTACCAACGAGGACGTTTTACAGTCTGCCCAGATCGAGCAGGCATCGACCCTCATCGCCAACGAGGACGACGAAAAGAACGCAGCTATTGTGCTTACCGCTTCACAGCTATCGGACTGCAAAGTCATAGCGCTGGTGGAGAAGCTGGATACATCCGATTATCTAAAGTTCGCCGGCGCGGACATTGTAGTCTCGCCCAAGCAGATACTGGGCATCAACATGGGCATGACCGCCGTATCCTCTATAAATTTCGAAGTCACTAACGTGGTCGAACTGGCCGAGGACATGAAGATCTGTAAACTCCCTGTCTACCCCGATAACCCGATGGTCGGAAAAAAGCTGAAGGACCTGAAGATCCGGGAAAAGTCCGGCGCTACGGTCATAGCTGCGTTCAAGGACGGTAAATTCATCATAAACCCGCCCGCTTCCATGGAAGTGGACGAGGCGACGGTGCTCATGGCGGTCGGCAATGACCATCAGCTGCATGAAATGAGCTCGCTGGCCAGGGTTCAAAGCCAGGCCTGTGGCGGCAAGCGCATCATAGCCGGCTTTGGCGACGTGGGTAAAGAAGTCGCCCGACAGTTCGATAAAAAAGGCATCTCCTATACGATCATCGACCTGAAGCCGTACGAGGGAAAGGACCAGGTCATAGGCGATTCGACCGACAAGGACATGCTCCTAAAAGCCGGCATTAAGGAAGCCTCCACGCTTGTCGTGACTCTGAACGACGACAACAAAAACATGCTGACAGTCCTGCTGGCTAGAAGCTTGAACCCGCACGTGAACATTATCGCAAGGGCAAATCTCGACCGGAGCGTGAGCAAGATATACCGTGCCGGCGCCGATTACGTCACGTCCTTATCGACCACCGGAGGCCAGATTCTAGCGCGCATCGTCGAAAAAGGCGTCTTCGAGGATACCATCATGCTGTCCGAGAACGTGCTTTTATACAAGTTTAACGTTAATAGCTCGGCCATCGAGGGCAAATCCATAAAGGATACCGCTTTGAGGAGTAAGACCGGATGCACCATCGTCGGGGTCATCGATGACGGTAAATTCAGCCCTAACCCCGACCCCTCATACGTACTGGGCCCGAAGTCGGTCATACTGACCGTAGGCACCTATAAGCAGCTTGAATCCTGCGCTACTATTTTTGCGTTGAGTAAAGTCGCCGACTGACCGGCGATGGAAAAACAATTTATATACCCATCGCTTTTAACAAACACCATTAAAGGTATGTAAATAATTTTAACGTGGCGGTAATAAAATGGATAAAATTTCTAAAGCTTCCGATGGCAATTTAAACATCACCGGCATTCTCGATATTGTGGAAGCGGCCATCTACTTACTGGTGGCTATATTCCTTGGCATTATGGCACTCCTGACTTTTTTCATTGTGGCAAATGACCTGACTCAGTTCATCTCGGCAGTCGATAAATTATCTGTCATAGATACAGCCCTCAACAGCCTGCTGGTCACTCTCATCATTGCAGCGCTGATCCAGACGGTCATCGTTTATATCAAGACACACACGCTGGACATGCGCCTGATCCTGGGAGTCGGCCTTACCGCGATGATCCGTCGCGTGCTGGTCTTCGGCGTCGAGAAGGACATCACCTGGGAACAGACGGCAGTGACGGCATTGTTGATATTGGTCATCATCATCGGTATCTACATTACCAGCTACAGGATACCGGCAAACGCCCGGAGCGACGAGCAGAGTAAGCTTAAGGACTAAGCTTATCTTCTTGCTTTTATTTGTTATTTTTCGTAACTAAGTTTTATATCAATCAAATACGCAATAGCTATTAATGGCAACTTCCGGCACTCCTACTTACGACAGCATGATAGCTACTTTTTTGAATAAAGTCGAGTCTGCTGTATACCTGCTTGTGTCTATCTTTCTCGTCATCCTCGCGCTGATGACGCTCTTCATCGTCGGGAAGGATATGGCGGGTTTCGTATTCGCGCCTTTCAGCCTGGATATGCTAGTTTTGGCGTTAAACGATCTGCTTGTGACGCTCATCATCGCCGAGCTTATTCAGACTGTCGTGGTGTACTTTAAAAGCCACCAGCTGGAGCTGAAGCTTATTTTAGCCGCAGGACTGACCGCTATGATCCGGCGTGTACTGGTCTTTGGCGTTGAGAAAAACATATCCTGGGAAGAAATGGCCATTACGGCAGCATTAATTTTAGTGATCACCGTAGCCATTTACATGGTGGGAGAACGGAAGATCAAGCTGGAACGGGAGTGAGCGTCCTGAAGATCGCCCTGAAGATCGCCTACATAGGCACTGATTTTTCCGGATCGCAATCGCAGCCGGACCGCCGGACCGTCGAGGGGGAGCTAAAAAAGGCGCTGGTGGAATTAGGCACCATCAGCGAAAAGTCTAAAATCGAGTTCTCAGGCCGCACCGACGCAGGCGTACATGCGCTTGGGCAGGTAGTCGCTTTCAAGCCGTTGAATGAAAAGCTCGTGGAGCCCCGGATCATTAACTCGAAACTTCCGAACGACCTATGGGCGTACGCGAAAGCTGACGTCCCCGACAACTTCGACCCCCGGAGAGACGCTACCGGAAGGACTTACCGGTATATTCTTTATGCCCCGGACGTGATCGAGCGCCGCATAGTGGAACACTCAAAGCTATTTTTAGGGACGCACGATTTTACCAATTTCTCCAGCGTCGAGCCTAACAAGAATCCCGTAAGAACTGTAAAGAATATTATTGTGACAAAGCACGGTGAAGTCTATTTCATAGACGTTGAGGCAGATTCATTTTTATGGAACATGGTCCGTAAGATCGTTACCGGTTTGAGGCTGGTCGGCTCGAATAAGAGGCCGGCACAGTGGATCGAGCAGATGCTGAAACCGGAATACAGCGAGGGCATACCTCCGGCGCTGGCTTCCGGGCTTTACCTGATGAAAGTCGATTATCCCTCCATCATGTTCGTCGAAGAAAAATACTCGAAAGATAGGGCGTATCAGCGTATGCTGCACTCTTTTGAGTGGCAATTTACGATGGCCGAAGTGTACAGGGAATTTAAAGATGCCATGAAATAAACGGAAAATAGCTGAAACGCTATTTAGGGGAAAATAGCATAGCTATTTATATCATGTACCCGTTGTCCACGCCGCAGAGCAATTTCTGCAAGAGTTAATTAAAATGAGTTACGGTGGATTTAATGACCGGAGAAACTCCGGTCCAAGAGAGATGCACAAGGCCGTTTGCGCCGACTGCAAAGTAGAGTGCGAAGTACCCTTCCAGCCAACAGAGGGCAGGCCGGTTTATTGCCAGGACTGTCTTCCAAAGCACAGGAAGCCAAGGTTCTAAGGTTTTTAACAAAGCCTTAACAATTTACTAAACACGAATTTTCAAATAATACAAAGAGTAAAATCTTTGTATATACTATTTTTATTAACTGTTTTGTCAACATAAAAGAACGATAATCCTCAATAAGAAAATATATAATTATAATAGTGTACCTTAACCCGTGCGCTGGAATTCTATACGGACCCGGGAAATGTTGGCTCTCATTCTTGCCTGTGTTCTAGTCGTACTTGTCCTGGGAGGCCTGTGGCTTTATACCACAAAACAGCACCTGGAGAATGATATTTATTCGTCCGATATCCAGGACTCCCGCCATATGGCGGAATCCGTTACTATGTACTTGAACGATATTACGAGCAGCGCCAACGTGATATCCAACAGCCCTGACACGGCGATCTCGCTCAAGGAAAATAATACGGGTCGCCTGGCACAGATCTCGGACACATTACTCACTGATTTTCCCCGGCCCGACGGCGTCGTCATCACCAACAACGACGGCCAGATCATTTACGGCTCTAAACCTACGAATCTGACGAATATTACCAGATTCTACTGGTACGACGATATGTCTAAAAGTGATAAGCCTTATATCACGGGATTATATCTTAGCCCTCCATTAAATGACTACGCTTTTGCCATCCTGACCCCGATCAGAGAAAATAACACGACCCTCGGGAGAGTAATGGTAGTTTTCACCCAGGAAAATTTCCAGGACAGCCTCAAAGAGCATAACCTCGACCCGCGGGATAATATCATCGTCGTCGACCGGTACGGCGACGTGATATCGAGCAATGACCTGACCGCAGTGAACCGGAATACCGATATATCGTCCTTCACACCTGTACAAAAAGTGATCAACGGGGAGTCGGGCTGGATCGCCCATAGCGATTCATGGGACGGCCAGCCCCGGATCTCGGCTTACCGGCATATCGCGGATAGCGGCTGGGGAGTTATCGTATCTACGCCTATGAGCGTCGAGTATAAGCCTCTTTATGACCAGATGGCATGGATAATCGGCGTACTGGCGTTTTTCATCGTCGTCTTTTCACTGGGCGGGTACTTTGTATCGGAATATCTTACCAGGCCGATCGTGGGCCTTTCGAAGACGATGCAAAAAATATCCGAGGGCGACCATGACCTGAGGGTAGGGATCGACCGGAAAGACGAGATCGGCGAGCTGGCCGCTACTTTTAATTCAATGATGGACCGGCTGGAAGAATCGAAAGCGCAATCGGACATGTACCTGGACCTGATGGGCCATGATATCAATAACATGAACCAGGTCGCCCTCGGATACCTGGAGATGGCCGATAGCTTGATCAAGTCCGGGGAAGTGCTGGGGGCGAACAACGAAGCCCTGATCAAGAAGCCCATAGCGGCGCTGGAGGACAGCACAACGCTCATCGAGAACGTCGGAAAGCTCCAAAAGATGAAAACCGGAGAATTACAGACAAAAGCCATCAATATAACCGAGATCCTGCAGTCGCTAAAAGAACAATATTACCGCATTCCGGAGCGGGACATTACAGTCAACCTAAAGTCCGGGCCGAAATGTAGTGTGATGGCTAATGAGCTGGTAAAAGACGTGTTTGCGAACCTTCTCTGGAACGCCATAAAACATTCGGCAGCAGATAAGCCATTGACGATCGATATAGGCATCAGCAATGATCTGGCTGACGGTAAAAGATATTGTACGGTTACCATCGAAGATAACGGCCCCGGCATAAATGATGATATCAAGGGCAGGCTATTTTCCAGGTTCAGCAGAGGCGAAACAAAGGCAAAAGGAAGCGGCCTCGGGCTATACCTGGTAAAAACCCTCGTAGAGGGCTATCATGGTAAAATATGGGTCGAGGACCGGGTGCCCGGCGACCATACGCAGGGAGTCAAGTTCATTGTAATGCTGCCGTCGGCAATAGAATAATTTATTTGAATTCCCTTGCCAGCATCGTTTCTAGTCCGGCGGAGTCAGTAGAGGCCGTCATGTCCATAGTCATCGGCGTAATGGATATCTTGTTCTTTTTCATGACCGTATGCAGGTCTGTGCCGTCGGGCGCATCCTCCACCACAGTCCCATCTATCCAGTAATATGACCGTCCTCTCGGGTCCTGCCTGTGGTGTACCCTGGTATCGTACATCTTGCGGGCCAGTTTCGTGACCACTATTTCAGTATCGGGCCTGGCATTGGAAGGTATGTTCACGTTCAGCAGGTCCACGCCTTGAGGTAAAGCGCCGTCCAGCACGCATTTCGCCAGTCTCTTAACGACGTCGATGGCAACGCTGTAATCCCTTTTAAAATCGGTATCGGCGAATTTATCCCCCTCGTCCATGACTCTGATTGATGCCGCGATGGCCGGTACTCCCTGTCCTGCGGCCTCCAGCGCCGCACCGATGGTGCCGGAAGTTGTAGCCGCTTCGGTACTCAGGTTCTCGCCGATGTTGAATCCAGAAATGACCAGGTCGGGCTTTTTCTCCAGGATGACGAACATGCCGATGATGACCGCATCCGTCGGGGTACCGCTTACGCTGTATGCAGTAGCGCTGTTGACTTTGTGTTTAGCTATCCTGAGCGGCTCGAACAGCGTCATGGAGCGCCCGACAGCGCTCTGCTGGGTAGCCGGTGCGACAATGGTCGCATCTCCCAGGCCGGCGGCAGCCTCGTAGGCCGCGAGCAGGCCCGATGAATTGACTCCGTCGTCGTTTGTGATGAGGATGCTCTTCATTTGAACATAATAAGGGACTCATGATAATATATTCTTTATTACCGGGCATGACGATAGTAATCGATAATTACCCGGGCCTTTGTATAACAAAAGCTATTTGTATTACCTGATTTTATCTAGCTAAAACAAATATAAGCGGGGCGAAAAATGCGGTGTAGTTACCATCAGGACCGTGAGGCCGTCGGTACGTGTTCCAGGTGCGGGCGAGGCGTTTGTGAAGAATGTAACGTGCCCGTTAACGGTAAAAACGTCTGTAAAACTTGTATCGGCATCGTCGCGTCTCAAAAACAATGTAACCGTAAAGAGCCATTATTGGCCTTGATCCTTTCATTCTTCGTGCCCGGGCTCGGCCAGATCTATAACGGTAACACCAATAACGGCATTATTCTCATCATCGCCGCATTTGTTTCCTGGATATTGACCGCGGTATGCGTGGGCTTTTTCATATTTATTGCCATCTGGATCTATTCAATGTACGATGCGTACACTACCGCGGAAAAGATCAACCGTGGCGAAGTCTCTCACTTTTAATAAATATCCTGCTTCGTTGATGGAAGTGGTTGGTAACACTCACTTTGACCTTAAGTTGGGGGTGTGTGGCGTTGATGGAAGTGGTTGGTAACACGAACATCACCAAAGGAAATAAACCACGAGATTCTTTTTAATTTTTTTGCTCACTAATTCTCTAAGTCTCTGGTTCACGGTCAATGCTCAATGGCTCAAGACCTCGGGTCAATGCTCGAATGCAGTAAAGCTCTAACCCTAAAATAAGTCTCTAAGGCTCGAATGCACGTTTGAAACGCTAAATGGCGCTTGCACTAACACTCGAAAGCGCGGCCAACGCTCCAATAGCCCTAATGTACATTAGACCGGGCAGGAGTGCGTTAGAACTCTTTGATAATTGATGGTGTTTTAGTGTGCTAGTGTCTACGCCATTTAGCGTTTCGAATGTGGTTTAGAGCATTTGAGCTTTATTTTAGGGTTAGAGAATTCGTGAAATTAGTGCAATGTACCGAGGTCTTGAGCATTTGTGCGTTGACGGTGCCCTGGAGCGTTAGGGCTTTAGTGAGTAAAAAATATAAAAAGAAAATTCGTGTTTTAATTCCTTTCGAGAGGTTCGTGTTACCAACCACTTCCATCAACGCCACAGGAAATAATAGTAACTGGAGTGAGATATCTAGATCTCATTGTTTCACGGGAACTTCGCATGCCGCCGGTACGTTCAGTTCTTGTTTTTTACTCCACCCTACCATCAGCGATGTAAAGACGCCAATGATACATAGCCCGCCGCCGATGTACAGCACAGTACTGATGGAGCTTGCAAGAACGCCGGGGCTCGACGATATGACGCTGTCAAAGCCGGAGTGCTCCAGCAAAACGTATAATAAAATACTCGCGAGCGATACGCCTATTGCATTGCCAAAATTCCTGACCGTGGCGAGAGTGCTCGATGCCGTGCCGCTCTTGTGCATGGGTAATGCGGACATTATCTCCGTATTATTAGGGCTGGTGAAAAGGCCGGTGCCGAGGCCGAAGATGCCGAAGCTGATAATTAGCAGTAGCAGGTTCGGCGAGCTCAAGCCTGTGGCGTACCCGGTCATTATCAAAGCGATGGCGGTCACCAGCATGCCGAATGAGCTGTGGTAGGTCGACTGGAGCCGATCGTACAGATAGCCGCTCAACGGGGCAACGACCGCCGTGACCAGCGGGACCGCGAGCAGTGTCTCGCCGACTTGCTCGGGCGAGTATCCCCACACAAGCTCGAGGAAGAACGGCATCGTGATGATGAACATTGAAAATGCAGTAAAATTGATCATGGTGCTTAAACTGGCGAAGCTGAACTTTCTTACCTTGAACAGGCGCAGGTCTATTATCGGGTTCTTATGATCGAGCTCGGTATAGACGAATACGGCCAGCGACACAAGGAAAACGAAAGCCGATACTGCCATGAGCATTGTGACCTTCAGCCCATTGGCCAGCTCGTTCAATACTAACATTAGCGAGACCATGGTGAGTATCAGCGCTACGCCGCCGGTCCAGTCCATGCCCGTGATCTTGCACCGAATTTCAGTTAGCTTCAGGTACCTGGAAGCTACGGCCAGCAGGACTATGCCGACCGGCACGTTGATGAAGAAGATATACTGCCAGCCGATGGTGCCTGTGATCAGTCCGCCAAGGATAGGGCCGGCGATGCTTCCGATGGCCACTATGGTGCCGATCAGCCCGAGCGTCCTTCCCCTTTCTTTTCTGGGGAAGACCTGTATCAGGATGGCGGTATTAATGGAGAATACAATAGAAGCGCCGATACCCTGGATAACCCTAAAGAAAATAAGCTCGTAGATGCCGGATGAAAGGCCGCAGGCCAGCGAGCTTACGGTAAAAATGGCTATCCCGGCAAAGAATAGCCTGGTCTTGCCGGTATATTCCGACAGCCTGCCGAAAATGAGCAGTAGCGCCGTGTTAACGACAAGATATGAGATGACGACCCATTGAGATAGTGCAAGCTCTACGTTAAATGACTGAGTAATCGTAGGGAGCGCCACGTTGACCACTGTGGAGTCGAGCACGCCCATGAAGATGCCGGCGAGCACGATGCCCAATATAATATACCTGTTCTTATACTCCGGCGGCCGGGTAGCCGCTACTGCCACGGGGTTTTCCATCATTCGCCCACTACCTGTAGAATAAAAACAAATGAACGCTATGTTATATAAGCGTAGTTATCTAAAAATATAAAAGAGAATAGCCGTTCAGCCGGCCATCATTTATTTCGGCGATAGCACGAAGTTCTGGGACTTATTATTATAGACGATCAGTAAAGTCGAGGCAGTACTGTAGCCGTCTTTATTGATCTTGACCAGGTACAGGCCGCCGGGGAAGTTGTTCAGGCTGATATCGCCGGTCGAGTTGGTCGTGCCGATCAGATATTTACCATTGTAAAAGAAACGCCTGCAATGCCGTTCTTGCTGGACTTATCCGATATGTGGATGTTAAAGGTCTTGCCCGCATAGCTCTGGTTTACCTTAACGACCACGGGCTTCGAGACGAAATTCGTCATGATGCTCGTCGTGTTAATTCCCTTGGCCGATACCGTTACATTGTGATCGCCGGCTGCCGGGGTTTCTTTGAACGTCAGATTTCCCTTTGAGTCCGTAGTGCCGGCAAGGTTGCCGTCAACTAATACGCTCGCCCTGGCAACGCCATTTCCGGTAGACCCTACGATGACGCTGATGTCCGCCGCGGCCTGCGCAGTTCCCTCTGCCAGTACCATCGGTGCGGCCATAGCCAGCAGCACGGCTGATACCAGTATGATAGCCAATAATTTGAACCTGTAAATGGAAGACATGGTATATCCCTGTTTTAATTCCGAAGTATAATGTCCCTCATCAAAAATAAATGCTTCTCTCGCAAACCCACTCGCCCCAAAGATACTCTGTGTCTCCTATCCCTCTGTGCCTCTGTATTTAAAAAACCGAAATAGTATTATACGTAAGGCTCCTTATTCAAGTGCGTCATGAAGATAATGCTGGCCGAGTATTCGGCATGCGCAGGCATTGACTCGCTAGCCGGGGAAGGCAGGGCGATGCTCAATACGCTCAAGCGGTCATTTGAGGCTACGGGGTGCAGCGTCTTTGTCCCGGAAAACTTTGACGAAGCCTTATCGGGGCTATCTAAAAAGTGCGATTGTTTTCAACTGATAGCGCCCGACGTAATGCTGGAAAAGTTCACCGGTACAGCGGAGAAGAACTGCATCAACCTCGGGTGCTCCTCGCGTGTCGTACGGCTTTGTGCCGATAAGCAGGAGACGACAGAGCTTCTGCTACATAACGGCATTCCGGCGCCCCGACTTGTCCACGAGAAGGGCGTCAGCTGCGTCGTAAAGCCCCGTTACGGCTGCGGCGCGGAAGGCGTCTTTATCTCTCGCGGCCCCATGGAGCGGGATGGTTTCATCTCGACCGAATATATCGAAGGCGAGCACCTGAGCGTTTCACTCATCGGCGGCAAGGCCATGTTGCCCCTGACCTTGAACAAGCAGCATATTAAAAAGACCGAGGCCAAAGATATCGCTTACCTGGACTACAACGGTAACGAGATGCCCTATGACCACCCTGCTAAAAAAGAAATTTTCGAGGTGGCTAAAAAAACCGGCATTATGCTCGGATGCCGCGGCCTCTTCGGCATCGATATAGTCTATGGCGATAAGCCATACGTCGTCGACGTGAACCCGCGGCCGACTACTTCCGTGCTGGGGCTTGCCAGGGTCATGGAAGATAATATTGCAGACCTGATCATAAAGGCGTGTTTCGGGGAACTACCCGACAGCGTTATACTGAACGGGCATTTTTCATTCACAAAATCGGACATGGAGCAACTATCATGATATTAGGCCTGGACATAGGCGGGGCGAACACGAAAATGGCCTCGGCGGACGGCAACTTTACCGCTTCCGCATACCTGCCGCTCTGGAAAGGCTGCGACATCGAAGGGACGCTGCGGGCCATAAAGGAAAATGCCGGGGCCATCGATGTCATTGGCGTTACTATTACCGGAGAGCTTGCGGACTGCTTTGCCACGAAAAAAGAAGGTATCGGGCACATTTCAGCAGCGGTTAAAAACGTCTTTCCCCGGGCCGTATTTTATGGCAGCGACGGCAAGTTTTACCCCGACGTCGCAAAGACTAAGCTGTTCTCTGCGGCCAACTGGTCGGCTTCTGCACGCTTTATCGGAAAGGAACAAAAAAATATATTATTCATTGATATCGGCAGCACGACGTCCGACATAATACCCATAGTGAACGGGATTCCCGTGGCGGGAATGACTGACTTCGAGCGACTCTCCAGGAGTGAACTGATATACGCGGGCGCGCTGGAACGAACATAGCCGCATTGCTGCACACGGTTACGCTAGGAGGTAACACCGTCCGCACGTCTTCCGAGCTGTTTGCCATTACCGGCGACAGTAATCTTTTACTCGGCCACATATCCGAAGCGGACTATGTATGCGATACCCCCGATAATGCCCTTAAAAATAAAGAGGCGGCCGCCATGAGGCTTGCACGTCTAGTATGCTGCGACATGGAAGAGTTGAACATGGACGATATCCATGAGCTGGCGCAGCAGGCGTACAGGCGACAGCTGGATGATCTCAAGGACGGCATCGTCGAAGTGGCCGTCCGGAACGGCATAAAAAAGGCCATCGTATGCGGGCTCGGGGATTTTATCGCCAGGGATGCGCTGGACGAGCTCGGCATGGAGTATATTATGCTCGATGGCGAGTATGGAAAAAACGTATCGAACGTGTTCCCGGCATTTGCCGTAGCACGGTTACTATCAACGGAGCGATAATATGATCGGAAAAGATAAGATCGTTATGATCATTTTGTTCGCGGCACTGGTCGCGATAACGTTAACGGCCGGCTGCACCGCGCCGGCTCAAAATAAAGATACGCTATATGGAAAAGACATCTTTAACCCGTCGCAATTCAGCATGGCGACCTACATGGCCGGCATCGCGGGGAACCAGAACAGCAGCATGGAGCTTATGGTACTCTCAAGCCTCGACGAGACCGACGGGGACAGGCTGACCACCATCGCCATCGGCGGCGATAATTCAAGCAGGATGGACGTTTGGCTGAACCGCAGCAGGGAAGGCATCAATAAGGCATTGATCACCGCCATAAGCAGCAATAGCATTCAGTCTGCGTCGCCTTCCGCGTCGTTTAACGTAACCTCCATGGACCAGACATGGAACACCCCGGGCTCCGTTTATAAATTGACCGGCCATGATTCGGTCACAGTGCCGGCGGGCACGTTCGATAACTGCTCGGTATATACCTCGGTAAAATCGATCCAATACCAGAACCAATCTGTGAATCTATCGGTATCTTATTATATGCATCCGTCATCGCCGGTGCCGGTATTATATGCAGTCCAGATGAGCGGCGACACGCTTGTCTATGCGCTAAATAGCTTCTATCTGCCGGGAGATGACTCCAGCACGCCCGAAAGGACCATTCAGAGCTATTTCGACAGGCTGGGCACGGGCGATTACTATACCGCCGCTCATCTGCTGACCACGACGGACGGCAAGCAGCTCAAGGACTTGAACAGTACCGCGGTCAACTCGCTGGCAAGCAACATGACCGGTACCTATGGAAAGACCGGTGAAAAGATGGCCGTCCAGTACGTCATGACCGACACCGTTCAGCCCGTAGCGCAGGTCGCAGGGCATGACGCAGTCGTGGCGAACTGGCACAGCATACATTATGACCGCGCGTCCGGCCAGGTATATTCTATAGAAGGCACGTTCAATATGGTCAACGATGGTGGCGATTGGAAGATCATCGTCTGACCTTTTTTTTAAATCCGAATAAACGCACGGTTTAAAATTATCGTAATATATTCTAACTAATATTTTTTTAAGGGAGCATTTTCAAGATATAATACCTTTACGCCAGGCTCGTTAAAACAAATTTTTTTATATAAATGTATAAATACAATTTATTGGTAGCCAATCGATAACCAAATATATGGTTAACATCGAAACTTATATATTAATACTCTTTATTTCCATATTCAGGCGGTTATACGCCAAGTTTATATATCCTAACGTTTTATAAGCTTATTATTACGCTAAATCTTCAATACTTAGCATCATAATAGATGTTCACCTATTACAATGGGGAAGTGGTAGCGGTGTCTGAAACGGGTAAAGAAAACACGGATTTTAACCTTCACGATGCGGATAAAAAAGATTTCTACGGACTGGTAAAGAAAAGGTCCCTCAATGACGAGCAGTCAGACAAAGATCTGACGGACGGATCACTTCCGGCGCAGGACGAAAAGGGCCTGACCAACATGCTCGGCATTGATAAAGAGCGGGAACAATCTAAGCCTGAATTACTGGATGAGCCCAGGCCGGATTCGGTGGATGATCGCATATCGCGATTATTTAAGTCGTCTCCGCCACCTCTCGCCCCGGAACAGGCACGCCGACCTCACATAGACCAGCAGCCGGACCTCATGCCCGATAGCCCGGCTGAAAAAGGAACCGTTTCACCCATCGATGTTCTACCACGCGATGTTATCGCCGAACACGTCGGCAGCATTTCGGCTGAAGCCGAGCCGTCCGTAACGTTTGAGCATGTCCCCGCGGTAGAGACCTATGGCCCGACGAAGCAAACCATGGCCCCCAGCGGACAGGAAACTCAAAACCCCCAGATGTCGTCGGAAAATTCCGGCTCCGAAGAAGACATTATTAAGGAATTTAATACTATTGTCAAGCCGGAAGGCATTCAGTCGGCCGAGTCAATAGACCGTAAAGAAAAGGATAAGACTAAGGATAAGAAAAAGATAAGGCAAAAGATCACCTTTGAGCCCTACGATTCCGAGAAACACGGCACAATGGTATCTTTCCCCGGCGTGCAGGGTTATGAGGAAGTTGAGCGATACTGGGTGGACGAGCCTTACGCCTTTGTTGTCATTCTCTACAATGAAAGCACGAATAACTATCTTTATTATGCGGTCGAGCCTTCGCTAACGGTATTCGAAAAGGAACTGCTCATCGAGGTCTACGACAGGCTCCAGGACGTCCTGATGATGGAAAACCTGGACCCGACCACCGACAAGAGCGAGCTGCTGAAGGACAAGACCACGCAGATCATCAACGATTACATCGGGAAGATCGATACCAAGTCCTACTACAAGATATTGTATTATATTAACAGGGACTACCTCGAATTCGGCAAGATCAACCCGATCATGAACGACAACTTCATAGAGGATATCTCGAACAACGGGTTCGACACTCCTATTTTCTTGTATCACAAGAACTATGAGAATATCATGACCAACATCGTGTTCAGCGAAAGGCAGCTGGACTCGTTCGTTATCCGGCTGGCCCAGCGCTGCGGCAAGCACATATCCATCGCCGAGCCGATGGTAGATGCAACGATGCCTGACGGTTCCCGTATCCAGATGACGCTGGGTAAAGAAATAACCACCAGGGGCAGCACCTTCACCATCCGTAAGTTCAAAGAAGTACCCATCACGCCAATAGACCTGATAGCGTGGAACACGTTCTCCAGCGAAGAAATGGCATACCTGTGGCTATGTATCGAGAATAACAAGAGCTTACTATTTTCAGGCGGCACGGCATCAGGTAAGACGTCGTCGCTGAACGCCGTGTCATTGTTCATACCGCCCAAGGCAAAGGTCATATCGCTGGAAGATACCCGTGAGCTAAAGCTTCCGCACATGAACTGGATCCCCGGCCTGACCAGGGACTCGTTCACCGCGGACGGTAAAGGGTCCATAGAAATGTTCGCGCTGCTGAAAGCGGCAATGAGACAGCGTCCCGAATACCTGCTGGTAGGCGAAGTCAGAGGCAAGGAAGCGCTTACCTTATTCCAGGCCATGTCCACCGGGCATACGACTTTCTCGACGATGCACGCAGACTCGGTAGAGTCGGCCATCCACCGGCTTGAGAACCCCCCCATCAGCGTTCCCCGTACAATGGTCACGGCACTGGACATCGTCAGTATCCAGGCGCAGACATATCTAAAGAATAAGAGGGTCAGGCGTAACATGAAGCTCGTCGAGATCAACGACATAGACCCGAACACCAGGAATATACGCACCAACGATATTTTCAGCTGGAATTCCGCCACTGACAAGTTCGACCGCATGGGCGAATCGAGAGTCATCACCGAGATCGCACAGCGCAGGGCGTGGTCCAAGAGAGAGCTGAACATTGAGTTATCGCGCAGGCAAAGGATACTCGAGTATATGCTGAATAATAACATCAGGGAATTCAGGCAGATCGCCGCTATCATTCACGCATATGCGGTCAAGCCGGATCGAGTGCTTGAAAAGCTCGGTATAAAGGATTAAAGGCTGGTGTTACCTGATGGACGAGTTAAGCACAATAGCACACGTGGTATTTGGCGGAGAGGTTAGGAAGCACAAGGACAAATTCTATAGCCTGCAAAAACAGCTTCGCCAGGCCCATATGGCGCAATCATATGAGATATACGCGTCAGTGGCATACCTCATAGCCATGATCGTCGGGTTCGTTGGCGCGCTTATCGGCGTGGTCATCGCCTTCGTGATCCTTGGCATGATCAACTCAAACGGCAATTTTACTAACATACACCTGCCGGATACGCTATCCTGGATCACGCCATTTACCGACATTATTATCATTTTCCTCGGCATGTCCGTCATGGCCATATTCGGCTATTACGTGACCTATACGGTCATCATGGTCATACCGTCCATCAACGCCAGCGACCGTAAATCGAAGATCAATAAGCAAATACCCTACGCCGTCACCTTTATGTATGCTTTATCGAAAGGCGGCATGGACATTATCGGTATTTTACGTTCGCTTAACCAGGCGTCCAGCACCTACGGCGAAATATCCCGTGAGATAGGCATTGTCATCAGAGACATGGATTATTTCGGCAATGA
Organism: uncultured Methanocellaceae archaeon; assembly: GCA_963780625.1. GTDB lineage: Archaea > Halobacteriota > Methanocellia > Methanocellales > Methanocellaceae > Methanocella. The sequence goes on along the minus strand of CAWACH010000006.1, from coordinate 144,856 downwards.
CCTGCGAACAGCTATCATCAATTGTGTCAACCAGACGCCATCGGATATGCTACAGGATCTGCTGACGAATCTATTATCGGTCATCGACAGTGGCGGCGACGTTACTACATACCTGAACGGTAAGACCGATCAGTACCTGCAAAGGCTCATGCAGGACCAGAAATCGTTCCTGGAAATACTGGGCCTGATCGCCGAATCATACGTTACCGCTTTCGTTGCCGGCCCTCTGTTCATTATCATCATGTCGTCGGTCATGACCATCATGAACGGCGGCAGCCCCGTAATATTATACGTTATCATATACGGAATGCTACCACTGGGCTCGGTCATGTTCATCGTCTTGATCAGCATACTAAATCCCTCCGAGGACGAGTCCAGCACTAAGTTCGAAATAAACAGGCTGAACTCCTACGATACGGTCCAGAAGGAAGAGTCCGGTATCTCCGAGGCTCAGGAAAGAAAGCTGATCGAAAAGATCAAGACCAGCAAGAAAAACCTCAAGTTCAAGGAATTTTTGGCCAACCCCATCGGGCCTATCATGGAGAACCCCGAGCTTTCACTATTGATCAGTATTCCCCTAGCTATCATACTGATGGGATTATACATGGCGGTGACATACAGCACCATGACGCAAGCGTTCGCTAACGTTTCCACCATGCAATTCCAGATATCCACGGGCCAAATGAAAAATCCCAACGATCCCCTGGTACTTTTCGGCCCCATAATCGGCTATTTCGACGATATTGTCGTCTTTATTCTATTGATCGTCATGATACCGCTGGCATTGTTCTTTGAAAGTAAGACACTGCGCGGGCGTAAGATCTCTGCGGAGATGCCGGACTTTTTAAAGAAGCTGGCATCGACAAACGAGACCGGGATGACGCTAACTCAGTCCATCGCGCTCATTGCTAATTCCAACTTCGGTACCATGAGTAAAGAAGTGCAAAAGATATGGAAGAACATCCAGTGGGGCGTCGATGTCACCACTGCGCTCAAGATGTTCGCCAATACGCTGAACACAGCGCTATCGACCAGGGTCATCACGCTGATCACCAAGGCCGCCGAATCGAGCGGAGATATCAGGGACGTGCTGAACGTCGCCGCCAACGACGCCAGGATCGGCGAGCAGATACGCAGGGAACGTTCCGATGGGATGTTGATCTACGTGGTCATTATCTTTATCTCGTTCTGCGTGTTCATCTATTGTGTCTACACGCTTTCATCCAGCTTCATACCGGTCATGGCCAGCGCGGGTAAAACTAACACGGCCGCAACTGCCGGCTCGTCCGCAATGGCGGGCGCAACCTTTATACAGGCGTTTAACCCCGAAGACTATAAGAGGCTCTTCTTCCACGCAGCCATGATCCAGGGCCTGTTCGCAGGTATATTAGCCGGTGTAATGGGCGAAGGCAGGTGGATGTCGGGCTTGAAGTATGCGATCATTATGATGCTGATATCTTACCTGATGTTCGCGTTGTTCATTTAACGTAACGGGTGGTCATAATCGAAGAAATAACGGGCGATCAAGAGGCTATCGATACTCCTGAAGCCGAAATACAGCCAAAAACGGCTGAACTGGTACGGCTACCTACCGGAATAGACATTCTTGACCGGAACCTGAACGGGGGCATCCCCTCAGGTTCGCTGGTCTATTTTGGAGCATATCCGAGGTCGATGCCGGAAGTTTTTTTATACGAGCTTACGGTGCCCAGGAAGACCTATTACGTTACGACGGATAAAGAGCCGAAACATGTAACGCGTAACATGGGCGAGCTGGATTTTGATACGTCGGATGTCCATTTTGTCGATGTACACGATGAGTACTATAATAAATTTTTACCTGGAACGCAAAACGACCAGGCAGCCAAAAACATCTTACAGTACCTGAACAACTGGCTTGACTCGCTAAAAAATTCCGGCGAAACTAACTTTACCATGATCTTCGATAGCTTTAGCTTTTTAGTGGAAACAGGCACGGATATGGATACGCTCAAGCGCTTGCTGGATAAAATTTACGATATCGTCGAAGAGCAGGGTTGCGTATGCTACCTGATGATGGTGAAAGGCGTACACCCTGAATCCATCGAATGCCGTATCGAGTACTGGTGCGACGTGATATTCGACATCGACATCGAGCGAAAGGGCGACAAAATAATAAATAAGCTGACCATACCAAAGATACGCGGCATGACCCCCCTGACGGATTATATTAAATTCAAGGTCACGGACCGTATATCCATCGATACGTCCAGGGATATCGCATAATTAAATATCGATACGATCTTTTCTCACCGTCATGAACGCGGCCGCTATCCCTCCAAGCAACGACAGTGACGATAACGTAGAGGCAACATCGTTTTGTAGCCCCAGATGGGCCAGCGCCGGCACCAATATTATACTGCATATAATAAAGGCAAGGCAGGTAATTAATAATCCCCTAGCATTCATGAAACGAGAATTGTTAAATAAGTAATATATACATTATCGGATTTTATGTCGCAATAATATACAATAACCAGGGATAATCACGATACTGTGTTTATATCAGGATGATGTCTCCCGCTGTTTTTTGAATCCCTGTTACGCTGTTTACTCTGGGAACATTAATATAAAAAACTAATGAAAATTACCCTGATGGCAGAAAGCATACAAGCATGCTCACGATGCGGGCGTCCCATGGATAAGGACGTTAAATGCTCCATATGCGGCCAGCCATTGTGTCCCTATGACATTCGGGAACTCGAGGGATACGGTATTTTATGCCCTCAATGCTATGAAGACGTTTCCTTTCAGTATCATTCAAAGAAATGTGACATACTCAAGTGATCGCCATGAACTTTGACGTAGTCGCCGTTAACATCGAGGCCCCGACGCCGGGCCGGGCAGCTTATGATAATACCATGCAGGCCCTGAAAGCCCTGGAGCATGACGGCCAGCTAGATAAGCTCAGGCTGAGCGGCAGCGTGATGATCAAGCCTAACTTTACCCAGCCCCCGAACCCTTCGTTAAAATATGGCCCACGGGATTCTGATCTGACGGTGCACAACCACGTTTGCACAGATCCTTTTTCCATCATGGCAGCATGTGATTTTATTAAAAGCCACGGAGGGCGGCCATTCATAGCGGAGGGGACTAAATGGCCCGGCGGCACGAAGGGCGTATTCCTACAAATGGGCTGCGAGTCGTTGCTGGAAGGCATGGACGTTCCTTTATTCGATACGCTGACGGCAAACGATGAGGAACGAATTCAAATATCGCCGTCAAAGGTCTGGAATGAAGACTTCGCATCGCTTACGGTGAATAAAATATTCGACGAGATCGACATTATTTTGAACATGGCAAAGCTGAAGTCCCACAGCAATGCCGTGGTCACGGGGACAGTGAAGAATATGTATGGCGTTCTGGAGCCTTCCACACGGCGGGCCGAAGGCCATTACTGTGCGGACCCTTTGTGGGCTAAGATATCGAGGCGGAATATGGCCCGGGGCTATAAGCTGTTAAGCGAGACGTTCGTCCAGGTGCACGACGCTCTATTGACGTCTTTTGATGTTGACGAGATCTGCGTGATCGAAGGGGTCATTTCCGGCGAAGGCGACGGTCCTTTGTACCGGCCCGCAAAGCCCAGGCAGGAGAACGTTGTGCTGGCCTCGGTCAATAATCCTGCGACCATAGATGCAGCCGAAAGCTATTACATGGGCTTTTCTCCGGAATTTTTAGCCAGCGAGGCGACTTACCGCTTCGGCCAGATAAACTATGTTCCAGATAATGATTTTCTCGATTCATACGCGGACCAGTACTTTTTATCCCTGGCCAGGTCGGCTGGATTAGGAAAGACCAGCGACTTTAGCGTATATGCGATCACTGAGAACGCGTCCGAAGTGATACCTGGCGATACGCTCGGCCTGCTGCGCAGGGGCGATGTCTTCGAATTGCCCACGTTCGTGCGATATATGGCCAATACTCCGCTCTATGAACGCATACCTGACGGAGAGCTGGAATTCAAAGTGGAAGCGGCGGCATGACCTTCCGCCAAAGTAGCGCCACGGCTTAGCAAGTGTTTAATATTTGTAAGTATTATATTATAATGGAGATATGTAATGAAGATCACTTCGCATGGCCACTCGAATTTTGAGATCGATGACAGCCTGAATACGCTCATCGACCCATTTTTCACGGGTAATCCGAAAGCTGACCTAAAGCGGGAAGACGTTCATCCGGACGTCATCGTAGTCACGCACGGCCATGCTGACCACATGGGCGACGCCATCAGCATCGCAAGATCAGTGGAATGCAAGATGATCTGCGTTAACGAGATAGCGAAGTATGTCCAGTCCAACGGTGTCGACGCCCTGGGCGCCAACATCGGGGGCAGTATCGAGCTAGACAGCGTCAAATATTCCCTCGTACCGGCGGTGCACTCTAACGGCATAGACGAGGCAGGATTCGAGCTGGGGACGCGGGCAGCCCGGCGGGCGTCGTCATTACGGATGGCAGCGTGATCTATCATGCGGGCGACACCGCGTGATTCAACGATATGTCGCTAATTCACGACCTGTATAAGCCAAAGGTGGCGATATTACCAATAGGAGGCCGGTTCACGATGGATGCCGAAGCGGCTTTGATCGCGACCAGGCTAATAAAGCCCGAAATAGTCATTCCGATGCACTACAATACGTTCGACGTCATAAAGGCCGACCCGTATAAGTTCCAAAAAATGGTGGAAGACAGCACCGATGCGGAGGCTATAGTCCTCGAGCCCGGCGATTCTATTGACGTATAAACCTTTTTTTCATAATCAATAACGTTAAGTATCCTTTGGTACATCTGTGCTATAATGAAGCTGACATGGTATGGCCACTCCGCGTTCGAGCTTGACGGTAAGAAAAAAACGTTAATAGATCCTTTTATTTCTCATAATCCTGTCGCAACGGTACGCTGGCAGGACCTGAAGCCTCAGGTGATCGCCGTCACCCACGGCCATAATGACCATTACGGAGATACAGTCGAAATCGCGAGGGCAACGGGCTGTAAGGTCATAGCCATTACCGAGATCGCCGACTTTTTATGTAAGAAGGGCCTCGACGTCATCGACCTGAACCTTGGCGGTTCGGTGGATATGGACGGCGTGAAATATACGCTGACTCCTGCGGTGCACTCTAACAGTATTGAAGAAAACGATAAAGTCTTCGAAGCCGGCTGCCCGGTCGGCATTGTCGTTGCCGACGAAAAGACCGTCTACCATTCGGGCGATACCGCGCTATTCTATGATATGAATTTGATCCGGGAACTGTTTTCCCCGGACGTGGCATTGCTGCCCATCGGAGGGCGTTTTACCATGGATATAAAAGCGGCCGTGCAGGCGGTAAAAATGATCCGGCCAAAGCTCGCCATACCAATGCACTACAATACATGGGGCGCTATTAAGACCGATGAAAAAGAGTTTAAACGACTTGTCGAGGCGGAGACCGACACAAAGGTCGTCCTCATGAAGCCCGGCGAGACCATCGATATCTAATATTTATTTTATGGGCTCTGGCATTTATTGCAATTCATGCTAAATATCCAGACGCTGCTTAGTAAAAATCCCAGCAGTATCCCGACAGCGGCCAGCATCGCCAACTTTTCATCGCTCACCATACTAAGTACGGTACCTACGGTATTCATTATCAGATCCAGTATCATTTTAACACCAACCTTTATTCAGTTCAAGCTAAGGAAAAATAAAGGAGATAAGCCCTTATGGGGGCTTAGTCCTCCTTCCACTTCAGGGTAGCCGCTCCTATCACGAACAATATTATGCCCAGCCCTCCGACGATCGCCAGGTTTGTCAACACGTCAGAGCTATTGCCGGTGACCATCGCGGCCCTGAGGCCGTTATTCAGGTACGTGAGCGGCGATATGTCCGCCAGGTACTGCAGGAACCACGGCATTGCGCCTACGGAGAAGAACGAGCCGGATACGAACATCAGGGGGAACGTCATTGCGCTCGCCGCATTGGTCGCCGTATCCTCGTCCTTCACGAAGCTGGCGATGATATTACCCAGCCCTGAAAAGACCAGCCCGCCTGCGATGACCATCAATATCATCATGATATTGATGTTCAGCGATATGCCGAATACCAGCCATGCAGTGGCTAAAGATACGGCCAGCGACATCATCAGGATGATGGTCTGGGTGATGATCCTGCCTGCGTTCCATTCGATCCTCGATATAGGGGTCGTAGCCAGCTTACGGAATACGCCTGTAGCCCGATTCCTTGCGCTCTGGCCTACCGTACCGTTGACGGCTATGGACATGACTGACATGCCTATGATGCCCGGGAACAGGAAGTCCAGATAATTCACGCTGTTCGTGGTCACGTCATGGGGCAGTACAGATACCAGGTCCTTCGTGTGTGATAGCGCCATGTTGATCTTATCTGCAACCGTACTGACTACAGATACTATTGCCAGGGAAGTGGGCTGGGACTTATCGTAATACATCTGGACGGTAGCGCCCGAAGTATTCCCGCCGGACGTTTCGGCAGCCGTGAGGTCATTCTGGTAACCGCTGGGGATATCAATGTAGCAGGATATCTCGCCTTTGGCTAATTTCTCGGACAGGTTCATGCCTGACCCATCGATCATCTTGACCGCATTTGTCGCGTTCATCGCGTTTATGAATGCGCCCGACATTTGCGTGTGGTCGTTATCGTTGTAATACAGTGTCAGCGGCGAGCTCGTGCCCCCGAGGAGATAGCCGAGCAGAACGAATAGGATAATAGGGAATACGAACGTCCAGAATACGGCCCCCTTGTTCCTGAAGAACGCCGTAAGGCTGTATTTTATATCGTTTATTAATCTAACCATTTACTGTCCCCCCTCGGCCAGCTTCTCGCCGGTCAGGTTCAAGAACACGTCTTCCAGGGTCGATTTCTTAACATAGAGCTCTTTACACGCCGCATGCCTGTTGTTTATGAGTTCGACTGCCTGCGTCATGATAGCCAATCCGTCGTTATCCGGCAGCTTGATGATGATATCGTTGTGCTCCTGCCTGCTCGTCGGCATTTCCTTCTTAAGGAGCTCGATCGCAGCAATGTCGCACTCTCTGATGATCAGCGTATTACCGCCGCCGTAGCTGTTGATCAGATCCTCAGGAGTCCCTTCGGCGACGATCTTTCCCTTGTGGATGATGTCGATGCGGTCAGCTAAATAATAGGCTTCGTCCATGTAATGTGTAGTCAGGAATACGGTCTTGCCGCGGCTCTTTAGCTCACGGATCGCTTCCCAGACGTCCCGCCTGGCCCTCGGGTCGAGGCCGGTGGTCGGCTCGTCGAGGAATATTATTTCCGGATCGTTGACCAGCGACAGGGCGATGCCTACACGCTGCTTTAGCCCGCCGGAAAGGTTCTTGAAGAGGACGTTTCTCTTGTCCTTCAGGTCGAACATTTCAATTAAGTGATCGGCATTCACTTGAGTTTTGTACATCTGTCCGAAGTAGTCGATATTCTCGTATACCGTCAGCCACTCGAACGCGCTAAAGCTCTGGGGGAGCACGCCGATCTTCTGCTTGATCTTCATCTCGTCTTTCCGGACGTCCATCCCTAAAATGCTCACAGAGCCCGAGGTAGGGGCCTTGAGGGTCTCGAGGATCTCGACGGTAGTCGTCTTCCCGGCGCCGTTCGGCCCCAGGAAAGCGAACACTTCGCCGCGTTTAACTGTTAATGATATGTCGTCTACGGCGGTAAAATTGCCGTATTTCTTAACTAACGACTTTATTTCTATGACCTGGTCTGTCATGCTTTACACCTTACTATTATTCTGATTTTCTATTGCGTATCCCATTAGCTTCATGCAATGGTTCAAATATTCTTCATGACTGATGCCCTGTTTTTCCAGCTTTTTTATCATGTTAGGGCCAAGGTTGAGGGCGTTCTCCGTGCTGCTCATGAGGAAGAGCGCGGTTTCCATCGGGTCGATGTCTTTTCTGATCGTCCCGTCTTCGATACCCTTTTTAACGCCTTCGCACATGGTCCTGACAAATCCCAGATGAGCTGCGCTCGTTTCTTTAGGTATTCGCAGTCGCATTCCTCGAACCGCCGGGACGATGCATACTGGAGCAGCCTGTAGTAGTCCGAATGCTCATTGTTAAACTTGATAAATGCATTTCCTACAGCCGATATTATACCCAGGCCGGTCGACTCCCGGTCAACGTTCTCTTTGAATGTCTCGCTCATGATCCTGACGCCACGGAGGATAACGGCAAAGAATAGCGATTCCTTGTCCGCGAAATACAGGTAGAGGGTCGCCCTGGACAGCTCCGCCGCTTTCGCTATATCGTCCATCGATACATCGTCGAACTTGTTAGAGAAAAAGAGCTTCTCGGCCGCATCGATGATATCGCTACGCCTCTGCTCCTTTTCACGTTCCTTCCTTTCCGCCACAGACATTGGGATCAGTCCTTACTTACATATGGTATAATTTTTTACAACTTGTCACTTAATGACAATGTGTCATCAAATAACGTATTGTCTTACTATTTATACGTTTGTACTCCCCTGGAGAATGCTTGTACTTTAGCCCCTTAGAATTCCCACCAGTGCTTTCTGAAGCCGTGGATGAACCCGGAGAGGATGCCTACGATAAAGCCTACTGCGGCCAGAAGTGCCGCCAGCCCGATACTACCGCCGATCCCCGTCAGCCCATGTAAGCCGCTCATTAATGAATCCGTAAAGTGCGGGAAAATGGCATTTACCAGCCATCCTATGATATAGCCGAATACAGCGCCGAAAACTGCGCCGACGACGGATCTTATTACTGTTCCTATAACCATTGTAACTCACCTTTTATGATATTGTGATATTTATGTTGTGTAAACATTCATCGAGCTTTTGTAATCGCTCGCGTATATGATCGAACCGGTCATCGTAAGGGGCCAGCTGTTCGTCAGGGGCATCTTCCAGATATGAGATATAGCATTCGATCTCTTTGAGGACGCTCTCGATGGAATACTCCGCAAGATCGTCCTGTATTTCATCACGATACTGCTCTACCATGAATATCATTTTACATACACCCTATCGGTCCGGTCATTGTTTCTATTTAGTTAGCTTTCCTCTCAATTGCTTGAGGTGTTCTTCTATGCCGCCCAGCTTTTGCTCGTAGGGCGCTACCTTTTCTTTGGGCAGGTCTTCCAGGTATGAGATGTAGCTGTCGATCTCGTCCATTATTTGCTCCGGCGTACGCGGCCCTGAATTCGACATGTTTCCCATGCAGTTTTCACTCCCGAACCCTACTACTGGAGGATATGGCGATATATCCGAAGGCATCGTCATGCTGAACTTTATCGCTTGTTTTAGCGCGTCGATCTTTGCGTGCTCAGCCTGTTTGATCTCATCTTTTATGGCATGCATGCGGGCGTGCTGGGCCTCTCGGATCTCGTGCCTGACCTTGCGCATTCGCTCCCTTATGACCCGTTCGTCGTTTTCATTTCCGTCTGAATACATACTTAGTCCTCTCTCGTAGTTTTATTTGTGCAGCGACTCTTTCAGCTTTCCCAGCCTTTCCATGAGCCTGCTCAGCTTTTCTTCATGGGGCAATATTTTGTCCTTCGGCAGGTCTTCCATGTAGGAGAGGTTGCTGTCCATCTCGGTCAGTATTTGGCCGATCGAGCGCGATCCGCTGCTCCAGTTCCCGAACATGTTGAACTCGTCGTATGAATCGTTGACCGCCTCATATCTGCCGTCCTCCCGCTTTCTGATCAGGTTTTCCTCGACCATTTTATTTAGCATGGGATAGATCGAGCCGGGCGAGGGCCTCCATGAGCCATAGCTCATCATCTCGATGGAGTCCATGATCTCCGCCCCGTTTTTAGGTTTCTCGCCGAGAGTGTACAGGACCCAGGACTTCAAGCCGCCGTAGCCCCCGTATCTTCCCAGCTTGTTGAGTTTTTTCCATATATCGTGCATATCCGCCATTTTTAACACCTGCGTCGATCGCCATTTATCTGAAATCCGATATGAAATCGATATACCAATTGTGGCGAACATCGACTCTTATCGAATTATCGATATCGGGTTTATATCGGCAATTCGATATTGCAATGCTAAGTATTTATAGTTTACTGTGCGACCGCAGGTATCTGCGGAGCTATCTGATAAGAGAAAAGTCGTTGTTAAGCAAGAATTCAGCTAGCTGAAGGGCAGATAATCGTCCGATGTCTTGTAAAAGTTGAGCACTACATGGCTTTTGCTGTCCTTGAGCATGGAGCCCATGCATGCCCTGGATCGCACGTGTAGCTTTCGTATTCCTTAAGGTTACTAAAGGCCAGTAGAAGCATGGCGCCCCATTCGTCGGTTATGGTGACTCCCATGAGCCTGTTCTGGCCGATCTTGAATTATTAGACCCCGATATCGAGAAACCGACACCAGAGGTATCCTGGCTTGTTTATTCTTATATGCTTTTGTAAATCTAAAAATTTAACTTAAGCTAAGATTCGGTTCCTGCGTGCCGAAAGTTCCGGACTCGGTCACCTGCTTCCACGTACCACCCATTGGCACATCCGAGTTAAATGAAATTCCGACGCCATACAGGCCGTCTGCATTATACCCTGACACGAAATCGAACATCGATGCGCTATACGGTGTCTGAGATCCGTCGGCACCAATTACTGTCGTCGGTACTCCGTTGTTGAAGATTATCGACTGTCCTGAGTCTGCCCCATCGGCATATGTAGGGGTGGATGCAGTGGCGGCTGGCGCACCGGTGAATTCCTGATAATCGGGGATACCGTTAATAAAAGTGATCGCCGCATTTCCTGACTGATCTATTGTATTACTCTGCGCATATGCGATACCATTTACTACAATGACGCCCAAACCTAGCAGAACTGCCAGTACAACGATTGCCTTTAAACTCTTCATTACTCAAACCCTCCGTTAGTAATTAAAGCGAGATATGTAACTTATTCAAATTCCTCACCCTCATCTTCGAGTACAGCGCGCTAAATGCTTAGGCCTGTCCGGTCGGTAATGGCCCGGGCATTATCTTCTAACTCGTCGAATGCGTGATGTTTTTATTTACATATTATTATTATTAATTAATTTATATAAAAACAATCACTATTATAATAAACGGCTTTTAAGATTAAATAGGCTTATAACGTCGAACCATTCGTCCCCATGCATTATTCCGCCTAAATATTACAAATCTATACCCCGCTAAGTCGCCGGAACCCTATTCGACCTCAAGTATCTCCTAAGCTATCAGCTGGCTAAAAAAAGTAGTAAAGTAATAATTCGGCTAGCCGAAGGGCAGATAATCGTCCGATGTCTTATAAAAGTTGAGCACTACGTGGCTTTTGCTGTCCTTGAGCATGGGGCCCATGCGTGCCCTTAGATCGCTCGTATAGCTTTCGTATTCTTTTACATTGCCAAAGGCCAGTAGCAGCATGACGTCCCATTCGCCGGTGATGGAGACGTCCATGATAACATTAGGGTCGGTCTTAATGGAGCTGATAAATTTTGCTGCCCTCGTAGGGTCGGAGACATCCAGCTTCAGGAACAGTATGAAAAAGGACTGCAGGCCGAGCTTTTCGTAGTCCACGACGGCTTTATAATTTTTTATGACGCCATTTTTTTGCAGCTTTTTTATCCTGGATGCTACGGTCTGCCTGGTGATGCCGCATTTCACGGATAGGTCCGCATTTGAAATGTTTGCATCCTTTAATAATTCGGAGATAATGCTCCTGTCAATTTTGTCGATCTCGCCTGCCATGATATTTTACGCCGGGTTAAGAGCGGGCGGGTGCCGCTTATGGTTATTTAACGCGTCGTATGGTCTCCGTCCATTAGATATGCAGCTTTATGGCTTAAACTTTTTCCATTATGTTAAGTTAAACACTAAATTACTTAACGAAAAGAAAACTACAAATACTAATTTAACACAACATGTTAATCAGATTAATCGGTTATTTAACATCGTGTTTATGGTGAGATAATGAAAGATTACGTCGTAAAAGATATTAAACTCGCAAAGCAGGGCGCAGAGCGCATCGAATGGGCAAGGCGCCACATGCCTGTATTGAATGCTATTAAAGATGAATTCCAGAAGACCAAGCCGTTGAAGGGCGTCAACGTCATCGCCTGCTTACACGTTACCGTCGAGACCGCTAACTTAATATCAACGCTGCTGGCCGGCGGCGCTAACGTAGCGCTGACCGCATCCAACCCGCTCTCCACCCAGGATGACGTAGCGGCAGCCCTTGCAAAGCAGGGCGTAAAGGTCTACGCCGTCAGGGGAGAGAACGAAAAGCAGTACTACGAGAACATCGAGTCTGCATTAAAGATCAAGCCGAATGTCACGCTGGACGACGGCGCTGACGTCATAGCGGTCGTACACTCGAAGCACAAGGAACACCTGAAGACCATTTACGGCGGCTGTGAGGAGACTACCACCGGCGTTATCAGGCTCAGGGCAATGGCCAAGGACGGAGCGTTGAAGTACCCGGTCGTAGCCGTAAACGACGCCGAGACCAAGATGATGTTCGACAACCGGTACGGCACCGGCCAGAGCACTCTCCACGGCATCATGAACGCTACCAACGTGCTGTTGGCGGGCAAGAACATAGTCGTAGTCGGCTATGGGTGGTGCGGCAGAGGCGTAGCAATGCGTGCAAAGGGCATGGGCTCTAACGTCATCGTCGTCGAAGTCAACCCCCGTAAGGCACTGGAGGCCGCAATGGAAGGGTTCCGCGTCATGGACATGAAACAGGCCGCGACCGAAGGAGACATCTTCATCACCGTCACCGGCGACATTTCCGTCATAAGAAAAGAGCACTTCAAGCTCATGAAAGACCAGGCAATTGTCTGCAACTCCGGCCACTTCAACGTGGAACTGGACCTGGTCGACCTGGGCAAGATGGCGAAGAAAAAGTCAGAGGTCAAGTCTGACGTTACGGAGTACCTGATGAGCGACGGCCGCAGGATCTACGTATTAGGCGAGGGCAGGCTCGTTAACCTGGCTTGCGCTTTCGGCCACCCGCCCGAGGTCATGGACATGAGCTTCGCGAACCAGGCGCTGGCAGTTAAATATATCGTCGAGCATCACAAGAAACTCAAGGGCGAGGTCTACAAGGTCCCCGAGGACATCGACAACCGCGTCGCAAAGATGAAGCTCGATACCATGGGCATAAAGATCGAAAAGCTCACCAAGGAACAGGACAAATACCTGAGCTCCTGGAGCACGGGCACGTAAATATAAGGTGATAAAATGGTTGACGTAGTCGTAGCAGGCACTGTCGCACTGGACAGCATAAAGACGCCTTTCGGCGAGGTAAAGGAAGTGCTAGGCGGCTCCGCTGTGTACTCATCCGTAGCCGCTGGCGAGTTCGCAAAGGCGGGCATAGTTAGCGTCATCGGCAAGGACTTCCCGAAGAAGTACATCAGCTTCCTCAATACCATAGGCGTAAGCACCGAAGGCATCGAGACAAAAAAGGGAGATACATTCCGATGGGCGGGCTACTACGACTACGACATGAACCAGGCGCATACGACTGACACTCAGCTGAACGTGCTCGCAACGTTCAACCCGAAGGTGCCGGAATCTTACCGTGGCGCCAAATACGTTTTTTTAGCTAATACCGACCCGGAAGTCCAGATGAAGGTCTATGGCCAGATGAAGAAGCCCAAACTCGTCATCATGGATACCATGAACTTCTGGATACAGAATAAAAAAGAAGCGCTCACTAAAATGATCGAAAAAGTCGACGTCATAGTCGTCAACGACGCCGAAGCCAGGCAATATTTCGACACGCCGAGCCTGGTGCAGGCCGGCCGCTCGTTCCTGAAGATGGGCCCGAAGGCCGTCATCGTTAAAAAAGGCGAGCATGGGGCACTAATGTTCACCGACGGCGCATGCTTCAGCGCGCCGGCATACCCGCTGGAAAAGCTGGTAGACCCGACCGGTGCGGGCGATTCATTCGCGGGCGGCTTCATCGGATGGCTGGCCCGGACTGAGGACACTTCAGCGAGGAACATGAGAAAAGCCGTCATCTTCGGCAGCGCCATCGCATCATTTAACGCCGAGGACTTCAGTTTAAATAAGTTGAAAAAGATAAGCCGCGACGATATTTTCAATAGATATATGATGTTCCAGGACATAGTTTCTTTTTGATGGCGGACTACAGGGACGCAGTTGAGGAATATCTTTCCGACCTTTTTGGTAAGCCCGTCCACCTGGTGAGAATACTCCAGATGGGCGCGGAGCCCGGCGAAAAAGAGCTAAAGGGTTTCGGCTATGGCAAACCCTATCTGCTCGATTACATCATCGATGGCGAAATGCGCTCTTCCGTGTTGTCGTCGATGAAGGTACAGAAAGGCTTCGGCCACGATACCTTTGCGGACCGTGCCGGAATAGTCCTGTGGCAAAATATGGCCTTTAATGTGCTCCCGCAACACGTCAGATCCCTGGACGCGGGCTTTTTTACGAAATACGGCGGCTTAAAGAGCGCCGGAGAAGCCGACGAGTTCTTCATCTTGATGGACCGCATCAGCGGTATCGAATATTATCGGGACCTCGACCGCATCAGAGATACTCACTATTTTCATCCTCTTGATAACGACAGGGCTCTTGCGCTGTCCGATTATCTTGTTTACATCCACGCCCAAAAGTACGACGACCCCGGCCTATATCACCGCCGTGTCAGGGAGCTCGTCGGCTCGGGCGAGTGTATCATGGGGCTCATAGACAGCTACCCAAAGGATTTCAGCTACTATTCCGAAAAGGACTTCGAGTGGCTTGAGAAAAATTGCATAGCGTGGCGCTGGAGACTGCACGATCAGGTACACCGTCTCAGCATCGTCCACGGCGACTTCCACCCGTGGAACATCATGTTCAGGAACGGCACCGACTTTACCGTGCTCGACCGAAGCCGGGGGGAATACGGGGAGCCGGCGGACGATGTTTCCTGCATGGCCATGAACTACATTTTTTACTCGCTCCAAAAATACGGCAAGCTGCAGGGCGAATTCAAGGACATGTATGACAGGTTCATGGAAAATTACCTTATCAAGAGCGGCGACTTCGACATGCTCAAGTACTTACAGCCGTTCTTCGTGTTCCGGGCACTGGTAGTCGCCAGTCCACTCTGGTATCCGGGCCTGTCGGCCGAGGTGCGTAAGAAGCTGTTCAATTTCATCGATAACGTCGTTACAGAAGATGAGTTCGACTATAAGGACGTCAATAAATATTTTAAGGAGTGAGAAAATGGCGTGGGCTGCCTGGGTGACGGGGCTTCCGGGTTGCGGCAAAACGACCGTAACGACGGATCATAGCCGATACTTTACGGTCAAAGGGACTCAAGGTCAAAGTCCTGAATATCGACGACGTACGTAAAGTGCTGACCCCGAAGCCGACCTATAGTGAGGAAGAGCGGGCGATCGTTTACGGGGCGCTGGCATACATGGCAAAGCTCCTGACTGACGAAGGCGTGAATGTAATTATCGACGCTACCGGCAACCTGCACAAATACCGTGACCTGGCCCGGGAGCTTATACCCGATTTCGCCGAGATCTATTTGCGCTGTCCCATGGATGTGGCGATGAAGCGGGAACAAGCCCGCAGAAGCGGTAACGCCCCGCAAGACATTTATAAGAAAGGAATGACCGGCAAGAGCTCTACCGTCCCCGGCCTGAACGTGCCATATGAGCCGCCGATGCATCCGATCATAACGCTCGATTCGAATAAGCTGACCGCAGCCGAAGCCGGCAAGCTGGCCGCAGATACGTTGATGATAACCTTTGGTGGTACTAATGGATGAGGAACGCCTGGTAAGGCGAATGGCAGAGAACGTGCTAAAACGTTCGACAGAGTATCTTACTTCCAATAAGGACTACGACGAGATCTTAAAGCGCCGCAAGACCGACGTAACCAGAAAGATCGACATGGTGGCGGAGGAGGCGCTGGACGCCTGCATTATCGAGGAAGGCATTACTGCCCGGGTCATCAGCGAGGAGCTGGGCGAAAGGCTGGTGCCCGCCGATAAGGAGCCCGAATATACGCTGGTCATGGACCCCATCGACGGCTCGGCGAACCTGGTCATGGGTATCCCATATTATTGCACATCATTGGCCCTTTCCAAAAAAAGCAACGGGGCGACATTCGATGATATTGATGCAGGCGCAGTGGCCGCCGTATGGGGAAGCACTTTTTATGCTTCGAAAGGCAAAGGGGCATTTTATAATGGCGAGCGCCTCGCCACAAAAGAACACCCCGAAAAGCCACGCTACGTCCTTTACTCCTACGGCGTCGGCACTATACCAAAAGGCGTAATACCATTAGTCGAGGAAAAATGCCTGGTCCGGACCATGGGCAGCATCGCACTGGACATGTGCTTCGTCGCAAAGGGCTCGCTCGATGCTATTTTTGATACGCGGGACCGCATCAGCGGATATGATATCATGGCATCGTCCCTTATTCTAAAGGAGGCCGGGGGATGCATTACGGACGTTAATGGAAATGGCATTGCCGGACTTCCCGTCAGTGAGAGCGGCATCTCAATACTTGGCGCAGCGAATGAAAAACTGCACGATAAATTAATCCGAGAGATCAAGTTGCGGCATTAATGAATATGATTTAATAAACGGCTAAGAAATGGCTTAACATGCCGGCACTTAACATTATTTAAACCAGAAGATTTTAATAAGTTAAAATTAGCTATTATTTATTTAATTTTCATCAAAAAGGCATTTAGTTATTACAAGAGGGCATCGATGGGTCAAAAAAATCCGGGTCATCAAAATAGTGATAAAGATGAAGCCAGAGAGGCCTTGCTCAAAGAATTAAACGCCGTCCGCGAGAAAGAGGCTGAGATACTGAGAAGGATGTCGGATGTCGGCCTGGATGATAAATTGCCACGGGACGACGTCGCGAAATTCCGGGAGAAACTGCGTAAAAAGGATGAGGAACTCCAGGTCAAAAATGAAGAGCTAAGCGTCCAGACTGAAGAGCTCGAAGCTCAGCTTGAGGAGCTACGCTGTACGAATGATGAGCTCGAGAACAGCATCGAGGAGCGCAAACAAGTCGAGGAATTATTAAAGAAGAATAGGAACGACCTTAAACTCGTGCTGGAATCGACGGATGAGGGCATTATACAGGTCGACTCTAATTGCGTATGCCGGCTGGTTAATGCGTCCGCCGCTTCCATGCTAGGCTATCGACCGGACGAGATCATCGGAAAACAATTACACGACTTAACCTGCCATTCTCATGCTGACGGTAAGGCCTGTCCCATTGAACAATGTAGTATCTTGACGGCTATTAGAACGGGAAATGGAAAACGAGTAAGGGACGAGGTATTTTATCGAAAGGACGGTACAGCTATACCGGTCGAATACTCGGCCTACCCGATCCTGGACAAAAGCGTTATACTTGGGGCCGTAGTTTCTTTTTTTGATATCACCGAACGGAAAAAAGCAGAGCAAAAGATAGCATATCTTGCATCTTTCCCGGAGAAGAACTCAAACCCTATTATTGAGATCGGCGATACTGGGGCAATTACATACATGAATCCGGCAGCTGAGCATTTATTCCCGGGTCTAAGATCATCGGGTGCCGGCCATCAAATGATAGAAGGTATCGGGCCTGGAATTTTAAAGCAGGACCAGAGAAACACTATCGTGAGAGATGTGCTTGTCAATGGGGCTTATTACCAGCAGAATATCCTATATATCCCCCAAAGCAGGACTTTTCGCGTCTATTCCGTCGATATCACAAAGCGTAAGACTACCGAAATACTCATGCGTAAGCGGGCAGACTTGATCGACCTGAGCCCGGACGGTATCATGGTCCGTAAGTTTGACGGCATGATCACTTTCTGGGGCAGGGGCGCAGAATCGCTATATGGCTGGACAAGGATGGAGGCGATCGGCCGTCAGTCGCATGAGCTGCTAAAGACCCGATTCCCCGAGCCGCTTGATACTATTAATAAACGATTGATCCAAAAAGGCTACTGGTCCGGCGAACTTATCCATGACACAAAAGATGGCCGGCAGGTCGTTGTCCAGAGCCGGTGGCGGGCCCAATATAATAGTGCCGGGGCTATGACCGAGATCATGGAGTCCAACGTCGATACTACTGCGCGCAAGGTAGCAGAGATAGAGCTTCAGGTAAAGCAGGAGGAGCTCGAATCTCAGGCGGAAGAGCTGGAATTGCAGACCGAGGAACTTCTGGCCAATAATGACGCGCTTAAAACCTATATACTTGAGATCAAGCGGGCGGAAGATGCTTTACGCGATAGCGAAGAGCGTTTCCGCGCGCTTGCCGACAACATTCCCAACCTGGCGTGGATGGCCAATGCCGATGGCTGGATCTTCTGGTATAACAGGCAGTGGTACGATTATACGGGTATGACGCCGGAGGAGATGCAGGGATGGGGCTGGCAGAAAGTCCACCACCCGGACCACGTCAAGTCAGTCACCGAGGAGTGGCAATCGAAAATCAACGCAGGACAGCCCTATGATAATATTTTCCCGTTACGGGGGAAGGATGGTAATTATCGCTGGTTCCTCACGAGAGTCACGCCCATCAAGGACAAGCATGGTAACATTCAGCGGTGGTTCGGGACCAATACCGACATCACCGAGCGTAAACAGGCCGAGGAAGCATTGCAGAAGAATGAGGAGATGCTAAGGCAAATAATCAACACTTCGCCCATCCCGATGGTGCTGCACGATGAGAAGGAGAAAGTAGTCTACGTTAATAAAAAGTTTACAGAGACGTTCGGCTATACGATCGAGGATATTCCCACCATTAATGAATGGTGGGCTCTTGCCTATCCGAATGACAAATACCGGGAATTCGTCAAGAAAAGATGGTATGCTGCCATTGGTCCTGCGATAAAAAATAATGCCAGCATTGCCCCCCGGGAAGTAGAGGTCACCTGCATGGACGGATCAATAAGGCATATATTAAGCGAATTTTCCTCTATCGGTAACATCAATCTTTCTGTGCTATATGATATTACCGAGCTTAAACAGGCCGAGCATTCGCTCCGGAATAGTGAGGCCAGCCTGGCGAAGTCGCAGGAGATGGCGCACATCGGTAGCTGGGAGATGAACGTGGAAACCGGAGAGATCTATCGGTCTGCGGAGTCCTATCGGATATTAGGATTCGCTCCCGGCGAAGTCGATCTAAACTATAACATGTTCCTTGAATGTATTGTGCCGGAGGACAGGGAACTTGTTAAAGACTCAATTACATTAACGATGAAGACCGGCCAGCCTTATAATATTTTATATCATATCAAGCGCAGGGACGGCGAGTTTAGAACTTTACTAAGCCATGGAGAAGCAATTAAAGATGATTCCGGCCGTATCATCACGATCTTTGGTACAAATCAGGATATAACCGAGCAAAAGCGTGCCGAAGAAGAGCGGGACATCTCTGTCGAGTTCCTGCGTCTCGTGAATGAGAGCCAGGGGATAGAGGACTTGATCAGATCGGCAACGGCCTTCTTCCAGGAAAAGTCCGGCTGCGAAGCTGTCGGTATCCGGCTGAGAGACGGCGATGATTACCCCTACTATGAGACCCGCGGATTCTCTAAGGAGTTTGTCCTTGCGGAGACTCATCTTTGCGTACGTGATGATTCAGGGCTGCCTGTATACGAAAGCGATGGTTATCCGATACTGGAGTGTATGTGTGGTAATGTCATTCGCGGGCGTTTTGATCCGTCAAAGCCGTTCTTTACTGCGCGGGGGAGTTTCTGGACTAATAACACGACACAGCTACTCGCCACCACTACTGAGGAGGACAGGCAGGCCCGGACTCGCAACAGGTGTAACGGCGAGGGCTATGAATCGGTGACGGTGATCGCTATACGCTATAGGGGCGAGTGCCTGGGCCTTCTACAATTGAATGATCGGCAGATCGGCCGTTTCACGCCCGAGTCCATCGCCATGTGGGAGCGGCTGGTGGATTATCTGGCAGTAGCGCTGGCAAAGTTCAAGGCGGAGCAGGCACAGCGCGAACAAGTAACTATCTGGAGAGCCTGATCAATTACGCTAATGCTCCCATCATTGTCTGGGACCCGAATTTTAAGATCACCAGGTTTAACCATGCTTTTGAGCGCCTGACCGGCTATAAGTCAGGCGATATGATCAGTAGAGGATTGGATATTTTATTCCCGTCCGATAGCAAAGAGAAGTCCATTGATCGGATCAAGCGTACCCTTGCGGGAGAGTACCTGGAGTCCGTGGAGGTCCCGATCCTTAGAAAAGATGGTAATAAGCGGATCGTGCTGTGGAACTCGGCGAACATCTATGATAAGGATGGTAAGACGGTTGCGGCCACCATCGCGCAGGGGCAGGATATCACCGAGCGCAAGCACGCTGAAGAAGAGCTAAGCGAGGCTAAAAACCAGGCGGAGCTGTACCTTGACCTGATGGGCCACGACATCTCAAATATGCATCAGATCATCATGGGCCAGCTTGAGCTGGCGAAGGAGGTCATGGATACTGATAGTAAGCTTGAGGTCGCGGACCGGGAGTTGATCGATACTTCGCTGGATACGCTGGAGAGAAGCGCCCGGCTCATTGAGAATGTGCGGAACCTGCAAAGAATGAGAAGGGGCGAGTTTAATGATGAGATCATCGACCTCAATGAGTTGATACCGGGCGTTATCGGGGAATATGAAAATGTATTACCCGCCAGTACGATCAAATTTATAAGTGACGGACGGCATCCTGTCAAGGCTAATAAGCTGCTCCATGACGTGTTCACTAACCTGATCGGCAATGCCATCAAGCACTCCAACGGCACTACAGTGGACATCGCCGTCAAGGTTGAAGATGTCCGGGATGGCGGTAACGATTACTACAAGGTCTCCATCGAAGATAACGGCCCCGGGGTCCCCGATGACATGAAAGATAAGATCTTTAACCGGCTCCAGCGGGGAGATACGAAAGCAAGGGGCATGGGCCTTGGCTTATATCTGGTAAAGTCGCTCCTGGATAGCTTTGATGGAAAGGTATGGGTCGAAGACCGCATATCTGACGACCACTCGAAGGGAAGTCGATTCATGGTACTCCTGCCCGCAGTAGAGGATTAAAATGATCGTTAAAAAAATATCCGATTTAGAAGAATTTCGATCCTTAAAAATCCAGGAGAAAAATCTTAATAATTTCGAAGATAGCTTAATATCTACTAGGTTTCATTTATTTAAAAAAGATAAACAATAATCCAATATTTTCCGGAGACATGGATGAGTACAAAAAATCCGGGGCCGCGTAAGAGCAATAAAGGTAAAAACAGAGCTGACCTGCTCAAGGAATTGAACCTGATCCGGGAGAAGGAGGTCGAGCTTTTAGGTAAGATCTTCCGATATCGGCCTGGACGATAATGAAATAAAGGCCTTGCACGACGAGGTCACTTTTCTAAAGGATGAGCTCCATAATAAGGACGACGAGCTACAGGTGCAGAAAGAGGAGCTGCGGGTCCAGACTGAAGAGCTCGAGGCCCAGCTGGAAGAGCTTCGCTGTACGAGCGGAGAACTGGAACAGGCGAACGAGGAGCTTAAAGTCCAGATCCAGGAGCGCAATCACGCGGAAGAGGCAATGCGCCGGAGCGAGGAGAAGTACCGGGAGCTTGTGGAGAACGCCAACAGCATTATCCTACGATGGGACATGGACGGTAATTTTACTTTCTTTAATGAGTTCGCCGAGAGGTTTTTCGGCTTTTCCCAGGATGAGATCATCGGGAAAAACATCGTCGGTACGATAGTACCGGCAACTGATACGGCGGGCCAGGATATGGTCTCTCTGGTCGAGGATATCAAGCGCTATCCCGAGCGCTATAAGACCAATGCCAATGAGAACGTCCGGAAGAACGGCGAGCGGGTATGGATATCGTGGACGAATAAGGCCGTCCTTGATGATCGGGGTAAAATGATCGGCATATTGGCCGTCGGCAATGACATTACTTTCCAGAAGCTGGCCGAGGAAGAGCTGCGCCGGTCCCGGGACGAGCTCGATAGGCGAGTCCGGGAACGGACCTCGGAACTGCGAAAAATAAATAAGGAACTGGAAGTCCGGATACGGGAGCGTAATAAAGCGGAAGAGGCCGTTCGCCTTGCTTTCGCATATAACCGGAGCCTCATCGAGGCCAGTCCGGATCCCCTTGTGACCATCGCGCCGGATGGCCGGATCATGGACGTGAATCGTGCCACCGAAGCCGTTACGGGCATTTCACGGGAGAAGCTCATCGGCACTGATTTCTCTGATTATTTTACCGATCCTGATACGGCTAAAAAAGGCTACCTTCTTGTTTTCAAGGAAGGCTCGGTCAGTGACTATCCGCTCGATATCCGGCATGAAGACGGGCATATAACTCCAGTATTGTATAATGCCACCCTTTATCGCGACGAGTCGGGCGATGTCGTCGGCGTCTTCGCCGCGGCGAGGGACATCACGGAACGCAAGCGAGCCGAAGAAGACCTGCGGAAAACCGAAGAATTCAATCGCCGGATCATTGCCAGTAGCGTCGACTGCATCAAAGTATTGGACCTGGCGGGAAATCTCCTTTCCATGAGCGAGGGCGGACAGCGGCTGCTGGAGATCACCGATATCACCCGCTATCTTAATCGGAGTTGGGTTGACTTTTGGCTTGAAAAGGACCGGCCGAACGTCATCGGCGCGATCGAAGCGGCTCGCGCCGGGGACACGGGCACGTTTCAAGCATTTTGTCCGACCGCTGAGGGCACGCCGAAATGGTGGGACGTCATCATAACGCCCATCTTTGGCCATGATAAAAAAGTAGAGATGCTCCTGGCCGTATCCAAGGACGTCACAGAACGCAAGCGGATCGAAGAAGAGCTACTCCGGGCGAGGGAAGGACTGGAGATCGCCGTACAGGAACGAACGGCAGAACTTCAGATGTCCAATAAAGAACTTCAGGCCACGATCGAGGAGCGCAAGCGGGCCGAAGAGAAGATCGCGTACGTCGCATCCTTCCCGGGGCTAAACCCTAATCCCGTCATCGAGATCGACGATCACGGGGCCGTGATCTATAGTAATTCATCCGCCGATCGTTTATTCCCGGATATGGGATCTATGGGCGCCCGTCACCCGATCCTGGAAGGGATCGGATATGAAATGTTCGGCAAAGACCTAAACACGCCGATAGTCCGGGATGTTAATATCTATGGCACTTTTTATATGCAGACCATTATCTGTGTACCCGAAAGTAAAGCTTTCCGGATCTATTCCATCGATATCACCGAGCGCCGCCGGGCCGAGGAAGCGCATTCCAGGCTCGCATCCATCGTCGAAGCCTCGAACGATGCGATCATTGGCAAGACGCTCGACGGGATCATCACGAGCTGGAATAAGGGCGCGGAGCAGATTTATGGCTATAAGTCGGATGAGGTTATAGGAAAACAAATATCTATTCTTGCACCCCTGGACCACCCCGACGAAATTCCCCACATCCTTGAAACGATCAGGCATGGCGAGGGAATCGTTTATTATGATACGATACGCGTCCGGAAGGATGGAACGCTGATCGACGTATCCCTGACCGTGTCACCGATACATGATATATCGGGCCGCATCATCGGTGCAGCGACGATCGCCCGGGACATCACCGAGCGCAAGCAGGCTGAGGCTAACCTCCGGGAAAAGACCGAGGAACTCGAAGTGCAGGCGGAAGAGCTGGAATCCCAGACGGACGAGCTTCGCTACAAAAATGAGGCGCTTGGAAACCAGATATTAGAGCGCAGGCGGGCCGAGGAGTCGCTGCTTGGCAGCGAGAAACACCTGGCGGCCGATCTCGCTGCCTTAATGCGCCTGCAGAAAGTCAGCATGCGATCCATACGGGAAGGTGACCTTGACTCGCTACTCGTCGACATAATGGATGCGGCGATCGCCGTTGCGGAAGCGGATAAAGGGACCTTACAATTGCTGAAGCCCGGTTCGGATCGGCTTGAGATAGTCGCCCAGCGCGGCTTCGAAAAGTCTTATCTGGATTTCTTTTCTTCGGTATCCCACGGTTCGGCAGCGGCTTGCGGCATGGCCCTGGGTAAAGGGGAGCGGGTCATCGTGGAAGATGTGGCCATCGAGCCCGATCTTTATGGGCACGCCGGCGCTGGACATACAGATGGCAGCGGGAGTGCGGTCCGTTCAGTCCACCCCCCTGATAAACCGCAGGGGCCAGGTCATCGGCATATTAACCACGCACTGGGGTGAGATTCACTGTCCCGACGAGAATGTCCTGCGCTATATAGACCTCCTGGCCCGCCAGGCCGCCGATATCATCGAGCGAAACCAGGCCGAAGAAGCCGTGCGGGAGACAAGTGATTATCTCGAGAGCCTGATCAACTATGCCAACGCCCCCATTATTGTCTGGGATCCCTGATTTCAAGATCACCCGGTTTAACCATGCTTTTGAGCGCTTGACGGGCTATTTCGCGAACGAGATGGTCGGAAAAGACTTAGACATACTATTCCCCGGAGAAAGCAAGGAGGAGTCCCTGGTCAACATCAAGCGTACCCTGGCCGGCGAGTACTGGGAATCCGTGGAGGTCCCGATACTGAGGAAAGATGGGGCAACGAGGATCGCGTTATGGAACTCTGCGAATATCTATGATAGGAATGGTAGGAAACTTATCGCTACGATCGCGCAGGGACAGGATATCACCGAGCGCAAGCTGACCGAGGCCGAGCTCCAGGAGGCCAAGGCCCAGGCTGAATTGTACCTGGACCTGATGGGCCACGACATCTCCAACATGCACCAGATCATCATGGGCCAGCTGGAACTGGCAAAGGAGATCATGGATTCGGACTGTAAGCTCGAAGCTGTCGACCGGGAGCTGATCGATACGTCCCTCGATACCCTGGAGCGGAGCTCGAAGCTCATCGACAACGTGCGGAACCTGCAAAGGCTGAGGCGCGGCGAATTCAACGAAGAGGTACTTGACCTTAGTGAGTTATTATCCCGCATTATCTTAGAATATGAAAATTTATTGCCCCGGGGATCGATAAAATTCGTCAGGGATGGGAAGAATTCCGTAAAGGCCAATAAGCTTCTCCAAGACGTGTTCACTAACCTGATCGGTAATGCCATCAAGCATTCTAACGGGGGTTTGGTTGATATCCTTGTCCTGATAGAAGACATTCAGGATAATGGCAAAAAGTATCATAGGGTCTCCATCGAGGATAATGGACCCGGGATCCCCGACGATATGAAAGATAGGATCTTTAACCGGCTGCAGCGGGGCGAGACGAAGGCAAGGGGCATGGGCCTGGGGCTATACCTGGTCAAGTCGCTCGTGGATAGCTATAATGGAAAAGTATGGGTCGAGGACCGCGTTCCGGGCGATCACACGAAAGGCAGCCGGTTCGTGGTCCTGCTACCGGCGACTCAAGAATAAATGATATTTCCCGATGGAATTATATCTCTTTAGCGATAAACCAATAATATTTATCGGTTGTGATGCAACGGTATGACCGGGAAGGATGCGGCTTTAGAGCCGGGGCAGGAAGAAGGTCGGCTCACCGAACGGCGTGAAGCTTCATTGCCAAATGGTTTAGCCTGGCTGCCCATCCCGATCTTTATCATCGCCATCGGTGTGCTGACTTCTTTCCGCTTCGATGCGAACTGGAATCCTCCTGTTCTTATCCCGGCGTTGAACATTATTTTCGGTATCACCTGTACATTTTTCGTGTTCGTGCTGGCGACAAAGAGCTATCTGGCGGGGCACTCGCGGACCATCCTGTTTCTCGGCTGCGCCATGTTAGCCGCCGGACTGGGGGTCTTGGCCGGGGCGGTCTACACCACGATTGGACATAATGTGGACATGAATATGGCCATCATCGCTTCAATGATGTGCGTGTCCGGGCTCTGCGATATGGTAGCAGCGACGGGCAGCCTGTTGCCGGAACCGAAAAGACTACGCTCCGGCTGGCAGCTTTTACTCACGTCTTATCTCATAATCATCATCATTTTCACTGCCCTGCTTTTACTGATCCAGTATCAGTTTTTGCCGATCCAGTATATTAATGGGGCGGGGAACACCTTATTCGGAGTCTTTGTCTACGGGCTGGCAGTTATACTGATCGGTCTGGCGGGAATCCTTTTGATGCTCAAGCGTACAGGCGAGGAGGCCAATTTCCGCCGCTGGTACGGCATGGGCCTGGTATTGATCGCCGTAGGCTTATTCGGCGTATCCTTGCAGATAACGATCGGCGACGCGGTGAACTGGGCCGGCCGCACGTCCGAGTATATTGGTGCAGTCTATTTACTCATCGCGGTGGTCTCGTCGGCGAGACGAAGCGGGGAATGGCTGTTGCCCATAGAAAAGTCGTTGCTCGAGACTGAAGCCCGATATAAAAAATTGGTCGAGATGTCCCCCGATGCTATCCTGGTCTATTCAGGTGGTAAGTGTGTTTTTGCGAACCTGGCGGCTTCCGGTCTATTTTGTGCCAGCCCATCCGAAGAAATAGTCGGAAGGGATTTGATCGGGCTTGTCCATCCGGACCTTCAAATGTCTATTCGGCCACAGCTGGAACTGGCGCTGAGCGGTATCACATTGCCGCTCCAGGAATCCCGGTTTGTCAGGCTTGATGGCCGTCCGATCGATGTCGAGATCGTTGGTACAAAAGTCGAGTTCGGGGGTAAGCCTGCTATCCAGATCATTATACGTGACATTACCCGGCGAAAGGATCTTGAGATCGAGCTACAGCAAAGGAATGGCGTACTGGAAGCGCAGACCGAGGAACTCGAAGTGATGAACGAGGAGCTCGAAGCCGCGAACGAGGAGCTCCGGGCGAATAACGATGAGCTGGCGCTGGTCACGAGATCGCTGCAGGATAGCGAGGGGCGGCTGCGCGAAGCGAACGGGCGGTTCGACCTGGTGCTGAATCAGCTGACCGATTATTTTGCAATATGTGACGTGAATTGGCGATTTTTATATGTGAACGAAGCGTATGCCCGGAACCTGCGGAAGTCGCGAGAGGAGCTTCTCGGACAATGCGTCTGGGATCTCATTCCGCAAGCCGTGGGCACTATAAATTATGAGAATAGCCTAAAGACTGCGGAAGATCGGATGCCACGCACCTGGACGAGTTCCGTCACCTTTCCGGATCGCGTGCTGGAGTACCGGACGTTCGCCTGGCACGAAGGCGTGGCCCTCTTGACCCGGGACATTACGAAGGAGAGGAGGGCAGAAACGGCGCTACTCGATAGTGAGTGGCGCTATCGGTCGCTTTTCGAGAACATCCAGGAAGGTTTTTACCTCGCCGAAGTTGTCTTCGATGAAATGAATAGCCCCTGCGATTTCATTTACCTGGACGTTAACCCGGCGTTCGAGCGGATCATGGGCATACGCCGCGAACAAATGCTGGGCCGGCGGGCTACGGATGTCGTTCCGGACCTGGCGCCCCACTGGATTGCGGCTTTCGGCAATGTCGCGGTCACAGGCATGCCCCTACAGTATAATAGCTATTCGGAAGTCTTTAAAAAGCACTTTGGCGTCTTTGTATTCCGGCCTGCAGGAGGGCAATTTGCCGCGCTTGTCATGGATATAACCGAAAGCAAACGGGCCGAGGAGACTTTGCGGGAAAGCGAGGAAAAATATCGGACTTTCTTCGAGAACAATATTGATGCGGTTCTCATCACAGCGCCGGATGGGTCAATTTATACTGCTAATGCCGAAGCCTGCCGTATCTTCGCAATGACCGAGGAAGAGATCAAACGGGTAGGCAGGGATGGTGTCGTAGACTTATCCGACCCGAGGCTCAAGCTTGCTTTAGAAGAGCGGTCAAGAACGGGCAAATTCATCGGGGAGCTCAATTACCGGCGCAAAGACGGTACGATCTTTCCCGGAGAAGTGTCCACCAGCTACTATAAAGATAAGGATGGTCGGATAAAGACGGCGATGGTCATCCGTGATATCACCAGGCGTAAGCTGGCGGAGGAGACCAGGCAGATCATTCTACAACGTTTCTATACCATTCTTTCGGGCATGTATGCCGCCATTTTACTCGTGACAGAAGACGGTACGATAGAATTTACCAATCGTGCCTTCTGCGACTATTTCAATTTAAAGGATAGGCCCCCGGACCTGATCGGGCTAACTTCCGATGAAATGCTCGGGAAGATCCGATCGGCCTATCGATATCCGGACGAGGCCGTCGCCCGGATCCGGGAGATCGTTCGCCATGGGCAACCGGTAAATGGCGAAGAGATCGCCATGCAGGGGCGAACCTGTCTGCGGGATTACATTCCCCTATTCGTGGATGGAAAACCACAAGGCCGGCTCTGGCTTCATCTCGACATTACGAGTCGTAAGCTGACGGAAGAGACAATGCGGGAAACGAGTAATTATCTGGAGAGCCTGATCAATTATGCGAATGCGCCCATCATCGTTTGGGACCCGAACTTTAATATCACCCGGTTTAATCATGCTTTCGAACACCTGACAGGCTATACGTCGGATGAAGTGAATGGCAAAGAATTGGACATGTTATTCCCGCGGGAGAGCAATGACAGCTCCCTTGTGAAGATCAAGCGTACGCTGGCGGGCGAATACTGGCAATCGGTAGAGATACCCATTTTACGAAAAGACGGGAATACGAGGATCGCCCTGTGGAACTCCGCGAACATCTATGGCGAGGATGGCGTAACCCTGCTGGCTACGATCGCCCAGGGGCAGGATATCACGGACCGTAAGCGTGTGGAGGAAGAGCTCTATCACGCCAAGGTCCAGGCGGAGCTTTATCTCGACCTGATGGGCCACGACATCTCGAACATGCACCAGATCGCCATGGGCCAACTGGAGCTTGCACAGGATGCCATTAAGACGGACGGTAAGCTCGAAGCTACTGACCGGGAGATGATCGACACTTCCCTGGCTTCGCTGGAGCGTAGCGCCAGGCTTATCGATAACGTAAGGAAACTGCAGAGGATCAGGTCCGACGGGGTTAAGAATAACGAAATAAGCCTCGATGAAGTACTCGCAGGCGTTATAAAGCAATATGATGTGCTGTATCCGGAAAAAGTGGTCAGGATCGACTCGGCGAAAGGTCCCCACATCGTTAAGGCCAACGAGCTGCTGCAGGACGTGTTCACCAACCTGGTCGGTAATGCCATAAAGCACTCAAACGGTAATGCAGTCGATATCCTGGTCAAGCTGGAAGACGCCATGGATGACAGTAAAAAATACTATAAGGTTTCCATTGAGGATAATGGTCCCGGCATTCCTGATGGCATGAAAGATAAGATATTCAACCGCCTGCAGCGTGGCGAAACCGAGGCAAGAGGCATGGGCCTCGGCCTGTATTTAGTAAAGTCGCTCGTTGATAGCTATAATGGTAAAGTATGGGTCGAGGATCGTGTCTATGGCGACCACACGAAAGGCAGCCGGTTCGTGGTCATGCTACCAGAGGCATATAATTAGATACATTTTGTATGATAAGGGCCTTGCATTAAAAAATATTTATATTATCAGGTCAAGTTTTTATTTCAGGCCGATGGTATTATATTCTATCAATAAAAATGACTATATTTAGCGATAATGACGGGCATCATGATTAATAAAAAAGAGCCGACGGGCAAAAAGCGAGTGTGGGATAAAAAAGATCACCGGAGTGAGCGTAAAGCATGGCTGGAAAAGCTTCAATTTTTAAGCGATGCCCTGGAGTCTACTTCGCAGCCATTTGGCGCCGGCGGCCCCGATGGCTCAACGATGATATTCAACGAGGCATTTTGCCGTCTCACGGGCTATACCCGGGAAGAGCTCTATAACATTAACTGGGCTACGGACCTTACGACGCCGGGATCACGCAAAGGCGAACTTGAGGCGCTGGAGGTGCTCGACAGAACGCACGAGCCGCAGAGATATGAGAAATGCTATCGGAGGAAAAACGGCTCCATCGTTCCCATCGAGCTTTTTTCACACGTAGCGCTGGACCCGCAGGAAAATACTATATTCTATTATTCATTCATCACTGATATCTCGGAGCGTAAGCAAAAAGAGGAAGAGCTCCAGAGTGGTAATCGGGCCTTTAAGATGCTCTCCAAATGTAATGAGGCGATGATCCGTGCCGAGGATGAGCCTACTCTTTTAAATGACATATGTAATATCGTCGTCGAAGTCGGCGGGTATCGCCTCGCCTGGATCGGCTATATTGGGGAAGATGAAATGAGGACGGTCAAGCCCGTGGCCCGGTTCGGCTATGATAACGGCTATGTGGATAACTTAAGGATCGCCCTGAACGACCCGATACGCGGTAGTGGCCCGACGGGCATTAGCCTTAAGTCAGGCAAGCCTTATGGATCGAGAAACGTACGGCTGGACGGTAAGATGCAGCCCTGGCGAGATGATGCGCTCAAGAGGGGATACCTATCGACTTTGAACCTTCCTATTATGTATGAAAAGCAGATACTGGGCACTCTTGTGATCTACTCCAGTGATGCCGGATCGTTTGACGAGGAAGAGCTCGGGCTTTTACAGGACCTGGCCGATAACCTGGCCTATGGCGTAAAGGCGATCAGGGACCGCGTGGGACGGGATAAGGCCGAGAAAGATCTACAGCGGGCAAATGATGAGCTGGAATCGCGCATAAAAGAGCGCACAAAGGACCTGATCGAAGCTAAACAGCAAGCCGAGCTGTATCTTGACCTGATGGGCCACGATATCTCTAACATGCACCAGATAATAATGGGGCAGCTCGAGCTGGCTGAGGATATCCTGAGCGAGGATGGTAAACTTGTACGCGAAGATAAAGAGCTGATCGATACCTCCCTGGAAACCCTTGAGAGGAGCACCCGGCTCATAGATAACGTGCGTAATTTGCAAAAGTTACGGAGTGGCGAGTTCAACGATGAGGCTATCGATATTGGCGAATTGCTTTCCGATATCGTAAGTGAATATGATGGTATCCTGCCCCATAACACGATTAGATTTCTAAAAAACGGGCAGCATTGGGTCAAAGCTAATAAGCTGCTGCATGATGTTTTCTCTAACCTGATCGGTAATGCCATTAAACACTCGAACGGTAATCTCATCGAGATTACGATCAACCTTGAAAAAGCCTATGAGAACAATATGTGTTATTCTAAAGTCTCCGTCGCGGATAACGGTTCCGGCATTCCGGAGGATATGAAGGACAAGATATTTAACAGGTTACAGCGTGGAGAAACTAAGGCAAGAGGCATGGGCCTCGGACTCTACATCGCCAGGACACTTGTAGAGAGCTATGGCGGCTTCATGGATGTGGAGGACAGGGTACCGGGCGAACATACAAAGGGAGCTAAGTTCATGGTGTATTTACCAGTTGAGGATGAGCATGTCTGAGAACAACGTGCAGTTCCGGAGTCGCCATTGTCGATGACGAGGCTGGCGTGGTCAGAACCTATGAATTACTTTTTAATAGAAGAAACATTCCTCTAGCGTTCTCCGCCCTTGATGGTGGCGAAGCCATTGAAAAATTTAATAATTCCAATCCGAAGCCCAAAGTAGTCATTATCGATTACCGGCTGCCGTCCATGAGTGGCATTGAACTTATGGGGAAGATACTCTCAGTCGAGCCGAACACTAAGGTCATATTTATAAGCGGCGATGATAGTATCAGGGATAAAGTCCTGGGCCTGGGCGCGAAATTATTCCTAAAAAAGCCTATGAACATTAAAGAGATAACGGAAAGCGTAAACTCGCTTCTGGCAACCTGAAACTACGATGGCTTTTCCCAAATGCACCACTTTTCCTAGCGTCAGGTTTCCTTTCCATAAAATTATTGATATTATATAGGTAACTTTCTTATACCGCTCGCTGACATCCATTATACCTGGAATTTAACCCCTGCGAGTAAAGCCACTATAATACCAAAAGCCTTATATGATAAATATAACCTATGATTATTTATCATATGGTAAATCAACATATGGTAAAACATCGGCTGCAGGAGTTCAATTGTTATGACGCAAAATAACGAAAACGCCGTCCGTGAGCACATCGATATAAACATAAAAAGATGGGATGCCTGGGCGGGAACCTATGACAATAAGCGATTTGACTTTTTCAGGAATTTTCAAAAAAAGGCCGTGTCGCTGGCACAATTAAAGGAAGGCCAGCGCTTTTTAGATATCGGTTGCGGCACGGGCCGGGCTGTCAGGTACGCCGCCTGCCTGATGAATGAGAATGGCGAATTTTACGGTATCGACATGTCTTCGAAAATGATCGAGAAGGCACAGGGGAATTCCCCCGGCTTAAAAAGCGTTCATTTCTATAAAGCCCTGGCGGAAGAGCTTCCTTTTGAGAGTGATTTCATAGACAGCGCCATCTGTACTAACTCATTTCACCATTACCTCGACCCTTCAAAAGCCCTGGACGAGATATACAGGGTCTTGAAGCCCGGAGGGCGAGTCTATATCCTGGATGCGACGGCGGATGGCATTCTGATAAAAATAGCGAACAGGTGTATGAAAGCCAGGCAGCCTGAACACGTGAAGCTCTATAGCACGGAGGAGTTCAGGGAGCTATTTTCGAGATCGGGGCTACAGTACACAACGACTTCCCCTGCATGGCCCCTAAAGATACACGTCGGAGAAAAAGTACTATGACCTACATAGAGATCGTCATCCTGGCCGTGCTCATGAACAAAGACCGGCACGGATATGACATCAAGAAAGTCGCCGGGAACATCTTCGGCGAGAACATGACAATAAACAATAACACCCTGTATACCTGTCTCCACAAGTTCGAGAAAATGGGTGCCGTAAGCTGCAAGAACGAGCATATTAACGGCAAGCCGGATCGCCATGTTTACCGCATCACCGATATGGGAAAGGAAATATTCAGGGACATGGTCCTGGACTATTCGCCGGAAATCGCCAACAATGAATATGAGTTCTACGCCAGAGTCGCATTTTTCCACATGGTCGAGCCGAAAGAGTGCCTGGATATCCTGCACATTAGAAAAACGGCTCTTACTACATATATCGAGCGAATGGACAGCATAGACCCGACTCACGACAATGAAAAAAACCATGGCTATGATAGCAAGGTAGTCCGGTTCATTAAAGAGCGGGCAAATAGCGAGATCAAATGGATACAGTCACTGGAATCTGAAATTAACGAAAAGGTATAAAAATGTCTGAAAAAACAGAGATCACCAAAGGGGCGGGAGGAGCCATAGACAGGCTGTTGCTTCTCGCCCTTCTTGTGGGGCCGTTCCTGACAATGCTGGACTCCAGCGTCGTTAACGTGGCCCTGCCCGACATCGCGAACACTTTCAACAGCTCTTTGACCGACGTCCAGTGGGTGCTAAGCGGATACCTGCTCAGCCTTGCTGCGGTGCTGGTCGCCAGCGCGTTCCTGTCAAAACGGTTCGGCGCCAGTAAAGTATACCTGATCAGCCTGATCGGGTTTACCCTGGCTTCCGCCTCCTGCGCCCTCGCCCCGTCACTTACGGTGCTGATCATCAGCAGAGCTCTCCAGGGAGCATTCGGCGCGCCGCTGGTGCCGCTGGCCATGGATATACTCTTTAGCGGCCAGAGATCCGGGGAAAGAAAAATACCGATAGCATTTGGCCTCATCCTCTTCCTGGCGCCTGCCATCGGGCCCACGGTCGGCGGAATATTGATCAACAGCGTAGGCTGGCCCTATGTATTCCTCATAAACGTCCCGATCGGCATAGCTACTGCGGTGCTTCTCCTGTTTAATCATAAAATGCGAGACCTGGATAAGATCGATAAGAAAACGACCTTCGATATAGTCGGCACAGTCATGCTTGCGGGAGGGCTGGTGCTGACTTTATACGGCTCGTCCGAGGGCGCTTCCGGCGGGTGGACATCAATGAGCTCGCTGCCATTCCTGTTGACGGGCGTCGTGCTGATCTTCGCATACCTGGGGTGGGCGCTGGTAAAGCCGAAACCTGCCGTTGACCTGAAGCTGCTCAGGAACTTCGGGACCGTGCTGCCGTTGCTCATCAGCGTCATCACCTCGATCATACTGGCTTCGGTACTATTCCTGATGCCCGTGGTCATGGAGAGTATCCAGGGCTATTCCGCCATGGACACAGGGCTTGCGCTGCTGCCGCAGGGCGTCGTCATGGGGGTCGGCTCGGTCGTAGGGTAATTACATGTATACCAGAAAACTGGTCTCCATCAGGGTTACCGTAGTGCTGGGAATGCTTTTGCTGACCATCTCCACAGGATCCCTGCTCCTGTTCAACGCATCGACCCCGTTGTGGACAACGGCCCTGATATTGAGCGGTAGGGGCTTTGCCATAGGCCTGACCATCCAGCCGCTGCTATTCGACATGATGGCGACGCTCAAGTCGTCGGAGCTATCCGACGGGAATACGCTGTTCAACGTGATGCAGAGGCTTGGCGGAACAGTCGGTATATCGGCGCTGGCTACTATTTTCCAGACTCAGGGAGCATACTTTATACAGCAAGCCCTGGGCCCAGGCTTCAATGCGGGCGCCATAAAGCTCGGGCAAAGCTCGTCTGCGCTATCGTCTCTGCCTGCCATGTTGCGGGATAAGGTCATGGACGCGGCGATCCACGGCTTCCACGATACGGTACTGATACTCCTGGGCATTTCGCTACTGGGGCTGGTCATGGCATTTTTCCTGAAAAGCAAGCCGGAAGAGCCTTTAGAGGCGCTATCGATGGAGAATAGCGAAGAAGCACTGACAACGCTACTATAATAATGGGGCCTGGGTCCTATACTCTTTTTTTATTGACACTTATGCCGGCTTGAGCTGAGGTTCCCATTTTTTACGGATGCGCTCTTCTTCCTTTTTAAACTCTTCCGGATGTCTTTCGAGATACTTTATACGGTCGTATGCTGCTTTTACCGCATCCCGTGCTTTTTCTGACCTAAGCTTCCACAGCCTGTTATCATCCACTTTATTGAATTCCTCGTTAAATATCTCACAGATGACCTGGTAGGTGCCGTACAGGCAATAATTGAATGAAAAATTGTTACCTGCAGCCTGGCCAAAAGCGCGGGAGAAAAGCTCGTCCTCGAAGTCCAGGCGTAGTGCCGCAAGCTCGCACAGCTTCGTTATTGTATCGTGGATGCCCTTGCGCATGTCCTCGCTATCGCCGGTAACGTATTCTTCGCCGTAGACAGCCCGGGCATGTATATGTGTAATTACCTCGTCCGAAGAAATAGGGACTTTATCTTCATAGACATGTGGCGCGCTCCAGACTATTTCCATGCTGTCCCAGGGAGCTTTTTCTCCTATATCTCCGACTTTAGAAAATAAGATACGCAGTTCTTGCCATAGGCCATTGACCGCCTCTTCCACGGCTTTTTTTATTTGAGGCTTAATGATAAAGACCAGGTCGTTGTCCTGAATGGCCGCGGAGAACTCTGCGTCGAAGCCCTCCATCGCATCGTACTCGATAGGAAAATAAACGCCTACGGAATCGCCGATCCTTACGATCTTCAGGTTGACGGTGTC
The DNA here is from genome assembly GCA_963780625.1 of uncultured Methanocellaceae archaeon. Taxonomy (GTDB): domain Archaea; phylum Halobacteriota; class Methanocellia; order Methanocellales; family Methanocellaceae; genus Methanocella. Next base: position 109,413 of record CAWACH010000006.1, on the reverse strand, counting down.
GAAGACCCTCATCGATATTTTTATAATTTTATTTGTATTTAACTGTTATGTGATATATGCCTCGATAGTGTTTTAACCAACAAGATGAAAGTAATATCGGAAACTAAAGCCATGAACACTAACCGTCATCTTCGCATCGCATGGGGCGTGACCGGCGCAGGTCACCTGTTAAAAGACTCTTATGAGACAATGAGAGAGCTCAAAAAAGATGGGCACTCCGTGACGACTTTCATGTCAAGGGCGGGCGAAGAAGTATCGAGGATGTACGGGTTGCTCGACTCGACGGCGGAAATTTCAGACGGCTCATACCTGAATGAGATATATCTCGACTCAAACCAGGGTTCCAGTTTTCCGAAGATAGGCCGATTCAACGTCGGCCGATATGACGTTTTTATTCTAATGCCCGCTACTTCTAATACCGTCGCCAAGATCGTTTACGGCATAGCGGACACGCTTGTTACGAATTGCGCGGCCCAGGCTATGAAAGGGAGTATACCGACGCTCATTGTACCCGTGGACTGGGAGAGCGGCGTTACTTCGGAAATGCCCTACACCATAGACCGCTCGAAGTGCAAGAAATGTGAGACCTGCCCTCCGAAGGAGTGCATGCCCCGAAGAGGCAATTATGGACCAGATCGATCTGCTGAAGTGCAAAGGCTGCGGCACGTGCGTAGACCTCTGCGAATATGGCGCCATCTCCGGCGGAGGGGCGGTACCGCTATCCATCAGGAAGATCGATGCCCGAAACACCAAAATGCTGGCCGAAATGGAAGGCGTATCCATTTTTAAGGAGCCTAAAATGGTCTTAGAAAAAATACGTAGCCGGCCCATACATAATTAAAAACTGGTAAAAACTATAACCGATGCGCTCATCGTTTACCTTGTGTTAGCGGCTTTCAACCTTGACCAGTATATACTGGACGCGTTCGTTAATCAGCTAGCCGGTTACAGGTGGTTCTTCTTCATCATAACCCAGCTCGGGAGCCCTCTGGCGCTGGCCATAGGCGCTTGTTTGACATTTATACTGGGTAAAAATAAGCTCAGGGTATTCGCCGCAATACTGGTCATAGGCCTACTATTCGGGGTCATGGTCGTAGACGACGTCAAGGACATCGTTCAAAGGCCCCGCCCTGCCGGAGCCGAGGCTCAATTGATAACTCATGGGAGCTATTCTTTTCCCAGCGGTCACGCCCTCTGCATATTCCTGGCAGCCGCCATACTCGGGGCGTTCTTCGGATGGAGATACCGGCTCATAGGCTATTTACTGGCCTTCGCCGTAAGCCTGAGCCGGCTATATCTGGGCGTACACTATCCATCGGACGTCTTAGCCGGGGCGATCCTGGGCACATTAATGGGGGAGATACTCGTCTTTGCCGCATACAGGTACGGGCTATGCGATAACATGGGTTTACTATCCTGTCTGCATAAGCCGTCGATCACCCCGAAAAAAGAGCATATTAAAACAAATGCCTCAATGGATAAAAGCGGTACCAGGTCGCTGTATATTTTCTCATTCCTGGCTGCCCTGCTATCCATTATCCTATATTACCTACATTACGACGCCATAGTCATTTTTATACTGGCTATAGCATCCATGCTCATCATTTTATATGCGGTAATTGCAGACGGCCGATATAATGCCCGATTACAAATTGCTTTCGTCTTTACGTCCATCGGCCTGATCGCTTCGCAGTCCATGTATTTTATGGGGGCGTACGCAGTGTCGCTCGTCATGATAGCTGTAGCGTATATCGTTTGCATAGCATATACATATGAAAACAGGAAAGAAAAGAAGATAATAACCTAAAAACGAAAAAAGATTTACATGCAGCGGCGGCAGACATACACGATGTCGTAGTCCGCGTCGTCGTCCTTGATCCAGCCTTTCAGCATTTTCTTACCTACTTTTAAATGGTAATGGTTGCACTTGTCGCACTTCTTCAGCTTGAACTCGTCATACCACTCGGGCTTGACCACGAACTCGAACTCAGCCTGCTCGTTGTCCACGACTTCCCGGGCCACTTTTCTGGCTTGCTTAAGCTCCAGGCCCGTATTCTGGGATATGTCGTAGGCGATACAGCTGATCAATAACATCCGCTCTACGTCGTTGAAAACGTCGCCGAAGAAATCATACATCCGGTCGACCATGGACGCAGAGTCCATATCGAATGGCATCTCGTCATAGTCCGGTACACAGGTGATGAACGAATCGGCATCCGGGCTTCCGCCCGAAGTACTTTCCCTGGGCTCTTTAATTTTAATGCCGCATAGCGGGCATTTGCCCATGATCAGCTCATCTTCGAACGTTTCTTCTTTACATCCGGGGCAGCGCATATGTTGCATCACCAATTATAGTATAAACACGGCAGCAGATATAACTGTTGTCCAGTTTCCTTCATCGTCCACTTCCGCAGTCTTAGACTTGCTCATTATCGTCTGGGGCCGCTCGTTCTTCCATGTGTAGTACATGTTCTCGGCAAGCTTTTCGGCATACATTCCTGCACAAGATTCGATCTCGCCGTAGGAATGGTGCTCGGAGAGATATCCAAAATCCTTATCCCTGTCATGGGGTATTGCGCACCCGATCGCCGCGGCGATGCGTCGGCTCGGCTCGTTTGAGGAGTTCCTTGACATCACGGTAAATACGATCTCTCCCGGCATCAGCGACTTCAGCCCTTCGGACCGCTCTATGATCTCGCACTTCGGCGGCAGGATCGAGCTAACGGTCACAAGGTTGAACTTCTCGATGCCCGCGTCCCTTAGCGCCATCTCGAATGATTCAAGCATTTCCTTGTGCGTCCCCGAGCCGCTCGTAAAGAACACTTTTTTTGGTACAAGCCCTTGCCTCATTTCACATCTCCTACTGCAATCGTAAAACATATACCCTATCAAGCACGAGTATGTATGGTGCTTAATTTGGCCAAATTAGATATTAAAGTTATTGAGATCGTCGGATCGTTCGCGATCCTTGCGATTTTTATTATTCTGTTCGCACTGGTAAAGCAAACTGCCGGCGAATGGTCGAACATCGCTTACGTATTAGTGTTTCTTGCATTCACGGTCATCATGTGCGCATTCGGCCTGAAGCTTTCGCCACGCCTGAGCGACTAAGCGATAATATTTTTTCCGGCTGGTTAACGGTTTTTTGTATCGTATAGTTAACCAGTGCTTATTATATTCCCGCACTTTTAAATCTTTCGAGTAGAAATCTGCGGATACCTACATCCCGCTTGTTAGGGGATATATTTTTTGGTTTTCGTTAGGCGGTCATAGTACCTTGCCACGACGCATCCTTTGGTGCAAATGCCGCACCTGTCGCAGCGATCTGCATCTACTTTTATGTAGCCCTCTAGTGTTATTGCCTTTTTTGGGCAGGATTTGATGCAGATACGGCATTTTGCGCACAATGAAGCACGCAATACCTGCTGAACGGTCTCGTCGAATAATCTTTGGGCCTGTGCTTTGTCGTCCGAAGAAGCGTATACCTGACCGCCGGCGAATAATTTTGCCGTGCCTTTGGGCGAGCGGATCAGCGTTACGTCCAGGTCTTCGGAGTACGAAGGCGCCCCGATGGTCTTGAGCATCTCCATTGTTTTTTCGTGGGTCGCCCTTGCCGGTAGCCGTAGTACGCCCTCGAGGCTGTAGCCGCCCGCGGTGCATGGGCTGACGCCCCTGATGATGTCGAGGGCCATGCCGCCGCTTTTCGGCGCCGCCCTGAGCGATATGCGCTTTTCCTGTGCGATATTCAGCATTTTATTAGGGTGCGCTTTCCAGCGCCAGAACCCCATGTCTACGTAATCCTTCGAGAGCCCCGAGTCAGCAGCCCAGGCATGTAGCTTCTTCTGCCATGCCCCATAGCGGTCCGGGTGCAGTTCCCGCATGCGTACATATTCCGCCTGTAGCGCCGCAGGGCAGAGCCAGCAGCCAATGCGCTCGAAGCCCTGGTCGTACAGCGGATTATAGGGAAGCTTTTCCATGTGAATATAAAGCCATACCTCGATGGCGCGCCAGTCCTTAATGGGGAACACGCTCAACTGTCCGGGGACGAACGGGTTTTTTTCAGTTACTTCGATATTGCCCCGCTGGAATGACTCATAGCGACGCTTGCCGTCGATGGTGATAACGCCGTCCTTGTATTTCGATAATAAATTAGTGGCCGGCCCGAGCTTACAGACTTTGCAGCACCACCTGAAGTCCTTTGCAGGGGGGCCGAATGCCGGGAAGTTCTCGTCGAATGCTTTGCCTGCTTTTTCAACCTTGACGGGCATGTCGCCCTTAGCGACTTCTTCGACAAATTGAGTGGTTTCGGGGAATTCCAGGCCTGTATCGATATAGAATGCCTCAAAATTCTTGACGGCCTTTTTTGTCAGGTTCAGCACCACCAGGCTGTCCTTGCCGCCGCTGAACGAGACCGTTACGGGTAACTCTTTATTCTTGCCCTGGCTGACTGTATCCCGGATAACGTTTACGGCTTCCTTTTCCATTGTTTCTATGGCCGTGCGGTTCGCCTCTACCGCATCCCTGATCGTGCTAAGTTTTTCGTTCAGCAGGACTGTCCCGCCGCCGATCTTTCGTATCTTGACCGTGTTCACGGCCGGGTCTTTCATGTCCGCTGCATCCGCTTTGGCGGTGCCGAGGCCGTTAAACGTTTCGTTAACTTTGATGAGAATGATATCGTCTTTTTTAATGTCGGAAGACGCTTCGATGACTGTACTGCCCTTTATGCCTTTACCGCTCAGGTGCATAGTCCTGGGGACGTCCACTGTGACAGTTTTCATTTTCGTCATAGACATGAGCAGCTTAGCGCCGTAGAGCCTCAGGTCAAGCTTGTAATCCGCGTCCTTCAGGTCATAGAATACGACCGCAATGGTGAGGCCGTCGACGATGATCTCGTCGGCTTTGTCGTCACCCGGTATTTTATTTAACAGTACTAACCGCTCGCCCAGCGGATCGCAGCCAAAATCATGCTCGAATAAGCCCCTGATGATCGTGCGTTCGTACGGCGAACAAAAACGGACGTCTCCCGGCGGAGACAATCGGACCTGCTTTCCGCTACCTCCGCACGTGCCGCACTTCTCGGAGATCAGCGGTACGTTACAGGAGTCACACCAAAAAATGTGGTCTAAAGCATCTTCGAAGGGCTTCCTTCCGGTCATCTGGATATACACTGTAACCCGCGATTAAATAGCTTATGCGTTATGTGCGAAAAGTTGAAATTTTACCCTGAATAAGCGTTTGTTCTGCTAAAAGCTAAATAATTTCAACAATATAATGCACTTTGATATTGATGATGGTCACCACGGTTGTCGGCAGCTATCCGACTGGCATTAAGATCGAATCTGAAGCGGACGTAAAAAAAGCTATCGAAATAGCCGTCGCAGACCAGGAAAAGGCCGGCGTCTCGATAATCTCCGACGGCCAGGTGCGGACCGATATGATCGGCATCTTCGCCATGAACCTGAAAGGCTATCAAAAGCAAGGCAACCGCTACAAAGTCACCGGAAGGATCGAAGTGCCGAATAAGCCTGCGACTGTTGACGATTACCTGTTCGCCCGCAAACTGGCGAAGGTCAAGGTCAAGGGTATCATCACCGGCCCCACCACCATGGCACGGAGCTCCGTGGTAGAAAAAGGCTCGCCATATAAATCTAACACTGACCCGGAGTTAATCTACGATCTGGCTTATGCACAGGCTGCCGAAGCGAGGGCGCTCGCGAAAGCAGGGGCCGATATTATCCAGATAGACGAGCCGTTCTTCAGCGTCGATGCTGACCTCGAAGTCGGCATTCGGGCAGTAAACCTGGTGGCGAAGAACATTGAGATGCCCGCCATGCATGTCTGTGGCGACATTCGCCCTATATTCAAAAAACTCCTTGAGACAAATGTTACTATATTAGACCATGAGTTCGCAAAATCCAAAAATCTTGACGCGATGGATAAAGGCCTCATCGAGTCCCATGGCAAGATCATCGGCTATGGCTGCGTCGATACCACGTCAAATAAAGTAGAGACGGTCGAAGAAATAGAAAGATCCATCAAAGACGGTATCGAGAAAATAGGTAAGAAAAACATGTGGATCGACCCCGACTGCGGCATGCGCATGAGAACCAGGGAAGTAGCTTACGAGAAGCTGGCCAATATGGTCGAAGCCGTAAAGCGGGTAGGATAAGGCTATTTATTTAGCCTCTTACTCCACAATTCCACTTGTGTGGGGTCTATACGGATAAGCCTGTTCTTTTTAAGGTTTTCTTTTAATATCCATTTAACATCCTTATCGTCGGTGAAGAACCATTTTTCCAGCGCACGCATGCCGTCTTCCGGATAAGCGGCTATCGCCACGCTCCAGCAGTATCCCAGCCCTTTTCTTAATGCGATGAAATCATCGCTTTTGCGATCGACCGTAAAGGTGACCCAGCCTGTAACGTCATCTAGTATATGCAATACCTCGACGACATCGTCGGGCTCTTTCAGCAGGGCGGGTTCGCATAAGGCCGCAATGGCAGCACGTTTCTCCAGGGCATTACCTTTGGACCACTTACGCATTTCCTGCAGGAGCTTTGCCATATCTACCATGCCAAGCATTTGTAAAGCCATCGCTACGCCCTCCCTTACGCGCCATCTGGGGTCAGACGCACTCTCACGCAGCACTTTAAAAGCATCAGTTTTACCTTCGGCCAGCAGCTTTCCCATCCCTAGGACGCCGCAGAAAGCGAGGAACTCATAGGGCGAGTTGACCGGGGCTATATCGGGCGTATATTCCAGAAAGCGCTTAAATAAAGTCTCGTCGCCTTCTTCGGCTACGGCTTTACCCAGCTCGATGTTCCCTCGAGGGCCGGGCAAGCCCGACTCCTTTAGAAGATAATCGTCCCAATCTTTCATGCTCCTGAGCGTTTCCCGATAAAATTCGACTTTACTCATGTTCGGTAGCGTATTTGCTTTAAAAGTTGATATGCTTATCTAAGCGCTGGTAAAAGCATTTATAAAAATAAGAAAGCGTGGAGCTTGCGCTCCACCGGGAATTATAGTTTTAGATAATGCTGGACACGAAGATGAAGTACAGCACGAATATGCCCGATACGATCCACATGATCGGGTGTACTGATCTCCATTTTCCGGTCACGATCTTAATGATACAGTAGGAAATAAACCCGAAGCCTATGCCCTTTGATATGCTGAACGTAAAGGTCATGGCGACGATGGTCAGGAATGCCGGAAGAGCTTCCTCAAAGCTATCCCAGGGGATCTCCTTTACCATCGAGAGCATCAGGAATCCTACTATGATCAATGCCGGTGCTGTTGCGGCGCCCGGTATGAAGTATGCCAGGGGCACGAACAGCATTGCGACCAGGAACAATACTCCGGTCACTACCGATGCAAGACCGGTCCTGCCGCCGGCACCCACTCCGGAAGCGCTTTCAACGTATGTCGTGTTTGAGCTACAGCCCATGAAGCCGCCGATCATTGCCGCCAGCGAGTCCACGGCCAGTACTTCCCTTAAGCCGGGCAGCTTGCCGTCCTTATCCAGCAGCTTTGCCTGTCCGCCTACTGCGACTACAGTACCCATGGTGTCGAAGAAGTCGACCATGCCAAGGGCGAATATCAGGGCTATTACCGAGAGCAAGCCGGCTTCCAGTCCCTTCGTGGTCATTAAGTTCCATACGCCGCCAAAGTCTAGCTGGCCTACGGTCGAAAGGGTCTGGGAGTTGGGCAGCTGAATAATGCTTCCGCTCCAGGATGGTAGGTTTGTCGCTCCTGCCGGTAATACTGCGCCTACTGTGGCCGGTACTCCCGTATTTCCGAACACGTTGAACGCAACGCCTGCAGAGTTCGCTAAAACGGCAACAACAATTGCTACTATAGATGCAATAATAATACCATAAAGAATGCCGCCTTTGATCTTGAGGGCCATGAATATTGCCATGAGGGCAAGGCCGAGAAGTGCAATAAGTACTACCGGGTTCGTCATGCTGCCGAAGCCTATGATCGTGTCTGCGTTCGCTACCATCAGGCCAGAGTCCTTAAACCCTAGGAATGCGATGAACACGCCGATGCCCACGCCGATCGCCAGCTTTAGCGAATTCGGAATGGCGTTCATGACCATTTCCCTCAGGTTCGTCAGCACCAGGATCAGGATGACCAGGCCTTCGATGAAGATCAAAGCCATGGCGATCTGCCAGGATAAGCCCATGTTCAGTACTATGCTATACGTTACGACCGCGTTCAGGCCCATGCCGGGGGCGAGAGCGAATGGATATTTGGCCACCAGGCCCATTAATAATGTCGATAACGCTGCCGCGAGGCAAGTTGCAACGAGTATGGCGCCGAAATATTGCTGGCCGAGGGCAGCTGATAGGATGCCCGGGTTCACGACGATGATGTAGGCCATCGTCATGAAGGTCGTAACGCCCGCAATGATCTCAGTACGTAAGCTCGAATGCCGTTCCGTTATATGGAAGAATTTGTCCAAAGAAGAAAGCGTGGATGTGTCTCCCACCTTCTTAGTTTTAGGTTGCTCGTACAAGGATAACCACCTTAATCTTTACCTCTCGTTCAAGGGCTTAATAAAGTTTTGCACATGCCCTATAGAATATATTTATCGCTATGTAGTATCCATTTGAAATGCACCTATAGGTTTCATTTTATTCTCAATTCGCCGGCATACCATGCGAAAACTCTATAAAGTGGCTGAACGCTTAGTGCATCCTAATATCAGGTGTGGTATTATGAAATGCTATGAGCATCAGGATGTCGAGGCCATCGGCACATGCACGAGCTGCGGTAAGGCCATATGTCCCAATTGTTCAATGGAAGTAGGGGGTAAGCTGGTTTGTAAGCCTTGTGCGGAAAAACGCATCGGGTGTGGCTGGCAAACCAATGCGTTACGGCTCCGGCCGTTAATAAAAAAGAGCCGGCGCTGGCGCTGTTACTATCGCTTGCTCGGCGGGCTTGTCAGCGGCCTCATCGTAGGGCTGGGACAGGTCTATAACGGGCAGGTAAAGAAAGGCATAATACTATCGCTAATACACATCTTCGGATGGGTCATCGTCATAGTGGCATACGTTTTATGGCGGTCGCCACCCTGGGCATCGGCCTTCTTTGCGGCCTTCCGTTATTGGCTTCTGCCGCTCATTTATCTGGCTATATGCGATGTACGATGCGTACATGACGGCCGTAAAGATCAATAATGGCGAGCCAGTCAAAGATTGGCTAGACTAATCCAAATTTTTTTTAAAAATAATGTTGTATTGAAAAATCAAATTTTGTTAATTAGTGAACGATCACTCAACAAGTTAATTATCATTTAGGAGCAAAATATTTTCGGAAACTGTTGATAAATTTAGCTATTAAGTAAATCTTAAAAATAAGACCGTAATTAAACAATGATTTACCTATATTCAATGTAGCAAAAAATAATAAAAATATAAATTTTTTTAATAGCTACTCGGTATTTGTTGGGTCGTACGACCATCCCGAATACGAATACTGCAATGATGGCTGAAATTATGCATCGATATTATACCAAAAACAACGATAATAGCTATTATGTATACGATCAAGTTCATTTTTGTAGTCTTTTTATATGGTATAAGCCACCGGAATTTTTTTTGCCGGCTACAGAATATGCATTGTATATTCCATACAGCCAGATCAGCCAGTCCCGGATTACAAATATGATAGTTCCGATAAAAACACCTATCACATATAAAAATCCTTTAACCATTCCCTCGCCATTATAGACCTGGCCTAGGCCCGGTATTAAAAATGATCCTATAGCAGCCATCATCTGGACTCTTTTTCTTCTCGCTACCTGAATGCTGTACTACATTTGGTTGTGTTGCTGTTTCCATATTATGCCCTCCAATAATCGTTATATAATAACTCTGAAAGTCATTTGCCTTAAGATATTAGATATAGATTTCTGCTAACCGTGCCAAGGCCTAGGTTTTCATGTTATATCCGCTCTGGAATAGCTTCAGGCTGGCATAGAAGCTAATCAGCATTGATATGATGATGGCGATAAGGCAGTAATAGGGGTTCGTGCGCTCGTATCCTATCATGGCATAGCGGAAGCCGTCCACGATATACGTTAACGGATCGAGCCACGACAGCCAGCGGATCCAGTCGGCGGGGACGATGTCGATGGAGAAGAATACTCCGCCCAAAAAAAGCAGCGGGCTCAGTATGTAGCTCATGACGTTGCCCACATCCTCTATATTTTTAGCCCATTGCCCCAGCATGACGCCGAAGCTGGCAAATGTCGCGGACGTGATCAATAAGAATAGCAGGAATAATGGGATGTTGTAGATCCAGATGTTAAATAACAGCATCGTGGCTACGGCAATGATCAGGCCGATAAAAAGACCCCTGGCCATGCCTCCTAAAACGTATGAGACGACCATGGTCGAGTAGCGCATGGGCGTCGTCAGCGGGTCTTCGATGTATTTGTCGTCCCTGGATGAGAACAATGAATAGGCAGGGTTAATGTAGGCATGCAGGATGACCTGCATCATGACCAGCCCGGGCAGCATGAATTGAATGTATGTATGGCCTCCCATGCTGGGAATGGCGGAGCCCAGCGCATAGCCGAATGCGAAAATGTACAGGAACGTGGAGATGATGCTCGGCAATATCGTGCGGTTCGGCTTCCTGGTAAAGCGCACTATCTCACGCCGGAGCATGACAGACAATGCCGTCAACTCACTCACGAAGGTCACGCCCCGTCAGCTTAATGAATACGTCCTCCAGGGTGGATTCTTTCACGTGCATTGACTTGACGGATATCCCTTTAGAGCGTAAAAGATCCAGCAGCTTCACGGCCGCAGTGCCGGTATCCGTCACATGGACGGTCAGCATATTCTTATGGCATGAATACCTCACCACTTCAGGGATCCCTTTCAGGTCGGGTACGCTGTCGCTTTCTATGTCGAATTCCAGCCTGCTGCTCTCCACCTCGTCCCGCTTGAGCTTATCCGGCGAGCCCATCGCTATCAGCTTTCCATGGTCCATGATGGCGACACGGCTGCACAAGTTTTCCGCTTCTTCTATGTAATGCGTGGTCAGGACGATGGTCGTGCCTCCGGCGTTCAGCTTTTTCAGCAAGTCCCACAACGCCCGGCGAAGCTGCACGTCCACCCCGGTAGTAGGCTCATCAAGAAAAAGTACTTTAGGCTCCTGCATCAAAGCCCGCCCTATTAATAGCCTGCGTTTCATTCCGCCCGACAGCTTATCACTATACTGATCGGCTTTATCCTTGATATCTAAAAATTCAAGTATTTCATCTGCACGCTTTTCACGTTCGGCCTTAGGCATGCCGTAATAGCCGGCATGATAGGTGAGTATCTCCTTAGTTTTCAGGTTATAGTCAAAGTTGTATTCCTGGGGAGCGACGCCAATAAGCTTGCGCGCCTCGGTAGAATTTTTTACTACGTCGTTGCCAAAAATAGCAGCGCTGCCCGATGTAGGCGTCGAAAGTCCGACCAGCATGCGCATTAGAGAGGTCTTGCCCGCTCCGTTGGGCCCGAGTAGCCCGAAGAACTCACCCGCCGGTATGTCAAGGTCGATATGGTCGACGGCGACCAGGTCGTTAAACCTCTTAGTCAGGCTTTTAACGGATATGGCCGGCTCGTTTGGTCCTGGTGGCGTCGACTGCATCTTTCGGGCTCACGTTATCGTGGACGACGGCGCATATTCTCTTTACCATTGCCGTCGGGTTTTCGTGCATGAATACGTTCCTGCCTATGGCGACGCCTGCCGCTCCCGCTTCCATCGCCCCGGCGATGTTCTCCAGCAGCTCCAGGTCTGTGCTTGTCCTCAGGCCTCCTGCCACCAGCACGGGCACCGGGCATCCCTTGATCACCTTTTTAAAGGTATCCGGGTCGCCGGTATAGTTCGTCTTTACCACGTCCGCGCCCATCTCCGCCCCAACGCGGCATACGTGCGCTATCAGGTCGACGTCGTACTGGTTATGGATGTTCTTTCCTCTCGGGTACATCATGGCCAGCATGGGCAGGCCCAGCTCTTCGCATTGCTTTGACACAAAACCGCCGTCCCTCAGCATCTCGTGCTCCGTCTCGGACCCAACGTTGATGTCGACCGAAACAGCATCGGCACCGAGCTTTAGCGCCTCGTCGGGCGTGGTCAGCAATATTTTACGGTCCGGGTCTACGCTCAGGCTCGTGCTCGCGGACAGATGAATAATAAGCCCTGAAGATTTAGGGCAGTTCACATAGCAATCTTTTACGATGCCCTTGTGCATAATGAGCGCGTTGGCGCCGCCTTCTACGGCACAACGCATAATGTCCTTTACGTTCACGAGCCCTTTGACGGGACCTAGCGTGATGCCGTGGTCCATGGGGACCATTACGGTTTTCTTCGTACGCCGGTCGAAAATTTTCTCCAATCGGATGGATTTACCAACATTCATAGAGTCCTCTTTTATAGGGTAACTGAAAGTCGAGCATTATTCACGGAATTAAACCTTATGGTATATGCGATTGGTATACGAAATTCTTTTCTATACAAAAAAGTCCATTGAAAAAAAGAAACTACTAATATTTAGCTCTTTAATGCGCCTTTTTGCCGGTCATCTCTTTGACCTCGAGCCTTAACAGCAGTAGCGATATGTTAGAGGCCGACAGGTAGTCGATGCCTTTTTTACCCCAGGGTATGCTGAGGTATGATTTAATGCCGGCTTTATCCCTCACCGAGGTAGACATCGCTACGTTGATCGTGTTCCGCTCGTCGACGTTAGTGACCGGTACCAGCCTGCCTTTGAGTATGACGCTTTTGTAATCTTTTAGCAGCTCGTCAGACCAGTCGATCTCTACCGTAACGTTCGGGTCCTTTTCGAGCAGTTCCATCTTCTTTCCCGTAGTGGTGAAGTGGAAGTAGAGGACGTCGCCGAAATAATAATACTCCATCGGCAGAGTATAAGGATAAGGCCGGTCGTTGAACGAAATACGGCACAGCAATTGCTTTTTCACTAGTTCGTCCATCTCGCGGTGGCTCATGTCCGGCAGGTCGAACCTTTTAATCTCAAATTCCCTTGGACGCTGTTCTTGCAAGGTCAACACCATACTGTGTGAATGATCTGTGTAAATAAAACTGGTCGCTGCGAAAATTGGTGATTCTGGCATAAAATATGCCGTATGTTCGGGAATGTGAAGCCGTCATTGTACGTTCGGGGTCTCGTCGATGTTGTCCGTGATGTAATTTCCCTTTTTCCTGTCCTCGATAAACCTGTCTTTTTCTACTTTTTCAGGCTTGACGTCGCTTTCTCTTTCATTCAGCTTTTCACGCCTGTTAAAGTCTTTAACTTCCTTGTTCACCAGCTTTTTAAAACCGTCGGTCATATGCACCACTTAGACCTTAAGACAAAAAGAGTTACACGTGAAATCCACGATTTACAAGGTATACACGCCGTTTGTCATCGACGGGTGCGGATGAGCCTCATGCCGTTCAATATGACGATGAGCGAGGCGCCCGTGTCTGCGAATACGGCCATCCACAGGTTGGCCAGTCCGAAAACGGTGAGCACGATAAAAATGGCTTTTATGGCGACGGCAAAAGCGACGTTCTCCTTAATTATCATCAGCGTTCGGCGCCCAAGATTGATGGTGTAAACGATCTTTGATAGATCATTGGACATTAGGGCTATATCAGCGGTTTCCAGCGCAGTGTCGGAGCCGGTCGCTCCCATAGCGATGCCTACGTTGGCGACTGCGAGCGCCGGGGCGTCATTGATGCCGTCGCCTACCATTATCACGTTCCCATGCGCCTTTTTAATCCCCGTGACTATCTTCGCCTTATCCTCGGGTAAAAGCTCGGCAAAATAGCCGTCCAGGCCAATATCGATTCGCGATCGTCTTTGCCGTTTTTTGGTTGTCGCCGGTCAGCATGATCACTTCTTTTAAGCCGGCTTCATGTAGCCCGGATACCAGCTGCTTGCTTTCCGGCCTGATCTCATCCGAAATGCCTATTACCGCGAGTATCTGGTGATCGCTGCCGAGTATAACGGGCGTCATGCCCGATCCCTGTAGGGCGTCAACCGCATTTTTTGTCTCTTCGCTCACTCCGTCGAATAATTTGTAATTACCGAGGCTGTATTCCTTACCGTCGATCTTTCCTCTGATTCCTTTGCCGGGCATCGACTCGAACTGTTCGACCGGCATGACCGCCTTATTATGATATGCCCGCATGATGGCCGCCGCCAGCGGATGTTCCGACCTTGATTCAAGGGAGGCGGCTATGGCTATTATTTGGTCATTGTCCCTGGGATCAAAGGTGATTATTTTTGTTACCGTCGCTTTTCCCTTTGTCAGGGTGCCGGTTTTATCGAACCCTATCGCCCTTGCCCTGCCGATCTCTTCGAGGTACGTGCCTCCCTTGATAAGGACGCCGTTCTTTGATGCGCTGCCGATGGCGGCGACGATGGAAACCGGCGTGGAGATCACCAGCGCGCAGGGGCACGATATGACCAGTAAGACCAAACCCCTGTATAGCCATTGGTTGAAAGGCTGCCCTAACAGTGTAGGTACAATTGCTACCCCGGCCGCCATCAGGATCACGGCGGGCGTGTAATATGCGTGAAGCGGTCCAGGAACACCTGCGTCGGCGCTTTCATGACCTGGGCTTCTTCCACCAGGTGGATGATTTTGCTCAGGGTGTTATCTTTCGCCAGCCTGGTCACCCGTATTTCCAGCGAGCCGTTCTGGTTTATTGTACCGGCGTAGACTTCGTTTCCCGGGACTTTTTCCACCGGCATGGACTCGCCTGTGATCGGCGCCTGATCGATGTAGGAAAAGCCTTTGATCACCGCGCCGTCCATGGGTATTTTTTCTCCTGGCTTAACGATGACCACGTCGCCGACGTTAATGAGCGAGGTATTCAGCCTGACCTCTTTGTCATTCCTGATGACCGTCGCCTCTTTGGGCGATAGTGATATCAGCTCCCTGATGGAGTTCCTGGTCTTGTTAAGAGTATAGGACTGCAGGGCGTTGCCCAGCGCAAATAGGACGACCACCGTGGCCGCCTCTTCCCACTGGCCTATGACGGCCGCGCCAATGATCGCGATGGTCATCAGCAAATTCATGTCTATGGTCAGAGTTTTGAGCGAGTAGACAGCGCTCTTAGCTATGTGAAAGCCGCCGATGACGATGGCGATAAAGTACAGCACGACCGGTATATACGGGTCTACGGTTAAATGGCTCAGGATAAAGCCGGATATCGTGAGAATGCCCGATGCTGCAGTAATTATTATAGGCCTGTACCTGGAGATAAAAGAGCCTTCCTCCTTTGAGCCCACGACCTTGATCGTATAGCCTATGTCCCGAGCGGCGTCAATGATGTCCTCGATTGGGCAAGTATGCTCGACGGTCATTTTACCGACGGTAAAATTCAAAGTGGCCCGTATAACGCCTGGGGTAAGCCGGATCGCCTTCTCGAACTTTTGGGCGCAATCGATGCAATCGAGTTCTTTGACTTCGAACTCTGTGATCTTAAAATGATCGGCAGCAACATGGTAACCGGACTGCTCGATGATATCCACTATATCCGATGCAGGTCCTCTATGCTCGACTGTAATAGCCGAGGTACCGATATTAAATGTCGCTGACTTGACGCCTGGCTGTTTAGCGATGCGCTGCTCAAGCTTTTGGGCACAGTCCATGCAGTCGATATTGTCGATCTTCAAAACGGTTTCCCGCATGGGCCCCTGGCCTTCGGGCTCGATACGGCAGACTTCGCAGACTTTTTCTCCGTGCTCTTCCTTGCATTCCACTTCATCGTGGCAGGAGCCGCAGTCGCAGTGGTCTTTTTCATGTTCCATAGTAACACTGACCCTATCCATGCCTTGCATGCTCGAGGCCTTCGTTGAAGAGCCGGAGCACGTGCTCGTCGTCGAGCGAGTAGACCGCCGTCTTGCCTTCTTTGCGGAACTTGACCAGCCGCATGTTCCTCAAAAGCCGTAGCTGGTGCGAGATGGCAGAGTGCTCCATGCCAAGTGCAGCGGCAATGTCGCAGACACACATATCTCCGGTAGACAGCGCGAGAATGATCCTTAGCCTGGTAGCGTCGCCCATCATCTTGAAGACGTCCGAAAGGCCGATGATGATCTCGCCGTTCAGCTCTTTAGACTTTTGTTTCGCCCTCTCGACTGCTTCGGCATGGACCACACAGGCATCGCAGTCATCTCTTAAATTCGCAGCGTCCATCGTCATTTTCCCATATTAAGTGAACATATGAATAACTATTCATACATTTTTTCGTAACTAGATATACATTTCGATTGTATAAGAGACAATTTTACGCTAAGCGAATTTTTATGTGAGCTTAAAGTATTCGCTTACTTTCCATTTCAAGACCATGGGCAGGTAAAATAGCTTGATATACGATGGCGTCGGCTCCAGGCTTGATATGAACTCCTTCTTATGCAGGGTCGTCTCATCGGCCTCGAGTTGGGAAAAGCGCCATTGATAGTTGATGAAGATGAACATGGCCGCTAATAAAATAACTGAAATTACCGGCGTTATTACGCCGCGAATGTTATGAAAATACAGGTCCCTTATGACCATGAATGTCAGCATGATGACAACAAGTGCGGCTATCGGGAGGGTCATCAGCAGTGATTTTAGCCCATATTTACGGTATAATGAAAGATTGTTCGTCGCTGACCAGATAAGTAGGACACAAATAGCCGCTATCAAGACGGGCACATCGAAGAAGATGCCATAAATTATTATAAGTATGAAAGGGAGCTTGATCAAGTACCTGGTAAGGTCCTTTTTCAGGTCTATGCCCGCTTTAGCTTTGGGCTCGTCCGACGTGACCGTTAAACCATCCTTTCCTAGCTCCATCGTGATGTCACGGGGATAGTACCGTTTTACTTTTCGGCTGCCTTCGCTCTCCCATTTTCCTTCCACGATGCCATGCTCTTCCATTGCTTTTAAGCGGCGTACGATGAACTGTTCGCTGACCTGCATCTCTGCAGCCAGCTCCCTTGGATAATACGGCTTTGACTTTAGCCATTCCAGTATGCGCAGGTTGGATTCGTTATTGAGGATGGCAGCTATATTCCTGGAAGGCACAATACGTTATAGCTGTATATGAGTTAAATATTTTAGCCCGTGCAAGGCTGTCTAAACATGCGGCCCGGGGCCACTTCGCAGATAAACACCACAAAAATACGTCCTTTTTACCTTTTATATAGGGCAAATACCTGGAGACCGTTGATCCTTTATTAACAAATAGAACAGTTCAAGACAGTTCAGCGGCTCTTCAGTACGCCGCCTAAACCGATATTGGTCAATAGGAAACCGGATACGGTCAAAATTCTTCTTAAATACATTATCGGATAATGTTCAGTATGCGAAATGCTAAACAGGTGAAGAAAAATGGGCATATTCGGATTGGGTCTGGGATTTGGAAATGGTATAATACTGTATGTCGTTGCGATCCTGATCGTCGCACGGATACTATATGCAGTATACAAACACCTGGACAAAACACGAAAAGAAGGTCGAAAAAAGGAATAAGGTCGACATGATCATAAAAAGGGTGAATTGGAATGATAGAAACTAAAGGGCTAACAAAAATGTACGATAATATCCATGGAATAAAAGATATCGGCCTGAATATAGCAAGGGGAACATCTATGGGCTTGCTTGGCAGGAATGGGGCGGGTAAGACGACTCTCGTGAGGACGCTGATCGGCCTTCTAAAGCCCGACTCAGGCGAAGCCTCCATCGACGGCATCGATGTACTTACCGATCCGGCATCCGTACGAAGGATAATAGGATATCTGCCTGAATCATTCGGCCTCTACAACGATATGACTGTATACGATATCCTCGATTACACCGCAAAGCTTCACCGCATCGAGCGTGCAGAGCGGGCAGAGCGCATTAATGGTCTTTTAAATAAATTTGAGTTATCGGATATCAAAGGTATGAAAGCCGGCACATTATCAAAAGGGCTCAGGCAAAAAGTCGGCTTTGCCCGGGCCCTGGTCAACGATCCGAAGATCATATTCCTCGACGAGCCCACATCGGGTCTCGACCCGATAGCTGCCCGCGGAATCGAAAGCCTCGTGCTGGAGCTTAAAAAAGAAGGTAAGACGCTCATCATCACTTCCCATATTCTCTCGGAGGCAGAGAAAATGTGCGACTCTGTGGCATTAATAAAAGAAGGCAGGCTGGTCATCTCGGGAAGGATGGACGAGGTCAAGAAAAAATACTCTGAGCCTTCTATCATGTTCCGGCTGCCCGACAGTCAAAGTGCCGACAGGGCCATGTCGATCATCGGAACGATACTACCCGGTAACATCGAAAATTCAGATAACCGCCTGACCGTATATGTAAAAGACCCGGACCGGCTTACTCCGGTCATAAACAAAAAGCTGGTGGAGGCGAACGTCCCGGTACTGGAGATCAGGACGCAGGAGTCCAGCCTCGACGAGGTCTATTTCAAGGCCATGGAGGAATAAAAATGGTGAACGTAATATATGAGATCGCAAAAAAGGAGACCGGATCATATTACAGCAGTAAAGGCAACCTCATAAGGAACGCATTATTCCTGATAATATTCTGCTACATACCTATCAGCCAGATAGGAAAGATCGTGGGGCAAAGCGGCCATAGCTCAAACTTCTTAACTTCCGTGCTCGTCGGGCAGGCCGGTAATTCCGCGAATGCCCTGCTAACAGCGCTCGATATTTTACTCATCGTAGCGGCATTTTATCCCGTGCTCATATCGAGCCAGATCGCGGTCATGGCGTTTCCCGTCGAAAAGGACCAGAAAACACTAGAGCATTTATTGTCACTGCCCCTGACGAACGGCGAGATATTCCTGGGAAAATTCCTCTCGGCAGTATTAACCGGGCTAGTCGGGCTTGTGCTCGTGTTCTCGGTCGTCATCGGATACACGCTCCTTAACATTAATATCGTCTGGAGCGATCTGCTTTTCAACCAGACGCTAGGCCTGTTGATCTTCGTGATCACCCCCTTGATGGTGATACTCGTGACACTGCTGACTGTGGTGCTGTCCAGCCATATATCAAGCCCCAGGGAAGCGTACATCATCAACATGGTAATAATGGGCATCATGCTTGGCGTGAACGTCGTCATGACTTCGGTGAATGTCGATACGTTCATATTCAACATAGGCCTGGCGGTCTTTCTTGCAATAGCGACCGTTATCATGTACGTAGTGGGTACTCGGACTGTTAGCCGCGAAAAATTAATATCCAGCCTATAGCCTGATAAAAAGCCTATAAATAGAAACTTGAATGTGGCGGCGCTATAACATTGCCGCTATCTTTTATTTTTAGAAAAGGGAAAGTTATATATTCGAAGAATACCTTTAGAATTCTGCTTCACGCAGCGCCTATACATTTGCGTCAAGCACTTTAGTAAAAATTTTTCAACCCTTTTGCGGGGGTTGCCCAGACAGGTCAAAGGCGCTAGCTTGAGGGGCTAGTTTCGTAGGAATTCGCGAGTTCGAATCTCGTCCCCCGCACCATCTAGAAAAACAATTAGGACTTCTTTATCTTCGCGGTTCGACGCCCGTCTGATGACGGGCTACTCCGGCTTTTCGGGTGCTTCACCGTCAGGGCCAGGCTTGCACCCTATTCGCAAGGCTGCTGATGCAGCTTGCTCATACGCAAGCCCTAAGCGACGTTTTACACCTTCGGTGATAAACGTCCATTGCCCTGCCGCTTCCGCATCGGCCTGATGGCCGACTGATGCCCGAAAAGCCTCCGACGAACGCAATACTCTATAATTGAAACTAGGGATCGATTTTTTAGGGTTTCTCAGAAATATTAACAAATGCCTGACATGGCCTGTTTATATGAATAATTGGTATAAGCCCTGATAAAAAAGATAAAAAATGGAGCGCTTAGCCCCATCCCATTAATTCTATATCGTATGTGGTTCCGGTATCGCTCACTGCGTACACCTTTATGGGGACAGGCACACTCGGGTCCGCGTAGATGGTGAGGTTATAGGTACCGGGATACATGTATTTTGTAGTAGTATACGTTCCAAATGGCACTGTGACTGTTTCTGTGCCCCCATAGGTCACCGTATGCGGCCCGGAATACGAGCTGTTGGTGAGATCGAGGATAGACTGGAGCGCGATAAGATTGGGGGTTATAGCACCCTGGAAGACTTCCTTGCCATTTTTCATCACAGTCATATTTCCACCCAGGTTTTGTTCGTGGTCTGTATGGTTCATGAATTCGACGGTGTTGCCGGTAGCACTATTACTTGGATATATGCCGGTCCCCGTCACCTTATCGGCATTCTGGCCGTTGTAGTCCACGTTGAGATCCCATTGTTCCGTCATGGTCGAGCCTGATGTGGTAAACCCGCTACCCAGGTCAACGGCCGTGCCATGCGGGCTGATCTGATACTTGTACCAGTGGACTTGCGATAGGTCCATCATGGAATTTACATTCAAAGTGGACCCTATGGCCGGTAACGGCGTCGGGGTCACTGTCGGACCAGCGGTTGGAGATGTGCCACTATTACTCGACGTCGTACAGCCGGCTATCGCAACTGCAGCTATAAAAACACAAACAAATATTATACTCGATGATATACGTTTCATAAGATCGCCCCGTTCGAACGGATACCTGCAGTAAAGCCGGTAACCCTTCGATCAATATAAATAATTATTAAGTGTTCTCAATCATTTATATTTATGGCAACCGCTTGTACTATATCGCCTATTCGGTATCGAAAACCGATTCGAGCTCCGCCTATCGTTAATTAGATCAATCGTAAAATAATTTCCAATGCGCTTATTATACAGATATACAGCCAAATATAAATTAATATAAAAATCTATTTTTAATTTTTAGAATATATTTGATTTTTACGACAAAATCCCTGTGCAGATGTTGGGTGTTGATAATTAATTTTATATAGTAAACCGCTATATAATTATATTAATTAATAGAGGAATATATATGTTAGTTAAGCCTCTTATCTTCAACGATATTTTTGATATAGCAATGTTAGGCAGCGCTTCAGAAGATACCTTTTGGAGGGACCATGGCGCAAAATGACGCGGCCGTAAAGCTGAGGGTCCAGGAAGCCTACCATCGAGACATTGGCAGCGGTATCGCACGCATCGACATAGATACGATGAAAAAGCTCGGGACCATGAGCGGCGATATTATCGAGATCAACGGCAAGGGCGTCAGCTCTTACGCCGTGGCATGGACCGTATACCCCAGCGAAGAAGGTCAACGGCTCATCCTCATCGATAGTAATACCAGAGCTATTACGAACGTGGGGATCGATGACCGAGTTAAAGTTAAAAAGGTATTAGCCAGGTCTGCTGAACACATTGTCATAGCGCCGATGCAGCCTATGCGGATCACAGGGGATGAGCAATACCTGTTGAGCTCGCTGAAAGGCAGGCCCTTATCCATAGGCACGATGATACGCGTGGAACTACTCGGAAGCCCTACGCGATTCATAGTGACGTCCACAGATCCCGATGGCGTGGTCATACCCGATGACCGGACAGAGTTAACGATAGAAGAAAAGCCTTCGTTAATGGAGGCCGAAGCATCCGAAACCCTTCCGTACGACGATATCGGCGGCTTAAAATACGAGCTGGCACGTTTACGTGAGCTGGTAGAAGTCCCGCTATTGTGCCCGGAACTATACGAAAAGTTTGGTATCGAGCCGTCAAAGGGCATACTGATCCATGGGTTGTCGGGTACCGGTAAATCGACGATGGTCCATTCGCTGGTAAAAGCAAATAATGTAAATCTTTTTAGAATTAACGGCTCAGAACTAACGTCAATGTATTATGACGGCAGCGAAGGAAAGCTCCGGGAAATATTCAACGAGGTAAAGGATAACGCGCCGGCAATTCTACTGATAGAACAGCTGGATGCGGTGGCCCCTGCACGAACGTCAGAACTTAACAAGGCCGAATATCGACTAACCTCACAGCTAATATCCCTGATGGACGAGCTAAAGCCCAAAGACCATGTTTTCGTGATCGGTATAACTGACAGGCCGGACCTGATCGATACGGCATTGAGGACCGGCGGAAGGTTCGAATGCGAGATCGAGGTAAATCTTCCCGATATCTATGATCGCTCGGAAATTATTCACCTTTTTATGAGAGATATTCCACTTGGGGCCAACGTAGATCTCGAAAAGGTCGCCGAAATTACCTATAACTTTACGGGAGCCGATATTAAAGCTCTATGTAATGAAGCGGTACGCAGCGCTGTTAGAAAACTACTGCCTGAGATCGATATTGACGACGAGATCTCTCCGGAGATCGTTAAGAAGTTTGTGATCAGGATGGAAAACTTCCAGGAAGCGCTGAAGCTCATCGAGCCGGTATCGCGAGCTATCACTCGCCAATCCGAGGGATCAAGCTATAAAGAGCTAATAAAATAAAAAACGTTTTTTTATTTATTGTATATCTTATTGGCTTACGCCAATGCTCCAGGCGTCGTTACCATTGGTAAATACCAGTATGTAGTAGTTTCCTGCTGCAGGTATGGTGACAGTCTGCTGGGACTGGTAACTATCCTTGGTGGCGTCACTTGCTGCATTCGTGTCTATCATATTGACGAATTTACCGGTGGTGTCGCTATATAATTGAGCGCTGAACCCCGTATCCTTCATGCTCGGCTCATTCAAATTAAAGTTCGCCGGTCCGGCATTCAACGTTATCGGCCCGACCACCTGTCCGCCTTTACCGCTGAACGTCTGTGGTGCAGCGACGGGTGTTGCGCCTGTCGGAAGCGGGGTCATGGTTATGGTGTACGGCATCGAGGATTTAACCGTAAACGCATACTGGCCTTTAGAGGGTATAGAGCTGATAAATGACTGCTGATATCCTCCTGAAGCTCCGGCATATAAATTCTCAGGGTGATTGTATTCATTGCTCGCATAATCAAGCTCGAAATTCTTGTCCTGAGCCTGTATGTTAAACAGGTATGGGGTGTCGGCTGACGTAAACTGGAAGTCGCCGCCTTGTGAGCCGGATACCGTGGTCACGGAACCACTCGTCGATACAGCCGGCGCGCCGGAAGGCTGGTTACCGGCCGGAGTTCCTGATGCAGCCGGCGTTGTTGCAGATGTGCTTGCCCCGGGAGAAGCCGAGGGGCTTGTGGTGCTCGTACATCCGCTAATAACCATCGCTGCAAGTGTTATTGTTAATATCATTAATATCAAAATATTCTTCTTTTGGGGCAAAGTAAAACCTCATTAACCATATAATGTGCTTTTGTATTATAAAGCGTTTATTCAATAAGCGCTATAAACAGAAATATAAAAGAGAAATTTTTATTGTGTAAGGGTCATGGACCAGGAGTTGTCATCGTAGACCTCGACGTGATAATCCCCGTCCGCAGGTACCGTCATAGTACCGGTGATATCTAATTCAATAGGGGTCGTCTCTTCTTCCATATACATTATCGGGTTCCAGTAGTTATCCTGCAATTGCTGCGCCAGCTCCGTGTCAGAGGCAAGCAGCTCATAATCGCAGCCGCCGAACTCATTACCGGTCCTGACGATGTGATATGTTAGATCTCCGGCCCTCAGGTGTATGGTCGACGTATTTGTTGAGCTGTTGTCACTGCCGATGCCACTATAATTATAGCTAGTACCCGACGGCAATGTGTTTGCATTATTGTTATTATTGCTTTGTGCCGGTCCGCCTGTCGAAGGCACGGTCACGTTTGATATATTTAAACATCCGCTAAACAGGCATACGACGATGATGATGGCAAAACAAGCCATAACAAAAATGATCTTTTTATCGGCCATGGTATCGCAAGAGGGGTTAGTGCCTGGACGATTAATAGTTTGTTATGCTCATAATTATTAAACTTCGATTCTAATTGCGCTTAGCGAACTGATAAATTAGTTAATAATATGGCCTAATATTAGGTTAAAAATCCCCTTTAGAACGCGATGGCCATGACAGACGCCCACATCGAGATGAGAGACGTATACCGTTCGGTCGCCCGTAACCCGGGCAAGGATAAAGCCTTGACCGAGATCCTTAGAGGCGTGAACCTTTCGGTAAGCAGGGGCGAACTACTCACGATCATGGGACCTTCCGGCGCGGGCAAATCCACGCTGTTAAGGCTCATCAACCGCCTCATCGAGGCGGACTCGGGCACTATTCTCGTCGATTCCATGAATATTAAAGAATTCGATCCTCGCGAGCTCAGGCGTCGCGTGGGCATGGTATTCCAGATACCTGTAGTCTTCAGAGGCAGTGTCCGGGACAACATCGCCTTTGGAAAAAAGCTGTGGAACACGGACGCAGATGTCGACGCCCTCGTGGCAGAAGCGGGCTTACCGCCTGAGCTCATGGCCGCTGATGCGGCTAATCTTTCTGTCGGCGAAAAACAACGTGTATGCATCGCGAGGGCGCTGGCGAACAAGCCCGAAGTCCTGCTGCTGGACGAGCCGACTTCGGCGCTGGATAAGGCGTCGGCGGAAAAAGTAGAAAATTTACTTTTAAGGCTTCAGGCCGAGCATGGCCTCACGATGCTCTGGGTCACCCACGATAGGGCGCAGTCAAAACGTATATCAAAGCACAATTATGCCCTGGAGGAAGGAACGCTGAGGGAAGACCATGACTGATGTCATCGTACTGTCCCTCGCCCTTACGGTCGTGCTGCTGGCAGTGGCGGCTTTTCTCGCTTCACGGTACGGTATATGGAAAGAAGTATCCCTATCGGGCGGCAGAGGCGTTATTCAGCTTTTAATATTGTCTTCGCTCATCATACTGATGTTCAACCTGCCATTATACTGGAGCGTCATCATAGTCCTGGTAATGGCTGCCGTCGCCGGACATACTACCTTTGTCAGGTCCGGCAAGCTGGAGATGATGTTCCCGGCTGCCGCAGCATGCATAGCATTAACCTCATTATTATTGCTCGCGCCATTTTTTCTGATAGGGATCTTTCCACTGGAACCGAGATACCTCATACCCACGGGCAGCATACTGATCGGGAACGCCATGAACGTCAGCTCGCTGGCCATTGACAGGTATAAAGGTGAAATAAGGAACCGGCGCGGAGAGGTCGAGGCTTATCTCGCGCTTGGCGCTTCGCCCCGAATGGCGACGGAATCGTGTTTAAAACAAGGGATACTATCGGCGCTCATACCGTCCATCGATAACATGAAAAACCTCGGCCTGGTATGGATACCGGGCGTGATGACGGGCATGCTCCTAAGCGGTTCGGACCCGGTTCAGTCGGCGTCGATACAGGTCTGCATATTCATTGCTATATTCCTTGCGGGAATGATATCGTCAAACCTGCTTCTGTATTATGCCACTTCGAGCTTTTTCACCAAAGCCCTACAGCTAAGGGATGAGCTGCTTTGACATTAGCATATTATATGACCGATTTAATATGCCGCAAAAAGATTAAAAATGTCATGCAAAAGCTTACTTTGCAGGTGATTATTATCCGCAATACTTTATCGTTTTTATAACCTTTGTGGCCAAATCGTCCAACTGTGGCTTGATAGTTTGATGATATGGCGACAAATCATTTATAATCCAATTGCTAACTGTACATTGTAACATATCGTATACCCCCCAAATTAGAAGCTGCTATAAAAGGTTATGAGCCCGGGAAGTTCCCCGGGCTCAACGCCCATATGTACCTCCACAGGATCGGATAATTGCCCATTAAACCAAGATCGATGTGTTACAGGAGGCTAAAGAAGAGATCATTGGACAAAGAAACGGATGATCACCTCATATTATCCCCTTTTTATTATTTATTTTTCTCCCGTTCGATCCCTCGCTTCCCTATGCTATTGTAAAATTTATAGGTGCTCCGAATACTTCGACTTTACAGGTACATCCGAGCGTAGACTTCGAGCCATATAACGGCTCAGCTGGTACCGTTTATACTGGACACTAAAGCGGCTATGATAAAAGCCATGTACATGGTCATAATGACCGCGAACAACGCGTAAGCGATAATGCCTATGGCGATGAACATGATCATATTCAGAGACGTCGTGGGCTTAAAGGGAAGCAGCCCTGCATTCATTTCTTCGGCTATTTTATAGGCGTTATAAATGCCATAGAGCCAGATGAATATTCCCGGTATGAACATAAACAGCGAGCCGACGATCGTGCCGATGAGCCAGAGAACGCCCACCGGCAAGCCTTCTCCATTGTATATCTGGCCTAGGCCCGGAATAAAAAACGACGCGATCGCCGCGAGCGTAGGATTTCTTTCTTCAGATCCGACCATGTACACCACTCGATATTAATAACAATAATAATACTAAAGTTTTTGATATACAAATGTTTATTTGTATAATTCGTGCGCAATGGTGGACGTGCCGATGATATTGCCGTCCTTATCTTTTACCGGGGAGACGGTGAGCGAGATATTGATCTCCTTGCCGTCCTTTCTTCTACGGCTGGTGGAGAAGTGCGTGACATGTTCTCCTTTTCTAATCTTATTTAATATAGCGGATAGCTCCCCCAAGCGCTCATGAGGCACAAGCACAGACTGAGGCCTGCCTACGATCTCTTCGGCCTTATAGCCGTACAGCCGCTCTGCTGCGGGGTTCCAGCTCAGGATGATGCCGTCGTCGTTCTCGCTGGTGATCGCGTCATCGGACGAGCTAATAATGGATGTCAGCCGGTACATTGCCTCTTTCGCCTTCATCTCCTCGGTGATATCCTGCAAAATGATCAACGTGCCGATGGAAATATCTCTATTTTTAGCGATCATAGGTATAATGGAGAACTGCATATATCTCGGCTCGCCATCGCTGGAAGGGAGCAACTGTTTTTCATCTCTGAGCGGCATTTTATTGTCCATTACTTCTTTAATACGCCGCTTTATCTCATCCTTATTTATTGCGATCCGGGGTTCCAGATTGTAGAACGAGTTGCCCATGGCCTCTTTCTCAGTGATGCCGAGCATCTTGACTGCCGACGGGTTCCAGGTGGTAACGATGCTGTTTTTATCTATGACTATCAGGCCCTCATCGATGCTATCGACGATCATTTTATTATATTCGCTAACGGCATCGAGCTGATCCGAACGTTCCTTCAGTTCATCGTTAGTGGCTTGCAGCTCCTCGTTCGTCGACCTCAGCTCTTCGTTACTCGTCTCCAGTTCCTCATTGGTGGACTGTAGCTCTTCGTTACTGGTCTCCAGCTCTTCCGAGGTCGACTGAAGCTCCTCCGTCGTGGTATCCAGTTCCTCGTTGGTGGACTGTAGCTCCTGGTTACTGGTCTCCAGCTTCTCGTTCAGCTGTTGTTGCTCCCCGACGGCTCGCTTTAGGCTTTCCCTGAGGATCTTCTCATCGGTCATATCTTCCGATAAAATGATCTCGCCGCGTAGATCGTCGCCGGTGTCGATGAGCGGCATGATCGATATGTTAATGTACTTTTTTTGGCCGTCGGGAGTCCTGAGCTCATGATCTTCGATTTTCGTCGTCCGCCGGCTGTTGATAGCTTCGTTCAGCCTTGTGACGATCTCGGGGATCTGATTACTGATAGATAAGCTGGTAAATTCTCTCCCGATGGCGTTTTCAGGATCAATATTCCATATTTTAGTCGATGCCGGATTCAGGGTTGTGACTATGTTATTCCTGTCCAGCACTATGACGCTTAAGTTAATATTCTGTATGATGCTCTGGTTATAGAAATCAAGGTACTTGATATCCTGTCTCGTTTCCGAAAGTATGTCGCCGACCTTGCCTTCCTCTATGATGGCCCGCCTTCTTTCGGCCGGCGCCGCCTCTACCATTATGTTGCTTGTTTTCTGAAAAATACGCCATTTTTTATCTATTAATTTAAAGAGCCTGGAGCCGATGAGCGCGGACTCTGATTTCCCGAAGAACGTAAAGCCGAATTTGTTCAATGCATAATGGAATCGCAGTAAAAGCTTGCTCTGAAGGTCCGAATTAAAATATATCAGCACGTTCCTGCATACCAGCAGGTCGATGTGTGAAATGGGCGCATCCGTGACCAGGTTCTGTTTCCCGAAGATCACCAGTTGCCTGATGTTCCGGTTGATCCGGTAATATGCGTTTTCTTTTGTAAAGTATTTGGCGACTAGTTCGGGGTTAAGATTTTTCAGCTTTTCTTCGCTGTACATCCCTCTTCTCGCTTCCGTCAGGGCGCCATCGTCTATGTCAGTAGCGTAGATCCTGACGTCGTAATCTTTTATCGACTCGCCAAGTTTTTCCGAAAGTAATATCGCTATGGTATATGGCTCTTCGCCGGTCGCACAGCCGGCGCTCCATATCCTGATCTGGTCGCCATTTGCCTTTGAAGCGATGATCTTAGTAAAGACTTCCCTGTCTAGCGCTTCCCACGCTTCCGGATCCCTGAAGAATTCGGTAACGTTGATGAGCAATGTCTCGAAAAGCTTGTTGTACTCGTCGTGGTTTTTATCCAGTATTTTCATGTAATCGGCGTAGGACTTGATGTTATACGCATCAAGTCTCTTGTGCAGGCGGCGTATGAGGCTAGACTGCTTGTAGTCCCTGAAGTCCATTCCGCGCTCGCTATAGATCTTATTTAACAGCACCTTTAGCTCATCATCATTCACGTTTTCAGTGGTCTCTACGGTTTTTTTGTCTTCTGCGGGCATTATCGGTCACCCCGGGAGTCCATTACCAGCTTTATGATAGCAGGCCCGATCTCCTGTATCGGTAGTATCATGTCTACATTGCCGGTCTTTATTGCGGAATCCGGCATTCCGAATTGTTCCGATGTCTGCTTATCCTGCGCAATGGTCAATCCGCCGAGCTCCTTTATTGCCTTGATGCCTATGGAGCCGTCCGTGCCTGTGCCGGTCAAGATAACGCCGATGGAACTACCATCATAGGAAGCGGCCACCGACTCTAATAGTAGATCGATCGAAGGCCTGCTAAAATGTACGAACGCCGTCATAGTCAGCTCTATATGACCTTGTGTGGCCAGCATATGCTTGTTCGGGGGCGCTATATATGCGGTGCCGGCCTTTATCGGCTCCCCGTTTTCCGCCTCCTTTACCTTAATTTTACTCTCTCTTTGTAAAAGTATGGCCATCAGGCTTTTATGATTAGGGTCCAGATGTTGCACTATCAATATCGAGGCAGGGAAATCCCCAGGTAACGCAGATAATACCTCCTTAAGCGCTTTAAGGCCGCCCGCGGACGCTGCCGATTGCCACTACTGTATACTTGCTCATTGTCTCGAACCGTAGGTGAGTACAGTTTTTCGGATATTTTATATTAATATAAGCTATCTGCTATCTATATATAGTAATTATAGCGACGGATGATATCGATTTATCCTGAATATCGGGAATGTTATTAAGTTATTTAAAATAAATCCTTAGGGGGGATAAGCCCCCCATATTACCGTTATCTTTTAAGGCCGTATTTGTTAACTACCATTCCCAGCCCACCGATGCCGCCGATGATGGCGAACGGTAAAAAGGGTAAGCATCCGCCAGCGCTTCCTTTATTTTGAGCCGTGCCGGTTGCGGTTGCGGTTGCAGTCGGCGTGGCAGTATCTGTCGGTGTGGCCGTGACCGTTGTCACCGGCTCTGCGGACAGTGACTGATCAACTGACTGCGGTACTGCAATATCGATATAGTCGAATCCCATCCTGAACCGTATGGTAACGATGGTCGAATCCCTGCTGACGGGTATCTCTATGAATTGCAGCGTCGAATTTGCGTGCGGGCCGACGTTCTCTCCGGTGTATACCCCCTCGTCCAGGTTATAGGTGTTACCTTTGTTATCGATGAATTGTATGTTGAGATTACCGGTATCGGACGTATCGCCATGGTTCTCGTAATAATAAAAAAGCCTGACCCACTTGACCCGCTCCAGCGGCGTGGTGGTCTTTGTACTGCTCTTACGGTCGTCGCCGATCTCCATGTAAGCCAGATGTGCCTCGACGGCAGTGTGAGGGATATTTATGGACTGGGCAAGCTGAATGGTCACTTGATCGGCATATGCTGCCGGTGCCGTACACATGAATAACGAGCCAATGATAGTGATTATGGCGATCGCGCTTACTATTCGAGACATGGTCGGATATAACTATTGAAAGAGCTTAAAACTTTTCGATAGGCTAAGATAGATATTTATAAGATTTAGGCTAAATTCAACCTACGATATTTGCCTGCAGCCAATCGATCGCCGGTCGTGACCTACAATGCCCCAAGTGACGGATAAAAAACTTATACTGATCGTAACATGTATGACCGCTTTTATTACGCCTTTTCTGGCTTCATCGGTTAACATCGCGCTCCCGACCATTAACACTGATTTCGCGGTCACCGACCAGGCCCTGCTTCAATGGGTCGTCCTGGGCTTCCTGCTGTCGGCGGCTATATTTGTCGTGCCTTTCGGGCGGATAGCGGACATTTTCGGGAGAAAGACGATCTTCGTCAGCGGGCTGTCCATCGTTGTAGTATCATCGCTGCTTTGCACCGTTTCGAACTCGATCTATATGCTCATCGCTTCGCGGGTGCTCGAAGGGTTCGGCAGTGCCATGATATTCGGCACCTCTATGGCCATATTGACTGCCGCATACCCCGCAAAGGAAAGGGGAAAGGTGCTGGGCATCAACGTGGCGATCACCTATGTAGGCTTATCGCTCGGGCCATTTCTAGGGGGTATTGTCACGCAATACCTCGGCTGGAGATACATATACGGGGCCATCATGGTCTATGCCTTTTTAATAGCCATCATCGCACAGAGAGTCGTTAAGGAAAACGAGCGCTGTGCGGAAAACGGGAATTTCGACATAGCCGGCACCGCCCTCTATGCGGCGATGCTCTTCACGCTAATACTGGGGCTTTCGCTGATACCCGATATACTCGGCGCCGGATTGATCGCGCTGAGCATCGTGGTCATGGCCATATTCTTCTGGTGGGAGCTCCACAACAGCACGCCGATCTTAAAGATCAGCGTCTTCGATAAGAATACAGTTTTTATGTTCTCTAACCTGGCAGCCTTGATAAATTACAGTGCCACTGCGGCAGTAGCGCTGCTGCTGAGCCTATATTTGCATTATATGCAAGGGTTCAGCGTGGAAACTGCAGGCCTTATACTCATCGCGCAGCCCATCGTCCAGGCGGTTTTTTCTCCGCTGACAGGACGACTCTCCGACAGGATGGAGCCGAGGATAGTGGCATCGGCCGGCATGGGCCTGTGCACAATAGGTCTGGTATTATTCGCATTCCTTACGCCCTCTACGCCGCTCGTTATCGTCATCGTGAGCCTTATGTTCATGGGCCTGGGCTTTGCGCTCTTCTCATCGCCTAATACGAACGCCATCATGAGCTCGGTGGAACGATGCGACTATGGCGTTGCATCGGGCATGGTCAGCACGATGCGCCTGATCGGCCAAATGTTGAGCGTCGGAGTTACGATGCTCATCTTTTCAGTGATAATGGGCCATACGGAGATCTCGGCAAAAGACCCTCAGTTGATGAGTAGTATCCAGGTAGCTTTCGTTATTTTCGCCGTCATGTGTGCCATCGGCGTGGTCTTTTCGCTGGCCAGGGGTAACTTGAGAAAAAAAGCCAATGAAGTTCCCGCTGCCGCACCCGCGATCAAGATCAAGGCTTAAATAATATCTTTTTCAGGCTGTTGATGGGCGCTGTTAGCTCCGCGAACGGTTAAATAAGCATCAGGCATATAATAAATGGTGAAACCGGCATGCAGTTGATCAGCTATAAGGATGAAGCGGGCAATACCTACTGGCTTGCCTATGATTGCAATGCTCCCGGCAAGGACGCCGAGGGCGAGTTAGAGGGGATAGCGGAAAAAGGCTGGGACGTCGAGGTAAGAGTCGAAAATATCGATATGGAAGAGCTTGTTTCACTAAAATATTTCCTGGACCAATTTTTAAAGGTATAATTTCCGTCCATTTCAATTTATCATGCTGGAATAAATCATATTATTATAAACATATAATTAATTCTACATATTTTCTAATAATTTATATAGATGAATAAATTCAACGTTCAAGTCGTTCTTGAATAATCTTGTCACTTTTGAAAAACATGTTCCATGTTTACAGGATATACGAATTTATTGTAGGCAATAAATATATGTACTATAGATGGGTAATAAGTATCTAGGCAAGAGCTAGTTCATGTTCCGCTATCCGGAACATGAGCGACGTTTAAAAAGAGGGGCAACAATGGAAACAGTAATGTTGGTCAGTTTAATTTATGCTGGAGTGTTTATGATCGCATGTATCGGCATGAGCCTGATACTGGCATATGTCGTATACATGTTAAAGACCACCCGCGCTACCACCTATTAAGTGTAAAACTTTTTTAGCTGATCTACAGGTAATCTTTCAGATCGATCTTTTCCCCGTCGGCATATAACGTCGGACGGCCGATGACGCAATCGACATGTAATGCTACGCTTACGTCGCCTCCGAAGCCGATGTTACTTCCGAGGGCTATGTGGGCCGTATCCCACACTTTTTCATCTTCCACCAGCAGGCCGCAAATACGGGCTTGAGGGTTCATGCCGATGCCAAGCTCGGCAATGCTTCTCGCTTTTGGGCCGAAACGGTCGAGCAAAGTCTCAAGCTCGCCGGCACGCTCGCCATTAGCCGACACGACGGAGCCGTTCTGCACAGTCAGGGTGATCGGCGACTTAAGCTTTCCCAGCCGCCCCATTGTGACGTCGACAACGGCAATGCCGTTCGCATTTATCGGGGCGATATATAATTCTCCTGCCGGCAGATTCGTATATTCGCCGGGGCGCCGCGCTAAGCCCGTATCCATGTGGAATTTTCTATCATCATAGTCGATCAGTATGTCCGTGCCGTTTGCAGCAGTCAGGCGGGCTTGCTTTGTGCCGGCCAGCCTTTTTGCCAGGCGGCGGATATTGTCGTCCATTTTTTCATAGTCGACTGTCATGCCTCCGCTAATGAACTCCCCCATGATGAAGTCGGTACTTTTGGAGCCAAAGGGCATCGTGGCAATGCGGGCGCCATGTTCGACAGCTTTTTTCTTCGCTAATGTATGCGTCAGCGATACGCTGGTGACGGCAATTATCACATCTGCATCGTACATTGCGTCGGCTATAGACTGCGGGGGCTCGGTGCCGCTGATAATCCGGGGTTTCATTTCCATATAAATGGCGTCGCAGCCGGTCTCGAGGGCCGCCTGATAAATTGGCACGCCCAGGTCTTTTCTTATGGTATCTGTGACGATCAAGACCGACTCGGACGGCTTAACTCCCATACAAAAATTAACGATGATCCTCGATATGCGGCTGACCTCTTCCAGTATCGTATTATCCACATCACCGGCGTGCATATCCTGACCAAATTAGCATTTATGTATGCCCATTTAAAACTATCTTATGAATTAACGTCGTGTTGTTCGATATAAAATATGAACTTTCTCTTCGAAAAAAAGCAGATAAGATCCACGAAAAATCTTGTTTTTATATGAATAATTATGGTTAATACTGGTTTTTTTCACATATCATCGGCTAAAGTAAATGTACCCGGCGATGAACAAGCCCTGTATGATATCCGGTACCATAAGCGTGCATTATTCGGCCTGCCACCGGTGCGGGCGGATCTATAGTATCAACGACCATTCGGTATGCCCCGATTGTCACGGTGCCGACCGGGTCAAATTACCTTTACAGATAATAAATGAGATCGATATAGAAGACCACGGGCCCAGGGCTCTAAGAAAATAAGTATAGAGACACAATTCATTTTTCATTAAGATCCTTGTGTACATGCTTTAAGTATAGTATACCATTTATTATAATTACTAAAATATATAAACTAAAAAAAAGTACAATAGTCTATCGAAAAGCTATCGGCTTTTCATGATGTGCAGGTGTTTGTGATGAGTAGCGTTATGTGGGATGCTCCCGAGCTGGCGGAGCGCTATGACTGGATCAGCGATATTCAGTTTGAAAGCGGACGTAAGCTCGTGGATAATATGGACGTTAAGAAGGGCGATGCCGTGCTGGACGTGGGATGCGGCACCGGCAGGCTGGCTTTTCACGTATCCGGTCTTGTGGGGCCGTCCGGCAGCATTACGGGCATAGACCCGTCGCCACACCGCATTCATGTAGCTGAAGCCAGGCTGAAAAGCAAAGCGCTAAAGAACGTGCACTTCGCCATCGGGCAGGGCGAAGACCTGGGCGCTTATTCCGATAACGAATTTGACCATTTGTATTATAGCTCGGTGTTCCACTGGATCGGAGATAAGCCCGGTGCCCTGAAGGAAGCATTCAGAGTCCTGAAGCCGGGGGCGAACGCAGGCATGACCACAGTCGACAGGGACTATCCCTTTAAGATGAAAGAGGTCATGGAGAAGCTCTTTAACGATAAAACCTATGAAGGGCTAAAGCTCGAGGACGAAATGCGAAAGATGCTGGTCAGCCGTAACGAACTGGTCGCTCTTTTGGATGATGCGGGATTCCAGGGCGTAAAGATTGATTCTGTGACTGTCATGCATTACTATTCTTCGGCCGATGAGCTGATCGATTTCGTCGAGGCCAGCTCCTTCGGGAACTTCATGAGGAACGTGCCCGATCACATCAGGCCAAAGGCTATTGCCGGGCTCAAGAAAGAGATAGAACAGTTCCGGACGCCTAAAGGTATCGAGCTTGAGTCGAATACCATGCTGGCGATAGCCAGGAAGCCTTACTGAGGCCTGTTTTTTGTAAATTTTTTCTATAATTTCAAATAATAAAATCTTATATAATAGTAAGTCATTTTGTTATCATTAGCGATCATCGGCTAATCGCCGTAGAGTCATATTTATGGTAAGCTCTCCCCCCTATAGCCTAACCAGTCTTTACAAAGATATCGACGATAAACTTTTTAGAGAACAGATAGACGACCTGTACAATGCGGTTGAAAAAGACGACATCGTAGCCTCGGACAGGATCATCGGATACGTCGGGGATAGTAAAAATTTACTGGCGCTCGAGCCGCTGGCAATATTATTAGGGCATCAGGATGATTCGATCAGGAGTAGCTCGGCCCTCGCGCTGGGTAAGATCGGTGACAATGTCTCGATACAGCCTCTGACAAAAGCATTGAACGACCCGTCGGAGAAGGTCAAGATCAGCATAGTGACCGCCCTGGGAATGTTCGGCGACAAAAGCGTGATAAGGGTTCTTGAAAGCATACCGCTGTCCCCTGAGGAGCCTAAGCTGACAAATGCCGTGAGGAACGTTGTCTATAAACTTGACCATACGAACAGCCTTGATAAGATCAGCAGGGAAACTGCTACCGAAGCGGACTCACAGGAAATAGTGAAGGATATTCCGACCCCCATGAGCTATCTTCCGCGTGAGGCCCCGATCATTAATAAACCGGTAAATGAAGAAAAACAACCTGTTTTAGCCGCCATCGGCTCATTCTTCATTCCTGGCCTCGGCCAGGTATACAACGGCGAAAGCTATGTGAAAGGGTTCATGTATCTGGCGGGGACGTATTTAGGATACTTATTGATCTTGCCCGGTTTTCTCATATGGCTATACGGCATATATAATGCGTATACGACGGCGAATAAAATTAACGCCGGCGAGATCATAGTAAATCCGTCATCTACTGCCAGAGTACTGATATATGCGGTCGCGGCTTTCCTGATACCTATAATTATTATGATATTATTAGCCTTGCTCCTGGTAGTATTCGTATTTTCATCGTCATGAAGTCGCTCATCGACATATTGCCATGACTTGACTGCCCTCTTATAAGGCATTATTAACCCTGATTCGCATTTTTTGTTGTTTCAAAGGATGAGATTGATAAAAACGTATATACATCTTGGAACTGTGTACGGGTACTATAACCTGATAACATTGGAATTGATACCATTGACTTCATTTAGTGAATTTCATTTAAGCGGTCCCGTAAACGAATCGCTTGCGAAGATGGGCTTTACAAAGCCCACGCCGGTACAGGAGCAGGCGATCCCGCCGGCATTAAAGGGCAGCGACATCATCGGCCAGGCCCCGACGGGCACGGGAAAGACAGTGGCTTTCGGCGTGCCGATCGTTGAGGCATGCGACACGCCTTCGAAAGGTATCCAGGCTTTAGTGATCACGCCGACCAGGGAGCTGGCAGTCCAGGTTTCCGAAGAGATGAACAAGATCGGCGAGTTCAAAGGCGTCAAGTCTTTACCCGTATATGGCGGAGAGGACGTACACCGGCAGATCCACGGCCTGAAGAGCGACCCGCAGGTGATCGTCGGCACGCCGGGCAGGCTCATCGACCACATTAACAGGCTGACGACCATCAACCTCGACAATTTAAAGATCGTCGTCCTGGATGAGGCCGATAAGCTGCTGGAAATGGGCTTTCTGGAGGACACGAAGACGATCCTCAGAAAGGCGCCGGCAGAATGTCAAATAATGATATTCTCCGCTACCATGCCCGAGCCCGTAATTGAATTGACCCGCCTGTTCATGAGGGAGCCCGTTAAGATCGGCATCAAGACCGAGAAAGTCAGCGTTCCTACCATCACCCAGTTTTATGTTGAAGTCCAGGAGAAACAAAAGTTCGACGCGCTGGCCAGAATACTTCAGATGCAGTCGCCCGAGATAGCCATCGTCTTCGGCAGGACACGAAAGAGGGTGACTGAGCTGTACGAGGCATTATCGAGAAAGGGATACTGCACGAGATGCCTGCACGGCGACCTGGAGCAGCCCGAGCGCGACAGCATCATGAAATTGTTCAAGGACGGCGCTATCCAGATATTAGCATCCACCGACATAGCATCCAGAGGCCTGGATATCAGCGGCGTCACTCACATCTTTAATTTCGACGTGCCCGAGGACCCCGAAAGCTACGTCCATCGCATCGGCAGGACCGGGCGCATGGGTAAAAGCGGCATCGCCATCACGTTCGTCACGCCTGCGGAAACTAAAGTCCTTAAAAATATGGAGCAATACGCCGGCCAAAGAATTGTGCCGCTACGCATTCCGAATAAAGCAGACATCATGGCAAGCCGGAAGCATAACGCCGAAGAAAATATCTTGAGGGCCATAGGAACTAAGGACAGTGAGAAGAACCGCGATATTGCGGAAAGGCTGCTAAAGGATAGAGACGCCGTCGCAGTTTTATCTGCCGCCTTGAGCCTGACCGTAAAAGAGCCCAACCTGGAACTGGTCGAGCTAACGGAAATACCTCCCGGAAAGGCCAAGAGCGAAGAAAAGCTGATCAAAGAACGCGGTAAAGTGGTCAAAGACAGGGATCGAGGGCGAAAGTTCCCGCGCAGGTAAACTCAAACAAAACAAAACAGTCGTCTTGCATGCAAATATAGTATGCAAGCGGCTGCTATAATTTTTTTAAAATAATTAGGGTGAATCTTTGCCTTCTTCGTAGGTTACATGCCCTGCGTCATCCTTCATCCTGAACCTCATGTGCTCTTTGTCGTATGAGGTCGTATGGCCGCAGAATGAACATGGCTGAATGGCCCCCTGCTCCGCGGACGCAAAAAAGCTTTTAGCGTCTTCGAATTGTGTATTCGAAGCTACCCAGTTCTTACATGTTAAACATTTTATTTCGCAACGTGTACTTTTTACCATGATAATATTCTCCTAATCTATAGTCGGAAGCTTAAGGGTACGTAAAAATACGTTTTAGGTAAACTCTCGAACCTAATGCCTTTGTGTATCGAAACTCTAAAACGTTTCTCATGAAATAGGCTTTAATTGGCTGTATCTACTACGAAATCGGCATGATAAATATGCTATTCAGGTAGTGACAGGCACATTGAAATATGTGGAAAAGAGATAATTGAGTAATAAGGGACATTTCTCTTGACAAATGAGCGTGATCAGCGATGAGCGATACTATAATCATAACAATGAAGGTGACCGCCAACGAAAAGACGGCAACCAACAGCAGAATGATATCACGCTCCGATGAGCTCAGGTCGGCTCAATTCGACTTTATAGAGTTCGAGTTTAGCCAACTGACGGCTCCGCTGAAAGATACGCTCATACCCTTGCTGGATGACCGCTATGACGGCCCCGTCACTATAAACGTGGAATCGCGGGCGGGGGATAGGGTGTTCAAGAACGAGATGACGATCCTTAATAGTAAGATAAAGAACATTGTCCTTAAGGAGACGTTAAGCCATGGCCTGATCTCACACGGATCGCAGCAGCAGGAACTTGAAAACCATCTGGTCGACGTGCTGTTCGACGAGGCAGCGGCGCCCGTTAAAAGATGTTTGAAAGAAGATATTAAAAATTAATTGGGAACAGGCATTGACGATAAAATTAATGATCAACATATTTTTTGTTTGATCCGCTCATATGCCAGTGCCATCAATTCCAGGTTATGATATTTCTTCTCCATGGCCTGTCTATACTCTTTTTCTGATATTGTACTAATTCCAAGCGCCACTGAGCGCATAACGTTCATGCATACGGATATATTTTCATCTAGAGTTATACGAATTCTATCCTTATTTTTAGCATTAATAGGGCCATTGCTAAGCGTGATATTCTTCATCTTACTGTCTTCGTATTCTTTAACAGCTTTTTTATCATCGTCAGACAGACTATCATAATCTAGCATATTCTATGTACGATGCGTTTCATTAATTTATATCTTAGCGTATGGTAATTATCGGTGCTGCCATGTTATCGGTTAGTAATGATATCAAGCCATTGATGTTATGCCATGAAACTCGGTATCGACCGAAGGCTTGATAATTTTATTCAAGCTCCTCGATGGGGCTGTAAATGACCATATAAAACAGAGTTTAACTTTTTTTCGACCGAATAGATACTAATAGATCATCAGCCGAGCACATACTGTGCAAATTCTTATACTCCAGCAAGCTTAAATATTGGTATATACCTATACTTAATTTGGGTTTGGATTGGAGTAATCGATGAGTAGATCATGTTTCTATCCTTTGATCGATCAGCGATAGCTATAGAAAGTTTCGATCTGAGGACATCAATGTATATTTCCGCCGGGCCAATGGCAGGCCTACTCCTTCTACAATTGCGTCCAGGCATCTTAACAAGGACGACCTGAGAAAAAATGCAAAGTGACCCATGCGCCTGTCTGGCAATTGAGCATGGTTCCGTATTATCAAATGGGGATGAGAATAAACATGTCTATGGATTCAGTTGTGCAGGAAGCACTAAAATACACGGAAAGGGAACGCGAGTACCGAAACGATAAAGGCGAAAATACCACGGGCAACGACTTTGATGATTTCGGCCTCCCTCAGATCAAGATCGTAGGATGCGGCGGAGCCGGAAACAACACTATCAATAGATTATACAATATCGGCGTCCAGGGCATCGAGTGCATCGCTATCAATACCGATAAGCAGGGGCTTGACATGATCAAGGCCGATAAGAAGATCCTCGTGGGCAAATCCCTGACCAGAGGATTGGGCGCAGGCGGTTTCCCGGAGATCGGCAAGAGAGCTGCGGAACTCGCGAGAAGCACTTTATCAGAGGTCCTTAAGGACACGGACTTAGTATTCATTACAGCGGGCATGGGCGGCGGAACGGGTACCGGGACCGCACCGGTCGTCGCAGAGGTGGCAAAGGAGCAGGGCGCCATCGTCGTCGGAATGGTATCCACGCCGTTCAAGGTAGAACGGGCAAGGATGACTAAGGCCGAAGAGGGTATAGCGAACTTAAGGGCAGCTGCGGACACCGTCATCGTGCTGGACA
Source organism: uncultured Methanocellaceae archaeon (assembly GCA_963780625.1). Lineage (GTDB taxonomy): Archaea > Halobacteriota > Methanocellia > Methanocellales > Methanocellaceae > Methanocella. Next base: position 69,715 of record CAWACH010000006.1, on the reverse strand, counting down.
ACAACAGGCTGCTCGAATACGTGCCGAACCTGCCGCTGGAGCAATCATTCTCCGTTATGGACCAGCTGATCTCGGAGACCGTGAAGGGCATATCCGAGACGATCACCAGGCCGTCGTTGATCAACCTTGATTTCGCCGACGTAAAGGCAGTCATGAACGGAGGCGGCGTCGCAGTAATGCTCGTCGGCGAGGCAAAGAGCGACAAATCCGACAGTGTAGTCAAAGCTGCGCTGAACCACCCGTTGCTGGACGTGGACGCCCGTGGCGCTACCGGCGCCCTGGTGCACATCACCGGCGGGCCGGACCTGACCCTGAGCGATGCCACGAACATTGCAGAGTCGTTAACCTACGAGATGGATACCCATGCAAACGTTATCTGGGCGCGAGGATCCAGAAAGACTACGAGGGCAGGGTTAGAGTAATGGCGATCATGACGGGCGTGCAGTCGCCACAGATACTGGGCAAAGGCCAGAAGATGAGCGCATCAACCGATGACGACAATGTCCCCATGGGCAGGCTGAACACGCGCGGCAACTCAAAAATGGCTAACTCTATCATCGACGTAATCAGGTGAAGCGGCCATCGCTTCGCCATTTTAATTTTATAAGCATAAGCGCAAAAACCAAAAGTGGCGTTAATTCTTTTTTATAGACTTTTCTCAAAACAATAGAATTTTCCTTTTCTAAAACTTACTATCCCAGCCTTTGCATACCCTAGCCTTTCATATAACTTACCGGCACGATCATTATTGATAAATGAGTCTAGCCGAATAGATCCATAATGCGACTGTTTCCCATATTCTTCCGCGTATATCATTAGCTGTCGTGCAATTCCCTGCCCTTGAAAACGAGGATCAATACAAAGCCTATGGACTACCAGTTGACATCCTAAATTATATTTCCAACATATGCTTTCATATTCTTTATCTTGATATTCATTTAAAACTATGATGCCTTTTATGTCATCGTTATCAATATAAACGTAGAGATTTTCTTTACTCAGATCGTTATTTATTGTTTCTTCATTAGGGTAAATATCGTCCCACTGATAGATCCCTTTTGATTCCATATCTGCCACTGCATTTTGTATAATGGCTAAGATCGCCTTTTTATTCTCGATGCAGGCTTTTTGGATCATGTTAACATACTCCGCTCATGCAAAAGTACGCCGTGTTCATCCGGTTATACATAATAGCATTACTTTAGGTATATAGGCATTTATAATAAAAGCTATTACTATTACTGGCCACCACCTAGTGCCAGATATCAATAAATTTGAGTTTATTAATAAGCGTTTAAGCAATAAATATAAAAGGATAAGTCTATAGCGCTTTTTCGTCTATTTCGCCGGTCCGGATCCTGATAACATTTTCAACCGGGAGGACGAAGATCTTGCCATCGCCCATGTTACCCGTCCAGGCCGTACTCGATATGGCATTAACGACTTTTTGCGCCTCGTCGTCGTTTACGAAGATCTCCAGCTTGACTTTCGGGAGTATGTCTATGCGATGCCATGTATACCGGGAGTCATTTTCTCCTTTGGATAGCCGGACAGTGCCTTTCTGTTTGCCCCTTCCGTTAGCCTCCGTGATGGTTATACTGTTGACGTTCACGGCTGATAGGGCTTTTTTTACTTCTTCAAGTTTCGTAGGCCTGATGATCGCTTCGATCTTCTTCATATTTATCATTCCTCGTCTTCCGAATGGGCGATATTAACTTGTATATATGGCATATGACCAGCAATATGTTTCCTTGTTAATATATATTAATGTTTCGCATGCTTATCCTGTCAAGTTATCGACTAAAGTATAATTTAATGTTTTACATCAACGACTTTGTTTTTCCATCTTAATATCTATAGAATTATACGAGTCAGGATGCGATGCCAAACGACAAAAAAATTTGGCTTTAACTAATAGTTTTGGCCTTATATCCGAATCTGCTTGCTAATTTAAGCGAAAACTTTATAGAGCTATTGCTTTTTATTGTTTTGCGATGAAGAAAGCCGATACAGGACCCGAAGAAAGATCACCTTCTCAGCTTATCGACGGGAGAATTGCAGAACTTGGTGACTGGCGCGGAGACGTACTTCGCCTCGTACGCAAACTGATCAAGGAAGCGGATCCATCAATAACGGAGGAATGGAAATGGGTAAAACCCTCCAACCCCGGAACTCCGGTCTGGTCTCACAACGGGCTTATCTGCACGGGCGAATCGTACAAGGATCACGTGAAACTTACATTCGCCAGGGGCGCTTTCCTCAATGACCCAAAGGGCCTCTTTAATCAAGACGGGACTGTGCGGCGTGCTATCGACATCCATGAAGGCGATCAGATAAACGAATCGGCGTTCAAGGATCTGATCCGCACTGCCGTCGTTTTTAACTCGGCCGGAAAAAAGAAGTGATGGGGAATTTCTGTTCGAACTTAATTAGGCGTTTTTCTTCTTATTTTTCTGAAAGTTATACTCTCGGATGACAAGTATGATCAATATTACAAGAATTATTATGACAACTGCAATTGCGGCTGGCACAAGCAGGTTTGAGAAATCGACACCATTGGGGGAGTCGACTTGAACATGAATTGGTAGACTGCCTCCATTTCCAGTTCCGGCCGGGCCAGAATGGGTTTTAATAGTCTGCATGTTTTTTGTCACCTGTTTGCCTAATAGATAACCAGCATTATGACCAACCTTTCCATTATACTTTTTCGTCCTATCATTCAACTATGTGAATTGGGATTCCAGGATTATATTTGGCTTTAACTATCGGCATTCTAAAATAAGGCATTTCAGCAAATAAACAATATATTTGGTTTAAATAAGAAAAAGAGCCCCCGACGAGATTTGAACTCGTGACCTGCTGATTACAAGTCAGCCGCTCTACCAAGCTGAGCCACAGAGGCACTTCTTTTAATGAAGCATACACTACATGTGTACTGCCATATTTAAAATTTACGCATATACGGACAATGAATCTTATTTCTCGCTAGTTTGTGTTATACCTATTGGCACTTGTGTCTTCCCGGTACCAGCGAGCCCGTACATGAATGCCGCGGTGGTGATCATGCCTTTTCGGAAGTTCCCCTGGCAAAAATGATCCCTATATACTTTATCATAATTACCATTTTTAATAATCGTAATGCGCTGATACAATCTTTACTTGCTGACCAAATAGTTGGTTAATTTGCCTTTATTAGGCAGGAGCAAAAAGGTTAAGCCATTTAAATGATTTATAGAATTCGGGGATGAAAAGGATGAGCTTACTCTATCAGTTCTTAGGGTATAGCCCTGAAGAACAACAAAATAAGCTGAGCGCAGCTCAGTTTGAATTGCTAATGTGCCTCACCAAGCAGCAGGTAGACAAAGACATGTACCAGGCCTGGACGCCCATCGTCGGGTCCCTGGAGCAAAACATCGCACAATTCACCAGTGAGGGCCTCATAGAAGAGGCATCGCTCGAAGAAAAATTCGACTCAAAATACCGCGTGGCAGACCTAAAGTCACTACTAGAAAAACACAGCATCGCAGCGAAGGGCAAAAAGATCGAGCTCATCGCTAAGTTCCTCGACTCCATTCCACTCACTACGGCGTCCGGCTATGTGGCCGGCGTCCGATTATACCATGCCACCGGAGCGGGTAAAAAATACGTAGAATCCTATACGACTCGAAAGGATATGGAACGAAAAACGATGGAAGCGAGCGCGACCGCTTATCTCATGAACGGAGACCTCACCCGTGCGGGCCAGCGTATCGCACTATTCGAATCGCAGCAGATATTCCACAGGACGCCCGGCATTGACTGGACCAAAGGCATGCCGGAGACGTACCTAAAAATAGCGGCATACCTGCTGGCTTACAACTACGACGAGCTACCGTTACTTGAGAGCCAGCGGCGGGAAGTCGGCGCAAAGCTCGCGCTGTCCGTATTATTAGGCGAGTCCTATGAAGAAGCGGGTAAACGCATCATCGCAGTGGCTAACGGCGAGTTCGGCTGGACCGTGTTCGGCAACGTTTTACGGACCAACCCGTGCTGCGGCTATGCGACCGCCTGTAACCTGGACGACCCGCTGGAGATAGCTACGCTATACGCCCGTACCCGTATCACCGAGGCTACCACCAATATGGACCTGGAAACGCTCGCATCCTACAGGCTCGGCAAAGGTATCAAAATATTGCCCGCGAACGGCGACAACTGTATCTCCTGTACCCGTGGTAAACACCAGTATCTCTGGTCGGAGCTGCAAAATCTACCAAAACTCCCCAAACAATGGGGATGCCAGTGCTCATATTCGGCGTGGATCTGAACACACGATCATAGATGCCGCAAAAAGGGATGCCCCGTAAAGCCTCTTGCTTACGCCTCCGGGGCATTCCAACTTTTCTTTAATGTAAATATTTTTATAGCCGGCGCTTCATATTATCCATTAAGCGCTTGTTAAGAGGTTTTCACATGAGTGTTTTATCTGAATTTAAGGAATTTTTGGACGAGTATAAAGTGATGGGCCTGGCCGTTGCATTCATCATGGGTATTGCCGCCACTTCCCTGGTGCAGTCTCTAGTGAACGACATTATCATGCCCTGTATCACGCCATTTATCCCGAATGGGGACTGGGCGAAAGCTACCCTGGCTATCGGGCCTGTTTTGATAAAATGGGGGTCATTCCTATCGCAATTGATCAACTTTATAATACTGGCGCTGGTAGTCTTCTTCGTTGCCAAGTTTTTTTTGGGCGAACAGAAGGTCACAAAGAAATAAAATCCATAATTTTTTTTTCTAGTAAATTTTTAATTTATCAGTTCGTTAGAGAAATTATTTATTAGCTATTACCGTATATCCATAAGTCGGCACCATGAAAGTATATTTTAAAAAGGCCATACAGGCAGGCGTTATTGGGACTATTTTAATATGTGTGCTCTTTATTATTATGGCATATCTAGTAGAATCGCACGCCCCTGTGGGCGGTTCAGAGGGGCAGGATATGGGCCCGGCCGCCGTCGGCGCTGCCATGATATTCGTAATCGTATCTTTAGTCTCCATGATAGCGGTAGGCGTATTTTCTGTTTGGTGGGCTTTTAAGAAAACTTTTTCCTTGAAAAATGCAATGGAAGTCTCCGCCGTTGCCGGAGCTATCCCGATGTTAGGCCTGTGCCTGCTCCTATTTGTCTTTGAAATTCTTGTCAGTATGGCCGGGCCAGGTCAGAACTTTGAATTATCGATCTTTTTAAATACCTTAACTTCAGGGTTAACTGTCTGTTGTCTGGTATCGTTTGTCGTCGGCATCATGCTCTCGGTCATAGGCGGGCTAATTTATTCAACTGTAATATTCTTACTTAAAAAAGCCTGATCTAGTTTTTTAAAAGGCAATCCCGTCATATATATAGAAAAAACGTAAAGTATACATGTAATTATTAGCGTAAGGGACGTAGAATGTTTGACCTGTTAAAAATATTGGATGTCATCAAAGCCCGCAAAGCGAAGACCGTAGGGCTTCAATTCCCCGAGGGCCTGAAGCGCCAGGGCCCCGCGCTCGCTAAAGAGATCGAGGAAAAGTCCGGGACTCTCGTTATCATTTCGGGCGACCCCTGCTATGGCGCCTGTGACATCGACGAAGGCTTGCTGGATATGGTAGACGTGCTTTTCCATTTCGGCCATTCCAGGCTTTCTGACGACGACCGCATCGTCTTCATGGAGTATTACCACGACGTAGATGTCGATATGGCGGTCATTAACGCTTTACCTCTGCTGGGCCAGAAAGTGGGCGTAGTCACCACTGTTCAGCACATTCATAAATTAAACGACATTATCCGGGTACTCATTAGCGCCAACAAAGAGCCTGTGGTATCCGAAGGCGATTCCCGCATCGCATACCCCGGTCAGGTACTTGGATGCAACTTCAGCGCTGTACCTGATAACGTTGATTCTATTCTATACGTCGGCAGCGGTAATTTCCATCCGATGGGCATGAGGCTCGCCCACAAAGTGCCCGTCGTAGTTGCCGACCCGTTTACCGGAGAAGCCCGGCTGGTGGACGTCGACAAAGTGATGAAACAGCGCTATGCAGTCATGGCGAAGGCAATGGACGCTAAAAAGTGGGGCATCATCGTCGGCATGAAATCAGGGCAACAGCGTCTTGACCTGGCAAAACGCCTCAAAGAAATAGCGGGTGATGCGGTGCTCATCTCCATAAAAGAGATCACTCCCGACCGGCTGCTTGCCTTTAAGGTGGATGCGTTTGTATCGACGGCATGCCCTCGCATCGCCATCGACGAAGTGGGGCGCTTCCCGGCGCCGGTGCTGACGCCCATCGAATTCGAGATGGTCAAAGGCCTCAGGAAATGGGAAGACCTGGCGTTCGATGAGATAAAAGGAACTTAGCTTATTTTGCCGTTCGCGTATCGGGCTACTCGTCGAACTGCGTCAACGTGTATGATTTCAACTCAATGTGCTGCGCGTCATGTTTTTTCTGGATACTGTCCAGAATTTTTTGTCCTTTGGGCGTCAGCGAATAGATCTTTCGCCTCCCGTCGCCCTGGCCGGAGATGATGCCTTTCGACTCTAGCAATTCGAGGGCCGGGTACATCGAGCCGTTGCTGGGCGTCCAGGCATTGTCCGTATGCCGGCTGATCCATTGCATTAGCTCGTAGCCATGGGAAGGCCCTTCATCGAGGGCCTGTACTATATGAAGCTTCAGGAATCCTTTCCGCTGCTCGCTATCGTTCAGGGTGGAACGTAACTTTTGCGCACTGTGTCCGGGGTAATTTTTTATATTTGACTTTCTCTGCGTCCGGTCCGCATTTTTTTCCGAACGCTCGCGAAGGGCCTTTACGCGTTCGCGCTGCTCCTCATGCTCCAGCCGTTTGATCTCTTCCAGCTGCTGCAGGATGGCGCGCTGGCTCTTCTGATATTCTTGGTGCAGGCGCTTCAGCTCCTCGATCTGCGCCTGGATGAGTTTTATTCTTCCCTCCCATTTTTCGTTATCCGGTCGCCCCGTTTCGTCCGGATGATCCAGGGGAGTGTTTTCAGGCCGGTTCTCATCTTTCGGTTCTTGCATGCCTATCATCACTACATCATTGTAATCGTCAACCGTTCTCATATACATTCTTATCCTGGCCTGTTCCGCAGGGGCGTTTTTCGATCCCGGGGACTTGGCGCAGGTCATGCGTGCAAACTGCCAATGTCCATCCATCCTTCCAGACCGTTATTCGGACCTCTTTTGAACTGTCTCTTATGTCTATATGCCATAATAATATAGTATTCATCCGACATATTTACTTCAGAAAATACTGGCGACATATGGCTACAAATCAGGGTCATTTCTTAATAAAATCTCTTTATGTAGGTGCATATGCTGAATCAGTCAGGCCATTTACCATAAGCTACTTATACTATGCTATATGTCGGTAAATGTGTAGAAGGTTAATAAACATCCGACATATTGAGGTAGCTTTATGGCAACAGTAAAAAACAACAGACTATTCACATCCCCGTACTATGTATTGGCGGTGCTGATATTTGGCGCTTTTATGGTCGGGCTGGACATAGACGTGTTCGCCCCGGCGCTTGTAGCACTGGTGAAAGACCTTCACACGACCTATGATATGGCAGCGTGGGTCACTATCATCTACATTCTGTTCTCGACCGCGATCATGCCTCTCGCGGGCAAAATGTCCGACATATACGGCCGTAAAAAGATATTCATTCTGGGCGTAGGCGTGTTCACATTGGGCTCGCTCCTGAGCAGTCTATCATGGGATGCCTACTCGCTGATCGCGTTCAGGGCGGTACAGGCGCTGGGCGGCGGGATCATCATGCCTACGGCCTTTGCCGCTATCGGCAGCATCGCGCCTCCGGAAAAGATGGGTAAGATGATGGGCGTGCTTGGGTCCATGGGCGCCCTGACTATGATCATAGGCCCGATCATCGGGGGCTTCATGGTCGAGCACTTCGGCTGGAGAACGGTCTTCTACATCAATATACCCATTGGCGTCCTTGCCATACTTCTCGCGTTCGCCTTCAGGGAAAGCTACGGCAGCGCCGGCTCTCATATCGATGTCTTCGGCTCCGCATTGATCAGTTTCGGGCTCGGTTTATTGCTGCTGGGCGTGAACCAACTGGGAAGCCACCCGCTGACCGACATCACTGTGTTCCCCCTGCTCCTTATCGCCTTGATGCTCGGCATGACGCTGTACTGGTATGAGCGCCATACGCCCGAGCCCATCTTAGATATGGCGCTCCTATTCCGCAGAGACATCCTGTCGATCAACCTCGCCTTTATGATGGTGTTCGTTGGCCTGATGTGTACAGCGGGTTACACCGCAACGTTTGCCCAGGTAGTACTGGGTTTAGGTGTCCAGGATAGCGGTACCATCATGACACCGGTTTCCATCTCCCTGTTCCTGATGAGCATAGCAGGAGGCGTACTCCTGGACAAAGTAGGGTTCCGGCCCATGATATTTGCCGGTGGTGCGATACTGGCCGTCGGTCTCGCCGGTATGGCTATATTCGTACACAGTTCGTTGAGCCTGGCCGTTGACCTTGTCCTTATCGGCGCTGGCGCCGGCATTGGTATAAGCGCTTTCCAGGTCGCCCTGATGTCGGTAACGCAGAGGAAGGAGCAAGGAGCGATCATGGGTATTAATGCCACGTTCAAGAGCATCGGCAGCATGATCGCGCTGATCGCCGGCGGCTATCTGCTGAATGAGGGAATGAAGGGAACCATCACTTATGGGCAGGCTTTCACATACCTATTCGGGATAGGGTTGCTGACGATCATTATCGCTATGGGACTGATCGTGTACTTCCTCGTCCGCTCCCGGAAGACAGCTATACCGGCCACCCCGCCGACTATACCACAGTAACTGGCGTTTTCGGCGCCGGGCAGTGCGTCCCCGGAAGTCCCGGTAGATTAAACTAAACTACCTTTTTTAAAACTAATTCTATCGACGTTTTTAGCAGGACAAAATTTTTAGGCTATTATGTAGTTAACTCTCTTCATCAGTCCGAAAAATTCTTAAGCGGACAATTAAAAGCCGCATAGACATATAGGGACGAACCAAATATGACTAATAAAAATGCAATTCTCATACTCATCGCGGTCATGATCGTGGCCGCAACGCTGGCGGATGCCGGATGTATCGGTGCCATACGGAGCATAGTGGTCCCGGAGGCGGCGACGCCAACTCCGCTGCCGGCAACAACTACGCCGACGGCGACCATCACGGTCACTGACACGCCGACTCCTACGCCGGTATCTACGATGCCGCCTCACATCGACCAAATATACACTTTGCCGCTCGAGGCCGGCGTCAAGCAAGATTCCGCCATACACACGATATATGGCAACATCACATACAATGGCAAGCCGGCAAATGGATACGAAGTGCTTGTGGATACCATCAACGGAAGCGAATACGGTAACAAGACAGACGCCAATGGTCTGTATAGCGTGACATTCAGGGATGACTGGAGTCCCACATACGTAGTGAAGATCGTAGACAATTTGAACAACGTCCTCTATACGGACCAGGAGCCACGCAGGGTAATTCAAACAGGCTTAATTAGCGTCCGGATAACCGTGCCGTCCACGAACGTTATTACCGTGAGCATTACTCCCTGAGGCGACCGAAGGCTAAAGGGCTTATGCATAAAATATTTTTTTCTTATACCTTACGTATATAAATAATCGTCCGACGTTCGCTCATACCTATACATAGATTTTTATATGTTACTTATCTATTGGTTAGTTGGTCACGAGAGCGTTTATTTTATGAAAGGCGTTTTGAAAGGCGATAAGGTCGTCATGGGCAAGGATGCCATAGAAGAGCTATACAATAATTTTTATTATGGCCGCTTAAAGGATGAAACGCTCGAGCTTGCCCTAGTCGAGGCCGCATACCTCCTGGATAGGGAAAAGATCGCCATCGAACTGGACGGAGTGGTCCTTTCGTTCAAGGATTTCTTCACGCTCGCGTCGCAACTGCAAGAGTACTTCGAGCTCAAGTATATCGTTTACAGAGACCTGCGGGAACGCGGCTACTATGTCCAGCCCAGCGTTACCGACTTCCGGGTATACCCGCGCGGCGGCAAGCCGGGAGTGACCGCATCTCAATATTTTATTAACGTCGTCACCGAGCGTAAGCCGCTGCCGTTATCACAATTAATTTCAAATCTTCAGGCTGCATTGAACGTCCGCAGGGAAATGGTGCTCGCCATCGTGGACGAGGAGAGCGACATCACCTACTACGGCGTCAAGTTCCAGCGTATGAAAGGCAGCATGGAGCCGCTAAACATACAGCCGAAAGAGGGCGTCGCGACCCTGATGGCAGACCGGGTCATCATCTGGGATGAAGAGCTGTCAAAAGAGCTGCACAGCTTAGGCTTTTACGGAAATATGCTCGATGAAAAAAGGCTACAATTATCGCTCGTCGAATCCGCATACCTCATGTCAAATCATGGGCTGCATGTACTGGACTCACGCACCGGCGAGCTTTTAGCATTAAACGATTTCATTCATAAAGCGCTTCGCCTGGAGCCGTTATTCGAAGGTAAGCTTAAGGTTTATGAGGACTTAAGGAAAAGAGGCCTGGTCGCCAAGACCGGGTTTAAGTTCGGCAGCAGCTTCAGGATATACGAAAAGATCGAGGCCATGCAGCGCATACCGCACTCGCTTTTCCTGGTAGATTTCATAAAAAACGACCATGTGTTCAACTTACCGGACATGTCGCGTTCCATCCGGCTCGCGAACAGCGTCCGAAAAGAAATGGTATACGCTTACGAGCACGACGGCATACAGTATTTTAGCCTTGGGCGCATTAAGTTATAGGAACGATGCATATGAACGAGGAATTCAAGGTCACGCCATGGGACGTCACCGGAACGGTGGACTATAATAAGCTGATAAAGGAGTTCGGCACAGAGCCTATCGACGATCCGCTACTCGAGCGGTGGAAGCGTATTACCGGCAGCATACCGATGGCCCTGCAGAGAAAAATTTTCTTTTCGCACCGCGACCTGAAATGGCTTCTCGATAAATACGAGCAGGGCGAAAAGTTCGTGCTCTACACGGGTCGGGGCCCTTCGGGCCATACTCACCTGGGGCACCTGATGCCCTGGCTTTTCACCAAGTATTTACAGGATACCTTCGACGCGCCGCTGTACTTTCAGATGACGGACGACGAGAAATTCCTGCATAAAGACAGCCTCTCCATGAAGGACGCGCTCGCTTTTACCTACGATAATACGCTGGACGTCATTGCGCTCGGGTTCGACCCGAAGAAGACGAAAATCTTCTCAGACATAGAGTACAGCAAGACGCTTTACCGTATTTCGCTCGAAGTAGCGAAGCGCGTGACTTTCTCGACGGCAAAGGCAGTGTTCGGTTTCGATAATTCGACCGATATAGGCATGATATTCATTACTTCAATGCAGTCAGCCCCGGCCTTCCTCCCCTCGGTGGAAGCAGGTAAGAACATACCGGTGCTTATCCCTCAAGCCATCGACCAGGACCCGCATTTCCGCATCACCAGGGATGTTGCGCCGAAGATGGGCTACTATAAGCCGGCCGCTATACACTGCACTTTCCTGCCAAGTCTCGCGGGCTCGGACAAGATGTCCGCATCAAAGCCGGAATCGGCGATATACACAACGGACGACCTGAAGACGGCAAGAAAGAAGGTCCTAAGCGCGTTCACCGGAGGCCGTGTTTCCGTCGAAGAGCAAAAGAAGCTGGGCGGCATACCGGGCGTGTGTGCCATTTTCCAGTATTATTTTTATTTATTCGAGCAAGACCCGGACAAGCTCAGCCAGCGCGAACAGCAATGTATGCGCGGCGAGATAATGTGCGGCGACTGCAAGCAGGATCTGGCAGACCGTGTGGTCAAGTTCCTGGAGAAACACCAGGAGAACCGGGAGAAAGCTAAAGACAAAGTCCAGGACTTCATCGTAAGCGACTATAGCGCTTTGTACGATAGATTAAAGAAGCCGCAGGATAAAAAAGAAACCGCCAAGTACAAAAAAACCATGAAAGAGTATTTCAGCGTCAAGGAAGGCGATAAAATACTCATCAAGAAAAAGAAAGAGCTGGAAGATAAATAATGATCATTTGTATAGAAGGTACAGTTTCGTATGGATCTCTCTATTAATGAAAAAATGGTCCTCAAGGCCATAGGCGACATCGAGATGACCTCAAAAGAGGTCGCGACAGCCGCCGGATTAAAGGTCGAGGCCGCAGTCCACGCCGCTTACGTGCTGGAGGAAAACGGCATGGCTTCTGTCAGGGAAGACCTGATCACAGAGTACGTGCTGACCGACGAAGGCCGGAAGTATGCCGAACAGGGGCTGCCCGAGCGGACGATATATAAGGCGCTGCCGGAGCAGGGCGAAACTCTCACTGATCTAAAGAAGACTTTCCCGCCCGCCACCATCAACATAGCCATGGGCTGGCTGAGGCAAAAGGGATGGGCAAAGTTCGATAAGCGCGACGGCGACACATATATAGTTCCCCAAAAAGCCGAAAAGTCGGCGGACGAGCTTGCGCTGGAAATTATATACGAGGGCAAGCCACAGGAAGGTCTCCCCGAAAAGACCATGAAAGACCTCGTCAAGCGTAACATCGTCACTCTCAGAGAAGAAAGAGATAAGATCATTTTAATTACTGCCGCAGGCGCCGAGCTAAAAGAAAAGGGCATTACTATCGTAGAAGAGATCAGCCAGCTTACGCCCGAGCTCATAGCGACCGGCTCATGGCAGGGCAAGTCTTTCCGTAAGTTCGACGTTAGCGCTCCCGTTTTAACTGAATACGGCGGCCGAAAGCACATTTTACAGATGGCCCGGGACAAGGTAAAGCGGACGCTGATCGAGATGGGCTTTAAAGAAATGGAAGGCCCCATGGTCGATGCAGAGTTCTACGTGAACGACCTATTATTTATGCCCCAGGATCACCCTGCAAGGACGCAGTGGGACCAGTTCAACCTGAAAAAGCCTAAATATATTCGCCATCTTCCCAAAGACCTCGTACATAAAGTCCGGGACATGCAGGAGCACGGCGGAGAGACCGGCTCGAAGGGATGGGGCTATGCATGGGATGAGCAGATAGCTAAAAAGCTCGTGCTCAGAGGCCACACGACCTCGCTGACGGCCAGGTACCTGTCAAAATATAACAAGCCGCCTCACAAGTTCTTCTCAGTTGCGCCTGTGTTCAGGAACGACTCCATTGACCTGACGCACCTGCTGGAGTTCTACCAGATAGAAGGCTGGGTCATGGATTACAATCTCAGCATGAGAGACCTGATGGGAACGTTCAGGGAATTCTATTCACGCTTCGGCATTACTGACTTGAGGTTCAAGCCTACCTATAATCCGTACACAGAGCCAAGCCTGGAGATCTACGGCAAACACCCGAGAACTGGCCGCCTCATCGAAGTCGGCAACTCCGGCATGTTCAGGGAAGAAATGCTGGCACCCTACGGCATAGACTGCGACGTCATGGCCTGGGGGCTGGCGCTTGAGAGGCTTTTAATGATACTTTACGGATACGAAGACATCAGGGACCTGCATGGTCCTTTATGTGACATCAACTTCCTTAGGAGCGTGCCTGTCATATGGCAACAGTAACGGTAAATTATCCCGAGCTGCTGAAGCTCATCGGCAAGGACGTCAGCCTCGACAAGCTGAAGAACGACATGTTCGAGCTGGGCTGCGAGACCGAGGACGTGCAGGGCGACGAGGTAACGTTCGAGGTGACCAGCGACCGGGCAGACCTGTTATGCGAGGAAGGCATCGCACTGATGCTCAAGGCTTACTATGGTATCAAGACAGGCCTGACCATACCACCGGTTGAAAAATCGGATTATCGCATCATCGTGAGCCGGGATGTCGAACTCATAAGGCCGTTCGTCACAGGCGCTATCGTTAAAAATATCCATTTCACGGATGAATCTATAAAATCCATCATGCACCTGCAGGAAAAGCTGCACGGCACGTTTGGCAGGCGCAGAAAGAAAGGCGCCATCGGCATCCACGATCTGTCGAAGATCAAGGGCAAGGAAATACATTATAAGGCAGTTCAGCCAGGCAGCGTCATGTTCATCCCGCTCCAGAGCGATGATCTGATGACGCCGGCCGAAGTACTGGAGCGTCACGAGAAAGGCAAAGATTACGCTTACGTGCTGGAAGGCAAGCCGCTGGTGCCCGTAATATACGATGACGAAGGACTATTCTCGTTCCCGCCTATCATTAATTCTAAACGAACCGAGGTCACTCTCGATACGCATGAGCTTCTGATCGAGCTGACCGGAGAAGACCTCGGCACCATCGATTACATGCTCAACATCGCACTGTACGCATTATACATGAGGGGTGCAAAGATCTATGGCGTCAATGTCGAATACCCCGACCACACGCTCGAAAGGCCTAACCTGGAAGTGCGCACCATGCGCGCGAGCTTATCGCACATTAACTCTATCCTGGGCCTCAAGCTGACAGCGATACAGGCGAAAGAAATGCTGTTACGCATGGGCAACGGCGTTGCAGAGACGGGCAGCGACTACGTCGTAGTCGAGATACCGCCATACAGGACCGACGTTATACATCCCAGAGACATTATCGACGACATCGGCCGCGTTTACGGGTTCAACAACATGAAACCCATTTACCCTAACACGCCTTCGGTGGGCCAGCTAACGGAGCAGGATAAGCTCAACGACGGAGTCCGCGAGGTCATGATCGGCCTGGGATGCCAGGATACGCTGAACTTTATTCTTATCGGCAAGGACGAGACCTATGCTAAGATGAATATGCCGGACGACGGCATGGCGGTCGAAATATCCAACCCGTATACGGACCAGTACAACATCATGCGCACCTGGATAGCCCCGTCGCTCATGATCGTGCTATCGAATAACCTGCACCGCGAGTACCCCCAGAACATCTTTGAAGTCGGCTCAGTAGCTCACCTCGACAACTTCGAGAATACCGGAGTAAAAGAAGATGAGCACATAGGCTGCGCCCTATGCTATTCAAAGGCAGGATTTAACGAGATAAAGGCCAAGCTGCAGTCGTTATTCTTCAACTTCGGCATAGCGGATAAATTAAAAACTGTTGCATTCGACCATCCCTCGTTCATAGCGGGCAGATGCGCCGAAATATACGTGGGCGATAATAAAGCAGGTATCATCGGCGAGATTCACCCACAAGTCTTGAAGAACTGGGGTATCGAGATGCCGATATCGCTGTTCGAGATGGACGTTACGGCGCTCAAAACAGGATAAAATATCATTTAGACGGGCGATTTTATCCGGATGTATGCAGGATATAGTGCTCGTCTATTTGACTAAATCGGGCAACACCAGGCTTGTTGCCGAGGCTATCGCCGAGGGCGCGAGATCAATGGAACTCGACGCCGAAGCCGTGAGCCTTTGCGACATTAATGTCAAAGACATTACAAAAGCTGAAGCCATAGCCATAGGCTCCCCGACCTATGAGCAGCGAATGCTTGCGCCCATTGAAAAGCTATTAGACAGCCTTGATAGAAAAAAATGCCGGGGAAAGCTGGGCGTCGCGTTCGGCTCATACGGCTGGAGCGGAGAAGCCCCGCTGTTGATCGCCAAAAAAATGCGAGAGCTCGGGTTCAAAGTGCTCGACCCGGTCCTGAGAGTGCAGTATACGCCCATGGAAAAGGATATCGAAGCCTGTGGATTGCTCGGCAAGGATATCGCCCTAAAGCTGAAAAGCATGAGGCGCTGTACTCGTTAAGTTATCGGCATGCACCGGTTTTTAGCTAAATATTACTATTTTTATCGCAAAAGTATAATTGCTTATTAAGTTAAAATAACATCAGGATCATTATGGCCAAGCCTAAATTAGTAGTGGTATACCTGAGCACGCAGGGTAATACGAAAGCGATGGCCGACGCTATTGCTCTAGGCGCCGAGGACCGTGGCATGGAGACAAAGTCAGTCAGTTTTTATGAGGCGGACATGAACGACCTCAAGGACGCTGCTGCAGTCGCTTTAGGCAGCTCCACTTTCTGGTACAAGATGCATGCGCCCATGGAGCACTTTATCGAGCGCATGGGCAAAGAGCTGGATGGCGCCCTAAAGGGCAAGGTCGGTGCAGCATTCGGCTCATACGGATGGAGCGGCGAAGCCCCGGTGGACATAGCAAAAATGCTCCGTGCTTTGGGCATCGAAGTCGTAGACCCCGTACTAAGAGTACAGTTCGCGCCCACCGAAAAGGACTTAGAGGAATGCAAGCGGCTGGGCAAGGATATCGCCAATACCGTTAAGAAAACCAAGCGAGCGGTGGGATAAAGACGCCAAACCCGCCATGAATGCGCTATGACCTTTAGCAGTGACTTTTAATTTGAGGATAAAAAAATACAAATAGGTAATGTGTGGAATATAGACTATCATCTTTAAATTTGTTAAAGGAGGATTATTTTTTGTTTCCTAACAAAAAGGTTCAGACGTTAATCGGTCAGAAGATACAGGTTGAAATGAAAGGCGAAAAAAACATTTTGGAAGGTACTCTCGTCAGTGCCGATGATTATCTGAATCTCCATCTTGTGGATACCGCCGAGATACAGGCCGGCCAAAAGCTAAGGACCCTGGGCTCTGTCGTGCTCAGAGGCAACAACATCATACTATTAAACCCGGTGAAGGAGTAGTCGAGTTTTGAGCGCGGATAGCTTAGAGGATAAAGCACTCGAGCTGATCAAGTCTCGCCCTAACGGCGTTCTCCAGAGCGAGCTATGGAAGGACCTGAACATAGATAGCCGTAAGTGTTCACGTGTCATAGCCAGGCTGGAGGAAGAGGGCAAGATCAAGCGTACCTGGGAGACCGTGAAAGGCACCAGGACTTATCGCATCTCTTATCTGCCCCAGAAATCCGAAGAGCCCAAAAAAGAGGTAAACTTTGAGCTTATCCTGGCGGACGAGCGTGTGGCCCCATGCATAGGGTGTACCTATGAATGCGAGCCGGACTATTGTCCTGACCTGGGTAACTGGATAGAGCTGCTGGCGAAATCGCCGGCAAAAGGCTCTCCCGGCGCTGTCGTTAACCCGATGCCCGAAGGTGCTACCAGCAGCGCAGGCATTACAGGCGGTATTGCTTCCACTCCGGCACAGGCGGCAAGGAATACGGTAAAGGGCGTAGTAAAAGGCGCAAAGAGCACTAAGGAGCTTAAAGAAAAAGAAGCGGAAGAAATAAAAAAAGCTAAAGAAGCTAAGCCGGAAAAAGTTACTAAAGAAGTAAAAAAAGTAAAGGCCGCTCCGGTAAAAGAAGCTCCTAAGGAATCCAAAAAGGAACCTAAAAAAGAAGCTAAAAAGGAACCTGTAAAGGAATCCAAAGCTGCGAAGACCACTATGGGCCTCAAAAAAGGGAAAAAGTAGTTCCTGATACTTTGTCAGGGCTAATATTTTTAAAATAGTTTATATTGCTGTTTTTGCTGGACTGCCACGACTTTAGTTATTACTGATTTTTTCCAGTAGGCCGACCATTCCTCCGGCGCGTCACGGCTGATGCCGCCATGTTCCGTTAGCCGGGCCCGTATCTTGACCAGCGTCGGCGTGTTGATGGCCACGCCGGATATGATAGCCTCGCCCTTGGCCAATGCAGGCAGCTCATCAAGTATGTCCTGGCTCATGCTCTCGATGCTGGCGGCGATCTGGCTCTTGTCGACCGGGTTAATTATACGCATAGTGATCTGGGACATGCACTGCGACAGGCAATCGCTGTCCAGCTTGGACGGCCGCTGGGAGACCATGCATACGCCGATGCCGAATTTACGCCCTTCAGAAAGGATAGTCTTCAGGACGTTCTTGGTCTTGGACTCGCCGTTCTGCGGCGCGAAACGATGGGCTTCCTCGAGGACAACAAAAACTGGGTAAGGCAGATATCTCTCGGCCTTGTCCTGATACCGCAAATTCACAGTACCTTCCCTTGCGTCGAACAGTCTTCTTAATAGGACTGACGTGATCAGCTGCTGCTCCTTTTGCGATAGCCCGCTCAAATCCAATATGGATAGCTGGCCTACGTTGAACTGGTCCTTGAGAGGAATGTGCTGGTAATCGTCAAAGATGGCACGATGTAAGATGTTGTTATCGTACCGCCACCTGATACCGTCTATGGTGGATTGGTTGTTTTCATCCCGAAGCGCCTGGATCTCGTTCGACAGGTCCGATTTTTTATAGTCCTTACGGTCAGGCAGCGCATTATAAGCGCGAATAAAGAACGCTTCCATCTTATCTGTCATATCAAGGATACTCAAAAAGTCCTCGAGTTCCAGTTCGGTGATCTTTATTTTGATGTTCTCTCTTCTTAGCACCTTTACTGTCGGACGGTAATCCTCCAGGTTAAATGCCGATATATTCTGGATCGACGATAGCGTAGAATATTCCCCGTGCGGGTCTACGACAAGTACTGCGGCCCTGTTTTCAGGTTTCATCAGCTCTTCTAATAAAACGCCTACCGTGTAGCTCTTACCGCTGCCGGTGGCCGCGATGATGCTTAAATGCTGGCTGACGATATCCCGGACGCTCAGCACCACGGGGACGTCAGTGCCGAGTACGGCTCCTATGGCCGCGGAGCCGACTGACTTCGGCAGCATCTTGCTCACGTCCTTGAGAATGCTTTCCTCAGCCAGGTATACAAGCTCTCCGCTGTCGGGCATAGTCCGCGGATGCTTGAACTCTTTGAGCGACTCGTTAAAATAGCCTACGATGGATGCCGTTAACAGGTATTTGCTATAATCTTCCGTGTCCATGCCGCTAAAAGCCAGTATCTCCTTAGGGTCCAGCTCACTATTCATTAAAAATTCATCGGGGAATGTTTTTAGCGATCGCGCATATCTGACCCGGCAAAGGACATAGCGTTCGGGGTCGACCCATCTATCTTTGTAGGCGACAAAATCCCCGCTTTTTAGCTTTATCGAAGCGACAAGCGTCATATCGTTCTCTTCAACGCCCTTTACAATGCCGATGGCTTTCATGTCTTGCACTCCGTATATTTTTTCAGCGCCATTAGCATGGGCTTACATTCCGGCATTGAATCCGCTACCCGGTCAATGGCACAGCAGATGGTATCTCCGTCTACTTCCGAGGATATTTTTTTATAATACGAGAAGCTCGGCTTCCCATTGGTCAGGTGGAATGCCCGTATCCTGTCGTTATCCATTATCTCTACGACATCGTTGACCACAGGGGCGAACGTTAAGCTTTGTGAGGCCTTGCCGCCCTGCACGTTACCTATCCCGCAAATGACCAGATAAGAGCTACGGAAATCGTTTGCATAGGGCGTGAATATCTCCTGCTTTTCCTCGGAGAGGAACGGTAGATACTCTTCCTTTATATCGTGTCGTACGCCGATAACGATGCCCACGATAGAGCCTTGGGCGGACTTGATGTTGACGTATGTGCCCGCCGGTACTTTGGACGCCGGCACGTAGCCGTCGCCTTCTTCAAGTGGTACCTTCACTGTATATTCCGAGAATGACTTGACCTGTATGATCGACCCTACCTTCAAGGCTTATGCACCATTTGCTTATGTTGCATTCATAGTATTTGTGCTAACTGCTGAGAACACCGAGTATATAGGCAAGGTTAGCACCAGGAGAATAATTGATGTCTGACTTTATAAATCTAGGGTAAAAGGAAAAATTTGCGAAGAGATCACTCCGCAAAGAGAAGGATATTTATCTAAAAATATTGGTTACTTCATCCTAATATCCGGTTCAAGATTTTTTGGTATCATCAATTATCTTTATATCATGAACCCAATACTGTATTGCGCTATCGTCCTTGATCGCCTCTTTGAATATAGCTATCGTTACCTCTATGGATATTATCTTGCCGTCCGGCAATTTCATTTCATATGGCATACATTTTTCATATCTTGACATTATTTTTGGCCTCCCGGGTGGTCCTTCTAGAACTTGGTGAGGAGCCCGATGACATCCTCAAGCTATCGCTCTTCTTACATGGTTCGGTTTACTACCTGATTATGATTGAACTTTATCATGGGGTCGGTAAGCAGATAAACACTTAATAATGATAAACGTTGTGTTCAATCTATAATGATTAAATCAGTGATGGGTCGTCAGACTATTAAAACAGATGCTAACCAGTCCAACCCTTTGTAAAAGAAGCTTATGGCCCAAGTTTTTTCTCAGGCTCTCTAGTCGATAGTCTACTTAGTGCTACTTAAAAAAAATTGCAATTTGTACTAAAATCTATAAACGCTTATGTTGCTCTTTTGCGCTCTTATAAATTTTGATGTTATTAGCACCTGCGAAATGGTCCAGTATCCGGGTGAATTGTTCGGCCTCTGACTTGTTAATGACTGTGTATTCGTGCGCCCTTTGAATGATGTCCGGATATCCCGGCCGTATGATACATTCGGCCCTGACTACGTCCGCGATACCGTCTACTAGGCCTGCCTCGAATGCCCATTTCGGCACTTCGACCTTGGACGCCAGCCCTCCGCTCGATTGAATATAGAAAAACGCGACAGAATCTCTGTATAGCCCGTACAAGTCAAGTACAGACTTATTCTCCCGGGCCTTATCGTCACGGTCTGATAAAAATACGCGAGTCCTGTCGCCCCAGCTTAGCGACTTCCGGATAAGGTGCACATCAGACATGTGCGTTACCGGTGGCAGCATGAAATGTTTCTTCATCAGAGTGATAATGTCCTTATTCAGCGGCATATCCGTATATGCGGCCATGGGAGTTTTTGTCTCCTCAGAGGTTTTTAGTACCTTGACGATCGCGTCTACGTATCTCATGCGTACTTTTTCATCTGCGAACTGATTTATGAACGATAAAATGATGGAGCCATCAAAGAATACAAGGTTCCCCGGGTGCAAATGCATGAAGTCCGTGATCTGCTCGCACTCCAGCTCATGCCGCTTCAGCGATACTGGCATCTCGGGCGAAAAGGACGCGCTAAAATCTCCCGGTGGGATCAACGACATCTTATATGCCGTGGAGAACCCGTCGATGCCCGTATGGTTATTGATGATGAGGCCAGCCTGTGCCAGCCCGATCGGTACGGAATAGCTTTTAGAGGCAAAGACCTGGCTGCCGTCCACTGCGGCGATCATCTTGTCCTTTAGTATTTTCAGCGCCCAGTCCGTGGCATCGACACGACTTGTGAATTGCTGTTTGAACCGCCGTACAAAGGGTCCTTCCTCAAGCACTTTGCTGCCGGAATACATGGGCAGCCGGTCGTTGATTTTCTTATTTAATGTATCGACCAGCGGCAGTTTTTCCCTGTATTTCTCAGCCACTCCGGACTCCTGCTGCTCATAGCTCAGGATTTCTTCCTTTCTGGCCAGCAACTCACCGGAGAGAAGCTTAAGGTCTAGCATAGCCCGGTCGCCTCCTTACTTTACTTTCGCCGTTGAGCTTCTCGATCTCGATAACGTTCTCCAGGCTGGCGTTGAATGTATCATCGTGGGAGATGATGACCATCTGCCTGAAATCTTTAATTCGCATGATCTCCTGGGCGAGGTGTTCCCTGCGGCTTTCATCCAGGTTCTGGGTCGGCTCGTCCAGGAATACGACGTCGCTGCTGGTCAATATCTTGAGCACAGCCAGCCTGACCGCCAGTGCTGCGCTCATCTGCTCGCCGCCCGACAGTTGCCTGAATGATCTCTCGAGTCCGTCTTCGATGAGAATAATATCATAGTCCTGCGTCCATTTGATCTCAAAGCGCCTGTCTCCGGCTATATCGCAGTACATTTCGGTCGCTTCTTTTGAAATTAACTCGATATAGACTCGAATAATCTCCGGTGCAGCCTTTCTAATAATTTCACGAGTTAGTTCAACGAATTCAAGATAACCGATCTCTTTATCTCGAAGAGCCTTTTGTTGGTCGATTTTTTTTATAGATTTATTTATTTCAGCAATGTCACGATCAATATCTGAAAGCCTATTTTCATGAGACTTTATAGTAGCCTCGATACCGGCGACTGCTGCAATGGTCCTGTTAAACTCATCAATTATCTTACTATGAATTTCCTTATCATATGATTTTTGCTTATCTTGGAATGCTTGTGTAGCTGATGAGAATTTTACTGTTAGCTCTTCAAAGGATCTAAAATTATTCTGGAGAATAATCTTCATATCCTCAACTAATTTCGCCAGCTTTATATTTTGTTGATACTCCTCATAATACGGTCTCAGCTCATCGATATCCTTAACAATAGTTTTATATTTATTGTCAATCCCTTCATATTGTTTTAAAGATAATAAAATACGCATCTGCTCGGCGTTATTATTCTTATTTATCGACTCAACATTTTTAATATCTACAAGGAGTCTATCGCGTTTTGTAAGTGCTTCTAGTATTACAGCTATCCGTTTACTGGGCTCACCCAGCGCATTAATTTTTTTAATAATTTCAAGTCTATCTTTTTCTATTGTCGATTTTTCAGTTTCTAATTTTAAGCGATGTTCGCTAAAATAAGCAGAAAAGTCAGTAACGGATTTGCATTCAGTATTCATAAGTAACGGGCATATATTTCCCTTACTCTTTTTCACTACTATCATACGTTCATTAAGTTGAGTAGTCTCAGCTTCTTTCATTTTTAACCGGGAGACGATATCTTCCTTTTTTTTCAGAAGCTGTTCTTCCTCGGCAGCCATTGGCTTAAGTGTTTCAATATCCTTTTCCAACTGGTCCAGGTCTTTCAATTGCTTTTTATAGTCTTCCAGCCGATTTCTATCTGCGTCGATTTTAGGTTCAAGCGACTTGAGCGAGATCAATACTTCTCTGTATTCCTCTCTTTTACCTTCAATGGATTTCTTTTCATCATGCTTGGCTAAATATAGGATATATTTAGGCTCGGCAGATTTAATCTTATTATCTGCCGCCTCTGATTTTAATAATTCAACCTTTGCGTTTTCGATCTCACGTTGTTTATTTTTAATGTTTGCATCAATAATCTTTACTTGGGCATCTAGTTCTCTTATCTCTTTTTCAAGTTTATCCATCTCTTCCTTTTTTATTTTGGATTGCAACAGATCATTTTTCTTACACGTAACTTCAGATAAGAGCCCAGCTTTTTCATCCTCTATCCTTTTCTTATCTTCTCTAAGCCCATTGATTCTACTGATACTGCCCTCTAAATACTTGATTTCCTCATTCATATTAACTATGGATTTATCAATCATATTTTTTAAAACGAGAAGATTTTTGAACGCGATATCATATTCATCAACATGTAATAACGGGCTGAAAATAGCTTTTCTTTTTCCTGCGTTTTCTAAAAATTCAGATACGAATGTTCCCTGTAATACACCTATAGCATTCTCAAACAAAGATTTTAACTGTGTTATATCAGATACTTTATAGCCTAAAATATCACACAGTTTAGGGCCGACAAGTTCTTTAGTTTCAATATATATTCCGTTTTGATCCTGTAGAGTGTAAGTTGAAGATGAGCCACATTTTCTGGTTATATTATACTCGATATTGTCTTTACCGATAATCGTAATTGATATCTCGCCTGTTTTTGCTTCCTTCCTCACAAATTCATCCTGTTTATAAGGTAATGAGTCGAAGAGAACATAGCCGATTGATTCCAGTATTGTCGATTTTCCTGCACCGTTTTGTCCATGTATGCTGGTGATACCTTCGCCGAACTCGATGACGTCATCACTATAGCTCTTAATATTTTTTAAAGTTACTTTTTTTATTATCAATGGCTATTCCCCCAATCAAGGGATAATTGGCCCTTATCAGAAACTTTATTCTTCAACTTCTTCACAGGTTTTACGGTTGTTTCAGGCTCAGTGTTTGACGGCTTAATATCGACTGACTCAGGCACATAGATTGACTGGGCTGTCGGCATTCCCAGGTTGATTTTGTTATATATTTTTCGTAATACAGCATCCATCGTTTGTTCATCTGCACTTTTCGTCGCTAGGTCTTTAACTTCTGATAGTGAATCCGCAAATAGGTCGGCATTACCTGCCAGTATTCTATCTGAACGAGCAAGCTTGCGGAATACTTCGCGCTCAATATTGGAGCGATCAAATGCATTGGATTCCAATCGTGATATATAGAATTCGTCATTCATCAGGTCGAAACGAACGTCGACATAAATTGCATTTAGTTTGCCAGTGATAAGCTCTTTTATGCCATCGATATTAAGGTGGGATTTGTCGAAATTAAGCGTCCCCTCCAGGATTATATTAACCACTGGTCCATCGCATTTACCGAATTTGGAAATCCATTCTTCAATATCTATCCGTAAGTCATCGACCGTTTTATAACTATCAACAATAAACCTCTGAATGATAAACTGCCTTATTGCCGGCCTTACAAGTTCTGCCTTTCTGTCCTTCACGTGGTAGAAACCTTTAGGCTGGCCGCATTCGGCTATAGAACAAGTATCCGGGCTTCCGGGGTTGAATACCCAGCCGTCGATATCATAGGCGCTGTGGTAATGCCCGAGCGCCAGGTAATCGATAACTTCTTTGAGCGGGTACAGGTCTTCATAGGTGACTTCGCCCATGACCCCGTGCTTCATTTTTCCCTGTACTCCGGCGTGCATCATCAGGATAGACCGATTCGGGGCGTCTTTTGCGTTGATCTCTTTTATCTCGCTTACCATCTGGGGGATAGCGGCAGAGGTCATTGAGCCTGCAAAGCTGAGGCCGAATATCCTGGTGCCTTCGATATCCTTGAAATCTCCCATGAGGTTGCCGTCGTAGTTCTTGATGACCTTCAGCAGCCCTTCCCATTGGAGCGATTCCAGCCACGACATGCCGTCCTTTATGAATCGGCGGTCATGGTTACCTTCGATGGCCACGCAGGGGATCCCGGCATCTTTCAGCATGGATAAGACGTGGACAGCCTGGACGTATGTAGGCGCGTTAATGCTTCGCTTATCGAACAGGTCGCCTGAAATAAGCACGAACTCTACTTTATTTGATATGGCATATTCTATGATCTGCTTAAAAGTAAGGCCGAGGTCTTTGAATCGCTGCTCCAGGTCATATTGCCTGTAGCCCAGGTGCATGTCGGCCATGTGTATGAAATTCATCAGCTATACCAACCGCTTTTATCTCTTACGGATATTAACCGTTAACGTGTAAGCATCCTGAAACTAATGCCTAGTTATTATCCAGCCACGGCTTTAAAGTATCTTGCGGTGTGGTTTCCGGTAGTTGTACTTTAGTCCTCAGGTAGGCGAGCCGTTCTCTGGTGCGCGATATGGCACTAATTAAAGCATCGTTATTATACAGGAGCGCTTCGGCCTCTATTGCGTCCGTCCGCTCGATAATGCTTTCAAGCCGCGTAGCCCTTGCCGCAGCTGTCCTTTCATCGCTCGCTCCGGTCTTTATATTTTCTTGCAGACGGTCGATCCTTTTTTCAAGGTTCGATAATTTTTTAAAAACGCTTTTACCGTCGAGTAAGCTATCGATGGTACGGAGAGACCTTTCGAGCTCTTTACCTGTGCCCGTGAGCTTTACGTACTTTATCCTGCCTTCGGATGCAAACTCTATAAGGCCGTAGGACTCCATTTCCGATAAAATATTAGTCGTATGTGCGAAAGTCGTGTCTGCCTCTTTCATGAGTATGGAAATATAGGGCTTTTTCAGGCGGGGCACGGCTAATAAGATCTGACAGGGCTTTTTCTGGAGGAACATCTGCTTAATGTCTTTTGCATCCTTTGGCATGGTAACGACCTATATGGTGAGTGGCGTTCGCTCTTTGGAGCAGGCCCAGTCGATGAATTTCTTATCGGGGTATTCATGCAATGAAGTAGCAATAATATGTCCTTTGCCGAACTTTTTATAGACCAGCACGGGCTTACCATCCTCCAGCTCCATGATCGTTTCGCCGTCGTGCTCGGTAAAATAGCCGTCGCAGTCCTTGTCACCCGGATCGACAAGTAACGCGGCCGGGCTTTCCGGCTTAATGAGCTTGACCCTTTTTGTTTTAAAATGCATGTTGTAGTTCAGCTTCATCGGGAGCCAGTCATAGGAATAATCTTCCATCATCGCGCCGGACGCCAGCACGATGCCGCCTTCTTCAATGAATTTTGCGATGTGGTCTTTACACCTTTCCAGGGCCGGCAATATCTTATAATATTTAGGGTCGGCGAACCCCGACGGTATGATCAGTAATTTAGACGGCGGGCAGAATGGCGAGCAGAATGCCTGGGGCAGTATCTGCTGGCACGTATAACCATATTCTTTAAAGGTCGCCTCGAAGGCGTTGCCACGGTCCGATAGAAAGGATACGTCCGTCACGTTATTTTACTTCTTTGGCATGTTATTTAATAGTTTTCAATGGGTATCTGCAATTAGTATCGGTAAAAAACGGCATGCGTATCAGGCGGACAATGGGTTGCAAAATAGTAATAATAATATATTAATAATGCGTTAGTATTCCCATGGGGTATGGATGAATGGATAACGCGCTATTCCCGAATATAGACATTGGTCCTGAGGACATGACCAGGGAAGAGCTTCTCACTATTTTGAGGGACTATAAGCATGCGGAAGAGGCATTGCATCTGGACGAAGCACGCCTCGAAGCGCTATTAAAATTGAACGACATGGCAACGGCATCCGAGGAAGATATCATCATATACTCGCTGGAAGAGGCCATCAGGCTGACCGGCAGTAAGATCGGCTGGATGGGCGCGCTGAGCGCCGACGAGACGAGGCTGGACATGCACTGCTGGTCCAAAGGCACCAAAGAAGAGTGCGGCATTACCGACCGGCCCCATGCGCTTAACGTCGAGGACGGCGGCATATGGATCGAGCCGATAGTACAGCGTAAGCCGGTGATCATTAACGATTACGCCGTTTATTCCCGCAGGGCTACACCCGGAGGCCATGTGCCCGTAAAGCGGTTCATGGGCGTGCCGATCTATGACGGCGCCCACATGGTCGCTGTCGCAGAGGTCGGCAATAAAGAGGCAGAATACGACAGCTCCGACATGCGTCAGCTATCGCTGCTGATGAGCGGCGTCTGGAGGATCATATTGCGTAAGCGGGCGGAGGAAGCCCTGTCCGAATCCCGTTCCCAGTCCGAGCTATATGTGGATTTCATGGGCCATGACATTAACAATATGAACCAGGTGGCAATGGGATTTCTCGAACTCGCACTGGAAAAGCTGGGAGCCGAAGGAAAGCTGGAAATGGGGGATAAGCCATTGCTCGAAAAGCCCATGGAGACCATGAAGAACAGCGCCAGGCTCATTGACAATGTAAAAAAGCTCCAGCGTTTACGAGCCGGTCTGCTCAAGCCTTATGTGCTGGATGTCGGGCAGGTACTTTATGAGGTAAAATATGAGACCGAACTCGACCGCGGGCGACATATTACCATAAATTATGAGCCGGCGACCGGATACGAAGTAAGGGCGAACGAGCTGCTAAAAGATGTTTTTTCTAATATAGTAGAAAATTCGATCAAGCACTCGCCGGACCATAAGCCCTTATCGATCGGCATCGGCATAACGTCTGCCGGGAACGGGTATTATAACATAACAATAGAAGATGACGGCCCCGGAATACCCGATGTAAGAAAGAAAGAGCTCTTCGACCGGCTCTCCCAGGGAAAAATAAAGGCGCTGCGCACAGGCCTGGGCCTCGGGCTCGTAAAGACTTTAGTCGAGAGCTATCAGGGCCGTATCCAGGTAGAAGACCGGGTAACAGGAGACTATACTCAGGGCTGTCGTTTCGTCATTAGGTTACCTGCGGCCGGGATGGATGAAGATAGACAAAATTGTGGTAAGCAAGCGCGCTAAGGACATTTTAGGCGTTCCTGCATCCATTCCTTTATTAATTTGAACATTTTATCCCGGTACTGGCTGATCCCATGGTCCGCCCCCGGGAATAGCACGAGCTTTTTCGGCTCATGGGCCCTGGATGCAATGTCGACGGAACAGCTATAGGGGAGCGTCCGGTCTCCTGTACCGTGCAGCAGCAATATTGATGCGTCCATTTTATCGACGTCCTCTGCGCCGCATGACTGGCTTGCAACTGTGGCCACCGCCCTGACACGCTTATCCATGGCCGCCGTAGCGATAACGACTGCGCCTCCGAAGGACCAGCCTATCAAGCCGATACATTTTATTTGATATTGTTTTTCCAGATAGTCCATGCAAGCGATGATATCCGATACACACTCGCCCAGGTCCGAATTATTTCTGCACTCGATCAACAGCGAGGATATGCCGTCTTTGACCAGTTCTTCGGCAAAGGGATGATAAATATTAGCCGGCCCGTGTGTGCCCCCGCCCACGCCGTGCATGTATATGACCGCCCGGTTGGAACTGGCGTTATACAATTCACAATGAATTTTTCCATCCCGGTTCGCTATTTCAAATCTTATGGCCTCCATGCCACGAGTTTCCATGGTTAATTAAACCGGTCCCATATTGAAAAAGGATATTCGCCGAATCAGGGGGTGTCAGAAATGATTTATAATGAGCGCCGCCTATGAGTAATTGGTCCTTGATCATGGTTAAATGCCCGACTTGCGGAAGCCCCGATTGCATAAAGCCTGCCGACGAGATATTACAACAGGCTTATGGCATGTATGCCCCGTGTTCCCGTTGCAGCTATGAGAAACCCCTGGATAAGTTCACGCCGCTCTACGAGCTATGCCTGGACATCGACAGGGATTATGGCCGCTGTTCCGAATGCGGTAAGCGTCACCTCGATATGGTCATGGCACATGTCCTGGATATTTTAATAAAATGCGGCTTCAAGGACGCTAAGGCGGGATTGAAGGACGTAGGCACGCCACTTGTTAATTACGGCGTTAGCCTTGTCGAGCCACCCCGGCTGCCTTCGAAGAGCATCGTCATGGTGGTCGATAATATTGACAGACCGACGGCCCTGCGTATACTCGATGAAGTGCCCGAGGTCAAAGGGGTCTTAAAAAGGTCCGGAAAGCCTTCGGATAGCGTGGGTATCATGGATACGGGCCTTAAGCCTCATACCTATGAAATAATGGCCGGATGCGACATGAGAGCGGACATTGTCACATCGCTGCTGGGCGATCTGTGTCTTTATCGAAACCAGTCCGAGTGTCACATCGAATTCTGGCGAAACAATTCAGTTAAGATAAAGGCCATAGATAAGCTGTTCCTTGACGGCCTGCTGGAGTGCCACGTGGTCGTGGACGGATTTGCCAGCGTTGGCACGCTTGGGCTGATGGCGGCGCTGGGCGGCGCAAAGAAGGTCATTTTAAACGATGCCTGGCTACCGGCGGTAAGAAATATCCTGATCAATCTTGAAGTGAACAAAGAGCTGCTGGGGGTCGAGATCAGCCGTACAGCGGACTTGCGGTTGTTGCCGGCCATCGGCGATATGCCCGTGCTGGTCGCGAGAGCTACCGGGCTGGTGGAGATCGAAGTATACCAGGGCGACTTCCGTGAGCTGGATAGTGTCGTACAGTCCTGCGATGTTTGTATCATTGACACGTTCCCCGGGATAAACCCGGAAGAATTCGCAAAAAAATGGCGGGAGATCACAACGGGAAAAGTGGTCACGCTTTAAAAAATAAAGTTATTTTTTATTTCCTTTTGCGAAACGCGCTCCCATATCGAATGCCTTCTTGCATTCGAGCGGGAAGACTTCTTCGTGCTTCTTTGCCTTAGCGGCAGGATCGAACGAGGACGAGACGTATTTCGAGTAATCGTCGAACTGGAGCGTATCATAAACGACAAGCGATTCCGCCGAGCCGAAAATTCTCGCCAATATCATTTCGGTCATCTTGAACTGGGAATCATAGCCCATCTCTTTTACCCGTATCTCGGGAGCGCCCAGCGTGTATATGATACCTGTCTGTATTTTCTTCTTAAAGAGCGACGATCGTTCCACATCGTATACCAAATAAGGATATATAAGCCGTTCCAGGCACGATTTCATCTCGCCGGTGACGGACGCTAGGTAGATCGGCGACCCCAGGATGAAGGCATCTGCCTCGGCAGCCTTTTGGAGGACCGGCGTAAGGTCGTCCTTGTAAGCGCATTTTCCGTAGCTTTTTCCGTTCTTTATTTTACAGGAGAAGCAGCTAGTACATCCCTTAAAATCGAGGTCGTATAAATGTATGAGCTCGGTCTCGGCTCCCAGGGAAGCCGCCCCTTCCAGGGCCTTGTTCAACAGCGTTGCAGTATTCCATTCTTTTCGGGGACTTCCGTTGATCGCTAGAACTTTCATTATTTCACTCTACCGGCTTATTTATAATATCTTTATCTGTTATTTTAGAAGAGCTTTATAGTTAGTTTGCCGTTCGTTTTGGAAATAGGGCTTTCGTAGTATTTTTCAGTAGCATGTCAAAATATTTTTGTATATAGTAGCCCAGGACCAATGCCAGCGGCAATCCAAGTACTATTAGCGATACATCTGCAATTAATGTATTTTTAAACACCTGGCCCATGGCCAGCATCAGAATTGGAAATAACTGCATATGGAATAGATAGGCTGCATATGAGCCGAATGATAGTTTGGAAAAAAAGTCCCTGGCGCGGTGGTCAAGGTACCCGATGAACGGACGCACGCTTAAGAAACTCAAAATACCTACGGTCAACAACAGGATATTTCTAAAGAAGAAATAAAACCCGAACTTGATAATGCTAAACGACTCGTTCAATACGAAGCTGCCGCTGTCGAATAGCTTGATGTCGATCAATAAGGTCAGGACCAGCACGATGGGAAGAACTGCGAAGTATTTCTCATAGTCCTTATTGTAGAATAAATTTATTTTATTTGCGATAATGCCGCTGGCAAAGATCGATATGAATAATGGTACATGGCCGTCTTTTATTATGTGCAAGGGAGTATACAGCAGCACAAATGCGACCAGCAGGACGGCTATGGCCGCCAGCATATACTTTAGGTTCTTCGAGAAATATACGATCAGGGGATAGACCAGGTAATAAACGATAATGGTCCCGATAAACCACATTCCGCCGATAAATTTACCCGTTAAGGTCTGCAGCCCGGCAAAGTGAATGATAAAGCTCGTCAGGCTAAAATCGTAATAGCTGGCCGGCTCGAGATAATAGGACCGAAACCCGGACGACGCATCGTAAAATATTAAGAAAACTAACAATGCCACCCAGTATAGAGGTAATATCCTCAAAAGCCTCTTTTTATAAAAATTGATGACATCGCCGATATTGTCAAACTTGTTATTATTAATGTATAGGGTATAGCCGGATAAAAAGAAAAATATGGCCAGGCCAAAATATGCCATGTACGGGTCGAACAATTCTGTATACTCCGGGTTATTGAATAAATACAGGTGAAAATGTGATATGATAACCAGGATAATTGCGAGACCTTTTAGGATATCCACTTCAACTAAATGTTTTTTACCGGTCTCTTGAATATTCATAGCCATTTATGCTATCGATTAATGTACTAGCATATATAACATGTGGTAATTAATTCAATAATTTGCATTTTCACTCATAACTTTAATATTTATTATTGCATTTGTTACTTTAATATATTTGAATTGTCTTAATATGCTTGAGAAATTCCTTTATGTATAAAGTCATAGGTATTGTCGGAAGCCCGCGCCAGGTGGGCAATACTCGTTATTTAGTGAACGAGGCGTTAGAGACCCTGAAAAAAGAAGGCATCGACGTCGAGATCATACTGCTGGCAGAAAAACGCATAGCGCCCTGCGAGGCATGTAATGCGTGCGCCGAGCTCTTGAATTGCCAGATCGAGGATGATTTCCAGGAGATATTCGAAAAGATGAAAGCGGCCGACGGCATCATTATCGGCAGCCCCGTCTACTTCGGCTCCGCTACGCCCCAGATCATGGCACTCCTCGACAGGGCCGGCTTCGTCGGCATCAAGACCCGCGCGTTCGACCGCAAGGCCGGCGCTGCCATTGCCGTTGCCCGCAGGGCAGGCGCGAACTTTACCTTCGCCCAGCTAAACTATTTCTTCTTCATCAACGGCATGATAGTGCCCGGCTCTACTTACTGGAACGTGGGCTACGGGCTGAGGCCCGAAGAGGTCAAGGATGACGAGGAAGCCGTCCGGACGGTCCAAAACATGGCGAAGAACATGGCATGGCTCATTAAAAAGATTAAGGCGTGAAGTAAATCGCCTAGCGTCGGCGCTTAGTCATTAATTGTTGAAGCCTTAATAGCGAAAGGTAACAATGGGGTGATAATAAAAACGGCATACGTCAGGGCTGCAACATTTTTCTCACATTAATGTTCTAATGGCTCCTTAAATATCACTGCTTTAAAATGGGCTTAATATTAGCCGTTTATCGGAGATTATGCATGGGAGAAAAAACAATTTAATGGTTAATATAATTGTTACAGATTCTATACTACCGGAAAATGATGAATACTTAAACAAAGTAGGTAAAATTTGATGGTGAATTGTTATACCAATAACACGATTGATATATAAAAATAAATTCTCCGAGCACAATATAATTTTCTTAGTACATATCATCTAATCGATATACTTCACTAATCAACTTGAATTCCATAGAAATTTATCAACAAATATTCAAGTGGTTGATATAAGAATTATTATATTGAGAGAAAAGTATAAGCGCTTATTCATTATTTTAGTTTATATGCCAACCGCTTATTCAGATGAAGAAAAGGAAAAAATCATTCAATATTTCAAGGATTTACAGAATGATTTTATTAGAGGGTTTTTATCACAGCATGAATTACCAGTAAGCGGTAATAGTGATATTTTAATGGGTCGTATTGAAGAGGCCTTAGATAATGATACGATTTCCTATGAAGATTTAGTGGAATATTTGGATGCAACAATACCGGGTGGCAAGCAACATGTGTTTTTATATAAAGGTCCATCACGTGTCGTTTTAGCAGAATTGGAAGGACCCGCATTTTGTTGATAGAATAATACATGAAAATGAATTGGGAGATTTAATTAATCAAAAGTTACCGTTGATATTACCAGAAGAACCCAAGATTTCATCAATTCAATATACACCCCGTGTTGAACTTACAATATCTGTTGTTGAGAAAAGAAATTTTAGTTTCAGAGTGCCAGAATTGGACAATGAAGAAATCATAGATGGTAAGCCTGTTCTTTATAAAGCGTTCCAATCCGAAATAGACCGTGGAGTAATGATATTTAAATGGAACTTAAAGACAAATTTGGCAACTTTACATATTTCCCAATTACCAAAAAAGAATTACCTAGAGGAGAGAAACGATTATGAGGATGCTGAGGGGCGATTCATAGATTTAGTAAACCCGATAATTGATATGGGATTATTTGAGAAATTGAGATTATCAAGGGCGATTAATACACTCCATGAATTAGAAACTGAAGGCAGACCCATCGCTAGATCACATGGATTAGATTATCGAACGCTAGCTGGAAGTAGAGCAAAATTCGTGAGTCCAACATATAGAGATTCTGTGATAGGCGAAGATTCGATTAATGAATCAGCACGAACTATTCGAGAACATGGGATTGGCCATATTGGTAACTTTTATTGGTTACCTTCTGAGGAGACTATACCCTATACGGATAAAGAAATTCACGTTGTCATATTAGGGACTAAAGGACGTATAAATTTCACTGTTCCAACAAATACGGAGATTATTAAGCATGTTATTTCCAGAGTGCGAGCTTTTAGCGAGTGAAGAACCCGATTTTTATGGGGCAATGGTAAAGCTCGATTCCCTTTTTGAAAAAATCTGCGAAAAAGGTGTTTTGGATGTCGACGATATTTCTGTAGAAAAATCTATCGATAAAGATTTATTGGAATTGATTTTTCCAAATCTTGTAGATAAAGGCTTTTTGCAAGTTGAAAAATATGTTATTTGCCCTGCTTGTGGATCCTTAAATGATTATGAGGAATATGAACAGAACGTGGTTGATGGAGATATTTTTGAATGTACGTATTGTGGTTTTGAATTAAAAATGGGAATGAGTCCGGTAGTGCGTTATCGTATTGTTGCTGCAAAATTGCCTGATTTTATAGTAAATAATAGACATTTAAACATCAAAAAGATACAAGAACTACCTGCTGAATTGGTTATTGAAAACATCGATAACTTTGGAAGGGTTAAAGAAGTTAATCCAGAAGCTGTTTCGGATTTATTAGATAAAAATGGTTATTTTAAAATTTCTGAGGATAAAGTCCAACACATGTTTGAGGAAATTTTATCGGAGAAATTTCACAAAAAGGATTGGGGTGGAGGAAACGAATGACCTCTATACTTCGAATATAACAGTTGATGGTGAACGATTAAGCGGGGCTTTCTTATTAAAGGGAAAAGGATTAACAAAAATTACTATGGAGATAAAAGATTGCGGGAAAAATGGCGACCAAATTTTAAGATTATGCGATTCCCCTGCTCATATATTTTTTATCCAATATGTAGGTAACATCTCGGAAAGCATCATCAGGGACATTGACAGCAAAGTCGAATTATTAAGAAGTAAGGGCAAGCCTGCGTTTTATTGTATCATAAACGGACAAGATACAGCTAGGATTCTCCGTGCATACGGTAAATTGTAGATTTTCAATCGTTCTATAAAATTATTTCTTTAAACTTGGGGAGAAAAGACTTAAGGGGTTATCCATTATTATTCTTATTATATATAGGTATAAAAAATCATAGAGTTTGTGGGTTCAATCATCTTAAAACAAGAGTTATTATTTGAATATTTCTTAATAAAGGGTATAGGGATGAAAGCCGAGGAAAAGGCAAGGCAAAAAATCGATGAATTGCTTGTAGCGGCTGGCTGGGTCATTCAGGACCGGAAATGAGATGAATATTGCCGCTTCTATAGGCGTTGCTATCCGTGAATTTCCTCTTCCCAATGGTTTTGCTGATTATCTTCTTTTCGTAAACGGAAAAGCCGTAGGTGTTATTGAAGCTAAGCATGAAGGAACGACCTTGAGTGGTGTAGCTGAGCAATCGCAACAATATATAACCGTTGTTCCAGCTCATATTCCTCATGATTTAGATCCTTTACCGTTCGCCTATGAGAGCACGGGTGTCGAAACATTTTTCAGAGATATCAGAGACCCGGATGCACGTTCTCGTCAGAGTGTTCGCATTTCATAAGCCCGCTACGCTTAGATGAATGGGCTTCGCAAAACGAGACGTTAAGGGCGAGGCTTAAAAAAATGCCTCCGCTTAGTAACGGATGGCTTGAGGGAGTGCCAGATTGAGGCTATCACTAATCTTGACCATTCATTTGCCGAATCAAGGCCGAAAGCGTTGATCCAAATGGCTACAGGCAGCGGTAAGACCTTTACTGCCGTTAGTTTCATTTATCGGCTTATTAAATATGCAGGGGCTAAACGGGTATTGTTCTTAGTGGACCGTAGCAATCTAGGTAAGCAGACGTTGAGGGAGTTCGATAATTATCAGACGCCCGATGATGGACGAAGGTTCACGCAGCTTTACGGTGTCCAGCGCCTGAGTTCAAATAGCATCGATATGACCAGTAAGGTCTGCATCACGACCATTCAACGTCTATACTCGATACTTCGTGGCGAGGCGGAATTTTGTGAGGATAACGAAGAGCAATCCATGTTTGAAGTGGGTCTGTTCTGATGAAAGGCCGAAAGAGGTCGCTTATACTCCGAATGTCCCATTAGAGACCTTCGATTTCATCGTAACTGATGAGTGCCACAGATCCATCTATAACGTGTGGCGCCAGGCGCTGGAATACTTCGACGGATTCATTATAGGCCTGACAGCGACGCCTTCTAAACAGACATATCGGTTTCTTCAACCAAAATCTTGGTAATGGAGTACAGCCACGAGCGGGCGGTGGCTGATGGAGTCAATGTAGGCTATGAGGTCTACCGTATAAAGACCGAGATATCTCAAAAAGGCAGCAAAGTCGATGCTGGTTATTACGTTGATAAACGTGATAAGATGACACGCCGGACTCGATGGGAGAAGCTGAGCGATGATTTCGAGTATCAGCCCGGACAGCTTGATCGTGACGTGGTGGCGCCAGACCAGATTAGGACCGTTGTAAGAGCATTTAGAGACCATTTATATACGGATATCTTCCCCGGTAGGACAGAAGTGCCTAAGACGCTCATCTTCGCTAAGAACGACTCCCATGCGGAGGATATCGTTCATATCGTTCGTGAAGAGTTTGGCAAGGGCAACGATTTCTGTAAAAAGATTACCTACAGGACGACAGGTGAGAAGCCTGACGATCTCATTAAAAATTTCCAGACCCTCTATAACCCAAGGATAGCGGTCACCGTGGACATGATCGCCGCTGGGACGGACATCAAGCCCCTTGAATGTATCATATTCATGCGAGACGTGAAGTCAAGCAGCTACTTCGAGCAGATGAAAGGTCGTGCCACACGGACGATATCTTCCACAGATTTCAGGCAGGTGACGCCTGACGCGTATTATAAGACGCATTTCGTCATCGTAGATGCTGTAGGTGTGTGCGAGAGCGATAAGACCGACTCAAAGCCTCTTGAGCGGAAAAAGGGCGTGTCGTTTGAAAAGCTACTGGAACGCATAGCGCTGCATAACCGGGACGAGGATCTATTGTCTTCGCTTGTTTACCGCTTATCGATGCTAGATAAAGAGTTAGAAGAAAAAGACCGTGCAGAGATATCTGATGGCTGCCGATGGCAAATCGTTGAAGACGCTCATCAATGGCTTGATGGATGCTATCGACCCAGATAAAAAAGAAGAGACAGCTAAGGCGATGTTCAAGACAGATGCGCCGACTGAAGAACAGTTGAAAAAGGCGACTGAAGAGTTAGCTGCGAAGGCTTGTAAGCCGTTTGATGTGGCGAAGCTAAGGAACACGCTCATTGACGTTAAGAAGAGAAATGAGCAGGTCATCGATACGATAAGCCAAGACCATGTGAACAGAGATCGGCTTTAGAGGCAATGAGCGTGATTGGGCAGAGAAAACTGTCGAGACGCTGCAAGAGTTCATCGAGAAGAACAAGGACGAGATTACAGCATTGCAGATCATCTATAATATGCCCTATAGTAAACGACATGTTACTTATGAGGAGATTAAGCAACTGGCGGACGCTATTAAGAAGCCACCTTATAATCTAACACCGGAACTAGTGTGGCAGGCTTATGAGCAGCTTGAGCGGTCCCAGGTGAAAGGCGCAGGTCCACAGAAGCTATTAACAAATATCATTTCGCTTGTAAGGTTCGCTACACATAAGACTGATGTTCTGGAACCGTTCCCCGAGACTGTAGATCATAAATTTAACGAGTGGATGTTTAAACAAGAAGCGAATGGACAAAGTATTTTCTATTGAGCAGAGAGAATGGCTGAAAATGATTAAAGAGCATATAGCTACGTCGCTGTCTATTGGGATGGATGATTTTGAATTAACACCATTTGACCAGAAAGGCGGGACAATGAAAGTTTACCAATTGTTCGGACCTGAATTGAATAATATACTAGAAGAACTAAATAACGCGCTGGTAGCATGAGTGATAATAAAATATATGATATCCCAGATAGTTGGTCATTATCTAATTTAGTCTGTACATTTCTTTATATTATGATGTAGCATCGATAATAATGCCAAATCAAACCTTAAGATAATGAATATTTTATTCATTACTCACCGATATAAGACTACAAAATGAAAACGATATCGATTTTATTAATCAAAAATATCTCACATGAAGATTATTAGGTTATCAAGAAAAATTGTAAATTGAGAAGGCGATTATTATATTCAGATGAAATTGGTAACAATTGGTAACAGTTAGATAAGGATGTCTTGAACATCAAATTTTCCAAATATCATAATAGTCTTTGATATAATCAGACCATATTAAATAATATATACAAATCTGATTTTTTATATTGGCTTTTGAATATCTAACTATATTAAAAAACAGCTAAGGTAAAAACGAATCTTGGATGTACCAGACCTCGAGATTAGGTGATATTAGATAAATTTTTAATACCACTACCCCCTTTTGCCGAGCAATGCCGTATAGTCGTAAAATCGAGGAGCTTATCACAAAGCTGTCTTCGGGCGTAGAGTCGCTTAATAAATCAAAAGCTCAATTAAAGCAATATCGACAAGCGATTTTAAAAAATGCTTTCAACGGGAAATTAACTAAAATGGAGTTATCATCAAATATGATAATCAAATGTAATTGATTATTCCGTAGATGAACTAATTTTACCGAATTACCTTCTCATATGGATTTGGAAATAAAATGGGTGACATTTCTATATTCCTTTAAAAACGGTGGTATCACAAAAAGGTCCAAAAAATGTAAGAAAAATGGTCCGATTGTTCTACGATATATTACGATTTATACTAGTGGTTCTATGAAATCTAGATAACCCTCGAAGAGGAGATATTATCTCACAAAAGAAATAGAGTGCCTATTGTCTCTCAATTGGTGATTTATATTTTTATAAGAGTTAATGGCAGTCCAGATATTGTAGGTAAATGTATACTTTTTTCGGAGCTTCAGAGATTCATATGTATTCAATGACCACCTTATTAGAGTGCGATTAGATTGTAAATGTATGCTGATTGGAGATATATTTCTATTATTGTGAACAGTCCAAACGATTAGGCAGAATATATTAAAAATGTAGCAGTAACTACATGCGGGCCAGATGACTATTAATCATACTTATGCTGGCTAGTATTCCTATACCGTTACCGCCTATCTTAGAACAAAAGCAATTGCTTCAAGAGGTTGAAAGAAGGTTTTCGATAATTGATGAGCTGGATAGAATTGTTGATGAAAGGCTTAAACAATCAGAAATTTTAAAACAAAGTATATTGCATCAAGCATTTTTAGGTCGTTTCGTCCCGCAGGATCTATACAGATGAGCCTGCCGAGAAATTGCTAGAGCGCAATTAGTGACAGAAAAGACAAAATTGTTGCAGAATCATTAAAGGAAAAAATAATTAATGAAAAAGTAAAATGTGATTCTAATCAGGCGGTGTTGTTCTAAATGTCTACTGAATCATCGACGGTCGTCCAACGTCTCTGGAACTATTGTAACGTTTTAAGAGACGATGGAGTTAGCTACGGCGATTATGTCGAGCAATTAACTTATCTATTATTTCTCAAGATGGCTGACGAGTATACGAAAGCGCCATTTAACAGGGTGTCTAAAATACCAAAAACATTTGATTGGCAGCACCTTTCATTGATGGACGGTAATGATCTAGAATATCAGTATCGTAAAACACTGGAAGAACTAGCTAAAGAAAAGGGTATGCTTGGTGTCATTTTCAGAAAGTCACAGAATAAAATTCAGGACCCTGCCAAAGCTTAAGAGGCTAATAGACCTTATTAACGCTGAAACATGGGTCGGCATGGACATTGATGTAAAGGGCGAGATATATGAGGGCCTTTTGCAGAAGAACGCCGAGGATATTAAGAGCGGTGCAGGGCAATATTTCACGCCAAGGCCGCTCATCAAGGCGATAGTAGATGTCATCAAACCCGAACCTGGGATGACAATTTGTGACCCGGCATGTGGTACTGGAGGGTTTTTATTAGCAGCGTATGATTATCTCTCTAAGCATTATCAGCTAGATAGGGACCAGAAAAATTTCCTTAAGCTCAGCACATTCAAAGGCAGAGACATCGTAGATAATGTAGCTAGGTTGTGTGTGATGAACTTATACCTGCATGGTATTGGTACTGATGAAAGCCCTATTGATGTTGGCGATGCACTCACTGCCGACCCGGGCGACCGGTATGATATAGTTCTTACTAATCCACCTTTTGGAAAGAAGAGCAGTGTCACAATCTTCAATGGGGACGGAAAGAACAATAAGGAAACGCTGACTTATGAACGACTAGACTTTTGGGCGACTACATCGAACAAGCAACTAAACTTTTTACAGCATGTCAAAACCTTATTGCGAGAAAATGGTAAAGCAGCTATAGTTGTGCCGGATAACGTGTTATTTGAGGGCGGAGCTGGAGAAACTGTTAGAAAAAAGTTGCTCGAAACATGTGATGTTCATACTCTGTTACGGCTTCCCACCGGGCTCTTCTATGCCCAAGGCGTGAAGGCTAATGTATTGTTCTTCGATAAAAAGCATGCTAGCGAAAAGCCATGGACTGAAAAACTTTGGATCTACGACCTCAGGACAAACGCGCATTTCACTTTAAAGACAAACTCATTAACGTATGAGGATTTGCAGGACTTTATTAAGTGCTATAACACAGAAAATAGGCATGACCGTACGGAAACCGAACGGTTCAAAGCATTTACCTATGAAGAGCTGATGAAACGGGATAAAGTAAGCATGGATATCTTATGGCTAAAAGACGATAGTCTTGAAGATTCAGAGAATTTGCCAGCGCCTGAAATCATAGCCCGTGAAATAGTGGAAAATCTGGAATCTGCATTAGAGCAATTCAAAAGCATAGAGGAAGACTTGACAAAAAGTGAGCCCTAATTATTCAATCTTTATCTTCATTATATTTTTTTTTAATATTGTAAAATTTTTATTATACAGTTTAAGACCAGATTGGACTTTGATAAATCGCCAGAATCGATTTATAAGGTTATTTATTAAAAAATAATTTTCGTAGTTTTTCAACCCTTATTGGATATAAAACAAGCGTATGGATTACTTTCTTAGAGCTATAAGCTAGTATAAATAGAGCTTATTTAATATACGATTATTAATAATCTTCAAAGGGGGAGTATAAATAGCAAATAGAAATCCAATAATAAGTGGTTCAGCGATGGCGGTTTTAATCGGTGCTGCATGCTTCCTTATAGGCATATTTAGTACCTATGATAATGTAAGTAAATTATTGGCGTTAATAATAGGTATTGTCCTGATTGCCGTAGGGCTATTTTTCTCAAGGGGATAAACTATCAAATTGAAGGTGGGTTAGACA
The DNA here is from genome assembly GCA_963780625.1 of uncultured Methanocellaceae archaeon. Taxonomy (GTDB): domain Archaea; phylum Halobacteriota; class Methanocellia; order Methanocellales; family Methanocellaceae; genus Methanocella. The sequence goes on along the minus strand of CAWACH010000006.1, from coordinate 28,848 downwards.
TTATGGGTATTTTATCTAAAATACAAGAATCGTTTGGTAAGAGCCAAGAAGAGCGAGATACACAGAAAGACGCTGAATCCATTGCACTTGAAAGACTTAGGCAGGGCACACAAAATATTCGCAATGGTATTGCGATGCCGGAGCCAATGCAGCCGGATGGGAGGCTTATTCTTGAGCAGGGTGAAAACGTGTATCTTATCCTGCCGGGCATGTCATACCTCGAAGAGCGCACTAAAAGAGTCAACTATGGTGGCGCAGGTGCTAGCGTCCGTGTAGTTAAGGGCGTTTCAATAAGGGCGGGCGGTGGAACTGCCGTACCGGTTCGCAACATTGAAGTTGTGGACAATGGCACACTCTACATCACAAACAAGAATGTTACATTCATCGGTGCAAAGAATAATATGGTGCTCCCATTAAAAAAGATAATATCGTGCGACTGTAACCCGAATGAATTGCATATAGCCTCGTCAACTAAGAAGACGCCTCTCATATTAAGAAGTATAAAACCACATCCTGAAGTTATGGACTACGCTGATGCCTCAATAAAATCGTTGATTGCCCACGCCACTTAAAAGGCGCGTGTATCTTCATTTTAAATTTTATCAGAAAAAGGCTAGCGATTACTTACTCGGAGCTTAAAGGATATTTATATACTTACTATAGCTTACTACCATTTATGCAAATTAAAATAAGGGTCATGGAATATCAGGGTGTTGGGATATATCAAATTCAACCGAGCGATGGAAGATTAGCATATTATGTTAGCGATCCAATTTATGGGCAAGTATGTAAGGGCGATACGGTTGGCGATGTGGTCGCCGATATAACAAGGAATCACGCCATGGGCGACCGAAAAATAAAGGTCATGGAATATCGGGGTGTTGGTATATATCAAGTCAGCAATGACGGCCAAATTTACTATGTTAGTGATCCAGTTTATGGTCAGGCTATCACTGGCAATACGGTGGGTAATGTAGTCGCCGAGATAACGAGGAAACAGGCTATGGGTGGAAGATTTTAAAAACCATTTTATAGAGCAAACGAAAACAAGAATGAAATTCGGTCCTTTCATACTCTTCTTGCCACACTTCCAATGCAAAAAATACGATGATAAAATTAAAAAAGACTGAACATCGAAAAGCGCTGTAAACTCTTTTTCGTTGTTGGAACGGCCGTGAAAATAAGTGGGCATACACATATATGGTCGGACTTGTTTTCACGGCCGTCGACCTCCTTGGCTATCGTTTCCGGGAAACGGTAACTGAGTTCTATGAATACACATTCAAGAACCCATTGAATTAAAATGGAGGTTGGTTGGAGACCGCTCGAAAACTATAATGAGTAGATAAACAGATTTTAAATGTATGTTAGAACAAAATTCTGTGGGATTTGAAAATATTTTTTTACACCGATATGTACCGGCGATTCCACCTTTTAACTTCATTAATGTACAATTTACAAATAAACCATATAAAGGTTTATTTCCTAGAATAGAAAGAAATCGTTATATTAATCGTTTGCTAAAATGCAATTCTCTAGGGGCATGGTTTGTAATGTTACTGTTAGTCATTCAAAAGATAAAGGCATAAGCTTGTGCCGACACCTGCGTTAAAGATCCGGCACGCGAGGCTTGAGGACGCCTCGCAGATCAGCGACATACACCGGTCGCACGTAGCGCGGTGGTACCGGAAGCTGGACGCGGAGCAATATGAAGTGCCATACGGCTCGTTGTCGCTGAGCGAGCGATGGGGCTTTGGCGGGCCATGGATGAGCGTCGAGACCTGCTCCATCCATTTAAATGATCTGCTATTGCGGCGGCAGTTCCCTATCGTAGCCCAGCGTGGTAAGAAACTGGCCGGCGAGATGGAATTGTTTACGGGCAATGAAGGCACGCCCTATGGAAAGAACATGCACATCGGCCTGCTATATGTAAGAAAAGGCAGCACCGGCAGGGGCGTCGGTACAGCGCTCGTCACCAAAGCGCAGGCTATGGCGGCGGAGCAAGAGTGCGATACGCTTACCGTGAGCTCCGACCAGGCGAACGAGGGCTTTTACGAGAAATGCGGCTTTAAACGGTCCGGCACGCTAGTCGAGCTTGAGGCGGTCACCCGCGCGTATGACGTTAATACTAAGCCGCTGAGGGTGCCGTTGAACGTACAGTCTTTCGCCCATCGCAAGACGATGTCCATCGGGCGATACCAGAGTTCCGCCTTTCACCTGTTCGAGATGCAGGACGCCTTCGCCATACCGGAATACCTGAACTGCAGGCGAGACCGGGTCTTCGCAGAGGTTAACGGCCATCCGTCGATGTTCTCATTTGTAAAATACGACCTGCCCACTTCAAGAGTAGACGTGTATGCGTGGACAGACGGGGCCAAAACCGTAGAACTGGTCTTTGCCGCGTTGACCATGTTACACAACGAAGGCATCAAGTCAGCAAATATCTTATTGGCCGATGAAGATTACATTAATACAGTGGATAAAGTGGACGCAGCGGTCAAAGGCTCTCGCTGCTCCCTACAAATAAAGGTATGACCATGAAAGCGAACGAGATCGGCGAGATCGGCATTATAAAGCGCATAGCTAAGATATTAGATTCGAAATACGTCGGGGACGATTGCGCAGTACTCGATAACGGCGCCGATTATCTGGTCATTACCACCGATATGCTGCACCGGGCCACTGATTTTCCCCGGGAAATGTCCGGCGAGGATATCGGGTGGATGAGCGTGGCCGTCAGCCTCAGCGACGTGGCCGCCATGGGGGCAAAGCCCATAGGTGTCGTGGTCGCGGCGGGATTCCCGGGCGACACGGACGTTACGTTCATTGATGGACTCGTCAAAGGCCTTGCTGACTGTGCCAGGGCGTACGGCACGGACATCGTCGGCGGCGACACGGACCAGCATGCCGAGCTCACTGTCGTCACTACGGCTTTGGGCCGGGTCGATAAAGATAAGGTAAAGCTCAGGTCCGGGGCGAAGGTCGGGGACCTATTGTGCGTGACCGGCTACCTGGGCACTCCTGCGGCCGCCTATAAAGTGCTTATAGAGGGCAGGGAAGTTCCCAATAAGGATAAAAAACTGCTCATCGAGAGTTTTTTTAGGCCGAAGCCCAGGGTGGAAGAAGGCATCAGGCTGTCCAAATATCCCTCTGTCACGTCCATGATGGATGTAAGCGACGGCCTCGGAAAATCAGTATATGAGCTCTCGAGCTCCAGTCACGTGGGCTTCCTCGTTGACGCCGATAAGCTACCCGTCCGCGCAGAAACAAAAAAGATGGCGAAGACCAGGGAGGAGCTGCTGGACATGGCCATCTGCTTCGGCGGCGAGTTCGAGCTGTTATTCACCCTGAGCCCGGGCTGCGTCGACATGATAAAAGACGTGGAGTTCACCGTCATCGGAAAGGTCGTGCCAGAAGGGCTGACGCTCGACGATGCAGGCACAATGAAACCTATCACCTGCAAAGGCTATGAGCATCTAAAGAAAAAAAGAGACGACGTGCACTAAAGTACTCCTCACCTTTGAGGCCCGGCACTCACCATTGACATTGCCTGCTCAGCCTTTTTGATCAGGCTCAATAATTTGTTATCGAGAGATCGCGCGACTGCAGTGACCTCCGGATCGTTGAACTGGCCGAATAGTGACGAAGGCATGTCAAATTCGACCTGTGTAGAATGGTCATCGTCTTCATAGACCAGCATTCTCAGGGGTGCATATAGGCCCGCCCTGATGTCATGGCATGTCATTGTGATAGCAACGAGCGGGTTTCCCAGGACGTATTGCTTAGCTTTTTTTGGAGTTCCGAAAATGTTCAGAAGCTTCCCGTGATCCCGGATAGTGAATAGCATAAGGCCTTCTTCTCCGGCCGCCTTCTCAAGTCGTTCCCGTACTATCTCAGGAGAAGTTTCCAGATCCTCATACAGCGAAAAGTCGAACCGGCCAAGCGCTCGTTCCAGGTTTTGAGTGAAAGACTCAAAGTCGGCATTTACCTTCATGGATACGTGGCGCACTTCGATCATACGTTCCATTTTTGTAAAAAGAGAAAAATTTATTCCGGCTCGGTCCCCTTTTTACCCGCCAAAAAGTCCGCCGGGTTCTCCATTACTTCAGGTATGCAGGAGCCACACACGTTAAAGCCTACTCCGGCATAATCGATCGTGTCGCACTTGTCCGAATGCCTGCGCCCGCATGCGTCGCAGACAGGATACGACGGATCGGTAGCGTTCAATTTTGCCATATCGGCCTTGAACTTAGCCGGGTCCATCTTTGCTTTACGGGCGCAGTCGCCGCAAACGCTATACTTAGTGTCGCCGAAATCCAGTATCTCGCCCTTCGTTGAATAATCAGTTCCACAAGATGTACATATCGCCATTTTTATCCCCATCGTTGTAATCGAATCTCGATATTTAATGCTCTGCAGATGATTATACGAATAAAAATGTATAATCCGGCAATAATTACAGCATCCCGCTAAATTATTTTCACGGCGCTTATTCTCTGCTATTTATGTACTTGACGGACTTGTGAATTATGGAGATATCACATGCTCATCTCAGGCATTCTTATCGATCTATGGCACAGGCGCTCCGTAGACCAAAGGCCGGGCGCGTACATGCTCTGGGTACGGACCGGCCATGGCGTCGTATGCCTGGAGGACAGGGACTTCAGGCCCTCGTTCGCCGTCATCCCCGAAAAGAATGCTATCCTCGCAGAGAAGGCGGTGGCGCAGCACGAGAACGTGTGCCGGGTAGAGACGAAGCATCGGTACGCTTCTATCTATGCAGCCGAAGAGGTGCCCGTCATCAGGGCGTTCATGCTGGACGAGCGCAAGGCCGAGGGGACGATAAAAGAAATAAGGCAGCGCTCGCCCTCGAACGTGAGCTTTGCCGAATCGAACATACGGCCGGACCTCCAGTGGCACTATCTTCGGGATATCCCGCCGCACTCCATGGTCAGCATAGCGGAGCATAACGGCATCGTGAAAAGCATATCGGCCACGGGCCAATGCGACACCTCAAAGATCAAAGTCCTGGCCATGCACGCCGTTTTTAGCTCGAGCGATCCAGTAAAATGCCGGCTCAGGTCCATCGCTTTATTCGACGGCACCCGAATGCGTATGATATCCGGGAGCGAGGCGACGATGCTACGCGGCCTGCAGGCGGCGCTGGACGAGTCGGACCCGGACGCGCTGGCGCTCTTTGACGCCGATAACATGCAGTTGCCCCTGCTGGGGCTGAGGGCACAGAAGAACACCGTCTGTCTCCGTCTCGGGCGGGTGCCGTGGAAGACCGTATTACACGATGAGAGACGCTTTAAGGACCGGGTGACGCACTGGCGCGCTCCCCAGGTCAGGGCGCCGGGCCGCATCATACTCGACCTCTGGAAGGACGCCGCGCACCGACGCCGACCTGAAGCGCACGGACCTCAGCCTGGCGTCAATATATAACAAAGAGTTCTCCGACGATAAGGAACAGAACGAGGCCGTCAAGGTATACCGCCTGGCCGTAGAGCGCATGCCCATGTTCACGTCCTGGTGCAAGCGCAGCATGATGCCCCTGGACAGCGTCTGCCGGGAGAAGCACGGCTTCATGAACTCCTCCATGGTGAACGCCCACATGATCAAGACCACGGTACTACCGGAAGAGGCCGAATACCCGGAGGGTTTCAAGACATCCTTGATCGAGTCCGTGAAGGAGAACGGCGGATTAGTGATAACGCCCGAGGCCGGGCTTCACGAGGACGTGGCCATCTTAGATTTCTCGTCGCTATTCCCCAGGATATTCGTCAAGCACAACATCAGTCCCGAAACGATCAACTGCAGGCACGAGGAATGCAGGGAGCATGGCGAGAAGGTGCCTTTCCTGAATTTCCACATTTGCATGAAGCGCAAAGGCGTATACCCGGAGGTCTTCGGCCAGGTCCTCGATGAGCGGGACCGGGTGAAAGAAGAAATGATGGCGCTCGATCCCGCATCGGACGCGTACCGCAAGCTCGACGTGGTGCACAGGTCGCTGAAGATGCAGCTGGTCAGCCCTTACGGGTACATGCAGTTCCACCTGAACAACTTCCGGACCGTGGACGGCAACCGCTCAGTTCCGGCTTTCGGCCGGTGGTACCTGCTCAAGGCCAGGGACATGGCGGAAGAGGCGGGATTCAGCGTAATATACGCCGATACCGATTCGCTGTTCTTGCACAGGAACCGCCCGGGGCAGGATTATCGGGAGTTCTGCGACCGCATTACGAAAGAATTAGACATGAAGATCAAGCTGGAGTCCGTGTGCCGGTGGGTGCTGTTCTGGCCCGAGCGCCATGGCTGTACCAAGGGCCTCAAAAAGAAATACTTCGCCAGCGTAGACGGCGAGCCCCTGGTCAGGGGCCTGGAGGTGCGGAGGCAGGACAGGGCGAGGATAGCGAAGCAAACGCAGGAAAAGGTCCTTGAGATGCTGGCCGCCGCCCGGAATAAAGAAGAGTTTATCGCCGTGCTGCCGGCGGTCGTCGCCTACGTCCGGGGCCAGGTAACGCGCATAGTCGAAGGCGATCTTTCTGCGGACGACCTGGCCATAGTGAAAAAGCTCTCCCGCCGCCCCGAAGAGTATAAGGCGCCGGTACACCACTGCGTGGCCGCAGAGGCGCTGGCCGATAGCGGCAGGGCCGTGCGGGTCGGGGGAAAGGTCGAGTACGTAGTCACCGGAAAAAATAAGGCGGTGCCGCTGGAGCTGGCAAGGGAAGCGCCTCTGGAGTACGATGTCGGATCATACGTAGACAACACTGTCCGCCCGATCTATATGCTGCTCCGCGAGTTCGGCGTCGAATACGAAGACCTGATGCCCGGCTCGAGACAGGCTACCCTCGAACGGTTTTCCGATGAAAAAGACGGGGCATGCAGGGCTTAGTCGGGCCGGGCCCGGGCCCGAAGCGACACGATGCCATAGGAAATGTCGTCCGCAAGCTTGTTGAGCAGCTCTACTTCCCGGGTATCGAAGGTATCTTTTTTAGCCGAGTATATGGTGAGCGCCCCGAACGCGTGGCCATTCATCACCAGGGGTATCGCTATGGCGGATGCGAGCCCGCGCTGTAGCGCTTCTTCTCTCCAGGGCTTAAACCTCGGGTCGATGGCCGTATTTCTGATGATGCAGGTCTCGATGTTCCTGATCGCTGTGCCCGTCGGGCCTCTTCCGTGATCCACGTCTGCCCAGGTAATGTCCAGGATATCCAGGTATCCTTCGTCCAGCCCGCCCTTCGCCATTGTGCGTATGGGCTTATTTTCGCCATCCTCCGCATATCCGATCCAGGCGATGCGGTATCCTCCGATGTTAACGATGGCATTGCATATGTCTTCCAGCAGCGCCGTCTCGTCCTTTGCCCTGACCAGCATCTGGTCGCAGGAGGTGATCAGCTCAAGGGCCCGGTTAGACTTGCGCAGCTCTTCCTCGGAGATCTTACGCCCGGTAATATCCCTGGTAACGCCCCTGAACCCGCAAAACTCGCCTTTATCATCGTAGAAGGGCGTGCCGTTCACTTCCATTGATAATATGCGGCCGTCCTTATGGTACATTCTCAGGTTTTCAAGGCTGTATGGCCTCGGGTTTGAAAATATCCGGCCAAATCCCGGTGAAAATATTTTAATGTCCTCCGGAGGCATAAATTCAACAATGACCTTGCCGACGTAATATTCGGGATCGTATCCTAATATGTCGCGGATCTTCGGGCTGACATAGGCGAACCTGGCGAGCTTATCCATTTCCCAGGCGATATCGTTGATATTTTCGACCAGGCTGCGGAACTTTTCCTCGCTATCCCTCAGCGTTCCCTCGATACGCTTACGCTCGATGGCGCTGGCGAATATCTCGCCGACGATCTTTAGCAGTGATATGTCGTCTTCAGTCCAGGCTTTATCGGTGCGGACCGAGCTAAATCCGACCAGGCCGATAAGCGATTTTTTAAATACCATCGGCACAAGAATGACTGACCTGGCGCCTAAGCGCTCCAGACTGCCCTTATCGACACTTGCCTCAGGCTGTAGCTCTTCGACCGAGGGCACATATAGCGCATCGAGTTTTTTTATTGCCTTTGAGATCCAGGGGAAGCGCTCATCGACGATGACCCTTTGGTTATATTGCACGGATGACTGGATGCCTTCGGCGCACCATTCGTGTGTTTCGTCTATCATTTTCAAGTCATCATAAGCCATGTATACATAGCATCTGTCCACGCCCGAAAATTGTCCGATCTCCTTTAGGGCCCTGTTTATCTCATCGTCGATCTCGTCCGGCTTCAGATTAATGAAGCTGGTGGACAGTTCGGTGATCAATTTTTCGAATTCGACCCTTATTTTTAAGGCTTTTTCAGAGCGCGTACGCTGCTCTATCTCGTCTCTCAGGGATACATTGGCTTTTTGTAGCTGTATCGTTCGCTCCATGACCCGCTCTTCAAGCTCGTCGTGAGCCTTAATAAGCGCTTCTTCGGCCTTCTTACGCGCTGTGACGTCTTTAAAGACGACAATGGTGGCGGGATTTCCTTTGAAGTTCGAGGACCAGACGACAACGTCGAGCCATTTTTCTTCTCTTTGCGGCGTGATTATTTTCATGCCAAACTGCGTATTATTACGGGCATCGGCGACTTCCCCGAATGACAGGCCGTTCTTTCTTAATCCCTCGAACTTACTCAAGTGCTCTCCGGATACGATGTTCTTCAGGTCTGTCTTGACTAATTCTTCGGCTGTATGCCCGGTTATATTACTGGCCGCAAGGTTGTTGTATACCAGTTTTTTATCCTGGAAGATCAGTATGCCGTCTGCGAAGGTATCCGCAAGGGTCTTGAATTTTTCCTCGCTTTCGGCAAGGCTGGTCTCGGCTTTTTTCAAGTCCGTTATATCTCTGGCGATGCCGCAGATCATATAGCCTTTATCGCTTTTAATGGGGAATGCGTTGACCTGCACTTTTCTAACTTCCCCGTCCGGCCGCTTCAGGTCATATTCCCTGATCTGGTTAGCCATGGGAGAATTCCCGGTCTTGATGAACGTGCGTAACATGAGGGTCGCCTCCCGGGAATTATTTTTTCGGTTTTCGGGATCCGACGTGAACATGAACGGCATTTCCCATATGGGCTTGCCTATCATGTCCTTACCATTAAATCCGCTGATGATCTCGCAGCTTTTGTTATATTCTATGACGATGCCACGCTCGTCCGCTAAAATGAGGCCGTCGCTCGACTGCTCTATGATGTTACGGAATTTCTGTTCGCTTTCGCGTATGGCATTCTCGATGCGTTTTCGTTCCGTCACGTCCTCGAAGATGACCGTGACCCCTTTTTCGCCGTCGTCAAACACGGTGGGGATGAACTTTACTATGAAATCGAACTCTCTGTTTTTTTGATTATAATATGCGTCAACCCTGGATTCCTGGCCGTTTAGCGCATTTTTTATACTGGGGATGATGGATGGCTTAAACTCGATGGGGAATGAGAAATATTCCATGCTTTTATTCAAAATATCGTTTCGCTTGATGCCCGTAAACTCAACGAACCGCTCGTTCACGTTGACAATGCTGAGGTTCTTATCCAGGATAATGATAAGGTCTGAGGAAAGGCTCAACATCGCCGAAATAGGTAATCGCGTAGAAAGATAATAGATCTTAGAGGGGCCAAACGCCCGCATGTCCACGTGTCCCGAGACTACGAACATATCCATGTACTTTGCGACGGAATGCCTGTTCATCCCTATGGCTTTGGATATCTCCGTCACGGTCATACCGCGGGGATTATCCTTCAATACTTCCTTGATCCTTGAAAGCTCTTTCCTGTTTATGTCCATGTCAGCTTCCCACCGGCCTTCGTCCTATCCAATAAGATAAGTACTATATGTAAATTAACGTTATCTATTAGTGTTATACATCTATGTTATCCAAAGAGCGATAGTTATTTATAAGTTAGCTCCTAATATGGTATCGATTATGCCCCCCTAGAAATTATGGGATAGGCACGGGTAAAACCGTTACTGTCCCATACATTTCATTTTCTTTTAAACACTTTTTCAACATGCCGAAGGCACTATATTTTTACGTATTTTTTCTTTGTTATCCAAAGACCAATAGTTATTTATAAGTTAGCTCCTAATATGGTATCGATTATGCCCCCCTAGAAATTATGGGATAGGCACGGGTAAAACCGTTACTGTCCCATACATTTCATTTTCTTTTAAACACTTTTTGAAAGGCCGAAGGCAGCCTAAAAATGGTACGTTTCATCGATAAGAGGAACAGGCTTTATTTTATATCAACTTTCATCTAAGATACAACCGTATTGTTCAGTCGGGCAATGCATTGGACGGCGATCGGCTGTGAAATTGACGCAGTGATAGTCCATAAAACTTTTCTATAGATTAGGCTTACTTAGTAATTTAAAGTAGTTAATAAAGTCCGTTATTTTAATAGAGCCAATTCTAATTGCAGATATCTAAACAGTTAAATATATTGACTTATTACGGCATTTTATGGAATAATATTCGGTATTGCTAGAAAGTATTTAATAAATGTTATTATTTCTAACCATACAACCAAGGGAGGAGTAATCAATTATAAAACGGATACTAACCACAGTCGCTATTTGCGTTATTCTATTGGCTAGTGTAGTGCTTGTAAATGCAAGCGTGCCAATGATCACCCCTAAGGAGAATATAAACTCTACTTACGTAGTGGTTTTTAACGATGATCAAAATCTGGCAGGCGCCCTGAGCGACCAGGTCACAGAATTTGTATCTGAGAACCATGCAGATATCCTCTACAGGTATGATACCATTAACGGCGTAGCCATCAACATGCCAGAAGGCTCCGCTGATAAGCTCAAAGAGCTAAAGAACGTAAAATACATAGAGAAAGACATCACTTTCAGTGCCACTCTCGATAAGGCGACCGCCATAGTCGGCGCTCCCCAGGTCTGGGACCTCGGGTATACGGGCAAAGGCGTGAAAGTCGCGTTAATAGACACTGGAATAGACACCAGCCACCCCGACCTAAAAGGCAAAGTCGTAGAGTGGAAGGACTTCGTTAACAATAAGGATAAACCCTATGATGATTTTGGCCACGGCTCTCACTGTGCCGGCATTATCGGCGGAACGGGCGCGGCCTCTAAAGGTAAATATAAGGGCGTTGCCCCGGACGTACAATTCATAGGCATTAAAGTACTGGACAAGAAAGGCCAGGGCAGCATGTCGGCCATAGTAAAAGGCATCGATTATGCGGCCAACAGCGACGCAGACGTTATATCCATGTCTCTGGGATCCGACGAGCACTCTAATGCAGTTTGCGATGCAGTTACCAATGCGGTCAAGAAAGGTAAGATCGTCGTGGTCGCAGCCGGCAACAGCGGCCCTAACCCGAAAACCATCGGCTGCCCCAGCGATAATCCCTACGTCATAACCGTAGGAGCGACTGACAAGACGGATAAGATAGCGTCTTTCAGCTCCAGAGGCCCATGCAAGGACGGCTGTGCAAAGCCGGACATCTGTGCCCCCGGAATGAGTATCATCTCGTGCAGGGCTTCGGGCACCAACCCGAACAAGGCTATCGATAAGTACTATCTTTCGGAAAGCGGCACCTCAATGGCATGCCCCATGGTCTCCGGAAGCGTCGCCCTGATGGTGCAGAAGAACCACAGCATGACGTGTAAAAACGCTAAGGCCATACTGGAAAAGACGGCCAGGCAGCTAGGTAATGGCGTGCCCAATAGTAATTATGGCTATGGCAGGGTCAGCATAAAGAACGCGATCGACTACATGAGCGGTAATTACAAGCTCGTGCCGTCGCCGACGATCAAGCCGAAACCATCTCCGGCCCCCGTCAGGAAGCCTACGCCGACACCGGATAACCCCGGCTATCCCGGTTACCCGTACCCGACTTACCCTGGATACCCGTCGTATCCTTCGTATCCGGATTACCCGTACCCCGGTTACCCATACCCTGGTTACTAATGGCAAATAGGTAGTTCAGGCTTATCACGGCCTGGACCGTTTTTATTTTAAAGGCTCTTCCGCGATATTAGGTTGATGTTTCATTCTCTTGTTTATCATTAGTTCTATCTGGCGTGGGAGTTTTTCTCGTATGCCGTCTGTCCACCTGGGGATAACACAGAGACACAAAGGCACAGAGACGCACAGAGTATTCTTTTATATTTGAGACACAGAGAACACAGAAACTCATTTTTAACTTATCTAAGGCACAGAGCCATGTTAGAGGCACGGCTGATTAAAAATGAGTAGCCACGACCATCGATCATAAATCAAGAGGCAATGTCGTTTATTCTTCAGCTGTGTCTCAATAAGTCTCTGTGTCTTAGGTAACACAATAAACAGGGCTCTGTGCTCTCCGAGCCTCAAATTATAAAAAAATCTCTGTGCGTCTCTGTGTCTTTGTGTCTCTGTGTTTCCGCCACACCACCAAGGCATAACGGCAAAACTAGAATAGAAAAAACACTCACTAAAAAAGCAGAAGTACCATTTTAAAAAATACTTTTTTAATGGGGTTAAGACTCCACGAATTTATGATACAGGTCCTCTAAGGTCGTCATTGTCTGCCTCGCCTCATAAACCTCTGTAAACGCCGATGCTTGTCTGATGATGTTCGGTATGTGCAGGAAGTCATCCACTTCGACCAGCAGGTAATCCTCGCCTAATGTTATGCGATTAGCATAGATCTGGTGCCTGAGGATGGACTCCACTTTTTGTATGTTGATGGGGCTGACCCTGAGCAATATGCCCGGCCTCCCGATCTTTTCCCTGATGGACGATATGCTCTCGTTCAGGACGCTCGCGCCGTCCTTGATGATCGTCACGCTGTCGCACACGCTCTCTATGAAATTTACGTTATTAGCGGTAAGCACGACCGTCTTGTCATGGTTCTCCTTGAGGGCGTTCATGAACCGCACGCTGAATACCGGGTCAAGCTCGGCCAGCGAGCCGTCCATTAACAGCACGGAAGCATCGTTAATGAGAGATACGCCGAGGGATACTCTCCGCTTGATGCCTCTGGAAGTTTCGCCGACACGCCTGTCAAGGCCGCTGGTAATATCGAGTATTTCCGCCAGCACTTCTATACGATATTTGATCTCTTCCCTCGGAAGTTTGGCGGCTTTACCCGCGCCTTCGAGGATCGCCCTGGGCGTCTTATTATCAGGTATGGTCTGGAGCTCGGGCACGACGCTGATCATCGGCCTGACCTCCCTCACGTTGTTAATGGAAATGCCGTCGATGGTGACATCGCCCGAATCGGGCTTGATCATCGTCGATAGTATTTTTATGACCGTGCTTTTTCCACTGCCGTTGGGTCCGACTATGGCATGTACTGCATGCTTATCCACGGTCATCTCGAAATTCTCGAGCGATCTTATCGCCCCATAGCTTTTTGTAACGTTCCTGGCCTCTATCATGCGACCACTGTCTATATAGATGTTAGAAATTCGACGTGTTATAAGGTTAAATACCTTTATAGTAACGGGCGGTATCTCTCAACCATAATATCCTATCCGCTTTACAACTACAAATCCTGGGGCTAAAATATAAAGTTTATGTATCTATCAATTAACCCTAAAAATGTACTTTTTTTATTGCTATAGATAAGATTGATAATAGATAGATACATTATTTGTTCAGAATAGCGATGAAGGGCAATAAAATACAACATGCGGATATACACGGCACCATGACCGTGAATGAGCTAATGCAGCAGATGGGCGGCTGCGCGTTCGGGGCCGGGCGTCTCGCCAGGGCCTGCGACATACTAGAAGAAATGCAAGCGAAGGACGTGACAAAATTCTTCGGATTATCGGGGGCGATGGTACCCGCAGGGATGCGCAATATCGTTTCCGATATGATACGAGAAGGGTACATCGATATCCTGGTCACTACCGGCGCTAACATGGTCCACGATCTCATCGAGGCGGTGGGCGGATGCCATACCATGGGTACGGAAATAGCGGATGACATGTACCTGCGGCACCAGCACATCAACCGTATCTATGACGTATTCTTAGAGGACGATTGCTTCGAAAGCCTCGAGACCAAGCTCCAGAGCATCTATGGGGGCCTTGATAAAAATAAGACATATTCTATTCGTGAAGTCCTAACGGAGATCGGTAAAAACCTTGACGATAAACATTCTATCCTGAGGAGCGCCTATGAAATGGACGTCCCTATTTATTGCCCGGCAATACAGGACTCCGTTATCGGCCTGCAGGCATGGCTCTATAACCAGACCGGCAAGATGCAGGTGGACGCCTTCAAGGACATCCGCGAGCTTATCGACCGTTGCTTTGCGGCAAAGCGCACGGGCGCAGTGCTCATCGGCGGCGGCGTGCCGAAAAACTACATTTTACAGTGTATGCTGGTAACGCCCAAGGAAGGCTACGACTATGTAGTCCAGATCACCATGGACCGCGCAGAGACCGGCGGCCTGTCCGGCGCTACGCTGGAAGAAGCCCGCAGCTGGGGTAAAGTATGCGAGGCGTCCCAGACAATGCAGGTATATTGCGACGCGACCATCGCGCTGCCCATCATGTTGGCGGCGGTAAACGAGCGGCGGGCAAAGAAATAATGGCAGATAAGGCCCATCTTAGAAAGTACGTCGACGGCTTCAAGGATGCCTTAAAGGAAGCCGCTCTCGAGCTCCGGAAGAACGAGCACAAGGAGCGCTCCATTAAGGACTACGGCCTTTTCTATCAGCAAAAGTCGAATGACGTAAAGATCCGCCAGGACGATGACATGGGCTATGACGAAGGCCTGAAAGACGGCTACGCTACTGTCGGCCAGGACTTACAGGACTACGAGTTCAGAGAGTACTCGGTCGAAGACTATGGTAAGATGTACGATACCGTAGTCAAAGAGATCGGCGACTGTTTAAACTGTAAAGATATCGGTACCGAAGAAGGCTGTGCCGTCGGCCAGTCGATCTGGTGCCCCAGGATCCTTGAAACGCTTGGCGAGTAAATTAATCAACGGCTATTTTTAGTATATTATTTTTTTATATTGCGATCTATCCCATAGCCTTTATTATGGTTAGCGTACGTCTAACGAGCGATGAAGTACATCGTCTCGCCGTCGCACGAAGAAGCGCTGGATGCGCTGAACGAAGACATGGGCAGCATGAATAAGCGCATGGTGACTATCGTCGGTAACTGTAAAGTCGATTATGCCGGCAGGGCGAAATCGTTCCTGGACTACGGTGAGCGGCTGATCGTCGTGAAGGCAGACGGCACCGTAATGGTACACGGGAACGAGAAACGCGAGCCCTTGAACTGGCAGCCTCCGGGCACGAAGGTCAAGTACGTGCTAAAAGACGGCCTGACCATCGAGGCCAGGCGCACGAGCCCTCCGGAGACCATGCATATTCATTTCAAAGACCTGGCGGCGCTCAGCATCTTCCAGCTAAACGACGGAGCGGAACTGAGCATCATCGGGGAAGAGTCCGACATTGTGGATAAGCTGGAGAAAAATCCCTCTATTATCGAGGAAGGCCTGCGTGTACTGCGCCGTGAAAAAGTCACAAATTCAGGTTTCATCGACCTCTTCTGTGTCGACAAGAACGGCTTATCTGTGATCGTCGAAGTCAAACGTACCTCAATATCTCCGAATGCCGTTTACCAGCTGGAATCATACATTGTGGATTTTAAAAAGAAAAACCATAAGGCATCAGTGCGGGGGATATTATGCGCGCCGCGCATCTCCGAGATGGCAAAAACGCTCATTGCCGAAAAAGGGCTTGAGTATAAACAAGTAGACTACGATTTCGAGCTGAACGATAAAAAGCAATCGTCCCTCGAAAGTTTTTAATGATGCTCATTTTTTTACATTACCGCCCGGTTATCAGGCTTTTTATGGCTAACGGCTTAATATCCAGAGTAAAAAGGCTCTTATATGATAGGCAGTTGCCGGGCAATGAGCATATTCTTAGCTATTATTCTTTTAATATGCATGGTCACACCGGCGACCGGTTCCTTTTTTAAAGACCAGTTTTTCCTGCAGACATACACATTCGGCTTGAACACGGTTCCCGTGCTCTGGGACGGCTCCTCGGAGAACAAGCTTGTCACCCTGCTGGACGAGGGAAGTGATATTGTCACTATCCAGGGGCAGGTGATAACGGTCACCCTCATGGAGACCGATCCGTATCAAAACTGGCAGCTAATGGACGCCGAAGGCGCCGGGTATACCGGAAACGATATACTGGTCACTTATCCTGTCCAGCACCAGTTCAAGTTAAAAGCTAATTACTCATGTCCCATCTACTTCAGGCTGACCGACGATCGCAACGGTAAAACAATAGAAACATTTGATTTCAACCTCATCGTCGCCACTCCGACATCGGGCCTGGGCTGGCCGGATTTCAGCCCGGATTGCGAGCCCTCGTTCGGGTGGCCTGTCATGTCAAAGTTCTGATCGTCTATAAAAAATAAGAGGCTTATTGGCTGACTTGACCCTGTTGTCCGATGAATGTCTGCCGCTCCAGGCCTATGGCTTCCTGCATGTTGTTCCGGGCCAACAAAATATAGCTGTTAGCCTTGCCGACATAATAGTTCGCCTTAATGTAGTTCGGCGAGCTGCGGCTAGATTGGTAGGAATTTTCCTGATAGGACTGGTTCATATAGTCGAATGCCTGCAAATAATTGTATGCCGTTTCATTCCACTTATCCGAGAGGCTTACCTCGGTCGGAGTGGCCGCATATTGTTTCATGTCGAGGAACTCGCTTCTTGCCTGTCCCATGAATACCGTTGCGGACTGGATACTCGTGGTCGCATTAGACCAGTCTGACCGGTCGGCGGCCTGCTTACTCGAGTTCATCGATGCGATACCACTGTTATAATATTCGAGGGCCGAGTCCAGCGTATCGGCGTACATGTATTGACGGTCGATTATCTGGTTTAGCGGAATGGCTGTTACTGTAGGCTGTAACGTGACCGAGGGGACCGGTGTGGATATGATCTCATGATAGCTATCCCGGATAAATCCGACGCAGCCGGCGCTAAAGACGATTAGTATGAGTAAAGCTACAAACAAGAACTTAGTAAGTTTCAATATTATCACCTCTCAGTGGTGAACCCAATGGTCGATCGTTCTAAACGTATGGTGATAATAAAGCCTGAGGAAGGATTTAACCCTTCCTCTCCTTAATAATGAATATTGCGCCTAGCGCCAGCAGTGCAGCCAAAAGCTCAAACCCGGGGGATACGGCCGATAGCGGGTTATTATTCAGCCACTTTTGCTCCGCCGCCATAGAGTCGTTGGCATAATTATACGATAATGTGGCGTGCATTGCCGAGCCCGTATAATTGCTGGCGATAAAATCGCTGGCGGACCTGTTATACTCCAGGCTCGCGTTAGCGAGAAGGTCCCTGGCGTCCTGGCTCTTGAGATCTCCTGCAGAGATTATTTTATTATGCGCCAGCATCATGCGGTAGCTTGCCTCATCGCTATTTGCCTGGCTGACCAGCGTGGAGACGACGTTAGCCTTTATGGTGGCGTTGCTATAATCGCCGTTGTTGAAAAAGTCCGTAGCTTCCGATAGCTTTAACCTTGCATCCGTCAGTAATCCGGCAGCTGCGGTACTGGTCATATTACTGGCATTATCTATGTTGCTTTGCGCTGCGTCAATGGCCGACTGTGCGATCCCTTTTGCCGAATCGGTCTGGTTGGACTTCAGGTTAAAATAATATTGCTGATTAATGGCATTATCGGCCGACGAGTCTGCCAGGTTTACGTACGTTTGGGCAGAATCAAAGTCTTCCGCATCCAGAGACTGCTTTGTCAGGTTCAGGTTACGATTAGCGGCGTCGACCAGTTTCTTCGTATCCGGGTCTACCGTGCCGGCTACTGACTTCAGCTTATCGTTCACCGATATGACCTTCTGCTCAATGCTGCTCTTTTTATCCATGAAATTAGATTCGGATACTTTTGCGTCCGCTAAATAGCTAATAGCGTCGTTAGAGTCGTTGACGGCTCTCTGATAATCGTTACCGTTATAGGCGCTCCATCCGTCGTTCAGGCTGATGGTAGCGTTATCGACCTCTGCGAGGGCACGCTTGCTGCTGTAATTGGCGGCCCTGGCATCGGATAATGATTTGTTCGCGAACTGTAGTTGCTGCAGGGCATCGGGCTTGAAGGGCGACTCCACGAATATTGTTCCCGGCTGCACTACAGTCTCGTTGACCCAGGCGGCCGTATAGGCGTTGTACCAGGTCAGGACCACTGTATAGAAGAATGAATGGTAGCCCGTGGTCACGTTGTTGTCACAGTGTATCAGGAGCTGGCCAGGCGATGCTACGCCGTTTGATTCTACCTGTAAATAGTTGCCCCCGAAATCGACCGAGGAGACCACATTTGTAGGCATCCAGTCGTAGTGGACGCCGACAGAATATATGCGGACGGGGAAATTTTCATTGTTCTTTACCGTTATGTTCGCCGATACCATATCTCCCTGATACAGCACGTCGTACGGCATCGTCGCATTCACGTATACGTTTACGGCGGCACTCGCCACGTTCATGGAAATGGCAATAAATGCCATAGTGAAAATCAGTAAGATAATTGTCTTCATGCCCTTCATAGGGTATGATAGTGACGGGCAAGCTCTTAATTTTTATGGTTTTACTTATTGATGGCCACCTTTGTGGCAGATAAAAGATACGCGCTTTTACCCGGGTTACCTATCCTCGACATGAAGGTCGCATCCTTAATGTAGCTAAGCTTGAATAACGGCGAAAAAGTCCGCTTTATCTCTTCTTTCGATATCCTTCTGGGCCCTTGAGTCCCGGTGTCCTTATCGGAAAAACACATCATGAAATAATTGCCGCCTTGCTTTAGGACCCTATGGACTTGTTTAGCAAAGGCCGGACGTTCCTCGTCTGTCATCACGTGAAAAAGGCCAGAGTCGATCACTATGTCGAAAGTGCCTTCGCTGAAAAGTAGATCAAGTGATAATACGTTTCCAACAATAAAATCGGCACTTAGGCTGCGGTCCTTTGCTTTAGACCTAGCCCTGTTTATCGCAGCCTCGACAAGGTCAATGCCGGTAACGGTACAGCCGCTTTTTGCGAGTAATAATGCATTTTCACCAGTGCCGCAGCCGATATCAAGGGCCCTTCCGGGCTTGATCTCGCCATCTTTGACCAGAGCGGCGAATGCAGGCTGCGGATAGCCTATATCCCACGGCGGCGAGCCTTGATAAGCTTCATCCCAATGATATATTGCCATGTTACCTTCATGTTTAATATTCGCTCAAAGGATAATAAAATGTATTATTAAAAAAGAAATAGCCCCGGGCTGTATTTACCAGCCGCGGGCCTGTAATTTTTCTTCGGTGGGCATTGAGCTAATGCCGATGCCTTTCATCGGCTCGCCGGTGCCCTTGGATATTTCGGCCAGTTTTGCGGGGTTGTCAAAGTTATTGACCGCCTCGACGATAGCCTTGGCCATTTTCTCCGGGTTCTCGGACTTGAATATGCCCGAGCCTACGAATACTCCGTCCGCCCCGAGCCTCATCATGAGCGCGGCATCTGCGGGAGTAGCTACTCCGCCGGCGGCAAAATTAACGACGGGGATACGCTGTATCTGTGCCGTCTCGATGACCAGCGCCACAGGCGCCTCTATGGTCCTGGCGTACCTCATGAGCTCTTCATGGGTCAGGCCTTTGATCTCCCTGATCTGGCCCTGTATCTTTTTCATGTGATTAACGGCCTCGGAGACATCGCCGGTGCCGGCTTCGCCCTTGGTGCGTATCATGGCCGCGCCTTCGTCGATGCGCCTTAACGCCTCTCCCAGGTCGCGGGCGCCGCACACGAACGGTACTGTGAATTTTGTCTTATCAATGTGATATTTGCTGTCTGCAGGGGTCAGGACCTCGGACTCGTCGATCATGTCGGCGCCGATGGCCTCTAGTATTTCAGCCTCGACAAAATGCCCTATTCTGGCCTTGGCCATGACCGGTATTGTGACTGCATTAATGATCTGCTCTACGATGGCGGGGTCTGCCATCCTCGCGACGCCCCCGGCCTTGCGTATGTCCGCCGGCACGGCCTGAAGGGCCATTACGGCTACGGCTCCTGCTTTTTCGGCTATCAGGGCCTGTTCTTTGTTGGTGACGTCCATAATGACGCCGCCCTTCTGCATTTTAGCGAACCCTCGCTTCAGGAGCGTGGTGCCGTGACGTAATTCTTCAAGTTTCATATTGTAACCTTCATAAACGTTATACTGGCTATTTTCTAATGGTTTTTGATATTTAAATACTGCGTGTCCCGGCAGATATTATTTGCATTGTTGTGCTTTTCTACTGATAAATACTTTGATGTTATGGCAAACCATTATGCCGGCCTTAATAAAAAAGAACTTAGGCATCGTGCTCTAAGAACCCGCGTAAATATAACAATAGCAGTATGCCGATGGGAGGCATTACAAAAAGCCCTATCAATGCGGCGATAGAGAGTATGACCATGTGTATGAGCCTTACAAACCTGTCAACTATATCCAGCATATGAGCCACCTATAAGCCGGATATCGCTGATATATTAAATACTTGTTAGTTAATTTGTTTTATTCTGACAATTAAACGTAGAATTTTTCTCTATTGTTTTTATTTCTTCTGCCATCTTTAAAATGTTTCTCCAATGGCTGCCCTGCCAGTACACCTTACCGCATCGATCGCATATCCAGAAAGCGGATAAGTCGTTCGCCAGCCCCTCTGGCACCACAGGTGAATTTTTTATGTGATCCATATCGTTTTCCGTAGCTTTTCTTAGGGTGAAGTTACAGGCCGTACAGCGCGTCATGACCGGATCAGCATCAATATAATAGCATTTCATCAGCTCGTCCAGCTGCATCTTTACATCGTCAGAGCTCAATAGTACCGCGTCCACCCCGGCCTTTTTCGCCCTCTCGACAAGCGCACGGTCCCTGGACAATAAGATCCTGTACTCGTTTTTTGATATTTCGATGAGGTTAGTGTCTTCTTGCGGGGACGGCGTCAGGTCGAGCGCGCTCTTAGCATCATAGCCGAAAATACGCAACCAGGCGACCAGCCTGCCGAGCATGCGGTCTACGATAAAACGGTATTCGACGCGTTCCATTGTATATTAGAATGGATCTATAATAAAAAACGTTAATGCATGTTTTCCATATCATGCTTTATCTTTTACCATCCGGCTTTCATAGATCCACATGAGCATAGCCCAGATGATACATAGGCCTGCAAGTAGCAACTGTAGTATGCGAAGCCCGAACTGATCGACGGTTATCCCGAGTATATCGCCCATAGCCGAATAGCCTCCATAGTACGCTATAAGATATCCGCAAATGACGAACCAGACCGAATTAGCGATGGACATGCCCATGGCAAATACGGGACGGCCTACGTATGTTAGCTCCCGGAACGTATTTTTCAATATATTCTGCGTGGCAAAGCCGACCGCTGCTATCCCCGCCGTACCGACTATGCCTTCCAGTATAAAAACTATAAGTGGATCAGACGTGAACGTTACCAGCACCAGCTCTATGGCGAAAACGACGATCCCGACTGTTGCCAGCACTTTTCTGGGGGCCAATTGGTATCTTGCAAGCACAAAATATACGATGATCGTGATCGTGCTTACGATGACGGCCATGATGCCGAGCCAGTAATCCCTGATGCCTATGTTGGCGAAAAATACTCTCGACAGTGAGCCCCAGGTGTTCATTGTCAGGGTCGAAAAAAGCATGACCAGTAAAAAAGTAACTATGGTGCGGCGATTTTTAAATACCCTTGACAGGTCTTTTTTCAGCGGGTATTGCCCATATGTCTTGTAATAGACCGGGTCCCTTAATGTAAATATGATAGCCGTTGAAATGATCAAGAAGGCCAGCGCCGATAGTAGCCAGATGCCATAGCCGAGATAGTGGACGATTATGCCGGCAATGAGCGGTGTAAAGGTACCCATCATCGTGGTGACCACGTTATATCTCGACATTGCGTATGTAGTCTGAATTTTATGTACATCGATGATCTCACAGACCACTAAAAATGTCAGGGTCCAGAAACACCCTGCTGCGAGCCCGATCAATAATCCTGATATAAGTAATGCCTCTGGAGTCGGATATAGAAATAATATTATTTCATACAAGGCTGACACGGAGCCGATCCAGATAAAAATTAGGCGTGTATTGACACGCCGTAACAAGAAGATGATCAATAAGTTCGATAAAGCCGAGCCAATGCTGGTCGTAGCAAAAAAGAGGCTATAGTACTGCGATGGGATGTGGTAGTCGATGGCATACTGCGGTACGAACATTACCACGCTCAGCCTGCCGTAGTACATGAGGATGAACGTGATTAAAAATAGGTCCAGCACGCCAATTTTTTGTTCTGCCATCCAGTACAGATTGATTACTAATGAAATAAATATTATTAAAAAATGATACCTTATTCTTTTTTAAGTTTTTTATCAACTTTTTTCTTACCAGGCGGGTATGCGCCTATTTCCCTTGCATAGTCGCACAGGTCTATTAAAAAGCATTTATCGTGCATCGGGTTCTGTGCCTTGCATATTTCCCTGCCGAACTTGATGAGGGCGACGTGCGTAGAGCCTCTTTTACCGGCAGGCACATTTTCGGTCAGGACGCGATGTACGACCTCATGGTCGCCTTTTTCAGGGGCTATGCCCAGCCTTTTTGTGATGCGGAAGACATGTGTATCTACCGGTATGACATCGTCTCCGCATGAGAATAGTAGCACACAATCAGCAGTCTTGGGCCCGACTCCTTCGATGCTCAACAGTTCTTTTCTGGCGGCTTCGGGCTTTGCCTGACAGACAAAATCGATGTTGCCGCCGTATTCGTCTAATATCAACTGTGATATTTTTTTTATGCGTTTCGATTTAATGGCGTGTAGCCCGCCTATCTTTATGAGTTCGGCGATTTTTTTCTTCCGGGGCTGCTGCAAGCTTTTCAGGCGTATCGTAAACAGAAAAAAGCCTTTCGAACGCTACCGATGAATTACGGTCGGTAGTGTTTTGCGAAAGTATGGTATTTATGAGAACTGCGAACGGGCTGCCTCTGCGGCCTTTAAAGACGCCATAATGCTTGATCAGGCGGCCGGCTACTTCTGCTGTTTTTGTTTTTTCGTCCGTTCGTCCATTCCCCCGAGTAATGTAGCCATACGTTCCAGGCCTTTTTTAATGTCGTCCATGGATGAGGCGTATGACATCCTGAGGTGGTCATCGCTGTTCGGACCGAATGCAGAGCCAGGTGTGAGTCCCACGCCTGCTTCGAGGAACTTTTCCGCCCATTTCTCCGAGCTTCCTTCTACTTTGGGCCACGCATAGAATGCGCCCTGGGGCATTTCACATTTTAAGCCCATTTCCCTGAAACCGGAAATAACGAAATCCCGCCGTGATCTAAATTGGCGGCACATATCCCCGACGCTGTCCTGGGGCCCGGTCATGGCGGCCAGCGCCCCGAACTGGACGAATGTGGTCGGGCTCGTGACCGTATGCTGCTGTAGCTTAAGGAAATTCTGGAATAACGGCTTAGGCGCAGTAACGTAGCCAATGCGCCAGCCGGCCATTGCATATGCCTTTGAAAAGCCGTTTATGGTAATGGTCCTTTCAGGTATCATCGTCCCGATGCTGACGGGCTTCACGTCATAGACGATCTTTTCATAGATCTCGTCCGAAAGCACGTAGATGCCGTTATCTTTTGCTATATCGGCGACCAGTTTAAGGTCCTTCGTTCCCAGGACAGCGCCCGAGGGATTGTTCGGGCTGTTGATTATAATAAGCTTAGTTTTTTTAGAAACGAACTTAGCAAAGTCCTTAGGTATAGAGCCGTCCTCGTTCGACTTCACCCAGACCGTTTTTCCGCCGCTCAACTTCACACACGCATCGTAGGATACCCATCCAGGGTCGAAAACGATGGCTTCATCGCCTTCTTCCAGCAGGCCGAAGCATGTATAGAATACCGCCTGCTTCGCGCCCGGCGTGACCAGTATATCCTTGGCTGTAACGTCGAGCTTATTGTCTTTTTTAAACTTCGATGCTATGGCTTCCCTTAGCTCGGGAATTCCCGCCGCAGGCGCATAGTGCGTCTTGCCTGATTCCAGGGCTTTTTTAGCTGCATCGACAATGTGTTTAGGCGTATTAAAATCGGGCTCGCCCAGGTTGAAGCTGATGATATCCTTACCCTGCTTTTTCAGCTCGCTCGTAAGGTCGGCCAGCTTTAAAGTAGCCGATTCTTCTACCTGGTCCAGTTTTGAGGACATAGAATATCAAAAAAATTTTAGTTCTTATACTCTTTAAGCCTGCGGACCATTTTAACGGCCGCCTCTACTGCTCTCTTGGAGTACTCGATGCGTTCGCTGGCTTCCATCCGGGTCATGCCGGGGCCTGCGATGCCCAGCGCGATCGGCTTGTTGAATTCCAGCGACAGATCGGTGATCTTACGGGTCGCCTGTGCGATGACCACCTGGTCATGGTCGGTGGCGCCTTCAATTACGCTGCCTATGGTGACGATGGCGTCGATGGCTTTGTCTTCTGCCATTGCCTTGACGGCCAGGGGCATGTCATAGACACCTGGTACATACAGTACCTTGGTGACGTTCGCGCCTAAAAATGTCGCGTGCTCTTTACCTAATAGCTCCATCTGCCACGTGAGGTCGCGGTTAAACTCCGCGACTACGAATCCTATCCTTATTACATTACTTGCTGGCATAATTACAAACCTAACCTGTTAATTAATGAAATTCATACTCTTGCGGGGCCTACGTCCTCGTATCCCTGCCTCTGGCCGGTGCCGGCGTCCTGCTCTAAAGCCCTGGGCTTGAATAGCAGCTTGACGACGTTGAGGGCGTGTTCTCTGGCTCGCTTTTCCATGAGGGCGGCAAGCGCCCGCT
Source organism: uncultured Methanocellaceae archaeon (assembly GCA_963780625.1). GTDB lineage: Archaea > Halobacteriota > Methanocellia > Methanocellales > Methanocellaceae > Methanocella. The sequence goes on along the minus strand of CAWACH010000006.1, from coordinate 3,952 downwards.
CGTCAGGCGCCTCATCCTCATGGACGAATACCTCGATAATATGCTTATTGGTCATCAGCTGACATATAATGATGCCCATGCTGGCCTCGTGGGCGCAGGTCTTATCTACGGGCTTACTGCCTGGCATGCCCAGCGCCATGACAATGTCGCAGCCATGTTCTTCAAAAAGTTTTTTACAGGCTACCGGGAGGTCTTTGATACCCGGTACTGTATACCGCTCCATCTTAGCCGAGCAGTTCTTCTTCAGCTCGTCCATAGCCGCTTTGCCCATGTCATAGCGGGCGAACGTCGTGTCCGCTATCCCGATCTTCGCCATTACGTCCTCTGTTATCGCATTAACTGTTATATACCTTTCTAAAAGCCTCTACGCCGGCGTTCTTCTTGCTCTTGTCCAGCGCATTGAACTTGATCATGGTATTTTCCAGCGAGTCCAGTGTCCTGACGAGGTCCTTTTCGGTAAAGGCGTTCATGGACGGTAGCCGGAAGATCTTACCCTTCAGCCTGTCCTGGCCGCCTGCGATCTGGACGCCGTCTGCGGATTTCATGGTGCCTCTGAGGTCTTTATCCGTGATGTCAGCCGGCATTTTTATGGCCGTCACGGTGTTCGATAGTACCGTGTGCTTATCCGTTATCGGGTATAGCTCGAGGCCTAGTGCTTTTGCGGCCGCCCTGATGCCCTCGGCGCCTTTCCTGTGCCTGGCTATACGTTTCTCGATGGTCTCGTCCCTGATGATGCGCATGGCCTCGTTCATGCCGTAGAACAGCGTGATCGACGGCGTGTAAGGCGTCTCCGAGCGTTCCGCTTCGGCCGATTTCTTATACTTTTTAAGGTCCAGATAATATGGTGGGTTCTTTACCATCGCGTCCCATGCCTTCTTGCTGACGGTCACGGACGAAAGCCCCGATGGCGCGCCCAGGCACTTTTGTGCGCCTGTCACTGCAATGTCGACGCCCCACTTATCCACTTCGACCAGGTCTCCGCCGGCCGAGGTGATCGTGTCCAGTACAAATAAAGCGTTATATTTCTTCGCGAGCTTGCCTATTTCTTCCCGCGGGGTTCTTGACGCCCGCCGAGGTCTCATTGTGGACCATGGCGATGACTTTTGCGCCCTGCGAAAGCGCGTCCTCTACTTTTTGCAGGTCGATGGGTGTGCCCCATTCGAACTCAAGGCTGTTCAGCTCGCCGTAGCGTCCGGCTATGTCCCTGAATCGCTCGCCGAACTTACCATTGACTATTGCTAAGATCTTGTCGCCCTTTACTAAGTTCGAGATGGCAGCTTCCATGGCGCACGAGCCTGAACCGGTTAATACGTAAGTATCGTTCTTCGTATTCAGGATGTATTGTAGAGTGCTCCTGCACTCGTCGTACATGTCGGAAAAGGCTTTGTCCCTGTGGTTGATCATCTGCTTCGACATAGCCTCTAATACCCTGGGGTCTAGCATGACCGGCCCCGGGATCATTAATAACGGTTCGTTCGCCATTGATTATCTCCTGCAGTAGGTACATGACTTACATGGTTTAAACCTTATATTTCTTTCGGAATTTCAAATAAAATTACGTACGCTAAATTCAAGCACTCTAAAAAAGGCTAATGTTTATCGTTTTATCCTGCCCAGCGCAACGATGCCTACGATAAAGAACGGGAGAAGTGCCGACAGGCAGAGCCCGTTACCGGCTGAAGCGTTAGCTGTGGAGGATGTTGTCGACGTACCGGTTTGTCCGCCGGCGATGTCGAATTTTACGGACTTGAACCCGTCGAATACCTGGAAGCCGGCTATCTTCGTATCTTTAGGTATGACCGCAGCTTCTACGAAGCGTTCCTTGTCCGACGCCGTACCGGGCTCCAGCATGTCCATGGTCATGTCCGTTATGTTTTTCCCGTCCGGGTACTTTTTACCATTGACATCGTAGAACGATACTTCCAGGTGCCCGGTCTGAGCCACAGTTCCTTTGTTTGCATATGTAAAGTAAAGGTCGTACCATTTCGTGTTCGCCGGGTCCGGCGAGTAGGTGTTGCCGTGGTAATCATCGGATATGATCACTTTATCAAAATGTACGACAATGCCGTCGCTCATCGTGTAATCCTTGGCGACGGGTATCGTCACGTCAGCCGCGAGCGTGGGCGTAATAATGAGCGCCAGCGCCGTTATTGTGATGATGATCGGTAGTAGACGCATGGGGCATACATTAGGCATTCTGGTATTTAGCCATTGTTCTCTTTAAAAGGGTTTTTAATCCAAATTAACGGCTTAAAGCCACCCCATCTCGACCTAGTGCTCGTACTCGGCTTTCCATAGGTCTTTGTTATATTTTACGCTATTTTTAAAGACCTTTAAAAACGATTCCCTGACCGCCGTCTGCTCAGGATATTGTCGTTTATGTACGATCGCATCAGCCAGGTCTTTTCCGGCTTTATATGCTTCCTTTTTACCGAGATCCATGTTCGCCGGCATGACAGGTAGTTTTACGCTGACCCCGCCTGTGGAAAAAGCGCCAAGGTTGATGACGTACTGGTCTATGAGATCGAAAGTCTCCGGTACTCCGGAGCTCGCCGTTGTAACGACGGCCAGGCCGTATTTACCGCTCAGGGTAAAACAATGCCTGTAAAATGAAGTCCGGTCCATGAACGTTTTTAGCTGCGCGGTCACGCTGCTAAAATAAACGGGGCTTGCCAGGATAAACCCGTCCGCTTGCCGTATTTTATCGAATACCTCTCCGAAGTCGTCATCCTGGAAACATTTTCCCTGCCCATAGCAAAGCCCGCAAGCTTTGCAGTATCCGATATGTTTTCGGGTGATATCGACGATCTCGGTTTCCGCCCCTGAGTCCTGCGCGCCCGAAAGCGTACTTTCCAGAAGCTTCAGCGTATAGCTTTTTTTGCCCCTGGGACTGCCCAGTAAGCCTATGACCTTCATACATAAAATAAGAAACTTCAACATTTAAGGCCTTTTCTCAAGGCCAGTAGTTCCGTGTTTATGCTTTAACCGTTTAATAGTGATTCGACTCACGTACGCCCTTCGGTTTCACAACACGAAGACATGAAATTCCTTTTTAGATTTACGAACACTAAAACATGAAAGACCACCATGGCACAATTAAAACATGAACGCGTGAAAACCCCATTAAATGAATTAAGCCGCCAAAACACGGTTAATAAGACACTAACGAACGACGTAAGCCACGAAGTGCCACAAAAACGAGACAAAAAACATACGCTATACCAACTACCGTTTCGTGACTCATCGATAGTTTTCACGTATCGATCCAATTTTTTCCCTGCGACGCTCGTTATCATGGCAGTACTCTAATTGTCTTGGTTTTGTGGTACTTCGTGTTTTACATCGTTCGTTAGTGTCTTAATAGCCGTGTCTTGGCGGCTTATTTCGATTAATAGGGTCCTTCATGGTTTCATGATTTGACTGTGTCATGGTGTTTTCATGTTTTAGTGTTAGTTATCTAAAAAAAGTTTCATGTCTTCGTGTTGTGAAACCGAACAATCCAGCGAAAAGCGCAAGCAAGAATAAACGATCACCGCACAAACACAGAACTATAGAAGGCACGAGGCTTGCCTGAGCCTATATCAATAAATAACGATAAACACTATATATTACAAAGTAACTACTAAGCTCAACTATAACATTCACAAATCACAGAGGCCGTTTTAATGAAGTTCAACCCCGAAGAGGTCAAATCTGAGACCCGAGAGGATTTCGATAAGGCGTGGAGCCAGAGCGGAAAATACCTGACCCCCATAGACCCGTCCAAAGATCATTCGATGAAGATGGAGAAAGGCAAGCCTCAACCTGTTTACGAGACCTTGAACAAGCTCAGGGAAGCGTACCTGAACATGGGCTTCGACGAGATGGTCAACCCGATCATCATAGAGGAAAGCGACATTTTCAAGCAGTTCAACTATGAGGCTTTAGCAGTACTGGACCGTGTTTACTATCT
>CAWACH010000005.1:0-256493 GCA_963780625.1 uncultured Methanocellaceae archaeon | reverse complement strand
GCATGGAACATGGCTTCGTAGCTTGTTATTATCGTCGATGAATAAACCTTAGCACTAAATATCGCATTTGCATCCTTCAAGTGCTTTTGGGCCGTCATGATCGACCTTTTTGCACTATCGATATCCGGGTCGGTTCTTCGTAAGCCCCTCATGAAACAATCATCGATAGTCTTCACTTCAATCCCGCCCCGTAAATCAGGACATGCTGTTTGATGACATTCTTGTAAAAGGCATCGTCTTTCTTTGCCAGAGCGCGCCATTCGCCAGGCTTAAAGACAGACACGTTTACTTCTTTCCCGAGCTTATCTTCCAGTTCCCGTATAGCGGCCATGATCATCTCCCTTTTCGACGGTGTAACGACGAGAAAATCCACGTCACTATCCTCGTCGAAATCTCCGCCTACATAGCTCCCATAGAGTGCCAGTGAGATAATGTTTTCATCGGCATTTATAAACGCTTCCTGAGGGCCCGATGAAAGTATTAGATCAAGCCCGTAGGCTTTTTTTAAAGATAAGACTACGGGGTTAGTAAGATCTAGCTGATAATAATGTGCCAGGCCTTTTTCGTCTTTGGTCAGATATCCTTTCTTATGGTAACATTTTGCCGCGTGATTCACGCTGGTGGGACTTACATTGAGCTTTCTGGCAAGCTCGTTAACGTTTATCGAGGTTTTAGGGTTCGCTAAGAAGAATCCCAGGACCTTTAGATCGATGTATTTATTGAAAGATTCGAGCATTATTATCCGGGATTATGTACTACTATACATTTAAATGTATGCTTGTGCAGTATATTGTATAATTAAAAAAATCGTTAGTCCCTTTCCCCTAGCTCACCCATTTTAATAGGACATCAGCATTCCGCGCAGGCGCCTTTCGCTCGCCCTTGGCCAGGTATCCGAAGATTACCGGCGCGACAAGCTTATGCCCCCTAGAACGCGGGCCTCCTTCAAAAATACCACATCCCATCCGAGAGGCAAGGCTAGTCCCCCTATTTTGCCTTATTCCGCGTACTTTTGTAACAAAGAATCGGTATGCTTCCGAAGTCTGATTAACTATGTAACTATGATTAGATTAAAAGACGTTAGTAAAGTGTAAAATTTAACCAGACTTATTTTGGTAAATATAGAAGCAACCGTAGAAATAACTTGTTAACTATATCTCCCAGCATATCATTAATGAACCACTCGGTCTTTCTAACGGATTGACGTTTAATTCGGCGAGTAAGAGCAACGCGATTCAGTTATCCATGGTCGGCTGCGCGCCCAGGAAATTTTTTTAAGTCCACCCCTTTTTATTTTTAAAGTTTAATTTTGCGCTGGGTATACGATATGAGGTTGAATTGGAAGATTTTTGCAGTCTTGTTGCTATCGGTCATGACGACGATCGCCTTTTCCTCCATGACCCCGGCGTTCGCCGCACATGGTAGTGGCGGATCGGGAAGCCATGGAAGCGGCGGAATGGCAAGTCATGGCACAGGCAGCATGGGAAGCCATGGCACAGGCAGCATGGGAAGCCATGGCACAGGCAGCATGGGAAGCCACGGTACCGGCAGCATGGGGTCTCATAACCCAAGCGGACATTGGCCCAGCCAGGGTACCGGCGGAATGGGAACTCACCACCCGGACGGAGGACATTACCCCGGCCAACATCACCCGGGCGGTATGGGAACTCACCATCCTGGTGGTACGTGGGGCCATGACCATGGCGGTTGGGGAGACCACCACCACTACGGTGGACATGAATCATATTGGAGGCAACACAATCATCACCACTATTGGAATGGTAACGCGTGGACATACGGTATAGAGCCCGAGGGATGCGTAGGATGTGTGGAGTATGTGCCGGGAGCGACCTACGAAGGAATTCCGGCTTGCGATACATGCGGGCAGCCTTCGTATAGCGAACAGCCCGCCTATAGCGAGCAGCCTGTCGAGTCTGCGCCTGCATGTCCGCCATGTGAATGCCCGGCGTGCGAATGCTGTCAATGTAGCCACGGATCTTATCAGGGTGTTTGGACCCCTTTTTTTTTTTTGGACACTCGGCTCAAATCAGGAATTCCCATTAGTGATAAGATACATAGCAAGCTCTTTCCGGAAGCTGCCGATCCCTAACGAATGGGCCGCGCCTCGTGTTCTCCAGCCATGGCGGGGGGGGAAAGGGGAGGAAAAATAAATCTAACATGTAAAATAGAAAGAAGAGAGAAATGCTTATTTTCGAGAATAGTCATATATAATTATCATATGGCAAATGTAAACCGTGGCCTGGATTTTCTGACCTGGCTGATCATCTACATAGTCAGCGCTCCGATAGCGATCATTCTGCTTGCCTGGGAAGTCTTTAGCCCAAAAAAGCCGCGATACTAGATGTAGTAGGTATCAAGTACGGTGATCTATTTCATAATCTCGTACTTTTCCCTTGCTCCACACTTTGCCGCAAGTGCCCCGGTGCCGATTAGTTATTTAGTTTTTATGCGTTATCTTATCCGGCCGTTTTGTATATCTTCATAAAAACAGTGTTTTGCGAGATCGTAGTCTCGAATTTGTCCCCGTAGGTTTTAAAGACGCTTTCAGGTAATACCTTGGTCATTTTGGAACCATTAATGCCCAGACTATGGGCCCATTTATCGTATAATAATTGCCCTCGTCCCGGTAATCCACCTCATCGAACCAGTGTGACATTTTGGCATTGATGATCATCCCATCGATGACATCTTTTAGACTACAGTTTTTTAGAGGCTTATGATAGTAACTCTCTATCTGATATTCGATAGGTTTAGTCTGGGCCACGAGGTCCTCGAATGCTTCCATATTGGCGGTATCCAGATAGAAATCTTAATCCGTACTTTTTGAATAAAACATGCCGTGTTTATTCCCGAGATACCTCATCCAGAGTTCTTCTTCGGGGGATAGCTAAAGGCCCGGTTCTGGACTGTTTTCAAAGCGTTCCAGTGCAAGTTCTAAGACTTTTTGCTGGCTTCCGTATTTTTCCGCATTATTTTTTAATATTTCATATTGCTTCGAGGATAGCGTCGTATGGATTTGGTACTTTTTCATCAAGCTAGAATCGCCTCGGCCTTAAATGGTATAATATTTATGGCCCATATATGTTTCCTCACGTATAATAAGCATATGAATCTGAATCGGATGAAAAGTAAAGATGTATTTCCTATTAGATAGAAGAGAACCCGGAAATCGTTAAAAATACCTCTTGAGGGACGACCCCACAACATAATGACCATATCAGTTTTATAATTCAATTGCAAATGAAAGTCAGGCTTACTTTTCTATCGCCGGCAGCAGGACCACGAATTTAGCGCCCTTCGTGTGAGTCGCCCGGCACGCTGTCCTCGACCCATACTTTTCCATGGAAATCCCCGACCAGGGTATTCACGATATATAATCCCAGGCCTTTGCCGCGCAATTTTTTCGCCGTCTGGGAACGATCGAAGATGAGCGCTTTTAAGTCATCAGGTATTCCAGGGCCATTATCCTCGACGGCCACTTTACAAAATCTAGGTACATCTTCGCCGGTGCACGTCATATCGATATTGATCGTAAGAGGCCCGGTAGAATGCTTGATAGCATTGCCGACCAGGTTCGAGAAAACATCCCGGAGCAGGTCATTGGCTATGACGGCACAGCGGCATTTCATGTTAAGGTTAATTGTAACGTCCCTGCCCGGCACGCTCAGGTATTGGTCTTTTACCGAGGTAAGGATCTCCACGATATCGATCGCTTTTAGCTTAAACTCGCCCGCCCTTTCCCTCTGAAGCTTTCTCACGTTGTCGATCAGCGTCGAGCTGTTCATTATATTCTCGATGGACTTCAGGAGCAGCTGCTCGTCGCTTATTTCCAGCTTTCCTTCCAACTTAAGCTTGTCATCCGCTAACTCCAGAAAACCGAGAGCGACCATGTTCATGTTGTTAATGTCATGGCCCATGAGATCGACGTATAATTCCGACTGTGACTGGGCATCCCTTAGCTTATTCTCGATGTACTTACGTTTGGTGATGTCCTGGATGATGCCATACATCCATTCGGGATCGCCCGCCTTATCCTTCTTTATTCGATCGGCGACGATGTTCAGGTAATGGACGGACCCGTCAGGCATGATAATGCGGAAGTCGATGTTGAAGAGCTTATTTTCTTGAATGGCCGCGCCGACTGAGCGCTTAATTAGTTCCCTGTCATCGGTAAATACCCGTGTGAGGAGCCATTCATAGGTCGGCCGGAGCTCCTGGGGCCTGTAGCCGAATATTTTGAAGATCTCATCCGACCACTGCATATTATTAGTTTTTAAATCCCACGCCCAGTTGCCGACGTGGGCGATATCCTGGGCTCTGGAGAGAATCGCACGGCTCTTTACCAGCGCTTTTTCGGCTTGTTTTCTCGCCGTGATATCCTGATTGATACCATAGACCCAAAGGGGGTTACCCTCTGCATCCCGCACGATCTTATCGGCCACGGTGTTCACGTATCTTATGGAGCCGTCGGGCATGACGATGCGGTAATCGATGCTCCCCAGCTTCTGCCTGTATCGGATCGCGTCGGTGGACTTTACGACCATATCCTTATCATCGGGGTGAACGCGGGATAAGAGCCAATCCAGCGACGGCTCCAGTTCCCGGGGCAAATGGCCGAAGATCCGGAAACCCCTCATCCGACCAGTTCATCCTGCCGGTCTTCATGTTCCAGGCCCAGTTCCCGACGTGGGAGATCTCCTGGGCTTTCGACAGGATGTATTGACTCTTCTTCAGTGCTTTTTCCGCCTTCTTCCGAGGGGTAATATCGAACGCTACAGCGAGGACCGCGGGCCTGCCGCCGTATTCGATCAGGCCGGCAGCGAAGTCGGCCCAGCCTTCCCGGCCGTCCTTGGCCCGGTACTTAACCTCATATCTCGAGACGGCCGGTTCTCCCATCTGCCTGGCTCGCCCCCGGTCACGCACAATATCCTTATACTCAGGGCTTGCCCATTCCCAAAAGTTCATGCCTATGAGCTCTTCTTTCGAATATCCGGTGATCTTCTCGGCCGCAGGATTGACGTAAATGTATTTATCGCCCTGGTACAGGAAGATCGCCGCGGGCATGGTTTCCGCCAGAACGCGGAACTTATGCTCGCTCTCCTTCAGAGCCTCAGCTGCCTCATCGTTCCTGATCGGAGGTCTGACCTGCGTTAGTTTTTCCATAGCATCGCTCTGAACGTTCATTATATTAAAAAAAATAAATTAATATATATATTTTTGCGATATTTATAAATTAATATTGCAAATATAAAAACGTTCAGGCAGATAACTAAGGAAAAAGAAACGGTCGACAGTTACGTTAATGGCCCCTATTAATACATCGGCCGATTTTAAAATAATATAGCATGCACAGTATTAAAGAAGCATTAAACGACAGGCCCTTGCGTTCTTCTGTGAGCTGAAGCAGGACGAGTAAACTCAGTGAGCACCCTGCCATAAGCCGTTTTATTCTTGCGAGTACATTAAATTTAGATAATTATAAATAGGAATGCGCCGACTAAATAATCGTCCGGTGGTTAACCAGAGCGACGCTTGAATTCTAGTCATTTTATTAGGCGACCGGGCTCGAATAGCAATTTGGTGGGCATAATGGATAATAATAAAAATTTACTGATAGGCGGCATTATAGTCGTAGTTATATTGATCGTTATCGCCGGAGTGTTCGTCGTATTATCGAATAATAACAGAAACATCGACGCCGACACCAGCACCGGTCAGCCGGCGGGAATGTATCAGCTACGCCATCGCCGTCATCGTCGTCTACGAACGTGACGCAACAAACGCCGACGCAAGCTCCGACGTCCCCGACGTCCCAGGCACAAAGCCCTTCGACATCGCCGACGCCGTCTCAAGGAATTTCACCGACACCTTCGCCTCAGCCATCATCCCATGCCTCAATTATTCCAGTTGGGACGGTAGCACCGGGCATGGGCATGGGGACAGTGAAACCGACATATTCGGTATTCATCCCATCGCCGTTAGTCATTGCATACAAAACTAGCGACGCCGACGCTTAAAAGCCCGGCCGATGGGACACATTTGATTTTACCCATAGTCCGACGCTGGGACCGATAATATTCACCTGGCAACCGGTAACAGGAGCGACTGGCTATAGGCTCGTGGAACAGTATCATCAAAGCGGAGTATGGTATAACCAGAAGAGCGCTACGGTCACGGCATGCACATACACAGAGGATAACTTTGCCCCGGGTATTGACACGATTTCCGGCAGATGGCAGGTAACTGCATTGGACAGCACCGGGAACCACCTGACATCAGACCCGAGCGCATGGCGGACGTTTACGTTCGCTCTCGAACTCGCTGAGCCAACCGAGGGACTCCCACATCTTTAGAACATTCATCCCGCCCGACCGCTTACTTTTTTAGGATCGGGCTGTTTAGTCTTTTTTAATTGTTAAATATTAAAATATCAGAAGTTAAAAGAGTTTTATTGATTTTTTTTTAATTTTCTAAAATAGGTGAACGGACCCTCGTTGAAAAGAATGAGAGTACCTTGAAATTTTTATGGAGACGCCGGTTAGCGTCTTCCGCCTCTGCCGCCTTTTGCGCTCTTTTTCTTGGTAGCGCTGTTGTGTTGGCAACGGACGCACTTACCTGCTGCTATACTGGTCCCCTTAAATGCTATGGGTATCATGGGACATTCTCCCTGTAATGTACATGCCATTTATATCACTCCGACTATTATACATCGTACTAGTATATAAATCACACAGAAATGAAAAAATGTAATTATAGAGGAACGGGTTGGTATTGTTGAGTTATATGTTACTCACCTGGCATGTCGGTTTACTATACCCCCATTTCCGCCTGCGGGGTATCACAGAAGCACAGAACTCTTTTTAAATTTGAGTTACAGAGGGCTCGGAGAAGTCATTTTTTACTTTCCTGAGGCACAGAGCTCTTTAGAAGCAGGGTTAATTAAAAATGGACTACGATCACCGATAAAATATCAAACTGATGAAAATAAGCTGTTGTATTAGGTTTCATGAAAGAGTTGAGCGGGCTCTCGTTGAAACGAATGAGAGCTCTCCCTACTTTTTTAAGACGCTAATTAGCGTCTTCCTCCGCCTCTGCCGCCCTTTGCGCTGGCTTTCTTGGTGGCGCTGTTGTGCTGGCAACGGACGCACTTACCTGCTGCTATACTTGTGCCCTTGAAGGCTATTGGTATCATGGGGCATTCGCCCTGTAATGTACATGCCATATGAATCACTCCAGCTATTATACATGCATCCTACTATATAAATTAAAGAGAAGTGAAAATAAGGGGTTGAGAAAAAAGAGGTTAATGTACGCTGATTTTGGTATAGAGGATAGATTATGCTCGAAATAACAGTAGATATAATCAACCTAATGATACTCACTCACATTTTTGGAAGCCAAATTTAATTTTCATTAATTAATTAGAAAAAATACTATGTAATAACATAGTTTATTACAATTTATTATTTTGGTTATTTATTAAAAACAGCTAGCTTTGAAGCCAATAACTATTTGATGGATTTTTAGTAAAAATGAATATATTTGTTTTAAATATACAATCTTTAAATAGTAATGATACCCATCATTTGGAAGGGTATCGTATGTCAAAATTTTGTCATAGTTGTGGGACTCAAATTGCACATGAAAATGTGAAATTTTGTCCGGAATGTGGAGCGACTTTAATACAAAAAGTTAGTGTTGAGAAAAATGAAGTCATTGCACAAGTTCAGACTAATTCAAAAATTGAAAACGAAGATGATGATACTGTAATAGAGGAAAACCAAGGATTGTCATATAACGAACTTGGTAAAAAACTTGAAGCCTTCACCGCAGAAATTTTAATAGCAGAAGGCTGGTCAGTTCGATCAAATGTTAGAGATAATTTAGAAAGTGGAGCTCGGGCAGAATTTGATGTCATTGCATCTAAGACAAGAAATGGCAGGCTTTTGACAAGGATTGTTGAATGTAAAAATTATAGTTCTGCAGTTGGGAGGGATAAAATAGATGTCTTCTCCAAAAAGATTGAATCTTATCCAGTAATTAAGAATCCTAGTAAGCTTTTTGTTGCTATTAATTTTTCTTCAGATGCCAGGAAACAGGCAGATTATGAAAATGTAACGCTATGGGATGGAAACGATTTAAGAGAAAAAATATTTTCTATTAAAATCGGACGCTATCAAGGTCAAATAAAAGAAATGACATTTAAAAATGCACTGCCACTATTAATTGATTATACATCAATCATTAAGCTAGACTTAGAAAATTCCGATAAGGTGAGTGTTAACAGTGCAAAATTGGTTTGGCGCCCATTTTATAAAATCGTATATTCGTTATTCGTATCTAAGACCGATCCAAAAGGTCATGCACATAAAGTCAAAGATTCAGGCGAATGCATAGTTGATGCTCAGGATGGGATGGTCTTAAATCTTCCAGTGCCAAAAGAAAATGTTTCGATCTTTGGTCTACCAGATATTAAATTCAAAGACTCAGAAGAAGATCTATTTGTGACAGAATTAAAGTCAGTTCCCGAGCAGAATTATCACCTCCAGCTTTCGCCAGATTACCAGGTAATCAAATTAGAACCTAAAATCACCAAGCATTTTGCTAGAGAAAGTGCCCTAAATTCGATTATCTATAAAAATACAGAGACATTCAAATATGAAGTAAATAGTAGGAAACGTAGCGATTCTGTATTTGATCTTCCTGATACGAGAGAATTCACAATCGTTCCCAAGAAATCGGATATTTCGATAAAAGAAACCCTGCTTGTTTTCGTTCCGAAATGGGATATTGAGTTTGTTAGCGGTGACCAAATCTATAGGAGAGAAACGATAGGTCACAAAGGAACAGTTATTTCAGATTCAATTAAATATTGTCCTAAACACAAGATCATTGGCAATATTATTACTTTAAAGAAAAATACAATTGCAGTCTGTGAAGTCGATGGTAAAGCATTGTGTAAAGACCACGTTTTCAAATGCCCAATATGTAACAAATGGTTTTGTGAAGAACACAGTGTAGAATGCGCTATTTGTGGTACTCATTATTGTCCTGAACATATAGGGAAATGTGCCGATTGTGGATCCCCATTATGTGATGCATGTACAAAAGTATGCCCAATTTGTGGCGAGACCCATTGTAAGAAGCATTGGGTCAAATGTGAAAAATGTGGTACTGAGGTATGCAGTAGCTGTATAACCTCCAAGTCAGGGATGATTTTCAAAAAATTTACATGCAAAAAATGTTCGCCTTAATATTTATTAAATGTAAGATAGAGGAGGTGAAAACAACGGCTAAAGAAAGAATCAATAACCCAAAAACACATTCGGATTCAAGGATAAGACAAAGGACTACGAAGAATGGAAAGAAGGGACAGATAATGGGTAAATATCACAACGATTAAATCTATATATACTGTTATTTTTTTAGAATTTACCATGGCATACGAGGTTTAGAATATTGCTCCTGTTTTTGTTTAAAGTATTTTGCAATTACCGATGCTCCAATTACTAAACCGCCAACTATAGCAACGGCTTTAATAATATCCCATAATTCATCATTATTTTCGGATTCACTACTATATTGAATATCGGATAATCTACTACTTGTTGACAATGAATTAGACCTTATTGCTTCGATAATTGAGGGCGTATACCATCCAACAATATTACCATTTGACGATTCTTTAACTATTTTTGGTACGAATTTATTACCCCAAGGTTTAATGCCAATAATAGGTTTTCCTAGTTCTGCCGCCATATCGATTTCTTTTTGTATCCAATCGCTATTATTGATATACATACCGGCGAGTATTAGCACAACACTAGCGGGCCGAATTTGCTCTAATAATTGATCCTCAAGTGCTTTTTGAGACATTTTACCGAAACCATCATGTGCGGGAACACTATAATTTTTCCATTGAAAATTTGGAGCTTTATCGAGCATTTCCTCTAATCGATAATACTCTTCTGAATGGCTCCATGCATGACTTATAAAAACATTATATGTTCTTAGTGGTGGCATAATTTTAAACTCAGTATTTGATACATATAATAAAATTGTGTATAAATAACATAGCTAAGCGCTGTGAAAATAATCGTTTAGTAAAATATTAATTTAACGTTTCTATTATAATCATAATACAACTCGTATATTATCATATCAAATAGCAAGCGTTAATATAGTATAAGTTTGAATTAATAAGGTAACGGAGGATATATAGTGTCAACTAAAGTCCATAAAGTGTTTGTTAGTTCCTATAGTGAAGACAATTATTATCGGGAAAAATATTTACAATTAATGAATAGTACTGGCTTTGCTGTTTCACGGTTGGTACCGGATGGTATACTTGATGGTTTACCTATAAAAAACGATAATACGAAAAATAAAGATAATATATTAGCGATTCTACTGTCACTGTCGTATTGGTGGGTAAAAATAGTGGAGGAGAAAATATGTCAATTGGGAAATCCATGCAACTATTAGAGATACTCCAAATAGCCCTCGTGGAGGGTTATTAGGTATACTTCTTCCTACATACACATCTGATGACTCACATACAATGCCGCCAAGGTTAGCCATTAATTTTGAACGTAAATATGCTAAGCTCTGTAGATGGACGGAAGACCCAACTACAATTCAAAGATATATTGATGATGCTTTTGATATAAGAAACAACATCCATGTTCTTCCATCCAGCACATATCCTTTATTTGCGGAAAATCGTAATACCGGGGATCGCTGGCAATAATATTTACTTTTTTGTAGGAATAATAAATGGCTATCATTCATGGAAAATCACAAAGCACTCAATACATATTAAATAGAATTTCAGAAATTAATGGTAAAAAATTGAATAATTTATTAGATATCAAGAACTTTTATAATAATTATAATGAAATCTTGTCTCAGACGGAAAAATCCATTACTCTACAACAAGACGAGAAGATTTCCAATTTTTTCATCGAAGAAATGAAGCTAACAGAACAAATTCAAAAGGGAATATCACTTTGTACTATTGAAGTTGATGCCAAGATAAAAGAATTAAATGATAAATCAAGAACATCTCCTAGCGTATTCCAGAGGTTTAATTATAAAATCAATTATTGGTTCCAAGTTTATTTTAGATCCAATAACATTGAAACACCTTTTAAAACTTCTAAGCAAAAATTAAATGATATTCAGAAAAATAAAAGATTAATGATTGAACAAAAACCGCAAGTTATTGACCAAGCTTGTAAAAAGGTTACTTATTCGTATAACGTCATAACGGAAAACAAGACATTTTTAATTGGAGCCGAAGCTGAAGAAGAGGTAATTGAATATTTATCCCAATTACCTGATAACTACCATATACTCAACGATGTTAAACTGCAGTTCTATAAAGCGATCCATTGGAAAGAATATAATGACTATATTAAGACAAGCCAAATCGACCACATTGTTATAGGACCTACCGGCATTTTCTTGTTAGAGACAAAAAACTGGAAGGTCTCGGATCTTGATGTAAAATCAGACCAATTGATACGCCAGGTAAGGCGTCAGAGCTTGGCATTGTGGTATTTCTTGAAGGATCATTATAAGGGGGAGCCAAAAATATGGAATTTGTCGTTTCAATGCATGGAACTAATCAAAAATGGATGCTTATAAATACATTACAATTATGGCGCCTTATCAATTATCTGAATATATTCTTAAAAGAAATACAAGTTTATCCGTCAAAGAAATTAACAGATTAGAAGAGATTTTATCTAATTATCTATCCTGCCCTTAGATAATAAATTTTTAGTATTAAATTATTGACGACTACTGTAAAATACTAAGGTAGTCACATAATTGATTGAATTAGAATAAAATACATCAGGCAGGTAGTCTAACTATAATATAATGGTTATCACTTCGTGAGAGACACTTTTTATACACTTACTTCCTGCATACTAAACATACCGGTAGGTGTGCGATGAAAGGGTTATTAATCGATAGGTCTTTGCTAGCATTACTAAGCATATTTCTATTAGCCTCTATCATCTTCGCCTATTTCATTTTCGAAGCTACCGACATGAACCTCGTACTCGGCCAGAACCTTACTGACCAGCAAAAAGCAAAAGCCATCAATATCGCCATGAACGATCCGATAGTGAAGGATGAGGCCGCATCCAGGGCGGGCTATGGCGGCTCGTACCATGTTAAAGATGTTATAAATCCCATTTCTTTCAACGCGGTAGGCCCCGATGCTAAGAGATACCGCGCGCTACCGGCAGTGGAGATCGTCCTCGGCGATGAGAGCCTGAAGGGAATGAATATGTTAGCATTCGTCGACCTGCGCCTCGGCCGGGTTGCATACATCGGCTATACAAAACGGGCGGATAAGTATGACCAGGTGCCCCAATGGGAAAACCCCAACATATCCATTGCACAGACAAACTATGTTCCCGGACAGGTCTTGACCGGGGAACAACGAGAGAAAGCTATAAAGATCGCCCTGGACAACAAGACTGTTCAGGATGAAGATGGACGGGACAAATTATACCATACAGGGTGATATTCGTCGTGAATACCGGCTTACTCTGGGGTAACGATCCATATATCGGGGCATATCCTTTCATCACCTTTACGACAAATAGGTCCATCTATGAGCCCAACTTCCTGGTATATGTGGTAGTTGATGTGGACAATGGTAAGGTGCTCAACTCCATGATGGTCGTACAAACACCAGTATTGAGAGATACGCCCACGCCGCAGCCATAGCAAATTATAGATCATATAATAGATTATAGATTGATGGTTTGATGTCAATGCGATTCGAGTGGTTAATAAAGTCTGCAGTAATAGGGATTATCGCCATGCTGTTCATCTGTTATATTTTCTCGCTGGCTTTTTCCATCAACGCCAGGGAGAGCCAAATGATGAGTAAGCTACAGGCCCTCGGCGATAATACTGTTGAGAATTTATACAGCGCAAATAATGACCTGCCCTTGCTGGCGGCGCTCGGCTCGTTCTTTACATTGCTCGCCGGCGGCATGTTGGCAGCTCTACAGACACGCTCAGAAAAAGCATCTTCGAATAACTGGCTGTACGCTTCAGCGATCGTCGCACTGATCACGATACTTATCGTCGACGGATATATGATAAATTCATGGAATGAGAGCATGCAAAAATATGGCCAAAGTCATGTGGACCAGTTTGGCAGGCCAGTAGAACTGACGCCCTTACCGATAATACTCCTTCTAATGTTTATCATTGATGGGGCTTGTTTCCTGGCTACGACAGCGGGCGGGCTCGTCGTGCAAATATCAAAAGCTTCCGGTTAATGCTGGTGCAGATAACTGAGTCATTGTTGTGACAACACACATTTTTTCCTATGATATAATCCCTGCTACGCCTGCTTAATATCAGTGATAATCGATAGATGGCGCTTGCTTAGTAATCTATTTATATATAAAATTATACTTTAATATGTATAACTATATATTCATAAGGGGTATGATCTATGAGCGCTCAAAAAAGCAAACTAAAGGTCAAAACGAAGGACAGGGAAGAGATCGCCAAATATCTGGAAATGGACGAAGATACACTTTATCAGACCCTGGCAGTGAATAAGTATCATGACAGGTATTTAACCCTGGAAAAAGGGGTCGCTTCTCAAAAGGACATCCTGAACTCGATACTTGACGGGAAGAAAGCTCTTCGCTGAAATATTAAAAGAGACAAGAAAGGTCATCTGTACCCAGTATAAGGCAGAGGGAGATAACTTACAAAATGTCATAGACCTCGCGGTCTTGATCGCCCCTATCTTGATAGGCACGCCGATGTTTGCAGGAGTATCCGTAACAGCCGTATCTGTATTGATCCTAAAGATAGGACTAAGCGAAATTTGCAGAGGACAATAAAACCTCAGTTAAAATTTACTCTTGATCTTCTTTTTTTCTCCGTGCCTCCCTCATCCCCTGTGTCTCTGCAAACCAGAAAAGGCTTAGGGCTGTTACTGCAACTTTTTATCAGGGGGATAGCCTTAGAGCGTACAATGTCACATCCTGGGGTCATTTGTCCAACATTAATTTGAAAAAGGGTATTCATTGCATACAAATAATCACTATTGGCTTGAAATTAACATAATTACGAGCTCCCGGAGCGTCCGCTACGAGCGGGGAAGCAATAAATGCCGTGACGAACGGTGAAAATTATGAAAAGCCACGGATCGGAGCAACGCCGAACCTTAGATTCGACCCACGAAAGCGAAGAAAAATACCGGAATCTCATAGAGAATATCTCCGATTGGGTCTGGGAGACGGACAATAACCTCATTTTTACGTACTCCAATCCTCGCATCAAGGATTACCTCGGATATACGCCTGCAGAGATCCTCGGCCGGTCCATGTACGAGATCATGGCCCCAGGGTGGGTAAAGCGCATCAGGGGCATGCTGGAAACCATGAACATAGAAGGCATCCCGGTCGCCGTCGCTGAAAAGCAGATGGTCTCTAAATCGGGTGAGCTGGTTGATTTCGAAATGACGGTCAACCTTGTATTTGGCGAAAACGGCAAAGTGAAAGGCTACCGGGGCATATGCCGGGACATTCGGGATAGAAAGCGTGCCGAGGAGGCGCAGCGTAAGTCCTATATCGATCTCGAGAAGATGGTCGAGGAGCGCACCGAAGAGCTAGAGCATGCGCGCGCCACGCTCCAGGCCATCATCGATACCGCACCCATAGGTATTCTGGTAGTAGACGCTAAAACTAACAGGGTCACATATTTTCTCGACGCGGCATTGAAAAGATCTTCGGAGGGCCTCTGGCCGGAAAGACATATGGCGTGGATATGTATCCGCAGCAGATATCACACATGGACGGATCGCCCCTGGAGAACCAGGAGATGCCCCTGTACATTTCCTTGAAGTACGGGAAACAGGTATCCGATATGGAGTTCATCGTCCGGCAGCCCGATGGCAGCAAGCGCAACGTGATCGCCAGCAGCGCCCCATCAAGGATGAGCGAGGGCAGATCACCTCGGCCGTAGCTGCCATCGTGGACATTACCAGGCTAAAGAAAGTGGAAAAAGAGCTACAGGAAGCCAAAAGTGAATCCGAAATGTACCTCGACCTGATGGGCCACGACATCAACAACCTGAGCCAGGTGGGCCTCGGGTACCTGGAGCTTGGCCTTGAACGAGCTTAACTCCAAAGGTAAGCTCGATATGAGCAGCAAGCCGCTGCTGGAGAAGGCGCGGGAGACGCAGTTGAATAGCTCGAAGATTATAGAGAATGTCCGTAAAATACAAAGATCCCGGGCCGGCGGCCTCAAGTTCAAGCCCATCGACCTTTGCCGGATATTGACGGAGTTAACGGACCATTATTCGCACGTTCCCGACCGGGAAGTAGAGATCAGGCTTACCGCGGTCCCGCAATGCTTTATATGCGCTAACGAGCTGATCTGGGACGTTTTCACGAACCTGATCAGTAACGCCATCAAGCATTCGCCTCATGACCGCCGCCTGGAGATCGCCATCGACCTAAAACAGGTTACATCTGATATAGGAGAGGTCTATAAGATAACGATCGAGGACAATGGCCCGGGCATTTCCGATGGCCTGAAAAACAAGATCTTCACCAGGTTCGAGCGAGGCCAGACAACGGCGAGCGGACGGGGCCTGGGGCTGTACCTGGTAAAAACGCTTTTAGAGAACATGCACGGGAGCATAACGATCGAGAACAGGGTCAAAGACGATTATCATAAGGGGGCCAGGTTTATCGTGTTATTGCCGGCCATGCAGCAGGTACCGTAATTTTAATCACCTAGTTCCGATTATATGCTTACGCTAGTAGAAGTTGTTGCTATGGCGTTATCTGACCTGGCGTTTAGCTTGAATTTGTTATATGGCTTTATCTTGATCTTGATGGGGCTTTTCTTCGCGGTCTTTACATTTCCTCTGTATAGGGGCTTGATAAAAATGAACCACATGTATGGCGTAAGGTTCCCGCAATCCTACAGCTCCGACGAAGCCTGGTACAAGATCAACGCCTATGGCGGTAAGCTACTGATGATCTGGGGCATTCTAATTGCCGTTGCAGGCACTTTCCTATTGTTCATTCCAATAACGGATTATGTCCTGGGCCTCGTAATATTCACGATACTCATGGCAACTATGTTAGTTCCCATTTTCTTAGCGTATAATTATGCCCGTACTTTTAGGCCGCCTAATTCCGATGATAAGCTAGCCTGGCCATGACACATCAAGCCTACCGACAGGCTTTACAAAAAAAAGTCTTGAGGTCGGTTATCGGGACACATTATGTCAGCCGTTCATTCGAAGGCTTTTAGCACGTTCGGGTTTAATATATTCCGGGCGAACACGCTGCGGGCGGTCCCGTTATGCAACATGAGCCTCGCGTACCCGGCCATGCCGCGGGGGCTAAAAACTCTTCAATATAGGCGCGGTATCCCCTGCTGATCATCTGATCGAGCTCCGCTTTTCTTGTGCCGTTGCCGTTATATTCATAAATGCGGTGGTTAGTCTTCCAGTCTTCGGGCTTAATATTCCCCTGGCCGGCGATCTCGTCCCAGAGCGCAGTACCGATGAGCACGTCCAGGGTATTGAGCTCCAGGCCATGCGGCTTCAGCTTGCGGATCAGGTCTATTGTCGCCTCCATGTCCTCCTTCTGCTCGATGGGAGCGCCCATGATGAATGAGGTAATGACGAGCAGGTTAGCTTTCTTCGCGTTCTCCACGGCCGTGATGATCTGGCCGGGATCCGTCTTTTTATGATAATAGTCCAGCACACGCTTGGAGGCACTCTCGGCCCCGAAAAAGATAGCATCAAAGCCAGCTTTTTTCATTTTGCGCATGAGCGCCGGGGACGCTTTATCGACCCTGCCTTCGCAGTAGAGCCGCATATGGATCTTTTTCGCTAATATAAGATCGCAGATACGCTCCACCCGCTCCAGCTTATGGGTGAAATTATCGTCGACGATGACCGCGTTCCTGTAGCCCTCTCTATAGAGCATCTCCAGCTCTTCGACCACGTTCTCCGCGCTGCGATATCTTAATTGGTGGCGGGAAAAGGTGGCGCATGAGCAGTAAGTGCAGGTATAAGGGCAGCCCCTCGACGTATTCATCGTCGTGAACTTGCCGAACGTCAGCGGTATCCCCTTGAAGACGTAGCCGTAATCGATGCCTTTCAACATGTTGCGGTCGGGAAAAGGCAGCGTGTCGAGGTCCTTAATGAGAGCCGGCTGTTTATGGATATATGCCCCGTCCTCCATGTAGCTGATGCCTTCGACTTCCGCAAGAGAGCGGCCCGAGTCGATGCAGTCGAGCGCCTTGACGATCGCTTGTTCAGCCTCGCCTTTAAAGATGTAGTCGACGAACGGGTATGCCTCCAGTATTTGCCCGGCCGTGAAAGTAGAATGGTATCCCCCGAGCGCTATTTTTACGTCGGGCAATTCCCGATGGACCGCCTCGAGCGTTCGTATCGATTCGAGGAACGTATGTGTAGACGTGCTCAGGCCGACGAAGTCCGGGCGCTCGCTCTTGATGAGATCCACAAGGTGCCGGCTGTCCAGGTTCATACAAAAAGCGTCCACTACCCTGACTTCATCTTCCCTGTACTTTTTGATGTTCGATGCCAGGTACAGCAGGCCCAGGGGTGGCCAGCGTTCCGTTGTATTACCCGGCGGCGTCGTTAAAAGGACTTTCATGATTGCTTACAGGCCTCCTATAGGTGGCAGTTCAGCGTTCAATGCGTTATTATCTGGTCTTTGCAGACTATCTGATTATCCGTTTGCCTTACTATATACTTATCCGGTCTCGTAGTGACCCTTTAAAAGGGTTATCGGCCCGGCTTCTCTCGCTCATGTAAACGTCGGGCTCGTACGTAGCTTTTTCTCTGAAGGAGCTTATAGGAGAACGTGATGAAAGGGCCCGGAGAAGAAAGCCAGACTGGGAAGAAAAACAGCCTGGAAAAGGCTTTTGGAAATGAATATGATAATTACAAACGCAGAGTGAGGCGATGGATATAGCTTCAGGCATGATAGACTGCCTCTTTATTGAAAAATGGTCACGAATATTCGATGGCGGGGTCCGGGATGAAACAAAATATGATCTGCTCGTTACAAAGGTAAAAGAGGAGATCGCGTCAAAGGGATATCTCACTAAGACGACCTTTATCATGATCATCAACTGGAAGTCTCCTCGTGTCAGGCCGATCTTTGAGAAGGGTGATTACCGGATATACAAAAAGGGCATCATGCGCTGCCTATCGGAAAACGACGATGAAAAATTACCGGCTCTAATGGAGCTGGATGGCGTCGGGGCCCCCATAGGCTCGACGATCCTTCATTTTATTTATCCTGACAGGTTCCCGATCATGGATGTCCGGACCTGTGAAGCCCTGTATTATCATGGATATGTCCGATCGAAGCTCAGAGATGAAAAAAGATATCCGGATTTCAGGAATACTATCCTGGATATACAAAAGCAATGTGGCCATTATTCGCTCAGGCAGATCGATAAGGCGCTGTTCGCATATCATAAGCTGGAGCTTACCGGGCGTATGTAAAATTGATGCTACCTATTTTTCTTCGGTGTGATCACGATGGATGCGCCGCCCGCTTCGCCTATCTTTTTTATGATCGTCATCGGGTCCGCGAGCTTATTGACGTGTTTTCTTTTATCTTCCGTTTTTAGCCCTTTACTGATCAGCCACCCGCTTTTCTTCAGGTAATGTAAGGCTTGATTGGAGTACCTATCGCCCCTGCCGATGATCTTTTCGGCTTCCTCGTTAGAAAATTCGTGGTCTCCGAACCCCTGCCATAGAGAGCAATATATCCGGAATAGGTACTTAGGCACTGGCTCTACCATTAGTGATCGGACTATAGATTGAGGAAAAAGGTATAAATAAGGGCAAGTATATTCGTAAATAGCGAATATAAAAATGAAATCGGCTAATTTGGGGGAGGAATATGGATTGATAACGGTCAAGTTTATTGTACATATAAACAACGGGCGCCTATATGCCGAAGGGCAGGGCCTGGGGATATATATCACCGATAGTTCATGGAATGCGCTTGTGGACGATATCAAAGAGACGGTCGAGGTCTACTATAACCTGCAGCCGAAAGCTAAATTCAATCTGATCATGGAAACCTGGCTGACCTGCATACCGGGCGAGCCATAGTCTATTACGGTTATCTTCGCCCGTTGGTGATATCCCGGCTCACGCCACGATAACCTTTGAACATGCCGTTGTCATCGAAGATAGGCATGCCGTTCGTCTTAAAAAATGCCTTGCTGCCGTCTTTCTTGATCATATGATGGCCCACAAGCTCGAACGGCTTACGCTCATCCAGCAAAGGCTTTATCAGTCCCCAAACACGGTTCAGCTCATCGGGAGCCATGTGGCTCAACGTTGTTTTACCGATCAATTCTTCAGGCAGATAGCCAAGGGCTTCCACTGACATGGGGCTCAGGTAAGTATACACGTTATTTTCATCGACTGCCCATATCAGCACATGGACGGTCTCGATGAGATTCCTGTATTTTTCCTCGCTGATCTTTAATTCCCGTTCGACATGTTTACGCTCGGTCACGTCCATTGCCGTCAGCATCATCGCCGGCTTTCCACGGTACTGCAGCATGGTCGCGGTGCAGTCAAGATATAGGGGTTCGCCATTCTTATTGGTCAGCGTGATCTCTATCCACGATGGCCCGGGCTCTCCGCGCTGTCTCAGGATGCTGCGGTCCCGAAGATGCTCTTTCATGCCGATGGGCGCCAGGTCCCAAAACTTCATTTCTAAACATTCAGCGACTGTATACCCGCTCATCTCCGCGAGCGCCTGGTTAAGGTAAAGGATATCGTCGTTCTGTACCAGCAGGATGCCGATCTTTGAAGAATCGGCCAGGGCCCGGAACTGCTCTTCGCTGTCCTGCAAGGCTTCTTCGGCGCGTTTGCGGTCGGAAATATCACGTACGGTGCCCACCTGGTAGAGCGGTTTTCGGGCATCGTCATAGATCATTTTCCCGGTGACTTCCGCCCAGTGTTTTTGCCCGTCTTTTCCGCGCAGCATGAATTCCGTCGGCGAGCGTTCGCCGTTGATAGCGGTCTCGCGGAATTTTTCTTGTAAAAATTCTCTGAACTCAATGGGAATGAACTCGAAGAAGTTATGGTTCACTACGTCCTCGGTAGTGTAGCCATAATGTGATATTTGAGGGCTGACATAGGTGATAGTCCCGTCTAGCTTAACGTTGAAGATGAGGTCGTAAGATTTTTCGATGAGCATCCGATATCGCGCTTCGCTTTCCTTTAGCTCCCTTTCTATTCGCCTGCGCTCGGTGACGTCCTGGATCGTCCCGAATATCTCCACTGTATCACCGCCGGGGCCGCTCCTCACGTCCCTCATGCTGTGTATGATACGCTCGGAGCCGTCAGGCAGGATGATCCGGTATTCGTAATTGACGGGTTTCCTCTCGGAGATAGCCATTTTATCGGACGCTTCGACTTTTGATATATCGTCCGGGTGTATCCTCGACGTAAATAGGTCATATGTCCATTTGTGGCCCCGGCCGATGCCGAAGAGGTCGCAGGTCTCGTCCGATGCATATACTTCCCTCGTTTTCAGGTTAAAGGACCAGCATCCCAGATGGGCGATCTGTTGGGCTTCGTTGAGGTATGACTCGCTCTTGCGCAGCGCCTCGTTCGATATTTCCAGCTCCTGCGTCCGTTCCCTGACCTTTCGCTCCAGAGACTTATTCGCGTCACGGAGGGCCATTTCGGCCAGCTTTTTCTCCGTGATATCCTCGAATATGATGGCGACGCCATTTTCCCCGCCGTCGAAGACGAGAGGGATAAGCTTAACGTTAAAATAATATCCCTTGTCCTTTTTCCTGTAGTATGACTCGACGGTGCTTCCGTGGCCGTTAATGGCCTGCAGGATGGAAGGCTGGATGGGCGGGTCGAACTGTAGGGGAAAAGCAAAGTGCCCGATATTTTTATGGACCACGTCTTCTCTTTTGGTATTCGTGAACTCGAAAAAAATGTCGTTCGCGTTCAACACTCTCGAGTCCTGATCCAGTATGATTATCATGTCCGATGAAAAGTTCAGGAACGCCGATATCGGCATGCGCTGCGATATATAATAGAGCTTCGAAGTGCCGAAAGTCCTCATATCGACGTGGCCGGAGATGAAAAGCATCTCGAGGTATTTGGCCACCGTAGCCCGGTTAAGCCCGGTAGCTTTTGCGACTTCCGTCACGTTCATTCCCCGTGAGCTTGCCTTCAGGGCTTCGAGGATAGACGAAGACTGATTTCTGTTGAATACCATGCCATGACCAGCCGACTTTTTTAACTATTACAGGTATCTAATACGTTAAAATAGTTCTTTTCATCAATGCAGTTTTAGAGGGCTGGTTATGTATCTGTTGAGCAACAACCGTTAAAGTTATATATTGTATCGACCGAAATATTACAGAGCAAGCGATTGGCCAGATGTAAGATCTTGCATATTAATGCCTGGACAATTACTTTCCAATTGCGATTATTAAAATGGTTGGAGAAACTGGGCCGGCAAGTTACCATAATAGTTTCACTCCAAACCGTGCCCCCCAAAATACAGGTGCCGGCCCCACTTCCATACCTTTGATCTTTCTATGTATGTTTGGCTTTTACCGCAGGGGCTCGTACCCGGCATTGGTGCTTTTCAGCGTCGGCTTACTTGAAAGAAATTTTACCATAGCACAAAAGCAAGAACTATTTGACAATGTCTTAATTTAATACTTCATTTTTCGCTCATGGCGTAAAATAAAATTTTGCCCCTAATCAAATATGTGCGTGGTAGGGAGGAACTCTGATGAATCTGAAGAAATATGCCATATTCGTTCTTCTACGCGTTAGCAGTACTGGTCCTTGCACTACCCGCGACCGCCTGGTGGGGCGGCCTCGGATGGGGCGGTCTGGGCGGCTGGGGCTTGGGCGGCCTTGGATGGGGCGGTCTCGGCTGGGGCGGCCTGGGCGGCTGGGGTGGCTGGGGCGGCTGTGGTCTTGGCTCTTGCGGCCTCGGATGGGGCGGCTGTGGCCTTGGCTCTTGCGGCTGGGGCGGCTGGTGGTAAGTACCACAATAACAGCGACCTCAAACCCTTGAAATTGCTACACGAGAAAAAGATGCATGATTAGGTAGGCGTAATGTACGCCTACACATTTTTATTTGAATTATAATGCCGGTACATCGTCCTTATTCATTTGTTGGATCTGAGTATCCCCTTGGCCCAGCCGGCTTAATGTCACGGTAAATACCTTTGATTCGGTATCTGTGGAATAATATGTCAGCGTCCTGTTGAATTTTGCGTATTCTCTGGTGTTCTCGAACTGCTTTGTTTTATCGTTCCAGTTCGTCCCTATCAGATCGTAGAGCACGTATTGCCCGTCGGTGATGCCATCGACTGTATATTCCTCTCCTCCCTTCACGTAAACAGCAGCCACTGCCGTTTGCGGGTCGTCTATGCCTGCCAGGATGACCACGGCATCCTCGCCCCCGAGGCGATTATCGATGACGAGCTGTCCCCATCCGCCCTGGAGATCCCATGTGATCTGGGTGCCCGTGGGAAGGCTCGTGATGGGGGTGATAGTCGGCGGCGCCTGCGTCGTAGACGGCACGGGCGTCGGAATAATAGTGGGCACGATGGTCGACTTAGGAGAAAAGCCCGTACATCCGCAGATAGCCGCGACGATGAGAATGATCATAATGGGCGCGATGCGGTTTTTAAGAGACATGGTCGTTCACCTGAGATGCTAACACAGGCTAGGTATCCTGCGCCGGTTATAAGGCTTGTGGATATATTCGCCGGTTCCTCGCCCATTGCTTGAATTCGGCTCTGCTATGGCCTTTTACCCTTTGTCAGTTGTTAATGGTAAGTCACAAAACTACGGCCTGTGCACAGCCTATCGTGCGCCCTATTTTGACAACCTATATAATGATACGTACGAAGTGTAAAATCAGGGGGATTGACGGATTGAAAAAACGAATAGTTACGATACTCGTTGTACTGTTAACGGCGCTCGCTGTGCCCGTGCATGCCCAGTTTGCGGAAAGTCCGATGGGAGGGCAGGACCCTTCGCAGTCCATGTTTGGCCAGATGGGACCGATGGGAATGATGGATCAGATGGGCCCATGGGGACAAATGGGACAGATGGGACAGATGGGAGAAATGGGCCAGATGGGTCCGTTCGGGTCCATGGGCTCGATGATGCCTTCGATGCCTCGAGGCCCGAGCGGGGACGGCATACAGTCCACATATGTGACATATCGCGTATATGATTCCGCCAAAAGCCTGATGGATACCATGGCGGGCATACCGGAACTCGCTTTATTCACTTCCGCCCTGAGATCGGCTGGCTATGATGAGAAGTTAAGAGGCAAAGATTATTACATGGTCTTTGCTCCGCCCAATAAGGCGATCAATAGAGATCTGTCCGTCAATAGTACCCGGGCGCTTGTCGCTAATCCTGATCTTGTCAGGGGCCTGGTCGAGAACGGCGTCGTCTCCGATCCTCCTGAGCTGAACACGTGGACAGTGGAAAAGAAGATGACAGCGCAAAACGGTAAGGTCATCACCTTCAGAAAGGAGAAGAGCGGCACATCGGTCAATGGCGCGGATATACTAAAGATCGTAAATACTAAGAACGGCGTGCTGATCGTGACGGACGGGGCCGTAGGCACTTAAAAGAAGAAAAATTAGATAGCCTGGGCCTTCAGCTCTGCGGCGAACTTTTTCACGCTTTCTGCATAAGCGCCGCTCGAAAGGTCCTTAGCCGTTATGACGAGAGTCCCTGCCGGCGTTTTGCCGCTTAGCTCAGTCATATTTTTTATCGTAGCTTCGGCTCCCCTGCTTCCCAGCGTAAGGAAAAACGCTACTTTTTTAAACTTCGCTTTATTTTCTGCTATGTATGTCCTGGCCGGCGTCGACACATGAGCTGCCCATACAGGCGTGCCGATGATCACGAGGTCATATTGTGCCGGGTCTTTTTCCAGAGGCTTGAGCTTTGTCATGGCATTGCTGCTTGCCTCGCGTCCCGACTTTAGCCAGCCGATGGGGCCGGACCTGTTCACCGTATCGACGATCTCTTCCTTATCGCACTGGAGCTCTTTAGCCAGCTCTGCGGCGACCGTCCCAGTATGCCCTGTCCTTGAATAATAAACGACTAGCGCTTTCATATGACTAAAGAGGCAGACCAAAGCTATAATATTTACGATAAAAATGAAAAGTTCACCGGCAACGCCCGAACGTTGCCTCATATTCTGCCATAGCCCTTTTGACTCCCTGGTCCGGGTCAATGTGCGCGCCGAGCCCTATGGCAAGCCGTATCTCATCCCTGACTACGTGTTCCAGCGTCTTACCCTCTTTAGCGGCTTTCGCTTTCCTGGCGCTCCACACGATATCTTTGACCAGCCCGTATAGTTGGTTATCCGAAGGATACTTAGGAGAAGCGGCATGCCCTTTTTTTATATTTTCACGTAGGGTTTGTTTATTTATCATAGTATCACGGCCGATCGCTCATACATGGCTTAAGCTATTATTAATAACTAATGGTAATAAATGTTTTGGTTAAATATGTATTTTATGCATATAGCAGGCAGTTAAAAATTGAATGTTCATGCTGCGCTTTTCTTGCTCATCAGCCGGTCTACCGCCCCGATGCCTTGATGAGCTTCCCCGAACCATTCGTTTACCTTAGCACGTGCCTGTTCCCTGACCGTATCGTCTATGTACATGTAGCAGCAGGTCAGCACGCCTATGAGCACGGTTAGGTCGTCCGCATAGCCCAGGCCGACGATAAAGTCGGGTATCACGTCGAACGGTAATATAAAATATCCCAGTGCGCCGAAGATGGTGAGCTTCACCTTCCAGGGCAGCCCGGGCTTCTGCACCAGGTAGTAAAGCAGTAGCGCGGCGTATATCACCGCGACGCCGGCCTGTCTGCCGTACTTGAGTATTTTCTCGAAAAAAGCGCCTTCGGAATACCTTGAGGCATATCTATCCGTTCCTTCCGCCTGAGCGTTATTGCAATGAGGGGTGATCGTAACGTCGTTTTCCATATGTGACCAAATATATGGTTTATCGTTAAATTAAATAGCTTCTGTGGCTATTGTCGATATGCCTGGCGATGCGGCTATGTATCGGCCGTTTAAAAGTGATCGATTTTTATCTGCACAGGTGGTAAAACCCGCTAACGCTAACGTGTTCGGATAGGGCGAACAACAACGCCGGCTTTCCATCTTATCGAGCATTAAATACGGGTTCAAACGCACCCTATTTTGATAACATATATAACGATACGTGTATTGTTTTTTTGCGGTGAAAAGGATGGACGGATTGAAAAAACTATTGGCGATACTCGCGCTCATGCTGGTCATTATGGCCTTTGCGGCGCCCGTGATGGCTCAGTCATACGGAGGGCGTATGGCGCAGCCCTATGGCGGTTACCAGGGCGGACAGCAATACGGACAGCAATACGGACAGCAACAGCCGCAACAGCAGATGCCTCCGGCACAGGCGGATCAGGGCGGCCAGGGCGGCATGAAAGAGTCTAAAAAGGACGCAATAGATACGGCTGCGGGCATGCCGGACCTATCGGTCTTCGTAGCTGCCGCTAAGGCGTCAGGATATGATCAAAAGCTCAAGAGCCAGGGCCCGTTCATGGTATTTGCACCCACGAACGAGGCATTACAGAGAGATGCGTCGATAAACGATTCGGCGTCCATAGCCAATGACCCGGACATGGCCAAAAACCTGGTGGAGAATTGCATCGTTGCCGACGTGAAAGAGCCTGCCGAGGGAAGCAATGAGATGACCATGACGACGCTTGGCGGTAAGATCCTGACGGCTACCAAGTCCGATAGCGGCATAACGGTCAACGACGTCAAGGTACTCTATCCCATTAAGGTTACCAACGGCATAGTGGCAGTGACCGATGGTATCGTGAGCTCGTAAACCCGGTTAGCTGCTTTTACTTTTTTATTGTTTTTTTATAACGGCATGTATACAGCAAATTTTTATATAAGGCCTATTTAACAAGTCGCGTATACATTTAGCCGATGGAAGTGGTCTGGTTGAAGTGCTATCAACATCCTGAAACAGAGGCCGTAGGCATATGCACCGAATGCGGTAAAGGCGTGTGTAGCTCCTGCGCCGTGGAAAAAAGCGATAAAAAGCTATTTTGCGCCGAATGCGATGCCAGGAACGACCCCGAGGTCAGGCACATAGACCCTTCCATGGTGGAGATCATACAGCCCGGAGAGGGCTTTAACCGCAACATCGTGCGCAATGGCCGCCCGGCGATGGACTATGCGCTGCTGGGCTTCGCCGTATTCCTGGACGTCGTGGACGTCTTACCTTTACCGCTGGATGCCGTTGGCGTCGGCTTCCTACTGGAGTTACCACTGTCTGCCATCGAGGGCGCGTTCCTCCTGTCGCTCGGAGTGCCGCCGGTAAAATCCGTTGGGCAGGCGGCGGTAGACATGATCCCCATCGTCGATATCATACCATGGTGTACCATGGCGGTGCTGGATAAAAAGTTCAATATCAGGCTGCCCCTGGTGACGCGGCTGTTCAACAGATAATAAAGTATTAACGGGCAGGCCCGCTTTCCAGGCCATTACCGTATATTAAAATGTGATTTTTCAGTATCTTATGATACATGGCATCGTTTGTACTTTTCATGGTGCTCCATATGGACATCGTGGCCACGAACACGCTCACCGGCCGGCCCAGCTTTTCTTCCAGATATTTTCTGGATTCCGATAGCTTTCTGGAGTTTGAGAATTTGTCGACGGCGGAAGGCGTGACTATTAAAAAATCGATGTCGCTGTGCTCGTCAAAGCTGCCGTCGGCGTAGCTTCCGTATAGCGCGAAGGAGACCAGGTTAGCGTCTGCCGTCAGGAATGCCTCGAGTGGGTTCGCCGACATCACAAGCGCCATGCCATAGGCTTTTTTCATGGATATCATGATCGGATGCGACAGGTTCAGCCGGTATAGGTGTGCCAGCCCTTTCTCTTCCTTCATCAGGTAGCCATGCTGTTCAAAATATTTTACCGCTTGGCTCGCGCTCGCAGGGCTTATATCCAGCTTCCGTGATATCTCTTTAATGTGATACTCGGTATTGCAGTTACCCAGGAATAGCCCCAGTATCTTTAAGTCGACGTATTTTTCGAAAAGCTCTATCATAGCATACCGTTCAACTAATTGAACTACCGTTCAATATAAAAAACTAGCGCCTCATATTATCGTATTATGCCAAAGAAAATATGCCATCTGCCATATTCCATGACATGATTATGGACATATTGTCCATCGCGTTAAGAAAAAAGTCCTATAGGAATTTTAACCGGTTAAAAAAGGAAAGATTTACGCATCATGTAATTTATACTAATTTATTCTAGCGTTATCAAATAAATTAGTTAATGTGTAAAAAGAGAAAATTTTTATTTCTTCGTTAAAAAGTAAGAATGCCCTTACCTGCGGAAACCGCCCTGATTGGGGGTCTTCTGCATGTTAGAGACGGGCCTTGCCACCGCAGGTGCCGGCTTTTTCTGCTCATGGCGACGGTTATCCGGCTGTTGCGGCTTATGCATCCTTTGTTTATCCTGGAGCGCCGTTAATTGTTTTTTCAGCTCGGAGATCTTGTGTTCCGCATGCTTTAGCTGCTCGTCTTTCTCCCGTAGCTGGCTGTGTAGCTTATCGAGCTCGGCATTCGAGACTTTGCCTGTGTTTTTATTTAATTTTTTGCCGAGCACTTCCCATTCAAGCTCCCATATCTTGTTTACGGGCTGCGGGTCTGCCTGAGGTTTAGCGTGATGAACATGATAGCTTTCTTCCTGGCTCTTTTCTGCGCCAGGTATGTCGTTTGAGATGGTTTTTATTCTGACTCCCATTGTCTGCCTCCCTTATTGGCCATAGTCAATTTGCATAGAATAGCAAAAGTAGTCCTAATAATATCCATATATAATAAATACTTAATCATCCGACGTCGCTCATAAGCGCTGAGCATTAAAAAAAATGATCGAGGGAAAGTGTCCCTCGATGAAAAACTTATGCGTTTGCCGTATACGCTTTCAGGCAGACGTTCATGTTGGCTTTTATCGTTGTCGTATCAGTCCAGGTCTTGCCGTTGGGGCTGATGTAGCTCTGTCCGGGACTGGCTTTTGCCCCGCTGCTGTAGCCGCTGACGGGGTACTCGACCGAGATCGGGTATTGATATCCCGGAGTCGTCAGCTTTACAATGACGGTAAAGCTCTTGCCCTTCGGTAAGTACACCGGCGAGGCAAGCGATATTGTCTGATATCCCGGCGTCGACCTTGTGCCGGACGTCGCCGCCAGCGTAACGTTGGTGCTTCCGTTCATCACATATATCTGGTACTGGGAGTTAGGCTGCGGCAAATAGAATCCGACCGCCTTTAGGTTTTGGTTGGACGTCGCGTTGAACTTATTCTCGAACCAGCCCGTGCTCGAAGAGCTGCCGTAGCCGAAGGAACCTGTCCAGCCGAGCGGGTCATACTGGTAGATATTATTGTAGTTGGTCGTGTTGGCTGCGGTGAACACGGTATTGTCCGTGCCTATGTTCTTGTCGTAGTATGAAACGTAGAAGTATCCGCTCTCGCCCCAGCTTTTACCCCAGCTGTTCTTTACGATGAAGGCGCCGTTGCCGGGCGGCCTGCTGGTAAAGTTACTCGCGCTGTAGCTGTCGTCCCAGCCGACGATGGTAATGCCGTGGTTCGGGGCATTGCCGGTGCTCGAGGGCTGATAGTACGAGTGGGTCGTGGTCTTGTAATAGGCGCTGCTATAGTAGATCGTCGAGTCGACCGCGCCTAAGCTCATGATGGCGTACTTAATGTTGTAAATGTCAGTCGGGCTAGTTTTTCCGGGAATGTAGTACACGTTCTGCACGTGCTTTACGGCCGGCAGGCATGCTGGAGAGGTCGTGCTGGAGGGATTGAACGGGTCTGCGGATTCGCTCACAGGGCCGGACCACCTGGTAAGATACGCCGTTGACATCATGTCGTTACCGCCGGAATTAGGGCCGTAGTCAAAGCCGGCTGTATTTTTGAGATTGTTCTCTGAAAAGTCCAGGGACTGCCCCGTGGATATGAGTATTGTAGATTCGAGCGACCCGTAGGTGGAGAACGCCCAGCAGCTGCCGGAAGTGCCCTGGTCTCTCACCGGCGTCACCTTTCCGAGGGCCCTGAGGTCGTATTTAGCCGGATAGACCGTGTCTGCCTGAAATAACGCCTGCCCGCTCGTATGGGAAAGGTCTACGGGCGATGGCATGAGGCCGGTCTTAACTATTTGTGCCTGGTAATTAACGAACGCCGGGTTCGCAGGTGCCGCTATAGGTATGTTGCTGCGGATACCTGTGCCGGAGGCGTCGGATGAAATAGCCCCGACGGAAGGCGCGGAAGCCAGCAATACCGCTGCCACGATCGTGAATATCATCGTTATTTTAAATATTTGCGAATATCTTTTTGCCCCGGTATCGTTTATCTTTCGTTCTTTAGCCATATTATCCTCCACCGATCATTAACCGCCCGCGCACAGGATAGGACCTTTTGAGCCGACCATGTGAGGCGGTTGTGTAATCAGTGTTTAAAAGGTAATAGTTAAATGCCTTCTCCTATGGCATATAAAATAAATTATTGGTTATATTAGGTTTAAATGGACTATTCATAATTTAATGGCCGATATCGATACGCTGCCTGTCGGCCAGTATCCGGCAATAATATAAAAATGGGATAATAGTATAACGATACAGAGCGGAAATGGTATTATCGAAATGTGGTGCCCGCATATGGAGAAGTTTGACGTCATAGTGATCGGCGCCGGTAGCGGCATGAAAGTGGTCTGGAGCGCGCTGGCGGAAAACCTAAAAGTAGCGCTGGTGGATAATGGCCCGCCCGGTGGCACATGCCTGAACAACGGGTGCATCCCTTCTAAGATCATGATATACCCGGCAGACGTCATCAGCACGCTGAAAGATGCTAAAAGGATAGGCATCGAGAGCGCAAATATTACGGCCGATTTTGGCCTAATAATGAAACGCCTTTGGGGACTCATAGAGCATGAGAGAAAGGACATCGAAGCGGAGCTTGCGTCCCAGAAGAACCTGACCTGGCTTAAGGAAATGGCGGAGTTCACGGGCGACTACAGGATACAGGCTGGAAGCGAGACCATAGCCGCTCCAAAAATATGCATTGCCACAGGCGCCAGGCCCGGGGTCCCGGACATTCCCGGGCTGAAGGATTCCGGATATCTCGATAATATCACGTTATTGAATTTGAAAAGATTGCCGGAGAGCATGGTCATTATCGGTGCCGGCTACATCGGCTGCGAATACGGCCATTGCTTTTCCGCCCTGGGAACAAAGGTCACGCTCATCGGAAGGCACTCTTTGATGCTGGATAATGAGGACCCGGAGATCAGCGAGATCGTCACGAGAGGGCTTTCAAAAGACCTGACGTATGCCGCTAACTACGATGCCGACCACATTGAGAAGGACGGGGATAAAAAGGCCGTATTTGCAAAGAACTTGAAAACCGGCAAAGTAGAACGTTTTGAGGCCGAGGAAATACTTCTTGCCGCCGGCAGAAAGTCCAATGCGGACATGCTAAAGCCCGAAGAGACAGGGGTAGAGACCGATAAAGGCGGCTGGATCAAAGTAGACAAGTACCTGGAGACCACGAAACCCGGCATTTTTGCCTTGGGCGACGCCACCGGGCGCTATATGTTCAAGCATACGGCGAATTATGAGGCCGACGTCGTTTCGGATAATATGCTCGGGGGAAAAAGTAGAGAGAACGATACCCATGCCGTTCCCCATGCCGTTTTTACTCACCCACAGGTGGGCAGTGTAGGTATAACGGAGCTAGAGGCGCTGAGGGCCAGGCGTAATATACTCGTTGGGAGGGCCAGGTATTCTGATACTGCAAAAGGATATGCCATGGGCATGGGCGAAGGCGAGGGGCTCGTCAAGATCGTAGTCGAGGCAGATACTAATAAAATATTAGGCTGCTCCATCGTGGGCCCCGATGCGCCGGCGCTGGTGCAGCAGGTGGTATTTTTAATGAATACGGATAAAGAAGACCTGACCCCGCTGCAGAGGTCCCAGGTCATACATCCCGACATCAGCGAGGTCGTCGCAAGCGCCTTTGCGAACCTGGAAAGCCCGGACCTGCTGACCATAAGGCATTAGCGGTTATATCGGCCCGGATAGCGTGTATATTTCACCTTTTTTAGCCAGCAACAGCCTGTCCACGGGCAATATTTCCCACTCGCCGCTGTCGAGCTTTTGCGTAGAGATCGTAATAGAGTTACCTTCCGGCCCGGACGTCTTTTTGTAATACATGGGCTTTTCGCCGTGATGGTTGAAGGCATATAACGTGCTGCCGTCGGACATTATAAAATTTAGCCCGACCTGCCTGCCGAACTCATAGTCACTAAAAATGCTGGCTATGCCGTTGATAATGCTGTTGTATGTCACGCCGTTGTCAAGATGGCTATACTCGGCGATGTTATCCAGCAGCATATTAAATACGCTTTCGGAGTCGGTCTCGCCTGTCGTCCTGACGTGCCTTGCGACGCCGTCGACGTGGCCGTTATGGGCGAATACCCAGTCTTTCCCCTGGAAAGCTTGTTTAAAAGGGTGACAGTTGTCCTCGTTGATCTTGCCGCAGGAGGCATGGCGGATGTGAGAGATGATGATGTCGCTTTTCGCCATTTTGGCTGCGTCAAAGTATTCCGGGCTTTTTTGGGCCTCTACGGCTTTCTTTTTGAGAACGGCGCCGCTACCTGTGTAATACGCCAGGCCCCATCCGTGGGGGTTACGGCCCGAATGCTCGGCAAAGCGCTGTAAACGCTCGTCAGCACACCCTTCGCCGCTGCAGCTAAACCCAAAAAGCTCGCACATGTTTCTCTGCTATTTATTAAGATTGATTGATTTCTCATATTATAAATTCCTTCCAGACCAAAAAATAGTATCATTAAAAAAAATCCGGTTATTGTCCGGGCTTTGCGATGATCAAATAATATTCCGTGCTGATATCCTGGACTGAGGCGACAGTAAACCCTGCATCCTTCATGAGCTTCGAGGCTTTTTCCTCGCTGAACCGGATATCGTAAGGCGGTCCCTGGTCCATGTGTATCTTTTTCCAGTCAAGGTCCGCCAGAGTTCCCGAGGGCTTAAGCATGCTTTTCGCGTTACTCAGTACTTTTCCGGGGTCGTGAAAATCATGCAGGCAGATGCCGAAAAATACAATATCGGCGCAGGCGTCGCATACTACGGTTTCTTCGGCGTGACCCACGACAGCCGTTATATTATCCAGGTCTTCACGAGACGCCGTCCCTTCTAAGACGTCAAGGCCTTCGATGTCAATGTCAATGCCGACCACATTGCCCTTAGGGCCGACGAGCTTTGCCGCCGGTATGGAAAAATATCCCTGGCCGCAGCCAATATCAACAAAAGCCATGCCTGGCTTCAGGCCGGCTTTCGTTAGTATAGATACGGGGTCCTGCGTTTTCTTTCTCTCGTCATTCGGCCAATTTTTGTATCCCATGTTATCCCAGCTTTAAGTATGTTATTTCGTATCCTTTGTTAATATAATCCATGACGATCCTGGCGCAGGTCTCATAATTTTGCGACTCGTCGTCGATGTCGAACGCCCT
Organism: uncultured Methanocellaceae archaeon; assembly: GCA_963780625.1. Lineage (GTDB taxonomy): Archaea > Halobacteriota > Methanocellia > Methanocellales > Methanocellaceae > Methanocella. Next base: position 223,776 of record CAWACH010000005.1, on the reverse strand, counting down.
GGTCGAGAAATTGTCCTTACCGTCCGGGATCATCCTGTCGCCGTGGTGCTCCAGCTCCATCTTTTTATGTAAGTGGATCTCTCCGTTCACGTCCTTGTCCATGGACATGGAGATCACCACCCTGGGCTGAGCGGCCTCAAGCTTGCAGGTAAAACAATAATGAATGACGTCGTATTCGTCAATGTTCACTTTCATGCGGTTATACTCCGGACAGCCACAAAGAAAGTTTTTATTGATAATATACTTGATGAGTTATTTAGGGATAAGAGATATAAGGCCGGCTTCATACTTGTAGCGTTGGTCCTCTTTGCCATCAACGAAGAGATCACGAAATATGATATCGGCGTTACCTTTATGGACGTGAACATAGATGAGAATGGGCGACCGAAAAAGCTGATGATAGTATGCAGAACGAATGTCTCGCGTTCATTGACCTGGAATATGGCCAGATATACGGCTCCTACAGGCGTGACCTGATCCCGGTGGAGATCGGCATGATCCTCTGCGAGGATATGAACGAGCCTCGTTTTGAGTCCCGAAAGTTTTACTTTGACTGTGACCTGGTGATGAGGAAGAATATCGTCGACGGCCTCGGAAAGACCGTAGGCCTGTCGGAGCGGGTGGCGAATAGCGCGAAGAATGAGCACCAGAAGCCTTATGACCCGGATTTCGAGCTGGATAACGAGGCTGTCCAGGGCGTCAGGAAAAATATCGCCTACAGGTCGTTCGGCATGCTTAACCGGTATGTAAAGGAAATGTTCGACGAGTGCAAGCCCTCGAAGCTGATCTTTTATTCGGCATCCCAGGATCTTTACATTTTTAAAAAATCCCGCATAGACGTCAGGGATTATGAGATATTGGACCTCCAGGATGACGTTACAAAGGCGTTTGAGGTAAAAGACAGGGTGTCGCTAGACCGGGTTTCAAGGCTGATCGGCTTTAAGACCAACTGGAGGTATATTCGCTCCGAGCATTTTTCTTTCAGCGTGCCTAAAAGCTGCCGTAATTTCGTCAAGCCCCACAAGGCCGTCGGGGACGCAGCGCGTATCTTTTTATTGCACCGGGAGTTCTATGAGAAGAACGATGAATTCATTCAAAAGGCCCGGGCATTGCTTGATGGCCGGTAAGTCGATCAAGCCCGCTTTGAGCAGTTTCACATAAAGCGCACCAGGTTCTTTTTTTTGCTAAATGAACTCATGGCTGTGCCGCCATATCTTTCGACAACAATTAAGGTTCATCAAACATTACTTTTCATCGGTGGCCTAAATGGATAAGGATAAAAAGAAAAATGCGAAAGAGCCGTGCTTCTGCGAAAAAGGTATCATACCTGAGAAAGACCTGCGCACTGAGTTCAGGTGCCCCCAATGCGGCAAGGTCGGCTGGCCCGGGGAAAGTAAACAGAAATAAACGTTTATCATATTATTTTTCATGGCCGGTCAGCATTTCAGCGTAGCCGATCATGTGTGCAGCGAGGTCTGCCATGTCATGCATACGGTTGATGTCTTCTTTAGAGAACCGATGTGTATGCGCGCCGTAGTCGAACGATATGGAGCCTATAAACCGGTTGCCCGCGAAACATGGGGAAGACGGCCGTTGAATTGATGCCGAGCCGCCTGGCCATGTCGGCATCCAGATCCGACATTTTATATTCCTCGATATTGTCTATGATGATAGGATTTCTGGATTCCATGGCTTTTTGGGTAAATATTTTTTTGTTATCATCCAGGGCATAGTCGAACTTGCGCCCCGAGAAGATAGCGTCCCTGTCGGCCCCCGTAGCGACTGCAGAAGTGAAAATATTGTTTTTATTATCATAAAGCATGATCTCGCTGTAGTCGGCACCAGCCATTTCGGGAAAGCTGTTCACTATGGCCTCAAGCAGTATGATAAGGCCACGCATCTCTTCGCTCACTCTTTCCCTGCTCTCGAAGGCGAACCTCATGCATGAACCTCTTGAAAAAGTGTCTGCACGCGAGATTTTATACTTCACCGAATGAAATCACTATCGGCCAGTGCGGATGGCTTTTGTATATCCTGCGTTTGTTCGGCTGCGGGTAAGGTAACGACAAACCGGCTGCCTTTTTGTCTTTCGCCGGGCAAGCGATCTTCCACGGTGATGGTGCCGCCGTAGTTGTCGACCAGCGTCTTGACCAGGTACAGGCCTATGCCGTTGCCTCCGACCTTGTTGCGCCCTCGCAGTATACGGTCGAAGATAATGGGCTTAAGCCCTTCGGGTATGCCGGGGCCGTCATCCTCGATGGTGACACGGTAATATTTCCTGGCGTTGACTTCTATGGACTCCTCTTTTATGGTCAATTTCAGCGGCCCCGCGGAGTGCTTGATGGAATTATTCACCAGGTTGACGAATACGTCTTTTAATAGCTCGTTGGCGTTCACAAAAGTGTTTTCGGCAATGTTATGTTCGATGATGATATCCCTGCCCGGAGCCTGGCTATGGTCCTTGATGACCTCCCGTAGCACGGTTCCCAGGTCCACCCGTTGAAGCAGGAGTTCGCCAGTATTTGCGCGCCTGAGCTTTTTCACGTTATCGATCAGCCTGGAGCTGTTCTCCATCGCTTCCCGGGGCTTCTCCAGCAGATTTTTATTCTCCTCGCCCACCAGTAGCGTATCCATCGCCAGTTCCAGGTAGCCCATGCCGATCTGGTTCATGTTATTGATGTCATGGCCCATGAGGTCGATATACAGCTCCACCAGTGCTTTCGCCTGCTTTAGCTCTTCCTCGGCCCGCATTCTTGTGGTGACATCCTCTAATATTGAGATATAGCTCAAGATATTCCCATCCTGGGAAAAAGTCGGGAATACTTTAAACGATATGTACACGACCCGGTTTTCGGGAAATATTATCTTTCTTTCTTCAAGGACGACGGTCTCTCCTTTTTTTAACAGGGATATCCGGTCGCATAGTTCGCACTGTAAGCTCCCGGCGTGTTGGAAAATATTAAATTTCTCCAGGACATCTTGTCGTTCTACGCCGAAGATCCGCAGGAAAGGATCGTTGATCATAATGGCTTTGCCATTCGGGTCAAATACGCACGCCGCATCCGGCATTTGCATGATCAGGTCGTCCATCGCATGGCGGGTATCGCCGAGCTTTTTATTCACCTCTTCTATGGTGACCGCACCGATGTCCTTCAGGAATGAGTATACGAGCAGCGCTGCGATGAGGAACAGGAACATCCCGTCATAGAAATAGTGTGCATAACCGGATATGCCAAACGCTTCCACATGAATGGCCCCGATAAGGTTCAACGCATCCCCGGCTAAGCTTAACTAAAAAAGCAAAATACGATTGAAAAAATATAGCGCAATCTTGTCGGAGTATGAATGACGATAAGTTGAGCGCCAAGGGTGAGGATAACAATATCGCCCAGCGTGGCCAAAGAATATGTGATAATATCAAAACCGTTGCCCGTAGACAGGTGCGACAGCGCAATAATAGTGATCGCTAGCGAGCACGATAGGTTCACGAAGAATATAAATATCTTGGTGTTAAAATCGAGTTTCTCTTGCTTGGCTTTAAACACTTCATAAAGCGCATATATCAATGGTACATATGCGATTACCATAAGCACTTTTGCTACCTGGACAAGCCATGCTGCGTTCAGCACATCAGACAGGATGTACCAGATAATACCCGCGGATGGAGATGATCGCTATATTAGACATGAGGCCGAAAAAGACGGTCTTCAAGGTCTTATCTGTCGCTGAGGAATATAACAGGGCGAGCATCGGCAGGCCAAGTAAAAACATTACCGTTGTGGAAATACTCGTTGCAAAACCTATGTCGTTGACAACGGAGAGGAATATAGAGGCGATCCCGATCAGCATGGCTAACTGGAGGCCTATTAGCAGATAGATAAATGCATTAAAGCCTTTAACTTTAAGAATGTTGAAGTCCATACTCCCATACCGATATATTCATTTGCCACTATATAAGTGTTGTAATCGGTTGCTCAACATAGCCCTGAATTAATGGCAATTTTATACCAGGGACCACAATAGTTATTATCTTTATAATATAATACGCATATTATCGCTTAATACCCGCCAGGTAGGCGGTTAAGCATTTCATCGGGGGATGGAATAAATGGGCAGAAGCATAAGCGTACCGAGTGCACACTATAGCTACGCTGCTTTATCCAAACATATAGCTGCGTTTCAGAATGAATTTGTTTACGGAGGGCATTTAACCGCTTTAGGGGCCCCTGTAAAAGTCCTGACAGTATCGATATTATTGAATGTACAGGTAAGCATACCGCTATTATTGATCACTTATCTGGCACCGTTAATTGTGTACAATGTCGATTATTATAAGTCGCTGGACAAGGATATGGCGACTAATCCTGACCGTACTAAGTATCTTGCGGGTAAGGCCGGTACTATTAACGTATTTGATCATACTTTACATAGCGATGCTCGTAACCTCTCTGGGATTGTTCGCCAATCGAGACCTGATCCTATTGATGATGGCGTTTCTGGCGCTATGCGGCATTATGTATTCGACCGTCTTTAAAGGCTTAACAAAAAAGATCCCTGGCTTTAAGAATATTTTTACGTCGGGTATATGGGCAACAGGGGCGGCATTTACCCTTCCGTTATATTATTCGCTGCCTATAGACTCCTTCTTCATCTTCGCCTTCCTGTTTCTATTATTAAGAAGCCTGGGCAATGTCATATTTTTCGACCTGAAAGATGCTAAATCAGATGCTTTAGAAGGTTTAAAAACGGTACCGGTATTAATAGGTAAGAAGCGCACTGTTACCTTGTTGAAAGCTTTGAATCTAATATCTTTCGTACCGCTCATCACGGGCGTATGTCTGCACATTATGCCAGTATATACGCTGTCGATGGTCGCACTAGCAGCTACCACGTTCTTCTATCTGGACTTTGTTAATGGGGTTAACAAAAGAGGTCAGCTTATTATATGATTGCGGATGCCGAGACAATGCTGTGGCCAGTATTATTATTTATCGGCAAAGCCCTATTTTTTTATATAATGCATTATGCCTTGCCGGCCTTTTTTAATACCCGGGAATAGCGGTGCAACGCGGTAGCCAGCTCAACGGCGTTCAGCCTGTGCTTCTTCGCATATGCCTGCAGGTCTTTAATGCCCATTGCGGATGCGGCCTTTTTGACACGGGGAGTGGGCTCGAGCTTTGCCTTAGGCCATACTTCCTGCATGTCCCTTAAAAAAACCGAGACTGTCACCGGCCCTATCCCTTTACCAAGGCCCATGAGGCGGCGCTCCAGGTCTTTGCCGTCGGACGACTGCTCATAGAGCCGCCGAAGGCTGCCGCTATATTGTTTTTGAAGGCGGCCGAAAATATCAAAAGCCGGTCAGCAGTACTGAAGTCATATCTTGTATATCCGCCTTTATCCAGTAGTTCCACTAAACGGTCCCATCCTGCGTCCATAATTGCACATGCTGAGGTCAGCCCGTTAGCCTCGAACGTGCGGTAAGTTTTCGTGGCGGACTCTTCCCGGATGGGCTTCGCATAAAGGATGGAGGCCAGGAACCATTTCGTGTATGCCTGATCGCCTTTTTTCAGGTCGATACCCAGCGCTTTTGAATATGGCTCGCCATACTCTTGAATAAGCTTATTTACATCCATGTAGGCTCATTTGTCCAATAATATCTGTAGAAAACATATTCATTATCATTTCCAGAATATTAACCGTGATGAGGATGAGTAAAAAGGGAATGATAATGACTGCCCTGTCGCTGGTGCCGATACTGCTCGGCCTCAAGGGAGGCCTATCGGTCGCTGTAGTTGAGATGGCGCTGCAGGTACCGAGAAAAAAGCTCATGAAGAAAGGCATAGTAGGCGTTATCTTAGCCATGGCGCTATCGTATATCGTGCCGTTGATACTGAAACGTTTTCTAAAGCCGCGTGCCCGAAGAGCTTAACCCGTTACCCGGCGAGGCATAGGACAGAAAACATTTAAATACTTTTATAGCTTTCAGTGTGGAAAATTGCCCATGGAGGCAATAATATGAAACTCGATAAATTTTTACTTATAGCAGTAGGCGCGCTGGTCGTTATTATCTTGATAATACTGGCGATGGGAGGGGCTGCCTTCCTTTGCCTCTTCGTGACGAACTCGAATAATTTAGCCAATGACGGCTCTCTGATGCATAAAACATATGAATACAACGGCACTCTCTCCGGCTTCGACAATGTGAACATTAATGTCGGGGATTTTAATGGGAACGTCGTCGTCAAAGAGGGCGATAGCGACTCGTTCGACATTATTGTCGATACGCAGGGCACCGCCCGGGATTACCAGCGATATAATGTCGACTTCAGCCAGTTGGAAACGCCCGGGAACAAGACGCTAAAGGTCGCCATATCGAATAACAACAATGTCAACCTCTTTAACAGTAGATATTCTTCCGATATGACCATTATCGTGCCGAAGGGTAAGCTATACGATATGGACCTTAGCGACGCTAACGGCCACATTGATGTCGGCGGGTTTGACTGCGACACGATCACAGCAACGACGGCGAATGGCATGGTCACGTCCGATGCTAACGCAACGACGGCGTCGTATCATACGGCGAACGGCCAGATCGATGTCAGGACAACAGCAAGGACGGGCAGCATCACGGCAGCAACGGCAAACGGCGATGTAAGCATATTCGTGCCGCAAAATACCTCGATGTCCGTCAATGCGCACATTGCAAATGGCCGGATCACTGCGGCGATGCCGCTGGATACCACCGAGAAGAGTAAGTTCGGGCTGGTAGGCAAGACGGCCAACTACAGCAACGGCCTCGACCTTGAGCTGAACACCATGAACGGAGATATCCAGGTTAATTATAACTAAAAAACTGTTCTTTTTTATTTTTTTATTGCTACTTCTTTAGCCGTAGCTTTTGCGACTTGACGCTGTATAGCCCGAGCAGCAGCGCTATAATTAAACATAGTATACCAATGAGAGTATCGGATAAAATAAAATATCCGCAGCCGAACCCGAATGCGACTCCGGTGATCGCCGTACCTCCGCCGAGGCGGTAAATATAGATAACGCTCACGACGAGCACTATGGCCGGTAATAGCTGCAACAATAATAACAGGACTCCCGAGAAGCCCGGCGTCAGCGTAACTATCAGTTGAGAAAGGCTGGCCCCCACTTCGCCCATGAAGGCATTCACTGGATTAAACTTCAGGGCGTATAAAAAACCGTTGACAACGCCTAGAAGAACGATGAACTCGACTATCTGCGTATCTTTTTTCGATCCCATCCTCGTTACCGTAACGATACTTGGAATTGTTCTTATAAATACCGGTCGGTCATCGGCATCGATATACCGGGCAACTTCATGGATGGTTCTCTCAAGTGAGGTGCCGGGGTATGTAGATCGGGTGCCCTGGAGCTAAAGGCTAGAAAAAAATAAAGTTTTTTAGTGTTTACCATTGCACGTTTAAACCAAGGTTAAAATTACCGTTTGTTCCAACGGTATATAATGGACTGGTACCGATCGTGAAATCTGCGTATGGGCCGGCGGCACTATTATGCGTATATATAACTTGTAAAGTCGCATCTGCCTGCCCATCATCAAACGTCGGCTGCTGGCTGATAGATATATCTCCAGGCACATTGGTACTGCTGATGGTTACATCCGGAGATAAACTACCGACAGTGTTTGACCTGGTTAGCGTTATGTTGACCTCCCAGGTAGCGTACGAAATGTAGTCCACATCCATATTGGAACCATCGGAGTATTTATTAACCAATTCATTACTTTGTGACAAACCATTCCACAAATAACCGCCATCGGCGATAAATTGTACATCCCCTGTACTCACGGGTGGCGCCGAATTAACATTCAGCGTGAACTCGTGATCGTTCCCGACTTTATACCCGTCGTCGGCCTCGACGATGTCCAGCTTGACGGAGCCGTGGAAGTCGCTCGCTGCATCGACAGATAACGGATCTGTGTAATGCTGATATACTTCCCAGGCATCGATATAAACTGTCTGTTCGGATACGCCGGGACCGAATGTCACGTTGAAATACGAGTGATCGCTGCCGATCCATGTCATGTATGGCTGGGTGGGTATGTAGTAAGAACCGACTAAACTATCGCTAAAGACCATGTTATCATCGGGTATTACGTATACGCCGACAGTGGTCGTCCCGTTCAAGTCTCCGTTGCGGTGAATAACGGCCGGTGTACCCCTTTCATCCGCAGTTCCGATATATACCTCATAGGGCACGTTCACGTCAGCAGAGGTGGGGCCGAAATAGACAGTATTATTTTCGGGACCCGAGTTTACGCTCGGAGGAACGTTCGTTGACCAGTTCTCGGGGCCCAGTGGCGGATAAGTGATCCAGTAGCCGAACTCAGTCAGCTTCACACCACTCTCAGGCTCAGGCGTAGCCGTAACCGAAGGCGTCGGAGTAGGCGTAACTGCAACAGCAGAAGGCGTAGGCGTCGAAGCGCCGGCGGATCCACCGGACGGCACAGGCGTAGGCGTAACAGTCACGGGCGTTGCCGTCGGCGTCACCGTCGGAGTGGCATTATTAGAGCCGCTCAAAGCAAAAGCGCCGACCAGTATAATCAAAATAATGATTATAGCTGCTATCAAGATCTTCTGATTATTATCCATTTTATGCTCCCCCTCAAGAGCTTAATTTACTATATTAACGCTTACCAGATAATATATTTTGCTAGAAGTAGAAAAATCGTTAACTAAAGCGAAACAGAAATTTTTCTTAGCGCTAACATATCCCGGCATGTGCTATCTGCATCCGGTATACCCGGATAGCCGTTAAAATAAAAGAAAAAGGAGGGACAGATGAGCCTCCATGTTTAATTATTAGAAAAATAAAACATTAATACTGGAGAATATGATGGCTGGATGTTAAAAGCCAGGTGAATATTAGATATTCACCTGGCTTCCAGACTTTTCATGTCTTTTTTGTCCTACATATCTTTCGTGCCTTCTGTGTATTTTATATCGCCTGTATTCCAGAGATTTTTGCAGCTTTAGCAGAGGCCCGGCGAAACTGTATTCGTATCCAATGTAACATCAGTCTGTGCCAGCAGGTTACCGTCATTCGTTGCGCCCGTTTGCATGTTAATTGCTGCTTGAGCCAGTATAACTCCGTTAAACTGCGCATTCGTTCCGATAACTGCAGTGGAGCCGACCTGCCAGAAGACGTTCTTGGCCTGTGCGCCATTGGTTAGAATGACCTTTCTGCCGCTGCCCACGCTTAGGCCTGACCCTATCTGGAAGATCCAGACTGCATTCGGATTACCTCCGCCATCAAGCGTGAGGTCTGCTGTTGATATTGACAGGCCAGAAGTCCATTTATAGACACCTCCGGGTAAAGTAAATCCTCCGATCTCTCCGGCACCCAGGTTAACGGCGACCGGGTTCGGGCGTCCGGCAGCGTCGGTGTATGCAGCTTGCATGGCGTTTACGTCATTTGTTAGCATGGCAGGTGTCGGAGCAGCATAATTTGCCGCGTATACTTTTCCCGATACTTGAGATGATGTCGCAAATGTACCTGAGCCATCAAGTACTAATGAAAATCCGGTTATGGCAGTCGAGGCGATCGGGCTGACGCCGATATTTCCAAGAATAGTTGAAGTTGGCACGTTTGAGATCCCTGATTTTGCCAGGATAGTCAAATTGTCCGAGCATACCGCTCCAAGATCCACTGGTGTCACGTTCGATGTACTACCGCCTACTATGACTACATGTGAGGTAGATGCGGATCCGTTAATATTGGTGACCGTTTGCGTGATGACATAGGTCCCGTTGTTGGGATACGTGTGTGAGGGGTTTGGCGTCGTGGCGTTCGGCGTGTTGTCGCCGAAGTAGTACTGCCAGGACGTTGCGCCGGTACTCGTATCCGTCACATGGACCGTGAGCGGAGCTGTCCCGTTTTGCGGAGTAACGTTAAACCCGGCAACAGGCAGTATCGGTGTAGTATTATTTGTGTTCCCGAACAGCCCGTAAAGGGCGGTAACGTTAATGATCTGTCCCGGGTTGACCGTAATTATCATCGACGTCGGGCTCGTGTTTGTATATCCGGGCTGCAAGACTTCGCTAATATTGTATGTGCCCGGTACTACGCTGAAATTGAAGTTGCCGCTGGTATTGGTCAGATGGGTCTGGGGGTCGTCGAGCCGAATGGTCCAGTTCGAGAGCCCGAAATCGCCATTGTCAAATACGCCGTTCTTGTTAACATCAAAGTACTTCAAGCCTATGATGCTCCCATTCTGAGCCGGCGTCGAGGTTACGGTGACCAGTCTCGTCGTACTTGAAGACCCATTGGCGTTGAAGACCGTCTGTGTGATAGTATAGGTTGAGCCCGAGTGCGGAGGGAATGGGTACGTGTGCATTGGGTTCTGCGTGGTAACATTGGGCGTGCCATCGCCGAAATTGTACTGCCATGACGTCGCACCTACACTAGTATCCGTCACCTGAACAGTAAGCGGTATTATTCCGCTCACAGGAACAACATTAAACCCTGCAACAGGTGCTGCTAATGGAGGATCCGACAATGGCGTCGAACCTACAGTGACCTGTCTCGTGGTAGTTGAAGATCCATGGGAGTTGAAAACCGTTTGTATAACGGTATACGTCTTAGCCGTGACATACGTATGAGCCGGGTTGGCCGTTGTGGCGTTCGGCGTGTTATCGCCAAAACTGTACTGATAGGACGTTGCGCCGGAACTCGTATCCGTCACATGAACAGTAAGCGGCGGTACCCCGCCCGGAGGAACAACATTAAACCCTGCAACAGGTAGTAATGACCCGGGAGTCGCAGTTGGCGTAGACGTAGGCGTAGCGGTCAGGCCTACTACGACCTGTCTCGTGGTAGTTGAAGATCCCTGGGCGTTGAAAACCGTCTGAGTGATGGTATAAGTCTTAGCCGTGACATACGTGTGCGCCGGATTCTTCATAGTAGAATTCGGCGTATTATCGCCAAAACTATACTGATAGGACGTCGCACCACTACTCGTATCCGTCACCTGAACAGTAAGCGGCGGTGACCCGCTCGAAGGAACAACATTAAACCCTGCAATAGGCGCTGCAGAAGGCGGAGTTGTGCCTACGAATACCTGTTTCGAGGTGGATGAGGACCCGTTGGCATTGAAAACCGTTTGTATGACGGTATAAGTCTTAGCCGTGACATACGTGTGCGCCGGATTCTTCATAGTAGAATTCGGCGTATTATCGCCAAAATTATACTGATAAGAAGTCGCACCTACGCTAGTATCCGTCACCTGAACAGTAAGCGGAGGTAGCCCGCTCGGAGGAGTAATGTTGAATCCTGCCGTTGGTAATACCGGCACAGGTATTGGGGCACAATATGCCGGTATACTACCGCACATGATCATCAGCATTAATAATGCCGGAAGTATCTTGCTATTTAATCTCATATCTAATCATCGCCAATTAATGTAGGTATTAATATATAATTACTTTTATATTAAAATATATAGCTTAATAAAAGATAAGCTGGTAAAAAACCAATAATACTTTAAAAAGTTGTTGTATAACCACTTTAACCAGATTTAAAACCAAATAAATGACTCACAATATGGTATTACTTAACCGAATTTGTGAGCCCATAGCAACCGTAAATATTAATCGGTATACTGTGGTAGGACTGATATTCAACCGATAGGACCAGCCAGGTTTAATGCGGCCTAATAAAGGACTCGTTGTACTTTAAGCATGATCACGAGCCGTGGAACGTATTATCTTAGCCATCCCATCTTGTAGAAAGCGTATAGCTCAAGCACCATGAGCGATACCACAATAAACCCTATTTCTCCCAGGCGGATCGGGAACGGGACGCCAAGGATGTTTTCTCCCAGCAGGCCGCCGACGGTCGAGGGAACCAGCGCCAGGCATGAGATGATGGCCAGGACTCGAATGACCCGGGTCATCTCATAGGACACTGTATTTATGTGCAGATCCCTGAGCGAGGACAGGCTGTCGGTAATGTTATCCGCCGTCTCATAGAGATAATCCGCCTCATCATACAGGATATCAAAAAGATGCAAATGCTCTTCCGTGATACCGGCGAGCGCCACTTTCCTCGTTTTAAGGTTATCCAGCACCTGGCGCAGGTGCCACAGGTTCTTGGAGATGATCAGCACGTCTTTGCGGAGATGGAACGTATCCTCCAGGAATGCCGGGGGAGTTTTACCCACGGGCAGCTGTTCCAGCAGCACGGTCTTGCGTTCCATTGTGCGTACGATATCCTCACCGTCCCGTACCTTGTGACGTAGAATAGAATAAAGCACGCCGATGGCGAAATCTTCTCCCTTTATCGCCAGCCCTTCGGCTACGATCTCGTCGAAAAGGCCGGCCTTACCTGTACATATAGTAATGATATGCTCGCCTCTGCAAATGATCAGCAGGCCGTTACGGGAGATTTTTGCGTCCCTGTACCCCTCGCCGTCGGAGATCAGCTTCGCGTCCCAGATAAAGACCGTGGTATAGTCCGGGAAATAATCGATCCTGGGAAAGGCTTCCTGGGTGACCTTACTTGCCAGCACGTACACCGGCACACGGATGGCGGAGCTGATCTTTTCCAGGTCTATGGCGGAGACATCCTCAAGGTCGATCCATTGAGGCCCGCTGATCTCGACGATGTTGCACGCGTTGCCGTTGGTGGCACATCTTTTGATCCCGTCCTTATCAAAAGTATTTACCAGCATTCGCGATTCCAGACGTGGCGGCTGAATGACCGGGCGCACCGGCCTGCGACCCTTTGTCGTCCGGCCCAGCGCCGTAAAGACCCTGAGCAATCGCAATACCGGCGATGCCCTGCCTATGGACAGCGATATGGACGGCACGAAGTCCAGTAGGGCCAGGATGATGATCAACAGGTCCAGTAGATGCCAGCCGTTCAGCGCATATTTCACTCTCGAGTCGGATATGAACAGCATTACGCAATATTCGGCGACGAACATCCCTATGATAAAATAATTGACAGCTTTGAAGATGATGAGCATGGTCTGCGAAAGCTCGAAGAGTAGCGGTAAGCCGACCGTCGGTATGATGAGAAAGGCGAGGACTGACATGAAGTCGTCGTTGAATAGCCATAGCGCCGGCCCCCTGAGTTTTTCCTTGAGCCGATGAGGTATCGTAGATAGCCCGTCCATCGCCAGTATCTTGGTCGCCATACTGTAATATCTTTTCTATTTCACCGATAACGCAAAGCAGCTTTTTTATCGGCGAGAATAAATATATTTGAAATAGCGTAATTCGATGATCTAAGAGCTACAGGATGACCAGACTCTGCATAGGATTCGAAGTCCACCAGCCTTACAGGCTAAACCCGAATATTACCCGGCATGGCCCTGAAAACGAGAGCGCCTATTTTAGCCCGGCGAATAAAGAAATACTCGAGAGAGTTGCCGATAAGTGCTATGTCCCCGCGACCGAGATCATCCTGGAAAGCCTCGATGAGGGCTTTAAGTGCGCCTTTAGCCTATCCGGCACTGTAATAGAGCAGCTTGAACGGTGGAGGCCGGATGCGCTGGGCCTCTTCGAACAGGTCGCAGGCCACAGGAACGCCGAGCTGCTGGCGCAGACATACTACCACAGCGTGGCGAGCCTGTTCGATGGTCCCGAGGAATTCGAGGAGCAGGTCAGGCTCCATAAACAATTATTAAAGTCAGTGTTCGGCGTCGGGCCCGTCGTCATGGAGAACACGGAATTCATTTTTAATAATTCAATAGCTAAGTCGGCTAAAAGATTAGGGTTCAAGGCTATATTTACCGAAGGAGTGGAGCGAGTCCTGGAATGGAGGAGTCCCCATTACGTTTATTCGTGTAACGGCATCGCACTCCTGCTGAGGAATTATCACCTTTCCGACGACATAGCGTTCCGCTTTAACAACAGGGAATGGGACCAGTACCCTTTGACCGCCGACAAGTTCGCTTCCTGGGTGGCAGGGTCATCGGGCGATTGCCGCGAACGTATTCATAGACTATGAGACCTTTGGCGAACACCAGTGGGCTGATTCGGGCATTATGGATTTTTTAAGATGGCTGCCCGCGGAATGCCAAAATAAGGACGTCGCGCTGTTAACTCCGTCTCAAGTGGCGGATATCAGGCCAAAGGGCGAATTAAGCATCAAGGAGACCATTTCCTGGGCCGATGTGGAAAAGGACGCGTCCGCATGGCTGGGTAATGCTTTCCAGCGAACGGCGATTGATGCGATCCAAAAAGCAAAGGCGTATGCCGTCGATAAAAAGCTCTGGCGTTACCTGCAGACTAGCGACCATTTCTATTACATGGCCTCGAAATACGGCTCATGCGCCGAAGTGCACAGCTATTTTAGCCCTGGTGCCTGTAGCGCCTATGATTTTTTTGGGATTTACATGAAAGCGCTGTCCGACCTTGAGATAGCAGTGTCCGGAAAAATGAGTGACCCCATGGCTGCAAGGGCGCTGAGGGCGCTGCCGCCGGAGCTGGCGTTCAAATTCCATAATAAGGGCGGCCATACCGGGTTCACCGCATATAGCCTTGACGATCTGGCCGACATGTTGGATTATATCCCCGATAGCTCCGTCGACCATCACATGCGGAGAGGCGACTTTGAGAAATGGGCGTCTGATGTCCTGGGCGATAATGAGCTGGCTGCCGAAATGGGCAAATGCGAGAGCCGCGTCGAGCTGCAGGAGATCGCCGATAAACGGAGGAAAGTATTATGGGACCGCCTGAAAGCAGTTATACGTGAGGTGCCGCCTTCCGCATGATCGCCTTCGGTAACGACCTTAAGGACTACGGCTTCGCCAGCCGTAAGGAGTTTTTAATGACCGCGGGCGGCGCATACTGCTCCTCATCGCTCGCGGGCAACACCAGGAAATACCATGGATTGCTGGTAGCCGGACAGCGTCTGTACCTTTCGAGCCTGGAGGAACACATAAACGATAAGAAAGTATCGATCGCACGCTATGCCAATGCGCTCGCGGACGAGGGGCTGGGATATGTAAACGGCTTTGAGTCATATCCGCCGCAGTTCTATTATATGGTCGACGGCACGGCGGTTAAAAAAACTATCGAGTTCAACGGCGAACTGAGTATAAGGTATGAAGTATTGGGAGAGTCCCGATTTGACATAAGGCCGCTGATCGCAGACAGGAGCGTTCACGAAGTAAAAAAAGATGTTTCGATGAAGCGGGAAAGCTCTGCCAACGGCTTCAAGGCCGGAAAGCTTTCCATGTGGTCGAGCCTGCAGTTCGTCGAAGATCAGGCCATTTATTATGACCTGTGGTATGAGCGGGATGCCGAGAGGGGCTATAGCCACGAGGAAAACCTCTACGCGCCCGGGTATTTCCATGGCACTGTCAAGGATGATACTATTATTGTAAGCGCAAAGGTCGAGGGAGTTAAAACATATACCACCGGCGCAGCCACACCCATAGACCCGATCGGCTCGCTGGAACTGGCTGCAGACAGCTTTTTAGTGGGAGATACGATCTATGCGGGCTACCACTGGTTTGCCGAGCCATGGGGCAGGGATACGTTCGTCAGCCTTCCGGGACTATTGTTGGAACGGGGTAAGTACAAGGAGGCTAAACGTGTTTTCCGCCATTTTGCCCGATACATCAAAAACGGCCTGATACCCAACAGGATACCGGGCGGATACGACTCCAGCGATGCCCCGCTATGGTTTGTTTATGCGCTGGGAAAATATTTTGAAAAGAAAAAAGATGACGAATTTTTTAAAGAATCAAAAGAGTACGTGGAAAAAATAATTAGCGGATATCCGGATAGCAAGACGGCTGAACAGGATGGCGCTTTGATAGTCGTGGCCCCCACGTCCACATGGATGGATACACGGTTCACCGAGAGGAAAGGAAAGCCCGTGGAAGTAAACGCTCTATGGATAAACGCCCTGAACATAGCCGTAAAGATGGGGCTGAAGCCGCCGGTAGAGCCGGCCGCTGCCGTAAAAGAGTTCGGCAGGTTCTGGAATGATAAAAAAGAATGCTTATACGATATTATCGACCCCTTTGACGATGCAGTGAGGCCAAATCAGGCCATAGCAGTTGCGCTTGGCGTTATAGACAACAGTAAGGCGAAAAAGGCCATGGGAGCTGTTACAAAGCAACTGCTTACTCCGTATGGCCTTCGGACGTTATCGCCCGCGGACAAGCGGTATATCGGAAAGTTCAGCGGCGACGCTTCTTACCATAACGGATGCGTGTGGCCATGGCTGATGGGGTTTTATGTGGACGCGTTATTACGCATGGGCGAGCCCAAAGAAAAAATGAGACAGCTTTTACGGCCTTTACTGTTCCATACGGCGGATACCGGCCTGGGCACAATATCCGAGATCTTCGACGGGGATTCCCCTTACCGGCCCGACGGATGCATATCCCAGGCATGGAGCGTCGCCGAAGTGCTGAGAGCTTACAATAAGCTCAGATAGGCCAACCGGATAGCTTTTTATCTTTTACTGGCATAATTGGTTGTTATAACCTCGGGTGGGCATATAAATGGCTGGCGGAGAAAAGCGGTTAAGGGCGTTGTGGCGCAATAAGGTCAAGCCTTTCTGGAGAGAATATGAGATACCTGTGCTGATGGTGGTGGGAGCTGCCGCTTTTGTCATGGGCGTATTTGGTTTTGGGCACTATTATGATCTGGCGGGCACCCCCAGGCCGCCGCTTGACTGGATCTTTTTAACTATCGTGATGTTCCGCGGCATATTCCTGCAGGCCGGGCCTCTACCGCTGGAGCTCGAGATCTCCCGCTGGGTAGCTATATTTATCGTGTTGTATGCCGCCGTCAGGGTCCTGACGTCCATGTTCTACGAGCAGGCGCATATTTTAATTCTCAGGTGGTTCACGTCGGACCACGTAATTATCTGTGGCCTCGGCGATAAAGGCGCCCGACTCATCGGCCAATTTTACAGACAGGGCTACAGCGTCGCTGTGATCGATAAGGACCTGAGCAAAGAGATGATCCAGAAATGTAAGGAGGAAGGTGCCGTGATCCTGAATGGCGACCCCTCCGATAAGGAGTTCATCCGCAGGGCGAGAGTGGACAGGGCGAAATATCTTATAGCCGCGCTGGAGGACGACAGCGTGAACGCCGGTGTGGCGCTGGCAGCCCGCGACCTATTAGAAAATAAAGCTGGCATGCCGCTGACGTGCTATGTGCATATCATAGATCGGGGGCTGTGTAGCCTCCTTAAGGCCGATTACGAGTTCAGCCGCAAGGCAAGCGACCGGCTCAGGCTGGAATTCTTTAATTCATACGACGACGGTGCCAGGGCACTGCTGAAGGAGTACTCCCCATCTTGCGAAAGCCGTGACGGCATCGCTATTGTAGGCTTAGGCAGGCTCGGCGAAAGCATAGTTTTACGGGCCGCTTCGGAATGGCTCTTTAACGGAGGCCGGGACGGAAGACGATTAAGCGTTGCGGTCGTAGATCCTTACGCCCTGAAGAAGATATCGGGATTATCGCAGCGTTATCCGCTGCTCGGGAGTACCTGCGAGTTCCAGGCCTGTGATGCCGAAATGGGAACGCTGGCGCAGATAAACCCCGGCATGGTGTACGTTTGCCTGGAAAATGATAGCGATACGCTCTCCTCTGCCCTGGCATTGAGAAAGACCCTGGCTGACACGCCCGTGGTCGCGTGCATGGCCCGCGGCTCGGGCCTCGCGAAGCTAATGGACCGCATAGGTAAAGAGCAGGGACTGCGGGGCCTGGGATTTTTCAGCCTGCTGGACTCGGTCTCGAAGCCGGAGATCTTGATGGGCGGGACGAGAGAAGCTATCGCCGTGGCCATTCACGAGGAGTATAGGATATCCCAGATTAAGGGCGGGTTCACCGAGAAGACGAATCCCTCAATGGTCCCGTGGGATAAGCTACCCGAGACATTGAGAGAGTCCAACCGCCATAATGCCGACCATGTCCTGGTCAAGCTGGCCTCCGCAGGCAGCGGTATCGAGTTGCTCACGGATATTTCGGCGCTGAGCTTTTCATTCAGCGCGTCTGAAGTGGAAAAAATGGCCATGCTGGAGCACGAGCGATGGATGACGGAGAGGCTGCAGCAGGGCTGGACTTACGCGCAGGATAAGAATATCGAGAAAAAGACAAGCCCTTACATTGTACCCTGGGAGCGATTGGCTGAGGATATTCGGGAATATGACAGGAACGTGATCCGGGGGCTTCCTATGTTCTTAGCGAGGGCGGGATTCCAGATATACCGGATAAAGCCTGCCGAAGATACGATATCGTTGGCGGTCAGGCCGATCAAGTCCTTGTAATAAAAAAATGAAAAAGTTATGCTTTGAACTCGCCGGTGTCTATCCACCTGGCGTCTATCAATGTCCACCAGTCCTGCGCCAGGCCGCTGAGCAAGTAATCATAGGGCAGCCAGCCATATCCCTTGTCGCCCCAGCCGGCGCCCCATGAGTTCCTTATGAGAAATGCGCCCGTAGTCTGGTTGCCGCTCGCCGTGTTCTTGATCTTCATGCCGTCGTCGTAGCCGACGGCCATGATGGCGTGGCCTCCTTCGATCTTTTCGCCCTTGCCCGGATACGGGACCTTTCCGTCGGTATTGGCCTGGGTAATGGAGCTATAGACAGTAAACCCGAACATTGCCGGCAATCCCGCGACCAGGTTGGTCTTGATCTGGCCCAGTACATCAGTAACCGGCTTGTTCATCGGGTCCAGGCGTACGTACTTCAACGACTGGTAGTTCATTGCGAAAGCAAAGCAGAAGGAAGGCGGCTCTTCGTCGAACTTTTTAATGTCGTATTGCCAGTATTCCTCGGGCGGGATGCCGAACAGCGCCAGCGCTCCCATGGTCGATCGCAGTGTTGCGCCCGTGTCACCCTTTTCATGCATCAGGTCCCTGGTGGCCTTGTACAGGAACAGCCGGGATGCGTCTATGTGCTTTCCGAATGCCTTACGCTCGAAGTACTCTACCATGCCTGAGCCGGCATTGGCAGTACATGAGCCCAGCTGGCCCTGGTCGAATACCTCGGAACACCACTGGCGCAGGTCTGCGCTCTTGGGCATGGAATTACCGTTCGTTTTTAGTATGCCCGTCTTCTTCATCATAGGCTTTACCTCATCCGTGTTCAAAGTATAGTCACGGAAGTCGGGGTAGTCAGGTCGCCAGCCCATCCAGAATTTACCGTTTAGATTTCTCATAGAATACCTCCCAGGATAACACCCTCCGATCGAGCGGTCCATTTTTTAGCCCTCGTACTTCGGGCGCCAAAACATTTTTCGATTATGATATAATAGCTGATATATGAAACTTCTTTTACATAAATTATTGTTTTGTATGAAAAAAGATCGGGGAATTTATTGTCCCGCGGAAAAAATTAATATACCGCCTCTGCCCCTTGAGGCGGCCCTAAAATGGTTGATGATGCGGTCTGCCGTTCACCTGGTCGTCGCCTTATCGCTGTATTGAGGTGTCTGCGAATAGTGATTCGCCTTGAGGTCGGCCTTGACTTTGGCGAGTGTCGCCTTTGGCAGCGCCTGGCCGGTGACGTCCTGGCAGAAGTAGTATGTGAAAGCCCCGTTCCAAACGCCATTGATCTGCGCGTCCGAGCTAGTCTGGCTCGCCGAGCATGCCGACCATAGAATATGTTTCGCCTTTATGGCCTTTTGCTTGACGCCGTTACCTTTTTGGGACTTTTCGATGGCCCCCGCCTTAAGGAACGCACCCATTGAGGGCGGGGGAATGAACTTTACTACTCTCCCCGGAGCCAGGTCTATGGCTTTTAGCCCGGTACCGCTGTGGCATGTGTCCAGCCACACCTCCACCGTCGTCGTCGAGGGCAGCTGTACGAACAGGTCGTGCAGCTCATCGTCCTTGATCACGTGGTCCGGGTCCCAGTTGCCGTTGAGCTCCTGCAGGTCAGTGGGGCAGAACGCTTCGTCGAGGCCGTCGGACTCATCATGCTCAATGTCCGGCATCTGCGTGCCGTGGCTGGACATCGTGAACGCGATATACTTACATTTACTGTTCACCATGTCGTTCAGGCCTTTCATTATGTTGGCCTTGGTCGCCTTTTCATCTGTCAGTACCGTTATTTCATTGTCGGTAAATCCCCTGCAGTTTTTCAGGAAAGATACCATGCTCCTGGTGTCGTTCACGCAGCCGTTCAGGTTGTTCTGTGAAAAGTTTTTATATTTATTAATGCCCACTACGAGGGCTTTCTTGTCGCTCGTCATTCTATTCACCTGGTTTACACTCATTGTGTCAAGTTTATAGCGTTCGATAGATCGAAAGGTAAACGCCTTTTTAATGATCGCAAGCCCGACTGCCGTTACACCCAATGGCGGTAGCACGGCATATGACTGGTTTATTTTATATCTATAAGTATGTTTTTATATGTAAGGCCGTTGAGTAGGGGTCGTTTTTGCGGCGTGCTCATCGGCGCTTGCCTCGCTGACCGCTTTGTTTCATATACTTTCAACCTGTTTCCCATAATTTCGAGGTGGTAGATCTGGGTCACGGTTTACGATATACGCACGATGCCCTACACCACGGAAGGATTCTTTGATAATCGTTATTCGCCGTTTTTGCATCTCATGGCCATGAGAGCCTATATGCCCCCCACCGGACACCGAAGCCCCCCTTCGTCATCCGGTAAATTTGTTTTGTCTCCCTTTCGGTATTTTGCACCCCTAGATGCAAGAGTTCAGGCAATTATTGCCTAAACCCTTGCAATTATACATTAAGGGCTAATATGTCTTAAATGTTTCTATTATATGTCCGATAATATCAAGTTATTGTCCTAATTAGGATAAATAAATATACAATACGTTAAAAATTACTGGTCTTTGTACAAAATGGTGTGTGAGCCCGATGTCTGCCGGCGTTTGGCCCTGGTGAGTAAAAGATAAGATATATAGCCAATGCTAGTCGATTATTTAGTATCCGTATTGCTTTTGGAGAAGGTGGAAGAATGCATTTGACGCCCAGGGAAATGGACAAGCTGATGATATTTACTGCCGCGGAGGTCGCCCGGCGGCGAAAGGACAGGGGACTGAAATTAAATTACCCGGAGTCCATAGCGTATATTACATGGGAGATCATCGAAGGCGCCCGCGACGGCAGGACCGTCTCGGAGCTAATGGAAAAGGGCAGGCATATCCTGGGCCGGGATGACGTCATGGACGGCGTACGCGAGATGATCGAGCAAATACAGGTAGAGGCGACGTTCCCCGACGGGACCAAGCTGGTGACGGTGCATGAGCCCATCATTTAAGCCGGGCGAGGTGCTGCCTGCAAAAGGCGATATTACGCTGAATGCAGGCAGGAAACCCATAAAGATAATAGTAAAAAATCTTGGCGACAGGCCCGTCCAGGTAGGCTCGCATTTTCATTTCTTCGAAGTAAATAAATGCCTTGAATTTCCACGGGAGAATGCATTCGGCAGGCGTTTGTGTATCCCGGCGGGCACTTCCGTCCGCTTTGAGCCCGGCGACGAGAAAGAGGTAGAGTTGGTGGAAGTATCGGGTAAGCAGAGGATATACGGCCTCAACGGCCTCACGGACGGCAGAAGTCTCAAGCAGGCGATCATAACAGCAAAAGAAAAAGGCTTCAAAGGTGTTTGAATGAAGCTGAGCAGAAAAAGGTATGCGGACCTATACGGCCCCACCGTAGGCGACAGGATCAGGCTGGCCGATACATGTCTTTTCATCGAAGTGGAAAAAGACGCGAACGTCTATGGCGAGGAGGCCGTCTTCGGCGGCGGGAAGGTGATCAGGGACGGCCTGGGGCAGCAGGTGGGCGCTTCGAACGCGCTTGACCTGGTGATCACCAATGCCGTCATCCTGGACGCAGTGCTCGGCATCGTCAAGGCGGACATCGGTATCAAGGACGGTAACATCGTCCGCATCGGCAGCGCCGGTAATCCCGACATACAGGACGTCGACATGGTCATCGGCTCCGGCACTGACGTTATTTCGGGCGAAGGCCTGATCGCGACTGCGGGCGGCATCGATACGCACATTCACTGGATATCTCCTCAGCAGGTATACGAGGCCATATCCGGCGGCATCACCACCATGCTGGGAGGCGGTACCGGCCCGAGCGAGGGTACCAACGCGACGACGTGCACCCCGGGTGCATGGAATATTCATAGAATGCTTCAATCGGCGGAAGCGTTCCCGGTCAACATGGGCTTTTACGGAAAAGGGAACGATAGCCGTGAAGGGCCGTTGCTGGAGCAGATAGAGGCCGGCGCATGCGGCCTGAAGATACACGAGGACTGGGGGTCGACTCCAGCCGTCATCGACGCTTGCCTGAAAGCGGCCGACCGTGAGGACGTGCAGGTATGCATACATACCGATACGCTCAACGAGTCTGGCTTTGTGGACGATACCATCAAGGCAATAGCCGGCCGGACCATCCATTCATTTCACACAGAGGGAGCCGGCGGCGGCCATTCGCCCGACATCATCAAGATCGCCGGAGAGCCTAACGTCCTGCCTTCTTCCACCAACCCGACCATGCCGTATACGGTAAATACAATCGACGAGCACCTGGACATGCTGATGGTATGCCATCATCTCAACCCGAAAGTGCCCGAAGACATAGCGTTCGCCGAATCCCGGATCCGTGCCGAGACCATAGCGGCCGAGGACGTGTTCCACGACATGGGAGTCATCAGCATGATGTCCTCGGATTCACAGGCCATGGGCCGGGTGGGCGAAGTGATCATGAGGACGTGGCAGACTGCCCACTGGATGAAAGAGCAGTTCGGCGGCCAGGGGACGAACGATAACTTGAGGGCCATGCGATATGTGGCGAAGTATACCATTAATCCGGCTATAACCCATGGCATTTCTTCCTACGTGGGCTCCATTGAGCCGGGCAAGCTGGCCGATATCGTGTTATGGGAGCCGAAATTTTTCGGGGTAAAGCCTAAAATGACGGTCAAAGGCGGCTTTATCGCATGGGCGGCTATGGGAGACCCGAACGCCTCGATACCTACGCCGCAGCCAGTCCATTACAGGCCGATGTTCGGCGCATACGGCAAAGCCAGGGAAGGTACCTGTCTCACGTTTGTTTCAAGGTCGGCGCATGAGCGGGGTATAGCCCGTGAGCTCGGGCTGAATAAAAAAGTGGTGCCGGTGAAGGATACGAGACACATCGGCAAGAAGGACATGGTGTTGAATAACGCCCTGCCGAAGATCGAGGTGGACCCCGAGACATACGTCGTTAAGGCTGACGGCAAGGTCATAAGATCTAAGCCCGCGAAAAAATTGCCGCTGTCGCAGCTATACTTCATGGTGTGACGCATGGACCTGAGACTACTGCAGCTATCGGATTCCATGTTCCCCATAGGGAGCCTCGGGCACTCGTTCGGGCTGGAAACTCTGGTGTCAAAAGGCAGTGTGACTAAAGACAATTTCCAGGAATACCTGTCCTCGATGCTCATGAGCCAGGTGGGCCCCTGCGACCTTGTCTTTATGCTGAACGCCCATGCGAAGATCGAAAATGCGGAGCGGCTGTCTATTATTTGCGGCTGCCACAAGCCGGTACCGGAGTTTTATAACGCGAGCCTTAAAATGGGAAGGCGCTTGATACAGGTCGGCTTCCGGTTGACCGGAGACAGCCGCCTCAAGGAGCTGTCCGGAAAGAATATACACCACGCTGTGGCATTCGGGGCGGTATCCAGGGCCATGGGAATTAGTAAGAAAAACGCCGCATATGGCTTTCTCTATAACTGGACGGCCGGCGCCGTCTCGGCTGCCATCAGGCTAATGCCCCTCGGGCATGATGCCGCCCAGGAGATCATCTATGGCATGGGCGATACTATCGTGTTCGTCTACGAGGAAAATAAAAATAAAAGTGCGGGGGATGCGTGGCAGTTCACGCCGGGATCCGAGATAGCGGGCCTTGAGCATAGTAAATTATATACTAGATTATTTTTGAGCTGATGAAAATGCTGAGGATAGGAATAGGAGGGCCGGTGGGCTCGGGAAAGACCGCTCTCACCGAGCGGCTGGTGACCGGGCTGAAAAACAGGTACAAGGTAGCGGTTATCACCAACGATATTTACACTACGGAGGATGCCGAGTTTTTGCACAGGAGGAATATTCTGCCGCCGGAACTCATCATAGGCGTGGAGACAGGCTGCTGCCCGCACTCGGCAATACGTGAAGATACGTCCATGAACCAGCAGGCCATCGAAGAGCTTTTACAGAGGGCTCCCGGCCTGGATATCATTTTTATCGAAAGCGGCGGGGACAACCTGGCCGCAACGTTCAGCCCCGAGCTGGCCGATTTTACCATATACGTCATTGACGTGGCCGAGGGAGATAAAATACCGCGGAAGGGCGGCCCCGGCATTACCACGTCGGACCTGCTGGTAATAAACAAGATCGATCTTGCGCCCTACGTAGGTGCCGACCTGGGAGTCATGGACAGGACTCGAAGAAGATGCGAAAGGGCAAGCCGTTCTTTTTCATTAATTGCAGGACCGGCGAAGGTGTGGATAAAGTACTGCGTGAGATAGAGAATGCACTTTCCTGAACAATACTCCCAGTATTTAAGAGAGGAGCTACAGACGCATGACTCCAGGCTGGAGCTGGAGCTGGTAAGCCGTGACGGCATGACGTATACGGACCGGCGCCTGACAAAGGGGCATCTGTCGGTTTCCCGGCCGCTCGGCATCAGCCCCGGCATGGATAGCTTTTATTTGATCAACACCGCAGGCGGCATAGTGCAGGGCGACCGGCTTGATACCCGGATCATGCTGGGAAAAGGCACTAAAGCCCATATCATGACGCAGTCAGCGAACAAGATCTATGGCATGGAGCGTAATTGTGCCGTACAGCGGACGTCCATCGAGCTGAAGGAAGGCGCCTGCCTCGAGTATGTGCCGGAGCCAAATATTCCCTATTCGGGTTCGAGGTCTTTTCAGCTAAACAAAGTGAAGCTGCATAAAAATTCAACGATGTTCTTCTGGGACATTGCCTATCCCGGCAGGTATTGTAGGAACGAGGAGTTCGGGTGCGATGTATATTATTCATCTCTGGAAGTCAACATTGGAAAAGAGCCGGCGCTCATCGATACTGTGCTCATCGACCCTGGACGGCAGGACCCGAAAAAAGTCGGCATAATGGGCGGTAATAAATTTTTTGCGAACGTGTATGTTTATTCGGATGACCATAAAAAATTCGAGAGCTACTTGAAAGAACAAAATTATTGCGTAAACGCCGCCGGCATTTTAGTTATCAGGATGCTGAGTAACGACTCGATGGCGTTAAGGAGAAAGCTCGAAAAAATTTATAAGGATTTTAAAAAGGCATACGAGATCTGATCTACATCTTATCCCAGTATTCTTCGGCTTCGTTCTCCATCTTTTCAAGCCGCGTATAATAATCGGGAACTCATTCAGGTGTGCCAGCGCGATCTTTCCCGTCATAATAGGATCATCGTCGGTCACGTTGGTTGGCGGGCTCCTTATGCCATGTTCCAGTTCGACGTCCAGTCCCATCCTGAATTGTTCGACATCGAACCTATTCCACTTAATGCCCAGCTATTCGCCGATCTTCTTTGCCTGTTCCTTTGTAAAGATTTTCTTCTCGCTCATGATCCTCCGTTTTAATCTTGTAATCAGGCTTTCATGTCCGGGAACCACAGGCCCTGGACCTGCGTCGTATTCGTGGGGTCCATGACCAGGCGGACGCTGTGCCTGCCTTTTTCAAACTGACAATCGTATAAGAAAATGTTGAAGCCGCCGGATACGGACGTCTGCGGGTCCGGTGACCTGGACTGGTATTTCCCGAACTGGTCAAAGATACTGGCTCTCAGGCCGTTGAAGTTACTCTCGTTGGAAGCTTTGAGCATCGGGTCGCTGAAATTAGTCTCGTAGCCGCTAAAGCTGCCCGTATTGATCGACTGCATGATACCATCGAACGCTATGTTCGCCGAGTCGGTCGCCTGTTGGGAAGGCTTTGCCGCAGTACAGCCCAGAGACAGGGCGGCGACCAGCACCACGACAATAACAAAGCTCCTGGAGTCCATGCATTTAATATTAGAGCCCTGTGTATTAAAATGTTTTTAGCCTGTCGCAGAAGATTTATCATATATACTCGATATTGGCTAGTGGAGGCGAGGCGTACGGCAGGAATAAAAGGATTGGCTCTCTTATGCATTATTTTCCTTGCCGTGGCGGCATCCGGCTGCATGTCCGCAAGTGACAGGCCCGTCAGCTCCGGTATCGTTGCGGTGACCGTCGGGCCTGCTAACGTGCCCGTTTATACCTCGACCCCGGCGCCTTCTATCATGACCGCCATTTCCTCCGCGTCGCCTGACCAGGAGTGGTATTACGAGAACTATAGCTGGGATTACAATAGCGTCCAGTGGAACTTTCATTTACAAATATCCAGGTCTATCTATGAGTTCTATAAAGGCAGCTCACACGATACTATCTCAAATTATCCCGATTATGCCCGGACCGCCGAGGATAAGGATTTCCTGGCAGACGTGACGGCGAAATTTAAGAACAACAGCGCTGCCATTGGATTTACCGACTACGATAACGTGATGAACGTGCTGGCATTCGTGCAGTCAATTCCCTCTGAGGAGGATGCCGCCGGGACTGATTATACCAGGTATCCTATCGAGACGCTGGTGGACCAGAAGGGCGACAGCACGGACAAGTCCATACTGGCGGCTGCCATGCTGAGCGAAATGGGCTATGACGTGGTGCTGCTGAAATATCCGGAACATATGGCAGTGGGCGTCAAAGTGAACGGCCAGGGCGCGCACTATGAGTACAAAGGCGACCTGTTCTACTACGCCGAGACGACCGCTACGGGCTGGGACCTGGGGAAGATCCCCGGCGATCTGGAGGAGAAACGCCGACCATATTACCCATGGTCGATAGCCCGCAGCTGAAGACTGACTTTAAAGTGAACCCTGCCGGGGCGGATGGGGCAAATGCAGTGCTCACGATACACTGTACGGTGAAAAATATCGGCCCGGGAAAAGCATTGGGCATTAAAGCACACGTATACGCGCTGGCGCCGGAGGAAGGTCCGGATAAGATATGGTCGCCCGATAAAGACATCGACATCGGAGACCTCGCGGTAAACCAGAACGGGGATTTCAACACGACGCTAACGATCCCGGCCAATAAAAGGACGCAGATAGTATGCTCGGTGAGCGGCGATAACGTCGATACGAACGAAATGAAGACGTCGGTATTCTATAGCTAAGCCCCTGGCGTTACCTGCATTTTTGCGTTAGCGTTATTCTGACGCCCGCTGATAACTGAGTCCAGCTCTTTAATAAAATCCATGAGGTTTACCGCAGGTATGCGGCCGCCGGCTGCCTGGGGATGCCCGCCTCCCGTGCCGCCGTATTTTTGCGCCGCCTGACCGACGACCGTGTTCAGGTCGCAATCGCCTTTTGCCCGGATGCTGACGTCGTAAACGTCCTTGGTCTTCAGGTACTCTGCCGCGACGCCCACGCAGGTACCGCCGTAGATATGTGCGTAAATGGCCGCCTTTGATATGAACCCGTCCGGGTCAATGACGTATGAGATGTTTTCCAGCCGTATGACCTCTTGCTCGATCTTCTTGCGCAGCTCCTCCTCTACGCCGGATGCAAGCACAGCTTTGGCCGCAAGCGAGTTTATCTGGGACGGCAGGATGTTCTTTGAGAGCTGTCCCAGTAGCTCTCGCTTGTAGTCGTAGTCCTTTCTGCCGATCTCTATTCCCTGGGAGATCACGCCCGCTTCGAAGTATAAGCTGCGTTTGTCCCATGTTTTTGTGAGCTCAGTTATCAGCGGCGTGTTATCGCGATAATCGCCGATGGCCCCGTAAATGGCTACCCGGCTCATGTCCGGGCTCATGGCCTGGTGAAAATGAGCATAGGCGAGCTCCGACGCACAGGCGTCCAGTCGGTGCACCAGCCAGCTGACCCGGAACCGCGGGGGCAGCGGGTGATGGTCTATGTATATGATCTCGGCTTTTTTCGAGAGCTGGCCGATCTTATTTTTTAAGAGCCGGGCGAATGACTGGTTAATGGCGATATCGGAAACAATGATGCGGCTGGCATCTTTTGCATGGTCCAGGTCATCCAGTATAGAAACAGGGTTAGAGAAATATACGTCAGCGTCTTTATTGGCGGCCAGCGCGAGGGCGCCGCTGCATATGCCGTCGCAATCGCCGTGTGTGAAGATGACCGTATCGGCTATCATCAAATTATAAAATGAGGTGTATATATTTTAATCATGCTGCATTTGGATGAGAAAAACGATAGAAAAAAATTATTTTAGATAAAGCGCTCGAAACGCTCTTTGCTTACGTTGCAGATAGGACACTTATCGGGCGGCGATTCGCGGGCGCATAAATAGCCGCAGACCTTGCATCGCCAGACCGGATACGAGCTCGCCCTGCCGCCGGACGATGCGGAAAACGCTTCCTGCTCGAGGCGCTTTTTCAGCCGCTCCTGTAGCGTAGGCCTGCTCTCGGGGATCGAGGTGAGCTTCTGTTCGCCCCTAAAGACCTTGTCCGATACGTAAAATCCGCAGTAGCATGTGCCATATTTGTCTATGTCTGAATCCCTGTAGTCGCAGGGGCATATGATGTCGAGATCGTCTTCCTTTTTACCGGTGCTAAGCCTGCAAGGGCAGGAGATGTATCCGTATCGGCCGTCGTTTACGAGTAAACCCTGGACGAGGCTTTTAGAAAAATCCGTATACGGGTTCAGCCGGTAGCCTCTGCTCTCGGCTTCTCTCTTGAGGCGGTCGTACAGCGCGTCTACGTTTTTTTCATTAGCTTCCGCCATTACTTGAGCGCCTCCCGCAACTTTTCTTCCTGGAACCCGACGATGGCCTTTCCGTTAATGATGACCATGGGGAACGAGCCGGACGGATTATATTTCCTGACTTCCTCCATGACATTGTCCTGCTCGGCGCCCTGGAGTAGGTCGACAAAAGTATAAGAATAGTCGATACCGAGTTCCGATAGCAATTTCTTGGTCATTTTACACCAGATGCAGGTGCTCAGCGCATAGAGCATTACCGTGCCGATCTTTTTACCTTCCACGTGCTCGACTACCATAGTTGATCATCCGTAATATTGTCCGGATAACGCTCTTCTCTCAACGTTTATTATCTTGCCTATAAGCGAGCCTTCCCCGTAGAAAACATTATATATAAAAGAAGAATAACTACACATAACCACTCTTAGCTAATTTTAATGCTATTCTTAAAGAGAGAGGTATTTCAATGGATGATAAAGAATATAAAGGCACTACTACCATCGGCATTATATGCAAGGATGGGGTCGTATTCGCGACTGAACGGAGGGCCACGATGGGCAACTTCATCGCGAGCAGGGATGCCCAGAAGATCTACAAGATCACCGATAAGACAGTCATGACCATTGCCGGCTCGGTTGGAGACGGACAGAGGCTGGCCAGGGTGCTGCAGGTCGAGGCTAAGCTTTTCGAGCTCAGGCGCCACGGCGCAATGTCCATTAACGCGCTTTCTATGTTACTATCTAACATTCTCGCTGAGAACAAGTACGTACCATTCTACGTGCAGGTACTCATCGGAGGCGTGGACAAGTCAGGCCCCAAGGTTTATTCGCTGGACCCGCTCGGCGGCAGGATCGAGGAGACCAAGTTCAGCTCGACGGGCTCAGGCTCGCCCATGGCATACGGTGTTCTTGAAGACCGCTATAAGCCGGACATGAGCGTCGACCAGGGAGTAGAGCTGGCCGCAAAAGCGCTGGAGTCGGCCATGAAGAGAGATTCGGCATCAGGCAACGGCATGCAATTCGCCGTTATAACGCCCGAGAAGCTCGAGATATTCGACCGTGAAGTGAGCAAACAGGTCATCAACTCCTGAAACTGCTCACTTTTTGTTTTGTACCCATTACAGGTGGACAAAAACGATGGGAATCGAAGACGTTTTATCTGACTTAAAAACTAAGATACGTGATAAGCTGCCAAAAGGCGTCACTATATCGGACATAGAGTTCGAGGGCCCTGAGCTTGTCTTATACACCATCGACCCGAAGTCATTCGCCGACAACGGCGATATCATCAGGTCGCTGGCAAAGGACCTGCGCATGCGCATAGTCGTGCGGCCGGACCCTAAGATGCTCGCGGAGCCCGAAGAGGCGATCAAGAGGATCGCAGAGATAGTGCCCGCCGAATCGGGCGTCACCAATCATTACTTTGACACCGAGACCGGAGAGGTCGTCATAGAGGCGGAGAAGCCCGGGCTGGTCATAGGCCGGCATGGCTCGACGCTGCGGGAAATAACGAAGCACATCGGCTGGACGCCGAAAGTAGTTCGTACCCCGCCTATTGAATCGACCACGGTCCGCAACATCAGACAGTACTTACGTACGGTAAAGGATGAGAGAAAATCTATTTTACAGGTCATTGGGAAGAAGATCCACAGGCCCATTACTAATAAAGAGCAATGGATACGCATCACTTCCCTGGGCGGCTGCAAAGAAGTAGGCAGGAGCTCGTTTTTGCTCAGCACGCCTGAAACTCGCATACTCATAGATTGTGGGGTTAATACAGGCGCTGAGATCAACAGCACTCCTTATTTATATGTGCCCGAGGTCAGCCCGCTAAGTAATCTGGACGCGGTCGTGCTCACGCACGCGCATTTAGATCACTGCGGCATGATACCCTTGCTTTTCAAGTACGGGTATGACGGCCCTGTATACATGACGCCGCCAACGAGGGATCTAAGCGCGCTATTGCAGCTTGACTACATCGAAGTGGCCAACCGTGAAGGCAAGAGGCCGCCATATGAGTCCGCCATGATCAGGGAGGCGCTGAAGCACACCATCACCCTGAACTACGGCGACGTGACCGACATAGCGCCTGACATCAGGCTGACATTCTATAACTCCGGCCACATTTTGGGCAGCGCCTGCGCGCACTTCCACGTGGGCGAAGGGCTCTATAACGTCGCTTTTTCGGGCGACTTCAAGTACGAGAAGACCAGGCTTTTCGATCCCGCAGTAAACCAGTTCCCGAGGATCGAGACGCTGATCATGGAAGCTACCTACGGCGGCATGCACGACATGCAGCCCTCGAGAAAGGAAGCCGAGGTCGCCCTGTGCGACATTATCAAGAACACCCTGCAGCGCGGCGGTAAGGTGCTCGTGCCGACTTTCGCGGTAGGACGTTCGCAAGAAGTCATGATCGTCCTTGAAGAGGCCATAAGAAGGGCCCAGATCGACAACGTTCCGGTGTATCTGGACGGCATGATATGGGAGGCCACGGCTATCCATACCACCTATCCGGAATACCTGAACGTAGAACTACAGGACATGATCTTCCATAAAGGCCAGAATCCGTTCTTGTCGCCCTCGTTCATTCAGGTGGACTCGCAGCAGAAGCGTCAGGCTATCCTGGCAGACCCGTCGCCGTGCATAGTGCTCGCAACGTCGGGCATGATGAACGGCGGGCCGATCATGGAGTACTTCAAGACCTACGGCGCGGACAAGCGTAATACACTCATCTTCGTCGGATACCAGGCAGAGGGCTCGCTGGGGCGCCGCATCCAGAAAGGCTGGGGCGAGATACCCATGACCATCGACGGCAAGACCGAGGTCATGAAAGTCCAGATGGAAGTCACCACGGTAGACGGTTTCTCCGGTCACTCGGACCGCAGGCAGCTCATGGAGTACGTGAAGCGCATGGAGCCGAGGCCGGAACGCATCATCACCAACCATGGCGATGAGAATAAGTGCCTCGACCTGGCTAGTTCGATATACAAGAAGTTCAAGTATGAGACTAAGTCTCCCATGAATTTGGAGACCATCCGGCTCATATAAAAATGGATGAGGGCTTCGGCCTTCATTTCTTTTCTTTTTATTTTGGATTTTCCGTTTAGGTTTTTTATTTTTGGAGTTATGCATTGGTGGCGTGGCGGAAACACAGAGACACATGCAGTAGTTCCGTGTTTTGTGGTAATCGTTTATTCTTGCTTGCGTTTTTCGCTGGATTGTTCGGTTTCACAACACGAAGACATGAAATTCCTTTTTAGATTACTAACACTAAAACTTGAAAAACACTATGACACGGTTAAATCATGAAAGCATGAAAGCCCCATTAATCGAATTAAGCCACCAAGCTCACAGTTAATAAGACACTAACGAACGACGTAAATCACGAAGTGCCACAAAACCAAGACAATTAGAGTACGGCTATGATAGCGAGCGACGTTATACTAATGCATATCGGTATGTGAATACTATCGATGATTGAGTAAGGGTAGCTGGCATGGCGTTGACTTTTTGTCTCGTTTTTGTGGCACTTCGTGGCTTAAGTCGTTCGTTTGTGTCTTATTAGCCGTGTTTTGGCGGCTTAATTCATATAATGGAGTCTTCACGGTTCCATGTATTAATGGTGCCATGGTGGCTTTACCGTTTTAGTGTTCGTAAATCTAAAAAAGAATTTCATGTCTTCGTGTTTGAAACCGAAGGGCCGTACGTGAGTCGCACAAATGATAAACGGTTAAAATATAAGCACGGATCTACAGACAAGGAATTTAAAATAGAGATACGCAATAGAACATTTTAGTATATTCTAAAAATGAGAAGTTATCATTTTGCTCTAAAGAATAGGAAGGCAGCTACTACTATCGCTAATAAGGATAAGATCGCGACCAGGCCTATGACGAGCCATATGTACATGTTCGCGAACGTGCCGACAATGGGCACCGGAGTCGGAGTCGGCGTCGAACTCGAACTCGGAGCGACAGTGGGTGCATGCGAGGGCGATGCTCTCGGGGTAGGCGTCGCCGAGACCATTGATGCCGATAACGGTATGAACGAGGAATCGTTATTATGGCTGACCAGGCCGCCGATATCGTCAGAAGGCCTGGGCGTCGGCGTGGGCGTAATAGTCACTGTCGGCGCGGGCGTCGGAGTGCTGAGCGGTACGTGCAGGTCGATCTGCACGTTCGTGCCGGTGAAGTGATATTGCTTATAATCCGAATAGCCGTTAAATCCCGCTGTAACGATATAGTCAGCCGAGCCGTTGGAGATATTAAAACGATAGTATCCCGGGTTACCGTGGTCATCGTTGGCAGTGACCGTATGCCCGGACATGGCATTTGAGATCGTGACGGTAATGCCGTTCGACGGCACGTTACCGACGGTGACGTACCCGTAGATCATGCTGGGCGTAGATTGCCCTGTGGATACAGGCGCCAATAATAAAATGACCGCCATAGCCCCTATTGTCAATAATAATGAACGTAATTCCATACCCTGCTCACCCAACTGTTAATAACAGTCTATCTTCTGAGATATGATATAATTAATTGTCAGGGGAGCGATAAAAACCCTGCGGCCAAATAAATCATTCGAACGGCGACGGTCCTCAAAGGCTATGCGCCGTTTTACATCCGCACTTTCGTTCAGACTGCATATTCGACAGGCAGCCGACCACATAATCCTGTAAGGCCGATTCCATCTTTTTCATTTGCTCTTTGACGTCTCCGTGGCGTAGCGGCTCTTCCCCGATGCCGGCGGCGTAGTTTGTGACCACCGATATGCAGGCATAGCATAAGCCGAGTTCTCTGGCAAGCACACATTCGGGCACGCCGGTCATGCCGACCACGTCCCCGCCAATGGCCGCGAACATCTTTATTTCGGCCGACGTCTCGAACCTGGGGCCTTCGGCACAGACGTAAGTGCCCTTTTTGTGTAGATTTAAGCTGCCGCAGGAAAGTGACGCGATGTATTCTCTCATGTCGGCACAATAAGGCTCGGTCACATCCGTATGAACGACATGACCCTCTTCCTCGAAAAACGTGTTCGGCCGGGACTTGGTGAAATCCAAAAACTGGTCTACAAGCACCAGCTCGCCTGGCTTGATCGTTTTACGAAGGCTTCCGACCGAGCAGATGCCGATGATACGCTCGACGCCTATGATCTTTAGCGCCATGATGTTCGCCCTGTAATTTATCTTATGCGGGGCGCAGACATGGCACTCGCCGTGCCTCGGCAGAAAGGCGAACTCCTCGCCGCCGGCGCCTTTATAAATAGAAATAGTAACGGGGCCGTACTGCGTTTCGACGAGCTTTTTTTCCTTTAACGTAACGCTATCCATCTGATAAAAACCGGTACCGCCGATAATGGCCAATCGAGGCATACTGGCGAGAATGAAACGACTGGCATAAATATTTATGCATGGCTTGCCGGACAGCTCATTTTCGGCTGATGTACAGCCCGTACCCGAACTCGTTCTGGAACTGCCCGATCTTTTGGGCTTCGATCATGATCTTCTTAGCCTCCAGGTTCGTCGAATACAGCCACATTGACTTTATCATCGCTATGAATGACCTGAAGCCATCTTCCTGACGCGTCTCCATTTCCACCTGCGGGTTGATCAAATGGTGGCTCGACCTTACGTTGCCGAACCGGGCTTTGAATAGCTCCTCCCAGTCCTCGAACGTCAGCATGCCCTGGTCGGTAGTAGAGCTGAATGCTGTGAAAATAGACTTGAGGTCATCCAGCCGGCTGCCCATCTCTGCTAGTGCTTTGCGAGTGATGCACACCTCATTATCGCAGACCGGGCTGCCAGTTTTTACCACCCGGTAATATTCGTCGATAGCCTTCCGGACATCTTCCGCGAAGATGGTGACAGATTCGATGATGACTGCGTCGAATACATCGGGGTTAAATGGAAGGTTCCTCGCATCGCATCGTATAAAAGAAGCCCTGTCTTCAACGCCCAGCTTCTTTGCCCTTGCCTTCGAATCTTTGATCATCTGGGGCATCAGGTCGAGGCCGACGACACGGCAATCGTTCTCCTTAGCCAGCTTACATGAAGTCTTGCCCATGCCGCAGCCGACGTCAAGCACCAGAGAGCCCGGCTTGATATCCGCCTCTTTAATGAGCACGTCCGTTGACCCTTTTCCGCCAATATGCTTTGCGGACCCGATGGAAGCTAAAAGATCAAGATATGAGAATTTCGATGACTTATCCTTGTTAGCAGAATCAGCTTGTACACTATCCATCCCGTTACACCATAACGAAATTAATAATTACAGTTATATAATATTATTTCGAGATTAGCGACGTCCGCAGTAAACTATTCCGGGGCAGTTTACGATCATTAAAAAAGGAAGTTTTTAGGCTAATAGACCAGCATCCGCATGATCTTATTGATCACCATAGAGCTGTCGCCGCCGAAGATATCCAGCTTTTTTAGCTTCGCCACGTCGGTCTCGCCGTTTATATTTATGAGGAAGATGGCGCCTTTTTCGGAAGAATAGATGTCCTTGAAATCGTAGATCGCGCCGACCACCATGAGGCTGCCAGCATACACGAGTTCCCGGATCTTTTCGTCATTCAGTACGGTATCCACCTGCTTATCGACATTCGCCTCGCTCAGGAGCGCCTCGAAATACGTTTCTTCCGGGACGGGCTTAACGTTTGGCGGATGGTCTGCCATATAGCCCGCGATGCCGCCCTTTTTGATCAGGAGTTTCTGTATCTCCGCTACTGTGGGCTTGATAAAGTCCAGCGAGCGGACGATGCGATAGTGCTCTTTGCTGACGTCCTTGGTGGACGCGTGGATAGCACCGCAACCCGTATGCCCCAGGATCATGAGGATGGGCGTGTGCAGATGCCCGACACCATACTCGATGCTTCCCAGGTTGGGCTCGACGCGGTTGCCGATGTTCTTGATGGAGAAAACCTTGCCGATCTCGTCATCCAGCGACTTTTCAAGCACCCTGGAGTCCGAGCAGGTGACCAGCGTAATGTCGGGGTGCTGGCTTTCGAGGATACTATCGTACTTGCCGGCCTTGGTCGCTGAATTAGCATAGGTCGAGTTATAGCCCAGCTTGCCCTTCAGCGTATCTAAGCCCTTGACTATCGTAGCCTGTTCCATGTCTACCTTCCATTATAAAAAAGAAAAAAGTAAAAGAAGCCCGGTTAATGGGCTTCAAGTCTCTTCTTGATGTCGTGGTACAGCTTTGAGACGGGAATGTCCATGGGACAGACGTCCTCACAGCCGCCGCAGTTGATGCAGTTCCCGCCTTCTGCAGCCACCTTGGCCAGGTGGTATGTCAACGGCGGGGGAATGCTGCCCTTGATCTCATATGCCGGAGAAGCGGGCTTTTCATCGTACTGAAGAGGACAATGGACTATACAGCCCATGCACTTAATGCACCGGCTGAATTCCCTGGCCCAGAACTCCGTGTC
This sequence comes from uncultured Methanocellaceae archaeon, assembly GCA_963780625.1. Taxonomy (GTDB): domain Archaea; phylum Halobacteriota; class Methanocellia; order Methanocellales; family Methanocellaceae; genus Methanocella. The sequence goes on along the minus strand of CAWACH010000005.1, from coordinate 187,567 downwards.
CCTTCCGACTTTGGTGAACTGGTCCTTCTGTCTCTTCGCGCCGAGCTTCAGCATCGAGCCATTGGTCTTTTTCGCGTATCTCGATGCCTTTGGGGTCCGGAGTACTGACGTCTAAGCGTTTCAATTTTACGGCGCCGTCCAGTAGCTTTGCTCCCTTCTCGCTGCAGACTTCGATGAACGTGGCCTTACCCGCAAGTGGTCCGATGACGCCCCAGTTGCCGCAGGCCAGGTCGGCTTCCCTTGGTATCTTAGTTTCACAGCGCTGGCAATTTTCTCGCCTGCCTGCGCCTTTGTCCTCCAGCTCATCGATGGAGATCTCCTTGTGCTGGTGGTCCTTCGTTACGATGATGAACTTGCCCTTGTCGATCTCTTCTTTTATTACGTCGTCGGGGTTTGTCCCATAGAGGCCTTCGATCATATAACGGGCGGGCATCGGGCGGATGGTACCGCCGCAGTTCACGCCGATCATGATCACGTTGTCGAGGTTTATCTTCCCGAGCTTTGCGAGGGCCCTGATGGTGAGAGCGTCGCACGGCTTAACGGCCACCGCTATTTTCATGTTCTTCGCGCCGTCGCAGTACTGCGCCAGGAACTTTCCCGTGTTGACGGGAGCGCAGTGTAGCGAGCCTGCGGACTTGAGCACGCCCGCCGGGTCAGTGATCAGCGTGGGGACACCGTCGAACAGGTCAGCTCCCCTTACGACTCCGAGCACGGCATCGACCATCTTGCTTTCGAGCGCATATTGCAGGAGAGTCGTGATGGCACCGCCGCACTCCGCCTTTGCCTTGATGGCATCGCTCGTCGTGCTTGCGTAATACATGTCCTTAACGTTTACCATTTTAATGACCTCCCGCATGGGCCGGTACCGTTGCAGCGACCGGGGTCTTCTTCTCTACCGGTATTACTTCGATCTTCGCAGAGCACACCTTGAATTCAGGCATCTTTGCGAATGGATCCAGGGCAGCTATGGTTAATTTATTGGCACAGCATTCCACGAAGTGGAACGGTATGAAGATAATTCCCTTCATGATCTCGGGCGTCACTCTGGCGGCTATCTCGATCTCGCCACGCCTTGACTTGACTTTCACCTTGCTGCCGTCTTTAACGCCGAGCGCCTTCGCATCATCGGGGTGTATCTCGACGTAGCCGGTCTTCAGTTCACTATCAAGTGTCGGCGAACGCCTGGTCATGCTACCGGTATGCCAGTGCCAGATCACACGGCCCGTAGTAAGGATCAGCGGGTAATCTGCGTCCGGCCTCTCGGCCTGATACTTGAACGGTATGCCGAAGAAAATCCCCAGGCCGTCCGGATGGCTGAACTTCGCCAGGTGCAGGATCGGGGTTCCGGGATGCGATACGTCCGGGCAGGGCCAGTGCAGGGATTCGGGCTTTTGCAGCCTCTCGTAGGTCATGCCTGAATACTGAGGAGTGGTCTTTCTGATCTCTTCGAATATTTCTTCCGGTGACTTGTAGTCGAACCCTTTGACACCCATCTTTTGGGCGATGAGGCTGATGATCTCCCAGTCGGCTTTCGCCTCTCCGGGCGGCTTTACGGCCGGCCTGACCATCTGCACGCGTCGCTCGGTGTTGGTGAACGTGCCTAATTTTTCCGCGAACGATGCCGCAGGCAGCACGACGTGCGCCATCTGCGCCGTCTCGGTCAGGAATATATCCTGGACGACAAAGAAATCGAGCTTGCCCAGCGCATGTACCACGTGGTTTGCGTCCGGGTCGGAAATTACCGGATTCTCGCCCATTATATATAGTGATCTTACTTTGCCTTCGTCCGCCGCGTTCATTACCTCTACGATGGTGAGGCCCACTTTGCCCGGAATGTCCTTGACGCCCCAGACTGCGCAGACTTTAGCCCTCAGCTCGGGGTTTATGACTGCCTGGTATCCCGATACAACGTTCGGCAATGCGCCCATGTCGCAGGCGCCCTGCACGTTGTTCTGGCCTCTGAGCGGGTTAACACCAGAGCCACGCTTGCCGATGTTGCCCGTAAGCATAGCCAGGTTTGACATTGACAGGACGTTGTCCGTGCCGGTCGAGTGCTGGGTGATGCCCATCGAATATATTATAGCGGAAGGCTTGTTCGTCGCATAGATCCTGGCGATCTTTCTGATGGTTTCCGCCGGCACTCCGGTGATGGGCTCGGCCCATTCCGGCGTACATTTCATGACCTCTTCCTTTAGAGAGTCGAAGCCCTTGGTCCTGTTCTTGATGAATTCCTTGTCTTCAAGGCCTTCGGACAGGATCACGTACATCATCGCATTGACCAGTGCGACATCCGAGCCGCTCCTGTGCTGTACGTATACGTCCGCCTGCTTGGCGGTCATGTTGAACCTCGGGTCCACCACGACCAGCGTCGCGCCTGCCTTTTGTGCCCTGACGACACGGCGGGCGATCAGCGGGTGGTCCTCAAAGGTGTTAGAGCCAATGATAAAAACTGTCTTTGCCTCTTCGAGATCCTTTATGGAGTTGGTCATCGCGCCGCTGCCCAGCGATTTTGCGAGTCCCGCGACGGTCGTGCCATGGCACAGCCTGGCGCAGTGGTCGATATTTGCAGACTCCAGCGCCACACGGGTGAACTTTTGCATGAGGTAGTTTTCTTCGTTCGTTGTCCTGGCGGACAGGAAACATGCCATTGCATCAGGGCCGTATTGTGATTTTATCTCCTTGAACTTCGAAGCGATCAGCGTTAGTGCCTCGTCCCACGTCGCCGGCTCGAATTTACCGTTCCTCTTGATCAACGGCGTAGTCAGCCTGTCATTGCTATGTATGAATTCATGGGTGAAGTTACCCTTGGGACAGAGCTTACCCTCGTTAACCGGGTGTCTCTTCCAGGGTTCGACCCCCACTACTTTTCCATCTTTAACGACGAGATTCAACCCGCATCCGCAACCACAATACGGGCATGTCGTCGGTACCATTTTCAAGTCCATAGTATCCGCACCTATAAGTTTAATAAATATGATAAAGGGGGTGAAATTACATCCCCCTTTGAACCTTCACTTTAAATATTTGCTTATTTTGCCGGGGGGGTGACCTTGACCGGTTCGCCGATGGTGACCTTGACCAGCGGGCTCCTGAGGTAGATCCACCAGTAGATCAGGCTGACGAATATTGCGCCGCCTATGATGTTGCCGATGGTGACCGGCAGGAGGTTCCCGATGATGATGTTGTACCATCCCTGGTTACCCATGAGGTTAGCTGTCGCAGTAAAGCCGGACTTTGTGGCGGCGGGGACGATGCCTAACGGGTCGTTCGCAACGAACCAGCCCAGCGGCAGGAAGAACATGTTCGCCACGCTGTGTTCGAAGCCGATGGTGACGAAGGCCATGATGGGGAACCAGCAGGAGAATATCTTGCCGACCACATCGTCAGCGCTTATTGCCAGCCATACGGCCAGGCACACGAGCCAGTTACAGCCGATGCCTCGCAATAGCGCCGTGGTGAAGTCCAGGCCTGCCTTTGTGTTCGCGACATTCTGTACCGCCCATGTTGCGAACGGTGCGGCGTTGAATAGACCGCTCCAGTACGCAAGGAAGAAGGCCACGAAGAGAGCGCCGATAAAGTTACCGACATAGACGATAACCCAGTTCATCGCAAGTCCGGTCCATGTGCCCTCTTTATTTAGTACGCCTATTGGTAAGAACATGCAGTTTCCGGTAAATAGCTCGGAACCGGCAATGACGACCAGCATCAGGCCCACGGGGAACACTGCGCCCACGGCGAACTTCAGCAGGCCGGGCGGCATGACAACGAGCATGTCGCCGATCTTACCGCCGGACAACAAGCCTCCGGCAACAATTTCGCTTAGTAGGGCACCGAAGGCGATGTATGCGCCTGCGAGAAAGCCCAATAGAAATAATTTATCTATCCATATGCTACATTTCGTGCAGCCGGATGTTGATGCGGCCTTCGAAATGTCCAAAGGTGCTTTAAACGCCATATTCAATCCTCCATTCAAAGGTCAGCCTGGACCCGGGGACAATACCGCTATTGTCAACGGACTATGCATGCTGACATAAAAAAGAATATATTATTTTACTATTAATGGTATATTAATTTTTCTAAAAAGTAGCTTATTCCACTAAGGAATAAAAAACGACCCTTGTATCTATATTCGGCAACTTTTTTAGTGGTTAGAATAATATAATTTACAAACTATACGTTTTTGCCAAATTTTCGTCGATTTTTTTATAGTATATATTCTTATGTTAGTATTTAGTAATCTTATGGTTATATATAAAAAGATTACTGGAAAAACCCTTAAAAAATCAATATTGTCAATTCATATTGATTACATTTTAAATTATTTTTAATGCATACCAATTACATTATAAAAAGGCACTCAAATATGACTTGTGGCATGGATGCGCAACCAAATAAAGTAACCGATTACACAAAAAACGCTGGAAAAGTAATAAAAAACCTATAAACTTATTAAATATAATTATATAAAAAATAATCAATAATAAATATTTGTTTATAAATTATAAGTATCAGCCAGAAACGTTATATACAGTCGAATAGGAAAATGATAGCTAGAGGCGGTATATTTTGAGTCAAGTAGTAGTATCACCGACAACTCGACATGAAGGACACTCAAAACTCGTCCTTGAAGTTGATGACAACGGGATCGTTACGCAGGGTAATTACCTGAGTATCACCCCCGTCAGAGGATTCGAGAAATTTATTACAGGAAAACCAATGGAGTTCGCGCCGGTTGGCGTCGTCAAGGTTCTGCGGCATATGTCCGATTACCCACTCGACAGCGTCCGTGGAATGTATTGAAAGAGCGCTCGGCATCATACCCCCGAAGGACGGCGTTGTCATAAGGCAATTAGCCAACCTTGGTAACAGGCTTCACAGCCACCCGCTCCACGAACTGCTCATTCTTCCGGACTTTGTAAAGGACCCCAACGCAGCACTAGCAGCGACGGTCCGCATACAAAAGATGAGAAAGATCGGGCAGGGCATCGTGGACATAACGGGCGGAGAAGCTATCCACGCACCCAACTTTAGGGTCGGCGGCATGCAGAAGAACATGTCCGAAGGCGCAAAGAGAAAGATCATTGAGATGTTGAACCAGTACGAGCCGCTCATGAAAGAGCAGGTCGACTTTATGCTCCAGACGCTCAAGGGCAACACCGAAGTACCCAAGAAGCTCGGCGTACACGACAAAGAGCTAATGGCTACCGATGTCAACTATGGTAACTCAGACGTCTTCGAGACCGAGTACTTCTATAGGTTCAGCGAGATCACCCCGAGATCCTACTATCCCAGCCCGGAAGTCGGATCAGAGGCTTGCACCAGCATACCCATGATCGGCGGCAAGACCGTAGAAGGCGGCCCAAGAGCCCGTTTATTAAAGTACAAGGGCTTCAGCCAGAAAGACTGCGGCGACTTTGATGTAAGGGGCGCAATGGCCATTAACATCGCCAGAGCAATGGAAATACCACTCGCGCTCGCAAGGGCAAGAGAGCTCATACAACAGGTCGACACCACCAAGCCAACTCTCAACAAGCCACCTGAGTCCGGCGGAGACGGCAAGACCCTCGGCGTGGCCGCGAACGAGGCCCCGAGAGGCGTTAACGTCCACACCGCGAAGGTAAAGGACGGCAAGATCACTTACTACAATTGCCTGGTCGCTACAACCTGGAACATCCCGACCATCGGGAAGGCAACCGAAGGACAGCACTACAAGTGGGCTGAATACGTGGTCAGAGCATACGACCCCTGCGTATCCTGTGCAACGCACATGATCGTAATAGACGAGGAGGGCAAGGTCGTAGACGAGGCCATGATATGATCCTGGAGGAGGGAAACCCTCGTAGTTGGCTGTGGAAATATACTATTCCAGGACGACGGTTTTGGTCCGCGAGTAGCTCAGGAACTTTCAACATATGAATTACCGCCTGGCATAAGGGTCATAGATGGGGGAACGGGAGCACCCCACCTCATCTTTACCCTGCTCGATGAGACCTGTAAAAAACTGATCATACTAGATTGTATAAGCTGGGGAGCAAAGCCCGGGACTTTAAGAAAGTTCTCGGTGGACGAGCTGCCCAAGGGAAAATTCATCGATGCCCACAACTGGACCTTGAGCGAGCCGTTACACGCCCTCAAGGATAAAGTGGAAATTGTGGTCATCGGCTGCCAGCCGGCTAAGGTTTCCGAGCCGGATATCGTGTGGGAGCTCACACCAGAGGTGGAGCGCGCGATTCCGGATGCCTGCAAGATGGTATTTAAAGAGTTAGGGATCGATTATGGGACTATTCGACAAGCTGAAGAGCATATTCGGGGGGCAGCCCAAGACGGCAGAGCCTCAGAATAAAGCTCCAGAAATAAAGAAAGAAGTAGCACCTGTTAAGAAATCGGAGGAAGTAAAAGTGACTAAGCCAAAAGTTGCATACGTTCATCTAAGCGGCTGCACGGGATGTCTGGTATCGCTCGCAGACACCTACGAGAAGCTGCTTGATATTCTTGGCGCAGTGGACATGGTATACAACCTGACCCTCGCTGACGCCAGAGCCTTACCCGAGGGTAAGATCGACATAGCGATCGTTGAAGGAGGCGTTTGTCTCCAGGACGAGGAAAGCGTTCACCTGATCAAGGAGACCAGGGAGAAGGCGGGATTAGTAGTAGCATACGGCGGCTGCGCCGCGACCGGCAATGTGTTGAACTTCTGCCGTGGCGGACAGTGGAACCAGCCCCAGCACGAGTCATTCGTGCCCATCAACAGGCTGGTAAAAGTCGATGCATACCTTCCAGGATGCCCACCGGCACCGGAACTGATCTACAACTTCTGTATCGCGGCAGTTACCGGTGACACCGAGTATCTCAAGCCCTTCATGGCTGGAGAGGCCGGCGGTTACCACTGCGGTTGCGACCTGAACACGAAGATCATCGAGAACTCGCTGTGCATGGGCTGCGGCACCTGCGCCTCAAGCTGCCCCACCAGGGCAATTGAGATGGTATATGGAAAGCCGAGCTTTAACAATATCAGATGCCTGAAGTGCGGTGCATGCTATGCGTCGTGCCCAAGGAGTTTCCTGCCAGTGAACAAGATCAAAACACTGCTGGTGTGAGGGAGGACTAAACATGCCATTCGGAACTTATAAAGAAGCAATGGCCCTCAAGGCCAAGGATGCGAAGATCAACGGCGTATCTCAGGACGGCGGCGTAGTTACCGCATTACTGTGCTATGCACTTGACAAAGGCGTCATCGACGGCGCACTAGTAGCTGGCAAGGGCGACACCCCGTGGATGCCCAAGCCGGTCATAGCGACCACCAAGGAAGAGATCATCGCCGCGGCAGGTACCAAGTATACCATCAACCCGGTCGTCTCAGTCCTCAAGGACGCTGTCCGTGAATACGGCCTGGACAAGGTCGCAGTAGTGGGCACCCCGTGTCAGATATACGCAGTACAGAAAATGAAGCTGTACCCGTTCGGCGCGAGGCACATCCCCGACAAGATAGCCTTAACCGTAGGCATCTTCTGTACCGAGAACTTCTCCTATGCTGGCCTCAAGACCATCATCGAGGACCACTGCAAGGTACCCGTTGACTCCGTCACAAAGATGGAGATCGGCGGAGGCAAGTTCAAGGTCAAGGCCGGCGGCAAAGACATCGCTATCCCCATCAAGGAAACTCACAAGTACGAGCAGGACAGCTGCCACGTATGCAGTGACCTGACCGCTGAATTCGCAGACATCAGCACCGGCTCCATCGGAACGCCGGACGGCTGGTCTACGGTATTCACCAGGTCGACCAAGGGTAACGATCTCATGAGCAAGGCCATCGCAGACGGCCTCTTCGAGAAGAAGTCCATGGATGAGTTCAAGTCGGCAGCGGACGCAAAGTTCAAGACCGGCCTCGACCTCCTGGGCAACCTCGAGAAGGGCAAGAAGGACAAGGCCAAGAAGACGTTCGACGAGCGCAAGGCTCTCGGCCTCTTCGTGACCCCCGAGATAGTCTACTAAGCTTAAAACTACGCAAGCCTTCGGGCTTGCTAACCTATTTTTTATTTTATTATATTCCTTATAGCTTTGCTGTTATCCATACCAGGCATGTCAAAATATGGCCGATTGCCCTGCGTTTAGGTTTCTTTTTCCTGTTATGCCGTCTTTGCGACTCACGTACACTCCTCGGTTTCAGCGAACACTAAGTACACCTAAAACACACTAAGACACGATTTTTTTAGAGACGGTCCACTAATAGACAAAAACTCTAGAGTCACGGCCAATAGAATTAAAAAACTAAAACACGGGTAAGAATCAAAGACGCCAATGCACGGATTAAAACAATTAAAGAGTTCCCCGAAAACAGTAAGTGCCACAAAACTAAAACAATTAATTATACTATGGAACCAACTAGCAAGCATCTGGATGATAAAGAAACGATCAACGCTCGTTTAATCAATAGTTATTTTTCGGTTTCGTTTTAGTGGTACTTCTTGTTTTAGGGACACTCTTTCCTGTTTTAGTCCGTGCATTGGCGTCTTCGATTCTTACCTGTGTCTTAGGTGGTTTAAGTCAATTAGCCGTGGAACCGAGTGTATTAGTTTTTTAGTGGACCGTCTCTAAAAAAAGTAGTGTTCTAGTGACCTTTGGGACACTTAGTGTTCGCTGAAACCGAGGAGTGTACGTGTATCGAAAACACGAAACTACTCGATTCTACCATAATTAGGTAATACCGCCTAAAACCATAGTTACTCCATGTCCCCCACTGTGCGGACTTCGTTTAACATATCAGCCTTGTAATCCTCATAGGCTTGCTCCGCGGTGCCCGCTGCGCCCCGGAAGATACGGATACCCTTATCGAGCAGCTCCTTGATCATGTGTGGCCCGATGCCGCCGGTGAGGACGATGTCGGCATTATGCAAGGCTAGAAACTCGGCGGGAGATTTATGTTCTTTAGGTGAAGGGCTGTCCTCCAGCACTTCGGTCTTAATTATTTTACAGCCCTCTACTTCTAATAACACAAAATACTCGCTCATGCCGAAATGCTCGTTTACTTCAGCCGAGAGGCCGTTCGTAGATATAACCGGAATTCCTATTCTCATGTCAACACCTTAACAACAATCGCATACGTCGCCGCTTTTACACTGGGAGCTTTCAGTCAGCTTACCATCAAAATATTGTTTTATCGCTTCGGATGCCGAACCCGAAGCACCTAAGAAAATGCGGATGCTGTTCCCTACAAGGGATAGCCGGTCCTTTTCATGTATTTTATGTACTACGACAGCACCGACCCCTTTACCGGAGAGCATGAACGCCACGGCGCCCCGCTCGCCTACCACATTACCGGGGACCATATTCGGTATTATTTCATGTTTTCCTATTTTGCCATTGTCCAGATTAGCTATCAGGAAATATTTGCAATGGGCATATTCGTCCGACAGGCTTGAACTGAGCCCTTTATCATCGTTAACAGGGATGGCGACCTTCATAGTCATCAAGCATAATATGGCGTGCTACGATTATAGCTTTTAGCCAGCATGGTTGATCCATAAAACCATTCATTCGATGAGCCTTTTCAAAGCGCCATAGGATACGACGTCATTAACGCTCTCGACAAATTTAATATTTTCAGGCTTGCCGCTCGCTAAAGCATCGCGCAGCAATATGGGCTTAAGATCCATGTCAATCGCCCCGCGATATGTGGATAGAACGCAGTATTCGGCACAATATCCGGAAATAATGACCGTATCGACGCCATACTTCCGAAGTGTTTCGGCAAGCTGGGTCTTGTTAAAGCCATTACCATAGGTTTTAACGATGTGGACGTCTGAATCGAGTATATTAAGGCTGTCCGGCAAGCCGTAACCATCTGCGCCCGGTACCAGGTTATCTTCCTCGTCCTTATGCTGTATGCAAATGACAGGCAGGCCTTTACTTCGGAACAAAGCGATGGTCACATTGATGTATCGGATGGCATCGTTAAGCGATTTTGCCGTTGTCGGATCCTTGAAGAATTCTTTCTGGACGTCAATAACGAGCAGGGCTGGTTTCATGAGGTAAAATAGTCTCCGGGAATATTTAACGCTTGCCGGCGATGACGGTTGAAAGAGAAAATTTATAGGATAGCGGCGTCATTTCTCGTTGTGGCTCAATACGACATAGTGATCACCAAACCCTGCACCGACGCCCCCGGCAGGTACATAGCCGAATCCACCTTCGGCCGCAAGTTCAACATGGAAAAGCTATGCGCTCTGGTGAAGCCGATCGACGGGGCAAAGTGTTCTGTGAGCCTTGGGGTCGCCAAATTCGATTACAAGGAAAGGACTCTGATACTGTATCGAAGCGGCCGCGTCGACCTGAGAAAAATAATGGATGCCGGGGATGCGCAAACGCTGATGGCCGAGCTGCAAGCGCTGTTGTCAGGCGCTTTTGAATAATAGTACAATCACAAATTATTTTACCGTTCATGCCTTCTAGTATTTGATTTCTATGAGGATCAGCATTATTGGGACTGGCTACGTGGGCACCGTAACAGGAGCTTGCTTTGCCCGATTGGGCAATGACGTGATCTGCGTGGACGTGGACCAGAAGCGTGTAGACTCGATGAACAAAGGCATACCTCCCATTTACGAGGAAGGCCTCGAAGAGCTGTTAAAAGCGCATGCGGGTAAAAACCTGAAGGCTACGCTTGATTATGATTACGCCATCGAGCATTCGGATATTTCATTCATTTGCGTCCCTACGCCGACGGACGAAAGCGGTAAGATCGACCTGCGTTTCATCAGGGAAGCCAGCCGCAGCATCGGCCAGCGGCTGAAAAATAAAAAGTCATACCATGTGGTCGTCGTGAAGAGCACGGTTGTGCCGCAAACGACCGAAGGCACGGTCACGCCCATACTGGAAGAGGCTTCCGGCAAGAAGGCCGGAGTAGACTTCGGCGTCGGCATGAACCCCGAGTTTTTGAGGGAAGGCAAAGCCATTTACGATTTTCAGCACCCGGACCGCATAGTCATCGGCGGCGACGATAAAAAGGCACAGGGTATCATCAGAGAGCTATATGCAGGCTACACCAGCCCTATTTTAATGGTAGACACCAAGACCGCCGAGATGATCAAATACGTCTCGAATGCTTTCCTGGCGACTAAGATCTCATTCTCTAATGAAGTAGGCAATATTTGCAAGCGCCTTGGCATCGATACGTACAAAGTCATGGAAGGCGTGGGCCTGGACGCCCGAATATCGCCCTTTTTCCTGAACTCCGGCCTGGGGTTCGGGGGAAGCTGCTTCCCCAAGGACGTAAAAGCACTGGTCGGAAAAGCATCGGAGGTAAACTATGAGCCGATCCTGCTAAAGACAGTGCTTAAGGTGAACGATAACCAGCCGGCGATGTTGCTGGCATTATTAAAGAAACACGTGCCGGACCTGAAGAATAAAAGGATAGCTGTGCTGGGACTTGGCATTCAAGAACGATACGGACGATATCCGGGAGTCAAGGGCTATATCGGTAATAGGCTCACTGTTAGCGGAAGGCGCTGAAGTGTCCGCATATGACCCGATGGCTGCTGAACATATGAAGAAGGTATTCCCCGGCATCAAGTACGATATGACCGCCGAAGAAGCCCTGACAGGCGCCGACGCATGCATCATCGCCACCGAGTGGGCCGAGTTTAAGAAACTCAACGGCCAGTTCAACAAAATGAAAAAGCGCATCGTAATTGACGGCCGCAAGATGGTCGACCCGAAGGGCAAAGATATCATCTACGAGGGCATTTGCTGGTAGAGCCCTTTTTATTTTTAGCATAACATTTTTAGCTTTAGCCGCTTTTGGAGTTGCGATGTTCGACGTATACAGCCTGGTAGCCGGCATTCTCATTGGCCTATCATTAGCTGTGCCTCCCGGTCCCATAAATGCCATTATCGCTGTCGAATCTGTCAAGAAGTCGTACTTCGACGGCATAAAAGTAGGGATGGGAGCGATGACCGCAGACGCCACTTACCTGGTGGTGACTCTCGTCGGCGTGACAGTACTCTTTACAGGCGATAACATAAAAATGGTAGTGTCGATGGCCGGCGGGCTCATCCTTGCCTACATGGCCATCAAGATACTCAGAGGTTTTAACCGTCCGCTAAAAGAGAACGATAAAAAAGACATCAAGAACCACTACCTAACGGGCCTGACCATCGGCATGGCGAACCCGGCCCAAATTTTATGGTGGCTTACCGCAGGAGCGGCCTTGATAGCGAACTTCAACGCGCTGGGGATCCTTGGCTTTTTCATAGGCATTAGCCTGTGGGTAACCACTTTCTCCGTGACCTTGCACTTCGCCAGGAAAAAGGCCGAATGGCTATATCCGGCCGTAACATTGGTCAGCGGAGTCGTGCTGTTGTTCTTCAGCATCGTGCTTATCTACACAGCCATCGGTATGATATTTCACCTGCATATTACATTTTAAGCCTTTTTATTATCATAAAATAAAAATGAGGCCTTATTTTATCGTTATTTCTAATTTCAATCACTATTAGTCTCTTTAATAACAAATAATCGTTGTTATGAGGATTTATGAACAGCAATGTTAAACAAAAGTATAAATAGTACTAGTAGGAAACATGTTTCCTGTGAGATAGAATGTTTTTACTGTTGCACCGGATGCTACAGAAGGACGTCCCTCTCAGGATGATGATTATGCTAACGAATAATCCACTTACCACTAGATCTCGTGAAAAGCCTTCGAATGTAATGAAGACCTATGCACTTGCCATATCCCGTGCTTACCATAATGAGAACTGCAGCCACATAGTGGATATAGCCGACGGGAGGGGATGACAATAGAATACGTTTATTCCGGCGGTGAAATTGCAAGGCGCTCCGCCTGTATAACGACGGCAATGTACGCGTTACTGACGATAACATGCGGCCTGGCACTGTTATTTTTCATGTCCATAATGGCCTACGGCGCATTCCAGCTTGTCAGCGCAATGTTCTAATATTTTTTTTAAAAATAAATTTTTTGAGGACTTATTTTCTAATGGCATCGGCAATGACCGGTGCGACTGTAACGATGCTGGTGGCTTTTTCCAGCGTGTCGGTTGCGATGATCTCTTTCACGCCGGCGTCGTGTAATTTAATGTATGCGTTGCGCACGAAGACCGGGTGAACGCATGCTACGTAAACGTCGTTGACGCCCTGCTCCTTCAGGAGCTTGATCGCTTCGGCGATGGTGCCGCCGGTGCTGATAATATCATCCATGAGCACGACGTCCCTGCCGGTGACATCTAGATTCTTGGGGGCCATCTTGACCTCGTCGCCCGATATCCTGGTCTTTTCGAGATAATCGTAATGCAGCTTTCTCGGCTCTGAAGCGGACCTGACCAGGTTGAGAGCGCCGTCGTCCGGCGCCAGCATGACAGTCTCGTGCAGTTCCATGCCGTCGATGTATTTACCCAGTTCCGGAGCGGCGTTAAGGTCTATGGCTTTGCACGGGAAGTCCTTCAAAACAGAGGGGTCATGAATATTTACAGTAAATACACGGTCGGCTTTGACGCATTTCGCCAGCGCCCGGGCCGTGATGGGCTCGCCGGACTTGAAACGCTTATCCTGGCGGGCATAGCCAAAATATGGCGTGACGACGGTAACACTTCTCGCCTCATCGCAGGCGTCCATGAGCTCTAATAAGTAGATAAAATCGGACGCATGAAAAGTACTCTGGATGATGACGACGTCCTCGCCTTTTATGTCGCCCGTGACCCGGCAATATACTTCTCCGTCGGGAAATTCCTTGTATTCGGTGAGATCCACGTCGCATTCCAACAGCGATGCCACCCTCGTGGCCAGCAACTGCGACGCAGGCCCTGCAACGACCCTCATGCCCATGGTAAGACCTCTATCCTGCCTTAACCGCCTACACGGCGTTAATGCATAATAAATCTATGGCATAGGCGACGCTGCCATAACATTTAATGCATATCGGCATCATAGGGATACGTGAATATGAAGGTCATTTCCATCGTCGGCTACCATAAGGCCGGCAAGACCACGCTCGTGGAACGGCTTGTCGGCGAATTGTCGAAGCATGGCTCAGTCGGCACGGTCAAGCACACGAGAGACGAGATCTTGCCGCTTGAGGGCGACACCGAGCGCCACCTGGCCAGCGGCGCCGAGGTCACCATAGCCATAACGCCCACGAGGAGCATTAAAATAATCAAGAGTACGGACGTAAAAAAGGCACTGGGGCAACTATCACAGGAAGGGCTGGATTTCGCCGTTGTGGAAGGATTCAAGCAAAGCGACCTGCCGAAAATAGCCATCGGGGACGTTGAGGCAAATAACGTCATAGTCCGCACCGATATTAACGCGAGCGTCGAAGAGCTGGTAAAAATAACAATGGCGCAGCCCGAATATATTACGCTTGAATATTTGATAGCGAAGGGGAGACGAAACCCCATTGTAAAACAAGCGGGCGCCATAGGTACGTTCACGGGCATCGTGCGGGAACTGGCCGGCGATGAAGTTACACAGGCCCTGGAGTTCGAGAGCTTCGACGAAGTCGCCAGCGAGCGGATCAAGGCCATCGAGGACGACCTGAAAAAGCATGAGGGCATTCTGGAAGTATTGATCCACCACAAGACCGGACGCATTGAAGCCGGCGAAGATATTGTCTTTATAGTCATTTTTTCAGGGCACAGGCAGGAATTGTTCCCGGCTTTAAAAGAAGCTATAGAAAGAGTCAAGGAAGAGGTACCCATCTGGAAGAAGGAGCATAAGGTATCGGGCGATTTCTGGGTACATGACATTCACGAAGAGCATAAGGATTGAGGTTTTACATGGCACTATTTGGGACTAATGGCGTGAGAGGCATAGCTAACGTCGAATTAACAACTGAAATGGCGATGGACCTTGCGAAAAGCTTCGGCACATTCAGGCCGGGTACCATCGTAGTAGGCAGGGATACCCGTGAATCCGGAGAAATGTTCAAGGCTGCCGTTATCTCGGGATTATTATCGACGGGCTGTAAGGTCATAGACCTCGGCATCGCCCCTATTCCGGCGGTGCAGTATTATGTTAAAACTCAAAAGGCTAACGGCGGCGTAATGGTCACGGCATCCCACAACCCGCCGGAATACAACGGCATCAAGGGCATTTCCAGCGACGGCACAGAATATTCACATGAGGATGAAGCGGTCGTCGAAGGGCTCTATTATTCTCGTAAATTCACAAAAACGTCATGGGATAATACCGGTGGCTTAAGTGCCGCGGACCCGAAGCCGGGATACATTAACGGCATTATCTCGAAGGTCAACGCAGCCGCAATTAAAGAAAAAAAGTTCAAGGTCGTCGCGGACCCCGGTTGCGGTGCGGCAAGCTTAACAACGCCCTTTTTACTGAGAAAATTAGGCTGTAAGGTCGTCACTTTGAACGCGGCAGGTGGACGGCACGTTCCCCGGCAGGAACCCGGAGCCTACCGGTAACGAGATCAACGACCTGAAAGTGGCTGTAGTGGCCGCCGGGGCGGATCTGGGAGTCGCACACGACTGTGACGCTGACAGGGCTGTATACGTGGATGAAAAAGGACAGTTCGTTAACGAGGACATCCTGCTGGCGATCATGACGAAGTATGAGCTTGAGAAGCACCCCGGGGGCACCGTTGTTACGCCGGTCAGCTCGTCATCGCTCATTGATGACGTAGCGCAACAGCATAATGCAAAGGTCATCTGGACGCAGGTGGGTAGCATATACGTGGCCAGGACCATGATGGCCACTGGCGCAGTGTTCGGAGGAGAGGGCAATGGCGGCTTAATATTCCCCGAGTTTCAGTATTGCCGGGACGGAGGAATGTCCGCTGCCATGATGCTGGAGATGCTGGCGCATTACGGCAGGAAGCTTTCCGACATCGCCAAAGAGATGCCCGCCTATAAGAGTGTCAAGGAAAAAATACACTGTAAGGACAAAGAGGCAGTCATCAAGCAGATCGAGGCTAACCTGAAGGGCGAAAAGATGGATACGAAGGACGGAATTAAAGTATTCAAACCCGAGGGATGGGTCCTAATAAGAATGTCAGGGACTGAGCCGATCATACGTGTGTTCGCCGAGTCCAGGACCGATGCAGGCGCAAAAAAACTGGCGGAGTATGGTGTCGGGCTGGTCGATAAATACAACGCTTAAACATTTTACATATTATGTATACGCTTCCTGCTTCGTTGACGGAAGTGGTTGGTAACACGAACATCACGAAAGGAATTAAAACCCGAAAACTTTTTTATATTTTTTCTCACAAAAGCCCTAAATCTTTAGTGCACCGTCAACGCACAATTTCACTAATCCCCGGGACATTGCACTAATTTCACGAACGCGCTAACCCTAAAATAATGCCCAAAGGCTCTAAATCACTTTTGAAACGCTAAACGACATTGCACAAACACTCCAAGGCACGGTCAACGAAAAAGGAACTCTAACGTACAAGGACCAGGTCAATCCGCATTGAAATGGCCGATAGGATATTCTATCTGAACTATAGACAGAGCCATGGTAGGTTAGAGTTATTTGATAATTAATCGCGTTTTAGTGTACTAGTGCTAACGCCATTTAGCGTTTCAAACGTGCATTCGCGCCTTTGAGCCTTATTTTAGGGTTAGAGTATTAGAGCGTTCGAGTACTGACCTGAGGATTGGAGATATTGTGCATTGACAGTGCTCTAGAGCTTTGGGGCTTTAGTGAGTAAAAATCTAAAAAGAAAATTCGTGTTTTATTTCCTTTAGTGATGTTCGTGTTACCAACCACTCCATCAACGCCACAGGAAATCAATAATTAAACTTTTTTCCGCACAGGCTCCAGTATCATGTTCATGTACCTTGCAGCCGTCTTTTTGAGGTCCATCGGGTGTATCTTTTTAGCCGCAAAGTCATCTCTTGAAGCGTCTCAAAGCTACTGTAATCCATGTTGCCGCCGAACTTCTCGGGCCGCTCGATGGTGATCGTCGGGTACCGAATTAGAATGTGATACTTGAACAGGTCCAGCACCGGGTTACTTTCCACGACGCCGGCGGGGCAGAACGCTTTCTCGATCTTCTTGGTGACGTTCTCCTCGGTGTCATCGATGCTGATGTTATTTCCCTTGCTCGATGACATCTTAGTGCCGTCCAGGCCCAGTAAAATAGGCGTGTGTAAGCAGATAGGGCTCCTGAATCCCAGCAGAGGCAGCTCTTCGCGTGCCATCATGTGTATCTTCCGCTGATCCATGCCGCCCATGGCAACGTCCACGTCAAGCGAGGCTATGTCCATCGCCTGCATGAGCGGGTATATCATCTGGGAGACATGCGGGTCTTCGGCATCTCGTGAGACCTCATCCATGCTGCGCTTTGCACGGTTCAAAGTAGTATCGCAGGCCATGCGGAGCACGTTCATTTCATATTCGGATGAAAGCTGGTATGATGAGCCCAGCACGAAGCGCGTATTCTCCTCGCTGAGCCCCAGGGCGATGAAACACCGCTTGTTATATTCGGCGATCTTTTCGATCTGCTCCATAGTGCCCTTACGGTTAAGATAAGCGTGCAGGTCGGCCAACAACACCGTAACTTTAAAGCCGGCGTTCTGGCAGTCGACAAGCTTATTTGCTGTGATCATATGGCCCAGGTGAATGTTACCGCTGGGCTCGTAGCCCACGTAGATCCTGGGATGCGGGTTTTCGTCCAGGAGTTTTTTCAGTTCTTCCATAGTCACGACTTCTTCAACGTTCCTCGTGACCAGTTCGAGTCTATCCATTTCGATACACCAATGCGTCTATACATGTCGGACAGTGTATAAATTATTTATGTTTTCCGCCCTGAGGCAAGCAATAATTAAAATACCATTAGATTGATGTTATAAAAATCAAGCTGCGAAGGTTTTCCCAATGGCTGATGGCGACGGCAATGGCTTATTACATAAGATATGGGAGAGTAAATTTTACGTTTTTCTTATCATCGTCATTCTCGTCGCCGTAGCGTTCGGGGTCTATTATTACAGGCAATCTAACGAAAGGGGCACAGAGCTGAACCAGGAACAGCTGAATTTTTATGCGCTTAACGATACGTATAATAAACTTTCGTCGGACCACTTATCGCTCATCGCCGCGGACGATGACCTGAATGATCGGTATGTGAGCCTGAGCGAGAATTACAGCGACCTGTCCAATAATCAATCGGCGATATACTCCGAATATCAAAAGCTTAGCGATAGCGTCAGCGAGCTACAGGAACCCGGCACCGTTATTGCGCTTTATTACAGGACATATAAATCCGGGACGAAGGAGCAGCCTAACATTACCGTAGAAGCGACCGCGTACAACGTGGGAAAGCAGACGGACAGTAAGCTCGTCATAAAATGCAGGGTCCTCTTCGACGGGACGCTAAGCCTTGACGAGCAAACGTTTACAAATGTAAACCCCCTGGAGAAAAGGACCGCTACCTGGGAATACTCGGACATGACACAGGTGGACTCCGTCTGGGTCGAATGAAGCCTGATACCCCGGTTGAAGTTCACTGATTGTGAGAGAAGCTATATTTAAACTACCGATAACTACGGTAATTAGAAATATAGTATGAGGGGTAATGTCATGGGTGCCGAGGGTGCGGACAGTATTTTTGATATATTGTGGCGTGGTAAGTTTACCATTTTATTAACTTTCGTTTTATTGATCGCCGTAGTTGTGGGGGCTTACTATTATCTGGATTCGAGAAACATAGCCTCCCAGCTGAGCCAGAAAAATTCCGATTATGATGCGCTGAACGATAAATACAACAGCCTCTCGTATAACCACACGACGCTGGTCAATAGCAATAACGACCTGACCTCCAGATTTACGGACATCAATAACAGGTACAATAAATTATCCGTTGACGATTCGTACCTCAGGTCGAGCTTTGACGGGCTCAACAGTACCATCGCCAGGTTCCAGGAAACAGGCGGCGTCGTCATCGCGCTCTATTATAGCGTATACCAGTCGGGCACCTCGAGCAATCCTAAAAAGACAGTGGAAGCGACCGCGTACAACGTCGGTAATGCGAAAGCCAATAAAATAACTATCAAATGCCGGACGATAAACAACGGCACTTCCAGCGTCAGCGAGCAGACTTTCACCAACGTCGACGCTATTGATAAGAGGCATTCCAGATGGGATTATGCTAACGACTCGCAAATAGACTCGGTATGGGTCGAGCTAAACTCCTAAGGGCTTTAGCACTAACCTTTTATATTTAATGCCGGTAATAATCTTGTAAGGAAGGGGATGGTAGTTTGAGTAATGGTAAGTCTAAGTCACTTAATAGTGGTGGCTTTACACCCGCAGGGTCAATTGTAAACATTGCGATAGTAGTATTAGTTGTGATCGTTCTCGTGCTGTGCGCAGGAGTGTTCGTGCTGTATAACCATGATAAGACCACGAGCGATAGTGCAAAGTCGGCACAGGATTCGTATAATCTGTTGAACGCTTCCTATGATGACCTCTCGGGCAAGTATACCGCGCTGGTGGCCAATGATGCCGACCTGAACCAGCGGTATAACGCGCTTAATACTAATTATAATAACGTCTCGGGCAACTATGATTCGCTGAAGAACCAGAGCGATTCTATGACGGTCAAGCTGGGCGAATTCATGGAGAGCGACCCGACGGTGGCGTATACGTATAACATAACGGCCAATAATAGCGTGGATAACGTTACCTCCATGCTTTTAACGGTCACCGCATATAATGTCGCCAGAGTGGACATTAATAATGTGGTCGTTACGGTCAACATCGTATCGGCGCTGGATGCCAATCAAACCGGCCAGCTGACGACGACGATACCGCTGATGCCGGCGTTAAGCAAAAAGTCGGTATACTGGGATAACCTGAATAATACCACGCGTGTCCAGAGTGTCTGGGTCAAGATCGCATAAGATAAAGGCCAGGCTGTTTGCCTGGTTTTTTCTTTGAGCGTCGATACTCTCTACTCATTTTTTTGTAAAGTCTTTTAGCTTTGGCCTTATATTTTATATTGCATGTTTGATTTTGAATCAGTGGGCCACCGTGGAGCGCCTTTGGCGGCGCCGGAGAATACTTTATTATCTTTTAGGCGGGCCATCGATATCGGCGTGGACTGGATAGAATTCGACTTACATGAAAGTAAAGACGGCGTATTGGTAGTCATTCACGACGATACCGTGGACAGGACGACTAACGGCAAGGGTAAAGTAAGCGACATGACCTTTGAGCAGCTTCAGCGGCTCGACGCCGGTAACGGCCAGAAGATACCCTCGCTGCAGCAGGTCATCGATCTTGCCCGGGACAGGGTCAGGCTGGACATGGAAATAAAGCAAAAAGGCATCGAAAACGACGTGGTAAACGCCATACACGAGAACCGCCTGGCCAGGCAATGCATGGTCTCCTCATTTATTTACGGCTCAATAAAAAAGGTATACGAGCTGGACCCGAACATCGCGACTGCCGCTATCATGAGTAAACTTCCGGACGATATCGAAAAATGCCTTGACATATTATTCGACGACGTTAACACGAGGATCATGATGATCGGCAAAAAGATAGCCGGCGAGCCTTTTGTCAGGGAGATCCGCCGCCGGGGCTTTAGAGTAGGCATATGGAACGCCGACACAGCTGAGGAAATAGAAAAATATGCCTATATGGAGCCGTATTATCTTTGTAGTAATTATCCCGGCCTGCTGGTGGAATACAAGCATGTGCCGGTGCATATTTAACCGGGCTCCTGACCGGGGCGGCCGATAACGCTATTATTCATCACGTGGAAAGGGCCTGGGAATAGTTTTTTAGTCACTATGCCCATATGTATTTTGAGTTTATTGATATAATGTTCATGGGCTGATGCAAGATGGCGATACACCCTATAGAGTTCAGGTATGGCACGCCCGAGATGAAGGCTGTCTGGACCGAGGAAGCAAAGCTAAAGAAATTACTCCAGGTCGAGGCCGCGCTGGCGATGGCGGAAGCAGAAGCTGGCCTCATCTCAAGAAAGGACGCTGAGGCAATAGCGGCGTGCATTAACGACGTTAGGCAAGAAAGGGTCAAAGAGATCGAGGACGAGATCAGCCACGACATGATGGCCGTTGTCCTGGCATACGCCGAGCAATGCGGCGCCGAGGCGGGTAAGTGGGTGCATTACGGCGCAACGTCCAACGACATACTGGACACCGGGCTGGCTTTACAATTAAAGGACGCGATGGAGATCATCGACGATAAGCTGGAAAAGCTCAAGCAGGCGCTGCTGCGGAAGGCCGACGAGACGAAGACGCTCGTTACCGCGGGCCGCACCCACGGGCAGCTTGCAGTGCCCACGACCTACGGCCTGAGGTTCGCCATCTGGGCCATGGAGGTCGCCCGGCACCAGGAAAGGCTGCGGCAGATGAAGCCTCGCGTAGCCGTCGGCCAGATGAGCGGCGCGGTTGGTACCCAGGCAGCCTTCGGCGGGCAAGGCATCAGGATAAAGGAGCTCACTATGAGTTTCCTGGGGATCCCGGCCGTGACGGTATCATCGCAGATCATACAGCGTGACCGCCACGCCGAGTATATGGGATTTCTAGCACTGGTAGCCTCTACGCTGGATAAGATATGCCTCGAGATCAGGCTCATGCAGCGCAGCGAGATCGGCGAGCTGGCCGAGGGCTTCGGTAAAAAGCAGGTGGGCTCTTCCACCATGCCGCATAAGCGCAATCCCATTAACTCGGAACAGGTCTGCGGCATAGCCCGGGTAGTTCGGGCATACGTCGAGCCGTCGCTGGAAAACAACGTGCTCTGGGACGAGCGCGATCTGACTAATTCATCATGCGAGCGGATCATCATTCCCGAAGGGACGATCCTGCTGGACCATATCCTGAAAAAGGCGACAAATGTCATATCCGGCCTGACGTTTTTCCCCGAGAACATAAAGCGGAATATGAATATTCTAAAGGGCGTGCAGATGAGCGAAGCGGTCATGATAGCGCTCGCTAACAGGGGTTTCGGCAGGCAGCTGGCCCATGAGATAGTGCGGGCCGCTGTCCATGAGGGCGTTCGAGCAGAATATCTCCTTCAAGCAGGCGCTCATGGAGGATAAGGAAATTTCAGAGAAGCTGACGTCTGACGACATTGACGACATCACTAACCCCGAGAAGTACATCGGCACCGCCGTAGAGCAGGTCGAAGAAGTGCTGCGTAAAGAGGGATATACCCGTTAGCTATGAGCGATCTTTTATTAATGCTGCCCACCTTGAACGAGGAAGAAGCGCTCAAAGCGCTAGGCCCTGAGGTCCCCGAATGGATGGACGTCCTCGTGATAGACGGCGGCTCCGTCGATGGTACCCATGCCGAGGCGGAAAAGCTGGGCTATCTTTTTTTATTGCAAAAGTTCGGCAAGGGCAAAGGCTGCGGCGTCAGGTCTGCCATGGAGTACTTCCTGACGAAAGACTACAAATACCTCGGCATGATGGATACGGACTATACCAACATGCCGTCTGAAATGGACCTCTTGCTAAAAACTTTAAATGGTAACGGCTTTGACCTGGTGCTGGGCTGCAGAGATAAAAATACGCAGCGTGAACTGCTAGGCCGTATGTCGCTTTTCATTAATACCTCGACTTCTGCGCTCACGTCTTTTGCCTACCGGATGCAGCTTCCGGATATTCAGACCAGCTACTGGCTGTTCAGCCGGAAGGCGGTCGAGACGCTATATCCGTTGTTGGAAGCCAAGGGCTTTGACATCGAATATGACATGGTCTTTAACTCGTGGAAGGAAAACCTGCATATCGGGCACGGTGCCCATTACACTGCGCAGGCGCCTCGGCACCACGAAATTTACCAAATACTTACGCCTCATGCAAGTATACTACGGGCTACGGTACGTGAAAAAGAGCCTATGGATAATGATTTCCCGCAAGCTGGGCCGATAAGCCAATTTCATAGCAGAAAAGCTGCTATTAGCGCTATGGTGACCAGTATGTAAGCGTCGCTGGCCGCTTTCATATACGGTATGAGTCTTTTGGGCCGGTCATAATTCTTTTGTAGGCCGACGCACGCGAGCGCCGAGAGAGGGAGCGCGATGAGCGCGATGCCGGACAGGAACGGAAATAAGCCTACAAGAGCGCAGGCGACCAGGGACAGATATGCCATGGCGCTCAACAGCACAAATAAGTACACTGCATTCTTTCTGCCCAGCCGCACGACCAGGTTCCTTTTTCCAGCGGCAGTATCGGCATCATAGTCGGGAAACTCGAAGATATAGAGAGCGCCGGTATTAAGAAAAGCCACGGCCAGAGAGGACGCCAGCGCAATGCTCAAAGGCCACAAGCTATGATAAAATGCCTCCGGGGAAGCCAGGGGCACCTGCACCAGAAAAGAGCCGAGCACGATCAACGGCGTTGCGACCAGCCTGGCCAGCTCGCCGAAGCCACGATAAGCGAGCTTAAAGGGGGGAGCGGTATAGAAGAAACCAATGACAACGCCCACCATGCCGATGGCGATTAATCCTAAGCTCCTGGTAAAAACGATGTACAGGCCGATGACAATGCTCAGGCCAAAACATAGGCATCCCGCCACCAATACCTGCCGGGGGGTCAATATCTTTTCAGGCAATAATCCACTGCCACCGCTGTAAGGAGTGCGCTCCTGGTTAAGTACGTCTGTGCCGCTCTTGAAATCAAAGTAGTCGTTCAAGATCACGGTGCCCGAGTGCAGCGATAGCATGGCGATGATCGAAAGGACAAAATAATATATGCTGAACGTTTCCGGCTCATAGGCATAGGCGACGGCCGAGCCCAGCACTACGGGCAGGGCTACGAACAATAAAAATAACACCCTAAATTCTTTTAGCCACGCTTTAATAGACCACATACTGAGACCATATGACCGTGCGACCAGGGCATAAAATAGCTATCGGTCCTAGATCGTCATCGTGTAAATATCCAGCCTACCCGGATCGTCAGGACTGCTATTACGATCGTCCATATAAGCCACCCTATTATTATAGATGACAGGCGCATGCTGGTTGTATTTATCGTTAGTGATCTGGTGCTCCTGGTGCGAGTTCAGCTCATATGTGTATATATCCCAGTTACCGTTGCGATTATCGTCGTAAACGACGGTGCTGCCGTAGATGTCCGCGTACCACTGCTGGCTGGTCGCGGGTGCGGGCATGATCGTCTCGCCGGTGTTTATGTTATAGACGTAGATATGGTCGCCGCCGTCCACATCGGAATGGTATACTATGTTACTGCCATAGATCCTGGCATGATTATTGTTACCGGACTTGGTGGTGATCTTCTTCGGGGTAAGCGTTTTCGCGCTTAAGTCCAGCATGTAGATATCGCTGCCCTGCCCGTTCTGGACGGTGTAGACAACCATATTATTGTATATCCTGAGGTCCAGGGGCTGGGGCAGGTTCGTCATGACGCTGCTGCCATATCCGTCGATCATGCTGAAAACGATGATACAATAATTCGATATCCAGTTACCGTCTATGTCTTTATGCCCGATGTCCTCGTAATATGCCAGCTTCGTATCGAACATGGAAATGCTGCCTCTTGCCCGGTCATCGTTGCTGGACGTCAGGTCATAGCGCTTTGCCGCGATATCGTATAGGGTGATGCTATTCCCGCTCGGATAATACAGCATTATCTTGCCGTCACTGATGGCCCCGTCCGAGAACACATTGCCTTCCGCAACCTGGATGGACTGTCTGGAATTAACGTCATAGAGCATGCTGTAATTTTTCATGCCGTCATACATGTCATAGACAATATAATGGTCCCATATGCCGGGATAATAAAACTCAAAGTCGCCGCTGGTGACCTTTGTGTCCTGCTGGTGATACCCGTCGTCCGGCACCGGCGTAACGGTGGTGCTCGTAAGAGGCGTCGGCTCCACGGTAGGCGTCGGAGTATACGCTGCGGTAGGCACCGGCGTAGGCATTGGCGTTGGCGAAGGCGCTATATCCGGATGGACATAGCCGTAAATGAAAATACCGCAGGCTCCTATGATGAGAAGTAGTATCAGTACCGCTCCGATAAAAATGACCTTTGAGACGATGCTCTCTTTTCCGGGCTCCGGTGTCATAGGGTTTTATCCTCTGGCATCTAGACAGACAACGAGATAACGACAAACGCCTTTAATACCTTTTTGGTATTTAACCGCTACCGGCAGGGATGGCCGGACCATAAAAACGTAGGCTATCGGTCACGGGGATATCGTTTGAGTAACGTCCATTAGCTTTTCGGGCGGGCAGCCCATCATGCCCAGCGAAGCTACGGCGCCGATGATGCCACGCTTGCCGGTGATCTCATAGGTCCGCACCCGGGACTTCTTAGCCGCCGAGAGCGCTTCTTCCAGCGTCACGATGCCTTCGCGGGCTTTTCTGGCGAAGCTCAATAACTCCGGGCAGGACTTCAGGCCGAGCTTGACGGCCATGCCCGTATCGGGCGAGCTGGTCTGCGCCTTGAGATATTCGGCAGCGCTCTGGATGAGCGACTCTACCAGCTCCTTTTTCACGGCAAGCTCGATGTAGCTTACGGCGTTTCCGGCTGTCTTAACGGGCACGTCGGGATACAAAAAGCCCACGTTATGGGAAATGCGCCGCACGCCTTCAATGGACGACAGCATATCCAGCAGCGAGAGCGTTAAAGCAAAGGTAGCGCCGGACCCGGGGTCGTCCGTATCGTCCACGCCGATGGCCATGTGCGTCAGCGCCTCGGTGACCACGATGCCTTCTACGTAGTCTCCCTTTTTCGTATATTTTATGTCGAGCACGCCGTCGGCGCTCTCCATCATCTCGGTAAGCGAATATGCCGGCCCCCCGAACGTGCGAATATGCTGGTACACCAGGCCGTTGCTGACCGTGACCTTCTCCAGGTCGAGCGACACGTTCGGAGCGCTGGCCACCGGCCCCGCCATTACCCGCTGCCTCAATATGAGGCCGTTCTTACGTACGAGAGGATTACCGATCGCGTACATGTACTCACAAAAAGCGATACATCCCTCGCTACGGCACTCGTGGAATATTTCCACCATGTCGCCGTCGACAGTAGTAAAAATGCGTTTGCACGCCGACGCAGGCAGGCTTCTCACCCGCCTCATGGCGTACTTTGCCCTTTTTCGGCCTGCACACTCCTCCAGCACGCTGACACAGCCGTCGTCCACGAACCGGTTTATCCAGTCCTGTATGGTGCTCCGGGGCATGCCCGTCGCTTCGGCCAGCTCATAGACGTCGAAGTACCCTTTATCCTGGGTGATCTTTTTTATGAGGTCAAGAAGCTCCTTACGTTTTTCCAGGGACTTTAGCATGGGCGTCGCCACAACTTAAGTGCGTTTATAAGGTGAAATACTTAACTTTATGACAGCGACTTAGCGATCATTTCCACCGAGGACACGAGCGCTTCGACTTCTTCCTTAGTGCTGTAGCAGCCGAACGATGCCCGCACCGAGCCGGTAATGCACAGTCTCGCGAGCGCCGTCTGGGCGCATAGCGCCCCGCTCCTGACGCATATCTTCCTGGTCTCGTCGAGTATCATGGCGACGTCGTGGGAGTTCAGGTTGCGCACGTTAAACGATACGAGCGAGCCCCGGTTTTCCGGCCCATATATCCCGATCTGCGGGATCTCCCCGAGGCGTTTGGCGCACAGCTTTGCCAGGCCCTTGAGATGAGATTCGATGTTTTTCAGGCCTAATTCTTCCACATATCGTACGCTTCTGCCTAATCCGATAACGCCGGGAATGTTAGGGGTGCCGTACTCGAACCGGGATGGTATCTCGTCGAAGCTGAATCCTACTTTTGTGACCGTATTAACCGTGCCGCCGCCCACGAACACGGGGGTCAGCGTCTCAGGCTCTCTTGCATAGAGAATGCCGGTGCCCTGCGGCCCCAGCAGGCCTTTGTGCCCCGGGGCGCAAATGAAATCGCAATCGGCAGGGTTAAAGTCATAGGCCATCTCGCCCAGCGACTGGGCCGCATCGACCAATAATTTTACATTATGCTTTTTGGCGACTTTTAGTATGGCCGATATATCCTGTATGGACCCGAAAAAGTTGGATATGTGCCCGATGGCGATGAGCCGGGTCCTGTCGGTGATGGCTTCTTCTATGGATCTGGCGGAAACGACGCCATGATCGTCGGTATCGACCACGACCATCTCGACGCCTTTGTCGGCGAGCCTCATCCACGGCAGTAAGTTGCTGTGGTGTTCCATTATGGAAGTAATGACCTGGTCGCCTTTGTGCCATGGCAGGCCGTATGCGACCATGTTGATGCTCTCGGTCGTGTTCCTGGTAAAAATGGTCTTTTTTGGCGGCACGCCAATAAAGGAAGCGACCGCTTCCCGGGCGTCTTCGTATTTTTCCGTGGTCTCCTTGGACAGCCGGTGAGCGCCGCGGCCGTACGGGCCGCAATATTTTAGGAAATATTCGTCCATGGCCCGCACCATCTGTATGGGCTTCTGGCTGGTGGCCGCGCTATCCAGATAAATGACCTCTTTGAGGACGGGAAAATCCTCCCTTATTTTATAAACGTCATACATTGCCGCTCGTTCCTTTCAGGATATGCTAGGTTAGTACCTAGGTTTATACCTAGGTTATAACAATTCGCCGTATATTAAAGCTTGGTTTTTTTGTCAGAAGAAGAAAAAGCCGTTATTCTTTTTTAGCCGCCGGAGACGACCCGCATGACGTCTACTTTTTTGCCCTTGACCTCGGCATCGAATGCGACGGGCACTCCGTCATTGAGGATGACCACAGTTTCGGGGTTGACCTGTAAAAGGGAAAGTAGGTCGAAGTAAGTTGCGCCGTCGGGCAATTCCACGTTGCGGCTGCTTACTTCGCCCATAAAAAGCTTGACGTTCAGCTTCAAGTCTTAAACGCCCTCTTTAGGGCCGATGATCTTTGACTCGACCTCGCCCTCGGCAACGGGAGCGGTCTCTTCGTCGAATTCCTTGTTCAATCCATTCGGGTTTGCAAGATCGGTGCTGTTTTTATCCAGGAGCTTCATCTCTTTTCCCTGTTCCTTCTTAGCGCCTTTCCGCTCTATGTTCCGTTTCTTGAACTTGTTAGGCATTCTGTATCACTAAATATAATATTGACCGGATTCGTTAAAAAGATTCTTAAGGGGGCGGACGGCATAAGATATAAATACTCATGACATATAAATGAGGGAGCGTAGCGGGCATTCGATATGAAAAATAGCTCCATGGTAATGCTTTTTACACGATGCCGAGGTACTCTAACGGTAAGGGACTGGTCTCGAAAACCAGCGGTCGCAAGGCCTTAGGAGTTCAAGTCTCCTCCTCGGCGCTAATAGAAAAATGTTTTTTAATATTTTACGGGCGACAACGAGCAGTACTTGGTTTTCTACTTCGCGGGTCGACGCCCTGCCTGATGGCAGGGCTACTCGGTGTTTTGGGTGCTTCGATGTCGGGGCCGGGCTTGCACCCTCGGCCGAAAGGCGCTGATGCGCTTTCGGCCTTCGCAAGCCCTAAGCAGCGTTTTACCCCTTCGGGGATAAACGCTCATTACCCCGCCATTACCACCTTCGCGGCTAGCATCGGCCTGATGGCCGATTGATGCCCAAAACACCTCGACGACCGCGGTATTTTTGATGTTGTTTTGACTTTAGCAATAACTCCGCATTTCCTGTTCCTCTATTATTTCCGTTTAAGCTACATAATTTGAATTATATCATGGATCCTCAAGAAAGCTTACAGCGATTCTATTCGGGCTTTGCCGAAAAGTATGACCACTATATGTCCTGGGATAAACGTATAGTGAGAGAAAGACGATTTTTCAAATATTTACTCGATTCGAACAGGGTAGATACTGTCCTCGATTGTTTTTGTGGAACAGGCTTTCACGTGGCCATGTTGACGGAGATGGGTTACATTGTAGACGGCATTGATATTTCTCCGGATATGGTCTGCAAGGCTAAAATGAATCTTGATGAGAGAGGACTGAAGGCCGATGTTCGTGTTTGTGATGTAAAAGCGGTTAATGTTGACAAAAAATATGATTGCGTACTTTCCATGGGCAACTCGCTTCCGCATGAGTTCGGGGATGAAAATCTTCTAAAGGCGTTAACGAACATGTACGAGGCCCTAAGGCCGGGTGGGGTATGCGTCATCCACATGGAGAATTACGACAGGCTCTATGAGGACAAGGAGCGTTTTATACCTTCTATATACAGGCGCACGAAAGACGGGGCTGAGGTATTCATCTTCGCAATTGATTATTATGATGAAAAAGTGGTCTTTAACATACTATCGGTCATTGAAAAAGGTGGCAGACCACCGCAATTCGACGTTGACGTGGTCGAATATGATCCGATAAAGCTTGACAGGCTAAAGACGTTGATAATGAAAGCGGGGTTCACCGAAATGAAGTTTTATGAGGATTTCAGGATGACGCCGCCGGGCAAAAACAATACGTACGACCTGATAGCCGTGGCAAAGAAATAGACAATGATAAGGCCATTTCTTCAAATATCAATGAAAAAGCAAACAATTATATCATCTGGTGGATTCTTAAGGGATAGATTATATGGAAAATTCCCTCAAAGACATCGAAACAGTGCTGGAAACACGCGCGGCCATCGTAGAGAACAGGCTGAGCATGCTTACCTACGCCATAGAGCCGGCTTCGCTGGCCGAAGTGGTCAGGTATTCGCTGGCACAAAAGGGGAAAAGGATCAGGGCAACGATATTGACCCTATCCTGCGAGGCAGTAGGCGGCGACATGGACAAAGCGCTCATACCGGCAATGGCAATGGAAATGCTCCACAATACCTCTCTCATACTCGACGACATCATCGACGCCTCGGAGACACGACGCGGAAAGGCTACGATCAATTCACGATGGGGCAACGACATGGCGCTCATCGCATGCGACGTGATGCTATCGCTGGCCATCAGGGAGATCACGAAAAGCGACCTCGGGCTGACCAAGCCTATGATAGAATGCGTGGCGGACTCCATGCTAATGCTGGCGGAAGGAGAGGCGATGGAGCTGGAAAAGCGCGGCTTCACCATCGAGGACTATTACAGGATAGCGGACAAAAAGACCGCGTCATTGTTTAGCGCCTCGGCTGAATCAGGAGCGCTAGTGGGCGGAGCCACACATCAGCAGACAGAGGCGCTAAAGCTGTACGGCAGCAACCTGGGATTAGCGTTCCAGATCAAGGACGACATACTCGATTTCACCTCGAACACCGAGGATATCGGCAAGCCACGTTTCCTCAGACCTGAGAATGGGACGGCCGACGTTCGTAATGATACTGGCGACCAATAGCGGCCTGACCAGAGAAAAAATGCTCTCCATGGATAAAGACGAGCTACTCGACGCGCTCGAGCCGTTCATAGAAAAGGCAAGGTCCATTTCTACGGCTAAAGCTGAAGAAGCGAGGCGTTCGTTAAAGAGCATGCCAGATAACAAGGCCAGAAGCAGGCTGGAAGCGCTCTGCGATTATGTGGTAATGCGTACAAAATAGCCATATTTTTTATTACTTTTGGGCCGCGGCATGGACAAAGCTATATAATCACATGTTCGTAATTGCTTAGGATCATGTGTGGCATCGCCGGGTTCGTCGGGGCCAAAGCCGGGCCTGTTACGAGAAAAATGGTACTATCATTAAAACACCGGGGGCCCGATGGGTCAAGCGTATGGGACAACGGCATCGTATCGTTGGGCCATACTCACCTGAAGGTCACCGGCGACCTTAGCCAGCCTGTTATTCATGAGAACAAGGCCATCGTCTACAACGGCGAGATCTATAATTTCGGCGAATTTTTACCGGGCACCTCCGATACCGAAGCGCTGGCCGGCGTCATTCTAAAGGACGGAATGGATAGCTTCCTGAAGGCGGCGCCCTCCATAGACGGAGAATATGCTTTCGCCTACTACGACGGCTCCAGGCTGTTATTGGCCAGGGACCCCGTGGGTATCAAGCCTTTATTCTATGGCGAGAGCAAGGACGGTTTCGGTTTCGCCTCGGAAAAAAAGGCGCTTATGGGCATGGGCATGGAAAAGATAAAAACGCTGGCGCCGGGCCACATATTTTATGATGGCGCCCAGCATGACGCGACAGGGCTGCCCTCATGCGAGCCGGCGATCACGGATGAAAAAACGGCGATAGACGCACTGGACAGTGCGCTCGATAAAGCCGTGATGGCCAGAAGTCACCGGGATGCTGCCGTCGCCTTCTCGGGCGGCGTCGATTGCTCGGTGATCGGCGCCATGTCGGGATTGCCTTTGTGCACAGTAGGCATGGAAGGCTCCTACGATGTTAAGGCGGCAAAAAAGGCGGCAATGCTGATGGGCGCTGAGAAAAGGCACTTCGTCTACGAGTTCGACGAGAAGGACGTCGAAGAGGCATTACCGCAAGTCGTTTATGCCGTCGAAAGCGCCGACCCGATGAAGGTCTCCATAGCGCTGCCGATATATATTCTGGCGAGAGAGGCAAGACGTTCCGGCTTTAAAGTGCTACTGTCTGGCCAGGGAGCGGACGAGCTATACGGCGGCTACGCCCGATATGTGGAAGCGCTCAGATCAGGTACGCTGGGCAAAATGCTCGACCATGACCTGACGCACATAGCCGAAGTAAACCTGGAAAGGGACGACGCGGCGACCATGGCACACGGCGTTGAGCTAAGAGTGCCATATCTGGACTTAGGCGTGATGGCCGTAGCCCGGAGGACCGACCCGTCGCTAAAGGTATCTTTTGACGGTAAGGATTATATACGCAAATATGTTCTTAGAAAAATGTCGGAAAAGTATCTTCCCCGTGAAGTCTCCTATGCGCCTAAAAAGGCCATACAATACGGCACCAGCGCCCAAAAAACCATAGGTAAGCTGGCGGCCAAAAGAAACTTTAAGGGCATTAACGATTATCTACAATCACTATACGAGGAAATATCATGGCCATAAGCGTGAAAGACGTTGAGCATATCGGAAGCCTCGCCTGCATCGACCTCAAGGAGGAGCAGAAGGAGCGCTTCGCAAAGCAGTTTAACTCGATCCTGGAATACTTCAAAGAGTTAGACGAGCTTAATACAGAGGATGTCGAGCCCACGTACCACGTCATCGGCCTGAATAACGTTTTTCGCGAGGACGTAGTGGAAGATTCATTATCCCATGAGGAAGCCATGAAGAACGCTCCCAGGACTGATAAAGGCTACTTTAAAGGCCCGAGGATCGTGTAAGCCATGGCAATGTACGAGGAATCCATCCACAAGACGTTCGACCGCATCAAGCACAGCAAGCTGAATGCTTTTATCACGCTCGCCGAGGATGAGGCGATCAAGACTGCGCGTGCCGCCGATGAGGGAAAGATCACGGGAATGCTGGCTGGAGTGCCGGTCGCCGTGAAGGACTGTATCACCACGAAAGGCGTGCTGACCACCTGCGGCTCTAAGATCTTATCGGGATATTATCCGCCGTTCGACGCGGAAGTCGTCGCCCGGCTCAAAAAAGAGGGCGCCGTTATCATGGGAAAGACCAACATGGACGAGTTCGCCATGGGCACGTCGACGGAGTCGAGCCGCTACGGCCCGACTAAGAACCCGTGGGACCTGACCAGAGTGCCGGGAGGCTCGTCCGGCGGAAGCGGCGCGGCAGTAGCAGGGCTCGAAAGCCGCATGGCGCTGGGCACGGACACCGGCGGCTCGGTCAGATGCCCCGCATCGTTCTGCGGCATCGTGGGCATAAAGCCGACCTACGGGCTGGTCTCCCGTTTCGGCGTCATCGCTTATGCAAATTCGCTGGAGCAGGTCGGCCCCATGGCGAGGAACGTGAGCGATGCGGCCTTATTGTTAGACGTCATCGCCGGCCACGACGCCAAAGACTCCACGTCCGTAGCGCCTTCGGACGTCAGATATACCGATCATCTGAAAGAAGATGTCAAAGGCCTCACCATCGGTGTCCCCAAAGAGTATTTCGGCGAAGGGACCGATAAGCGGGTCGAAAAAGCCGTATGGGACGCCATCATGAAGCTCAACAAGCTAGGCGCCGACTTTAAGGAAGTATCGCTGCCTCATACGAAATATGCCCTGGCCGCATACTATATTATAGCGATGTGCGAGGCGTCCTCGAACCTGGCGAGATTCGACGGCCTTCGCTACGGCCTAAGAATAGGAAAAGACGAGAACTGGCATACCACGTTCTCCAGCATCAGGGCGGAAGGCTTCGGCGAAGAGGTCCAGCGCCGTGTTATGCTGGGCACCTATGCGCTGTCCGAGGGCTATTATGGCCGATACTATCTAAAAGCCCTAAAAATACGAACGCTCATCAAACAGGATTTCGAGAAAGCCTTCAAGGAAGTGGATGTTCTTGCGGCGCCGACGATGCCCTTCCCGGCTTTCAAGATAGGCGAACACGCGGAAGACCCGCTGTCAATGTACATGGCCGACGTGAACACCGTGCCCATCAACCTGGCCGGAGTGCCGTCGATCTCCGTACCGTGCGGCTTTGCCGGTAAATTACCCATAGGCATGCAGCTCATAGGCGGCTTCTTCGACGAGCCGAAGCTGATACGCACGGCGTATACGTTCGAGCTGAATACGGACTACCAGAAGCTCCCGGAGGGATTTTAAACGGACGGCGAAGTAATAATCGGGCTGGAGATACACTGCCAGCTGAACAAGCTGAACAGTAAATTATTCTGCGGATGTTCCACAAAGCAGCAGGGCCTGGAGCCGAACATGATGACCTGCCCGGTATGCCTGGGGCTGCCCGGGGCGCTGCCCGTCATCAACAAAAAAGCCGTGGAATACGCCATCATGGTCGGGCTGGCGCTCAACTGCAAGATAGCGCCGCATACCCAATTCCACAGGAAGAACTATTACTATCCGGACCTGCCGAAAGGTTTCCAGATCACGCAATATGACTTTCCGCTTTCTGCCGAGGGCATCTTGACCGTAGAAGCTGACGGCGAAGAGCGTGTCGTCCGCATACGAAGGGTACACATGGAAGAGGACCCCGGGCGTTTGGTGCACCAGGGCTCCATCGAGACGAGCAAGTTCGTGATGGTGGACTATAACAGAAGCGGCATGCCGCTCATTGAAGTGGTCACCGAGCCCGACCTGCGCTCGCCTAAAGAAGCACGACGTTTTATAAACAAGCTTCGCAATATCCTCGAATACTTAGACGTCTTCGACGGCTCGCTGGAAGGAGCATTAAGAGTCGATGCGAACGTTTCTCTAAGAGGGGGCTCCAGGGTGGAGATCAAGAATATCTCGTCGTACAAGGGCGTCGAGCGGGCCTTGTTATTTGAGATCTCGCGCCAGCAGAACATGAAGCGCCGCAACATCAAAGTAACACAGGAAACAAGGCACTACGATGACGAGCGCAACTGTACCATCACGCTGCGTACCAAGGAACAGGCTGAGGAATATCGCTATTACCCGGAAGCCGACCTGGTGCCGCTGACCGTTAAGAGT
The DNA here is from genome assembly GCA_963780625.1 of uncultured Methanocellaceae archaeon. Taxonomy (GTDB): domain Archaea; phylum Halobacteriota; class Methanocellia; order Methanocellales; family Methanocellaceae; genus Methanocella. The sequence goes on along the minus strand of CAWACH010000005.1, from coordinate 153,172 downwards.
TGGGAACCGGCCCTAAGGGCGAAGCTTCCTGAACTGCCTGACGCAAAGCGCGAGCGGTTCAAGGCCCAGTACGGCATCTCAGATAACCACTCCAAGGTAATGACCTCGGAGATCAGGGTCGCTAACTATTATGAGTGCGTAGCGGGTAAATGCGAGCCAAAGATGGCCGCCACCTGGGTAGCCGATTACCTGAAGGGCGAATTGAACTACAGGGACATGGACATCAAGGACGCGTTCACGCCTGAAAAGATGGTGTATATACTAGACCAATTAAACAAAGGCGTCATTACCGATAAGGGCGCCGTCGAGGTTATCCGTGCGTTATTGGATGAAGGCGGAGACCCGAAAGATATTATACTCACGAAGAATCTTGCTAAAGTCGAAACAGACATCACCAGGGTCGCGATCAACGAAGTACTCAAGGAGAATGACGCTGCGATCAAGGACTATAAGGCCGGCAAGGCACAGGCCTTTAACTTCCTGGTGGGCATGGTCATGAAAAAGACCCGTGGGCGCGCAGACCCGACTGAAGTGAACCTGTTGTTGAGGGAGTTACTCGAATGCACTTAATAGTGACTGAGAAAAATATCACTGCCCGTAAGATAGCGCAGATGCTGCTTAAAAACTCAAAAGAGAAAAAAGTAGACGGCGTCAGCGTCTATGAGGGCGACGATACATCGGTCATAGGATTATCCGGACATATCGTGAATATCGATTTTCCGACTGAATTTAATAACTGGCAGAACACGCCTCCTAAGGACTTGATCTGGGCAAGTACGGAGACGAAGTACACCCAGAAGAAAATAGTCTCTGCCTTAAAAAAGTTATCCAAGGGCGCGGACCGTGTTACCATTGCGACTGACTTTGACCGTGAGGGCGAGCTCATCGGCGTAGAAGCATATAATATTATGAATGATGCGAACCCCGGGGTCAAGTTTGACAGGGCACGCTACAGCGCCATAACGAAACAAGAGATCGAACACGCGTTCTCGAACACCGTGCCGCTTGATTTTAATCTGGCCGCGGCAGGCGAGGCCCGCCAGAAGATAGACCTCGTGTGGGGCGCCGCTTTAACGAGATACATTTCATTGACCTGCGGCAGGCTGGGGCACAGCTTCCTGTCCGTGGGCAGAGTACAGACCCCGCTGCTGGCGCTGCTGGTGGACAGGGAAAGGGACATCAAGTCATTTACCCCGACGCCATACTGGGAGTTATTCGCGGTAATGAGCAACGGCGAAGAATTCCCTGCAGGCCATACCGGCAATCGTTTTCTGGAGAAGTCAAAGGCTGAGACCGCATTATCCAGGCTGGTCGATACCGGCAAGGTAGCGGAATATAAAAAAGAGCCGAGAGCCGAGATGCCGCCCATACCATTCTCGACCACGGAATTTATCAGGGCAGCGTCAAGCATCGGCTTCAGTGCCGCTAATGCCATGCGCGTTGCCGAGAACTTATACGTTAACGGCTGGATATCCTACCCGCGTACGGACAATACCGTGTACCCGGCCAGTTTGAATTTGAGAGATATCGTCAAACAGTTCACCAGCGGCGATTTTGCCAAGTATGCGGAGAAGCTGTTAGCCCAGGGCGACCTCAAACCGACCAGGGGCAAGAAAGAGACGACTGACCACCCGCCTATATACCCGGTGGCAAATGCTCGCAAGTCTGAGCTAAGGGCGGACGAGTGGCGGGTGTATGAACTGGTCGTAAGCCGGTTCTTTGCCACGCTGGCGCTGCCGGCGGAATGGGAGGTAAGGAGCGCCAACATCGATGTGAACGGCGAAAAATTCAAAGCAAGCGGCTCCATGCTGTCCATACCGGGCTGGAGGTTGTTCTACCCGTATGGCATGCAGAAGGAAATTCTGCTGCCGGAACTAAAGGTCGGCCAACAATTAAAAGTTAAAGATGTAACACTTGACGAAAAGCTCACAAAGCCACCCGGGCGCTATGGCCAGGGTAAGCTCGTGAAGATGATGGAAGACCTGGGCCTGGGCACGAAGTCCACGAGACATGAGGCGATCCAGAAATTGTACGCCCGTAACTACGTTCATGGCAACCCGCCTCAGCCTACGAACATGGCTTTTGCAGTAGTCGGCGCGCTTGAAAAATACGCTGACCTCATTACCAAGCCGGATATGACCAGCCGCCTGGAGTCGGACATGGATAATATCGCGGAAGGCGCTATCAAAGAGGAATCTGTCGTAGAGGAATCCCAGGGCATGCTGGAGACTATCTTCAATGAGCTGGACGGTAACCATAAGGAGATCCGTGAAGTGCTCTATGACGGGCTCCGGGAAGACAAGCTCATAGGCAAATGCCCGAGCTGCGGGAAAGACCTGCTTGTGCGTAAAAGTAAAAAAGGCGGCCGCTTCATCGGCTGCGACGGCTACCCGGACTGTACGTTCATATTACCGTTACCCCGGGTCGGCACCATTATCGTTACCGATAAGAGCTGCGAGACGCACGGCATCAGCCACATTAAGATCGTCACAGGCGGCTCGAAGCCATGGGAACTTGGATGTCCGCAGTGTAATTTTGAGGCGTGGCAGAAAAAGAAATTAGCCGAAGGCGAAACTACCGATGAAAAGAAAAAAGTAGCGCCGGCTAAAGAGAAGAAGCCTGCAGCGGCGCGTAAGCCCCGTGCCACTACCACAAAAAAGGTCGCTAAGGCAAAAGGCGCCGAAGCATCCGGTGTATCGCTGGTAAAAAGCTAAAAATTTTTTTATGGCATCTAATTTTAGATGCCAAATGCATTTTTAAGTGGCGTCGGCGCAGTGACCGCAGGCCCGCCATGCTCTAAGCGCTCCTCCGCCCATGCGTAAATTAACGTATAGAACGAGGTACGAATGAACTGGTTTAGCGTGGTGACCAGCGATATGGCCATGAAGGCGAAAACCACTGCTACGGCGATCGCGACAATAACATTAATGCCGCTAAACAACGCGAATAGGCCCAGGGCTATCAGTATTGTAAATACTAAGCCGATAAAGCCGAAGATACCGGTCAATATACGTATCCCCACCTCGCCGGCGCCGATGAGCACTAGATTATTCTTCGCGATATCGAAGGCCCTCTTGAACGTATCTACCATGCCCATGCCTCCGATGACCGCTACGGGTATGAGCAGCGCGCTTGCGATCTTCCAGCCCTCTTCAAGGGCCCATGGCAGGATGGAAGTTAATAGCCCGAATAGGATGCCGCGCCTGACGATTCCGAGAGTTTTTTAAAGAGCTGACGAACACGGTGATGATCGCGGCGATAACGGCCAGCCCGATGATCGTGGGCCAGCGGGACAGCGCAACGTTAAACGCCTTACCGAGCGAGGACTTGCCATATTTTACGTGCTCATATATGGCGTAAGAAGCTACTGCCGTCAGCATGTAGTTAATGGAAAAGCTGATGAGCAGCGCGATAAAAGAAAGCCTGCGAATATAGGGGCTACAATGCCGTGCGAGAAGATGCCGAACAGCACCGAGGCAATGATGACCAGTATGCCGACGAAAGCGCCTACGACTACCGAAAGAAGCGACGGGAGCAGCAGCTTCGGCTCCTCAACGACCATACGATAACACTCCACTATGTATTTTAATGCCTGGCTGATCGATTCAAAGAACATTGATACCACCTTTAACTATACCCATAGATAAGTTTCCGATTGTAATGATATCGCTAGTACTTAAAGTATATGGCAAAGTTTATTTTTCATCAGGGCAATGGTGTATGCACCGAAGTATTGGATATCGTATAACGAGTCCTGGTGCGAGCATGCTAGCGAAAGAACAGATCGTGGAGATCAAGCAGTGCCCCAAGCACGGTTATTTCCGTGGGGTGCAGTGCGATTGCGGTAACCCGGGTAGATTTATCCTTTCTGGATTCAAGGCCGAAAAACTGGGACGCATTATATCCGGAGCGTTGAGGCACTTCCCGAAGGAGCTTGGGCTTCAGCTGGACGAGCATGGGTGGATAAGCATCAATGACCTCGAGAAAGGCATTGCGGCAAAGTACCCATGGGCACGGCGTTACCACATAGAGGCTATGCTCGATACGGATGAAAAAGGCCGCTATGAGGTAAAAGGCGACATGGTCAGGGCCAGGTATGGCCATTCCATTGACATCGACCTGGACTATCCCGACGCGGATTTTGATATGCTATTTTACGGCACCAGCGAAGAGGAAGCCGATCGCATACTGGATATAGGCATAAAGCCCGTAAACCAGCACTACGTACATCTCAGTAAATCCATTGAGGAAGCAGTCAAAGTAGCCTGCATTCGCACCGAGCATCCTGTAATCATATCCATCGACGCCCGCCGGGCACAAAAGAAAGGTATCGTGATCATCGATGCGGGGCCCGTATGCTTATCGGTACGGATACCGCCCGAATACCTCAGGATCGAATAACAGATATCTTATTTTTTATTGCATCTAGCTTTCTACCGGTCATTAGCTCTACCAGCTGTATGCCTGTATCCGTATGGCCGGTGATGTGGCTCGCACTAATACTTGAGTGCCCTTCGGCCAGCGCCATATAAATGATCAGCTGGTCTGCCAGATGTGCGTCAACGGCAGCGCCGGTATTTAGACCGTCGACGAGCATAGCGGCAGCCTCAAAGCCCACCTTTTCTGCCGGGATACCTCGTTCCCCCAGGAAACTACCGCCCATAAACCCCTCATATAAAGTAATACTGGAGCCCGTCGATAGATCGTGCCGGATGTCGGACCGTATCTCGCCGACATCGTAGCCGTGTGCAGCCAGATAATCGCATGCCGATTTTGACTGGCGTGCCACGACGTGGGACGACAGCCTCGAAGAGGCGGATACGCCATTAACCACGCCTCCGACAGGCTTTGTTATATTTACGCCTTTCAGCGTGGCCGGCATTGTATGTACGATCACTCTGCCATTGCCAACCGGAAAAAAGCCTCTCTTCAATAGCGATGACTCTACGTGATACCCGAATAATTCTAATACCGGGACCATCACGTTTTCAAAATGATCGTATGGAGGCGACCATTTAACGTCTGTGCCGCCCGTAATATCAAAGGTGACCGGGCCGGGAGCATATGCAGCTATGGGCAGCACGCTCTGCAAGGCCAGCGTAATGCTTCCGGCCGTTCCCATGTTTATGGAATGGCTGCCGCTTTTAATAGGGCCCGGAGTAAACTCCAGTTCCGTCGAGCCGACCGCCAATCCTTTTACGACTGCATCGCATAAGCTTTGGGCCAGTTCTATGGATTTTACATGTTGCACGCCAAGCCCTGGCCGCGGGCGGGCTTTGCGGATGTTCAGTATGCGGACGCTTTTTTGTAAGATCGCCGAAAGTGCAATGGCCGTACGCAATATCTGCCCCCCTCCTTCGCCGATACTGCCGTCCACGGTCATTAGTTCCATGAAAAAGAAATTGGCGTACTAAAGATTAATAGTTCGCCTTATTTTAGAATAGTTTACCGATCGAAGAGAATACATTATCGATTATATAGCCGATATATGTCAGGCTAAATGCCGGCACCGCCACGAGGTCTATTGGCACGTTCAGATGCTCTCCGGGGAGAACTTCGAACGTTCCCGTCACGTTACGGTATCCGTCCCTGGAAATGGTATAGGCGTATTTACCGTATTGTAGCTTTGTCATATCGGTCTTTCCCGTACCGGCTAATGCGCCATTCACGTATATCGATGCGTCGGACGGGCGGACCGTAAATGATACATCGCCCGTGCTTGGATCGAGTGTTTTAGTTATTTGTACGGTCTTGTCCGGGTTCACCATCGCCGAAACGTTTTCCGTCAGGTACCCGCCCATAATAAGGGTGACCGTATGGGCCCCCACTTTCATGCCGGTAAAGTTGAAAGGCGTCTGCCTCCGGAGTCTGCACCGTCGATCCAGATATGCGCTCCCAGCGGTTGCGTGATCAGCTCCAGCGAGCCGGAGTCTACGAAATCAACTGCCATCGAAATATTATAGTCGTGGGAAACGTTGAGCATATTGTTGTAGTAGATCGTGACCGGGTCCGATAACATTGTTTTATCAGAGCCGTTATAATTATAGGTGAGCCTGGCGACGTAATTATCCATTACTGTATTAATGGTGACGTTATCGAACTCAAAATGGCCGTCTACGTTTGTTGTCGTACTCAGGATAGGGTCGAGGCTTGTACCAGTAAGCCTGCATAGCTCAATGTTCGCCCCGTATAGAGGCTGGCCATTCTTTTGGATTACGCTGCCGTGTACGTTATTAACTCCTACTGCCGGTTGTGCGTGATATGTCGTAGAATTAGCGGCCAGTGATACCGTTAATACGGCAGTGTAAATGTCCTCGCTCCTTACGTGAACAATGCTCGTGCCGGACGAATATGTCTTACCGTTCTCGTTGTGTTCCGCCCATATCGTATAGTCTCCCTCAGGCAGGTAAAACTGCCAGTGGTCTCCCGGCTGATCCGTTACAAATGAATACATGCCGTTATTGATGTATACCGTAGCCGACAGGTATTGGTTGAAATTATTAGCGTTAACGACTTTTCCGGTAAGCCAGCCATGTCCCGAAGGCGGATAAAAGTAAATTGTCACGTCGTGGTTGACGACCTGGTTTTTATAGACCCAGAAGAACTCCGTTTTATCGGAGTAAGTTTTATTGCTCATGTTATAAACAGCAAAAAGGCTGAACGTATCCCGGCCGTCGAAGCCGGTGACCGGCACTTTATCGAAGATATAAGTGCCGTTTTGTGCTGAAATTGTAGAGTCGATGATACTGCCTGTCCAATCACGAATATTGACCGTTGCATTGCCCAGTGGAACGCCGTTCCTATCGAGCACAGAACCTGTCAATGACCCGTATGTAGCGTCATCCGCGACCGAAACAGGTGCAATAAATGTGAATAATAATAATAAAACGACTAATAACGATAATGGCCTGATGAGCATTTTTAACATTTTTATGACCACAATAAAAATAAAAAGATAAAGGGGATAACGAGTATCCCCTTGATCCTATCTAATTTTAGTTCTCTTTCCTCGCGATCAGGTATGCGACACCGAGTAATCCGGCCAGTGCGAACAGAGTCTCAAAGCCAGGGCTTGGGACCGCTGTCGGGGTCGGGGTCGGGGTTGCAGTTATGCTCGGCGCAGCGGTAACGATTACCGAGGGCGACGGGCTGACCGGCTGAATGAACGAGTAGTCAGGTATAGCGATGTTGTGGGTCGCAGTACCGTATTCGGACGCCGGGATGTAAGATGCGTTGGTGTATGCATCAACATCTGTCGGGAACGGACCGAGTACGAACATTGCGTACCACATGTGGCCTTCCTTCTCGCCAGTCACGTTGTAAACGTTCCAGGGCACCCTGTAGTATGTGAACATACCGGGGGCTGCCGTCCTGCCGTCGTTAGACAGCTGGGGGTTCTCAGGTATGCTTACCGGTTGGGTGTTGACCCAGGCGTTCTGGGACTGGTTCCACTCGACATTCCATAATGTTACATTGGCGTTCGGGATACCGACTTTGTTTGAGTCAGTGACGATGCCCGATACCGTTCCCCAGCCTACTACACGGACAGTTGTTGAGTCCGTCAGGTTGTGGTTGTACATTATAGCTGCTGTACCGTTAATGTCTACCTTACCAACAGTGTTGTTGGAGGTTAACAGTATCCAGGCCTGACCGTTCAGGTCAGTGATGTTGGTCTTGACGGTTGGTAATGTCGCGACCGTGTCGTTGCTGGAGTTGAACGTTACGGCGATGCCGGATCTCTTGTATGCCTGACCGTTCAGGTAGAGCTGTGCGATGACCCAGTCGGATTCTCCGCCGACCAGGATCGTGTCCTTCTCGGCGGTGACTTTAAGGTCGTCAGGTGCCGGTATCTTAAGGACGATGGATCCGATCGAGGTTGCCGATCTGTTCATCGTGTAGTTGTTGCTCTTACCGTAGATGGTCAGGTTGTCGGTCAGTTGAGCCTGAGCTTCGACGTATCCGTATGCTGCTCCCTGTAGCACTATGTAGTCGAAGGCGAATAGGCCTACGAACGGCTGAGAGCTGCTGGTGGTCCTGGTCATGTTGTATATTTCGTATGGCTGGGTTCCGTTCATGCCGATGATATGTAATACCACAGGTATGCCGCCGTAACCGGTGCCGAACGAGTCAACAACGTATCCAGTCCAGGATGCTGTCGGTGCTTCGAAGTAGATCTTGATGCTTGCTTTTACACTCGGGTCATCTGCGTAATATGCCCAGATGCTCGAGTTGTTGCCGCCGAACTGCTCATCTACCCAGCCGAACTGTACACTGGCGCTGCCGGTGTTGTCCTTGGTCGGGTTGTTTGAGGAGTTTCCTTGGCCGTAAGCATTTAAGCTACCGTTAGATACATCCCAGATCCAGTGGTCGGCTCCGTTTAAGCCAACGTCGCTGAAGGAGTTGTTTGTTGCGTTACCGACAGTGAAGTTTATGTTGTAGCCATCGGAAACCGGGTTGCCCAGTGCATCGTACATGTATGCAGTGATCATTATGTTGTCAATGCTGTCTGCGATTACATGGGTCCTCTCTGCCTTGAGCTCGATCCTTGCGGGCTTGGTGAGTATGACTACGGACGTTGTGGTCGTACCACTGTTGTTCGCGTCAATACCGAATGCCTGTGACCAGCCTTCTCCGTACGGACTCTTGTTGGCGTAGATCTTGTACATGTTGACGCCAGCGTTGTAGGTCCCCGTGGTGCCGTCAGGACCTGCCAGCTTTACTGAGCTGTAGGTCGCATTCAAGCCGGTGATCTGGTAGTTACCATATGCATCGGAAGTAGTGTTATAGTATTCCTGGCTTACGTTCGAGGCGTTGACTACCGCGATGTAAGCGCTGCCTATGCCCACGGTTCCATTAACCGAGGTCGTAACTCTTCCAGTCACTGAACCCTTCTTACCCAGGTCAGACCAGACGGTCTGGGGGTACATATGGGTGTACGGACCTGAGTCCGGGCCATATACGGGCTTATCAGCAGTGGCTGGCAGTATTACGGCGATAATGGACATTATCATTAATACTGCTAATGCTGCCTTAATTGTATTTTTCATTAATTCAACCTCCCATGGTTGTGTCTTTGTGCAAGCAGATATCACGTCTTGGATAAAACGCTCTTGTTTTATCTCCCACATGTCGGAACTTCGACATATGCCGAACTTGACATCGCTACGAATAAATCCATAGATACTGGATTATTGGACATACATTAGGTCTTTCCTTAATAAATCTTTTTTGGTCTTTCCCTATAGTAAAATACGCTTCTATAGCGACCTAATGTTAGCTCAGTATTCGCCGTTCGATAGTATAAATATTGTCCTGGGTATGGCCTGGAACGCCTTGCAGAAGTTGGCGATGTGATCGGGCTGCGAAAAAACGCTAAATACGACAATTGACTAAGGCAACATCGATAACGTCAATAAGAACATTGTTATTTAGTAGCATATGGTCAGTAAGCAGTACTTGGTCTAAAATAAGCAGTATTTATGTTTTTACTTCGTGGGCGACAGCGAGCACGAACTGTACCTGGTCTTTCACTTCGCGGGTCGACGCCCGGCTGTTGCCGGGCTACTCGGTGTTTTGGGTGCTTCGATGTCGGGGTCGGTAAGCAAGAGCGCTACGCGCGGCGCAGCACCCTCGGCGTCGTGCTTCGCACGTGCCTTCGCAAACCCTAAGCAGCATTTTACCCCTTTGGGGATAAATGCTCATTACCCCGACATCTTCGCATCGGCCTGATGGCCGACTGATGCCCAAAACACCTCGACGACCGCGGTATCTAACTCTGAATAGGTTAAGCGTCGCTAACCCGATGGTTCGTTTTTCTTGCCGTTTGCCTCTTCAGAGGCAATGGATATTCGGGGGTCCACGAGGGGGCGAAGCGAAGCGAAGTCCCCCTTTAGTCTTAATAACAAAAAGAAGGTTTCCAAACCATCGGTGTTTTTCTCACAGCCATTGTTATTCTTTATGTTAACATCATTTTATTTCTAGAAGGTACCAGTAAATTTATGAACATTGCACCATACTTTGGGTTGACTGATCTGAAATGAAGTACGCTGTCGTCCTTGGGGACGGGATGTCGGATTATCCTGTCAAAGAGCTCGGGAACAAAACACCCCTGATGTATGCCAACAAGCCTAATATGGACAAGATCGCCCGCTATGCAAGCCATTACGGGCTATGCCAGACAACCGTAGAGCGACTACCTGCGGGAAGCGATGTGGCGAACCTGGCGGTCATGGGATACGACCCTAACAAATATTATCATGGCAGAGGGCCGCTCGAGGCCATGAGCATGGGAGTCAAGCTAAAGCCGAACGATATTGCCTTCAGGTGCAACCTGATCACAATAAGGAACGGGCTCCTTACTGATTACAGCGCAGGGCACGTATCTACCGAAGAGGCGGCAGAGCTCATACGGTATATAGACAGCAAGATGGGCAATGATCATACACACTTTTATCCGGGGGTCAGCTACCGGCATTTACTGGTATTCAACGGGTCCTGCGCAGACGCGGAATGCGACGCGCCCCATGACTATACCGGTGAGCCTGTGGACGCACATCTGCCAAGAGGGGAAGACGGCGAACGATTAATAAAAATGATCAAAAAGTCCTGGGAACTACTCGAGGATCATCCTATTAACAAAAAAAGAGTTGCAGAAGGCAAGAACCCGGCAAATTCCATATGGCCATGGGGCCAGGGAAGCTCGCCTAACATGCCCGTATTCATGGAAAAATACGGGCTCACCGGCGCAGTAATATCCGCAGTAGACCTCATCAAGGGGCTTGGCGCTTCGGCCGGGCTGGAGATCATCAACGTACCGGGAACGACCGGATATTTCGATACCGATTATAGCGCAAAAGCACAATATGCGCTGAAAGCGCTTGAAAAGAAAGACTTTGTATTTATACATGTGGAAGCGCCCGACGAAGCGGGCCATGAGGGCATGGTAGAAGAAAAGGTGAAGGCCATCGAAGAGCTGGACGCCAAAGTAGTAGGCCCGATGCTCGAGGGCATGCGCAAGCTCGGGGACTTCAGGATCATGGTCCTGCCCGACCATCCGACGCCCCTATCCATAAAAACACATGCCAGGGACCCGGTGCCTTACGCCATATATGATTCCAGGCATAGCGTTGAAAATAAAAGGACATACGATGAAAAGTCTATGGCCGACGGCTTACTTATAGAAAAAGGATACCGGCTGATGGACCTGTTCATCAACGATAAACTATAGAGGATGTTACATGGACCGTATCAAGGTGAAGGCGTCGGCGACCTCGGCAAACCTCGGGGCGGGATTCGACGTGCTGGGGCTGGCGCTCGACGAGCCCTATGACATTATCGAGGTAGAGCCTGCCGACGTGCTCTCCATACGGATCACGGGGAAGGGCTCCGGGTCGGTGCCCCTTGAGCCGAGGAAAAACACGGCAGGACTGGTGGCCCTGGAGATGGGTAAAAACGTCCGCATTACCATTCACAGCCGCATAAGGCCGGCCAGCGGGCTGGGCAGCAGCGCGGCCCCGGCGGCCGGCACGGCGTTCGCCATAAACGAGCTTTTTTCACTGGGGCTCACCAGGGAAGAGCTTGTGCCAATAGCGGCAAAGGGCGAAGTAGCGGCAGCGGGAGTGGCCCATGCTGATAACGTCGGCCCGTGTATCATGGGCGGCCTCACCATCGTGAACGGCAGCCATGCCCAAAGCATGGACATGCCCGATATTTCCATCGTCGCCATATTGCCCGGCATCGAGGTAAACACCAGGGCCGCCAGGTCGCTATTGCCGGCTTCCATACCGCTAAAGGAGATGGTGCAGAATGTGGGCAAGGCCTGCATGCTCGTGGCCGGTGCGGCGGCTAAGGACCCGTACATGATAGGGCGGTCGCTCTCCGATACTTTTAACGAGAAATACAGGTCCCCGCTCATCCTCGGCTATGAGGAAGTAAAGGCCGGCGCCATGGCACACGGCGCATATGGCGTCGCCATCAGCGGCTCCGGCCCGACAATGATAGCTCTTTGCCCGAAGGAGCGTGCGGAAGAAATCGCAAGATCGATGGCGAAAGAGTTCGCATCCCGAGATGTCGCCTGCGAGTCATACGTGACCCGGGTCGGCCGGGGAGTGGAAATTATATAACGGATTGCGTAAAAGAATAGCGCACAGTGAAAAACATGGATAATAAGAACCTGTTGATGGCCGTATTCGTTGCAGTGGTCGGAATTATCATCATAGTAGCCGTCCTGGCCGCCGGATGTATGCTGGTCTCCGTGCTATTTAATAACCCCGGGCCGTCCGTATCTCCGACGGCGGTACCGGTCGTATCGACGATGCCCACGACAGGGCCTTCCTTTGATGTGCCGTCAGGGCCTTTCATCCCTACAACGACGCCCTCGTCCAGTCCGATCGGCCCCACGCCGGTGCCGAGCCCGAACGTGGAGCTCGATGGATATGGCACCGACAAAGACACCTATAGCCGCGGCGACACGGCAAAAGCCTACATTACCATTAAGAATACCGGAAACGTGGTGATCAACGATGCGAAGCTTCAGGTCTCGGTAGCCAGGTACGTATCGGTCGTAGGCTATGTGAACGTACAGAATTATCCCACCCAGATAACTGACCTTAATATTCAGCCCGGGGAGACGAAGAATGCCGAATATGACATTGACATACCGTCTCAGTACCAGGGCGTATCCACGGCCGGTGACTACAAATTTACGGTCGACGTCTACGTATGGGATAGTAAAATAGGCACTTTCACAAAGGAAGTCAAAGTGCAATAATGCTCTTTTTTCCCGACGATTTTTTTAGCGGATATAGATAAAAACAATCGGCCCAAATTCGAATGGGTGAGCATGGTGAAGTTTTTGAAGATAATGGCTTCTCTTGCGCTAATAACGCTGGGAGCGACACTCATTCTATCGGGTTTCCATGTTTTACCGGGTGCGGGAGGCTCGAGTATATTATACGATGAGGTCGCAACGGCGGCTGCAAAAACAACGGACATGTCTACCGCTTCGCAGGCCCAGGGCGCTCAACTCTTGAGCTATGGCAGCGATAAGGATACATATCATCGCGGGGACACTGCCCAGGGCTACATTGTCATAAAGAATACCGGCGGCACGACGATAAATGACGTGACAGTGAGCGCATCGGTGGCTAGGGCGCTGCCCATACTGGGGACAGTATCGCTGGGCGGCAAGGACTTTACGATCGGAGGGCTGAACATTCGGCCGGGCGAGACCAAGAGGGCGGAGTTCTCAGTAAACATACCGGGCGAAGTTAGCGGCATCTCCACGGCCGGCGGCTATGACCTGAAGGGCAACGTCCTGGTGAGCGGCCAACAGATCGGCAGCTTTAGCAAGCACATAACAGTAGTGTAGTATACCTTTTTTATTATTTCTTAGTCTACTCCATGCACTTTAGGCACAAATGCCCATTTATTATTAGATAATAATTATAAATGTATATGCGGTCTTTTTTATGGTGATCGTTTGGGGGAGACTATAGTCATTGCGCCCACCACCCGCAACGAAGGGCACGGGAAGTTCGTTCTCGATGTCGACGATGGGGGCATCGTAAAAAAAGGTTACTTTTTGAGCCTTGTTACGGTAAGGGGTTTTGAAAAATTTTTACTGGGCAAGGCGATGGAGTTCGGGCCGATCGCGACAAGCAGGTTTTGCGGCCTTTGCCCGCCGACACACGCGACCGCCTCTTCCGAGGCCATCGAGCGCTCCCTTGGCATATCTCCGCCGGCAGCTGGACTTCAGCTCAGGGAGCTTTGCAACATCGGCAACCATCTTCACGATCATCCGCTGCAACAAATTCTGATATTACCGGACTTCGTAAAGGAAGAATCGAAGATCCGGGAAGATATCGTTTACATTCAGAAAATGCGCCGTATAGGACAGTATATTTGCGATGTGGTCGGAGGCGAGGCCATACACTCGCCATATATCCGCATCGGGGGCATGTTGAGCAACATTACCGAATCGGCTCGCCATAAGCTGCTCGAGATGATGGATGATTACGTAAAACTTGCTGCCATGCATCGTAAATTCATGGAAACAGCATTCGAGTCCGTTGACGTCCCGAAGGGGCTGGGGGCGCACGATGAGCAGATGATGGCCACTGACCTGATCTATGGGCGTTCCGACGTTTTTGAGCATGACTATTATCCTGGATTATCGGAAGTGCTTCCGGTCATCTACTACGGAGAGGCTGTGGGCGCTGAGGCGAGCACGACCATCCCGATGATAAATAAAAAGATAGTCGAGGTGGGGCCACTGGCGAGGCTGACGAAGTTCAAAGGCTATAAAGAGAAGGGAACGATGGCCTTGAACAGGGCGCGGCTCGACGAGATCGATATTCGGGCAGTAAGGGCGGTCGAGCTTTTAAAAGAGCTCGATGTTCGCGCTAACACGCTTACGCGGACTTCGACAGGCGGTGACGGTAAGCTTGGTATCGGCGTAAACGAGGCGCCCCGGGGCACAAACGTGCACTTTGCCAGGGTCAAGGATGGCAGGATCATCTATTATAAGGCCATTCCGGCGACCATGTGGAGCATCCCGGTCATGGGAAAGGCCACGGAGGGGTACCACTATAAATGGGCCCAGTGGGTAATGCGGTCATACGATCCGTGTATATCCTGCGCCACACATGTGATCGTGCTGAACAAGGGCAATATCTTAGAAGAGCGCTGGCTATCCGCTACGGGAGGCCCGTGATGAAGCCGAAATTCGCTTATCTACACCTGGGAGCATGCTCCGGGTGCGAGATCTCTTTATTGGATAATTTCGAGCGCTTTCTGGATATCATGGACATGGTCGACATCGAGTATATGATCCTGTTGAAGGACGCCCAAAAGATCCCGAAAGTGGACGTGGTATTCGTCGACGGGGCCGCCTGTCTTCAGGCGGAAGAAAGCGTGCATGAGCTTCTTGAAGCCCGAAAGAACGCCGGATATCTAGTCGCATGGGGGGGCTGCTCGTCGACCGCCTGCATCACGAACTTTTCCAGGGGTGGACAGATGGCACAGCCTCAGCATGAGTCATACCCGCCCATCAACCGCCTGGTAAAGGTCGATGCTTTCGTGCCGGGATGTCCGCCCGGGCCGGAGATAGGCTACAATGTTATCAAGGCCATCGTCGACGGGGATCTGGATTACCTCAAGTACCTGACCACGCAAAACGTGGGAGGATTCGCGTGTGGATGCGACTTGATGAAGGACATCATCGAGAACGGGCTGTGCATCGGGTGCGGCGCCTGCGCTATGTCATGCCCTACCCGAGCCATTGGCATGCATCTCGGCCGCCCGAATATAATATTGGAGCGGTGCGTAAAGTGCGGCGCTTGCTATGTCCAGTGCCCCAGGAGCTTTTTGCCGTTGCCAGGGATGAATAAGATGATGGAGGAGTGACATGGCATACCAGGGCTTTGGAAAATACAGGGACATCCTGACCGCCAGGTCTTCGGATGAGGGCCTCAGGAAATCGGCCCAGGACGGGGGCACGGTGACTGCGCTATTATGCTATGCCCTCGACAGCGGCTACATAGACGGAGCCGTGATGACTAAGAATGTCGGGGACTGGCTGCCCGGTCAGCATGTGGCCACGACTAGGCAGGAGATCGTCGATTCGGCGGGCAGTATCTATTCGCTGTCGCCCAGCCTGTTCCAGCTGAAGGAAGCCGTGCGGGAGAGGGCTCTCGATCACGTTGCCTATGTGGGATTGCCCTGCCAGATTGAGGCGTTACGCAAGATGCAGTTATACCCGTTCGGCGCACGGGGTGTCGGCGAGAGGATCGCCCTTGCCATCGGCATTTTCTGCTACGAGAACTTCCCCCCCGAGGGGCTCCGGGCCGTGGTCGAAGGGCTTTGCGATGTCCCCATAAAGGATATTGAAAAGATGAGAATAGTCTCGGGTAAGTTCAGGGTCGAGGACGGTAAGATCTGCGAGCTACCGCTTAAAAAATTATCCCGGTACATCCAGGAGGGGGACCTGATCTGCCCCGACCTGGTATCGGAGTTTGCCGACATATCGGTCGGCTCCGTCGGCTCTGATCCCGGCTGGAATACGGTATTTTTGAGGACGACCAAGGGCAGGGACTTCTTCAAAAAGGCTGTCGGCGCGGGAGCCCTTGAAACAAAGATTATCCAGGAGCCCGGGCTAAAGGCGCTGGAAAAGCTGGCGCTGGATAAAAAGAGCCGGGCAAAGAAGAATATTGAAAAGCGGCAGGCAATGGGGCTATACGTGACCAGGGACATCTATTATTAAATGCGGCATTTCACCGTAAAAAATAAACAGCCCCTTTGTCTGCCGCCGCATCAAGAGTGGTCTCTCAGAATGATGATGTAAATGTAAATTATCAAAATAGAGGTGGCCGATAAGAAAGAAAAAAATATCATCGGCCTGCTGATGGAAATGTCGGGGCTCAATGTTTTTACTATGGAGATAAGTAATACGCACCCGATCATTGTCCCTACGGTAGAGTACAAGAAGGGTGTTTTAGCACGTTTTTTAGGGTTTTCATCGTCGACTATACGCGCCTGTATGGCTAAAGTGCATAATAAGAGTACGGCCGCCATGCCGTTTAGCGCGTAAAGGGTAGCACTGGTAAAATCTTTTTGAAAGTACCAGCAATAATAACATAATGAAGCGTTAACGATGAGCATCAACAGAAAAGCTGCATACGTAAGTATCGTCTTAGTGCGTATATCAAGGGATGTTCCGCTCATCTCTCACCATGACCATCCTGTTGTATAACGACCGGCGATATAAAAATATATGGTTTTTTATGGAAATGTTATACGCGCTCGTATTGCGTGTTGCGTTCCACGGGTATGCGCCCTATGGCTTTGATGTGCGCCATGATCTGCTCCTTTGACTGGTAATCGCCGTGCGATGCGCCCGCGGCAATGGATATTCTATCCTCCATCATCGTGCCGCCGAAGTCGTTCGTGCCGCAGCATAGGACTACCTGTGCCAGCTTTGTGCCCATCTTCACCCATGAAGCCTGGATGTTGGGGATGTCCCTGCCGAAGATGACCCTGGCGAGAGCATGTAGCTGTAAATCTTCCACACCGCTGGCACCTCTGGATTCTCCGCTGAGGCGGTTATTCTCATGCAGGAACGTAAGCGGGATGAATTCCGTGAACCCGTGGGTCTTACGCTGGATATCTCTTAAGATGAACATGTGCTCGATTCGGTTTTCCCACGTCTCGATGGTGCCGTACATGATGGTGGACGTGGTCTTGATACCCAGGTTGTGGGCTTCCGTAATGATGTCCACCCACTGCTGCGTGGTCACTTTTCTCGGGCATATCTTCTCCCGGACCGAGTCTACGAGTATTTCGGCAGAGGCGCCCGTGAGCGTATCCAGGCCCGCTTCCTTGAAAGCGGCCAAAGCCTCGCTGGTGGTCATGCCTGAAAAATTAGCGGCATGATAGACTTCCGCCGGCGACAGCGCGTGGATGCTGATGTCGTATTTTGATTTTATTGCTTTGAACAGGTCGCAGTAATATTCGACGTTCAGGAAAGGCATTACCCCGGCAATGAGGCAAACTTCTGTCGCGTCGATCTTTTTCGCCTCGCCGACGCTTTCCAGCACCTGCCCGGGGGTCATGGTGTAGCCGATATTGTTCCTGAAAGAGCAGAAGGCGCATCCGATGATGCAGCGGTCCGTGATATCGACCAGCCTATTAACTACAAAGGTGACCTCATCGCCGCAGATCGTCTTACGCAGCTCGTTCGCCGTATCGAACAGCTCGAACGGGTTACCGTGGACGAGCTCCAGCGCATCCTTTTTTGTGATTTTTCCTGCGAGCGAGCGCTCATAGATATCTTTCAGCATGGTACACCTTTTTGTGGCTATAAAAAGAAGCTCATGGATAATAAATCATCCGATGCGACAGCCGCTCAAGTAGATCAATCGAGGTATTGGTAGAGCGTGGTGCGCTGCCTAGGGGTGCGGCCTGCCTGAACAATGATGTCCTGTAGCTCTTTCTTGTTGAGGCATTCGCCGGACTTCGAGCCCGCCGATTTGGAGATCTTCTCTTCCATGAGGGTGCCGCCGATGTCGTTGGCGCCACATTGAAGGGCCACCTGTGCCAGCTTGACCCCGAGCTTTACCCAGGACGCCTGTACGTTAACAAGATCGTGCCCAAAGATAAGGCGAGAGATCGCGTACATCTTCAGGTCGTCCATGCCGCTGGCGCCCTGCGCCTTATCACCCAGCGGGTTGTTCTTGCTCATGAAAGTCAACGGCACATACTCGGTGATGCCATGCGTCTTGCGCTGGATATCCCGTATGATAAAAAGGTGATCGATGCGGTGGTTCCAGGTCTCGATATGCCCGTACATCATAGTAGCCGTCGTCGGAATACCAGTGAGGTGAGCGAGGGTCACGACTTCTATCCACTCTCTTGTGTTTAATTTATCGGGGCATATCTCCGCCCTGATCTCGTCGTCCAGAATCTCTGCCGCTGTGCCCGGCATGGAGCCCAGCCCGGCTTCCTTCAGGACTTTTAGCGAATGTGCCACGCTGACGCCGGAAGTCTTGCTCATGTGGTATACTTCCATCGGTGAGAATGCGTGGATGTAAATGTTGTATTTATTCTTGATGGCCTTGAGCATGTTGGCATAATCGTCCAGGTACATATCGTCCAATAAGCCGCCCTGTATGCAGACCTCGGTCGCGCCGTATTCCACGGCTTCTTTGACCCGGGCCAGTATCTCTTCGGTGGTGAGCCGGTAGCCGATGCTGTTCCTGAATGCACAGAAACGGCACGTTCCGGTACATAGATCTGTAAAATTGAGGTTACGGTTAACGATGTATGAGACATCGTCGCCCACGAGTTCCCTGCGTACTGCGTCGGCCGTATCGAACAGCTGGAACGGGTTTTCGTCCAGCAGCCTGACGGCGTCCTTTTTTGTGATCTTGCCCTCTAGCGAGCGTTCATATATGTCGTTCAGCACGATAACCATCCTCGTCGGTGTTTTGTATGATCATTTCCTTCAGCTTTTCTCCGTACCATCCGCGCTTGATATATTTTGGATAGACAGGCAGGCGCTCTTTTAATTTTAATCCCATGGCGTTTAGCTCGTCCAGCGTGGGCCACCTGCATTCGGGGTTTATGTAATCCTCTGTGACAGGCGAGATGCCCCCGATGTCTTCGGCGCCGGCGGCAAGGAACTGTTTCAGGTGAGACGTAAGATTAGGCGGCGCCTGCAACGATATGTCTTCCGGCAGTATCTCCCGTGCCAGCTTTAAAACCTTGATCATATCCTCTACCGAGGGCGGACCGACCTCGCCCATGCGGGTGCCGGGCTTCGGCACGAAGTTTTGCACGATGACCTCCTGGATATGATCGTATTTTTTGTGGATGTCGCGTATCTTCTCGAGGGACTCCCGGCGGTCCTGCCATGTCTCGCCGATGCCTATCAGTATGCCCGTTGTAAAGGGGATGTGCAGCTTACCGGCGTTCTCGATGAATTTAACGCGCAGCGCGGGCTTTTTCATCGGGCTCAGGCTGTGGGCCGGCAGTTCCGCCGTCGTCTCGAGCATGAGGCCCATGCTGGCGTTGACGTCCTTCAATTTTTTCAGCTCTTCGTAAGAGATGACGCCGCCGTTGGTGTGGGGCATCATGCCCATGCCGATGGCATCCAGGCACAGGTCATAAACGTAATCGTTGAGCGTATGGTAGCCGTACTTTTTTAGTTCTTCAAAGAACCGGGGGTCTGACGGCGAATCGCCATAGGTAAAGAGCGCTTCGAGGCATCCGAGCCCGGCGGCCTTTTTCAGTGTATCGCGCCCTACCTGCGGCCTGATCAGGAAAGCCTCCGGAGAGCCGATCTCCCGCCTGAAGCCGCAATAGCCGCAGTTGTTGCGACACATGTTAGTAACCGGGATGAACACGTTCCTGGAATAGGTAATGTAATTTCCCGACATCATAGCCCTCAACGGCCCTTTTTCTTCAGGCACCCGCTCGAATCTAAATATCCAACGGTGCCCACATCTAAAATATATACTTTGCTACGGGCAAGGCATCAAAAATCCGGCATTAATGTAATGAACGTTTAATAGCGCTGCGATAATACTCGAAGATAGGGGTAATTAAAATGTTACAGGGGCTAGCAGCCCAATTTAGGGTGTATTCGAGGTCATGATAACGGGTAGAATTAAATCAGGCATGGCTATTTTTATATGTGCCTGCCTGGTACTTTTATCCCTGGCGCCCTATCATGCGATAGGGGCCGGTGGTGAGACCAGGTATGAGCTAATATCGGGCGGGGTCACTTTTGGAAATGACGCGATACGCACAGCCCAGGATGAGACTTTATTTCATCAACAGGCGCTGGCCACAATGGACTTTGAGAACATGGACATATCGTTCCCGGGCTCATTGGATTTCTCGCCATCCCAGGGCGTGGACCTGGCCTTTCCCTCTATTACGCAGACGGTTGACCGTTCTGTGAGCTATTCCAGCGTGGGCTTTTTCACCGCGGACTTACCATTTTATCCTTGCTGTAATTTCGGCGCTGCCCCTGTCGGCGTCGGCCAGTTCGGCAAGCCTAGCCCGGTAACACCGGCCGCGTTCATCGGTAGCGCCCTGATGTACCCGGAGATGATAAACCAGGGGAACCTGGTGCATGGGATGCATTATACGAGCACCAACATCAATAATCCCAGGCTTACTCTGCCCCCGTCTCTGGCTGCCGGCGCCTACGGGGAAGTCGCAGCGGCGAACGCCACCCTGGGCACAAATCTTAGCACCATGAACGTGACCTCGCCGGGCCTTTTGTCCGATAACAACAGCACCAGGGATTATTTAATAAAGGATAATGCAAGCTCTAACCAATCGCAAGCCAATGCGAATAATACGACGACCATACCGGTAAAATTATCGACGCCCGTCCTTTTGTCGGAGCAGAAGTACAATTTAGACGCCAACTCTTCCCGGATAAACAATTCGACAATTGTCGAGAGAATGTGGAGAAATTCACACTTATCGCACCTCATGGATGATGCATATGAGGGCGATGCCTCGTCGCCGATATGGATCGCCCCGCAGGAAAATATGTCGGAGACGCTCCAGCGGACTGACCACGATCGCGTCATGCGGTACGCGCTGAAACATGACGCAGCCCGGAAAATACCTGACGAAGGCTTTCTGGGATCTCTGACCCGCCGTTTATCGGGCATGCGTTTCGGCTAAAGTATTTATTAGTTCAACGCTTTTCATAAGTCAGAATGAAGGCAGTCGTCCCCTTTAAGGTCATAAGCCCGAAATCCCGGCTCTCGCCGCTGCTCACGCCCGAAGAGCGTACAAAGCTAGCATTGCTGATGCTGGACGACATTACCTCTGTACTAAGAGAGGCCGGCATTGATATTGTATTATTGACGACTAAGCCGTTCAAATATGACGCAGAAGTGGCCATCAGCGAAAAAGACTTGAACGCCGCACTGAACGACTTTCTAAGGGACAATGTGGAGCCGGTAATGATCATTATGGCCGACGTTCCGCTGATAACGCTCAAGAACGTACGCGACATAATCGACAGCCGTGCCGATATCGTTATCTCCCCGGGCAGGGGAGGCGGCACCAACATTCAGTTCATCAAAGACCCCCAGAGATATCATGTGGACTATTATGGGGCGAGTTTCCTGGACCACGTCCGCATAGCCGAAGATAATGGCCTGACAGTAGACGTTTTCGACTCGTTCAACGCGTCCACTGACATCGACGAGATCTATGACCTGGTCGAGCTGTACATACATGGCAAAGGCGAGGCCGCTAAGTATTTACGCTCGTTCACGGCGCTGGACGTCAGTAAAGGCAGGGTAAGGGTCGTCAGGGAAGACGCGCAAAATATCACACCTTCCCAGGCTCCTAAAAAGTTCATTGCGACCGAATGAGCGGTACTTTTTTTTAATATTATACCTTCAAGCGGCTGGATGTATAGCTTTAAATAGATAAATGATGACCTTTCTATTATCAAGGGGGCAATTCATTGGAGAATTCCAAGAAAACATTAGTGTACGGTAAGCAGAAAGGCCTTTTAACCAATGCAGAAAAGGCGTCGCCGCTGGGATATTATTTTGCCATAGCCATTATCTTACTTGTGGTTGGGATATATGCGATCTTGAACCTGGGCATGAAGCCTGACAAAACAGCAGTGCTGGCCGTTAGTGACGCATTGCTTGTCGTGGGCACCATAATGTTCCTTTTTACTTCGCTGTTCGGATACATAAAGGCAAAGCACCTGCGAATACAGGACAGCATGTTCGCGTTCTCTATGGCATCGCTGGCGTTCTGCGTCGCTGGCATCGTCTGGGTATGGAATAACCTGCAGGGCATAACGTCATTCCCGTCGATGGCCGACGTATTCTTCCTCGTGGGCTCGCTCGCGCTAATCGGTGCTATTTACAGCGCGACCAGGGCTATCAGCGAGACGTCGGGCCTTAAAGTGGAGCTAAATGCGATCATTCTCATTCTGGCGGTAGTTGCGACAGTAGCCATCGTCTGGACATACGCGTCGTTCACGGACATCCTCAAGAACGGGATGACCCCGACCGCGTTGATCTCCATAGCGTACCCGTCGTTAGACATCATTTGCCTGGCGCTGGTGGGTAACCTGATATTGACCTCGATGGGCAGGAGCATTTTCGAGGCGCAAGGCGTTATTGCGCTAGGGGCGTTCATACTTTCTATCTCGCACATCTACTTCTCCATCACGACGTCCATGGGCATTTACGAGTATGAGCCGCTGGCGGTAACCCTGTACGCGATCTCATACATGCTCTACGCGATCGGTATTTCCAGGTATGTGGATCTGACAAAGTTCGATCTGATCATGGACCGCCTCTCGAAGTTGACAAACAGGCCATTTCCATAGTAAATTTTTTATTTTTAATTAATAATCATCGTAGTTTTTTTTGCCAACAAGCCATTGTTTTTATCCAGTCACCCATGAGCGTCGATGCCATTGTTTCAGGCAGGCGCACATTAGAAAAGGTATAAATGATTAGTAGTGTATTAGCTGTGGGTGAGCTCTTTGGTCATCTCTAAGGACGATATTAAGGATGTTATTAAGCATTATGATACAAGTAAAATAACTGTTTGTACTATTGCCAGCCACTCGTCGCTACACGTGTTCAGGGGAGCGTATGACGAGGGAATGCGCAGGTGTGCTGTCTGCGCAAAAGGCAGAGAAGTACCATACCAGCGATACAGGTCCGCGGAAGAGTATATAGTCGTGGATAAATTTGCCGATATTATCGATGAAGGCATTCAGGAAAGGCTCAGGAAGATGAACGCCATTATCATACCACATGGCTCGTTCGTCGCCTACGTCGGCCTCGAGAACATCGAAAATAAGTTCCGCGTGCCGATCCTGGGTAACCGCAACATCCTGAGATGGGAAGCGGAAAGGGATCGTGTGACCAGGATGTTCGAGGACGCTAATATCAGGAAGCCGCAAAAGATATTCGGCCCTGACAAGATCGACAGGCCGTGCATGGTCAAGTTCCCCGGCGCAAGAGGCGGCAGGGGCTACTTCGTTACCGACTCTCCGGCAGGCTTCGATGAAAAGATCAAGATCATGGTCGCAAAAGGCTGGCTAACACCCGAGGACCGGGAAAAGGCTCACATCGAGGAGTACGTCGCAGGCGATATCTACTGCATGCATTACTTCTACTCGCAGCTGACCGGCGAAGTGGAGATGCTGGGCATCGACAGGCGCCACGAAGCTAACATTGACGGCCTTGTAAGGATCCCGGCTAAGGACCAGATCGAGGCGAATATGCAGCCGACTTATGTAGTCACCGGTAACTTCCCCGTCGTAGTGAGAGAATCGCTGCTTGACCAGGCATTCGGAATGGGCGACAGGCTTGCCGAGACGGCCAAGAAGATGGTGCCGCCCGGATTATTGGGCGCATTCTGCATTCAGACCATGTGCACCGATAACCTTGAGTTCGTAGCGTTCGAGATCTCCGCCAGGCAGGACGGCGGCACGAACACGTTCATGAACGGCTCTCCGTATTCTTACCTGAGGTACGGCCCGGGCATGAGCATGGGACGCCGTTATTGCATGGAGATCAAGGAAGCGGTCAAGCAGGACCGTCTTATTGATATATTAACCTAAACGGGCTTCGAGAAGAAAATAAAGGTCTATACAGGCTTTCAAATAGCGGGTCGACGCCCTGCCTGATGGCAGGGCTACTCGGTGTTTTGGGTGCTGCGATGTCGGGGCCGGGCTTGCACCCTATTCGCACGGGCGCTGATGCGCCGTGCTCATACGCAAGCCCTAAGCGATGCGGCGACAAGACGCCGCATCCATTACCCCGCCATCTTCGCATCCGCTGATGCGGACTGATGCCCAAAACACCTCGACGACCGCTTAAATTATTAAAAATTTAACGTTATGTGTAATTATAAAATTTTACCTTTTTTATGTGTTTGATATACGGTATTCTTTGAACCCCGGGCCCTCATGCTGCATCTCCTCTTCAATGAGAGAACACATTTCCTTTGCCTCTTCGTTAACGGGGACGACCTCTATCATGTCCGGTCCTTTTGCCCCAAGCCCGAGCTCGACTGCCCTGGCGATCTGCTCCTGTTTGAATATCGGGCCGGCGGAGACCTCGGGCGTAGTGCCGTACATCCTCAATATCGAAACGCCGACGGCATCCATCGCCACCCGGTCCGTCGAGGCCAGCATGACGCCCGGTTCGATGACAGTTCCGGCTTCAGGCCCCCCGGTAGTGAAGCCCTTGATGGCGTCCATGATGACAATATCAGGTCGATATGCGGCGTTTATCTCGGCGATCATCAGCCTCTGGTGCGGCGAGCCGTGGAGCTCGTACATATAATTATAGCGATCGGACGGGTCTTGTTTGGCCACCATGCCCACGCTATTTTTCAGCGACATGGTAAACTGTCCGCCAAAGCGGTGGGTCTTGAGACAGCAGGTGGTGACGATCGCGTCTGCTTCTTTGAAGAGCTTAGGAAATAGGAATCCCCGCTTCCAGTGGCTGCCGGGAGGGTTTTCTTTGTGCCAGTCCGTTCCCTTGAGGCTGTCCAGCACTACGGCGTCGAAGCCCAGCTTCTGCGACAGGCTGGTCACGCCCATATCATATAATACGTCCCGGGTGATGCCCATGCCGCTTCTTTCGGCAAGCACGACATTTGTGCCATTATCTTGTAATCCGCTAACGATGGACGAAAGAGTATCGATGTGCGTTGAAGCCGGGAAAGGGTCCGCGCTATTATAATTAGCCTTGACGGCGGCAAGCTTACCCGATAATTTTTTCATGGGAAAAAGTTTCAACAGCTCGTGCACTCCGCCTGACCTGTCGTCCGTCTTGATGATAAATACCTGTGACCTGCCGTCAGCTCGCATTTCACCGCCTCCTTACTATGGTAAATGTTCAGGATTATTTCATCATAAAATTATCGCGTATTTCATAACGATAATCGATATTTATGAAATAAACATAAAACGACAGCGTTAAAAGCTTTCTGCAATTGTTTACGGGCCATGCGCATAGAAATTTATTTATATCCCCAGGAGGCAATATAGTTCACAGTCGGAAGGATCTTCCGACCATGAAATGGTCGAGTTGGTGAAGAGTTTATGGCAACGGAGAAAAATAAACAATTAAAAGACCTTATTTCGAAAAAGAAGATCAAGTATGTCGATTATAAGTTTATTGACGTCCCGGGTACCTGGCAACACAAGACGCACCCGATCGCTGAGCTTACTGATGATATTTTTACCGAAGGCACGGGCTTTGATGGCTCGAGCATCAGGGGATTCCAGGGTATCGAGGACAGCGACATGCTACTCATACCCGATGCAGACTCCGTATTCGTAGACCCGTTCATCGCGGAGCCCACTATCTCGCTCATTTGCGACGTCCTTGACCCGAGCGGCATGAAGCCCTACGACAAGGACCCGAGGAACATCGCAGCAAAAGCCGAGGCATACCTGAAGTCGACCGGCATCGCCGACACGAGCTTCATGGGCCCGGAGCTGGAGTTCTTCATATTCGACCACGTCCAGTTCGACGTGCTCACCCCGTACAAGGGCATGGGCTATTCCATTGACTCTAACGAAGGCATCTGGAACGCTAACGATGACTGTTGCCAGAACCTTGGCCACCGCCCGAGATTCAAGGAAGGATACTTCCCGGTACCGCCCACAGACTCGCAAGTCGACATCCGGAACGAGATGGTCGGCACGATGATGGACATGGGCATAAGGATCGAGCTGCACCACCATGAAGTTGCGACTGCCGGCCAGGCCGAGATCGGCATGAGGTTCGACACGCTCAAGAAGATCGCCGACAAGACCATGATGTACAAGTACGTGGTCAAGAACGTCGCTCACAGGAACTGCAAGACCGCCACGTTCATGCCCAAGCCGCTATTCGGCGACAACGGCAGCGGAATGCACACCCACCAGAGCCTGTGGAAGGGCGGCAAGCCCATGTTCTTCGACAAGGACGGCTACGGCATGCTCTCGAAGACCGCTTTGTATTACATAGGCGGCCTGTTGACCCACGCCCACTCGCTGCTTGCGTTGTGTAGCCCCAGCACTAACTCTTACAAGCGTCTCGTACCCGGATATGAAGCACCTGTGAACCTGGTCTTCTCGAGCAGGAACAGGAGCGCTGCAGTCCGCATACCGATGTACTCTGACGACCCCAAGACCAAGCGTATCGAGTTCAGGCCGCCTGACGCGACTTGCAATCCGTACCTGGCGTTCGCTGCAATGCTCATGGCCGGTATAGACGGTATCAAGAACAAGATCGACCCGACCAAGGCAGGCTTTGGTCCTATTAATAAGAACATCTACCACCTGCCCGAAGCCGAGAAGGCAAAGATCAAGTCCGTGCCGGGCTCGCTCGACCAGGCGCTCGCTGCGCTGGAAGCCGACCACAAGTACCTCACCCAGGGCGGCGTGTTCAGCAACGAGTTCATCCAGGGATGGATCGATTACAAGGTAGAGAACGAGATCGACCCAGTCAGGATCAGGCCACACCCGTACGAGATGTACCTGTACTACGACGCGTAAAAAGGTGGATATTACCCACCTTTTATTCTTTTTTTAGTTAAGTTCTGATCTTCATTGTTTTACTGTTTATTATTCGGGTTCGACACGCCGCTCTGTGCCATCGGGACGTCAAGGGCGCTACTAAACATTTAAAAAGGCAGTCAACAATAATTATCTTATTATATTCTTTGTCAACGGGATGTGTTCATCGTGTCCGTACAAATAGAAAAGATACATGCGAGAGAGATCCTCGACTCCAGGGGTAACCCGACGGTCGAGGTGGAAGTACATACGCCCTATAACGTAGGAGTGGCATGCGTGCCTTCCGGTGCATCGACCGGCACCCACGAGGCGCTTGAATTAAGAGATAAAGATAAGCGCTATGGCGGTAAGGGCGTCCTCAAGGCTGTTGCCAACATCAACGGGATAATCGCCCCGAAGCTGGCAGGGATGGACGTTACTGCGCAGCGGGCGCTGGACATGTTCATGCTGGAACTGGACGGCACGGAAAATAAATCAAAGCTGGGGGCAAATGCCATCCTGGGAGTCTCGATGGCCGCAGCCCGTGCAGCAGCCGAGTTTCTGGAATTGCCATTGTACCAGTACCTGGGAGGCGTCAATTCCTACAGGCTACCTGTGCCCATGATGAACGTCATCAACGGCGGCAAGCATGCCGGAAGCGGGCTGGCGGTGCAGGAATTCTTGATCTTGCCGGTGGGGATGGATAATTATCACGAGGCGTTGAGGGCGGGCGTAGAAACGTATCATATGCTGGGTAAAATATTGAAGGAGAAGTATGGGAACTCTGCGACGAACGTGGGCGACGAGGGCGGCTATGCCCCGAGCATCGCTACCACACGCGAGGCTCTGGACGCCATGCTTGACGCCATCGATAAAGCCGGCTACAAAGGTAAGATCAAGCTGGGCATGGATGCTGCCGCTTCGGAATTTTTCAAAAACGGCAAATACCACATAGACGGTAAAGACCTTTCGAGGGATGAGCTGGTAGCGTATTACAAGGATATTGCAAAGAATTACCCGCTCATAGTCCTGGAGGACCCCTTTGCCGAAGAGGACTGGGATGGCTTCGTCGCCATCACGAAGGAGATAGGAAAGAACGTTACTGTGATCGGCGACGACATCTTCGTGACCAACGTGAAGCGTTTACAAAAGGGTATCGACATGGGCGCCGGGAACTCGCTGCTGCTCAAGCTGAACCAGATAGGCAGCGTATCCGAGTCGTTTGACGCGGCCGCACTCGCGTTCAGGAATGAGTATAAGGTAGCCGTAAGCCACCGGTCCGGCGAGACCTGCGACTCTATCATAGCGGACGTCGCTGTGGCCCTGGGCGCTGAAATAATTAAAACAGGCGCTCCCGCCAGAAGCGAGCGGACGTCGAAATATAACCAGCTATTGAGAATTGAGGAGAAATTAGGCGACACGGCACGGTACACTAAACTATAAGAGCCGGACTTCCGGCATTATTTATTTTGAGGATATATCCTTTAATCGGCGTATCTGGCCGTCCAGACGATCGCAGAGCTCGCCTACCCTCTTTGCCTGTTCCTCCGACTCGATATTCCCGTACCTCTTGTTAAGGCGCTCTGGACGCATATCATAGACAAGGTCTTCCATGAACTGGGACAACACGTAGATGCGCCATTTCACATCCTTCTCCTCCGGCGGCATGCCGGAGTCGCCCCAGTACTCCTCGATGGCGCGCTCTATGCCGGATAGGATCGCATCGACCTCTGCTACCTCTTCCGCTGTGGGCCGGCTTTTTATGCTAGAGTAGAGATCATCGCCGGATTCCATCAATGACTGGATCTCCTTAGTGTAGCCCAGCATCATCATGACCGCAGCCCGGACTGACCTATCGTGGCGCTCGCTCATAAGTATCATTCATTGAGTCTCCTTAACATTATATTTTTTTATTTGTTCAATAGACCGCAAATTATTTTACACTCCTCAACAAGCGCTTATAATCAGTAAATACTAACGATATAGGCGAGGAGAAATCATGACCGACAATATAAAAAAAATGCTCAAGGAATTCCACCCTAAAAAAGTGAGAATAGGGGTTTTAGGCTCACACTCAGCTCTCGAGATCGCTTCCGGCGCTAAACAGGAAGGATTCGAGACGGTAGTAGTTTGTGAGAAAGGCAGAGAAAAAACTTATACAAAATACTATAAAAACCTCTTCGACCACATCATCGTCCTGGATAAATTCGCGGATATAATGAGCGAAAAGAACCAGAAAAAACTGATTTCCCTTAACACGATATTCGTGCCTAACCGCTCCTTCTCGGTGTATGCGGGATGCGAAAACATCGAAGAAAAATTCATGGTACCGCTCATGGGTAACCGGTACATGCTCAGGACCGAAGAGCGCAATACGCCTAAGAACCAGCTCTACCTGCTTAAGAAAGCGGGAATACTGACGCCTAAAACTTTCAAATCGCCTAAGGAAATAGACCGTTTGTCGATCGTAAAAGTCACGGAAAAAGAACGAACGCTGGAGCGTGCTTTTTTCTATGCCTCATCGCCTGAAGAATATGAGGAAGAGTCAAAAGAACGTATACGAAAGGGCATCATCAGTCAGGAGGCACTAAAACATGCGCTCATCGAAGAGTACGTGATCGGAGCGAAGTTTAACGCTAACTTTTTCTGGTCGCCCCTGACCGACGAGATAGACCTGCTCGGCTTTGACAGGCGGATCCAGACAGACCTGGACGGAGTGCTGGACCTGACAGCAAAGGAACAGCTTGAGCTTTCGATCCCGACGCAGAATATTGAGATCGGCCATATGGGCGCCACCATGCGTGAAAGCCAGTTAGAAATGATCTTCGATGCCGCAGAACGCTTTGTGAACACCTGCAAAAAGGAGTACCCGCCGGGCATGGTAGGCCTCTTTGGCTTACAGGGCGCTGTGACCAAGGACCTGAAATTTTACGTTTTCGATGTTAGCCCCCGCGTTCCGGGTTGCCCGTGTGTCGAGCCTACTTCTCCATACATGAAGTACAAATACGGAGAAGAAGTCGGCCCGGGAAGGCGTGTGGCCATGGAAATTAAAAAAGCTATGAAAGATGGCAGGCTTTCTGACGTGCTAACATGAACAGCGACATTCGCGATATACTTGACAGGTATGACCTGAAAAATATAGCCATAGGCACGCTGGGCTCCCATTCGGCCTTGAATATTTTTAAGGGCGCGAAGGAGGAAGGCTTCAAGACAGTATGCATCTGCAAAGAAAACGATGCGATAGTATACAAGAAGTTCCCGGTCGCGGACGAGTTGATACTTGTCAAGGATTATAGCGAATTAATAACCGAGCGGATCCAGGAGAAACTCCGGCAGCTCAACGTTATTCTAATACCCCACGGCTCATTCACAGCTTTTTTAAGCGGGGAGCAGTTAACCAAGGGCCTCCGGGTGCCTATATTCGGGAACAGGGAGCTCCTCCACTGGGAAACCGACCGTAACGTGCAGGAGGAATGGCTAAGGAATGCAGGGCTCAGGCTTCCTGCCACCTTTAAGTCACCTGAAGATATTGACAGGCTGACTATAGCGAAGTTACCGGGCGCCAGGGGAGGAAGAGGCTATTTCCTGGCCGCTTCACCGGAAGTATTCCATAAAAAATTCAATGATATGGTCAGGCGCGGGCTCTTAAAAGAAGAAGACATGGGTCAACTTCATTTGCAGGAGTGCCTGATAGGGGCGAATATTTACCCCAGCTATTTCTCATCGATCATAAAAAACGACGTGGAATTTTTAGTAGTAGATAAGCGCTATGAGTCTGCCGTCGACGGGATAGGCAGGATCCCCGCGAGCGAACAGCTAGAGATACAGGTCAACCCGACCTATACTATAGTGGGCAACTTCCCGGTCGTGCTCAGGGAATCATTGCTGCCTGAGATGATGCGGATGGGCGACAGGGTCCATGAAATAGCTAAGAAACTCGCGCCGCCTGGAATAATCGGGCCTTTTTGTCTGGAGACCGTGATAACTGATGACTTAAAGATCTATACGTTCGAGATCTCTGCGCGCATCGTGGCGGGGACCAATGTCGGCATCGGCACTTCACCATATGCCTATTTGAAATATGGAGAAAACATGTACATGGGACGACGCATCGCCCTGGAAATTAAGGAAGCCCTTGAGCAGGGAAGACTCCATGAGGTTATCACATAGAAAATTCCCGCAGTGGTTTGGTATAAAAATAACCTGTTTATAAATTATCTAATATGAAAGCTCGACTGGCATATAAGGATATGCTTAACCTTTGCAGCCGTATCCTGGCCCTTAACTTTATCGAATTCTTCATTTTCCCGAACTTTCTTTTCTAAAAATAAGCTCTTATCCCTCGCAGTTCTGCCTTTAGTGGCACTGCTGAGTGTAAAATATGAAGCCTGGCATCGTCTATGAGCCTGAAGCATTCGCGGTGGTCAGTTCGCTGTCGCAAAGACAATGCTTTGACCGGTTTTTACCGCTAGAGAAATTATAAATATCCCATCCCGCTTACTCCCTATGGGAAGAAGTGATAAGGATGAAACCAGGTGCGGCGAACAGGAAAAAGATCATCATCGTTGGGGCAGGCCCTGCCGGGCTTATGGCTGCCCGACAACTGGCAGACTACGCGGATGTAACGATCATCGAGAAAGGCAAGGATATAGGCCGGCGTAACTGCGAGGTCATGAAAGGCAAGGACTGTATCTATTGTAACGCTTGTAACGTGACGGCGGGCGTCGGCGGGGCCGGCGGCATGTCCGACGGCAAGCTCAACCTGAGCCCGCTCATCGGCGGCGACCTGGTCGATTTTATCGGCATGCAAAGGACGCAGGAGCTGTTCGACATGGTGGACGCCTATTTCGTGGAGCATGGAGCGCCCGATGAGTTTCCCCACGTGCCCTTTGCGGGCCTGCAGCAGTCTGCGGCCGCCAACGGCATCGAGTTCATCCCTATCAAGCAGAAGCACATAGGCAGCGACATGCTGCCGAAGGTCATCGGCTCCATGAAGACGGACCTGGAGAGCCGGGGCGTAAAATTTTTACTGAATACGGCCGTGGACAGCATCACGGTCCGCAAGGACAAAAAGGCCAACGGCGTCATCGCCAAAGGCAGGCAACACCTGGCCGACTACGTCCTGCTGGCGCCCGGCCGCTCCGGCAGCACGTGGCTTGGGGAGCAAATGAAAAAATTCGGGATCCCTATCAAGTACATGCCTATAGATGTTGGCGTGCGCGTCGAGGTGCCGGCAGTCGTGTACGAGGAGGCCGTCAAGACGAACTGGGACCCCAAGTTCCGCATGCATGCGCCGACGTACGATGACCTGGTCAGGACGTTCTGCACCTGTCCCTACGGGTTCGTGGTGCAGGATACCTACGAGTCGGGCGTCGGGGCGAACGGCCACTCCCAGCGTAATTGCCGCTCCACTAATACGAACTTCGCGTTCCTGACCAAGATAGGCCTGACCGAGCCGCTGGAGAACACTAACGAGTACGGTATCACCATCGCCGAGCAGGCAAAGACCATCGGCGGCGGCAAGCCGCTGCTGCAGCGCCTGGGCGACCTGAAGAAGGGACGGCGCTCTACCTGGGAACGACTCAAGCGGAGCTACGTGGAGCCGACGCTCCGGTACGTGACGCCGGGAGACATCTCCATGGCTTTACCGCACCGCGTCGTCACTGACCTTTTAGAGGGTTTGGACATGCTTGACCGCGTCGTCCCCGGCGTGGCTTCGGACGCTACGCTGCTTTATGCGCCCGAGATCAAGTTCGCGGCCGTGAGGCCCGAGACCCGGGAGCACTTCGAGACTGCCGGCGTCGATAATCTCTTCGTGGCCGGAGACGGGGCGGGCGTGACGCGTGGTATCGTGCCCGCGGCGGCCATGGGCATCGCCTGTGCCGAGGGCATCATCGCCAAGATAGAAAAATAGTCGTTATTCCATGAAGGCCATGGATGCTCCATAGGTATCATCCATGCTTCGTCTTTTTTATCCTTTGCTTCAGTAGTCCCGTGTTTGTGTAGTGATCGTTTATTTTGGCTAGCGCTTTTCGCTGGATTGTTCGGTTTCACAACACGAAGACATGAAATCTTTTTTTAGATTTACTAACACTAAAACATGAAGGCACCATGGCACGGTTAAATCGTGAAATCATGAAGGCCCCATTAATCGAATTAAGCCACCAAGTTCACGGCTATTAAGACACTAACGAACGACGTAAATCACGAAGTACCACAAAACCAAGACAATTAGAGTACGGCTATAATAACGAGCGTCGTTATGCTATAATTAGGATCGATGTGTGAGTACTATCGATTAGTCAAGAAACGGAAGCTAGAATAGCGTTATCTTTTTGTCTCGTTTTTGTGGTACTTCGTGGCTTAAGTCGTTCGTTTGTGTCTTATTAGCCGTGTCCTGGTGGCTTAATTCATTTAATAGGGTCCTTCATGATTTCATGATTTAACTGTGTATCATAGTGGCCTTACTGTTTTAGTGTTCGTAAATCTAAAAAAGAATTTCATGTCTTCGTGTTGTGAAACCGAAGGGCGTACGTGAGTCGCATCATGATTAAGCAGTTCATGTATAAGCACAGAACTACTGCGCTTAGAGTATGCAAGCGGCCGGATCGATGCTCTGGCAATGGCGGAAAAAAGTATTAGTTTAGGGTGTCCCAGCCACTGTCGGGTATCCGCTGGCTACCCAGTCGGACATGCCATCGCAATAGTCGTATACGTGGGTAAAGCCCTGCTGGGCAAAGCGTATGGATGTGATAGTACTTTCTTTGGTATAAATTATGCTCCCGTAGACGATGATATCCATATTCCGATCGTATTTGCCGGCATTGGCCTCCACGTTCTCTTCGGTAATGGATACTGCGCCCGGAATGTGGCGCTTATCATATAATTCAAAAGGCCTTGCATCCACCAGCACATACGGCTTAGTAGACTTCATGCGCTCGACAAGCTCGGTCGTGCTCATTTTATTGATCCTAACCTGCAATAGATCCCCTCACAATGATAATTCAGTTACCATTGCATTAATCCGTAAGAAGTCGTCACTCGTCCGCCATACGGCGGTTTAGCTTAAAAACACGGTGCGCTTCAGTACCAGGACCGCTTGAAGGCTGGTTATTTATTTATAATTTTTGCTGCCCTAGTTGATAGGCGTATCAGGGCTTCTTTCGTATCATTTGTACTTTCTCAGTGATGATGAGGCCAAATACGACGGCTTTTTCTACCTCGGGCAGCACTGCCATGATACGTTCCTCCGAGTCCACTACGTCGATGACCACCGGCAGATCGAGCGACAGGCGGAAGACGTCGATGGTCCTCAATTGTTTTTCATGGCCGAAGCCCATCATGCCCCTGAATACCGTGCAGCCTGGAAATCCGTGATCTACAAAAAAATCCACCAGGTACTTGTAGGCAGGCCGGTCGTTGAACTGTACGGATTCGGATATATAGATCCTTAGCAGCATTCCCTCTTCCATCATATTTTCAGTCCCTGTCATTTATTGTCTCCTTTCATTTAAACAAACTATAGCCCATATACACGCCCAGTAAGCTCCCGCCGATGTTAAGCGTTACGTTGGCCAGGGCGGTCCCATAATCCTTGTCCTCGATCATTCGAAAAGTCTCGAAGCTGAAGGTGGAGAACGTGGTAAATCCTCCGAGCAGGCCGGTGCATAGCAGGTCATAGGTGCCGTCCGCTGCTCCCAGGGCCATCAACACCGAGAGTGCGAAGCTGCCGAGAATGTTTACCGTTAGCGTGCCGGCGGGCATCCCCTGTATGGGCTGCATGCGCGACAGCCAGTAGCGGAAGATAGAGCCGACAGTTCCGCCGATGCCCACCAGTATTAGCGCTTCCATGAGCGTCTCCCTGCAACTTTTGCTGCGGTCAGGCGGCCTAAAAATACGCCGCCGAATCCCAGGATAAGGCTTGCGGCGACATTTAAGATCGCTATGGCGGGAGACGCATGGAGCGTCTGCACGCTAAAGGTGGAGAACGTGGTAAAAGAGCCGATAAACCCGGCGCCATAAACGAGCCTGGTTTGGGGGCTGAAGGCCCCGATAAAGATGGACTCGTACATTAAAAATCCCAGTAAGTAGCAGCCGATGACATTAATAAGCAGAATACCGAACATGCCCTGCACAGTCTCATTCATTGAATATCGGACGCAGGCACCGGCGAATCCGCCGACGGCGATCAATAAATAAGGCTCATATTTACCAGGCATGTCGACAAATCTTCCTTATGATGAATAGTGTCCTTCAAGGATATGCAGTAGCCTGATAAATTTTTCGGTATACTGAAATAGCGTAACGGCGAGTTCCATTATCGATGTAAACAGTTTATGGCTATGCCTGTAGCTTTGATCTATTAAAAAATAGGACGGAGGAGTTCCGTTCAGAACTTAAGCTTTTTGAACTCCTCAATATCGTATGCCAGCCTGCCGAGCTCTTCGTCCGTGATCTCGACACGGTTTTTCAGTACCCTTAATTCGGCGGTCAGCTGCTTGATCCGCGTGTACATAATGTACATGGTGACAAAGCAGAGCACGATGCCCAACGATAATATGCCTATTAAGAGTTCAAGCAACATCTCCTGCATGTTATACTCCTCCAAAGATAGACCGTGCCAGGCGGTCTATGAAATTTTCTTTCTTCCCATCCGTCGATTCTACCGTAGTCTGCTGCGAGCCCGCGATCTTAGCGGCAAGTCTCTTAAAGCCCTTGGCCGCCGCGCTGTCGGGATACATGACTACGACCGGCGTCTTGAATGCCGCCGCCCTGCGCACGCTGGAATCCTCGGGGATCACTTCGAGCACCTCGGCGCCCATGATCTGCCCGATCTTTTGGCTGGTAAGCATGGTCTTTTCCGCGGACGCTCTATTTAATATAACGCCGCCGATCGCCCCGCCGACCATCTCGGTGAGGACCTTTATTTTCACTGCGTCGGCCAGCGATGACAGCTCGGGGTTTACTACAAGAAGGACCTCGTCCGCAATTGCCAGAGGTATCACTCCGTCTTTGCTGATGCCTGCCGGGGCGTCGATGAGAATATACTCGGCGCCGGTCACCAGCTTACTCATGACGAACTGCAGCCTATCGGGATCTGCGTTCTGGAAACCCTGGAGCGAGATACCGCTCGGCACCACCCTGAGCCCGGTTGGTAATTCATATATCGCCTGGGATATGTCGGCTTTGCCCGCCAGCACTTCGTGCAGCGTGATCTTGCTCTTTTCGAGCCCGAGCACGAGCCCGAGGTTGGCCATCCCTATGTCCGCGTCCAGTATGATGGTGCGCTTGCCTAACAGCGCCAGGGCGGTTCCCAGGTTAGCGGTTGTCATTGTCTTGCCCGTTCCGCCCTTTCCAGAGGCTATTGTAAATACTTTAGTCATTTACTCACCTATTATATTTTCAGCATTTGCCCCTTAGTGATCTCAATGTTTACGTATCATTTCGAGTAATATCATGCGCTTGATCTCGGACCCTTCACACATGACACCCTCACCTTTTTTCTCTTCGACATAGGCCGAGACTTCGCTTTCGGTAGGCCACGGCGTCCGGGCGAGCATATTGTGTATATCCGCCATCAGGAAATCGCGTTCCTTATTCTTTCGGTCGTCAAGCCAGTTATAAACTTTCTCTAATACAGTATTCTCTTGGAAAAGATATCCTTTATCCTTTAAATATCTGATGAAATCTATTATGTCTACGCTCGAGTATGTCTTTCGGGCCCCTATGAACCGATCGATCTCCGATTCCAGCACGTCGTCGGCCAATTCGACCGGGGCTGCCGTACTGACCGGTCGTTCGGTAACAATTGAGGCTTTTGGGGATAAAAGGCTGATTGTCGTCTTAGCGGGCTCATAATGCATCAGGTCATCGAGTGCCGGCTCTTTCGACAGG
Source organism: uncultured Methanocellaceae archaeon (assembly GCA_963780625.1). Classification (GTDB taxonomy): domain Archaea; phylum Halobacteriota; class Methanocellia; order Methanocellales; family Methanocellaceae; genus Methanocella. The sequence continues at coordinate 116,214 of CAWACH010000005.1, read as the reverse complement.
TCGATCTTTGGCGGAGGGGACTTACCCATGGCGATGCGTATCTTGCGGGCCTCCTCTATGAGGTCGCGCACGTCGCTCGCTTCCGTTTCCAGATATCTTGCCAGGTTATTCTCATAGCCATCCTCAGGCTCGGGAGCCTTAACGGGTTCAGGCATGGCCTTTTCTTCAAGCGTTTCGGCCCGGGTCCGCTCGTTAGCCGCATCCATGTATTTCGCCAGGACGTCATCCGTTATGGCAGATGCCTGCTCTTCGGGGAAAACATCCAGCAGCATGTTCATCAACAGCGGTAGATCCAGGGAGCCGTCCGGGCGCACTAATTTGTTGGTACCCGTTTGATGGCCTGCCCTGGTAAATTTTACCAGTCCTTCGTTCCCGGATACATATAGAATAGCATTCTGGAGTATTATTCCCAAGTCGCCCATATTCGGCCTCGCGTTCTCTATCGTTTTTTCTTTTCCGGCACCACTTTGAGGTGCGTTAGTTCTAATCTCTTAAGGAGGTCGTCCACGTTCCCCACGAACTCTTTCTCTACCTTTTTTACGAAGTCGGCATCATCGTCCATGTCTCCCTTCAGCGTGCCCGTAGACCTGGATTCAGGCGCGGGAGTCCCGAGTGCGCCATCGACGCTATAGGCTTGCCGGTCGGTCTTTTCAAAGAGGGATCTCGCAGGTATGCCCTGCTTTGATGGAGATTCCGGCTTTGCAGCTTCGGCGGGCTTTACTATTTCCGGCCGATAGCTATAGTCGGACTTTACGGGAGGCCTTGTTACGGTGCCGTGAGCTGCCGCCTCAGCCCTGCCTATGGGCTCCGGTCGGGACGGCTTTGAAGACGGAGGCATTCCATAGGAGCGCCCGTCGGGCCTCAATATTTCCATGGGCCCGGGCTCGACCCTGGTCTCGGGTGCCGGAGGCTCAAGCTTGAGGAACGGTTCCGGTACATTCTCCAGGGCGGCCGCCACGTGCGGGTACATCTTTAATATTGAATGTATGATCGATTCGTCTACACGATAGAACTCTAACATGCCTCCGGCCGGAAGTATCTGGCTGAGGAGGGCCGTGCCTGATTCTTTTGATGACGGGGAGTATGCCGCTACTGCAATGCCGTTCAGGAAAAGCAGGTGGTATTCCGCATAATTAGCGCCGTCCTGCTTCAGGAATATGGCATGGCCTGTCATCTCCTTGATCCCGAGGATAGATGACCTTAAAGTTTCGACGTTCTCCGACCTGGCGAACGTTCCCCTGACTTCAGGCAGGGACAATGGCTTCTCGTCCCGGGCAGGCTTCGGCTTCTGCACGGGCATGGGCTTCGGCGCTTCCTTTACGGGCTGGGGAGGCGGCGGAGGCGGAGGCGGCTGGTATCTTATGATGTGATCCCTGCCAAAGTCCATAGCCAGCCTGACCTGGCCTTCGTTAAGCGAAAATAGCTCGATGATGGCGTCCTCGTTAGCCATGACGGACGAGATGACAGACTGATCATTGTCAGAGCGGTCGGTCTTTCCATCCGATGAGAAAGAAATTACGGGCTTTCCTGCCGAATAGATCAGTATGCCCTCGATCAATGTGCCGTTAACGAGTGAGGCGCGCATGAAGCCGGTGAACGAGTCCTTGAGCAGCGCGAGGTTCAGCTCATGAAGCGGTACCGGGCCCTTAAAATTCCTCACCAGGACGCCGTGTGGTAGCTCCATTATCAGTCCCTCATGTTATTTTGCGCGTTCTTAATACTTAATCGCACAAGGCCAAGGTTAGTGTCTGCCGTCGTCAGCACGCACAGGAACATGTCGTTGACCGGCGCGATGACCACTTTATTCGAAGGCGTCTCCAGGATGATCTCCTCGGTGATGCCCAGCTGTAGTTCGGTGGCGATCCTGACGCCGGAGCGTATCATGTCTTCGGTAGCCACGGCGATCTGCTCGAAATCCACGTGCACTCCCTGCTGGTAAACGGGAAGGCCGTCGGCCACCAGCGCCGCTGCGATGATGCCCGGTAGCTGGACAACCGTGGATAACAGCATATCGTATGGTATCTTTCTCGGCTCGGGCTCCTGCTGCGGCGCATCAATGGCTTCAGGATCCTTGTTCTCTGCCCGTGCCACGCGGTCGCCGATAACGGAATCCGGGTAGCTGTCGAAGATAGAGTCTTTTTCTTCCTCGCTATATGAGTATACTTTAAGGCGGACGTCCTTGAGCGACATCATCCGGTCAAGCGCGTTCATCTGGTACAGCGTGATCCCCATGGTCGAATAGGCAGAGGCCAGCACGTTGCCGTCCTCTATGATGATAAAGCCCTCGCTGGACCTGCCGTTATCGCCCTGGAGTACACTGATACAGCCCCTGAAGTCATGCCCATAGTCCTTAAGGACTTCAGGGATGGGCTTATCGTTTTCCGCTACAAAGCTACCGTCCGGGATCTTCACAGGATAACGCCCCATTGTTTTTTCGGACAGCCATTTATAGCGCTGCCGCTATCCTGTCCTTATTCTTCTTCACCTCATATCTTATGCGGCCGATGTTGGATCCATGCTCCGCTACGATGGCCAGTATCTCGTTCTGGCTGATCACCGATAGCATGATCGGGCCTTTTTCCAGCTCGACGAGCACCTGCTCGAAATTACCTTTACCCAGCTCAATGCCCATGGCTTCGGACGTACCGACACTGGTCGAGGCCATTGCCCCTAGCGCGTCCACGTCAACCTGTATGTTCGCCACATGCTCGATGATAAATCCGTCACGGCCGACCACAGCGGCCGCGTTTACACCCTCGACCTTTGCCAGGTCGCCTAAAATTCTCTTCAACATCTTTTAACCTCGCGAACGATCTTACCTTCGGAATCCATGACCGTAAGTTCTATTGGCACCCGGCCGATCGCATGGGTGGCGCACGATACGCACGGGTCATATGCCCGGACCACCATCTCGATTCGGTTTAATGTGCCTTCGCTTACGTTATCACCATGAATTAGTTTTTGGGCTGCCTGCAGCACTCCCTTATCTATGGCACGGTTATTATGTCCTGTTGCCACGATAAGGTTAGCCTTGGTAATGAACCCCTTATCGTTCACAGTATAGTCGTGGATGAGCGTGCCCCTCGTCGCCTCGACTACGCCTACGCCTCTCGTGTTCTTAACGCCCGTTACCTCGTTCCTGACCTTTTTATCGGTAATGGCAGGGTCCTGTAACAATGCCAGCGCCGTTTCGCTCGCCGCCATATACTCAATAGTCCTCGCGAGATGATATAGTAGCGATTGTTGCGGTGCCCTCCCGAACTTCGACCGGAACTCGGCCAGCATTTTGTCTGCCTCCGGCGTCCCGATGGAGTCGACGAGATTAACGCGTGCCAGCGGGCCTACCCTGTAGAAGCCGCTGCCTTTCTTGAGTTTGGTAAATTTCATGTACGAATAGGACTCGGCCATCTCTTCGATATAGCTGAGATAGTCCTTGCCCTCGAAGTCTGCGATCTGGCTTGCATTTGCGTCTACGGCCCTGATGTTGCCGTCGTAGAACTCCAGCTTATTGTTCCTGGATAATCCCATGAAGTCCGTTTGCATGAGCCCCAGGTTGTTTACCATGTCTGCGTTCTTTTCTATCTGCTGCATGACAAGAGGCCATGCTACTGCGGCGATCTGCACTGAACGCTTTGCCATGGTCTCGAGCTCAGCCTGCTTTTCCTTCGAAAGAGCGAAGGACATGCCTCCGGGCACCGCCGATACCGGGTGAATGGGCTTGCCGCCTACCTCTTCGGTAATGCGCTGGCCTATCTTTCTGCCCTCGATGGCAGTTTTCGCCAGTGCCGCATCCGCGCCTACCAGTCCGACTACGTTTCTTGTGGCGGGGTTTGAGTCCGGGCCCAGTATGAAGTCGGGCATTGCCAGGAAGAATAAGTGTAACGCATGGGAGTGTATGAACTGCCCCATGGAGAGCAGCCTTCGTAGTTTTACGGCCGTCTCCGGTATTTGTGCCCCGAAATCTCGTCCACCGCTTTGGCCGAGGCCAGGTGATGAACTGTCGGGCAAATGCCGCATATTCTAGGCGTAATGCGAGGCGCCTCTTCCACGGCCGCGCCTTCGAGGAATTTTTCAAATCCCCTCAGCTCGGTCGCGTGGAAATGAGCGTCCGCCACTTCGCCCTTATCGTCCAGGTTGATGGTAACGCTCGCGTGGCCCTCTATCCTGGTCAGCGGGTGAATAGTAAGCTTTTTCATAGGTGTCTCTCCTTGATGATATCCGGTATCTTGGACACGGACTTATTCTCCATGATCTTGCTGCCCATGACGAACGGGTATATCGTATGCGGTATATCGTATAGCTCTTTTTCTATCTCCGCCTGCGGTAGCTCCGTTAAATGCTGGATACGCATGACCAGGATATTATACAGGTCTCTGCAGGGCTCTCTCAGCACGTCGAGCGAAGGACCGCTGCAGCCGTGGCACGGGATCCCGTGATGCGTGCACAATGCTCCGCACCTGCCGAAAGTCACTGAGCCGAGACACAGGTAGCCCTGGCCCAGGAGACATTTACCCTCTTCGGGGAGGCCCTCGTACCTTCGCTTGATCTTCCAGTTCTTCACGAGCTCCATGTTACGGTCGCACTCGGCGCAGACCGATTTTTTCGGCAGCTCGGGCACTTGCCCTTCGACCAGCGGTAAGAGTATCTTACGGAGGAAAACTTCCTTCGGCGGACAGCCTGTAATATAATAGTCCACCTTGATGACGTCGCCGACTGCGTATCCTCTGTACAATAGTTCCGGGATGTCGTCCTTCGGGATGGTCTTCGACGTAGTGGACGGCGAATCGGTATAAACGCCGTTCAATATTTCGTCACGGCTGTGTATGATGGATAAGCCCGATATGCCGCCGAAGCAGGCGCATGTGCCGAACGCTATGACGATCTTTGCCTTTTGCCTCAGCTTTTTAACGCGCTCCATGTTTTCCTTGTTACGGATGGCGCCGCCGATGATCGCGATGTCTATGTTGTCAGGAGGCTCCTTGACGTCCATCAGGATGGGAGAATAGACGAGCTCGACTTTACTTAGAAGCTGAAGGATATCCTCATGAATGTCTAATATGGATACGTGGCATCCTGCGCATGAAGCGAGTGGTTCTGTTGCTAGCCTTAACATTTTTATCACCTCAAAATGAGCTTTTTCAGGCACGTGTTCGGACCGACGTGTACGATCTCAAGCTTGCCGCGCTTGCCGGTGATCTCCTCTACCGCGCCGACCATGTAGCCGTACAGGCTCTGGCACAGCGGCCCTTTCTGCTGCATTCCTTCCCTGCGCAGTGTTTGTCTCACCAGGCAGTCCCTGAACACCAGGTAAATGAACGTCTCGCCGTTCTCCGTAATAATAAAGGAATCCTTACCCTTCGGCTTATAGAGCTCGAAGTTGTACTGTTTGCCTAATATTTCGGATAGTTCCGTCAGCGCTTTCTCGACGTTATCTGTCTTGGGGAAGTACTTGCCGGTCTCGTGGCCCATTTTCAGCCCGGCCCTGTATACCACCGCGTTCGCTCCGCCCCTGGCGATCTCTTCCAGCGAGCGTATGATGGTAGCGTTCAACACCATTAGTCCGTGCAGCGCCTCTTCATAATCGTGAATATTACCTTCGCAGTGCAATGGCAGTTCCTCAGGCTTGATCACATGTTCCAGAGACATTAGATGAACCTCCGCAGCATTGAGCATACCTCAAGGTCCACGTACAGCCTTCTCGACAGGTAGATATCCTGATGCTCGATCGCATTCGACGGGCAGACCTCGTGACATGACAGACAGGCCATGCAATCATCCGGGTTAGCTACCACCGAGCGACCGTTCTCCAGTTTGTATACTTTCATCGGGCAGTCATGAACGCATAAGCCGCATCCGATGCAAACATTACTATCGACGACTATTTTTACCATCTCGTCCCATCCTATTCTTTATGGTTTTGTTATATAATAGCTATATGAATAAGGTTAAGTTCTACATGTTATAGAATATAAAGCTATCCTTATACGGAGAAAATTATTTCTCTTATTTGGGGCTTGACAGTAAATTATTTACGACGATATATAGAGAAGCGCCTATAAACTGGACACTTAAGTAATAATTTTGTTCGCTTACTGTGGGATATGAAAAAATAAAAATAAGGCCAAAGTACCTCAAAGAAAACATATTTTTTCATTTAGGCGCATTTTCATCGGATTGAATAATAGGTTTTTATTATAAATTTGGCTGCTAATATTCTCACAACAAAGTTAATAAGACATGTACGAATTATCTTATTCTCGGCCATGCCACGCACGGTGGGAATGGCATTTATTCGTTTAAATCGCATGGGATGCGATAAAAACGGGCGCTTTCCGCGTCCGGGCTTCATCTAAAAGGACGGCCTCGAAAAAAGGCTTCATCTAAAAGGACGGCCTCGAAAAAAGGCTTCATCTAAAAGGACGGCCTCGTAACAAGGCTTCATAAATAAAGGTGAGCAGATGGAAAACGACCACATGCTAAGAATGCAGACGTTAAACGAATACTTGAGCGACACGCGGGAACGCTTCTGGTCGATCAATCACGATTACTTTGCAGACCAATTACCGGATATTATGCTGCGCATCAGCGATCGCCTCTATAGCCGCATCGGATATGCCCACAGCAATCCGCTCGGCGTTGTTATTTCCTACAGGTATTTACAGAAATACGGCTGGGGCGTGATGGACGAGGTCTTCAAGCACGAGATCGCCCACGTGTATGCGTATCACTTTTACGGGGAGAGAGGCCACAGGGGCAGTAACTTTTTAGATGCCTGTAGCCGCATGGGAGTGTCCCCCAGCGCGCGTACGAACGACCTGTTCGTCGATCGGGAGAAATGGTATTACCGCTGCCGTAAGTGCGGCGAGTCCATCTACACATATCGTCCGCTGACCAAAGTGGAGTACTGCGATTGTGATGTCGTCTCCGATGATACGATGCTCATCAAGGTCACAAAAGACCAGTTGAGCGTGCCTGTCAAAGAGTTCAGGGCGCACGTCAAGCCGAAGATCACGGTGTACCAGTGCACAAAATGTAACCGCGAGGTCAGGCGTTATAAGCGCTGGACCGACAAGCATTCCTGCGCAATGTGCCACCCCGGCGTATTCGATGAGGCATGCCTCATGACGCTGGTCAGAGGCTAAACTTAATATTTTTGGTTCTTTTGCGTTTTTAGGGTGATGTTTCAGTCTCTTGTTTATCGTTTGTTGTACCTAGCCGGGAACTCTTCCCGTATGCTGTCTGTCCACCTGGGGATAACACAGAGACACAAAGACACAGAGACACACAGAGTTTTCTTTTATATTTGAGGCACAGAGAACTCAGAGGCTCATTTTTAACTTATTTGAGGCACAGAGTTCTGTTGAGGCACGGCTGATTAAAAATGAGCAACCACGATCATCGATAATAACTCAAGACGCAATGTTGTTTATTCGTCAACTGTGTCTCAACGAAACTCTGTGTCTAAGGTAACACAATAAACCGGGCTCTGTGCTCTCCGAGCCTCAAATTAAAAAAAATCTCTGTGCGTCTCTGTGTCCCTGTCTGTAGTTACGAGTTTGTTGTGGTGGCTATTGTTTTGTTGTTGGTTGGTTTTGGTGTGTAAAATAGGGTTTTATGTGGGATTGGTCGGTTCTTGTTTTTTGAGGAAAAACATGAAAGTCAACCAATCCCGTGTTTGTAATGTTAGTTGTGCTGGTTTAAAATCTTATGCGCAAAGGCTGTCACAGTTATTGGATTTTCCCCGATCATTTGAGTATCTTGATAGCTTGTTCACTTGTGCCGGGGATAACAATAGTATGGAAGCACGTTACGAGGACGGAGGCTTGCCTCCGGACTCAATGTTCAAACACTTGGACAAGTACAATGTGAGAGAAATGACGGGTGCATGTAACCATATTCTCAACCAGTCGTTCAAACGTTTCAAAGCAGCCGCTAACATTAGGAGGGCGTGTGTTGCCATTGACATTAACGAGACGGAGTATTGGGGAAGAGAGGATGAGTACGTTCATTACAAACGTGGCAAAGCTAAGAACAGTCATTATCTCCGTTACGCAACGATCAGCCTGGTAGATACAAATACGAAGTGCACCATCGCCGTGTTGCCTTTGAAAAAAGGCGATGATAACCTCAGTACTGTCGAAGAACTCCTCTGCCAGGCCCGGAGACTGGTGAAAGTTGACTACGTATTGTTGGATAGAGGATTCTACGATTACCGGATAATGAAACTGATAGACAGAATGGATATGACGTACATCACACCATTCCGCAAAACAAAGACCATAAAAAAGCTCGTGGAAAACCTGGACAAGGACAAGGCTCACGTGTTGTATACGTTGAATCGTGTTCACAGTTACAAGTACACCACTCACCTGTACCTCCAAAAAGACAGTAGCGTTGACGGGTATGTCGGTGTAGTAAGCAACAAAGACGTCGGAGACGAGTTGATCGAATGGATCCTCGAGTATTACATGAAAAGATGGAATATCGAGAACAGTTACAAAGAGATCAACCACTACCGAATCAAGACAAGCAGCACAAAAAAACAATACCGACTACTCCTGTACACACTGGCACACCTCCTCGTTAATACTATACAACTCCTCAGAACAGTGAACAATATCCATATCAGGTATTACGAATTCAAAAAAATGATACCATTTTTACTCCAAATCCAAGAAATGATGAACACAATTTGCAGGATCTCAAGAACTCTAACCGTACAATCCTAGCAATTAATTTAACCAGACTCCGCCAACCACCACCGAGCTACAGCCATCCAAACACCATGAAAAAAAGACCACATGCCCACAAAAAACTAACAAGAACAACCAACACCAAAAGCCAGAACACTAACCCTACAATACAACACACCAACCCCCAACAAAACAACAAAACAAAACCACATCGTAACTACAGCCTGTGTCTCTGTGTTATGGACACGCCACCAATGTATAACGGCAAAACTACGGGAGAATATACATTTTCTTAAAAAACGCGGATGTACTATATTTTTAAGATAGTAAAACGTGGTTCTCACGGGATATTGCCTTATTTTAGTCTTCCTTTATTTGTAACATGGATTTTACGGCCTTTGTAAAAAAGTATGGTGAGGCGACAACAAGGCATGCTCTCACGCTGGCCGTCGGCCGCATTAGAAAGATCGTCAAAGATAAAGTGGCCCTCGCCGCGATCACCGGCGGAGTCCTGGTATTGTCCCAGGATGAATTAAAACACGACGTGGCGAGCGTCCTGCACGTGCTCAACGAGTTTCCTTTTACGATGGAAGAAAAGAGCGCCCTGCTGGCAAAAGCTTGGGAGATCGTCACTCCGTGACGGTTGACTCCAGTATGTTGCGGGCGAAGTCCCTGGCCTTTTCTAATGTCGCTTCATTCGGTAATCCTTTGTTGATGCCGCCTATGAACTTGAGCGGCCCCCATGTATCCAGCGCTTTGCACGTGAATTCTCCGGCGTTGCTGTAGCCCTTTGCGGACACTATGGCGCTTAGCTTCTCGTGCTGGGCAATATTGCCTTTGCCGCCGGTGGAAAAGATGAAAACACTTTTCTCAAGCCGGGGCAAACTCTTCGCCAGTTCCATCAGGTTTTTGTGGTGCTTGCCGTTGTATATGCCCGAGCCGAGGCCTATGAGGTCATATTCCTCGGTCGTGGCTATGTCGAACTCAGAAGGCTTGACGACCTTAGCGTCGAAGATCTCGGCCATAGCGTTCGCCACCTTTAGAGTGTTGCCGTGTGATATTGATTCGCAAATGATGATCGTCTTCATGATGCCTGCGCCTGCTAATTTAACAGTAATCTGGAATGTACCTTAAGCATTAATTGTTTTCCATGGGCGGCCTTTGTTACACGCTGACAAAACTATTTAACGTGGCGTCGCCTCAATTCAAAGGATGAAGAAGGTCATCAGGGATTTTGAGTGCGCCATGTGCGGCCGTTGCTGCGCCAGCCAGGACCTGGTACAGCTGACGGCATTTGAGCTGTATAAGCTTGCGGGCTTTCTCAAGATGGAGCCCACCGAGTTTTTCGGGCAATATTGCGTGCTGACGGCTACTAATTTAAATCCCGTTCCGCACCTGTACATTAAAACAAAGGACGGAGTATGTCCTTTTCTTGCTGATAACAAATGCGGCGTCCACGAGGCCCGGCCATACGCATGTAAAGCGTACCCGATGCGTGTCTACTGGACGCTGGCCGGCGACACGAAGAAGTCCATCGGCTCCAGGTACCCGATGCTGGAAGAGACATGTACCCTCTTTAAGCTGGATGACGGGGACGTGTTGCTGGGCGACTATGACCTGCTGGCAAAGCAGGCTATCGCCTACTGGGTCGATGACGCTTACTTTAGCATGGAAAGCGGGCCGGCGGACCTATCCATTCCCCGTAAGGTCGCGGACCTTTACATTCATGACAGGGAAATGAGAGCGGCCGCCAAGCGCTATATCGTTAATCCCGCCCATCCGCCTTCTGCCCTGGATGCCGAGACGGCATATGCTAAGATATCCCTGACCCTACAGGCCGCCAGATGGGACGCGGCGGCAGCGTTCGTGAATATCATGGAGCAGGAAGTCCGCGAGGACGAGAAGATCGGTAAATATTTGCTCCTGACCACGGATGCGGAATCAGTCAAAGCCCTGAGATTATTGGTCGACAGCGGCAGGCTGGACCTGGCAAAGACGCTGGCCATCGGCTCTAAAAGCTATCCAGGCAGATACATCATAGCCGCCGGTCATGGCTCTGCGGCCGACCACATTGCCATCGGTTTTTTGCTGGAAGCGGAAAAAGAGACGCTGGAAACCCTGACCGACTTCGGACAAAAACCCCTGTACGTATTCTTTACAGACGGGATCGCCGGCGAAAAAATAGTAGGTTTTCCGCTTAACGTTAAAATATAATCGAATGTTATCGACAAGGTATTAAATAAGCCCCGATAATTTTTTACATAGCGAAGTGCGAGCATGCGAAAAGACGAAGAGACCGAAAGAACGTTAAAAGCGTATTCGATATCAGGCACGGTGGAGTACATCCCCCGGTCTAAAAAAGAGGACGACTACGTGGTCGCCAGGCCGATGAAAGTGCCTAAATGCGTCGTCTGCGGCAAGACGGAGCCGGAGCCGTTCGAGTGCGAGCACTGCCACGAGTATTATTGCGAGGAGCATCTCCCGCCCGAAAAACATGAGTGCAAAGGCCAAAAAGAAGGCGAGATGACGCCGGAGGAAGAGTCCGCCATTAAAAGGGCCATTGTGGCCAAGATGGAGAACATCATAGGACGGCTGCCAGGGGTCTATATGCTCATCGATGTCGCTGATCCTGAGGAACTGACCGCCTTTTTACAGCACCTTGAGGGCCTGGAAAACGTGTTAACGGAAATCGCCAACCGGGAAGACGAGGAATAAGGCATGATGGCAACCAGTAAATATTAAATAGTATCAGTGGAAAGTAACGACAGCCATTTTAAATGCGTTGATGTCGCGGTATCCAAGCTTGGTATGGAGCAGGTTTGCTAAACCTGTGCTCTTCGGAGCTCGGGAGTTCAAATCTCCCCCGCGGCGCTCTAAAAGAGGGGCTGGCAGTTGTGTTTTCATGCCCCAACTTTTTTCAAACAGTATTTTCTGCTATATCTTCGCGGGTCGACGCCCTGCCTGATGGCAGGGCTACTCGGCTTTTTGGGTACTACGATGTCGGGGCCGGACCTGCACCCCGCTTCGCGAGGCTGCTTCGCAGCTTGCTTCGCTCGCAGGTCCTAAGCAGCATTTTACCCTTCGGGATAAATGCTCATTACCCCGCCATTAAGCAAGAGCGCTCCGCGTGGCGTAGCATCGGCCTGATGGCCGACTGAAGCCCAAAACGCCTCGACGACCGCGGCATTTTATGAAGTTAACGTAGTGAAAAAAAGCTATTTATCAATAGCCCCGCATTTGATCTTACGTAACAGTTCTTTATCTTCTTCAGTCATCTTCGCGTCCGAGCATATGTGGTATAGGCAAACGGGGCTTCGCAGTTCTCTAGGCAATATACAACCTTTGCCGTCACGGCAAAATCCCTCCTGTATATCGCAAAACTCTGCCATTTTTCTCGCTGAGTCGCCGTCGATCATGTGGCCTTCCCGCTGCCAGTGCCCACAGGTATCGACGCAATCCAGGCAGCATGCCCCTTCCCTTACGTGGATGTACTTGCAAAAGCTGTTCTCATCGGCGCAGTCAAAATCCATGCCCTCAGTCTGCTTTGCCAGACCACGGTATGTATCGACATCATAGCCGCGGATACGCCGGGCATCCTTCGGGATGATCGAGATGCCCAGACTAAAAAGTAATTGCTCGAATTCATCGTAGCGCATGATCATTGTCCTTATCGGCGACCTAAGGCTTATAATCCTCGCGTACCGGCGAGAAGACCTCGATAGCCACGGAATCTTCGATGATGCGGGCGCCGTGCTCGACGTTCCCGGGGATGGACCAGCTAGATCCGGGCTTTATATCGTGTGGCTTTCCGTCGATGGTCAAAATGATGTGGCCGGATACGAGGTAGCCCGTCTGCTCGTGGGGGTGCTGGTGTGAGGGCAGTGTTTTGCCCCCGTCAAGCTTGAACTCGGTGAGCAGCATATGGTCCCCGTAGACCAGCGTTTTACGCCTTATGCCGTCCATGACATCGACATAGCCATGTGTGCCGGCAGTGTTTACCATAAATTTCATCACGATGTATCACGTCTCTACTACTATTTGATGGGCAGTAAATAAATTTATTGGGCTTCAAGCGGTTTTGCGATAATGATCATCCTTTTACGGGCACGCCGATGACCTGGTAGACCCTAAAGCCGTTCTGGTCGTAAACGTCCTTGAAATAGGTCGTATTTGTAAAGGCCGCGGCGAACGGGAAGGACATTTCTTTACCGCCGAGCAAGACGTAATTTACGCCATATTGTGAAAGTGTGCCATACAGCGCCGCCGGGTCCTCGATATTGAGTATAGCATTCATTTGATAAAATTGATCGATGCCGTGATACTGGCCTACGTAGGTCTGGCCTGCATAGAGGACATTTCTGCCGGATAATATGGGCACCCGTGGGAAATGATCGGGATTCTCGTAGATGACAGCGTTGGGGGGTGTATTATTTTTTATCCAGTAGATGGCGTTCACGTCGTTGGGGGACGCCAGCGAGTCCATCGGAGCCTGGTTGTAGAAGTTGAAGATCATCCAGGTCGAGGGCACCATTATAATGACAATTACAACGGCCGCCGCTATCTTTATAATTTTCTTCGAAAGCACCCAGTTCGTAAGGACATAACCTGAAAAAAGCGATACAGGAAGCGAGAGATACGTCAGGAAGCGGTATGTATTATTTGTCGCCTGCAGGATAAAGACGTTGACGAACGCCAGATTTACGGCCGCGAATAGTGCTAACGGCCTGGTACCGTCATCATCCCAGGTCTTATAGATGCCGTATATGGCAAATAATAACAACGGGCCCATTGTCGCTAATAACGTTATCAGCACGTCCTCATGGTGGCCCAGGATGATCTGCGAGCCGGCATTTGTCGGGAGTATCAGATACTGGATGAATACCGCGATGCCGGCAACGGCCATCGGGATGGCCAGCTTCGCCAGCGTCAGCTTGTCTTTTATTTTAAGCGCCTCGTACAAAGACCAGGCACCTATGGTGACCAGCACTGGCGCTGCGGTGGTCAGGTGGTAGAAGACGAGCGATGCGAGCGAGAGGCCAGTGATGGCTGCGACCGTCATGGACTTTGACCTCAGGCTCGTTATAAAGATATAAAAACAAAAGACGGTGGCCAGCAGGCCGAACGTTTGCGGCTGCGGGAGGAAAAAGTACAGCGACGTAGGGTCATATTTCAGTATCGTAATGCCCGGCCACTGGTAGACCAGGCTGTTGAACAGGTCAACGCTGGAGGCGGGATATTGCTGGTATTGTATATAGACCCACGATAGCCCTGAGCTGAATATGTACAGGAGAGAGGCCCCCAGCGCTACCTTGTTGTCGGACTTAAAGATCGACATGGCCAGCAGGTAAGCGTCTAAAAAGATGAGCGCCGAAGCGATGGACACTATCACCTTAAACACATCCAGCAGCCCGATGCCTGAAATAATGCTAATTTCGCCGAGCATCACGTGCATGAACCAGTCGTAGGCGATATTATAGCCGGCAATATAGGGGTCCTGCGGCGGTATATGCGGCATCGTGGCATAACGCTGGGCGATGGACAGGTGAAAGTCCTGGTCAAGCCCGTGGGTGAACGTATAAAAAAGCTCGCCGTCCTGTATGTGAAAAGTCTTTAAAGAGATAATTAAAACGATGATGAAGATGAGCGCCGCTATTATTACACTTGCCCATCCTGACCGCTCGATGGACAGCGCCCTGTTTTTCCCATAATTATACAGCCCTATGATCACCGCTATTAGCCCGAGTAAAAGATAGGTGGCGTGAAAAGGAAGCGGCGACGTGACCATCGCGGCCATGGGTATGGTCAGTATAGATAGTGTGAGAGGGATGGCCACTATTTCGGCAAGCGTAAATTTTTCCTTGAATAGAGAGGCAAGCGAGAAGCCCGGGATGAATACGATCAGGGCGAGAGTAAGCCAGCCCAGCGGAAGAACGGAGAGCAGCCCCGATAAAGATAATAGTAGCCAGGCGTTACGTCTCAATGGAAAGTTCCTCGTGATAGGATGGCCCCTGAGCCTATTATATATTTTGCATGCACGTTTTTGAGCGCCAGTAAGATGGACTGGTTCACCATATTAGTAGCTTGTATACCTGTCTATTTTTAATGCCGTGCAAACCTTTATATAGTTTAAATTATTATTTGACTAACTGTAAGTCAGAATATAATGGAGGTTCACATGGGACGAAAATCCAAAGACCCGGAGATCAGGAGAATGGAGCTGATACAGGCCGCCGAGCAGCTATTCAAGGAGAAGGGCTACGAGGACACGCTGGTCAGCGACATCACCGACAAAGTGGGCGTATCCCATGGTGCGTTCTTCTATTATTTTGAGTCCAAGAACGAGATGCTAAAGGCAGTGATCCACTACTACGTCAGCCTCGATAAAGAGCTGATAGCGAAGTTCGTGAATGACGACGGCATGAGCGCCGTGAAAAAGATCCAGTCCATAGTGGACCTATCCATGAGCTCTAACGAGCCGTCGGCACTGTCGGAAAACAAGATCGTCCAGTACATGCACAGGGAAGGGAACGAATCCCTCCACAGCGAATACATCAAGGAAACGCAGGAGGTAATGATCCCGCTGATCACGTCCATCATCGAGCAGGGGGTAAAAGAGGGCTCGTTCGACGTGAAATATCCCAGGGAGACCGTTGAGTACATTCTGCATTTATTCAACGAGTGCCAGCATTCGTTAAGGGACTCGTCACAGAGCAAAGATGCCTATTACCGAAAAGTACGGGCGATGGAGATCATCCTCAACAGGGTTTTGGGGATGAAAGATGGTAGCATAAGCATGCTGTCATAGTGAAAACTGTACCATCGATTTTTTTGACCGACTTTATATGACATGCCGGCAGAACGTCGATTATAAACTGACTTGTAGTAAGTCATTAAATAAATAATTGGGAGATATCGAAATGGAGATCAAAACACAACAAGTAACAGTATTGTTCCTGTCAATGTTCATATTCACGTTAGGATTCGGCATCACAGTGCCGGTCATGCCGTACTTTGCAAAGGGCATGGGCGGAAGCGTCGTCGACGTGGGGTTACTGATCGCGGCATACTCGGCAATGGAGCTGATCTGTGCGCCGGTGTGGGGAAAAATATCGGATGTCGTCGGCCGAAGGCCGGTCATCATCATAGGTCTGCTCGGATTTACCATCGCGTTCGCAGGAGCGGGCCTGTCGACGCAGCTATGGATGCTGTACGCGTCGCGAAATAATTGCCGGCGCCCTGGCAGCAGGCATATTCCCGGCAGCAATGGCATATATCGCCGACTCTACTGAGCCGGAGCAGAGGGGAAGCCTGATGGGCCTGATGGGAGCGGCGTCGGGACTCGGAGTCATTTTCGGCCCCGCATCCGCAAGCTTATTCGCGATGTGGGGATTAAATGTCCCTTACTTTGCAGCATCTGCATTGGGGCTTGTGACGACCACGGTAGCGTTCATGTGGCTTAAGGAGACAAGACATCATGCACAAAAGCAGGCGGCCGCCAGGAAGTCTGAAGGCATGCTCCAGGTATTAAGATCAGGGCTTCTGGCTTACTTCATGCTGATGTTCATTGCCGTGGTCATCATGGCAATACTTGAAGCGACGTTCGGCTACCTTGCAATGGACCGGTTCGGGCTGTCCGAAACGCCCTCCGCCATGCCGGTGCTCTGGACGTCTTTAATGCTTACTGCTACCAATATCATGGGCATAGCGTTCACGTTCTACGGCATATCGGCCGTCATAACCCAGGCGCTGGTCGTGGGAAAAATGATGGAAAAGATAGGAGAGGAAAAGACGATCGTCATAGGGCTCTTGCTATCATCGCTGGGGGCCGCCATGGTCATATTTTCCTCAGACCTCATATCCATCATCCTGTCAGCCAGCATCCTGGCCGTGGGCGCAGGATTAATGATGCCGAGCATCAATACGGCCGTCTCGAAAAGGACTGACGAAGACAACCAGGGAGTCGTCATGGGCTTGCTCGGGTCTTTCAACAGCGTCGGAAGGACGCTGGGGCCGGTAACGGGAGGGCTCTTGTATTCCATGGCCATGATCCTACCGTATGCGGTATCTGCCACTGTATCGCTGTTAAGCGCTATCACGTTCCATGTCTACGTCAGGCGTGACAGCGAGGATTTAAAAACAGTAAAGATCAATCGCGCGAAAAGCTAAAGTATAAAGATCGAAGAAGGACGCAGGGCAAGTATACTAAATCGTACAAGACAGAGGCGAGTTTCGTTTTCCATAAATACTATGAGCCACATTCTATTAGCAGGTGTAACATGCGGAACGAGCAAAAGGACCTGGTAAAAAAACAGTTCGGCGCATCGGCGGATGCATACGCGAATAGCGAAGTCCATGCCAGGGGAGAAAGCCTGTCGCTTCTCGTGGACCTTATTGAGCCTCAAAAAGGCTGGCGTGCGCTGGACGTAGCGACCGGCGCGGGGCATACGGCCATGGCCATAGCGCCACTGGTAGCTCAAATAATAGCTACCGATATCACCGGGGAGATGCTTCTAAAAACTTCCGAGCTCGCAAAAGCCCGCGGCATAAAGAATTTGAGTGTCGAGGTCGCTGACGCCGAATCATTACCGTTCGACAATGCTTCATTCGACCTGGTTACCTGCCGTATAGCCTTGCACCATTTTGGCGACCCGAAGGCAGCTATCGGCGAATTTTCCCGGGTACTGAAGCCGGGCGGTGTCCTCGGCTTTGTCGATAATACGGTAGTCGATGACATACAGGCGGCCGACTATTACAACGCCTTCGAAAAGATACGGGACCCTTCCCATCATCGGGTATTTTCGTTACCAGAACTCCGATCGATGATGAAAGACGCAGGGTTACACGTAGAGACAGCCTGCCAATTAACAAAAGAAGTTGAATTTCAGGACTGGGCTGACAGGCAGCACGTATCGGATAGTGATAAAAAGCGATTGATAGAGATGATAAAGGACCTGCCTTCGTCGCTTCGCACGATGCTCGCGCCCAGGTACGCCGATAATACAGTATATTTCAGCCTGCGGGAAGCGGTCGTGGTGGCAAAAAAGGTATGATAAGGCCGCTCATTTGTCAAGCTTATATAGCCGGCTCTGAAAGTCCTTTACTTTCTTTTGGGCGTCTTCCACGCGCCGTTTTAATCCCGTGGTACCCAGGACTGCACCGCAGTCTACCTTGACGAACTTATTTTCATTGATGTCTTTCACCGGTACTTTGTGGAGCTTGCCGCAGCATGGGCATGGCACCAGTATATCCTGGACCTCGTCGGGCATAAACGTCTATTAAACAAAGGAGTGTCATCATCAAATAGGTTTGTACCAGGGCATGGGAGAGGGCGATGCCCCCTCCCGCTACGAGCCTGCCAGTAAGCGCCTGAGGTCTTCCGCTTTAGCGCCCGCCCTGCGATATATGTCCATCAGCGTCGTGTCTCTTGTGTAGATCGTGGCGTTCCTCTCCAGCGCCAGCTCCAGCGTATTGGAATTAAAGGGGCTCAGGTGATACTGGTCCATGAAGCGCCTGACCGCGTTATTGTCCCTGATGTCCTGCAGGTCAATGTGCGCATCCCTCACCAGGTCCAGCATGTCCTTGAAATTATTGTAGGAGCCGATGATATATTGCTGGAGCCTTGCGAGCCTGCTTACGTCCATTTGTTTTAATTCGTTGACCGCAGACTCGTCGAAGGTAATGCCTCCTGTGCTTGCCGTCAGCGGCGTGCCTGCAGGCGCTTGTGTAGCCCCGCCGGTAGCCACGTATGGCCCTTCATCACGGATGGTCCCTCCCCCGGGCGGCGCAGCGCTCCCGAAGGTAGCCGGCTCGTAGACGTCCTTTCCGGCTCTCGCCGGCGGCCCTGCGACCGGCGGCTGGCGCCTTGGCTGCGGTCCCCTGAATATCCTCCGCATGAACCTCATGAACAGCCAGAGGGAAACAGCCCGGCCAGGACGATCACGAGCAATACAAGCCCGAGAGTTCCCAGTATGCCGAGGCCTCTACGCGGTGCCGGCGGCTGTGCTGCCGGAGGATTTACCGTTGCCGCGGGCGGCGCATATTGTTGCGAGGAATATTGCTGCGGCGTGTAGGCGACAGGAACGTTCGCCGGCGCTGCTACGGCCGATGTCGGCGGTAAAATGACGTTGTCCACAGGATAGATGATGCCATTGGTGGCGTCGATGCCCCTGGTGATCACCCTGGCCCCGCCTACGGTGAGGTATCCGTTCTGTACGCTCACGGGCAAGGTGCGGCCGTCGATGGTCCTGACCGATCTTGCGTTCGCAAGGTCCGAAACGCTTAGTTTCCCGGGCACGATGTGGTACTGCAGGATATCCCCGATCTTTTGCTTATCGCTAAAAACGGCACTGAGAGTGCCCGGCGTAAATTTATCGAAAGCAGCATTGGTCGGAGCGAAGAACGTATATGGACCTTTACTGTTCAGGAGACTCCCCATCTCGGCGGCGTTCAGGCCTTTCACCAGAGTGGTAAAATCCGTATACTGCGCCAGCGTATCCGGTATGGAGCTCTGGCTCGTGGTTTGTGCTGCGACCGGCAAAGTCAACGTACCGGTCAACAGGCATACCATCGCCAGTATTATCGTTATTTTCTTAAAATTGACCATGGAAATGACCCATGGACGTTATCGGCTGTGAATATTTAATGTTTTTAATAATTTATAGCGTTTATATGATGATATGATAAAAATAGCCCTGTTATAGCCTTATCGGGGCTAACGGGAGTGAGACATTGCCCGGAAGGTTATTTTATGCCGCCCGGATTGACCGGCCGGACACCATGCCCTACGTCCATGGAATTTATGACGGCGTTTTTTACGAATGCTTTAGCCTTTTAGCAGGCAGTTTCGATCGTTTCTCCCCTGCATATGTAAGCCGTAATAGCTGCCGAATGGGTACAGCCTGTGCCATGGGTACCGCCTTTCACCAGCTCGCCCTTGAAGACCGTGAAATCCTTGCCGTCATACAGCACGTCGATGCCGCCCATGTGGCCGCCGGTAACGACGACATGTTTCGTGCCCATGCCATGTATGGCCTTGCAAGCCCGCTTTGCCGACGCCTCGTCCGTTACCTCGACGCCCGACAGCACCGACGCTTCATAAATATTCGGCGTGGCTACCTCTGCCAGAGGCAGTATCAGGTCTCGGAGCGCGTCCACGGCATCGGGATGCAGCAGCCTGCCACCGGACTCTGCGGCCATGACGGGGTCGACGATGATCTTGAGGCCGTATTTTTTAATGCATTGCGCCACACACTCGACTGTCTCTACCCTGGATAACATGCCGGTCTTTGCGTACTTAACGTCAAAATCGGACATTACCGAGCGTATCTGGCTTTGGATGATCCCGGGGGGAACGTCGAACACTGACTGTACCCCGGTCGTATTCTGCGAAGTGATCGCCGTGATGGCACATGTCCCGTGAACGCCCAACGCCTGGAATGTCTTCAGGTCCGCCTCAATGCCTGCGCCGCCGCCCGAATCGGAGCCTGCGATGGTCAATGCCGTAAAATGGCCCATGACCGGTAAAATGCCATACAAAATAATAAGCGTTATCTATGGGCCTTCTCCGTCATTAGCAATAAGCTTAAAGAGGGATAAAGTCGTCTTTAGTAAAGACGGTTATGCGTGAGAAGGATAAGGTCAGGCTGCTCCATGAGCTCAAGGCGTCGCTCGAAGGAGCCGTGATCCCCGAAGGTGCGGTGGGTACTATCACCTATAAGATCAGGGGTAGCGGAGTTAATACCTATGAGGTCGACTTCGGACAGTACGGCGTCGCCGTATGTACCAGGGAAGACCTGCAAGTCGTGCCATAGCAACAGCGGGCTTTTTTTGTCGCTCATACGTTTTACGTTAATCTTTTAGCCGTCTTTTCATCAAAATGGTCGCCGCCAAAAAGAAGATAAGCGTAAATATGACCATCCAGGCTGTTTCGTAAACGAACGATATCGAGTACTGGCCCATCGCCGCAGGCCGAATGATGTTAACGGCGTGCGTCAGCGGAAGGAACCATGCCAGGTCCTTGACTATGGGCGGAAGCTGGTCTATGGGAAAGAACACGCCGGATACCAGGAACATTGGGGAGACGAGCAGCGTAAAATAGTAGTTGAACGCGTCGAAGGAAGGCACGATGGACGTGAAGAACATGCTCAACGCCGCGAACATGAGCCCCGTGAGCGCAACGATAGGGATAATAATTATCGCCGAGTCTAATTTTATCAGGCCAAGCGCCCAGACCACGATAAAGATGCAAATGCCGCTAATGATACTTTTTGTGGCGCCCCAGGCGACCTCGCCGGTCACAATGTCCTCAATTGACAAAGGCGTACAGAGTACTGCCTCGAACGTTTTCTGAAATATCATGCGCACATAGGTGGAATAGGTATTCTCATAGGAAGCCGCGAACATCGCAGACGACGCCAATATTCCGGGCGCCATGAACTGGGCATAGCTCACCCCGCCGATCTGTCCTACGAAGATGCCGAGGCCATAGCCCAGAGCTAAGATAAATAATAACGGCTCGGCGAAATATGGTAGAATATTGGTGAATGCGAACTTCCTGAACACACGCCAGTCCCTGTACCAGATGTGCCGTGCCCTCCAGGTAGGCATTTCGATCATTTCAGTTCCCTCCCGGTCAATTTCAAAAACACGTCTTCGAGGGTCGCTGCCCTCACGTGCTGGTTCACGCCGGTGGCCACCTCACACATGCCGCGCAGCGCTTCGGCGTCGTTGCCGTACACGAAAAGCCTGTTCCCTACCTGCTCAATGCTGCCTTTGATAGATTTCCTGACCTCGTCCAGCTTTTGCTCGGTCGGAGCATATAGCTCGCAGACGTTAGTCCCGATGACGCGGCCGATCAGCTCGTCCGGAGTGCCGTATTCCAGAATCTTGCCGCCGAACACCAGCGCTATCCTGTCGCATAGCTCCTGCGCCTCGTCCATGTAATGCGTCGTAAGAATGATGGTCTTGCCTTCGGCCCTGAGCTTGATGACAGTGTCCCAAATCTGGCGCCTCGCGGTGGGGTCGAGGCCGGTGGTAGGCTCGTCCATAATTAAAATTCGAGGATCGTTGATGAGCGCCCGGGCGACGCTAAGCTTACGCTTCATGCCCCCGGAAAGGTCGTCCACCGGCGTATCCCTCTTTTCGGTAAGCTCGAAGAACGAGAGCAGGTCGTTGATCTTTTTGATGGCCGTGGCCCGGGGTATATCAAAGTACCTTGCATAGACGTATAAGTTCTCATACACCGTAAGGTCTCGGTCCAGATCATCATCCTGGGTGGCCACCCCGATAAAGCCCTTGATCTTTCTGGGGTCTTTCAGTACGCTGGTCCCGTCGACAGTTATATCGCCATCGCTGACCGGCGTGCGACAGTATATCATTTTCATGATGGTGGTCTTGCCGGCCCCGTTGGGCCCTAAAAAGCCATAGCACTCCATCTTATCAATGGAAAAATTAACGTGGTCGACAGCCAACAGTTTGCCATAATACTTGGTGACGCCCTTGCCCTCAATGATCGCCATTATATTATTATATTATTTTTATATTATTTCTTGGTTTCGGAAGCCTATGCTGTTGAACACTAAGCGGCCTTGGACCATCAACGCCGGTGACCCGCTATTTTTTATATCCGTAAAGATTATTTAGGCCCTAGTGAATATGGCTAACCTATACTGTGATGGACTATGAGGCTCGTCATGAAATTCGGCGGGACGTCGGTTGGCGACGGCCCGAGGATAAAGAACGTCGCTAAGCTCGTTAAGAAGTATCACGACCAGGGCAACGAAGTAATAGCCGTAGCCTCGGCCATGACCGGCATTACCGATAAGCTATTCGAGATGGCGCAGACGGCCAAAGATACTTGCAACGTCACAGACATCGAAAAAAGCTTTTCCGAAGTGGCGCAGAGACACGAGGCAGCCATAGTCGGCGCCATTGACGACGAGTCCATTCGCAAAGAAGTCAAGATCGTCATAGACCAGCGTTTGTTAGAGCTGAAAAACGCGCTGGTGGGTGTTTCTTATCTGGGCGAGCTGACGAACCGTTCGCTGGCCTATATTTATTCGTTCGGCGAGCGCATGAGCGTCCCCATTTTATCGGGCTCCATCCGCTCTTTAGGCGTCAAGTCCGTGGCCCTTACCGGCGGCGAAGCCGGAGTGGTCACCGACAGTAAATTCGAAAGCGCAAAGCCCGAGCCGCTGACGGACATTAAAGTCAAGGAGAAGCTATTGCCGCTCCTGAAGGAAAGAGCATTGCCCGTCGTTACCGGCTTCGTGGCCGCCAACGAGAAAGGCACCATCACCGTACTGGGCAGAGGCGGCTCTGACTATAGCGCCTCCATTATCGGGGCGGCCGTGGATGCGGACGAGATCTGGATCTATACGGACGTCAACGGCATCATGACCACCGACCCGAGAATAGTGCCGGACGCCAGGACGCTACCCGTTGTAACGTACTTAGAAGCCATGGAGATGTCGTACTTCGGCGCTAAGGTCCTGCACCCGAAGACAATAGAGCCCGCAGTTAAAAAAGGCATACCTGTACGTGTACTCAATACCTTCCAGCCCGACCATCCGGGCACTGTCGTGCTGATGAAGGACGAGTCGGATCACCCTAACCTGATAAAAGCAGTCACCATGATCAAGAATATCGCGTTGATCAATATCAGCGGCGCCGCGCTGTCGGGTACTCCCGGCACGGCCGGCCGTATTTTCACCGCGCTGGGCAGGGATGACGTTAATATCATAATGATCAGCCAGGCATCGAGCGAATTCAACGTCTCGCTGGCAGTGGAAGGCACCCAGGCGGATAAGGCCCTCGCCGCCTTGCAAAAGGAGTTCAGCGAGGATCTGATCAGTAACGTCGTCTGCAACAATAACGTCTGTGTCATCGCCGTCGTCGGGGAGCGAATGGCAGGCTCGCCGGGCGTTGCCGGCAGGCTGTTCACCGCACTGGGCAGCAATGGCATCAACATCCGTATGATCAGCCAGGGCTCCTCGGAGGCGAATATCTCCTTCGTCGTCAACAAGGACGATGCCCAGAGAACTGTAAAAGTCCTTCACGATGTTTTTGAGCTGAATAAGCTTTAAAGCAAAATCTTTTTATTCCTTATTACCGTCGCTGCCCTCTTTCAGGCGGCGCCATAGGCACGTATTCGACGCCGGGCTTACGCGAGCCTAACTCCGTTTTATAAAAGTCCATGAGGTCGTAGACGCTCGCTGGTATGCCGACCTTGACGCAATCGCCTATTAACTCACGGGCTTTCTCCGGGAAGATAGGATAATCGTGAGTATACATGCCGCTCACCAGCTCTTCCATGATCATACTGGTATGGTCCTCTCCGCACTTGCCTTTAAGGATCTCGGTGACGATGACTTTCATCTGGTCCAGCGCCTTCCGGGCGTCGTTGGCCATGATAAGCGTCCTGTCGCTGATCTTTTCTATGGGCTTTTCTTTTAGTACCTTGACGACGGATGCCGCAGCGTATGCCCCCTGGCCGTCCGTCAGCTGCGGGTCGACAGGACCGAGCACTGCATGCGGGTCCATGAGTATCTCATCGGCCGCCAGCGCGATGAGAGTGCCGCCGCTCATGGCGTAGTGAGGCACGATAACCGTCTTCTTTGCCGGATGCGCCTTCAGCGCCAGGGAGATCTGCGTCGCGGCCAGCGCGATGCCGCCGGGCGTGTGCATGATCATATCAATAGGAGTATCAGGCGGCGTCATTCGTATCGCCCTGAGTATCACTTCGCTGTCGTCTATGTCGATGTAGCGGGATATGGGAATGCCCAGGAATGCGATAGTCTCCTGCCTGTGTATCAGGGTGATGACCTCGGATTTTCGCTCCCTGGATATTCTTTGCAGTATGCGAGTCCTTCTCATGTTCAGCATGTACCTCTGCAGCACCGGGATTATGATAATGAGTATAAAAAACAGCACCCAGATGTTGGAAATAAAGTTCCACGTCGCAGATAGTAACTCGTTGACTACCATCAATATCTAGTTGAGAATGTGATATTGATAAAAGTTAGTACTACGTCGAACATTAAAAATTTAAAACAGCTTAGTGGGCCCGAAGGGATTCGAACCCCTGATCCCCGCCGTGTAAAGGCGATGTCATAGCCGACTAGACCACAGGCCCGCTCTTCATACATATCCGTACTCACATTTAAATTTTTTGGATGTGATCGGTTGAAAGCCGGTAAATGTAATAGCGAACGAGAAGTAGAACATGGGAGGGACGCGGGCCGGTGATTTAGGCTCGCGTCTCTATTTTGGCTTTGGATCGTTTGTCATAAGCCCTGAATAGCTTATGTTAGGGTTGTGACCGGGCCAGAGCCTTTTAATCGTTTTTAAGGGGGGTTAGGCGCTCCGGCCCCGCCGCATTCTGGTGATATCTTTTGCTTATAACACAACTATGCCCCTGGAGTTTACGTATCCACGGGCAATAGAAAGTAACAATGGTTTGATTATATACTTTTCGCTCTTGGGTGAAAAATATAGCCTGCGTAAGGTTAATAGAGTAAAAAATATTCAGTTAAATTGGAAATAAAGGATAAAACAAAAATAAAAAGAAAATGGAAAGGACAATTATTTATCGACACGTTCACGGTGGGCCTTCCACTTGCCGTATCTGTCCTGCAGGTCCCTTCCGATGGTCTGCACGTTACCGCACTCGTCACAAACGGCGAACTTTTTTCCCTCCGTTTCGAACATGACGACCTTGACTTTATGGCCAGCACACTTATGGCATTCCAGCTCGCTCAACCCTACCTCTCCTTTGTTTTAACTGGCCAGCTTAGGCTCGTCCAGGACCTTTTCTTCGCCCTTATAGTCCTCGATGAGCATATCGATGATCTGCTCAAGGTTCATGTCGCCCAGGTCCGCGCGCTCGATGTACTTGAAGATGTTCTTGACCTGTTCGGCTTCGCGCTTGGGAAGGCTCGATGCGGCGTTAGTGATCGCTAGCTTCATTTCCGGAGTGAGCTTCTTCATGCGCTTTCCGTCCATTTCGCTGGTGTCCAGCACGATGCCGATGCCCAGCACGAACCGGTATGGGTACGAAAGCTCGCTATGCCACGACTGCCTCGATTTAAGAACGCTCAGCATGCGGTTACCGCCTGCGCCCATGCCTAACGTATAGATGCGGACGATGGTATCGGCCAGATACATCGGTATGACGGTCTCTTCACCATTGCCGTTCTCGCCGCTATACTCCTCTATGGTGCTCAGTACAGTGCCGACTTTCTTAGTCTCCTTGAATAATTCCGAGATAAGCATGCGCTGCTCGTACTTATCGTTAAATGCCCAGATAACGGGCGTCAGCGGGTCGATGACGATGCGGGCGTGGGAGCCCTTCCAGTCATCCACGAACTGCGGCAGCTCTTCCTTGATGAAGTCCGCCATGTCCTTACCTGCGGCTTCGAGGAACACCATTGAGCCGTTGTCGACATAAGTGCCGATGTCCTCCCAGCCCATGCTCTTCGCTTCCGCCATGATCTGGTCCCTGGACTCTTCGAGCGTGATGTAGATAGCCTCATTTCCTAATTCCAGGCCTTTCCGTAAAAATTGAAGGGCCATCGTGGTCTTTCCGGTGCCGGCAGAGCCGACGAGAATGCTCGCGGAATGTTCGTTAAATCCTCCGTCCAGGAGGCCATCCAATCCTAATATACCAGTCTTTAGCTTCTTCATTGTTTCACCTTGCGGCCCATTGGGGCTGGTTTTTCGCTAGAGTAAATTTGATGAACTCTTCTGTTATGAGGTCACCATAATGGTTAGAAATGTTGCCCACCAGGTCAAAGGCAAAGGCCTTCAATTCCCCGGGGTCCCTGGTGACGATCTTTTCGAACTCTTCTTTGGTCAGTTCGCCGCTGTTGAGATGGCTGCCGATCAATTCGCCTACTGTTTTTATCTCGAGCATGACGGTCAGCAGGTCGTAGTCTTTATCGAGCAAACACCCGATCACGGCGTTTTCGGCGTTATACAGGACCACCGAGCCTTCCTCGGTCTCGAAGACGACCCTGCGGAGCGGCATGTTCCTCATGCCGTTAATGGTCTGTACCGCCTTCTTTACCAGCTGCATCAAAGCGTTTTCCTTCTGCTTCGACATGTCGGGATCGTCTTTTAGCCTCTGGGTGATAATGTCGCCGTTCCGGGATGTGACGATGGCGCCCAGCGCCCCTTTGACGTCCAGCAACAGCTTCAGGTCTTCTTCGACGTGGTTTTTCCAGTTACTACCGTGTTTTCTGATGATCTTAGTTGGTATCTTTTCCATGGTATGCCTCCGGAACGCAAACCATTACTATTTTATCATAATTATTTTTATACGAAATAAAGCTTTCCATGGCCTACGAATTTTTTTATTGTAGTACACACGTTATATTATAATTTGTTAAACATATAAAAAATTATGGTTCAACTGCATATAATTCGCTATAAATTCGTGAGGCTTGCGTAAGCCCCTAATTTTCGGATACTTCGATTTTTATGGGAGTTGCCGATGTTTTTTCGGACAAGGTTAAAGCATATCCTGGCTTTCGGGCCCAATATTCAAAGAGTATATGTGGAATGACTTTCATTTTCTTATAGATTTATCGGAGACGTTCAAGTGACTAAGCTGATAGAGGCCGCCAGGGTGGCCATGAAGGAAGTAGTAGGGCTGAGGGAAGGAGAAGAAGTACTGGTATTGACGAACTTCGAGGGCGACGTCCTCCCGGTCGCCAGGGCTATCTTCGACGTAACGAAAGAGATGGGCGGCAAGCCCGTGATGTGTATCCAGGAACTAAAGACCACTTATAATTATTCGGAGCGCCTGGTGCTTGAAGCCATCAGGGCAGAGCCTGACATTATCGTATCTTTGTCGGCCAATAAGATGGGCAAGGACCCGCAGGGCCTCTCGGTAGGCTACGTCGGGCGGGATGGTAAGAAGTACGATCACATTTTTGATAAGCTCATGGACGGCGATAAGCGCATCAGGGGATTCTGGTCGCCCACCACTAACGTCGATATGTTCGAGCGCTGCGTGGCGCTGGACTATAAGGCCATGCAGGCGACTGCGCAAAAAATAAAACATGCGCTGGACGGCGGACAGGAGATACACGTAACTTCGCCGGGAGGCACCGACGCGTTCGTATCCATCAAAGGCCGCAGGCCTATGCTCGACGACGGTAACTTCAGTTCGCCAGGCACTGGCGGTAACCTGCCCGCGGGCGAAGTATTTATTTCGCCCGCCATTGCCGGAGTCAGCGGCACTATCGTGTTCGACGGGACGGTGGATCTGGTGCCGAACTCGGTCATACCCAAGAAGCCGGTCAAGATCATTCTGAAGGACGGGTATGTCTCCAGGGTGACCGGCGGAGATGAGGCAAAAGCATTGCTCAAGGTCATCGAGAAAGGCGAACAGATGGCCAGAGAAAAGGGCATGAAGGAAGAGGAGCATAACGCCCGCCACATCGGCGAGCTGGGCATCGGCATCAACTACAAGGCAAAGATGACCGGTAACCTGCTCGAGGACGAGAAGCTCGGCAAGACTGTCCACTTCGCCATAGGGGCGAACTATGACAACGACGCTAACGCGCTAATACACCAGGACTGCCTTGTTTTGAACCCGTCCATGTGGGTCGACAACAGGCAGATTATGAAAGACGGCAAATTGCTGGTATAAAAAAGATCAGACGGGCGTTATTTGAATATGCCCGTTTTCTATTTTTATGATATATGGCTCGAAACTTTTTGCGTATGGCGCTTTTTTTACCTGCAGCAGCGCATAGCCCGCATAGTCCCAGATATCGATGACGCCATCGGATGAGGATCCGATATTTGCTAACAGGGAACTCTTAGACATGGGCCCGCTGAACGTGGTGAGTATTATGCCCTTTTCCCGCGCCATTCCAAGCATATCGGCGTATGTTCTCGACGCGTTCTCAACGGTCATGCTATCTCCCAGCACGCCGATATCCATGAAGATATGACAGTGTTTTTTACTACAAAAGTGAGACAGGAGGGCTTTAACTTCGTCCACATGCTTGCCCGGCCCGGCGCCGATGACTATTTCCTTTAATTTATCGTCCGGCTGCCGCCCGTAGAGGTCCAGGATGGCGATGTGGCCTTTTGCATCGGTGCTAAAGTGCTCGCGGAACGACTCGGCCGAGAAGTCTTCGCCCGG
This sequence comes from uncultured Methanocellaceae archaeon, assembly GCA_963780625.1. GTDB lineage: Archaea > Halobacteriota > Methanocellia > Methanocellales > Methanocellaceae > Methanocella. The sequence goes on along the minus strand of CAWACH010000005.1, from coordinate 87,366 downwards.
CGAGGCTACGTATATCATCCCGTCCCCGGCACGCAGGGTTTCGCTGATCATAGCGTCAAGGATCGGCTTAAGCAGCGATGCGTTGCCAATGTTGAAGTGCCACGCGGAGCCGTATGCCGTGCCGGCAATAACTTCATCAAGGCTTGCAATGCCCGTCTTCACCGCATCTTTTGGCGGAAGAGCCCCGGTCCCGGGGGCCAGAATACTCACTCCTGCATTTGAAATGTTATATAAGTACCGTCCGGCGCTGTGGCCCTGGCCGCGGAGCTTGACTACTTCCATCGTCCTGACGGAGACTCCCAGGCCTTCCTTACCGGGTACTTCTTGACGTTTCAGGTCCACAATGCCGTCGGCAAGGATACGCTCGGCGCCTTCGGAGGCGGACGATTCACCGGTAAATATGATAGTGCAGCCCGTACGGGAAGCCCAGCCAACGAATAATAATAGCTTTTTACGGCGCTCCACCTCGTTACCCAAAAATAAGTTGATGGACGTGAGGGAGTCGATGACCAGGTGGTCGATGCGGTGGGAGCTGACCTTATCCTGGATGATGTCAAAGATGTCGCCCACGTACTGCTCTTCAAGGATCGGCCCCAACGAGTAGTCCCAGAACTCCACGAAGCCGCCTTCCTCTTTGGGGCCGTAAAAATCAAGGTTAACGCCGGTCCTGATCAAGCCCAGGTCAAAGAAAGACATGCTGGACGCGAATTTATTGATAGTATAAAGTAGCTCACAGGTGCTCACGAAGAGGACCCGCTCGCCCTTTTTCGCCTGGTTAAAAGTATATTGCAGCGCCATCACGGTCTTGCCAGCGCCGGGCGGGCCTGAAATGAGCAGGGTCGAGCCCTTTGGTATGCCTCCTCCGAGGAGATGATCGAATCCGGTAATATCGGTCTTAACGGTAGCCAGGCCCATGATAGAATACCCCATGCTGTGAAAGAATGGTGTTATATTAATAGTCCGAAGGTAATATAAGTATTCTGAGCCGTGCAAAATTATAGGCCCGTGAGGCCGCCGGTAGCGATGACATAGAGAGCTAACGATATCTTTTAAAACGAATATTTATATACTAATGTCTCTATTAAATATATTTAGTGCATAAAACCTGAGGACGATGCGATGAAGATCGACAAGATGAATAAAAAGATCCTGAACATTTTGCAGCAGTCCGGCAGAATGACCTATAAAGATGTCGCCAAGAAAATAGACAGGGCCCAGTCCACGGTCAGGGACCGTATCGGCATCATGGAAGAAGAGGGCGTCATCAAAGGGTACACGGTCGTCATTAACAAAAAGAAGGCCGGCCTGGATTGTTATGCCATTATCAAGTGTAAGATCGATTCGGGTAAGCTCGACGATGTGACCAGAAAGCTTAGGCGCGTTGACAACATCCTGCAGGTATACCACACCAGCGGGGCATATAACCTGACATTCCTCATCGCTACCTGGGATTACGATGAATTAAAGAGGCTTTTAAAAGAAAAGGTCGCGCCGCTGGGCATTAAGGATTACGAGACGATAGTTATTATGGAATCGATACGTGAAATGGCTTACGTAGATATCCATTAAAAACTGCTCGATCGTCCTTTATTAATTTTTATCCGCAGGGCTTTTTTGGACGATGGCCTCGTATTTTAAAGGCGTTTCCATTATTTTTTTAGTCGTTAAAATAGTGTTAGTGTTCAGCACGCCCTGGATGCCGGAAATATTTCCGATGATCTCGCGCAGCATGTCGACGTTATTGGTCCGCAGCTTCAGCATCAGGTCAAAAGGCTCTAGGGTCTCGTAGATCTCGAGCACTTCCTGCATGCCGGTGAGCAGCATGATGACCTCTTCCTTCTTTTTTCCGACGAGCGCGCTGCGCTCCAGCTCTATCCCGACGAAAGCTACTGTCTTTAGGTCCAGGATAACAGGATCGAAAAGAATGGTAAAGCGCTCTATTACGCCGCCGTCTACCAGGCGGTTGATGCGCTTATGGATGGTCGATGGCGAAACGTTAAGCTCTTCCCCGATGCATGCGAGCGGCGTATTGCTATTCTCGCAGAGCTTTTTTATGATGTAGATATCTGTCTCATCCAGATTGCCTTTAAATTTAGAGCTCATTGGTTTCACTGCTATCCGTTATTACAACATATCAATAGCTTGCTATACTTATATATACCTTTCCTATTCTAGTGAATTTATTAGCATAATCATCGACAATATGATAAATTTTTATCAGATGTGGAAAAAAATAATCGTTTTATTGCCAATATACGGCATAAAATGCCATTTTGTTTGTAAAATATTTCTCGATACAATTCCGCTATTTTTTATACTAATCGTGAAATATATCCGCTATTTATTTACTTTAATTATTTTAGCTGCGCTCACCAAGCACTTGTTATGTTAGACGTTGCTGTCTGCGCCAGTGTGCCGCTGGGCGAGTGGAAAGTCGGCGGCCCTACACATTTACACGAGTTCATCTCAGGCCTCTCGGACTATGCCCACGTCGACGCATACGTGCCCTACGTCGCCGAAGGATATACCGGAGAAGGCCCGCACATACACCAGACGCACAGCCAGTACTCTAACGCTTTATTGAACACATACCACTTTTCCTCCAGGGCGCAGCTGGCCCTGATCGGCAGCAAGCACGACATCGTATACTGGAGGCTTGGGCTGGCGCAGGGGCTTCGCCTTCTTCGCCTTTCAGGCGGAATAAAGATCGCCGAGATCAACAGCCCGCTGCTGGAAGAGCGGGCGCTTACGGGCAGAATGCAAGGGCTGGTCCGCCGTGCGGCGAGATGGGATCTGATGAAAAATTTGCATAAGTTCGACCGTTTCATCACAGTGAGCGATGATCTGAAGACACTATATAATAAAAAATACGGCGTGCCCGCCGAGAATATCGACGTCGTATATAGCGGCGTTAATCCCGGCCTATTCAACGCCGGCCGTTATCGGAAAGAGGCGGCGGAGCTAAAGAAAATGCTGGGCATCGCCGATAAACAGATCATCGGCTATGCGGGCAGCCTTCGCCCCTGGCATGGGATACAGCATGCCGTACATATGATGTCCGGGCTAAAGAATAAAGACGCGGTGCTTTGCGTGGTAGGCGGCGGCAGTGAATTGAATGGCCTGCGTGCACTGGCGGCCTCGCTGGGCTTGAGCGACCGGGTGTGCTTCACGGGAGATGTGCCTTACATTAACGTTCCCGCATACATGGAAATGTTCGATATCGCCCTGGCGCCATATTCGTCTTACGGGGTTTCCAATTACGTTGATCCGCTAAAGCTTTTTGAGTATATGGCCATGGGAAAGCCCATTGTCTGCGGCAGCACCTCCTGGGCCATGACAGTTCTCGGCGGCGACTGCGGGGCCATAGTCGATTGCGAAGACTATCAAAGGTTCGCTGCCCGTGTCGACGAGCTGCTGGATAACTGCTACCTATCGGCCTTTATCGCCAGCAACGCCATTAAAAAAGCGTTAAAAAACTACACCAGTGAGGTTAAAGTTAAAAAAATGCTTGACATATACAAAAACGCTCACAATTGATCTTTTTTATTAAACGTGGAATGGTCTATGGCCGTTTTTATGCTGAATATTATTACCCGGATGGCCGTAGGCTTAGATGGGCGGTATTTCTATAAAGCGTTCGACGATGCGATTAGTAGTGAGTATCGTGTTGGTGGCCATGATGCCATCTATGGCGGCGATGCTGGTAATGACGCCCCTGAGCTTTTCCACGTTCTTGGTCCTGAGCTTTAGGATCAGGTCGAACGGGGCCAGCGTCTCATGGATCTCCATTACATAAGGAATGCCGGATAGTCCTTTGAGCACATCTTCCTTTTTCTTGCCCATGAGCGCGTCTCTCTCGAGCTCTATTCCTACGAACGCTACGGTCTTCAGGTTCAATATCATCGGGTCGAATAAGATCGTAAAGCGCTCGATGATGTTGTTCTCCTTCAGGACGTTGATGCGCTTGTGCACCGTAGAGGCGGAAATGCCCAGCTCCTTGGCGATATCATTTAACGAAGCGCTCGAGTCCTGACACAGTTTCTCGATTATTTTTATATCGATAGCATCCAGGTCCTTGATAGATTTATACGCCATAGTCATCTAATTTTATTATTACAGGTTTTGACTTGAAAGCGTTAGTCTTGTAAATAGCGAAAGAAGCGTAATAAAATAAAAGAAAAATCGGCCTTTTATCGTAAATTATGTTAAGTTAATGTGGATTTTTTAAGAATTTTTCGCTAAGGGCTTGCCTGTTTCCCGTTTAAAACACGCTGAAAAAAGCCCGTACATGACCTTGATTGTACACGGGCATATATATAACGGGGTGATTTAAGCCGGCGAAGGCCAATAACATTTATATAGGATGATGTAAGGGAGACAATTAAACAATAGTACAATAATTATATGCGCTTTAAAATTATACTTTTATTATATAAGCCTTTTTATAAACAGCATAATCTTTTTTATATATAATTGTATAATAAATAACATCGTTGCTTAAACGATTTATTATCATAAACATTATATAAAATCGCTTATTATTTTGGCTAAATCTATATAAACCGCTATATTTTAAGATAAGGCTGATACCTTTGCCTATGGTAGAGAGAATTAGGGTATAAACCCCTGTGTAACAAGCTTTAGCAGGAGGAAGTAAATGAAAGACAAAGCCATATTAGCACTTATATTATTAGTGGCGGTAACACTATGTGTGACCATCGCCCTGGCAGAAAACGTGGACTTTGGAGCGTTTGTTAGCGGGAATGGATGGGACGTCCTGAACGGTAACTTCGCAGGCTCGTTCACCAACGAAGGAATATATTCGGTCCCCCAGGACACCGCTTCAGATGCGGCGTACACGCTACCGGTTACCAGTGACGGTAACTTCGATCTCACGATACCTTTCATACTAAACAATGATCAATCCGTCCTTTACGTCGGCCTCAGCACGGCCTCCTCCGCCCAGGATACTTCCGGGTGGACTGTAGTAGGGAACGGCCCGGACCACAACGCATTCGCATATAGCCACGGCGGCCTGAGTAACATCGACTACCTGGGCGATACGTCGGCAAATACCGGTCAACAGTATACCGCACACTTTAAATCGACCAATGGCGGTACGCAAGCCACGGTCGGCATTGACGGATATGGATCGACCACCGTAGCATTAAGCGGCGTGCCAAAGTTCGCCATAATATACATAAACAACAACGGCACCCTCGGCACATCCGGCTCGGTACCCATGGTCACGAGCCCCACCTACACATACACCAAAGTGACAGTAAGCCCATCCACCAGCCCCAACAACTCTACAGTGAGTCCGACCGTGACCGCCCCGACCACTAACCCGCAGAACCAGGCCATGCTGAACCTACAGGGTATCAGGGACTTCTACGCCAACCAGCCGGTCGTGCACATGTCCAACCAGTCCGTGATCTATAACCCGGACGGCACCGTTGCCAAGGTCATTAACGGCAATCAGGTCGCCGCCGCGAATGCGACTGCAGTACCGACGGTAGCGGCAAATGCAACGGCAATACCGACGGTAGCGGCAAATGCGACTGTAGTACCGGTGACTGTAACGCCGGCCGCGTCCATACCAGCGCCCACCAAGACCCAGTCCCCAGGATTCGAGATGGTCTTAGCGGCAATAGGCATGCTATCTGCCCTGGCATTGATCACCAGGAAGAAGAAATAATACATTAATAGCACAGTAGAAAGCTAATGTCCGGGAGACATCGGGCCTCCCGGGGCTTTCTTTGTTACTTTTTAATTAAAAAAGCATGTGTTTGGCATTTTTATAGGAAGCCAGCAGCGAGCCTTTTACGTTTTGTTTTACAATGCCGCCGTGTCCGGGGTATAATGCCGTTACGTCCAGTTTTGTGAGCATTTCCAGCGACCGTACCATGGCCTCGGAGTCGCCGCCTATATCGGTACGGCCAAAGCTCCCGCCTTCGAAGACCGTGTCGCCGGTGAAAAGCTCTTTTGTATCAGTATTATGGAGGCAGATGCTACCCGGCGTGTGTCCTGGCGTGTGTAGTACTTTTAGGGTCACGTCGCCCAGGTCGATCTCCTGGTCGTCCTTGAGCACTATGTCGACGGTGAATTCTGGCTGAGGCGCGTTGAACACGGCTGCGGATCTGTCGCTGCGCAGGAAACGGCAGGTCCTTCTCGTGGATAGCGACCTCAGCGCCTGTGGCCTCTACTATTTCCGGGACCGCCCCAATATGGTCGTAGTGGCAGTGCGTCAAAATGATCAATTCCAGGCCGCCGGTAATATTAGGTAAGACGTGGGCGGCGTTCATTCCGGCATCCACAAGGGTTTTACGCTTTGCGTCAATTAGATAAGCATTGGAATCGTAAGAAATCCCATTAACGTTCTTTACGTGCATCAATTATAATTCTAGGGGTTCAATCGTATAAATCCTGTGTTTAATAAAAAGGGACTGCTGCCATGTTAATGAAAGACGCAAAAAAGGGCCTCACCGAAGAGATCAAAGAGCTGGCGAAAAAAGAGGGAGTAGAGGCTGACCGCCTCAGGGCGCTGATAGCCTCAGGCCTGGTCGCCGTCCCCAGGAATGCCACACGAAATTTCCGCGGGCGCGCCGTAGGTAAGCTCATGTCTACCAAGGTGAACGCGAACGTAGGCACTTCAAAGGACTTCGACGACTGCGATGATGAGGTATACAAAGCGAAGATCGCCGTACAATACGGCGCTGACTCCGTCATGGACCTGTCGACGGGCTATGACAGGGATACGGTCCGTAAAAAGCTGGTAAAAGAGCTGGAAGTCCCAATCGGCACGGTGCCCATCTATCACGCGGCCAGAAAACGCAAGAACGCCATAGATATGACTTCCGATGATCTGTTTAATTCAGTCAGGGAGCACGCGAAGGACGGCGTAGACTTCGTGACCGTTCATTGCGGCGTTAACCAAAATGCGCTACAGCGCCTGAAGAACGATCCTCGATTATTGAACATAGTCAGCAGGGGCGGCGCGCTCACCATGGCGTGGATGCTGCACAATGAGAAGGATAATCCATTTTACGCAGAGTTCGATTATTTACTGGAAATCGCCAGGGAGTATGACCTTACCTTAAGCCTCGGGGATGGCATGCGGCCCGGATGTATGGCAGATTCGGCCGATAGGTCTGAGTTCATGGAATTCATCACGCTGGGAGAGCTGGTCATGAGGTGCCGGGAAAGGGACGTCCAGTCCATCGTCGAAGGCCCGGGCCACGTGCCGCTGGATGAGGTAGCATTAAGCGTTATGGCGATGAAAAAGCTGACCAGGGATGCGCCTTTGTATCTCCTCGGGCCGCTGGTCACGGACATAGCGCCCGGCTACGACCATATGGTAGGCGCCATCGGCGGCTCGCTCGCCGGCATGGCGGGCGCGGACTTTTTATGCATAGTGACCCCGTCGGAGCATCTTGCATTGCCGACGGCGGACGACATCAAGGAAGGCGTCATCGTCGGAAGGATAGCCGCCCACGTGGCCGATACGGTCAAGGACGGCCAGCGTGACAGGGCAAGAGAGATGGACACGAGAATGTCCCACGCCAGGAGTGACCTGGACTGGGAGCTACAGATGGCGACGGCCATTGACCCCGAAAAAGCCAGAAACATTCGAGGCACCCGTAAAACCGAAGGCGATACCTGCTCCATGTGCAGCGACCTTTGCGCCATCAAAGTCGTCAAAGACGCCCTAAAGTCGGGAAAAATATGAGCGATGCATTAATAATAGTCGGCCACGGCAGCAAGAGCAAACAGGCTGAGGACGTGCTTCCGTATTATGTGGACTTTTTTAAGGCTACGGGCGAGTACGACGAAGTAATGGCCTGCTATCTTGAGCAGGAGCCCCGGGTCGAACATATTATGGAAAAAATAAATGCAAAGCGCGTCTTTGTCATGCCCCTCTTCGTGGCGCAAGGCTACCACACGAAAGTGACCATCCCCGAAGCGCTCGGCATTAAGTCAGCACACGACCATGCCGGGGATAAGGAGATCTTTTACCTTGAGCCGATGGGGCGCTCTAAACATATTCAAGAGCTAATAAAAGAAAGAATAGGGGAAATAAAAAAGTAGTTTTTATAATTGCTTTCGACCTGACTTGTTCATCCCCGGGTCATCCTTTATCCTACGGCGCGGCCTTAGGAGTGCTCTTTGGGGTGCTCCTCAGGTATGCGCCGGCATCGACTTCGCCCTCGCCCGTATTAATGTGGAATAAAAATCCTACTCCATAGAGCAGCGCGCCGAACAGGATGATTATGAGCGTATCGACCAGGAAAGTACCGGTGATGATCGGCTGTATGACGTTGTTCACTTCCCTGCCCCAGTCGCCGTTATTGATGCTGTCCCACATGACCGATTCGATAATGGGCGGCGCTATTAATAATACGACGAACGCGACCACGCTTGCCACCAGGATTATTTTTCCCGCGCTCTTGAGCAGTTCCTTGGTAGATTCGTACCACTGCTGTATGAAAGAAAGCGCCAGTATGATAAACAGCGCTGCGAACATTAGTATGGCGGCGATAAAGTACAGGCCGTTAGCCCCGGCGCCTGCAATGCTGCTGGCCGTGGCAAGGTTGCCCGTCACCTGGCCGTGATATAGATTATCGGCATATTTGTCCAGCACCATGCCGATAGCCTGCTGTTCGTTTTTACCGCTTACCTGCGTTTTACCCAGGTCTAGTGTCTGGCTGCCCCAGTGGTATGTATACGTATTCGCCTGGGTATTATCGAACTGGTCCGTCATCTCGCCGTACTGCGTATGCAGGTTTACCAGCTGGGTCGGCTGTAGTGCTATTTCGCCCACTATGCCCCGCACCGAGCCATAGGTAGTGAGCTGATATGCGCCGAACGATAAGACCAGGCATACGGCAATTATGCCCATAAATAAGAATGAAATATCCTTTAATCCAAGTGCCAAGTTATCCCCTACTTTCCTTTTTTTGTGCCGATGATATTAATGCTTTGCCCTCTTCCGCTTCCGGGAACCGCCATAAAGCCCCGAAAGCCGACACATCGAGTAATAAAGAGACGTTTAAATATAAAAGGATTATTTGTTCGCTTTGAACATTTCAGGCACTATCCATCCCCAATATCTTACTGTTGTGCATACCATGATCAGCGCGCCTGCCAAAAATAAAAATTTGAAAGCATACACCAATGGTCCGCCCGAATAGCTAAACAGGATGCCGACGGTTGAGATGGCGAACAGTAGTATGCTGACGGTATACAGCGTATAATATTTTTTCACCCTGAGCGCTTCGCCGAGCTTACGGCTCATGGAGCGAAGCATGAAGGCCATGCCGGAGAGCGAGAAGAACAGTAAGGTCCAGTTTAGGGCATCTGGAATAACGTTCACTCTGACACCCCCATCATTTTTTTATACAGAAATAGCCCGGCAGTGCCGAGAACAATAATAGCGCATGCATTGGTTAAGAGCGATGCCCATTCCGCCTCAAGGCCGCTCGCCATAGAATATACCGCTAAGGCCGCAAAAAGGAGAACTGGTAACAAATATAACAGGTAATAAGTAGTTTCGGCAAATTTTTGCTCGTAAAACCTCGATATGCAAAATAAAAAAGCCAGCAGAATAAGCTCGCATAGGACGACTGCCAGCAGGACCGCCGATCCGAGGCTAAAGGCGAACATGATATCACTTTTACCGTTTGAAGGCTTCCATAAAAGCCTCTGCCCCGGTCTTCCTTGCCATGCCGCTCATGATGCCCTCGTATCCTTCGAACGTGGACTCTACTTCCACGCCATGCCCGGTGATCTCATAATGCCTGATAGCCTTATCGTGGTCCGAGCCCCTCATTTTCAGGACGTTAACGGATTTTTTTATTTGAGACTCGATCTCCACATACTGGAGCATGACGATACAGTCTACGATAAACTCGAGGCCATAGTCCGATATCCTGGGTACCCTCGATATTATTTCCGGCACTTCGTGCGTCAACAACAACGTTAGCCCGTTGGCTTTCATGTGATTAACGAACGCGTACACTTCCCGCCTTAGCTCATTGGGGCTGTCCACGTTCAGCGAGTACAAAGAGATCGGGTCTACGACGACACGCTTTGCTTTCGTGGCGTTGATAATGTCCAGGCACTGCATGATGGGCGCACCCCCTGATTGCAACATCTCTGAGCGCAGTTGATAGAGCTTGAATTTTCCCTCGGCTTCCAGTTTTATCAAGTCCCATCCGAAGTTCAGCGCATCACCGGCGATCTTTTGCGGTGATTCTTCTACGGTCACGAATACGCCGTTTTCGCCTTTCAGGATGCCTTCCATAAGGAACTGAACGCCAAAAGTCGTCTTACCCGTGCCGGGGGGCCCCGTAACGAGCGCCGTATCTCCCCGGATAAATCCGCCGCCGGTCATTTTATCGAGGCCGGGTATGCCCGTGTGTAAGCGCTCAGCCATTATATTCAGCTCATTAAAATATATTTAATTATATTTTATTTAACTTTCATGGCACATGAAAGTATCGGCGCTCGAAGTGCTTTAAAAAAGGCGGCTAACTTTTCTTTATTTTCTCGGAAGAGCCGCCGTCCGTGGCGGTAGCGGAGGGTTTTGCAATGCTGGTCTCGTGTACGTACCGTTGCCCGCGCATGGCCGAAAGAATCGCTGCGATCGCACAGAGAACTGCGCCCAGGATGAATGAAAGCCTGAGCGACGGCATTAATGCCCGGGCTAGCGTGGAGGGGAACCACGTCCTGCCGGTCAGGGTCGCGAGGGTCTGCGGCGGTATAGCGCTCATCATTGCCGGCGGGAGGCTGCTAAGGATGGTGCTGACAGGATTGTAGCCCAGGAACGCTGCGAACAATGCGCCGGTAGGCGGTATCGAGCTTAACGCCTGCGTCAGCCCGCCCGCGCCCGCGTCCGCCAGAGACGATGCTATTGCGGTAGGGAATCCCGAAGTAAGGCTCACGATGACTATGGTAAAAAATAAGCCCATGCTCGCAGTCTGGGCGGTGTTCTGGAGAGTCGAACGCATGCCCGATGCGACGCCCCGCTCCTCGGCCGGTACCGAGTTCATGATCGAGGCCGTGTTCGGCGCCGCGAACATGCCGTTGCCCGCTCCCATGATAAAGAGCGCGATGGCGAACTGAATGTAATCGAAGTCGAAAGGCAGGGCCGCGAGGGCGAGGAATGATACGGCCATCAGGACAACGCCGGTGGTGCTGATCCATCGTGAGCCGTATTTATCCGAAAGCCACCCCGATATCGGGCCCAATATGACGAAGCCGATGGTCATGGGCAGCATGTATATTCCCGCCCATAGCGGCGTATCAGCGTAGGCTACGCCGTGCAGCGGCAGCCATACGCCCTGTAATAGCATGATCAGCATGAACATGACGCCGCCCCTGGCGATGGCGCTCAGGAAGCCGGCGGCGTTCGCGTAGGAGAACATTCTTATTTTGAAAAGGTCAAGCCGGAACATCGGGCTTTTTACCTTTGATTCGATGATCGGGAACGCTACCAGCAGAATTATCCCGATAGCGAAGGCGGCGATCACCCAGGGGCTCCCCCATCCCATCGGATCATTGCCATAAGGCATCAGCCCGTAGGTGATGCCGATGAGGAATACTGTAAGCCCGGTCACGAAGGTCAGGTTCCCCAGGATGTCGATCTTTTGCTTCTTTTGCGGTATCGACGTCTCCTTGAGCTTCATGAATGACCAGATAGTACCGAGGATCCCAAATGGGACGCTGACCAGGAACACGTACCTCCAGTTAAAAACAGCCAGTATGCCGCCCAGCAGCAGCCCGATGAACTGGCCGGACAGCGCTGCGATCTGATTCAGGCCGAGCGCTTTACCCCTTTCGTCTATGGGGAAAGCGTCAGTCAATATAGCTGCGCTGTTGGAAAAAATGAACGACGCGCCTATCGCCTGTACGATGCGGAAGACGATCAGCTCTATGGCGCCCGCATCGCCGGTGTTGGGAGTAAGGAAAAGTAAGATAGAGCCCGCGGTAAAGATCGCGAACCCGATGTTGAACAGCCTGACCCTCCCGTACATGTCGGAAAGCCGGCCGAAGCTGAGCAGCAGCGTCGCGGTAACGACGCCATAGCCCATTAAGATCCATAAAAGGTACTGGAACGACGAAAGCGGGTCGATGTGGATGCCATTGAAGATGGCCGGCAGCGATATGAGCATGATGCTGCCGTTCACCGATGCCATGAACATCGCGATGGTCGTATTGGAAAGGGCGATCCACTTATAATGTAAGCCCTTTTTTCCCATTTTTTCGCTTATCGCCGGTGCTTTCTCCAAACGCCTCGCTTCCTAGCTCTTTACGACTAGAACGGGACAGCCCGCCGTACGGATGACCTTGTCGGCGACGCCGCCGAGGAGTAGCGTCTCGATGCCGCTCTTGCCCAGCTTGCCCATAACGATCAGGTCAATGCCGTTTTCACCGGCGAACCGGACGATGGTCGCCGCCGGGTGCCCCTGGAGAACGAACGTCTCGGCCGATAGCCCTTCCGCGGCCTTTTTCACCTGATCGACCGCGTTCTTACCTTCCTGCTCCAGCAGCTGGTACATGTTCTCCGGCTCAGGCAAGCCTTCCAGCCCGGCGAATGCACGTGTATCGATCACATAGAGGGCGTAGACTTTTGAAGCATGGAACCGGGCGAGTTCGATGCCCTTCTGCACTGCCGCCATGGAGTATTGCGACCCGTCGGTCGCGATCAGTATTTTTTTGAAGATTTCGGACATGATACTTCATCTCTAAAAAAGGAGCCGGGATTTACCCGGCTCCATATTTACTTTTTCGCCTCCGGCATGACGGCCTCGACCTTTATGCCATTCCCGGGGCCGTGTATCTCATGCACGTATTTCTCGCCGCGCATTGCGGAAAGCACCGCAGCGATCCCCGAGAGGATGGCGCCGATGATGAATGATATCCGCAGCGACGGCATGAACGCGTCTGCCAGCGTCTTCGGGAACCAGTCATGGCTCTGAAGTACGGCAATGACGTTCTGGGGTATCTGGCTCATCATCGTCGGCGGCAGGGCGCTCAGGATCGCATCCATTGGGTTATAGCCAAGGAATGCGGAGAACAGCGCTCCAGTCGGCGGTATTGAGCTCAGCGCCGCCGCGAGGGGCGCCACCTGGGTCGACCCGAGGCTGGCCAGCGAGTGCTGGATGGCGTTCGGGAACCCGCTCTGGATGCCCACGATGACGATGGTGAAGAATACTGCCATGCTGGCCGTGTTCGCCGAGTTCATTAGCGTGGACATCATGCCCGAGGCAACGCCCCGGTCCTGGGGCGGCACCGAATTCATGATCGACGAGCTGTTCGGCGATGCGAACATGCCGCTGCCACAGCCCATGAAGAACAGGAGGCCGCCCAGCTGCCAGTACTCGAAGTCGAAGTTCAGCATTGCGAGGCCTATGAAGCACAGCGTAACAAGTGCCATGCCGCCGGTAGCGATCCACCGGGGCCCGTACTTGTCCGAGAGTATGCCGGATATAGGCCCCATTACTATGAAGCCGAGAGTCATGGGTAGCATGTAGATGCCCGCCCAGAAGGGCGTGTCCTGGTAGGCGTAGCCGTGGAGCGGGAGCCATATTCCTTGTAAAAGCAGGATCAGCATGAACATGACGCCGCCCCTGGCGATGGCCGACGTGGCGCTGGCCAGGTTGGCATACGCGAACGCCTTGATCTTGAACAGGTCGATGCGGAACATCGGGTACTTCACCTTGCTCTCGACGATCGGGAAGGCGATCAGCAGCAGAATGCCCACTATGATGGACCCCATCACCCACGGGCTGTTCCAGCCCATTGAGTCAGTCCCATACGGCATCAAGCCATATGTGACGCCGATGAGCAGCGAGGTAAGCCCTCCGACGAAGACCAGGTTACCGAGATAATCGATGCCGGTCTTCTTCGCCGGTATCGATACTTCCTTAAGCTTCATGTAAGACCAGACCGTGCCGAGGATAGCGAAGGGTACGCTGACCAGGAACACTAAGCGCCAGTCGTAGATCGCCAGGATACCGCCCAGTATCAGGCCGATGAACTGGCCGGACATGATCGCGACCATGTTGATGCCGAGGGCCTTGCCCCTTTCACTGGCGGGGAATGAGTCGGTAATGATGGCCGCACCGTTCGCCATGGTGAATGCGCCGCCCACCGCCTGTATCAGCCTAAAGATTATCAGCTCTAGCGCGCCTGTACTCCCGGTACCCGGCGTCAGGCATAGTAGTATTGAGCCGACGGTAAAGAACAGGAAGCCCAGCCGGAATAGCTTTACCCGGCCGTACATGTCGGCCAGTCGCCCGATGCTCAGCAGTAGCGTCGCAGTGACCAGGCCGTAGCCCATAAGGATCCACAGTAAATACTGGAACGCGTCCGGGGCCATCGGGTTGAGCTGGATGCCCTTGAATATCGCGGGCAGCGATATCAGGATGATGCTGCCGTTGATCGTACCCATCAGCGAAGCGAGGGTCACGTTCGATAGCGCGATCCACTTGTAGTCTAAGCCCTTGCGGGCCGGCTTTATAGTGGCCGTGTTTTCTGTTTTGGTTATTTCATCTGGCATAGTCGTCACCGTTATCATGGGCGGCTTCAGGCCGTTTTTTGGGCGCCCGGACGCCGTTCATGAAAATATCCATGAACTCGTCAAGAGTCCCTTCCACTTTTTTCGCGCCGTTGAGCTTACAAATGAAATTCATGTAGAATATGTAGCTAAAAAAGCTCAATGCCGCGATATCAGGGTCTACGTCGCGCATGTTTCCGTTTTCGATCTGTTCCTTGAAGTAATTTGTAAGATGATCGAGTAGTACCGTCGGGTACTTCGAGGCCGTTCTCTCGCATACCGGAAGCCTCTGCTGGTCCCCGATGGCGGTCATGATCATGTTGGTCCTTTTATCAACACTATCTGATAAGTGCTTTCCGAGCGTGTTGACGCTCGCCTCGAAGTCATCGCCTTCTATCGATCTGAACGTCTTTTCCATGTTCTCCAGAGAGCGCTTCAGGCTTAGTTTCTTCGCCTCTTTTAACAGGTTCTCCTTGCTCTTGAACTTGCGGAAAAGCGTTACCTCGTTGATGCCCGCCTCTTCTGCGATCTTCTTTGTCGTGGCCCCCGCATAGCCTTCAGTGGCTAATACGGCAAGCGCAGCGTCAAGGATCTTCTCGTCGGTCGGGCACATGGAATGCAAGTAAGTACTTACATTCATATATAGCTTACTGTACGTTAAAAAAAAGTTCAGTGGTCCGTAAGTTTCCGGACTTCCTCGAACAGCGACTTTAAGATTGTCGTTCTTACCTTATTGACCTCGGTCTCCGTACGTATCCTGGGCCGCGGGATGTTGATGTCGATGATATCCTTGATGCGACCTGGACGGGCTGTCATGACAATGACCCTGTCCGATAAGAATACCGCCTCGTCGACGTTATGGGTAACGAACAGTACTTTTTTCTTTTCCTGATGCCAGATCTCCAGCAACTGCTCCTGCAGAATGTTGCGTGTTTGGGCGTCTAGCGC
This sequence comes from uncultured Methanocellaceae archaeon, assembly GCA_963780625.1. Classification (GTDB taxonomy): domain Archaea; phylum Halobacteriota; class Methanocellia; order Methanocellales; family Methanocellaceae; genus Methanocella. Next base: position 71,858 of record CAWACH010000005.1, on the reverse strand, counting down.
CCCGAAGGGCTCGTCCATTAGCAAAATTTCGGGATCGACCGCCAGCGTCCTGGCAATGGCAGTGCGCTGCCGCATGCCGCCAGATAGCTGGTGAGGGTATGAGTCCTTGAACTTTGAGAGGCCGACCATGTCCAGGTATTTGGACGCCGTCTGCTCTAGTTCCGCCGGAGGAAGCTTTTTCAGCTCCAGCCCGAACTCCACGTTCTTTTCCACGGTGCGCCACGGGAAGAGCGTGTACTCCTGGAAAACGAAGCCGATCTTAGGCGACGGCGCCGTTACTTTACGGTCGCCCATCGATATCTCGCCGCTCGTGACCGGCTCCAGGCCGGCTATCATACGTAAAAGAGTCGATTTACCGCAGCCGGAGGGGCCTACAATGCAGATGAACTCCGAGTCCTTGATGTCAAAGGAAATATCGTCCACTGCCTTGAGCTTGCGGCCGTTTGAGGCGTATTCCTTGGTAACGTGCTCGATCCTAATGTCGCTCGACACTTACGTTACCTCCCTGCCGATGCCCTTTTGCCATTTGAATATGCGGTCGCCGATGACCTGGAAAATATAGTTAATGGCGAGCCCCAGTAGGCCGATGGTGATCATGCCGACCATTACGCGGTCCGTCTGCAGGAAGTTAGAGGCTTCCAGAATAAGATTCCCCAGGCCGTACTTGACGGCGATCATCTCCGCTGCCACGACGCACATCCACCCTATGCCCATGCCGACGCGCAGTCCCGTGTATATTGTCGGCGAAGCTGCCGGCAGGACCACTTTGCGCAGGACGTTCCAGTCGTTAGCCCCGAAGGTATAGGCCACCTCGATCAGCTTCTTGTCGACGTTTCGGACGCCTGCAACGGTGTTCAATAGAATGGGGAAGAACGCCCCGATGAATACAAGAAATATGGCGGAGTTTAAGCCGAGGCCGAACCAGAGCAGCGCCAGCCCTATCCACGCAATGGGCGGAATGGGCCGTATTATCTCGATGATGGGGTCCACAACTAAGGAGATTTCGGAACTCCATCCCATGGCCACTCCCAGAGGTATCGCTATCACGGCAGCCACGGCGAAGCCGAGGAGCACCCTTAGCAGGCTCCAGCCCGCGTTGACGAATATTTCCCCGTTCATTACCATGGCGACCATGGCCACGAAAACGTCCGTAGGCGGCGGGAGCACGAACCACTTGAATATGCCCAGCACGCCAGTCGTTAATTCCCACAAGAGCAGGACGAACAGGATGCCGGATATCTGTAGTAGAACTTTACGTAAACGGGGCATTGGCATATTGTGCATCCTTATATCAAATAAATTTGTTGGGTAGCGCCAATGCCCAACGGGAAATTTCATGGATTTTCCTTACAATACCTGGTTTATCAAGCTGAGATCGAACAGGTCGTTCCTGTCGTGGCTTTTCTTGGTGACGCCCAGGGTGAGCATGTCTGCTGCGAACGTTTCCGTGCCCGAGATGTAGTCTTCATCCGGCTTTGCCAGGAAGTGTACGTTTGGCAATGCCGCAGCCTCGATAGCAGCTTCGTCGTTCAGATAGGCCTGCCCTGAAATGATCTGAGCGGTCTGCTGGGGGTTGTTTATGACGAAATCGGTGGACTCCTTAAGTGCCGCAAAGAAAGCCTTGAGCGTATCCGGGTATTGGGATATCAGCGAGGTCGACGCCGCAACGCAGCAGCACGGGTGGTTCGGCATGATCTTGTCGGACCTGATCAGGACTTTGCCCAGCCCTTTCATTTCCGTCATGGAGACATAGGGCTCCCAGGTGAACGCGGCGTCCACGGTCCCTGCGCTTACCGCTCCGGGCATCTGCCCGACGGGCAGGTTGCTGGTCGTTACGTCGTTGTCGTAGCTGATGTTGTTATCCTTGAGCAATTGTCTCAGCATGATGTCCTGGATCGAGCCTTTGCTCGGTATGGCGATCTTCTTGCCCTTCAGGTCTGCCACAGTGGCGATGCCGGAGTTATTTCCGACGACGATACCGGAGCCGTTGCCCTGTAATGCGGCGACGATCTTAGTCGCTACGCCGTTATCAATAGCCGATATGACGGGCGGCACTCCCGCGAACCCGAGGTCCAGGGTGCCCGCGCCGACCTGGGTCATGATCGCTCCGCCGGCGCTGAACTGAGTCAGCTTGAGGCTTAAGCCGTGTTTAGTAAAGATACCATTGGCGTCGCCAATGAAAATAGCCGCTGCATGGTCAGTGGGCATGAAGCCGCTCGGGATACCTTGCTTTAGGGCAGCGGTGGCCGCTGCACAGGGGCTGACCAGCGGTGTCGCGGTCGGGCTCGTGCATCCTGCTACGCCCAGGCCTGCAAGCCCTACGCCGGTCGCGATGCCGATCTTTAGGACTGTTCTCCTGGACAGCTTTTCTTCGTTGATACGTTCGAGGATATTGTCAATAGGCATAGTTTATCTTCCGATTGTGGTTACTCTACGAACCGATTTATAGTTTTTCTCCGGGGCAACTTTATTTTGATACAAAAGTAGAAATATAGCCAGCACGATTATACATTAGGGATTGACATTTATGACCATTGCCGATGATGTGATAGCGGCGGCGTTCCAGTCTGACGATGAGTTCAGAAAGACGCTGGAGAGAGTGATAAAGAAGGACCTGGGGCTGAGCATCACAGAGTTCGGTGACCGTTCGGGCATTTCCCCGAGCACGCTGTATAAGATATTGAACGGCGACCGGGACCCTAACTTAGGCACGCTTCGTGACGTCGTGGAAGCCATCAGGGATATCGAGGGCCTAAGCAGGGAGAAATTTATCGCCGTTATTGCCGCAAGGCCGGTGCTGGACCGCATCAGCGAGCGGGAGATGTTCGTGGACGGCAAAAGGATCGTGGTGCGTGAATACTCTGCCATGACCATGGAGGACGCCATCGTTGCCGCGATTAAAGCCGAGCGGGACGGCGCCCAGGCGCTTGTTTGCGCCCCCATCGTAAGCTATACGCTGGAGAAAGTGTTACGCATTCCGGTGGCGACCATCATGCCGAGCAATAGCGTGGTCGCAGCTATCGAGAATGCCTCTAAGAAAATGAGAACTGCATCCCACTAGATCTTATGGTGAGATGCCCGACTTTTTTATTATTATTATTATTATTATTATTATTATTATTATTATTATTATTATTATTATTATTATTATCTGAACCACAAAGGCAGTAGCCACGTCGTAATTGTATGGTAGCCATTGCCCAGGCCGGCCTGTAAGAGATGTACCGGGTCGGTCAGGTGGAAATAATACACGAGCACTGCTGCGCCGACAAAGGTGCCGATCATGCTGCCGATGTTCGCGACCGCCGCTACCGCGATGGCCTTGAACAGCTTGTTATGGAACATGTTTTTGAGCGTATCCAGGACGCCGTCGTCTTCGTTACCCATCAGCGTGCTCAGGTCCTCCATGGTAGGGGGACGCTGGGTAGCTTCCACGACGCCGGCCAGCCAGCCTATGGCTATGACAGGGTTCAGGAAAGCGTACCATGCCAGGGCGAAAGCGGTGGCGACGGACTTCCAGTGGCCGCCGACCATGGCGACCAATAATGCGGAGATCAGGCCTTGCACGACAAACAATACGCCTAATGCGAGCGCAAGCTGCTCCAGGGGTATACCGGAAAATATCAGTAATACGAATACCAGGACGACTGAAAGAATAATGAGAGCGCTAAATATTTTAAGCCAGGGTATTTTACGCTTCTTCTGTACCGAGGAGATCGACTCGATGGGCGGTATGGTCTCCGGGTGCTCCATGTACTTTCTAATGCCTTCCCTGTGCCCCGCGCCGACGACGCCGACGACGGCGCTTTGTGCGGCCGATGCTGACCAGGTTGTGGGCCAGGAACGCGTCACGCTCGTCCACCAGGACTTCCGCGACCGACGGGGTGAACTCCCTTAGTTCCTCGATCAACTCGGACACCACGTCCTCGTTGGTCATCTGTTCGATATCGATGTCCTTGGTGCCGACGCCCAGCGAAGCTAGTACCAGCGAGTAGAACATCTTGAACTTTTCCCGAAGCGACATCTTGGCCCAGAATCTTGCCAGGGTGATCCCAAGGTCACGGTCTATGAGCGCGACCTCGATGCCCTTCTTCTGCGCCAGGTCAATGGCGGCGATCATTTCAGAGCCCGGCTTGACGCCCATCTCCGCGCCGACCTTGCGCTGGACGAACGCCAGCATGGTCTGCATGATAAAGATGGCCATATTGTTGCCCTTTAACAGCTCTTTTATTTGAATTTCCTTCTTTTCCTGGCCGCCCTCTTTCAGGGCCTGATATCGGCGGGCGTCCAGCTCAACGGCTACTACGTCCGGCTTATACGACTCAATGGCCTCTTCGACTTCCTTTACGCTCTTCTCTGATACGTGGGCCGTACCCACCAGCATGATATTATCCAGAGGATTGGAAGAAATACTCGGCTCGATCCGTTGCCCGTCTGCTTGTCCTTCGATCAAAGTTTCACGACCGATGTTATGAATAGTAGGTAATATAAATGTATTATATTAACATTTTTATCTTATTTTATTTATCATTCGCCCAAGTATTTAAGCGTTGGGTGGAAGCGTTTGAGAAGAGCCTCTTGTGACCTCGTACAGTTCCATCGCCTTGAGCATGTCTGTGCGGGATAGGATGCCCGCGATGCGATCGCCTTCCATTACCACGAGGCGCCCGATCTTATTCCTGGACAGCTTTTGCAGTGCTGTGAACGCATCATCTTCGGGCTTCAGGGTAATAACTTTTCTGGTCATGACGTCCTTTATGGGGGTCGTCGTCCTGGCCTGCGGCTGTACCCGGGAGACGTCGGTTAATGTGATGATGCCGACCATTTTGCCGTTCTCCGTTACCGGGTAGCCGAGGTGCTTGAGCTTGAACATCGTGTCTATGCTATCCGAGACAGTGGTGCCTGAATCCAGCGTATGGACGTCTTTGGTCATGATGTCCTTGACCTTTATCCCTTCCAGCGCTATGGACTGCGTCGTGGAGCTTTCTTCTTCCCCCGCTGCTATGTAGATGAAGAGAGCAATGACGATAAACCACAGGCCCGACGGCCAGGTCAATATGCCCAGCAGGGCCAGGATATATGCGAACAATTTGCCGATGCTGACCGCGATGCGTGTCGCCTTAATATACGGCATGCGTTCTGCGAGGAATCCTCTAAGCACTCGTCCGCCGTCCATGGGGAACGCCGGTATGATGTTGAAAATGCCCAGCGCTATGTTCATGTACGCCAGCAGGGCGACCATGGTACCCGTATAGCCCATGTAATCGATATTTTTATAGCTGTCCCTAAAAACAAGGAAGAATATCGCCGCGAAGATCACGCCCAGCACGATGCTGATGGCCGGCCCGATCGAATGCCATGACCATCTCGACCTTCGGGTTCCTGGGTATGTCCTCCATCTCGGAGACCCCGCCGAACAGGAAGAGCGTGATGCCGCCTATTTTTATGCCGTTTTTTACGGCGATGTATGAATGGCCGATCTCGTGTATGAGCACGCAGGCGAATAAAAAGATCGCGGCCAGCAGGCTCAGGCCTATGCGCATCGTCATATCGGGCACATTAATAAAGCCGAGAGGCGCAGGCGATGTCGCGAACGCAAAAGCGATAAAAGGCAGGATGAGTAGAAATGTCACATGAAGCTTAATAGGAATACCCATCACGCTTCCTATTTTCAGCGATGCGGTCATAGCGTTTTAATATTATTCAACAAAGTATATATCATTATAGCAGCATAAGTAGGGGAGAGGATACTTAATGATTGCTGATATTACCTCTTTGTTCGACCTGAACGTTTATACTGATAAGGGGAAGTACGTGGGGAAGGTGCAGGACGTCCAGCTCGAGGCTAATGAGAGGAAGATCTCAGGCCTGGCGTTGGCTAACATCAATAAGGATATGTTCGACGTCGAGACTAAGGGAGTCATCATCCCGTACAGGTGGGTACTGGCTGCAGGAGACATCATCATAATCAGGCAGCCGAACGTTTCACTGGGCGAAAAAGGAGAAGAAGCCGAAGAAGTATAATTGAAAAAACCGGAGTCTCATGACTCTGGTCATTTTTTTAAGTATTTTTTAGCTTACTTGCTGGTAAAATTAGTCTATTCAGTCATGTATGACCCGTTCTTTTCCCGGGGCACCAACTTTTTCAGGTAGATAAAACTGACAGCGCAGGCTACGCCCATGACGGCGATGATCAGCCACATGGCGGTAGTCGGTAAATGGTCCAGTAGTATTCCCCCGATGAGGGGCCCCACCGCGAAGCCGAGTGTACTTGTCAGGCCGGAAAATCCCTGGTATCGTCCCCTGTTATCCCCGGATGACATATTCGCCGTAAGTGTCGTCGAGGGCGGCATGTAGGTCAATTCGCCCAGGGTAATAACAAAGACGCAAAACGCCAGCGCCAGGAAACTATGGGAGAATGCGACCAGCGCGAACCCCAGCGCATATAGCATAGTGCCGATACCCATGGACATGGTGAGCCGGTAATGGTTCGTAAGCCTCGTCACTAAATATTGTGCTATGACGACCATGGTGCCGTTGACCGCGAATATCATGCCTATCTCGGGCTCTGACAGCCCGACGAACCCCTTGGCATACACGGATAAGGGGGAGTACATCTGGGAATAGACCACGGTCACCAGAAAGACCAGTATCGAGAAGGCCATGAAAGGGCGGTCATCGACGATCTTGCCGATGTCTTTGAGCGAAAAACGGCTGGAAGGCATACACGTCCTGGTATCCTTGATAAAGAAAATAACGATCAACAGGTAAATGGTGCTGGTGGCGGCAGTGAAATAGAACATTGACGTATATGAGATCAAAGCCATGATCCCGCCGACCATAGGCCCGAGAGCAAAGCCTGCGTTCTGTCCTATCCTGAGCAGGCTGAACGCCTCGAGCCGCTTATCGGGAGTCACGATGTCCGTCGCTATAATATTAGGTATGGGCCTGAACAGGCCGGTGGCCACCCGGGTCAGCGATAGTATCAATAGATATAGTACATACGGGGCTTTAGCGTTCACTGCCCAGCCCAGTAGTAAGAAGCTGAGTATTAATATTAATAAGCCCAAAATGAAGGTAAACCGCCTTCCCATGCGATCACACATCTCGCCGCCGATGAACTGGAAGATAGCGCCGACGAATGACGATATGAACATGGCGAAGCCGACGAGGCCCGCGGATACGCCCTGGTAATAAAAAAGATAAATAGAGATGAAAGGCATCACGATGGACATGCCGAACTGGTTCAAGCCCATGCCGAAAAACAGGATCCACAGCCTTCGGTCATAGGAAGGCAGGCGGATGTTCTTCAAGGCTTGTATCGTACCGGACACATGGCTCACTTCGGCTTAGATTAAAAATGGTAATATACAACGACAATTAATAAATGTAGTGATGGAAAGGTAGCCTATGGCGGATAAGGAAGAACGGTACAAGGCCCGGGAGATCTATAAGGACATTAAGGCGTTACCGCCGGTCGTCGTCAGGGCTGACGGCAGGAACTTCAAGGAGTCCTTAGCCAGGCTTAGGTTCGAGAAGCCATATGACCTGAAGTTCGAGAAGGCCATGGTGGCCGCGGGACGTTCGCTGCTGGAGAAAAGCGGGCTGACGCCGGAGTGGGTCTATACTTTTTCCGACGAGTTTAATATCTTTTTCAGGGAACTGCCCTTCGACGGCAGGCTGGAAAAGATCGACTCTGTCGTGCCTTCCTATTTGTCCAGCGCGCTGACGCTGGCGCTCGGCGTTGAAGTGCCGCTGGCTTTCGATTCCAGGGTCGTTCCATTACACTATGAGGACGTATCGGGATATTTGCAGTGGAGGCAGGCGGAGGCGTGGCGCAACCACATGCAGTCCTACGGGTTTTATACACTGGTAAAAGAAGGCGTTCCCGAGCAAGAGGCTTCAAAAAGAATGCACGGCATGAAGTTCGAGGATATTCACGAGATGATGTGGCAGCGCGGTGTCAACCTTAACGAAACGCCCGGATGGCAGCGTAAAGGTGTTTTTATCTTTAGGAAGTCAGTAGAAAAGGAAGGCTACGACCCCATTAAGAAGAAGAAAGTGCCGATAAAAAGGCCCGAGATAGTAGAATCCTGGGATCCCCCGCTATTTGGCACCGATGATGGGAAAGCGTTACTTAACGGCCTATAACTTTTTTATAACCTTACAAGGGTTACCCGCCGCTAAGACGTTCGGGGGTATATCCTTGACCACGATGCTGCCGGCGCCGATCGTTGTATTTTCGCCGATGCTCACTCCGCCGCAAACGATAGCGCCGCCGCCTATCCAGACATTGTCCTTGATGACTATGGGCGATGCTAATTCTAACCCCGATCTTCTTAGCGCCGGGTCCGTCGGATGATATGCTGTATATAGCTGTACGTAGGGGCCAAAAAGAACGCCGCCGCCGATATGGACTGCATTGCCGTCAAGTATGACACAGCCGAAGTTCATGTATAGACGATCGCCTGCAAAAATATTATAGCCATAATCACAATGGAATGGCGGCTCTATCTCGGCCTTATCGCCAAGCTTCCCGAACATGTCCTTTAATATCGCCGTTCGCTTATCCGGCACGTCAGGCGTTGTATTATTATATACATAAAGCAGGCGCCTGGCTGCCAGACGCATTTCAACAAGCTCTTCGTCCGATGCACTGTATAGCAGGCCGGACATCATCTTTTCTCGCTCTGTCTTCTCCACCCGCAAGCTCCCCTGCTGAACAAAGACATTTATGACGAAAAATTGGGGGCAAGAATCGCCCGTAAAAAAAGGTTTTATTTAAAAACTTCCGGCGCAATGAGCCTTGCGGCCTCATCGTAAGCCGTCATCAGGTCGCCCTTGTCGAACCTGAATACATCCTTGTCCAGGCTCTGGTTGGTGCCCTTCTTCCACAGCCGCATGGTGTCCGGAGATATTTCGTCCGCAACGACTATTTTTTTGTCTATCTTCCCGAACTCCAGCTTGAAGTCCGGCAGCAACAGGCCCCGCTCGTTCAGGTACTTTTCTAATATCTCATTGACCCTCAGCGATATTTTTCGGACCTTACGCAGCTCCTTATCGGTGGCGAGCCCGAGATGGATGGCTATGTCGTCGTTCAACATAGGATCGTGGGCGGCATCGTTCTTGAAGTCCATGACAATGACGGGCGGCTCGAACTTTGCGCCTTCGGAGAACCCGTACCTCTTCACTATGGAGCCCGCGGCGAGATTCCTGGGAATGACCTCTATCTTGATCATGTTGCAGGCGTGGACGAGCATTTCGTCCTCGGATATCATCTTAATATAGTGAGTGCTGATGCCGTTATCGGCGAGCAGCTTGAAGAGTTTCGCAGATATCTGCGCATTATAGTAGCCTTTACCTTTCAGGTTGGCCTTTTTCGCCCCGTCCCCTGCCGTCACGTCGTCCCTGAACTTTACGATAAAGCGCTTGGGATCGGTCGTCGCATAGACCGTTTTTGCCTTTCCGCTGTATAACGCCTCGCCTTTCATCATACTCAGCACCCATAAAAATTATTATTCACATCGATGAACTTAACTATTCGACGTTTTTTCTATACATGGCGATTTTCACATATAAAGTTTCACTCTACATCAGTGCAGGCGTCGACAAATATTTAAGCAACACTCATCAATTATGGTTACATTTAGGTGAGACTTTTGCACAAGGTTGAAGTGAACGTAGGGGCCAATGTTACCGAAGCTAACCGCAGGGAAGCCGAGGAGAACCAGGAACATCTGGACGAGCATCACGTCAAGTCCGTAGACATCCTCGGGGCTGTGGGCTCCGGTAAGACCATGCTCATTGAAAAGCTGACGCCGCTGTTACAGAAGAGAGGCGTAAAAGTAGGCGCCATTGTGGGAGATTGTTACGGCGACGACGATTATCAGCGCATTCACGCATTACACATACCTACCCAGAACCTCAATACGGGGACTGAATGTCACCTGGATGCACACATGGTGCACAAAGCGTTACATCATTTACCGTTAGACGAGATCAATTTCTTATTCATCGAGAACGTGGGCAACATGGTATGCCCGACTGACTTTCCTGTCGGCAGCCACAAGCGCGTTGTCATCGTGAGCGTCACCGAAGGCGATGACGTGGTCAACAAGCATCCGGCCATATTCAGGGAATGCCAGATAGGCATAATCAACAAGGTCGACCTTGCGGAAGCCGTCGGGGCGAGTGTGGAGAGGATGGAGAAGGACATGAGACGCCACAACTCAAACATAAAAATATTGAAGACGAATCTTCGCAAAGGCGTTGGAATAGAAGCCTTGGCTGACCTGCTTTTGGATAACTAAGTATTTGTATAATGAGTACTAAAATACTATCACACACTATTTAAAGAGGTGAACAGAATGGCAGGATGTGGATGTGGCAGCAGCACTAAGCCCAAGGCAGCACCGGCAGCAAAGGGCAAGAAGGCGGCGCCCAAGAAGAAATAATAACGAGATATTCTCGTTTTAACGCCCACCATTCGGGCACTTCAAATTATTTTTATTTTTCTCATATTGTCTTTTACATGTCTTTAAAAGTCATTTTTATATAACCCTTGGAACCGATATTTTTATATATTGCCTGATGATGAGCACCGGTAAATCTTTTATACAACTTTTTGAGGATTATTTATTCGACGGATGCAACGCTAATAATCACCAAAGAAAGGTAGCAGTTGCGCCCTAAGGTTCATAAAATGATATAAGGGCATGGGCCAAGGGAAATATGGAAAGTCGAAGCGAGAATTAGACAACTGAGGCGTACGAGAATGATAGGAGAGATAGTCGTTATAATTGCCGTTATTGTGGCTTTCGTATACCTCGGGTACGTGCTCCTTCGACCTGAGAAGTTTTAAGGACTGATATCGTGGACTTTCTATTGGGCCTTCTGCAGGCATTTATCATCATAATCATCGCAGTCGCGTTATGCCTGCCCGTCGGCGCTTATCTTGCGGCGATATTCTCCGGAAAGAGCACTCCTTTCGATAAGATCTTTGAGCCGGTCGAAAGGGCTATCTCATGGGCACTCCGGGGCCTTGATACGCAGGATATGGACTGGAAGGAGTACGTCGTCGCCCTGTTATTAACTAACGCGCTGCTGTGGGCGTTCTCGATGATCGTTTTATGGGCTCTCGGCATGAGCCCCGACCTGGCGTTCCATACTGCCTCGTCCTTCGTGGCGAACACTGACCAGCAGCATTATTCGGGCGACACGTTCAGTCCGCTGGGGCAGATGCTCGTCATAACGATGCTCATGTTCTTTTCGGCTGCTACCGGGCTGGCCTCGGTGTTCGCCCTGATCCGCGGATTAATTAACTCGAACGGCAGGATAGGTAACTTTTTCAAGGACATCGAGATCGGGCTCATCCGGGTGCTGATCCCCATGTCTTTTATTATAGCCCTTGTTTTCGTAGCCTGCGGCATACCCCAGACCCTGGGCGGCACTCTAAATGCCAGTACCATCGTCGGAGCAGTACAATCAATACCGCTGGGCCCCGTGGCATCCCTCGAGTCCATCAAGGCAATAGGCACGAACGGCGGCGGATACTATGGCGCCAACTCTGCCCATCCCTTCGAGAATCCCTCGCCTTTGACAAATGTACTGGAACTGATCTTTACGCTGCTCATTCCACTTTCGCTGCCTTATGCCTTCGGCATCATGATAGGTAAACGAAAGCAAGGGCTATTGATCTTATTTGTAATGCTGGCAATATTCTGCATTTTTGCCTTTATCTCGATGTATGGCGAGTCATTTAACCCGATGTTGCCGCCTACCGTTCAATCGGCCGCAGGATATCTCGAGGGTAAGGAAGTGAGATTTTCCGCCTTTGAGAGCGCGTTCTTTATCGCCACGTGCACGTCGGTCCAGGCAGGAGCCGCCTCATGTTCCATCACGTCGATGATGCCGCTGGCCGTTTTCGGGGCCATGTTCGGCATGATGATGCAGTGCTCTCCGGGCGGCATAGGCGCAGGGCTAGACGTTATGCTGATATATGTATTGCTTTCCGTATTCATCGCAGGGCTCATGGTCGGCAGGACGCCTGAATTCCTGGGGAAAAAGATCGAGCCGGCTGAGATGAAGCTCATCGTTATAGTCATTATTGCCCATCCCGTGATGGTGCTCCTGCCGACGGCATTGACCATGCTTTTAAATCCCGCTCACGCCATTTCGCTGAACCCGGGCTCGCGGGGCTTCGACGAGATCATATATGAATTCCTGTCGGCATCCGCTAATAATGGCTCGGGCATGGGGGGCCTCAAGAACACGACGCTGTACTTTAACATAGTCTCCGGCCTGGTCATTCTTTGTGGCAGGTACATACCGCTGGCGGCCATGCTGGGAGTGGCGGGACTGCTGTCGAGAAAGAAGTCCATCGGAGCGAACATAGGCACGCTTCCGACGGATAACCTGGCCTTCGCGCTATTCCTCATAGGGATCATCGTACTGGTCGGCGCCATCACGTTCCTTCCGGCGCTGTCGCTGGGGCCGCTTGCAGAAATATTCGGACTGGGGTGAAAAGATGGCGAACAAGTCATGGTTATCGTTTAAGCTATTGGTCGACGCCCTGAAGTCGTCCTTATTAAAGCTCGACCCGCGGTTCGTTATCAAAAACCCGGTCGTATTCATCCTGTACCTGTGCTTTATCGTTACGCTGCTGGCGGTGTTAGTCCCGTCCGAGTTCTCGACTGTGATCGGGACTATACTAAACCGGACAGATTACGCAATAGTCGCCATTATATTATTCTTCACCATCGAGTTTTCGTTCTTCTCGGAGGCGCTGGCCGAAGCCCAGGGAAGGGCCCAGGCGGACAGCCTCAGGAAAATAAAAAAGGAGATCATGGCGAAGGTGCTCGGCCCTAACGGGGCCATTATCCAGACGAGCTCGACCATGCTAAAGATGGGCGATATGATCATGTTAGGCGCGGGCGATAGCGTTCCTAGCGACGGGAGCGTCATAAAAGGCTCCATCCTGCTGGACGAGTCAATGATGACAGGCGAGTCCGAGCCCGTGCTCCGTGAAAGCGGCGGCGACCGTTCGTCCGTTTTGGGCGGCGCGAAGGTACTATCGGGAAGCGCCGAGGTAAAGATCACCTCGGAGCCCGGCAAGACGTTCCTCGACCGGATCATACGGCTGGTAGAAGGTGCGGAAAGGCAAAAAACGCCCAACGAAGTGGCTTTGACAGTTTTGCTGGTATCGCTGACCATCGTGCTTCTGGTGGTGGTAGTATCCATCGTGCCCATCGCCCTGTATTATAATATTTTGCTGGACATCGGAGTGCTGATCGCTTTGTTTGTCTGCCTCATGCCTACGACCATCGGAGGCTTGCTGCCCGCAATAGGCATCGCGGGCGTTAACCGTGTGACCAAGGTAAATATCATAGCCAAGTCAGGGAGGGCGGTGGAGGCGGCGGGGGACATCGACGTCTTAATTCTGGATAAGACAGGCACGCTGACCATAGGGAACCGCTATGCCAGCCTGTTCAATCCCGCCCCGGGAAGAAGCATGGACGACATTGCAAAGGCAGCGATGAACTCCTCGCTCGTGGATGAGACGCCGGAAGGCAGGTCTATTGTCACGCTGGGTAAAAAACTGGGCTACAACGTTGATGAATCTATACTCAAGGACAGCACGCCCATACTATTCACACCGGAAACAAGGGCCAGCGGCCTGATACTGAAGGACGGGACAACATATCTGAAGGGTTCCGTCGACTCCATAGCGAAACGGGTAATAGCATTCCCCGAAAGCCTGCGCGTGCAGGCGGACGACATTGCTAGAGGCGGAGCTACTCCGCTCGCTGTGGCAGTAAATGATGAGGCGCTGGGTATCGTCATGCTCAAAGACCTGGTCAAGCCGGGCATCGCCGACAGGATAGCCGAGCTAAGGCGCATAGGCATCAAAACGGTGATGTGCACGGGCGATAATCGTCTCACCGCAGCGGCCATAGCCCGCGAGACAGGCGTGGATGAGTTCATCTCTAACGCCATTCCCGAAGATAAGCTTGCCATTATCAAGAAAGAACAGGCGGCCGGGCGTCTCGTTGCCATGTCGGGGGACGGCACGAACGATGCACCGGCGCTTGCCCAGGCCGATGTGGGGCTTGCCATGAATAACGGCACCTCGGCCGCTAAGGAAGCCGCCAACATGGTCGACCTTGACTCCGACCCGACCAAGCTCATCGAAGTAGTGACCATAGGAAAACAGCTGTTAATTACCAGGGGTGCCCTCACGACCTTCAGCGTTACCAATGACGTCGCCAAGTATTTCGCCATATTGCCGGCCATATTCGCCCCGAGTTTTCCGGCCTTAGCCGCTCTGAATATTATGGGTTTATCTTCGCCGAGAAATGCCATCCTATCGGCGTTAATTTTCAACGCGCTAGTGATCCCGATGCTGATCCCCGTGGCCATGAACGGAGTGAAATATCGCTCCATAGGGGCGTCGCAGATGCTCACGAGAAATTTACTGGTCTATGGGCTCGGGGGTTTCTTGAGCTCGTTTGTGGGTATCAAGCTCATCGATATGTTAATAGTCTGGCTGGTGGGAATATGAATTATCTAAAGCTGATTTACCCGAGTATTGTGCTCGTTGCACTGGCCGTGCTGGCCTGCGGTATCCTATACCCGCTTGCCGTTACGCTCATCTCGGGAGTCGCAATGCCGTCCCAGGCGGGCGGAAGCCCGGTATCGTACAATGGTTCCATAGTCGGCTCAGTACTCGTAGGGCAGAATTTCACCGCCCCCGGATATTTCTATTCGAGGCCGTCGGCTCCAAATTACGATGCCACGAATTCAAGCGCTTCCAATCTCGGGCCCGATAACAGCGTACTGCTGGGCGAAGTGAAGTCAAGGATACCGGCCGGCGTCTCCTCAGTCCCCGGCGATGCGGTGCTCGGCTCGGGCTCAGGCCTGGACCCGGATATTTCCGTAGATAATGCCATGATGCAGGCGCCCCGTGTGGCCGCCGAGAATGGCGTGAGCGAAGAAACGATAACGGCCCTGATACAAGAACATGAGCAGGGAAGGTTCCTGGGGTTATGGGGAGAGCCGAGGGTGAACGTCCTGGAGCTAAACCTTGCCCTGTTAGAGATGAAGCAGCATAACTCGATGTGAGCTCTATGTACAACAATATATTGATCCCGATATCAAAAGATTCGAACATGCATATTATCGTCGATTTTCTGAATAATTTCCTGGAGCCGGATGGCCAGATCACGCTACTTTACATCATCACTTCCGATAAGCTGCCCGTTTCGGCTGTCGAATGGCGAAAGGCCATGAACGTCGTTACGCAGGCGCAGATGCTTTCCATCGAAAAGGGCCTCGAGGTCAGCTATCTCGTAAAAAATTCCCACTCGGTCGTGCAGGGCATACTGGATGAGGCGGCAAGAATAAACTATGGCCTTTTATTTATCGCTAACTCGACGTACGGTAAAAGAAGAGAGAATATCTTCGGCAGTAAGATCGACGAGGTAGTGAGAAAATCCCCCATCGAGACAGTAGTGTTGCGGTATTCTAAGGACGAGATAGTAAAATATAATAAAATACTTGTCCCGACAGCGGGATACAGGAACGCCTTGAGAGCGGTCCGCATGGCTGAAGTGCTCGCCGAAAAAAGCAAAGGAGGGGTCACGGTCATGTATGTGGGGCCTAACGTGTCCGACGCGGATAAAGTACTCAACCCGCTGGTCAAGGATATCAAATGTAAAGGCGTTAATGCCAGGAAGGTGTTCGCCGAAGGCGAGCCGGCTAAGGCTATTTCCGCAGAGGCGAAAAAAGGCTATGATCTGATGATGATAGGCGCGACAGAACGTCCTATTTATTACCAGTTCTTACTCGGCTCTACGGCTGATAAAATAATAAAAGAGGCGCCCTGCCCGGTGCTAATGGTAAAGAGCGTTGGGTAGAAGCATTTTATTTACCAGCACGACAGTAGACCGGCCCATGTCAGCCAGAAGTTAAACGAGCCGAGCCCCAGTGGCCCGACGCCGAACGGTCCGCAAAATGGAAACATATCTCATCCCCCTATAATGATGATACAGGATGTGATATTATAAGCCTATTTTACGGTTATAACGGAGTACGCAAGGCTTATTATTATACAAATAACAGTCAGGGCGACAACGTTGTACGCGTGACCCGTACGAAGGTAACGCATGGGCAAAAGAATTATTTGTGTATAGGAGCTTCGTTTATTATGGACGTTTCTTTAAAAAGACTGGTTATGGAAGAAGGAGCGGACTTTTTTGGCGTGGCCGACCTGACGCTGGCACGCGAAGCGATCATAGCGCAAGGCGGAGACATCGTGGCCGGCTATCCCCGCGCGGTATCGATCGGCATAAGGCTGTTAGACCCTATCGTGGACACGCTGCCCACGAAAGAGCGCCCTGCTGTCCAGAGCTACAAGCATCACTGCTATGACGTGGTCAACAACAAGCTCGATCTGCTTGCGCTGAAGGTCGCAGGCGAGATCCAGCGTTCGGGCTACAGGGCTTTTCCGATGTCCGCCTCCCAGCGAGTCAGCGACGAGAAGATATGCGCCATATTCTCGCACAAGATGGCAGCACACCTTGCCGGGCTTGGCTGGATCGGTAAAAGCTGTTTGCTGGTGACCCCCGAGGCAGGGCCCAGGGTCCGATGGATCACCGTCCTGACGGACGTGCCGCTGAAAACAGGTAAGCCGATAGAGACGAGATGCGGCGATTGCCATGAATGCGTGGACATATGCCCCGTAAAAGCCTTCACCGGCAGGAACTTTATAGAAAGTGAGCCCCGGGAAGCCCGGTATGATGCCAGGCGCTGTGAGAAGTACATGAAAGGCCTGGAAGCGTCCACGGGATTTGGCGTATGTGGCATGTGCCTGTATATATGCCCCAACGGTAAAAAATTCGAAAAGTAATATAAAAGTACCGTCCCTATGATTAAGCATGGCTCAAGCGCACCGGGGCATGCTCCCCGTCGGTGAATTGATGATAGAGCACAGGCTCATAGACCGCATGCTTAGCCTGATGAGGGTCGAGATCGATAGGATAGGGGATTTAGGCCGCGCAGACCCGGACTTCATCGATTCCGCCGTGAGCTTCATAAAAGAATATGCGGACTTTTGTCACCACGGCAAAGAGGAAAAGATACTATTTGCAAGGCTTTCCGAGAAGCCTATATCGTCCGATATGAAAAAAATGGTGGAAGACCTGACCCAGGAACACATATTTGTCCGGAACCTGACCAACGAGCTGGTAAGGGCTAAGGATAAGTATATGGAAGGTAAGCCGGGAGGTACGGCCGATATCATTTCCTGTATCAATGGAATAACGGTATTCTATCCTAAACACGTTGAGAAAGAAGAAAAGCATTTTTTTATGCCTGCAATGAGCTATTTCTCCGACGAGGAGAAAGAAGAAATGATGCGGATGTTCAGGGAATTCGACAGCAGGCTGTTCCACGACGAGTTCAAGATGATCATAGCGGGCCTTGAAGAGCAATGGCATATTCCTTCGCATCCCCGTGCGAGATAATATTTTACAAATAGTTTCGTCGTGCACGCTCATAGGCTTTAATATGGTCGTTATACCAAAATGTTATTAACAACGGCGGTAGAAGCAGTAGCCTCGCCAAAACAAAGGAAGTCATTATGGATCATCTCGTTTACCTGGAATCCGCCAAAGAATTACACGCTCTCCTCAGCGGAGAGAAGACAATGATAGCCCGCGCATCCATGGGAAAGAAACGGCCCTATGGTAAAGTAGAGAGCGGGGATACGCTATTTTTCCTCACCGGCTTTAACCCGAAGGTGAAGGCTATGGCCATGGTAAAAAAGGGGAACAGCGCCGAGATCGAGGAGCCCCTGACCTCATCGATACGGAAACATTACGGTAAAATATTGTCCCCGGCGCCCCAGGGAGAGATGTTCAGCAAGCGCTACGTCGTCCTGGTGGAACTTGAAAAAGCCCACCCCATCGTGCCGTTCTCCGTGTCAGATAACGTACACGGCTCGCCCGGGGACTGGCTGGTCGTCGAGAACATCGACGAAGCGATATCCTGAAATTATTTTTTCCCACAGGGCCCTTAGACCTGAAGTAGGCTGGCCGTTTTACTTTTTATCCCCGGATTAGAATTTATTAAATATTTATGCAAAGGCTTATTTTAAATACGCCTAATAGATTCTGAAGCATAATCGATTCTAGTTCAGACGTTTTCTGTGCAGTCTGCAATAATAGTCAGGTGGGTGTGATCGTGATCATTAAGAGAGATATCTTACGGCCAGCGGCATTGACATTTATCATTGCCGTAGTGGTGTTTATACTAATAAGCGCCCTGGCCCCGGCTTATAATCAGCTAAACATCATTGTAAATGCGAACGCTATTGCACCGATAATAATACCGCCCGGAGGCCATGGTGTCATTCCTATCACGCCGCCAAAGACATCTCTGGTACCGATCAGGCCCCAGCCATCGCTGGTAGTTATCACGCACTTTACATCATCGCCGGCACCGACAGCGACGCCGATACCAGCGCCTACACTAACGGCAACTCCTACGGCGTTGCCCGAAAATAGATTTATATTACCGGGCAGGCTACCGAACGACCTCCGCCCGATAATGCCGAGGAACCTCATTATTCCCTCAAGGCCGCACTTTAATATTACGGTCTCGCCGACCCCGCAGCCAAACAATACCAGTACATCTGGCAATGCGACCATTTCTTTAAGCAGGGAAGGGTTCTATGTGACCAAAGGCGGTACGCTTGCACTGATAATTAGCAGGTGGGGCGGTGATGGGCCTGTATCATTCAGATCACGGCAACCGATGGCACTGCGAAGATCGGCACAGATGTGCTCTGGCAGGATTACTTTGGACAAAGCAATAATAACTCCGATCAATTTATTTCCGTGACATTGCCGGCTACTTTTGTCAACAATTCGGGGAACGACAGCGGTAAATATTTCTATATCTGGCTATCCCCGGTCTCCCCGGTAGATACCCAATGCCAGATAGAGGGCACGACCGTCACCATACTGAATAATGACAGCGATGTAGGGGTGCCCGTTATGAGATTTAGTGCTCAGGCATACGATGTCACCGAAGGCGACACGGCGCACATCCCGGTCTTAAGGTCGGGCGGCGTGGGGCCGGCCTGGGTAAACGCTTACATCTCGTTCTATAATGATACCGGATATTCTGACAGCGATGCGCGCCCCCTGGGTTGACTTCAATACCTTCAGCGAGACCACCTATAGCTCTGCAGATAACGAGCCGGCTATGGTGGATATCGAGACGCTGGTCGGTAACTATAGTACTACCCCTACGAAACGGTTCGAGATATGGATAAGCCCGATGGACCCTGCTGTCGGCGCGGAACCTACGCATGCGTATGTCTACATACATGCAATAAATGACACAGGGCCGGTACCGACGACTGCTCCGGCTTCTAATGATAGTGCATTAGCGGTAGGGACCATAGTCAGCGACATGAATTCAGACACGTACGTAACGCCTGATGCAGCCACGGCCACCCCTGGTCCGTCAGTGACCACCAGGCCTTCGGCCCCGCAGTCACAGCCATCGGTCATAGATACTATCGTAAATTCGATAAGGGGACTTTTTGGCCTAAAGTAGGCCGACTTTTTTCTTATTTTGTTTATCACCAGAGTAAACCTGTTATTGAGCGGCAAAGTGATTTATGGCCGGGCGCGGACCTGTTTTTATATAGCAGGTGATGGAATTTGCCCCGGGGAAGGATTAAAATATACGCCATATGCCTCACGATAGCCCTGGTGCTAGCCATTATCCTGTCGCTCACCGTATTAAGCTCTCATGGACAGGGGAGGAGCGATCTACGCCTCGATACGATCAAGTTGCCCGCAGGCTTCAAGATCGACGTTTATGCCGGCAACGTACCCGGCGCACGCTCGATGGCGCTCGGCCCTAACGGCACGTTGTTCATCGGCACGAGGGACGAGGGCAAGGTTTACGCTATTACTTCTAAAGACGGCAAAAAGGCCGATGATGTTATGGTCATAGCCAGTGGCCTCCACATGCCTAATGGCGTCGCTTTCAGGAACGGCTCGCTCTATGTCATGGAGGTTAATCGCCTGCTACGGTATGACGATATCGAATCTCACCTCGCAGACCCGCCGAAGCCCGTCGTAGTGAGCGACGCCTCCCCGACGGATGAATGGCACGGATGGAAGTTCATACGCTTCGGGCCCGACGGCAAGCTCTACGTGCCCGTAGGGGCGCCCTGTAACGTGTGCGAAAAGCCCGATCCCTATGGGACCATTATGCACATGAACCCCGACGGCAGCGGCCTGGAAGTCTATGCCAGAGGGATACGTAATACCGTCGGCTTTGACTGGGACGCTAAAGGAGATTTATGGTTCACCGATAACGGCAGGGATTATTTAGGAGAGAACATCCCGCCGGACGAGCTGAATTATGCCCCGGTGAAAGGCATGAATTTCGGCTTTCCTTATTGTTATGGTAAAAATATCTCGGACCCCGAGTTTGGGCATAAGCATAATTGTTCTGAGTTCACCCCTCCGGCTATGGAGTTAGGGCCGCATGTGGCGGCGCTAGGCATGAGGTTTTACCAGGGCACCATGTTCCCGGATAACTACAATGGCTCTATTTTCATAGCGGAGCACGGCTCCTGGAACAGGCAGGTACCCATAGGGTATCGGATCACTTCGGTCAAGGTCAATAACGGCAAACCGGTGTCTTATGATGTGTTTGCCGACGGCTGGCTGCAGGGCGGCGACGCATGGGGAAGGCCGGTAGACGTGGAGGTCGCCGGTGACGGCTCGCTGCTTGTTTCAGACGATAAGGCCGGAGCCATATACCGCATCAGCTATGGCTGAATATTGAATATCTTGCGGGCGTTCATTTCACTCACAAGCTTTATTTCATTTTCATCGACCTTGTTCATTTTTAAAAGATGCACGGTCCGCGGCACGCCCAGTATGTCAGACGGGCTCGACGACGAGTCCGTATTTAATACTATCATGGTAGGGTCGTGCTGTTTGATGATCTCGACCGCCTGTAGCGGCGTGAGCTTCGAGGGCTGGACAGTGAGCCCCGCGTTAAAGCCCCTATCCAGTATCAATTTGACGGTCCCGGGGTCCGCATGGTCGAGGATGACCTCTTTTTTATTAATTGAATAAGTGGCCAATATGCTCAGAATATCCCTGGTCACGGTCCCCTTGTTAGTGCGGGGCGTGTGAATAATGATGGGTAACCGGTACTTCATCGATAATTCGAGTTGCCGCCCGAGCATGGCAACTTCGGCCGCGCTGCCGGTCTCCAGCCCGGTCTCGCCAAGGGCAATGACCTTACGATCGCTCCTGGTAAGATAAGACTCCAGAAGCTCGAAGCAGGCATCGGGGTCTTCCGGCTTGACGCGAGGGTGCAGCCCCAGGCAGATGTGCAGTCTCGGGCCGTTCTTTTCCACCCGGCCCTTTTCCGAGAAGAGCCGCTCAAAATGGTCCCTGAATACGACGCTGGAGCTCATGCGCATCGGGTCGTGGGCCAGCGTTATAACGTCGGAGATACCCGCCACTGCCATGGCCTCGAAGTCTTCATATGGCCTTGTATCAACGTGGGTATGAGTATCGATCATTCACTGTAAATACTACTCAGGATGAAATCAAGGTTACTATATAAAAAAGAGTGATGCGAAAGGGCATCACGTCGTTGTCGAATTGTTCAGCAGGTCGGCCCAGAACAATGGCCTCCCATACTCTGCCTGGCCGTACTGGGCTATCTTCTGCTGCGTCGGCTGGCTCGACAGGTATGCGATGAACTGCTGGGCCATCGGGTAGTTGACCGACGGGTACTCCGTCTGGTTGATCGCGATCACGTCATACTTGTTGATCAGCGTGTTCGGGTCATTTTCAACGAGGATGGACAGGTTCAGGCTCTTGGACTGTGCCTCGTAGGTGGCGATATCGCTCAGTATGTAAGCCTGCTTTTCGTCGGCCATGCGCAGGGCATCGCCCATGCCGGAGCCGGTCGCTATGTACCAGGTGTTCGTCTGGTTGGATGGCACGCCAAGGCCGGTCTTATTCCATATGTCCTTGTTCTTCGAGTCAGTGCCCGAGCCGTCTACCCTGGCTACGAATGGCGATTGCGTACTCGCTATCTGCGCATATGCCTGGGTGGCGTTCATGCCCTTGATACCCGCCGGATCGTTAGACGGGCCGACGATCACGAAGAAGTTGTGCGCGAACTGTGTCTTGTTCCAGCCGTGGCCCTGGCTCATGAAGGTCGCCTCGGCCGCGGGGCTGTGTACGATGAGCACGTCGACATCGCCGCTGGCGCCATAGGCGATGGCCTGCCCGGATCCTGCCGATAGCACCTGGACGTTAACGTTGTTAGCCGTCTCGAAATCCGGCAGAATGGCGTTGAGTAAGCCGGAATCGTTCACGCTTGTGGTTGTAGCGAGCTTCATGGTCTGCATGGCGGGCGCCGCGGTCGGAGTGACCGTAGCGTTACCGGCCTGGTTTGTGCAACCTGATATCGTTACCATCAATATGATCAGGGCCAATGAAACTAATACCAGCCCTATTACCTTATTCTTGAACATCAATAACCTCCCAATTATAGGCTGTATTAATATACAGTAGATTAATATTATACGTTTCGTTATCGTTTTTAATTACTTATCGTGTTTTTATCGGATTAGTTATTAATTTATTGCTATACGAGCGGTTATATAGTAATTCATATAAATGGCGGTTTTATGAAAATAGCCGGTCGAACGGTAAGCCTTAATAGCTTCTGAAGGTAACAAAGCACCTATGGCTATGGATAACGGGAGAAAGCCGGCGCTCTTTCGCTTCGATCATTTAGGATACGGCCCGTTATGCATGCTTCCGGTTAAAGGAGGCATTGGCGCATGATGACTCCGGCAAGCCAGCCATTCGGCGAGCTAGTTTTTATTAAAAAGTTTTCCAGCAAGAGAAATACCGTATATTTAGTTGAACGCGACGGAAAACCCCTCGTCCTTAAGCTGTACGATAATGATCGATGGCGAAACGAGGCCGATGTGCTGGAAGCGGCAGCCGGAGCACATATACCCGTGCCCGCCATTGTCGAGGTAAAGGAAAAAGCACTATTATTGGGTTTCATCCAGGGCAAATCGGCGAACGATTACCTTGAGACCGAGCGAATGCGCGAGACGGCGCTCGGGGTCGCCCAATGGCTGGGCCGTTTTCATCGTGCATTCCGGGAAGGGGACATGGTCCGCATCAGGTCCGATGCCATTTTTAAGAATTTTATCTTCGACGATCACATATACGGCATAGACTTCGAGCTATCGAGGATGGGCAGGCCGGAAGAGGACGTGGGAGAAACGCTGGCATATTTATTAGATGCCTACCCGATGTTCACGCCGAATAAATTCACGCTGGCCAGAGAATTCATAGAATGCTATGAAAAAGAAGCCGGGCAGGTGCTGGAAAATGTTGAAGTGCACATTGCCCGCTCGCTCAGGGCGGCATCGGAATTTCGTCCCGCACAAAGAGAAATATTAATAAAAAAGGCCCTTGACATCGAGGCTTCACGGCCTTTCATACATTAGTGTTAGTGAGCTGTCGACATCATGCCGCCCGGCGATGAAAGGATGGCTATGGCCAGAGTTACATATATAAATTTACAATGGTTTTTTATGCAATCGACTATAACTAATACAGTACTTATCGATCTTGTGAGGGGTATGGGATGGAAGAATGGCTGTTATGGGCTGCAGCGGCGATGTTTTGCCTTTTTACTCTGGCCACGCTGTGGATGAAAAAGAGTAAATTACCGTCATATTGTTCTTTCGTTGGTTGTTTATTCATTATTGGCGCGCTCGGCCTGAGGTGGTATACGCTGGGAAGGCCGCCCTGGGCAACGTTGTATGAGACCGCGGCAATGCTCGCGCTCATCACGGGCCTCGCCTCGGCATATAGCTACAGGAGAAATTATACGCCTGCCATGTATGTGCCGCTTGCTGCGGTAACCGCGCTGTTACTCGCCTTCTCGGCAGTATCCTGGGAAGCTAACCCTACGCTATCGCCTTTGTTGAAAAACAGCTGGCTTCTGGTGCACGTGCCCGTGATCATTCTTTCCTATGGGCTGTTCGCTGTCTCGTTTGCCGCTTCGGTCGCCTACGTTGCGCTTCGCCTGTTGAAAAATGGCGATGGGCATGTCTTTAAAAGATTGGACAGGATATCGTTCTTATTTACTGCGATAGGCCTGGCGCTGCTGATTTTAGGCGTGATCATGGGCGCCATATGGGCTAAGGCGGCGTGGGGCGCATACTGGTCCTGGGACCCCAAGGAGACGTGGTCGCTTATCACCATCATAGTCTATTCGGCCTATCTGATAGCGAGAAGAGCGGGCATGAAGGGCGAGAACGCTGCGTTCATATTGATACTTGGCTTCCTGGCGGTGCTGTTCACCTATTTTGGCGTATCGTACCTGATACCGGGCTTACATAGCTATGTGTGAAAAGATTTAAAAAAGATTATCCGACAATGATGTCCAGGGCCCTTGCCTTGCGGATGCACCTGTCGGCCTCTTCGAATTCGCCTATCGCATGAAGGATCACAGCCTTATTCATGTAGGCGTCCGGATATCGTTTGTCCAGCGCAATGGCGCTGTTAACGCACTTAAGAGCTTCCTTATCCTTCCCCAGGCCGTACAGCGCTATGCCCTTATTATTAAGCGCTTCCTTATCGGCGGGATTGATCTTTAATATTGCATCGAAGCACTCGACGCCTTCCTTGTTGTTCCCGCATCCCACGAGCATCATGCCTTTGTAATTGATCGCATCCCTGTACTCGGGATCGATGGCGATGATGGCGTCCAGGCGCCGGATGATGTTGCTGAACTGCTCGAGGGCTATGTTATAATCGTCATCTTCGGTGATCTCGAAAGACTCGTTGCTGGCCACCGTGGCGCGGAACATCTCTTCGAGGTTTTGCTTGTCGAATTTCTTTGAGGATTTTGCGACTTTAACAGGTGCCTTTTTGGGCAGTTCTTTCATCTTCTTATCAGCCGTCTTAATGGACTTTTTTGCCGTCGTTGTCTTTCCGGGCTTAGCCATCTTAGTTACTTTAGTCGCCTTTACCATTATTCTGCCTCTGTTTCCCTGATATATAGAAAGCCATAGCGCATAAATCTTCTCTATTTTTATACAATATGATGTGGCCATTATTAAGCCTTGAAAAAAATATGGTACCCTGTGGCGGATAATCAAGCCTGATTATGCCTAAATTTTTATACGTCAGCCATAAGAAGCCCGTATAATATTATATAACCTTTTTAAGGCCCTGAAAATCTTTTATCTGGCATAAGTTATATATAGAGCGGTTTTTAACTAATAAGTAATCAAATTATCCCCTATTTTTGAGATAGGAGGTGGAATATGATGAAAGAACTTCCCGTTGCTTCTGTAGACAGGATAATAAGGAATGCGGGCGCCGATAGGGTCAGCGAAGATGCTAAAGAGGCACTGGCCTCGATACTCGAGGATTATGGCATGAAGGTGTCCGTGGAAGCCATCAAGCTCTGCAAGCATGCGGGCCGCAAGACAGTGAAGGAAGAGGACATCAAGCTAGCTTCACAGCGTATAATGTAAGGGGACGATGCCGTATGGACGGTAAATGTCCTCACTTTGTTTTTATTGGTCAGTTAGCCTTTTTTCGATACCTTTGACCAGCGCCGTAATAGCTTCATTGTACGGCGTGGGCACGCCGGCCTTTCGCCCCAGCTCACAGACTTTACCGTTTAATGCATCTATTTCAGTGTGTTTGCCGCGGGTAACGTCCTGCAGCATGGACGACCGGTTGTTATATGTGTCTTTGATCACTTTGTAAGCGTTCTCTAGGGGATCGGCGCTTGTTTTGATGCCGAGCGCTTCGGAGACTTGCGCCGCTTCGATGACTACCAGGGAGACCAGTGTTTTTAATTCGGGGACTTCAAGGAGCATGCCGTTCGTTAATCCCGTTATGGCGGTGATGGGATTGATGGCGACGTTAGCGTACATCTTCTCCCACTGCGCGGCCCTGATGTCGTCAACAACGCGGGCTTTCAGGCCTGCCTTTTCCAGCACGTCTCTTGCTATGCCCATCCTTTTTGCCACTCCCGGCTCGACGGAGCCGAGCACCGTCTCGGTATATCCGGCCAGCTTTACCTTACCCGGCCCTATGAAAGTAACGCCGCTGTAGGATACGCCCGTGCCCACGTGGCCTTTTCCCACTATGGAAGCTGCAGCTTCGTCGCCGCCAAGGCCGTTATGGATGATGACGACCAATGTATCGGGCTTCAACGATAATCCAGTGACAGCCGAGGCGACGTCATAGGACTTTACCGTGACGAAAACAAGGTCCGATGGCGGCATGCGGAAGGCAACGCCAGGGTGCGCTGTTTTTTCTATCTGGCCGCTTATTGAGATACCTTTTTTTAGCGTCTCAACGTCCTTTTCCCGGCAGACAAGCATCACATCCTGCCCCGATGCCGACAGCATAGTACAATAAAAAGTGCCCAGCGCGCCGGCGCCGATGACTGAGATCTTCATGCTGTATAAAATGTATCCGGCGCTATTAAGGATTTACGGCCGGTTCGTTTAGCCTCTCAAGCCGTTTGTTCAGCTGGCTCAGCACGCTTTCCCTGGCTTCCATGTTCACTTTGATGTATGCCTCATTTTCGCCGTATTCGACGTGATGCACCACCGCCGACTCGTAGAGCCATGAAAGCGTCGATATGCCCTCCTGGGTGTGGGGCAGCATGATCTCGGCGGATACCCATTTCGGCAGGTACTTGCCTATTTTTTTCATAAGCTCATCCAGGCCCGAGCATGCTTTCGCTGAAATAGCGATGGGATTAGGCGCCAGATGAACGATGGCCGCCTTACGCTCCTCGAGCTCTTCATCCGTGATCAGGTCGCATTTATTTAGCGCCGTGATGACCGGTATCGGCCCGATCTCGTCCCACATGGTATCGTGGCAGGTCACCAGCTTTTCGACGACGTCCGCGACCGGCTCGCTCACGTCCACCACCAGGATGATGACGTCCGCCAGGTATATTTCTTCCAGCGTGGAGCGGAACGCTTCCACCATGAAGTGAGGCAAATTTTTGATAAAGCCGACCGTATCAGTAAGCAGCGCCTTGCGCTGCCCTATCTCGAGCAGCCTGGTGGTCGGCATCAGCGTGGTGAATAGCTGGTCTTTGGTGACCACGGACTCGCCCACGAGCGAGTTCATCAGCGTGCTCTTGCCGGCGTTCGTGTACCCGGCCAGCGCCACCAGGTCAAAGCCTCGTTCCTTGCGGCGCTTTCGAGTCTCGTCCTGGCGTTTCCCGATAATGGCAAGCTCGGCCTGTATCTTCGCTATCTGGCCGGTGATCTCGCTTTCGTACACGTCGGCCTGGTATCTGCCCAGTCCTTTGAACCCGGGCTGCTCGCCTCTTTTTGCCAGCGTGACCTTCATGCGCGCTTTCGGCCTTTCGTAAATAAGCGAAGCCAGTTCCACCTGCAGCCTCGCCTCTCGAGTTCTTGCCCTGTTGGCGAAGATCTCCAGAATAAGATTAAATCGGTCGATGACCTCGACCTTGTATAATTTTGATAAATTATAGATCTGGACGGCGTTGAGCTTCTCGTCGAAGACCACCTTCTCGGGCTTGATCTCCTTGACGAGTTCCGCTATCTCCTCGGCCTTGCCCCTGCCCACGGCATAAGCCTTATCCGGCGCCCTGGACTGCATTACTTTATCGAGCACTACGTAGCCCGCGGAATTTGCCAGCTCTTCCAGCTCATCCAGGTTACCTTCTTTGCCCGGGTCAACTCTCTTGACCAGTAAAACGCCTTTTTCGTCAATATTATTCATGCAACATCCTGTGTACCGCCAGCGAAACGTGGTGAGCGACCTCGATGGCCTTTCTTTCGCCCACGCTCTCTGCGTATTTGAACTTTCTCCCGAGAATTGCCTCCACCCGCCATTCCGGATAATTATAGAATTCGCCGGGCTCGGTCACGATGACGCCCCGGAACCGGGAACAGGCTTTTTTTATTATTTCTACTATAGTGTCAAAGGATATCTCGTCCGATTCTTGTCGATATATGCGCATGTCCTCTATCTTCTGTATCTCGAACGGGGACAGCACGGCCGAGACGACCACGCAGACAAGATAATAACGCCCGTCTTTTAGCTTATGCCTGCCTGAAATGTCGACCGCCACTACCTTCACTGCAAGAGCTCCTGAGACCGCTAAATATACGTGACCCTGGCACCGTTTAAGTCCCTTTGCACCAGCGATTTTACGTCGAAATCCGTCTCGATCCTTTCGATCTCCTCCATCCTGCCGTGAATGGACGGATGAGGCGGGACGGCCTTACAGCACGACGCGGGCCTGACCGAGATATCGTAGGTGCCGATCTTCCTGCCGATCTCGACTATTTCGTTCTTATCCAGCCCTATTAGCGGATGATAGATGGGAAAATCGATCATGAAGTGCTCGATCATGAGGTTATCAGACGTCTGGGAAGCCACCTGGCCCATGGAGGAGCCGGTGATCAGGCCGTGGGCGTTCTCCTTCCTGGCGATCTCGATGGCGGCCTTGTACATCATGTGCTTGCAGAACACGCAGGTATACCTGACATTCCCCTTTTCGATGAATTCTTTTAATGTTTCGCCATGGGGTACTTCGTAGACCTTAAAGTCGTGGCCGGGGGCCCATTCTTTTAATTTTTTTATGGTATCCATGGCCCTGTCCGCATATAGCTGGTCGGAAAAGTCACCGTTATTAAAAAAGACCGGTATCAGCTCACAGCCCCTGCGCATCATCAGCCATGCGGCTACGGGCGAGTCGATGCCACCCGATACGAGCGCTACCATTTTACCCTGGCTGCCCAGCGGCATGCCGCCTACTCCCTTGATCTTGCGGTAAAAGACATATGAGTGCTCTTCACGGATCTCTACAAAGATCTCATGGTCCGGGTGCGTAAGGTCTACGCGAGGATTTCTATCTCTCACGGACTCGAACACTGCATCTCCGCAAAGGCGCCCTATCTGCTGGGAAGTAAAGTCCTGGGGGCCCGCTCTCCTTGCCCTGATGGCAAAGGACTGGCCGTCTTTTATGACCGCCTGCCCTATGGCCACGGCGGCCTTGCAGGCTTCTTCGATGGTCGCCCCGGTGACATCCACAGGGCTAACTGAGACGACGCCGAATACCTTTGAGATGAGGCCGGCGGCTTTTGGATCGGAGCTTTTTACGAATATCCTGCCTCGCTCCCGTATGATGTTATCCCACTTTACGCCGTTCGAGGCAAGCATCGCTTCGATGTTCTTGATAAGAAGACGCTCGTACTTGTTACGGATCGGCTCGCTCTTGATGCCGATCTCGCCGTAGCGTACCAATACGCAATCGTGACCCATATATTCGAATATACGCGCTCTTCACGTTAAAGTGTTACCGGCGATATGCGGCGCACAGCCCGTGACATTAAGCGTCTGATCTGACGGCGCCGGATGACATTATCTCGCCCGTGCCGTAAAGATGCTCGTAGACCCTTTTACAGGACTCGCTGCAGAAACCTTCGGCCGAATTGCCGTGCTCTTCGCTATAAATACGCTCACACATTAAGCAACGCATGATCCAATCCCCGGATAACAAGGGCTTAAAAATATTTAAGCAGTTCGCTCTTAAAAAGGGTAAGAGGTAGGGGAATTGCCCTGCCTCATTAAGGGTTCTCGGTGCCCAGGCTGTGGTCGGGCCAGTTGTAAGTCTTTTCGAATACTTTTGCCGAGCCGCCCCTCCATTTGAGGACTACCGACACGGTGGCCGGGACGTTCTTATTATGCTCCACCTGGAAGCTGACGTCCTTGTGATCGCCCGGCTGCAACAGGCCTACATAGGTCGTTTTCGTGATGGTGTTCGAGAGGTTTTGTGACGTGCCGTCAGGATTTACTATTGTAATAGGTGTGGAAACTAAGTAATCGACCTCTGCGTCCAGCACCATAGTGTCCGGGATCGTATTCGCGACAGTCATGGACGCCGACTCTTCCGCCATGCCCTGGTATCCCGTGGTATCCCAGTTTATGTTAATGTTTGAGAGGGTCATGGGCGTGCCGTTACCGTAAACCGGGCTCGGCGTCGCCGTGGGCATAGCCGTTGCCGTAGGCGCTACCGACGGTACGGCAGTCGGATTTTCAGTCGCCACGGGGACCGATGTCGGCGTAGGAACGGGCGTAGCTGTTGGTGCTACGGCCGTGGGCGTAGGCGAGGGCGAAGGTGAAGTACATCCGGCTATCGCGATAAAGATCAGTAATAACGACGCTACTATAAAATATTTGAATTGCATAAGCATCACTCCTTTATTATAAGACAAACGCTTAAAGTATTTAACCAAACTGCTGGCATACTTATGCCTGTAAGGCGGAAAAACGGGCAAAATAACGGCTAAAAGTCACGATAAAATATTTAACGGGACGGAGTAGAATTATCCTGCATAACATTTATAAGCAAATCGGCTAAAATGTAGCTGAAATTTACTCTGGAGAATAAGGACCTATGGTACTGGATAATCTCGGGACTTCGCTGAAAGACGCCCTGAAAAAGGTCGCCAACGCAGGCAAGATCGATAAGGAAGTAATAGACGAAGTCGTCAAAGACATCCAGCGGGCGATGATCCAGGCCGACGTTAATGTCCGGCTGGTCATGAAGCTCTCCGGACAGATCAAGAACAGGGCTTTGACCGAGTCGCCTCCGCCGGGCATGGACTCCCGGGAGCACGTCCTCCGTATCGTTTATACCGAGCTCGTGAACATCATCGGCAAGGCCACGACGATCACATTGGAGCCCCAGACTATCATGATGGTGGGCCTGCAAGGTTCCGGTAAGACTACCACTACTTCCAAGCTTGCCAGATATTTCTCACGAAAAGGCCTGAAGCCCGCAGTGATCTGCGCGGACACGTTCAGGCCGGGCGCGTACGACCAGTTAAGCCAGCTGTGCGCCAAGCTGGGCGTCGCTTTCTACGGCGAGCGTGACAATAAGGATGCGGTCGCGATCGTTCGCAACGGCCTGAAGGAAATGTCGAAGTACGACGTACGTATTGTCGATACCGCCGGCCGCCACGCCCTGGAGAAGGAGCTGATCCAGGAAGCGAAGGATATCGGCGCGATCACGCAATTTAGCCACCGTTTCTTAGTGCTTGATGCGGCTATCGGCCAGCAGGCGAGCGAGCAGGCCAAGGCCTTCAACGACGCGGTGGGCATAACGGGCGTAATTATTACCAAGCTGGACGGTACCGCAAAGGGCGGCGGCGCTTTATCCGCCGTCTCGGATACCAATACGTCCATAGCTTTCATAGGCGTGGGCGAGACGCCGGAAGACCTGGAGCGTTTCGATCCCGATGGTTTTATTTCACGGCTGCTCGGCATGGGCGACCTCAAGGCGCTCGTCGAAAAAGCCAACGACGTTCTTTCTAAACAAGACGTGAACGTTGAAAAGATGATGACCGGGCGCTTTACACTGAACGACATGTACGCTCAGCTGGAGGCGATCAACAAGATGGGCCCTCTGAAGCAGATCATGTCCATGCTGCCCCTGGGCGGACTGGGCGGTAACATCACCGACGATATGTACAAGATGACCCAGGATAAGCTCGGTGGCTATAAGATCATCATGGACTCTATGACCGAGGGGGAAAAAGAGGACCCGAAGCTTATCGGCCAGAGCCGTATCATGCGTATCTCCAGGGGCGCCGGCAGAAGTCCCGAGGACGTCCGGGAGCTTCTCAAGTACCATAAGTCGATGCAAAAAGCCATGAAAGGCATGAAAGGCGGCCCGGGTAAGGCTAACCTCAAGAAGCTGATGAAGCAGATGAACGTAAAATAAGTTAAGCGTTCTTATGAAAACTCCTTTTTATCGTTTTTTTATTTAATCATAGTTAAAAATTCGGATATTGACTAACCTAATATGGGTGTTAGTATTGGGCCCCGGCTAAAAGCGATAGCTTTGTTCATGCTTATCGTTACTTTATTTTTAACTTCATTTACCTGTACGCAGCCTGGAAAAGTCTACGCCGACGCTAACCTGACTGCTTATTTGACGGTACCCCCCACGGGCTGGGAGCCTCTCGGGTATAACCAGACCGGTACTGCTCCATGGTATGTAGTGCAGACATTGGGCTGGACCCCGACGAGGATCATGGGTAACGTGGGCATAGGCGACGGCAGTCCCAGGGCGCTGAATAGCTCAAGCAATCAGGACGTGAACTATACTGCTAATAACTTCATGGCCGCGGACATGTCCATGGCCCCATGGGACCCGAGCCGGCTGACGAGCGTAAGTACGCCTGCTGGCGCCACTCAGGTGACCGGTAGTACCGTGACATCGGATAACGCCGGCAGCACAAAAACAACTAGTAATAACAACAGCTCAAATGCCGGTAATAATACCGGTACCGGTAGTAACCTTGTATCGATCCCTAACATAGGCGATATCACATTAACTACCCCCGAGTTTACCGGCCAGAGTAATCATAGCCTGTCGATCCAGGGCGATGATACGGAGGCAAATAACACCACCCCGGCCTCGAACAATACCAGTGCTCAGGGGTCGAATAACACCACGACGACGACCCTCGGTAGTACAGGTACCGTAAGCTTCAATAAGCCTCTGAGCGACCCGTATCACTCGATAACAATGGGAAGGCCCGTTGATGACCTGTTGTATGAGTACCCTCTGGCGACGACCATTTGCGCATATGCCCGGCTCACCGGCTTGATGATGCCCTGTGGCTCCTGCGCGAACATAGGGATAAAATGCCTGGGATATGGATATTGAAATAATAATTTTTTAATTATCAGTCTCTTCTCCATTAACCATAGCGGGCATGGCGACTGATATGTCAACCACAGCGGACACGATGGACACGGTGGCTTTTTATTAATTTGAGCTACTGAGAACAAGGAGACTCATTATTTACTATTTTTAAGGAACTGAAAGTCCTTTAGATGTTATTAATCAGGTATAAGCCAATAATCGGATATTGAATGCTCAAACTGTAATTAACGCATAGGCTAAGCTCTGTGACCCGCCGGCCCCAAATATTAAAAAAGTCCACCGTGCCCTCCGTGTCCGCCGTGGTTAAAATGAAAAAGTGCCCACCGTAGTACCTCTGTAATCACTGTGGTTATTATCGAGTTGTCAAAAAAAATTAAGAGAACGTGTCTGTAAAGAAGTACGTTCTCTGTGACGCAATACTATTAAACGTGGTCTGTTTGATGTCCGGGAAAGCCAGGTTCACAGGGCCGAACGGTACGATGTTCGCCGAAGCCGTGGCGCCGATACCGATACCAAGGCCGTCGGCCGCGCCGATGCCAGTACTGTCGGTGCCTATGCCGATACCGGAGTCAATGCCCACTCCTGCGCTGGCGGCAGTCGCAGTGGGGCCGAGGTGCAGGCCGTCGGCGAAAGGCCGGGAAAGATATATCGAGCTGTTCAATATCACGGATACTAGTACTATCACTATTAAATTCTAATATGGTCAATCCTGTGTTCGATAACGGCTCGACGAAAACGGCATTGCCGGTGGTAATGAAAGGTATGGCGGTCTCCGTAAGGGCGAATGCCGGCTGAATAGTAATAATAGAAACGGCGATAAGAACTATGGCTAAAGCTAAATAGAACCTCATGTTTCACTACCCTCCTCACAATAAGTAATTAATAGGTAGATGCTAAAAAAGGTTATTATAAATTAAATGATATATCGAGTATTAAGTCGATGTTCGAGCATTTTTATGATTTGTTGTGAATATTTCTTATTAATGACTTGAGTATTTATTTGTGGCCTGGAATCCGCATTTGAAGCTGGCAATATTTTTAACTCTCCAGCCTTATGCTTTATTGGAGATGTGGATATGAAGGCGGTCAGGGTCTTTGTCTTAGTGGTCATTGTTTTGTTAGCGGTGTCTGCGGCCGCATCGCCGGCCATAGCCTGGTATTGGCCGATCATGGGTTTTAGCCAGGGATGGGGTATGCCCCCGGTCTGCATTGGCGGCCCCAGCGTGATATCGCCAGGCACGCCTGAATGGGCATTGCAGCCCTCATTCGGGGCTTCGCTGGTCCCGTTCGGATATCCCTATGGCCAGATACAGGGTAGCCTGAACGTTGGCCTGGTGCCATCGCTCGGCAGTACAAGTTTTGGTAATCTGGGCGGGATAGGCCTTATTGGCTAAGTTTTCCTTTGACCGTAACGGTTATAGTGGACGAGCCTGCATGAGATTGTGGATCTGATATGCGTACTTTCGTCATTGTGGCCCATAAAGCCGTTACTACTCCTAAATTTTCCCTGAACGACCTCCCCGGCGCCGCCGGCCGTATGGACATCGTCGCGAGATGCATTAATGCATCGTTATTTTTGTCCCACGACCTTCGCAGGGATGTGGATACTATTGCCGTTCTTCTAGGCGACCCCAGCCCGCCCGTCGCAGTTCGTTTCAACGGCGAGAAGGTGCGTTATCTCAGCCCTGACGAGCGCAGTGCCGCCGCCCTCACCAAAAAAGCCCTGGAAAAAGGCGTTCCTGCTAATGGCGAAGAAGAGTCCACGCCCGGCGTGTACATATCAAAACGCTCATTCCAGGAAGTCATCGATAGCCTCGATAATGTCATTTACCTCCATGAAGATGGCGAGGACATTAGAAAAGTCGAACTCAAAGGTAACGAAGCCTACGTTCTCAGCGACCACCAGAACCTGACGCCCGAAGAAGAGGCCATTCTCGAAAAGAAAGGCGCTAAAAAGGTCAGTCTCGGCAAGAAGCTATACCATGCAGACCACTGCATCATCATGGTCAACCACGAGCTCGACCTGCGAAACGATGCTTAATCGTTATGTTTGTGCCGCTGCATACGATAATCATTTTTTAGTGCTTTATAAGCTTCTTTTTAAGAGCTTCACCTTTGGAGGTAAGCCGGTACTTTTGCCGGCTACTCGTGGGTTTATCCGGAATCGTCATCTCTACATATCCCGCCTCTAACGTGGGAGTAAGATACAACACTCTAAAATTTTCTTCACCACGAAGGCTGAGAGCTTCCTGTATTTCAGCGCGTCTCATCTCGCCATGGACGACCAGTACTACGCGCTCAACTTCCCCTGTGACTTCCCCTGTGACTTCCCCTGTGACTTCCCCTGTGACTTCCCCGGCCTTACGGCGTATGGTAGTTACGAAGCCGCCGCCTGATAAAGAAAATTCCGGTTCCGGTAATCCTGCTTCTCCACATAGTCTTATCATATCGCGCGTCCCGGTACCGATGCGCTCGATGTACTTGGCAAGATACAGGGGCTCGGCTAGGAGTGGATTTGCCGGTACTGAGCCGTGTGGCTGACGTAGCATTTCCGGTGTAAGAGACGGGGGCAGGCAACCTGGATTCCAGACATCCAGCCGATCGGAAAACAACATCACCTGCACGCTGCCATTGCTCGTGTAATCCCGGTGAGCCACGGCATTGACAATAGCTTCGGCCACCACCTCGCGGGGAATTCTCATATGCTACCGGAACCTCCGGTCCTGCCTCGCGTGTGCCGACCCGTAGGTTAATCTTGGACATTACGAAATCGACTGCCTGGTCAACCAGATTAAAGACTGTGCCCTTGTACACTTGATAGGACGGGATAGGCTTGGCCACCTCAGTACCATGGTAATGCACACACTTAACCTCGGATGAAATCAGAAAACGTTGTGGTTGACGTGCAAACAAGAGCAATGCTGCATTTGTCAGGTGTCCGCCGTCGATTAGATTGAGATGCGTAAGTAATTCCTGCGGTGTTGCTTCCTCGGTGAGCGGGAAACCTCTCGCACGCCGGGCGCGGCGCAGGAAGATCGCCATTTGTTCCTCATCCAGATCAGTCAGAGCCGCCTTGAGGCAGGGCGCTGAATCAAAAGGACCGTTGCGGATGAGACCTCTGTTCTCCAGATACTGTACGAGGGCGGCATAAAGGTCGCTGATTAATTCTGCCCTATTTGTAAATCGACGGCGAACAAGTTCACTGCCCACACGATTTATTAATATACGCATCTTGGGATGCCTGGCCTCATCATTAGAGCCTTTTATAAAAATTAGCCTTTCCTTATGCAGACGTGTTGCCAGCAGGTATTCCCGCTCAGTAGGAGATACTCCTTCAGAGTCCTCAGGCCCATATTCGTCGCCCAGCAGTCCGATATAAATGTCGCAGTGTTCCACCTCGTCGAGATACACCTCGTCCGCCCGGCGATCAGCGGCGGGAAAATCCTCAAACAGGAACGGGTCGAAAAATCGCCGCATCAGGGCGTCTCCGCGTAAATAATCACGCAATGCTGCCCGTTCCTCAGCTAACTCCCTCTGAACGCTGCTAATGAAGATGCGAATTGGCCTCATATCACTCTTTACTTTCTTTTAATAATTTCGGATACAGCTTAACCTTAACTATTGCCCATATTGCTCGGGTTCAAACTACTCAGGATGAAATATATCGCGGTCGTCGAGGTGTTCCGGGCATCAGTCGGCTATCAGGCCGATGCGAAGATGGCCGGGTAATGAGCGTTTATCCCGAAGGGTAAAACGCTGCTTAGGGCTTGCGGAGGGAGCATGCCGCATCAGCGGCCTTGCGACCGAGGGTGCAAGCCCGGCCCAGACATCGAAGCACCCGGAACGCCGAGTAGCCTTGCCATAAGGCAAGGCGTCGACCCGCGAAGAAGAAAACAAAGTACTGCTTGTAGCAGGCAAACTTTTTTGAAAAAAAGTTTTCCGCCAGCCTTTCAAAAAACTTTTTATAACAAAACTCCTTCGGAGTTTTAATTTTTTTTTAGAATATGCGCCGGTCGGGACTCGAACCCGAGTTTATGGCTTGGCAAGCCATAGTGATAACCACTACACTACCGGCGCCCATAAGAAATGATGCGAACACCTAATTGCACTAATGGCATATAATATTTTCTGTTGGCCAGCATATATAATAATCCACGACCGGGGTAACATTTGCCGCAAAATAATAAAATAATCAGCGAAAGCGCAAGAAACCCGACAACAAACGGTAAAAAGCTAAAGGCTCTTGATCTTACCTTTAGGCTTACCGCTCAAATTCGTCTTGGTGCGTGGCGCCATCGGGGGAGTATAGCTCTTTTCCTCGAATGACATCTTAATGAAGATCGGCGCAAGGATAGACGACACGATGATCAACAGCCCCAGCACTGAAAAGAGCTCGGGGGTGATGATGAACGGCCCGCCTTTGCTAATGACCATCGTAGCGCCGATGCCGCCCAGCACAAGCGTATCCTCGCCCACGCACATCAGCGAAAAGCCGATACGGTTAGCGTCACGGCTCTTATAGCCGCCTGCCACGGCACATCCGGCGATAGCTCCCAGGTATTTACCGCCCATAACTGTCACGAGCAGCCCCAGGAATAGGAGCAAGTAATAGGGTATACCCAGCGCTCCAAGATGTAAGGACGGACCTTGCAAAAGGGCGCCGAAGTTCATCTCGATACCGGTATAGGCGAAAAATATCGGTATGAAAAGGCCATAGCCGATGGCCTTGATCTTGGGCTCTATCACTGTATTACTGTATGGCGAGCCCGCCAGGATGGCGCCCGCCAGGAACGCGCCGATGACATAGGTCAACTGCAACCAGTCGCTTAGTGTCGCTATGGCGAATAAGACGATCAGCGACAGCGTGATGATGGACTGCTCGCCGCCGCTTTTATGGGAGATACCCAGCAGCCAGTCGGTGACCACGCCGCCGAACTTAATGACGAATATGATGAAGCCCAGCATCAACAGGAACAGCTTGAAGGTATCCCAGCCCACTTCCGACAGGTAGACATTAGGGTCGATGAGAGCGCCCTGTGCGGTAGCTTTGGCGAAGATACCGATGATCGATATTAACACGGCCAGCGCCATGATGGAGAATATGCCGTCGGTGATCTCTACGGCTACGAGCGTTTTGAAGACGCTCGAGAAACGATCGCCTATGTCCGTCAAATACCTGAACCCTATGACGGTCGAGGTCGAGGTCAGGGCGACTCCCACGAAAAGTCCCTGGAGCAGTGAAAAGTAAATATTCTGGCCTAAAAGGGTGCCGATGATAAGGACGAAAAAGACGGAGAAAGTTACGACGAGGACTGCGCCGATGAGCGTAATGGCGGACGCGCTCTTGGCGTTCGTTTTCATGACGCTTTCTATGTCTATTGACAGCCCCATGATGAACATCATTAATATGACTCCAAGGCTGGCTAAAAAGTCCAGGGAGTCGTTAGGTGTGATAAAGCCTAGCAGCATCGGGCCCAGGATAACGCCGGTGAGCAACTCGCCAACTAAGGAAGGCATGCCTAACCGCCCGGCAACTATGCCCAGTATTTTTCCGAAAACGAGTATGAGCAGTATCGATTGTAGAAGGCTTGTGTCTAACACTTTTTATTGCTCCGCTTGCGGCCGGCACGATATTGGAGCCGCCGTTTATCACTGCGCTTTAGTTAATTATTTTTAACTCCCTTATCCATCCCTATTAGCTCTTATGAGCCACTATTTCTTAATATGTTTGACTATTTGAAGTTGTCTGTGTGTGTCCAAACGGTGTATGATAAAAGGCATGATTTGTATAATAATTGTTTGAGGCTTGAAAACAAGTTTTTTTAAAAGAATGTTGTATGGACGCCCGGATAACTCTGGCAGTAATCCATAGGGCGCCCATCGGTCCTGTATGACTTACGCTTTATTCCATCCCGATAGCTATCCTGTCATTAGCAGCGGAGCGGGTAAGAATACCCTGCCGCCAAACAGGAAGACTATGATTGCGAGGATCACGAAGATGATCACGAGCCACCTCGCGATCTCCATGCTGAATCCAGCAATTCCTCTCGCTCCCAGGATGTAAGCGACCAATGCCAGGACTAAGAACAATACTGCTAGCCAGATGATACCATCCATTGAATCACCCACCTTTAATAACTAGTGTCTTTTGTATAAATATAAAAGTTGATTAATTTTTAAGCTGTTTTTAAGGCAATTTCACCGTAAAAGTGTAGACGCACGGCCCGATTGAGCGTTCGTATAGCTACGCTGTCCGTTAGAGATTTTACGCGTAATATTTGGCCAAAAATCGCTTATACACCGTTATTAAAGGCTATTTTCGTAAGCAGAAGGATTTAAAGGTACATAGCTTACTCGCAGATGAGCCGATGTGCCGGGGTTACTATGATAAAAGGCGAGGCAGGGGACGTATTCAAGAGGAACGTAAAGCTCTTTATCATGCGCTCGTTCATCCTGAGCATTTATCAGGGGATATACGACGTCATTTTTAATCTATACATCCTCGACATGGGATTTCACGCGGATTTCCTGGGGCTCATGCTTTCCGTAAATTTACTGGCATCGTCCATGGCTTCCATACCTGCAGGTATCCTTTGCGACCGGTTCGATAAGAGAAAAATGATGCTGGTCTTCGGCTTTTTAGCGTTCTTAGCCGTCATACCGCTATTCATCTCGGACTCGCCGGCAGTACTATTATTATTCAGTGTCGTGAGCGGCGTCTGTAGCTCGGTGGGCGCAGTCTGCGCCACGCCCCTGCTGATGGAGAGCTGTGAAAAGGATACGGTGCGGATATTCAGCCTCAACTCGGCGTTCAGCTGGATGGCGTCCATCATCGGGTGTACGCTGGGCGGCTTACTGCCGGGAATATTGCCGCTGCTGCATCTCACCTCTTTCGGAGGATACCGGCTGACGATGATGGCTTCGCTGGGGCTTATTTTTGCTGGCTGGTCGATGCTGCTGCTGTTCAAGAATACCGGGGCTGCAGCACGAAATAAAGGGCCCATGAAAGTAAAGCTCTCGCCCAATTTAATAAAATTCACGCTCATCAGCGCCACCATAGGCATCGGCACCGGCATGATCGTCCCCTACTTTAACGTATACTTTACCAAAGTGCTCCATGCCACCTCATTCGAGACGGGCATCGCTTTTGCCGTAGCCGACGCGCTCATGGTCGTCGGCTTTGCCATAACGCCACGCATCTCCTCCTGGCTGGGCAAGGTCCGTGCGACGACGATCACGCAGCTAGCCTCTTTGCCGTTTTTATTATTAATGGCCGTAGCGACCAGCTTCATGATGGGGTCTTTCGCATATTCGGCCAGGATGGTCTTGATGAACCTTGCAGGTCCCGCCCTCACCAGCTTCCAGATGGAACTGATAAACCCCGAGGAGCGGAGCTTCGCCATAGGGCTCATGTCCACGGTCAGCGGCCTGGTGGTCGCCGTTAGCACCTATGCCGGAGGCTCCCTCATGGCCGGGGGTAACTATGTGTTACCTTATGG
Source organism: uncultured Methanocellaceae archaeon (assembly GCA_963780625.1). Classification (GTDB taxonomy): domain Archaea; phylum Halobacteriota; class Methanocellia; order Methanocellales; family Methanocellaceae; genus Methanocella. The sequence goes on along the minus strand of CAWACH010000005.1, from coordinate 31,524 downwards.
GCTGACCTGCGCCGCTTACGTGGTGGCGGCCGTGGCCATGTATCACTGGTTCAAGGACGTGGAAAAAATCCGCGTAGAAAGGATAAAATCGCCCAATAACGCTACCGCAGCAGGCACAAAGATTTAAACTCACGCTTCAAATGCTGGATACTTAGAGACCAGGGGGTGTGGACATAATAAGAGACTACCTGCGTACGGTATCCGGCTTTCACCCGAACGTGAAGCTGCTGTTGCTGCGCAGCTTTATCGTGTGCCTCTACACGGGCATATACGGCATTTTATTCAACCTGTACATACTGAACCTGGGCTACGGGGCGGACTTTCTCGGGCTTATTTTAGCCGCGCACGTGCTCGCGTCCTCGGTAATGTCAGTACCGGCGGGTATTCTTTGCGACCGGTTCGATAAAAAGCACCTCATGATCATTTCGGGCATACTGTCTACGCTTGCAGCCGTGCCTCTATATTTATACGCATCCCCTTACACGCTGCTACTTTTCAGCATCATGGGCGGCATCTTCGTGTCCATCAGCTCGGTGACGCTGACGCCACTCCTGGCGGAAAACTGCAACAAGGAAAACACCGTGCACGTCTTCAGCGCCAACGCTTCCATTAGCTGGATAGCCTCGGTGATCGGGTGCGCCCTGGGAGGCATCGTGCCGGGCCTCTGGGGCCTCTTCCTGGGATTCAAGGTCGATACCCTGCAGCTGACGATGCTGTCCTCCATAGTGCTGCTTGTCATGGGGCTGGCGATCATCATCCCCATGAAAAAGAGCACGGGTGCATCTCAAACGTGCCGGCCCTTCGCCCTGAAGGACATGAAGCTCTCGCCGGACGTCCTCAAGTTTACAGTAACGAGCCTGACCTTCGGCATAGCGTCCGGCATGATCGTGCCCTACTTTAACGTATACTTCACCCAGGCGCTCCATGTGAGCGTACTCGAGGTGGGCATGGCTTCGGCTGTGGCGGGCGCCGTCATGATACTGGGCTTTGTCGTGACGCCATACATTACTTCGAAGATAGGCAAGATACGGTGCGCGTGCCTGACCAAGGTCATTTCCGCGCCCTTCCTGCTGATCATGGCGTTCACGCAGAGCTTCCTTGTAGCCGCCGGCGCGTACGTCGGCTATATGTTTTTCATCAACATGGCCGGCCCGGCAACGACCAGCTTCCAGATGGAGAAGCTGAAGCCGCAGGAGCAGGGCTTCGCCGTGGGAATGATGATGACAGGCAACTACGTGGCCGTCTCGGCGAGCACGTACATCAGCGGCCTGTTAATTTCGCACGGCAATTACCTGGTGCCGTTCATCGGGACCTGCGCCGCCTACCTTTTGACGGCAGTACTGCTGTACCATTACTTCAAAGACAGCGAAACTTACAAATTGCGCGCTCCGCTGCCTGTGCCGAGAGCCGCATATTCTGCCATATTACACCTGGAATAGCTGTGGGGATGACGAATGATAAACAAGCCATTAAAACTGCTTAAAATGCATATTTTGACCGGTAACGCCACAAAAACCACAAAGTATCTTTATTTGGATTATTTTTAACATTTAGAAAGGAGGGGAATGCTCGATTGACGAACAACTACCTGCAGGCGCTCAAGAACTTCTCGACAAACGCCAGAATGTATCTGGCCTTTAATTTCTTAGTGTCGTTATACGTCGGCATCGCCAACGTTATTTTTAATCTGTATATCATTAAGCTCGGCTACAACGAGCAGTTCATCGGGCTGATCGTATCCGTTACCATGATCGCCACGGCCTTATTCGCATTTCCCGCAGCCCAACTGTGCGACCGCATCGGCAGTAAAAAGAGCCTGCTGTTGTCCGGTATCCTGTCCGCGGCAGTGATGCTTTTATTGTATATCCTGACATCGCAGGAATGGCTGTTAATACTAAGCTTATTAAGCGGTATCTTCTCGACGGTCCCGACGATCATCGCAGCGCCGTTCATGGTGGAGAACAGCACCCCGGAAGACCGGATATACTTATTTAGCTTTAACTTCGCCACCTTCGTGGTGGCCACGGTGATCGGCATGGCCATCGGCGGCTATTTGCCTCAGATCTGGACGTCGCTCTTCGGCGTCGCCAGCTCCAGCATCGTTTCATATCGCTATACTTTGTACGCATCGCTGATCGTAGCGATTATATCGGTCATCCCGCTGGTCTTCCTGAAGGAGCGGAAAAAAGTTTGCGTCGAGGTCCCGAAATACAAGGAGATGATCCTCGAGCTGGCTAAATCAAGCACAGTGAAGCGGCTCGTGACCATCAGCTGCCTGATTGGGTTCGGCGCCGGCCTCATAGTGCCGTTCTTCAACGTGTACTTTAATAAGATGTTATCCGCCACCCCGGGCCAGATAGGCATTATATTCGCCCTGGCGCAGGCCTCCATGGCCGTGGGCGCCATGGCCGTGCCCTACATGGTGGGGAAGATCGGCAAGGTCAAGACCGTGTCGCTGACCTATTTCCTTTCCATACCCTTCCTGGTAGTGCTCGCCATATCGACGAACCTGTACATCGCCGGCGCAGCCTACATCATGAGAATGCTGTTCATGAACATGTCCTCGCCCATCAGCAACAGCTTCTCCATGGAGATTGTGCCCAGCGAGGAAATGGCCTCGGTCTCGAGCCTGACGTCCATGGGTAACTTCCTGGCTATCGCTATTAGCTCCTACATTGCTGGAGTGCTCATGACCTACGGCTCCTACCTGCTACCATACATGGCGACATGCGTGTTTTACCTGGCGGCGTCGCTGCTGTATTTCAAGTTCTTCCGGCGCTACGAGGAACGGCACCGGGAGCGGGTCAAAGCCAAGGCATCCAGCCAGTAGATGCCGTTGACCATAAAACAAAAGCTTTTTTTATTTATTGTAAAAGCGAAGGCATGAGCTCGAGCGACCTGTTGACTTTATCCATGCTGTCGTTGACCAGCGCCTGGCCGTCGTTAAAGTAAGCTAAGGCGCTCGTGCTATTATCATAGCCGGACTCGCTGATACTCATAATGAATTTTTCGGAGGCCGTATTCATGTCAGTCGCCGCCCCTTCCATATTGTCCGCGAATTCACGCTCGGTATCGTTCGTTGCATAGCCGGCCATTTTACGGTAGTGATCCGATGCCAGGGCGAATTTGTCCTTCGCATCCGCTAATTGGGTGCCGGCATTATCGTAATCACCGTCGTTCCACGAGGATATGGCATTATCAAAAGCAGCCCTGGCGTTCGTATGGTCTTCGATCCCCTGGTCGAACTCCTGTACAAAGGGCCTATCGGGAGCTACTGTTATCGTATTGGATATTTCCGGCTGGGCTTTGCCGGTGCAGCCTGGCGTAAACAATGATACTACGATCAATAGTAAAAAAAATACTTTGAGTATCGGTCGCACGTTAAAAACTTGGCTCGCATGATAAAAGCGTTAATCCATGAAATAGGCGAACGTTAAATGCATTAGCGTTCGTTATGGCGTGCAGGGCCTGGCAGCGCGAACAGATAGAAACAACTTTTTGTTAAAAAACCGCCAATAAGGTTTTAGATATCGATAATCAATATAACATGATGCACGATAAACGAGGCTTAAAGCTGGGCTTTTCTACGCTCTCCATTTTCATGAAGCCGCCGGAGTCCTGGGCCGAGACGGCCATAGGCGACGACTTCAACGCAATGGAGATATTATGCGAAGGCCCCATGTGGCCCAGGCAAGGCCTCTGGAAAAGTGCCATAGGCAATATAGGCCGCAACGGCATCGACGTTTACTTACATTCGCCTACTGTAGACCTTAATCCTGCCAGCGTGAACCGGGGCATCAGGGAGGAGACGCTGACGCAGCTAAAAGAGACCGTCGACATGGCCGCCGGCATCGGGGCAAAATACATCACCACGCATCCGGGCATCATCCACAAGCCCATACCGAGAATATGGGAGATGTGCACGGAATGGGCTTTACAGGTGCTTGGCGAGGCGGCGGACTATGCGAAAAATAACGGTGTAACGCTGTCCATCGAGAACATGCCCAACAAGAGCACGTATCTCTGCACCAACGCCGAGGAACTGGACATGTTCAGAAAAAGATGCAACTGCGGCATCACCATTGACGTTGGGCATGCCGTTACCTGCCCGGACCCGCTGTCTTTTATGCGGCTGCAGGGAATATCGTACCTGCACGTCAACGACAATAAAGGCGACAAGGACTCGCATCTATGCCCGGGCGACGGCATTTTAGACCTGGAAATGCTCAGGCTCCATGACCGCATGATCATCGAGCTGAACGACTATAGCAACGTGCTCAGGGCCAGGGACCTGATCCTGAACTTGCTGTGCTGATCTTAAAAAGGCATCTATGCTCGCCATATTCTATGTATTTGCAGCTGGCGGTCGCTTTCATGGCCGTTGAGGCTCATCGGGTCGCGGCTTTTTAGTTATTATACACTGATATGAGAAAATATATGACTACGGACATTTAACATTGTGTAATCATATCAGGAAAGCCTATGACTGAGGTAATCGTCCACGACCCGGACCTGTGCACGGGCTGCAGGCAGTGCATGACGGCGTGTTCTTTTAGAAATTATAAGACCTACAACTATGACCTCTCGCTATGCAAGGTCATCGACACCCCGGAAGGGTTCATCAGGGTATACTGTCAACATTGCAAGGACCCGATGTGCAAGGCGGCCTGCCCCGTGGAAGCGATAAAAAAAGACGAGGCCACGGGATTCGTCACCATCGATAAGATGCTCTGCATAGGATGCAAGGCGTGCATCTGGGCATGTCCTATCTCGATACCGCAGCTCCAGAGAGGGCTGAAGGCAATGGCCAAATGCGACATGTGCGGAGGCGACCCTGAATGCATCAAAGTATGCTCCGCCAAGGCAATTAAATTCGTGACCAGAGAAGAAGGCAAGGAGATCGTCCGGAGGCTGAGGAAATGAAGGAACTTTATCCCTGGAGGCGACCGGTCAAGATACCGCTCCCTTCATCCGTGAAACCGCAATTAATAAGGCACTTCTCCATCGGATTACTGTATCCGGTGACGGATGAGCTGATAGAAGCCAGGACCAAGTCCGGCCTCGACCCCATACCGCCCACTGCCCACCGATATCACGAGGCTGCCGAGGACATTCAAAAAATAGTCAGGGCAATGGGAATTGACAAAAAGATGGGCTTAGATCTGGATAAAATGGAGTACAAGTTTAAATGACCGAGCAAACCACCATAGCAGAAGCGGTTAAGGGGACCGTAAAGCCAAAATATGCGCATTTCCTGGGCTGTGTCATGCCCACGAGAATGCCCTGGGCAGAATCAGCCATCATGAAGACGCTGCCCCGGTTAGGCGTGGATATCGCTTACCTGGAGAAGTCCACCTGCTGCCCCAGGGCGGGCGTGTGGATATCGGTCGACAGGCGAGTCTGGCTCACGCTCGCATCATACAATTTATTACAGGCCGAGCAGGCGGGCCGTGACGTCATGGTCTCCTGCAACGGGTGCTACGTTACGCTCTACGAGGCGAACAAGGTGCTCCAGGCCGATCCCAAGGAACTGGTAGAGGTTAATAACTATTTGGCGGCGGCGGGTAAACACTACGACGCCAATGTCCGCGTACGACATTTGCTCGAGGTGCTCTACGAGGACGTGGGCATTGAAAGAATACGCAAAGAGGCGAAAAAGCTCCACATCAAGGTAGCCATACATCCGGGATGCCACATGCGCATATTCCAGGACGGCCATCTGGTGCGTTACTTTAATGAAATAACCGAAGCGCTCGTGGACGAAGTCGTTCCCTATGGGCTGGAGCGGATGTGCTGCGGCCTCCAGGCGAACCTGGCGGACAGGGAGTTCGCCACCTATGACAGGGCCAAGAGAAAGTTCGACGAGATACAAAAACAGGACGTGGACGCGCTAGTCCTCGTATGCTCGGGCTGCTATGACCAGTTCGAAAGAGCGATAGCGGCTTTAAGAAAGAAAGACGGATACAACTTCGATGTGCCAGTCATCCATCTGGCAGAGCTACTGGCTGTGTCGTCCGGCCTCAAGCCCGACGAATTCGGCATGCGTAACATGCGAACGGCGCCGGTCGATAAGCTCATAGAAAAATTGGAGAACAGTGTAAAATGAAACAATACTTTATCATAGCCATATTCATTCTCGTCATCAGCGTGCTCGGGGCGCTTTTCTTCGCTTCCCAGGGCATCGTCATGCTATTCCTTTTCGCAGAGCTAGCGTCGCTGGTTTCTTTTTACATTTTCTTCTCGGTCATTATCCCGTCGCTCTTCCCGGAGTACCGGAACGTGGACGAGAACTTCAACTGCGGGGCCAGCGAGATCTATCTCGACCGGGAAGAGATGTACAGCCCTAAGACGCCATTCGGGGGTGTGAAAGATAAGTAAGACCCCCCTCAAGCTTACCATAAAAGAGATCATGCCCGACGATATTTCGGATGAGGTAAGCAAGCTGCTAAGCCAGGGAGCCCGGATGATCTACGCCTCGGGCGTGGACATGGGCGTCGAAGGCATCAAGCTGAACTATTACTTTAGCTTCGACCACATGGAGCAGGGCAAGCACGTCATATTGAGGACGTACCTGGACAGGGAGAACCCGGTCATTCAATCGGTAACGCCCATCACCAGCCAGGCGGACTGGTCGGAAAGAGAGCTCATTGAATTTTTAGGCATTAAAATTACAGGCCACCCGAACCCGACGCACCTGTGGCTGCCGGTCAACTGGGACCAGATGTATACCGGCAGCAGGCCTGAGGCTGACCATGAGACCGAGCGCATAGACGCTGCGCCGGTGGCAGTGCCCGTGAAGGATAATATCGTCACTCTGCCCGTGACGGCCATACCGTACGGGCCGTATCACCCTGCGTTCATCGAGAGCAATTTCCTGAAGATGTCCGTAGAGGACGAGGTAGTAAAAAAGGTAGACCTGAAGCTGGGATTCAACCACCGCAGTGTCATCAAGCTGATGGAGCGCCGTGACTATTATAAGGACATTTTCCTGGCCGAGCGTATTTGCGGTTTTTGCAACGCCCACCACGCGCTGACGTTCAGCAAGGCGGTCGAGGACATAGCGGCCATCGAAGTGCCCATCAAAGCACAGCTCGCCAGGACTTTATTGTGCGAGATGGAGCGTATCCAGAGCCACCTGCTTGCGGTCGGCCTGATGGGCGACCTGACGGGCTTTAGGACCATGCTGATGCATTCCCTGCGCATCAGGGAAGACATGCAGGACAGCCTGGAAGTCGTCTCCGGACAGCGCGTCACTCACGGGCTGATCACGCTGGGCGGCATCCGCAGGGACATCACAGCTACCCAGGCGGACTTTATCCTGTCAAAGCTAAAAATAATGAAAAAGTCGGTCCCCGAGTTCTTCGACGAGGCACTCGCGAACGATATTCTCATAGGCAGGCTCAAGGGCGTGGGCATCCTCAAGCTGGAGGATGCGATCAAGCTGGGCGCCGTCGGCCCGACTGCCAGGGGCAGTAACCTTCGCATTGACGTACGCAAGAACTCACCCTACGCGGCTTACGAAGACGTGGATTGGGATATAATCACCGAGAGCGGCTGCGACAGCCTGGCCCGCATGAAGGTCAAGATGCGGGAGACCCTCATGTCCATGCACATATGCGAGCAGTGCTGTGATAAAATTAAGACAGCGCCGTCGCCCCTCGTGGCCAAGGTGAATGAGTTGCCATGCGGCGAGGCGATCACCAAGAGCGAGCCTCCCCGCGGCGAGCTATTATATCATGTGGCCTCTAACGGGACGAACACCCCGGACTTCGTCCGGATCAGGGTGCCCACTTTCCTGAACGCCCACATCATGCTGAAGCTCATACAGGGCGGATGGGTAGGCGACGTGCCGGCCATCATCGGCAGCGTTGATCCTTGCTTCTCCTGCACCGACCGGGTTACCATCGTTAAAAATGACGTGCCGAAAATAGTAGACATGCGGACGCTGGGTGGGCGGTAATGTTCGACCCGGCCTGGCTCAACCCGATAGTCGCTTTTGCGGTCGGTATTATCCTTGCGTTTAACCTGCGCAAGGTCTTTGCCAGGGTACAGTCCAGAAGGGGCCCCCTGCTATGGATGCCGTCGAGGTGGCATGACATCAACCGCTCAAAGCTACTGCAGCCTTTATATGACATTATCAAATTATTCTCTAAGCAAACTATCATCCCGCATACGGCTTCCGCGCTCTTTATCTGGAGCCCGATACTTGCTTGTATATGCGCGCTGGCCGTAACGCTGTTCATACCGGTCGCCGGTAACTCGTTCGACTACTCGTTCAGCCTGGTCGTCGTATTCTATTTACTGGTATTCGTGACACTGTTCGTCATCGTGGGCGGCATTTCCAGCGCTTCGCTCTTTGCGGCCATGGGCGGCGTGCGAGAGGTCGAGCTGATGCTGGCCAACGAAATTCCCTTTATTTTGGGCACTTTCGCCCTGGCGATATCCTATAAAACGCTGTCCATACAGCATATGATGGGCTTCAACATTTTATGGAACCCGTTCGCCGCCGTCGCAGTTTTTATTGCCATACTGGTGAAGCTGCACGTCAAGCCGTTCGACATACCCGAAGCCGAATCGGAGATAGTGGGCGGGCTGACGACGGAATACAGCGGCAAGCTGCTGGGTACGCTGGAGATCGTCAAGCTGGTCATGCTTTTCACTTTGTCGGCGCTATTCGTGGACCTGTTTTTATGGGTCCCGTCTACGGGCCTAATGTCCTGGGTGGTCTTCATCGTCGGCATACTGTTAGTGGGAGCCGCCATCGGCTTCGTTAATGCCCTGTTCGCCCGCTTCAGGATAGACCAGGCGACGAGATGGCTGTTCCGCGTATCTACGCTGATATCGCTGATAGCGGTCCTGTGGGCCGTCGCGGGGGCGTATTTACTATGAATGCCCTACAAAAGCTCAAAGCCTATGGCGAGCTGATCTCGAACTTCTTTCGCAAGCCCGTAACGGTAAAAGAAAGTTTCGGCTTCGTAGCCCCGAACTTCCGGTGGCTGCCCAGGCGGGATGCCGATAAATGTACGGGATGCGGCGCCTGTAACGAGCGCTGCTCCAGCGGCGCCACCAGCCTTACTGATAATAACGGCGAAAGATTAGTTTCCATCGACGGCCTCCGCTGTATTTTCTGCGGCCGCTGCGCCGACGTCTGCCCCGAGCAGGCGCTTGACCTTATAGTCGAGCCCGAGACCAGGAAAGAGCTGATGGAAAAAGACCCGACCAGCATGGTCAGCTTATCCCGCGGCTCGGAGGAGACGAAGCCTACCACCGACACGACGCTCAAGCTGCAGCGCTGTATCACCTGCGGCGAGGTCATGCCTGTCACGGAAAAATATCTGCTCGTCGTTAAGGAAAGAACGCTGAAGAACCTGCAGCCTGAAACGGCGGCCATCATTGAAAAGGATATGGAGAAATATCTTAAGTCGTGCATCTCCTGCAGGCGTAAGCACAGCCTGGAATGGGATACCCACCCGAGGAAGTTCATATGAAAATAGGAAGCCCCATTAAAAAATCGCCGTGGATCTACCACGCCCATGCCGGCGGATGCGTCGGCTGCGACATTGAGTTGTTAGCATGCATGGGGCCTAGATATGATTTGGAAAGGCTCGGCATCAAGTGGGTAGCTTCGCCCAGGTATGCAGATATATTACTGGTCACCGGCCCTGTTCCACTGCACACAAAACCGTTCCTGGAGCGTGTCTATGCTCAGACGCCGGAGCCCAAAAGAGTCATCGCCATGGGCGCCTGCGGGACGTCCTGCGGCGTCTTCATAGACGACGAGAACTATTCCATAGCCGGCCCCGTCGATAAGATCATCCCGGTGGACGTCAAGATACCCGGATGCCCGCCAAAGCCAGAGGCCATCATCGACGGCATCCTTAAGGTCATGCGAAAATTCTAGTATTTTTTTCACTAAATCGCCCGGAGGAGGAAAATGAGTGCAGTGAGCCAAATGGACGTAGCTATCAGGCCATGGTCGGATGGCGACCTATCGCTTCTGGAGCGGTTATTGGGCGATCCGGCGATGACTCAGCACATCGGCGGGCCGGAGACGCCCGAAAAGATCCGCGAACGTCATCTGGGCTATTGCCGGAACCGCGATGAGGAAATGGACGCCCAGTTCGCCATCGTCGTCGGCCCGGAGAGTAAGGCAGTGGGATGGGTCGGATACTGGGAGAGGGAGTGGCAAAACGGGCAGGTCTTAGAGACGGGCTGGAGTGTGCTTCCCGATTTCCAGGGTAAAGGTATCGCCACGAGGGCGCTCAGGCTCTTGATAGAGCGAGTAAGGGCGAAAGGAAAAATTCGTTTTATGCACGCGTATCCTTCCGTCGATAACGGCCCTTCGAATGCCATCTGCCGGAAGGCGGGCTTCACGCTGCAGGCGGATTGCGACTTCGAGTACCCAAAAGGCCACTTCATGCGCTGCAAAGACTGGCGCTTTGACCTGTTCAGCGAAATCGCTCAGGATGGGTAAGTCAGATCGTTCGCCCATTCGATGGCTTTTCTTTCCATAGCTTTAACGAAGGCGTCCTTGCCGTCGCAGTACCCGTCGATATCGCCCTTATGCTTTTCAGCCAGTTCTTTCTTGAGCTCACTATACTGTTGAGCATCGGCCGGGTGAGCGATCATATAATCTCGAAAGGCAAGGTGTCTGGTAATTTCCGTATTTCCCGCCTCGAAAATATGCAGGTTATGAGTTCTTTTCGGCACGCCTTTGACGAAAAATCTGCGTCCTGGCAAGCCGAATTCGCCCCATGCCTCGTACCCTATGCGAGCCATAGCGTCAGTATATTTATCTATGTCCTCGATCTTTCTGGCCCCGCCCAGGATATCGATGATCGGTTTAGCATATATTCCGGGAATGGACGTGCTGCCGATGTGATGGATCTCCAGCAGCTCGGAGCCCAATACTTCTAGTATCTTATGGGCTTCCTCGCAGTATGCTTCTTTCCATGAAGGGTCATATGGGACCACTTCTACCGTAGTTTTCGAGCTGGAGCCGGACATAGGTATGCTAATCGCCTTACCGTTATAAAATATTTGCTAAAAAAAGTTAATTGACTCGAGTACGTGAAAGCGGGCGGCTATTGGCCAGCCTTATTGGTCCTCGGATCGTCGTTCGAGTCGACATATTCAATGCCAAGCGGTCCGATCGCCGTCACCTGTGTGATGTAGTCGCCGGACTTTGCCCAGTGAAAGTGGGATGTGTTGCCGGGCAGAATGATCACGGCGCCGGGCGGATAGGCAACTAATTTCTTGGCGTCGAACTGATCACCCAGGCCGATATAGAAGATACCGGAGATGACAGTGTATATCCGGTCTTCCGTGTGCTTGTGTGGCATCAACTTCACGCCGCGGGGCACCTTGACCCGGATCACGTAAGGGCCTTTCTCCGAAGGTTGGCCAACGACAACGGCGAGGCGCACCGAAGGCGGGAACGCCGCGAAAGGCTTCCAGTCGATATCCTCTGGCAAGACTGCCTTGAAAACGTCTTGCCCTGGCTGATGGGATCGGGCTCTTTCTTTCATTGTAACCCTTTCTAACATGTGAGACAGCCCGGACTAAGAGCCTAGGCCGCCTTTATTGTTTCCGCGGCGACCACTTTCATCAGATTTTTTGCAGCAATAGTCGATGAGGCGGGATTCTGCCCGGTGATCAGGCGGCCATCCACGACGGAAAAAGGCTGCCAGTTGCGGACTTTCTCAAAGATGGCCCCGAGGCGCACCAGTTCATCCTCCACAAGGAATGGCACAACGTTGGTGAGCTGAACCTCGTCCTCCTCGTCATTGGTAAAGCCGGTTACCCGCTTCCCCTTCACAAGAGGCTCGCCTTTGTACATGACATGACGGAGCACACCGGGAGAGTGACACACCAATGCCACCGGCTTGCCAGAGTTATAGAAGGACTCGATCAACGCGATAGAGACCGGGCTCTCGGCCAGGTCCCACATCGGGCCATGCCCGCCCACGTAGAAGACAGTGTCGAAATCCTCCGCCTTCGCGTCTGCAAGCTTGATGGTATTGGCAAGGTCTATTTTGGCTGCCTCATCATTCTTGAACCGCGCCACGGCCTGGGTCTGATTTTCAAGCAGATCGCTCTTCGGGTCGATCGGCGGATGCCCGCCTTTCGGCGAGGCGAGCGTTAGCTCTACACCTGCGTCCCTGAAAACAAAGTACGGGGCCGCGAATTCTTCAAGCCAGAAACCGGTCTTGCGACCTGTGTTGCCCAATTGGTTGTGGGATGTCAGTACCATCAATATTTTCATATTCTTCCTCCTTTATTCTGTGTTAGCCGAACGTGAACGCTAATATACTATATTTTTATTATTATAAATAACTGAAATATATGCATAAAGCTACTTTTGAATACTTCACGGACTTACGAGTCCCCGAGATGCACGTAGAGGCTCATAATGCTTGAAAGCGAGAAGGTATGACTTTAAATAAATCGCGTAAGGGCGGAGGCTTTTCGGGCTTCAGTCGGCCATCAGGCCCAAAATTCTGGGTAGCCAGGCAACAGCAGGGCGTCGACCCGTGAAGAGAAAAACAAAGCACTGCTGGCGGCGACCCAGGAAGAAATAACTGAAGTACTTATCGTAGAGTTTTATGTTCGAAACATATATAAACTTGTAATCGTTATTCTGGAAAGCAGTTTCAGTCGCGGGATCCGTCCCGCTGGAATGTGGCCTCAGAACGGGGCTGAACCGTGAAACCTCAATGGAGAAACGAAACTAATGGCAAAATCTATGTATCATTACATAGGCGAAGCGTGGAAAAAACCCCATGACACCTATGTCGGAAAACTTTTCTGGGAACGCTTACAGGTATGGCGCAGGGAGCCCGTAGTAGTAAGGCTCGAGCACCCGACCAGGCTTGACAGGGCACGAGAATCGGGCTTCAAGGCCAAGCAGGGCATCATCATAGTCAGGACCCACGTAAGGAGAGGCGGCAGCAGAAAGTCCAGGTACGTCAGAGGCAGGAAGTCAAAGCACATGGGCCTCAGGACTTTAACAAGGCGCAAGAGCATTCAGCGCATCGCCGAAGAGAGAGTCTCCCGCAGGTTCCCGAACATGGAAGTAATGAATTCATACTGGGTCGGCGAGGACGGAAAGCACAAGTGGTATGAGGTCATTTTAATAGACCCGCACCACCCCTCGGTATTAGCCGACAAGGACCTCAGATGGATCGCAAAGTCGACCCACCGCGGCAGGGCCGAGAGAGGCCTGACCAGTGCGGGCATAAAGGGCAGAGGCCTGCGCAGGAAGGGCATGGGTACTGAGAAGACCAGGCCGTCCATTGGCGCACACGACAGACAGGGTAAATGATCCATTATATCCTTTTTAGGACACAGGCACATGCGACAGAAGACGTTTCAAGGGTCAGGACGGCCCTTGAAAACGTTTTACCCCTGAACACGCCTATTGAGGAAGAAGAGACAAAAGGCTATTTTAACAACCCCATCACTATTTTTCACGCCCGCATCGAAAAGAAGGTCGCTGAAAAGTACATGGAATTTTTACGGACAAAGCTGCCCGAGCCGGACCTGAAAGAGCTGGTCAATGAGTTGCCGGAACGTGTCAGCGAAGCCTGTGATTTCTATTTTAAATTATCAAAGCAAGATGCTTATTTAGGCGACGTCCGCACGTCCTATGCGGAGGACATCATCGCCATCAGGGCGAGGATAGCGGCGTATCCCGCAAAAAAAGAGCTCGCTCTAGAAACGCTGAAGGAATATTTGCATGCTACGTGATGCATTTTATGACATGGGCGTCCACGCCTATCCCGAAGGCGGCAGTTCAGTCTCCATGCTGGGGCTGACGGCAAAAAAGTATGGCTATGCCGGAATATGCGTTGCGAACCATGCCGATCTTTTTATCGACGTTAACACTATAGAAAATCCGGAGGGCATCGATATCATCCAGGGTATAGAAGTCGAAGCCCGGAACCCTAATGAGTTGCGCAAGCTCGTAGACCGCTACAGGAGAAAAGTGCATGTGCTCACCGTGCATGGCGGCGATCCCGTGAATAACAGGGCCGCCTGCGAGGACGAGCGTGTTGACATCCTGGCGCATCCTGCGGACGGCAAGACCAGCGGCATCAATCACATTCTGGCAAAGCTCGCCGCCGACAAGCACGTCGCCATCGGCTTTGAGCTGGCGCCCATTATTTTCGCAAAGGGCGGCTCCCGGGTGAGGGCGCTGTCAAATTATCGCACCAACCTGGCGCTGGTAAAAAAATATGAAGTTCCCTACGTCATCACGTCGGGGGCCATGTCGCATTACGACTTACGGGATGTGCGCACGGCTTTTGCATTGTGCAGCCTGTTCGGCATGAGCGAGAAAGACGCCATCAAAGGACTGTCTTTTTATCCGTCGGAAATATTAAGGCGCCATTCTCCGGGATACATCATGGAAGGCGTCGAGCTGGTATAATTAAGCTTTGATCCAGCCCTTTTCCAGCCACTGCTCGTAGTTATGCTTCCAGTTCTCTTTGTTACGCATAATATTTAATGCGAACCGGTCTTTCCAGACTTTATGAGCGGCGACCTGTTCCGGATAAGATTTCTTTTCCTTAATAGCTAAAGCGAGCTCTTTTCCGGCTGCATGTGCCTTCGCTATTGCCGCTTCCATAGCCGCCGGCCCCTGGCCTACCCCGCAGCCGATGCTGCCTGTGACCATTCCGCCCGATGCGGTAATGAAGTGGTTCATGATATTTAGGACGAACTCGTCGCTTCCGGAGCCTGAGGTAGTAATTGACATGCCGTATTTGCCGTCCAGCAGCTGCTCGTGAATAAAATTAGCGCTACGGTCGAATAAGGTCTTGAGCTGGGCGGTAATGTTATCGATGTAGTTAGGGCTCGAAAGGATGATGCCATCTGCTTCCAGTATTTTTTCCTTGATGGCGTTATAGTCGTCCTTCTGGTGGCATGTCCCGTCCTTGTAGCATGTCACGCATCCCTTACAATAATTGATCTTAAAACGGGTGATGTCGATGATCTCGGTCTCGGCCCCGGCTTCACGGGCTCCTTCGAGGGCCGATTCGATCAGCTTCAAAGTATTGCTGTTCTTTCGTTTTGGGCTTGATTGTATGGCAATTATCTTCATGGTTTTCAGCCTCTTGTTTTTACGATAGTTAGTATTATTCAAGTGGCTTAGAATATAGTTTTCGTAACTTTAATAAGGTTATAAGTGACACAAATTATCCATGTTATTTGACGTCAGGACTATCTCGATGCTCCAGAAGCTGGGGCTGACGCTCTACGGCGCAAAGGTCTACACGGCGCTCGTGTCCATGGGCCCGACGAACGCTACTGAACTGGCAAAAGAAGCTGAAGTGCCCCGTACGAAGATCTTATGAGACCCTGAAACGGCTGGAAGAGGAAAAATGGGTCATAGTGGAAAAAGGAAGGCCGAGCAGGTATAGTCCCGCGTATCCCCGGGAGATCATAGAGGAAAGAAAGTCGACGCTGTATTCGGAGATAGGCCGGGTCGCCGACGAGCTGGCAATGGCTTACGACCGTCAAATGGAAAAGGACGAGAACCCGAAGGTCTGGCTCATCCAGGGAATGGATAACATCGTTGCGAAGACCCTGGAAATGATGGGCCGGGCCAAACACGACGTAAAGCTCATGGGCAGCCTGTATTCGCCCCATGAGATGGAGCTGCTGAAAAAGCAGATCGCCCTGGTCCGTCAGAGAGGGGTCGAGGTGCGCATCATCACCCGCCCGCGGATCAAGTCGTCGGAAGGCGAAGTGGACATCATCGGGTCGCTCCTGGCGGTCACTCCCGACATCAGGAAGTCAAAATCGCCATACATAAAGAACGTGATCATCGACGACCGCGAGATGCTCATCATGTACTCCCGTGTTGTGGACGGCATAACCGACGTGAGCAACGTGGTCGCGATATGGGTCACCAGCCCGTCGGTAGCTTCCTATATGGCAAGTAACTTCAACATGATCTGGAACGCAAAAAAGCCCACTGACGGCGGGCACTAACCCGTTAATCGGTTATAAAAATGTCAGAAAGGCATAATACATGTATATGCCTTGACTGGATAGCCGGGCGGGCTTTTGCCCGGCATCAGCCATTTCACTAATCCACTATAGCGATCACAGGCGCCGGTAGGCCCGCGCCCGTTCGCCAGACGATGCGCGTCGACAGCTCGCTGAATCGCCAGCCATCGGTGGTGCGCACCACGATGGCCTCGAATACTCCCCCGGCGACGAAATGCGATTGCAGCGACATCGGATCGCTCACATCGGCGGACCAGAGATGCATCGCTATCATGTTGGCCCTCAACCGGGCCGTGTCCCCGTCGAACTCGATGATGTGATCGCTGGTGACGTGGTGGGTCCCACGAAAGCGGCTAAAGGACTTGATCTTTTGGGCGGTAATGGCCTCCGGGCCCACGACTGCCACGCCGTTGGGGAGGACATACCTGCCGTCCGGCGTGAACGTGGCGGCCACAATGTCAGCGCTGATACGCTTATCGTCGACCATGCTGCAGTAGCGGCTCAGTAATTCGCTGATCTGTGCTCGATCGGCCAGCCTGACGGCGTCAGAGGCCGTGGTTTCTCCCGAGGATCCCGCTGTTTTTTCACTCATTATTACACCTCGCACATTTGATCCGTCTACGGCTTCGCCCCGAGCGATTCCCTGACCTTCGCCAGTTTCTCGATAATGGCGTCGAGCTTGTCCGCATGTGGGGCCAGCTTCTCTTTTTTAATATCTTCGAGATAGGACGCGTAGCCGTCCATCTCCTTGAGCACGTTTTCCACGGAGTACTGCCCCCGCTCAATGCTGTCGCCAAACTGGCCGAAGATCCGGGAGAACGCCTCTCGACCGATAGGCGTCAGCTCGTAGCGGCCGTCGTCTTTCTTATTGATCAAGCCCGTCGCGGCCATCTTGTTTAACATGGGATATATGGAGCCGGGCGACGGCCGCCAGGCGCCTGGGTCCCGCATGTCCATGCCGTGGCGATCCGGCCCATGGTGTCCGGGCCAATGCCTCAAGGAGTCGCGGATTCCGTGCATGTTCTGGATCGTGTCCATGATCTCCACGCCGTTTTTCGGGCCTTCGTTCAGGGCATACAGTATCCGGCTCCTCAGGCCGCCGAACTCTTCCATCACCTCCATCCTCTTATGGTAGGCCTCGCGAAGGTGATTTTTTAATTCCTCGTCCATTTTTCTCGATCTCCCATATCGTTTAATCGATAGTATATCGTTAACTTGATACATAAAGTACGGTTTATATTCATGCTTATAACGTAAATAATATCAAGTGCTAGATATCGACAACTCGATATTAGCGTTCAGTATACTTATAGCTTATGGTACTCAAGTCCGATCGCTTAAAAGAAAGCCTGTACCGTTCTTACCATATGGAATAGGCGGGAGTCCCCCTCATCGCTTACCCGCGACGATCGTCCTGCCATGCTTTGTCCGCTAAAACCCTGCAAAAGTTACAAAAACTATATTTCAGGTATGGGCCTAACGTCATATATTACAGAAAACGGAGACGCTTTATGACATATATGATCGAGGCCCGGGACCTGACGAAAAAGTTCGGTAACCTTACGGCCGTAGATAATATCAACTTTAAGGTGGAAAAAGGCGAAGTATTCGGCCTGCTGGGACCGAACGGCGCCGGTAAGAGCACCACCATTTCTATGCTTTGCACTATATTGAAGCCGACCTCGGGGACCGCCCTGGTCAACGGCTTCGACGTGGCGAAAAACTCTTCCCAGGTCAGGAAATCCATCGGCATCGTGTTCCAGGACCCGAGCATCGACGATAAGCTAACCGGCCGCGAGAACCTGCAAATGCACGCCGATCTCTACGACGTGCCCAGGAGCCAGATGAAGGACCGCATAAACGAAGTCCTGAAGCTGGTCGAGCTGGAGGACAGGGCCGACACTTTTATGAACACTTATTCGAGCGGCATGCGCCGAAGGCTCGAAATCGCACGCAGCCTTATTCACTATCCTAAAGTCCTGTTCCTGGACGAGCCGACCATCGGCCTCGACCCCCAGAGCAGAGACCACATATGGTCCTACATCAGGGAGCTCATTAAAAAAGAGGACATTACTGTTATTCTGACAACTCACTACATGGAAGAGGCGGATAAGCTGTGCGGCCGCATAGCCATCGTCGACCATGGAAAGATCGTCGCCATGGACACCCCTAAAAAACTGAAGGAAGAGCTAGGCGGCGAAACGATCACCGTTAAGACCAGGAAGAACGAGCTTTTCCTGCAAAAAATTATAGAATCCGGGGTAGCAAAAGCCGCCGTCATCGTGAACGACGAGGTCAAGATGACCGTCGAAGGCGCACATGAGAAATTACCCATTGTCGTCAACATAGCGGCGCAGAATACCATTTTCATCGAGTCTATTTCGTTACAGGAGCCTCAGCTGGATGACGTTTTCTTGCATTATACGGGTAGAGCGTTGCGGGATACCAAGAGCAAGGAAGTATTGTCTCCCATGATGAGGATGCGGAGGCGAACATGAGCGAGCTTAGAGGTATCTACACCCTCTGGAAGAGGGAAGTGCTGAAACTAATGCGGGAAAAGACCAGGCTGATCAGCTCGGTGGTCACGCCGATCCTGTGGCTGGTCATCTTCGGCACGGGCCTTGGCATGTCCATGGCCGCCAGGAGCGGCTTTAGCTATCAACAATTCCTGTTCCCGGGCATCATCGGCCAGACGCTGCTGTTCACGGCGATGTTCATGGGCATTTCCGTCATATGGGACAAACAGTTCGGCTTCATGAAGGAGATCCTTGTTGCGCCGGTTTCCAGGCTTTCCATCTTTATTGGCAAAATGCTTGGCGTCGGCACTAACTCGATGCTGCAGGGCATCATCGTGTTCGCCCTCGGGTTCTTTATCGGCATCCCCATCACCGGGGTAATGATCGTCGAAGCCCTTCCGCTGATGGTCCTGATGACCGTAGGCCTGGTGTGTATCGGGCTGATCATCGCCAGTATCCTGAACAGCCTTGAGAACTTCGGCATGATCATGACTTTCGTTAACATGCCTATGTTCTTCCTCAGCGGCGCCCTGTTCCCGGTCTCCACGCTGCCCGACTGGCTGAAGTGGGTCTTCTACTTCAACCCGTTGACTTATGACGTGGACGCACTGCGGGCAGTCACCATGGGAAGCTCATGGCCGACCATATTCCCGCTGTGGCAACTGGTCCTCATCATCGTCGGGTTCGACGTGCTGGCGATCGCCGTCGGGAGCTATGCATTCACGAGAACGAAGTAAAATATCCATAAATAAAACGATGGTTAGGAAACCACCTTCTTTTTTCTTTTAGTTACAAAGAGGGGGCTCCCGCCCCCTCTAGTCGCTCCGGCCTTCGGCCTCCGCTGGACTCCCCCGGCTACATTGCCTGACGGCAAACTAATAAAAAACGAACCATAAGGTCGGCGACGCTAACAATGCATAGAGCGTGTATTGTGTCCATCGGAGGGTGGGCGGGAAACTGTCGCCGCTAACACTGAATAAGGTCAAATATCTGCGGTCGTCGAGGCGTTTGGGGCGAAGCCGCATCAGCGGTGCTACGCCGCGGGAGCGCTCGTACTAGCGGCGGGGTAATGAGCGTTTATCCCCAAAGGGGTAAAACGCTGCTTAGGGCTTAGAAGCAGCACGGCTGAAAGCCTGTGCATGCGGAGAAGCCCGGCCCCGACGGTGAAGCACCTCAAACACCGAGTAGCCCGGCATCAGCCGGGCGTCGACCCGCGAAGAAGAAAACAAAGTATAACTCCTGGTATTGCCAGACATTGTGTTCGTTGTTTCCACTAGTATTATGTATGTTCGTTTAGTTATTGTGAGTAATATGAAAATCCTTCCCTCATCACTTCGTGAAAAAAAGCGTTACATCGCCTTCGAAGTAACCTCAGAATCTAACGATATCATAGACCGAAAAGCGCTGCTGGACGAGATATTCTTCGCAACACAAATGCTCATTGGAGACGAGGGAAGTAGCGAAATAGGCTACAGGCTCATGGATTTCAACGGCTCCTTAGGCATCATGAAAGTCAGCCTCAACGCGGTCGAAATGGCAAGGGCAGCGATGGGCACTGTATGCTACATAAAAGGTAGCAGAGCCGCCATAAGAGTGCTTGGGGTGGCCGGAACGATACGGTCGGCCATAGAAAAATATATCCCTGCGGAGGATATATCTTTCACTAATATCCTTTCTAAGCCGTTTAGAAGCGCGCTTATGTCCGGAACAGTCGTGAGGGAGAGAGGAGAAGAGTTTGAAGTGGTTCCGGACAATAAAGAGGTACTAAAACGGGCTAATGTACATTATGTAAGCCTTACCTCTTTAGATTTAAAGTCATTACAGGAGTGAAATACAGATGCAGCAGATGACACCCCAGATGATGGGTTACGACCGGGCCATCACAGTTTTCAGCCCGGATGGAAGGCTTTTCCAGGTCCACTATGCCCAGGAAGCCGTTCGCCGCGGCGCAACCGTCATGGGCCTCAAGTCTAAGGACGGCATTGCACTGCTCGTCGATAAGCGTATCTCGACCAAGCTGCTCGAGGCCGAGTCCATTGAAAAGATCTTCAAGATCGACGACCACATCGGCGCCGTAGCCTCGGGATTAGTGGCCGACGGCAGGGCCCTTGTAGACCGTTCCAGGGTAGAGGCCCAGGTAAACCACGTCACCTACGGCGAGCCCATCAGCATTGAGATCCTGGCGAAGAAGATCTCGGACCATATCCAGACGTTCACGCAGTATGGCGGAGTCAGGCCCTACGGCAGTGCACTATTAATTGCCGGCATTGACGAGACCGGCCAGCGGATCTTCGAGACCGACCCGTCGGGAGCATTATACGAGTATAAGGCAGTATCGATAGGCGCGAACCGGAACACGGTCATGGAAATGCTCGAGAACCGGTTTACCGTCACGATGAGCCTCGATGAAGTAATTACGCTCGGCATAGAGGCGCTATACAAGTCTATGGAGTCCAAGGGCGAAGTGCCCACCATAGAGATCGGCATCATCGACGCCAAGACGCGCACGTTCAAGAAGCTAACGGAAGCGGAAGTCAAGGAATACGTCGATAAGGCCGGTGTGGCCAAGCCCGGGGCCGAGCCCGCCAAGAGGAGCGGCGAAGATTAGAGGCGTATCGCCATGGTGACCCTCGATAAGGCAGTCGTCGCGAAGCTCAAGACGCACGGAGAGCACTTCGAGATACTCGTAGACCCTGATCTGGCCTACGAGTTCAAGAAGGGCGCCGACATTAAGCTCGAGGATGTGCTCGCGGTCGAGGACATCTTCGAAAACGCTGTCCAGGGGCGACAGAGTGCCCGAAGAAGACCTGGTAAAAGCGTTCGGCACGACCAACGTACAGGACATCGCCCGCAAGATCATTGCCGAGGGCGAAATAAACCTGACGTCGGAACAGCGTCACCGCATGCTGGAAGAAAAAAGACGCCAGGTCATCAATTTTATCGCCAGGAACGCCATCAACCCGCAGACGATGACGCCGCATCCCCCGGCCCGCATAGAAAGGGCAATGGAAGAGGGCGGCGTACACATCGACCTCTCGAAGTCTGTGGAAGAGAACGTCAATTTAGCCATGAAGGCCATCAGGCCTATTATCCCCATCAGGTTCGAGGAGGTCAAGGTCGCCGTAAAAATACCGGGGAACTATGCGCCTAAAGCGTACGGCGAAATAGCGGCCTTCGGCAAACTGATCAGGGATGAATGGCAGAATAACGGCACCTGGATAGGTGTCGTGCAAATACCGGCAGGCGCACAGCCGGAATTCTACGACCTCATCAACAAATTAACCAAAGGTGAGGCGGAGACCAAATTATTACGATAAGGTATTGATATGGAAAGGGAAATCGTTGTCCCGGGCGATATGCTCGGGGAGGATCCAAAGCTTGCCGGCAGCGGGACCTACGTACAGGACGGAAAAGTATATTCCGCGAACTACGGTCTCGTGGACCGGAGAGGCAGCATCAAGGTCATACCACTGTCGGGACGCTATATACCCGCGAGGGCGGACCTTGTCATAGGCAAAGTAACGGATGTCACATTTTCTAACTGGATCGTGGACATTAACTCGCCCTATGAAGGATTACTACACCTCTCCGAGTTCCCGGAGCGCGTTGACCCGGCTAACATGAACAAGTACCTGCACGCAGGGGAATTAATAATAGCCCGCGTGGCGGACGTCGACCCCACCATGAAGGTCGAACTAACGATGAGGGATGAGCATTTACGCATACTTAAACAGGGGAGAGTCATCGACATATCGCATGTCAAGATACCCCGCGTAATAGGCAGGAACGGATCGATGATCAGCATGCTCAAGAAAGACCTCAACGTAAGCATCTTCGTGGGACAGAACGGAAGGATATGGCTGAAAGGCGACGATAAGAAAGTAGACCTGGCCATACGCACGATATTCAAGATCGAGCGCGAGGCACACACTTCAGGGTTGACCGATAATATAAAAGGATTCATCAGCACAGAGCTGGAACAGTTGAGGAATGCACAATGACCAAGCCAGAAAAATTAATGATAGATGGAAAGCGGCTGGACGGAAGAGGACCAAATGACCTGCGCCCCATCAAGTTTAAGGCCGGCGTCCTGAAGAGGGCGGACGGTTCATGCTATTTAGAGTTCGGCGGCAACAAGGTGATGGCCGCGGTGTATGGACCCAGAGAGGTACACCCCCGTCACCTGCAAAACTCGTCGAGAGCTATCGTGAGATACAGGTACAACATGGCTGCGTTCTCGGTAGAGGACCGCAAGAGGCCCGGCCCTGACAGGCGAAGCATCGAGATATCCAAGGTAAGCAGGGAAGCGCTGGAATGCGTCGTTCTTGAGGCATTATACCCGAGATCGGCCATAGACATTTTCGTGGAAATACTGCAAGCCGACGCGGGCACGCGGGCCGCAGGAATTAACGCTGCGTCCGTAGCGCTGGCAGATGCCGGCATACCCATGAAGTGCCTTGTCTCGGCGTGCGCCGTGGGCAAGGTAGACGATACCCTGGTACTTGACCTGAGCAAGGACGAGGATAACTACGGCCAGGCAGACCTACCCGTTGCTATCACACAATTCGGCGACGTCTCTCTTTGCCAGATGGACGGCCACCTGACCGAGGATGAGTTCGACAGGGCGCTGGACATGGCCATAGGAGGCTGCAAGAAGCTCCACGAGATGCAGAAGCAGGCATTGGTGGACAAGTACGGCGAAATGGTATCGCCGCACGGCAGCGAAGAAGCGGAAGTGCCGGCCAACGGAGGCGAGAGCAATGAGTGAAGACATCATCGCAGAGATCAAGAGAGATTACATCTACAGCCTGGCTAACCGCGGCGACCGTGCAGACGGCCGTAAGTTCGACGAGTTCAGGCCAATATCGGTAGAGGTCGGCGTCATCAATAAGGCAGAAGGCTCTTCCAGGGTCATCATCGGCCAATCTCAGGTAGTCGTCGGCATTAAGGTACAGCCCGGCGAGCCGTTCCCGGACACCCCGGATACGGGCGTCATTATCACTAACTTAGAATTAGTTCCGTTAGCATCGCCGAGTTTCGAGACGGGCCCGCCAAGGGAAGATGCGATCGAATTAGCCCGTGTCGTAGACAGAGGCGTCCGAGAATCAGGCGCAATTGATTTATCTAAGTTGTGTATTGAAAGTGGACAGAAAGTCTGGATGGTCTTTATAGACGTCCATGTTCTTGACCACGATGGCAATCTCATGGATGCCGCGTCGCTGGGAGCGATCGCGGCTCTGATGAATACCACGATGCCGAACGCAAGGTACGGTTTTGGCGAAGACGCAAAACTGCCGCTTAAAGACGTCCCCGTAGCAATTACGGGCGTTAACATCGGCGGCGTCATCATGCTGGACCCGAGCCTCGACGAAGAGAACGTCGCATCGTGCAAGTTGACCGTCATAACCAATAAAGAGGGAGCCCTGGCCGGGATGCAGAAGAGCGGCGTAGGAACTCTGACTCCCGCAGAAGTAAAACAAATAGTGCACATCGCCCGTGAAAAGGCGAACGTGCTCAGAGAAAAACTGGAGGGAATTAAGTAATGGCTGTAGGAAGCGCAAAAGGCAGAAAGACGAGAAGCGCCGGCAGGTTCGGCCCCCGCTATGGTCGTAAGATCAGAGTGCTCGTCGCCGACATAGAAGAGAACATGAGGCAAGCGTTCAAGTGCCCCAAGTGCGGACGCATGTCCGTATGGAGAGAGGGTACCGGAATATGGGCTTGCACCAAGTGTAAGTACACTTATACCGGCGGTACGTATCTACCCCAGACCACCACCGGCAAGATCATGGCCAGAACCATCAAGAAGGCCACAGAGAACAAGGAATAAAGGAGAACAAACCAATGGTCTATAAATGTGCGCATTGTAAGCACATCGTAGAGCTTGACAAGGAATACGGCGGAGTCAGGTGCCCGTACTGCGGGCACCGAGTGCTCGTCAAAGAGCGCCCCACCGCAATTAAGCGTGTCAAGGCAGTCTAGAGCGTGCACACCGTACTTGTCGAGTTCGAGCTTGGCGGCTTATCTGAAAAGATATACGAGTCGCTGAAGCCCGAACTCCAGGCTACGCCCTCCGAAAGGTCGAAGATCGATCTAAAAGTAGAGGGCGGGCTTCTTAAATTATTTATCGATGCCGAAGACATTATTTCTCTTCGCGCTGCGCTCAACACGTGGCTGCGTTTAATTAAAATAGCCGAAGAGATGTTTTATACTAAAAAATAATTGTTATTGGGTGATATCATGAATGAATTGCCACCGCAGATCCAGAACCAGCTTGCCCAGCTGCAGCAGATACAGCAGCAGGCGCAGGCTATCATGCAGCAGAGAAACCAGGTCGAGATGGTACTAAGGGAGACCGACAGGGCGCTGGAAGAATTAAAGAAGACCGACGATGAAGCAATAGTCTATCAGGCAGCCGGCGAACTCCTCATTAAAGCCAAGAAGGACGATGTCCTCAAGGAGCTCGAGGAAAAGAAGGACTCGCTGGACGTGCGCCTTAAATCGCTCGCCAGGCAGGAAGAGCGTATCCAGTCCCGGTTCACCCAGCTTCAGGACCAGCTAAAGACCGCACTGGGCAAAGGCCCGAGCGGCAAAGAAGCTACCTAAAGTAAATGAAAGAGGAAGAGATCATCGAGGCAGTATACAAAGCTGCCTTCGATCACATTAACTCAGTCGTCCCTCCTAAGATGATCCATGACCTGGACATCGCAGTGAGCATGGACGAGGGTGATTGACAGTCGAGATCCGCCTCATACCACCCGCTCCGAAGAGATAGACCAAAAAACGGTCGAAGAGGCCGTTAAAGTGGCTTCGGAAAAAGCTGACGAGCTGATGAAAGGCCAAAAAACGTAGACTTTTTTAATAATAAAAATATCAAAGAAAATTAAAGTTAATGTGCAAGTTAGTTTATCGTACAGAACCTTTCGATCCTTTATCGATAGACCTCCGTTTTTATGCACTCGCGGCGATTAAAGGCTCGCCGCGGGCCCATATTCTACATGCTACACCTATTCAACAGCTGTACCGTGTTCAACAACTCAACTGTTCAACAACTATACTGTGTCCAACAGGCTTTACAGTGTATTGGCAATTAGTACTTTGGCGGGTCGCATAATAAAGATGTTGCTCATCCTTAAGGAAAAATCATTATAAATCATTACATATGCACTGGAAAGGTAAATAGTTGATGACCTGCTACTTATCATTGTGCAGAAAGAGCAGATGAGACAGAATAAAAAAATCGTCGTATGGCCCGTTTACCTTGACCTGAACCGTACCCGGAAGGAAGGACGGCTGACCCAGATAGAGCTATCGGTAAAAGCCCCCAAGATATATGAAATAGATAAGGCTGCCGATAAGCTGGGACTACACCCCGCAATAGAGCCTGGTAAGGCACATCCTTCGAGATGGTGGGACAAAAGCGGTTGGGTGACAATAGACAACATCGGGCCCAAGACCGTATTGCTCGGCAAGATAGGCGCCGAGATCATTCGCATGAGAGGCGGCAAGCAATAGCCGGTATTAATAAATAATAGCTTATATTACTCTGATATAATGATCGACCTTCACACTCACACTCTTTTCAGCGATGGCGAGCTGACGCCCAGCGAGCTGGTCAGGCGGGCACTGGTGAACGGATACCAGGCCATAGCATTGACCGACCATGCCGATTTTACGAATCTCGAATTTTTATTGAGAGGCGCAAGAAAGGCCCGATATTTAGAGGAATCTTACGATATCAAGGTACTTGCAGGCGTAGAGATCACCCATGTCCCTCCGAAATTTATCGCCAGGCTCGCAAGACAGGCTAAGGAGCTGGGCGCAGATATTGTCGTTGTGCATGGCGAGTCGCCGGTCGAGCCGGTGGCGCCTTTGACGAATTTAGCTGCGGTAGAGTGCCATGACGTCGACATACTGGCGCACCCCGGGTTCATCACCGAGGAAGAGGCGAAGCTGGCAGCCGACAACGGCATATGCCTGGAAATAACTGCGAGATATGGGCATAACGTGACCAACGGCCACGTGGCGCACATGGCAAAAGCGGCGGGCGCAAAGCTCGTTGTCAACACGGATACCCACTCGCCGGACAATTTAATAACGAAAGAAAGGGCGATCGCTATTGCCAGAGGCGCCGGATTGTCCGCATCTGAGGCAGAATTGGCGATGCAGAATTCGAAAGATTTATTACTGAAAATGCTTAAAAATAGAGTGTTAAGGGATGCTTAAACGCCTAATAACGCCTTTAACTTGTACATATAGCGTAGCATATTAAGCGTTGCGTAAAGTTTTTATACTAATAGGCGAGACTATTTATAAGTTTTGGAAGTGACGATTTTTGAAGCGTCTTGGTACAGTATTACATTTATCCACCCATGGACATCTTATTGTTCGCTCTGATGATAGCTCACTTCCGAGAATGAACAGCAGTGTATTGACAAAGAAAATGGAAAAGATCGGCACCGTTTACGATATCTTTGGCCCGGTGAAAGATCCTTATATATCCATCCGGATATTCAAAAATTTCCCGGCGGCGAAGGTTAAAGCGCTAATTAATGACAAAGTCTACACGGCATAGAAGGTGTAAGCGTGGCAGAAATTGAAAAGGTAAGAGAGATAGAGAAGAAAGAGGTCTCCAAGGAAAAGACCCAGACCATAGAGAAGGTCAAAAAGGAAGCCGAGAAGACAGGCGAGACCGAGGAAAGGATCGTCGAATGTCCCGAGTGCGGCTCCCGCCAGCTAGTCCATGACTACGAGAGGGCGGAATTGGTCTGTAACGAATGCGGCCTGGTCGTCGATGAGGATTTCATCGATATGGGCCCGGAGTGGAGAGCTTTCGACCATGACCAGCGCATGAAGCGGTCCAGGGTAGGCGCTCCGATGACTTTCACCATCCACGACAAGGGACTTTCAACGATGATCGACTGGAGAAACCGTGACTCCTATGGTAAGTCCATCTCCTCCAAGAACAGGGCGCAGTTGTACCGTTTAAGGAAATGGCAGAGACGCATAAGGGTCTCCAACGCGACCGAAAGGAACCTGGCATTTGCGCTGTCCGAACTGGACCGTATGGCATCTGCACTCGGCCTCCCCCGTAACATCAGGGAGACGTCGGCCGTCGTCTACAGGAAAGCCGTTACAAAGAACCTGATCCGCGGCAGAAGCATCGAAGGCGTCGCGGCTGCGGCGCTGTATGCGGCATGCAGGCAGAACGGCGTGCCCAGGACACTGGACGAGATCGCCGAAGTGTCGAGAGTATCCCGTAAGGAAATAGGCAGGACATATCGGTTTATTTCCAGAGAGCTCGGCCTTAAGCTGATGCCGACATCGCCCATCGACTACGTCCCGAGATTCTGCTCGGGCCTTTCGCTCAAGGGCGAAGTGCAAAGTCGTGCGGTCGAGATCCTGAGGCAGGCGGCCGAGAAAGAGCTGACCAGCGGCAGAGGACCCACCGGCGTGGCCGCAGCGGCGATTTACATTTCCTCCATCCTGTGCGGAGAGCGCAGGACCCAGAGAGAAGTGGCAAATGTCGCAGGCGTCACCGAAGTTACCATCAGGAACAGGTATAAAGAGCTCGCGGAAGAACTCGACATCGAGATCATTCTCTAAGGGCTGAAAGGGCGGCTACATGCTGCCCTGCAACTTTTTTTAAAGATCATTAATATTTTGTTACTTATTTAGCGCCCGCTGTGGAGCCGGCCATCACGTCCATTACATCGATATGCTTCGGTATGGTAAAATCCCGATTGATTAAGGAACTGCAACCAGTCTATAATGTACAACTGCGCAATTACGAGTTGTATCCTTTTATCAAAATTGATATACAGCATGCTTTTCCTCGTGTCTATGCAACGCGTGAGGTTGCTGCTGATGGTGCACGCTATTTTGGTCGATTTCGCAGTCGGCGCATGGTTGATGTAACGATTGAGCTGATCCAGAAAATTTTTCCAGTACGTACTTGTACGCGGAGCTTGCCACCAGTTGCAAAATCGTCCGAACCCTGTTTGCGTTTTCATCTGGGACGTTGTGCGGGACCCTGTGCCGGTGATGCTGATGTTGAGGGTTATCAGCAGATGATCACGCAGGTCTGCGCGTTTCTTGGCGGTGAGAGCGAAGATTTGATGGAACGTTTACGACGACAAATGATGGAGGCTGCACAGCAGCTTAATTTCGAACGTGCTACCTGGTTGCGCGATGCTATTCGTAGCGCGGATGAGGTTTTGATTGGGCAGCGCCTGATCACGGGCGCAGTCGAGTCTAACAACCTTTTTATTGTGTATCCCTCTGCGCAAGCTGACTGCAATGAAATTTTTTTGATCCGCCATGGACGGATGGTTGAGCAGCGCTGTGTGCCACATGAGATGTCTATGATGCATGATGCTATGATGGATTTGCTCCAACGAGCGGCTCAATTGGGTGAACCTCCTAGTGTGGTTGGAAAAGCGGAAGTGGATCAAATTAATATTATTAGCCGTTGGATTTATCATCATAGTCGTGATCGAGCCTTTTTCCCTTTCCGACAAGCTCTTGTGCATGAAGATGAAATGACCTCGCTCATCCAACACATCTGGAGTGAGGTTGAGTTAGCACGCACGTTACCATCTGAGAATAGCCGTGAGGAAATATCGTCATTCTCGATGATTGGGGCTACTCCATTTGATGACAATGCGTTATAATGAGCGCTGACTCTGTTTTTTGGCTGTATGCTTGCTAGTGAGAAAAAATACGCCTCCCCTCTTGCTATCTTTACGCTGCACGTCTACTATTTCTTGGGTACATGATCGGGGTTATTGCGAGATCTTAGTCAGGAGTGATGTTGTTATGTTACTGTCAGATAAACGTATTGTGGAAGAACTGAAAAATGGCAATCTTGTTATTGAGCCATTTAATGAGCGCCATCTGGGACCAAACTCGTATGATTGTCGTCTGGGCGATTGGTACTTCCAGGGTAATGCGAATGTTGAAGTTATGCACCTGGATATCCCGGATGAAATTCGTGGTTATTGGGGAGAGGCGCGTCAAGCAACGGATGGAAAAATCGCAATCCGTCCAGGTACGACAATTCTGGCACACACACAAGAGATCATCGGCGGCCACAATGGGTATCTGGCGAAGATGTATTCACGTAGTACTGTGGCGCGTTCTGGCTTATCAGTATGCCGCTGCGCAGGTGTTGGTGATGTGGGTTATATTAGTCGTTGGACAATGGAAATTAGTAATCACACGCAGACAACCATCTGGGTGCCAGTCGGCTTCCGTATTTGCCAGTTAACTTTTGAATATGTGGGCGAGACGCTGAAAGAATATCATGGGAAATATGGTACTCGTGATCAGCAGTGGACTCCTGAGGATATGTTGCCTAAACCACATTTTGATTGGGACTATGATATCTATCGCACTGATCGTGCCAGATAAACGAGGCGCTCTGTTTGCGTTGGCTGTAAGGGGATTTGGTGTATGGGACGAGGTTTTTTGATTTCATTTGAAGGTTTGGATGGCGCTGGAAAGACGACACAGATAGATCTTTTTGAGCATTGGCTGGAACGCATGGGGATCTCTTATGTGCGTACGCGAGAACCGGGCGGGACGCTGCTGGGTGTGGAGATACGTCAGTTGCTTTTTCAGCATCCCGAACTATCAATTACCCCTCTGGCTGAAGCATTTTTATTTCAGGCTGATCGGGCCCAGCATTTTGAGAAGCTTGTCTTGCCAGCCCTGGCTGATGGGAAGGTGGTCGTTTCTGACCGTTGTTTTGACTCCAGTATTGCATATCAAGGTGTGGCTCAGGGAGTGGGAAGCGATGTGATCGAACAGCTTTCACTCTTAGCTACCCAGGGTCATACGCCGGATCTCACCTTCTTTTTAGATTTAGATCCCATGTTGGTCCATACCCGAACTAGCAAAGCACGCCAATATCAGGGACAACTTGAAGAACAAAGTCGTTTTGATCGGGAATCTGTGCAGTTTCATGCACGCTTGAGACAAGCTTTTCTCACTTTAGAGCAGGCCCATCCTCAACGCATCAAACGTATCGATGCTGCGCAAGCACCAGAAAAAATCCAACAAGATATTGTAGCTCTGGCTGAAAACTTGTTGCGGACAGTGCTTTGAGTGAGTTTGTATAGAAAGAATGGTCTCTGGTGATAGGTTTAGTTTTTGCTCTGTGAAATTGCAGCATTCTTACGAGTGAGATCGTATTACCTTATGAGGGAGTGTGTGTTACATTTCCATCATAAGAAGGTAAGCACCGGACTTTTTCCTTGATTTTATTAGCGTAAGAAAGATGAATGGCTATGGGCCAAATCAACTGGCAGCAGAGGCGAGATATCTTGATTTCCATCATTTGTATGGGGATCATCGTATGGACTCTTTGGATTCTGGTTAATCAATTTATTGAGGCGATTTTGTTGCTCTTGCTTTCTGCAGCGATTGCCTTTTTGATTACGCCTTTAACAAATTTTTTGACACGTAGTGGCATACCAAGGCTGTTTTCAGCTATCATTTCCTATGTACTGGTACTTATTATTCTGGTGGCATTTGCTTATTTATTAATATCTTCTTTGGTTAGTCAAGTCCAGATATTTTCGACGACAATCGTAGATTTCACCGTAACAATACCTAGTCATTACAGCCATTTTATCGATTTTTTAACAACTCAGGCAAAGATTCCTCCATCGCGTATTAGTGATGCGCTGAATTCTATTGAGCAGCAGGTACAAAATTTTGCAAGTGCTGCCGCAGCAAACGCTATTAATTTTATTCTCCTTCTAACGAACACATTCTTAGACTTTTTGATTGTGCTGATGGTGAGTTTCTACCTGACTCTTGATGGCAAACGTATTCGGGATAGCATCTTTGGTATCCTGCCAAAGCGCTCATTATCGAATGCCCATCTGTTTGAAGATGCTTTGACCCGTGTCGTGGGAAATTACATCCGGGGTCAATTGACTCTAGCGCTTATTATTGGTGTGGCTGTCGTTTTCGTCTGTACTATGACCGG
>CAWACH010000004.1:0-335404 GCA_963780625.1 uncultured Methanocellaceae archaeon | reverse complement strand
GGGCATGATTGAAGCAGGACGATTCGTAACCCAAGAGGACCCCGGCGGCCCCGGACCGCTGGGCCTCCGGCGACGAATCGGTTCTACTAAAGCTCACCGGGCTTGGGACAGGGTGTTCTCGCCGGATCTCCGGAAGATCCGGCGAAACAGCATGGTCTGAGTTCAGAGAGCGGGGCCGAACACCTTGGGGCCGGCCGGTTATAGCTATGGGCCAAGAGCCCGCTGTCGTATGTGGCCGCCCCTCCGGTCCACCCGGTTGAGCTTCGAGCTCGGATAGATAGTTGCCGTTCTGCCCAAATCTCGCGCCCGGCTGTCCAAGCGATTGTCCAGGAGGTTTCCGTTTCATTGGATGCCCGGTCCGCTCTCTTTCCCTCGCCTTCGCGACGTCCGGAAAACCCCGCGAAAGCTAACTCACAAAGGAGTGATCACATTATGACATTCACTGGTCTGGATCTCCACAAGAAAGAAGTGGAAGCCGTCCTGCTCGCCGAGGACGGCCGCCTCCTTCTCCGCTCCCGTTTCCCGGCCACCCGAGCCGCCCTTGAAACCTTCGCCGCCGCGCACCTGTCTCCTCTCCATAGCATCGTCGCCGTCGAAGCCACCACCAACACCTGGCCCGTCGCCGCCATCCTTCAGCCGCTGGTGCACAAGGTCGTCGTCAGCAATCCCCTCCGCACCAAAGCCATCGCCAGCGCCAAAATCAAAACCGACAAGGTCGACGCTCTCGTGCTCGCTCAACTGCTCCGCACCGATTACCTGCCCGAGGTCTGGATTCCCGATTCCCACACCCGCCTCATGCGCCAGCGCTCCACCGAACGAGCCATGCTCTCCGCCGACCGCACCAGAATCAAGAACCGCATCCACTCCGTGCTCCATCAGCGGCTCATCGCAGCTCCTGCCGCCGATCTGTTCTCGCTCAACAACATCGCCTGGCTCAAGGCTCTCGAACTCGATCCCTTCGGCCGCGATTCGCTCGACCGCCATCTGCGCCAGCTCGACCGCGTCGAACAGGAGCTCGCCGCGCTGACTTCCCAGATCGCCGGGCACGCGCATCAAAACCCGGCCGTCAAACTTCTCATGACTCTGCCCGGTGTCGACTTCACGGTCGCCGAAACCATCCTCGCCGCCTTTGGCGACTTCTCGCGCTTCCCGACTCCGGATCGAGCCGCGTCCTATCTCGGGCTGGTCCCTTCCACGCGCCAGTCCGGAGACCACTGCTATCACGGACCCATCACCAAACAAGGCGCTCGTCATGCCCGCTGGCTGCTGGTGCAAGCCGCCCAGCACGCGGCTCTGCATCCCGGACCCATCGGCGCTTTCTTCCGCCGCATCGCCAAAAAGAAAAACCGCAATGTGGCCGTCGTCGCGGTGGCTCATAAGCTCGTCGTTCTCGCCTGGCACATGCTGAACAACAACGAGCCCTACCGCTACGCCCAACCGAAAACTCTTCAGGCCAAGCTCAGCCGGCTGCGCATCCTGGCGACGAAACAGAAGCGCAAGGGCGGCAACGCCAAAGGCCAGCCGCGTCCGGCCCAGTATGGAAAGGGCTGCACCAAAGCCATTCCCAGTCTCGACGATCTGTACTCGAAAGAAGGTCTGCCACCGTTATCGCAGCAGTTGAAACCCGGTGAGGAGGCGATGCTTGAAAGCCGGAATCTGACCGCCTTCGCCGCCGCGGTCCGAGTACCCAAACGCATTCCCAAGGGAGCCTCCAAGAAAGCTTAAGCGCAGAGATCCCGAACAGCCGGAACCCCAATCCCCGGCAACCGTCGTTTCGCCTTGCCGAGCATCCCCCTCGCGCACGGGGGCAAGCCGCGTCAAGGGTTCGCTTCGCCGCCCTCCGGGCGCCCTTGACCCGGCTTGCCCCCGTGCGCCCTCTTCCTTAGATCAAGGCGAAACGACTCTCTCGATACTCCGTAGGTTTTCCCGCCACAGACCCACCTGCGGGCTACGCCCGCAATTAATTTCAAACTACGTCAACTTTTCAGTTGACTCAATCATAGATAGGTGTAGTAAGTGAAGTAATTGGAGCCGCCCGCGGGATTCGGCTCCATCACGCGATACAGATTCCCGAACGCGTCCACCACGAAGTTCTTCCAGTTTCCGGCCGGATCGCCCACCTGGACGGTGTTGGCCTCATACGTGTAGGAGGTGGTGCCCGTGGTGTCGGAGCCTGCCGTAGTGACCGTGAGCGTACGGCCGATGCCGTCATAGGTGTAAGTGGTGGTGGCCACATGCTCCGCGTTTGGGACATGTGGCACTTCCTGCTGATACATCTTTCCCAGTGGCGAGCAGCCGCAGGACTCGTAATTGGTCTCGGCCTGGCTCAAGATCGTTCCCGAGCCGCAGGGAGAACCATAGCCGGTCAGGACCACGTGCGGCCGGCCGAGGCCGTCCAGTTGGGTTTGAGTCCATCGCCCGTTCACCGATGTGCACGTGTTGGGCGGCGAGGCCGTGTCGTTGTAGGCGGTCCCCGTAGTCGCGCCGAAGGGCGACGTGCTCGAAACAGGCCGCGCGGCGGAATCGTAGCCGATATCGACGCTGGTTCCGTTCGGCCCGGTTTCGCTGGCCGGCCCCAGAAAAGAACTGTAGGTCATGCTGGTGGCCAAGCTGCCGACCGTGATCTGGTCCGGCGCGGCGTAATTGGTGGTGCCGCTGACCGAAGCGGTGCTGGTGACCCCGTCGACTGTGGCGCTGACGGTGTTGCCGTACAGATCCGCGGAAACCGTAGTAGACCCTGAGATGGCCGGCCCCTCCATGGCCGCCGGATCGACGGCGCGGCCGGCAGCGGAGGGAGAGGATCGGAACACTCGTCCCCTCCCCTTATATCACACTCATCGTGTGTAGAACTCATAGTGTGCATACTTGCACGATGGGAAGGTGCGAGCCTCCACGCGAGCCCAAGACCCGCGCGCGCACTTCGGAACGCGCGGCCGCCCTGCGGCACTGTTGGAGCCGATCCTGTAAAACGCCTGCGCACTCGGGAGCATCATTCGCACACGATGCCTTTGACGTTGCTCTGACTCGGTTTAATGGTGCAGTCACCGTTCGGGCACGGATCGAGCTTGAAGGAGTAGGAGGATTCGAGGCCTCCCGCGACGACGAATCCCACGTTGCTCAATAGAAAAAACCCACTCTGCTCGATGCTCATCAAGTAACGCCCTGGATGGATATTTTCAATCTTAAAATTACCCAGCGAATCAGTCACAGTGTTTTCTGGGGTGGTACACCCACGACCTATCCAGCAAGCTAACGCTACATGCGCGCCCACGGCTGGTCCGAGCCCGCTTTGAACGTTGCCGACCAACCCTCCTAGCGAGGGGTCACCTGAAAGGAATCTGGTCCGAACCGGATCAGCATCAGCGGTAAAGCAGCCACTTGGTCCTACGTTAGGTCTAATGGGTGGCAACGACCTTTGCTCACCTGCGAGAAGGTCCAACTTCGCCTTCACGAGGTCAAAGCCCACCGCTCTAATGCTCAGGGTCAGGGCGCCGGCCGGTAACCCCGAAAAGCGGAAGACCCCTTGCTGGTCTGACCGAGTTTCATAGCGAGCCCGGCCTGACATCGATTCAAGGATTACGGGTGCGCCCCAGATTCCGATCCCAATCGGATCTTGTACGACCCCGGTTAGGATCGCGGTTTGTTCCGGTGCAGGCTGCGCGCTGGCTGCGGAGCACCAAGCCCAGATCGCAGATGCGACGAATATAGATCGGACTCTTGGATAGTTCATGGGAAACAAAGAGAGGTGATGTTGGCAGTGTTCATCTGGCTCGGGCCCGGACCTACGACCTCGGGGTCGTCCCATTGGACCGAGGTGGAGTTCTGCCCGTAGAGCCACTGGTACACATGGCCGAGCTCGTGCAGAATGGTGATTGCCCATGCTTGAGCGGTGGGGGTGTAGTTGTCGGGGGTGCTAGCGTTCGTGTTGATCTCCATCACCGCATATGTGCATATGGGCGTAGAGCCGGGCGGGAGTCCGGCGACTGTGCAGGTGCCTTCGCCGCCGGTTGAGGCATTTGTCCAACCGGTGATTTGAACCTGTCCGTTGATTACAGCTCCGGCGTCAGGAATATAGCCAAATTGAAGGGAGGCGTTCCCGGCGGTGCCGCTCCATAGCTCGGCCAAGAGAGTGGCCGGATCCGGCCCACCAACCGGGGGAATCCCAATAAATGAAGAGCAAGCTGGGTTACCCGTTAGCACGGCCAATGCGAGCTGTTCTCCGACGAGCGCCCATGCCTGGGTCGCGGCCCCGTTTGCAAGGGCAGGGTCGGTCAGCATAAGATTCGTACTCCCCTGACGACCCTCATCGGGAACAGGTCCTGGTTGCGAGCCGGGTCCGCCGGTTCCGCCGGTTCCGCATATGTCGTACGGGCAGTAGTTCGGGTCGCAATTTGGATCGTATCCGTTGGGAGATCCGAGCTGCCCATAGACTTGGCAGTAACAGTCTGGAGCTTCAACGTTGCAGTCCTGTGTTCCGCCTGGGTCGGTGCGGTTGACGGGATCACCGCTCGCGTAAGCGTACTTGTTCCAACTGCCTGGATTACTGCGGGCTCCCGTCATTCGATCCGGCGTGATGAATCTGCCATTGCCGGGCGAGCTGTATCTCTGATCGGCGTAATCGTTGCCGGTCTCGGCATCCCGGAAGTAGCCGGTGAACTTCTCCGTGCCGTTGGTGGTGGCGGACGGCCGCTCGATGCCGTAGGGATAAAATTTGCCGATCGAGCCCAGCCGGTCCGAGTACACCCAGCCGTTGGCGTTCTTGATCAGCTTACCGCCGAAGTAGTAGTTGGTCTCCGGTCTGGGTCGCGAGAACTGAGGCTGAGCCTGTGCCGGCGTTGTCAGGGCGTACGCCGCCAGCTTCTGGCCGCTCACGCTCCAGAACGTGATCTCGTCGGTTCCTCGCGTCTGAGAGCCGTAGCTCCCCTGTCCAGGTGCCTCTCCACACCCGCTTGTTGCCGGGCGCGTAGGCGTAGTACGCAACGCCACCCACGGCAACCAGCCGGTTCTCCACGTCGTAAGTTGCCGCGGCCGAAGTCCCGTCTACAGGCACCGGAACGTACCCCGGATTCCCGTTGGCGTCTTCGCCGCCCGCATGATTGTTGGCGTCGTAGCCCGCCGACACAATCGTCGGACCCGATCCTGCGTCACGCTTCGGTCAGGTTGCCGAATCCGTCGTAGGTAATAGCTTTGCGCCCACAGCGGCGTGAACGTCGACTGTGTCGCCGCCGTCGCCAGCCGGTTCAGCGCGTCGTACCGGGCATGATTGAAGCAGGACGATTCGTAACCCAAGAGGACCCCGGCGGCCCCGGACCGCTGGGCCTCCGGCGACGAATCGGTTCTACTAAAGCTCACCGGGCTTGGGACAGGGTGTTCTCGCCGGATCTCCGGAAGATCCGGCGAAACAGCATGGTCTGAGTTCAGAGAGCGGGGCCGAACACCTTGGGGCCGGCCGGTTATAGCTATGGGCCAAGAGCCCGCTGTCGTATGTGGCCGCCCCTCCGGTCCACCCGGTTGAGCTTCGAGCTCGGATAGATAGTTGCCGTTCTGCCCAAATCTCGCGCCCGGCTGTCCAAGCGATTGTCCAGGAGGTTTCCGTTTCATTGGATGCCCGGTCCGCTCTCTTTCCCTCGCCTTCGCGACGTCCGGAAAACCCCGCGAAAGCTAACTCACAAAGGAGTGATCACATTATGACATTCACTGGTCTGGATCTCCACAAGAAAGAAGTGGAAGCCGTCCTGCTCGCCGAGGACGGCCGCCTCCTTCTCCGCTCCCGTTTCCCGGCCACCCGAGCCGCCCTTGAAACCTTCGCCGCCGCGCACCTGTCTCCTCTCCATAGCATCGTCGCCGTCGAAGCCACCACCAACA
Source organism: uncultured Methanocellaceae archaeon (assembly GCA_963780625.1). Lineage (GTDB taxonomy): Archaea > Halobacteriota > Methanocellia > Methanocellales > Methanocellaceae > Methanocella. The sequence continues at coordinate 329,539 of CAWACH010000004.1, read as the reverse complement.
CCTGGCCCGTCGCCGCCATCCTTCAGCCGCTGGTGCACAAGGTCGTCGTCAGCAATCCCCTCCGCACCAAAGCCATCGCCAGCGCCAAAATCAAAACCGACAAGGTCGACGCTCTCGTGCTCGCTCAACTGCTCCGCACCGATTACCTGCCCGAGGTCTGGATTCCCGATTCCCACACCCGCCTCATGCGCCAGCGCTCCACCGAACGAGCCATGCTCTCCGCCGACCGCACCAGAATCAAGAACCGCATCCACTCCGTGCTCCATCAGCGGCTCATCGCAGCTCCTGCCGCCGATCTGTTCTCGCTCAACAACATCGCCTGGCTCAAGGCTCTCGAACTCGATCCCTTCGGCCGCGATTCGCTCGACCGCCATCTGCGCCAGCTCGACCGCGTCGAACAGGAGCTCGCCGCGCTGACTTCCCAGATCGCCGGGCACGCGCATCAAAACCCGGCCGTCAAACTTCTCATGACTCTGCCCGGTGTCGACTTCACGGTCGCCGAAACCATCCTCGCCGCCTTTGGCGACTTCTCGCGCTTCCCGACTCCGGATCGAGCCGCGTCCTATCTCGGGCTGGTCCCTTCCACGCGCCAGTCCGGAGACCACTGCTATCACGGACCCATCACCAAACAAGGCGCTCGTCATGCCCGCTGGCTGCTGGTGCAAGCCGCCCAGCACGCGGCTCTGCATCCCGGACCCATCGGCGCTTTCTTCCGCCGCATCGCCAAAAAGAAAAACCGCAATGTGGCCGTCGTCGCGGTGGCTCATAAGCTCGTCGTTCTCGCCTGGCACATGCTGAACAACAACGAGCCCTACCGCTACGCCCAACCGAAAACTCTTCAGGCCAAGCTCAGCCGGCTGCGCATCCTGGCGACGAAACAGAAGCGCAAGGGCGGCAACGCCAAAGGCCAGCCGCGTCCGGCCCAGTATGGAAAGGGCTGCACCAAAGCCATTCCCAGTCTCGACGATCTGTACTCGAAAGAAGGTCTGCCACCGTTATCGCAGCAGTTGAAACCCGGTGAGGAGGCGATGCTTGAAAGCCGGAATCTGACCGCCTTCGCCGCCGCGGTCCGAGTACCCAAACGCATTCCCAAGGGAGCCTCCAAGAAAGCTTAAGCGCAGAGATCCCGAACAGCCGGAACCCCAATCCCCGGCAACCGTCGTTTCGCCTTGCCGAGCATCCCCCTCGCGCACGGGGGCAAGCCGCGTCAAGGGTTCGCTTCGCCGCCCTCCGGGCGCCCTTGACCCGGCTTGCCCCCGTGCGCCCTCTTCCTTAGATCAAGGCGAAACGACTCTCTCGATACTCCGTAGGTTTTCCCGCCACAGACCCACCTGCGGGCTACGCCCGCAATTAATTTCAAACTACGTCAACTTTTCAGTTGACTCAATCATAGATAGGTGTAGCTCACCTGCTCGCCGCTCACCAGGTCGGTTTGCGAAGCGATCTTTCCGTTGTTGCCGGTCGAAGGATAGTTGTACTGGATGCTGAGCCCGTTCGAGCCCAACTGCGTCAACTGCTTCAGCGAATTGTAGCTGCGCGTCTCGCCGCCCCAGGCTCCAAATAGCCGTTCGCCGTGATGCTCAACAACTCATTCGCGGGACCGTAGGATGTCCCCGTGATGAGGGTCTGCGTCGCGATGTTGTCCGTCATCGTGTTCAGACGGCCCATGCTGTCGAAAGTATAACTCAAATTGGCCGTCGTCATCCCGCTATTGTCGGCCGGGTAGGTCTCGCCGGTCATCCTGCCCTCATTGTCGTATGAAAACGTGGCGGCCAACGTCATGATGGTCTAGCGCACTCCCGAGCCTGCCGCGGCTGACCGTGAGTTGCTTGCCCGTAGACGCGGGGCTCCGCGGGTCTACGTCCGTAGTTGTACATCTCGGTGAACGTCGTATCGCACGTCGGCAATGTGTTGGGGTTGTAGGCGCCCCAATACTGCACCGCCGAGAGGAGGCCCGTCGCGTACTGCAGGGTAGCTCGAGCTCAGACGGGTTGTTGCCGTCGTGATAGTAGACTTCGCGCTGGCAGGTGTCCTCGCCTCCGCTGATCCCCGAGGGGTACCGCTGCACCTCCGCCAACCGGGCGTAGGAATCGTAAGTATAGACCGCGACCTGGCCCTTCGCGTCGGTCCGCGTGGCGACCTTGCCGTAACCGTTGTAGGTGTAGCGCACCGTGCCGTTCTCCGCATTGGTCGCGCTCATCAGGAAATTTCCGTTGTAAACGAAGCTGCGCGTCTGCGTGCCCGTCGACCGCGTCATCGATACGCCCGTAAGATGGTTCAACAAATCGTAGGTGTAGATAAGTGAAGTAATTGGAGCCGCCCGCGGGATTCGGCTCCATCACGCGATACAGATTCCCGAAGGCGTCCATGGTGAAGTTCTTCCAGCTACCGGCCGGATCGGTCGCCTGGGCGGTGTTCGCCGCATACGAGTAATAGGTGGTGCCTGTGGTGTCGGAGCCTCCCGTGACGACGGCGAGCGTGCGGCCGATGCCGTCATAGCTGTAAGTGGTGGTGGCCACATGCTCCGCGTTTGGGACATGTGGCACCTCCTGCTGATACATCTTGCCCAGGGGCGAGCAGCCGCAGGACTCGTAATTCGTCTCGGCCTGGCTCAAGATCGTTCCCGAGCCGCAGGGAGAACCATAGCCGGTCAGGACCACGTGCGGCCGGCCGAGGCCGTCCAGTTGGGTTTGAGTCCATCGCCCGTTCACCGATGTGCACGTGTTGGGCGGCGAGGCCGTGTCGTTGTAGGCGGTCCCCGTAGTCGCGCCGAAGGGCGACGTGCTCGAAACAGGCCGCGCGGCGGAATCGTAGCCGATATCGACGCTGGTTCCGTTCGGCCCGGTTTCATTGGTCAGCCCCAGGAAAGAACTGTAGGTCATGCTGGTGGTCAGCGCGCTGTTGACGGTGATTGAATCCGGCGCGGCGTAGTTGGTTGTGCCGCTGACCGAAGCGCTGCTGGGGACCCCGTTGACCGTGGTGATGACGGTGTTGCCGTACTTGTCGTAGGAAACCGAGGTTCTATTCCCCGACACGTCCGTTATGCTGGTGGCATTGCCGCGCGTCGTGACGCTGCCGTAGCTGCTGTCCCATTCGCGCGGGGTGGCGGAGCCGGTCAGCCCCGAGCCATCGTAGGCGATGCTGGCCAGAGTCAGGTTATTGGTTCCGTCCGTCACCGTGGCGGAGGTCAGCCGGTTGAAGATATACCGGCTCGTGTAGCTGCCTTCGTTGAGGTAGCTGTAATTATAGGTCCGCACGGAGGGGCTGAAGCCGGGGTAGTTGTAGTTATTCACCTGGGTCACGTTGCCATGCACATCCACCGTCTGCGTCGTTTTCTTTGTGACGGCGTAGCTCTGGCCTACATCGGCGGTCGTATCCACCTCCCCAATGTAGAAGTTACCCGCCGAATCCTGCGTCCAGGTGAAAGCGTTCTGGGTCATCGCCGTGGAAGCGGGAGTCGAGGAGCAGTTGGTGCCGCCGACGGGGGATCGTCCCTGATAATTGGTCACCAGCGTCGGGTTCGCCGCAAGGTACGGGAACGCCCAATATTTTTCGCCCAGGAGGCCCGGATCGTCGATCATGGTGCAGGCATGCGTCGTCAGGTAACTGGTGCCGGATTCGTGATAGATCGGATAGCTGGTCTGTCGACGATCCGTCCTTGGAGAGGTATGCGAGTCCCCACCTCCAGTTGAGTGCGGGAGCCGGTGTAGGTGGCGTTCGAATACGTCCAGCCGAGGTAGCCCGTGTACGGAAGCACGACTTTGGCCAGACCGCCCGAGGTCGAAGTGGACCCATCGTAGATGAACTGGTAATTCGTGCTATTCGCGAGCACGTTGGCTTGTGTCAGAAGCACTGTGGTCCCGTAAGAGCCGCCGGAGAAAGGATCGACGAGTGTTTTTTGCGCTCGCGTGAACGAATAGCTCTCCCCGGTTCCGATACTGTTTGAGATTCCGGTCAGGTGCGGAACGCCGTCGCCGTTGTAAGTGAACTGATAGGTCCAGTAATGCCCATAGCCGTCGTTCACCGCGCGCACGTCTTCGATCGTGGTGATGCGGGCGCTGGAGTTGGTCCACCACGTGCCCAGCCAGCGGCGTAGTTGATCAGGACCTGGTTGCCGTTGGTGTCTTCCATCACCGTCGGATAATGCGTCCCGGCGTCCTGCTCCGCTCCGGCCGAAACCGCCCCCATGGTCCAGAAGCTCCCATCCGGGAAGTGCAAAATCCCGGCGTTGGAATCGTAGGACAGGTACACGCTCTCCGTCGAGGTCCAGACTCCGCCGCTGTTGTTGGTTAAGCGGTATTCGGCGCCCGTGGAGTCGGTGAAGGTCCAATGGTCGAGCGTGTAATAGCCGGACCAGTAGGGAGTGAGCGAGCCGGCCAACAGTTTCCAGCCATAGCCGTAGCCCACGTCGCGCCCGAGTTCCCAGGTGCCTCCGGAATCCTTGCGCCAGTTCTGCGAGTTGTAGCTCAGCGCGAATCCTACGCCCCAGCCGTTGCGCCCTTGCGCCTTCAGCAGCGGAACCGAGTAACTCAGGTTCCCGGAGAGCACGTCGATCTGCTCGGGGCTTGCGCCCCAGTAAGCCCCCGTCGGACGCACGCCCACGCGGCGCGGATCGACACCTCCCGATGGCGGAGTGGTGACGGCAAAAGTGGAGCTCCAGGTGTTGTTGTAATGATAGTCGTAAGCGGCCAGTTGATACGTGTAGCTGGTCGAAGGCGAGACCGTGGTATCGGACCACTCCGGGGAAGGCAACGAGGCTGCATACGCGCCGTTCTGAAAATGAGATAGAAAGCAACGCCCGTCCCGCCCGAGTTGTCGCTCACTCCCGGGGACTGAATGTCGACCCGGTTTGAAAACGAGGAGTGCCGATTTGACTCTGTTGAATCCGTTCGGCGCAACTTGTGTCGAGCTGGCCAATTTGGACCAGCGCCATAGAGTCGCCCGAAATCGTTCCATACGCGCCGATGGCGGGAATTCCGGTGCTGAGCGAAGTAATCCTGCGCGCACAGCGCGAGGACATTATCAACGTAAACTACCAACTGCCGAACAAACGTATGAATGGCGCGGATCACCATGCCGCTGTGGCAGGAAATCGTGGTGGAAGTGAGCGTCGTAAGTGTTGATGAATAATACTTGTTCATCGCTAAGGTCGCCGAGCAACGGGGCTGGGCCCGCCGAAGGACCAATGCGGGTTCTGGAGTGCAACGCTGTAATAGTTACCCTGCATATCCAGATAGCTCGCATATGTGCCGCAGGAGGATGTGCACCCGGAGCCGAGCGTAATCGTGGTGGCGACCTCATATTCGCCGGTCGGCCCGCCCAGCGAGCCGTAGTAGCCTAACGTTCCGCCGCCGCCGGGGCCTGTTAATCCCCCCGAAGTCCCGTACACCGTTCCCCACTCGGCCCATATGCTTCCGTTGATGCTGGTGAGGCTGTCCGTGTAGGTGTAGCTGTACTGCGCCAGCAAAGCGGCCGGGCCGAGCGCAAGAGACAATAGCAGTTTTTGAAATCTTGTCATGGCGGTCTCCGTTACTGCACCGGCAGAGGATGGAAAGTGGTGAAACTGAACGCGGCCTTCTTCTGCTGGAAGGCCGCTTGGATCGCGGCTTGGGTGCTCTTGCCCACCTCGAAATACTGCACGCGAGCATCGGTGGAGGCGAATAGCTCGGCAAAGGCGCTGCGGTCCACCGCCACGAATTCCACCAGCGACAGCGTGCCGTCGTCGCTCAACTGATGCTGATACGCGATGATTCCGGGGCGGCTGGAGCTTCCCTGTGAGCCGCTCTGCTGATTGCTTTGCTGATTGTTCAACGTGTCCGGTGGGCTTGCCGGCGGGCTGCTCTGTGAGCTGCCTTTCGGAACGCCTTGCGGGTTAGTCGGTGCGGCGGTTTGCGGCGCCGGCGTGAACATGGGCCGCACGGGATCGGCTGCGGTTCCGCTGCCGACCAAAGGCACAATCGCCATCACTCGGTGATAGGTCATGGTCGGATCGACCCGTTGTTGAGTCGTGGCGATGACCCCGTGAGGTGTGGGAGCGGCGGTGACCGCCTGCTGAGCCAAAAGGGAGGAAGAGGCGGGCAGAAAGCCCAGAACAAGCCAAGCAACAGTGCGCATACGGGCACCTCTAGCGTTGAAATCGCAACGCGATCCCAGGAGATTTAGCACTATTTCGTGACGCTTATCGCGCCATTTCCGCCCGATAGTTCCGAGCGTTGATGCAATAGTCCTAGAACTACTGATCCATGTCAAGAATAAAAGTTACTTATTACTTTCGCGCTGTTTTCAGAACGGCGCTTGTTTTAGCCGCTCAAAAAAGGCGTCACGCCCTCTTGAGCGATGCCAGACGTTTACACCGAGTCTGTTCTGAAATCGGAACAGATTCAGACCTCACGCGCAAAAGAAAACCGACTGAAGTAATAACCCGGCGTACAGTCCTCTGCGCGCCGTAGCTAAAAGTGCCTTCCCCTCAGCCACTTCCCACAAAACCTTGGTCCTATTCGCGTTCATCGGTGTTAATCTGCGCCAGGAAGAGTTCCCATGCGATCCGATAAACACGTTCAAGCCTCGAAAACCAACAGAGCCCTTTCCAATGCCTTCACGGACGAACGCCAGCCTCGCACCGCATCCCAAGTTTTGCTGGTGGAGACCATGGCCGTGACCTGTAGGCGTCAGTTGCGTGTCCGGCTGGCAAACCTGGAAAGAGGAAAATATCTCCCCACTGCGAGACGAACCCAGCAAAGGACTGAAAACAAATGCGTGACCAAAGCCACCATCCTGAGGCGAGCCGGTTGGTCCTGCATAGAAACTTTCAATCCGATCCATCAAAAGATTCGAAAGCGCGCGGGCGTAAGGTGTTCCTATACTGGGGTTTGCGATGGTACGAAGGAATCGCACCCTCCGAGGGACTCCGTTGAAGAAAATCGAAGCCATCATTCAGCCGCACAAGCTCGAAGACGTGAAGGAAGCCCTGAAGGCCATCGGCATCGATGGGATGACCATCACCGAAGTGCGCGGCCACGGCCGGCAGAAGGGCCATAAAGAGATTTATCGCGGCATGGAATATCAGGTCGACCTGCTGCCCAAAATGAAAATCGAGATGGTGGTGGCGGACCAGCGGCGGAAGAAGTGATCCGGACGCTGGTGATCCTCGGCGCGCACCGGCAAAATCGGCGACGGCAAGATTTTCGTGTACGACGTGGCGGAGGCCATCCGCATCCGCAATGACGATCGCGGAGACGCCGCGTTGTAGAGCGGCGCACCGTGAAGCGGGCTGCGATCGAGAGTGAATCGGAGAGTAGTGCAGTGAGTGAAGCAGTGATTGTTCCTCCTCCGCCTCCGGAAGGGTTCATCGGACTCTGGCGCACGCCACGGCGGATGTGGATCGGCGGGTCCTGGAGCGTTTGCGCGCGCCTTGCAGCTCGCAGTGGTTCGGGCCTGGCGCTGGTCGCCGTAGGAGGATTCGGACGGCAGGAATTGTTTCCGCAATCCGACGTCGATCTGCTGCTGCTGACGGCTCGGAGAACGAGGCGCCTCCGCGCGAGGCCATCGCGGATTTTCTGCAATCGCTGTGGGACTCGGGCCTCGGCCCAGCCACTCCGTGCACACCGTCGATGAATTGCGCCACCGAACACGACGACAACGCGGAACTGACCATCAGTCTGCTGGACCGGCGGTTCCTCGCCGGCGATGCCAAGGTTGTTTCAGGGCTGGATGAGCGATTCAGCGTTTCTCGCCAAGCGCGGCGGCGCATCGCGCAGCAGCTTGCGCGGACTGGCCGAAGGGCGGCGCGCCAAGTTTCAGAACACGATTTATCACCTGGAGCCGAACATCAAGGACGCGCCGGGCGGGCTGCGGGATCTGCAAACCTTCCGCTGGCTGCTGCAGCATCGACCGCACGAAGGCATCCCGTCGCTCTATCCGCCGCTTTCGATTTTCTGGCCGGCGTGCGCATCCGCCTGCACGAGCTGTCCGGGCGCGATCAGAACGTGCTCAGCTTCGACGCGCAGGACGCGCTGAGCGGAACATCCGGCGGCGCTGATGCGCGAATATTATCGCCACGCGCGCGTGGTGGACCGGGCCGTACGGCAGGCCATCGAGGCGGCCACGGAGCAGCCGGGTACGCTGCTGGGCCGGTTTCACGAGTGGCGCTCGCGGCTCTCGACCTCCGAATTCACCGTTTCGCGCGACCGCGTTCTACTGCGCACGCCGCAGCCGCCGCGAGGATCTGAGCGCTGTTCGAGTTCGTCGCGCGGCACCAACTGCGCCTGGCGCCGGATACCATCGACCGCCTGCGCGGGGTTCGCGCCGCAAGGCCGACTGGGCGGACTGGAAGCGCCTGCTGTCGCTGCCGCATGCCGTCGGCTGGCCTGCGGGCCATGCAGGAAGCCGGGCTCTGGCGGCGGCGCTTCCGGAGTGGCGCAACATCGAGTGCCTGGTGGTGCGCGATTTCTACCATCGCTACACGGTGGACGAACACACGCTGGTGGCCATCGGGGCGCTCGAAGCGTCACCGACGGCCGCTTCGCGGAGTCTGTTCGACGGAGATCGAGGATCCGGCGCTGGTGCGCTTCGCGCTGCTGCTGCACGATATCGGCAAAGGCTCCGGGCGCGATCATTCGCGAATCGCCTGCGCATCGCGCACGAGGTGCTGGAGCGGCTGGGGGCTCCGGAAGCGGACCGCGCCACCGTCGAGTTCCTGATCGCAGCGCCATCTGGATCTTTCCAGCGTCATGAGTTCGCGCGATCTGCACGACGCCGCCACCGCGCGGATGCTGGCCGAGCGGATCGGCACCATCGAGCGCCTGAAGCTGCTGACCATGCTGACCTACGCCGACATCAGCGCGGTGAATCCGCAGGCCATGACATCATGGTGGTGCCGGAGGGCGTCGAGGTCTGGGAGGCATCGGAGATCGATCCAGTATTGAAGTAGAACTGATATGCTTGTCCGATGGTCTGCGGTCTCCAGACATCGCTATACCAACCGGGTCGGATGTACTCCTCAGGCGGGATGTCTACGGTCTGCTGCTGGTACTGTGGCACCTGTTCGGTGACCCGATAAGCCTTGAAGGTGACCATGGCATAAGGGGAACCGGTCAGGGACACGGCCGCGGGTCCTGCCGTGCTGGCTAGAACAGGCACGCCTACAGTGACAGAGTGCCCATATTGCTCCGTGTTTGGATCTCTAGGACTCTCATATAGCGGCAGCTGCATAGCTGTACTGGAACCGGAGGCATACGCGCTGGTGACATCCGTGACGTTGGTGATCTTTCCAAAGTTGGGTCCAACGCCCCCAAGGGGTGGCGGCTGCAGGCCTGCTACCACAGTGTCTCTACTCACAGTAGCCGTCTGCTGCATGATGGCCTGATCTGATTCGAGAGGTCCCAAGAACTTACTGATCTCATCATGTTGCCTGGCATAGACTGCAGCGATGTCGGTCTGGCCTCGACGCTGATCGACATTGTGCGTGACCTGCATGAAGTCCCCAAGGAAATGTGTTCCCAGAAAGGACTTCTGCTCAGGGGTGGGCTGGCCGTTCTTGGCCATGATGGCCTGCAGCGCTTCTACGCTCTGTAGATCTACCCACTTGTCAATGACCACCCCAGGAAAGCCCACGGCGATGTACGGGTTGAACTTGCCTGAGATACGCATCTGCCGTGAGGCAAAGCGGTGCTTGAAGTAGAGAAAGTTGGCAGAGCGCGCTGCCAAGCCGATCTTGGGGACGGTACCATCCGTGGTGCCAGATCGAACCGCGAAGATATTGAACTCTCCCATCTTCTCGAACACCGGCAAGATGCCCGTGTACAACTCATGGGACATGATGTCGTTGTTGAAGAGGTTCTGTAGCTTGCCATTATTTCCCTTGATCGTTCTAGATTTTGGGGCAAAGTAGAACTGATCAAAGAGCTCATCCTCTCCGAAGAACTCGTCGTTGGTCTTGAGCAGCAGACGCGTCGGCTCCTCCAGGAAGGAGCGGGAATAACTAACGGTGGTATACTGATCTGGAAAGAGAACGTTGCACATCGGCGGCGCCCCGAACCAGATGTCAGGACGAAGGATGTGACTCTGGAGACGAGCCGGTATGGCCTTGCCCTGCTGAACCGTGTTGGCTTCCATGTTCTCAACTGCCTGCACCTGCTTCTGCGCCTGCGCCAAGAAGCTGTTGATGGCAGAGGCGGTCTTTCCAGGTCCCAATCCTATGTTCCAGGAAGACTTTGCCTTCGTAAGAGCTGAATTGATCGAACTGGAAGCAGACTGAAAGGCCCCAGAAACTGCTGGCAGATTTTGTCTTGAGGCCTGTACCCCCGTGTTCTTCAATTTCAATGCGAGATTGAGCATTCGAAGAAGCACAAGAGCTTTGGATGTCCCTGAACTAGAGGTAGCCAGATCCGGATTCAATGTTAGTAGATCTGCATTAGCCGGTGGTGCCACAGCGGGAGCTAGGATGTCATTCTGAAGAGTCGTGAGCTCCGCGTCAGCATCAACCGCAGTGTTGTAGATGTACTGCAGATCAGGAATGTTCTTGAGCTTCTGTCGTCCCAGGCCGTTCACGCTGCCTGCAGATCCCGGCGAGTACATCGGACAGGGCTGACCATAGGTCTCATGAAAGATGGTGGAGTTGATGCTGTTCATCACGTCGCGGATGGAGACTTGATCTCCCAAACCACCCAGCATGCGACCAAAAAGGGAATCCCACCCACCGGCGTTGAGTAGCCGGCTCCCCGTATCATCCTTGTCGTAGGCCGTGATGCATTGGTTGAGGTGCAGCCTCAGCTCCGCCAGCGAGAAGAAGACATTCTGCCCCGCAAAGGTCTTGTCGTAGTAGTAGCTACCACCGATCGCCTCCAAGATGCGAACGATGCCACCCAGCAGTCCCTTCAGGGACGGATACTGGATAGAGGTCTGGTGAAGCAGGCTGGTGATCACCTCAGCTGGGGAAGTGAGGAAGTCGGTGAGTAGGTTGGTAGACCCACCTGAGAACAGTGCCTTGAGCCCTGGGCCGAAAAGGTCTGTGTTGTTGAACTGGTACGCATAGTCCCAATAGTTGGAGAGATCGAGACATTGTAGAACTATGGAGCGACTGTTCTGATTCTTCGTCCATTGGAAGCCCACCAGCTCCCCCGTGAACATCAGCTTGTAGTTCGTGTTGTCAGTGACATCTGCACTGACTGGATCTGCAGGATTCTGAGCAGCCATAGCCTGCCGCCCCTGCTCGTAGGTGGTTGGGTTCTGGGTCTTGGGATCTCCAGGGTTACCGGATGGGCGTTGGGATACAGAAGGGTTGCCCAGCTCGTACGGATCCAGAAAGAAGAGATGGACCAGGGTTCTTGGGAAGAACTTGGTGGCCAGGTGGTGTGGGGGGATCTGTATAGACGCCGTCATCGGGGCGTTGGGCATCGCATTGACCTGCGCGGCGATGACAGGAACCTCGATACCCTCCAGAAAGAGACGGATGCGTAGCCGCTGACCGGTCGCAGACATCGATCCTCCTAGAGGCCCAAGCCACCACTCTGTAGAGTGGGATCGTAAGTACCAGGCACCGCTTGCAAAGCGAAAGCCCCATCCCCACTGATGCCTGCCCCAAAGCTTGCCACGGCCGCCATATCGGGACCCCCCTCAAACAGCGTGGAGGGCCCAAGCACGTTGGTGGCACCGAACCCGGTAGTGGTGGTCACGATGCCTGTGCCCGAAAAGCTCTGGGACTGTAGCTCTCCGTTGGCTGCGATGCCTGCGGTGTACGCAAAGACGCTCTGCGTGCCGGGACCAGACGAGGTGATGGGAAGTCCGAAGGGGGTACCAGTCGGCTGCCCGTAGGGACTCTGGAGGAAGTTCTGGACTAGAGGATTGCCTGCCTGCAGGAAGAGCGGGTTGCCGTAGGTACCCGAGCCCCAGCCACCTAGACCACCACCGATACCGGGGCCGAAGGAGCCTCCCATCCCACCCCCGTAGGCACCCCCGCATCCGGCGGTGAACCCGAAGGTCCGGCTGAACCCAGCGCCGAAGCTCTTTCCGAAGCCGTAACCGACTCCAGGAACGACTCCCACGCCTCCAGGTCCTAGGCCAAGGCCCCCGCCAAAGAAGCCGGCGTTGCCCTGCTGGAGCGCGTTGATGAGGCTAGCTGAGCCACCGATGCCACTACCCACCCCAAGGCCAGCGCCACCAGCGACGCCAGGGTAGTAGCTCAGGCCCAAGCCGCCGGTGAGGCCCGCTGAGGCAGCCGTGCCTGCTCCTATCGAGGCGTAGCCAGACCCGGCACCTGAGGGACGACCGAAGGCACCTGCTGTGATGAAGCCCTGCCCTGGAGAGTAGGGGACCATGTTGAAGCCGTAGAACGAGGAAGCCCCGAAGGAGGCACCGGCTGAAAGAGCAAACTGATTGAGGGAGTAGACGGGATCTAGTACTTCCCCACCAACTGGAGAGAAGGTGCCCACCGACTGGGAGGGATCTGAAACTATGGGCGGGTTCACGGCATCGCTGCCCGCCCAGCTCAGATACTCATCCGTGTTGTCGGTGATCTTGCTTCGGATGGGCAGCTCCCTAATCAATCCTGGATTTGGCGTAGGCCCACCGAAAGCGGACTGCATCGCTGCCCCAAAGGCCGCGGTCACATTGTCGACGAAGCCCTGAATATTCTGAGCAGGGAAGGAGGCGCTCGTCAGGCCCTGTCGGAGCATGGCGACCAGCAGTCCTCCTCCTCCGAAGCTAGATGGACTTGAAGCCTGTAGCGCCTGCTGGATAGCGAGGTTCTGCTGCGCCGCACCGAAGCTCTGTCGGATGGCTGCGTTCTGTTGCTCTTCCGCGAGTTGGATGCCACCGGTCTGCTGGAGCAAAGCCAAGTAAGCCTGCTCATTGAGCACCTGCTGAGACACGGGGACGCTAGCCACCGGATTGGCTTCCTCCAATAGGCCAGCAGAATCCGTTGAGGTTAGATCTACAGAAGTGTAGAGCAGGGAACTGGCGCGGATCGGGAAGTAATCTCTGCCTGTCAGAGAGATGTTCGAGTAGTTGGTGACGAAGAGACGGAAGTTGAGGGTGGCGAAGAGGGGATCGCTAGAGGACATGGTTGTCGAGGCCATGAGCATGTACCCCTCTACGACCATGTCATCGTAGAAGAGGTAGAGACGAGCCCCCATCTCTGTAAGTTTAGATCCCCTCAGGAAAGTGTCGTAGTTCTCCCACCACTCCCCGTGCCAGTTGAAGTCGTAGCTGTTGAGCAGCACCGCACGGATGTCTGATGTTATAGTTATTCATTCTTTAATAAATCGTACAGACTTTGCCAAGCTCATGAAAATAAAATCTTAGATATTTTATTTTGGAAAAGTCACCATTTATCAATCATTCGTGATATACAGAACCGGAATTCAAATCTTCTAGTGGCTATTTTTCTTTATTTTTATTCAAAGCCATACTCAAGAGATTTTAGGATATTATTTAAACTGATGAAATCGGCCAAATTTATTGGATTTAGGAGAACGTCATCAAATTAATCATGATATGTGTTACCTGCGATTTGATCGACACATTGAGTATGTATTCGGCCATGTATCCGAGTCGGTCAACGACTATACTGCTAACATTAATGAATCTTCTGAGCACCTCGGTGTGTCAATCCGAATATATTTTTCGTCTAAGCTCTTCACGTTATTGTTTCTCTCATTTTCTATTATTTCTCTGGGAATTGGTTTTGAATTAAATATAGACTCATGTATTACAGGTTGTTCATTATTGATAAATTTACAAGACTTTTCGTCCCATTTTTGACGTGGTACTATAATCTGACCTTCGAATGTACTTTCAAAAGTTTGTCCTAGATTATTCTGGTAATAAACACATATCTTTAAAATTGGATTAAGCATTTTGAAATTTTCCGGTGCTTGTGATTTTATATTATCTAAATTATAGTCTATACATAGTTTGCTATCTTCAATAATAAGGTCCGCGATTTTTTGTTAAATATGTGTATAAAACATCATCCATTCGTCTTTTTTTAAATGTCTCACCATTCTTTAAAAAAGGTATTATAGTTGAATTGCTATTTGGTATTACTTTTACTCCATGATATTCTTTGAATTGTAAAATGATTTCGGCATCACAAGTTAATGCAATTCCAGGCGCATTTCCTAAATTGACAATATCTACATCAATTAATAATTGGTTAAAGGTTGTTCCCACGTAATCTTTTTCATCGGGAAATTTAGTATAATGTATTCCGTTAATAACGATCCCTATCATCGGATTATAATTAAGCAACAATTGTTGATTTGATAACTTTAAAGTCTCTGTTGTTATCTTTAATTGTTCATTTGATGTATTTAATTGCTCGTTAAATGTACTTAATTGCATATTGGATGTTACCAACATTTTTCTTGAAAAATAGATGTTAACAATTGTACCAAGAGTATATACACCAGTTAATATTGTGTAAATGGCTGTAATTATGACTAAAATATCTTGAGAACTTAAAATGATCGCCCATTCCTCAATCATATATTAGTAAATTGAATATTAAACTTTGGGTTATATTTAAAATGAAAATTTATCTTTAGACCTCTTAAGTATCTCGGCGGAGCTATGACTGTCGTTAAATAATCATGTTCAATTGAGTCCAAATCCAAACTTAAAACTTTGTCGAGTGCAGACAACATTATTGTATACAACGTAGCCCAGCGCGTTTGTAGTGAAAAGCTAGTTATGCAGATTATATCTTCAATGATGAACTGTATAATCTATAGTATAGTGATAGTTTGAGCAAATTGATTTTAATAATCCGACTGACTCACATATTTTATCAGTATATGCATTGAGCGATGAAAAAATGGAAAATCCACGAATATCCCGCTTAATGAATTTTCCGATATCTAGAAAATATGTGATGGGGGAGTAGAAAACCCTTAAGTGTTGACTGTCGATGATGTGATTGCTAGTGAACAAAATGATTATCCAATACAACATTTTTAAACTGCTTGTCATGTCTACTAGGACATTAACATGGAGGTTCAGGGATACGGTGGTGCCTCATAAGGGTTTGGCGATTGAACGTATACATATTTTGGCGCTTTACCACTCGAATTTATATTTTTTATTATTTTACGTTCTTCTAATTCTTTCAATTTTTGTTCAATATCAATAGTCAACTTTTTATCGGTGTTTGGTAGTTTATTGAATGCTTTTTTAACTATATCCTCTGCTGTTACGCCATTTTGTCCGCTATTATAAACACATTCAGCTATTTTCTTACCAAAATCATCACTACTCATAATACTCACACGATATTGAATAAGCATTTAGTGTATATAAATTCGGCAGGCTGCGGTTATACCTGAAAAAAGATTTGTAAGTCCTCATGTTATATGTCATCTTTTTGAGAGCCAATTTAGATATGAATTCGACTACATTCATTTTATCATAGATGGATTCACTGCTGAAAAGATTATTTTCGTTGAACAATGAGATAGTTTAAAGCTTACACTCGTACAGTAAATAAGTTAAGGGATGTTATGGTTAAGCGGGTACGCTGAAGATGCAAGCGCACGTAACACGAGAGTATGCTTATTTGATACACATTTGCCTGAGCATATCACAAATATTTTTTCATATTCCCAAGCACAATTTCATACCCGGCGGGATACATGTGACCCCCATCAAATGTAAGCTCTTTCCTCAAATTCCCGTCAGCATCGGCCAGGCCGGCATTGACATTGATAAATTCAAAGTGATACTTCTGTGCAAGCTGCGCCACCTTACTGCTTGCTAATTCAAGTATTTCATTTGTCCGCCGCGCAAACAACGACTCGTGCTCAGCCTCTGACTCACCGAAATCCGCCACCGGATTGACCGGATAATAAGCCATCACAAACACCTGCGTCTTGGGCAATTTTTCCTTGATCTGCCGCAAAATTTCGTCATAATTTGCGAGAAAAGTGGCTTCAGGAACGCCGAAGCCCAGGTCATTTGTACCAATATTTATAAAGATTTTGCTCGGCGCTAAATCAAAAATGCAAAGATCCATCGACGTCAACAGCTCCGACGTCGTTGTGCGCGAATCCCCCGATTATAGATCAGCTTGTCCAGGCCAAGGCTTTGCTGCATTTTTTCAATCGGGAAAATTTCCATGAGGGAAGACCCGACGAAAACAATTTGTCCCTTTTTGGCAGTTTGATTCTGCTGCGCATAACTTGCCCGCATGTCACTTTTCATTTGCTCGATGACGGGGTTCATATTCGTTAGTGATGTTGATTGTTCTGACATAACTTCTCCTTTTCAAAATTTTTCCAAAATTTCGTGAAGGTGATCCCATTCGTCGCCCATTTTTCTCAATCTCCTGTATCGTTTATTTGATACAATATCGATTATTCGATATGAAATATATCTGTTACATTGCTGTATTAATGATATTTAATATCGATTACTTGATATCGACAACTTGATATTAGCGTTTAATGTATTTATACGTTACGACAGTGGGCACTGACAGCCTTGCGGTGCTATGGTAAAAGGTGGGGCAGCAGCTATTGGAAAAAGCGTCAGGTGCCGGGCTACTTATCGCAAGGGCCGGGGGCCAGCTTGCCGAACGTTACATTTGCCGTTTTTATTCGTATTTGGTACAACCCGTTGATCTCATGCGACTTTCTTGGGGGCCCCGGAGGGCCCGGTTTACGTTTCCATGACATCGACTTCATAATGATGTTAATGGGACGGGAATGCAATGGAAGGAAGCCTTCCTCCCTAGATATTACAGCTCGATCCGCTCGAACCGCGCAACCGCAGCTACGATGAACAAAAGGACCCAGATCGCTGTAGCGAGCACAGGCCATGGCCAGTACACATCCGAAGCCAGCGAGGCGCCGCTCGCTAAGGGGTATGCGTAGTTGGTCAGGTTGAACGGCACGAAGTATCCCACCTGCGTGAGGATGTTCAACGTTTTTAACATTCCAAGTAACAGTCCCCCTGTGATGCCTATGATCAGGGGTATGCCCAGCGTGATCGCGCGAGAAGTCGTGAACGCGCCCAGCATCATGGCCATTGTCAGGAAGAACAGGACGCTGAGGGCCATCACGCCGAGACCGGCAGCGAACGGCAGCACGGGCATTGGGCTGCCCAGCTCAATGGAGCACATGGCGTAGGTGATGACGCCTTGCGCCGTCAGGATGATGCCAATTACGCCGATGATCATCGCCGTCACCTTCGACAGCACGAAGGCCTTCCGTGAGAGCGGCTTGGACAGCAGCCAGGCTGCGGTGCCGGACTCCCGCTCCTTGAGCAGCACATCGTGGCCGAAGATGATCGCGCCGATGAAAACGGTGAAGCCCGCCAGCTGGAAGAACACGCTCATACCCGAGTCGGCTATCTTTTGCGCGGAGTCAGCCGATAACGGCTGGCCGATCGGCGCGAGGAACAGGACAACGGCGACGAGGCCGTTAAGGACGATCAGCCACAGGGTAAGCTGGAACAGCAGCGACCGGGTGCTCCACCATCGTGCATTCTCCTTCCGCATCATGTTGCGGAATCCGGCCATCGGGCTGAAGTCCTCCGATTCCACAACTTCCCATGTCATAGCTGCTGCTTCAGTTGTCATGTTTCCTGCCCTCGACTAAGTTCATATATACGTCCTCCAGCTCCAGCTTCTTGCGCCCGAACTCCACGACCTTGACGCCGCAGGCCTGGATTTCCTCCAGCAGGCGGTCCTCGGCCTGTGCGTCGTCGCTCACGTTCACCAGCATAGACGTGCGGCCGTTCTGCCCGGTCACCTCCAGGTTATTCACCCATGGAAGCAGCAGTATTTTCTTCCGTACGGCCTGAACGTCGCCGCCTTTCATCGTGAAGTTGTAGGCGATGTTGCCTTTGCCGTACAGCAGTTCCTCGATCGGGGACTGCGCCACCAGCTCGCCGTGTTTCATGATGGCGACGACGTCGCTGACCCGCTGTACGTCGTCCAGTATGTGGGTTGAAAAGAAGATCGTTGTTCGGCCACGTATCTTGACCATCAGCTCCAGCACATCCCTGCGCCCGGCCGGGTCGAGCGATGCAGCAGGCTCATCAAGAATGAGCAGATCCGGGTGATTCACGTACGCCTGCGCGATGCCCAGGCGCTGCCGCTCGCCGCCCGAGAAGCTCTTGATCGGCCGGTCAGCCCGGTCCTCTATGCCGACCAGCTTCAAAGTGTCCTCGATACGCTCCTCTATCACAGCCTGCGGGCCCTTATAGAAGAATCCGGCCACGAGGCGCATCGTCTCGCGAGCCGTCATATACTCGTAGTACCGCGGGTCCTGGGCCAGGTAGCCGATCCGGTGCCGGACCCGGATGCTGTTGCTGATGGTGTCAAGGCCAAAGGCCGTGCAGATCCCGCTCGTCGGCCGGATCAGGCCAAGAATGCACTTGATAGTCGTCGTCTTACCGGCGCCGTTAGGCCCAAGGAACCCGAAGATCGAGCCTTTCGGCACTTTCAGGTCGATCCATTTGAGAATAGGCCTGCCATTGTACGATTTCGTGAGCTTGCTGGTGCTGATGACCAGGTCGATAGAGTCGTCCATTAGTATTTGCCAGATTCATGCGCGTGACACGATATAGCTTTTGGGCTGCGAGGATTCAGGAAGGCAAGGGATAACGACCCATACAAGAAAAGCCGACGTTGCCATGATTCCGGTACTCAGGCGGAAATAGATCTATGCATTTATCTGCAAAATGCCAGGCGAATATTCATGTTGGCGCACATTTTCCATAGGACGATCAAGCTCGAAAAATCGTACGGACAGCAAGAGCAATGTAAACATAAGCCCACAGATATTTGATTTTTGGAAAAGAGCCACAGTTTATTTATTCGCAATCAGCAGATCGGGAGTTCAAATCTCCCCGACGGCTCTACGGCTTGAGATTTGAACCTCAAGCCACCATTCTTTTTAATAAAAGGTACATTAAATTGATGTTTGCATTGAAAATCATATTATGATAAAAACAAATAAAATATTTATATCACAGAATAATCATGGCTCTACTATAGTCAACGATAGAGGCAGCATTTCATGATGATAGTAAAATGTTCTATCCCCTTTTTAACAATTCATCTATAATTTTTTAAAGGATATACATAATTCTTTATTTTCAGAGTTTATTTCAAATCCAGTATAAAATTTGGATTAAAAGATTCTGACTTTTAACAGCATGTCTTATAATCCATTAGGGTCTTCAAAATTATCCCACATGACATCCGTATGGACATCTTCTATGCCCACATTTTCGTCGTACTTCGCGATGCGTGCACCAACTGGCGGTTTCATCCACAATTCCGCCCCCATCACGCCGTCTGCCAGACGTCCATCCGCTATGTCCAAGTTTAGGTGCTCTGCCCATAGAGCAATCCGCAGCCGGCGGGCAAACTCCCCGTCCGCAGTATCCAGGACGCCCGCCACTACCTCGCTGTCATGTGTCCATCCTCTACGGTTACAGTTGGCTGAGCCGGTGATCGCAAAATAATCGTCGATAATATACGTCTTTGAGTGGACATAGGTGTGAAAAGCCCCCGGAGGGCTGAGTATGAATACACGCACCTTGTCGCCTCCTGCCGCCTTCAGGGGGGCAATAAATTGTTGACGACGATAACATACTTGCGGCAAGTCACCGATGCTTCCATCGGGGATTAGAATGGTCAGGTGTTGGATATTCGGGAGTGCTGCCTGTAAAGCTTGACTTGCCTCCATATCTACCAGGTACTGATCTTCCATGTAGATGAAGCGGCGCGCTTCGCTTATACTCCTGAGAATTACCTGTCGTGCAGTTGTCTCGCCGTGCGGCGCGAAGTTATAGCCAGGATCCATATCATGATTCGGGCCATTACCATAAGTGCGTCCGATCTGTACATATTTAGTACCAATTTTTGGCGGCACGGGCTCTGCCAGGCCTATCAGAGGGCCTTTATTTTTATCTAGATCAGCATGGTCCGGATGGTCCTGCCATCTTTCCAGGAAGATTCGCAGGAGGTCGTAGGCTGCAGGCCCTTGAAGTCGAAAATGCACATCGTGCAATGGTGCACCATCCGAGCCGCTATTGCCCCATGAAACACGATCCGGGTTGATATCTATACCACCACAGAAGGCGATTAAACCTTCAGGACCTTTGACCACCAAAATTTTTTGATGATGGCTACCAAAACCATCCAAAGTTCGGTCGTCTAGAACAGCGGCACCGTTCATGAGATCGTTTATGTGTTCCACTTCATCACTATTCTGAGTACCCACCTGATCCCATAACATTGCCCGAACTTGAACACCATACCGAGAAGCAATAGTGAAGATGGCACGGGTTGTAGAACTAGAGTCGCCCTCCGATAGTTGGAGGTCGTCAGTCAGCCACCATCCAAGGAGATAGATATAGTGGCCAGATGAATTGGCTGTTCGAAGCGCTTCAAGCATACTGGCGAATGTTTGCGCGCCGTCGATCAGCGGGATCACCGAGTTACCACTCCGGACCCTTTGCATATCGAAAGCGCTCCTGGTTTCAAACCATCTTAAGCACTTTAAGCTTGGCACATTATACGACCGTAAACCGGGATTAAGATAAATCCCATGTGCCTGAAGGCATTGTCTGAGACTCCAATCAACCATTTAATTACCTCCGTTAAGATATGCTGTGATCCTTCCAGGCCCAATCATGATCATTACCAGTACGGTAAAGCTCATACAAATGTCCATCAATGCCAGACACGAACGCTCCCCTATACCCCGATGACGTCGATATATAACTTGGATCGGATGCTGCAATTCTATTTGGAGACTTACCAAGCGGCGGGCCTATGGAGATCCAGTTCCATGATCCGTTATTCCAATACAGCTCATTCAGGTCTCCGTTATTGCCAACGACAAGAGCTCCCAAATAGCCGTCAGGTGTGGCAATTAGCGAGGGTGACCCTGTTCCAAGACCGGGAAGGATTAAGTTTTCCGGTTCTGTGGGGTCAATCGCGTGCGGCGGTAAGCCATGATCCTTCCACGCGAAGTTAGAGCCATCCGTCGAGGAAAGTTCGAAAATATGCCCATTATGCCCAAGAACAAGCCCAACGATATAACCCCTTGGGGCGGCGGCAAACGATGGAGAACCTATCGGAGAAGCGCCTGGCGGACTCCCGAGATCTGACCAAGGCATATTACTGCCCGGGCGATATTGATAAAGATGGCCATTTTTAGCCGTGATGAAAATACGGACTTGTCCCGATTGGTCAATAATTGAGGACAGGGCCATGGCAGAAGTGTTAGGCGGTGAATCACGGTATACCCAATCCTCCGTCCCTCCTATTAAAGGTAGTTCCCACAAGCCACCGGCATCACCAACCACGAAGACACTGATATAGCCCGTCGATAATTTAATGACACACATATTTGGATCTAACATGTCGGTTAGCCCTGGATTTGTTTTATGATCGTTCCACAGCCAAGAGTTATTACTCTGGGATAGTTCGAAAAGTCCCCCATTATTTCCGATGCCTAAGAAGTCGAGGTAGCCTATTGGTGTGACTACGGCATATGGTGAACCGACCATAACTGCATTCTGCGGGGAGTCGCGATATATAAAATATTGCCGGTCACTCTGGATGCGGCGTTCCCAAACACACCCAAATTTATCTGTCATGAAGACACTTATATAATCCACGTTGTTTTTTCGATAAGCCACCGCAAAAGGGTTACGATCCGTACTCAATTCCGGCACGCACCGCAGTGAACGACGGGCTATTGACCACGTAACGGAATAATCAGAATTTGAGTACAATTCTTTGTATGCCGCACTGTCCGTCGAAAGTTTGCCGGGATATTGCCTCGTTTCGGTGTGATACCCTGTAGTTGCAGTAAGGATACCAAGGCTTTGCCCGGTCAGAGGAATATTTTCTGTTCCGATCGTATCAATAGCTACCACGCCATTACGCGATAACGTACCGGAAATAAAATTGGTAAGCTCTTTCAAAGCAAAAGATATCGCAGAGCCAATAACGGGTTCGCCCATCAGGTAATTTATAGTATCTCCTATGGCATCGCATAATAAATTCAATACATTATGAACTAAATCTAAATCCAGGTCAAGTTCATAACTATTTAAAATCAAGTAACAAAAGGTCACTTTCGATTCGGGGTCAATGACAATCGTTGGGTCGATCACCATATTTACCGCATGGTTCCCATTATTTACGTCGCCAATCCATTTCGTAAAGGCAGGAAACTTTCTGTCATCGATCTTCAGCGAAAAGAATACCTGATCAGTATCATTCTGCACCGACCGTGTGTTATAAATAATAAAGTTATCCAAGCTGAATACGTAACCGAAGGTTGATCTGATGAGCGCTCTCACGCTGATTACAGGCATATTAGGGGCAAGGTGCCGTATCCCTTCGGCCGGGTCGGCTGCCCTCCCTGTCAAATAGTTCTTAACACTTATATTTGCCATGTGCTGAATTACCTACCATTCTGTTTAATGGATTATGTGACAGATTCTCCGATCATTGAAGGGCGATGAGGATAGGTATTATTCCTCTACCAGTTTCAACGGGGCGTAATGCCTTACCGATCACCGATCCAAAAGCCTTAGCTGAATCGATAGCTTTCATGGCATGACCGATCGTTGTGGAAGTGGTCAACAGGTCGCCGACCTCGATAGGGCCATAATCCGCATCGACCTTGCAATATACCTTTCCAGTAAGGGCTAGAGGTAAACGATTAGCTTTATTATTTTGTTTGTCTAGAGTGATACCTGGACGATAATTACCTGCTCCTGAGATAACACCGGCCACACGTTTATCATAAGACTTTTCGCCCGGCCGCAATGCTCCATCATTATCGATGACCATCACTGTACCCGGTTGTACTGTTTCTACGCCAACAATGTCGAAGTCTTCAGCACAATCTGCACCTGCGAGAAGAATATCGCCTGAAACGCTAATATTGCCATTTACATCGAGTACTTCCTTTGGACTACCAGTGTTAATGCCAATTCTGCCAGTATTTTTTATTACAAATATATCGGAGCGACCGGTACTATCAGCCCATACACCAATATTATCAATCCCTGCACCTATTCCAAACGTTTCACCTTTTGGCAGACCCTTTAAACTGATCATAGGGGTTTTAATAGCGCCACCTTGTTCATTTATAGAAATCATTTGGGCATTAATTATGTTTGCATTAACACTATTTTGATCCCAGGAGAGGGCAACATTTTGACCATCATCATTGGTCGTACCGAGTGCGCCGCCATGAAAACCGAATAATACCGGGCCATCCAGACTGTAATTGGCGAACAGCTTACCAGCACCAAACCAACCGAGACCATGAAACGAGTCGCTACCTGGCCTTAGATATATGGTACGGTCGTTGATACGGGCATCGCCTAACAAATTGCTTATTTTATTAACCGTTAAATTATCACACACTTCATCAGTCATAACAGATCACCCATTAATTTATACATTTAGACTCCTCAAAATAAAAGACTTCTAAATCTACATCCCTCAGGACTCCACCGACCAAGAAGAAAAAATAGTCACTTGATATTATAATTTCATATCTAACTAACTATTTAACTACTTGAGATTATATTAAAATAAGTTACTTACCAATAGCTTATTAATTTTACTATTGAAGACTAGTTCGACAGCAGTATAACGCTATTCCAAATTCAAATATTCTTTAACCGCATATGATAAAAGTTTAATATATTATTATTATTTAAAAACGATCTAAGGGGAAGGCGAAAATAAACGATTTATTTTAATACCTTCTCCACATCCGGATAGTTCTCTTTCTACCCCCTTCTTTTTTAAGATCCAGGAGATAATCGGTTATCGCATCTTCGGTTTTACTCTCATCACTCATTTGCTAGATCTTATCGCTTAGTTTTAGGCTCATTTATAGATGTAAGATATATGCTCATGGCCGTTTGCCAGAAATCATTGGGGTGATATCAGGATACACAGCCATAAGCATGTAATTGCTAATTTCGTTCAATTTTAAAAATTATTGATTAAGATATAAAATAATTAAATTTATCAAATATATGTATTAGCTTTTTTAGAAGCTTTTTTAGATAAGCTCGCATCATACATGACCATGTTTTTGTACCAGGCTCATCCTTCCGCTCCTGGTCTCGCTAATAATGCCGCTTTTGATCATCTTGTCCAGGAGCTTATTCGCTTCTTCTCCGCTCATCTGGCCTGCGACGAGACGTACGAGGCTTTCACGCATTCGTGCCCCATCCGCAAGCGTTCCAAGTATGAGCCTTTCCGGTGAATTCGAGACAAACACGCCTGAAGCACGTTCCAACGGCTCTATCACCGGCAGTATCGGATCCACCCTGGGCCCGATCGGCTCTATTTTAATTTCCTTCGAAGGAGACTTCTCAACAGGTGGTAGACTGACCACGTTCCAGCCGTCAACCTGCTCAATTCGGATCTGCCCAAGTCGATGCATATTTGTTATTATCGAGCCCACAACTTCCGTGCTTGCATCCGGGAACATCCGCACAAGCTCGGTCTGCTTTATGCTGCCGTTAGCTAGCTTTTTAAGTATTCCCTTACGAATATCTTCGAGTCGATGGGCGGGGTGCTTCGGCATAGTTGTTGTCGTAGATGTTATTAACCGGCTCTACATTTCTACCTTTTCATCCTTCCCCTCAATACCGGCAAATTGCTATAGTATTAAAAACTGCATACCCTTATTACCACTTCTTTTTCGCCAGCATCTTCCAGACTGCGATAGCCGCTACGATCACATTGGACAGAAGCCACGCATAGCCTATCCCGACCAGGCCCATCTTGATCAGCAGGATAAAGCCCAGGCATAAGGTCAAACCGGCTACGCTCAGCCTGATGTAATTAAGCGTCTTCATTTTCTTTTGGACTTGCACAACGGTAATGAAAATGGCGATGGCGGCATAGAACGGGCTGGACAACGTGAGCATAAGCAACAATTGATGGGCTGCCGCAGAGTACGCCGGACTGAACAGGAGCAAGACTCTGTCTCCGAAAATTATTATAGCCAATACCATCGGGACCAAAAGGGCAAAGGCGAACTTGAGTGACCTAATGGCAGTGTCCCGGAGAGGCCGGTCATGGGAGCCTTCGACGAACATCGATGCGCAGATCGAGTCAGGCACCATGAAAAGAAAAGTAGTGATCGTATAGGCCATAAAAAAATATGCCTCCTGGGCGGCTCCTGCGATGTTTACTATCAATATCGGGATGAGCGTGACCGGCGCCGTTGCTATGGCCGTGGATGTGTAGCTGCCGAGCGAAAAAAAGAAGGTCTTTCGGACCTCTTCGAGGTCAATTTTAAAATCGCGGGATATTTCCATTTTATACAGGAGAATAATACCCACAGCCATCATGATAAAATAGGTGACATCCAGTACCAGAAAAATACCCAGCATGCCAAGAGACCCCGCGAAGAGAAGCAGAGGTATCCTCAGGACCAGGATGCTGTATTGCAGGAACGCCAGGTCAGCCCTCCTGATCGCTACAAGAGCTGTACCCTGCATATCACAAATAGAAGTCAAAAAAATATAGCCGATGAACAGGAGCGAATACTGCCACTTGTTCAGGAATAAAAGCGCCGGCGAGATGTATTGCAGCCCTATGATGAATATGGTGATCACGATGACCGTTACCAGCAGCATGATCACGATCAACGTATTGAAAAAGCCCCCCGGGTTTTTCGATTGGGGATAAAATCTAGTAAGGCTGTCGTCCATGCCGAGCCTTGATAGTGCTACGAGCATTGCGGCAGCGGATATTGCTTCGGTGGCCAGCCCGATGTCTACGGCAGAGGCCATATGGCTTGCAATGAGCCAGAACAGGTAATTAAAAACAGAGACCAGGCCGGTGTTTAGCATCAAAAATAACGAGTTACGATATAGAGGGTCACGAAAATATTTTGTTAAGCGTGGCATCAAGACTCTCTATAAAATTTGTTTTAAGCTGTGTAATATCTATCCCGGTCTTTCTCGGCGGGTTTTAAAAAAATATCTTTGAAGTCAGCGTCAGGGGCTTCATCGTGATCTCAGGCGATAGTGAGCCGTGCAGAAGCCACGTCAGGACTTTTCGAAATAGTCATAGTCCATGGACGAAAGCGTCCAAAATTCGCTTATTTTGCCATCCCTGAGCCGATAAAAGTATATTACTTCGACTTCGTCACGCTTTCCGGTGTTTATTTGCGTCGCGGAAAACATGAACCGGATGGCGAATGCGTTTTCTTCAGCTACCAGATTTTTAATGTCATAAACAGGATCCTTCCAGTGTATCCGGTCACGGCTAAGGCGATATTCTATATCGGAAACGTGAATGGTCTGGGAGCGATGATGGCCGACCGCATTCGGATGATAGAACTCCTTGACCTTCGAATCGTCGAATGGCCTCCAGACCTGGTCCATGAGACGAACGGCAAATTTTCGAGTTTCTTCTGCATCCATGATACGACCGGTGCTTGCTTAGAATGTAGTGATGAATATTATATATTAATTGTCATATTTTATTAACTACTGATGGCTTAAACGTACTATTTTAATACTAAAAAGGCCGTTTATGATAAAGTGATTTTAGATGGCTAAGAAGAAAGTACCGGACAACCCGCCGGCATTTAAACTTAAAAACCTGGATAAGCTTTCGGAGTTCGGGCAGTTTCGGGCTTTACTTCTGGTCGTATTGGCTATTGTATTGTTCTTTAGAAGGCCGGACGCTATCATGAACGCGCAGCCATGGGCCGAAGACGGCAATATTTTTATCCAGGGCGTCATCGACCAGTCTTACCGCAGCTTGATCGCCACCTATGCCGGCTATATGCACCTGATACCCAGGGTGGACACGTTTTTCGCAATGATGTTCGGGCTGGTAAACGCCCCGCTCATAATGAATTTATCATCTTTGATCATAGCGGTCTTTTGCGTCTCGTACTTTTTTGATAAAAGCTTCAGGTTCCTGATACGGAATGACTTTGCCAGGTTCATCGTTTGTATCATTATTATCTGCGTACCGGTCAGCGAGATATGGCTGAACATTACCAATATCCAATGGGTACTGTCCATTTACCTGACCCTATGGGCGCTAAACCTCGTATTCAACTATGACACTGTTTATAAAAAGATCGGGCTTAAGGATATGATCCAAACGATCTTTTTAGCGATGGCCTTCCTGACCTGCTCCTTTGGCGTCATTTTATTGCCGTTGCTGGCATGGTTCGTGTATAAAAAAGCCAGGGACAACGAGCTTTTCAAGCCTGTCTCGATATTATACATACTCCCGGCCATAGCCTCTGTCGCCCAAACCGCCATCAGCTTACTATCCCCGGATAAGAGCCCTATGTCGTTTGACCTGACGGGTACGCTGACCTACTTCTCATCCCACGTGCTAAGCTGGTATTATTACATCGGCCCTAACTTTATACTGGGCAAGGACATTTTTTTCTTTACCTTATTGCTATTGCTGGTATTCGCAGTGCTGATGGTACGTTCATACGAGAAAAAACACCTTACGGCCGACGCGTTTTTACTATTGCTGATACTGTTATACGTGCTATTGCTATCCTTGAACCGCTCTTCGTTCATTACGCTGGTATCGAGCGGTACCCTGCAAAGAGAAATGGGAGGGCGGTACGCGTTCTATCCCATGACGCTGCTTTTGATCATGGTCGCCCGGAATATAGACTTCTTCGGCCTGATATTTAGTAATACGAACAAGACCGGCCTAAAGCTGGCTAACTATGCCTGCGCTCTTTTAGTATTGATCTTTCTGATAAACACTGTCTTCGCTTATTCAATAGCGCCGCTGGCCGATACGGGCTATAAGAAGCAGGCAAGCTACTATGCACCGGGAGGGCAATACAATTATTCAATATTGATCAATCCCAAAGGATGGAGCTTCACCGCGCCCAGCGACCAAATGGTCATTACGCCGCCGGTATACGACTTTGGCCAGAATACCGTAGAGGACCATTTCATACAGCCTGATATGTGGCTATACATTATCCTGTTATTCTTTATCGTGACTCTCCTGTGCCAGGCCATCCTTGACCGCCGGTCCAATTCCTCTTCGGCAGGCGGCAGCCATAAGAACTCGTAACAAAAACAGTCCGGCCACAGGCCTGGCTAATACATAGATACAAATATAGGCCTATTTATTAGATGGTATCCTGGTCATCCAGCAAGTCCAGAAGCATATTAAGGAACTCGTCCACGCCGGTGCTATCGGAGTCCTCCATGGACTCTCTGAAGCGCATATAAATTTCACGGCTTTCCACGGGAATGTAATAAGGCATTTTATCAACTCTATCCTTTCTATCATCTTACATGTGGTTATACATTTGGGTTTTGTACAGGCCATTGGTTAAAACTTTGGCCTGGGAAGCTGCCATTTAAACTGAATTGCCAGCAGCCTGAGCAGCAAAGTCACGGCGAACGTGACGGCCTGGATCCATGCCGCATCGATATTTAGTCTTATCATGGCGAAAAAGATCAGGCCGCCGATGACCGTAGCTGTCGCGTAGAAATCGGCGTTAAGCACTAAAGGCACTTCTCCTGCGAGGAGGTCGCGTATCATTCCGCCGCCGACACCCGTAATGGCCGCCAGCATGACAATGCCGAAGACGTTCAGGCCCGCGGTGGCTCCTGCGCTGGCACCGAGAACGGTGAACGCGGCCAGGCCTAAGGCGTCCAGGACCAAAAAGGTCCTGCTTTCAGGATGTGTCAAGCCGAAAAGGTTCTTCTTTGACAGCCAGTGGGAGAACATGACGATAACGCAGCCGATGAGCGCATAGATCGCCGGCCCGTTGTCTACGAACGCCGTCGGTATCCGGTCCAGCAAGGCGTCCCTGATGAGCCCTCCGCCCAGCGCGGTGGCAAAGCCCAGCACCAGCAGGCCAAGTATGTCGAACTGGTGGCGTATTGCCTTAAACGCGCCCGACATGGCGAACGCTATCGTGCCTATGGCCACAAGAAATTCGAAGAGCGACTGTTCGAGCATGGTGATCGGCTTTAGGCTCTGTTAGCGCGGGCATGGCATAAAAGTATCGGCTTTTTTAAAAATATAAGAGATAGACCCCGGGTATTTTAACTCACCCGGGGCTCTTTTTCTTTCGGTCTTATTTTCTTTTGCAGAACATCGGTGCAGTTATGTCAGGGTTTATTAGTAGCCTCCGGTGTCGTATCCCATATCGCCGCCTTTGCTCATACCCTTGCTAAGGCCCTTGCTAAGGCCCTTGCTCAGGCCGCCGGAATTAGCGCTGTTCGCCATGGGCATTCCCTTGCTCATGCCGCCCTGGTTGCCTGCAGCGTTTGACATAGGCATGCTCTTGCTCATGCCACCCTCGTTACCTGCGGCGTTTGACATGGGCATGCCTTTGCTCATTCCCTTGCTCATGCCGCCCTGGTTACCTGCCATGTTGGCCATGGGCATTCCCTTGCTCATGCCGCCCTCGTTACCGGCAGTGTTTGCCATGGGCATTCCCTTGCTCATGCCTTTGCTCAAGCCGCCCTGATTAGCGGCCATGTTGGCGTTTGACATAGGGATGTCTTTTCCGCCATAGTTCTGTGCGAATGCCGGGGAAGCGATTCCTACCAGGCATAATACGACCATAGCGGTCGCCAGCAACGTTACTATCTTGCTCAATCCAACCATCGTTTTTTCACCCGGATAATTAAGTCGTATGGTATGTGATATACACTTGTGACAGATGACGCGTTAATTGTGCGATGACGGCCGTGATTTTTTTTCTTTGTTTAGCCACGATACTTTGTTTTTAACGAGGGCATATAGACCGATTTATCCTTTTATGGGCAGCTATATTTAGCCTATATTATCTGCTGACGGTGATGATCTTCTGTAACTTGTCTATCGCATTCCCGTCTATGAGCACTGTTACGGTGACCCGGTATTTACCCGGGAAGTTGGGTATCTGTGTCGATTGCTTGAATTGCTCGGTCTCCCCCGGCTTTATGCCCTTAATGGGCACGTCAAGGCGCTGGCTGATCAGCTTGATGTATGCGCCTAAAAATTCCTTTTCTATGCCTGCTTGTAGCTGTATATCGTTGACCGCGCTGTCGCCGTTGTTCTTGATGGCGATGCGTACCGTCGCCGTGTCGCCTACTTTATACTCATCCTTATCGCTGCCCCAGTCGACGACTTCCGCTTTTGCGGTGTTCGCGGGCGGGACTGCGCTGAATATTAAAAAATTGTCGGGTAACATGTATATCATTCGAAAATCACTACACACTATATTAAGTGTATTTAACATTCTTCGAGGCTGTTCCGGAGTTTTCCGCTAAACGCGGTGCACGGCTAAAGTTATTTATGGCCTTTTCGTCCCGTAAAAAGTAACTATTCGTACCGATTTCTTATACTCTAGATAACCTCTTTTCATTCTCGGGGATCCTATATGAAAACGAACTGGAATCGTATTGTAGTAGTTGTAATTATAGTGGCGGCCGTGCTTGCTCTAACCCACATGACAACGGCCCTAACCCACATGACAACGGCCCTCGCCGCACGGGGCGACGGTGGCGCCCAAAGCGGCAGCGGCTTTTCAAGAGGCTCTGCCGGCAGGCAGGTCCAGCCAGGCGGAGGAGTCCAGGCCCCGCACGCGCCGATGACGCGCCAGGGCGGCGGCCAGGGATTATCAGGGCCCAGGCAAAAGCCGGGAGGAATGGGCCAGGGGCAATGGCAGGGCACCGGCCAGCGTGATTTTAACTCCGGCGGCCGTGGGTTCCCGGGGCAGGGCGACCGCGGCTTCGGGCGTGACGGGGGAAGAGGAGATCGCAGAAGTTTTGACCGCAACAGGTTCGACGGCCATGACCATGACTGGTGGCGCCATAATCACCAACATCACTACTGGAACGGTAACCGCTGGGTATATGGCGTAGAGCCGGCAGGCTTTGTCTATGTCCCGGTCCCGGCGCAGTATTGCCCGTTCACGGCGAATTCATTCAGGGGCGACTCCTATGGCTGCTACCAGACTTGTGTGAACAATGGCTATGACCCTCTGGTGTGCGAAAATTGCTGCGGCGTGGTCTAATAAAAAATCTTCGAGCCCACAATAATAGGCTCATCTTTTTTAGTACTATGAATACTGATCTTTGGTTATAACGTGATATTTTCCATTTCTGATCATCCTGACTTCTCCGTCAAGCGATGTTATTATTACGCCGTCGAGGTATCCCAGCCAGTGCTTGTGGTCAAACTCCTCCCCGGTAAAGTAGCTGACAAAGGGGGCGATAACGGCGTCATGGGAAATATACAGGCCACGAGAGCCTTTTTTAGATATATCGCCCAGTATCTCGGATAATAAGTTCGAGCTTCCTTCTCTCAGCGGCACAAAGCCGTCCAGCTTCCCCCTGGCTATAAATGCCCGTACCACTGTCTCCGCATCGGATACGAGAAAATATTTTATAGCGATGTACGGGTTTTTAATGTAGCATCCGGGCTCTCCCAGCGTAGTCCTGGTGAGGATCTTCAGGTTATCCGCGCCCGCGTTTTCCGATATCTCATTCGCGGTCTGTACGCAGCGGAGGACGGGGCTGGAAAAAATACTATCCACTTTGTATGGCTTTAACGCGTGGCCGAAATTCTTGGCATCCTCTATGCCCTTCTTAGTAATAGAGACGTTATTGCCCAGCCTGCCGGCTAAGAGGTTAAAGCGCTCGGCATGCCTCGCAAGCACTGCATAAGAGGCGCCGGGCGGTATAAGCTGCAAATTATCTAAAATACTATCATCGATACCCATCAAAGCCCCGCCAATACTTCAATAACGACATAAGTACACTGTATTTATTTGTAATATTTGCGGTCAGCCATTCACTGGCTCACATTTTTTAACGTTTACCTATCTGTTCGTTAATGAGATATCGGCGCAACTTTTATTTCGACTCTATTCAAATAATTCTTGATCTTTTCCCAATCCTTATATTGCAGGTCCATCGGCCTGTATGTATTTATTATCCTGCGGGCCGGATAGCATACGGTGAATAGCCGCGTTTTACCGCTAAGCTGTATCTCGCCCGAAGTGTCAACGACCTCTGAGAACGAGCTATATCGGGGTAACGCGCGGTAATATGAATATATAATCGCCTTGTACGCCTTTTCACCCAGCGCGATGACTACTCTCGGCTCTATCATCTCGATCAGCGGCCGCAAGAATAATTTCCCGCAATTCCTGAACAAGCTTTCATCGAACTCGGCCTGCGCCCCGCCGTCCTTGAGGCATAGGACCGCGTTAGTAAAGAACAGGTCTTTATGTTTTTCCTCATTGGTCGGCCCTTCGATGTATATGCCAATGGACCTGAAAAGCTTAATAAGATTTTTATTTATTTCGTTGCGGTCCCATTCCCGGCCATCCTGCTCTATGAAGCCGTTAACATCGCCCCCCTCCTGTCCGACCAGTAATATTTTGGCGTCCAGGCTATTTTGCCATCGCGACCAGGGGCCGATCTCGCCGGAGTCAAGGCATCTGCCATTTGAATAAACATCCGATGGATTGGTAATATTATGACAGGCTTTGCATACTTTTCTGGCATATACCAGTCTGGCATATGAAATACACTTATCTCCGGACATAGGCCACCATATCTTCCATATCAAAAGGTCGGGGTTCGTGGGTATATGGCTATGCCGATAATATAGTAATTAATTAAGTAAAAATCGAAATAAAATATATAATTTCGCATTTCTATTCCGGTAAAGACTCAAGCCATCCCCATATATCCGCTTCATTTTTTTTATTTTTTCGGGAAGAAGTAGTATACTGAAACCACGCCTGCCACCGCAATGACGATCAAGCCGATGGTCACCGCCGCTATGATGCCCATATCCGTTACCGATAAGCCCGTTGAAGGCGTCGGCGTTGGGGTTGGTGTCGGCGTTACCACCGTCATGGGTATGGCCGTCGGGTCAGGTATCGTATAGTAGGCCACTTTCAATAGATAAAAATCGGCCGTATAAATGCCATAGGTGCACGAGTATCCGGCGATCACGTAGCCGTCATTAGCCTGAACGATGGAATTGCCTACGTCCATGTCAGGTCCCCCGTAGGACCTTTCCCAGTCCAGGTTTCCGCTCGTGTCCGTTTTCAGCAGGTACACATCCTTAAAAAAATTACCGATGGTAGAAGTATAGCCCGTTATGACGTATCCATCGCTCACCTGAATGACCGCCGTCCCCTGGTCGTCATCGGCTTTTCCATAGTGGTTTTCCCAGGTCATGTTGCCGTTGAGGTCTGTTTTCACCAGATAAACGTCGTAATCCTTCGAGTTGTTCTGGCTATTGGTACTCCCCACGATCATGTAGCCATTGTCAACGGCTATGACGGAATTTCCATGCTCCACGTATTTTCCGCCGAAGGTCCTGTTCCAGACGAGGTTGCCGTTCAAGTCGGTCTTCACCAGATAAACGTCGCTCGACGAAACGCCGCTGGTAACACTATTACCGTACGAATAGGTATCGCCCGTAATGACGTAGCCGTCCGGGACCGAAATGATCGAATTTCCGCACTCTACCGCATTTCCGCCTATCGTCTTAGTCCAGACCAGAGTCCCGTTGAGGTCCGTCTTTAGCAGGTAAATATCCATGTTGCCGTCGCCATTCACATAGGTGTCCCCGACGATCGTGTATCCATCGTCGGTCGCGACGACCGAGTTTCCATAGGCATTGGTCAAATGGCCGTTGAGCGTCGATTCGTAGGTCCTGTACCATATCATATCGCCGTTCAGGTCTATTTTTAAAAGGTAAACGTCATATACGTTGCCATTTTCGTAGGAGCTCGAGGAACCGGCTATGACGTAGCCGCCATCTACGGCGATGATTGACCTTGCCTCGTCATCACCTTTTCCGCCATAGGTCTTATTCCATACTTTATTGCCGCCGGTGTCGGTCTTCACGATGCTCAGGTCCTTATCGTACTGTCCGACGATCACGTAGCCGTCGCTCACCTGAATGACCGAATTTGCCTCGTCCTGTCCAGGGGTACCATAGGTCTTACTCCATGCCATGGAAAGAAGGGCGGGCGTGTTCGCCTGCGTTGAGTGCCCCGGTAATGACGAAGGGATAGATATGGCCGATGCAGGGGCGACAGCGTAGCCGTTCGAAATAAGCACCACCGACCATGTAATAAAAATAAATGTTATCGAGGCGAGCCAGTATATGCGGCTATTCCTTTCCCTGACTAAACGATCGAGTTCTCTTGAGCGCCTAATAATAACCCACCTATCGTACATTATGCGATAGTTATGGCTTATATTTTTCGTGGTGGCTAAGGGAAACTTAATTTTGGGTTTCGAAGATCCGGACTATAAAAGAAAATTTTTATATTTTATATCTCACGATGTATGTTTGACTCAAACCCGTGGCTGCCTGACTTATTAGACTGCTTCGGCAGGCCGCTCGCAGCTTTCTTACCGTTTTCCGTCAGGCTAAAGCTATCGCCTTCCTTTATAACGACGCCTCTCTCCAGCATATCTTTGAGCACTTTCTCCAGCATGAGCCTCGGCATTCTCGTGAGCTTTCTAAGGGCTACGAGGGTCTCGCTGCCATTTTTATCGAGCACGTCGAGGACCTGCTTTCGTTTAACGTTGCCGCTGATAAAGCCGGCGATTTCTTCGACAGTTGCTTCCGCCATTGTAATCACTATACTATTATGGCTTTACAATGCAAAAAGGCTTTTCCTCGATTCTAAAATTGTATGGCATCCATGTCAGGCTATATTTTTCGTCAATATTGCCTGTGCGTGTCTATTATTACAATCCGTTCAGAAAACCCACGATGTCTGATTTTCTGCCGGCGAACAATTTGTTCTAGTTATAGTCGAAAATAAGATAAATTCTCTTATTTTTAGGACTTCAATAATTTATTCTTACATTTTCATCGAAAAATTTATTAAGTACTTGAACAAATATATCTTGTGCAGTAAGCAATTTACATGCCATCCCCCGGTCGGGGAGTTAGCGGGGCATATCAGGCAATATTTGATAATTGGGATTAAAGGTGTATTTAATTGCCCGTAAGCGGGCAACCACTGATAAAAGCCTGATGATCTAATTCCTCGACCACATCCCCAATAAAAATTATCATTTCACCTCTGTCTAAAAAAGGACGAACTTTATACCTCCTGTGCTATAGGCCGCTTACTTCAGTCGGTAAGCGGCTTATGGTGCATATAAAAGATCTTCCAGTATCCCTGGTAGAGCCTATTTTTTTCTGAATAAATATCCTGTACAGAGCAGGCACATTGCCGTTAGCATAATATCAAACCCGCTCGTCGGCTTTGGCGTGGTGCTCGTGTTAGCCGTCGCAGCAGGTGGCGTCGGCGTATTCGTAACGTAGGGCACTCCTGAAACCCATTTTGGCGTCGGCGATGGGACAGGGACCTGCGTGGCTATCTGCCTTGAAATGACGACCACTTTTGCCTTGATCGGCTCAATATTTCCGGCATTGTCCGTAGCGCGATAATACACTGCATAATCCCCCGGGCCCCTGAAGGTAAAATTACCTTCATACTGCATCCAGTTAACTCCGTCCAGGCTATACTGGATATTTTTTACTTCTATCCCGCTCGGGTAATCTACGGCTGTCAGGTTGCACGTGACATCGGATTTAAATCGTCCGCCCGTATCATTCGTCCCGTATAGGTTCAATGTGGTTACCGGCGGAGATCGATCTATCAATGCCCGGCTACTGACCGACTCAGCGTCCATGTCGAAGGCCTTGATGCTAAAAACGGCCTCCACTTCTCCCGTAGCGCTGTCCATGGCCGTGATATTTCCTGCCATATTGCCGACTTTCATCGAGGCCACATAGATCATTTTGCCGTCGGGCCTGAACGCTATCATCGAAGGATCGGCTGCATCAAGGCTGACCCGTATCGTATTATCGCTTAACTGTAAAATGCCGATGCTCCGGCTGTCGAGGTTTGCCACATAAGCATAGGCCCCGTCGGGAGATATGGCGATGCCGTCGGGGCTTTTATCTGTATTGATGTTATTGGCCACTTTGTTCTCGGTCGTATTAATTATCAGCACCGAGTTATTGCCCATGTCCGTTACCAGGAGCATCTTACCGTCCGGCGTCACCGCAAGGCCTCTGGTCGAATATTTTCCGATAGGTATTGTCGCTACGACATTATTGCCGCTGATGACAGACAGAGTATTATCGTTTGAGTTGATCACGTATACGTCGCCGTTCTTTGGGTTTACTTTGACGCCGTAAGGCCCGTTTCCCACCTTAACGGTACGGTTCACCTTTTTCGTTGCCGTATCGATGAACGAGACCGTATTATCGTCGTTATCGGCTACATAGGCCGTGGTCCCATCCGGCGATAAGGCGATGCCGTAAGGCATATTGCCCACCGTTATTGTCGCAATAGGCCGGAACGTTACCACGTCGATGACTGTGACGGTGTTATCGCCGCTGTTGGTCACATAGAGCCGGTTATCATTGGGGCTAAAAGCAATGCCTGCCGGCGAGTTAAATCCTGAAATGGTCGCGATCATGCTATTATTGTTCATGTCGAAGGCGCTAATGGTATTCTGCAGTGTGTTAGCGGTAAAGGCCACAGGGGTCGTCGTATCGTCCTGCGCCATTGCCGTGCCGATGCCATATGGCAGAACAATTATGCAAATAATAATGATCAGTAAAACAGGTAGAAATATCGTACGTTTTCCCGTGATCCCTTTATCATAGCCAGGATAGAACATTAGCCATACCCACCGACTAAAGGTTAAGCTACGTATACTATATAATGATTTTTTTAACTGGAAAGTCGGTAAAAAAATTATTTGTGGAACGCCGCGTATTCGTCTTTGGGGACTTTACCGGGCGGATATCTTTTCTTTTGTTCCTCGGGCGACCTTCTTTTCTCTTTATCTAAAGATCTATCCTCGTCTACATAGGTCGAAGGGTCCAGCACGACAGGCCCTTCTCTATCCTTCATCGGCGCCCTGGGCCCGCCTTTACGGTCTTCCTCCCGCTCACTCTCGGCGTGGCTCGGGATATCCTCATAGAGGTCCTTTCGCCCCGGTATCCTGTTCACCTTGTAAATGGTCTTGTCTACGTCATTTTCTTCCGGCATTGGTTCAACCCCACTATATGGTCATACATAATGCTGAAAATCGTAATACCCGCTTAACACGGATATGCCAATAATATCCGGTTACGGATTATACTCACCGGCAAAAAGTAAGCGCTAGTGAACTATAAGCAAAAACGGATATAGTTGAGGGTTTTATACTGATGATCATGGTGCGGGAGAGATCGTTATTACGGGCTTGAGGATCACCACCAGCCGGCTTGAGCTGATCTCAGCTATTCGTTTATTGTTAGCGGCGGAACTGGCCGATAGGCGGGGCTTATCGGAAATGCTCGGGTGCGAAATTCCGGAAGGGTGGCCTCCGGAAACCTGGAAGGACGCAGTGGAAGAATTTGCCGTAAGGCTTGAGATGCATCCTGACCTGGCCGGCTGGCTGAACTGGTACTGGGTACTGACTGACGGCGATAAAAGGGTCTTGATCGGGTCCGGTGGCTTCACCGGCGCCCCGTTCAACGGTCAGGTAATGATCGGCTATTCTATACTTGATCAATACCAGCGGCAGGGCTATGGGTCAGAGGCCGTGAATGCGCTGGTAAACTGGGCTTTCGCGCACCCGTCGGTGCTGCGTATCGTGGCAGAAACGTTCCCCGATAATACAGCTTCCATCAGCCTGCTGGAAAAGTGCGGGTTCGAATATTCGGGAAAGGGCTTTGAAAAAGGCACCATCAGATATTTACTGCCCCGGGAAAAATGGCTGTTATCGAAAAAATAAATTTTACTTTTTTAGGCCCGAGCCCGTCAGCGGTATGACGACTTTACGCATATTATTGTAGCCGTTCTTAAAATATTTCTTAGCCGCTGCGACCACTGTCGCGGACGTATCCTCTACATAGATGCCCATCCCGCCCAGCATTTCGTTCGCGGCCTTTATTTCATCTTCGGATACCGTTACGACGCTTCCGCCGCTTTCCTTCACCGCAGCGGCCATCTCATCCAGCCTCGGGGGCGCAGCAATTGCTATGCCTCCTGCGATGGTCGGCTTGACCTCTGTGGCGGGCAAGCCATAAAATTTATTATACAGCGGGCAGCAGTTTTCGCTTTGCACGGCAACGATCTTCGGAAGCAGGCCCAGCTCTTTAAACCCGATATAGGCGCCAAGCAGTAACGTGCCGTTACCCGCCGGCAGGAATATGGTATCCGGAAAGCCTAGCTGTACGTATATCTCGTAGGCAAGCGATTTGGTGCCCTCGAAAAACAGCGGATTATACACGTGAGAGGCATAATACATATGAAGAGCGGCTTCCTGCGCCGCTTTGGACGCGTTCGCACGGCCGCCGGGCACTTTCACGATATCGGCGCCATATGCGGATATCTGATCGAGCCTGGCATGGGAGGTGTTCTCCGGTACGTATACATGACACTTGATGCCCGCCGCTGCGCAATATGCGGCGATAGAGGCGCCCGCATTGCCCGAGGAATCTTCCACGACCTCCTTGATGCCCCTCTCTTTTAGCTTATTTACCAGTACGACGGAGCCCCTGTCCTTGAACGAGCCCGTCGGCATCATATGGTCCATCTTCAAATATATGCGAGCGCCATATAGCTCCTTTTTCAGCATTGGCGTCTCGGTCTCGCCTAATGATACGGGCAACTCGACACGCTCGTCCCCGTCCTTTCTAAGCCTAAAAAGGCCCCCGCAACTGCATTTATACTGCAGGCCGTCTATCGGGTAAGACTTTCTGCATTTTTCACAAAAAAACCGCATTTGACCCACTCATCGACCCATCACTGCATAGTCAATAGGCCCCATATGTCATAAAATTTCTGACACGGCAGGCGGTTGCCGGGCGGACTATTGAAAAGTATGAGGAAATATATAGCACAGTGAATGATATATAGTGCCTGAAGCCAGGGTAACTGGCTGTCTGCGGGGCCATGAAGGTAAAAACGCAAACACAAAAAAACGATCGCCCCGCTTAAGGAAGTGAAAACGTGTTCAAAAAGTTCGCCTCGATATTTCTCAACAAATTACCCGACAGGCTCGCATGCCTGATCATAATAATCAGCATTTTCAGCGTCGGATCCTTCGCCTACGAAACTGTGGGCTTACCCATCCAGACGGCGAGCGCAGAAGTCATCGCATCCAATGATAGTGCCGCCAGCGCAGCAGTGAGCTGGGTGTGTGTACAAAAATGCTTCGGCGACCGCATCAACCCGGACTCGATCAACACGAC
Organism: uncultured Methanocellaceae archaeon; assembly: GCA_963780625.1. Lineage (GTDB taxonomy): Archaea > Halobacteriota > Methanocellia > Methanocellales > Methanocellaceae > Methanocella. The sequence goes on along the minus strand of CAWACH010000004.1, from coordinate 290,280 downwards.
AGTACAGTCCCTGGGTACCGGCATATATAACGTGAAAGTCAATTTCGTGTCTCTCGAATATAAGGTCGACCTGAACACGGGAGGCTTACACCACATACCGGTCAACCATACCGTAGATACGCGCATATCGGGCGGTAAAGTTGTCTCGGCGTATGAAGACCTCCGTGACCTGATCCATAACCCGATAGACGGCCCCGTGACCGATATGTCCCGGGATTATCTGTAAAACATTTATTTTATTGGCGCGGGCCTGTCATTATCGGCACCGTTGTCGTTGTTATTTTTACCGGATTCTGCCTTTGTTCATATGTGGACCACGGTACCCGATAACTTCCCCTGTGGCAGGGACATACGCAGCAGCAACACCCGGAGACAACTAAAGCTGCAATTAATAATAGAACCATCAATGCCAGCCGATATCTCATTCATCATCCCCCATACCTTTTTTTACGAGCATTGAAATAATCATATGCTACGGAAAAGGGACTAATTTCAATGGCATGCCGTGACGGGGCGCTGTTTATGCCGATCAGCGATTTAAGGACGGCCGCAGACAACAATAATTGATAATGACAAAGCGAAGCGACGGCCTCGTCGGGCGAATATCGCAAGGGCCTATAAAAGAATTCATTTTGCGGCTGGATGCCATTTTTACATGGCTATGGACCGATACCGTCAGGCGAAAGGACGTTTTTATACACGGCGACTTCACCTACTGGGGGTTCATTAAGGATAACGTGCACTTGTTCCTGGTGCTCGGGCTCTTCGGCGCGCTGACCGGCTATTTAAACATATTTATCGAGCGAGAAATACCATATAATGTCTATGCCGGTAAATTAGGTATCGACCAGGTGCCCATTTCAATGCTCAAGGCCGTCGTGAACGGACAAAACCCGTTGAACACGCCTTTTCCGCCCGCCGACCTGATCTTCGGCATCACCACTGCCATGGTCATGTTCGTGCTCATCGCCGTGGCTATCCTGTGGGCAGCGATAAATTATAGGGAGAAAGAGGTCAAGCCCGCGACATCGTCCGAGTTTCACCTGCTCATGCGTATCTCGTTCGTGACGCTATTCGGCTCGCTGATGCTGGTATTTTTATCCTACCTGATCAGGAGTTACGGCCTATTGTTCATGACATTGCTGGAAATCTTTTCGTCCTTTTTTGCCATCTACACGATATCTTTTATTTTCAAGCGTTTAAAGAACCCATGGCCGTGGCTCGTGGTGTTTATACTGCCCGGCGCGATCATCTATTTTTGTAAGATCTATATACCGGTCTTGAGCGTTTTTTCGCTGGCCCTCGGCAGCCTATCCTTTGCTCTGGCCATTTTAATAGTCCCGTTCCTGACGGCTAAACGATTAATAACACATTTAAAGGAAAAGCATTTAGGATAGCACCACTATCCTTATAATAAATCACTTTACAATAATTATTACATAAAAAGGATAGGGGACCTTGGATGCAGCCAGTATCAATACTCGGCCCCGAGTGGAAACGGGGCATGAACGGTAAAGTATCTTCCGTATACATGACGCCCGACGCTTCTTTCATCGCAGCGGGCTCTGCGGACCACGATGTATACCTCATGAACTATAGCGGAAAGCTCCTGTGGGCCGGCACCACGGGGGACGATGTGCAGTACGTTAAAGTCTCTGACGACGGCCTATATGTCGCCTCATACTCGAAAGATAATATCATCTCATTCTTCGATAAGTCCGGCACCCTGATGTGGACCAGCCGTATCAGCAAGCGTATTAACAGCATGGACATGTCACCCGACGGGACACTGGTAGTGACCGGCTCGGAAGACGGCATTGTCAGGGCTTTTAACGATAAAGGCACGGTACTCTGGACAAAGGACTGCCAGAAACCGGTGAACTCCGTCTCGATCTCGAGCAGCGGCAGCCTCATTGTAGTCGGGTCTAATAATAATAAAGCGTACATGCTCACCCGCAATGGCGACCTGCGCTGGGAATTCCAGGCGCAGTCCCACGTGCTCTACGTATATACTTCGAACGACGGCGAGTTCAGCTATGCACTTGAATTCACTAACCTAACCACTAACGCGTTCCACCAGCTCAGCGACAGGGGCGGGGAACTTTCCTGTAATACTTACACCCAGCGTATCATCGACATTTCCATCACCGATGACGGCCGCTACGTCGCGGTCGGCTTCTCCAACGGCTTCATTTATTTCACGGATAAGAACGGTAACCAGCTATGGCGGCAGAGCCTGTCCGGCCCCATTACCAGCCTCAAGGTCTCAGGCGACGGAAGCCTTGTCTTTGCCACGACGAGCGATAAAGCCGTATACGTGCTGAACAGGAAAGGCGACGTGTTGCTGACCTATCGCTTCGATGGCCATGCGGATTGTGTTTCCTCGACTTTCGAGGGCGACTACATTGCAGTGGGCGCGGAAGGTACGGTCTACATGTTCGCTTTGACCAAGTATCTCGACTATGTCGTCCGCGAGCAGGTGAAGATGGCCAGGCAAATGAAAGGCGATGCGATGCACGTCGGCCGCCAGGAGGGCGACAACCGCTACGTCCCGAGCATAGGCGGCCCCGACGAATCCGCTAACAAATGCAGGCAGTGCGGAGCATCGATACTCGCGAGCAGGACGCTGTGTAACTATTGTGAGATGATGCAGCGCCGCGGAGATACGGGCAGTAAGGTCCGCGAGCCTCGTGGCGGCGGCCTTTAATCTAAGGTGACCTGCCGGCCGCCTTTTTTATCATTTTTATCTCGTGCTTTAAACAGCTTTTCAAATCCCTGCATGGGTATTACGATCCCGTTGCTCCGGTAAAAAATAGAGTTGATGAACCATTTCCTCATAAAATCGTAAAGCTCGCCGTCGCCGACATCCCCCAGCCCGCTTTCCCGCAGGACCGCCTGGCTCAGCGGGGGCACTCTAATGTTATACTCGCTTTCTTTGAGCTTAACGAAGGACTCGCCGTCTTCCTGGTACACTCCCACGTATGAAGGCAGCCATTTTGGCATTTTTTGCTCGCTGCCCAGGACAAGCCACACAAAATCCGCAAAAAACGAATAGTGCGGAAGCTGCTCGAGAAAGCGGTTCACGTTATCGTGGTCGCTCTTGAACTCGAATAGGTGTAAGCCCTGCTTGAGCCCGTAGCCGGCTAAAAAGCCCTGCTCCCAGTGCATCCGCTCCTCAAGATAGCCGCAGGCTTTGCCGTCGTCGCCGGCGTCACACGATATTACGTGGCGTACGATCTTTTTGTCGCCGATGAGCATGTTAAAATCTTTTTCGGAGAGGATGATGTTTCGCTCTTTATCCCTGAAGCCCTGTAGCAGGCATTGCTCGTCGTGTACCGGCTCGAAATTCCTCAGAAAGTCTTTCTTCTTCTCCGAGCACGTGCCGTCAAGCTGATAGCGGTTACATGTCCTCACTGCACTGAGCTTTTTACTCTCGCCCAGGCCCTTGAATACTGACTCCTCGGGCATATAGGCGGCGATATCGAACATGCCGAAGCGGGCCTCCTCAAGGACATAGGGCGTTTCCTCTAAAAGAATGGCGGAAAATCTACGCTTTAAAACGTCCTCGACGGTCATAGGCACCTAAACGTTAGTATGGGCAAAGTCAATAACATAATGTGAGAAGGCAATTCAAATACTTTCATATTTGTGACCGCCGGCAGCTTTTCATGCGTTAAATATGATAAAACATTTATGAGACGACTTTCCATACTATTGCTCAACGATCATTCGATGGATTAACAGTTGAGGCAGTCTATGGCAAAGATAGGGATTATCGGCACGGGAAGTATGGGCGGCATGTTCATTCGAAAGTTCATCGAGAATGGCGCCGTCAATGCAAACGACGTCATCGCATGTAATCGCTCTATGGATAAAGCCAGATCTCTGGCGGATGCGACAGGCATTACAGTCGGCAAAAATAACCGGGACTTAGTGTCAAGGTCGGATGTCATATTCCTTTGTGTAAAACCACTCGATGCAAAAGCCGTTTTAAGGGAAGCCGGGGACCTGTTGACGCCTGAAAAGCTACTCATATCTATTGTTTCCGGCATTACCATCGGCGACATATCCTCATTAACCGGCGCCAGGGCAGTAAGGGCTATACCCAGCATAACTTCGGAGTGCTCGAAAGGCATTACTCTACTAACCTTTGGCATGACCGCCACTAAAGCGGATAAAGAACTAGTACGGTCTCTCTTTCAAGCGATCAGCAAGCCTGTGGAGACAGAGGAGGAAAACTTCGATCTGCTGGCTGACCTGACGAGCTGTATGCCTGCATTTATCTCCTCGATGATGCAGGAGTTCGCTCTGTCCGCTTCAAGAAGAGGCGGACTCTCGATAGAACTTACAGAGTTGCTTGTGAAAGAAACGCTTGCAGGCACAGCCGAATTATTGACAAAGGATGGAAGCACCTTTAATGAACTAGTCGTCAGGGTCGCCACAAAAGGCGGGATCACCGAGGAAGGCGTGAAGGTCATTAAAAGAGAAATACCCGCAATGTACGACGACCTACTAGAGGCGACCAGCGTAAAACGGGGCATTGTCAGGGAAAAAATAAAAAACAATATTTAAGATTTTTTTGATCTAATGAACTCGTCCATGGCCTTTGCGGCTTCCTTTGCCTGTCCCATGGCGCTGATGACGGTCGCCGCGCCCGAGACGATGTCGCCTCCGGCGAAAACGCCTTCTCTGGATGTCATGTATGAATAGCCGTCAACGTCGAGTACGCCGTGTTTTCCAGTCTTGAGGCCCGGAGTCGTTTTAACGATCATCGGGTTTGGCGATGTGCCGATGGCGATGATCACCGTATCGACTTCCAGCGTCGTCTCAGAGCCTTCTTTGCACACGGGCGACCTGCGGCCGCTCTCGTCCGGTTCGCCGAGTTCCATGCAGACGCACTCGATCGCCGTAACGTTCCGCTTCTCATCGCCGAATATCTTTGTCGGGTTCATCAATAGCTTGAATTCGATGCCTTCTTCTTTGGCGTGCTCTAATTCTTCACGCCTCGCGGGCATTTCTTCCTCGCCCCTGCGATAAATGAGATACACGTGCTCTGCGCCCATGCGTTTTGCAGTGCGGGCAGAGTCCATAGCCACGTTACCGCCGCCCACGACAGCGACGTTCTTTCCACGCTTGACGGGCGTATCGTACTCGGGGAACCTGAACGCTCTCATCAGGTTTACCCGTGTTAAAAACTCGTTAGCAGAATAGACGCCGTTCAGGTTCTCTCCCGGTATGTGCATGAACGTAGGCAGCCCTGCGCCGCTTCCGATGAAGACTGCCAGGTATCCGGATGCGAATATCTCGTCGATGGTGGTGGTCTTGCCGACCACCTGGTTGAGCCTGACCTCGACGCCCAGGCTTTTGATATATTCGACCTCTCTTTCCACGATGGCCTTGGGCAGCCTGAACTCGGGAATGCCATAGGTCAGCACTCCTCCGGGCTTGTGTAACGCCTCGAAGATAGTGACCTGGTATCCCATCTTTGCTAAGTCGGCCGCCGCGGTCAATCCCGCCGGTCCAGAGCCGACTACGGCCACCTTTTTACCGTTCGGCTTGATGTCGGCCTTAGTAACGGTTTTCTCGCTGTCGGCGGCGAACCGCTCCAGCCTGCCGATGGCGAGGGGTTTCCATTTCATACCCAGGATACATTTTCTCTCGCACTGGGATTCCTGGGGGCATACGCGGCCGCACACGGCCGGTAGATTATTCTTATCCTTTAAAGTCTTCGAAGCTTCTTCGTACTTACCGTCGGCTATCTCTTTGACGAACTTCGGTATGTCGATACCCACGGGGCAGCCCTCTACGCACGCCGGCGAATCACATTCCAGGCAGCGCTTCGCCTCTTTAGAGGCTTCTTCCGGCGAATAGCCCAGGGCGACCTCGCCGAAGTTTTTCTTTCTTTCATCCGGCGCCTGCTCTTTCATGGGTATGCGCTTGCGGCGGTCTACATTGGCTGTCGGGAGCTTAGGCATAGCGGCACCCCCTCGACCTGATGAGTATAACGTTCATCCGCAATTTTTTCTTCCTCTGTATACATCCTGATCCTGGCCATCAGTTCGTCGAAATCGACCTCATGGCCGTCGAACTCCGGGCCGTCGACGCAGGCGAACTTCGTCTTGCCACTGACCGTTACACGGCAGGAGCCGCACATACCGGTGCCGTCCACCATGATCGGGTTCAGGCTGACGATGGTCTTGATGCCGTGCGGTTTCGTAGCTTCCGCGGTGACTTTCATCATGATAGCAGAACCGATGATGATAACGCGGTCTATTTTAACGCCGGCATTTATCATCTCCATCAGCGGATGTACGGCGAACCCTTTTCGGCCCTTCGAGCCGTCGTCAGTAACGATGTGGAGCTCGTCGCTGACCGCTCGCATGCGGTCTTCCCAGAATAATAATGAGCCGCTCCTGGCCCCTATGATCGATATTACTTTATTTCCCCGCGCTTTCAGCTCACGCGCAATGGGGAATACGGGCGCAATGCCAAGGCCGCCGCCGATGCAGACGACCGTACCGTTATCGATCATTTCCGCCGGGTTACCCAGCGGTCCCGCAAGGTCTAATATACTGTCCCCTTCCTCAAAGGCGGCGAGCTGTTTCGTGGTCTTTCCGATGGACAGGGCTACCATGGTCACGGTCCCTTTTTCCCTGTCGAAATCAGCGATTGTGAGGGGTATGCGCTCTCCCGTCTCATCCGTCCTGATGACGACGAACTGTCCGGGCTTTGCCTTTCGGGCTACGTCCGGCGCTTCCACCTCGAGCTGAGTCGTATTATCGGCAAGCACTTTTTTAGAGATGATCTTGAACAACGGCATATACTTCCTTGTATTTCTAAACTTGATCGACTGGCAATCAGGATTAACTTTGGTTACTATGAAAATTTTACTAGCATATAATATTGACCCTTAAAATACTTTCTTTTGTGGCAATCATCAATTTATTATCACTTCAAGATTTAGGGCGATGCTACCTAATTATATATAATAATGGCTAGATTATTAAGCTTTCTTATCCTCAGGCTGAAGCATAGCTATGATAGCAATCAAATAAAACATATTACTTAACGATTAAGTCCGTATCAACTTCGATCTAATTAATTGTATAATTAAATAAAATATTATGTTAAGACCCGACTTTTTGCCGGGTCCTAACATTTTTTTATTTTATTCCCTGGTTTTTATGTCTTTGTCCGAGCTATTCGCCGTCGACAAACTATTACCCACGTTAGATGTGCTCACAGGTATGCTGTTTGTCGGGTATGGCTTTCCTTCCATGACGCTGGTTGCCAGCGTTTTATTGGTATTCGATGGTAGATCCTTTGCCATCACCACCGATACGTTGTGGGCTATGTACACCGTATTTCCTCCCTGGGCCAGCTTCTGGGCTGTTGACTGGTTAATGTGTAGCTCGCTTGCGCGAGACAGGATCTGGTCTGCAGGAATAGTTTCAACATTATACTGGTTCAACTGAGCCTGGGACATCTGGTCCGGATTAGGAAGTGTTGTCAGGTATACGTTCATCGTATTATTTAGGCCATTGATAGGTATTGTAACGTAAGGGCTATATTGTAGATATCCGTCATAGGCATCCCTGACCTGGAATTCCGCACTTGTAGACGGCGGGACACATGCATAGAACCATACGAAATGGTCTGCATACGGGGTCCAGATGCCAGTACTCCATCCTACATTGTATTGACCATTATTACCTGAGGCTGTATATCCGTCTCGCATTGTAGATATCAATGAATCGAGATCATTTTCAATAGCCATAGCGCCATCGATCTCGCCGATCAGCTCGTTGGCTTCGTTTAGCGAATCAATTGCAGTTTGTTGTAGCTCCTGGCTAATTTCCGAGGCATATATACTGTTCGTATTACCGCTATTGTCAGGAGATGCGCCAATGTACTTCTGATTACTAGTACCTGTTGGGACTAAGAACGTAACACCGGAAGTAACCGGAGTCACATTAAATTCCTGGCCATCGATACAATAATCGTATGTTTGATCGTTAAACGTTGCTAAACCGGTACTTAGGTCCTTGAATACGTAGTTCCACTGACCGGTCCCGCTGACCCATATACAATCCGTGTTTTCTAAAGTACTTGTGACGTATAATGTCATATCCTTATATTTACTGCCGTCCCAGTCTTCTCCTCCTACTAGCTTTGTATTAAATGTGCCCATCATCGAATTTACAGTGATGGTAGTCGCATATTGATTGCTTCCGACTGCATTTGTTACTTTTAATGTAGCCTGATATGTACCAGCTGATTGATACGTGTGCTGAGGATTCTGCTTGGTGTCGGAAGTACCATCGCCAAAGGTCCACAGCCATGATGTCGGGCTTCCTGTCGATTTATCTGTAAATTGTACAGTCAACGGTACGTACCCGCTCGTCAGGGATGGCGTAAAGCCGGCAACCGGACCGGGCCCCGGCGTCGGGGTTGGTATCGGTGTCACAGTGGGCCCGGAGCCTGTAACTGTGATCGTCTTCGAGATCACCGGCCCAAACACAAGATTTCCGGAACCGCAAACTAACGTTAGCTGTAAATTTAGCGTGTATGTTCCCGGACCATATTGTGCGTTTAACAGTCCGGGGAAAGTGTATGTATCTCCGGGGGCTACAGGTGACGGCGAGCCCGTTGAAAATCCTGCGAGTTGTTGAGACATGGCATCACATGTGCCCAACCCGACCAAATTCCAGTTGCCCGAATTCACGTACCAGGTCGTGGTGCCCGTATTCTTCACGACGACGTATATGCCCGTCATCGAGCCCTTGGTTACGGTCGATGGGATCGTATCGCTCACGTAGGCTGCATTAAATATACCACCCACATTGATGTATCCGGTCCTGGTCATGGTATTGGATCCGCCCGCATTACTCACGGTCAGGCTAACGGTGTAGTTACCGATATTCGTATACTGGTGTGATGGGTTTTGTTGTGTGCTTGTCGTGCCGTCGCCGAAGTTCCACAGCCAGTTCATTGGCGAGCCAGTCGAGGCATCCGTAAATTGGGCTGTCATCGGTACATAGATGCTGGTCTGGCTTGCGGTGAAGTTAGCTACCGGTGGCCGTATGTTAACGACGATATAGCTCAACTTCGTTATGGAGTTCGAGCCTCCCGCATTGCTCACGGTCAAAATGATAGAGAACGTGCCAGCGCTTGAATATACGTGCGATGGGTTTTGTTGTGTGCTTGTCGTGCCGTCGCCGAAGTTCCACTGCCATCCTGTCGGTGCGCCTGTGGACGTATCCGTGAATTGTACGGTCATCGGTGCATAACCGCTGATCGGGTTGGCGGTGAAACCTGACACCGGTGGCTGTGGATTCACAGTAATGTAGCCGTTCCTGGTCGTCGTATTAGATCCCCATGTATTCGTGGCCTTCAGACTCACGTTGTACACGCCTATGCTCGAATACGTATGTACCGGGTTTTGTTGTGTGCTTGTCGTGCCATCCCCGAAGTTCCACAGCCAGTTCGTCGGTGATCCTGTTGAATTGTCAGTAAACTGCACGGTCAATGGCGTATTGCCCACAGTTGTATTGGTGTTGAAATTCGCCGCCACCGGGATGTTCACGACTATGTAGCCTGTTTTTATCATAGTATTCGAGTTATTGGATTTTAAGATCGTCAGGCTTACATTGTAGGTGCCTACGTTAGAATAGGTGTGCAAGGGGTTTTGTTGTGTGCTGTTTGTGCCGTCTCCGAAGCTCCACTGCCATCCAGTCGGAGCGCCTGTGGATAAGTCCGTGAATTGTACGCTTAACGGCTTGATCCCTGTTGTATTATTAGCTAAGAAATTTGCATAAAACGATGGTAAATTTACCGTAACATAGTTGACCATCGTCAAAATACTTGAGCCACCGGTGTTCGTAGCGGTTAGGCTAACATTGTACACGCCAGCCGCTGAATAAGTATGCAGCGGGCTTTGCTGTGTGCTTGTTGTGCCGTCCCCGAAGTTCCACTGCCACGACGTCGGATTACCCGTTGATGCATCAGTGAACTGCACTGACATAGGCAAATATCCTACTGTCGAGTTCGACATGAATTTCGCAACCGGGGCGGGGATCTTTAAAGTAATGTAGCCCGTCCTTGTCAAAATGCTCGAGCCGTTAGCATTCTTTGCCGTTAGACTAACATTGTATATACCGGCGCTAGAATATGTATGTACGGGGTTTTGTAGTGTACTGTTCGTGCCGTCGCCGAAGTTCCATTGCCATACTGTCGGAGCCCCTGTGGACGTATCATTAAATTGCACGGCCATTGGGACATAACCGGACGTGGCGTTGCTTGTGAAACTAGCTACAGGCGGCTGAGAACCTACGGCGATAAAGTTGGCCATCTGTTTAGAACTATTAATACTGGCGTTGTTGACGGTCAAAGTTATTGCATAAATGCCCGAATTATTATACGTATGCTGCGGATTTTTGACCGTGCTATTTTGAGAGCCGTCTCCGAAGTTCCACTGCCAGGCCGTCGGGCCACCTGTGCTGGTGTCGGTAAAATTCACCAACAACGGTACATTACCGATAGTGGGCGATGCCGAGAAACTTGCTACAAGCGATACGGGCTGCTGACTTACCGTTATATAGTTAGCCTTCGCCACTGTGTTAAGGCCGCCAGCGTTACTGGCGGTCATTGTGATCGTGTATGTGCCGACGCTATTGAATGTATGTATAACATTTTGCGTGGTAAGATTACCTGTACCGTCCCCGAAGTTCCATTGCCAGCCTGTCGGCGAGCCCGTTGATGTATCGGTGAACTGAACGGTTAACGGGGTATAACCTATAGTTTGATTGGCGTTAAAATTGGCTAAAGGCGCAGGAGTTGGCGTTGGTGTTGGAGTAGGCGTTGGCGTTGAAGTGGGTGATTCTGCACTCCATATGCTATGTACCGGGGGATTCGCCGTGTAGATATACGAGTAGAAAGACTTGTAGTACGCATCTATGTATTCAGAGCTGGCAGTGCGTATTCCAAAAGATGGCTTCCTTAATGTGCCATAGTTAGCTGATTGTGTAGTCTGGATGACACCATTACGATATATTTTAATGTTATTTGTAATGGAGCCGTCATTCCATTCCATCTTAATCGTATCAGATGGATTATTGGGGTTGAAGTTATTTAATATACCGCCCCAATAGCCGAAATTCCAGAGATAACGGTTCAATGCTCCGCCCTCGTCTAAACCAAAGTATATCCATGGTGGAGACCTGCCCATAAGATTTGTATACGTTAGCGTAACGACAGATACGCTAGGGGTCGTGAGGGCATTTTTAAGTTGTATGAACGCGGAAGCATCGCCCCCGGATGGCCTGGCAATGTGATACCCGCCGTTCTCAACAGTGTGTGTCGGCTCAAAGGATCCTGCTCCGTCCGCATAAAACTCGTCCCAGTAAGTACCGATGCGATTTGTGCTAAAATCATCAAATGCAATGAACGTGTTAGCACCGTTGCTGATACTTGACTCACCCGCTTTACCGTAATATAGCTTTACGGTAGCCGTTCCCGGCGAAACAGGGATACTGTCCGCTTTTACCCATATGGTCGCAGTATTGGCATCGTATGATTCTATCCAGAAACTGAGGAGACTATCGGCACTATTTGTGAATCGTATGTCATTAGGCCAGCTCAATGAATGGCCGTTCAGATAGACGTCCTGGCCGCTATCGGTACCTGTGCCGCTATGAACGACGAACTTCACTTGGTAATTAGACAGAGCCCCATCGGTAGTGCCCGAAATCGTATGCGACTTAACATACGTATAACCCGGTAGAGCCGAAGCGTTCGCAATTGTCGATACACATAAAAAAAACAACATTGTAGTTACTAACAGTGTCATCAAAGTCGTAAACTTCAAGAATATACCCCGTGTTCTCTTGGTTTAATTTGGTATTTTCAAGAACTAATTATTTAGTAAGCGCTTGCTATGTATTAAATATTTGTATTTAGTTTATTATCATCGCCACATACAAATGGCCTTAGAATGTTATCCATTTAAAATTAACAATGGGAAATCCTTTAGCTAACATGGCATTTTGATCGCTGCTGCCTGATCTATCATCAGACTAGGGCCCTGTCTTTCTTTTAACTACGGACTATACCGTAGCTTAATAAATTATTATATAGAAACCCCTCGAATAAGCTATAGACCAATTATGGACATGATCAAAACGGAAAGCCTCACAAAAGTCTACGACGGCGTAAAAGCGGTAGACAGCCTTGACCTCAAGGTGGAGAAAGGCGAGGTATTCGGGTTTATCGGCCCGAACGGCGCCGGTAAGACCACCACCATCGGCATGATGGTAGGGCTGATAGAGCCTTCTGCAGGTAAATGTTTCGTCAAGGACGTGGACGTAACGCGAAATCCCATGGAGGCAAAGCGGGTTACGGGCTATCTGCCGGACGGCGTCGGATTCTACTCGAACCTGACGGCCAGGCAGAACCTGACATATTTCTCGAGATTCTACTCAATAAAAGAAACTGACGCCAGTAAGCGTATTGCGGAGTTGTTGCAGTATGTCGGCCTCGAAAAAGTAGAAAAGCCTGTAGGCTCCTATTCCCGGGGCATGAAGCAGCGTCTCGGGCTGGCGCAGGCGTTGTTGAATGACCCTGAAGTCATTTTCCTGGACGAGCCGACCAACGGCCTCGACCCCCAGGGCGTCATCCAGTTCAGGAAAATAATCACGGAGCTTTCGAAGAACGGCAAAACGATATTTTTCTCATCGCACATCCTGGATGAAGTACGCCACGTGTGCAACACAATCGGCATCATCTCCGGAGGCAAGCTCATTGCGCAGGGCGCGCCCGATGATGTGCGCAAGCGGATGAGCAAGGACGAGCACCTGACCATCGTAGTGAAAGTGAACGGCGACATGCCGCGGCTAACCGACCCCCGCATCATCAACGTGGAATATAATGGCGGTTCGGCGGTCCTCACATCCAAAGAGGACATCAGGAGCAGTATTTCCGAAGAATTATTTCAGAAGGATTTCAGGGTACTGGAGTTAAGGCTGGAAGAAAAGACACTCGAAGACATATTCGTCGAGACATTATACGGAGGCAAGTAAATGAGGCCCGAACTTATCGTCGCGGGCAAAGAGTTCCGGGACCATCTGACGAGCAAGAGGTTCCTGGCGATCTTTGCCATACTAATGCTGGTAGCCGTCATCGGCATGGCCACGGGAATGGACCAGTACAACAAGTCCCTGGACCAATATAAAAAGAGCCAGGCGGATATGCAGACGCAGCAGTGGTTCAAGGATGAAGTGGCCAGCCTGCAGAAACAAATAGCCGACGCCCATACCAGCGGCTTATCTGATCCGGACGTACAGTCGCTCCAGCAGCAACTGAACGACCTGCTTAGCCCGACGATGCCGTCCGTTCTACAGGTCTTCGGCGGCTTCATCGACAGCAGCACTTTCCAGGGCGGATACTTTGCCTTGATCATGATGTTCCTGGCCATTGCACTGGGATTCGACCTCATCACCCGGGAAAAAGAGGAAGGCTCGCTGAAGTCTCTTCTTTCTCACCCTGTATACCGTGATGCCGTGGTAAACGGAAAGCTCCTGGGCTCCATGGCAGTCCTGGTCGTGGTCATGGGCAGCGTGTTCCTGGTAACGCTCGCGATCATGCTATTCTTCGGGCAGGTGCCTACTGGCGACGACATGCTCAGGATCATATCGTTCTTTATCCTGGCATTATTGTATTGCGGCGTCTTCTTTGCCATCGCCACTCTCCTGTCTACCCTGGCAAAGACGTCGGCAATGTCCATGCTTTGTGTGCTCGGGTTGATCGTCTTTCTGCTGATCGTCCCCTACTTTGCGCCGAAGATATCGGATGCAATAGTCGGAGCTCCTCCAGTAGCGCCGGAAGGCGGGAACGGAGGTATAATGTATTCGACGGTTGCGGTCCCTCCCAATAGCTCAAGCGACGGTGTGATGATGCCGGCGCCGATAAAGCCGACCGGGCCCGATGACGCATGGCAAAAATACTACAACGATACGACCGATTACTACCAGAAAGAGTCCATGATCACCGACTCCATCAACATGCTGTCGCCGCTCTACGACTTTGGTAATAAGATAGCACCACCCATACTTTACAAGCAAGGCGGAAACCCGATCACGCCCGTGATGTATAATGCTGCGGCCAATGTCAAGATCGCCGGCGGCTATTATTCGAACAGCGTGCCGACGCTATGGGACTCGCTGGCGTACATCTGGAACAGTATCCTGGCGCTGATAGTGGAGCTCGTAGTTGCCCTCGCCTTATCGTACGTGGTATTCATGAGGACTGATATTAGGTGATGAAAAGAACGCTATATACGCTGCTTACGGTCGCCGTATTGCTGGTTACCTGTATGTTGCCGGCGATCGCCGACGACGGCTATCAGACGCTTAACCACGGGCTATTCGATAACGGCGCTATCATCCCTGCCGGCGGATACTATGTGACCATCGGCGTAGTCAACGGCAGTAATGTCGTTAACGTCACGCTGGGCGGGCCCTCAGTCCCGGAAGTAGATAAAGTCCCGAGGAACATAGTGAAGGGCAGTTCGGCATACTATGGCAATTATCTGCGTATATACGTCGAAGATATTCAGGGTACAAGTGCGTATCTGGATATCGCACAACCCGGCGGAGGGTCGAGCAGTACGGCGTCCGGCACGAAAGTTTCCTGCGATACGCCGGGCCTGACCGCGCTTGGCGGCGACTCGGTCACTTTCCCGGTAACGATCCAGAATAACGATAACACCGATCACACGTACACACTAAGCTCTTTCAGCGACATCGGCTGGAAAACATCGTTCAACTACGGAAATAAGGGCGTGTACATGATCAACGTCCCGGCCACGCAATCCAGGACTCTCGACCTGACGGTCCAGACCTGGGCGAACACTCCGGTAAGTACACAGAAAGTTGTCGCTTACGTCGATAAAATACGGCTGGAAATGTTCGTCGACATTACCAGCGCCAACCAATCGGCCGACGTTTCGACCGACGTAAGCTCCAAGATCGCCAACATCGGGGACAAGATCACCTATAATGTCCACATCAAGAACTTGCAGTCCAAAGAAAATGACTACAAGCTTACAGTGTCCGGCCTGCCCGAAAACTGGTATGGCAGTTTCAAGGATTCGGCATCCAGCTCCGAGGAGCTTGGCGAAGTCGTTATCCCGGCATCGTCGGAAAAAGACCTGGTCCTGGAGATCGTGCCGCCATATAGCGTCGTCGTGGGCGACTACAACTTTACTGCAGTCGTCAATACCCCCGACGGGCTCAGCATTAAAAAAGACCTGACATTGACTCTCAAGAGCGGCATCGGCCTGAGCATGAGCAGTGCCAGGTATGCCTATGACACTAAGCCCGGCGAATCTTTCAATATCATGGCCTATGTCACGAACACGGGGCAGGGCGTGGCATTGACCAATGTGAACCTGAACGCCACCGCCCCACAGGGATGGATAGTCAGCGTATCGCCCAATGGCGTTAGCAACATCAAGGCGGGCGATACACAGGCGTTTACCGTTACGGTCCAGTCTCCCGGCAACATCGTGGCAAGCGACTACGAGGTCAACCTCAAGGCGCAGAGCGACCAGGCTGCGGACAATAAGGACTACAGGATCACCGTCAATACCCAGTCCTATATCCCCTACATCGGCGCGGGCATCATCGTCGTAGTGGTCGCCGGCCTTTTCTTGATCTTCAGAAAGTATGGGCGCCGCTAATGGCCGTTTCTTTTTTTATTAACGAATAAGTTTATTATGGTTAAGGTAGCCAACAATTAGTGTTCGGGGGTGTCCTATTTTGGAAAACCTTACATTACAGCAAACACAGGCCGCGGTACCTAAACCTCCGGTCAGCTTCTCCGTAGCCTTGCGCGCGGACGGCACCGTGGACAGGCTTGTGGATAAAACGCTTGAAGAGTATCTCGCTTTTTCTAAAGATGCCAGCGTCGTATGGATCGATTATTCGACAAAAGATCTCGAAAAGGAAATCGAAAAGATCTCGGCTATCATGGGATTCACCCAGACGCCCATCCAGAAAATGCTCACCGGGTTCTATTCCGCCTATGAGGATACCGACACTGAGCTGGGTATCATGCTGCCGGCCGTGGCCATGAGCGACATGAAGGTAAATGTACGGCCTCTGTTCATTCTCATGAGGGCTAATTTTATCATGACCGTGCACAACGAGGATATAGCGCGGCTTTTAAAGTTCTCCCGCTATGCCCAGCCCTTCCTGAAAAAAATAAAAGCCGATCTGGTCGCCGACAAATTGACGCTGTTGCTTGAGCGCATCATCGATGAAAATAACGATCGTAACTTCGAGTATTTACGCGACATCGAAAATCACGGGGACGACATCAGCAAACAGCTCATCGACGAGAACGTGAGTAAAAAAGCGCTCGCCCAGTCTATCTATCATATGAAGCATGCGCTGATAGATTACCTGAACGTCCTGTGGGCTACCAAGGACGTGGTGGATTCCCTTCAATATGGTGACGCCGACCTGATCACCGACGATGAAAAGCTGCTGGGCCGTATCGGCATATTATCCAGCAACATCGACCGCCACATCGAGCTTTCGGAGCAGATGTCCAACGTGCTTTCCTCCGGCCTCGAGGTCATGCAAAGCATCTACAATAACCAGCTGCAGACGATGAATAATCGTTTTGCGCTGGTAACGGCTTACCTGACCGTGCTGGGCACGGCGGCGCTGGTGCCGAATACGCTGGCTACCATAGCCGGAAGCGGCATATTTGTCGACATAAAGGCGCAGCCTTCCTGGTATGTACCCGTGTTGATCGTATCGACGCTTGGGGCGACTTTCATTTCGCTGGCGTGGGTCATTCACGTTTGGAATAAAAAGGAAAAATAGTCAATTTTTTTAATAAAAAGGGGAATTCTATTCCCCCTTTATTTTGACGGCGATTCTTCGGGCACGATATCCATCGAGAGCTTGCTAAGCCGTCTGAGCACCATCAGCTTCGCCTGCTTGTTAATGCGTCCCTCGGTGAGTAGCTTATGCAGGTCGTCAATGCTCTTGATGGGGTGCTCGTCCAGGCCTACGATGACGTCGCCGGGCACCAGTCCCGCTCTCTCCGCCGGGCTATAGCGCTCGATAGCGACGGCGAGGACGCCCTGCTCCGTAGGCAGCTTATTATCCTTGACCACCTGCGGCTTGAGCGTTACGTTCTGACCCGATATGCCTATCCAGCTTCTCCTGATCTTGCCGTCGTGTATGAGGCTGGCTGCGACGAACTTTGCGATGCTCGAGGGTATGGCAAAGCAGATGCCCTGCGCCGGCAGGATCACAGCGCTGTTGATGCCGATGACCTCTCCTCTTGATGTGATCAGCGGCCCACCGGAGTTCCCGGGGTTCAGCGCGGCATCGGTCTGGATGACGTCGTCGATCAGCCTGCCAGAGCCTGTCCTGAGGGACCTGCCCAGGCCACTCACGACGCCCGACGTTACGGTACAATTGAATCCATATGGATTACCTATGGCAATGACCAGCTGCCCTACCCTGAGAGTCTGGGAATCGCCTAAGGTGGCGTGTACCAGGTCCTGGGCGTCTACTTTTATGACCGCCAGGTCCGTATCCGGGTCGTCGCCGATGATGCGGGCGGGGAAATGCCTGCCGTCCGATAGCGTAACTTCGACACGGGTAGCGTCGTGCACGACGTGGCTGTTCGTCAGGATAAAGCCGTCCGGCGTGAAAATGATGCCCGAGCCTCCGCCCTGGACTTCGTCCGGCCCTCTCCAGTTCAAGGGCTGGCGCTGCATCTTTTTACTCACGTAGACGTTCACCACGGACGGGCTGACCTTCTCAACCACGCCGACGACCGCACTGGAGTATGCGTCGAGCAGCTCGTCGTCATTTTCACCCGGGTGAATAGGCGTAGTCCGGTTCGATTCGCTTTCTGTATGGGATATGGGTTGAATTATCGTTTCCATGTTATACCTTTTAATTGGGTAATTTTATTATGACCTTATGGCCGTGCCATGACGCTCCATGTCACAGCACGGTATAATACGTCAGGTTAATGTTGGAAGGATAAATACTTATTGATTGCTATATTAAGCGCATTCAGAAAAGCACCGGGCGATTTTTTGCATCAGTAAAGTATTTATCGCCAGCACTATCCAATTATCATCGAGATGATGCCAATATGGTAATGGATTGGGGTATGACCCTCAGAAAAGTCATCGTTTACGGTGCTTTATTCTTACTCTTCATGGTCGCCATGGGATTCTTAGTTCTTTTAGGCGTCCAGGCATACTTGATAGCTCTGCTGGCAGGCGGATTCCTGTTCGTTCAATATTTCTTCTCCGATAAGCTGGTACTGTGGTCGACGGGCGCTCACATCGTCGAAGAGAACGAGTTCCCGAAACTGCATAACATGATCGAGAACCTGGCGGCCCAGATGGGCATACCGAAGCCTAAGGTCGCCATCGTACAGAACGACATGCCCAACGCCTTCGCCACGGGCAGAAACCCGAAACACGCGGTCGTTGCGGTAACTACCGGCATCCTCAACCGGCTCAACGAGCGTGAGATGGAAGGCGTGCTGGCCCATGAAATGTCCCACGTCAGGAACCGTGATATGTTCGTGGTCACTTTCGCAAGCTTTGTGGTCTCAATAATGAGCTACATCGTCTATTTTGCCTTAACCATGGTCATGTCCAGGGGAGACAACCGGGGAAGCTTCGGCTCCAGCATGATGGCATGGATGGTGTCCATGCTTTTCTCGAACACCATCGGCCTGATCATCATTAATACCGTATCCCGGTACAGGGAATACGGTGCAGACAGGGGCTCAGCTCTGGTCACCCATAATCCGGACGGCCTGATCAGCGCACTAAGGAAGATATCCGACAAGGATTACAAGGCTAGCGACGCGATGGGCCTTCAATCCGCCCGAGCGTTATGTATTTCCCCGACGTCGGGAGCGGTCATGGAGCTATTCTCTACGCACCCGCCACTCGAGAAGCGCATTGCCCAGCTAGAAAAGATAAAGGCCGAGATGAACGGCTATTAATGGCCGTATTCCGGCTTTACATTTTTTACCAGTATTTTTATCAGTTATATCTATATGAAGTGTCCGTAACACAGGGAGACTCTTTTTATTTGAGGCTCGCCATTGGGAGTAGAAAAGCGGGATAAAGAGGAAGCTATACGGCTTCCCCTTTTACAGTGCCCGACGGTATGGCCGAAGTAAAACCGCGCCGGTCCAGTACGATGACCGCCATGGTTACTAATAATATTAAGCCGACGTAGATATATGCCGTATTCCACCCGCCGGCCATCTGTGGCAGGACGGGTAAGACCGTTATGCCGATATTCGACGAGGCGTGGAATAGCATCATGATCAATAAGCTGCCTTTTGACTTGTTATATGTCCAGACCATCAGCATGGACAGGGCCATCGTATAGATCGCCCAGAACAGGAATGGCAAGCCATTCTGGGATGTGCCGGGGATCAGGAACAGTGGTATGTGCCAGCAGCACCAGATGATGCCCAGGATCAGGCCTCCGGCCAGCGGGCCGTACTTCGCCTGCAGCCTTGGTAGCGCGTAGCCTCTCCAGCCAGGCTCCTCTGCGAGTGGGCCGCCAGTGATGATGCCTGTCACAAGCGCCACCGGCAGGATCAGCGGAAGATACCATTGCAGCCAGGCGGAATGCCCGACCTGGCCGCCGAGCGCCACGTTCGCGGCGATGGCAAGTAATCATCAGGGCCGGTATCAGGAAAAGTGCCACAGCGTACCACCTGAGGGATTCACGCCACTGGACAAGACGTTTTGCCAGCCTGACGACGCCGGCTTTAGACTCCCGGACGTATGTCAATGCAAAGGCCGAAATGAACGGGCCGAATGCGCCGATAAAAAATAATGGGTAAGTATATATCTCGATACCCTTGCCCGAGAGCCATATGCCCAACCATAGTACCCAGGAGATCGTGAACGTCATCAGGACGAATGAAGCCAGGGGGTACCTGTTAATCAATCTGAGAAAGGGATTATCCTTTCTCGATGCGTGCGGATGGTCCATTGGTATCCATCCCCTTTTGCGATTGAATTGTATATTCCGACATATCATTTCACCAACTTTATATTTTCTTATATTTTGATAGCCTCAGCTATTGGTAGTAAAATCCTTGAATGGGTCTGGCACCGAGGTTTTACGGGCCCTGGTTTTTATTTTGTCTTCTTGAACGTCTCGATAAGCGCTTTAAATGACGAGTAGAGCTCATCGTCATCTACCAGACGGATGATCAACGCAAGCTGATATGCATTGGCCACAATAGTGCGGTCGCTTTCGAATTTTTCCAGGCCAGCCTGCTGTACCTCTTTCAGTAGTGCCTTCATGAGCCCATCGCATGCCATCAATCGATCCTTGGCCTGCACCATCCGGTCCTCCGGGACCTCGTAGCCGAAATAGCTCATGGACCTGAGGAGGCGCTCCTTATAGGATTCGTCCAGGCCTGCTTCGCTGGCGACTGCCTTGTTCTCCGGGCTGCCCGCATCGATGGTGATGTTGGTCGCCGCCTTGCGGTAATACTTGACTACCACGCCGCCCCGGATCTCATCCCGCACCTGCTTTGCAAGCCCGTGCTTTTCAAGCACTTTTAGTCGATAGTACGCGGAGCCGGGGTTGATCCCCAGTGCATGCGCGATGTCCGAGACTGACATCTCCGCCGGACCTATAAGCTTGAGAATATCTGTGAACCTGGGGACGAACAGCAGCTTGATGGCCGCCGGGTCGTCGATGACCAGATATTCCTTGATGATGTTATCCTGCTTTTGCTTGCGTGGCATACTCTCATATAAACAACTGTTAGTATTTAAATTTTTTTAAAGCCATTGTTTTTTTTAAAGTGTTTGTTTTTTTAAATACATCAGGGCTTACCTTTGTTGAGTACCGTAAGTTTGCAAACCATCTACATATTAAACTTTAAATGGCAACAAAAAAGATTAGCTCCTGCAATGATCAAGATCATCATTGGCAAATAGCATATATATTACGCGGAAGAGCTTATTTTTTATTATTTTCCAGCAGCGTAAGGGACTTGATCCACTCGCCTTTGGGCTCTCTGCTGGTGCCTATGACAAGCGTCTTGCCGTCGGCCGACTTCTCCACTCTACCCCGGGCCTCTATGGTCTCTCCTGCTAGCGCCTGTCCTGCGTAGGTATGGGTAAAGGATAAGACCGTCGATATCTCGGGATGCTCTACATTATAGATCGCCGGGCTGTCAAAGGCAAATTCAGCGTCGGTCACTTTTGCGGTGATAGTACGCATGCCCAGGTCTTCGCCGATACATACTCTTGAGCCGATCTGGTCCCAGGATCGCACGAATAACAGGTCGGTCAACACCCCGTCAAGCAGGCAGCGATTACCCTTTCGCCGCTCGTGCAGGTAAAACTCCTCAAAATTCAGCTCAGGATTGCGCTTTTTATAGATCTTCTCCCAGCCGGCCTCGTCAATGCGGTCTATCTTTCCCGCATTGATGGCGACCTGCAGGGCTTCTCTCGCTTTATACCATTCCTTACCATAAACGACAAAATCGACGTCCGACGAATCTGCCCCAAGGCCCACGAGCTTCGAGCCGGTAATGCCCATGCAATTGAAATCTACCCCTGACAATGCATTGACCATTTTTTTAGCCCGGCTGTCAGAGCCCAGTATCTTTAGGAGCCCGTCGTGGGGCTGGTAATGCGCCGTGATGTCTTCCGGCGGCACGATCATGACGCCATCGATGTATTCGGGCTTCTCCTTTTTTATAAAGGCGTATGCCTCGTCGAAGCCCATTTTTTTATAAGTAATGCCATTCCTGACGCGTTCGCCTTCAGGGCCCGGAATGTAGCGCAGCAGGCACCTGACGCCTTCACCGCAATAATAATCGACGACAGAAAAGATCCAGCCTTCCCTTGTCTCCACGAAATCTCGCAGCCTTACTTTCACATGCTCACCTTATGTTATTATTTTACACCCATCGCTCTCTACTATTACCGTATTTTCCGCCTGGGCCACGGGCGCTCCGTCGGCCGCTACCATGATCGGGTAGCTCTTAACGCATGCGGACTTGACCAGCCCTTCAAGTATATCCTGGCGGGGCAGCCATCGCGATGTGAACGGAAAAGTGCCATAGTGCTCCGATATATACTTCAGCAGCTCTTTCTCTTCCGGCCCATGGGCATACATCTCGTCATTTCTCGATAGCTGGTATATATTTCCTCCGTTCACCCGCAGGATAGCGCCGCTGCCAGTGGTCACGAAAGGCTCGATGGCAAGCACGTCGCCCATGCGAATTCGCATTTCCGAGCCATTGTCATAGTTAGGTATGGTCAGCCCGCCGTGCAGGCGATATCTTTAACAGGCTATGGCCCAGCAGCTCTTTGAGTACATGCAAGCCTTCTTCGGATGCGGCTTTATCGATCGCCCGGCCGATCTCGCCGACATGTACGCCCGGCCTGACCTGCGCTAATCCGGCGGCCAGGGCTTTTTCTGCGGCCTTAATGAGCCTGGCATGGGCATCAGTCTCGGTCTCAACGGTAAAAGCGGCATCTGCTATGTATCCATCCACGCTCGCTCCAAGGTCAAGCTTGACCACGTCGCCCTTTGCAAAGGCCCTTTGGTCGTCTTTTGCCGGAGTATAATGTGAAGCGATGTCGTTAACGGCTATGGTACAAGGGAATGCGAGTTGCCCGCCTTCGTTAATGATATGGCTTTCCACAAGCCCCGCTATGTCGACCAGCCTGGCATCTTTCTTGATGAGAGGCTTTACTACGCTTCTGACCTTTTTTACAATGTCGCCGGCGGCCTCATAGCAGCGCACGGCGTCCGGGCTTAGAGTAGAATTTATGTTAATGTGGTAAACATCTCCACGGGCCCTATTAAAATTTGTTTTTTAATGATCATTCTTCCGTTGCGCACCCGCAGCCGTACATGTATTTTTTAACTTCCTCATACATGACGCCTTTTCGGACCACACAATATTCATGCAAGTCTACGATGGTAGATGGCGCGGCATACTTCGAACGCCCTCCGTCGAGCACGTAGTCGACGGGTATTTTGACCTCATCGGCTGCGACCGGGTCCTTTTCCCCGTGAAGATTAGCGCTGGTCGAGATGATCGGGCCGCACTTGTTTATTAATTCAAGGGCCATGTGGTTATCCGGGTATCGTATGCCAATATACTTAGAGCGGGCAGTCAAAAGGTCAGGCAATGGCTTCTTCTTTTTAAGTATGACGGTCACCGGGCCCGGCAGGAATTTCAGGATAAAATCTTTACACTCGACTTTTGCCACGCTCTCCAGCATCTCCATGCTGGATACGGCGATGGATAGCGGCTGGGATGTCGGGCGGTTCTTCATCTGAAAGACCCGCTGTATGGCCCCCTCGTCAGTGGCCAGTGCACCGACGCCGTACACGGTCTCTGTAGGATAAGCGATAACGCCGCCGGTCTTTACGATCTCGGCGGCATGGTCAATGTCATTGCCGATGGGCATGTTCACTAATATGTATTCGAGCCTAAAAAAATGTTGGGGTATATTGCTCCGCAATGTTTAACTCTCGAATAGATATATTTATTATCTAGGATTGAGAAACAATGACTTACTCTTAAGAGTAAGGGGTAAAAATGGAATCTTTTGCTGTTATTCGGGCAGATGACCCGGTAAAACTAAACACAGCTATCTCTGACCTCCAGAGGCATGGAGGGCTTACGTTCGCTGTTAGTCCGAGAGAGTTAACGCCGGACATGGCAGATAGCATCCTGGTGGATGTTATGAAAGTGCCATTAAAAAAGCAATGTAAGGCCGCAGCCCTGGTGGGTTTAACAGATGATGCAGGTGTCGCGATAGACGTACTCGGGAGAATACACCCCCCGGCGCACGTCATCATAGTCAGTTCCAGGCACGATATCTATCCGAGGATCAACGACTGCATAAAAAAGTTGCCCGAGCTAAAGGAATTCGTGACGCCGGTCATTGCGCAGAGAAAAGTGTAAAAACATCTTTTCACTAACGCTATACGTCAATTAGCGGTCGCTTTTTAATAAAAAGAGTAAAGATCGTGTTCTTATGCGAACACGGTCATATTCATTTCTGTCAAATTCTTATTCCGCTCGCCGAGCACCTTTTGCATCGCCGAAGTAAAGTCCTCGTTGATCACCTGGTCGCGGTTTGCCCGTATGGCGAACATGCCGGCTTCCATTACAATGGCCGACAGGTCAGCGCCGCTCGTATCGTCGGTCATCTGGCCTACCTTCTTCAGGTCGACATCCGCCGCCAGGTTCATCTTCCGGGCGTGGATCTTCAATATTTCAGTCCTCGCGTCGGCGTTCGGCATCGGTACCTTGATGATACGGTCGAACCTTCCCGGCCTCAGCAAAGCAGGGTCCAGGATATCCGGCCGGTTGGTAGCCGCCAGTATACGGACGTTACCTCTCGGGTCGAATCCGTCCATCTCGGCAAGCAGCTGCACGAGGGTACGCTGTACTTCCCTGTCGCCGGAAGTGATGCTGTCCAGACGCTTTGCGCCTATAGAGTCGATCTCGTCGATGAAAATGATCGAAGGCGATTTTTCCTTGGCAAGCTCGAAGAGCTCACGGACCATACGGGCTCCTTCTCCGATGTACTTCTGTACCAGCTCGGAGCCGATGATCCTGATGAATGAAGCCTGGGTGCTGTGCGCCACTGCCTTTGCCAGCAATGTCTTGCCCGTTCCGGGCGGGCCGTATAATAGCACTCCCTTGGGAGGCTGTATCCCGACCTTTTCGAACAGCTCAGGCTTCAGCAGCGGGAGCTCTACCGTTTCCCGGATCTCGTTGATCTGCTCCTCCAGGCCGCCGATATTATTATAATCGATGTTGGGCGCCTCGATGACCTCCATTCCGAGGACCATCGGGTCCTTTACCGGGGGTAGTACCTCTATGACCGCCAGCGATTGCTGGTTCAGGGCTACCTTGGCTCCCGCGTAAATATCCTTGGCGTTGATAAATTGCGATGAATTTACTACGAACTTGGGTCCGCTGGACGATTTAATGACCAGCTTGTTATTGGCCATTACATCTATGACTGTCCCTACAAGAAGCGGAGGGGTCTTCAGCCTGTCGAGTTCGGCCGTCAATTTCCGGTTCTCTCGCTCGTATTGTACCTTCTTATTCTCGACGGATTTCTTCTCTAATTCTATCTTCCTGTATTCTTCCTTGAGCCGGACATTACGCTCTTCGAGCTGCCGAACTCTATCCAGAAGATATTTCGAAAAATCGCTTATAGGTACGTCTTCTTGAATATCTATGCCCGATCCGTCTGCCATATGAATCAGTTAAATAGTTATTTTTTCTGGTATATATGCTTAACTTAATGGATTATCGGAAAATTTATCCGTAGAACACGCCTCTATTACATGGATACATATGCAGTGTGAAATATGCGGAGCACAAGTTTCCGGGAAACCGCACCACATCATCATCGATAGGGCGGAGATGGATGTTTGCGACCGCTGTAAAGGCTTCGGCAAGGAAGCCGAAAAGCGTACGCCAGTAACAAGCGTCCGCCGCGGGACCCCGGCTACCAATGCCACGAACGACATGAGCACGGCACCCGTCAGACGGGTAAGACGTGATCTGTTCGATAAAATGAAGGACCAGCTGATCGAGGATTATGCGGAAAAAATAAAGGACGCCCGCGAGTCTAAACATATGACCGAGGAAGAGCTGGCCATGAAGATACTTGAAAAGGTAACTATTCTCCGAAAAGTGGAGAGAGGCGAGCTTGTCCCCGAAGAGAGCCTGATCAAAAAGCTCGAAAGGGCTCTGGATATCAAGCTTACTGAAGGCGTTGCAGAGCCTGAAACGCAGGGCCGTAGAGGGGAAAGTAGAGCCCTGACGCTCGGCGACCTGATCAAAGTAAAGAAGAATAAGTAAATTTTTCCTTTTTAATTATTTTATTACGCTTGAGGCGCAGCCCTATTTGTTTTGTTCTTCCAGGAGCATTTTCCGGATGTGCCAGATGCGCTGAAAAGCCGTAATGTGGCTGGCTATGCCGATAACGATGAGCGCCCATCCGAGGATGCTAAGGTCAACGCCCATTAGCCCGAAAGCAGGCTTATAGATGATGTTCAGCGATGTGGCGAGTATCAGGATGACCATCCTGTCGGCCCTTCCCATGATGCCCCCATATGCCCGCCCGATGCCGACGGCCTGTGCCTGTGTTCCCAGATAGCTGGCTAGCAGGACGCCCGTCAGGACGATGATGCCTACCGTGGGATTCACGTATCCTCCCAGGCATGCCCCGCCAATGATGAAAACGTCCGCATATCTATCTATGACGTGGTCTAAAAAATCGCCGTACTTAGAGGCGCTTCCGCTCTTTCGGGCTAGAATACCGTCCGCACCGTCCATAAAAGCGTTCAGGAACACCATCATCAAAGCTATGAACAGGATAACGCTGTTGCCGGATGAGAAATAATAGCCTACGCCCGCCAGCATCGCGAACATCAGCGCCAGTACGGATAGCGTATTGGCCGATATTTTGTAGGCATGAAAGACGTTGACGAACGGGTCGAATATGAAAAGTACCGCGGACCTGAGCGAGTCGATGGTCATAGGAATGCCTCCTCGCTGAAGTCAATGCTACCCGGCCTGTATTTTTCTGTGCCGTTGATGATCTCGAGCACTGCGTCCCTGACTTGCATGGGTGTCATATTGGACGTATCGATTTCATAAACTTTTTTGTTGAGCGATATGGACTCTATTAGTATGATGTCCAGCGCCTCCGCCTCGACGTTCTCTTTTACCTTTGCCTCGCTCCATCTTCGGCCTTTGAGCCGGTTTCGTAACGCCTTCGGCGAAGCCCTTAGCACGATAATGATGTCGACGGGCAATAAATGCGATACGTGGCCCTCGAGGATCACGTTACCCTTTAGATCTTTAGAAAATACAGATAATTTTTCAATGTCGGCTATCAGGCAATTCTTTTCGTCGTCCATGCCCTCGTTGTAGCCGTCCTTTATGAGCTCGTTAACGTGAAATACCTTAAAGCCCGAATCTACCATGTCCGCAACGGTTGATTTACCCGTGCCCGGAGTGCCCGTGAGCGCGATCTTCATGGTCCACCGTGGATCTCTTTTAGCGCTTTTACCAGCCGGGCGTTCTGTTCCGGCGTTCCTATTGTTATGCGGACGAACGTATCGCCCATGTCTCTAAAGGATGTGCAATCCCGCAGGATAATGCCCCGCTTCATGCACTCGTTGACGACGGCTTTGGACTTCAAGGGCGCAACGTCCATTAGAATAAAATTAGCCTCGGAGGAGAATGTCCTGAACGGTATGTTGGCCTCTAAGAACTTCCGCCCGGACTTCACCGTATCTACTGACCTTTGATAGTGCTCTTTGTCATTCAATGCGGCTATGGCGGCGGCGATGGATACGCGGCTGATGCTGTGCGGAGTGGCGGCTTTCATGTATTGCGTAGACACCCATTCCGGCACGAATGCGTACCCTATCCTGAGCCCTGCCAGGCCCCAGGCCTTCGACATCGTGCGGCCTACGATGACGTTATCGTATTTTTTTACCATGTCCAGCGCGGTCGAGCCGGCAAAATCAATGTATGCCTCATCTACGAACACTAAACATTTGACTGACTCGACGATGGCTTTGATGTCCTCGATCGGCGTTACGTTGCCCGTCGGGTTATTTGGAGAAGTGATGAATATGAAACGCGTACGCTTGCTTACTTTGCTAATGATGTCTTCGGTGTCCAGGCTATAATCAGCTTTGCGTGCCGAGAATACGGGCTTTGCGCTGCTAAACCCGGTCACGTTCTCATAGTAGGAAAAAGTCGGCAGCGGTATGATCGTCTCGTCGCCCTTGTCCAGGAATACCCTGAGCAGCGTCTCCATTACGCCATCCATTCCCGGGCCCGCGATAATATTTACAGCCGGAAATCCATAGTGGCGAGATAATGCTTCCCTGAACTCGATAGCGTCGACGCTCGGATACAAATGGACAGTAGATGCCATATCCCTGATAGCCTGGATGGCTTTCAGGCTCGGGCCGAGGCAATTCTCGTTGGACGCCATCTTGACGATGTCTTTCTCATCGATGCCGTAAGAGCGGGCTACCTCTTCGATATTCTTTCCCGCTATGTACTCTTTCATTTTTTGTATCGATGGTTTTGGGCTGATCAACGGGCTCACCATATATAAAGCAAATATTCGAGAGGACTTTCTAGTTTAAAGCATTTACCATGGCCATGAAAGACCGTTTACTTTTTAATATCCTGTCACCTACGTATTATAGACCGGAGTCCGAAAATGGCATCGTACTGGAACCCTGATATGGAAAAGCTCGACCAAAAAAGCATCGCAGAGCTTCAGGGCCGAAAGCTGCGGGCAATGGTCCGCGACCGTCTGTTCAGACATCATCCGTACTACAGCCCTCTTCTAAAAAGCTCCGGCTTTGATGTCCACGATATTACCGGCATCGAGGACTTGAGCCGCTTACCTTTCACCAGTCATGAAGACCTCGCGTCCGACCCTGAATCCTTTATCCTGTCTGCGGGCGAAAAAGCCCTGGCCGGCCGGAGGCCGCTGGCTTCGCGGCTGCAGTCCCTGGTGTTCGATGCCGTGGGCGGTAATTCTCGGGTCAGGCAAATTGACGATCATTATCCGGTCACTATTTTCGAGACCGCCGGCGGGGTGCCCGTATACCTTTCAAAGTACGACCTTGAGATCTTTAAGGAATTGTGCGGCAGGGCCGCGATGTGCATGGGCCTCGGCCAGACGGACCGGTACCAGAATACGCATCCTTACGGGCAGCGCCTGGATTTCTGGCACTCTCACCACATGGCTCTCATTATGAGGATGTTCGCCTCCGGGATGGGCCAGGCAGGGCCGACTGAAGAGCTGCGTATCGCGAATAAATTGAGTGCAACAGTCATCGCAGGCGACCCTTATTATCTATATTTCGTAGCCAAGGCTGCGGCAAAAGCCGGAGCTGACCTTAGTAAGCTTCGTGTAGTATTGTTATCCGGCTCGGCGGCGGACGCGCAATTAAAAATAGGGCTGACCGCCTTACTCGAAAAAGCAGGCGCATATCCCTCTGTAGTAGAATCCTATACTGTGCCGGAAAGTAAGCAATCGCTGCCCGGTTGCCCGGGCGGTCAAGGGTTCCACACTTATCCGGATGTCCACATATGGGAATGCGTGGACCCGGATACGGGCGAGCCGGTAAACCCGGGCGACCCCGGAGAGCTCGTATTCACCAACATCGACGGCCGCGGCACGACGCTGCTCCGATACAGGACAGGTGACATCGCGGAGGGCGGTATCGTCTATGAGGCATGTGAAACCTGCGGCAGGACCGTGCCCAGAGTGATAGGGCCTATCAGGAAAAAGAATGGCGAACACGAAGCCGCAATAATAAACAAGCTGCTCGATGCTGACGGCATTTATTATGCCACCTATACTGGTAAGGCCGGCGTAAGATTATACCTCGACGGGACGGTGCCCGGAGCGCGAGTGCTGGATACTGCGATAAAAGCCTGCGGGCAGAGCAGGGCTTTAATAAAATTAGACCATACATACGTTGATCTGTAGATCGCGCGTAATCCACTTTTTTCACTGCAACGATACCGCTAAAAATCCCGCTTGCTATTAAATACGATAATCCGCATTTTTTATTTTGATCCTTATGGAAGAGAAAAAAATGTCAAAACATGCCTGCAACAACTGCGGCGCAGAGATCAAGATGGGAACGGATAAGGAATGTCCCGGCTGTCACATGGACGTCAAAGACTGCGTTGTCGACAAGGATGTGACCAGCTCGGTCTACCCCATGTAATTCGGGGCTAAAAGCCTCCGATAATTATCCGTTAACAGAGCCTTATCAGGATAAAACTTTTTTTAAATACCATTACTGTAAGCCCTTTTTATTTTTCTCCCTTTCATATATAATCAAGCGTTATATTAAGCAGCGAATGTGGAAAAAGCTATATCATCATCAAACGTATATCAATAGGGTAAATGAGGTATTCATCGGAGGATCCATACAAATGCCAGAAGACAATGTGATCTACGTCGGGAACAAGCCGGTGATGAACTATGTGCTTGCCGCAGTCACTCAGTTCAACGAAGGCGCCAGGGAAGTTACCATCAAGGCCAGGGGCAGGGCAATATCACGGGCGGTGGATACCGCAGAAGTGGTCAGGAACAGGTTCTTGCTGGACGTGGTCATCGATAAGATCCAAATAGGCACCGAAGAGCTGAAAAGCGAGAAGGGCGACTCCATCAAAGTCTCGTCCATCGAAATATTCATGAAGCGCACAAAAGAATAACTTTTCTTATTCTTTCATCTTTTCCGAGGCTATTTTTAATTTTTGTAGCAGCTTATCCTTACCTTCGAATGTCGATGCATCTATATGCGCTTTCAGTTCGTCGGGCGTTAAGCCGGCGCTATCCAGGGACTGTAAAAATTCTTTCTCTTCATAGGTCAGATCGATGCCCCAGGACTTCCATGCCGATGGGTTGGAGTATCTTTTAGGGCTCAGGCGCACCTGCAGCGACGGCTTGACGTTTATCCGAAGGAACGAGTTATTCTTGAACTTGACGACAATAAGCGTAAAAGCCCCTGACTTCCGGAATAGCTCGTTAACGTCTGCCCACCGGTTGCCGGATGCCTCATAGGCTTGTACGGAAGAAATGACGCCGCGATGGCTATCATAGTATGTCTTAAACTCCTCGATAGTCATAGACGAATCTCTGGCTTTCATTTCAGCTCCTTCGTAAAGCATCGCTTATATTTCGTTCTAAAGTTTTATATGTGGCGGCGCAAACAATTTATTATATACTTATATAAATATAAGTGTATAAAAACACGTCGTACGGCGATATTTCTCACTCTTATGATTAATAATTGTTGATAATAAGGGTGAGCGGGTTGGTAGGGGATGGATTGGATTGTGCAGTTATAAAAACGGCATTTCACCCGCTCAAGAAGTTATTATGTAATCTAGTATGATAAATACTTTGCTGATTAACACCATCGATATTGTTTTCATCGGGTGAAAAGTTTGGTTTTTCGAAATTAAACCCAATTTTTAGCGAATCCTATACATGCGGATGGTTATATAGCCTTGATGCTTGCTTTTTTATTCATATGGCGATATTAGCATCTTATCTGAGCATATGCGTAATGGCCAGTTGGTCTTACTAGGGCATTAAACTAACGGCCCAAAGTGTTAACCACAGCAGCCCAGTAGTTCCTTGTTTGTGTAGTGATCGTTTATTCTTGCTTGCGCTTTTCGCTGGTTTGTTCGGTTTCACAACACGAAGACATGAAATTTCTTTTTAGATTTACTAACACTAAAACATGAAAAACACCATGGCACAGTTAAATCATGAAATCATGAAAACCCCATTAATCGAATTAAGCCACCAAGACATTTAAAACTAATGCTTTAGCTCGTGATAGAGCTCTCTGACCTTTTCCGAGGCCCCGCTCATGACGGGGCTGCCATGTCCGGGCAACAGTATGTCAAAATCCAGCTCTGATAGCCGCTTTATCGCCTGTATGGCGTCGTGCATGTTCTCGGTGAACTTTGGGTGGGGCGGCACCAGCTTGTGGTCTATGACGCGGATAGTATCGCTTGAGAACACAAGCCGCCTTGCCTGGCTGTATAGCCCGATGTTGCCGTGGCTGTGGCCGCTCAGCATGACCGCCATGAGCCCACCCAGCACGTCGATGATATCCCCGTCTTTGAGCTTCACATCGACCGGAACCGGCTTGTATCTATAGTAGAACATGAACGCGTTAAAAAATCTGCCAAATACTCCACCCATGGTACGCAGCGGCATTTTTCCAGCGACGATATCCGCATCCGTCTCGCTGGCCAAAACCTCGGCATTCGTTTCCTTTTTTAAATTATAGAGACAGTTGATGTGATCAAAATGAGCATGCGTGATGATGATACGCTTAATGTCTGTCGGCTCATAGCCCAGCTTTTTCAGATACCCGTATATTTTCTTCTCGTTGCCCCGCAGGCCCGTATCGACCAGCGTAACACCTTTATCGATGATGAGGTATGTGTTGCAGCCGATGGAGCCATCGACCGAATGGACGTCCGGGACCAGTTCTACCATAACATGACCAAATTATAATATCACGATACATATTTAAAATACTTTACAGGCAGTGCTTCTGTGTCCGCTGCGATTTAAGTCTTTTTTGGGGCACCCGGCCTAGCTGTTTGTCGCTTCTGGGATTTAGCGGGTATGTCCTGATACTCGGCTCCAGCAGAAATTGCCCGAAATATTCTTTATCGACATTGGGGAAGCAGGGATGAAGTACCCGGAACTTAGGGCTGAACTGAATGTCCAGCGGCAGGATGCTCTCGTCGAAGAAGCTGATGTCGAACATGTAATTGCCCGAGGTGACATTGGTACTAACGGTAAACTCGATGCTGCCTTCGTGGTCTTTCAGTCGAAAGCCGTTCAGCGTATTGATGTATCGGGCTACGTGGAAGCGCTCTTTTTCTTTCATCAGCCCGAGGCTGAACCGTACGCCGTCCAGGTCTATGGACGGGTGCAGGGAATAGTCGAATGAGTATCGGATCTTGCCTCCGATGGGGTATGCTTCCAGCTCGACCCCGTTCTCATCGGCGACCCGGTGATTCGATATATGGCATTTATTCACTTTCTGGCAGGGTCTCGATATGGCTTTAAGGCTGCTGCAGTCGTGCTCTAAAATTAATTCTTCGTACTTACGGACTGCAGCGTTGACGTCGCCGTCCATGACAAGCCTCCCCTGGTTCAGCACGATGGCGCGGGAGCACATGGCCGCTATCAGCCTTAAATTATGGGAGACAAGTATGAGCGTTACGCCTTTTTCCAGCATGCTATTAATGCGCTCCTGGCATTTTTCAATGAACTGCGCGTCCCCTACCGCCAGCACCTCATCGACGACCAGGATGTCGGGCTCGCAATGTATCGCCACGGCAAAGCCCAGCTTGACGAACATGCCGCTGGAATAGTGCTTGACGGGTACGTCTAAAAAATCGCCTATATCTGCAAACTCTACTATGTCGTCGAACTTTTCATCGATCTCTTGCTTCGACATTCCGTAAATGGCGGCGTTGATGTAGATGTTTTCCCTGCCCGTCAACGCCGTGTGGAAGCCTGCACCGACCTCGATGAGGGCGCCGACCTTGCCGTTGAATCTTGATCCGGCCCTTGTCAGGCCAAAAGATGCCATTGAGCATTTTCAGGAAGGTGCTCTTTCCGGAGCCGTTCATGCCTAAAATGCCCATCGTTTCGCCCTTTTTCAGTTTTAAGGAAATATCTTTTATAGCGAAGAACTCGTCTTTTCTTAATACGTGCGGGTTAGAGCTCATGCCCAGCAGATTCCGGCCTATGTCGTGAATGCCATATATCATCGAGCTCTTCAGCGATTTGCAATATTTCTTAGATACGTTCTCTACGATGACTGCAAAGTCTTCTTCCATCCCCCATGCTCCTGTATATAATTTTCATTGTACAATTTTTATTAAATAATTTATTAACGATTTTCTTATTTTTAATAAAGCTTCATATTCGCTCAGCCACTCTCCTCTCGGTCAAATGGAATATCACCAGGCTGACGGTGAAAATGGCGATCGATATGCTCACCGATATGGCGAACCCTCGCGGCTCGGCGATGGTGCCGGCCAGTATCAGCTCTCTTACGGCAGAGATCAGATAGTACAGCGGGTTATACATCGTGATGGTCGCCAGCACTCCCGATGCCGGCTTTACGTACAGGATCGGCGTCAGGAACATGAGGAAGGTCATCATCAGCGATATCATGCTCCCGGTGTCCCGCATGATGCTGTTCAGCAGAGACAGGATAAAGCCCAGCCCGAGTGTCAGCATGATAATGGGCAAAATAAGCAGGGGCACCAGCAGGATGGAGGCGTCCGGTGTTTTATGATAATATAAAAATAAAACGCAGACCAGGCCGAACTGGGCCATGAACGATATGAGCGACTGGCCCACTGAGGCCAGTACCAGCGATTTCTTCGAGAAATTGATCTTGGTGATCATGGAGCCGGCGTTCACCAATGAATTGGTACTGGCGATCAGCCCCATGGAGAATAGCTGCCAGAACGCCATGCCCAGAATAGCATATATCGGGTATGGCACGTCGATGTTGCCGATGGTGAATAATCCTGCATTGCTCAGCACTATGAACGAGCCCACGCTGACCAGCGGCACTATAAACGCCCATAAAAAACCCATGAATGATTGCCTGTAGATAGCAAAGAAGTCTCTTTTGAATAGTTGATATGTCAGCCATTTATTGTTGATGACTTCGATGTAGATCTCACGGAGAAGCGGCAGATATCCTTTTTTTATAGAGTTATCTGGCTCATAAGTAGTGATCTTGGTCTCCGTTTTACATCCCCTCTCAGTGAATTATTTCAATTGCGGATAAATCCCTTTACAAATTTTTAACCGGTTTTTACCACCTGGTTTTCACTTCGGTCTGGCCGTAACTGTTAAGGGTACTGACTGACAAACAGGCTTATCATGGACTACATAGCATTGCTCTCTTTTTTACTGGCCATAGCGGCGCTTGCCGGCTTTGCCATTGAGTTCATATTCACGGGCACCAGGGACCGTCTATACGAAGCAGTGGAAAAGCTTATCACGCAACGGCGCCCGAACTGATGGATCATTTATCCGTTTTTTCATTACAATATGCATAAATCCCGGCATCCTGATAGAGAATTGGACCAGCCTGGGAGATGATATCTTTAGCCATGATGATCAGCCCGGCCTGCTGCTGATGTGCCACGGAGAATTTCCCGATGATTTTTTGGCAAATGAACAGCACGCAGCACTATATAACAAATGTCTCTTTGGGTTAGACCTGCTCTGCGATAGCGGCAATTATCGCGGCCAGCCCGGCGAGGGCCTGTTCACTACCATGGGGCTGAGCATCGCATATCACCTATCTTCCGCCCTGAAGATGAACCATCTGGAACTTTCTTACCTGCGCCTGAAAACGCCCGGCATAAGGCAGGCAATTTATCGTACGGCCTCCCGGGGCTCGCATAAGATCATATGCGTGGGGGCGTCCGGCCTGATGATACCCGGCCATGGATTTGATCGGCATTTACCCGCCGAGATCAAAAAAGTCATGCGAGATAACCCTGCCCTGGACCTGACGCTGGCACAGCCGGGCATTAATACAAAGGATGCCGCCAGGCTCGTTCAGCTTTCCCTCGAGCATGCTTTTAATGGCCCGCCGGCTATGGACGCAGAGCCTGCACATCAGGCCGAATGCCTGGAAGATACCGGCGTCGTGCTGATCTGCGCCCATGATCATGATGCGATAAACGGCATGAATTCTTATACCGGGAATAAATATGCGAGCCTGGCCTCTATGCTTTCGGAACAGTCGAAAAGTGCTTACCGGGAGGGCGGTATAAGCGCTTCCTCAAGCTATATGAATGACGTGGCCTCATCGCTGAAGGAATATGGCCTGCCGGCGGTGGAATCGGGATTCATGGACTTCGCCATTCCCGGCATAGAAGAGGCTGCCCGCAAGCTGATAGACTCCGGCGCCACTCACATCATAGCCGCCGGCATGCCGTCGCTGTTGCATAATCATCCCTTCTCGGTGACAGGGCCGTCCGAGGCGATGGAACGGCTAAGGCATGCTTTTCCCGATACCAACATCGTATACGTCAAGCCCGACCCTGTGCCCATAGCGCAGGACATCGCCTCTTTACTGATGAAAAAAGTGCTCGACGCGGAGGTCAATGGAACGTCATTCCGGGGATGCCTTAGAGAATAGCTATTTTTTCTTATCGGAGAAAAATATTTTCATTATCGCCCATACGCAGGCCACCGTGATGACCAGCCAGAAAATATCGAACGGCTTGACCGGTATCATCCCGAAGAATGACAGGATCATTAATACTAGCAATAACCCCACGGCCGCTATCCATGGGTTAAATTTGAGCTTCATCACTACATAACCCTACTATGACCGATAAATGCTTTACGCTGAAAAAAAGGACTTAGAGTACCTTAAGCTTGCTTATGTAGCTGAACCGCTGGTCTTCGGGGATATGCACCATGGCGATGGAGCGTATCTCCATCATGAGGTCATGCTGCACCTTACTTTCCATGTAATCGCCGACGTCGGTCGATCCGGCTTCCTGCATCTCCCGCATGACCCGGGGCATGTGCTTCGTGACATAATCGTAGCGGTCTACAAAAGCCTTTTCCAGGATCAGCCGGGCGTTCAGCGCCACATAATTGGACATCCGGATCTCCATATCGCTTGTCCTTTTTTTA
This sequence comes from uncultured Methanocellaceae archaeon, assembly GCA_963780625.1. GTDB lineage: Archaea > Halobacteriota > Methanocellia > Methanocellales > Methanocellaceae > Methanocella. The sequence continues at coordinate 253,922 of CAWACH010000004.1, read as the reverse complement.
AGGTCAAAGCCTACCAGGACTATTTCCGGCCTTGGCACTCCCTCTTCTCGCATGGTCTTATCGAATTCGAGGTAAACCCGAAGGGATATGGCCTTGATGAATTTGTCATAAGATTTTCTATCTATGATGGGCGAAAGGTCCTGCTCGACGTGCGCGGGCTCTATCTGCTCGTCGGCTTTTTGCACAAATTTTTTATCAAATAAAGGCGCCTGGTCCGTTAGAGGCTTCTTATGGGCTTTCTTTCCCGTCAAACTGTACCCACCATTCCCTTACCATAAAATATGCTTTCTTGCTTAAGTCTTTTTTTGTCTTAGCGATCATTAATTATTCAAGGTGATATAAAATCTGAAAACGTCATTTTAACACAAATAAATGGTTTATATGGGGTGATATCGAGCTAAAATCTATTTTCCATAATTACCTGTTTATTTCATTATTATCGGTATATTTGTATTATTTGCCAGATTACAGCTTTATTCTTTATTAAGAAAGTTTTATAAGTCATTACGTTTAATTTTGTTAGTTAGTGGGTAAATATCTAAGAGGTTGGTTTTCTATGGCTGATACATACGGTATTAAGGGTGCGCTAAGGACCACAGCCGTATTATTCGTATTATTATCGTTTTTCATTGTTCTTGTACCGAATACAGTACTTTCGGATCCAATTATACAATTCATGGGCATTGCTATTCTAGCTCTGGTATAGCTCTATCTGGCGTGACCGTTTCAGGCGGTGGCGGCTCGTCAACTCCGACAGATGGCTATGGCGATTATTATAGTTTCGATATTCTCAAATGGAAGTAGTACTGTAACATTCCAGGCTTCTAAGCAAGGGTATGATGACTCTTAAAGCCCGGATAGAACTATGCCACCCTCCGGGAGCTGTAGATTTTACTTTAACTCTTCAATCTCCAACGTCGACCGATTTTAGCATGAACCCCTCCTCCGGGACTTACCCTCAGGCGGTGCAATTCCAGGGCCAATCTACGGGAGCAGAAATAACATCATATTCGTGGGACTTCGGCGATAGCAATTCGGGCTTCGGGACAGACTACCTCTCATACTTATCGATCAGCCGGTAATTTTATGGTTAAGCTAACAGTCACGAATGCTGCAGAAGGCTCGAACTTCAAGACCTCTCTAATCACTATTAGTGCGCCGGGGTATCTGCGACACCAACCATCACTCCCACAGCCAATCCCGGAGGCAACAATAATGACGGCGGAGGTATCGGCAGCATCGGCTCTAACGGCACAGCGGGTAACAATCTAACTATAACGGCTACACCCACAATTACGCCTGAACCTAGCGAGTCCACAGGCATAGTTACCGATCAATCAGGCACATCTACCGATACGCCGACACCAACGGAGGCTCAGCCAACGACCGAGGCAAATACCTCTGCGAGCACCGTGTCGAGCAACGCAGGCAAAGGAGGCGGCTTATTCGGGCTATCGGATAACGTCGTGAATTTATTATTAGCGGCTATTATAGCCATCATCATCGCTGCGTTCGTCCTGTACATTTTCGACTCAAGAAATAAGAACAATGGCAAAAAGCCCGTAACGAGGCCCCCAAAACCAGCTCTCTCCAGGACAGTAAAGCCGTTATCTTTAAAGCCCGCACCTGTGCAGCCGATCATTGCAGAGCCAGTGGTCGCTCAGCCTGCTCCGGTTCAGCCGGCTCCTCCTGCCAGGGCCGCACCTGTGCAGCCTGCTCCGGTTCAGCCTATTCCTTTCAAACCAATGATCGTTCAGTCCGCTCCGGTTGATCCAGTGATCGCACAGTCCGCTCCTGTTCAGCCGGTGGTTGTACAGCCTGCTCCTCCGACTCCTGTTTGGGCCGCTCCGGCTCAACCTGTGGCTGTTCAGCCCGATCCTGTTCAGCCGGTGATCGTTCAGCCTGCACCTCTTCAGCCCGTGGCTATACTGCCGGACCCTGTTCAACCAGATCCTGTTAAGCCAGTGGTCGTTCAGCCTGCACCTGCCAGGGCCGCTCCTGCGCAGCCGTCAATTGTTAAAATAGTGTCTGTATCGCAGTCGCCCGGTAAACCTGCGCCGGTTAAGCCGGTGTCTGTGCCGCCTGCTCCTGTGAAGCCAGTAGTTGCACATGCACCTCCGGTACCACACGTGCAGCCAGCTCCTGCTAAGCCTGTGCCTGCACCGCAGATACCCGTGCAGCCAGCTCCTGCTAAGCCTGTGCCTGCACCGCAGATACCCGTGCAGCCCCCTGTCGCCATGCCAGTGGACGTACCGCCGACACCATTTATACCTGCGCCGGTTAAGCCGGTATCTGTGCCGCCTGCTTCTGCAAAGCCTGTACCGGCAAAGCCGGCGATCAAAAATCCGTTGAAACGTACAAAAAAGTCCGAGGACATCTCAAAGGACTACCTCTATGGCCTGGTCACCGGCCAGACGGATGAGGATGAAGGGCAAAATGACAGCTCTCCGGAAAGCGTGAACGGCATAAATAATGACTATAAAAAACGAATTTAAGATTTAAAGTACTTCTGCGTTTTTGGAAGTGTTTTTTCTCCCGTAGTTTTGCCGTTATGCCTTGGTGGCGTGGCGGAAACACAGAGACACAGGGGACACAGAGACGCACAGAGATTCTTTTTATAATTTGAGGCTCAGAGAACACAGAGCCAGGTTTATTAGGTTACCTAAGGCACAGAGATTTATTGACACACGGCTGACGAATAAACAACATTGCATCTCTACTTATTATCGATGATCGTGGTTACTCATTTTTAATCAGCCGTGCCTCAATAGGGCTCTGTGCCTCAAATAAGTTAAAAATGAGTCTCTGTGTTCTCTGTGTCTCAAATATAAAAGAAAACTCTGTGCGTCTCTGTGTCTTTGTGTCTCTGTGTTATACCCAGGTGGACAGACGGCATACGAGAAAAATCACCAGGCCAGGTAGAACAAACGATAAACAAGAAAATGAACAGCACCCTAAAACTACGGAAGAGTCCGATTTAAATTAATTTTAAGATGCCGATCCTGGGCTCATAACACTGGCCCGCGTCCATGAGAGCGTTCAGCGTCTTTTCCACTATTTCTTCGCCATAGCCCAGCTTCCCGGAAGCTTCCAGCAGCGCCTCGTAGCTTACGCCCTCGCCTCTGTCCAGCCTGACGATCAAGTCCTCGATGACGGCCTTGGCCATGCCGCTGTCAGAATCCCCGGTATTCTCCGGCGGGGCGGCATCTATGATGGTCGAGAGCGCGTCCAGGACCATCTGCTTGTAAGCGCTAATGCGGTCAGGGCTTACCTGGTAATGGTCCAGCGCTTTAACGATGCCCTCGGGGTCGGCGGTAAAAGCCCGCATGTACCTTTCCAGTTCGGCACCCCTGAGGCCGCTCTCCAGCGCTCTCCCGATGTCCCTCATGGCCTGGAGCGTAAAGAGCGCAGTATTATAGACCCAGCGATTCCTCACGTACTCGTCAGCCAGGTTGATCTCCTCGGGCCTGATGGACATGTAATATGTATCTTTCTCGGGGTTGAACACCCGGGCTTTTCCGACGACTGCCACATAAGCCGGCGCCTTGACCGTCGATAAAAATACCGCTGCGGACGGCTGGTATTCTCCGGCGTACACCGTAAACACTCCCGTTGGGTCCGCTATCCTGGCCCTGTACATTGTCTGGCCTTCCGAGCCGATGTTCTCGACCTCGGTGAGCACGCCTACGATGAACACCCGGTTACAGATCACGCCGCCGGGCGTCACGATAAAGTTGGGGGTCCTGTCGATGGATTCGCCCTGCTGCAGGTTGGAATCGTTAAACTCCCTGGCGAAAACCCTGCGGGCCACTTCACGTTCGCTCATCTCAGGCTCACCATCAGTTCTCTCGCCAGCTTTCCGATGTCCTCGTCGGGCTTGTGCGCTTTTGTCGCTATCAATATCCTGCCGTAATCGCCCCTGGTCACGTTACCACGTATTACGAACGGCATGCCGATCAAGGCGGATTTTATGCGCTCCTCGATATTATCGACCGTGCCGCTTTCGAGCTCCATTTCCAGCTCCGTCCCCAGCAGCGCCCTGGTCAGCAATTTATCGAATACGCAGATCATCGAGCCCGTGCCGTCATCCAGTATAGCCTTGATGCGCAGGTCCTTTACGCCTTCTGACCTGCCGTGCGCCCTGCACTGGCCTTTCTGCATGACCCGGCTGCAAACCGGGCAGCGCTCGATAAGGCCTGATCCCGGCCTGATGGAGACAATATCGCCTTCGACATCAATGTCGTAGGCCCCGTCCCCTTCAGACAACTCCGCCAGGCTGCAGCGCCTGGTCGCGTATCCCGGCACTCTCCCATCGAATTCCTCTAGCGTCGACCTTTCGCCGATGTTAACGCTCGGCATGCCGTGGAAGCTATTTACGTACACGCTCTTTGCCAGGACGGCCTTACCGGAAAAGAGGGCCGGGACGTCTATCCAGGCGGTAAAATGCACTTTCGCCGTGGAGTCTTCGAGCATGCCGTTGATGACCGTTGTTGTCCCGCGGGATGTCGTTATCTCACGGTACTTCGGCTCGACGACGTTGGCTAAAACTGTAACGGCAGTGTCGCCGTTCTTTAGGTCTTTTAAAAGCTTGATATTATGGTCCGGCGACTTTGTATTCGGGCTTTCCGCTATGACGGGGCCTGAACCTAAGTCGTTGGAATGCTTCTTGATGATGCTCCGTCTGGCTTCTTCGACGGGCACTTTAAAATCTACGATAAGCAGTGTCAGCTCACTTTCCAGAGTATCTCTGTCTATTCCCAGCGCCCGGTTTAATTCATCGACTATGGGCGCGATTGAATCGTCCATTTACAACACCATATGGTTTATTATTGCGGTTAATATATATCCTTTTTAACTACTTAATCATTGTTGGAATTCCCTGAACATTATCCTTTTGGTGTCCTTATCGTTTTCTGAGGCTTTTACGTCCTTCGATTTAAACGATAATACATCGACGGTAATACTACCATCGCTACTTCAGGATACGTAAGAACTTTAAAACATAGAACGCGTTAATGATAAAGACGACGCCCATAAGGCAGAGGTATATGGTATTGTAGATATCCAGGCTCGGCTGGAGGAATAGCTCGATGATCGCGTACCCGAGGTAAGCCTCGACGAATACGCTGAGGAACATCATCATGTGATAATAGCCGCCCCTTCCTTGCACGGAGCGCTCATTGGTCTTATTGTACCCTTCGACGAGCTGTTTCTGTTCCGGCGTCAGGTGTAAGCCTTCTACATAATTGTCCAGCTCCTGCCTGTCCAGCTCGTCCTCTATTTTTACGGTCCGCAGCCCGTTGCGGCGCTGGTTGATCTCGTCGATCTTCTTATTGATCAGCTCGACCTTGTTCGTCGTATCCGTATCCAATCGTGTTTCCATTTCTGTCATTAAATATGCCTTACTATGTGGATAAATACCTTATCATCATAGGCTTGCCGAATAAACCCGATCATGGCATGGCCTGTGCTATTTTACGCCTTCGTTTGAGAATGTTCCATGCGGTATATGCCAGTAAGCCTATCCCTATGGCGAAAAGGGATATGTAAAAGGCCATTAGTATGATGAAATCGGCCGGCGTAACAAAGCTCAGCGCCGTCGCCAGTACGAAGAATATGGCGAGCAATATCGTAAACTCTTTCATGCCGAACAAGTCCTTTTCCGGACTCACTTCTGTTTCTACAGGCTTATCCACGCCATTGAGGTACAACAGGATCCCGATGATCACATACATCACCAGCGTCAGCAATATGGTGAGCGGCGGCGCGATCCTCTCGGGAAGGATGAAGAAGAATGCGAATAAATACAGCGCGGCCAGATATATGATCAGGATGGCCATGCCTATTTTTCCGACCTTTAATGACTCGATGGAGAACTGTCCCGGAAACAGTTTTGTAGCTACCAGGTAGAGAGCGGCTATGAGCACGATGCTGCCTATGATCGTGATGTCGACAGCAATAAAATTCCCATGAGCATTTGCGGATAAAAATAACCGCGCCAAACGCTATGCCCAGGGCCAATACCCGGTTACGTCTGCTTTTTGTTAATATGGATAGATGCCCCGGTAAAATACGTTTCTTTCCGGACATGAGCTCAAAGGTCAGCACGGGAAGAATGAATGACATTACGGGATGCCAGAAGAAGACGATCAGCGGGAACTCCGGGAACGAGAATCCCAGGATAGTGCCCAGCCTGGCGTCGAGCCCGCATAGCCTGCCCAGGTCACTTTGGTTATCCACGACTCGTATAAGCCGAAAAACACGCCCCATAAATATAGCGAAGTAAGCGACGTTCGCTTAAAGATGAACGCCAGGCTGATAAAGAATACCAGCTGGGCCAGGTACAGCCAGAACGTGACTATCCATGCCCAGCCTGTCAAGAACCATAAAACCGATGAGCCTGAAAATACCTCTGCAAAGAACATCGACAGGGCGCCAGCGAGCAAAATGAATGTGATCTTCGCGTCTAACGATACCGTTCCGGATACTTGCGCTTGCTCATCCATGCTTCCATAAACGACGCCGCAAGATAAAAAGCTTTCAGGAGCCCGATGCAAAAAGATTTAACGTGCATATGCCGATATGTCATGAAAGTGAAACACCGTGGAACTCTCATACTCTCACCGGCTACAATCGGACAGCGACGTCCGCTCCATACAATCGCTGGAAGATAAAGGCTTTAGCTGCTGCGAGCTATTTTTTTCGGAGCGAGAGCCCATCGATACCCAAACGTTGAGTCTTATTGGCGAAGTCTCGAGTACCACGAACCTGAAACTTACTGCGCATTTGCCTTTTAAGAACATCAACATCGCCAGCGTATACCAGTACGTCCGTGACAGCAGCGTAGAACTGCTCGCCGGCATGATAGACAGCCTGTCGGATTACGTGGAGCTGGTCACGCTGCACACGGGCTATGCTTCGCCGTCTGCCAGCGGCAGCATTGACAAGGCCATCGAGAACAACGTGATAAGCCTGTCCAGGATATGCGAGAGAGCCGGCCAGTACGATATCATGGTAGGCGTCGAGAACGCGATGAACGATAAGTACATGTTAGGCCGGAATTTCATTGAGATGGAGCGTATCATAAAAGGCGTCAGCCGCGGCAACATCGGCATCACCTTCGACATAGGCCACGCCAACCTGACGGGCAACATAGACGATTATGTCAACAATAAGGACTACATAGTCGAGATCCATGCGCACGATAATTTCGGCTACACCGACGAGCACCTGGGCATCGGGTATGGCAAGGTCAACTGGGGCTATATCTATGACCGTATCAAAGACCTGGACTGCCCGTTCGTGATGGAGCAAAAGACCCTGGACGAAGGCCTTAGCAGCATAAAGTACTGGCAAAGCCTGTCCTCTGAGTCGAGCGCATATTACCGGCTTAATAAGCTCATCGGCGACATACGCTCGGAAAACAGCGCCCGCCATTTGTTGCCCATAAACAACGAGATGATCCGTCTCTGCGAGAGCGTCCTGGCGTCGGGCGGCACGGGCAGCAACGTCAACCATATCGTTTCTTCCTGCAGAGAGGCCATGGCCTTCCAGGTCGCCGAGTTCGTGATGGAAGAGATGAAATACTCCATGGGGCCGCCAAAGTATAAGTTCGCGCTCATGGCCGTCGGCAGCTTCGGCAGGGAAGAGATGTCGGTCGAATCCGATCAGGATACCGTTCTCGTCCTTGAGGATGGCGTGGATGAGGCGGGGCGGCTGTACTTTAAAATGTACTCCGAAAGCCTGGTCTCCCGCCTTTCATCGGCCGGGTTCCAAAGGTGCCGCGGCAACATGATGGCCAGTAACCCTAAATGGAGGGGCACCATTGCCGAACTGCTCTCGAGGCTGGATAATACCTATGATCGGTCAGTCATCATGGACGCCCGATTTATCGCAGGCGACCGCCCGCTGTCGAATCGCTTTCTGAAGACGCTGCACTTTGCCCTGCACGCCGATCCGACATATGCCACTGAGCTCGCCGTGTCGGCCATTAAGGCGAGTGTCGGCCTGGAGGGCGACTCGCTCAAGCTCGAATACTTCGGCAGCTCCGAGGACGCCTTTAACATAAAAAAATACGGGTTCCGCATATTTAGCCAGTCCATTAAGGCGCTGGCCGTAAAATACGGCATCACCCGGACGAACATCGCCGACCGCCTGTGGAAAATGCACGACCTGGGCGTGATAGACCGGAAGTCCATAGACCATTACATGTTCGCCTACGACCAGCTCTCAAGGGTCATGATGCTGGGCTACGTACATAACATCAAGCGGGGCGTTGTCAGCAACGAGTATATTTTTCCTTATCTATTATCAAAGCGTGACCGCGAAGGCCTGAAGGAATCGCTACGCATCGTAAAAGAAATGCAAAGTCTCTGCAGCAACGAGTTCGCCATAGCCAGGACGATGCTGTGAGCTTATAACACAGATGCTGCCGGCGTTTTCTCCCGGGGAGTCTCGACGGTGATCTTTTCCATCATCTTCCAGAGCTCGGTAAAGCCGCTGTCCGGCTGAAAATCCGACTTATTCGACAGCAGATATTCTCCTGTCCCGCTGGCCCAGGCATGGTCAAACCCGGAAGGCAGGCGAACGCATATTTGCTGGATCGGATCGTAGTATTCGTCCGTATGTTCTCCATTGTCAAGATGGCCGGCGACCCATTTGTTTGCCGTATGTCGCTGTGCGTATGGCCTCAATATTTCGTTGACATTAGCGTTAACCATAAGGTCGACGTCCATGCTTAGCTGGCGAAGGCTAGACTGGCGATGCGCCTGCCGGTCCTTAAGGTATAGCACGATCCGGCTATACTTTTCAAACCAGGCGGGGTTAACGGTAAACGAATGCATGATAGTCTGGAGCGTGTCCATGTTATGCTCGAGCTTCCCCTTTTCAGCGCTGAACGTGTACATGTGGTCGGCCATCCAGAAAATATAGCCGAGGTCATCGCTCCTGTCGGATACGTTGAAATGAAAGACCGTTACGGTGCAGAATATTTCCTCTTCCATTTCCCTGCCGTCGAGGCTATATTCGAGCCGGGTCCTGGCCCCTTCCGTCGACGACCTGGCGAACGACTTGAATTCGGCGTCAAATCCCATGGAGCCTTCCAGCCTGTCGACAGGCCCTTCTTCGACGACCTTTATGCCGGAGGCATCCGGCCGGAGCGAGGGCACGATAATATCATTGATAACGTCCAGCGGCTCCAGGACCGGGCAGACCACGGCCCCGAGGTATTTTGAGCCTATGGGATGGCTTACCCTGATATAGGGCAGGTCCGTCCAGAAAAACGCGTGTCCGGGGATCGCCTGTACGGTAACCGAATCGCCCGATAGCTTAAAACCTAACGCCGCAGGCATGATGGTATTTTTGACTGACCACCGCAGTCCGCCTTCGAACGACCAGCCAGAAGGAACGAGCATGCTAAAAGCTTCCATGCCTGTGCACGCCCTATCGATATGATCCAGTTTATTAAACCTCAACAAACGTCCATCCCTCCGATTTGTAATAAGGTTAGCCCATTGAGTAATGCAGAAAGGGCGCAAATATAATGCTATGATTAAAATGAGCGAAATGTATAGGGGAGAATTATTTTATATTGACCCGAAAGATGTCCACATATAGGTTTTATTTAAGGGGGATCGTGAGTACCAGTAAAGTCATCATCGTCGGGGCGGGGCCGGCGGGGCTGATGGCAGCCAGGCAGCTGGCCGAGTATGCCGACGTGACCATTATCGAGAAGGGCCGGGACATCGACCAGCGTAACTGTCAGGTCATGAAAGGCAAGGAATGCGTCTACTGTAACGTGTGCAGCGTAACGGCCGGCGTCGGCGGCGCTGGCGGCATGTCCGACGGCAAGCTCAACCTGAGCCCTCTCATCGGCGGGGACCTCTTAGATTTTGTGGGTATTAGGCGCGCCGAAGAATTATTTGATATGGTCGACACCTACTTCGTAGAAAATGGCGCCCCGCCCGAAGACCCTCACGTGCCGCCGACGCCTCTGATCACGAGGGCTGCGGCGAACGGCATTGAATTCATTCCCATCAGGCAGAAGCACATCGGCAGCGACATGCTCCCCCGGGTCATCAACTCAATGGAAACCGGCCTCAGGGACCGGGGCGTAAAGTTTTTACTGGACACGACCGTGGAAAGCATAACCGTAGAAAAAAATACCGTGACAGGAGTCATTGCCGCCGGTAAGCGTTTACGGGCCAATTATGTGTTGCTGGCGCCGGGGCGTTCAGGCAGCACCTGGCTCGGCGAGCAGATGCAAAAGTTCGGCGTCCCGATCAAGTATATGCCCATCGACGTGGGCGTACGTGTCGAAGTCCCCGCCGTAGTCTACGAGGAAGCCGTAAAGACGAACTGGGACCCCAAGTTCCGCATGTATACTCCGACCTATGACGACATGGTGAGGACGTTCTGTACCTGTCCCTATGGCTTTGTCGTGCAGGACACATATGAGTCCGGTGTGGGCGCCAACGGGCACTCCCAGCGTAATTGCCGCTCGAATAATACTAATTTCGCGTTCCTGACTAAGATCGGCCTGACCGAGCCGCTGGAAAACACTAACGAGTACGGTATCACCATTGCCGAGCAGGCGAAGACCATCGGCGGCGGTAAGCCGATATTACAGCGTCTCGGCGATCTCAAGAAAGGGCGCCGTTCCACCTGGGATCGCCTGAAGCGAAGCTACGTCGACCCTACACTAAAAGCGGTCACTCCCGGCGATATTTCCATGGCGCTTCCTCACAGGGTCGTCACCGATATCCTGGAAGGCCTGGACATGCTTGACCGCGTCGTGCCCGGCGTAGCATCCGACGCTACGCTATTATATGCGCCCGAGATCAAGTTCGCTGCCATCCGGCCTGGTACGCATGATCACTTCGAGACCGACGTCGTGAAGAACCTATTCGTAGCCGGTGACGGTGCAGGCGTTACCCGCGGCATCGTGCCCGCAGCGGCGATGGGCATCGTAGCGGCAGAAGGGATCATAAATAAGATAGAAAAATAACTAATAGCAAACTGTATTTTTTATATGCTCACATGTAAGATCCGTCTACATTTTATCTCTACACACCATTTCTGCCTGTTGGGTATCACAGAAGCCACTTGTTCCGTGTTTAGGTGATAATCGTTTATTCTTGCTTGCTCTTTTCGCTGGATTGTTCGGTTTCACAACACGAAGACATGAAATCTTTTTTTAGATTTACTAACACTAAATCATGAAAAGCACTATGGCACAGTTAAATCATGAAATCGTGAAGGCCTCTATTAATCGAATTAAGCCACCAAGTTCACGGCTATTAAGACACTAACGAACGACGTAAATCACGAAGTGCCACAAAACCAAGACAGTAGAGAACGGCTATGATAACGAGCGATGTCATGCTAAACTGTGGGTCTATATACTAATACGATCGATGAGTCAAGAAAGGGTAGCTGGTATGGCGTATGCTTTTTGTCTTGATTTGGTGGCACTTCGTGGCTTACGTCGTTCGTTAGTGTCTTATTAACTGTGCCTTGGCGGCTTAATTCATTTAATAGGGTTCTTCATGACTTCATGTTTTAATTGTGCCACAGTGACCTTACTGTTTTAGTGTTCGTAAATCTAAAAAGAATTTCATGTCTTCGTGTTGTGAAACCGAAGGGCCGTACGTGAGTCGCATAAATATTAAACGATTAAAGCATAAACACAGAACTACTGGCTTCTGTGATACCTGACAGGAGGAAATGGGAAAACAGCAAACGGACGTACCCACAGGCCTCTATTGTTCATTCCATGTATACCAGAGTATTTAGTTCATTGATCGCTTTCAAGGCATCATCTTTCCTTCCCTGTGCGCCTTTTGCTACCAGGTCGCTATACTCATTCCATAGCAACTGGACGGCACGCTTGAGCCTCGCCTGGTCAAAACGGGTTATATATTTTTTAATGACTCCAGCCCTGAAAATAATGTCTTCATACGGGTCTTTCATCCGCTGGCGTGGCGCCATGAGCCAGACTGGCACGACGGACAATAATGCTAACAGCGAGACAAGGGCCAGTATAGTCCCTACGTCAAGCCCCGCCAGGGGCGACTTTTCTGCCGTAACATCAACGGTCCTGCCCAGTATAATGTCGTCGCCCATCAGCACCATAACACCCCAGAGGCCGACACGGTCAAAAGAATAATTACCGCTATTGATCGGATATACGGAGCCATCGGGGGACACCGCCATTAACGATACGCCAATGTTACTTAATCCTTCAAAGATCGAAGTAGACACGGCCACCGGCTGGCCGACGATCGCGCCAGACTGCACGTTCAGCTTGACGGCACGGTCCAGCAGCGTAACTACCGTATTGTTATCGACCACTGAATATTGCGCCAGGTTAGTGCGGTTAGTGTCGTTAAGGAATACCACCGGTACGCCGGAAGTCGCGCCCGATGAAGCGGCTGCGGCATTGCCTGGTAAGGTCAGCCGGAACCTGAACGCATCCGATGTGGATAGATATTTGGCGAACTGGTCAAAGTAAGGCTCAACGTTCGTTGTGAGCAGCGTAGGCGTAAAGATAAATTCATGTTCCCCGGGCAACGATACATCGGAAGTTACGTTAAAGCTAAAATAGACAAGCTTCGATTCTCCGGGCCTGAGCGTAAAGGCAGGCTCGCTGACGTTCACCCAGTTAATAGCCGAGGGGTCGTCCACTGATACGCGGATAATATAAACTCCATCCCTGTTGCCGTCGTTGAAGACCATAAAAGAGCCGTTATACGAGAACGGCAGCGTATTCGCAGTCACATTGAGCTGTGACGGCACGTAGGCTTTAACGCCGGGGCCCAGACATGATGCCCCGGGCATGAGCGAGCATAGCGCCAGGGCTAACAATATACAGATAAAAAGTCTTACCGGCGTGGACATGACATAAGCCTCTAATATTATAACGTAAATTATATATTAAAAAGTTTTTATTATAAAATCGGTTTCAGAATAATTTAACCAAAGTAATTAATTAGCATTTTAATATACATCCTGTTTCTGTCATTGTGGAGACATTTCATTTAACATTCTTGTTAGAATTTAAGGTTCTGTGTATTTGTCGTCAGTTGGTAGATCGATAAAAGTGCTATGTAAAATCTTCAGGTAAAAAATAAGGTTCAGTGTAGCCTACATAGGATAAAGGCTTCCTAAATTTCTTATATAAAATCTGGGGTGGATTGAGATATATTAATGATAAGCTTGCTATAATATAATTTAGGAAGCAACAGTTATGAAATCTAGGTATATTATAATTATTGGTTTAATTATTATCGTTTTGTTAGTTTTTTGTTATATTGAGTTGTTTATTACATCTCAAATACACCATGTAAATACATCAGACCCGATTATAGGAAGTTGGATATGGAAACAATATATCCCTGTGGAAAATTACACTAATATTTTTGTATACGCGTTTTATACTAATGGCACTTTTAATGAGTACCATAATGATACTATCATATCGTCGGGTGAATGGGCAAATACTCATGGATTAAATTATACGTTTACGTCATATCATAGTTATAGTGACGGGGCAATGAATAGTTCAAAAACAAATTTATTTATTTATGGATATGGGAATGAGAATACTCCATTTATAAAACAATAAAAATTATAGAATAATTACAAATAAAAAGTGAAAAATAAAAAAAGTTTCAAATGTTTGCTGAAAGCTCGTTTTCATTTTCTAATGCGGGTACGTATGCACTGAACCCCCCAGCTTGCACCAGAGTATTACCTTCATACATATCCCCATCGAATATGTATACTGGTTGTATAAATTTTTGATCTACAAGCCCTGACTCAGCATAATAACCAATAGATGCATTCGTTATTATAACTTTATTACCATTATCCGAAGCTTTTAATACTTCGCCTTTACCGTTTATAAGGTCTGATAATGCCTGATTTGTTGATTTAAGATTCATTTGTTTATATTCTGTTGTTTCTCTCCATACGACATTCATCATTATAATTTCACCATTGTCTCCAATATATACACCCAAATGATCGCCAGGCCCAACAATCTTACAACCGTTAATCAATGGATCAAAACCTACAGACCAGGATGTCGTTACACCCTTAATTAATGTCTTATTATGCGAATCATATACTTGGGTATATATCGGGTTTATCGAAACGGTATCTGGATTTGTATTAAATAAGTTATTATCCTTGAGATATTTTTCCGCTATCTCAATAGCCTTATCCTTGCTAGGAAGATTTGTTGGCTCAGCATTCGAAAAAACTTTGGGAGAAATATATAAAAAGCCTCCATCTTTGAAAATTTCTAAGCTCTTATTACCATCGTTTATTATTGTTTCTCCTTCTGGGCCTGTTACTGGAGACACTTTGCCATTAAATCCAAATTGATCATTTAAATGTTTTATATAAGCTTGGTCCACGACTGGCTTATTAATTGTGTATACCTTCGCTGAATTAGTTATGGATGGTAAAGGTTTTTGTAATTCAGCTTGTAGAACTCCCCTATCAGATTTTATGTTACCTATTTGTATAGTGCCAATACCAGTTGTGCCTGTATTAGTATTAGGATTAATATAATATACGACCGCTAATAAGATGCATGCCAAAACTGCTATTGAAATTATAGCTACTATTAATTTGTTCAAGATTGCTACCTCCTTAAACCACCAGGTACGGCTGGCTGGGAACCTTTTGTGCGTTGGGGTCTGGGTCAGAGGCGACTGGTCCTTGACCCCATATATAATCGTTTGAACAATTTTGATCTCCATACCATACCTGAGCAACTGTGCCAGCAGCCTCTACTTCTTGGGCCGCATGGAACCATGCCCTCGTAACATTTTCTGCCGGTTCTGTTCCTTTGACCATATGATAAGACCATTTTTCTCCCATTGTTGGATTCACTTGACCGCCATGGGTACTAAATCCGCAAACTACGTGTACTCCTTTCATAGCACCCGCAACTCCACCATATCCTCCTTCAGTTCCGTTGCACGAGTCCAATCCAATCCATTTTAAACGCCCACCCCAATTACTATCAGCGAAATACGCATAATAAAAAATGTGAAGGATGGGGGTTCCATCAGTTGTTGTGCAAAGGCCATCATGACCTCCATGGCCAGACCAAAATGCTAAGTCCACATCATCTACATAATAAGGACTTGACCCTCCTAGTCCATTAATATCAAATATTGATGCTTTAACGTCCGTATCTCCAACATCGAATGATTGTTGCCAGCCAATACTGCTTAAATTATTATATAGACGTTCAGCCGAATAATTTGTATACCAACATGTATCATTATAATAAGTAATATTATTATAATACACTGATGTGTAATTAACTATCCAAGCTACTCCTACTGATGCAGTAATTACCGTAAGCTGTATGCTCACTATCGGCCCGAAATTAACATACTGCCCATTATCTACATTATACAGTTGGAGTTGTAACGTATAGTTTCCTGGTTGTGATGGCACGGTGACTGTGACGGGAAACGTGTTTGTCATATTTGTTATTACCACTGATGATCCAGGCGTGTTGCATTGCGTTTGAGTTATGCCATCTATTTCGTGTATGTTTACTTGATTAGTTTCCACATGCCAACTTTGTTCACCAGTGTTTTGCATGATAATGTCTATAGCTACGGGTTGGCCTGTCACTACTTGATAAGTTGGTGTTGTATTTGATATGTACAAGGCATTGTAAATCGATCTATTTACTGTTATATAATTGGTCTTCGCCGTGATGTTTGAACCGATTTTATTGCTTGCTGTTAGCGTGATAGTATAGTTGCCGGTAGTCTGGAATATATGGGTGATATTCTGCGATGTTTCATTACTAGAGTTGTCGCCGAAGTTCCATGTCCAGTTAGTCGGGTTTCCTGTGCTGGTATCATTGAATTGTACGGTGAGTGGGGCTATTCCGGTTGTAACGTTTGTTGTGAACGATGCTACCGGTTGCGACGTTTCTGCGCCCCATGCTCCTTGTTGGGGTCCGTTCTGCGTGTTTTTTCTTAGGGCTACCCAGTCTACCTGTGTAACCCCATTTCCATAGTGGTGGACGCTTATTGAATATGAGCTGGAGTCTACTCTTCCGATAAAGTTTCCACTATTATTTATCATACCAATACTGGAGCCGTTAGGGCTACGCTTTGACGTAAACCTTGTCCAGCTGGTTGAAAGTGGTATTCTAGTATCGCCATTTACATAGTTCCCATCATATACCCAATCCCCTGATCCCCAGGTATTAAATGACGCTGTATAGGGACCACATAATGGATTTGAACTAAAAAATCCCACGAAATTGTCCGACTGGGTAGTACTTGTTATAGACATGCGAAATTCAAGGGCGTAGCCTACTCCATATGTATCTTTGCTCAGAACGTTCCCGGCATTATTCCCGTTCACACTCAACACACTATTGTTAACTGTCGCATCCGAGGGCTGGCTAGCCCATTTAGTCAAATTTAATGAAGATCCCTGGAAATCGTCAAAGAATGTGAAAGTCCCCGAACCATTACTCCCGGTCGATTCATTAGACTTGCCATAATACAAGCCTACCAATGTCGAATTTTGACCAGCATTAATACAATCCACTTTAACCCAGAAAGTAGCGTTATTTGAATCGTAAGACTCTATCCAATAATTTAACAGCGAGCCATTAGAGTTGGTGAACCGGATATCATTCGGCCAGCTAAGAGAATGCCCGTTTAAAAAAACATCCTGACCGCTATCATTACCGGAACCACTATGCACGATAAACTTCATCTGATAATCAGATAATGCGCCATCCGAACTACCCGTGATATTATGGGCTTTATAATACGTATAGCCCGTCGGGACATCCGCATTCACGATCGACGTTACACAGAATAGCAATGCAACTAATATAATTACCAATATCAGTACCGCAAGCCTCACTTAATACTCCCCAACTACTACCCGGCAATTAACTAAGCAGTAATCGCTTACATTTAAAAAGCTTATACTATTTAACAGCATAGTATAATAAAAATTATTATAATATCGGCATATAGAGAATATATAATTTTGACACCTGTTAATTCTATTTAAAAAAATTTAAGAAAAGAGTTTAAATAATTAATGGCAGCAAGCCTTTATTTGCATTTTATTCTCCGGATACTCGCACGTTTTCGAACTTGATGCTGGGCATATATCCAGTCGCGGGGGATAGCCCGGAGCCGACCAGCTTATAATTGTCTGCGAGCATTGCGTCCATCAACATGCGGGGCATATTCCCGCCGATCATGCCGCCTTTCAGCGGGAAGGCGATCTCGCCGTCCTCGATGGCGTAACCGGCGTATATGGCCACTGAAAAGTCGCCGCTGGCCCTGTTCGACGTGTGAGCTCCCAGCACATCCAGCACCAGCACGCCGTTTCGAGTGTTTTTGATCAACTCCTCCTCGCTCGCCGTCTCGCCCTTAAAGATCAGGTTACGTGCACAGGTGGTCGGCGGCGATCTATAGGTCGTCGAAGAGTCCATGCGTTCGGCGTGCATCGCGTTACCCGTCGGCTTCGCCCCGCTTTCGATAGCGGAGAATTCGTCGTAGAGGAACATCTTGAGAATGCCGTCCTCCATCAGTACGTTCTTCTGGCTCGGGTAGCCTTCCTCGTCCATGGCGAACGTATTCATGCCTTTGTTGAAGGTACCATCGTCCAGTAACGACAGACCGGATGCGGCTACCTGCTGGCCTATTTTACCGGCATACATAGACTCGCCTTTCTTGACGGAC
The DNA here is from genome assembly GCA_963780625.1 of uncultured Methanocellaceae archaeon. Lineage (GTDB taxonomy): Archaea > Halobacteriota > Methanocellia > Methanocellales > Methanocellaceae > Methanocella. The sequence goes on along the minus strand of CAWACH010000004.1, from coordinate 236,169 downwards.
GGCCCGTAAAGCGCCGGAGCTACCGTATTACATAAAATATCGAAAGCTGCGCTCGGCCTCATGATGACGGTCATTGAGCCGGTCTCGACTCCCTTCTGGCCGAACTGACTGGCAGCCCTTTCAGTCGCTACATGCCCGATATCTTCAAAATCGATGTCCATGGACCGGGACATATCATACTCGTCGCCGTTGCTGACCACGCCCTTATCCTTGAGGACAGACATCATGCTACCGGTGATAAACGTGCCCTCGTCATAGGCGGCCACGCCGTTCGTATTGGCAACAGCGATCCCCGATACTCCGAATCCTACGCCGCCTCTGGAAGGCAGCGCCCTCTTATCGTATGATGCGCCATCCACCAGGTCTCTCGCTAGCTGTATCCCGTCCTCCGGCACCATCGATGCGATGCGGTTGTCGAACAACGAGCGTACTCCGCCATAATTCGTATCGTCGTGAAAGCCATAATTACCCTGCTTACTGAATTGCGATACTGCAATGGCCTGTCTCAGCCCGAAATCAATGGTTTCGGCAGAACAATATGCATACCCGGTGCGGCGGTCTTTTATTATGCGGATGCCGATGCCTTGATCTCCGTCCATCGAGCCGAAGGTGACCTTGCCGCCTTCTACGGTTATAGAAGTATTCCTGGTCTTCTGTACGAAAGCCTCGCACTGTACGCCTAAGGCGGTGCCGGCGCTCACTACCCGTTTTGCAACGGACACAAGCTCATCCTGCATTCATCTCCCTCCTACGACGCATTTTGATATTCGTATATGAGGCCCGCCGTCTCCCACCGAGACCATCTGCCCTTTGCCGCAGAGCCCCGGATGGCCGACTTCCAGGTCGCTCCCGACCAGGTCGATCAGCTTGAGTATTTCCAGCGTCTGGCCCGACAGCGATACGTCGCGCAGCGGCTTCTTTATCTCGCCATTCTCTATCAGGTACGCTTCCTGTGCGTTGAACTGGAAGGTGCCCATGGAGGTGTTGACCTGCCCTCCGCGGGTGTCTTTCACGTATACGCCCATTTTAATGCCTTCCAGCATTTCCTGGAAGGTCGCGTCGCCGCTCTCGATATACGTATTACTCATACGCACTATAGGCCGATAATGATAGGATTCCGCCCTGGCTCCGCCGTTGGGCTTCATGCCCAGCTTTGCCGCAGTCTCCCTGCTCAATATGAAATCATTCAGAATACCGTTCTCGATGAGTACTTTAGTCCTGGTGCGCACTCCTTCGTCGTCGAACAAATAGCTGCCGAATAATCCCGGGATGGTAGCGTCATCTTTGATGGTCACTATATCGTTGCCGACTTGTTTACCTATCATTCCCTCGAAGCAAGAATTACCCGTCGAGACCAGGTCCGCTTCCGAAGCGTGGCCCACCGCCTCGTGTGCAAATACTCCCGTCAGCCCGGGGTCCGCTATCACCGGCATAGGCCCCGACGGAGGGGCCGTTCCCGCCAGCAGCGCGACAAGCGATGCGACCGCGTCCCTGGCCGTCTCTACTTCTTTTTGCCCGTCGAAGGCCTCGAAGCCCATGGTATTCCCGATGCGGCGTCTTATGGACTGTATGTCGCCGTTCTTTTTACCTACTATTTCGACAGACCACAGTACTTTGGGAGTTTTGGTCACGATATGCGTGCCGTCCGACGTGCTGATCTCTTCCACCGTGTAGCTATCCTTGTACGCGGTGGTCATGTTAGCGATGAAATCATAATCTTTTACGGCTTCGTAAGTGGAACTTAGTAGCCGGAGCTTGGACTCGATGTCCATGTCCAAAAAGCTCTTTTTCATGGGTATCTCCGCAGTGCCGCTGGACGGGCTGACGGGCGCCATGCCGGACTTTTCCGTTATTTTCTCGCTAATGCTCTTCGCCATGCGGGCGGCCTTGTCGGCTGCTTCTTTGACCGCCGGCTCGTTCACATCGGGAGTGCTGGCGAAACCCCATGCTCCACGGTATAGTACACGTACGCATGCCCCCGTCTCCTTCCCGGAGATCGCCTTGGATACCTCTTTATTTTTCAGCTCGAGGTTCGTGCTTGTGACGTCCGTAGTCCTGACGTCGAAATAATCCGCCCTCCCCTTCAGGGCATCTTCCAGTGCGCGGATCAGAAAATATCACCTAAGAATATGATGTAAGAAAAACTAGTTATATCTTTGCCGCTTCTGATGGCCGAAAAGAGTATGAAGCCTATTTTTAATATGCCAATAAACGCCTATTGGCCGTTTACCATACGGTCCGATATTATCTGCTTTTTAACACCGTTTGCATTCCCTTGAATAGAGAGTCACTGATGTGGTTGGCAGTATCCACGTCCATGACATGGCCGCCCATCTTTTCGATCGCTGCTCCGAACTCTGCCATGGTATAGCCGCCGCTTTTTTTGAACCGGCGGGAATCGTCGGTATGTAGCTGAATGTACAGGACCTTCATTTTACTGCTCTGTACCTTTTTGATAAGCTCCAGCGTTTTCATGTTGGCTATGATATCCTCTCCGTAGACGCTCCTGCCCACTTCGGGAATGCCATCCGTCAATATCACGACGACGTTCGTTCCGCGTTTCCTGTGCCAGCCTAAATCCATCATGGACTGAAGGGCCAGGTCCAGCCGGGTACCGCCCGAGCCGTTTCTCGAGATCAGCTGGCGATACATGTTGTTGTTCGCATTAAAGGGGCCTTCGGCCCTCGACCCGAACGTCCACAGGGAGATATTTGCGTCCTTGTTCAGGCCTTCCATGAGTGACAGGCAGGCGATCTTGGCGTATGACTGGGGGGCCTGGGCTTCGGTCACGTTAAAGCCCATATTTTTGCTGCGCCACCAGGAAGTCATAGAGTTAGAGTCATCGTATAAAATGGCGACATTCAGCTTTTTAACGTCCCTCAAACGATAGCGGGCGACGATCTCGTCCAGGGTCTTACCGTTCTTGCTGAAGCCGGCAATGGTCTTATTAAAAGAGATCATGCCGCTGCCCGAATAGCGGGCATAGACCATGCGAGTGGTCATCGGGGGCATGATGGTGTATAGTCTCATGAAGCTGCGGCCGATGACGCGGCAGCCGTTCATTAGAATATCGTAGGACTCTACGTCGCTCGCGTCCGCCATACACATGGCGCAGGATTCCCTCAGCTTAACGTCGTCGTCAAAGATCATAGGCGGCTCGCGATCCTCAGTGCAAGCTCGTTTACGGTCTGTATGGACGCGTAATCTGTCTCGTCGGCGATGACAATGCCCTGGTGCATCGCGGCATCGGTGAACGCGGTCTTTCCGTCCAGGCCTTCAGAAATCGACAGGTCGCAGTACCTGGTCATCTTAATGACCCCGTCGGTGGATAGGCCCAGCGGGAGGACCTTTTCCTCCTGCCACAATCGTCTGGTCTCTTCCGCAAAATCAAGTATCGCGTTAACGATAGCCTGATCAAGGTTCGGGGCATAGGAGCGGACGACTTTCTCCTCGGTGAATCGGTTGATATACCCGATCAGAATCGGTATAAACCTGCGCTTTAACGCAGAGCTCATCTTGAATGTGCCTTCGTCGCCTAAGTTAGCAGTAACGATCAATACCCAGTTATCGGGCTTTCTCAGGACTTCCTCGCTGTGCTCGACAGGGAGAATGCCCGAGGATAAAAGCATGAACAGGCCTGAATAGGCCGTCGTCGGAGCCCTGTTGAATTCATCAATGAGCAGGTTCTTTTGTTCTTTAACGGCCCTTGTGATGATGCCGTCCTTAAAAACGAACTTTGAGGATAGCTCGGGATTACCCGACATTGAGAGGGGGTGAAAGCCGCCGATGGTATGATACTCGGTCATGCCCTCGGTCGCCTCTATGCGGTAATAGTTATCGCCGCTGGAGATGTAGTTCAATAAATGTTCGCCGATGGTCGTTTTTCCGTTACCTGGCGGGCCGTAGAACATGATCGGGTAGCCGAGATTGATGTACATGAGAGCCCTGACGATGGCTTCATCCTGTCCCTTTACCTCGCATGTCTCGATGATCTTGATCATGTCCTCGCGGTTTAATAATGTCATAGCCATCCCTTTAGTATTTCTGCATGAACTCTTGCTCTATGTGCTTGATAATTTTTTCCGCTTCGCCTTTTGAGTCCTCGTTGTATTTTGCAGCCAGAGTCAAATACTCGTTTTTAAACCTGCCGATGGTCGATGCCGCGCGAATACGGTCTACGTTGTCTATGTGCTTGCCGAAGACCTCCATCTCCTGGATGAGGCCGGCGTAATGGTTGATCTTGGGCTTTATCGGGGCCGCTGACTTGGCCGAAGCCGACTTGATCTTCTCATACCTGATACCCTTCATGTCCGCTATGCGCCTGTAGTTGATCAGGTGCAGCGCCAGGTCATGGATGACGAACATAAGAGTTACGATGATGATGTTCACCAGATAGAACAGCCAGATGGTGACAAGAATAAACATTATGATATCCGGGATACCCTTGGCCACTCCGGCCATGGAGCCCGCATCTATGCCTCTTGCGCTTTCGCCGAACACGGCGATGAGGGCGGTCAACAGGTAAACGGGATACGTCAGGAAAGATGCTTTGAGAGCTGTCACGACTTTTTCCCAGGTAGTAGTTTCGAGTAAAGCGTGATCCTTCCACATGAAGACCCACACTATGGGAATGACCACCCAGAGCGCGCAGCCAAGCAGCGCCAGGTCGTAGCGCCCGTTCGTGAATACGTATTTATAAAGATCAGGGATCAGCACGGCAAAGCCGGTGCCGGCAAAACAATAGGCATAATTTTCCTTATCTACGTAGGTTATCAGTACCGTCGCCGCCAGCGCAAAGGCCAGTATCAGCGTCGGATAGAATTGTACGTACGGGCCCACTATATCGCTCGCGATGATCTCCGCGGGGTTCGCCGGGTTCTCCCAGACGTTGAAGGCAAAGCCTACGAGGGTGAACATAACCAACCCTAACCCGATATAGACGACCGTTTTTATCGTACTGTTCTCTATTTCCCTTACCTTGGGAATTATAACAACTATCGATAGAGAAATTATGAAAATAATAACCATCAATAGGATATTGATTAAATCTAGAACTGGCATATCCTCACCATAGCACCCAGTACCTCTAATTAAGCATTAACTGCTTATAAACTTTACACTTATAAAAATATCACTGTTAAAGCAAATTCTTTTTGCTTAGGATATATTATTCTTACAATTTTTTCATAAATTTGGAGATTTTCACTATTAATTATCCTGAGATAAATGGCGATACATTAGCCTGACTATCTATAACGATTAGATAGAGAGCCTTAGAATAATACCCCTGATCACGTTGATGGGGGCGTTTGTTTTAAATCCGACGCCTAAATAATGGGTCCTGGAAGCGTCGTAGCCCTGTTCTTGCAGGGCGTCCAGCAATTTTATAATGTCCGTGGGCGTGGCCTTGAGATCCCTGCAAATGACATGCTGGTCGTAGAAAGTCGGCGTGTCTAGCTCAGACTTAATGGTACGGAGCATTCGAATGGCCCGCTCCTTTTTGTTAAACCGGCCTTGCTCCAGCACACCTATGACCTTCTCTACAAAAGCGTTATCTTTAGTGGCGCCCAGCCAGATCGGGCCGCCTATCTTCGTCTTAGCCCCGCATACCGGGCAGGCCTCGGGCGCTTGCACGGCCAGGCCTCTCAGCTCGTACCTGTTCTTGCACTTAAAGCAGTGTACGATGAACCCCATTTCGCCCATCATTTTATCGGCGTCCGCCCTGCCGTGGCTGACGCCAAGATACAAGCGCACGAAATGCTCGGTGGTATGGCAAAGCAGCGGCTTGAGCGACCTGTCGTACTTTGCCTCTTCGCGGACGACCTTGCCCATGAGCACTCGCAGCCCCATCTCGGCATAATACTCCGTCTTTAGCGGATAGGCGCCGTATGTCCTGATGCCGGACTTGAGGTGCGCGCCGCACAACGGTGCAGTATCCGTTGCCGTGATGCCCATCGCCCGCTTGGACGCCCAACATACCGAATTAATATATGGCGCCGGCGTGCCGAAGGGATCGATATCGACAAAATCGAATTGCGTGGCTGAAAGCAGCGTGTTCGCGCCGCAATTCAGAAACATTTACCTGGACGTTGTTTTGTTCTGCGTTCCGCTTGATCAGCTCGCAGGCCGCCGTGTCCCAGTCGTTGATGGTGACCTCGATGGGATGGGACACTTCTTTTTTTATCCGTATCCCTCTGATGCCCGATGCCGCCATCGCGTCCACGTATGTGGTGACCTCCGGCAATGACTCCAGGCACACGACGGTGATGTCCCTGTTCATCTCCATGCGCGGGTTATAAAAAATGTTGCCGCTGACCTCAACGGAGACCTTTCCCTCTTCGATCATCAGAGCCTACATACGCCATATCAGATAATAATGTTTTGATGGAAAAGCTGCAGTGCGGTTATTTTTCCCTGGGTATAATGAGCGCCTTGCATATGCGGCAGGCTTTTGCGTCCAGCGATATTTTGCTGTCGCAGTGTTTACACCGCCACCTTGTGTCGGCTTCTTCGAGCCACTGGTCTACGCCTACCTCTTTCATGCGGCGGGCGTTCTTCTCGGCCTCTGCCTGTTTTCGCATGTCTTCGCCGTCGAAACCCTTGAGCGCATCGCAGGGAAATTCCTGGCACTGTGAGCAAACTTCAAGCCCTCTGCCTCTGGCGCATTTTCTATAGACACAGCCGGTACTCAACGGAAAACGGCCTGACGTGCCGCAGCCCTCGCACTTGACCTGGTCGACGGTACACCTGGTTTTAAATGAGATCTCCAGGATCGCTTTATCGTCCTTATCGTGGCTGGCTCTGTAAACGGGGCAACTGCCGCAGTACATTCCGCAGCATCCGGCGAGGTCTTTCTCTGACATATCCACAAAATAAACGCGCAGCTATTATAAATCGTTTATCGCGTGATGAAAATCATAAAAAAGGAAAGTACCTTTTTTAGTATAATGATAATATTTTTTCGCCCAGGACCGATTGATATAACGGCCCGAAATTCAGGCATACGATGACGATCAACACCCACATCACCAGAAGGCCGCAGATGACCAGTATAGGCCACATACTGCCCAAAAGTCTCACGGCATTCCGCAGATCCAGCGCCGATAGTGTAAACATTTGTCTTTCACTCTGCAGCTTAAGCTGCGATTATACATTAAGCACTTTCAGGTCTTAAAGATGACGATATTATGTCCGTATTTATTATTATATTAACACAAAACGGATAATGCGATTATACAATAGGGCAAACGAGGCCCATAATAGGTTGATAATCTCCATATAAAAGTTTAATACTGATAACGTGACCACTGCATATGTATGGAGCTTATCCCCGCTGATGGCATGTGCATCGTGGCCGCCGACGGCACCATCGTCTGGACTGATGCTGTTTTTAACGAATGGTTCTCCGCCCGGGGCGTAGCGCCAGGCGTTAACATTAGCCAGCTATTCCCCGGCGCAAGGGACCTGAGTAAGCCGGGGGCCATCTACGAGGACGCCGATAAGCTGGGTAAAAGGCGATATTTCGCCGCCGAGTCTACGCCGACGCTCGGAGCGAACGGTAAAAAGGTCAGCGAAGAGATCAGGATACGCAAGATAACGCTACAAAAGGTACTGACTGATATCGGTAAGCTATCGACACAGGCCAAGTCGCCTAACGAGCTGTTCGAAAAAGTGCTATGGCTGATGCGTGATACCACGCATTACCTGGCTTTCGCAGGATACCTGGCCCGTGACGGCCGGGTGGAGCTTGTCGCCAGCAAGGGCTGGACCGAGAAGCTTAAGTCTTATATTTCATTGCAGGACATCGCGCCTGACTCCATGAGCCTAGTGGGCAGGACGGCATATCATCGCAAGCAGATCGTCATGGCCATGAAGGACTACGTTCTTTTATCGACGGTAAAGTCCGCAATAACAAAATTAGGCGGCGAATACCTGGTGGTCACTCCGCTGCTGGACCACGACCGGCTCGTGGGCGTGCTCACGGTCATTAACGATAAAGTGCTTACCCCCATGGACTCCGAAGCATTACAGTCCATTTGCGACCAGGTGGCGGTGGCGCTGAACCAGAAATTGCAGGAGGAGCAGGCGGTCGAGAAAGCCGACGATGCTGTGCTCTATGCGAATCTTATCGCCCGGCTGGTAAAAGACGATCAATTACTTATCCGGGCTGCCGACGCAAGCCCCGGGGCGGCACACCAGCTATTACAGGGCTCGGCCGATGAGCTGGTCCGCACAATGAACGAAAGCTCGGCCTTACATGATATTCCTATGAAAGATGTGGCCGCCTTCGCGATAACGTGCGCTAAGGACCTGGCGAACGGCCTGCATAAAAAGGCGAACATAAAGGCTACTGGCGGAGACCAGCTTAGCCAGAGCCCGCTTTTTAAATTTGCCGTCTATGAAGTGCTAAAAAATAGCGTCGAGCACTCCTCAGCAGCATCCGTTGATATCGATATCCGGGCCACAAAAGAGCGCACTGGCGCCTGGAAGCTCGAGATATCCGACAACGGGCCGGGCATCCCCGACGAGTATAAGTCGGAAGCCTTCAGGCAGCAAAAAACGCACATGAAAAATCCCTCCGGCATGGGCCTATACCTGGTAAAGAAGATCGCCAATAAGTACGGCGGCCGGGTGTGGGTGGAAGACCGGGTCCATGGAGACTACAAAAAAGGCACCTCCGTGGTCATTACCATCCCGACGGGTAAACATTAATAGCGAATATCTTTTTTTATCGGCGTCCAGACTTTTCCGTTATAAAGCGTGAATAAGGATTATAATTCGCATGCGAATTAACCAGTGATGTGTTTCGGGGTAGGGCGTCAAGTGAAGACGATAGCTATTGCACTATTTATTACAGCTATGCTGCTGGCAGTATTTGCCGGCGCTTCAGCAAATAAAGCCGAAGCCCGCGCCAGTCTCAGAGGTAATCTTTTGACGCCTCCGGGCAGCTGGGAACCCCTCGGCTTTAATGTTAGCGGCACGGCAGCCGACTTTGTCGTTGCCGGCATGGGCTGGAACGCCACCAGGATCGGCGGTAACGTAGGCATAGGCAATGGCAGTATTGGTGCGCTCAACGCGGCCAGCAATAAGAAAGAGCTTGATTTCACCACCGACCAGTATTTTATGTCCGGCGATGTCACGAGCGCCCCATGGGACGCGGCACGATTAAACAACGAAAGCGAGCCTCCGGCTACCGAGGCCGGCGATAACGAAACGGCTGTCAACAATACAACGGCCGCTTCCAATGAACCGGTCAGCGCCGAAAACAGCCCGTATCAAGTGGTCAACACAAGCGTCGGTAATATCACCTTAACGACTCCCCGCAACGACATCGACGTTAATACTGACGAGCCGGCAGGTGACAATAATACGGCTTCCGAGCCCGTCAGCGCGCCCCCGAGCAACACAGGGAACATTGGCAGGCCGATGGAGTTAAATGACCCGTATCATTCGCTTCTTTTGGGAAGGCCCGTTAATGATCTGATGTATGAGGCTCCCCTCGCCATACAGGGTTCTATGTATTTCAGGCTGGTGGGCCTGAGAGTGCCGGGAGGCACCACTGCAAACATCGGCATGAGGACCTTAAGCTATGGGTATTAAAAAAGCACGGGTTAAATTTTTTTGGGTTAACCGCTGTTATCAGTGTATAAGTACGTCCTCTGATATGTGTAACTATCGAAAGCTGTCTGGCTGATATCCGGGAACGCAAGGTTTACCGGGCCGAAAGGCAGTACGTTATCCGTAAGTTTTTCGCCGACGCCTAAACCCAGGCCATTATTGCCTGCAAGGCCGACGCCGGTAGCATCAGTTCCGATGCCAAGAGCATTGTCGACCCCGAGACCTGCGCCCACGTTCAGCGTGGATGTACCAAGGTGCAGGCCATCGGCGAAGACGGGAAAATCGATGTTGATCGTATCAAAGCTCGTTGTGGCAAAATGTACATTATTATACTCTTCTACGATAAGGTCGGAGAACTGCGTCGGTGCCATAAAAAGGAAATCGCAAGAGTCTAAGAATGGGGAGGACATTTGCGTATACGCAAGCGCCGGTTGTACAAAGAATGCTATGGCTATCAATAGTACAATAGCATATGCTATAGGCGATTTCACCCGAAATACCCTCCTCACTTTATAAGAAATTATTGAATATGGGCTAATAAAGATATTCTAACAAAAATAACACTTTTCACACGAATAGCTTCCTTCCCCGGCAATATCGGGGTCATACTTTCATCAGCGACCGAGTCCCGCTTAGAGTACAGGCAATGTTTTTAACTCTCCATTCGAAAGTCATTAGGGGAGATGGACATATGGGGCCGGTAAGGGCATTACTTATAGCTGTTATTTTTATCCTCGTGATGTCGACGGCAGTTACGCCGGCCTTTGCCTGGTACTGGCCTATCCTGGGATTCAGCGACATATGCCAGGGATATCCTCAGGAAGGCTTCAGGCCCGTTCCCGGCACCCTGGCCTGGCAAAACTATCCCGGCTCCTGGCGCGCACAGCAGCTCACTCCCGGAGCCGCATATTGTCCATTCGAAGGCCACCTCGGCTTTGGCTTTGCTCCCGGGGGCTTTGGCCCGCCCGACAACAGCACGATACCCGCTTCAGAATCCACAGCGCCGGATGACGAGAACGGATCCATTATGAGCATCTTTTAAAGATCATGCGCTGATGCCTCTATTTTCCGCTAATGGAAAGTTAAAAAAATAGGTGCATTTGACTAACTTAGGTGTAAAAATTCCCTTATAAAGATTTTGCATAAAGTGACTACATAAAAAACGTATTGTTTATCTTAGGCTAACAAGGAACGATGTGATGGTGTGATAGCCATTTCCAAGGCCAGTTTGCAGGAGCCCGACCGGGTCGTTAATGTTAAAATAGTGTGCCAGGACCATTACGCCTACAAATGTGCCGAGCAAGCTGCCGACATTAGCCACCGCCGCAACCGTAATGGCCTTGAATAGCTTGTTTTTATACATGCCCTTAAGCGTGTCGAGCAAACCATCGTCCTCATTACCGAGAAGAGTACGCAAGTCCTCCATGGTCGGAGGACGCTGGGTGGCTTCGACCAATCCGGTCAGCCATCCGACGGCAATTAAAGGATGAATGAGGGCTGTCACTGCCGAAATGAACGCAGTTGCAACGGATTTCCAGTGGCCTCCCACGATGGCGACGAACAAAGCCGACAAAAGGCCCTGAATAACGAACAATACGGCAAGTGCCACCAGTAGCTGTTGCCATGGTATGCCGGACAGCAGGAGTAATACAAAGATGGAAGCCACCATGAGGACAAAGATGCCGCTGATGATCTTCATCCAGGGAATATGGCGCTTCTTCGGGACCACGGAAATGGACTCAATGGGAGGTATAGTCTCCGGATGCTCCATATATTTTCTAATGCCTGCCCTATGGCCGGCGCCGACGACGCCGAGAACCCGCCTGCCCTGACCTATGTTAACAAGGTTGTGGGCAAGGTACGCATCCCGCTCGTCTATTAACACTACGGCGGCAGAAGGCGCGAACTCTCTTAATTCCACAAGCAGGTCCGAGACCACATCTTCATTGGTGATCTGCTCGATGTTGATCTCCTCGGTGCCCCCAATGCCCATGGAAGCCAGTATCAGCGAATAGACCATCTTCAGCTTCTCTAACAGCTTCATCTTTGCCCAGAACCGTCCCATGGTGATGCCGATGTCCCTGTCGATGAGAGCTACCTCGATGCCTCTTTTCTCTGCCATGTCTATGGCGGCAAGCATTTCGGAGCCAGGCTTAACGCCCATTTCCGAGCCCACCTTACGCTGGACGAAAGCTAACATGGTCTGCAATAAAAATATGGCCATATTACTGCCCTTAAAAAGCTCTTTTATGGGGATCTCTTTTTTCTCTTGATCGCCCTCTTTAAGCGCTTTATAGCGCCGGGCGTCCAGCTCGACTGCCACTACGTCCGGCTTGTAAGCCTCTATGGCTTCCTCCACCTCTTTAACGCTTTTCTCGGACACGTGAGCAGTGCCGACGAGCATCACATTATCAAGATAATTAGAAGAAATATGAGATTTTGTAATATCCTGGCCTTCGATCAACGTTTCACGACCGATGCTAATGGCCGGTATTAATATAAATATATTCATAGTATTTTTATCGCATTGACTTATTATCTGTCCGCTCAAACGTTAAGCCTCAAGCAAGGGCTTTCAACAAGACTTTGTGTTTTATGGGTCGATTACGTTAAGGCGAATCGGGGACTTTTTATGTTACTGTCCATCCTAAAAATTTAGTAATGATACTTGCGCATATCGTTTTAGCAATTTACGCGTGACCGAATACCTAATATAATCTCAAATCCATTAATCTATAACTTTTCACTATGGGAGGAATCGTATGAAGTATAACAATGTAGAGATAGATGATACTTATGCAGAGGCGTTCGGCATACAGGTCGCCAGAGTACTGATCACGGCGGCTACCGAGTTCTACGCGAAGAATCGCGGCTACCGAGGCAACGGGCTTCGGCACGTCGGTCATCGGCTGTCCGGCAGAAGCGGGCATCGACTGTTTTGTCCCGGCTGACAAGACCCCGGACGGCAGGCCGGGCTACGTAATAATGATCTGCCACCCCAAGAAAGACAACCTCAAAGAACAGCTCATCGAGCGCATCGGCGAGTGCGTCCTGACGGCACCGACGACGGCAGTGTTCAACTGGCTGCCCTACGAGAAGCTGGAGGACAAGACTCTGGAGAAGCGCCTCGACGTTAAGCTTCACTTCTTCGGCGACAAGAACGAGTACCAGACCACCGTGGGAGGCCACAATGTATGGGCCATACCAATCATGGAAGGGGACTTTATCACGGAAGAAGAGTTCGGCTACAAGAAGGGCGTCGCCGGCGGTAACTTCTTCATCATGGGAGAGACCCAGGGCTCGGCATTACTCGGCGCGCAGGCCGCAGTAGACGCAATAGCGCACGTCGAGGGCTGCATCACCCCGTTCCCGGGCGGCATCGTCGCATCGGGCTCCAAGGTAGGCTCTAAGTACAAGTTCATGAAGGCATCCACCAACGAGAAGATGGCTCCGACACTCAGGTCAAAGATCCCCGACAGCCAGCTTCCGGCGAACGTGAACGCAGCTTACGAAGTCGTCATCGACGGCGTTGACGAAGCCACGATTGCGAAGGCAATGACCGCGGGAATCAAAGCCGCATGCCACGTCCCGGGCGTCGTCAAGATCTCCGCCGGCAACTATGGCGGCAAGCTCGGCCCGTTCAAGTTCGAGCTCGTCAAGCTGTTACAGTAAGTATAAAGCGGACGGGATCCTGTCCGCCATTTTCTATTTTTTATGGACAGCTTTTGGAAATATTTTCTACTCGGCTCTTTCTTCTGGGTTATCATAGATTTTACGACCGCTTTTAATCCCGACGTCACAAGCTGGATAAACCACATGCCTCTGGTATGGGTATTTTACCTGGGCCCCCCGCTGTTGTTCTCGTATCTGATATATAAGAAAAAATGGGGTGACAGAACTCTCTTTATACCTGTCCTTCTCGTCCTCGTTATCCTGGAGGTCATACTATTCAATAACGCCTTGCTTTACACCTTTCCGGGCATGCTCATCATGATACCGGTCGCGGTCAGCATATATTCTTTTATTACATACGTCCCTCGATGGATAGTTGATAAAAACTTGCAAGAGCATAAAATATTGTCCGCAGCGATGTTCCTGGTTTGGGTCACCGTCGCAGTGCTAAGCTTTGCAACGCGATCGAGAGTCTAAACAATATCGACGCGAACGCTTTGGCCATCGAGGCCTATCAAGTTTTTGCATGACAGGCGATATTTACGTGGCAACGGGTTATGTGTTAGCCTTTTAGTTAATTATAAATGTATAAAAAACTATTTAAAACCTAATGTCTTTAAAATCGGATGGCATTAGACGCTAGATAAAACTTTGTTTTATCGGCGTATCTGCTATTATTATCATAAGATGTTTATGACCGGTATCATTCATGTGGGGGCATTGTGAATTCAAAGTGCCCTGAAGGGATGACGCGAAAAAGCGAGATGCTCGATGATATACTTGACAGCATTGACGCCGCCATATTCACAGTAGACGATAATTCGTTAATCGTATACGTAAATAAAGAATGTGAACATCTTCTTGATACCGGGAGAAAGGCGCTTATCGGTAAAAACATATGGGATGTGCTACCCATTCCCGCAGGCTCAACATTCCATATAACTTACGATAGGGCTAAACACTATGGGAAACCATCACGATTCGAATATTCGATACGTGCCTTAAATAAACGGTTTGAAGTTAATATTAACGCAATTCAAAATGGCATGACGGTCATGCTCCATGATAAAACGACACAGTGGCATGTGGATGAGTTATACAGGCTGGCTCTTTTTCTGCTGGAGCGATTAAACGAGAGCGTTTTTCTAGTCAGGTCGGACGGCCGGCTATTTCATATGAACGACGAGACTTGCCGCGTGCTCGGCTATAGCCGCGATGAGCTTATCCGTATGAAGATATTCGACATCGACAGCAGCTTAACTGTGGGCGGATGGAGCGAATATTTTAACGATATTAAAGTACGGGAGCATATCGAGATCGAGTCCATGCTCAAAACGAAAAACGGCGTGCAAATGCCCGTTGAAGAATGTGCTAACTATATCCAGTTATATGGAAATGAATACTATTGCGTGGCTGCCCGCGATGTTTCGGACCGTAAGCGTTCCGAGAAAGCTTTGCGGGAAAGCGAGGCGAACCTTTCCAGGGCGCAATCGATCGCACATATCGGAAGCTTTGACTGGGACCTTGTAAGTGATGACATTTACTGGTCGGATGAAACTTACCGGATATTCGGCTATGTCCGCGGAGAGTTAAAACCGACCAATGAAGCCTTTTTGAACTTAATTCATCCTGACGACCGGGAGCTTGTGGCCAGATCGATGGAGGATGCGTTTAACAAGACAACAACGCCATATACGATAGACTATCGTATCATCCGCCGTGATGGCTCCGAGCGTTTTATCCGCAGCAATGCGGAGATACATCGTGACAGCTCCGGTAAGCCCATCAGAATGATCGGGACAAGCCATGATATTACCGAGCGTAAGCGGGCCGAAGAGACCCTGGAAAAGTACCGTCTCTTTTCCGAGAACGCCAGGGATATTGCATTATTCGTGAGGCGGGACGGTCGGATATTAGAGGCTAACAAGGCAGCCGTTGATATATACGGCTATACCTATGACGAATTACTCTCGCTCAGCGTATATGATCTGAGGGCTGACGACCCGGGACATTACGTCGACGATCAGATGAATACGGCATTCGATAAGGGTATACTATTCGAAGCTTTACATCGTCGTAAAGATGGCAGCACATTCCCTGTGGAAGTAAATTCACAAGGCAGGGTCATTAACGGCCAAAAAGTTCTTTTAAGTGTCGTAAGAGATATTACCGAGCGCAAGCATGTCGAGGTGGCATTAAAGAAGAGCGAGGCTAATCTAAAGAACGCGCAGCGCATTACACATATGGGAAATTATACGCTCGACTTGAAAAACGACCGGGCAATATGTAGCGAAGAATTTTATAGGATATTGGGCCTTGCTCCCCGTGAGTATTTTTCGTATAGAGCTTACCTGGCCATGGTCCATCCGGATGACAAAGAATTATTTAATAAAGTCGTCCAGGATGCGATCGCTCAAGGTAAGGATTTTAATACGGATAGTAAGATCGTTATGCCGGACGGGACCGAGCGTGTAGTTCATGCCGATGGCGAAATGATACTTGACGAGTCCGGAAAGTCGATACAAATGTTCGGGACGATACAGGATATCACAGAGCGTAAGACTGTTGAGGAATCGCTAAAAAAGTTGTCCCGCGCAATTGAAGAGGGGCCCGGAGTGGTCGTTATCACCGATGTTAATGGCATCATCGAGTATGTGAACCCCAAGTTTACCGAGTTAACAGGCTACACTACCGAGGAGGCTAAAGGCAAGAATCCTAATATCCTGAAGTCCGGGGAAACCTCACCCGAGGAATATCGGCGGCTGTGGGATACTATTCTGAGGGGTAAAGAGTGGAGGGGCGAGTTCCATAACCGGAGGAAGAACGGGGAACTTTACTGGGAATCTGCGATCATATCGCCATTCAAGGATAAAGGCGGCAAGATCACGCACTTTATTGCCATCAAGGAAGACATAACGGAGCGAAAGAAGAATGAGCTGGAGCTGAAAAAGGCTAAATCCCAGGTAGAGATGTACAATGACCTTCTCGGACATGATATCAATAATATGAACCAGGTCGGTATCGGGTATCTCGAGATGGCCATCGACAAGTTAGGGTTGAATGAAGAGGATAAAAAATTATTGTCAAAACCCCTGGAAGCTCTGATCAATAGCTCTAAACTGATCGATAATGTGAGAAAGCTCCAGAGTATCAGGTCCGGCGAGGTCAGGCATAAAATAATCGATGTTGATCAGGTGCTCTTAGATGAGATCGGGTCCCATTCAAGCCCGCAAGAGCGTAAGATCGCTATAAATTACGAGCATGCTTCCGGATGCACTGTCATGGCTAATGAGTTACTAAGGGATGTTTTTTCGAACCTGGTGGGAAATGCTATAAAGCACTCTAAAGGCCCTCTGGAGATAAACATAATGCTATCCAAAATAATTGAGAACGGCCGGGAATATTGCCGGGTGTGCATCGAGGACAACGGCCCGGGTATACCTGATGATATTAAAAGTAAACTTTTCACCCGTTTCCAGCGAGGCGATACTAAGGCAACCGGTAAAGGCCTGGGATTATACCTGGTAAAGACGCTCGTCGAGGACTTCCACGGCAAGGTATGGGTAGAAGACCGTGTATCCGGAGACTACGGGCGAGGGAGCAGGTTCGTTATCCTGCTGCCCGCCCTAAACACGACAAATTGATCTTGTATCTACTAGCATGCCCTTGCACGTCCCTTTTATAGTATTAGATTTACAGGTATTCTCATGGAAGAAGTGTTCGATCTGGTAAACGATAAGGACGAAGTGATCGGTTCTGTTCCCCGGAAAGAGGTCCATTCGAAAGGCCATATCCACCGGAGCGTTCTTTTCTACGTGTTCGACAACGAGGGCAGGATCTTCGTAAACCAGCGATCGGACGATAAAGAGTTCTATCCCGGATACTGGAGTATCGTACTCGGCGGCCACGTACATGCCGGAGAGAGTTACGAGGAGGCCGTAATACGGGAGGCAAAAGAAGAGGCGGGCATTACACAAAAGCCGAATTTCATGACCGCATTCAAAAAACGATTCGATAAACACGACAGAGAAAATGTCCGGGTCTATGCGTTCTTGACCGACGGAAAGCTGACCGTGGACCCCGGGGAAATAAAGCAAGGCGTTTTCATGACGATGAGCGAGCTGGAGCAAAAATTAGAAGAAGAAAAGTTCCTCCCCGAGACCAAAACGCTCTACCCGGTCCTCGAGGATTATTTATAATATCCATGGTTACTCTTTGAGGCTGATCGCGTCGGTCGGGCATGACTCGGCCGCTTCCTGGCAATCACATTTTGTGCCGCATGCGGTGTTATCCTTGACCTCGGCCTTCCCTTCCGGGGTCCCAATCAAATACGTCCGGGCACAGTTCCACGCAGTTCCCGCAGGAGATGCAAAGTTCTTTATCGACTATGGGGGACAATCAATTCACCTGAATGACTTACCTTTTTATCTATATTTAAAACCTGTTCGCAGTTTAGGCTCAAAAACCGGCATATAAAATATTTTTATCGGTCGTTCTGTGTCAAACTATTAAAATATATTAATCTTATGATTAATTGTAAAATTAATGTTTATTATTTTCGAGGTCACGTCATGGATGAGCATGTTATCGAAGCATTAGGTAAAGCACGCATCGTCATTAAAAATGGTAAGGTCGTAGAGGTAGGGGAACCCCTGATCAGCTATTGCCCCATTTTCGACAAGTTCAGAGGCATCAAGACGCTCGATAAAAAGTCTATTCAGGAGAATATACAGTTCAGGATCGACGATTTCGGCATGTGTACAAAGGACCGTGTGCTGACGATGAGGGATTTCCTATCGTTCGGGATCTCGGAGATCATCAGCACAGGCATGGACCTTGGCCTCATAGATGCAGCGGTGATGGTATGCGAGGGCTGTGGTACCGTGGTCATTACCAAAGCAGAGATGGCGCAGGGCATCGGCGGCAGGGTCTCAGGGCTGGTGAGCACTACCCCGATACCGGAGTTGATCGCCCGCATCGGGCCCGAATATGTGTTAGACCCTAAGAGAGCCAGGATAAACATGGTCGAAGGCGTGAAAAAAGCCATCGGCATGGGCTTTAAAAATATCGCCGTTTCCATTGTATCCGGCGATGATGCGCATACGTTTAAAAAAATGGAGAAAGAAAACGGGGTAACGATCTATACATTCGTGGTCCACACCACGGGCTTATCCGATGAAGAGGCCAGGAAGGTCTTCATGTATGCCGACGTGGTCACCGGCTGCGCTTCAAAATACATCAGAGGGCAAGGCCAGGCCAGCGGGGTATTCAAGGTAGGTGACTCAGTGCCTGTATTCGGCGTAACTCCCAGGGGCAGGCATCTTATCGAGGAGCGTATCAGGGCCACCGGTAAATCGATAGAGCCTAAGCCCGGCGCAAAACAACCTGATAAACTGATATAAAACAAGAACTAAAAATCAGCGGCCCCAGAAGGGGTCGGACTTCCTTTTTATCGCTAAAAATTCCAGCAGCGTTTCCAGCTCGTCCTGGCGTATCGTTTCCCTTAAGCTCGGTCTCCAGCACCTTGCTGTGGGATTCCGGCACGTCTACGAAGTATATGTCGCCCTCGTTGATCTGCCTGCCCGCGGTCGGGCCGTCGATGGATACTGCTACCTCTTTACCCTGGGTGGCGATGCTAATGTTCTCGTTACGCTCCTGGATCTGCTTGATGACGCCCACCTTGGAGTTATCGGGCTTGATCAGCGTTACGCCCGGCTTGATGCATCCGCCCATGACCTGCAGGCCGATGACTGCGGGCTTGCTCTGCCTGAACGTACAGTTCGGCAGGTACTTGACCTTGCCAGGCCTGATGATCTCCTCGAACTTTTTCTTTTCGGCGAGGTCTTTCTGGGATTTCTGCCACTTCTCGTAATCCTCGATGAGCTTGTAAATGATATTATTGTTAAAGATCTTGATATCCGAGGTTTGTAAGTATTCTTTAGCGTCGGGGAGCACCTGCACGTTAAAGCCCAACATGACACGGTCCATGGTGTTGTTTATCGTCTGGGCGTTCACCAGGTCGCGCTTTGAAATGTCGCCCACTTCCGCCATGCCGACGCTGATGTTAGCCTCTCTGAGCTCGTTGATGATGGCCTCGAGGCTGCCCAGTGTATCTGCCTTTACCATTATGCCGGTCGCGTCTGTCACTATGCGGACATTTTCCAGCTCGCTCTCGATGTCATGGATGACTTCTTCCATCGTATCATCGGTCGCGACCCTTATGGGGGAGCCTGCCATGGCTTCTTCCAGGCCGGGCGCGAGTATTTTCACTCCCGCAGCAGCCGTCAGGCTGCTCACGCGGTCGAAACGCTCTTCGACCCGTATTTCCCGGTTAGGCTTTGGCTTTAGCAGTGCACGGACTTTGGCTACGAGCGGCTTTTCCTTACCGCCGATGACAACAGTGTCGCCGACCTTGATCACGCCGTCATAAATAATAGCGTCAATGGTAAATCCCAGGCCGCGCTCTTCTTTTACTTCCAGCACGGTACCCACGCCGGGGCCAGTTACGGTCAGTCGCAGGTTTTCCTCAAGGAATCTCTGGGCCAGACCGATGAGCACCATCAGCAGGTCGGGTATACCCTCGCCTGTCTTCGCGCTCAAGGGAATAATGCCAACATTCTTAGTAAAGTCACGTACTCTGTCGTAGCGGTCCGAGCTAAAGCCCATGTCCGAAAGCGTGCCTACAAGCTCATAGACCCTGGTATCTACAGCCGTTTTCACGTATTCCGGCTGGTTGGCGAAGGTCTTAACGAACGGAGCGTTCGGAGTCCTGGTCCAGCCCTGGATACGGTCCACCTTGTTGGCCGCGATCACGAACGGAGTCTTATATTGTTTTAATATTTTGATGGCCTCGATGGTCTGAGGCTGAAAGCCCTCGGTGATATCAATGACCAGTACTGCCAGGTCCGCCAGCGCGCCGCCGCGGCTCCTGAGCGTGGTAAATGCGTGATGACCGGGGGTATCGATAAAAAGTAATCCGGGGATATTGACGCCGCCGCCCATGATCCCCTGACACAGGGCCGTAATGGTGCCGATGGGCACCTCGGTGGCCCCGATGTGCTGGGTAATGGCTCCGGCTTCCCTGTCGACCACTGCGGTGCCCCTGATCTTATCCAGGAGCGAGGTCTTGCCGTGGTCAACATGGCCCATGACGCATACTATAGGCGTCCTGAGATTCTTCTGGTCCTGGGTGGCCGTCGCCATAAAAAAACTTCCCGCAGCGGCCTATTCGTAAAGCCACTGCTCGTCGATTCTCTTATATTCTACTAACTCAGAGTTATCGAAGTACAAAGATATTTCCCTTTTTGCCGATTCCGGCGAATCAGAGGCATGGATAACGTTCCTGCCAGTCTCAAGGGCAAGATCGCCCCTGATGGTCCCCGGCGCTGATTTAGCGGGGCTTGTGGCTCCTACCATGCTGCGTACTAAGGGCACTACGTCCTTACCTTCGATGACCATGGCCACCACAGGGCCTGACGTAATGAAGCCTACCAGGCCCGGGAAAAAGGGCTTGGCCGCATGCTCCTCATAGTGTTTTTTAGCCAGCGAGTCGCTCACATGGAGCAGCTTCATGGCCGCTATCTTGAGGCCACGACGCTCGAAGCGGGCGACGATGTCGCCCACCAGGCCACGCTGCACGCCGTCCGGCTTTATCATGACAAATGTCCTGTCCGTAAAGACCACCCGGCGTTACTTCTTTTGCTGTTGTTCTTTTTTCTTCTGCGCGATCCCGGCAGCGGTCCACTTGGTTAAACGCGGGATACGGCCGAGCTTGCTGTTGTTCTCGCACTTGGTGGAACAGTAGTACTGGATGCTGCCGTCTTTCTTGACGAGCATCTTGCCGGTCCCCGGCTCCATCTGTTTACCGCAGAACGAGCACTTTTTAGTGTCTACCATGTTAAGATCACCTGGATGATAGTTTCTTGGCCTCTCTTGCGGTCTCCATCAATATGAGGATATCGCCGAGCCTTACCGGGCCAATGGAGTTTCTTGTAATGATCCTGCCTTTGTTGTTACCTTCCAGGATCTTACATTTAATTTGCACGGCTTCGCCGTGCATTCCGGTGACACCGATGACTTCGATGACTTCTGCCGGAACGCCTGTCTCTTCTACCAATTTAATCCCGTCCTATGTTTTTATTTCTGCAGGGAGCCGAACTTTTGGGCTATCTCGTCGACCAGGCCCTTTGCCTTGCCGGCGTCCACGATGGCGGATGCGGCGCAGCCGACTTCAAGTCCGGATGCGGCGCCGATGTCTTCCTGCTTCTTGATGAATATGTACGGTATTTTCTTTTCATCTGAAAGCGCAGGTATGTGAGCGACGATCTCTTCGGGCTGTACGTCCTCGCCGATGACAACTAAAAGAGCTATGCCTCTTTCGATGGCTTTGGTAACTTCGTTAGTGCCCTTTCTTATTTTGCCGGTGTCCCTTGCGAGCTCGACGGCCTCGAGAGCCTTGTCTTGTAATTCCTGCGGTACATCAAACTTAATATAGGTTGGTTTTGCCATTATGAGTTCCTCCTTCAGGGCCTTTCGGCCCTTCATCAATCATCAGGTATAAAACCTAATAATTTGAATTGCAGGCTTACGATTTCGTATAAATACCTGCAAGCGTGTCAGTATAATAGCCGTATAGTTTTTAAAGTTTTTGCTTAGGAACAAGCCAATGTACTATATCCGGGCCTAAAAAAAGCGCCTGTCACTTTTCGGGCTTTTGCTCTGTTCTACGCATTTCGAATATCGGCTCTTCGTCCGCCGGCCTGGTGCTCTGGGTCATCCACACGTAATATATTAAGACCAGCGACATGATACCGCTGATAAAACCTGTGGCCTGCATTGACTTATTACCGATCAAAAACCCGAAGACCAACCCTAAGATGCCGACCATCAACAGGGTCGCACCGGCCAGCTTGATAATGACCTCACGGAACATGACCATTCCATCCTTCGTAGTCGATTATTTTGTATGGCATATGCTATAAAATTATTGCTAAAATAAAAAAAGAGTTGCGAGCATCAGCGCTGTTCTGTGCTTATTCAGCCACGCTCACCGGCTCGACGAAGTAGCCGCGATATTTCTCATAGCTGTCGTCGTCGATATAGGAGTACATTAGCACGGTCCTGTGCTCATTCGGCTCCAGGTTGAAATCCGTGAAGAACCCCAGCTTGCTGTCGTAGAACGTCCCCCATGACGTTATGAACCTGTGGGGCATGTCCTTATTCTCATAGAAAGCGCTCTGCAGGCTGTAGACAGAGACTGTCTTGTTCTCGGCTGTCGGGTTCCAGAACTCCAGCTCGTGTATGACCCCGTGATGGGCGGGCTTGAGGCTCCCCTGGGCGGGCACGGGCATCTCCCAGTCATCCGTCCTGTAATAGCGCGGATGCGATACCATGACCTGGTTAGACATATACTGGTATGGGGGGCTGTCTGTTTCGACAGTGATATATTTTGGCGAAATCGATGGGATTTCCGTCGGCATCGCCGTGGGGCTTACGCTAGCTACCGTAGGGCTATAGGTCGGCCCCTCTATCGACGGCAATACTTCGTTACAGATCACGCATCCCATGGCAGTCGTCGAAGCCAGCAGGATCAGCGTTATCAATATAAGCTTTCTCAAGGTCTCACCTCACTACCGAGGACCTTTGCCCTAGTTTATTGTGTAAGCATAAATACATTCTTCTCTGGTTAAGTATTTGATAAACACCGAAAAGCTTATTATACGAAAAAATGGGCATTTATTTGGTTTATTTTTTATTGGCATTCCTTACGCTGACGACCAGCGTCATGGCTCCCATGAATAGTGCCATTAAATATAGCCATGGCGATTCTCCGCGAGCCGTCGTTTTGATCATTACCGTGGGCGTCGGCGTCAGCGTCTGACATGGAATGGGTGTGGACGTAGCAGTTACAGACGGTGTCCGTACTGCGCCTGTCGTACCGTTGCTACCAGTAATTATCGCCGTCGGCGCCGGATCGTTGTTTACCGGTGTTTGCGGGCCGGCCGGAGCAGCGGTAGGCGTTGCCGTTGCCGTTGGTGTCGGTGTTAGTGTCGGAGATATCGATGGCGCAGGAGTCGAAGTGGGCGTTACTGTCGGTACCGGAATTACCGTTGGTGTTGCTGTAGGCGTTGTTGACGGTGTCACGGTAGGTGTTGTTGACGGTACTGGCGTTGGTGTTGGCGTTGTCGATGGGACCGGCGTCGGCGTTACAGAAGGCTTAGGGAAGACGTTCGGAAATGTCGGTATGTGAGGTATGACCGATGGAAAATGCGGTGCTGCAGGTATATCCGGCACGGTGGTCGGTATCGGTATGGTATTATCCGCGTTGACAAACAGCGCCATACAGCCAAGCATGGCGATCGCGATAACGCTTACGGCTATCGCTACGTGAGTAAGATTATTTTTCATAATGCCCCAACCATAGGCCGGGCTTAAGAGCACCAGGCCTTCACGCGTAAGTTATATCATTGAAGCCTTAAAATCTTGCTGGAAGTTCGGCAAGCGTTGGGCTATTAAATGGTTGTATGCCGGATAAAAAAGGCTACATGAACATATCGAGTGTAGGTTTAGACTTAATTTTTTTAGCGGAAGACTGCGGCACGATGGGCTCGGCTTTTGGGGCGGGTTTTTCCTCGCTGAAAAACTCGAGTGACCGCTGGGAGTTACCCTGGAGCAGCGAGCGCTCGTCGCATCCGAACGCTTCTGTTATGCGGGCGAGGGCCATGGATAGGCGCTCGGAATAATACTTGAAATCGGGCCTGGCGGTAAATTCGACACCCTCGATAACGGGCTCCGCTTTTTGGGGCTGCGCCGAGCCATTAGTGATAATAAATGGCGTCTTCATGCCGGGGGTAAATTCATAGCCCATTTTTTGTAGCTGCCTGGCCACGTTGACGTGTACGAGGGAATCCGGGTTAGCATAGGAATCGAAATCGTTCACGCTCTTCGAAATGACCAGCGTGGGCAGTTCCACGTTGCCCTTCAACGTATTATGTACCGTATCCTTGGCGAAATTAACGGCTTCATCCGGCTTACCGTCCAGGACTAGCTGGAAGACCTTCGTCATTGTCTCGCTCTGCAGGTCAAAAGAATCCGTCCTCCGGGGCTCATAGCCCCTGACGAGCAGCGATTCCTCCGGCCAGATGATCTTGCCGAAGTATCGCTTCTTGGCATGTGCGAAAAAGCGGACCATTATTTTTTCAAGCTCGAGATGCATGTTGCCCGCAGAGAATTCCTGTTGAATGCCGAATCCCAGCAGCTTGCAGCTTTCGAGATCCTGGTGTTCTTTTGACAGGAAAAATACTGAGTCCGTATCCCCGGCCACGACCTTATAGCCACGGGATTCCAGCGTCGTTACCACTGTTTTTATCTCGTCTCTGGCCCAGGCAGTGATGCTGGGCGCTATATATCTGTTATATGGCCACCGGCAGAACCTGGTGCCGAAATAGCCATAGGTGGCGTTCGCCATGACCTTGATGGCAGACTGCAGGCGGTTATAGTAATCTTCCATTTCGGGGTTACCATCAGCTTTCGCCTTCTTCATCATCGCCTTTGCCTGTTTTCTCGAATCCAGCAGTCCCTGGACCATCCGGGGCACGATGCCGTACCTTTTTTCGGCTGAAATGAACATGGCGCCAACGGGCGACGTATGGGCCGCTTCCGCCTTGTTTTTCGTAAATGTTGTAAAACAGATATTGTGCTTAATGATCTGGGACGGGTACATCGATGAAAAGTCCAGGCCAATGACCCACTCCCACAGGCCGGCCTTCGTATCGTAGACGAAGCCGCCCTCGTAGTCGTAGGTCTCGCCGCTGCTCATGGGCACGACCGCATTTTCCCGGTCCACCATTCGTATGAGCAGGCTCTCGATCATGCGGTTTTGGCCGCCCGATACTTCTTTGACCGGCAGCTTTGCCGGTATGGCGACGTCCATTAGCTTGTTTACGGCATTTATCCTGGGGTGCATGAGAATGCGCAGCGCCAGGTCGGCGTCCTTCAAGCAATAATGTATGACCTCTTCCTTGCGGGCCCGCCATTCGTCGTCCATGTGGCTGCTGTCGATGTTATCCTTTGTATCGTTGAACAGCATTGTCGATACGAAGCCGAGGCCTTCTCTCTTCGGGCGTAATTCTTTTTTAACGGACAGCCATCCGTCGAGGATGAGCCGGCCTTTGACATCCCATGTGACGAAACCCGTGGTGCGGTTCTCTCTCCTGCTCATGCCCAGCATGTCCCTGCCGAAATTCAGCTCATCGCTGGACTGCCGCTTCCTATCCTCGGGATTTCTGTCGCCCTTCTTCTTAAAGAGCTTATTAGCGCGGTCGAACAGCACGGCCATGTCGAAATTGTTAATGTTATAGCCCGTTATGATGTCGGGGTCGAGCTTTCTGATCTCCTGAACGAATTCCTTGAGGATACGGCGCTCGTCCTCGTCTCGCGCTTTTTGTTCTTCCGCGGTGATATCCGCGCCCCTTGTGGTGAAGTCCGAGAATATCTTGCGGTCCTCGCGGCTGCCGTCCACTTCGTTAATCACCGTGAAGCAAATGCAGTAAATATTATTGTACTTGATCGAGTTCTCTATGTCGAAGCTCATGAGCTTCAGCTTCGGCGTGAAAACGTCGCATTTACCGAACCCCGAGGCCTTCATGAGTATATCGGTGGTATACTCGGCCGTATTTTCCAGCACCTCGCCTGTAACTCGTACGCAGGTCTCGAGGTCTTTGTCGTAGATGAAACGATTGGTGAATACGATGTCTGCCGCAAAGAAGACGCCTTTGAGGTTGAACTTTTCATTATCATCGTCGTCCATGTAGGAAAGGAGCCCATAGCGGTTGATAAGTTTCTGGGAATATACACGGTCTTCCGTCGTGACTTTGGAGCGCCCGTTCTGGGAACTGACCTCTGCCACATCCGGCTCGGACTTGAGCTTTTCCAGCAGCTCCTCGGGCGGGTCGATGAGATTGATGGTCTTATGCTTTAGCTCGTACTGGCCCCTGAAATTGGGTACCATCCAGGGCGCACGCACGGTCACTTTAGCGAACTTTTCCTGTGCGCCCTTGTATTCGAGCATAACGTCTTCGACGGACAGGACGTCAGCGCTTTCTTTTAATACCTTACGCAGCCCTGGCGACGGATCAAAAATGTGGAAATAAGGCTTAAAATCAGGACACAGGATAGTGATACTTTTATTGTCCCTCGTCTTGCCGAATAGCTTGACTATGACGTCGCCGATATCCTTGCCTCCGGCATCCTTCTTTTGCTCGACCGAATAAGTCGAATCGAGGAGCCTTACGTCATAAGTCGCTTGCACTATGATCACCGTCCCGACAGTAATCTGTAATACAAGCGGTTCGTACATATAATCGTTGGTTAGCCCGGTGAAAATATACCCAATAATAGAATGATGGGCTGGCCGTTAAGCGTTATTTTTAAAAATGTCTTATATTTTTCAGCGCCGTAAGCCGCCTCTCAATTACTTACCCGGCTTTCAGATCGTCTCAGCGGGCTTTCGCCTGAGCGTCAGGATATACCCCATGACGGAGCACCCGATAATGATCAATGCAGCAACCGTGCCGCTGTCCAGCCCAGCGAGCCAGAATGAGCTTCCGTTGAATACTATGTTAAAATTAGAGCTGCCCACAAAAATGCCTGCTACCGTTGCGCCGGCCAGTATGCCCATGCCGATGCCCCGGAATCTGGGAAAGCGCTCGATGAGCAGGTACGCAAAATACAGGGCGATCATGGAGAAAACGACCTTCATGAAAATAAATCCCAGTACACCGGCCGAATCATACGCGGACTTCAATAAAACGCTCTGTTCATACTGGAAAGTCCCCAGATAATTAAAGGCGGCGATGGTAGAAACAATGTCATATAAAACATAAAAAATGATGGCTGAGGCAAATAACAGTTTTCCGGGCTTCACTATTATAAAGTAAGTGCTTATTAATATAATATAAATTGAATATAATTGCGGAAATATATTTTAACGGCGATGTTAATAACGATTTATAAGGGCTACGTAGAGGGGTAAGTCGCGGAACGTAGCATTGTCTTTCTTAGCTTTGTAAGCCCCGGGAGAATGATAAGCTTTATACAGCCGACCCGCGTAGGGCATATGAAATGGAAAGACCTTTCACCTTCATCAACTCCGCCATGAGCGCCGATGGGAAAATATCCACGAAAAAGCGGAAGCAGGTAAAAATATCCGGAAAGGCCGATTTTGACCGTGTGGATGAGCTTCGGGCGGGCGTGGACGCTGTCATGGTAGGCATTGGTACCGTGTTGGCCGATGACCCGAGCCTGACCGTGAAATCCGAAGAGCGGCGGAAGCGTCGCGTTGCGCGAGGCTTAGATGAGAACCCCGCACGCATTGTGGTCGACAGCATGGCCAGGATACCGCCGACAGCCGATATATTTAAAAAAGGCCCGGGAAAGCGCATCGTAGTTGTCTCAAAAGCCGCTCCGGCAGACCGGGTGGAATTGTTAAAAACAAAAGCCGACGTCATCGTAGCCGGTGACCGGGAGGTCGACCTGGCAGAAATGGCCTGCGAGCTGAAAAAGCGCGGTATCGACCGATTAATGGTCGAGGGCGGCGCTACCCTGAACTGGGCAATGACGAGGGCGGGCCTTGTGGACGAGATATCGGCTTTCGTGGGCAACATCATCATCGGGGGCAGGGAAGCTCCCACATTCATGGACGGGGAAGGTATTTCCGATAGGACTGAAGCAATCGAGCTCGAGTTAAAAAAGTTTGAGCCGATGGACGAGGGGATCGTTTTAACGTGGCATGTGAGATCCAGCAATTCAAAGCTGACGACCGGATAAAGGCGCTGGCTAAAAAGTATGGTTACGATGAGTATATGGTCGCCAGGTTCGATAAGTTCGTTCCTCAACTGGAAAAGTTCCTGGCCAGCATGGATGAGCCGCCGCGGACCTACATCAGGGTAAATACGCTGCGCATTAACGCTAACGCCTTGATCCAGAGGCTAAGGGATAAAGGCTTCGTCCTGAAAGAGACGGACATACCGGACTGCCTTGAAGTCACCGCAGAGCCTTACTCCATCGGGGCGTCGGCCGAATATTTACTCGGCTACTTTTACGTACAGGATAAATCGTCATTGATACCGCCGTTAGCGCTGGCGCCGAAGCCGCGCGACGTGGTCATCGACATGGCCGCATCGCCCGGTGGCAAGACCACCCAGCTGGCGCAAATGATGGAAAACGAGGGGCTGATGATCGCCATAGAGGTGGAAGTCGCAAGGATCGCGGGACTGCGCTCGAACTTAAGCCGCTGCGGGGTCATGAATACGGCATTATTCCACATGGACGCAAAGGATATGGCATCGCTAGAAATTAAAGCCGATAAGATCTTACTGGACGCTCCCTGCACCGGCGAGGGCGTCATTGCCAAGGACCGGTCGAGGAAGACCAGCAGGGGCGTTGAGGATATCTTCTTTTGCTCCCGCTTGCAGGAAGAGCTGATCGACGCCGCTTACGCATGCTTGAAGCCAGGAGGCGTCCTGGTGTATTCGACCTGTTCCTATGCGCCCGAGGAGAACGAATGTAACGTGGACTATGCCATTAAAAAATATGGCATGAAGGTCGAGCCGTTGCCCTATGGGGAACCCGGCATCGATACGTTCGGCGACCTCAGGTTCGACCAGCAGGTAAAGGGCGCACGGCGCCTGTATCCGCACATGCATGGTACTACCGGTTTCTTCGTGGCGAGGCTGAAAAATGTATAGAGGACTTAAAAAACTCGAGCTTACTGTCATGCGCAGGGGCCTGGACTACTGGGGAGCCTTCGACCTGACTAAGGAATTCGAATTCGTGGTCAGGCAGGGAGAAAAGAACGACCTCTTCGCCGTTACCCCTGAAGTAAAATATTACGTCATCGGCAGAGAGCCGGAGCCATTAATGGCCGGCCTGTACATCGGCAGCTTCGGTAAAAAGACGCTGAACCTGGGCATGGAAGGCGCTTATCTCGTCGCCAGCATGTCCGAGCGGAAGAAGGTTAAAGTGAATGGGCAGGCGGAATCGTTAGTGATATATGGCAGAGACGTGTTCGGCGGTTCTATAACATCGGCTGACGAATCCATAAAACAGAACGAGCGCGTCATCATCGCCAATAAGTACGGCGAGGCTATCGGCCTGGGCAGAGCCCGGTTCGACTATGATGGGCTGTTCAAGGACCAGGTGACCGTGAATACCGAGGCGGATATGGGACTCTACATCAGGGGACAGGAAGAGGTCTCCGGCGGCTAAGCCCGCAAAGCCCGCAACAAGCTCACGAATGATATTTTAGCACGAAGGCCGCAAAGTCTACACCAAGACCTCAAAGCTTTTTTAATATTTTTTAAACTGTCGCAAGATAACTCATTTTATTAAAAACTTAGTGTAGACTTTGAGGTCTTTGTCTTTAAGATACGATTAGTGGCGTTTACCTATGCTTTGTGTACTTTCATCCGTTAATAAGCAGCCTTAAATTATTATTATTTTCACGCTTATGGCCATAACTTATTTATATACACATGGCCTCTTATCTCGCAGGAACAAACGACGTATGTGCTTTTCTTAAGAAGCCGCTTGCGTTTTTGTTATCCGCTAGAGGAAAGACGTATGTTTGAAAATAAAGGTTCTAACGCCCCGGTCGTTGAGGGGCAGACGTATGACGTGAAGATCGAAGACGTGGCAAAGAAGGGAGATGGCATCGCCCGCATAGAGGGCTTCGTAATATTCGTCCCCGGGACAAAGGTCGGCGACGACGTAAAAATACTCGTCGAGACCGTCAAGCGCAATTTTGCTGTTGCTAAGGTTGTAACCTAAAGAATTATTAATAAAAATTTCTTTTATTTCGCGGTTCGACGCCCGCCTGATGGCGGGCTACTCCGGCTTTTCGGGCGCTACGCCGCGCGAAGCGCTCGTGACTAATGTCGGGGCCGGTAAGCAAGAGCGCTCCGCGCGGCGTAGCACCCTATTCGCACGAGCGCTGATGCGCCGTGCTCATACGCAAGCCCTAAGCGCCGTTTTACTCTTCGAGAAAAACGGCCATTACCCCGCCATCTACGCGTCCCTTCGGGCAGACCCGAAAAGCCTCCGACGAACGCGATACCAATTCATGGATGGGAGCTATATAGCGATATTAAAAGATAAACCCGAGTCTGGTTAAAAATTGTCTTTTCTACAATCATCACTAAACGGCGTTAAGCGGCGTCCGTAGAAGGTTAATAACTTCATGCGCCATCTATAGGTTTATTAAGAATAACGTGGTATTATCATATTCATAAGTATGCAGGGCATCATGAAAGCGGCGATAGTATTCGACAGCGCCGGCACGCTACTCAGAGTGTACCGCGTGGCCTGGGACATTGAGCAAAAACGGCTCATAGAGAATGTCGTCTCGACGAATATGATCACCAAGGGCAGGGGCTGCGCGCTAATTGCTCTTCAGGCAGATTCGGTCGATTTCCTGAAGACCGAAGACGCAAATATTAGAATATCGGATTTTATCGCGCGCTCCGGTCTCGGGTTCGACGTCATCTGCCGCGGCCTCAAGTGCACGCACGAGCGCATCAGCAAGGCCATCGCAATGGATAAGGCCGCTTCCATGGACGACCTGAAGCAAGCGATAGAGGCGGTTAAGCTTAAGTGCAAAGATATATATTATTTGAATATAGGGCTTGTCGTGGACGTGCGCAACGGCTCCATCCCGTATGTGCTGGCTACGGGCGGCAGGGCTTTCCCCGGGGTCCGGGGCATGTTCGACAGGCTCGAATCATCGGGGCTGGACTTATACATAGCGTCCGGCGATAACCGAAAATCGCTTTCGTCTCTGGCAAGGGACCTGAACGTCCCGGACTCGAACGTGTTCGATGCCGTATCTCCCGAAGGGAAAATGGACGTAATAAAAAATTTAAAAGCGCGCTATGACATGGTGTTCATGGTCGGCGACGGCGTTAACGATTACCTGGCGCTACAGGCGGCTGACGTAGGCGTCCTATCGCTGCAGCAGGAAGGCATGAGGCCCGACGTGCTGTTCGAGGCAAGCGATGTCGCCATTGACAATATACTTGAGGTCGAAGGCGTTGTTGGGGAAAGTTTACATAGGAGCGTACTACATAAATACCCTGAGCCAGAACCGAAAAAATGAAAATAAAAAAAGATAGCTATGATACTTGTTTCACATATGAACGGTGCATCGGAGGAACAGTAAGTGACGGCGTTTATTGAAGTCAAAGATCTGAACGTGAAATACGGGGATAAAAACGTTCTAAAGAACGTCAATCTCACCATCGAAGAGGGCGAAACGGTCGGCATTATCGGCAGGAGCGGAGCCGGTAAGACCATTTTGCTCCACGTCATCAGGGGCCTGGACGAGGACATCCCCTCCTCTGGAAGCATTATCTTCCACACGTCCCGATGCGAGTCCTGTAACTTTATTAATCCTCCGTCCGGTATAGGGAAGCCGTGCCCGAAGTGCGGCGGTAACATGAAGCAATGGGACGTCGATATCCTCAATGCCAGCGATGATGATAAGCGATTGATCTCCAGAAGAGTCGCCATCATGATCCAGCGGACTTTTGCGTTGTATGGCGACGACAGCGTCATCGAGAATGTCATGAAGGCGCTGAACGACATCGGGTATCCTCAGGCCGAAGTTATCAACAGGGCAGCCGACCTGCTGGACCAGGTGAAATTGTCTCATCGGATGATGCACATTGCCCGTGACCTTTCAGGCGGAGAAAAGCAGCGCTGTGTTCTTGCCCGACAATTAGCGAAGGAGCCCATGATATTGCTTGCGGACGAGCCCACAGGGACGCTCGACACCAAGACCGCCCGGATAGTGCATCAGGCCATTAAGCAGGCGGCTAAAGACTATAACATGACCGTCCTGATCACCTCACATTTCCACGATGTCGTCGAAGAACTGGCGACGCGGGCCATTTTACTAGAGGACGGCGCCATCAAGGTCGAGGGAACCCCGCAGCAGGTCATCGGCGAGTTCCTGAAGACCCAGCAAGTAGTGGAGAAAAAAGAACATGTCGCCGGACAGCCCATCATCAAGGTCGAGCACCTGCAAAAGATCTATTTCTCTGTCGACAGGGGCATCATCAAGGCCGTTAACGACCTGACCTTTAACGTTATGGAGGGCGAGATCTTCGGTATCATCGGCGTCAGCGGCGCGGGCAAGACCTCGCTGGCTAACGTCATTACCGGAAACCTGGAGGACGCCAACGGTGTCGTTGAAGTACGCATCGGCGACGACTGGATAGACATGCTCGAGCCCGGCTACTACGCCAGGGGCAGGGCAAAGCAATACCTCGGATTATTGCACCAGGAATACGACCTCTACCCGCACCGGACCGTCGTGGACAACATGACGGACTCCATCGGGCTGGATTTTCCTGCGGAATTAGCCGAGCGGAAGGCCGTTCACACGCTGCAGATCGCAGGGTTCAACGAGACGACGAGCAAGGAAGTCTTAACTAAATATCCTCACGAGCTTTCCGAAGGCGAACGCCACCGCGTGGCGCTGGCGCAGGTCCTGATCCGGGAGCCTCGCGTTGTCGTCCTTGACGAGCCTACGGGCACAATGGACCCGTTCACCAAGCGTGACGTGGCCAACTCGATATTATCCTCCAGAGAGGAGATCAACGAGACCTTTGTGATCGTCTCACACGATATGGAGTTCGTCCGCATGGTGTGCGACCGCGTCATGCTCATGAGAGCGGGCAAGATAGTCGATATCGGCGACGTCGATACCGTGCTCACCAAGATAACGGAACAGGAACGAGAGATCATGGCCAAAGGGCCATAGTTCCTTTCAGTTAGCCGTTTTCGGATAGCGTGCCCATGATTTTTTTTATTATGAATGATACATAGAAAGTATATCACTTAAAGATGCAAAAAAGAGTAAATAAGGTAGAGTGAGCGCATTGGATAAGGCGAACGAGTCGATATCGGTCCAGGTCAACGAGAAAAAGGTACAGCTTCCCATAGGCTCGACTATCTCCGATGCGCTGGCCGCTGCAGGGTACGAGCATTTTAAAAATACCATCATAGGGATCGTGGCCGGCAGGGAAGAAATGCGCAAGGAAGTGGCTACGGAGTTTCGCGTTTTTACTACGAAAGGCGAGCTCAACGTAGAGCTGACCGATGATGCGTTCAAGCATATATGGCTGGAGAGCTATGGCCGCCTGATCGGTACAAAGGTCAAGTGGATGACAGGCCAGGCAATTGCCTTCGGGCCCATCGCGTCAAACGTACAGGCAGGGAGGAGCGAGTCCGAGCATGTGCGCTGGGACGTAAGCTTCGGTACCGGCGGCTACGATGCTAAAAATTCTTATCTGATCATTTCAAAAGCAAACCATTCGTCAGACTATGGTGTCAAGGGTGGCGGCGTGTTCGGGAGAGTTGTCTCGGGGCGCAACGTGCTGGCATCATTAACTAACGACGATACCATAAACGGCATAGAGCCGGTCATCAGCCTGGAAAAGTTCGAGAACAAGCTGGTCACTACGGACCTATCGACCAGGGTCGAGGACGGGATGGAGATATACACCCGCGTCGAGGTCGAGCTTATCCCGAAGGCCAAGGACGGCGCCGAGCATTTTTATGCGGCCGTGAAGAACGGCTCCTTTAAGGTGGACTTTGCAGCCGCCGCGTTCATCTCGACGGATGCCATGCTGGGCGAACTATGCCCGTACGAAAACCTTGCGGCCAGAAGCGAGGGCACCGTGAGCGTAAGGACGAGCGGAAAGGGCCGCGGGCGCATTTACATGTCCAAAGGCGACATGACGTCTAACATTTATCATTCCATCGTCGGCCGGGTCATACACGGCCTGGAGTTGGTCAGGATAGCGTCGCCGGGCCAGGAAATAGCGATCAATAGTGTTCCCATGCGGCTGAGCATGATGGGCTATGGCTTCGACGAGGCCTCGAAGATCCTTGACGCCGCAGGCGTCAAATATGAAAAGGCCGGCTATACGGGCGAAGATGCCGTCATCGTAGACCAGGCTCCCAGGACGACCATGGAGATCGTATCCTCGGGGAAAGTGACGCTGACCGGCGTACCCAGGAGTAACCTGATCGAGATCGAGCTCTACGACGATGTTGCGCCGAATACGAGCGAATATTTCAGGAAAACTTCCGGGCTTAAGGAACACCATGTCGGCGCGCTTCCGGTATACTTCAAGTATGAGGAGACGATGCTGTTCAAGGGTAAGCCGGTGGCGGTAGGCGAGCTCATACCCGAGAACAAGCCCGAGGAAGGCTCGGTCGTGAAGGGCGGCGAAATAGCCATGACGAACATGGCGTCGAAGCAAATGGGATTGGCAGGCATCAGGTTCAGCGATAATGATAAGTTCGGGCCGACCGGTGAAAAGTATGCCTCGACCAACATTACCGGCCGCATTATCAACATAGACAAGCTGAGGAACCTGAAGGAAAAGGACATGGTATATTTCATAGAGGTGCGAAATGCCCGAAAATGAACTGATCACAAAAATGGTCGTTATCTCCGATGGAGAATTACCCTCGGAGCTAGCCATTAATGCTTATAAGATATCCGGCGACGTCGTCATTAAGGAGACCTGCTACGGGCTCATGGTCACCGGAAAAAGGCAAGAGGTCGACAGAGTCGTTACCGAAGTGAGGAAATTCAACCCCACTAAAATATTCGTCAAGGAAAGAGGGTTCCCTCCCGGCGACGCGAGACGCTGCCGGGCCAACAGGGGCGGAGGCCCGAGGCCGGGCTTCCATCAGCTAAAGGAAGAGATCGACATGCTGCCGGACATCAGTAAAGGCCTGGTGCTGGTAGAAAGGGGTAGCAAGCCCATACCTTTGCCGGAAGAAAAGAACCTGCCGGTCGACGTATTTAAAAAGATCATCGATGAGGAAGCAGCAAAGAACGGAGGAAATAATTCACAATGAAAGTGTTCATCTATCCCACTAATAGCTTAATTCTGTCTGACCTGGTGGAGAGGTTCGGGCATGAGCCGCTGGCCATGATGAAGGAGATCCGTAAAAAGGTCACCGATCCCGGCCTCGACTCGCCGCCACTGAACATGACCCCGGATGACGCCAAGAAAGGCCTGAAGTATGCGGCCATTGAGATACCGTCAGGCGTACGGGGCAGGATGTCGCTGATGGACCCGCTCATCGAGCAGGCGGAAGCGGCCATCGTCGTAGAGGACGCCGACTATATGTTCGGGTGCATGGGCTGCGCCAGGACCAATGAGCTGGTAAAGTACGTCATCAGGACCAAAGGCATACCAGTCCTGGATCTGAAGTACCCGAAGAACGAGAACGAGGCGAAGAACTTTGTTCTCTATATAAAGGAATTCCTCGATAAGCTTGCTGCACCGAAGGCGGAGGCGCCACAATGAGAAAAATACGAATAGCGCACCTTACCTGCGGCTCGGAGTACAGCGGCGTGGAGAAAGAGATCGAGGAAGCAGCGAACCAGGTCAACGCCCAGATCGTTTATCCGGAAGTGGACATCGGCAGCATCAGAGAGATCGCCGATAAGTTCGGCCTCCAGGTGGCCAGCCCTGACCTGAGGCTAATGATAGCCAGGGCAAAGAGCATTGTTTCCGGCAACACAAAAGCCGATGCGGTTTTCATTACCTCCTGCTTCAGGTGTGCCGAAGGCGCCATCGTGCGCAACGCCATGCGTAATTACATCCAGCAGCAGGCGCGCATCCCTGTCATCAGCTATTCCTTTACCGAGCGTACCACACATGAGACGCTCCTGACGAGGCTGGAAGCTTTGTCGACCACCGCGCTAAGGCGCAGCCTGCTGGCGAGAGAGGAGCAGGTCGGGCTGACCGCAGGCATCGACTCCGGCTCGAGCACGACCAAGGCTGTCGTCATGCGGGATAACAAGATCATCGGTACCGGCTGGGTGAAAACCACGGACGTGCTCAAGAGCGCCGAAGATGCCTTCAGCAAAGCGCTGGAAATGGCCGGCGTTAAGCGTGAAGAGCTGAACGGCCTGGGAACGACCGGATACGGGCGTTTCCTCATAGGTAAACATTACAACGCTGACCTCATCCAGGAAGAGTTGACCGTGAATTCCAAAGGCGCTGTGTATCTGGCTAACCTGCAGAAAGGCCCGGCTACCGTCATCGATATCGGCGGCATGGACAACAAGGCCATCGCGGTCATGGACGGCATTCCCGGCAGCTTCACCATGGGCGGAATATGCGCAGGCGCATCCGGCAGGTTCCTAGAACAATCGGCCAACCGTCTCGGAGTCGACATAGCCGACCTGGGCCAGCTTGCCGTTAAGGGTAATCACGAGAACGTTACGATGAACAGCTACTGTATCGTCTTCGGCACCCAGAGCCTGATCAATTCGCTTTCGGCAGGCAAGACAAGGGAAGACGTAGCGTCCGCCGCATGTTACAGCGTCGCCGAGCAGGTCTTCGAGCAACAACTGCAAGAAGTAGAGGTGAAAAAGCCGGTAATCATGGTGGGCGGCTCTTCGCTGAACATCGGCCTGGTAAAGGCGATGGGCGACCTGCTGAAGATGGACGTCGTAGTACCGCCGTATTCCCAGTATATCGGCGCCGTAGGCTCGGCACTGCTGGTATCCGGATTAAGGGAAAATAAAGAGGAAGTATAGCCGATGGATGACCTGAACATGGAGCCCCTCGAGGTATTCACCGTTGAATCCGAGGACCTGGAAGGCGCCGAAAAATATAAAGAAGTAATTTCGGACATTCTGTATGACCTGAACTTAGTGAGAGCAATCGGCCGTCTTAAGGCATACATCGATCCCAAAGGGCCGGTATTCATCATGGTAGGGCTGTTCCGGCCGGGCCTGGCAAAGCTAACGCTGGGCGACGTTGCCGATATTTCCAATGTCAACGAAGGATTACTTGTCTCGGTCAGGGAAGAGGAGTACGCTTCCAAGGCGGTCAGCAAATTATTCTCACAGTATGGCAGGGAGAACATCATACAGACCGACAGGGCGGCAGTCATCGTTCCTGCCAAAGGCGACTTCGCAAAGCAGATGGATGACGTCTCTTCCATCGTCGTGTATGATCCCCAGGAAGACCTGAAGAAGAACATCATCGACGCTCTCCTCCGCATAACCCCGGAGGGTTTCCGCGTCAGGAAATATTACATTACCGGACGTATGATGGCGTTCATCGCGTCCGAAGATCCCATCAAGCCCGAATGGATGGAGATCTGTAAACACTTAAGGGAGAACATAGGAGCATAAAATGGAGCCATTCATCTGGACGGGCGGCCTGTATAAGCACGAGGAAATGGAAGAGCTTGTGGAAGACCTCGGCGGCTACATTATCCAAAAGAACGTCCTGCAGCTGGACGTCATCATGGTCATCCTGGTCCCTAATGCCGATATACCGGCCATAGAGAAAAAGAACCAGGAACTGCTGGGGAAGCTGGTCAAAGCCCCGCTGGCCGGTGCAGAGGTCGCGGTCATTACTCCGACGCTGGCGTACCAGCATTTACCGCATCTCGCATGCGATGTGGCAGAATACCTTAGACGCTCAGGCTCTAAGACGAACATGATCGGGCTGGCCCGAGGCGTAGGCAAGCGTGTAGCCCAGTTGACGGCCAAAGAGATAGACCTCATCAACGAGCACGACGCGGCATTATTTTTATACGGTAATTTTAAGGAATGTATTAAGGAAAAGACCAAGCTGTTCCGGGATATCGAAGTGCCTATCGTGGTCACCGGCGGCCCCGCGATGGACCTGAAGGACGTGCCCGGCAGTACTGCGTATATCAGCGGCCTGGGCCGGATGATGCACCGCCTGAGGCAGAAGGACGAGACCGCCAAGATGGACCTGATCGTGGATGCCATCGGCGTGGTGCTGGATAAGAGAAGGTCCGAGTTCGATAAGGACCCGCTAAGCATCAGCCCTCCCCGGCTCAAGCAGGAGATCGAGAAGCAGATACCCGATATCCAGGACGTTATTTCTCCGACTCCGATCACTCTCAACCTCAATGGTGCCCGCATAAAGCTGCCGTACGACGAATACAAGGAGCATATACTTAACATCAAGTTCGACGAGGGCGTATACATGCGCGAGGTAGTCACCGCTACGCCTTCCAGGCTGAAGGACTACATACTACTGCGCATCAAGCCGAAATCCGAGACCGGGTTCATGATATAAAAAGAAGGTACTTCTTCGTTTTTAGGAAGTTTTTTCTCCAGTGGCTTCCCGTTATGCCTTGGTGGTGTGTCCATAACACAGAGACACAGGGACACAGAGACGCACAGAGATTTTTTTATAATTTGAGGCTCAGAGAGCACAGAGCCAGGTTTATTAGGTTACCCAAGACACAGAGATTTATTGAGACACGGTTGACGAATAAACAACATTGCATCTCTACTTATTATCGATGATCGTGTTTGCTCATTTTTAATCAGCCGTGCCTCAACAGAACTCTGTGCCTCAGGTAAGTTAAAAATGAGTCTCTGTGTTCTCTGTAACTCAAATATAAAAGAAAACTCTGTGCGTCTCTGTGTCTCTGTGTCTCTGTGTTATCCCCAGGTGGACAGACGGCATACGAGAAAAACCCCCTATGAATCAAGTACTAACGACAAACAAGAAAATGAAACAGCATCAAAAAAATCGCCAAAAAGCCAAAAAGAAAAAATAGGACTTTTTATTATTTCTTGATGCCCCGACCCCTGACGTACACTCCGGCCACGGCAAGGCTGCCTATGATGAGGAACGGCGCCAGCGGCGCACAGCACCCGAACCGCTCTATCCCGGATAAGCCGGAAGTAGGCTCGTTAGGAGTAGCTACGGGCGTTGGTGTAGTAGAGACCAGCGTAAGGTCATAGGTCTCGTTCGCCAGCAGGAGCGTCGGGTTCGTCCCCTCCCATACGTGGACCTGGGTAAACACAGTATCCTTCGGGACCGGTATCTCATTCCACCTGACATCCGACTTTGAGTGGGGCGCTACGATGACGCCGGAGTACTCGTCCA
The DNA here is from genome assembly GCA_963780625.1 of uncultured Methanocellaceae archaeon. Classification (GTDB taxonomy): domain Archaea; phylum Halobacteriota; class Methanocellia; order Methanocellales; family Methanocellaceae; genus Methanocella. The sequence goes on along the minus strand of CAWACH010000004.1, from coordinate 196,903 downwards.
GATTAGGGTTGAAAGGATACACGTTACCTTTGCTATCGATGAGCGCATACTGGATATGCCCGACTTCCTGGGTGTCACCGGTGTTTTCATACTGGTAGACAAGGTGAGCCCATTTTGTATCCTCAGGAGCATTAGACGGGTAAACGTTTCCCATATACTTGTCAGTGACGTTTACCTGGATCAAATGGATGACTATATTCGAATCCGACCGCTGGAAATCCTTGTCCAGCAGGTACGTCTCGTCAGCCAGCGCCGGCATGGCGGTCGATATGATCACGCCTAAAAAGCATAGGCCGATGAATATAATGAATGGTGAGCGACCGAACATAATCAAGAAACAATGGTATGAAAATTTATACTTTCTTGTCTTTAAGCCTTAATTTGTCTTATTTCATGGATAAGATGGCGAATAAAGCTGAAAAAATAATTATTAGAGCGCCTAAGAAGATGAGCATCCAGCCTCCGGCGTATTTTTCCTCAGTCCTGCCTGCATCCTTTGCGCCTATCACCGTTTGCCTGGTGGGCGGGTCGTCACGGATCACCATTCTACCCACGAAAGAATATGGTAAAAACATTCTTTTTGCCACGTCATGGGAGCGCGATTTAATAAAAAACTCGACAAAAGCGCCGAAGGTCAATACGATCATCCCCTCAAAGAACAGCGCATCGGCCAGCGTCCTGAAGAAATGCGACGCCTGGAATATGTCGGTACCGTTTGAAAGGCCGGTAAAGACACCATAAAGGAAAGCTCCCAATAAGTTAACGGCCAGAATAACTGCCACATAAAAGACGATGGATATGGCCGGGAGAGCATACTTTTTAAACATATATAAAAAGGTAAACTATGATAACGTAAAAGCTTTCCGCTTTTTGAGCAAACTATAAATTATCCAAATTATTATGCAAGAATTAAAAAAAGGAAAAAAGAAATCTTATATGAGCGCTATCTCAATAACAAGGCTTCTGATAAAAATATCCTGCCGCCGAACAAGAATGTAACTATGGCCAGGATCACGAAGATAACGATCAAGATCTTAGCGATCTCCATGCTGAACCCTGCCACGCCCCTCGCTCCGAGTATATATGCGACCAGCGCCAATACTAGAAAAACTACTGCTAAATAAATTAAATCCATCTTATCACCAACTTATTACTAAACATCCATCTACTTTTCACTCATTCGAAAAATCCATCTGATCGACAGAAATGATGAGAAATATTAAAAGATCACGATCGTATGATCTTTCGGTAGCTGCGAACGTCTCTTGCAGCTATGCATTAAAATTCAACGCCTGTGCGTTATCTCGACTTCGCCCTGCTTCTTTTCGGCCTTGCCGGCATATTTATCGGCTTTGCCCTGGGCTTCCATGGCTGGGTTTTTCAATGTTTTGCCAGCCCCTTCCTTCATTAAGCCTGCAACTTCTTTGATGGTCCCTTCGACCTGTTTCTTCCTTCCGCCGTTGTCTATCTCTACTTCAGCCTGCTTCTTTTGGGCCTTGCCGGCATATTTTTCGGCTTTGCCCCGGGCTTCCATGCCTGGATCTTTAAAGGCTTTACCCGTCTCTTCTTTCATTTTGCCAGCAACTTCAATAAACGTTCCCTGGACTTCTTTTTTAATTCCGACCATTAATATATCTCCATTTACTTAAAAAATAATAATTTAATTTTATATATGATAAAAAAAATTATTGTTTTATAAATTGTATTTAGTACACATAGGTAGCGTTGAGTATATATACTTATGTTCAACAATATATTAACTAGCTTTTGATATATAACCAATAGTAATATATGACTGGAATTTTTAATTTCTGGCAACTATCAAGAGCTAAAAAAGAAATGTGTGTTACATCTGCTTTTTTAACATTACTAAGATCTTAAAATACCACAAAATATAGATAAAAATAATTATCGTTAGTTATATTTTAACAGTTATTTTATATTTACTAAACATAGGTATATATGCTCGGCAACCCCTATATGTGCTAAATATAATTTATAAAACTATAATTTTTTATTTTATAAATCGGACTTATATAATGATACAAACAAATCCTATAGAAATGGATAATTCAATGCACATCAAGCCCTTGTCGAACGACAACGGGTATGGGTGTATCATGGCCAACGAGATGGCCAATAACAATGACAGGCCAATGAACAATATAATTAACGTACTCGAAGCCTGTGAAAAATTATACCAGAATGACCTGGCAGATATTGAGGATGTCGTGGAGTTGTTATAAATGAGAACTGAGATGGATAATCGTAATACAAGGCTCCTGGCACTGCTTGGGATGATCGTGATCGGGATAATTATTCTAGCCGTCGCAGGCGAAGCTGCGAAATATGTAATACCCGCGGGGATCTTTTATTTCCTGCTGGTCAACAAAGTGTACATTATTGCATTGGCCTTATTCCTGCTGTTGGTGGGCATCGATAAGGTCAACATGAACAGCGTACGTAACCTGACCGCGCTTTTTGTACTGGCGATAATCGGCATCGTGATCGCATGGCAGCTCGACATCATCGCAAGCGCGTCTCTCTGGAACGGCATGTATTCTTCTGTATATAGCAGGATCCCTGGAAACGACCTGTCATTGGCACTTCAGGCCATCGACATCATCGCCATCGTCATAGGCGCTCTTGGCGTATTTTTAATACTGTTGAAAGTGCTTGACAGGATCAAGGACATGCTGGTGAATAGCAGTAGAAAGCCGGTATTACCGGCTCAATCTAATGTAGTGGTGTCTTCAGACAACGTGAATGGCAATATCTAATAAGTTCATCATGTTGCCGAACTACATAATTTGAGGAAATTTCATGAAAGATCATAAAAGCAGTACTTATACAAAAGGCGAATATAAAGAGACTATAGCGGATATCCATACATTATCGGAGATGTTTAGCTTCCATGCGGAACAAGTAGCTAAGCTAACGATATTCTATGCTAATAAGTTCAGGTCCGACAGTGGAAATTTTGAGAACGAACGGTTCTACGAATCTGTGGCTGAGTCATTCGATAAGACGCCGCTGGATTTCCACACCACGAATGGTGACACCGTAAGAAGCGCTATCAAAAATCAAGGGCAATAACAAGATCAAAAGGCTGATCGATGCCTTAATGCGCTTAATGATAATATCTTGAAGTTAAGCTTCCGCCCTTTTAATATTTTTTAGCATGTTTATTTCAATTACTTCGTTCAAACCTTTAATCTGATCGATACATCCTTATTACATCGGGTTGGCGTTCGGTAATCTATAATGAGATTAATATAGGGCCTATCAGTAATTGAAAAATATGCCTATTGATCCTTTTTCAGGTAATACTTTTGTAGATCATAATTTATCATTTTGGACATAATATGGCTAAGAAAAAGGGGATGGGGGGAGACGGACTCCTCTGTTCACCCGCTCGTTCGGCATGGCGCTCATGGATGACATGCCCGTATCTTCAAGCATTGTCATTATGAACGAGGGTATTCTGTCCATCACATAGATCATGCCGTTGTTTGTCTTGGCAGCCTTGGTGATAGTGGCGTCGTTTACCATTATCCTGCCATCTATAATCCTGATCGTCATCGTCATCCCGTTCATCAGGGTGAGCGTTTTGCCGTCGGTCATCTCGTTGGGCGTGACCATGTCGCTCACCAAATGGCCCTTGACAAAGTATATGGCGAACTGCCGGTCCTTCAACTTCTCCATCATCTTGTTATGCACGTCAGGGCTCGTGGCCTTCAGGGCTGTGTCCGAGGCGACGAATAACGTGTAAATCCCATCAGGCATTATGATACTCTCTAATCCCGACGTTTTCATTATCGATGACGCCATGCTAGTATCTTTCGTGGCCATCAACGTGGCCATCATCTCCTTGTTGGATTGTTCGACGGGCATCATCATCGGCGATGTCATGGGCGTGCCCTGCATCTGAGCCAGCGCCGGGGCCGTGAATGGCATCACGATCGCGAAGAGCGCCAGCACTGCTACCACATTTCTCAGTCCGTCCATCCGTACCACCGAACTTACGAGATGACCGGCGGGTTTAATAAACTTATCAACATATTTTTTACAGTTACCTAATACGATGTTAATATAGCCAAAATACAAGCTCGATAATCTAGTGGCATATGTTCAGTTCCTTGTTTTTGGACTTTTTCTTATCAAGATTGCCTGATAACGGGGCTCGTTTAGATACTAACGGACCGAAGAATGTTGCACGGTCTGAGCAGTATACTACAGGACACTAACCGCTATTTTCTTTAAAAAACATTATCATTATATTACTATCAAATTATCCATATTAATATTAATATAATTAACCTATAGCCTGTAATTAAATGTCGGATTAATCACATGGCCGAGATCGGCTGTGGCGCCCCTGGATCGTGGGGCGAGTTCATGCAGCACAGCGAATGAAGGAGGGAAATGATGAATACCAGTATGAAACAGGATGAGCCGGCGGGCAGGATCACTAAGAAGTCAGGCAAGGGCCTCAGCGATGGGGTCATCTCCGAGTTGTCGGCGTTCTTCAACGTCAAGCCGGGCCATGAGGAGGAGTTGCGCGTGGCGCTTGGCCGCTTCGCAGAAATGCTACACAATTCCGACCCAAAGGAGATCCGGCGGGTCGGTCTAAGGGACACGCGGCACGTGATCTTCAATGAGGGTCGGCAGCTCGTGTGGATCACTGCCTTTGAGTCCGACTGGGACCCGTATATCGATGACGCTCTGCAACTCATCAACATTGAAAATTTCCTGGACTGGATGCAGCACACCATCGAGGGCGACAAAGTCGTAGAGTGGGTAAAGTCTGCCGGTGGCGTCGAGAAATTCGACCCGAAAGACCCCGCTATCAAAGATACCATTAAGCGGGCCAGCGCCCAGCTCAAGTCGATCCTCCAGTCGGTGCAGGTCCAGGCGTCCACGTACTTCAACTCCCTGAGCGGTCTCACGATGCCGCAGATCATTAAGGCCCAGCGCCTGGCACAGGCCTTCCAGCAGGTGCTCGATGACCCCGCTGCTGAAGAGGCGCTCCAACATCCGGCCCTGAAGCCGCTGCTGGAGCAGGCGGCCTACTAACACGGTGGCAGGAGTCGACCCATGTCAGACCATTTCTCGGGACCCCGGGCGATCGCGAATCCGGCCGGCGACATCTGTGACCTCTATGCGTTTCCCATCCCTGAGCGCCCGGGCCACCTCGTGCTCGTGCTGAACGTTCTGCCAAAGGCGACCTCCGACTCACACTTCTCAGATGCCATCGTCTACCGCTTCCGGATGCGGCCGGTCACCATCACGGGCGTCGGGGCAGCCACGGCCTTTCCCTTTGCCGGTGAGGATCAGGAGCTGGCCTTCAACTGCTACTTCGAGACTCCAAAGCCAGGCGAAGCTGGCGTGGCACCGACGCAGGAAGGCTGGTGCGTGGCCCCATCCGGCGGGACGGCATGCTTCCGCGTTAACGACGAGCATGGCGGGTACGGCGACGGCCTGCACGTCTACGCCGGCCTCAGATCGGATCCGTTCTTCATCGACCTGCCGGCCATCCTGGAGTCGCTAAAGACCAGGCGGCTTGCTTTCAAGGACATCGGGACCAATAGCCTGATGGGCTTCAATGTCATGAGCATCGTCGTCGAGGCCGACTGCCGACCGTGGCTCCAAAGCGGCCACGGGCCACTATTCGCAGTGGTCGGCGAGACGGTGGCCGCCTGCAAGCTCCCGATCCGCATCGAGCGGGTCGGCCGCCCGGAGATTAAGAACGCGATCATGTCGACGAAGGAGTATGACCCGGTGAACCGGGACCTGGAAGTGCGCGACCTATACGGCCTCGAAGACCCTTTCCACATGAGCAAGGACTATGCCGGCACCTTCCGCGCCCGGATGAACGCCAACCTCGCGCTCTACGATCGCCTGGACGGTAAGACTGACTGGCCGCTCGGTCCGAATGGCGCCCACCCCCTGACAGAGTTACTGCTCGCCGACTACCTGGTGGTCGACGCTACGCGGCCGTACGCCCCCGACAGCTTTTTCGAGATCGAGCAGGCGACCCTCGATGGGCGCGCCCACCAAACATGCGGGGGCCGGTCGCTGAACGACGACGTGATGGACAAGCTGTACACGCTGCTCGTCAACGCCGGCAACGGACCGCGCGTGAGTGACGGCGTGGACCGGCCGGCGGAGCCGATCTCTGACACCTTCCCCTACCTGGCGCCGCCCACTCCTCTGCCACGGGGCGACCGGCAAGGAGCGCGAGCATGACCGCCAGGCCGACCGTTGCACTGGAGCTGGACGACATCCAGGCCGGCGTCCTGGAACCGCGGCCGGTTCCTTACGCTGGTACGTACCGGATATTTCGTCTTGACGACCGGCATGCCGGGCGCGAGCTGCTGCGGCGGCTGATCCCGCATCTCAACACGGTTGCCTCCTTCGATCCCGGGAGACCTGTGTCGCTCGCCGTGGCACTCAGCTTCCGGGGACTTGAAGCCCTCGGGGTGCCGGAGGAGTCGCTTGCAACCTTTCCGTCAGTGTTCCAGCAGGGCATGGCCGCACGTGCGACCGAGCTTGGAGACGTGGGGGAGAACGCTCCCGAGCACTGGGAGAAACCGCTGGGTTCCCTGGACGTCCATCTCGCGGTGATCGGGGTCGCGCCAGACGCTGCAAGCCTGGAGGCCGCTGTCCGCCACGTTCGTGACGCCGCCCGAGATCTGCCCGGCGTCGTACCTATCTGGCAACAGGACGTGCGCTCCACGGCGGACCTGCGCAACCATTTCGGTTTCGCGGACGGCATCGCCCATCCGGCCGTCGAGGGTACAGGCATTCCCGGCTCCAACCCGTACGAAGCGCCGCTCAAGGCCGGCGAGTTCGTCCTGGGGTACGAGGACGAGACCTTCAGCCTCCCCCCGCACCGCAGCCAGAGGTACTGGGCCGTAACGGCGCCTACGCGGTCTTCCGAAAGCTGCACATGCGCGTAGCCGCCTTCCGCCAGTACCTGCGCCAGCAAGCCAAAGACCGTGCCGAGGAGGAGTGGCTGGGCGCCAAGACCGTCGGGCGCTGGCCCAGTGGCGCGCCGCTGGCGCTGGCTCCGGACAAGGACGACCCTGAACTTGGTGCAGACCCGAAACGCGACTCCTTTATCTACAACGCCTTCATGTACGGCGACGACCCGCATGGCCTCAAGTGCCCACTGCGGCGCGCACATCCGGCGGATGAACCCGCGCGACTCGGTCGTCATCGGCGTAGTGCGCCTGCACCGCATGATCAGGCGCGGCACCACATATGGCCCGCCGCTGCCCCCGGGCGTCCTGGAGGACGACGGCGCTGACCGCGGCCTCTTATTCGCCTTTGTCGGGGCGCACCTTGACCGGCAGTTCGAGTTCATCCAGAGGGAGTGGATCAACGACGGCAAGTTCATCGGCGCACCCGCCGAAAATGACCCGCTGGTAGGCAGTAACGATAGCCGTGAATTCACCATCCCGAAGCGGCCGATCCGCCGTCACCTCAAAGGATTGCCGGCCTTCGTCGTCAACCGCGGCGGCGAATACTGCTTCTTGCCTGGCCTGCGGGCGCTACGCTGGCTCGCCGACCTCGACACTTGAGCCGGGCGCCGGCGTAAGGCACCTGATATGACAGTGAACTATACGCCGGGGAATCACACATCGAGCATCTTATGGATTTCGCATACGAAGGAGACACGTCCTATCCGGCGTGGATAGCGCCTGTAAGCCCATCAGATTTTTAGAGAGGTTCAACCCGGGCAAAATAAATGATCACTCCCTGAACATGACCCGGCCAGGCGAGAACATCTTACCTGCATTCCTGAACCTATAACCAGCTACCATCGATGCTTAATATCACATAGACCTGATGTTTTTCCTTAAGCGTTTTTTATTGGTGTACATTTTCATGCCATATTGGATAAATCGCTCAACTGTGCCGCTAATTTATTGTTAGACGACTTGGTGACTCCACTAATACGTTACTAAACATCTTATCGATATTATCCTTACTTTCTGGTTGTAGGAGGAACAGGTATGGACATGAAGAAATTAGCGACCATATTTGCTCTTTCCGTGTTAGTAATCCTGGCCATAGCCATTCCGGCAGCAGCCTGCTTCGGCGGATGCGGCCTGGGCGGCTTTGGTGGCTGGGGCGGTCTCGGCTGGGGCGGTCTCGGGTGGGGCGGCTTAGGCTGGGGCGGTCTCGGCTGGGGCGGTCTCGGCTGCGGTGGCTGTGGCGGCTGTGGCGGCTGTGGCCTCGGTGGCTTCGGCGGCTGGGGCGGCTGGTGGTAAAACCACTAAGCTCGGCTGACCCATACTAAATTCTACACGGAAAGATGAACAGGGGATGAATATGGATTGGTAGGTGAAGTCCACCTACCCCTTTTAATTATACCATTTTTAATTATACCATATTAGATTACGGTACATACACTTTATTTGCAATACCCGTAAACTATGATCCAGGTAGAGGTAACGTGAAGGTCTGCATGGACTAATTCGATGTATAAATATCAGCCCTCTACGATTCCTTCATGATATCTTCATCCACACCTTCTTTAAAGCCTTCATAATATTTTATTTGAAAAAAGTGTTAATGTACCTTTTAGTATCCATTGAAAGGTATCTTTTTGGGGAAGTTCCGTTATATTTTAATAAATAATCGGTCTTATCGTTTTTGGTTTCACTTGCTTTTTTATCCATGAGTAGAGCAATTACAAGCGTAGGAGGATTTTTATGGATGTGAAGAAGATGGCAGTCTTCGGCCTTTTAGTCTTGACTGTGTTGACATGTGCGGCTCCCGCTGGAGCGTGGTTCGGGCCCTGGGGCGGATTTGGATGCGGATGCGGAGGTCCGCTCTGGCACGGTGGACTGTTCCCATTCGGGCTTTTCCCATTCGGAATATTCGGATACCCTGTGCCGGTACCGGTACCTGTGGCAGTTCCAGTAGCTGCTCCCGTTCCTGCGGCAGTCCCCGTAGCTGCGCCATGCGGTGTAGGTGGCTGTGGGCTAGGCTGTGGACTGGGCAACAACCTCGCAATTCCAGGGCCTTGCTGATACGGACAAGCTCCACTCGCAGAACAAGTACAATGTCCGGGCAGGCTGATCACTGCCCATACTTTTTTTATACCGATAAATCCCTATCATAGACTTTATTATTTGATAGCCGGGATTCACATAATAAACAAAATGGGATATTGAGTATTTTACAAAAAATAGAAATTTAAACTGAGGTTGGTGTTTTTACGCCCGATAGTTTCAGCTTTATCGCCAACAAGACCAGGATGATACCGAAGGCTATGTTGAATAAGCCGATCACCTGGGCGAGCGCGATGACTCCTGCTACCGGATGTACCATAAGCATCGCCCCGACAACGACAGACAGAATGCCGCCGGCGATGAGCAGCCATTCTCCACGTATGACTTTGCGTGCCCATATGGCTACGATGACGTCCAGTATGCCTGTGAAGAACCAGTAGAAGGCAAGGATAAGCCCGAACGTCATCAAGGTCAGCCCTGGCCGCATTATGACCGCCGCCGCTGCCGCAATGCCGATCAAGCCTTCAATGATCCTGATCCACCATCGTCCGTCCTTTATCGTGACCGCCTGGAGCAGCAAAATGATCCCAACCACGAAGGCGAAGGCTGCGAAGATCATTGCGAACGTTGCCAGGGAAAGGCCCGGATAGAAGAACAGGATAAGCCCGAAAGCGACGGTGAGTATCCCTCGTAAAAGAAAGTCCAGCCAGTGGGCCTTCCATAATCCCATACCTATATTCTCAGTACTTACAGTTCCGTTTACCATTAAAACACCGAGTAAATATATACAATTAATCTTATAAATGTATTTAATTTATCGAACGTTCCGAATGCCCTGATAAAGGCCGTCGAATGCAGGCGGACCTGGTGCGTTAAACGCTTCATCGCTATTAATTATGTTAATTTACCGAACCGTCTTACATTTCAATAGCTATTCTTTTAGACGAAAAATGCGAAGTATGAATGTGTCATGCCTGATCTGATCCTGTGGACTATCAAATTCGGCTTAGTTGCCGGCACGATCATCCTCACGTTAGCCCAGGGGCTGGTTATACCCATAGGTCATCTGGCGTATTTCAGGGAACACCCGGGCTTGCTCCTGCGATCACTTTTAGCCGTGGTCGTTCTCGTCCCGGTCGCGACCTTGCTGGTCATTCTTCTGGTCAGCCCGTATCCTGCCGTAGCAGTCGGTCTGGCGATCCTCGCCGCATGCCCGGCAGCCCCGCAGATGATCGTGAGTATACCCAAAGCAGGAGGCGAGCTGGCTTACGTAGCCAGCCTTCACCTGGCGCTGGGAGTGCTCTCACTCGTCACGACACCGGTAACACTAGCCCTCCTATCGGATGCGCTAAATTTTCAGGCAAGCGTTAGCCCATTCGCTATTGCGGAACAGGTCGTCACATCCTTATTCATTCCGCTCCTGCTTGGAATACTCTTCCTCGCCGTGTTTCCACGAGCTGCAGAAAAAATACGCATGCCGCTAGCCCTTATCGGCCAGGCCATATCTTTACTCACCATAGCCTTAATATTGATAATGAACTACCACTTTTTACTGCAGTTGGACCTTCGCTCGTATCTTGCCATGGCGCTAATGATCATAACCGCACTGGGGATCGGCCACTTCCTGGCGCCATGTCAGCCAGAGGAGCGTACTACTTTAGCACTTGAAAGCGCGGCCCGCCACCCCGGGCTGGCGTTCCTCATTGCTGTCCTCAATTTTTCGCTCATGAAGGCCTTGCCGGTATTCATCCCATACCTGGTCATTTTTGCCGTCATAAGCCTCCTGTATATTCAATGGAGGAAGAGAATGTTGGCTCGCAGTTTTAAAAAGATCGCATCTTGAAAATATACCATTGGGCATCAACATATCATTAAAGGCCAGAAGGTTCGCCAGGGCTTCCCCGGGCTGTCACATTATTGGATGGATGTTGAAACCATGGTTACAATTATTGACAATACCGTTTCCATTTATGAATTTTAATAAAGATGGCCATAGTCATATCAATTGGATGCTATAGCGAACATGGACCGGTTATTACAAAAAGTGTTCGATACCAAATGGGCCATACTCGGGGCCTGCTTAATACTCCTTTTAGCATGGATAGCCTGGCCGTTCGTTAATGTGCTTATTTTTGCCGTATTCTTTTACTATGTGACAAGGCCGATCAAACGACGCCTAATGCCATACATAAAAAATGAAACATTGCTCGTGCTGGTCAGCCTGCTGCTTTTGGGCCTGCCTCTCGTCGTTATTCTCGGATACACGCTACTACTGGCGATAAGCCAGATCAATGTGCTCATTCAACAAATAAGCGGCCAATCGCTTCAACCGGGCCCTTTAGAAAATATGAGCTCTGTCATCTCCGGCGCATGGTCACAATTATCGCCCGGTACCATGGCATCTAAGGATATTCAGACTCAGGTGGCCGAATGGTATCATGGGGCAGCTTCAGTATTGAAGTCCACGGAAGATATCCGGGGTTTCATACGTGCCACCGGATTAACGCTCATCGATATCATATTCAAGGCATTCCTCACGCTGATCATAGCATTCTATCTACTGCGGGACGACGATAAATTGAAATCATGGTTCAGATCAACCTTCCCGCGCATGGTTTCGGAGCGCGACGGCATGTTATCTCGATATTACAATGCGGTCGACAGGGACCTGGAGGAGATATTTTTCGCTAACATCGTTAGCATCGTAATGATCGGCGCCATCGCATCCATCGTATATTCGATATTGAACCTTTTTGCGCCGGACCCCACGTTCATGATACCATTTCCTATTTTAATGGGCATACTTCTGGGCATCGCAGCGCTATTACCCCTGGTGGGGCCCTGGACTGTAGACATTCCCCTACTATTATACATTATGGCGAGAGCATTGATGGCAGGGACCTTTTTCGATCACCTTAGCTTCTACATAATCATGGTGATCTCGATATTCCTATTTGTCGAAAACCTCCCTAACTACATTCTTCGCCCATTCATTTCCCATGGCCAGGTGAACACAGGCCTATTGATGCTGGCCTATATCCTGGGGCCTCTAGTATTCGGCATATCCGGCCTATTCATTGCTGTCATCGTGCTCGTATTACTCACCTATTATTTCAGGATCATTGCCCCCGAGCTCACCAAGGATATCCAGCCTTCACAACCATAATATCGAGAGTTTCAATGTAATTCGAAAATACTTATCACAGTAAAAACAGGGTGCTGCATGGCGATATCTTTTCGATACCCTTCACAGCAATCTATAAATAGTGCCGCTACGCATACTAACTCAATTCTACAGCCCGACATCAACCTCTGGACGTGATGCCCGTTGAAGTTCGAGAACACTTTAAAAAGCCTGTTCGGAAAGGAACCGGAAGAAGCGGTAAAAGACCTTCTCAAAGACATTGAGGAAGACTACGGCGAGGTGCCTTTCATTCTCCAGGCCATGAGCGATAAGCCTAACGTGCTTCTGCCAAAGATCATCTACGATGATGCAGTCACCCGGCATCCCGAGCACCTGGACGAAAAGACCGTCGAGCTGATCACCATCGGAGTGGCGACGGCGCTGAAGTGCGACCATTGCCTCAACATGCACCTGCGTGTCGCCGAACGTAAAGGCATATCCGACGAAGAGGTATTCGAGGCTATATTGATCGGCAGCGCCCTGTCGAGTACTGCAGTAATGGCCCAGGCAATGCGTGTCTATCAAAACCATAAAAAGGAAACTAAGGCAAAAGAGGAGATCGAAGGGGATTGCATCGACTGCATCGCCTACGAGAACCACAACCACAACAGCAAGCCGAAGCCCGAATAAACGATAAATAAAAACATCGATAAAAGTTAAAATAATATTTTTTAAAGCTCTACGCCGGGCGTAATGGTGGTGAGCTTTACGTGTTTGACGCCCTTGAGCGACATCATCTTCTCGGCGAACGCTTTGATCTGCTTGGCATCGCCCCGCAGCGTGAGGATCTCCAGGCAGTTATGCTCGTCGATGTGCACGTGGACCGAGGACTGGGTAAGGTCGCTGTTGTCATGCTGGATGTCGATGATGTTGTTCACCAGGCCACGCTGGTCGTGGTCATATAATAACGAAATAATGCCGATCCGGTCGCCCTCGACCTCGTTCATCCACTCGTAATTCAGAATATAATTCCTGATGGCGTCCCGGATGCCTTCGGACCGCGAGGAATAGCCTCTCTTTGTGATGATCTCGTCGAACCTTCCCAGGAGGTTGTCCGGTAAAGATACGCCGATACGCATAAGTTCCTGTTCCATTGGATCACGCTCTGCCATTCATAAGATTATTGTAGTAATTCATATTACTTATGACATAAAATATCTTTTGTTTTCTATACCAATGACATACATCCAAAAATGGTACTTCCACGTTTTTTGGAAGTGTTTTTTCTCCTGTTGTTTTGCCGTTATGCCTTGGTGGTGTGGCGGAAACACAGAGACACAGGGGCACAGAGTTTCACAGAGATTTTTTTTATACTTGAGGCTCAGAGAGCACAGAGCCCGGTTTATTGGGTTACCTGAGGCACAGAGAGTTATTGAGACACGGTTGACGAATAAACAACATTGCTTCTTGACTTATTATCAATGATCTTGTTTACTCATTTTTAATCAACTGTGCCTCTAACAGAACTCTGTGCCTCAGGTAAGTTAAAAATGAGTCTCTGTGTTCTCTGTATCTCAAATATAAAAGAAAACTCTGTGCGTCTCTGTGTCTTTGTGTCTCTGTGTTATCCCCAGGTGGACAGACGGCATACGAGAAGAATCACCAGGCCAGATAGAACAAAAGATAAACAAGAGAATGAGCATCACCCCAAAACCGCGGAAGAGCTCCAAAAATAAAAGCTTGAAAAAAAGCGCCTTAGTGGACGTGCTCTCCGTGCTCATGCATATGCTCATGGTGATCGTGCTTATGCTCGCTCTCATGCGTGTGCAAATGCTGATGTTCCAGGTCGCCATGGCGGTGCATGTGGCGATGTATTAAATTGTGGGCCTTGAGTAATTCAAGGTCTGCCATTACATTGTGTGAGCTCATGTCTACCTTTATGGTATGGTCTTCGCCGAATACGATGGCCCGGGAGCTTATCTGCTCGATAATGTCGAGGTCATGCGTAGCCGTGAGGATGGTCTTGCCCGCCTTTCTGAGCTCCTGCAGGATCTCGATCAGCCACAGCTGGCTTCTGGGGTCGAGCCCGGCAGTCGGCTCATCTAAAAGGATAACGTCGGGGTTTACGGCCAGCACGGATGCGATGCAGACCTTTTTCTTCTCTCCTCCGCTCAGCGTATGCGGCGATCGGTCCCGGAGCTCCGTAATGCCTACCATGGCCAATACTTCGTCGGTACGCTTTTTTACTTCCTCTTTCGATAGGTCCAGCTGCAGCGGCCCGAAGGCGACCTCATCGTATACGGTCGAACAGAACAACTGCACATCCGGGTTCTGGAAGACGAAGCCCACTTTTTTCCTGAAATAGCGCGTTACATCGTTATTTTCCAGGTTGTCGAAAACTTCCTCGGTGACACGGGTGCCGAAAGCATAAAATTCGCCTTCGGTTGGGTAGACCAGCCCGTTCAATATGGAAAGCAGCGTAGACTTGCCGCTGCCATTCGCGCCCATAATGGCCACGTTCTCGCCTTCGTTTATCGTAAGGTTGACGTCCTTTAATGCGGGGAATTTCCCCAGATACGTATAGGATACGTTGCGTAAGTCGAATACAGTCTGCATGATTTCCACCTAGATCATAATGATGTGCTGTGCTACCAGTACGAGAATGGCGCTAAAGGCCAGCACGCTCAGCGTCGCCACATAGTCCCGGGGCTTCATCCTGAAATCTTCCAGGATCTTCACGTCCCCGTTATATCCCCTGGAAACCATCGCCCCGTGTACTTTTTCGCCCATGTCCAGCGATTTTACTAGCGTATAGCCGATGCGGCCTCCGACCCATTTTTGCTCCTCGATCAACGATAGCTTTTTTATCGTGCGGCTCTTTTTCGCCGTATAGAACGCCCTGACAAGGTCCGTGAACATGAAAATATAGCGATAGCACATGTCCAGCATGAGCACGTAGACCTTAGGCACGCCGACCGATCGTAAGGATTTAAAAAGCTTTTCCCTGGGCGTAGTAAGGACAAGCAGGACAGTCGCCGAAACACACGTGGCTACCCTGAGCGTAAAAACGATGGCGGCTACAATCCCCTGGCTGGTAATGGATATCATTTCAGGAAGCATGAAAGGCCCGAGCCATGCATTGGGGCCCAGAGTAGCTAGCGTTACCAGGCTATTGCCCGGGTAAAAGATATTAAAGAGCATGGGAAGGGCGATGATGCCGGCAAAGATCGGTATAAACAGCCATACACGCTTGATGAAGAACCATATCCCGATCTTACTTAGATAGGCGAATATGAGGACAAGCAGATAAATGGCCAGTAGCGCTCTCCAGTCCATGGTCATACTGATGGCAAGGACCAGCGCAAGAATAGAGATCAGCTTCGCCCTCGGGTCAAGGCTCTGCAGGATACCCTTTCGAGTGGTGTAACTTTCCGAGGTAACGCTGTCCTCGAAAAAGCTAAAAATTCCATTCAATGTGGCCTGGACATGGTTTTTCTTTTTTCTATAAATTGTGCCATTAGGGACCGGCCCGGTATCCGATGTCTTCATCCATTCCGGAATAATAATGTTACCGGAAGCAGGCATGACTGCACCTGAGTAAGACTTTTTTTCTTGAATATCAGACAGATCGTCCTTTTCGTTTCTCGCGATAAATCTACCCAGCAAGTATAGCGCGAATCCACAGACAGCAACGCCGATCACTGCCGAGGCGACATAGCCCAGCATCGTACCGATGGTCGTTGATACGCCGGGGATACCATAATCGGTCAGCGGAGCGTTCCACAGCCTGGAAGTCGCATTTTCACCGAAGGTCTCGCCTCCGAGGATAAGGCCTATCGGGGTCAATACGATCAGCACACCCAGAATAATGAGTAAAGTCCTGAACGTTTTATTATTGAGCAGGCCTCTTGACGGCTCCGATATTTTTTTTTCTTTATGGCCGACTTTTTTTCCACCGAGCAGCTCAGGATCGTTCACCTGCATATAAGCGAATATCAAGCCTGTGGCTAGAGCTTCGACCAGGCCGAATATCAGGTGCGAGCCTACCATTACGGTCATGGTGACATCCAGGGGGAATTGTATGTATGAATAGCCCTGTGAAGCCGGATACAATATGGGCTGTATGCCTAATTCGAAGCCACAACAAGCAGAGGCCAGTAACAGCGAAAGATACCCGGCAACGACCGCCGCGAACAGGCGCCTCTTTGACGTGACCGGCGACCGGCCGCTAAGTATACGATAAATGATATATGCGCTGAACGGCACGATGAAAGCCATATTGAAGCTGTTGGCGCCCAATGTCGTCAGGCCCCCGTCGCCGAATAAAAGCGCCTGTATTATCAGCGTGACAGTCATGGCGATCACGGCGGCCCAGGGGCCCAGTATGATGCCCATGATAGCGCCTCCCGTGGCGTGCCCGCTGGTACCCATGACTACGGGCAGGTTGATCATCATGATAACGAAAGAGAAGGCCGCCAGCAGTGCCATCATCGGCACCTGTCTCGACCTGAGGGTCTTTTTCAGCCGGTATCCTGCGTAGACCCAGATAATGATCATGACGACGTATAGCGGAATATATGTGAGCGGCCCGATGACCGTGTCGGGAATGTGCAAGATACCACCGTTACTAACTAAGCACTTTTTGTTATAAAAATGTGTTGATTAGTATTATCTATGACTACGTTTTTTGAATATCATGTTACTAATTCGTACTTATGATCTTCTTAAAATAATGGGTATTCAGCAATTAAATGAGATATCTACGATGGCATTTAGCGCTATTATCGTGAGTATCTCCGTTATGATAATGTCTACAAACTCCCGTAAAGCTATTATTTATTCGAATTTTCATATTCGTATTACCGATTATCGACACTTCCTAAAAACGACTGGTCTCTATTGAAGTCCAATGAAAAAGTTTTGTTCTCCGGGTCGAATCAATTTTCCCATATGCGTATTAATCCTCCCAATTGGCTATTATATACGCACTTTAACAGGGTAACATTAAAAAAGAATAAAATTTTAGGGTAGTATGGCATAGAGTGGGGTGTTTTGATGGCAGAGAAAAAAGCTGAAATGACTGTACGTGAAGCTGGACATAAGGGCGGGTCCACCACGAAAGAACGCTACGGCGAAGGGTTTTACGAAGAAATAGGCAAAAAAGGCGGTAAGATCGGCGGCAAGAAAGGCGGTACCACCACCAAACAGCGGTACGGCGAAGGTTTCTACGAAGAGATCGGCCGCAAAGGCGGACAGAAGGTCCGCGAGCTTATCGCACGCGGCAAGGCCGCCATGAACGAGAAGAAATAACCCTGACGCCCGTTAAATATAAAATGTTAGGAACAGGACAGAGCGCAGCGCGACAGCGTATAGCGCCGACAAAACCAGTAACGCCTGTCAGAAAAACATTTCCCAACCTTAATATTAATACGACTTTAGCTTCGGCTTTATACTTATTTTTTACCGGCTTTCGTAGGCTCTTCTTAGCATTATCGGCGTGAATATCGACGTAAAGAGCACCACCAGGGCAAGCACTGAATATATGGACTGCATTCCCGGCAGGATGCCGCTCAAGGTGGTCACTCCATAGAGGCCTATCACGAGGGTATATTCGCCCATCGGGGTCATGACGAGCCCCATCTTATGCATTTCATCGGTCCGATAATCGCCGATGACCCAGGCAGCCACATATGTCGAGACATATTTACTGACCATCACCACCATCAGCAAGCCCAAGAACAGGAAGACATCGATGGGTATTTTCGTAATGAACAGGTCCAGGGGCGTCGAGCCGATCATCTGCGTAATGTCAATGCGGACTCCGGTATAAACGAAGAATAAGGGTATAAAAAAGCCCTCGCTGATAGACTCGATCTTCGGCGTGATGATCTTATATGAGAACTGGGACCGGGCAAGTATAGTTCCCGCAAGGAATGCACCGGTAACGTAGGCCACTCCTATGTTGTTGCTCAAATAAGCCACCAGGAATAATATAATGAGTGAAAGCGAGACGACCGACTGCTCGCTCGATGAGTTCACCGTCCAGTTGATCAGCTTTTCGGATATGGACCGGCCGAACCACAGGACGAAAATAATAAAGCCCAGCACCAGCAGGAACAGCGTAAAGACCGACTTGATATCCAGGCCTCCCGGCGTTCCGGCTGTCGGTATCAAATAGGAAAGGAACATGGCGAGCGCCAGCATGGCGAAGATATCGTCAGTAGTTCCCACTGCCATGATGGTCTTGAACACTTTGCTATAATTATCCCCCAGGTCGTTGAGCACCATGAACCCGATGGCGGTGGACGTGGATATGAAAGAAATGCCTACGAGGATGGCCGTGTTTATATCGAAGCCTAACAGCGTCGTTATGGTAGTGGCAGCAAAAAACGTCAACAGGCCGCCGCAGATCGAAATAAACGACGCCTTGTACACGTTCTCCTTCATTAGCTTTTCGAAATCAACGGACAGCCCCATGAGGAACATCATGAACATGATGCCCAGGTCGGAAAGATCGGATAACTGCCAGGAAAGGTTTACGGCCTGTAATATCATGGGTCCCAGGATAATGCCGGCGACGATCTGGCCTATGAGCGGCGAGAACCCTATCCGATGCACCATATCGCCCAGTATCTTACCGAGAAGCAGCATCAGGAGTAGTTCAAAAAGGATGCTGATATCGATCAATCCAACGGCCCCTATATAGCCATAAAAAGTGCATGAATCTATTTAAATTTATCATTGACCGCCGGAACACTGAATGCTAACGGCTTTCCAGTATCCTTTTCATCTCCAGGGCATCCTCTTCCAGCAGCGGCGATTCGCAAATAAGGGTCGCGTTGAGCTTTCGTTCCTTAAGGATCCTGGCCAGCGGCCTGAACGGAGGCTGGTCTGTCATGGGAATGTGCCTTACTTCGCGGCCATTCTTAAACTCGACGTTCGAGAAATGAATATGAAAATCATTGGCCTTCACAGGTTTAAGCAAGTCAAAAATAGCCTCATAGTCCGCCTGGCTTTTTAATGAGCCGTTCGTCCTTGCATGGACGTGCCCAAAGTCTATGACTATGTCAGTTCCGGGAACTGTTTTAATAATATCAATATAGTCTTCGACGCTTCCGAGCTCGGGGGCATCGCCGGTCGTCTCCATGCCTAAGAGCGCCTTGATGCCTTCTTTTTTTCTCATATCGCTAAGCTCGATCATGTGCTGCTTAAGCACTTCGGGCTCCCTCTCCCTGGCCGGGTGGAATACGATTATCCTGGCACCCAGGTCTTCGGCTATCCTCAGGGACCGGATGATCCATTCCTTGCTCTTTTCCTGAGTAGCCTTGTTCTTACTGGTCAAATTAATGTAATAAGGGGCATGTATGGAAAATGCCAGTCCACACTCTGCGGCCACGGCGGCGCTCTTCCTGGCGCTCTCGGGGGTCATGTAGATATTTCTCCCGAACTGGACTTCCATGGCATCGAGCCCGACGCTGCAAAGATACTTTACCCCTGCCTCTGTACCTTCTCCTTTGGCATGGTGGGGTATACCGGCGATACCTATCCTGATCAAAGCGAACACCATACTAAAATATGCTCAGTCGTTAAAAACCCTGCGTACCGGAAAAATAATAACTCGAGAATATCAGGACTGTTTTTATACCGGGTCTATGACCTTTATTTTGTATGGACGAGATACCCATCGATGTATTCGGCCTCACTAAACGCTATGGCGGCCTGACGGCGGTAGACAACGTCAGCCTCAGGGTCAGCGGCGGTATCTTCGGCCTGCTCGGCCCCAACGGGGCAGGTAAAAGTACCATAGTGCTCATGCTGACGACGCTGCTAAAACCAACGTCCGGGACCGCGTACATCTGCGGGCACAGCATTATCAAAGAGCCGGTGCAGGTCAGAGGGTCCATCAGCTACGTGCCCCAGGACCTGGCGGTAGACGATAAGCTGACGGGCAGGGAGAACGTGCTACTATATGCCCGGCTATACGGCGTGCTGTCGCCTAAGGATAAGACGGACGAGGTGCTTGCCCTCATCGACTTATCGGGCAAGGCGGACATGCTCACCAGGACATACTCGGGCGGCATGAAGCGCAGGCTTGAACTTGCCCAGGCGCTTGTCCACGAGCCAGGTGTATTATTTTTTGACGAGCCGACGGTGGGGCTGGACGTAACATCCAGGACCCGCATATGGGAACACCTGCGGACGCTGGCATCCGACGGCATCACGATATTCGTTACTACGCATTACATGGAAGAAGCCGATTCTTTCTGTGACCAGGTCGCCATCATCGACCATGGCATTATCAAAGCGATAGATACACCTAAAAACCTAAAAAGCGGCATTTCCCGGTCGCTGGTCGTCGTGCGGGTAAAAAACCCTGATACTTTTATACCGGACTTTTATGGTAAATTGGACGGCATACGCCTTTTGGGGCTGCGTGATAAGGATATTTGTTTTTTAGCGGATAGCGGCGAAGAGGCGATACCGCTGATCTCCGAGCTTCTTCGAAGGAACGGCATCAGGATAGAGTCCATATCGGTGAACCAGCCGACGCTGAACGACGTGTTCCTCAAGAACGTTGACGACGAGGAGGGGGAATGGTCAGCCGTGGAAAGCGATCGCTATAAGCGAATGGTGAGGCGCCGCAAATGACTTACGAATTCGACAGGATGGCGATCAATATCTTTTCCCATTTCGAACGTGACTTTAAGCGCTGGACCCGGGGGAAGGTGGCAATTTTTACGTCGCTCATCACGCCCACCGCCTGGCTGGTGTTCGTCGGGCTGACGCTATCCACGAAATTCTCGGGCGACTATCTGAATTTTATAACGCCGGGCATCCTCATCATGACCGTGCTTTTCTCGTCACTCCAGGGCGGTATGTACATGTCTTTCGATAAGCTGCTGGGCTACCTGAACAAGTTCATGGCCATGCCGTCGGCAAGGGAATCGATATTGTTCGGCAAAGTGCTCTTTATTACTGTCAGGAGCCTGATACAGGTGTCTATCATCTTCGCTATAGCGTTCATGCTGGGCGTCAATATCGTAACGGGGCTGCCCGGACTGCTGGCTGTTTACATTATTTTATTCTTCTTCGGCTGCATGCTGTCGTCTTTTGCCATTACCGTGGCGATGCTGACGCCGGATTACGATACCTATTCGGCCATTAACGGCCTCATCAGCATGCCGCTCTTCTTTGCCAGTACTGCGCTGATGCCTTTTAGCTCGATGCCTTCCTGGATGCGCGTCATAGCAGCATTGAATCCTGTTAGTTATACCATAGATTCTATCAGGGCGCTATTCTTCGGCAACTGGGCAGCCGGACTGACCGGCATGGCTGAGATCGCGGCTATGGCGGCCGTTATGACCGTGGTTTGTGTCTATGCTTTCAGGCGAGCCACTATTAGTTAGCTTTCCGCAGTATCAGCTAGCTTTCCGTTTTCTCAATGTTTTACGTGTTCTAAGCTGGCGGAATCCTATCGAGGCGTGTTTATCGTGAACATCCTATGCCGCTTTCAGGCTAATCGCAATGCATCAACACGGCTCATCGCAGATTACGGTCATCAGAGTTATTATGATACTGGGAAAGAGCTTACCGGGGTGATTCAAAAATGGAAAGAAAAGGCGATATGACCGTAGAAGAGGCAGGGCGTCTCGGTGGCCATAAAGGCGGCGAAAAGGTCAAGGAAAAATATGGCCCGGAGTTTTACTCAAAGATCGGCCATAAGGGCGGCCAAAAGGTAAAGGAGCTGATAGAGAGAGGCTCGCAATCGGAAAGGAAATAGGCAAAACTACGATCATAGATCAGGAGGTTAACCGTATGGCAGATAGAAAGGGCGACATGACCGTTGAGGAAGCCGGCCGCAGGGGCGGCGAGAAGACCGCGAAGACACATGGCAAGGAATTCTACGAGGCGATCGGCCACAAAGGCGGAGAAGTAGGCGGAAAGAAGGGCGGCGAGCGTGTCAGGGAGCTCATCGAGGAGGGTAAGGAAGCCGGGCTTAAAGAAGTAATGCTTTTACAGGGCGGGATAAGCCCGCCTTTTTATTTTATGTCTCCAGGCATTCGGCCACTGCTTCCGGGTCTTTGACCACTATGGCGCCGGAGGCTTTTAACTTCGCCAGCATCTTTGACGCTTCTCCGGCCGTAAAGTCACGTTCCACAGGCTCTTTTTCGAGCATCACCATGGGCTTGACACCGGCTATTGTCATGAGCGCCTCTAAATTTTTTATGTTACCCCAGCCGAACGGGACATCCGAAACAACTATGGCGTCCGCATTTTTCATCATTTCCAGGTTTTGGGCGCAGGACTCCGGCGTAATAGGGGAGAAGGGCGCCTCGCTGATCGTCCTTATGTTCAGCTGCATGGCCGTCTCATAGTCCGAGTCCAGCACGTTCAGCACGCCTGCCGTTACCACATACCCTTTTGAGCGGAGTAGATACATCAGCTGGGTACCGCTGCCGGCGCCGCAGACAATGTGTATAGTCTTGCCCATGGACGGCTTTTGGGAATCCATCGAGTTTAACAGCGTCACATACAAAAATCCGGTCAGCGGATGCCTGCGCACCAGCACGCCGGCGTGGAAAGCCTGCCTGATGTAGTCGTTCGTGAGCACTTCATCCGGCTTACCTGCCACCAGTATCTTGCTCCCCAGCAGCAGTATGAGGCGGTCGCAATACCTGGCAGCCAGATTCAGGTCGTGAAGTACGACAATTACGACGAGGCCGCGCTCTTTCTTGAGCCGGTCCACCAGGTCCAGGATCTCTATCTGGTGGTTGATGTCCAGGTGCGAGACAGGCTCGTCCAGCAATAGCACGGACGGCTCCTGCGCCAGCGCCCTGGCGATGATGACCCGCTGTCTTTCGCCGCCGCTGATCTCGGTTAACGGCCTCTCGCGCAGGTGCCAGGTGTTAGTCAGCATCATGGACTCCCTGGCAATATCCATGTCCTTCTTACCCTCAAGCTCAAAGCGCTTCATGTGAGGGTTCCTGCCCATGAGGACTACCTCGAGGCAGGTAAAATCAAAATCGATATTAGTATCCTGGGGCACCACGGCCATGTTCTTCGCCAGCTCCTTAGCCGAATACCGCTCCAGCTCCTTATCGCAGAGGACGACCTTGCCCGAGGACGGCCTGAGTATTTTGCTCAGCGTCTTCAGCAGCGTGGACTTACCGGAACCGTTGGGGCCAATAATGCCGATGCACTCGCCCTTCTCGGCTATGAACGATACATTATCGAGTACTTTTATCGTCCCATAATTTACGCAAATGCTCCTGATATCCAGCATATGTTAAGTCACGCTCTTCTTTTTCCTCATCAACAAGTATACGAAAAACGGCGCGCCGACCAGCGCTGTAATGATCCCGACCGGTAATTCCGTAGGCTGAATGATCGTGCGTGAGAACGTATCGGCCGCAGTTAAAAACATTGCGCCCATCAGTATGGACGAGGGCACGAGTATCCTGTGGTCGGGTCCTACGATGAGTCGCATGATATGGGGCACGAACAGGCCGACGAAGCCTATGATGCCGCTGACCGATACGGCGGCGGCGGCGATCATTGCCGTCAGCGCGAGCATACCGACTTTAATTAACGGTGCGTTAGTGCCCAGGTTCGAGGCGGCCTCATCGCCCAGCAGCAGCATGTTCAGGTCTCTCGAGAAGGAGAAAATGACCAGGCTGCCTATTAGTGTTACAGGCAACATAATAAACACCGAGTTCCAGTCGCTATTCCACAGAGCCCCCATGATCCAGTATATGATCTGGGTGAGCGCATGGCCTGAAATGTACATTAAGAATGATGTGATGGCAGAGCAGAACGCCGAAACGGCGATGCCGGATAGTATGAGGGTCTCGACAGGTATTTTATTTCCGGTCCTGGCTATGCTAAAGACAAGGAATGTGGCCAATAGCCCTCCGGCCATGGCGCCGAGTTGAATGGCCCCAAAGTTGATGGACACCAGGCCAAGACCTATGCTCGTCCCCACACTGCCGAGCCCCAGGACAATAGCGGTGGCAGCGCCCACCGACGCTCCGGAGGAAACGCCCAGTATATACGGGTCCGCCATAGGGTTCTTGAATATGGCCTGGGCCGCGACGCCCGCCACTGCCAGCGTAGCGCCCACAAGCAGCCCGAGCAGCACCCGTGGCAGCCTGACCAGCATGATGATGCTTTCATCGCCGGCGGTCCACGTCCGGGTTATGTGTATCTGATTTGAAACGAACGGTATCTTCGAGATGACATTCGATACGATAATGAGCGTTACTTTATCAATGCTGATGTTGGCGGGCCCGATGGATGTCGAGATAACGGTCACTCCCACGAGGGCCAGCGCGAGAATAATAAGTACTACCGCCCACTTGAACGCCTTTTTCTCCATGAGAACACCGTAGTTAAGTAAAGTTGATAATAATCAATTTTACTTTATGATGTCACAGATAAGATATAAAACTATTGCCATGTAAGGTACATGGCTCCTTTCGGCGTTTTTACTTCCGCCATTCCATGACAGTTTGACGGTTGAGCGAGAAATGATTTATATGCTCATATCAAATATTTATTCGTGCCAGCTAAGGATAAACCCGACATCGCAATACCCGATATACTCGTTGTAGATCATCCCGAGGATCTCCGCCTGATTTTTAGCGAAAAGCATAACCGGATATTAAAGCTGATAATGGAAAACGAGCTTTCTATCTCCGATATCGCCAGGGCGCTGAACGTTAATCCGGGCTCCGTGCATTATCACTTAAAAGAGCTGGAAAAGCACGGCCTGGTCAGGCAGGTGCGGGAAGAGGTCAAAGGCGGTATCGTCAAGAAATACTACCGCTCTGCCGCGAAGCGTATCCTGCTGGACAGCCCTGACTTTAACCTGCGGGGCGATATGGATATTACGGCTAAAGATAATATCGAGCGGCTCATCAAGTCGATCGAGTATTTGGGCTATCATATATCCCCGGAAAAAAAGGAGGACGCAGAGGAATTGCTGTCCAGGTACGATAAGCGGATCAAGGGCATTTTGCTGGAAATGCAAAACTCGGGGCTCGAGAATGTGGAAGATAATGGGTTTATATTGCGCAATGCATACGACCTGATACTCAATATAAAGGCCAAGGAAGACCCCGAAATGGCCCGGATCTATGGCGAATTTGAAAAAGTGTTTTCAAAATACGGATAAAAAAAGGAGCGGATATGCGCTCCTTATCTTTACTTCTTCTTGAATATTAGATATGCTGCCGCCATCAGACAAACAAGCGCTGCAGGTATGGCAAATCCTGGTGATTTGCTGTTGGTGGGCGTGGGTGTTGGTGTTGGGCCTACTGCGATGGTAGCTTTGTATGTGTCGATGATGACGCCATTCTCATATGCATCGAATCCGACTGTCAGTATCTGGTCGCTCTGCGTCAGTACCGAGGACGTTTGGACCGTTTTTACTTCGCCGGCCTCAATGGGGTAACTGACATTGTTTAACGGGTTGTCGATCCATGCGATGACCATGATGGGGTTACCGTTGTTATTAACGTTGATGGCTTCATGATCTACGATCCAGTTCGGCGATGATAACACCTTACGCTGGGCCGGGACAGACGCGTTCAACTGCGATAGGTCCGTCACGGGAGTGGGCGAAGGGGTAGGTATTGGGGTAGGAGTAAAAGTCGGCATCGACACCGGATGCGAATTCGACACAGGCTGCTGAGTAGGAATCGGCGTCGAAGTCGGCGTAACCGTAGGTGTAGGTGTAGGTGTAGGCGTAGGCGTAGGCGTAACCGACGCATTAGGAGTGGGTGTCACAGAAGCATTAGGTGTAGGTGTCACCGACGCATTAGGGGTGGGCGTTATAGTGGAATTAGGTTCGGGAGTTGGTGTTGGCGTGGCTGTTGGTGTTGGTGTTGCTGTCGGTGTCGGTGTTGGCGTGGCCGTCGCCACAGGCATCGTAATATCCAGATTCGCCTGTTGTGGTATATCGGCTGCCGCGATAGCGGCCGAGGTTACATGATAGCCTTGATATGTAGCGGTGAGCGTTACCGATGTCTGGCTTCGCGGTATGCTAAGCATATAAGTACCGCCATCGGTTGAAGTATAAGACTGGCCGCTGCTAGAAGTTACCAAAATGCCTTTCGTCCCAACGCCATTCACGGAAGCCGTGCCCCATATCAGGTAGGGTGCCGAAGTATCGGATAGCGCCAGCGGCGCTGAAATATACATCAATGTGGCCAGGGCGATCAGTATTTTCAGGGATATTTTAATAGGCTTATTAACATTTGCCATAGAGTCGCCTCCAATGTTAGGTCTATACAGGCGACGGCTAATATACTATCCATTTTATACACAGGTATTCGGGTAATTTATTTGGTTTTAAACATGTATTAAAGCTATTAATTATATTAATATTTTAATATAATTTAAATGCCCGTAACGTTAACCCTTATTTATGTCTGTTAAGGGTAATCCCTGCGATGGCATACAGGAAATAATGATCCTGGATAAGCCCAGGGACATCAAGCTTTTGTTCAGCGAAAAATATAACGCGATATTGAGCCTGGTTTCCGAAAGCGAGCTTTCTATCTCCGATATCGCCAGGGCGCTGAACGTTAACCCGGGGTCTATTCATTATCACTTAAAAGAGCTGGAAAAGCATGGCCTGGTCAGGCAGGTGCGGGAAGAGGTCAAAGGCGGTATCGTCAAGAAATACTACCGCTCTTCGGCAAAACGGATCATGTTTGATAGCCCGAGCCTCAATAAGGCAGTACAAAATGAAACTTTCACAACGGAAGAATTTATCTGGCGGTTTATCCGGTCTATCGAATACCTGGGATATCATCTGCCCCCTGAAAACCGGGAAGCCGCTGAAGAATTGTTGCTCAGATACGATCGGCGTATCAATGAGATCCTGCGAGGTTTAGAAGGCACCGGGCTTGAAACTGCCAACGATGACCGGTTCATGCTCCATGATTCGCTACGCATGATACTACATTTACGGTCGAAGGACGATCCTGAGCTCGACAATATCTATAGGGAATTCGATCGGCTATTTTTAAAGTACGAATAAGCCCTATGAAAAAAAATAACAACGGTGAAGGAATCCGAGGGCTCTTCCAGACACCGTGGGTGTTTATGGGGGTGTTGTTTCTTATAGCAAGCCCATCGAAGGTACCGGAGATAATCCTATGCTCAAGTATGGGTATGCGAACTGGCTATATTGCTTCTGTTGCGTGAACTCCATTTGTGTCAACAGGTTACTCTTATCCCCTATCTGCGATATCGTCGGGAATGAAGTCGCTAGAACGCCGTCCGAAGTAGTTGGAAACGAAATATCGGAAGTTTCAAGGTCGTTCGCATTCTGATACCCGGACGAAAAGCTGGTCAGGGAGTTATTCTGGACTAGCGTGGGAAATCCCCAGGACATGGGGACAAGCGATGCACATGCCGGCATCGCCAATAGTACGATGGCAGTTAGCACAAACGCCGTAATGATAGATCTTTTTACCATAATTCTACCCTCCTCAAATACTCAATACTCATGTCGATACCTAATATATTCTTGAAATAATAAACGACTATGGGGGAGGAATTTTTTATTTTTAATGTTGGTTAAAGCTTTAACAAATTTTAATGGTGAACCATTGATCACGCTTAAAAAAATACTCGTTTTTACTTTAGGTTGAGGTTGGTTTGTATAGGGGGGAGAGCAGTTTTTGAGTAAGGTGTCTGCTCTTCCGTTTATATGTTTTAGAACCCGAACCCGAAGCCCGGCAACGAGACGGCGCCTACGCTTTCGAACGGGTACGAGAACTCCGCATATTCATTGGTCTGGGCGAAGTCTGTGTGTGTTACGTCCTGCGTCTGACAGACGGTCTGGCTAATGTCCGGGAACGCCAGGTTCACCGGGCCAAAGGGCAGCACGTTAGATGTAGCAGTTACGCCTGCTCCCACGCCGGTCCCGTCATCGGTCGATGCGGCGACGCCAGTACCATCGGTCCCGACGCCGAGCGCCCCGTCAACGGCAGCGCCAAGGCCTGCATCCAGCGTAGATGCGCCAAGATTTACGCCATTGGCATAGGCGGGGAACTGTATGTTTATATTTTCGAAATCGGTCGCAGTTGCGGTATCCTGATTGAACGCGCTCGTCGAGCCGTTCTGGACGATCACCGGGAAACCGAATGTCGTCGGCACCAGGTTAGCAGTCGCCGGAAGGACGATGACCGCACAAACCATGGCTATTATAGCCATAATTCCAAAATATCTATTTTTCATATATTACCCTCCTCTACTCATGGGTATTCCCGGCGCCGGCTAATACATTAGTGATTTTATAGACAATTATATGGCTAGAAATTTTTATTTTTAATACGGGTTAAAGCTTTAACGAAAGTTAAAGGGGTATAAAAATATGGGCACTTACTGAAAAAAACACCCAGCTGTTTCTGGAAAAAAGCCGTTACGCTATGCCATCGTAGCCAGCCGCTAAAGTTATTGCGGCACATAGGCCTCAGGCTACAAAGCTCGAAAAGCAGGTGTTACAGGGTTGACCGTTCTTTACAGGTCCTTCAGGTGCTGGTCGACGACCATCTTTAAGCCGCAGTCCGGGCACCTGTCATCGTACGCCAGCGTGGGTAATTCCCCGTCCAGGCTGCTCCTGACGGACGCATACTGCCCCATGCCCGTAGCAACTCTGGTAACGCTGCAATTAGGGCATCGCAGCGGCACGTCAAGTAATTTTATATAAGCCATCAAATAATAATATGTAGGCCGTTATAAAAAGCTTTTTTAACGAAAATATATTATACTATATACCCCGTATATGTGCAACGCGGCGCAGTATGACATTCTGAAGTCGTTTATCAACATGGGGCTGGGATAGCCAAGTCAGGTCAACGGCGATAGACTCAAGATCTATTCCTGTAGAGGTTCTCCGGTTCGAATCCGGATCCCAGCACTTTGCCATATTAGTATGCCGATCTATGTTTTTATTCTTTTATTTTGTCTTTTATTCTAATCCCTGCCGTTCATCCGAAAAAGTAGTGATAAAATCCCGTAGAATAGTCAATTACTGGTTGCGGCAGCCCCCCGGAAGTTTTCATGTTAACCATTGTGGCGCCCAGGCCCGTTAACAGTACGACTATGATGACCGCTAATACAGCCACTCCGCCGACTACTTCGACTATCGTACCGATAATACCGTACTGCCTCCGATTCGTCACTGTAATGTTCATTCGATTAGCGGGGTTTGCTTTATTACCAGGCTGGAGATTCAACCTTCTTTGCTGCCTGTTTTGAATGCGCTTAGCCATTAGATAATCGATACGCGACGGACTATGATAGCGCTTCCTATCATATTCTCAATAGGCAACAATAGAGCGACTGCTCGAAGTGATATGTTAATAAAATATAAAAAGAGTTTATTTTACGGTCTTGTGCGGCTGTTTAGCTATCTGCACCGGCTTTACTGTGCTCTTTATTTTCGATAGCTCGTATAACAGGGCGGCTACCGCCACTGTGCCTTTGTGGAAGTTCTCCAGGCTAAAGTGCTCGTTAGGGGAATGCAACGCGTCCCCCGGGCCGCCCCAGCCGAGCATCAATATATCGTCGATGCCGAGCCCCTGCTTCATAGCTATTACGGCGCCGATGCTGCCGCCTTCCCGGATGATCACGGGCTTACGGCCGAAGCTATATTCTATGGCACGCACTGCCGCTGACATTGCCGGGCTATCGCGGGGTACGACCAGCCCTTTGCTGCTGCCCTGCACCTGCGCTACGGTCACTTTTACCCCTGGAATAACCAGAGTCTGCACGTAGCTTTCGAACAATTTTTTTATTTCGTCCGGGTCCTGGTCGGGCACCAGCCGCATGCTGACCTTCGCTCCCGCGCGGGCGGGTATGATCGTCTTGGAGCCCACGCCCTGGAATCCTCCCCAAATGCCGTTGATATCCAGCGTCGGCCGGGCCCGGGTACTCTCCTGTACGGTATAGCCTTTCTCGGGCACCAGTACGTCAACGCCCAGGCGGGCCTTCTCGGCGGCCTCGTCCGACGGCAAAGCGGCCATCTCATTTCGCTCCGCCTTTGTGACGTCTATTACGCGGCCGTAAAAGCCGGGGACGAGTACTTTCCCGTTGTCATCCTTTAAGGCGGAAAGCATCTTTATCAAAGCCCACGCCGGGTTCACAAGTGCTCCGCCATATATGCCGGAATGCGCATCGTAGGTCGGGCCGTCGACCTCTACCTGCATGTATAATAGTCCCCGGACACCGCCGCAGATGCAGGGAAGCTCGTCGTTATACTTCGAGCCGTCCGAAAGTGCGATGAAGTCCGCTTTTAATAGCTCTACATTATTGTTAACGAATTCGGTAAAATTCGGGCTGCCTATCTCTTCCTCGCCTTCGATGACCAGCTTGATGTTCACGGGCAGCTTTCCGTCGATGGCCAGTATCGACCGGATGGCGCTGATGTAGGTGAATAGCTGGCCCTTATCGTCCGTCGCGCCTCTGGCATAGATAGAGCCGTTCATGATCGTCGGCGAGAACGGGGGAGTACACCACTGGTCCACCGGGTCGGGAGGCTGGACGTCATAGTGCCCGTAGATCAACAATGTCGGAGCTTCCGCGTTCGGACAAAGCTCTGCGTAAACGACCGGGTGCCCGGCCGTCTCGTACAGGCGCCCTGTGAAGCCCATATGCCTGGCCTGTCCGAGCAGCCATTCGGCGGCCGTACGTATATCGCCTGAGTATGCCTCCAGCGTACTTATGCTGGGGATACTAATGAGCTCCATCAGCTCTGCTATGTACTTCTCGCTATTCTTCTCGATATTGTCCAACACTGGTCCGGGTAACAATCCTTATCCCTCGTAAATTTTGCTTTAGTGAGCTATTTATTATCCTGAAAGAATAATACTGGCAGTAACGACTCACACCTATTAATAGTTTCATATGGGCAGGTGTCACGGTAAATTCGCCCAGCTACAACCGGTTGTAACAAAGAGCGGGCCATTATTCTTCATGTCCCCGCACATTGTTTTTTCCGCCGGACAGGGCTTGATTTGGCGTGATAACTAGCGACTATTTATAAAATACATTATATTTTAATATAACTATTGTATGAAAGATGACCATATAGCGACTAACGGCATAATTCGTGATCTTAGTGCTAACTATATGGCATTGACACAGGGCAGGGTTGAGGTCGAAGGTAATTTCGGCTACTGGTGCCTCTATGACGAGAATATTTTTTGCCAGGAGCGGGAAGGCTGCAATAATTGTATGATAAAGAAAAGATCACATATCTGATCCATTCGAATTCATGCCTTTTTCAAATTTAAAATAATGCGGCTGCCTTTAGCAATGTCGCCTTTCACGCGGTCTTCGATATGGATATCGCCACCGAAGCTGTGTATGAGGCTGGACAGGAGGTAGACGCCCAATCCTACCTGGCCGGTGCGCGGTTCGCTGATCAGCGCCTTAAAGAACGAGTCTTTTTTATTATCCGGGATCCCCGGCCCTGTATCCTCGAATATAATATCATAGGAGCCATCGACATCCTTAGAGCTGATATTAATGCGCCCGCCCGGCCTCATCCGCTGCACGTTCAGCTCCAGGATATTATAGAACAGGTCCCTCAACAGCGAGTTGCCTCTTACTATAATGGCATTATCGATCTCGGACTTGATCACCGCTTTTTTTCCTATGGAATCGATCACGCAGCATACTTCGGCGATCGCGCTATCCAGCGGCTCCCGTACCGGGACAGGCTCGACCGACATCGCATGAGACCTGCGGATCTTTCGAACGTTATCAATGAGTAAGTTCACCCTGAAAATAGTCGAGGTAGCGCAATTGATGTATTGCTCTTCTTCCGGCTTTATGTGCCCCTGCAACAGCTCAAGATAGCCCAGCGCGACCTGGTTCGCATTGGTAATGTCGTGGCACATCAAGTCAATATACAGCTCCATCTCGTCACGGGCCTTGACCAGCTCCCTCTCGAACACGATCTTCCTCAAGCTTACCGAGAGCTGGTTGCACATGACCTTGAGCAGGTTGATCTGGCCCGGCGTGGGGCTTTTAGAGGTAGATACGGCGAGAGCGCCCACCAGAACTCCCCTATCGACCAGGGGAAGCGTTATCACCGTAGATATACCCAGCCGTTTCGATTCTTTATACAGCTTACCCGACACGGAGTTCTCGTTTATTTCCTTGATGATGGTCCTGTTCTCGTATGCGCTTCTTCCCGCCAGTCCTTTTCCCTTAGGGCCCACCTTTTGTTTTGCCAGCAGCGACCTGAGCATCGGGCTATAGCCCCTGCTCGATACCAGCTCCAGCTCGCCTGATTCATGTAGCAATGCGGCAATGGTCTTGTAGCCCAGCGTCTCTCCGATGATATCGATGGCCTTATCCAGCAGCTCATGGGGCGTGGACGTGGATACCGTCAGGTCCGAAATATTGATCAGCGTCTGTAGGACGGTCACATCCCTGAACGCGATGAGGTCGCTCACCTTGACTTCATTCTCGTCGAACGTCGGCACGCACTCGACTTCATAAAAACGCTTACGCTTGTTAGCATCAACGTCCGAGAGTATTTTTCCCGCGATACAAACGCCCGGCAGGCCCGGCATGATATCGCCTATCTTTTTACCGAGCATGTGGCCGTGATGCTTAAACAATTCGTTAAATGTGCCGTTCGCCCAGACTACCCGGCCATCATGATCTATTACACAGACAGCATCCGTTATTTCGCTTATCATTTAATCAATAATTAAATTATACGGCTAAAAACGATTTTCATTATATACGCGGCAGCAAAATATTTTTATGTACAAAGAGCTACCATTTTATGTGCAAAATAATGCAAATAAGTATATCAGCGTATCGGATATTGCATCCTATTATCTATGCCCGAGGCTGGCGTATTTTCGAAACGGCCATAAAGCCGGATTAACGGATCAAGAGATCAGGGCAGGTGTTTATAGGTCTGTATCCTACGGGCTTGAGGCAGCGGTCTCTTCAATTCAGCCTGAAATAATAAAAAATGTCATCGCCGGCGCATGCTCGGACTCGTTATGTATTTATGGCGCAGGATATGAGAAATCTGTTGTGAAGGCCGGAAACGAATTGACAGCGCGCGCAGGCTATATCGTATCCGGACTTTGTGATGAGAAGGAACGGCATGGGGAGCCGTGGCTGAGGCGCATACTCTCACCGTCCGCCACAGGCATTACAGTATATTCCGAAAAACTTCGCATTTCGGGCATGATCGATAAAGCCGTTATCAAGGACAACGGCTTAATGCCGATGATCATTTCTCCCTCGCTCCCTCCGTCGAATGGCGTATACGCTTCGGACCGGATAAAGCTCGCGGCCTATGCCATGCTGCTGTCCGAAAAATATGCCATGGATTGCTCGTCGGGAGGCGTAGAATACGTATCCGGCTGGTGCATACGCACGGCAGAGGTGCGCTATGAGGATAAAAGAAAAGCTTTGCACGCAAGAAACAGGGTGAACGAGATCCTGACAGGCAAGATGCCCGAAGCTTCCCGGGGGAAATGGTGCGAACGCTGTTCCTATGCGGATAACTGTAATGTCAGGGTCACTCTACTGGACAGCCTGTTTAAAAAATAGGAAGATATCAGCTCTTGCCATAGACGTTTTTACTGCCATTGGCGTATTTGTTGCCCGTAAATTTCTTATTCTGGGCTATCTTCTCTTTTGCCGCCTGGGAGATCTTCATAACTGCCGTTTTAGCATTGGTGATGTTATTCATCAGAGGCTTTACCGGGTCGACATATGACTTATGGTCGGTCCTGGAGGATACCTCTCCGGAATGCTTCTCGAGATCCTTTGAGAGGTTATCGAGTTTTCCCATGCTCTCGTTCGTCTCTTCTGCTATGGCCGCTAACTGTTCGCCCGAAATAGTGTCGTTACTGGCCATGAGGGCGTTCATCAGGTTCTCGTTATCGTCGGCGCTCTTCTTTAGCTCGTTACTCCTTGCGACGATCAGGTCCGCCTGGACTGCAGGGCTGTTATTTGCCGAATTGAACTTGTACTGGAAGATCTTGTCCTTGATGTCCTGCTCATGGGCGCTCAGCACGCTGTCGAGGATGGCCGATATAGGCAAAGCTATCGTATTATCGTCCGTCGTGCTATTTTGCGCCTGCTGGGCAAAAGACGGCACCATCGCCGCTGCCGATAACACGAATACCGCCGTTAATACGAAGCTCAGTGTTTTTAGCCACATGATAGTAATCCTTTCATGGTCATACACGATAAAGCCTCGGAAGATTATACTCCTTTTTACGGCTCTCATTTGCCTTATTTCCGTTCGGGAACGTTTAATTAAGTCTATTAACGTTGAAGGCCCGGTAACCGGGCTTTTCCAGTTTATTAATTTCATCAGAGAAACTAAATATACCGAGAAATACAATAATAGCTAGATTATCATGGATCTGGGCTGGATATTATTGCTTATCGGGGCGGTGTTCCTCCTCATCGAGGTCGCCTTACCCGGGTTCTTCGCCGTTGTGCCAGGTACCATACTGGTCATTGTCGGCGGATTAATGTTATTGATCCCCGACCTGCTCTTGAATCCGTGGGGTATCCTGCTGATCGCGGCCATTACCATAGCGGTGAGCGCTCTCACCATAACTTTTTATAAACGGCTGGCTCCGACGCACAAACCATCTACCATCGGCATGGATTCGCTAATGGGAAAGACCGGCGAGGTCATTAAAAAGGTCGGGCCTGAGTCCATTGACGGCAAGGTCAAGATAGACTCTCAGGTCTGGAGCGCTACGTCCGACGAATGTATCGACGCACGTGAAAAAGTCACCGTGGTCAAAGTTTCCGGCGTACATTTAGTAGTGAAGAAGGTGTAAGGATGTTAATGTTATTGCAAATGGATACCGGGGTCGAAGCATTGTTCGCGATCCTGTTATTGTTCGTTATAGGCGTCATCATACTCATACTGGTCTCGGGCATTCGTATCATACAGCCCTATCAGCAGGGCCTGTGGATCCTGCTCGGCCAGTTCAGGGGCCGTTTAAACCCCGGCTTCAACTGGGTTTTCCCTCTTGTGAGTAACGTCATAAAGCTGGACCTGCGTACGCAGGTGCTGGAAATACCGAAGCAAGAGGTCATCACCAAGGATAACTCGCCCACCAACGTGGACGCCGTTATTTATATTAAGATAGTCGACCCCCAGAAAGCATATTTCGAGGTCACCAATTACCGTATGGCGACCATCGCGCTGGCGCAGACGACCTTAAGAAGCGTCATCGGCGACATGGAACTCGATGAGGTACTTTACAATCGTGAGCTGATCAACAGCCGGCTGAGGGATATCCTGGATAAGGCGACAGATGCATGGGGTGTCCGTGTTGAAGCCGTCGAGATCCGTGAAGTCGACCCCGTGGGCCCCGTTAAGTCGGCCATGGAAGAGCAGACGTCGGCAGAAAGGCGCAGAAGGGCCGCGATCCTGCTGGCAGACGGTAACAAGCGTTCCGCCATACTGGAAGCGGAAGGCGCCAAGCAGTCCGCTATCCTGAAGGCAGAGGGCTCCCGGCAGTCAAAAATACTGGAAGCCGAGGGTACCAGGGTTTCGAGCATATTGATGGCCCAGGGCCAGGCACAGTCGCTAAGGCTCATATCGCTGGGCGCAGTGCCGCTGGATAAGAAAGCCCTGACCGTGCTGTCGCTGGACACGCTCGCCAAGATGGCCAATGGCCAGGCGACGAAGATCATATTCCCGTTCGAGATATCGAAGCTCATAGAGCAGTCCGCCAAATACCTTGGCTCTGCCGAAGAGCACGTACCCGAGGTGGGAGTCGCGACCGACATAGAGCGTATTGTGGGTAAGCCTGAAGATGTTCTCGGCAAGATCCCGAACCCGGATGAACTCCGTGCCCAGGTAGAGGATATCGAGTCTCAGCTGAAGAAAGACCTTGAAGATACTGCTAAAACTACCAAGGACGTAAAAAAGCTGACCAGCATCGACAAGCCGTCTCATCTCGTAAAAGACGATGATATATAAATAAACCCATTAAAAAACGATATACCTTTTTTTTATTTAATTTACGAGTACCCCGTAGGCATACTTTTGTTTCTCTATTCTCTTTTTCTACGGCCGTGCTGACCAGTGGCTCCGGAGCGTTCGTATCGACAAGGAGCTTTTGTTCGAAGCTATACCATTCGCTCTTGTCCACATGCGATACATCGTAGCCAAAATCGGAGAGAAATTCGCTGATCCCATGTAAGTACGTATTCTTCAATTGATCTACGTCCAGGAACTCGTTTGTGACCATTAGCTCTACGATATTTATCATATGGATGCCTCACTTCTGACTTCTTCATTGAAGTACTAGAAAGCAACTTATGTTTTTAGCGAAAATAACACGAAAAGACCATGTTATTAACGCCCAGTCCATAAGGGGTTCGTCCATTATAGCTGTAAAATAAATAAAAAGGCCACATCAGGCTCTTTTGCTGAACGATGCCCGGCTCTGGCGGTGTTCAATGTTCAGCCGCGGCGACCGTTTACATAGTTAAGGTAAAGTATATCAGACAGCAGGCCTTTTATTTAATATCATAAATGTGTAGGAGCATGGATATCGATGGATAGGGTAAATTATCATTTTCCTCAAAAGATCGACTTCGAGCGTCGCTATGGCTATAGCGGCGACATGAAGTACCTGGTAAAGGTCATGGCAAGCATGTACGGCAAAGGCGGCAGGATGGAGTTCGATACAGCCGGGCCCAATGTAAAGACTCACCCGACCGACGTGAAGGCAAGAAGAGACATCGTGGTCGACATTACCGACAACAAGGTAGATTTTTTACCGCTGAACGAGAAGAACACCGCGCTGGTACTGCCCACGATACCGGAGAAAGGGACCGTGGATTTCAAGGTGACCGTACGCTATACTTACATTGATAAAAATTTCGATAAGATGTCTCTGATCGATGATATTTTCATGGTCAGGACAAAGCTGAACGGCGAGCTATTGGTCCAGATCTCCGGCATAAAAGGCCAGGGCAGGACTTCGCCAGAGGAAGTCGCCGAAACTATCGAAACGATGATGGAACACTATAAGGGATAAG
Organism: uncultured Methanocellaceae archaeon; assembly: GCA_963780625.1. Lineage (GTDB taxonomy): Archaea > Halobacteriota > Methanocellia > Methanocellales > Methanocellaceae > Methanocella. The sequence continues at coordinate 159,676 of CAWACH010000004.1, read as the reverse complement.
CGCCACGGGGCGGACTATGTTTGAGCGATCGATACCTGTACCGCCTTTAAAGCCTATATTTCGTTCTATTTTTTCACTGATAGCTATCGCTTTTTTTATTTTGCCGGTGTTTATTTCCGGCGCACAGGCCGATACCTATGTATTCGACGGCACCATGTCCTCGACCATGCACGTTACGGAGACCGCCAACGTCCATGTGTCCGGCCTGAACATGGCGGGACTGGCCAACGGCTCCAAAATAATCTATAATATGACCTATCCGGGCTCGGACTCCGTGGATGGCTTCTCCCAGGGCGTTTCGAACGTTAACATGGCCGTGACCACCGCTCCCACGGGCGTGCCATATACGTCATCGGACCAGACTGACTCCTACGGTAATCACTACATCAGATATATCTTCAACATGGACGGCTTTGCGGGATCGACACTGGATATTACCGCTATAGCGTCTTTCGACGCTTCCATCACTGGGAATGCCGGTAAAGTCAACTACCCCGACGGCATCGGCTCTTCAGAATTTGCTCAATATCGTGCTCCTACCTCGGTGGTACAATCGGGCGACCCGGCTATCATTAACAAGAAGAATCAGCTTTTATCGGGCGTGACGACGGAAGCGCAGGCGGTTGATAAAATAATAGACTTCGTGAGGGTGCAAATACCCAACCAGGCCTCCGGTACCGCGAAGGATGCGAACGCCGTATCCTCGCTCACCTCCAACACCGGTACCTGCGTGAACCGGTCATACCTCTCGCTGGCCTTGCTGCGGAGCGCCGGAATCCCGGCCCGATATGTAACAGGCATGCTATACGGTAATACCATTAACTATGATCTAAAGAACGGCGGCAGTTCCCAGGCGAACTGGGGCAGCGGCCTCCATGCCTGGGTCGAGGTATATTATCCCCAGGAGCATACATGGGTACCTTATGATCCGTTCATGGATAAGGGATTCATCGACACACGGCATGTAAAATCCGGCATCAGCGTCGACGGGAACTCCCAGGACCTCGCGACCCATGGCGACTTCAATTTAGCCTATGCCAGCGGCGTCAACCCGGGCATCAATGTGCAAATATCCAACGGCATCTCCGTATCGAACCTGAACGATAACCAGCAGTTCACCCCCATGTATTCGAGGACGTCACCTGCAAGCCAGACGATGTATGCAAGGGAAATGCTATATTCGCCCACGGCCGTGCCGTCTCTAACTCCGACGCCCATAGCGGGTAATCATACTCCTACTCCCATTCCGTCTAATCATACTCCTACGCCAGTGCCGTCAAAGGCTGTAACGGCAACCCCTCTACCGGGACAGGGCTCGGAGCCCATGAAATATAATCTGTCCGGCACTGTTACCGATGCGGCTACCGGCTCCCCGATCCAAAATGCCGTCGTCAAGCTTGACGCCATATCCGTCACGGCAAACCCGTCGGGCAAGTTCACGTTTTTATATGCGGTGACGACGAACGCATATCAGCTATCTGTCGATGCGCCAGGATATGTGTCCGATCAGCGTACTATTACGGGTAATAACGCCGATATGAACGTGGACGTTCAGCTCAAGGCATCGGCGGCGGCTACCACAGCATCCAATACGCCAACGCCGTCGCCTGCGCCCGGGCTCTTTGCCTTCATTATTGTTTTATCCTGCATCGCACTCATATTGCGGAGGAAACGCAAACAGTGAGCGAGCTTGAAATTGCCGTTGCTCAGGCTTTTAAGCTGAGGGGTAAGTCACGGCTCAACCGGACCGAGTTCACTTTCGTGCTGGCCTATGAGCTGAAATGGTTCACGCCGGATGAAAGCACCCAGGTCCTGGAAGCTGCCTTGAAGCAGGGCTTGCTCAAAGAAGAAGGCGGCAAGCTTCTGCCTACTTTTAACGTTAAGACCGTAGAGATCCCGAAGGATTTTAAGCCGGGAATGGACATTTTACAAGAAAAAAGCCTTTTCGATCGGACGCTGGACCTGCTTGCGGCTGCAGGCATAGACCGGGCGACCTCGTTATTGATGATCGGGAACATGCAGAAAGAATATGGAGACCTTGTCACGCCTGAAGCTGCCGCACTGGTGATCGCCAGAGGAAAAGGGCTGGATGTCGGGTCTCTTATCGATGATGCATATCGCCAGCTAATAGAACATAAAACTTAGGCTTTATTCAGTCTCTCCCGTGGCGTAACCACAGAGTCGCGGAGCTCACAGAGGTCGCACAGAGCCCGCATTTTTGGGGATAGGGGCACAGAGGATATGGAGACACAGAGAAAAAATGTTGATCCATAGATCATTGATCAGTTCAGATTTACTTCCACCAGCCATAAAATGGCAGATCACTATTATTGAGCTTTCAATGGGTAAAATAATTAATTAAATATTTAATTATTATCACATAATTTATTGGATAACCTATAGGATATTTTCTAATTATCATATGCTTTATATCTGTTGAGTTAATTATTAAATATTTATGAAACGTTCGTTGGAAAATTCGATCGAGTTATCCAGAAGTATTGCTAATAACTTGCCGGACTTAGAAGTGAGCTTCGAACAGATAAGGAAAGATGAGAAGCTGTACGGTAAGGCTAAAGAACTAGAATTACATTTAATCGAAGCACATGATCTTCTCTGGGACCTAAAGTTCGCAATTATGGGATTACCGGGAAAGGCTGCTAAGGAAACAACCGAGAAAAAGCGAAGAGGGCGGCCAAAGAAAAAAGAATAAAACATTTATTTATTAATGGATAACGAATAATTGAATATTATTTTATTATATTGCTTATTTTTTTCCCGCTTATCCAGCCTTCGACGAATCGCTTATAGGATACGTACAATATCATTGCAACGCCGGTCATTTCAAACAATCCATTAGTATAAAACTCCCCTTGTGACAGATATGCATAATTGGGGGCGCCGCTCATGGTTATGTTAAATAGAAAGCCATTTATCCACGGGGCTACAAATAGAATGATCCCTATCACATAGATCGTATGAACATAGTCTTTTTCGGGCATTATCAATTACTCCGGTAATAATTGATAACATCGGCATTCATATAATCTCTCTAACGATCTGTAAATGATACAAATCCAGGAAATAGAACTACTGAGAAAAATTATATTATTAATATACAGTATTCAGCTATCTGCGTCGTATCTACTTATATTAAGTTTACTTAATAATTAACTTAAATATGTGTTTATTAGGTTATTCTTAAATACTCTTTAGCCATTCTATATTTAGGGTTTGGGGTATGAAGGGTTACTTGGCCGTCTTAGCAATAATTGTTATATTCATTTTGGTTAGTGGTTGTTGTTTTGATTTTGAGAGCTATGAACATTTAGTTCGCACATATACAAATAACGGTTCGAATAACGTTACAATTAATATCTTTAACGATTTTGGTAATAATGCTACGATACTCGAATCCAATTCCAGCGATGTTAAAGTTATTGTCTCATTTTATCTAAAACAGTCTATGGTGAACGAGAGGTGGAAGGTATATACGCGATTATGTCAAGTTCATCGGGAACGATACTGATCTATCTAATAAACATCGCCCTTTATAGTTTTGTTAGTGCCGGTCTAACAAGAGGCTTAAACCTTAGCGTCGAGATATACATCCCTAAAAATACAAATTATACGATAAACTATGCTCATAGCGGTAGAGCTGTGGGAGATTTTTAAATTTGATCCGGGCTTATGGCAATTATCATTTTATATAATTTGGGCAGGTCAGTTCACCGATCATGATAGAAGATTAATATATAACCGATCGGCTATTAAGCTTAATCAATCTGTCAAATATCAAAAAAGGATGGTGCCAATTTATATGAAAAGTTTCACCAGGTTAATAATAGCATTTTTATTGATCGCTATTGTAGCCGTCTTGATAATACCGGCCAATGCGAACAGGCCCACAAATATCGGCGTACCATATCCGGCAGGCCCCGGGACCGGCACCGTGACCGGCCATGTTTATACATCGGTAAATGGTACGACGGGGATCGCCGATGCCTACATTGCCATCGTAAGTGCCATGGACGTAAACCAGCAGTATGCGTATACCGTCTCGGATACAAACGGCAGTTATCATTTTGATAACGTGAACGCTTCAGGCGATAACAGCTATAGAATTTACGCGAATAAGAGCCCGATGGGGGAAGGCTGGTCTGCAGGCGTTTCGGCGTTAACGCGAACAATACTACCGTGACGTCTGTCGTCATACTCAATCAGTCCGACTACCCGACGCTTACTCCGACCCCCACGCCGACGTCTACGGCGACACCTACTCCAACTGCAACGCCAACTGCTACACCAACGGTAACGTCTACGGCGACGGCTGCGCCAACACCTGTGCCTGCAAACAACACAACGGCATCCGTTACTACGATACCTACCGCCACTGCAATAGTAACCCCGACTGTCTCTGATACGGTAACAACGCTTCCGGCTCCACTGACGCCTATGCCGGCGATGCCAGCATTGATGGTCATGGTAATAATCGGTTTAGTGGCTTATTGCTTCGTGAATAAAAGATAATAATTAGAATATTTCAACACTATTTTTTTAATTTTTGCATGCCTGTAAGATGAGGTGTTAAACACGGATGGCACAGTTAGTATTAACCACGGCGGACACGGTGGACACGGTGGCATTTTTAGATGGATGGCACAGAGCGCAAAAGACCATTTATTTAGATAAAGACACTGTAAATGAAGAAGCACGACGCATCATTCTCTTTATATTAGTAAATGAATAGATCGGCTCTATGTCCTCCGAGTCTCAAATATTAAAAAATAAACACTGTGTCCTCCGTGTACACCGTTATATTAAAACTGTGTACTCCATGGTGCCTCTGTGACCACCGTGGTTATTTCTTCATGGCTTCGCCGTGCATCTTGAAGTGGGCGAGCAGCGCTTCCACCTGTATACGCTCGTTGGCACCCTCCGTCAGCCGGAAGTCCGCCTCACCGATACGGTCGACCAATGACACCAGTACTTCATCGCTCAGCCCCAGCGAAAACACGCTCGAATAGATCTGGTAAATAATATCGTTACCCGAAAGCCCATACTTGATCAACAGGTCGTCGAGCTTATTGCGTGCGTCCATGAACTGGCCGTTCAGCGCCAGCTTCAGCATGTCCTCGATCTCCTGAGGCTTTGCCGTGCTCGTGGTCTCGTAGATGGTCTCCGCAGTGATCTCTTTGGATACCGTGGAAGCCGATTGAGACGCGTTAACTGCTTTACGCATGTCTCCCCTGGCCACGTATATAATGGCGTCCAGGCCGTCTTTTGTTACTTTGATGCCTTCCCGCTTCTCTATCCTGCGGACCATCGTCTCGACGTCCTTTGGGTTTAGCGGGCCGAACCTGTAAACGGCGCATCTGGACTGGATAGGCTCGATGATCTTGGAAGAGTAATTGCAGGAGATGATAAACCTGCAGGTCAGCCGTATATCGCTCCATCGTCCGCCTGAGGGCAGATTGAGCGTCGGACGTCAGTGCGTCCGCTTCATCGAGGAAAATGATCTTGAACCTGGCTTCGCCCAGGGGGGCGGTCCTTGCAAAATTCTTAATATTATTACGGACGACGTCGATGCCTCTCTCGTCGGAGGCGTTCAGCTCGGTAAAGTTATTTTGCCACGTGTCGCCGAACATTTCCCTGGCAAGGGATATGGCACAGGCTGTCTTGCCCACGCCCGGCGGGCCGGAAAATAGCAGGTGCGGCAGGTTCCCTGACTTCACATATGACTTAAGCCTCTTGACTATCTGTTCCTGCCCTATTACATCGTCCAGCGTTTTAGGCCTGTATTTCTCAGTCCACACATCGTCTGATACCATCTTTTAACTTCCACCACTATATCGTCATTCTAACGCTTTAAATCTTCTTTCCAGTGCAATAAAGGTCACTACATGCTTACATATTTTCCGGGCGCTTTTTCTAAGCATGTTGTCCGAAGGCGTCTTGCTTTTTATCTGCTTTTTTTTCGGCCAAACATTATGAAAAGAGAAACTTAACTACCGAATTACATAGAACGTACTATCAACAGGCAGACTTGGCCGTGATTGGCACTATGCCTTAGGTGTCGTTCTATTGATCAGGTGGAGGTATTTTATGGCAGACAGAGATATAACTGACGGAGCTTTAGCCGGGGTGATCACCGGTATTATCATCGGTATTTTAACGATCATCCTTGGCTTTATCGGCCTGGCGTCGATCGGACAGTATATAAATATTAATAGGGTGCTTGGCGGCTACCTGCCCGGCGTCAGCGGTGCCGGCTTAACCATTACGGCATCGATAGTATTGCTAATATTTTTGGCTATAGTGGGCCTGATACTGGGCATCGTATATGGCGCCCTCTATGAGCACATTCCGACCTTAAGCCCGGTCACTAAGGGTATTGTGCTGATGGTGGCGTTGTGGGTGGTCTTCGGCTTGTTGATCCCGCTCATCGTCGGTATCGGAGCGGGTGCGCCCGGCGCTATTACGCTGGCAGGTATAGTTACCTCGCTGATAGCGGCTATTATCTGGGGCGCAATACTGGGCGGGGTATTCTCGTACCTTGCACACAGGGTCGGCGCGCCGACGAGGCCTGTCGTGAGAACGCCGTAGATAACAACGAAAAAGCATGTGGGTCGACGCCCCGTCTTCTGGCGGGGCTTCCCGGCCTTCTGCGTGCATCACGTTAAGCCCTCGAAGAATGTGAAGAACACGAATCTATTTTATCACAAAGACCGCAAAGTCTACACGAAGACCTCTAAGCTTTTTTTAAAATGTGGCGTTATGGAATAACCTATTGTAACGTATTTTATCCTATTAAAAAGACTTCGTGAACTTTGTGTAAGCTTTGAAATCTTGTGTTAAAAATTAAATTCGTGCTCTTGGCAAGCTTCGTGTGCTTCAGTACATCACGGACTCAATCGTAGAACACTGCAGACTATAATGACGATAATGCCGAGGCCTACCATACGGACTACGGATTTTATGTAGCTCTGGCTGGATATCTTTCCCGAGAACAGGCCCAGTATAACTAATGCCGCCAGCGCCAGCGTGATCGAGATATACTCGGCTATTCCGTCAGGGGCTAAGACAAAGGGCAGGATGGGTATTAAGGAGCCAAAAAAGCTGGAACCGCCGGACAACAGAGAATCGATGAGAATATTACGCTTGGTGATCTTCTCGATCCTGGTATGCTTCAGGTTCTGCAACAAGGCTTGCTCGACTTCGGACAGCTTACCATACTCGACGGCGGATTCTGCGAGATAAGAGCCGATGCTGTTCGTCAGGCACAGGGCGATAGCGCCGCCCAGGGCGGCTTTAATGATCACGATAGAGCTTACCGATGCGGAAGAAAGGCCGATAATAATACCAAGCACGGCTAAAATACCGTCAATGGTACCGAGAATAATGTACCTGCCCCGCTCGCTCTCCTCAAATATCGCCATAAAGGATCAAAAATATTTAACGGTCTTGCAGCGTCTCGACTTCCTCGACGAGCTTAATGCCCGCTGCGACCTCATCGATACTATGGATCACTGCGCCCATGTCTTCTATGACCCGCTCAAGGTCGTCGAAATCAATATTCACGCCTTCGACGGTAATTTTAATGTTCTCGGTCTGCGTGTCGACCTCATACAGGCTCAGGTTCACGCCCGTAACGTGCTTCAAGGCGGCTATTGCCTTTGCTAATTCCAGTATTGATGGCTGATGGGGCTTCAATACGTCAAGTACTAATCTCTTAATTCCTGTCATTGCTAATCATTCTATTAAAACTTGAATAGGATATCTCGTGTGATATCAGACATACTAATTCAATCACAAGTATATGAGTTTTATCATGCGTGGCCATGGCAGGACGGCTATGAGCGCCCAATAAACGTTATTACGGAAACAAATTGCAATACTTAGTACATTTATAATAAATAATCTATATATTACCATATAGACTTAAATATTTTTACGCCATATGAAGAATGGCAAAATCATCGATACATCATTGCAACGCTGGTGGGCAACATGTCGCTTCCTGAAAACTTTAAATGCGTTATCACTAACTGGGATTACATTTATCGCCTGTGCCGGAACATCTCCAAGGACGTACGAAACTCGGGGTATAAGCCCGACGTTATCGTGGCCCTGGCAAGGGGCGGATGGTTCGCCGGCAGAGTATTTTGTGATTTTTTAAATCTGAATGACCTGATAAGTCTGAAGATCGAGCATTACACCGGCACAGCGACCGCCGGCAGCGGCCCCCGTATCAGGTATCCCGTGGACGAGGACATGATAAAGGGCAAGAATGTGCTAATAGTGGACGACATCTCGGATACCGGCAAGAGCATGATGTTCGCCAGGGATTACATTTCTAAATATAGCCCGAAGGAAGTCCGGACGGCGACGCTTCAACATCTACTTTGTTCCCAGAACAAGGCGGACTACGTGGGCGAAGTTCTGGATGAATGGGCCTGGGTCATCTTCCCCTGGAATTTCATGGAGGACATGTGCGACGTGACCGGCCAGGTCATGGCAACGGACAAGCTCAAGGCATGGACGCTCAACGATATCAAGATGGGCCTTAAAAAGTACCATCAGCTGGAGCCGACGTACTTCGAGATCAGCCAGCCGGACCGCCTGAACGAAGTTCTGGCGGAGATGGAATACCGGGGCATGATCAAAACGCGCGGCGACGGCCTGTGGGAGCCTGTTAAATAATACGTCGGAGGTATTTTTTTGGTTAAAGTGGGCATCATCGGAGGCAGCGGCATCTACGACCCCTGCATGTTCGATAAGGTAAAAGAAACAAAGGTCGATACGCCGTTCGGAGCGTCGAGCGACGCGCTCATTACCGGCCAGATAGACGGCATAGAGGCCGTTTTTTTATCAAGGCATGGCCGGGGCCACAAATTTTCACCCTCGGATATTAATTATCGCGCCAACACATATGCGCTTAAAAAGCTTGGCGTCACTCACATCATTTCAGCGTCCGCCGTCGGCAGCCTCAAGGAGGATTACAAGCCGCTGGATATCGTGATCCCCGACCAAGTCTACGACCGGACAACAAAGCGAGTATCGACTTTCTTCAGCGATGGTATTGTCGCCCATATCGGCTTCGCGGACCCTTTCTGCAAGGAGCTTTCGAATATCCTGTATAGCGTATCCTCGAAAAAATATCCGACGCATAATGGCGGCACATACCTGTGTATGGAAGGCCCACAGTTCTCGACCAGGGCCGAGTCTAACGTTTACCGGAAGCTGGGCTTCGATATTATCGGCATGACCGCGCTGCCCGAGGCAAAGCTCGCCAGAGAGGCCGAGATGTGCTTCGGCATGATAGCTACCATTACTGATTATGACGTCTGGCATCTGGAGCCTGTAACGATAGCGCAGGTCATCGAGAATGCGACAAAGAACGAGACGGCCGTCAAGGATATCATCCGGCGGTCTATCAAGCATATTGCGGACGCCGGGGATTGCCCGTGCAGACACGCGCTCGAAGGCGCTGTCACCACAAGCCCCGATGCGATTACTAAGGAACAAAAACAAAAGCTTGCGTTACTGATCGGGCATTATATAAAATAATAGGGTGTTAAGTTGACCGTTGAACTGGAGCCAAAGACCGACACAAAACTGTATATCATCGAGCGGGTCGACAAAAGCGCCAGGGTCACGTGTACCATCGGTAAAATAACCGTTAACATGAAAAAAGGGCTCGACAAGGATATACTGGCTAAGATATTGTTGTCACTTTCCAAGGTGGACTCGCACATCGCATATGAATACGAAATGCAGTGCCAGTACGACGACATCAACCATCTCAGGCTGGAGGACTACGTGGTGGTCTCATATTCCAAATCCGGGCCTTCGGCATATAAAACAATTTTTAGTGTGCCGTTCTCGAGGCGAAAAGCGCTTCGCAGGCTGGCCATGAGCATCCTGGAGAAGCTCAAGATCACCGATGCGGACCTTTCCATTTTATGGGACGGCAACCCTTCCAAAATAAGCCAGCTATCAGAGGAGTTGGTCACCGATAACGCCTGGAAGATCCAGATATTCGAGGCGAATAAGGAAAATTAACGCAGCCGTGAGAACCATTTTTAATCTGTCGCCATAAGAATGTATTTAAGTGAATAATCGAGATGAAAACCGGTCCCATGAAACATAATAAAGAGTCAATAGACGCTACGGGCTCCATGTACAACCATAACATGTGCATGGGCTGTCAGCTGTGCCATAAAGGCGCGAAAATGGTATTATTTATCACCGGAGTCTGCGCCAGGGATTGTTTCTATTGTCCGCTCTCCGAAGAGCGAAAAGGCAAAGATGCGGCATACGCAAACGAAAGGCTCATCCGGGCGGATGAGGATCTCATAAAAGAGGCAGAGCTTATGAGCGCGCTTGGCACCGGCATTACCGGCGGCGAGCCGCTAATGAAACTGGACCTGCTGCTGCACTACATAAAACTGCTGAAAGAGACTTTTGGCGAGGAACATCACATTCATCTATACACGGGCATAGCGCCGTCCAACAACGTCCTCATACAGCTAAAGGACGCAGGGCTGGATGAGATCAGGTTCCACCCGCCCGTCGAGGACTGGGATGATTTTAAAGCATCGTTATTTTTTACCGCACTCTGGCGCGCTAAAAAGCTTGGCTTTGATGTCGGTGTCGAGATACCTTCCATAAAGCGGGTGCCTGAGATCGGCGACGCGGTCGCTGAAGTCGGGGGCTTTTTAAACCTGAATGAGCTGGAGTTTTCCGACACGAACTGCGAAGCATTAAAAGAAAGAGGCTACCTGTTCAAGGATGACGTGTCCAACGCCGTGGCCGGGAGCGAAGAAATAGCGCACGAGATAGTTTTAAGTATAATAGCTAATACTAGGTATTGCTCTTCGCGCTTTAAAGACGCAGTACAGCTACGTGAGCGGCTGAAGAGGACTGCGCGGAATACTGCAAGGCCCTTCGATGAAGTAAGCGCTGATGGAACAATTATATACGGGGAAATCGTAGGTAATATAATAGACGCGCTTCATCAGATCGAAGAAATGAAGGTCCCCCGGCGTATGTATAAACTATATGATAACAGAATAGAGATCGCCTGGTGGATATTAGATGACCTGAGCATGCGTCCGGGCATAGGCATGCAAAGCTCTATAGTAGAACGATACCCGATGGAAAACGGGCTTGTCGTGGAGAGAATACCGTTATGAACTATACAACTCATTTACCTGTGACTTATATAAACATGCCAGAGGCATGTTTTCACAATTCATCTTTTGGAAGTGGTGATTCTGACTGGCGCTGAAGACGAACTGGTGCTCACCCGCATCAAAGATTACCTGAGCAGGGATAAGGATGGCAGACGAAGAGCCGTTTTACAAATATTCCTTGCGGGCGGCCCTTACGAGACTAAGGATATCGACGAGAAACTCAGGGAACAGCAATTCGACGTGAAAAACAAGGGAACTCCCGCAATGGTCGGGCTGATGGGCTCAAAGACCGGCATACTCAGCGTTGACGTGACTGGCGACCACAACATGTACTCTATAAAGGAAAAATACAAGCGCCTTGTCAAGGCGGCGCTGGAAGAAACTAGCTAAACGGCTTCATATGAACATAAAGCCTTTTTTATGGAACCTGTCAACAGGCTGGTACGAGCATATACCTATACTGTATGCCTGGTACGAGCTTTCTATTAAGCGGGAAGTCGTTAAGCATTCGGTGCCCGAGCACGTGGCCATCATCCAGGACGGTAACCGGCGGTACGCGAAAATGATCGGGCAGACGGCCGAGCAGGGCCACCTGCATGGCGCCGATACTACCGAGAAGGTGCTCGGCTGGTGTGAGGAGCTGGGCATTAAGCAGCTTACGTTATACGCTTTTTCTACCGAGAACTTTAAGCGGTCCGAGCAGGAGAAAAAGGCGCTGTTCGACCTGTTTAAGGATTATCTCCGCAGGTCCAGGGAGAGCAATAAGACGCACGAGTCCCAGCTCAGAATACGCTCGGTCGGAGATATATCGCTTTTGCCCCAGGACGTCAAGGACGAGATCATCCTGACCGATGCCGCTACGGCCAGCTATGACAAGTTTTACCTGAACATAGCCGTGGCCTACGGGGGCCGCCAGGAGATCATCGACGGCGCCCGGAAGATGGCGAAGGAAGTGCAAAACGGCTCGCTGCCGCCCGAGGATATCACCGAGGACATGGTCGATAAGTACCTGTACTTCGGGAAAGAGACACGGTCCCAGGTAGACCTGATCATACGTACCGGCGGCGATGAGCGTACCTCAAATTTCCTCCCCTGGCAGTCCAGCGGAAACGAGTGTGCTATTTACATTTCCGCACCTTACTGGCCCGAGTTCCGTAAGATCGATTTCATGAGGGCCATCCGTGCTTACCAGATACGGGAGAGGGAGCACAGCGTAAAGATGGCCATTAACCTGATAAAAATGAAACGCCACAACGGCGGTCTCAAGGCGAGCGAGTTCAGGGACAACCTCATATCCGCTCTGAAGGTCAACAGCGAAGAGATCGATGCTATTTTGAGCCATCCTCTGGTCCAAAAAGAACTGACAAAATCCGGATAATTCGCCCAACACAATATTTCTTGCTTATTTTGTTTCGGGTATTACTTTCAGACCACATTAAATGATTTTATATGCGGCAGTGGCGTATGTTGTGAACGAATATGGATAGTACATTATCGTCCTCGCCGGGAATATTCAAAGAAAGCATTACCGGAGGCTTTTTAGGCGAGCGGGAAAGTTCCCAGTGTGTTGCCTGTAAAGGCGTAAAAATGTACTGCGGGAAGACGAGATGTCCGCTTTTGGTGAAATATTATGCTGCGGTCAAGCATAAGCAAGCCATAGACAGCACCTCGATCTATGGCTCGGCGCCGGGCGTTTTCGTAGGCCGATATGGATATCCGAACGTATCCATCGGCCCGCTGCTGCCTCCCATACTGGGGGACACGACGGAGCTGGATACCCCGGAAATGTGGATCGGGAAAAGCATAGACGACATTGTAGGCATGCGCAGTTCCCTGGTCCGGGGATTATATACGGTCAATGTAAAGAAGCCAGAGAGCTGTGGGAAGCTTGTCGGGGACATGCAGTTCCTGTCCATGGCGGACAAGCCCATCGACACTACTGCCGAGTTTTTTAGGAAACCGTCAGGCCGCATAGAGCTGGACGACGAAGTACAGCCGTTCGGGCCCTCGGCGCCGATGAAAAAGATGGAGATAGGTAACTTCAGGCTCGACCAGCACATCGAAAAGGCGTTCTACGACAAAGACATGGGCGCAAGAGATGCCGTTCTTTCTCTTTATGACGACGATACGCTGATCACCCGCATACAGCGGGCATTCAGCATGGGCGCGTTCGGAGTGAAAAAGTCCCGGCGCCTGGTGCCCACAAGACAGAGTATCACAGCGGTCGACAGCATGATAGGCGAAACCCTCGTGGAAGAAGTAAAGCGACTGCCTCTCATCAATGAGTATCGCGTCTTCGAAAGCTGGCAGCTTGATAACCGGTTTATCGTGCTGATGTCGCCGGAGCCGTGGAGCTATGAGCTCGTCGAGGCGTGGTATCCGGACACCATATGGAATCCCGCCGGCAGGGATATCATGGTCATCTCGGACCACGAGCTGAGCGGCGGCAGGACTACCTATGCGAAGATCGGCGGCTGCTATTACGCCGCCCGGCTGGCCACTTCCGAATATTTACTAAAGGAAAAGCGTCAGGCCAAAGTGGTTATACTCCGGGAAGCACACTCGGGCTACATCATGCCCGTCGGCGTATGGAATGTCAGGGAAAATGTCCGGGCAGCCCTGAAGGCACCTTACTCTGCTTTTAACTCGCTGGAAGCCGCGCTTACGTACATTCAGAGTAGATTCGACATACCAATAAAGCGGTGGACACTTAACAGCTTCGTGTTGAAAGACAGCCAGTTCCAGCGGAGAATAACGGATTTCTGAGGCGCACAAACATGGTCCGATACAATGAGGTCAGCTGCAAAACGGCGTTAAGCCAGTCGGGATTACCGGGGCTGGATTATACCCTAAACCCATATACCGGCTGCGAGCATTCGTGCATCTACTGCTATGCTCCCACGACATTACACTATAGCGGCGCCGAGCAGTGGGGCTCTTTCGTGAACGCAAAAGCGGATATCCCCAGGGTCCTCGAAAAAGAATTGCGCAGTAAAAAAAGAGGCATCGTCGGTATCAGCACGGTTACGGACCCATACCAGCCGCTGGAAGAAAAGCTCAAACTCACCCGCAATTGTCTCCAGGTATTACTTTCCAAAGGGTTTCCCGTGTGCGTCCAGACCAAATCCTCGCTCGTGCTGCGTGATATCGATATTATAAAAGAATTTAAGGAAAAGGACGTAGGGCTCACCATTACTACGCTGGACGATCATATCAGCGGCATCATAGAGCCCGGCGCTTCGCTTCCATCGATGCGCCTCAAAACGCTTGAGACACTATCAACGTCGGGCATCCCGACATGGGCGTTCATCGGCCCGATGATGCCCGGAGTGCTGGATAACGAGCGTCTCGTTGAGCTGCTGGAGGCAGTAAAGGCAACGGGTGTTTCTCACGTCATGTTCGATAAGCTCAGGCTAAAGCCCGGCATGTGGTCCCGCATAGAGGCTCCGCTGAGAGAAAAAGCTCCGGACATACTGGAAGCCTGCAAAGGGGCGCTGTTCAAGAATGTTGGCACGTTCGGATCGCTCAGGTCCGAAGCTCAAAAAACATGTGAAAGGCTGGGGCTAAGGTATGAATGCAATTTCTAAAAAATTTTCATTTAATCCAGCAGCGTATCGAGGTTGCCATGAACGCAGTAATAGCCGCCGTCCAGCCTATGCTTGACGGATACGGGGCACATGCCGCATTTACACCCTTTCCGCTCGATGTTGCCCGCCAGGTTACCCCGGGAGCAGAATAGCAGCTTACCGCCGCATTCCAGATAGCTGGGGCAGGTACCGCAATGTTGCATACAAATACTTTTATTTTCTGGGCTATTTTCGACGAACACCTTTTCACCCGACCGTATATAAAATTATATTAACCATTTAATATATATAAACTCGATTCTCTTGTACAACGGGCGACAGGGCATACAATATGGGATATGGGTATATTACGGTGACCGTTTGGAGGCATAAAAAGAAGCTGTAAAATCTGCATGAAGATTATATTAATGTCAAGGTCTATTTTTCATGGGTGTTGGGTTTGTATGAACAAAAAGTACACGTATTGAGCTTTGACGAATTATTGAACATGTATAAAAATAACGAGAAATTCGTCCTGGTAGACTCCAGGTCCAGGGAAGATTACGATAGAAAGCATCTGCCCGGGGCACTTTCAATACCGCTGGAGGATATCAAGGACTACATCGACAGGCTGGATAAAGATGAACAGGTGGTCACCTATTGCGGTAGCTTTCAATGTCCGGTAAGCACTTTAGCTACCAAAGAATTCATGAAGCTAGGCTTCAAGAACGTAAAAGACTACAAAGGTGGCATACAGGAGTGGATGGAGAAAGGCTATCCAACCGAAAGCAGCTAATAACGTTTAAGATGACATGATTAGCCTAAAAACGGTCATATATCTTACCTGCGGGTAAATCAAGCCTTTATAGAACGCTGTGCTAAATATCGTCCTATATTATTTATCAGCTACCAATTATCAGTTTAATTACGGGAGAATTTTTTATAATGAACATTTTATATATAATTCGGTGGTTGAGTTGTATTCAGAGCAATCGAAGAAGATCAGTGTCGATGATTTAAAAAAGCGCCAGAGCAGTAACGAGAAAATGTTTTTATTGGACGCAAGAGAGTTATCCGCATACTTTAAGGGCCATATTCCCGGCGCGTGTTCCCTGTTCGACGGTAACATCATGCCCGTGGAAACGAAGGTAGATAAGGATGCCATGGTCATTGTGTATGGCCCGGGCCAGGCCCAGGCATCGAAGAACCCGATGGACAGGCTCGCCGGCGACGCCATAGACCGGCTCAAGAAGATGGGCCTCACCAAAGTGATGGAACTGGAAGGCGGATTCGAGGCATGGGCTAACGCGGGCAACAAAGTGGAAGCCTCTAAACCTGAGAGCATTAAGCCTGTGGATTTTACGGCGATCAGCCGGACCATGGGAATGTAACGCCTTAATACGGGCGTTTATGCTTTTACCTTTTTTTCCATAGGCTCAAGCTCTATCCCGTTATTTTTTACTCCGTTGGCCTTTTTGGGTATAACTTTGTTTAGCAATACGAACCCGACCATGCACAACAGAAACATAGAGCCTATGACTGCCCACATGAACGGCACATTATTGTTCATGGAATCCTTGAGCACGCCGCCGAATAAAGGGCCGATGGCCCATCCGATGTTGCCTGTGAGGCCGTTAAACCCGAAGTACCTGCCTCTCATGTTTTCGGGCGACATTTTCGCCTGTAGCGTGGATGATGCCGGCGACCATATCATTTCAGCCAGGGTGATGACACCCATGGCGATGAATGGCACGAAAATGGCCGTGGATAGTGACAGTATGCCAAAGCCTAATGAAAATATTAGCGCCGCCGCCGCTAAGGCAGTTGTCATGCTGTGGCGACTGACGCGCTGTGATATGGAGTACTGGAAGAGCGCTACCATGAGGCCGCTCAACGCGAACAAGATCCCTATCCAGAACTGGTCAAGCCCGACGTAAGACGATGAATAAACGGAGAACAGCGTATACATTTGCTGGTAGGGGATCGTCATGAACAGCATGAGCAGGCAGAAAAGCAGGAACGGCCTGTCACCGGCCACGACTGTTATGTCCCGTAGCTTGAACCTTTCTTTGGTGATCGTGGGCTTTGTGTCCCTCAGTACGAATAACGCGATCAATAGATATGCGAATGTGGTGAGAGCGGTGATGTAGAATAAATTGCCATATGACGTGAATATCAGGAATATGCCGCCCATTATCGGCCCGATGACCCACCCGAGGTTTGCCCCTATGCGTATGAGCCCGTAAGCTTCGACGATGTCATGTGGTTTTACAATATCGGCTATCATGACATCCGGTATTGTCTTGTAGAGCCCGCCGTTGAACGAGTTAAACGCCAGCGCCAATATGAATAAAGGTATGGTCACGTGGTTGTCGATGGACATGCTGATCAGGACATAGGATAGTATTTGCATCGTGAGCCCTGTGATGAGTAATTTTTTTCGTCCGTGGGCATCGCACATCGCCCCTCCGACATATGCCGATATCGCTCCCACTATGGCCGTGATGAAGTCAGCCATCCCTACCTGTGTCATCGTCATGCCAAGGTTTTCGTACATGTATATTGACATGAACGTCATGACCAGCGATGTCCCCATTACGGCTATGATGGACGCCCCGAATAGCGCCCATACTTGCCTGTCGAACCGGGATATAAGGCCATCCATATCCGATTTTACCTTGAGACTACATATGCTGTAGTTATAAATAGATAACCGTCAAGCTATAAGAAAAACGATGGTTAGGAAACCTTCCTTTTTTTAACGAGACTAAAGGGGGACTTCGCTTCGCTTCGCCCCCTCGTGGACCCCTGAATGATGATTGCCTCTGAAGAGGCAAAGAAATAAAAAGCGAACCATAGTGATTGCGACGCACGATCTGAACAACGTTAGAAATATCCGCGGTCGTCGAGGTGTTTTGGGCATCAGTCCGCATCAGCGGATGCGAAGATGGCGGGGTAATGAGCATTTATCCCCGAAGGGGTAAAATGCTGCTTAGGGCTTGCGAAGGAGCACGCCCGAAGGGCCGTGCGACGAGGGTGCAAGCCCGGCCCCGACATCGAAGCACCCAAAACACCGAGTAGCCCTGCCAACAGGCAGGGCGTCGACCCGCGAAAAGAATGATCTAAGTACTGTTCTTTGTCCCACTCTCCTAATCAAGTACTGCTTTTTGTAGAAAAGAATCTTGGCGGCCCATATCTAGAGGACCGCCTGGATCACGGTATTTATACCGATAACGGCCTCTTTACTCGGACCTTTTTGCTCTGTTAATAAGGTCCCTGACCTTCTGCCCACCCTTGTGGCCTATCTGAACATAAAAGTCGTGGCCGTGGGTTCTCTTCGTGGTTTCTCCACCCTTTCTGCCAGCTTCTCTGACAGTCATATCTCCACGTTCTTCTCTTCTAGCCATAGGTATCACCTAATCAAACTTTAAATCACAGGTTAATCAATCTATCCTGCGAATATAGTATAATAGCCCCTAAATACTTGGAAGAATGCCAGTATGGCGTCGAAGCTCGTACATTTAATATTTGCTACTAAAAAGGCAAATCAAAGACTTTTTAATCTCATATCAATTTAATATGGCGTAAAAGTCGAAAAAAAATAAATAATTGAGTATTTTTAGCCGTTTGAGGCCGTTCGCACGCTTTCCAGCCATTAACGCCTGATGTACAAGCCCGGGAATATCGTGCGACACCGAAGGATATTCTAACTATATATGTCCTGACACGGCCGTGGGATCTTTGGCGTCACTGGCATATGCCTTTTCACATTAACCTAATACAGCAGCACAATAAGGATTTCCTATCTTTTTATCAGTCCGTCGCCCTGTTTTATAATATAAAATAATATCTTTAAGCGGAATAAATCAAAATTATCCGCTCGTACAGATAATAATGTTATTGTTGGCCAAAGTCGTCTAAGTTTTAAAGGAGGGTATTATATGAGGAGTAAATATTTTAGCTTAATAGCAGCGCTGGTTGTCGCTCTCGCTATGGTAGCATTACCAGTAACTGCAAACCTTGTGCCGACGACATTCGGTTTCCCGGTGATCGTCCAGAACGGTTCGACGAGCGCATTTAACCAGGACACAGCATGTGCGACGGACTTTGAGAACATCAACATTCAGTTCCCCGCTTACTTTGACGGCGTGCACCTTGGTGCATCCACTCTGGACCTTGGCGTCGGTGTAGCAAATGACGGCGCTCTCGGCGTTGGAACTGACGGTACCGGTGTCGGTGTCGCAGGCGACGATGGCACTGGTGTCGGCGTAGGCGCAGAATGCAACGGCAAACGTGCTGCCCTTTGGCCCTGTGAACCTTGCGTTCCCGGACATTTGCCAGACCGTTGTGCAGACCCAGGACGTTACGCACACTGACTTCGCTCAGACCAACGAATACGCTGAATTCGCATATCCGTTCGTCGGTGTCGGCGGCGTGTCCCTACCAGGCTTCGGCTTCGGGTTCTAAAGAGATAACAGCCACGGGTTCAATAGTATAATCTTACTAAATACCCCAACTGTAAAATAAAAACGTTTAATTTTTTTTAAACCATGTACTTTTATGATATTGTCAAATGTCTTATCATAAGCTTATGTTAAGATCTTTAGGATCTCACTGTTACCCTGTGCGTCCTTTCGCATAAAATTTCATTTACGATCTTTTCCAGGTCAATGAATGAGATCGGGTTTTTAACAAAACGGATAGCTTTTGCCTGTATGGCCTCTTTTTCCACACCATCGTCCGAAGATACGATGATGATCCTCATGTTAGGATATTTAGCCAGTATATTTTTAGTGGCCTCTACACCGTTGATGCCCGGCACGCGGTGTTCCAGTATAATAACATTGGAAGCGTCCTTATCGAACTGCCTGTAAACGTTGCCGTCCCATCCCGTAATACGAAAGCCTTTGAAACCCCATTGATATTTATTATCTACAGTTCCACTAATGCTCGCATGGATCAGCTCTATTAGCTCTGACCTCACCCTGGGCTTACTCTCGTCTCTATCCATCATCCTTGTATCATATGTTGTATAACCTATATAATATAAAATACTTACTTATATTCTCCGCCAGCATTCCCATACACACAATTTAAAATTGTCAGGCTATATACACAGGCAAGACATTATTATATATGGAGTAAAATCATTTGACGTATATTTCACTGGCCGTTTATAAGCGAGAGCTGGTCGTCGTTAACGATATGGATGATTTCACGCGCTATTATTGTTTCTCAAAAAAACAAAAGCAAGGACAAATATTGAACATCCGGCCAGTGCCTGTGGCCGAAGAGGCGGAAGACGACCAAAAACCGGCGATAGAGTTCGAGCATGTGGTCGAAGCTGCGCCTGACGAAGACGAGTTATAATGCATGTTTAATATCGATCATTTCATATGATCAGATGAGATGGAAAGATATCGGCAGATCCTCAACGGTGCGCCTGCTCGCCATATTTTACTAAAGAGCATCGAAGTAAGGCAGGATTTCACAAAGCTTGACGACAGGGAGCTGTGGAGGCTACACGATAAAAAGATAGCGGAATACAGGGAATTGAACGAGCGCTATCGGGCGGTAAAAGAATTACCTGCCGCCAGGGCCCGGTCCCTTTTAGACGTTAAGGTCGAGCTGGCCGCCAGGATCATGGAACGTTGCTCTTTTTGCGAGATACGCTGCGGCGCTAACAGGTATAAGCACCCGGGAGCCTGTGGGGTCGATGCGGTATCGCACTATTATTCGGAGTTCTTACACCACGGCGAGGAGCCGGAACTGGTGCCCTCTCATACGATCTTCTTCGAGGGCTGTACCTTCGCCTGCGCTTATTGCCAAAACTGGACCATCGCCACTGAAATACGGGGCAATGTCGTAAACCCCAAAGAGCTGGCCGATCTTATAGCAGTAAGGCATGCCGAAGGCAGTAAGAACGTAAACTTCGTGGGGGGCGACCCTACGCCGCACCTGCATACTATTCTCGAGATCATCGGCGGCCTGACGATCAACCTTCCGGTCGTCTGGAACTCGAATATGTATATTACTTCGGATTCAATGAAACTGCTGGAAGGCGCCGTCGACGTATTCCTGGGCGATTTTAGATACGGCGACGACGAGCACGCCTCACGATATTCCAGCGGCGCCAATTACTGGGCAGTGACCACAAGGGCATTTCTAGAGGCAAAGGCGCAGGCCGATGTCATCGTCAGACAGCTAGTCCTTCCCGGCCACGTCGAATGCTGCACGAAGCCCATTGTCCAGTGGTGCGCCCAAAACCTCGGCCGGGGAGTACGCTTTAACCTCATGTTCCAGTACTACCCTGAATACCGGGCATCCATGTTCCCGGAGATCAACCGCACGCTGACCGGCGCCGAAATACGAAGGGCGACTGAGCTGGTCAAAGAAGCCGGGCTCACCAACCTGGTATGACCACGGAGACACGGCGGCAAGACAGGGGTCACCGTTAATATTAACCACGGCGGGCACGGTGGACACGGCGGATTGTATATTCTCAACTAAGGTTGACCTCTTGTATTTTTTTATTAAATACATTAATTTTACGCTATCCGATTATTAAATGAATCCACCGTGCCCACCGTGTCCGCCGTGGTTAATTTTTTCCATGTAGACCGTGGTGCCACCGTGCACACCGTGGTTCGACCCCCTGATTAGTAAGGTCGTTTTTACTGCGCCTATCTATTTATAATTAAAAATCAATGTTTAACATATGACGACTCCACCGGAAAACGAGGAGAACTATAGCGAATGCATTTGCCCGAGCTGTCCGAGCTATCCGGGCAAGGGCGATAAGGTAATGTATTGCGGCAGGGGAAAAAGCCCGTTAACGATTAAAATGGAAGGCTGTCTGTGTCCCGCCGGATGCCCTGTCTATAGCAAATATAAGCTGAAGGATATGTTTTACTGCGCAAACGGTAAAGCAAAATAGCTTTTATTTTATCAATAAAAACGCAATACTTTTCAGCTTAACGTTATATTCACTCGTTCTATACTCTTAATCATGCCCGCAAAAGCCCCTACGGTCGGCCGCGACCTTAAAAGCCTGAATGAGAAAGATGTCAGGCTGCTGTTCGAGGAAAAGATATTCGACCGCGGCATCAAGTACTTTGAGCAAGGCCGGATACTGAGGCCGTTCGTATATAATGACAATATCATGGCCGATTGCCAGGGAACGCTGCCCGAAGACTACCATATCCGCGTCGACCTTAGGGACGGTAACTTCGTCGCATCCTGTACCTGCCCCTATGCGCCCGGATACTGCAAGCACATTGCATCAGTCATGTATGCATGGCTCCATAAGCCCGAGATGTTCAAAGACCTGGGGCAGTCCGAACGGCTGTTAAAGCGCATGGACAAGGGCTCGCTGGTGGAGATCGTCATGGACATGATCAAGTATGACCCTGACGTTGTTTATGTCGTAAATCTCCGGCTGTTGCCCCGGAAAGAGCTTCCCGGCTTTATCGATAGAGAAATGAAAAATATCTTTTCGGACGAGTTCGTGGATTATCTAAATGTCCGGGAGATCGTCAAGAAGCTGGATATTTTTAGGGAATATGCGTCAGACATATTCAAAGACGGGGATGTGGATACTGCCACGATCGTCCTGCAGCCGGCTATCGATATGATCATTGATAACTATACCAAATTAGACGATAGCGATGGCCTGATGAGGAACTTTTTTTCCTCGGTCATGGACTTGTACGGCGATATCATACCTGAGTACCGTATGGAAGGCGAAAGGCGACGTCTCATGGGCCAGGCGCTGGAATGGTATGACCTTGCCGAATGGGGCCTTGGAGCGCGTCATCAGGAATTTTTTGCGCAGGGAGACAGAGCGCCTCAAGGAACAACGATATATGCTTGACTCCATCGAGCTCAGGCTGGCCGATTACAAAAAAAGCATGATCGCAACGGGGCCAAAATACTCAGAGGAATACGAGTACATCGAAGAGCGGCTCGAGCGGCTAGAGGAATTGCGAGCTGAGATCAAGGGGCGCCCTTAAAAAGTCACAGATCTGCAATTGCTTTATTGTACTTTTTTAGCAATCTATTAGCAATTTACTATATTATTACTGAATAATGGGATAAATGGTAAGTTATTTATACTTTTATTGGTAATCTACCAATATCCATCAAAGGAGAACATCGGATAGATATGAACAATAGTTCAGATTTGGACGAAACGGACCTTTCTATCCTCGGGCTCCTCAGGGAAAATGCCAGGATGAGCTACCTGGAGATGTCCCGGCGTACGGGCATCTCCGACGCGACGATCCAGCACCGCCTCAAGCGTCTCCGGGAAAAAGGGGACATAAAGTTCACGGTCATCGTGGACCCCGAACTGACCGGATACAACATTATGGCGGTCATGCTAGTACAGACCGATACGGAAAAGCACGACGAGGCGAAAATGGCCCTGGCCGCGCTGCCGGAGGTCACCGAAGTATACGGCATGCTGGGCGAACACGACTTACTCATCAAAGTTTGGGCGAAGAACCTGGAGGAGCTGAACCGGACCATCAACGATAAGATACGCAGCATGGAAGGCATCGAAGACCTTTCGGAGATGGTCATGGTCGAGCGAGTAAAGGAAGAAGCACCGCCCATATAGGTGATCATCATGAGCGAGTCGAAGAGCAATACGAACAATGCCACTAAACCCGAGCTGACGGCTTTGCTGCAGAGCGGCCGGGCCAATTTCTTCAGCCAGTACCTGGGGAAGCCTGTGGTAGATAAGAACGGGCGAGTTCTCGGCAAGATGAAGGATTTTGCCATCAAACCCGGCGAGACATTACTTGAAGTCTCCGGCGTGGTCTATGGCGAAGGGCTGATCAGGGATGTGATAGGCCATGACGTCATCGTGAGCATGGCCAACGTCGAGTCCATCAACGAGATCATCAAGCTGAAGATCGACATGGAGGACATACCTCCCGGAAGGCTCTCCGAAAATGAAATGCTCATCCGTAATACGATACTGGACAAGCAGATCGTCGATATCGACGACCTGAAGGTCGTCAGGGCAAACGACGTGCTCCTGGCATGGATCCAGGGCTCGCTCAATCTTGTGGGCGTAGATGTAGGCTTTAACGGCATCATGCGCCGTCTCGGCCTGATCTGGCTGCCGAAGTACCTGCAATTTTTTAAATTCAACGAGCACATCATTTCCTGGTCCTATATCGATCCCTTAAACCCCGCTCTGCGGAAAGTCCATCTTAAGATACCGAGAAAAAACGTGAATGACCTGCATCCTGCCGATATTGCGGATATCATCGAAGACCTGGATAACAAGGGCAGGTTCACTATCTTCAAATCGCTGGACGAGGAGACCGCTGCCGAAACGCTTGAAATGGTCGAGCCCGACGTGCGCTCTAACATGCTTAAGCAGATGACGGACGACGACGTCGCGAACCTTCTGGATAATACGAACCCGGATGACGCGGCAGATATTTTTATTACGATGCCGAAGGAGCGGGTATCTCCTATACTGGAAAAGATCAACCAGATGAGCCCCGGGCACGCAGCTGATATCAAAGAGCTCATGGCCTACCGAGAAAATTCTGCCGGCGGCATGATGAACACAGAATTCATTTTCGCACACCCTACCAATAAACTGTCAGACGTTTTCGCCAGGCTCCGGGCACAGGGCCATGACATCGACATGATCTATTATATCTATGTCCTGGACGAGAAGGAGCATATAGTGGGTGTATTATCGCTCAGGGACCTTCTGCTTGCAGATCCGGCGACGCCGATCAAGGATGTCATGGAGACTGAAGTTATCAGCGTGCTCCCTACGTCTTCCCGGGAAGAAGTGGCCAACGTGCTATCAAAATATGATTTCTTAGCTTTACCAGTTGTCAATAATGATAACGTCATGCTGGGGATCGTTACCTTTGACGATGCGCTGGAATATACGCTTCCGGAAGAAGTTAAAAGCCACCTGCCCAGTAACTATCACCGGAACCGCCGGGTACACAGGAAGTGAAAGCGTTGACGGGATACTTTAAGGGGTGGCTCGGCCGCCTGAACAAGCGGAATATCGCTTTATTCTTAGCCGTCATAGGCCCAGGCATCATTACCGCCAGCGTGGACAACGATGCCGGAGGCATCACGACCTATACGCTTGCCGGTGCCCACTTCGGCTATACATTTTTATGGACGCTGGTGCCCATCACCATCGCCCTTATTGTCGTGCAGGAAATGTGCGCCCGCATGGGCGTCGTCACAGGTAAAGGGCTTTCCGACCTTATACGTGAAAATTTCGGCGTAAAGATCACTGTACTACTCATCATCATACTGGTACTGGCGAACCTGGGTAATACCATGGCCGAGTTCGCAGGCGTGGCCGCCAGCATCGGCATTTTCGGCGGGGACGCCAGTAAATATATCAGCGTTCCCATAGCTGCCGCCCTCGTGTGGCTGCTCGTCGTCAAAGGCACCTACAGTCTTGTCGAAAGGATATTCCTCATGGCCAGCGGTTTTTACGCCGCTTATGTCATATCGGGCATGCTCGCCGGCCCTAACTGGGGACAGGTAGCCGAAAAGTCCGTGATACCGTCCTTTAGCTTCCAGTCGAGCTACCTGTTAATGCTCATCGGCCTGGTGGGCACGACCATCGCCCCGTGGATGCAATTTTACATCCAGTCCGCCATCGTCGAGAAAGGCGTGAGGCTTTCGGAATATCGTTTCACTCGCATAGACGTGATCATGGGCTGCCTGGTCACCTCGATTGTAGCGTTCTTTATTATCATGACCTGTGCAGCGACCATGTATGTACATGGCATCCAGGTCGAAACGGCTACCGACGCAGCGCTGGCCCTGGCGCCACTGGCGGGTAAATACGCCTCATGGCTATTCGCCTTTGGCCTGTTCAACGCTTCTGTGTTCGCCGCATGCATACTGCCTCTGGCCACTGCATATACCGTATGCGAAGGCATCGGATGGGATTCGGGTATCGATAAAAAATTCAAGGACGCTCCCCACTTTTACGTCCTTTATACATTACTTATCGTCGTGGGGGCCCTCGCCATCCTGATACCCGGGGCGCCGCTGATCACCATCATGTTGATCTCTCAGGTGTTGAACGGCATGCTATTGCCGGTGATACTTGTGTTCATGCTGATACTGATCAACGATAAAAAGCTGATGGGTAATTACGTGAACGACCGCCTGTTTAACGTGCTCGCCTGGGGCACGACCGCTATCATGTCGATATTGACAATATTCTGGGTCGTGACCACGCTATTCCCGGGCCTGCTGTAATAGGCCTATGTATCGTTAAAAACAAGGGCGTAATATTTACCATAGGCCTTATTAACCTTTTTTTATTAACGTGAATAAACCATTACCCGGTCATATCGAACGGTCTCTCCCATGGCGAATAATAGCACGAAAATCGATGCGTTAAACCGAGAAAAGGCAAGCATAGCCCGGCTGTCAGTCCTCTCGAACCTGATACTGGTCATCTTAAAACTAGCTACGGGACTCGCCATCGGCTCCGTGAGCGTGATATCCGAGGCCATTCACTCCGGCATCGACCTGATCGCGGCTGTCATCGCTTACATTTCGGTGCGAAAGTCCAGCGAGCCCCCCGATGTCGAGCATGCTTTCGGCCACGGTAAATTCGAGAATATTTCAGGTGCCATTGAAGCCATCTTGATATTCATCGCGGCCTTATTCATCATTCAACAGGCATACGACAAGATCGTCCACGGCGTTATTCTCGAAGACGTGAACATAGGCATCCTGGTAATGCTCATTTCCACGATAGTCAACTTTTTTGTTTCCAAAAAACTTTTTCAGACCGCTAAGAAGACCGATAGCATTGCCCTGAACGCCGATGCCTGGCACCTGCGGACAGACGTGTTAACGTCACTGGGCATATTCGCCGGCCTGTTAGCCATCAAGCTAACGGGCATTACCATACTGGACCCGATCATGGCCGTCATAGTAGCGTTATTTATTTTGCGGGCGGCTTTTGACCTCATCGTCCGGTCAGTACGTGACTTAATGGACATCACGCTTCCCCCGGAAGAGGAAAAGGAGATCAGGCACGTGATCGAGAAACATTCGGACGAATATCTGGACTATCATGACCTGAGGACAAGAAAAGCCGGCTCCGATAGGTTCGTGGACTTTCACCTCGTGGTACCTAAAAAACTCAACGTCGAGTCGGCGCACGCTCTTGCGGACCGTATCGAGGGCGACATCATGGAAAAGTATCCCCGGACCAGCGTCATCGTTCACATAGAGCCATGTGACTCTGGAGAAACGTGCAACTCATGCAGTGAAAAATGTATCGAGGAAGATTAGCTTAAAAAATAATTAAGTCAGCCTTACCGGTGCTGAGGCCTGCGTTTCTTTTTCGATGACGACAGCAGTGCCGTAGGCGAGCACCTCGGTCATGGAATTCATCAGCTCGGACGAGTCGAAATCGACGCTGATGACCGCGTTCGCGCCCATAGCGGTCGCATTATCTTTCATGCGGTTCAGCGCCTGGTGCCTCGACTGGTTCAACAGTTCAGTATACTCGTGAATCTCTCCGCCAGTGATGGAGCGAAGTCCCGCTACGATGTTACCGCCAAGGCCTCTGCTTCTGACGATGAGGCCCCAGGTGAACCCGAGCGTTTTAGTGATCTTGTATCCCGGTACATAGGGTGTGCTTACAACTATTAATTCCTCAGCCATATGTGAACACCTGTCCTAATATGCTCGCTCGCATGATAGACATTTTGGCGTATTCACATGAGCTTTTCATGCGCATAATCTACTGCATTTTTCCATATGCGGACGCCTTCGCCCTCTTCGGGTAAAGCCTTACCTTTACGCCTGTATTCCTGGACTAGCCTTGAATAGTGCGGGTGGTTCGTAATATGGTTGAACGCTTCGGGATGCGGCATTAAGCCGAATACGCGACCGGTCTCGTCGCAGATGCCCGCGATCGAGTCCACCGAGCCGTTGGGGTTCATCGGGAACTGCATGCTCGGTTTATAGCTGGCATCGGCATATTGCATGACCACATGGCCGTCCTTCCAGAGGCGGTCTAATACATTCTTATCGCCCGGGATGAATTTGCCTTCGCCATGCCTTATGGGCAGGTACATCTTTTCTATTCCCTTCGTGAAAATGCATTGTGACGCCGGGTTGACTTTCAGGTATACCCATGCGTCCCTGAAGCCCTTATCGTTGTAAAACACCGTAGCCGTCTGCGTCGTATAATTTTTATCGAATGCGGGCAGCAGGCCCATTTTCACTAATATCTGGAAGCCGTTACAAATTCCGATGATGAGTTTGCCGTCGTCGATGAATTGCCGTATCTGCTCCATCATGGGGCCTTTGGGCGTATGCGCATACAGTACCTTATTCGCGAACGCCTTGCCGCTGCCCAGGTCGTCTCCAAATGAGAAGCCGCCGGGGAAATTCAGGATCTGATAATCTTCCAGGACATATTTACCGTCGATGACGTCGTTGATGTGGGCGATCGTCGCCTCGGCACCTGCAAGCTTATTGGCATACGCTGTTTCCATCTCGCTATTAATGCCGTATCCGGTCAGTACTAAAGACTTGACTGCCATGTCTACCACCCCAGCGGATATTGCCATGATTCTTTCATCGCCCCGATGACCGTGTCGACCACGCGGCTGCCGCTTAACCCTCTCATAAGGAATCGGTCGTCCTGGCGTATGGTGCCGACTGGACTCACAATCGACGCCTTCCATGGCCTGCCTGAACGCCTTCTCGTTCTCCGGGGCCACAGTGACCACGAACCTGCTCGCAGATTCGGAGAACATCACCTGCACGTCCTTATTCAGGCGCTCTGCCGGCACTCGCAGCAGGTCGACGTCCATGCCCAGGCCTCCGGCGAAAGCCGTTTCGGCCAGCGCCACCGCCAGGCCGCCGTCCGAGCAGTCGTGGCATGATGCCACAAGGCCCGCGTCGATGGCTTTTGATAATGCAAGGTAAGTCTTTTTAGCCGTAGCCGCATCGACTTTCGGCACATTGTTACCTATCGCGCCGAGGATCGAATAAAACCTTGAGGCTCCAAGCTCGTCTTTGGTCTTGCCCGCTACGAAGACTATGTCGCCTGCGGATTTGGCGTCCATGGTAATGCATTTCCTCACGTCCGGTATGACGCCTACCGCAGAGAACAGCACAGTGGGCGGAATAGAGATCTTATATTCTTTCCCGTCGTCGCCCTTGAGCTTGTAATCGTTCTTCATCGAGTCCTTGCCTGATATGCACGGCGTGCCATATGCCGTAGTATAATCGTATAGCGCCTTATTCGCCCGCACAAGCTGTGCCAGTTTATAGTGGCCGTCCGGCGTTTTATCCTCATCGTAGATCGGGTCGCACCAGCAGAAGTTATCCAGCAAAGCGATATGCTCCAGCTTACCGCCTACGGCGATGACGTTCCTGATAGCCTCATCTATGGAGTTCGCCGTCATGTGATAGGTATCGATGTCGCCGTAGAACGGGTTTATGCCGTTGGCGATAACCACGCCGTCCATCCTGTCCAGGATGGGCCTGATGACGCCGGCATCGCTCGGGCCGTCGTTGTCCTTGCCTGTGAGCGGCTTGATGACCGAGCCTCCCTGTACTTCGTGGTCATACTGTCTGATTACCCACTCTTTGCTGGCGATATTCAGGTCGGAGAGTAAGTTCATTATCAGGCCAGTCAGGCCTTCAGTCGGTAACTCAGGCTCGCCATACTTAGGCGCTTCCCATTTTGCCGTAAGGCTCATCTTCGGGAGCCCTTTGTGGAGGAACTCCATATCCAGGTATGCCACGGTCTTTCCATCGTAGAGTATATGGAAAATGCCGCTGTTCGTGAAAGTGCCCAGCACGGTAGCCTCGACGCCTCTGCGCTTGCATAATGACATAAACTCGCCTAATTTTTCAGGCGGCACCGCCAGGGTCATGCGCTCCTGGGCTTCCGATAACAATATTTCCCACGGGTCCAGCCCGTGGTATTTTAGCGGCGCTTTTTCTAAATGCATCTCGCAGCCGCCGGAAGATTCAGCCGTCTCCCCAACCGAGGATGATAAGCCTCCGGCACCGTTATCCGTGACCCATTTATACAGCCCCAGGTCCCGCGCCTCGAGCAGCATGTCCAGCATCTTCTTCTGGGTGATCGGGTCGCCGATCTGTACTGCAGTAGCGGGCGAGCCTTCGTGCAGCTCCTCAGAGGAGAATGTAGCCCCGTGGATACCGTCCTTCCCGATGCGGCCTCCGGCCATGACGATGAGGTCTCCATTGTCGGCATTCTTATCCTCGGAAGGTTTTCCGTTCACTTTAGCAGGCATAATGCCTATGGAGCCGCAATAAACGAGCGGCTTGCCGCCATAGCGGTCGTCGAATAAGATAGCGCCGTTAATGGTAGGTATGCCGCACTTGTTGCCGCCGTCCTTGATGCCCCGGACCACGCCTTCCATAATACGTCTCGGGTGGAAGATACGGGGTGGCAGCCTGCCTTTATAATTCGGGGACGCAAAGCAGAGCACGTCCGTGTGGGCGATGATCTTCGAGCCCATGCCGGTGCCCGCGGGGTCCCTGTCACAGCCCACGACACCGGTAATGGCGCCGCCATACGGGTCTAGTGCCGAAGGGCTGTTGTGCGTTTCTACTTTAAATGCGATATTAGTATCATCTGTGAACTTAACGACGCCTGCGTTGTCCTTAAAAACGGATACGAGCCAGTCCACGCTCTTCGCTATCTCGCTGGTAGAGCCCTGGATGTACGTCTTGAACAGGCTGTCGATGGTCTCCTTTTTACCGTTCTCGTAATAATCGATGGTCGCGTTGAATATCTTATGCTTGCAGTGCTCGCTCCAGGTCTGTGCGAGCGCCTCTAATTCCACGTCGGTGGGCTTATCGCCCAGACCCATTTTGCGGCGTTTCTCGAGCACGGCGGGCTGCTTAAAGTAGTCCCTGATGCGCCGCATTTCTTCCAGCGAGAGCGCCAGGATGCCTTTGCGGCTGATGTCCATCAGTTCCTTATCGCTGACGTCGAGATCGATCTCCCCCACGCGGGGCTTGTGGGTATCCTTAACAAGAGGCACATAAGGCTCGATGCTGCCGTTCCACTTGCTGCCGTCGATGATGCTAAAGCGCTCGATAAGCTCATTACCCAGCAGCTCTTTGCTGATCTTTCCCACCTGCGGCTGCGTTAATTTTCCGTTAAAAAGATATTGAGTAGAGGTATGGACCGATTCTTCGGGCCTGAGCTTTCTGCCCAGCCTATCCTCAATGGCCTCTCGGCCGGTCTTTCCCTCATTGTCCGTTACGCCCGGCCTGAACCCGACCTCGACCATCCAGTCGAAACCGCTCGCCAATGGCTTACCCAGCGAATATTCCTGGACGATGCCGTCCGAGAACGGCCCTTCGGCGACGGCTTTCCTCTCGCCGTCCGTCAGAGCGGCGTTCACCGTGTAGACTCTGATGGTCTTCACGTTGTCGGCGTTAATGTTTAAATTGTTCTTGATGGCGGACTTAACGCTTTCACCCGCGGCATCCCGGTACCCGGGCTTTAGAGCGACCTCTATCCTGAACGGCATGATACTAGACCCCATGATAAGCAATCGATTGTTTAAATAATAAGCTTATTCATGGAGTATTCCATCCATGGAAAAGCCTGATACTTACACGGAAATATCCCTGCTCATGGAATATATACCTTTATAGGATCATTGGACTATAGCCATTTCACGCTGGACTCGAAATCGGGGTATTTAACGGGCGCCGGCTTAAAGTTCTCAGCCGGATATCCCAGGGCAAACCCGTCAAGGTAATATTCGCCTGTCGGTATTCCGAGGATCTGGCAAAGGTCCTTATCATTACCCAGCTTCATTCCGGGGATGACAGTTAATAGCTGAAAGCCGACATTGAGCGATGTAGCCTTTAGCCACATATTCTCGAAACAATAGCTGATCGATTCAGGCGCTATCGCCGGAGATCCCCATCGTTCTGCCCCAATGACCAGGCATGGCTTATCCAGTAGACCTGCAGCCATGTTGGGTCCGCCGCCCTTTAGCATCTTGACGAAAGGCGTCAGGCCATATTCCTTCTCCAGGTCTTCCACATATTTCGGGAATCTGCTCACAATAATGTCCTTGATCTTTCCTTTCACAGGCGACCCTGCAGGAATAATAAAGAATTTTCGAAAATCCGGTTTCCCTACGACCGCTATTGATGCAAAGGGAGCTATTAGCCCCGCACGGATTATCTGCTCGATCTCTTCCTTTTTCACCGGGGCCGGGCTAAAGCCTCTGATCGAGTGGCGGGCTTTTAGCACATCGTCCAGCGCCATACTATGGGAATGGTCCATCTTCTCAAACAAACTGGCATCCTCCTATTCTCTATAGAACAAATATCCTGTTATTGATTAATAAATCCTTACTAAGAGTGCCTTATGAAAGTAACCACAAAAAATGAACAGCGCCAGAGGTGATATGGCGCCGTAGCGTTATATTAAAGGTTGAAGGTCTCGCGCACGATTTTCAGGGCGCAATAATCGCCGCACATCGTACAGGCTTCCTTGTCCTCGGGCATCCGGCTGGACCGCACTTCTTTTGCCAGTTCCGGATTTAACGCGAGGCTGTACATCTTCTTCCAGTCGAGATTCTTACGGGCGTGTCCCATTTCGAGGTCCTGATCACGTTTTCCATATTTCACCATGTCGCCGATGTGCGCAGCAAGCCTGGCGGACATGACGCCCGTCTTTACGTCCTCGACATTGGGAAGCGCCAGATGCTCTGCCGGGGTTACATAACATATAAAGTCGGCACCATAGGCAGAGGATAACGAAGCGCCTATGGCAGCGACGATATTGTCATAGCCCGGGGCTATATCAGTGACCAGCGGCCCCAGCATGTAGAACGGCTTATTGTTGGAGAGGCGCTTCATCAGGATCACGTTCGCCTCTATCTCATCAAGAGGTATGTGTCCGGGCCCTTCCACTATGGTCTGGACTCCCGCAGCGAACGACCTATCGGCCAGCTCCGAATTAATGATCAGCTCCTGTATCTGCGCCCTGTCGGTCGAGTCATGCACGGCCCCGGCCCTCATGCCATTGCCCATGGACAGCGTGACCTCGTGTTTTTTGAGTATCTCCAATAGATAGTCGAACTCGCTGTACAGAGGGTTTTCTTTATCGTTATGCATCATCCATGCGGTCATGAACGCGCCGCCTCTGCTGCAAAGGCCGCCGTGCCTGCCCTGGTTCTTGAGCCGGTCTACTGTGATACGGTTGATCCCGGTGTGTATGGCCATGAAATTGGTACCTACTTTGGCCTGTTCTTCGGTGATCCGGAACAGGTCATCCTCTTTCATGTGTACGACCGCGCCGTATTTTCTAGCGGCCTCGATAAACGCCTGGTACAGCGGCACGCTTCCGACGGATAGCGATACTGCATCGCATACTTTTTTCCTGATGTCCAGGAAATCGCCGCCGGTGGACAGCTCCATCAGCGTATCTGCACCTGACGCCTCGGCAGCCCTGGCTTTTTCCAGCTCGATTTCTACGTCGACAATGTCCGATGATGTCCCGATGGACGCGTTCACTTTGGTCCGTAAGCCTTTGCCGATGCCGACGGCACGTACTTTGCGATACGGGCTGACGGGGAGAACAATGTGTCCTTCGGCGATGCCGCGCCTGACGAAGTCCGGAGTTACGCCTTCGTCATTTGCGACCGTTTTCATCTCTTCTGTGATGATACCTTTTTTAGCGTCTTCGAGGAAACTCATGGTTGCACTGACCTTTTAAGTGGTCGGTACATATGCGCTAATGTTATATAATATTTTCTTGACTTAAAACAAGTAAAATTGATTATCACAGTAGTTCTGTGTTTGTGTGGTAATGGTTTATTCGTGCTTGCGCTTTTCGCTGGATTGTTCGGTTTCAAACACGAAGACATGAAATTTCTTTTTAGATTTACTAACACTAAAACGTGAAAAACACTATGACACAGTTAAATCATGAAGTCATGAAGGACTCTATTAATCGAATTAAGCCACCAAGGTCACGGCTATTAAGACACTAACGAACGACGTAAAACACGAAGTGCCACAAAACCAAGACAACTAGAGTACGGCTATAATAACGAGCGTCGTTATGCTATAATTAGGATCGATGTGTGAATACAATCAATGAGTCAAGAAACGGAAGCTGGCATAGCGTATACTTTTTGTCTCGTTTTTGTGGCACTTCGTGCCTTACGTCGTTCGTTAGTGTCTTATTAGCCGTGCCTTGGTGGCTTAATTCATTTAATAGGGGCCTTCATGACTTCATGTTTTAACTGTGTATCATAGTGGCCTTACTGTTTTAGTGTTCGTAAATCTAAAAAAGAATTTCATGTCTTCGTGTTGTGAAACCGAAGGGCGTACGTGAGTCGCAAAAAATAATAAACGATTAAATTATAAGCACGGAACTACTGTATTAAGGTATTTCACTCTGCTTTGCCGGGCAAAAATTGCAAATAGAGAACGGAAGGTCTTTTTCCTTATCCCTGATGGGGCAATAATAGCCATCTTCCCTGTGCTCGACCGCAAAGCCCCCGGGGAATGGCATTCCTACCGGATGTCCCGGCTCGTCCAGGACGAACATGGCAAAACACGATAAGAGCTGATAATACCCGGAGTATTGCGGCTCAAATAAGCCCTGGCACTTTTCATCGTCTTCCCTGACCAGCATCATGTCGCAATATTTTCTATATGTTTCAAGGTCGTTGATGTCACCGGTTATTTTATTCAGCAGGCCGTCGCCATGAACTTTTAAAGCCTTAAAGTAGCGGCTAAAGAATTGTTCCATAAAATACGGGTGTATTTTTTCTCGATATGGGGACGGAAGGCGGTCTATTTCCCTGTCAATGGCCGCGCTGATGCGCTGCAAGTCGTGGATGTCAAACTGCTCTATCTCGCAGGCCAGCACGTCCGCTAGCTCTCTTTTTTTAACGATAGCCCTGATGCCGGAGAAAAACTTCTTGATCCGTTCGCGGGGAAATACCTCTTCATCGCGGTCCATGCCTGCTTACTTTTACTTCCGGCTTATTTAAATTCATCGTGTCGATATAAGCCTAATAGCGTTCGCCAGGCTATTGCCCTTATCCCAATCGTCAGGCCCGGTTAAAATGAATATGTGGTCCGACAGGCTCTCCATGCCGCCTGCATTGTCGTTTCCTATGACAATGGTGAAAAGCCTGGTGCCATTATTCTTCTTCATATCGCCCAGGCCGGCGGCGACCTGTTCATCCGAAACAATCGAAAGCCCGTCCGTTATGAAAAGGATGTCCGCATTACTATATTGTCTTTCTTTGAGCGTCTCGATCCCACGGGTAATTGCAGTATTAAAGTCCGTGCCGCCTTCGAACGTGTAATTCAGAAAATCAAGGAATTCCGAAGCCATTTTCCTGGAATCGGTCAATTCGATCTCCGTCGTCTGGTCCACTGACGAGAACAGGAAAACCTTCACGTCCCTGCGTTCTTTGAGCATGCGCCGGACCATGGCCAGGATAATAGACTTGGCCACTATCTCAGGGGCGCCATGCATCGACCCTGAGGTATCGACCATGGCTATCATCGGCCCTCTTTTCCTTGTAGCGCCTCCGGCCCAGTTCATGCCCATCAGCTGATAGGTCAGCAGCTTGCCGTCCATCCAGTTGGCGAAGAAAAGATTTTTCAGCGTTTCGTCCTGTAGCTTGACGCTTTCCACCGGCAGCATATGCTGGAGGTCGCCCGACGTTGTCACAGAATACATTTCGGACCTGCTATAGCTGAGCATCGACTGGCGTTTCGCGCCGTATTCCATCTCGATGCGCCCGATGACGTCCAGTATTTTTTTGATGTCTTCGTTTCTCTCGATGATCCTGGAGTATTTGTTCAGGTTAGCAAAATATGTCCTGTGGAGCTCGAGCATCGAATGGTCCCAGTTCCGGCCGGGATATAACAAAGAAAGCATCTCCAGCGAGGGCAGGTGGTCCTCTATCATGCTCACCTGGCTCAGTATGTCAGCCAGCAAGGCGTTATCCGTCAACAGGCTCATGAACTGCCGCGAGCGCTCGTTCTCCTGAAAACTAATGATACGCCCGGAAAAAAGCCCGTCTTTCATGCCATCCGGTCGGGCGATCTTTCGGGCTGGCGGGATGCCGCCGGATACCTTTCTCTGCCATAGCTCCAGCGTGTTCTCCAATATGGCCTTAAACTGCTCGAATGACGACCGCATACTCGCCGGCAGGCTTTGCAGGATCGCCGGCTCAAGCTGTGGGAATTCATCGAGCATGTCGAATACTTTAGTTAAAACGATCCTGAGCAGTATGAGCGACGAGATGCGGCTATCGGTTGCCATTGACTTTAGCCGGGCCCATTCGCCGGAGCCTTTGAGCGAGACGAACAGTAAATAGAAAACGCCGAACTTTTCTATGAACCGGGCGGCGTCTATGACTTCATAGTCCTCGCCCAGCACGATCTCCCTGTATAAGATCTCGGCGATCTCCTCCCGATTCCTTCTCGGGATGTTCCTCGGCAGCGTGATGGTCTCTCTAATCTCTTCGTCATCGAGCAGCTCCTCGAACGTGTTCAGGTCTCCCATACAATGTCGCGTTTAACTGCGGGGATAAATCTTCTTCCCGACATTCCCCGGAATATATTGTTAAATCGCCGGGCTATGACTATAATGCAGAGGATACATCGATATGGAGCTCAGGGAAGTGCGGCCTGCAGGGATGGGCTTTAAAATGCTGGTAAGCCCTGACTTTTATCATAGCTATCTCAACAACATATTCGAGCACTATACGCTCGAATTACTATCCCGCCGTCTTCTGCCCGGGACGCTTTTTCTTGATATCGGCGCCCACTACGGCATTTATTCTATTTCCGCCGGCGTAAGATGCCCTGATTGTAAGGTTATTGCATTCGAGCCGTCGCCCATGAACTATGACATTCTAAAAAAGAACGTAGCCTTGAACGGGCTAAAGAATATTGCCGCATATGACCTGGCAGTGTCCGACCGGCCCGAGAGCCGGGAGTTCCAGGTGTCCGAACAGTCCGATAATAGCGGATTTTATGGGTCGCCCTATCATAAGGTAAAAAAGAAAATACCGGTAAATGCAATATCCATAGACCAATTTATTGATCACTCGCCGGCAGTCCCGGTTATTGTTAAGATCGACGTCGAAGGCCACGAGATATCCGTCCTCGAAGGGATGAAAAGATTATCAGGGGCCTCGGATGAAATAACGCTATTAATTGAATTCAACCCCGATACCCTCATTAAAGCCGGCCGCCGGCCAGAAGATCTATTGAGTACAGTCGACCGGATGGGGTTCGAAATGTATACCATAGACGATGAGTACGGAAAGCTACACAGGATACATGATACATCCGGGTGGGAGAGCCATTTCGGCGATGGCAACTATAAAAAAAGCTATTTTAACATATTATGCGTGAAGGAAGACCATTGAGTGCGCATTTTATTGCGCTTCAGCCTCGAACACCGAAGCCCTGTCCATGAGGCTGACCTGGCCATCCTGCTCGATCATCGATTCTATGATGTTAAATGTGCGTGCTACGTTCCGGAGCAGGTTAATTTTATTCTCGCACCTGTTCATCACCGCCAGGCGATCGTTTTTGGAGATCCATATGTTCGCATCCAGCATGCTTTTGAGCGCCTCCACCTCTTCCTCGACCTTGACTCGGGCAAGCTCGTGGCGCTCTCGGATGCTGGCAAGCTCCATGACGTAGGAGCGTATGCGCTGCGGGGTGTTCTCCATGAAGTTCCAGCCATACTCTTCCTGCAGCACCTTCATCAGGTCCGTATAATTAAAATAACGCAGGTGCAGGCTGATGCGATAAGGGTCATAATAGGAATGGTCCGGGTAGAGCGTTTTGTGTATGTACAGCTTTTTAGAGTTCTCCAGCACTTCGCTGCAGTCGTAGCAGCGGATACGCAGCGGGAACTTAAAATCAACGGAGCGCTGTACAAGCGTTTGTAGGTCATCCGCCTCCTTTTTCAGCTTTTCCAGGCTTTCCCCGCCTGATATCATCAGGTCCATCAAGATATTCTTTATGTGCTCCTTTTGTTCAGGCTTATCCCAGGTCATGTGCTGGAGCAGGAGCACCATGGAGCGGTCGACGCTCTCCTTGTCGATGGATGCGGCAGCTATCTTGAGTACGTTTACGACCTTTTTCCACCGCCTATCGGACAGCCGTATGTTCTTCGACCTGAACTCCCTCCGCGTTTCCAGTATGATCTTTTTAACGTCCCTGTCGACTTTTACTTTCCCGGCTCGCTCCTGCAGGTCTTTTATATTTTTTAGCGACATCCTCGTCGTCGGCTTATATTTCTCTGCATCCCCAAAGATCAAGTCGGTAAAATTCGCCTCGTCCTCCACGTATTTGACCGAGCACCTGAATAGGAAACGGTCGTACAGCGCCTCGAGGCTTTCGTTCTCCTCCGGAAGCTCATTGGAAGCGCCGAAAACAGACAACAGCGGCACGTCCAGTACCCGGTTGCCGTTGTGGAACTTCCGCTCGTTCAGGATGGTCAAAAAGCTATTGAGGATAGAACTGTTCGACTTGAATATCTCGTCCAGGAACGCGATATGCGCCGCCGGCAGGTATCCTTCTATCTTACGGCTAAAGTCATCCTGCTGCAGGGCTTTCAGCGAGAGGGGGCCGAAAACTTCCTCAGGAGTAGTAAAACGCGTCAGCAGATAATAGAAGAAATTACCGTCGATGAGCTCGCAGACGCTTTTTGATAATAGCGACTTTGCCGTTCCCGGCGGCCCCAGGAAAAGTACATGCTCCCCCGAAAGGATGGCTAGAATCGAGCAGTTGATCTCCTCGGTGCGCTCCTTGAAGTGTTTCTCGAAATCTGATTTAATGCGCAGCAGGTCTTC
This sequence comes from uncultured Methanocellaceae archaeon, assembly GCA_963780625.1. Taxonomy (GTDB): domain Archaea; phylum Halobacteriota; class Methanocellia; order Methanocellales; family Methanocellaceae; genus Methanocella. The sequence continues at coordinate 121,015 of CAWACH010000004.1, read as the reverse complement.
TTTAATAATAGCTCCACCCCATATGCCGTTTTACTTATATATTCGATATCTTAAGATTTGTATATTAATATAATTATGTGATTGAGCAAAACATCATTATACCGAAGGCTCCTTAAAAAATATATTATAAATATTTAGCGAGCATTACCCTCATAGCTATTTAAGGATCTTAGGGATGACCCGGTTATGTCTATGTCTATCAAGGATATTAACGATAAGCTAGTCCGCCGTGGGCCGGCTTGAATACCGCCCCATATGTGTCTACGGTACGGATGAGACGCCGAAGGGCGCCTACCAGGTATCGTCAGTCATCACGGCGGGGCATCGCTGCCTGGCTAAAGCGCTGCTCAAGATGGCCATCAACGAAGACGTGCCTCCTATCTACATCGGAAAGGACGCGCTGAGCGGGTGCTGCTTTGGCGCCGCCTCCAGCCTGGGATTCACGCCGTTCCCGAAGGCAATGAAAGACATGATGTCCTCGGAATCGACCACCGGGGACTCTATGTACCTGAAGTCGACCGATGACGTGTGCGAAAAGACTATTGTTAATCTGGGCAAGATCACACCTCCGGGTAAATACGTAGTCATGCAGCCCTGCGCAGACGCAGACGATAACGCTCATAATATCCTTTCGGTACTTTGCTTCGGCACCGCGGAGCAGATACGTAATCTATGCGGCCTGATACATTTCCGCACTACGGACCCGTTCAGCTCTATTATCGCCCCGTGGGGCCCTCATTGTGCGGTCATGATCGCATATCCTGCCGGGATGTCGGAGAAAGCCCCGAAGAATACGGCGTTCCTGGGCCCGACCGAGCCTGATGGGAATGGCTGGTTCCCGCCGGACCTGCTGGCATTGAGCATGCCCATTGAGATGGCCAGGCACATCAGCGAGGATTGTGACTCATCCTTCGTCGAAAAATGCCCCGAGGTCGTCTACCCGGCGATCAGGGAGAAAGTATAGGCACTTGTGTCCATATTGTTAAGCTGATGCCCCTGATACCGCTGAACCGTATATCCACTGTGGACGTGAATATCGAAAGAGAAGTGGGTAAGCTCGCTTCCTATAAAGGCCCTGCCAAATTTGATAGCATAGCCTTACAGCAGGTATATTTTGCCTTCAGGGACCTCAAGCTACTCAAATTTTTTAGGCTTGTGTACCAGCAGTTCGGCAATAAGGAAACGGAAAACCAGAGAAGCCTGCGCACCTATGATATCTTCGACGCCAACATAGGCAGCGGAGAGCTCTTTTTTATCGTGGATATTTCTTCGGAGGCCCTGAAAGCATTCCTGGACGACGGCTCTGTGCTGTTTAAGCTCCGGGAGTGGCTCATCGAGTCATGCAAGCGTGTCGTCGATACCTCGCTGGACTGGACTCCCATGGAAAAATGGGATCGATATTTTTATGGTAAGGGCACTGTACTACCTGCCGGCGTACAGGTCATACCCTTCTATAACGAGAATTTTGTGAAGGGCGTCCCGGCGTTAATACTGACCCTGGTTAAAAAGTAACATTCCACCGAAGGCACGCCCAAGGTACTTTACAACTAAAAATAATGGTCAGCGTGGGTGCAGTATGCGTAGCATGAGCAATATCGTAGGCGATCGCCATAAAGCGCCGGATAAAGAAGACGAATTTGAGCCCGAACCGCCGGTCATCAAGGCAGAGCGCGCCGAGGAACGGATCTTTGAAGAGGCAAAAGAGAAGGATGAGATAATCAGCGGCATCAGGAAAAAGATCGGCGACAGTAAATAGCCCTTTATCAAAAAGCCTGGTATACCGTTATCATTTTTAGCGTGATATTTAACCCGACAGCCACATTTTAAATGGGGGATAAGTCTGGCCAGGCCCAAAATAAATCCAACAGCCCTTGGTTTTACATTAGCCATCATATACGGCGTCATATTATTCGCCATCGGCATTATCTCAACCTATACCGGTTGGGCTAAAGATATCATGACGATCTATGCATCGTTCTTTCCGGGCTTTACTCCGACCCTTGCCGGAGCCATCATCGGATTATTATACGGGCTGATATTCGGCGGCATATTGGGCTTTGCAGTAGGCGTCTTATACAATTATATCGATAGAAGGCTAAAAAAGTAAGACCTGTATATGGACAGTTTCGGCCTGGCGTCTGTCCTGCAATACTGACCGCTAAAACCCCTTTACATACAGGTATTGAAAAAATCTTGAGTACGATGGGGCCTATGTCGTACGATTTTTTCCATACGAACCATATAAGGCTTTTTATAAAAATAAATAACGGCCAATAACAGGTTTAATCGGCGTTATTGCGGATTTATTTGCCTATTTACCTGACAAGTGTTATGCACTGTCCGTATCTAAAAGACAGCTTGTCAAGTCATCTTAAAAAACAAGAGTGAGTGGTCAAAAATGGTTCACAGGTCAATTTTCAAAACTGTTACACATGTATTGTTGTTATGCGCAACGGTGTCGGTCATATTATGCTCGGCAAGGTGCTGTGCACTGTCTGTGTCGGACCGGTCCTGCTATACCCGGGACGGCGCTTCGCTGTTAGCTGAAAAATTTGTAAAGGGCGATGAAACCTTCAGGTTCGACGGCCTGAAAGAGACGCTGAGCATCCGTGTGGAGCATATCAACAGCCTGGACGATATCATGGGCGCCATATCAGGAACGATGACGGCAATGACACTGCCGGTGCAGCCGAAGTCATTTACGTTTAAGGCCAAGTTCGACAGCAGGCACAGCGGCTATGGCGATAGGACAGGCAAGATCCTCGCTCAGGTGATCACGCCCCACGAAGCCGAAATTACCATAGAGAACTGCGAAGTGAAGAGTGCAGTTATGGACGGCAGGTGGGACATGCTCAGCGAAAAGCCCATCGCATAAATATTATTAGCTACTCCCCTTTTCTTTTTTACTTCTTATTTTTAAAGACCGACTCTTTTGATCTCATTTTTTGCGATGGATCAGATATGCCTTAATGATGCCCTCGTGAAACCATTTATGCAATGATGACACAATGAATGCTAATTATGCCGATGTTTCCTACAAGCCTTGAAAATATTATCTTCGGGTTAGCATGTTTGCTCTGGATATTAACTGAGGTCATCGGCGGCGGTATCATCCCATGGCTACGACGCAGTGGCGGGAATGTAAAGAAAAAAGACAGCGGTTCGATCCTATTGATTCGCGTGTTGGTATACGTCTCAGTTATAATTGCGATCTTATTCGCTTTAAATAATATTGCCATGTTGCCGAACTGGTTCTTCTATCCTGGTATCTTTCTAATGATCATTGGAATTATCGTGCGGCAATGGTCTATTTTTATTCTCGGACGTTTCTTCACCCTGACCGTAGGTGTGCAAAAGAACCATAAAGTAGTAGATCACGGCCCATATCGATACATTCGCCATCCCTCATATTCGGGGCTCTTTATGATCATGATAGGAATAGGATTAGCGCTATGTACATGGGGCGGAGCCCTCGCAATATTAGTATTATCCGGCCTTGCATTCGGATACCGTATGTATGTCGAGGAAAAGGTACTTGTCTCGGAACTCGGCGATGATTATATCCAGTATATGAAGAGGACGAAGAGACTTATACCGTTCGTATTTTAGTTCTTTTTTATTCAGCCCTCGATTTTTACGACTACTTCAAGAATAAAATTAAAACTAATTACAAGTGTGACCTAACATAATCTTTATTATTGTAAGTCTTGTTAACAATAAAATAGGTCTTGTGTTCAAGGAAATAAATATGGATTACATTTCACCAAAAGAAGCGGCGTTATACGTGAAACCGCGGCCTAAATATCCCATAGCGGCAGGTCGTCGTCATACCGTTGCTATTAAATCCGACGGAACGGTGGTAGCCGTGGGTGATAATAGAAAGGGCCAATGCGATGTAGACGATTGGCGTAATATAGTAGCGGTAGCGGCTGGTAATGTTCATATGTGGACGAACACGGGTAATTCTCATACTGTCGGGCTTAGATCGAATGGTAGGGTGGTTGCCGTGGGTTGGAATAATGTTGGCCAATGCGGTGTAAGCGGCTGGCGGGATATCGTAGCGGTTGCGGCGGGGTGGCGTAGTACCTTCGGGCTTAAATTGGACGGTACGGTGGTGGCCGCGGGTCGGAATGTTGAAGGCCAATGTGATGTAAGCGGCTGGCGGGATGTTGTGGCGGTCACGGCGGGTGACTGGCATACTGTCGGGCTTAAATCGGACGGCGGGGTGATGGCTGTGGGTAATAATGTGAACGGCCAGTGCAATGTAAGCGACTGGCGCGATATAGTGGCAGTTGCGGCAGGTTACATTCATACCGTCGGCCTTAGATCGGACGGCACGGTGACAGCGGTTGGTTTGAAAAATGGTGACCAATACAACGTAAGCGACTGGCACGACATAGTGGCGATAGCGACGGGTAGTTATCATACCGTCGGCCTTAGATCGGACGGCACAGTGGTTGCTGTAGGTTGGAATGATTTTGACCAATACAATGTAGGTATGTGGCACGATATTGTGGCGATAGCGGCGGGTTGCGCTCATACTATCGGCCTTAGATCGGACGGCACAGTGGTTGCTGTGGGTGATAATGAATATGGCCAATGCGATGTAAGCGGCTGGCTCGGCATCCAAGTGCCCGGCAATTAATTTTCAATATTAATAAGTAACTTCCAAACACCTTTCGGGATTGCGCTCGTGATCGCACCAGGCCGGATGTCGATATGTGAAGATGATAATAAAAAAGGTTTTTTGCTTAGTGGACACGTCGGGAATTGAACCCGAGGCCTCTTCCATGCCAAGGAAGCGATCTACCCCTGATCTACGTGCCCTTTAGATTGCAGCACATCATAGTTTTTTCTGTCGTATATAATTATCGGTTCACAGCAACCTTAAATAAAAAGAAAAAGTGGCAGGCTTATGATTGGATGAATATTGCCGGCCTGCCCGGTATTGCATGTTTCTTCTTATTCTGCGGGTCGAATTCCGAGTTTATGGCAACGCTCATGCCTATCTCTGTGGCGATGAATTCCTTAGCCTCATTGAGTATGGCAGGCTCGTCGACAGCGGTGGGCACCAGCCTTTCGCTGATGATCTTCTGGATGTACCGGCTGACTTCTTTGCCCTGCTTGCGCATCTCGAGGTCGGCCATCACTGCCTTCATGGCATCGCCCATGTTCTTGCCAGCGGCTAGCTGTAGCGCCTTATACTTCCAGTCCTCGGACGTGTAAATGTAGGCCTCTTTTGCCTCGGCCAGGTTAGCGACGGAGATGATCTCCTGAGCGTCCTCGATGACCTTACGGATGAAGTCCTCTGACTTCTCGATGGTATCGTCGGCGATCATCTTTTCGTCCCAGGTCGGGTACTCGGCTTTGGCGATGAACCCTTCCCGGCCGATGGTCTGCCAGATCTCCTCGCACATGTGGGGAGTAAATGGCGCCAATATCTTGGTCTCCACTTCTATAAACCAGGACATGATATTTTTATTCGGTACTGGCGTGCGGCGGATGTACCAGCGCAGGTAGCGCTGCATGTCGAAGTAGCCGCGCTGTATGGCAGTGCGGAAGTCCATTTTATCCATGGCTTCTTTCGTCTGCTTGAGCGCCTTGGCGGCCACGGATTCAAGCCATTTGTCAATGTACTTCTCGTCATCGCGGCCTTTGCCGTAGTTCTCGGTGGCAAAGTCGAACCACTGGGCGAGCTTGGGGCCTGCGCCCCTGGCGAACTCGCTATCCCAGTTGGGGTCTTCCAGGCCTTCGCCGCCGTACATCAGCGTTAGCCTCGTGGCGTCAGCACCGAACGTGTCGCAGACCTGCCTCAGGGTATAGATGTTACCCTTGCTGGAGGACATCTTCTGGCCGTCCAGCTGCAGGAAGCCGTTAACGCTCATGCCTCTTGGCCAATACTTCTCCGGGAATATGGCCGTATGGTTGAATATGCAGAATGATAGGTGATTTTGCACCAGGTCTTTGCCGCTGCACCTCATGTCGAACGGGTACCAGTACTCGAACTCCTGCTTCATCTTCACTATCATGTCAGCCTTGATGCCGGTCTTCTTCTCGACATCGCCGACGGTGCCCTTATCCAGGAACACGAAGTCGAAGAGCTCGTCTTTTAGCTGTTCCGGCTTGATGCCGTATTCGGTGCCCTGCAGGTACTTGGCGATGGTATAATACGCCATATAGATAGTAGAATCGGACAGCGACTCGATCATCCAGCGCTTATCCCAGGGAAGCTCGGTGCCAAGGCCGTATTCCCTGGTGCATGCCCAGTCCTTGAGCCAGTCCAGCACATAGTCGAACTGTTTTCTAACATTGTCGGGGAACAGCGTCATCTGGTCCAGCGCCTTATGCGTCTGTGCCTTCCAGATGGGATTACTATAGTTAAGGAACCACTGGTCGGAGACGATCTTGACGACGCATCTAGTCAGGTCACGACAAATGACGGGGTCCGGCAGCTCGTAGAATATAGCAGCCTTGTCGCTGTGGACGAAATCGCTTTCCAGCTCCAGCTTGACTTCCATGATCTTTTTGCCGGCATACTTACCTGTGTTCTCGTTGAGAATACCGGTGTGGAACTCTTTCTTGTAAATTTCCTTGGTAGCCACTTCGAGCTTCGGGTCGCTCTGGTCCTTGATGTTCATCTGCTCGATGAGCTCTTTGGCCGGGTACTTGCCGAAGCCTTCGATGGTAATGAGCGGTATGAGCTTGATCCCGCTGATGATATCGGCGCTCAGGCCGAACTGCTCGGGATTATTCTCAATGTCTCTCAGGGCGGCATAATCGAACGGGGCGTGAGCGGGCACCGACATGACTACGCCCGTGCCTCTGCCTGACTCGACGAACAGCGCCGGCAGGATGGGGACTTCCATGCCCGTTACCTGGTTCAGGACCTTTTTACCGATGAGGTCCTTGCCCTTCAGGGTATCGATGACGATAACGTTATATTTCTGGTTTGCCAGCTTCGGGATAGTCTCCTCGGAGACGATCCACTCTTCGTTGTTGACTTTGGCCCTGACGTAAGTGACCTCGGGGTTCAGCCAGAGGTTCGTGACGCCGAAGGTAGTCTCGGGGCGATATGTGCCGCAGGGCAGGATGGTCTCGCCCATCTTGAATTTAATGAGATAGATCTCTTCGGGGGTGACGCCTTCGCCCTCGAGACGGCCGTGGTCGCCGACCGGGGACTTACACTTGGGGCACCAGACAACGGGGTGCTCGCCGATAACGACGTAGCCGCGCTCCTTGAGCTTCCTGAACTGCCACTTGATGAAACTGTCGTAATAAGGATTCAGCGAGGTCGTGATGAAAGTCCTCGACCAATCAACGGCTGCGCCGACGCTCTTTAGGTCGGCTTTAGTCTCCCGCGGGAAGTACTCTGTCCAGTAAACCGGGTCGGCGAATTTGGGTATCTCCTCTTCGGGAATGCCCATCTTCTTTAGGATGTCCATCTGCTTCTTTTCGCCTTCGGCTATTCTTTCTGCCGCGGCCACTATGGGGGTGCCTGTGCAGTGGAACGCGAACGGGAATAGCACGTTATAGCCTTGCATCAGCTTATAGCGGGCGAATACCTCGGCCCTCATGCCGCTGAACGCCCTGCCGATGTGGAAATATCCGTTCATGTACGGGTACGGGAAATTAATGAAATACTTCGGCACGCCCGGCTTAACGGACGGCTCGAAGGCTTTCGCTTCTTCATAACGCTTCTGCCACTTCGCTTCGATCGATTTAAAATCCATGATGACACCCTCGATAATAAGATGAATTTGACTCTCAGTTCTTCTGGTAGACTTATATAGCTTTGTTCCTATAAGCTTTTTGATAAATGGAATAACATCAGCTTACTTTTACAAAATTAGCTTACTACGAACCCCTGGAGCCAGACGATACCGCTGACATGATCGCCCTTGTGTAATTTCTCTTTTATGGCATTTTCCGTGGCGCATACGTACAGGTCAATGACCGTGTCTACCCCGATGCGCAGCTGCACTTCGATCATCTGGGCTTTTTTTCCCATGACATTGAACTCCCGGGCTTCACGGACCTTACCCCGGAAGACGTAATCATCCAGGTCGCCATTCTCATAGCGAAATGCCAGCTCTGAATCGGCTGTCTCATGTCCCGATGTTTTTTTATCGTCGGCCGCGAGGCCCTTGGCTTTGGTGAGCACGTAGGCGATGCCCGATAGCAGCACTTTCGCGTCCTTTCCCGGGAAATACCTGTTCTTATTTTTAAAATACATCGTATCGAAGAACGTGAGCGCTGAGCCGCCTGTGTATATCTCGAGCTGTCCCTCCAGGCCGTTCTCGCACTGGGTGATCTCGGTAATACGTACATCCAGGGGCTTCCCTATGTTAAAAAATGGAAAAGTACACAGCGTATCGCCGTTCCTGGTGACGGTCATGAATTTTAGGTATGGGAATTCGGAAATATATGCGGATATGGCGTCCTCGCCGTAGTTCACGGTCTTTTTTTCCCTGGTAAGCCCTAACGCCTCGACGCTTATTCTGGCCGCTTCCTCGTCGTTCCTGGCGATAATGCGCATGTGGCCGGCGTGGCTGATGTTCATCTTCAGGTGATCGGGCTTGTGGGCGGCCGGCGGAGGGGACTCGACATCGAGATCATAAAAAGGCCGGACCACAGGTAACTCGACAATGATAGGCACTTCTTTTTTTTCGGCTGTGCCGAAGACGCTTTTCAACCTGTTGATCACTATACGGCCCCCACGGTCTGTTAAAGATATTATGCGCTAGCCTGTTATTAAACTTTCTTTTACCGCTAAAGGGCTTTATATGCCAAAAAAAACGTTTAAATTTAAAAATAAAGTTTAATGCGTGGTAGCCATATTTTGAAGCTCGTCATAAATGGTAATGATCCAGTATTTAGCGACGTTCGCGCCCTGGTCGTCGCCTATCTGTCGGGCTATTGTCAATGCCAGCTCATAGCACTGCATGGCGTCCTTGAGGTTGCCCATCGTCCTGTAGGTGAAGCCGAGGTTGTTATAGATGACGCGCAGGCCGTACTTATCGTCGATCTTCTCCGCGTATTTTCTTCCCTCCTCGAAAAGCTTCAGCGCTTCCTCGTGCTGTCCCATGTTGTTGTAGGTGCTGCCTAAATTGTTCAGGCATACTCTCCGGCCCCGCGGGTCGTCGACCTCTTTTGCCAGGGCATAGGAATCCTCGAAAAACTTGAGGGAGCCCTTGTAGTCACCCATGTTGCTATGGACGACGCCGACATTACACAGGCTTATCTCCGCCCATTCTTTATTGCCGGAAGCCAGCGCTGTTTTTAATGCCGTAGTGTAGGCCTCCAGGGCCTGTTCATATTTACCGGTCTTCGTATGCAGGCTGCCTATAACGTTCAACGCGGACGCGATCCAGTCCCTGTCGCCCTCAGTCTGCGCGATCTTCAACGCATTATTGAGCAAGCCCAGGGCCCGGTCATATTTGCCCATGTCCATGCAGATCATGCCCTTATACTTCTCGACGTAGAACTCGTCGTGGTCTTCGGTGAGCAGAGCGTTAATGAAATTCAGGTAGGCGTCCTTTTTAAAATTATAATAATACATGAGAACGCCGCCTAAAAAGTGATAGTACGGGTCATTGCCTTCGAGCTCGGCGCGCTTTTGCTCGATGCGCAGCAGGTTTTCCGAGCCCTTGAAATTACCCCGCCGGCGCTGCCGCTCGATCTCCTCTATCATCTCTTTTAAGCTCATAAAAAATACTACACACTATGTATTGATAAACTTAAGACAATACTTCCCGTTATAAAAAAAAAGAAAAACGCTTTTACTATTATACGCCGAACGGTGATGCCACCTGCACGTCATTTATGTTAGCCTGTTGTGCGATATTTTCACCCAGGTGGGTCGTCGTCAGGGCCTGCTGTGCCAGCGGCACGCCATAGCCTGAGCCGTCGAGAGCCGCGCCATGGACTGCATCTATGCTCACGCCCAGGTTATAACCTAGGTTTCCCTGGGTCACGGAGCCGATGCCGCCATAGCCGTACGGGTATCCCGCGAGCGCGTCCAGGTCGTAGTCTACGCCCCAGTTGACAGCTACGTCCATTCCGGCGAGCACGTTGCCAACGCCTGGGATGTCTATATTCTTACCGAGGTTAAAATCGATAGTGTGGCCAAATGTTTTATCAAGGCTGATGCCTGCCCCGAGAAATGCGTCGCAAGAGGACGATATTAAAAATGATCCTACTACTATCGCTACTGCTACTACCAAGACTCTTTTAAAATCCATAATTCCCCTCCTCTAAGCATTGTGTACTATTGCCGTAGGCTAATATATTAGTCTTAATATGAACGAGTATTCGGCCATAAACTGCTATTTTTAATATGCGATAAACCTTTAAAAAAAATTAATAATACCGTGACCGGTTAAGCCCTGAACTCTTCCCTGCCCCACTTCACGTCGATCCTCTTCAGGAGGATGAACGCGACAATGCCGGCGGCCGCGGCCAGTATTACCCCGGGCCACAACAGCCATGACGCGAAGGACGTTACTATTAATATGATGAGCAGCGGCGCTACCGAAACCCAGTATTTGGCCAGTACCTTATAATCGAATAGCAGGCTGTTGGTGTATATGCCGGTCATGTATGCGATGACCACTGCCACGTATCCCGATACCATGAACATGGTAAATAGTGCGAAGGGGAACAGGCTGTATTCGCCCCTGGTGATGCAGATCAGCGCCAGATACACCGTAGAGACGACCGTGTTCAAAATGGCGAATATGATCAGCTTTGACTTTATCACTTCAGGCATGGTGATGGGCAGCGTTTTGTAGCATTCGATGGTGTCCAGCCTGTTGATCCAGCCGTACAGCTCCGAGGCAAAGAACCCGATGACCACGGCGTAAAAGATCGTGTTAAAGCCGAAATTGACGCTGGCGCCGCCCAGGATAAAGGTCAATGCGACCGGGAATATCCAGAGGAAGCCCCATAAAAATAAAAGCGGCAGCAAAAAGCTGAACACGACATACCCTATGGAGCCGCTGCGCACGAGGTCAATCCATTCCTTAGCGGCCAGAGGGCCATATTTTCCAAAGACAGCAAAGCGCTTTGCCGTTTCGTTGAAATGGCTGTTATAATGTTTTTCGACGGTAGGGGCCGGTTTTTCCCTGATGCCCAACAGCGAGAACGCCGAAAAAATAACGAAAACGCCAAGCGCTATCAGGATGCCTGTCCAGGTGCCGTCGGCATAGGAGCCCGAGGGCGGCACTAGATCGCCGAAAGCCTGGAGCATGCCGACCTGCAGCGAGAGCCAGGCTATGGCCGCGATGGCTATGATCATGACGACCGCAAGGGCCGCCCTACTCCGGACCATTAAGGTGGAGAGGACAAATGTAAAGGAGACACCCATGAGGAATGCTGCCGTGAGCGTCAGGGCGGCCAATAACAAATTCACGTGAAGCCCGGTGAACAGCGTTGAGATATAAACGCCGAATAGCACTGGCAATATGTTGATCAGTATATAATACACGATGTCTTTGATGTAGAAATACGAATAGATCTCCTTATATGAAATGGGAAGCGTTCCCGGGGTGCCCAGCAGCATGCGTACGCCGCCCATACGGCGCTCCAGGATGGGGTCCTGGAACATCGCGAAGCCCCCGACCAACATGCCTGCCAACAGGACGCCCAGATGGCCTATGATGATCAATTGGTTGACCGACATGGCAGTCCGCATGGGTAACAGCATCAGGCCCATGATGACCGATATGGCCAGCATGAAAAAGGGGTACACTAAGAATGAGCTATGGAACATCGAGGACTGGGCCCGGTATTCTTCCTTGATGAGCAGCCAGAACAGGTTGGGGCGGAATTCCATTAAACGGCCTCCACCAGCCTCATGAACACGTCCTCCAGGCTCTCCTTAGATTGTTTTAGCTCTGAGAGCTTGCCACAGGCGATAAGCTTGCCGTTATACAGGATACCGACCCGGTCGCAGAGCTTTTCCGCTATTTCAAGGATGTGCGTCGATAAAAAGATGGTGCCGCCGTCGTTTACGTATGACCGCAGGTACTCGCGGGTATTACGCTGGACAATAGGGTCCAGGTCCAGGAACGGCTCGTCCAGGAATAATAATTTGGGCTCATGGACGAACGCTGCGGAGAGCATGACCTTCTTCTTGGTGCCCTTGCTCAAATCCTTACACTGGACGTTCTCCTTCGTCCCGAGGCCGAAAAACTGTATCCATCGGTCTATTTTCGGCTTCGGGTCGTCGACCTTACGTAAGCTGCAGGCCAGGTCTAAATACTCCCTGACGGTTAAAAAGCTGGGCGGGTACTCCATTTCGGGGACTATGCCGATCTTTCTTTTAACTCCGATGGGGTCTGCCGTCACGTCTATGCCCATGACCGCAGCGCTGCCCGAAGTAGGCATCAGCGAGCCCGTGAGAATGCCGATGGTCGTGGTCTTGCCCGACCCGTTCGGCCCCAGTAAACAGAATGATTCCCCTTCCTCCACCGTAATGTCCAGATTGCCTAACGCCTCAAGGCTTCCGTACCTCTTGGTCAATCCCTTTGTAATGATGGCCGCCATGCGTATCAGGAGTGCATAGGCGACGATTCGTTAAATATTTAGCCGTTATCCAGTAAAAATGATGATCAATAATTAACAATCTTATTACATTATGCCCATACTGAATCATTTTACATTTGATGATATAGTATATTCTTTAAATATCGCGTTCGGCGGAGGCTTTTAGGGCGAAGCCGCCATCAGGCGGTGCGGAGATGGCCGGGTAATGGATGCGGTTTCTTGTAACCGCATCGCTTAGGGCTTGCGGAGGCCGCATGCGAGCGTAGCGAGCCATGGCGCCGGGGTGCAAGCCCGACCCGGACATCGGAGCACCCTAAAAGCCGTAGTAGCGAGCGCAGCGAGCGTCGAACCGCGAAGGTAATAAAGACAAAAATAGTACTTTTTAATACCTAAAAAAATAATTAAAAAAAAGTAAAGGCTTGGCGTCCCTTTATTTTTTTATTGAACCTTCACTTGATCACGTCTATGATGGACTTGCTTACGGTCCTTCCGCCACGCATCGGGATCTTCCCGGGCATCTCATCGGATGCATCGGAGGCGGACGCTCTCTGGCCCTTGCCCATTACCTGTGGCGAGTTGACGCCGGTAATGATCGCCAGTACCTTGACCTTGCCCTCATAGTCTTTCTGGACCCTTGCGCCCCAGATGACGTTCGCATGCGAATCCAGCTCATAGGTTAACGATTCCGCGATGCTTTCGGCTTCACGCAACGTTAAGTCCGGCCCGCCGGTAATGTGTACCAGTGCGCCCGTTCCGCCTCTGTAATCTACATCGAGAAGCGGGTGGTTCAGCGCGGACCTTACTACGTTATCCGACTTGTCCTGGCTCTTGGTCTCGCCTACGAGCATCACAGCGACGCCGCCGGCATTCATGATCGCTTTAACATCGGCGAAATCGAGGTTAATGAGCGATGGCCTGGTAATACATTCGGATATGCCCTTTACGGTCTCTGATATCAACTGGTCCATGACTGAGAAGGACTGCTCAAGGGGCAGGTTCGGCACGTATTCGAGCAGGCGGTTGTTGTCCAGCACGATGACCGTGTCTGCGGCCGCTCTTAACTCTGCGATACCTTCTTCTGCCTTGACCATCCTGGCTCTCTCAACCTTGAACGGCGTGGATACCATTCCGACGACGATGGCGCCCTGTTCCTTAGCGACTTGAGCGACGATTGGTGCCGTTCCGGTACCGGTTCCGCCTCCCATGCCTGCCGTTATGAACACGAGGTCTGCGTCTTTCAGGACTTCCTGTAATGTGCTTCTGGCCAGCTCTGCGGCTCTCTTCCCTATCTCGGGGAATCCGCCTGCGCCAAGGCCCCTGGTCAATGATTTTCCGACGAGGATCTTCTTGTCAGCCTTAATGACATCCAGGTGCTGCTTATCGGTGTTTATGGCAATTGTCTCGGCTCCGTCCACGCCGATGTTGTATAGACGGTTGATGGTGTTATTGCCTGCTCCGCCGCACCCGATGATCTTGATCTGAGGAAGGCCGAAGTCTTCGAAGTCATTCCCCGCGGTGTTCTCTCCTTTATCGTTCCTGTACTCACGTTCCATTTCGGTGTACTTAAGTGCTTCTTGCACTACTGATTCCATTGGTGCCATTGTATTTCCCATCCCCATTTTTATCACATGCGGAATGCTTTTATGGGCAAGTTTTCATCCTCTTTGGGGTGGATGTATGATGCCCGATCTTAGCATTATCCGCCTAAATGTTTTTTCGTTTTTTCGCTAGCTTTCTCAAGCCGTCCTTGTTTTGTAAGTACCGGACGATTTTATGTGAAGTGCGGGCCACAGTATCAGCCCAATAAGGTCGTGAAAAATGGAGCGTTCATACTAGCTATTCAAGATAGCCGTCGCTGACGAATCAACGTATGTCGATGAGAAACACTCATCAAACAACTCCAGTCCAAACCCTAAAATATAATACGCTTTTACGCATATTTATACTTGCTGCACCGGTCGGAAAGCAAGCGCATACATTTGGAAAAAGTAGAAAATAGTTAAAAATATTTCCAGGATATCTATTTTTTCCTCATCCTGGAAATGATCGTCATGCCGGCTAGCAGCGCTAAAACCGTGATCACGGGCGATAACGGCGTTGCTACAGGGCTGGTGCTTGGCATTTGAGTCGGCGCAGTCATTACTGTTGGGGCAGACGTCACAGTAGCCGCCGGGCTTGTCACAGGCGATGTCGTCGGCGTCGGCACCGGCGTCGGCGTCGATATGACTACAGCGGGACCTTTGAAGGTGACGATGAGCGTGCTGTTGACGCTGCTTTCATTATGGAGAGTAGCAGTTACTCGTACGTCCTTTGTCGGTACTTGATTTCCGGGGAACCATCCGTAGTGGGCGACCGCTTTTCCGCCGCTCGTCGGTACGGTCGCATACTGGCTGTTGTTGCCGTTGATGCTGCCGTTCATATATGTCCAGTCCAGGATGTCCAGCGCAAAGTCGACCATGGTACCGTCTGCCGCCGGGTCTCCCGCATCATTAAGGACATCGGCCGTCATATTTACGCTATACTGGCCGCCTGTCGTGTCTAAGAACTTGTCGGCGGTAAAGTTAATGCTCGAGAATTTGACCGGCGGATAAACAGTCAACGTCTGGCCGCTCGTATTGTTACTGTCGATGCCGAAGCTTTCGGAATAGCTTTCCCCGTACGGGCTCATGCTCACGTAGATCTTGTACATGTTCTTGCCCGTGTTGAAGCTTCCCTGGCTGCCGTCGGGGCCTGCCAGTAAGGCGCTGCTAAAGGTCGCGTTCACTCCTGTGAACTGGAAAGAGCCATTCGCATCGGAAGTTGTATTCGCATACTCCCGGCCCGGATCGGATGCGTTTACCACTGCTACATAGCAGCCGGCTACGCTCACGCTTTTATTATAGGACGAGATGACTGTGCCCGTTACCGGGCCGGTCTTTCCCTGGTCAGAATAGACCGTGCGCGGATATTGATTACCGAACGATGTCGGGTACGCTGCATTTGACGGTATCGTAGCAAACGCTAAAAAGAATATTACCAATATAACAAAAATTGCTTTTATTTCCGGCTTCATAATATCTCAATATCCAAATTATCGCTTGGCTAGATATAGCTTATCTCATGATCGCGCAAACACGAAAAGCGCACTATCGACTAAAGCCTTAGAGTCAGGCGATTGATCATGAGGCTGGCGATGAGGCACACAGCGAAGCCGGTGAGAAGAATGTCAAGGCCGGGAAGCTTTTCATTTATTATAAAGTCAGCTCCGGAGACCAGTGCAACGACGAAGATGGTGAGGCTCAACGCTATGGCCGCGCCGTCCCATGAATGAAGCCAGTATGTCTTCGCTCGCCCTGTCTATCAATACGGCTGCTATGACAAAAGAGATCGCAAATACTACCAGGACGGTGGCTGTGGATAGCGGCAGGCTCATGCCTGCGAATAAATACATAAATCCGAGGGTGGTCAGCATCATCAATAGCGAGATGATTACCGATACGGCCAGCGCCCGCCCGATGACCATTCCCGTGCCCATTCCCTCCTGAGTGCTCATGATATCTCACATCAGCCTTTTATAAATTTATAAATGATCGCCGAGAGGGCTGCGGACAATCCTATGGCAATGACCGCTACGAACATAAGGTTCGCAGACCCGCCGGGGCCGACGAATAGATCCCAGAACGCATCCATGGAATTTGTAATGACGCCATTGCCGAACCTGTTTAATAATATGGAGCCGTGGAACCCGAAGAAGTCCAGGAGGACGATCGACAATACCATTAGTATGATTACAACGATCATTATCCTGTATATCATGTGCATAAGCTTGCCCTGGTTTTTGTTATACGTTTAGCGTTTAGATATAGTTTTCTAAAATGGTTATCGCGGTGGCCGTTTTAATGTCGGTATTCCCAAATCATACGAATCAATGAACAAATATTTACTTTTTGGTCTTGCTCTTATGCCCCGGGCTTCGGACCCGGTATTAACGGCATGCATTGCCGTGAAATGTCCTGTGCCTACCACAATGATTATTTAAAATCCCCGCATTCTACTCTCGATGATCCACCTCACATACGATAAGGGCACCATTCTGGTCTATGGTAACGTGCGCGTGCCCGGCTCCGTATGGGACCCGAGGGCCGGCGCATATCGCGCTCCCGCGTTCATGCATAAGGATATAGCGGCTTACGTGGCCACATCGGGATTCACCTTCAAGGACGACGTCCTTGACCTGGTGCCTTGCCCGGAATTGACCATGAAGACCGTATTGCGTGACTACCAGGAGCGGGCGGTATCGGCCTGGGATAAGGCCGAGAGGTGGGGCGTGGTCGTGCTGCCTACGGGCTCCGGTAAGACGCACGTCGCCATGAAAGCTATCTCGATGGTCAATCCTGCCATCGTCATTGTTCCGACTCTGGACTTGCTCGCCCAGTGGAAGTCCCGGCTGGACGAGGAATTCGGCATCGACTCGGGCGTTTACAGCGGCGACGAGCACCGGCTGGGGCCTGTGACGGTGTCTACGTACGATACGGCTTATATCAGAGCTGCACAGCTGGGTAATAAGTTTAAGCTCATAGTCTTCGATGAGGTACATCACTTGCCTTCGCCCGGCTACATGAGTATTGCTGAAATGTTCGCATGCCCTGCCCGGATGGGCCTGACGGCCACCTACGAGCGTGAGGACGGGCGCCAGTCGGAGTTGCCCAGGCTGGTCGGCGGAAAGGTGTTCGAGCGAAACGTCGAAAGCATGGAAGGCATACACCTCGCGCCATTTGACCTGAAACGGATATACGTAAAGCTCACTGCCGCTGAGGAGGAGCAATACAGCCGGGATATGGACATTTACCGGAATTATCTGCAGGACAATAACCTGATACTGCGTACACCGAAGGACTTCGAGCGGCTGGTCATGCGCAGCGGCAGGGATAAATATGCCCGTGACGCCATCCTCGCCCGCCACAGGGCCCGGGTAACGGCGCTGAACTCGTCCGCCAAGCTGGAGGCGCTGGCAGAGGTCATGAAGACACATTCGGCGCCGGACGACCAGGCGATCATCTTTACCGAGCATAATGACCTGGTCTATCGTATTTCCAGGCAATTCCTGATACCTTTTATCACTTATACGACGCCGAAGGACGAGCGGACGGAGAACCTTTCGAACTTTAAGTCCGGCAAGTACCGGGCGCTGGTGACCTCTAAAGTGCTGGACGAGGGCGTGGACGTGCCGGACGCTAACGTAGGCATCATTCTCAGCGGCAGCGGCAGCAAGCGCGAGTTCGTCCAGCGGCTCGGCCGAATCCTGCGAAAGAAGGGCGACAGGAAGGCAGTCCTCTATGAGATCGTCTCGGGCAGCACCAATGAAGTGGACACGTCCCGAAGACGGCATGAGGCGGTGGAGCGGTAATGCTGAGCGCGGACTTATTGAAGACTAAAGTACGTGGCGATACGATCACGCCGGCGTTCATCGAGCCTGACGGCGACAGCCTGGCGCTCGCGGAGGACATCATCAGGGCTTTTACCGACCATACCGGGAGAAAGCTCGGGGAGCTGAAGGATATCCTGGAGGAAATGGAAGACCAGGGGTTCGATTACCGACTCGTTAGAGGCCTGGTGGCCCTTTTGGAGCGGAGGTGCACGTTGACCGTGGAAAGTGCAGTGACACCTACCGCCGTGAGGAAAGAGGTCTTCAGAATTGCATCCGAAAAACATCCGGTGCTGACGACCGAAGAACGCTCGGCAGTAATAGCCGAAGCGGCGAAAAGTCTGGATATTTCCATCGAGTCGATCGAGTCCTCGATGTTCGCCGACCTGGAGAGCGAATTGATCATCAGCGACTTCCGGCCGCCGAAGGCAGATGACCTGCTGCATGACTATAACCTGTCGCTGGCCCAGACCATGCTGTTCAAGGCCGTTGAATTGAGGTTCAGAGCGCTGGCGAAGCATAAAGACGTACTCAGGAGCGTCAAGCGCCTCGGGCTGATGTACTCCGCTATCGACGAAGCCGGCAGGCTCGACATCACCATCGATGGGCCCGTATCGGTCATAAAGTCGACAGAGCGCTATGGCACGTCGCTGGCTAAGCTGCTGCCTTTCATCGTGTTCTCGCCCGGATGGAGCCTGGAAGCTTCCATCGTTAGAAAAGACTTCAACGGCGACCCCAGGATGTATAAGTTCAGCATGGATGAGCATACCCATGGCCACCTGTTCGGGGACCTCGCTAAGCTCGATAATGGCATGGAGTTCGACAGCGAGCCCGAAGAGAAGTTCTATGATTCATTCAAGAACGCCGGCACCGGCTGGAATATTTCCAGGGAGCCCGAGCCTCTGATCACCGGTAAATACTTGTACGTTCCGGATTTTCTGCTCGAGAAGGACGGTATAAAGGTCTATCTTGAAATAGCGGGGTTCTGGACTGCCGAATACCTGCAGCGAAAAGCGGCAAAGCTCAGCGATCTAAAGGGCGTTAACCTCATCATACTGGCAGGCACTAAAATGTCCTGCGACGCATTCAAGGGAATCGCAGGTAACGCCATTCTCTATGACCGAAAGATACCGCTCAAGGAAGTGCTGGACCGGCTCAAGGCGTGGGACGAGAAGAAGGTAATGGAATCTGTCGAACGGCTGAAGGAGTCCGGGCTGCAGCTTGAGGGGGACATCGTACGCATTGACGATATCTCCGCAAAAGCGGGTATTCCGGCCGATGCCGTCAGGCGATACCTGGAAGAGAGCGAGGCGCCGGGGTATACGCTGGCCGGAGATGAGTTGTTGTCGTCGAAGACAATTGAAACTATTAAAAGAGCCTTGCCCGGGACAATGCCTTATTCAGACGCTGCGTCGCTTATTCGTTCTAAGGGAGTAACGGCAGTCGATCCGGTCCTCAAGCTGCTGGGATATACGGTAAAATGGAGCGGCCTCGACCCCGAAAGCGCCGTGATATATAAAGCAAAAGCTGTTGTCCGATAAAAAAATAGATCTAGCTTAACCCTTTTTCGTCTCTTTCTTTAAAGACATCCTTTGCGGCAGCCATTCCGTTCAGCGCCGCCGGGAATCCGGCATAGACCGCCATCTGGATAATGATCTCGACGATCTCTTCTCTTGTGCAGCCCACGTTGAGAGCCGCATTGATATGGACCTTCAGCTGGGGCGCTGCGTTACCCAGAGCAGTCAAAGCCGAGACCGTAGCGATCTCCCGGGACTTGACGTCCAGGCCAGGGCGGGAATAAACGTCACCGAAGGGAAACTCGATAATATATCGTCCGAGGTCGGGGGCAATATCTTGCAAGCTTTCCAAAACCTTTTCGCCGGCTTCCCCGTCGATATCCTTTAGCTTTTTCCAGCCACGTTGGTATCGGTCTTCCATAATGGTTACTCCTTTATCACGCTGTTGAGGAACTTGATCACTTCTTCCGTCCTCTGGTCCCCGGTCTTCATGTCTTTTACGGATATCTGGCCGTTGGCCATTTCCTTCTCGCCGAGAATGAGCACATATTTAGCGCCGATACTATTGGCATACTTCATCTGGTTGCCGAAGTTACGCACGAGCAGGTCCGTCTCGACAATATAGCATTTCTCACGCAACGCATTTGCCAGGAATATGGCAGTTTCCTTGTACTGAGGCGACGTGGTAAGAATATAATAATCGGTCTTGATCTTTTCTTCCGGCCACACGCCGGCACGGCGCATCAATATCTCAAGTACGGCATCGCCCATGCCAAAGCCCACCGCGGGCATCGGCTCTCCGCCGAAAAGCTCGATGATACGGTCATAGCGCCCGCCGCCGAACACGGCCCTTAGCTCGCCTTTGGTATCATAGCACTCGAAGACCGTGCCGGTATAATACGCCAGCCCGCGGATGACCGAGAGGTCCAGCTCGCAATATTGCTCCATATGATACAGCGTCATCAGGTCGAGCATCTTTTCCAGGCTTTCGTATCCCGCCAGCGTAGTCTCATTTTCCAGTGATATCAGATTTTTAAGCCGCTGCAGCGCTCCCATGAGCGGACCCCTTGAGTCCAGTATCGATAATAACGTGCCGACCTTAAAATCGTCCAGGCCGGCGTTTGCCAGTAAAACCTTAAACTCGTCGTGGGTGACCTTCCAGCGCTTATCGATGGCCGCAAAGACCGCTTCCTTTTTATCGGCGATGCCCATGCTTTCCAGGATACCTTGCATGAGCCGCCTGTCGCTCACCTTAAAGATAAATTGGCCTTCCAGCTTCAGCTTGAGCATGATGTCTATGCCTGCGGCAAGTACCTCGGCATCGGCCTCGGGGCCCGGGACGCCGAAGATATCGACGTTCAGCTGGTAGAACTCACGAAGCCGTCCCGACTGGGGCTCTTCGTAGCGCCACATCTTGGGCATGGAGAACCACTTGATGGGCCTCTTGAGCGATTTTTCCCTTTCCACGACCATGCGCGCCATCGTGGGCGTCAGCTCGGGTATTAGCGTGACCTCGCGGTTGCCCTTATCGAGAAAATTAAAAGTCTGGACCAGTATCTCGTCGCCGCTCTTGATCCTGAACAGCTCGAGCGATTCGACGCTCGGGGAGTCTACTTCCCTGAACCCGTAGGTCAGGACGACAGCGTTGATCTCGTTCAGCACCTTTCTGCGGGCGGCCATCTCATCAGGATAGAAGTCCCTAAAACCTTTTAGCGATTGTAATTTCATGAAAACCACTTACGTCGTATAGGACGCGTTGATGTCGACGTACTTATGCGTCAGGTCGCAGCCCCAGGCTGTCGCGACGGCCTTGCCCATTTCCAGGCTGACTTTTACGTATAGCGTATCGCCGCCCATGATGGCCTTGGCTTTTGCAAGCGTCGCCTCGTCGCTCTTCGGGATGCCCTTATCGACGAGATAAACGGAGTCCTTGCCGTTGGAGAAAGTAAGCGTCACCTTTGCCGGGTCCATGTCGCAGGACGAATATCCGACCGCGCATACGGCCCTGCCCCAGTTCGGGTCGGTGCCATAGACGGCCGACTTGAATAACGGCGAGCGGACGATGGCCTTTGCGGCTTTTCTAGCGTCTTTCACATTCCTGGCGCCCTCGACCGTAGCTTCTATTAGCTTAGTTGCGCCTTCCCCGTCACGTGCTATCTGCTTCGAGATCTCGACGCAGACCTTATTCAGGCCTTCCTGGAACCGGGCCATATTCGGCTTACCGGCTTTACCTGTGGCGATGAGCGTTACCGTATCGTTAGTGCTGGTATCGCCGTCCACGACTACCATGTTGTAGCTCAGGTCGACGGCCTTCTTGAGGCATGCCTGCAGCTTATCGTGCTGAATATCGGCGTCCGTAAATACAAAAGAGAGCATTGTGCCCATGTTGGGCTCTATCATGCCCGAGCCTTTGGCTATTGCGCCGATACGTATGCCGTCATCGAGTTCCACTGCATACGATTTCGATACCAGGTCAGTGGTCATGATGGCCTTATTGGCGGCCAGGCTACATTCGGGCTTTTCGCACAGATGGCTAAAAACCTCATCAAAGTGGCCTTTTATCCACTTCATGTCCAGTGGTCTGCCGATGACGCCCGTAGACGCAACGCCAATGGTATGCGGGTCGACGCCGAGGCGGGCGGCCAGGATATTGGCCATAGCGATGGCGTCGTTGACGCCCTGCTCGTGGGTAAAAGCGTTGGCACAGCCGCTGTTGGCGATGATGCCGTTGAACATGTGGCCGTGTTTCTTTAGATGATCATGGGTCACGAGCACCGGCGCGGCCTTGACCTTGTTGAGCGTAAAAACGGCGGCAGCAGGGCCCTGTGCCACCATTAGCGCCAGGCCCATCTTTCCTTCTTTCATGCCGTACGCCTTGACGCCCTTGACGGCGCAAATGCCGCCCTCGATGGTTTTCATTATTACTTTGTTCCTCCCAGTCCGTGAATGATGTCGTCGCGGGTGATGATGCCGACGAGTTTTCCGTCTTTTAATACCGGGAGCCTATTAAACTTATGCTTGACCATTAATGCGGCGGCGTCTTCGACGTCTTCATCGGGGCTGATGGAGAGGACGTCCTTGTTCATGATGGTGCTCACTTTCTGCTCGCCTATGTCCTTTACGGATTTTTGCAGGCGCCTGAGGTCCATCAGATCTTTAAAAGGTATCTCCAGCCATACTTCGAGAGGGCTGGGCAGCCACAGCGTATTAGACCGCTCGGGCACTGCCAGGAGGCGCATGATGTCGGCCTCGGTGACCATGCCCACGACCTTATCGTCCTCGACGACAGGCAGGCCGCTGATATCCTTCTCGCTCATCAGCTTGACGACGCTCTCGATGGAGTCGGACGGCTTACACGTAATGACGTCCCTGGTCATGACATCTTTCACTTGCATAACATTCCTCACGGGGCCAGGCCGCTGGTCCACAGGCCTGTCCTTTCATCCATGCCGAACATGATATTCATATTCTGGATAGCCTGGCCGGACGCCCCTTTCACCATGTTATCGATGGCTGAAAGTACGACGATGTGGTCAGTGCCTTTTTCGATCTCAAATGCGATGTCGCAGAAGTTCGAGCCGCGGACATTCGCAAGCGACGGCTTGTTCATCCGTATGAACGGCTTTCCGCGATAATATTCCTCGTAGATCGAGCGTATGTCCTCGTCCGCGAGCTCGCTTTTCACTATCACGTGAGCCGTCGTCATGATCCCTCTGACTGACGGTATCACATGGGGCGTAAAGCTTATTTTAACGCCCGGGCCCAGCGCTTTCAGCTCCTGGTCTATCTCGGACTTGTGGCGGTGGGTGGTCAGGTTATACGGCCTGACATTCTGCGCGACGTTCGGGTAATGCGTCGCCTCGCTGGGCTCCTGTCCCGCGCCCGATACGCCGGATTTAGAGTCGAATATGATCCTGTCTACGACGCCTGCTGTTACCAGCGGCGCTCCCGCCAGTATTGCGCCCGTAGGGTAACAGCCGGGATTACCGACGACAATGGCATCCTTGATCTCATTTGCATGTAGCTCGGGCAGGCCATAAACGTTAGGGCGGGGGTCGGCGTGCTTTTTACCATAGACGTTCTCGAATGCCTCCGTGGGCAGCCTGTAATCGGCGCTCAGGTCTATGACGCGTAGCCCCGCGTCCACTAAGCCGGGCACGACGCTCATCGCTGCGCCGTGCGGGACTGCCGTAAAGACAACGTCACATTTGCTCGAGATGGTCGCAGGCTCCACGTCTTCGAACTTGAGGTCTATCAGTCCCTTCAGGTTGGGGTGCATTGCGTCAACGGGCTTTCCCGCGTGGCTTCTTGAAGTCACGACCGTGACCTCGGCCTTCGGGTGAACGCATAGCAGCCTCAACAGCTCGCCACCGGTATATCCGGTGCCGCCGATAATACCTACTCTTAACATATTTTATTCCACCAATGATCCATGAATTCAACAATCGATGTCTATGATCTTTTGCCTGATCTTTCGGCTGGACGCGTAAGGCGACGGGTCGCATTTCGTAATGCGTACTACCTTTGCCTTTAATCCTCTTTCCTGCAGCTTCTTTTGTAGCTGTTCCTCGTCCCAGTGCTGGTTGAAGCCCAGCGCAATGATGTCAGGGTCTATTTCCTCTATGGGCTTGAACATGTCGTCCTCGCTGCCTAATAACGCGACGTCGACGCACTTCAGCATTCGCACCATGAAGAGCCGCTGGTCTTCGGGAATGAGGGGCTGGCGCTTATGGGTGATGGTGCTGTCCCTGGCGACGATGACGTATAGCTCGTCACCCAGCTTCCGGGACTCGCTCAGGTAGAGCACGTGTCCCGGGTGTAGTATGTCGAATGTCCCGGTTGCGACGACCTTGACCAACGTCCTAAGCCTCCACTATGGGTAATGATACTTTATCTCCCGACGGATTATAGCATGCCCAGTCATTTTCGCTGTACGGGTATGCGACGATAATATTAAAATAGCCTTTAACGCCGAACATGTCCAGGTCCGCATCGGAAAAACGCAGATCCGGCACAGGGTGGCTGTGCACCGACCCCACTATGGAAAGGTCCATCGGCATATTGCTCAACAGCATCCTGGCGGAGCCTTCGTCTGACGTCGTGCCCGGTACCAGCATCACTTCGGTTATTATTTTACCGTTTGACCTGAGCAGGCCCGCGAACTCATGCGGATGAGTGGACTTGCTCGCCTCCAGTATAAAGTCTAATGCATCACGGGCAATGCCGGACACGGATTTCTTTCCGAACGCCATTGTATCACATATCTAAACGTTTTTTCACCACTATGTACTTTTCGTAGTTAATATTCTATTCCCCTGCTCTGGTGACCATAGTGATATAAAGAAAAGTTTATGTATATTTAGCCCATTTATATTTTGAGTCAAATACTCAATGGGTTGGATTGGAATGGATAGCTTGTTTATCGTAGACGATAACATCGAGCTGCTTTGCCTGTATAAGCGTTTGTTGTCGGTGTACGGCAAGTACGCGATCGCCGGCATGGCAGGGAACGGTCGGGACGCCATAGCGAAGTATAAGCTGATGGAAAAGAAGCCGGACCTCGTCCTCATGGACGTGAATATGCCCGAAGTCGACGGAATATCCGCAGCGAAGCAAATACATGAGTACGACACTGACGCCAGGATCATGTTCGTTACGGCAGAGCAGATATATCATTCGGACCTGCCGCCTGAGCTCTCGGATACGCTGATATTGAGGAAGCCGTTCTCCAGGGAAGAGTTCATGTGCGCCATCCGTAAGGCTTTATGCGCCAGGCATCAGGCCGACGGGGCGTTAACGTAATAACGACGGCACAATATACAGCTAACACATGTATCCTAATAAGCCGTTCAGGCTGTCCGTCAGGGCGGTCATCTATGACGATAGCGGGCGGCTACTGCTTTTACAGAGGTCGATGGGCTCGAGGAACTACCCGGGCAAATGGGAGTTCCCAGGCGGTAAAGTAGACCCGGGCGAGCGATACGACGACGCTCTTCTCCGCGAGGTCAAAGAGGAGACGGGCCTGGACGTTACCATAAAGCGCTACATCGGGTCAGCCAGGATCGAGAAGTCTGTGGTCACCACCATACAACTGGTCATGGAGGCGGAGATCAAGTCCGGCAGCGTGGCCATTAGCAACGAGCACGAAGCGTTTAAGTGGGTCTCTCCCGCCGGGTTGCAGGACATTGAGCTTGTGGACTGGGCGCCTCCGTTCATACGCTCCCATATTCAATGATTTTTTGGCGCAGCTTAAAGACCAGCGCCCGCGTTCTTTTATCCGGAGTGCCGTTGACCATGAGGCTATCCGAGCGATATATCGACCCTTCATCCTATGGCCCGTATAATCTATCGAACATTCCCGGGACGATCATTTCCGCTCTGACTCCCGAGACGCCCGTGAATATGCTGCCGGATGACGCGCTGGGCGGCCTATCAAAAAAATATGATAAAGTCGTGGTATTTTTACTAGACGCCTTCGGATGGAGCTATTTTGAGAAGTTCAGGAATCATAGTTTCTTAAAAGGACTATGTGACAGGGGTAACGTCCTGAAGCTGACTACCCAGTTCCCCTCCACCACCGCCTGCAACGTCACCACGATGAATTCGGCGCTGAGCGTGGCCGAGCATGGCATCTACGAATGGTTCTATTATGAGCCTAAAGTCGGGGAGATCATTTCGCCTCTGTTGTATTCCTGCGGTAAAAAAATACATGAACGGGAATCTTTACTGGCCGATAAAAAAGTGAATCCGGCCGAATTATTTCCCACCACAAACCTCTATAAAAAATTATTGCAGCACGGGGTCATGGGCTACACGTTCCAGGATAAAAGCTATGCGATATCCACCTATTCTGACATAGTCTTCGAAGGCGCACAGCGCTACGGGGCCATCACTCCCTCGGATGGTTTAATTAATATGGCGCATGCCATCGTCGATAAGCCAAAAAAGGCATACTATTATTACTATTTCGATAAGATCGACTCCATCTCACATGCCTATGGTACCAGCTCCAAGGAACTGGCGGCCGAGATCGAGACTTTCTTTTTGGCGATGGAGAACGTCTTCTGGAATACTGTCAAGGACCGGGTAGATAATGTACTTTTTATTCTAACCGCCGACCACGGGCAGATCGCCATCCGGCCTGAAAAGTGCGTTTATCTCAATATCGAATACCCTGAAATAACAAAATACATAAAAAAGTCCCGGGGCGGTAGGCTGTTAGCTCCGGCAGGCTCTTGCAGGGACATGTTTCTCTACATCGAAGACCATCATCTCGAAGAAGTCCTCGGGTTCTTACGGGATAGGCTGCGTGACAAAGCGGTCGTACTGAAGACCAGCGACCTCATAGAGAACGGCTATTTCCTCCGGCCGTATGTTTCAGAAGCGCTGGCCGGCAGGCTCGGTAATGTAGTGATATTGCCGTTCGAGGGCGAATGCGTCTGGTGGTATGAAAAAGGCCTTTATAGCGTCAATTTCCTGGGGCATCACGGCGGCCTGTCAAAGCAGGAGATGGAAATACCGTTTCTTGCATGGGAATTATAGTAAATGCTCCGGCATGTTCATGTAAAATCGCTATATAACGGCTTATTATACAAATTTATCCGTTAAAAATTATATTATTAGTATTTATATTGACCATTAATTGGTTATAATACAGGTGAATGACCAAGGAGTGGTTGCTTATTTCCGGACGACTTCAACTATCTATACTTTTGATACTAATGGCGAGCATATTGCTATGCGGCTGTATCACCAACAGTGCCACCGATAATACGACGGCGCAGGTCAAGCCAACTGCAAATATTTCGACCAATGCTACGCCAGTCCCGTCGGCAGTCGCTAACAACTCTGTCCTGCCGGCCGTGCCGGTTAAAAATACTTCAACTGCCACGCCGACGACTCTGCCCTCCAATAAAACCAAAACTGTCAGCAATGATTTCGCCCCAGGTCTTCCGCCGGCAGTAATATTCTCCCAGGTACCGGCTTACGGGAGCAGCGATCTGCTAAAGGGCAATGTTACGGGCGTCGACCATCCTGAGAACTATAAGCTTGCCATTTTTGTCAATTACAACGGCTGGTATAACGTGCCTTCCTCAGACGTGCGCCTGACTAACGTCAGCAGCGACGGCTCCTGGACATGCGATATATCCCGCGGAGGCATCGGCACTAAGGCGACCGAGATCAACGCATTCCTGGTGCCTGTCGGCTTCGTGCCCACAAGGGTCTCGGGGCGCTATGGATTACCGGCGGACCTTAAAGGAAACGCTACTGCTGTTAATGGCGTGATCCGCAAAGTTCCCTTGCCAACCCCTTAACCAGCCATATCCCCCGAAGGGGGCCTATTTTTATTTTTTCTTAAGTGCTTGTTTTATGCAGTGATCAATGCCGGCAGTATCGCTCAATCCTATTGTGCGATCGTCGGCTTTTGGTATGGAAATAATAAAAAGTTATATATCGCACCACACATAGCATATTCTGGTTTTAGAATGCTGGAACTCAAATTCGTACGCAACAATCCGGACGTCGTGCGGGAGGCGCTCAAGAAGAGAAACATGGGCGCCGAGTCGCTTGACACTCTCCTGGAATATGATAAGGCCTGGAGAGAATGCCTGAAGGAAGGGGACGAGCTAAAACACCAAAGAAACGTAGTCTCCCAGGAAATAGCGAAGCTTAAAAAGGAAAAGAAAGAAGCGAACGACAAGATCGACGAAATGCGCGTCATATCCGACCGCATTAAGGAGATCGACGGTAAGCTGCGTGACTGCGAGTCCAGTATGCAAGATGTTTTACTGAACATACCCAATATACCGGGCCCTACGACACCGATCGGCAAAGACGATTCCGAGAACGTCGTAGTCCGCACATGGGGAGAGCCCCGCAAATTTACTTTTACGCCAAAGCCGCACTGGGACATTGGTGAGGACCTTGACATCCTCGACTTCCAGCGGGCGGCAAAGATCTCCGGCGAAGGCTTTACTGTCTACAAGGGCATGGGCGCCAAGCTGGAGCGAGCGTTAATTAATTTCATGCTTGACGTGCATGACAGGCAGGGCTATACCGAGATATTACCGCCGGTGCTCATGAACGAGAAGGCAATGACCGGCACGGGCCAGCTACCCAAGTTCAAGGAGGACATGTACGCCTGTACCGATAGCTACTACCTGGCGCCGACTGCCGAAGTACCGGTAACCAACCTGTACATGGACGAATACCTTGAAAAGCTGCCCATATACCTGACGGCGTATACCGCCTGCTTCAGGCGGGAGGCCGGTAAGCATGGCCAGGATACCAGGGGTATCATCCGCCAGCACCAGTTCAACAAAGTCGAGCTGGTCAAGTTCACGATACCCGAGGCTTCCTACGAAGAGCACGAGAAACTGACCAACGATGCGGAAGAGATATTACAGCTATTAAATCTGCCCTACCGTGTCATGAACCTGTGTACCGGGGACCTGGGCTTCTCGGCGGCTAAGACCTATGACCTTGAAGTGTGGGTGCCTGCCCAGGGTAAATACCGGGAGATCTCTTCCTGCTCGAACTTCGAGAACTTCCAGGCGCGCCGCGTGAACATCCGTTACCGCACGCCCGAAGGCCCGAAGTTCGTCAACACGCTCAATGGCTCCGGCCTGGCTGTCGGGCGCACCGTAGTCGCCATCCTGGAGAACTACCAGCGCGAGGACGGCAGCGTGGAAATACCCGAAGCACTAAGGCCATACATGCACGGCGCCACAGAGATCACCAAGGGCACGAAGTAAAAGCACAGGTGCTCTTTTCTTTTTTTAGCTTTTCTCCGTTTTGGGTTAGTGGTAATAACCACGGTGGTCACAGAGGTATCGCGGAGTACACGATTTTATAACCACGGCGGACACGGTGGACACGGTGGCTTTTTTAGATAGGAACAGTAAGAAGACGGTGTACTTTTTAACTATAATAAAACACTAATGTAAAATTTTTCTCGAATAATAGAGAGCGATAAGTGTATGCGAGGGAGCAAAGCGATCTAAAATATTAAAAATCCACCGTGCCCGCCGTGTCCGCCGTGGTTAATATGGATCGTGGCCTCCGTGACCACCGTGGTTAACACTGCATCCAAAAGCGCAAAAGTATCTCTTTTATTTGGATTAAACCATCGACGACACAAGCGGCTATCGACGGCGCAATATAGGCCGAATAATAAAAAATTTTCCCGCCTACTTGCGGGGGTTTACCAGGACCTTGGTATCATGCGCACCGAAGAACTTTTCAGTGAACTTCCTGACCACTTCCGGGTCATAGTCAGCACAGCTGAATACGTTGATGTACGCCGTCTTAGTAGAAGGTGAAAAATGGCCGCTGATACAGGAAGTCTCGATGAACTGGAACATCGACAGGCCTGCCAGATCCGTGCCGGGCGCTCCGAAACGCTCCACAAGGCACGGGCCATACCTTTTCATCTTTATTAAGTCACAAAGTTCAACAACATATTTCTTTAACGCATCCGCATTATCGATCTGATCGTTACAGCCGTGGAGATCCAGGCTCGCCTCGAGGCCCCATATCTCTTCTCCTGGGGCATATCTATTGTTCATGATACAAAAGCAGCGTTCGTATATTATACAATTTTCGGTTGGAGAAATAGCTAATTTATATACTACCATTATTTCTACTGGAAAAAATCCAATAGTTTATTGCAAAAATGCGTGATAAATGTTAACAATATTAGCCTTTGTTTAATCCCTTATGTCCTCGTCAGAGTTGAGCCCGCATAGCACATCGTTGGCTACCTTGACGTTAACAAGGATATCGTCCAGCGTCACGAGCATCGAGCCCACGCTGTTGACTTCTACTTCCGTTATGATGCAGTCGCCCTCGCTGTGTGTCCGCACATAAGGTAAGTTGTCGACGCTAATGGCTTTTGAGATAAATGCGGCGTCACAGGAACGAATGACCACTGTGGCTTTACACCTGGCCATTCAGCTGCCTCCCGATAATAGCGTCTGCCATTGTTAAGAACTCTTTTTCTTTACCTTTGGGTATCATGCCGCCGGAGGCGATCTTGTGGCCCCCGCCGTTGCCGCCCGCCTGCTTTGCGCTTTCACGGATGGCCACGGAGAGGTCCAGCCCTCGGGCGATCAACTCCGCAGTACCTCTGGCAGATATTTTCACGTTGCCATCCTCGGTGTTCAATACAATGATGGGCTTATCGGGCATCACATACCGTATGATAGTCGAGGCGATGGCGCCGGTAACGTCGCTACAGCATATATCCACATAGCGTAATGAGCCACATTCACGGACATTCGAGATGGTATTACTCAAAGCGTTCAATATTTGCCCCGAGTATTCGAAACGCTTGGACTCCGCCTCGGTTATTACCGGCTCATATCGAAGGCAAAGGGCCAGGCCCAGGCCGGGCACTCCAAGCTTACCACATGAATTAACAGTATTGGAAAAATCGTATACGTCCTTGATCAATTCGCAATTCAAAATATACGTGTCCCCGAGCAGCGAATCTATTGTCTCGGGCGGGGATTTCTTCAGGAGCTTCAACGTCAGGGCGCTGGAAAGCTTCCTCAGGTCTTCGTGAGACAGCGACTCAACGCTGCCGCTGATGCCCAGCTCTGCCAGGAATTTCCGGGATTCCTCGGGCTTGCCGGAAAAGTCAAAATAAGGGTCGATGGAATACGTTAAAACCTGTTCAACAGGGCCTCTGCCCAGCTTCAGGCCTTTATGCACGGTAATGAATTTGTCCTTTACGCCCTCGTCCAGGATGTCCTTATTCACGCCCGCCATTTTCTGCTTGTCGCCGATGGCGCCCGATATGGCAAGCCCTACCAGGTCGACATTATTGCCCATGAGCCTGGCGAGCGAGTAGGAGACGCCCGATGCCGAGACTTCCGAGCCCCCGTCCAGGCCTATTAAATGGGGGTTCACATGAATTTGAGTATGGCCTTCTTGCAGCATATGATGGTCCAGTATTACCGCTTCGTATTGGTTAACGATGTCAGGCTGGCCCGAGCCCATGTCGCAAAAGATGACGAATTCGCCTTTCTCGACGTTATTAGCTATGGAAGAGTCTAAATTACTGACAATAGTCGCTTGAAAAGGAATATTCAGGCGCTGCAGCATCTGACAAATGATGCCACAGGCGGTAATTCCATCCGCGTCGTGATGAGACACGACACGGACGAACTTCTGCGCCTTTATTTTATCGACCGCGGGTTTAGCTATCCGGGATAATTCATCCAGCTTCGACATGCCGCTCACAACGAAGCCTCCCTTGTGCGATCGATTATACCGAGCTTATCTCGATATAAGGATCTCTGCGGTCTGCGGCGTGTATACCCAGTCTGCAGCTAATACGCCGTTCCTGTGGTAGTACTTCAACAGCCTGCGGATCTTGGACTCGGTCAGCTGTAAGGCCCTCTTGTTGTGCAGGTCCTTCGGGTTGATGTCCAGATGCTTGTGCAGGTCGATCGCCTTCTTTACCAGGTTCGTGAGGTCCTCAGGTACCTTGGGGCCGGCGTTGTTGTCCTTGAGTATTTGCAGGACTTTCTTGCCGGTGACCTGGGATACGTCGGGGACTCCGTACTTGTCCCTGAGAATAAGACCTATCTGGCTAGCAGATACGTTCTGGCCGTTAAGATTGAGTATGATCTTTTCTACTTCATCCTTCTTGATGGTTAACCATGTCGGAGGGGTCTTTCTTATAGGCCTTACGGACCTGGACTTACCCTTCCTTCTTGTGTGCATTTTAGCCATTAAAAACCCTCTTAGTTATTGTTATTTTTGATGTATATGAATTTATTAGATTGTTGTCTGTGGCGAAGACGTACCTACAATATGTGAGCTAGTTTATATAATTTTTGCCCATTAGTGTTGTAAATACTCAATGCCTCATGGACTTCCACTTAGCCGCTATGAAGTCCCTGATCAGCTTGGCGCCAAGGACAGCGGTCTCGCCATTGTCATATTCGGGCGAGATCTCTACGACGTCAAAGCCGACGGTCTTCGGCGCCAGCCGCCTGATGACGCTCCTTACTTCCCGGGGCGTCATGCCGAACGGCTCCGGAGTACCAAGTCCCGGGGCATATGCCGGGTCGATGGCGTCCATGTCCAGCGACAGGTAAATGCGGTCGCAGTCCTTGAGATAGTCCTCGACCTCCAGCAGGATGGCGTTTATGCCCATGTCGTCCACTTCGTTGGACGTATAGGACTTAATATTTTTATTGTTTTTCACGTACTCGTACTCTTCCTTTGCGCCGCTCCTGATGCCGATGGAAACGTACTTGCCCGTTATGTCGTCTATGACGTGGCGTGAAATGCACGCGTGGTTGTTACGGATGCCGCCGTACTCCTCGCGAAGGTCGTAATGTGCATCCATCACCACGAACCCCATTTTTTTATCATTAAAAGCTTTCACGCAGGGATAGGTCAGCGTGTGCTCGCCGCCCATCATGATGGGGATCTTTTTTGCCTTTACGATCCTGGATTCGACCTCGAAGACCTCGTCAAGCGTGGCTTCGACGTCGCAATATACGTCGCAGTCGCCCATATCGTGCATTGGCACCTCTGCCAGGTCCACGTCAAGGTCCCCGTTATATGTTTCAAAGTTTAGCGACGCTTTCCTCATCTCAATGGGCGCCCACTTGGACCCCTTCCGGAAAGAAGACGTACCATCGAACGGAGCCCCGTACAGGACGAACTCGGACTCCTCGAAAGAGCTACTGGCGTCGGCGAAATGGTACCCGTTCATAGTTTTTTACTCCTATAAAAAGTTAAACATAAAAAATGAGAATTTAGCTTCTCATCTGGATCTTCATCTTGCCCATGGCGGCAATATAGGACACGTCTTCGCCCTGCCTGACCTTACCCTCTAGTTCCGCGGGTATCTTGAGCTCAAAGGTCGAGTAGTCGGACGAGTCCATGAGCTGTGCCACGTCGCCCGCGACGGACAGCACCTGGGCGGTCTTTCTCTCAACGATGGGCACGTATATCTTGGCGTCGACCGGGTTTACGATCGAGCGCTTTTGGCCGTCGAACAGGCCGATGGCATCTACTCTTGCCTTTGCCGCTCCATGCTTTCCGGGTTTCGAGTGCTGCACGGCAACGATGGTACACGGCTCATCGTCTATGATCACGAACTTGCCCTCTTTAAGGGTCTTTATCTCAGTTTGCTGCTTCATTAGAATTTCCTCCGCTTAAAAGGCGCTCGATAAGCGGTCATTATCAACGCGCTACCTAACGCATTATGAGTGTGAGAGGCTTTGTTATTCGTTTTATTTCATCTATCCAAAGCCAAATCTAGGCTACTATACTCACAATCCCTTATAAATACTTAATGCCGGGAATTTGACGCAAAGGCACCGCTTTTCCCACGAAGGGCTTATAGTTTATAAGCGCGGATTATAGTTCCGGAGATGCGGATGAAGGCGAAATCGGTGGGCATTATCACAAGGCTGGATGCGAAGGACCCTAAGGGGTATATTCCGGCTATGGTGAAGCACCTCTCCTACAAGGTCAAATTACTCTTAGACCCGGTGACCGCGTCAATGGCGGGGGTGAGCGAGCACGTGGAGGTCGATGAGATGTACGCGGACCTGGTGCTCGTCTTCGGCGGCGACGGCACGATATTACGGTCTTTACAACTATTGCCCATACCAACGCCTATGCTGGGAATTAACATGGGCGAGGTGGGCTTTCTTACGGTGGTCGACCCTGAGAGCGCCCTCTATATGATAGACGACATTATCGGCGACTTCGAGGTGATCGAGCGGGCCAGACTCTCCGTTAAGTTGAACGAGTCCGAGCTTCCCTGCGCCATGAATGAAGCCGTTATCATAACTTCCCGGCCTGCGAAGATCTCGCAGTTCAAGATACACGTGGACGGCAAGCTCATGGAAGAGATAAGGGCGGACGGCGTCGTCTTTGCTACGCCTACCGGCTCTACCGCCTATGCCATGAGCGCCGGCGGGCCTATCCTCGACCCAAGGGTGGAGGGCATCATCATCGTCCCGCTTGCGCCTTATAAATTATCATCCCGGCCCTGGGTCGTGCCTTCCTGGAGTAATATAAAGCTGGAATTAATGAGAGAGGATAAAGAATCAATGGTCGTGGTCGACGGACAATATACGGCCAACGTCAGCAAGAATGACGTCCTGACGTTCACTAAATGCGATACGCCGGCGCTCTTCGTGAAGTTCGGCGATAAGTTTTACGACATTGTCAGGGAAAAGCTAGGGCGTTAATGTTTTAAAAATGTTTAAAAACCTGTTTTACCCGCTGCATTTATTTTTTCGCCATCTTTTAGTTCGCAGCTACCCTCTTCGTGCAGATGCTCATGGGACGAGCCGCAATACGGGCAATAGTTAGGCTTTGCGTCATAGCCGAATTTATTTTTGCACACGTCGCAGGAATATGTACAATGCGCGGGCCTCTCCACATAATCGCTACATGGGGCCGTCTTTGAATAATTACTGAACTCGACGGGACATTCATTGTGGTGAAAGATGAGCGAGTTAATGAACTTGACCTGTTCTTCGGTCGTATATTTCTTAACGTTGGCCTTGTTGCCGCAGTTAGGGCAGGTCAGCTCGATGTCGCCTTCGGTGTCCTCTTCTTTTATCTTAAAATAGGCGTTACATGATCTTTTAGGGCATTCCCTGCCGACCATCCCGAGCGGGTCTGTCTTCAGCTTGTATTTTTCGGCCATCGCATCCTCATAGTTATAGGTTAAAACGTTGTTCGCCCTGGCTTTAAACTTTCTGCTTATCGTCATGCAGATAGTATCCTTTACTAAAGCCGCCGGCTCTTCGGTTCTTTTCCTTTTTCACTTTTTCAAGCTGCTGCCGGTCGATGCCAAACTGTTCGATAATGGCGTCCACGACCTCCAGCACGTCGGCCAGCTCCTCGTAACTATCGTCGGCCTCCTTGAGCTCAAGGGCCTCCTCGACCAGCTTCTCCTTTAGCGCATGCCTTAGCTCATCGTCGGATAGCCGGCTGACCACCGGCTCGCGGCCATTCCGCCTGATGACATCGGGGATACCGTCCCTCACCAGCTTGCTCATTAACGGACTATTGGGCAGTATGCATATATGAACTTTACATTTATTATGGCCGGAAATTAACTATTTTGCCGATGCACATGGTTTTGTCATGGCAGCAGCCTCAAACTCAAAGCATTTATGATGTCGCAGATCAATTAATGCTATATTATAATTTTTATATTATTGAGGGGATGTGATGGTTTCCACTCCTGCTTTCATTAACCGGAAAGACGAGGACAAGAACAAAGAAGAGCTACTTGAAGAACTGAAAAAAGCCAGGGTAATGGGCCATAAGCAAAAAAAGACCATCGCATCGCTAAAGAACGAGCTTGAAGACCGCCGGCGGGAACTGGAAATTCAAAGCGCAAAAATTGAGGCCGGCAGGGAGGAGCTGAGCGCCCATAGCGAAGAAGTATTGGGCGTACAAAAAGGCCTGCGTGAAAGCGAGGCCCGCCTTAATAGCGTATTCCGCGCAGCCCCGGTGGGTATCGGCGTTACCCATGACCGCGTCCTGAAGGATGTAAACCCTCAACTCTGCAGGATAACGGGCTACTCCCCTGAAGAGCTGATCGATAAGGATGCCCGCATGCTCTACCCCACCGCCGAAGAGTATGCGCTCGTAGGCAAGGAAAACTACCGGCAGATGCGGCAGAAAGGCATCGGCACTGTGGAAACGCGATGGATACGTAAAGACGGGCGGATCATAGATATCCTCCTCAGCTCCACGCTCATCGATGCCAAAGAGATGGCCGGAGACGTTACTTTTACGGCGCTGGATATCACCGAGCGCAAACAGGCCGAAGAAAAAATGCGTTTAACACAGTTCGCCATCGACAATTTTCCCGATTCATCCATATGGCTGAGCGCTACCGGGCGTATAATGTATGTTAATAATGAAACTTGCCGCAGCATGGGCTATACGCGTGATGAGCTTTTATCAATGAGGATATGGGACATCGACCCCGATACCCCGCCCGAGATATATTCGGAGCGCTGGAAGAAGATACAGCAAAGGCCTATCACATTCGAGGCCATCCACCGTAGAAAAGACGGTAGCATTTACCCCGTGGAAGTTAGCGCCATGTACATGGAATTCGAGGACCATAAATACAACATATCCTTCGACCGGGATATCACACGGCGCAAACAAACCGAGCATGCGCTAAAAGATGCCAAAGAGCAAGCTGAGCTGTACGTGGACCTGATGGGCCACGACATAAATAATCTGAACCAGGTCGCAATGGGCTTCCTCGAGCTGGCCCTGGATAAGCTGGATGCCAATGGAAAACTAGACGAGAGCGACAGGATGCTGCTGGAAAAGCCCGTGGAGTCGCTGAAGAGTAACTCTCAGCTCATCGATAAAGTACGTAAGCTGAAGCGGGAGAGGTCCGGCGAGATCCCGTCTAAAACGGTAGATGTCGGGGAGGTGCTCCATGCTGTAAAAACACAATATTCCTGCGTCAAAGGCAGGGATATCATCATCAACTATGAGCCTGTGACCGGATGTCACGTTAAAGCCAACGAGTTGTTGCTTGACGTGTTCTCGAATCTTGTGGGGAACGCCATCAAGCACTCCGCCGGACGGCTGGAGATCGGCATCGCCCTTACTAAGCTACGTAGAAATGGCAGAGCGTATTGCCAGGTGACTGTGGAAGATAATGGCCCCGGTATTCCCGACGATATTAAGGATAAGCTGCTGGACCGGGCATGCCTCAAGAGGATCATGAAGACCGGGAAGGGGTTCGGGCTCTGCCTCATTAAGTCCTTACTCGACGACTTCAATGGTAAAATCTACGTGGAAGACAGGGTTCCCGGCGATCATACAAAAGGGGCACGTTTCGTGGTCGTGCTTCCGGCTGTCGAAAAGTAATATAAAATGAACATGAGGCCCGGCTGTGAATGAGCCGGCCTCGCTATTCTTATACTTCTTTTCCGAGCACGTCCTTCGCGAAGGTCTCGAAGCTGATGCGCTCGATGAACGCGCCCATGCGCTCCCGCGGCTTTGCGTTCTCGCGGTAATAGGTAATCACTTTATCGGCAAGAACCCTGCTTTGATCGATATTCAGGCCTGTAGCCAGCTCTCTGCCGATGCGGGGGCTCCTTCCGGCCTCTCCGCCGACCACGCAGGTAAACCCTTTTACGTTGCCGAAAAAGCCAAGGTCTTTTAGCCATGCTTCGCCGCAGTTGTTGGGACAGCCTGAAACGCCGATCTTGAATTTCGACGGCGTCGTGAGCCCGTGATAGTCTTTATCGAGTGCCAGGCCGAGGCCGACGCTGTCCTGGACTCCGCGCTTACAAAATGTCGTGCCAGGGCACACCTTGATGCTGCGCACACACATGCCGATGGCGGCGCCGGGGCTCATGCCCAGGTCCTTCCAGGCATTATCCAGGTCTTCCTCTTTGAGGCCGACGATGGCGATCCGCTGGGCGCCCGTGACCTTGAGGGCCGCCGCATGGTATTTTTCTGCAACGTCCGCCAGTTTTCTCAACGTGGCGGGGCTGCATATGCCGCCCGATATGTGGGGGGCGATCGCGTATGTCTGCTTA
This sequence comes from uncultured Methanocellaceae archaeon, assembly GCA_963780625.1. GTDB lineage: Archaea > Halobacteriota > Methanocellia > Methanocellales > Methanocellaceae > Methanocella. The sequence continues at coordinate 82,976 of CAWACH010000004.1, read as the reverse complement.
TCCCTCTGGAGGATAGCGCCTTTATCAAGTAGATCTGTGTTAGCCATATGGTAAACCTTCTGAAAATGGTACATGCCATCGCCTGGACGGCAAGTGCCAAAACAATTAACACTTATGAAACATATTATAATAAAGATATATATATTAATTGTGATAAATTAAAAAGGTAGCCCCGGCAGGGGCCCGCAATTAAAACACGGCTATTCTTCACCCTGCACTTTACGCTCGTTGATTATTTCTCCGTTCCTGATCTCGTAGATGTATGTGCGGTTGGTGTTTACACAGTAGTTCTTGACCGTATATGCCTTTTCTACGACTTTGGTATCTACAGCATATCTCTGTTCCATTATTATCACCGTTTATTTTTTAAAGCGTTGAAGTATACTCTGATATATTAAGTCACGTATTTATCATATATTATAATAAAAGACGAAAAAAATGTGCTTTGCCGCGTTATGAGCGTATTGATAAAGTAGCAAAGGCAAGAATAGCGATAAGTCGCTTAGTACGTGATTATTTTAAAAGAATTATTTGGCTTATTTGTTTTCGGCCAGCGCCTTTTCCAGCTCTTCTACGTCAAAGCCGATGAGCTTCTTATCCCCGATGATGATCAGCGGCGTCACTCGTACCTTGTGCACGTGGAGCATCTCTTCGAGCGCTTTATCGTCGCTCAGAATATCATAGTCCGTGAATGGAATGCCTTTGTTCTTCAGGTATTCCTTGAGCTCGTTGCATGCCGGACAGGTCGGCTGTGAAAATATCCGTATATCGGCCATCGCTTGCCTCTCTATTGTTGATGGGATAAATACTTTCCATTTACCGGCATCGAAAACTATTTGCCCGGCGAATGAAAGAACGTTCAGCGATGCTGCCCAAGAAGAAACTGCCTGAAGCTTCTATTCTTACGGATTCGCCGTTCAAGTCCGCTGATAAGCTCTTTAAAGAGGATAAGACCAAGTCCGAAAACCAGAAGCGTTTTGAGCGATGGACGGACGTGATCGTCCGGGAGAAGCGGCTGCCGTCGAGCTGGCGGGAAGACCCGGACGCCGACCTGAAGGCAAAGTGGGTGAGCGGAAAAAGCAGCATCTCGCCCGTACAAAAGGCTGCCGGCGACGTTAAGCCTAAAGCCAAAAGAAAATCTTAATTAATTTTTACTCTTCCGCATTTTTAGGATGAGGTATTCACCACGGTGTACACCGAGTGCACCACGGTGAGCACGGTTTTAATATAACCACGGTGGACACGGAGGACACGGTGGCACTTTAATAATTTGAGTCATTGAGCACAGGGAGACTCATTTATTAATTTCTTGAGATATAGAAGTTCGTTGAGATATTGTTGATTAAAAATGAGTTGCAATAATCGGCTATTAAAGGTAATATCTATTAATCTGAGCTCTGTGTTTCTCCGGGCTTCAAATATTAAAGGTAACCACCGGTCCTCCGTGCCCACCGTGGTGAATATTAACTGTGACCTCCGTGGTGCTCTCAGTGACGGCTGTGGTCAATACCACATCTAAAAGAGCGTAAGAATCATTATTTTTTCATTTCCTCTTCTTCGATCTTTTCCTCGTCGTCTACCCAATGGATCGTAGCTACGGCAAAAACAATGATAGCGAGCGCGGCTATGTATTCCCCGGGGCTGAACGAGTATACGGTAACGCCAAAATACCAGAGCCCTATGCCTAATAATGCCAGACATCCCATGCCATACTGGACCTTTCGCTGCCTGTGTATATCGCTGATTACAGCTATGTCTACCATCCTGATCCTACCCGATAAATACTCCTATTTTCATATAGATAAACTCTCCGCTATCCCTCTATGGTAGTCGTAAAACGGCTAAAATAAGCTTATATGTGATGGAGTAATGTGTCTATCGGAGTGATAGGATGCCAAAGCCTATTGAAGAACTGGATAAGGAATTGCGGGCCATGGCCCAGGAGAGCGGCGCTTCCGCAATAAAATTCATAGAGCCTCGCGATATCATAACGGCGAACTGGGTACGCCAGAAATGCAAATTCGGCTGCAAGAATTACGGCACCAGGTATACCTGCCCGCCATACAGCCCCTCGCCCGAGGAAACGCGCAAAGTGCTGGACGAGTACACGAAAGCATACATTATAAAATACGAAGGTTTCCTGGGATTCGACAAATATCCCCCCAAAAGGCTTAACGATGCGATGACCGACCTGAGCCTGCACATCTGTAAGGCAGCCTTTGAAATGGAGAGGCATGCCTTCCTGTCGGGCTATTACAAGGCGTTCTCCTACGGCGCTCACAGGTGTAGAAAATGCGAACTATGCGCCGTTATGGAAAGTAATAAAGGCTGCAGGTTCCCCTTCGAGGCACGGCCGTCCATGGAGTCTTCAGGCATCGACGTATTCAAGACTTCCGAGAATGCCGGCATAGGCACAGCGGTCATACTGGATAAAATCATCATCGAGCCGAAGCAGCTCCCGACCTACACGCTATTGCTTGTAGAATAAATAAATTATTTTTTATCCGCCCACACGCCGACTCTTTTATCTACGACACGCCGTGCCTTGATCTCGGCCACCGGCAGCGTATGCGGGCTGATGATCTCCACGGAGGCGCTGATGCCGCAGATCGATTTAACGTTATAGGATATTTCGTTGATCAGCTCTTTTTTCATCATTTCGGCGCCCTTAGGGTCGCCGAGATCGAACAGGCCGTCCCTATGCTCAACCTGAAGCGTCATGACGTCCATATCGTTGGGCCTTGTTACGACAATGCGGAATTCTGCGCCAACGTCCTTGCAGCGGCGGACCGCTTCCTCAATGGTACTCGGGAATGCGTTGACGCCACGGATGATGAGCATGTCGTCCAGCCTGCCGAAGATACCTTTCGGCATCCTGGGGTACGTACGGCCGCAGTTACACTTCTCGCCGGTCATGACCGACTTGTCGCCCGACCAGAACCGGATCATGGGCTGGGAATCCCTGTACAGGGAAGTATATACGATACCGCCTTCCTCGCCATATGCCATTGGCACGTTAGGATCGTCGTCGTCCACGATCTCTGTGTAAATTTCATCGATGAAATTATGCATGCCTGCGCGCTCTTCACACTCACAATTCGTCGCCCAGGGGGTCATTTCTGACGTAGAGCCGCAATCGATGGCCTTGATGCCCCACATGTCCTCCATTTTCTTCTTGATAGAGGGAATGCCCGTACCGGGCTCCCCGAGGAATATGCCGGTCCGGAGGCCCAGCGTCTTCGGGTCGATGCCCATGCCTTGAGCGACCATGGCCAGATGGATAGCATAAGTCGGCGTACACGTAAGCACGGACGGCTTCAGGATCTTCATCAGGGTCGCCTGCTGCTCGGTGCTGCCCGCCCCAATTGGGAACGTCTTTGCGCCTATGCGCTCGGAAGCTAATATAGCGCCCCAGCCGCCGGTGAACAGGCTCAACAGCATGGATACCTGGACCATGTCCGAGGGCCTCACGCCACCGCACCAGTAACACATGGCCTGGACGTTCGCTATATGGTCCCAGTCGTGCTTAGAGATAGAATATAACGTAGGAGTACCGCTCGTGCCGGAGGAGCCGTGGATACGGAACACGTCCGGGCTACCCTGGTAATCGCCGAAAGGAGGATAAAGCGCCTGGCTTTCCCTCAGCATGCTCTTCTTGACGATGGGTACTTTAGTGGTGAAATCAGCGAGCGTTTTTACCATCTCGGGCTTGAAGCCCTTAGAGTCATATAGCCTGCGATAGAAGGGTACATTATTATAAACGTAATTTAGCTGGGACTTTATGCGTATCAATATCTTTTTTTCCCGCTCTTCGGGCTTCATAGTTTCCTGTGCCTTGTTCCAATACTTGGAGTCGTGTTTATGCATCGCCAGATTCACCATTATTCAAACATTGCAACCACTATTTTAAGGCTTCCATGCGATAGGCTGTCACATCGCATGCTCCCTACAAAAAACCATTAATTTTATAAAAATAAACGTTATGGCGACACATATATAATGTCCCCATAACGGCCTTATCCGCTACCGGATCACTTGCTATCGTTGTCCCTTATCTCTACCCTGCGGATCTTACCGCTGATGGTCTTGGGCAACATGGGGACGAATTCCACGATCCTGGGATACTTATAGGGTGCAGTGACTTTCTTCACGTGGTTCTGCAGTTCCTTTTTAAGGGCATCGCTCGGCACATAATCCCTGCTCAGTACCACCGTAGCTTTAACGATCTGCCCTCTGATGTCGTCGGGCACTGCCGTTATGGCGCACTCTACTACAGCGGGGTGCTGTATCAGGGCGCTTTCGACCTCGAAGGGGCCGATCCTGTAGCCGGAACTTTTAATAACGTCATCCGACCTGCCTACGAACCATAGATAGCCTTCTTCATCCATCCAGGCCATGTCGCCGGTAAAATAGTAGCCGTCATGCCACACGGAAGCCATTTTCTTATCATCTCGATAATATCCGTCGAATATTCCCACCGGTATACCTTTGAGGACATTAATGGCTATCTCGCCCTCTTCGCCCACTTCGCAGGGCTTCCCGTTCATGTTTATAAGCTCGATGTTGTAGCCAGGAGAGGGCTTACCCATGGAACCCGGCCTGGGCTCTATCCAGGGATATGTGGCCACCATCACGGTCGCCTCTGTCTGGCCGTAGCCTTCCATGAGCCTGAGGCCCGTTAACTCAAGCCACCTGTTGTATACTTCAGGGTTTAGGGGCTCGCCGGCCGTGACGCAGTACTTCATGTTCGAGAAATCGAACTTGCTCAGGTCCTCGTTAATGAGGAACCTGTATATCGTAGGCGGGGCGCAGAACGTGGTCACTTTATAGTCCTGGGTCTTCTGCAGCAGGTTCAGCGGGTTGAACACTTCATAGTCGTATGCGAAAACGGCGCTGCCGGCGATCCACTGGCCGAAGATCTTGCCCCATACGGCTTTTGCCCATCCTGTGTCAGCAACGGTAAAATGAAGGCCGTCGTCCATGACGTTCTGCCAGTACTTCGCCGTGAGGATATGGCCCAGGGGATAAATGAAGTTAAACCGGGCCATCTTGGGAAGGCTGGTCGTTCCCGAGGTGAAATAAAGAATTGAAATGTCCTCGTTTTTCGTGGCCTCTTCGCCCTTGGGGCGATGGAATACATCCCCGGCCTTTTCAAGCTCTCCATTAAAGTCGATCCAGCCGTCGTGCTTTCCGTTCACCACGGCCTTGAGCTTCAAAATATGAGAACACTCTTTTTGGGCTTCGTCCACTGCCATGATCAGGGACTTTTCGTCTGCCGCTATGATCATCTTGATGTCGGCCAGTTTGGTCCTGTACACGATATCCTTGGTCGTGAGCATGTGGGTCGCCGGAATAGCAATGGCGCCGATCTTGTGAAGGCCGAGCATGCAGTACCACCACTCGTACCTCCCCTTGAGGGCGATCATTACCATATCGCCTTTCCTGATCCCTATATTTTTGAAAAAGTTAGCGGCTCTGCTGCTCATGAGCTTCATGTCCGCAAAGCTCATGATCTTCTCGCCACCCAGGTCATCGCACCACACGAGAGCGAGCTTATCCGGGGTCTCGTGGGCCATTACGTCCACTACGTCGAACGCGAAGTTGAAATTCTTCGGGACCTTCACGCGGTAATTTTCCCGGAAGTCCTCGTAGGAATTGAATTCCGTTTTTTCTAGAAATCTATCTAATAGCGACATTTTTCTCACCCTCACATGATAATGGCCAGGAAGCGTGCGGTCTTATTATTCAGGGCTACCATGGCGTGGTCACTGCTGGAATCGAAGTAGATCGAATCGCCCTCGTCGAGGACGATCTCGTGGTCCTTGATGATGAGCTTGAGGCTGCCTTCGAGGACGAGGTTGAACTCCTGTCCCGGATGGGAGTTCGTGTGCACCGCGGCCTTTTCCGGCTTGGGCTCTACAGTTACGATAAATGGCTCAGCCTTTTTATTGATAAAATTGGAAGCCAGGCTCTGGTATTTGTATTGTTTTCTCCGTTCAACGCTGACACCCTGCCCTTTTCTCGTAACGCTAAAATAGTGCGCCCTCGGCGTTTCCCCGGTGAGAAGAATGCTCATTTCCACCCCGAGCTTCCTGGAGATCTCGTATAAAATACTGGCGGGAATGTCCTCTTCCCCGTTCTCGTATTTTAAATATTTCTCCGGGCTGATCCTGAGAGTATCGGACATTCTCGTCCGCACCGATCTCGAGGATACTCCTCAGCTCTTTTACCCTTCCGGCCACTTCTTTGATCTTTTCCTGCATGTGCTTATCCCCATTTTTAACAGTTGATCATGATGAGCGATGGAATGCTCGCTGGCACTCCTTTTAGTGTATAATATGCAACACCCTAAACCACTATTTAAACACTTCCATGCGATACGCTGTCATAGCGCATACTCGACACCGTCAGCGCAAGCTAGTATATATAGTCGGACCATTAAGCACTAATAATCATTAAGTATTTTCTAAGCAAACATTAACTATTATCCAGGGCCAGCGAAAGATATTTAATGGATATTTCGCTAAAAATAATAGCACTCCCGGAAATCGCCCGGGGGACTACATTTTGCCCCGCAATAATTTTAAATATGGGGAGCCATATCGATAGAATGACATATGTTGTCATATGGCAAGCAAACGCTAGTGCCGTAATAATAAACTCGACACTATAAAAAGATCGGACGGTATTGAAAATGCCAGGCAAAATATCCTTAAGCTATGCGTTCAAGGGGTCTGAAAAGCCGCTCATAGGCAAGACCATCGGCGACATGTTCGACGAAGTCGCCGAAACATACCCCGACAACGACGCTCTCGTATCGCTTCAACAGGGTGTCAGGTACACCTATCGCGAATTCCAAAAAGAGATAAACAGGATAGCTAAGGGATTATTAAGTTTAGGCTTTAAAAAAGGAGACCGTGTTGCCATATGGGCGACTAACATAGCCGAATGGGTCATGGTACAGGTTGCGACGTCCAAAGCGGGCATAATCATGATCAATATCAATCCCGCCTACAGGACCCATGAGCTCGAATACGTGCTCCGCCAGTCCGACTCGCAGGCGCTGCTGCTCATCGACCGGTTCAAGACATCCGATTACATCGGCATGGTGAACGAGGTCTGTCCGGAATTGAAAACGTCGATTCCGGGTCAGATCAACTCGGAAAATCTACCATTCCTGAAATCTGTCATCCTGATAAGGGGAGAGAAGCAGCCCGGCATGTTCTCCTGGGACGAGTTCCTCAAGATGGGGGATGAAATGCCCGACGGCGTGCTCTGCGGCCTGCAATGTTCCCTGGACTTCGACGATCCTATCAATATCATGTATACGTCCGGCACGACCGGCTTCCCCAAAGGGCGTCGTCCTCACTCATCATAATCTCGTAAACAATGGGTATTTCATCGGCGAATGCATGAGCTTCACCGATAAGGACAGGCTTTGCATTCCGGTGCCGTTCTATCATTGCTTCGGCATGGTGCTATCCAACCTGGCCTGTATGACCCATGGCGCCACCATGGTGTTGCCGGCAGAGCATTTTGACCCGGTCTCGACACTGACTGCGATCGAGAAAGAGCAATGCACCGCAGTACACGGAGTGCCGACGATGTTCATCGCCGAGCTGGAGCATCCGGATTTCAATAAGTTTAACTTAAGATCACTTCGTACGGGTATCATGGCCGGTTCGCCATGCCCCATCGAGTACATGCGAAAGGTCAGCACGCTCATGAACATGAGCGAGATCGTGATCACCTACGGGCAAACCGAGTCATCGCCGGGCCTGACGATGTCCTCTACCGATGACCCGCTGGAGAAGCGCGTCTCAACAGTCGGGCAGCCGATGCCGCACACCGAGCTAAAGATCGTCGACCCTAAGACGGGAAAAATGGTCCAGCGTGGGCAGCCCGGAGAGATATGTGCCCGTGGCTATATGATCATGCGGTGCTACTACAACAACCCGGACGCGACCCACCTGGCAGTGGACGAAGAGGGCTGGCTGCATACGGGCGATCTGGGCATCCTGGACGACGAAGACTACACAAAGATCACGGGCCGCTTAAAGGATATGGTCATCCGCGGCGGCGAGAACATTTATCCCAGGGAAGTCGAGGAGTTCCTCTACGAGCATCCCAGCATCAGCGACGTGCAAGTCATTGGCGTGCCGGACCTGAAATACGGGGAAGAGCTCATGGCGTGGGTCAAGCTCAAGAACGGCGATAAGATCACGCCGGAAGATATCCGGGAGTTCTGTAAGGGCAAGATCGCCCACTATAAGATACCTAAATATGTCAAATTCGTCGATGAGTTCCCCATGACCATCTCGGGCAAGATTCAGAAGTATAAGATGCGCGAGGTCTCGATAAAAGAACTTAACCTGGAAGACGTGGCGAAAATTAAGACGGCTTAGATTTTAAGGCGACCCGGTCATGGTCGCCTCAAAGTCTATTTGTATTTTAGTTCTTACTTATTTTATTACGGCCAGCGTTGGCATCTTCATGCTCTTCAAGGCCGCAGCGGGCGACTCGAAGGTTACGTGAGTGCTTCCGAGAGCCGTTATTGCGTCCCCTATGCCGGTCATCGGTACGTTCATGCCCGATGTCATAGTGGGCTTTACGGTGCCTTTGGTCTTGTTCGTCGCATTCTGCAAGTTCTTAGCAGCCATGTATTTCGCATAGTTACTTAGCACCTGGTTTTGGCTTCCAATATCAGATGTGCCGGACATTAACTTATTCTTGATCTGTTGCAGTTCGGCTACTGATTTGCCCATGCTTAAGCCGTTTCCCATGCCGTTAGGGGATACTACGCTAGTCGCGTTCCCCGTCTGGGACAATGCCATAAAGGCCAAAATTAGCAATATGACCAGTGCTACCCTCAACTTCCTCATAGTTTTACCTCCTCAATTACCCACACCCCGGAATTCTCCGGGGTCAGCTATATTAGCATAATATCTTGTGACAATTATATATTTATGAATTCGTTGCCATATATTCGGAGAAACAGCCGTTATTCAAGTGTCTTTAACGGTTTTTTAATAAATGAATGCCCACGCGATGTTTTATCATATCCATGTGCATTTATATACATCCGTGATTTTTACATATGGTGTTATAATGGAGACGGACCAGATCAAGTTCATCAGCATGCAGCACCTCAAGAGGATGCTCGAAGGCGGCGAGCGTTTTCAGCTTCTAGACGTCAGGGACCCGGGAGATTACGAGAAGGAGCATATTAAGGGGGCGCGATCACTTCCGCTGGGCGATCTCGAGGCTGCAAAAGGCCTTTTTAATCTGTCCGACGTTATCGTCGTATACTGCGACAGCTTCGTCTGCTCGGCGAGTACCAGCGCCGCTAAGATGTTGTCTAAAATGGGATTCGCCAACGTGCGCGACTACAAAGGCGGGCTGCGGGAATGGAAGATCAACGGCCTTCTGACGGAGAGCGGTAAGTAAATGGAACTGGCCGAGAAAGTCCCCGGGGGCAAGCTTGTCAGGCTTTCGACCGGAACAAAAGACCATCGTTGCGTTACTATTTCGGGCGATTTTTTTATTTACCCTGAAGAGGGTGTCACCGTTCTCGAAGAAACGCTCTCCGGGCTTAGCGGAAGCGAGTCCCGGGACGAGATCGAACATGCCCTGTACAAGGCCGTCAGGTATAACGGCTTAGAGCTGATAGGTATCGACATATACGTGATCGCAAGGCTATACAAAGGTATTCTGGATGTGGAGAGTAATCGGTCTTAACGCCTTTCGCGCGTGCGAGAATATGGCCATCGACGAAGCCGTGGGGGATTGTGTAGCCGACGGGTCGTCGCAGCCGACCATACGTTTCTATCGCTGGTCCCCTCCGGGCTCGGTATCCATCGGCCGCTTTCAATGCATTAACACGGAGGTAGACCTGGATAAATGCCGCTCGCTCGGCGTCGACTTTGTCAGGCGGCCTACCGGCGGAGGGGCAGTATTTCATGACCCGGACGGCGAGATCACCTATAGCGTCATAGCGCCTGCAAGATATCTTCCGTTCGGCATACGCGAGTCTTACCGGGAGATCTGCTCCTGGGTCATTGAATCTCTTTCACGATTAGGCATTAGTGCGGAGTTCAGGCCGATCAACGACGTGGTCGTTAATGGAAAAAAGATCTCCGGCAGCGCCCAGACCCGCAGGGACGGGGTGGTCATACAGCACGGCACGATACTTTGTAAGCTTGATCGAAGCACCATGTTCTCGGTGCTGAAGCCTTCTCCGCTGAAGCTGTCTGATAAGCCGTCGGGAACGTTCGAAGATGGCCTGACCTCGGTCGAGGAGGAATGCGGGGCTTCAATGGCGCAGCTTTATGAAGCGATGCTGGACGGCTTCACCGAAGGGAAAGAGTGGAGGTTCGGCGACCTGGGCGAATACGAAAAACGACTGTCGATCAACCACACAGAAAAATACTTGAGCGCCGAATGGACTTTTTCCCGATAGCCCGGTTATCGTACTGTTTTTCCAGCCAAATTCGCCGAAGTGCCCAGCGCTACGGCACAAGCCTCCCGTATCGCCTCGCACAGCGTCGGATGGGGATGCAGCGTTAACGTTATATCTTCAAGCCTTGCGCCCATCTCTATGGCCAGCACGCCTTCTTCCAGTATCTCAAAAGCGCCGGGCCCGACGACGTGTAGGCCGAGGATCCTGTGTGAGCTTTTTTCAGCCACGGCTTTAACGAACCCGTCAGTTTTGCCCATATAAACGGCCTTCCCGCTGGCGGTAAACGGGAACTTGCCCGTGATGATCTCTATGCCCCCGCTCTTTGCGTCTGTTTCACTAAGCCCTGCGGACGCTATCTCGGGATCCGTAGATACGGTCTGCGGCGTTGCCGCATAGTCCGGCCATCCGGGCTTTCCCACCAGTATTTCAGCCAGCGACAGCCCTTCCCGGAACGCTTTGCTCGCATTACAATGCTTACTTTTCACGTCGCCGATGGCATAGATAGCCAGGTCCGCCGTATGGAAATTATCATCGGCCTGAATGTAGCCGTCCTTATTCAATTTGACCTTCGTGTTCTCGAGGCCCAGGCCGTCGGTATTAGCCAGCATACCAATAGCAGGTACCAGCTTTCCCGTTTCGACAGCGTCTTTTTTACCGTCATGCTCGAATTCGATCCTCACTTTATCGCCGGCACTTTTCACAGTCCAGGAAGGTGTTGAATACAGCTTTACGCCCTTCTCTTTTAGCTTATCCATGACCGGCTTTACCAGGTCCCTGTCTAAGAAGGATAATAAGTTCTCCCCTTTATGTATGATCGTTAGCTTTTTACCCTGGGCTACCATGAGCGCCGCCATAGTGATCGCCGCATAGCCGCCACCGAGCAGGACAATATCATCGGGCCGGTCGTCAAAAGATAGTACTTCGTCAGGCTCGATCACGTGCCTGCCGTCAAAGGGTATTCCCGGAAGCGGCTTATGCCGGGCGCCGGTGGCTATGACCGCTCTTTTAAAGATCACGTGCTGTGTACCGCCGGGGCCATTCACGGTAGCAGTTGTCGAAGAGGTAAAAGTACACGTTCCTTCCATGATATCAACGCCGCTCCCGCTGCAGAGTTCCCTGATGCCTGTTTCCAGCCGCTTAACGACAGAATCCTTCCATATGGCTGCCTTTTTGCTGTCGACCTTTATCTCTCCGGCATCAATGCCCATGCCTGACGCGTTCCTGCAATCGTCCGCCAGACGATACACGTGCAACAATGTTTTCACGGGCACGCATCCCTTATGCAGGCAGACGCCGCCGAGCTCGATTTCTATTGACAAGCGTAACGTCCATTCCCAGGCGGGCACACCTGATGGCCAGCGTATAGCCCGCCGGCCCCGCGCCAAGGATAAGCAGTTCCGTCCCGATCTCAATGTCACCGACTACCAAAAGATACCACCTATGGCATACCCACAAGCAATAGCCCTGGGTCTTCCAGGTATTTTCTCAAGTCGTTCATGAAACGCTGGCCTTCAGCGCCATCCACGATCCTGTGGTCGATGGTCAATGACAGGTACATGACCTTTCTAACGGCAACTGCGCCGTCAACGACTCTTGGCATATCCCGCATCTGCTGCATCTCCAGGATGGCGGATTCCGGATAATTAATGGCCGGCGTGGAGAATAGCCCTCCGACGCTTCCGATGTTGGCGATGGTGAAAGTACTGCCCTTTAGCTGCTCCAGGCCGACCTTTCCTTCTCTTGTAATTTCCTCCAGTCCTTTGAGCTCTTTGGAGATCTCGATGATACTCTTGTTATCCGCGTTCTTTATTACGGGCACGATCAAGCCCCTGTCGGTATCTACGGCGATGCCTATGTTATAATATTTTTTTATGACGATCTCGCCTTTCTCCTCGTCGACCATGGCGTTAAGTATCGGGTGCGCTTTCAATGCCGTTACGACCGCTTTGACTACCAGCGCCAGATAGCTGACCTTTACCGTTCCGGCCAGCTTTTTGTTTAAGCTTTCTCTTAATTGGGCGAGCATCGTAAGGTCGGCATCGTCCACGAGCGTGACCTGTGCCGTCTTTGAGACGGAGCGCATCATATTATCGGCGATGGTTTTCCTGATGCCCCTGAACGGAATGCGCTCTTCGCCTCCGGCCGGTGCCCTCGAGGGGGCCTCTGCCCTGGCAGGCGCTGCTGCCGGCTTTTTCTGCAGCTTTTTTCACGTCTTCATCCGTTATGCGGCCGCCGGGACCGGTTCCCTTTACGGTATCAATATTAACCTTTAGCTCTTTTGCCAGCATGCGTGTTGCCGGAGTAGCCAGCACAGGTATTTTCTTCTCTGCCGCCTGCGGGGGCGTGACCTCGGGCTTTTTTACCTCTTGTGTCTTTTCTTCGGCTTTTTGCTGCACCGGCGGAGCTTTCTTTTCTTCAGGAGCGCCTTCTTCCCGGATGACAGCTAATACTTCGCCTACGTTTACCGTTCCGCCTTCCGGTATTTTTAGGTCCTCGATAACCCCGGCCACCGGAGACGGTAGCTCTACGACCGCTTTATCTGTCTCGACTTCGGCGATAGTCTGGTCTTCCTCGACGTGTTCGCCCTTCCTTACCTGCCACTTCTTAATTTCGCCGGACGTAATGCCTTCGCCGAGGTCCGGTAACTTGAACTCGTACGCCAATCTATCACCACTTAAAATTTCATGACTTCCTTTGCCGCTACGATGACGCGATGCGGGTCGGGCAAATATGCTTCTTCAAGCTTATACAAAGGAAAACGGATGTCATAGCCGGACACCCTGAGTACAGGCGCCTTCAGATATAGCAACGCGCGCTCGCCAATAATGGCGCTCACGTCGGAGCCGAAGCCTGCTATCCTGTGTGCCTCCTCGACAATGATGACCCGCCCTGTGCGCTTTACCGAATCGATGATCGAGTCCTGATCCAGGGGCTTCAGCGTCCTGAGGTCTATGACCTCGGCCTGAATTCCTTCACCCTGGAGCTGTTTCGCCGCCTGGAGCGAGACATTGACCATAGCTCCCCAGGCGATCATCGTCAGGTCTTTCCCCGGTAACGCTATCTTAGCCTCGCCGATGGGCAAGGTAAACTCGCCCTCCGGCACTTCCTCCCTGAACGCCCTGTAGAGCCGGATATGCTCAAGAAATATGACCGGGTCAGGGTCTCTGATAGCTGATATTAATAATCCTTTCATATCCGTCGGGGTCGAAGGCGCAATGACCTTTAGGCCCGGTATCTGGGTGTATATGGTCTCGTCGCTTTCGCTGTGATGCTCCAGCGCCCTTACGCCTCCGCCGAAAGGCATTCTTACGACCATCGGCACGTGGAAACGGCCCATTGAGCGCTGCCTCATTCTCGAAACATGCGAAACCAGCTGGTCATAGGCTGCAAGCACGAAGCCGGAGAACTGTATCTCAGCGACCGGTTTCACGCCGTTGATGGCGAGTCCCACGGCAGAGCCTACGATACCATTCTCGGAGAGGGGCGTATCGACGACCCGTTCCTTCCCGTACTTTTGTTGCAACCCCGAAGTAGCCCTGAAGACGCCGCCTTCTTTGCCGACATCTTCACCCATGACCATTACCGAAGGGTCTTTTCCCATCTCGTACATGAGGGCATCGTTGACCGCCTGTACGTTATTCATCATCATTGCTGACCGCCTCCGGATACTTTTCGATAATAATCTAGCTCATCTTCCAGGTACTTTGGAGTAGTAGCAAATACATTATTCACAAGATCCTCGAATCTGGGCGGCGGTGACTGCTCAGCCTCTTTAGAAGCCTTATCGACCAGGCCGTCTATTTCTTCCAGCAGCGCTTTTTCCTTTGAGTCGTCCCATAGCTTCTTTTTGACAAGATAATTCCTGAAGCGGGCAACGGGGTCTGTTTGTTGCTTTATTTTCTCGACCTCTTCTTTCTCCCTGTACAGGTCGGGGTTATCGGAAGTCGTATGCGGGCCGAATCGATAGCACACCGCTTCTATGAGCGTTGGGCCCTCGCCTTTTTTAGCTCTCTCCAGCGCGTCCTTTGCCATCACATACGAAGCGAGCACGTCCATTCCGTCCAGGCGATAGCCTCGAATACCATAGCCGATGGCTTTCTGTGCCAGAGTTTCAGCATGCGTCTGTATGGTGACAGGCGTAGAGATCGCAAAGCCGTTATTTGAACAAATGAATACACCCGGCACATTGAATACGCCCGCGAAGTTCATTCCTTCATGGAAATCGCCCCTCGAAGTAGAGCCGTCCCCGAAATAGCACATGACAGCTATTTTCTCTTTCTTTAATTTTGCAGCCCAGGCAACTCCGGTGGCATGCAGCACCTGGCTGCCGACGGGAATGGCAATGGGCAGGCAATTCACGTCGTCCGGTATTTTATTACCGAGGTCGTTTCCCATCCACATCATGTATTGAAGCTTCATCGGCACGCCTTTAACCATCATGGCGCCCGCCTCCCTGTAAGACGGCACCATCCAGTCGCTTTTTTCCAGTGCCAGGGCGCTGCCTATCTGTATGGCCTCCTGTCCGTTCAGCGGCGGGTACGTGCCCATTCTCCCGGCCCTCTGTAGCTTTATGCTTTTTCGTCGAAAGCCCTGGCCTGTACCATCATCCGGTACATTTTTAAAAGTAAGTCAGCAGGAAGCCCCGGGTCAAGGTCATTGGCCGTTCCGTCCTGGTCAATTATATGGAACGTTTCACCTTTGACGAGCTTAAAAAGGTACTTATCGTCGATCATTGTCATCTACCTAAATATTTAAAATATTCCGAAGCATGATAGGAACTTCTTACGAAAGGTCCGGAGACTACCGCCCCAAAGCCCAGCGATATGGCAAAATTTCTTAGCATGTCGAACTCTTCTGGCGTTACGTATTTTTGCACGGGCAGCGAGCTTTCATCCGGCCTCAGGTATTGGCCCAGCGTTAGTATGTCCACCCTGGCCTCATGCAGGTGCCGAATGGCCTGTTTTACTTCGTCTTCTTCCTCGCCCAGCCCCAGCATTATCGAGGATTTTGTTAATATGGACGGCTCGAACCGCTTGACGTTCCTTAATACTTTAATCGACTGGTAATAGCCCGCCCGCCTGTCCCTCACCATCGGCGTGAGACTTTCAACTGTCTCGATATTATGGGCGATGACATCCGGGCCGGATCCGATAACTTTTAATAATAAGTCCTCCCTGCCATCGAAGTCCGGTATGATGGCCTCTACCGTGGCCCCGGCTATGCGGTTCTTTATTTCGCCTATGCAGGAAATATATTGTCCGGCACCGCAGTCCTCGAGATCGTCCCTGTCCACGGAAGTGATGACTATATACGATAAGCCCAGCCGGGAAGCGGCTTCAGCTATTCTCGTGGGTTCTGTTTCATCGATGTCCTGTCCTCGTCTGGCGTGGTCGACTGCGCAAAACTTACAATTACGGGTACACACATTGCCGGATATCATGAACGTGAGGTCGCCGTTATCCCAGCACTCGTAGGAATTAGGGCATTTTGAGCTGGCGCAGACCGTATTCAAGCCTAGCTCCGATAGCGTCTTTTTGACGATGCCATACTTATCGGTCTTCGGCGGCCTGATCTTTAGCCAGCCAGGCTTCTCAGGTGATAACTCCTGCATATTAATTATATTTTTTGTGAATTATATAATTACCTTTGCAATGTAGTTTCCGGGATAAGGGGCCGGATACACGTTTTTGAGCCAGCGATAAGCTAAAAATCGATAAAGGCTATAACTTCGGGACGAATAACAAAGGTATAATATAATTTTTCAGATTGGATTGTATTACCCGGCTATAAGCGAAAATCTTATATGGTTGCATACTACATTAAGGTTGCAAAACAGCCCCGTAGTGTAGTGGTCAATCATCGGGGACTCTGGATCCCTGGACTTCGGTTCGAATCCGAACGGGGCTATACACTCAATTGTTAGAATGCTGTTATGCTGTCGACTAGCATGATGGATCAATCTTTTTATTATCGTTATTTATGCTTAATCTATCGATCATTGAACGCTTAATTTTTATATAAGACAGGGGTTATTCATGTTTAATGACAAAGATCAGCGAAGCGACTAAGGAAAGAATGATGGAGCAACTGGAGCAAATAATCAGCGACATTCATGATATGGCGACAGGCTGGGATGAAGAGCTGCCGAAGGAGATGCTTGCGGCGTTCGACGAAGCCAAGGCAGCCCTGGGCCGTGCCGAAGACCTTCTGAATGATGAAGGCATATAGTATCAGACCGGGCTATACGCACCTTATTTTTAAAAAAAGTGTGCAGGCTTTTTTCAATGTCATCTTTTCGAATTTATTTTCAACTCTAACTCACTCGTAGTTATTATGTTATTTTTTATAACGAATGCGCGGGTAGCATCAAATTCTTTAATGACGTCGCTCTTTAATTTATTATATAGTTCCGGCTTAGTGAGAAGCTCATTAGCTTTTTGTAAATGCTCGTGGGCTTCTTTATTGTACCATTGTTGCCCTATTTTTTGGTGATAATGATCCGTACCCAATAAATGTGCCTGATCTATACAATTCGAATCTTCGTCCAGCTGTAATATCGCATCATCCGGGAGATCATTTACAAAACACTTCTCTGTCTTGTTTTCGTTAGAAAGATCTTTCAATAATTGTACAGTACTATAGCTGATCATATGATACGGGTATAATTTACAAGCCAATGGCTTAACTACTTCAATGGTGCACCCGGCTTTTTCATCATAAAATTGACATACGCCGTCTTTCGTTGAAATTTCCCACGTGTCGGGATTACAATACTTTCGGATGAACGTTTTTGGGTTTATTTTAAAATAATTTGATATCCTGTCTATATCGTATATCATCAGGGCAATTCCGATTTTATTTTTGCAGCAATCGCCGCATCGTTTGCACGGAATATTTTTCATATCAACAATAAGAGGCGTCATATTGAGCATGTTGTTCTTATCGCTTTTATTATTTACCATATACACAGGACGGTAATATCGTCGGGCGTTAGCATGCCAGATAAAAAGTCATTCACTACCGGCTTCTCAATCGATCTGATCTGCTCGCCGGGCATTATCGTTCCATGTAACAGATAAACAGGCACAAACATAGCTTAATTTTACCATTCGACTATAACTATCAGCTTAATAGTAATAAACGCTCCGAACCGCTGGTCTTTCCACTGAATGCGCAAGAAATGTTCAACAATATCTTTTCTATTAGTACATATCGGAGGTATGTTATGGGGATGATCAAAAAAATTTTGGTAACGTGTGCAGCAGCCGCAGCGACCGCCTTAATGATGTTGCCGGCAGTCGCCTGGTTCGGAGGGCCGTTCGGATGCGGGTTCGGGGGCTTACCGTTCGGCATATCGAGTTCGTTTAGCTCATTCAGTTCCTTTACCTCATTCACATCCATTACCCATTCCTTCAGCAGCTTCGGCGGATGTGGCTGGTAAATAAAAAAGCATAAAACCCTTCATACTTATCGGGGGATGAAAGCCATGTGTAAAAAAATGTTAGCCGTAGGCGCAGCAGGGGCCGTGCTCATATCGACGATAGCGCCGGCCTTCGCATTCTTCGGGCCGTTCGGAGGTTGTGGCTCGCCATTCCGGGCATTCCCGTGGATGGGGTCCACATTCATAAACGGATATAATGCTTTATGCGCATTCTCATCCTTAATACCGTTCAGCTCGTTAAGCTGGTTCAATGCCTTCGGCACCGGGGGCTTATGGTAGCTTTTTTACCGGTGTACTGAAGCGATGTATAGCATATCGCTCAGGATGGCGCTGGCGGTCTCGATGGAGCCCGCTCCTTTTCCTATGACAAAGATGTCGCCGGCTAATTTTGTCTGTATCAGGGCGGCATTTAACGTGCCCTGTACGGCCAGCGGGTGAGTCTTTGGTATCAGCCTCGGGCTGACCTTGAGGACGCCTTCGCCGCCGTTGGGCGATACTTCGCCGATGAGCTTGATGACCATTCCGGCATCGTTCGCCAGCTTTAGCGACTCGAGGCATATGCTCGATATGCCTACGCGGTCAACATCCTCCAGTTTTACGTCCATGCCGAACACGGCGTTCGCCAGGATGACTACTTTGAGCGCAGTGTCGATGCCTTCGACGTCATAGGTCGGGTCCGCCTCTGCTATGCCCAGCTCTTTGGCCTCGGACAGGACCATATCGTAAGGCAGCTCTTCGTTCGCCATTCTCGTTAAAATATAGTTGCAAGTCCCATTAAAAATGCCTTTAATGCTGGTGATCTTATTACCGGCCAGCGGCATGCGCATCAAATTAAACATCGGCATGGCGCCGCCTACGGTCGCTTCGAACATGAATAGCGCGTTGTTCTTCTTTGCCAACTCGCACAACTCTCGATATTTCAGCGCTACCGGCCCTTTGTTAGATGTAACGACATTTTTACCGCGCTTCAACGCTTCGGTAATATACGTTAAGCCCGGCTCTCCCGTCTTAGCGTCCGTGGGAGTCACTTCGACCAGAATATCATAATCGCACTCTTTGATGACTTCCAGGCTGGACTTGTTCTCCCTCTTCAGGTCTCCATTGCCCTTTTGCTTGAGTATCTGCTCCAGGTCAAGGCCTTTATTGTCCAGGACGGCTCCCTTTGAATCGGTGATCGCGACGACCTTAAACCCGACATCGCCGTAGACTCCCTTACTTTCGGCGAGTACTTTGAGAACGCCTTTACCCACGCTGCCGAAGCCTATGACGGCCACTTTCATGGTCTTCATCGTATTTCCTCCGTCTCGATGGGCTCGATCAAAAGCAGTTCTTTCTCTTTCGCGATGTCGCGTAGAAGCTTGACGGCTTTCTTCATTTCATTTTTACCTGTAGCGTTCAGGCCTATGCGTGCCGATGACTTCAAAGATATTCCGGGCATGCTCATTGAAAGGTCGACGACCTCGGCATACCCTGTGGAATCTATCTGTTCGATGGTATCCCTGATATCAGAGTGAATGATGTGGCCGACCAGGACGACAGTCTTGTGTTCCAGCAGCCTTAGCTGGTTAAAGCGGACTACTTTGATGCCCCTGGACTCCAGCTTTTCCTTTAGCGGCCCCAGGCCGTCTTCCATGTCGAAAACAACCTGTAAGGCGATGGTGCCGCGGCTAGTGCGCTCTTCGTGATGATGCACTACGCTCACGATATTACCGCCCGAATCAGAGATCGGCTCTAGCGCCTTCACAAGCTGGCCGGGTATATCTTTAAGCTCCAGGTCCATCGTTATTCTCATAAAATGCCCACCGGTAAACAATAATCCCTTGTATGGCTCGATACAGCTTAATACGATGTCCTAATATAAATTTATTGGTGGTAACAATGGAAGTAGCCGACGCAATCGATTTAAGGCGGTCGATCCGCAACTATAGCGCTAAGGAAATTATCAGACGGTATGATCAATTCGATATTACATGCCGGGCACATGGCGCCTTCGGCCGGGAACCTGCAGGGCAGGGATTTCATCATTGTAAAAGATAGCGTTATGAAGGATATGCTATGTAGTGCGGCATTAAACCAGGCTTTCATCAGGCAGGCGCCCGTCTGTATCGTCGTATGCGCCAATATCCTCCGCACGGCAACACGCTACGGCAAGCGGGCAGAGCTTTATGCGGTACAGGATTCGGCTGCCTCCGTCATGAACATGATGCTACTGGCACAGGACCTGGGACTGGGGACCTGCTGGGTTGGCGCTTTCAATGAGCATGTGGTAGCGGAATTGCTGAACATACCGCAAGGCGTGAGGCCGGTCGCCCTGTTGCCCATCGGATATCCGGACGAATCGCCCGAAGTACGGCCGAGGATGTGGAAAAGTATTGAGCATCAGGAAAAATGGTAACAACTGCTAAGAATGATAGTATAATTAGTTTCAGTTATTCTAGGTTTGTTTGTTGTTTGTCCTTGAGTGCGACTTACGTGAACTCCTCGGTTTCAGCTAACACTAAGTGTTCCCAAAGCTCACAAAGACACTACTTTTTTTAGAGACGGTCCACTAAAAAACTAATACACCCGGTTCCACGGCTAATAGAAGTAAGCCACTAAATCACTGGTAAGAAGTGAAGACACCAATGCGCGGACTAAAACAGAAAAGAGTGTCCCTAAAACAATAAGTGCCACTAAAACGAAACAGAAAAATAACTATTGATCAAACGAGCGTTGACAGTTACTTTATCATTCTGTAACTCGCCAGTTGGTTCCATAGTCCATTTAATTGTTTTAATTTTGTGGTACTTAGCGCCTTGGAGACACTCTTTAATTGTTTTAATCCGCGCATTGGTGTCTTTGCTTCTTACCCGTGTCTTAGTGTTTTATTTCTATTGGCCGTGACTCTAGTGTTTTTGTTTATTAGTGGACAGTCTCTAAAAAAGTAGTGTTTTAGTGAGCTTTGGGTAACTTAGGGTAGCTGAAACCGAGGAGTGTACGTGAGTCGCAAAGAAGGTATAACGAGAAATAACACCAAACATTAAGATAATAGGTTTTTATGTAAGTTATTTTTCCTTCTTTTTGCTCAGGAGCATTTCCAGGTATGATTCCCGTATTAATTCCCCGGGAATGCCCAGCGCACGTTTTAATGCGATAATACTGTCACGCCTACTCTCGATGTCGGAACTGTCTATAGCCAGCACTTCCAGCTCGACAAAGTCGCCGAGGCCGTCCACGTGGTCCAGACATATCTCAGCGCCTTCAAGGTGGTATATTTCACGAGTCTTATGGACGCCCAGAGTCTTAGTAAAACCCAGGGAAAGCAGGATGTCCTCCATCTTTTTCCGGTCGGCCACTTCGACTTCGACTTCCTTACGAGTTTTGCTCCCGGCATCCATTTTCTTACCCTTATATGTCAGATAGACCTGGCCTTCCTGGTCCCTGAGCCTGAGGGCTTCATCGGTCTGGCCAAAATCACGATGAGGGGCGTTATAATATGAATCGGACTGATCGACTGTCTTTTCCATGGCTGCGCCGGCCTGTTTCAGGATTTTCCTGACCGCATCATGGTCCGCTTTTGCCTTTATCTCGATCTCTATCATCGCTCTACAGTCGTAGGCTACGGATATAATCCTTTCATCGGCCTTCCGCCGTATCCATGAAAAGGCCTGATGCTTATGCCGATAGTAACAATAAAAGGTATGTGTAAGCTCATGCCCTGCCTCCCGGATAAAGAGGAAAAGAGGGATACCAATGGCGGATGAGCCGGTGCCCTCATTAGACATAAGGCTGGCAGACGGCATTTTAGGCATTATTTCAAAAGTAGTATTCTATATTATCATACTTCTTTTCGTATTGATATCGGCCCTGATGCTAGTACTGGCCTTTTACAGTCTCTGGGTCACAGTAACCTCTTTACCCACGATCATGCTGGAAAACCTCTTTGAGGCCATCGGCTTTACGACTGTCGCCTCGGCGGTCTTCGAGCTGGCCAGGACCATGTTCGACGAGGAGGTCAAGAGCAATATCAAGATGAACGCCCCCAGAAAAATACGGCATTTCATCTCCCGTTTCATGACGGTCATCATTATTTCGCTGTCCATCGAATTTCTTACAATGGTATTCAGATACAGCCATAAGACGGATGAATTCACTTTCTTATTTGAATCGGCAGCCGTGGCGTTGGGCATTGCAGTAGTCTTTGTCGCCTGGGCTTATTACAACAAGTCGTCAGTAGTTGTGGAAAAGTGGGAGGAGCAAGTACCGTCTCTCAGTACCGAAGAAGAATAGGCATATGGCATTTCAATATACCGGCCATAGCGTGCCATCCTTTTTAACTGATTCACCGTAAACATTATACCATCATAATAACTTTAAGACTACAAGATTTGATTTAATATAGGTGTGTCATTTTATGGCAGTTCAGAAAGGAGATTTCATCAAGCTTTCATATACCGGCAAGCTCGAGAACGGCGTCGTGTTCGACACGACCGACGCGAACGTTGCGAAAGAGAACGGGATATACAATGAAAAGGCGAACTACGGCCCCGAGACCATCGTAGTCGGAAAGGGTTACGTCGTCGGCGGACTGGACGAGGACATCATCGGCAAGGACGTCGGCGAAAAGGGCCACGTCACAGTGCCCCCCGAGAAAGGGTTCGGCCTCAAGCGCATAGACCAGATCGAGACCATACCGTCCAAGAAATTCAAGGAACCGGTCAAGCCGGGCATGCGCATCCAGATGCAAGACGGGCGCACCGGCATGGTCGAAAGCACCGCGGGCGGCCGCGTACGTGTGAACTTCAACCCCATATTTGCGGGCGAGACGCTCAACTACGATTATACCGTCGACGAGCTCATCGAGGGCACGGAAAATAAGATCGCAGCCATTCTAAAGCTATTCACGGGCCAGGAATTAAAAGCTAATATCGAGGGTGAAAAGGTCGTCGTTGAAGTCCCGCAGGAGTTATCGTTCAACCAGCGCTGGGCTATCGCAAAGAGCGTGGCGGCCAATGAGATCATGGAACTCGAAGGCATCAAAGAAGTAGTCTTCCAGGAGACCTTCAAGAAGCCCGAGGCACCGGCGCCTACCGAAGAGGAAAAGCCCGAAGAGAAGAGCGAATAAATATGATCGGCCGTAGTTTGCGGCCAACTCTTCATTTTTTATACAACAAAGTTTAATGAGAAAGAACGATTATTTCTTAAGCTAACTAACGTTTTGGAAAATGATACCATGACTATTACCAAAGGAGACATCATCAGGCTGTCGTTTACGGGTACGCTCGAGAACGGCTCCGTATTCGATACCACCGATGAAAAGATCGCAAAGGAGAACGACATCTACGACGAGCACCGGACCTACAAGCCCATGACCGTCGTCGTAGGCTCGAACACCATCGTCCAGGGGCTGGAAGAGGACCTGATAGGTAAGAAATCGGGCCACAAGGGCAAAGTCACGGTCCCTCCTGAGAAAGCCTACGGGTTCAGGAGCTTAGAGCTGATGGAGACCGTGTCAGTGAAAAAGTTCTCGGATACCATCGAGCCCGGCATGTGGATCGAGTCTAACGACCGGGTAGGCGTCGTCGAGAGCGTAAAGAGCGGCAAGGCCAGGATAGACTACAACGAGCCGCTGGCTGGCAAAACCCTGATCTTCGAGTATAAGATCGACGAGGTCATTCAGGATAAGGGCGAAAAGACGGAAGCAGTTATCAAGGGATACGTCGGCCCGGAGACTAAGTATACCGTCGAGGGCGATACCGCTACCATCGAGGTCCCCAAAGATTATTACCTCGATAATGAATGGCTCCTGGGAAAGGTGCTTGTTGCGCGCTTTTTAGTGAGCTACGTCGGCTTGAAAAAGGTCGTCTATATCGAGACCTTTGAAGAGTCCGACCTGACCGAAGAAAGCAAATAAGCATTTTCAGGCCAATGATGAAATTTGGGCCGGGCACATCTTTGAGAAATTAATGCCCCGGCCAGAGTATTTTTTCCGGAATATGATCGTTTTCGGCATAGGGGATCGTTAATGTGAATAAAGGATTCTCGCTTAAGGCCAATGTAGACAATTATATCCCGGTCGTTTTGATAGCCTTAAGCCTGTTTGGCCTGGCATGTAAAGTATTGCTGGCTTTTTATAGTGACCTTAATAGCGACACGGTCGTCCCCGGCTTATTATCCATGGAGATATTTCGCCATGGTAATGTTTTTCTAAACGGCTTTAATTTCCCGGTAAACTATCCGGCGGTATTCACCGACCTGGTGCCGTTTTATTTGCTGACCCAGCCGCTGACGGATTATAGTCCCGCAGCATTGAGCCTGATGGGATTTCTTATATATGTATTAATTTTGTTAGTATTTTCATATATCATTTTCATACTCTCCGGGAATAAGATCCAGGCGCTGTTATTCGCAGCGCTATTTAGCAATTTAACCCCGTCGGCCTACCATTTTTTTATGCAGCCGGTCTCACATGGGGCGACGCTGCTATTCAGCGGTATTATATTTCTGACAGTTTTATCCCTGGAAAAAATGCGCTACTATATGCAAGTGATCTTAGCGATAGCCGTATTTCTACTAGTCTTCTCTGATAACATGTCTTTAGCGATCATCGCGATACCGCTCACCTGCATATGCATTTATAAAGTGCTGGGAAGCAAAAAAACAGGTCCCTACGAGATCATTCGTCCGGCCCTGGTCATCCTGGCACCCGCCCTGTTAGCATACTGCCTCAAGCTGACCATGCCATCTATGGCATATATGGAAATTACCCCTGTGACGGCATTTAACCCGTTAGCAAATATACCGGGGGTCCTGGCCCAAAACACTTGGCTATACGTCAACGGCCTGTTCCTGGCTGTAAACGATAGCCTCTTTACCTTAATAAACGGGGGTACGGGCGTATTTGAGCTCATTAGCGCTGTCATCATTATCCTGTTCATATATGCCGTACTGAACATTTTACATAACACAAAAAGAGACAGCAACCAAACACTATTTCTGTTATTCTTGCTGGTGGCTAACGTTCTGTTATTCCTCGGGTATACCCTGACAACGTTAAATGCTCCCCGTTACCTCATGTTCACGGCGTTATCAATATTCACCATATTAGGGCTGGGATATAACGGCAATAAAATATACCTTGCACTTGCTATGATCATTATCATCGTCGGAGCATATAGCTGTGCGTCGGCAGTATTGCACATAAATGATCAGCCTAACAAAGAAGAATACGGGCTGATCGATTATTTGATACAAAACAACCTGAGCTATGGGTATGGAGGCTACTGGGACTCTAACCTGCTTACCTACTTATCCGATGAGCAGGTAACCGTCAGGGCGGTCATGTACCAGGATAACGACATGGTCCCATATCTATGGCTATCAAGTTCCGGCTGGTATGAGTCCAGGCCCGACAGGTTCTTCGTCCTGTACCATCAAAACCACGATGACGGCAACATAGGCGCCATCATCTATTCAAATAAGCCGGAACAGGCCCTACAGTATGGCGATTATTTTATCTATGAATATAGCTCCAACAGCTCTCTTCGGATGAGACAGAGTTACGGCTAACGTCTTTTATACCGGCATCTGGCTACCGGCCTTTTACAATACTTCTTAGCGGTCTATGGCCTATCGAACGTTTTATATACATAGACTGATACAGTATAGTACAAGATACAATTATTTGTATCGTACATTATAGGACAATACGAGTGATGACGATGGATACGATCTTCGAACGCTTCGAGACCGAGGTAAAAAGAGGTGTGATGCAGGTTGCCGTCATGTGTCTCCTGGAGAAGGAGCGATACGGCTACGATATCATCAAGAGCCTGAAGGATATCGGCCTGGGCGTGGAGGAAGGGACGCTATATCCGATACTGAGGCGTCTCGAGGACGAGAAGCTATTGGCCAGCCGATGGGTGACAGAAGGCCCCCGGCCGCGCAAATACTACATGATCACAAGCTATGGTAAAGAGATACGCCAAAAATTATTGGTCTCGCTCAAGTCCATAAGCCTGGCTGTGGAGCAGCTTGAGAAAGAGATAAGCAGGGTGAATTAGATGTCAGATGATTATACTAAAGATTATATTGAGGATATGGCCAAAGACCTGGGCGGAAAACAGCCCGGGGATATTGTCAAAAACCTCCAAAAACACATGATGATCAAGGAATATATCGACCGGGCAACAGACGGCATGAAGGGACAACAGCGAAACGACGTAGCCCGGGAACTAAAGTCGCACATTCTGGACAGCGCCGACGCGCTTGCCGCCGAAAGAAATGTGCCCGTGGACGACGGTATCGTAAAAGAAGTGCTCAATAAAATGGGCCCTGCGGAAAAGATCGCAGCAATGTACCCCACGAAAAAGACCATATTAGACCATGGCATAGGAAAAGCCCTACTATCGCTTGCAGGCATTGCGCTGTCATTCCTGGCGGTCGGCGTTATTCTATGGCTGGTAACGCCGGATACCCTGAAAATGACTATACCGGGGTCGAACCCGGCGCAGGACGTGATCCAGGTCATCTTATCAGTCGTGTTCTCGCTAGCTTTAGCAATAGTCGTGATCGCCTGTATATTCCTATGTATCTATGTCTATAAGAACATGCTACAGACGCCTTACGAGGCACGCCTTAAAGCATTCGAGCGCAGCCTTCACAATGCCGGATCGCCTATCGCTGCCGCTGGCAGAATACTCGGAATCAGCGTCTGGCTGATTCTGGTCAACCTATACTGGGATCGCGTAGTTTTCATTGCAGGATTCGATAAAAATACCATGCTTGTACCACTGCTCTCCGATAAGTTCGGGCCGTTCCTGCTGTATATCAACGTGATCGGCGTCGTCGGCATCATCATCGGCCTACTATACGTGTTCCTTCCGCAAAAGTGGATACCGACCATGCTGGAAGCGGTAGTGAACTTTAGCAATGCAATGCTGTTCATCTGGATCATGGCCGTTTTCCCGTTCAACAGCGCATTATCAGTCGGCTCAGTGACCCTGATCAAGGTCATACTTGCAGTCATCGTATTCGGCTGCCTGGTCGCGACCGCAAAAAAGGTATGGGATACGATAAAATTTGCCATACAGGGAAAAATAGGAAATGGCGACGCGGTGTGAACTCTCACACCCGTTTTTTTTGCAGCAACCTATATTCCTCTATAACTTCTTTTTTTCCATTTCTCTAATGATTTGTAGTTGGTTTGTCGCTTTGTTCTGGCTTGCATGTGGCGTTGATGGAACCGGTTTTTTCACCATAGAGTCCAGTAGTTCCGTGTTAGCGTAGTGATCGTTTATCCTTGTTAGCGTTTTTCGCTGGTTTGTTCGGTTTCACAACACGAAGACATGAAATTTCTTTTTAGAGTTTTAACACTAAATCATGAAAAGCACTATGGCACGGTTAAATCATGAAACCATGAAGACTCCATTAAATGAATTAAGCCGCCAAAGCACGGCTATTAAGACACGAACGAACGACGTAAATCACGAAGTACCACAAAACCAAGACAGAAGAGAACGGCTATGATAACGAGCGTCGCTAAGAAAAAAATTGGATCGACGTGCGAATATGATAAATTAGTCAAGAAAGGATAGCCTGAATAGCGTATGCTTTTTGTCTCGTTTTTGTGGCACTTCGTGGCTTAAGTCGTTCGTTAGTGTCTTATTAGCCGTGTCTTGGTGGCTTAATTCATTTAATGGGGGCCTTCATGATTTCATGATTTGACTGTGTCATAGTGGCCTTACTGTTTTAGTGTTAGTAAATCTAAAAAGGAATTTCATGTCTTCGTGTTGTGGAAACCGAAGGGCGTACGTGAGTCGCATAAATAATAAACGGTTAAAGCATAAACACGGAACTACTGGACTCTGTGGCGAGAAAATAGTCTCTGCCTGCCGTTTTTATTGTCTGAGCTCGACCTTTTTTAACGTCAGGCCTTTATCGCATACGCCCGGGGCCTCGTCCAGCACGACGGCAATGGTATATTTTTCACCGCTGACCAGCCCCTGGGGGTGGCATTGCTCGTAGGACTTGCAGGCTGCCGAACATTTTGGCTCCTCAAAGACGATCTTCGAGCCATTGAATGCTTTTCTGGACTCGATGGAGACGACGACCGGGCAGGGGATGACCTCGACCGCCCGGACGCTGGCGTCATGCAGTAAGCACTCGTGGTCGTTGCCGTTGCGCACCGCAACGACCTGGTACTTCTTGTTTTTATCGAGATTGAGGCATACGTTCTTCAGCTTGCACTTATCGCACTCGGCTGCCGGCCCGCGGAATATAAATTGCGTGCCGGGCTTTGCAAGCTTGACGCCTATCAAAGTGATCGTTCTACTGGACTCTGGCATGTTATTTCCCCATTATATGAAACAAAATGATCGTTATCTTAGATTACCTATAGACCTGTCCGACCATAAAAATTTTCTCTCATTCGCTAAAATAAAAGAAAAGTATAATGGCCTCGACGCGGTCGGTTTTTTGTCATGATACCGAAGCCTAGGTCTTCGATTTTAATTTATCGGGCCTGGAGGACAGATACACATGGGTGCTTTGCTCCTTGCCCTTGATGCGGGCGACCATGCGCTCCTTCTTTTTTATTGCGTTGATAGCCGCTTCGTCAACTTTCTTTTTCATTTCCTCAAAGGTCATTGGCGTATCCTCGCCCACTACCTTTTTCACCGGAGTATATGCCGACTCCCTGAATTTCGGCGTGAAGTCCTTCTCTACGCCATTCTCTACGAGATAGGCGCCGTTGCCTTCTTTGACTTCTCCGACGATGTCGATCATGACGCCCTTGCTCCTGACAGCTTTCATGATCTCCTCAGCGTTCTCCGGAGGCGCGATGATCAGCAAAGCGTCCAGCGAGACGCCAAGGAAATCGATCTTCAGTTTTTCGAGCATCTCCAGCACGGTAGGCTCGACCAGCTTACGCAGGCGCTCTTCGTAGAATACCAGCTTTACGCCAGCGGTACCTGCTATCTCGAACGCGTCGCCCCTGATGCCGCCGTTGGTCACGTCGGTCATGGCGTGTATCTTGCCTATGAGGTTGTGCTCGAATAACGATTCGCAGGCCTCTAAGAATTTTACGTTCAGCGTTTTTTCAACCACGTCATGCATGCCGAAGTACAGTGCGGTAGTAGAAACAGTGCCTCCGCCCGCTCCTTCGCTGACCATGATGACGTCGCCAGGCTTTGACTGTATCCTGGCAGTTAGCTCCTGTGCTACGCCTACCGCTCCGACGCATCCGGTCATGCGGTCCCCGATGACCATGTCACCACCGATGCGGAGCGTGCTGCCCGTGACCAGCGGTACCCCGATGAGATCAGAGACAGTGGTAATGCCGGCAGTATAATCAAATATCTTGGATACATCGCCGTCGTCCGCTATGTGGATGTCCGAGAACAGCGCTACCGGCTTCGCTCCCATAACATACAGATCCCTTAACGATGCACGGGTGCAGTGGAACCCGGCTAAGAATGGAAAGTCCGATAATCTCGAATGCATACCGTCGACGGTGACCACGACGTATTGCCCTTCGGCCCTCACAACGCCCGAGTCGTCCATCTGGCTCGAATCGCAGACGGCGTCCGTCTTGCCGATGACCTCGGCTATTTTCTTATGCGCATAGAAGTCCCCTCTGCCCCTGGAACCCACGCCGAAGGCGCCCATGGTGATGCCGCAGGGCTGGCTGGCTATGACGTCGTCCTTCACGTCCAGCGTAGCTTTAGCCTCTACGATGACAGCCTCGGCCAGTTTTCTGGCGCTCTCTTTGGAAATATCCTTGATCTCCAGTATACGGTCGGTCATCTTGTCCAGCAGTAAGGTATCGCCCTTCCTGAGGCCTCGTTTAGCGTATCCTTCTATGTCCATTCCGTCACCTTGAAAACGATGAGCCTTAGCTCTTTTTTTCTTAACAATGCATTTTGTTAAACCATATATGTTTTGCTTTAAATCGTTTTTGATGGAAAAATGCAGGCGATGTTTGCCCGGCCGCTCACATATAATTATACTATATTAAGAACTGAAAGATATTAATAGGGTATTGTATAATTATTATCCAGCATAATTGACCGGACCGTTCCGGGTGAACCACATGGCTAATAAAGTGCTAGTAGTCGACGATGAATCTGATATTCTGGACCTGGTCAGGACGGCTCTTACCAGCAAGGGCATACAGGTCAAGACCGCCGGTACCGGCGAAGAAGGCATCCTCATTTTAAAAGAGTTTGGTCCCGACGTTATTCTTCTGGACCAGCACCTGCCAAACGCAGACGGCAACGAGATCGCCAGCCAGATGAAAAATATGGATGCAGGTAAAAAAGCGGCGATCATCATGATGTCGGGGAGTGACACATCAAACACCAAAGTCAATGCCGGCTTGTTCGCAGACCATCTCAAAAAGCCCTTTAAGCTATCCGATATGGTCAAATGTGTCGAGAATCATCTCAAAAAATAAAATTCTCTTAGTGCGAATTATAAATAACGTCGTACTCCGTTATCAGGTGGTTACCCACTTTATAAAAGTCTGTCAGGTCGGTGCTGACCACCTGCTCAATGGAGTCCACGCCCGGGCCGCCCACCAGCGACGGCGTATTGTCCCCGCCGATGATGTAAGGTATTTGAATCAGGATCACGTGGTCGATCATGCGACTCTTGACCAGCAGCCATATCAAAGTAGGCCCGCCTTCGACCATCAGCCGCTGTATGCCTCTTTCCGCCAGGCTATCCATCATTTGCTCAAGGTCTATACGGGTTTTTCCGCAAACCATGACCTCGGCGCCTTTTTCCTTTATTGCCGCTACTTTTGCTTTGTCTGCCGACTCCGAAACGACGATGATCGTGGGCGCATCGTGATTTAGTACGTTGGATTCAGGTGATATTGACGCATCCGAGCAAGGGACGACCCGGATAGGGCTTTTTCCCTCGGCAAGCCTGTTCGTCAGGATGGAGTTATCGATCTTGATGGTGTTGCTGCCGACCATGATGGCGTCGAACTCGGTGCGTTTTTTATGTAAGAATAAATGGCTCTCGCTGTCCATCAGGCCCATGATGATCTTGCTCGACAGGCCTCTCTTTAGCGTGAGCTTACCGTCCACCGTCATTTCAGAAATTAGCGTTATGTGCGGCCTCTTCATGATCTTCACGAATTTGTTTTTACCAAAACGTCAATAGTTTATACCCGATGGCTAATAGTGTTTTCCCCCGGGGAGCCGTATGGTTATTTGGTCTCCTTCCATGAGCCCCGTCAGCGTCGACGCGCTGTCGCCGTTACATGCCAGCTCCGCATTGCCATGGCTGCCCGTAAGTAGCAGCAGGTTTCCTTTGGGGACGTCAGAATATGTATATGCGTAGTTCACGCTCACTCCGTTCACGTCGAGTATATCGCCTAAAATTAACAGGCCTGAGAGCGCCTTTCCGCCGATATTGGTCACCACATTGCCAAAGCTGTCCACATATAAAACGCGCCCCACTATCTTTTCATCCTTTAGCTCGGGAGCCCCAAAGTCCAGGTCTACCGGATCGAATATCTGCTTCAGGCAAGGAATATGAATACCTTTTGATATGTATGCCGCCGCAGGGGCGAAAACGTCCCTTCCATGAAAAACAGGGCTGACATTGTCGGTATAAAACGCCAGGTCGGCGATCTCGAATACCTTAAAGCGTCCCTGGGCTCTGGCCGCAGGCATCAGCAGCCCGTTATCCGGGCCCACAAAGGAGTACCTTTCTCCTTTTATTACCAGCGCACGGCGGCTGCTTCCGACAGTCGGGTCGACAACGGCTAAATGGACTGTCCCCGGTGGAAAATGGCAGCATGCGAACTGCAAAATAAATGCTCCCCGGTTGATGTCGCCGGCGGGGATGTCATGGGTAACGTCGACAATATTCGTTTCGGGGTCGATGGTAAGGATGACCCCTTTCATTATAGAAGGATAGACGGTGCCGAAATCCGTGGTGAGCGTGATAATCATGGCTATTTCTCATTTCATAGGTCGACATCCCGATGCTTATAATTTAGCCATCCTCGATAATACTGAAAAAAATCGCTACTTCCACAACGATTAGAGCTTCCACCATATATTATTTAAACGATATTATTATAATAATGCTATTATATAATAGCTACTAAGGCAAGTATTATCTATCCGATGCTCGGGAGAAGGGCGGGTTCAGGGCGGCCATTGTTTTTCTTCCGTTCGGCGCCTGTCGCTTATACCTCAAAGTATGGCGACAATGTTTAGAGGTGAGTTAATGCCAAATATAAACTGGAAAATTATGCTATACGTATCGGTGGCTTTCGCCATCCTCATTTGCGTATATATCCCATTTGCGTCCGCTGACGACATAGCCTCGATATACGGGCAGGTCACGCTGGACGGAAATCCGGTAAACGGAGCTACGGTCACTTGTAACGGTAGTTCATCTACCACTGCAAACTCGATCATGAACGGATTTTATTCTTTCTCGCTCGCTATCGGGAAAGATTACCCCATCAAGGCTACGTATACTCAAGACGGAGTCAATTATGCTGTTTCGGACGATGTTGATCTAACCGGCGTTACATCATCGCAAATTTCCCAGCCCATCGGGCTGGGCGAGATGAAGCTGGTGGCGGTAGCGACTCCTACTCCTACAGTGACGCCGACGCCTACCCCGACGCCGGACCCTAATTCTACTGTAACACCTACTCCCAATGCTACGGCGACGCCGACTCCAACTGCCACCGCAACGCCGACCCCAACGGCAACGGCAACGCCTACTCAGCAGCCGGCCTCAAACTCGCAACCCGCATCGACGCCGGCCTATACTCCCACTCCTACCCCAACACCTACCCCAACGCCTACCCCCGGGACAGACCTGTCACAAGTCAGCGCGTCTGTCCCGGCACAGCGTAAGGTGTTCTCGTCGCCTAACTGGATAGTAGACCATGAGGCGATCACCGTTACGAACAACGGCAACCCCATTATGGTCGTTGCATGGATCGACAGCCCATCCAATAATGTTACCTACCCCATCGGTGCCGGCGAAGTAAAGACGATCCCGACCTCCTCAATATTGACGCAAAATGATCAAATATTGACCGTCGGATTCGACGCCTATGAGAATGGCACGAGCATCGATACCTATAAAGCTACCCTGACGGTGGGCCCTACCCCGACACCCGTGCCGACGAAGACACAATCACCCGGCTTTGCCGGCCTGCTGGCATTCGTTTGCCTGCTGGGAGCGGCATACCTGGTCATAAAGAAGGAGCGCTGACCGTCTCCTTCTTCGAATTTTTTTGAAATAGTAATAAAAAAGATGTTTTAGGCTTGTACCTTCTGCCCTATTTTAGTCGATAATATCTCCTTCAGGTCGCGGTGGGTTTCCGTCTCGCCTTCGAGAGCCAGTATATCGAGAGTATAGGATACTATTAGGGCTCCTTTATCCGATAGGCGATAGCCGTCAGTGCCCTTGTGAAGCACGTCCGAGGCTATGAGCGCCTTTAGCAGGCGATTTAATATCCCGGGGTTCAACTTCGTCTCGAACATGATGTCGGTAAACTTGGTCTTACCCTTCGTTACGGTAAAAAGAACGTCCATCGCGCCTGCGTACGACAGCGTTTTCAATATTTCAAATTCTTTTTTCTCCATCATCTTACCCGCTTAAATGTTCTTATATTTTTTGTAAATCGTTATTTGTAACTACATTCTAACAATACATTGTTATACGATTTATAGGTTATGACTACAATCGTTTAATAGATAATGTAAATGCAAATATCCTATATATAATTAATTTCGGTTAAATGCTTTATTTTCATGGCCCTTCAAGCCATTATACTGAAAAAAATTAACGATTTTTTATGTTACAAGCGATATCTCTATCCGTTCCCTGCCTTTACCCGGTTTTTTACCCTTTGCGATCTTTATTTGCCCGATCTCCTTAGTATTCCGGGGATGCGTGCCGCAGCACTGCATTTTCCATGTCCCCATTTCCCAGTGTAATAGTGCGGGGTTCGCCGGGTCCCTGTAAGTCTTTATTTCTCGGTTTTCCGATATTAGCGCGTTAGCCTTCTCTTCGACTTCCTGCAGCTTTGCCTTATCCAGCGACTCGTTGAAAAGATAGTCCGACCTTTCCTTGTTCTCGTCCAGCAGCCCGGAAGAGGCTATGGTACAGGCATCGCCGAAGACCTCGTGCATTAAATAATATACGATGTGGGAAGCTGAATGTAGCCTCATTTTCCTGTAGCGTTTTTCCCAGTCGATGGCACACTGTACATTGTCGCCCGCCTTGAAAACAGGTGATGTTTCCATAACATGTATAATACGGCCGTTATCGGTGACCGTATTTACCACATGGGCGCCAGCGATAGTGCCGGAATCGCCAGTCTGGCCGCCGCCCTGGGGAAAGAAATAGGTGTTATCCAGCTCGACGTTGTTACCCTCGACCGCCGTTACCGTGGCAGAGAATTCTTTCAAATAGGGATCATCAAAATACAGATCTTTAGCCATGAGTGTGCCTCACAGGTATTCCGCGATGTTCAGCGGCTTGCCGTCTATGTGGACTGTCGGATTCGTCACGATGCCGTCATAGTGTATCTCGACCGTGCATGACCCGCCGAAGCTGCAGTCATTCCCCAGCGCCATGTGGATCGTGTTGCCGACTTTCTCGTCCTCGAGTAATATACCCCACAGCCTGGCGCTCGGGTTCATACCGATACCCAGCTCGGCGATATGGCGTGCGTCCGGCCCGAGGGTATTGAATAGGACCATCAGGTCGGCGGCATGGCTTCCCCTTGCATCGGTGACCATTCCGTTCTTAATGGTCAATTCCAGCGGCGTCTCCAGTAGCCCGTAATCCCCGAAAGAGCCGTCTATGATGAGCTTGCCGTTGGCGCCGGTCGGGGCTATGAATAGCTCTCCGCCCGGGAGGTTGGTAAAATCGCCGGGGTTCAGCGCCAGCCCGGTGTCCATGTGCCATTCTCTACCCGCAAAATCGACTGTGATGTCCGTGCCGAGCGCGGTGGTAATATGGGCCGTTTTTGTCCCTTTCTGCCGCTGATAAAGGCTTTCGATCTTTTCCTTCATGCGGAAATAATCGGCTGTCATGCCTCCGGTGGAGAACATCTCCCTGATGAGATCGTTGGTGCCTTCGGTCAATGGCATCGTGGCTATGCGTGCGCCGTTCGCGCAGGCGATCTTCCTTGCCTGGGTATGCGTGATCGAGAATTTGGTGGGCGCTATCACCACGTCTGAATGTAGCATCGCCTTAGCTACTACCTCGGGGGGCTCCTCGCCGCTGCGTGTCCGGGGCTTCATTTCCATATAAATAGCCTCGCTGCCCAGCTCCAGCGCCGCCTCGAATAACGGGATGCCGATGAAATCTCTCTCGGTATCGGCGACGATCAGGACCTTTTCCCCGGGCTTAACGCCCATGCAGTCCCTGACCGCTATCATCGCGCTTTTCTTAATGTCCATAAAACTAACACCATCGATGAAATTTATATCATAGTTTTTATCGATGCCCGATATAACTTTGGCCTAGAGAATGTGCCCTGTCAGCCATTCCTTTGCCATATTCATTTGAGTCCGGTCGTATGACTTCATCTTTATTTTCAGGACGTCCGACGGGTATGAGCCGAAGATCACTTCCGGGAACTTTTTCACCGCCTCGTTGAGCGCCGGCACGATGTCCGACTCCGAGCGCCTGGTAATGAGCCAGTCCACAAACAACTTCTTACCCTCGAACCGATTTTTCACCAGCTCGAACATCGCCTTCATTTCCGAGGGCACTCCCGGGAAAGTAAACACCCTACCGTCGATGATAAAGCCCGGAGCGGCTCCTACGGGGTTCGAGATGACCTCGGAGCCTTCGGGTATGTCGGCCATTACGTATGACTGCGGCATCGGGGCAGGCCTGCCGCGTCTCGCGGCCGATGCTTCGACAACCTTGATGGCTTCGGGGTCCCGTACCAGCTTTAGCCCGAAGGCATCGGCGACGGCCTGCCTGGTGACATCATCATGGGTCGGCCCAAGGCCGCCGGTGATAATGACCAGATCGTTTTTAGCGTTTCTTACGGTACTAACGATCACGGCCACGTCATCCGGTATGATCTCTATCTTTTTCACGACGGTACCAAGATCGGTGAGATTTTTTGCCAGGTACGTCGAGTTGATGTCCGTGATGTCTCCCGATAGTATCTCATCGCCTATGCAAATGATAACGGCATCCATTTTTAACGCCCTGGTCGATATTTCTTCGTCAGTAAGCCAAGGCCTCCGACTCCTCCTAATACCGCTCCTATGGGCAGGAACGGCAGGCAGTTACCTGCAGGCCTGGCTGTCGGCGTCGGTGTCGGTGTTACCGTAACTGTCGGTGTCGGCGTTATGGTCGGTATTGGCGTCGGCGATGGGAAGTTCACGTCGATCACGGTATCGTAATGGTACCATGGCGGGTTCGGCTGCTTGTCGGTCCACACTAATTGTATGGTAGACGAGTTCCGGTATACGGCGTAATATTTGGCCCTGTTTAGCAACTTTCCGCCTGCAGGTACCTTTTCGCCTAAAATGAACACGTCAGTGGTGAAGATCCGGTTCGCCTGGTCCCTTACGGAAACATTGAACTCGTAGTCCACGTCGTTGGCCGACGGATTATATAATGAATAATATAACGTGATAAACTTGTATTGGTCCGGGGGGTAGTTGAACGGCGAGAATATGTCCGACGTATCCGATTCTGTAACCTTTTCGATCTGCACGGTCAGCGCTCTGTCATCGGAGTACGCCTGTCCGATGATGTCTTCCTGGTCCGCAAGGGCCGGCGCTATGAAACATAATATTAGTAAACCGATAATGAGAATGACTCTGGTCTTCATGCGTATCACCGATATATGGATGCAGTACAAAATAAAGGTCTTTTTGGTGCTCATTTTAAATAAAATAGGATATTAGCTGTAATATGAGGATCTTGAGCATGGACATTTCAAGCGTCGCCGACGCCGTTGCATATGCGGTGAATGACCTATCCAAAAAGCAGGGCATAGCCGGGAATGTTATTTCCGTGGTGGAGAGCGGGGAAGCGATGTGGCCGGATACAAGCCTGGGCATGCCAGAGCACGGTAAAATGTACGCTCAAATGCTGACGGAAGGATACCGTGTGGTCCTGGAAGCAGGCGGAAAAAAGTACGAATACCACTTCGGGAACGGTGCGGTCAAAGTACTATAGAACGTACGCTAAATACGGTGTTTTTTATTGTAATTACTAATTTTTCTACTGCAAATGATAATAAATAACCGGGAATACACATATTCAGTATAATATAGAAGGCCTGTTACAGTCAACGATTGCCGGGCAATAATTATATATAACATAAATCCTATTAATTCCTCGGAATAATCTATAACGATTAATTATAGAAAAACATACATTTGATGGAGACCTGATATGAGTAGGCCACAGGTAAAGTTGATAAACACTGTTCTGGAAGGGAAAACGAAGGAAACGGCACTTGAAGAGGCAGCCGAAAGCCTGGCCAGGAACTCTAATACCATAATGATCGACGACGAGGCCTGGATCACCGCCGAGATGATATCGACGGGGGCTCTTAGCCCTTGCACAGGCTTCATGAACGCCGAAGACTACGGCACGGTATTACATACAGGCAGGCTGGCCGACGGAACGCCATGGCCTACGCCGTTGTCGTTCGCAGTGTCCGGCGACAGGAACCAGGAAGTACTTAAAGGCCTGAAAAAGGGCGACATCGCCACGCTCATCAACCGCCATAAGGAGCCCGTTGCGCGCATCACCACCGAAGAAGTGTTCGAGTATGACCGTGAAGAACGGGCGCAGTGTGTTTTCGGCACGACCGATAAGCGTCATCCCGGCGTCAGAAGTATCTGGGAGCGTATGGGCGACAGGTCGCTGGCAGGTAAGGTCGAATTGCTCAACAGGCCTCACTGGGGAGCTTTCGAGAAGTACAGGCTTACCCCCGAGCAATGTATCGATTATTTCTACAATAAGAAGGGCGCTCGCACAGTTGTGGGCTTCATCACGGGCGCGAACCCCGTCCACAGGGGCCACGAGCACATACACCGTACTGCGCTCGAGAACAACGACATGCTGCTCGTCCAGCCGCTGGTGCAACTGGCCAAGCCCGAGTACATACGGTCCGAATACCGTATCCAGGCGTACGAGACGCTGCTCAATAAATATTACCAGAATGATCGCGTTTTAATGAACCCGCTCCGTGTCACTTACATTTTTGCAGGCCCGAGAGAAGCCATTTTACATGCGATCGTTTCACGTAATTTCGGCGCGACGCATTTTGCCATAGGAAGAGACCACGCGGGCGTGGGCAGCTATTATGGCGATTACGAATGCCAGACTATCTTCGACCGTCTATACGAGGGAGGCTCGAAGGAACTTGGCATCGAGCTGATGTCATTCAGCGAAGTATTCTATTGCGCCAGGTGCGGCACGACAGCCACCGAGAATACCTGTCCCCACGGTAAACAATACCGCGTCGCCATCAGCGGCACTTCGATCCGTGAGCTGATGCGCTATGGATATATGCCGCCAAAAGAGGTAGTCCGCCCCGAAGTGGCCCGCATCGCGATGCAGGGCATACAGCCGAAAGGCCTGGATGAGAACGGGACTTCCATTTATCCCGTCGGCGCCATCGTCAAGAAGATGTTTCCTTTCTACCTGGTCGCCAAACGCCTTGGAGGCAAGCTGAGGGATAAGCCCCTGAGTTGGGAAGACTTGAAGCTTGAAGACGTCGAGCGCGCCCTCATGGACGTCAGGGAGAACTCGGATAAGATCCTAAAGGACATCGCCAGGGATGCGGAACACCACTTTGACGTCAACAGGGATGTATCCGCATGCTGGGTCGACGAGTCCGGAGAATACAGCCGGGAGCGCCAGTCCCACATGATCAAAGCCCTGGAGGAAAAAGTATCGGCAGCCGATCCGAACGCGGACAATAAGATGTTCCAGAGCAAGGCCGAGGCGGAAAAAGAGCTTGATACGGCAAAGCGCTTCTACGAGGGTATGAACTCTAAGAGCATCGACCACAAGAAGCTCCAGTGGAATCCGCTCAAGTACGATGAATATCGATAATAAAGCCCGGGTGAAAGCCCGGAGCATTTATTTTATGACGGGCTTTCCGCCAGCTTAATATTTACTTCTCCTTTTTGAGGGCCTCTCTGCACTGTGATCTCGAGCTCATCGCCCACTTTTTTACTGTGTAATTCCTTTGTCAGCTCGTTCATATCCTTCAGGCCTTTGTGTTCCGCCTCGACGATCATATCGCCCGGCGTTATGCCCGCCTCAAATGCCGGGCTGTTCTCGAAGACCCTGGTGACTAAAATACCCTTGTCCGCCGGCAGCTTGTAATACATGGCTATCTGGCTATTCACGCCGACGCCGAGGATTCCCAGCCAGGGCCGTACTACCTTGCCATGTAAGATCAGCTCATCCGCGATGTGCTTGGCCCCTGAAATTGGTATCGAGAAGCCGATGCCCTGGGCGAAAGGAATGTTAGCCGAATTGATGCCTATGACCTCGCCTTTGATATTAACTAATGGCCCGCCGCTGTTGCCGGGATTGATGTGTGCGTCCGTTTGCATGAGGTTTTCATAGACGCCCTGCTCCGCCCTGATTGTCCTGTTCAGGGCGCTGATGACGCCGACAGTAACAGTCGGTCCCTGGAGGAAAAATCCAAATGGATTCCCTATGGCGATGGCCATCTGCCCTACCTTTACTTTGGATGAATCGCCTAATCGGACAGGCGGCAGATCATCGCCCTCGACCTTGACGACCGCAATATCAGACGTGCGGTCAGTGCCTATGAGCTTTCCCTTGTATTTCCTGCCGTCGAATAATGTGACCTCTATACTTTCCGACTGCTCGACGATGTGATTATTCGTCAATATCAGGCCGTTAGTGTCGATGATGACGCCTGAGCCCATTCCCCGCAGCGGCACCACGTTCATATAATAATCATGTACCAGCCTCACGGTATTTATGTTAACGACTGACGGGCCTACTTTTTGAATGGTATCGATCAACTCATCTTCGCTAAACGGTAGCATCAGCAACACCCAAAATAGATGATTACAATAAATGTATAATACGTTTAGGCAATCATTACGCAGTGCCCGGTAACAGTTTTATAACAATAGTGATTAGTTACGTTGATATCCGATGCAAGACCATGCCCGCCCTAAGTTCGAGTGTAAATGCTGCGGCCTTTGCTGTCAGCGCGACCCTTATTATGCCGTTTCCCTGCTCGACATAGAGAATGTCAGCGCCGGCCTGGGCATGCGCCCTATGGAGTTTTTCGATCGATATTGCGGTGTAGTGGTCACTCCCGGTGGCTTCAGGTATTCGGTCATCTTTGCGCCCGAAGGCTGTCCGTTCCTAAAGGATAAGCTATGCGGCATCCATTCCGCTAAGCCAATAGGGTGCTGGGTATTCCCGGAATCCGCCCTTCTATCCGTAAGCGAGCTAAAACGGAGCGTAAGGGCTATCATGACCTGTGGAATACTGGATATGCCGGATTCGAAAATGCCCCTGGCGACAGATTATCAGCTAATGGCCGAGCGGGACATTCATTTCGAGCATACGAAAAAATATTTCGAGCGGCACCAAGATATCGACGAGCCCTCGTGGAAAGACGCTACCGAGAACCTCAAAAAGACCCTCTCGGACGCCGAAGCGCTCGCTAAACGGTCGAAAGACATTAGAGATAAAGCCGACGAAGCCATCAAAAATGCATTATTTTAAGGCCGGCTGCTGCGTTTGCGCCGTCTGAGTTTTTTAAAGCCGTTATTTGGCGTTTTAAACTTTTCACGGGAGTACTTGCGTAGGTTGTCGACGGTCCCCATGTAGGTGCCGTCTAATAGGTACACTTGTGCTTCCTCAAGATGGATCGCATGGGAAGTGAACAGTGGCCCAAGCAGGTCGTCATGCCACGACTCGTTAAAGGCGATACCGCCGCATAATTCATTGAACGAAGGCACGATGATGATCTCGGGGTTTGACCATTTGAACTCTTCCGCTAAGTAGTTGGTCGCCACCGCTTTCTTATCGAGCTTCGCCCGTATCCAGGCCTGTCTGGTGATGGTATGCCCGATGGTGTCGGTTAACTTGATAGTAGGATGATTGTGCGAGACTACCCAGTTCTTACACTTCAGGAGCGATGGCGTCCGGCCAGGTGTGCCCGTGGAAATAAGCTACGCCGTCGATAATTGCGCCCCTGGAATTGTGAAGGTTAATGTCCGGATTTCGGGGTATAAGATGCTCTATGCCGCCGTCGTGGTTCCCGGGGATTATTTCGACGATGGCATGCTTTGCCAGCTCATTCAGGAACATTGGCACCTCGTCGGCTTCCTGGTATGAAGTACGGGGCACGTTGTGCTTGATGTCACCTAAAAGAATGATACGGTCGGGGTTCGCTTCTTCGATGTAGCACTTGATCCGCTCGATGCGCCCTGCTATCTGGGACGGTATATTGATACCGCTATAGTAAAGGTCATACTCGATACCCAGGTGGATATCGGCGACCACCAGCGACACGTCGTTGTTCTTAACGACCAGCGCCGGCGAGTCGAGCAAAGGCGTGATCTCTATCATCTAAAATGAAAGCTCCGGGACTTAATTTCGTCTCATCGTAGATATCCTTTATCCTTTATAAAAATACAGCGTCCACGAGGTAAACGTTATTAGCTTTTAGCGCAAGAGTAATGGCATAAAGGAAGGTCCCATCTTGTTCATCGGCATAGACCACGGCACCACGGGAATACGCTTCGCCAATACCGAAGGCCAGTGGTTCGAGCTTAGCAGAAAGCAGGCCCGCGACATGTCCAAAGAGCAGATCATCGGCGCTATTTTTACTAATTTTAAAGCCGAAAAAAAGGATATTAAACTCATCGCTGTCACCTACTCCATGGGCGACGGTATTTCCCATATTACGCCCATCGGCATTGTTTCGAATCGTGGCGTTATCAGCCAGGAGGGAGCAGGAGTCCACATCGGCGGCGGCACCAACGTCTACGATGCGGTAGCGTCATCGGGCATCCCGGCGGTAGTCATCCCCGGCATACACAGGCACAATTACGGCCATCCCTGCTTTAAAGTCTATTCCCACGGCGCCAGCCCGGAGAAACTCGGCATCGCCTATAACGCATACATGACATCCGGGGACAACGACTTCATCGTCTCGGATATCAGTTCGAACACTGTCACAATGGGCGTGGAAAAGCTAAAAATGTTAGGAGCAATCGACGCATGTATCTTCGCCCCGGGAGTCCATCACGGGCCGCTGGACCTGCAGGCTATAAGAGACGTGGATTCGGGGCTTATCACCGCGAATGATGCATTTTCTACGGCGGGGGTTACAAAGATCATATCTTATAAAAGCCTGGATGCGCTGCTTGAAGCGCTGGAAAAGAACGATAAGGACGCACTGTGGGCGTTCGACACCATCGCTGTGTTCGCAGCCATGGAAGTCGCCTCATTCCTCATGCTCATACCCGATGCCCGGGTGTTCACTGCGGGCTCCGTAGGCTCGATGGACCTGGTCAAGAGCCGAATATCGGGCTTATTAAAGAAGGACATAACCGTGCTTGGTAAATTATCGGCTGCCATCGGCCTTGCGCAGATCGCCAGAGATGTGCACGGCGGTAAAAAAGAGATACTGGGCATCGCCGTCGACCGATAATGACAGATGCGATCAGCACTTATTATTTTTAACTTGTTCTTTAACGATATGCAGGAAATATTCATGTATCCTGGTATCGTCCGTTAATTCCGGATGAAATGCCAGCGCCAGCATGTTGCCCTGCCTGGCGGCAATGATGAAATTATCCAGCCTGGCAAGCACTTCAACGCCCTTGCCAGCAGAAACGATGGCCGGGGCCCTGATGAAGATAGCATTGAACGGCTTGCCGTTGAGGAACGATATATTTAGCGCCGCCTCGAACGACTCTCTTTGCCTGCCGAAAGCGTTTCGATCTACCGTAGTATCCATCAATCCGAGCAGCTTCTGGCCCGTCTTTTTTACTTCGTCATCGCCTCTGGTAGCCAATAATATAAGCCCGGCACAGGTACCAAGGATGGGCATGCCTTCTCCGGCACGCTCGATGATCTCCTGCGCTATCCCTTCGGACCATGCCAGCCTGCACAGCGTGGTGCTTTCGCCGCCGGGAATAACTATAGCGTCGCACGTCGGCACAATGCCTTTGTGCTTGATCTTCACGACCTCTCCGTCAAAAATACGGGAGACAGCCTCGACGTGCTCTTCCACGTTACCCTGCAGCGCGATGACTCCTATCTTCATGCAGCAACAAACATCGCGGCAATAACGTTAAAACTTTTCTGTCGGGGCAAAAGATAGCTTGCTTCAGTAGTTCCATGTTCATGTCTTTACCGTTTATTATTTTATGCGACTCACGTACATCCCTCGGTTTCACAACACGAAGACACTAAATCTTTTTTGATTTACGAACACTAAAACAGTAAAGCCACCATGGCACAATCAAGCCATGAAGTCATGAAGGACCCTATTAAATGAATTAAGCCGCCAAGGCACAGTTAATAAGACACGAACGAACGACGTAAGCCACGAAGTACCACAAAAACGAGACAAAAAGTCAACGCTATGCCAGCTTCCGTTTCTTGACTAATCGATCGTATTCACATATCGATCCAATTTTTTTCATGACGATGCTCGTTATTATAGCCGTACTCTATTGTCTTGGTTTTGTGG
Organism: uncultured Methanocellaceae archaeon; assembly: GCA_963780625.1. Taxonomy (GTDB): domain Archaea; phylum Halobacteriota; class Methanocellia; order Methanocellales; family Methanocellaceae; genus Methanocella. The sequence continues at coordinate 39,350 of CAWACH010000004.1, read as the reverse complement.
CACTTCGTGTTTTACGTCGTTCGTTAGTGTCTTAATAGCCGTGAACCTGGTGGCTTAATTCGATTAATGGAGTCCTTCATGACTTCATGATTTAACCGTGCCATGGTGCTTTTCACGTTTTAGTGTTAAATATCTAAAAAAAAGATTTCATGTCTTCGTGTTGTGAAACCAAACAAACCAGCGAAAAACGCTGGCAAGAATAAACGATTACCCCCACATAAATATGGAACTAATGTGCCTACAACTTATTCTGAATCGCCAGCATGACGAGTGCCGTCCAGTTTGGCTCGCTTGCAGCCCCGACCTCTTTTCCAAAGCCACCATCGTCATTTTGAATTGCCGAGAGCCATTCTTCAAGGATGGAAGAGACCTCTGTGTCGCCAAGTGCTTTTAGCGTCCCCAAAAGATACGCCGCATCGGCTACCTTCCCGCAGGAAACGGATTCGCTCGCCGCTTCAGCCGAATATTCGATAAATTCAGCCGCAGTCGCATCGTCCAGGTAGCCAATGCGCTTGAGATTTAAAATCGGAGCATATACGTGCGATACCGGCTCCTCTGCAAGGCCGAGTTTTTTAATATAGTCCAGCGAGTACTCCAGCCCTCTGGCAAATCTTGATAGGCCGCTCATGTAAAAAGTGTACAGCGCCCGCAGGCACATCGTAGTCGTATATGCCTTCTTTTTCGTATTAGCGCCCCATGAGCCGTCCTCATCCTGGTTCTCCAGCAGCCACATGATCCCCTTGCTGATGGGCAGGCTGGCTTTTCCATAGTCGAACTTATTGAGGACGATCATCGCATAGGCCGTATTAGAGGCGTCCGTATACATGTTTGTCCTTCGGGAAAAATGTCCGTCTTCAGCCTGACAGCATTCCAAATAATTTAAACCGTTAATTAGCGTATCATCGGGCATGTCGCCACAAAGCGCGTACATTGCCCTCGCGCAAACAAAGGGATCGCCGCTCCCCCATGAGCCGTCCTTGGCCTGGGACGCTATTAAATATTCCCGGGCACGGGAGAGCGCATCCATGTTTACCTTCCGAACATTCCGATGAGCTCTTTATGCATGTCGCTCGCGAACGTGTTATCCCACAGGCCGTGGACGGTACCGTTGTACTGGTACCACGCCTTGGGCAGGAACGCCTTATCATAGAGAGCTTTACCGTCGCTCATGGGGACGATGCTATCGTTGTCGAACTGGAACATCACCAGCTTACGGGGCGGTAAATTTTCCAGGAATTTCGAAGGCATCACCGAGTTGATGAACATAAGCGCTCCGGCATCATCGACTCCCGTGGAATTGAAATCAGAGGAACTGACCGTGAGGACTCCCTTAAATCCGGTATCCTCGCCGGCGGCCACTATGGCCCACATGCCGCCGATGCTCTCTCCCAGTATGGCGACGTTATTCCCATCAAGGTCCTCCCTTGATTTTACGTAGTCCAGGCCTTTGAGAGCGTCATAGACCTGTTCATATTGTACTGGGCTGCCGTTTATCAGGTATTGCTGGAATCCTGAAGTCCAGTTACCGGAAAAGTCTCCGGCTGTCTCGCCGTTGTTGCCGCGCTCGTCCAGCGTCAGCGTCGCATAGCCCATGTCACATAATGCTATGGCAGTAGGCTGGTTAGCCTCCTTGTTGACCGAAGCCGCAGGTAATACGATCACGACTGGCGGCTTCGTCACGTTCTTAGGCTTCATCAACTGGGCGTAAACGTCATCCCCGAAACTCTTAAAGATGACCTCTTCAAGCGTATAGTTCGCGCCTGACGTTAGCGGGGTCTGGGTACTTTCGATGGGGCCCCTGGCCGGAAAAGTGAGCTTACCCGAAGTATCGATGGTCCAGGCGCTCTGGTTTGGAGTTTTTTGTACCTGTGACGACCATGCAAAATAAAGAAAACCGATGACTATTATGAAGACGACGGCACAAATGCCGATGTACAGCAGCCGCCTGGACTGCTCCTTCTTCTTTTTATCCTGTAGCACTTTTTTCTTTGACACAGGCTTACTGTATCATCCGCTTTAAAAATAAGGTTTTTGGAAGGTACTCATTTTTCTATTATCGTCTCGTCTATCTTCATGCCGAAATGCCTGCCCGATCCTTCGACCCGGACGAGGACTTTATCTCCCTTCTTCAGCTTTGTCACCGGTATGGAATGAAAATCCGCCCCGACCAGCTTGATGGTCTCGGCATTCTGCAGGATGGCGGAGATCTTTTTCCCATCGGCCTCAGCCTCGATGTGCAGCAGCGGCCTGCGCTCGATCTTCACCCTGCCAATAGTCGCTTTGTATGCTTCTCCGTCCTTATCCACGATGAGTGCGGCATCCCCGCTGCCAAGCTCCGAAAGGTAGCGGGTCTTATCGCCCGTTAGTACATACTCATGTACGGCGCCCGCATTTACCCTGAACGGCCGGCTGGCTACATAGGGGCTCTCTTCCGCTTCGGATTGTATTAAGAATAAGCCTGCGGACTGGTTGCCGATGAGCATACCCTCTCCGGGCTTCATGAGCGTACAGGTGTCGATACATACTCGGTCGCCTATTCCCGCCTCTTTTACAGCGGTTATCGTTGCTGCTTTCAGGGGGATGTTTTGCTTCCTGGCGGTCACTGCCTTCGCTATTTCCCTTATCTTTGCGGGCTCTTTCGCTTTTATTAATATGCCGTCTGCGCCCTTTTCCAGCGTCTGCAGTACTACGGCAGCCTCATCGGCGTTCTCGGCTTTCGCTATTATTTTCACGCCCGAGCCCTGGAGCTCTGCGAGAAGATTTTCAAGAGGTATGACTTTCCAGTCCTGTCCCTCGATGATCAGGTAATCGCAAACTCCGCCTAACAGCGCGGCAAGCCTCTCGTATTTCTTGCCATGCAGGCTGACAAAGGCGGCTACGCTCCTGCCTTCTGATTTTAATTTCTTTGCCGCCCGGAGGTCGGCCGAGTTATCAATATTCTCCGGTATTACCATGGTCCCGTCGCCTTCGGAGCCGATACCGACTGTAATGATGTCGACTTTTCCGCCGGTGCCGGCGATCTTTATTTTACCAAGCTCCCTGATGTTGTCCGCGAATTCGGCTTTCGCCAGGATCACGTCTGCGCCACTCTCCAGCGCAGAGGTCACTTTTTCCTTCGCAATACTCCACGGGTCTTCAAAAATGTCTATCCAGACCTGCTTACTCATCGAAGTTCCTCGAAGGCGTCCTTCGCCGTCCACCCTTTGTGAACGATCAAGGAGATGGCCTTTGTTATCTTTGTTGGGGATTTATGCTGAAATACGTTTCTACCGATCGCCGCTCCCTTCGCCCCTGCGCCAATAGCCTGCTCGATCATTTCGAGCAATTCGATGTCCGAGCCCATCTTGGGGCCGCCAGCTATAATGATCGGTACCGGGCAGCCTCTAACGACATCCTTGAACGTGTCCGGGTCGCCGGTGTAATTGGTCTTGACGATGTCCGCGCCTAATTCGGCGCCGGCTCGGGCAGCATGCGCCACTACGTCGGGGGCGTTCTGGTCCTTAATGGCCGCTCCTCGCGGGTACATCATTGCTATCAAGGGAATTCCCCAGAAGGCGCAGCGCTCCGCCGTGCACCCCAAAATACCGAGCTGGTCGCTCTCGGTAGGGCTGCCTATGTTAATGTGGACGCTCACAGCGTCGGCGCCCATCTTCATGCATTCCTCAACGGTGCAAACTTGCACTTTATTGTTCGGGTCGGGCGATAAGGATGTCGAAGCGCTCATGTGTACGATAAGCCCGACGTCGCGGCCGTAACCGCGGTGTCCGTGAGGCACCATGCCCTTCTGCATCAAAACGGCGTTCGCGCCTCCTTCCGCCACTCTTTCGACTGTTTCCGAGAAATTAGTAATGCCCGGCACCGGGCCGATGGATATGCCATGGTCCAGCGGGATGATCAGGCTATTGCCACTATTCCTGTCCTTGATCCGTTCCATTCGAATGCTCTTGCCGATAGTCATCATAATTTAACACCGTGCTAGTATGTGCCATAGTAGCACAGTTGAATATTTAAAAGTATCGGTTGCGTTAAATGTGTTCTCTCTAAAATATCGATTGAATATGCGGAGCAGGCGAATAAGCATCGTTTTAATATTATTCGATATTTTAAAAATGACATAGTCTTATACCTATTTCGTTTTAACTTGTTTCACGGGGATATATTTTGAATTCGGATAAGGATTACTGCTTTGTCGTGCCTGTACTGCCCGGCAGAGTTGACGAAGTCAAAGAACTCTGGAAAGAGGCAAACGGGAACAAAGCGCAGGAGTTTGACCAGTATATGCGGGCCATCGGCCAGACCAGGCTACTGGAATTCTTACAGGCTTTACCGGGTAAAGATCTCCTGGTCACATACGTAAGGGAGACAGACGACATCGGAAAGACGTTCGCAAAGAACCCGACACTCGACATGCCCGTCGCTAACTACATCCGGGAGAAATTTATCGACATTGCCGGCTATGACTTTACGAAGCCGGAGAACGCGCCTAAAGTTGAAAAAGTCATGGAGTGGGAAGATGATAAACAAGCGGGACAGCCGCTTAGAAGATATGCCTTCGGCGTACCGATCAAGCCTGGTAAAACCAACGACGTCAGGCGCTTTTTCGACGTCTTACGGTCAGGAAAAGCGGGCGACGTAGCGTCGGTCTTCCGCTATCAGGCAGTATCGAAGATCGAGTCATTCATCCAGCAGCGGCCTGAAGGCGATTATCTTGTGGAGTACGTTGAATGCGCCGAGCCCATCGACGTAGTAATGAAGAAAGGCTTAAGCACCGGAGAGCCGATATCGGAGTTTATCAGGCAAGGATTTTCGGGCTTTTCGCGCGCTCCCGCTGCCGTTGTCCCCGGACGTAGAGCTGCTATTCGACTGGGGATCCGGTAAAGACGGCCAGACAGTCGCTACGCGGACGGCCCAAACCTGATAATTTTTTGTATTATTTATAAATCGGGGCGTCACTTTTCCTATAACGTGATCAAACATGGGTATTCTCGATGACTTTATTAATAATATCAAAGGGCAAAGGAAGCAGTACAAAGCCGAGCAGGATAAGGCGATAGAAGAGCAGGCGGCCAGAGAAAATGCAGCTAAGGTAAAAGCTGCCAGAGAGAAAGCAGCGAGGGAACAAGCGGCAGAGATAAAAACGGGGAAGCCATCGGACAAGGGCTATGTCGGCGGGGTCATAGACCGAATGAAAGAGCAGCGTAAAGAATACGAAGAGGCGCAGAAAAAAGCCGCAGAGCCCAGGGCGCCGACCGCCGAGCACAGGGGCCCAATAGAAGAATTCGAGCACCGTATCAAGGAGCAGCGAAAGCAGTTCGAAGAGCAGAAAAAGGGCACTCCTGCGGAAAAAGGCACTATGAAAACGCTGGAGGAACAGAACGTGCTTGAAGTGCCACGCACGATCATCCAGTTCGGACGGACTTTCACGCATAATCCCGGTACCCCTGAGCACCTGTGGATAGACGATGGGGCAAGGTCCGTATACATCGACGACATCGACGCCTACCTGAAGAGCGGCGGCAAGGTCGAGCAGCGGGGCATCACCAGCGCTATGGATCCTTTCATGTACGATATATACACGAACAAAGGGGGCCCCATCGGGCAGGCCAGGTACTATAAGCATGAAAATGTGGTCATCAGCCTGGTCCCGGACCCGTTCGCGAAGTATCGTTAGTATACAGGATACTATTGGATACCCCGAAACCGAAACCTGTGAAAAAAATTCCTTAACATATGTTTTTTAAAAACATATTCTGCTAAGATATATAATAATCTAGTTTATACTTTTAATCATGACTGCTGATGTTGCTGCGTTCTTTGATAACCCCACAAGGGCAAGCTTGAATTACCTTGTGCTCATGCTTCTCCGAAGCGCGCCCAAGCACGGGTACATGCTCTTACAGGATATCGAAAGACATACGGAAGGTGGCTGGAAGCCATCGCACTCTGCTATATACAAGCTTTTAAACGGCCTGGAGGAGGAGGGTTTTATCCAGTCATGGGAGGAAAAGGACGGAGAGCGCGCCCGGAGGGTCTACAAGATCACCGAGAATGGCGAACAGCTCATTGAAGCAAGCGAAAAGGAATTCGAGTTCTACATGAACGCCTTCATTTCATCACTCCTTGAGGCAAAAGAGGACATAAAGCAAGACCATATCACGACGCTGCTAACGGATAAAGGCAAAGAGATAACGAAATGCTTTGAGCCCGAGCGGCGCTACAAGGTACTTACCCAGCTAAAGGCTTTTGTGGACAGCGAAGCGATCCGCATCGATAACGAGCTTGCCGCCATGAAAAATGCCGCTAAGTGAATTCATCAATAAAACTCAAAACTTATATTAAAAAACAGGTGGGATCCGGGTGGGATTTTATATTAACATAGCTAATAGCGTCAATAATAAGCTGTACGGCCTATTTTCGGCCTATTTAGCCCTGCTACAAAATATAAAGAACGAGTTCATATACGGCGGCTATTTAACGTCCCTGGGCTGCCCCGCCTTCGTCCTATCGGTGGCGATACTACTGAATTCGACGATCGACTGGCCTATCCTGTTGATCGCCTATCTGACGCCCCTGATCGTCTACAGCTTTAATTATTACGGGGAACTGCAAAAGGATATGTCCACCAACCCCGAAAGGGCGATCCATCTATCGAAAAAAGCCCGGCTGTACCCGATCATTTTAGGCGCATACATCCTGCTGCTGGCGGTTTTGTTGATACTCTTCGCCAACTACATCATGATGACCTTCGTTTTGATACTGCTCTTTTGCGGTATATTCTATACGATCTTATTCAAGGACCTCACCCGGCAGGTCCCCGGCTTCAAAGGAGTTTACATCGCCTCGGTATGGGCGCTGGCCGGAGCATTCTTCTTCAACTTCCACTATTCCTTGAACTGGGACATCTTCTCCGTATTGATGTTTCTTTTTATTTTCCTGAGGGGCATCATCAACGTCACATTTTTCGACATAAAAGACATAGACAGCGACAGTGCCCGGGGGTTAAAAACGTTACCGGTAATGCTGGGCAGGGAACGCACGTTAAAATTTTTGCACTGGCTGAACATATTTGCTTTCATCCCGCTTTTTGCCGGCATCTATACGGGTATTATTCCCACTTTTGCGTTAACGCTGATCGTATTCTATTTCTACGACTTTTACTACCTGAGGAAAGCCGAAGTGATCAATCCCAAAGGCCTCAGGATGATCTCATACACGCTGGCCGATGCCGAATTCATTCTGTGGCCCATCGTTCTGATACTCGGCAAGGTCCTGTTTTTTGGCTTTTAAGCCAGCGATTCTATTTCCTCTTGTTAAAAAATGCCTTATACATATGATTTTTCAAAACATGTACCGATAAGATATAAATCACCGGAATATATATTTCCGTTTATGCCTGTCGCCATTCCGACGTTCTTCGAGAACCCCAGCAGGGCAAGCTTAAACTACTTCGTGCTAATGCTCCTCCGAACCACGCCAAAGCACGGGTACATGCTCATGCAGGACATCGAACGGCATACTCAAGGTCACTGGAGACCATCCCACTCAGCCATCTACAAACTCCTGAACAGCCTTGAGTCTGAAGGGTTCATCACGTCATGGGAAGAGAAGGACGGAGAAAGGGCCCGGCGGGTATATCAAATATCTGAGGAAGGAGTAGCGCTCTTAGAGGAGAGCGAGAGGGATTTCGAGTCGTTCATAAACGCGTTCATTTCCTCTTTATTGGAGGCAGAACGAGTAAACCCCGACCATCTTACAATTCTGCTGTCCAAGAAGGGTAAGGCGCTTATGAACAACCTCGAACCCGATCAGAAGCTAAAGGCGCTGACCAAGCTGAAGGTTTTTTTGGATGCGGAGCATGCCCGTGTCAGCCGGGAGTATGAGGAACTGATGAGCCTCGCTTCGGCATCGAGACAGCCGGACCCGAAACCTGACGCTTAATGCTTGTTTTTACCCGCTGATTAGAATTAAATATGTTATAGCGCTTATTGGTGGTATGATGAAGCTCGGTCTATTGGGCCCGGAAGGCACATTCTCTGAAATGGCTGCTAAAAAATGGTCCCCTAAAGCGGAGCTTGTTTTCTTAGACGATATGGAAACCGTCGCCAGGGCCGTGGACAACGGCAAGTGCGACGAGAGCATCGTGCCCATCGAGAACTCGCTGGAAGGCCCCGTCGGGATCGTCATGGACGCATTGCTCGATATGAAGTCGCCCATAGTCGGGGAAGAAATACTTCCCATTAAGCAGTGCATCATGTCCCGCGGCAGCATCAGTGACGTAAAGGTCATCGTCTCACATCCCCAGGCGCTGGGGCAGTGCAGGCACTATTTACACGAGCATTTCCCAAAAGCTGAAATACGTTCGACCGGCAGCACCACACATGCGGCCAGACTTGCACAAGAATTCCCGGAGATGGCCGCGCTCGGCTGTTCGGAATCCGCTAAACGCTACGGCCTAAAAGTCCTGCAGGAAGGCGTTGAAGATTACCCTATGAACCACACGCGTTTCATCATACTTGGTAAACATAAGCCCGCTCCCACCGGGAAAGATAAGACCTCACTGGCGGTCTACCTTGACCGGGATAGGCCAGGGGCGCTGTACGAGTTCCTGGGGGAGTTCGCCCGCCGTTCCATTAATATGACCCGCATCGAGTCCCGGCCTTCTAAAAAAGTGCTGGGCGACTACTGGTTCTTCATCGACGTGGAAGGGCATGAGAAAGATAAGGCTCTAAAGGAAGCTATATCTGCCTTTAAGGATAAATGCACTACGCTCAAGGTGCTAGGCTCTTATCCAAGGGCAGATATCATATGATCGGCGAAATAATCGTTTTTCTCATCACATATTTTTTGATCATCGTCAGGCCGTGGAAGATAAACGTGGCCACGGGCGCGTTCATAGGCGCCCTGCTGATGATGGTTTTCCTTCAGCCTCATAATATACTGGAAGCCCTGGGCTTTTCCACCGCCTATGGCACGCCGCTGGTCACTACGTGGAATGTCGTATTAATTTTGATCGCGCTCATGGTCATCAGCACTTTTCTGGACGACTATGGGTTCTTCGAGTTCTGTGCAGTTAAAGCGATGCAGTTTGCCGGCGGCGATACGAAAAAATTATTCATTTACACTTATGTTGTCACCTGCATCATCACGGCTGTAACGTCCAATGATATTGCCATACTGACTCTCACCCCGATCATACTCAAGTTCTGCAGGCGTGCGGAGCTCAATGCCAAGCCGTTCATGTACTCGTTCTTCTTCGCCGCCAACATCGCCTCGATGTTCCTCTATATCGGTAACCTCACGAATATCCTGATAGGCGACGCGTTCAAGCTCGGCTACTTTGACTTTACGGCTTACATGTTCCTGCCCACGATGGCCGCCATTATCGTTAACTTCGCAATTTTCTACTATATCTACCGGGATTCGCTAAAAGAGCCATACAAGGAGTCAGGCGAAGTGAATGCCGGCGCTTTGATAAAGAATAAGGCGATGGTAGCCGTAGGGCTGGTCGTGCTGGCTTTCGTGATCATCGGCTGCGGCTTCGCCAACTGGCTGCTGTTGCCGCTGTCGGTGGTGACCACAGTGGGCGCTGTGGCCATTTACATAGCGGAGCGCAAGCCCGTAAAACGTACCGGGCGCATCTCATGGAAGGTAGTCGTTTTCGTCCTGTCGTTGTTCATCGTGGTCAAAGGCCTGGAGGTAAGCGGCGTGAACGCCATTATCGGCAGCGCTATTCTTTCGGTCGTCGGCCAGAACCCGGTATACGCGACGTTCTTTATATCCATGGTATCCGCTTTCATGTGTAACGTGGTCAATAATATACCGATGACGGCCATGATGGTGCCCATCACTTCAAGCATAGCGATGACCCCGAAAATGGCAATGGCCATGGCATACTCGCTGGTCATCGGCAGCAACCTGGGGGCCAACATTACCGTTACCGGCGCGCTGGCCGGCATACTGTGGCTGGAATGCGCAAAGGTCGAAAAATGGAGCACAGGTGTCTCAGAATTCATAAAGACCGGCCTGACGGTGACGCCGCTGGTCATACTCGCATCGGCCGCAGTGCTCGCGCTGGAGCTAGTTTTCCTCTGACGGTCACCGAAAGGATATTATATGCTCCTGTATCTATCCTGCTAAGGTTTGTGTTCTCATGGCGATCTTAGAATTGACCGTATTCGGCATCATCGGCAGCGTTTTACTATCTCTCGCCTTTTTACCGCAATGCTACCGGATATTAAGCACTAAGCATGCCAGGGACATTTCCGCCTATTACATGATCGTCTTGATCGCCGGCTCATTTTGCCTGACAGTTTACGGGTACGGGATCAAGGATACCATCGTATTCATATTGAACCTATATGCCACGATGGCGAATTCCGAACTGCTGATACTCAAGCTATACTACGATAACAAAGAAGCGAAGACTGCCGGAAAATAAAACATTATTTAATATTATCGACTTTTATTCAAAAATATTCGATTATAACAGAAAAATTTAAGGTTAGTAATACATCATTAATAATTAATGGCGCAGATACCCTCGACCATTGCATCGTACATCATCTCTTCTATCATGTCATCGACAGGCGACTATTCGTCAACGGGGCATATTATATATGGAATGGTCGTGGATGAAAAAGGAAATAACGTGAAGGGGGCGGACGTAATTATCGAGTCCACCGTCGATAAAAAGCACACCATTTCCTCCAAGGACGGAAGCTTTTTCACAGATATATGCGTCTGCGGCTCATTCGACGAAATATACATACAGGCGTCCTATGGCTTAATGTGCGGCGCCGAACGAATATGCGCCCGGGGAAACCATCTGGCCGTCGATATCATACTTCGTTAACCAAAACATTTATATTGAGAGAATGCCTCGGTTTTAAGCCGGAAGTCGACCCGTAGTCTACTTATATTAGTTCGACTATAAACGGGGACAGGTAAAACTTATAATACTTCATCGGTATTTTACAAAAATCTAGGAGAAATACGTAAATGGCAGATTTCAAGTTAGTAGTATCAGACCCGAAGACCGGGATGGCATACAACATAGACATCGCCGGCCCGAAGACCACCAAGCTCATCGGAAAGGCAATAGGCTCCGACATTGACGGCGAAGTGGCCGGCCTGACGGGATATACGCTAGTGATCACCGGAGGCTCCGACAAGGACGGGGTCCCCATGAGGAAAGACCTCCCCGGCCCGGGAAGAAGAAAGCTCCTGGTCTCAAGCGGCACCGGGTATCACCCGGAATCCGATGGCATGAGGAAGAGAAAGACCATCAGGGGTAACGAGATCAGCGGCGACGTAGTGCAGGTTAACGCCTCTATATCGGGATATGGCTCCAAGCCGATCGAAGAGATCATCCCGAAGACCGAGGGCGCCGGCAAGAAGAAGAAAGAAGAGAAGAAAGTAAAGGGCAACGCGAGAAAGTAATAGTATCAGGCCAATCAAGCCTGATACTACGTTCTTTATTTTGTCTTGACCTGGAATTTTCTCCAGGCGGATTCAAGCTCCTCGATCTCATCGAAATGATAGGGCAACATAACAATACCGTCTAATTCTTTCAGGATCTTCAGGGTGATCCATTCGAGGTGCCTGTTCACTATTTTTTCCCTGGTCTCTACGTCGACGCTGTCGTCGATATGCATGTCGATAAGCCGTTTTCTCAGTGCCCGCCTGACGACCCTGCATACCTCGTTGATGCTCTCAGCTCTTTTGAACTCATCGGTATCGATGACCGAGTTTATCAATTCAACATCGCTTTGAGTCATAGCCTCATCCCCTTTTGATACTATCGACAATCAGCCCACGTGATTTTCTATATATAATATTATATCCTTTTATTAACGCGTTAGCGGCTCCCTATGCTATAAATATCGAGCACGCCCCTTTGCCGTACGATTTACCGCAAATCTCTTCATATGCTCCCGCCGGCACTCGCTCGCTCTTAAAATGATTATAATAGCTTGCGACCATATAAATTCACGTTTAACGCCAATAATATATTTATCACTAAATTGTAGATATACCATTGTTTGAGGAGGGTATCGCAATGGATAAGGTGAGGCTACGTATATTTACATTAACGGCTTTTGCCCTGATCATGGCAATGGCGCTATCGGGCACGGCATCCGCCAATCTGGTGCCGGTGCAGTACGGGTTTCCGGTGGTAGTGCAATCCGGCAGTACAGTATCTTTCAGCAACGACCATGCCAGCTCTAGCGACAGTGAACTGTTTAACATGGATTTCCCCGCGTTCGATGGCATCTCATCGGGGCCGGCACAATCTGGCTTTTCATCCATGCCGTCCATCGGCGCCGGCCAAAGCTTACTCGCATTTCCTGCGACCACAGGCTTAGGTAACTTTGGCAGTATGTTCGGTAACATGGGCTTCAATTTGTTTTAAATTTTTTTCGCCTTTCGGCAACGTATTTTAGCAATGCCGTCTAATACCCTGATGTGCGCTCATTTATGGCCCAACCGACGTTTCCCGTATCTGTTATTCAAACGATGGTTAACGTATAAAAACAGCCTCTACCTGTATAATCTCCAATCAAAATGTATATTATTCGTTTTTTTATATAATAATATATTAATTGACGGTTGCTGTATCTTCAATTAATATTTGAGGAGGGTAGTTTATGAGTAAGGTGAAAACTTATGGAACTCTAGTTGTACTGGTCATGGCTCTCGTAGCTATGATGGTGGTACCAGCAGCGGCCAACCTTGTGCCGACTACATTCGGTTTCCCGGTGATCGTCCAGAATGGCTCGACGAGCGCATTTAACCAGGATACCGCTCGTGCGACGGACTTTGAGAACATTAACATCAAGTTCCCTGCATACTTTGACGGCGTGAACCTCGGCGCATCTACGCTGAACGCAGGAGTAGGCGTCGGTGTTGACGGCGCTCTCGGCGTCGGAACTGATGGTACTGGCGTAGGCCTTGCCGGCGATGACGGCACTGGCGTGGGCGTCGGCGTACAGGCGACCGCTAACGTATTACCGTTCGGCCCTGTGAACCTTGCGTTCCCGGACATTTGCCAGACCGTTGTGCAGACCCAGGACGTTACGCACACTGACTTCGCTCAGACCAACGAATACGCAGAATTCGCATATCCGTTCGTCGGTGTCGGCGGCGTGTCCCTACCAGGCTTCGGCTTCGGGTTCTAAACAAGATTTGCTAATGGTGATGGCGGGAGTTGAATAACTCCTGCCCCCAACTTTTATCTAATCATTCTCATGTGCTCTATGTGTGCCGATATTTCTTTTTTTGCACATTACAAAAATTAATCGTTCGTTATCCGTTATTATATAATTGAAAATGCACCTTATTCGCCGTTATATATAATAATATTTTAATTGTCGCTTGTAGTATCTTCAATTAATAATTGAGGAGGGTAGTTTATGAGTAAGGTGAAAACTTTTGGAACTATGGCTGTATTGGCCCTGGCTCTCGTGGTCATGGCATTACCTGTGGCAGCCAACCTTGTGCCGACGACCTTCGGGTTTCCCGTGATCGTCCAGAATGGCTCGACGAGCGCATTTAACCAGGATACTGCCTGTGCGACGGACTTTGAGAACATTAACATCAACTTCCCCGCATACTTTGACGGCGTACACCTCGGCGCATCCACACTGGATACGGGCGTAGGCGTAGCTGTCGGCGGAGGCGACGATGACCCGTTAGGTATCGGCACCGATGGTACGGGAATTGGCCTTGCAGGCGACGATGGCACAGGAGTCGGAGTAGGTGTACAGGCGACCTCGAACGTATTACCGTTCGGCCCTGTGAACCTTGCGTTCCCGGACATTTGCCAGACCGTTGTGCAGACCCAGGATGTTACGCACACTGACTTCGCTCAGACCAATGAATATGCAGAGTTCGCGTATCCGTTCGTCGGTGTCGGCGGCGTCTCGTTACCAGGCTTCGGCTTCGGGTTCTAAACCAAGAATTGACTCAGGAAAATAATGAACGGTAGGAGCCAAACCTCCTGCCTTTCAAATTTTTTTATTAGCTGTTTTTCCTTATTCGCTACTGTAGGCGGCTATTCTGTCAGCACAGCAACCGTCTGTTTTTTACAGAATAAATTTGCCCTTAATTCGTGATTTCGTCAGCCAATGCTTTAATTGACGCTTGTCGTATTTTTAGTCGGAGGAGGGTAATATATGCTTAAGGTAAGATCCAGATGGCCATTTGTTTTACTGATATTATTGGCCTTAGTCTTCATTCCGGTAGCCAATGCTACGCTGTTGCCGATGTCCTTCGGCTTTCCGACCATGACGAACTCCGTACAGAGCACGGCATTCAACCAGGATGTCGGCCACGCATTCGACCTGGAGTCCGCTAACTTTCAACCATGGGGCTCTTCGGGCACAGGGTTCCCGACTTTGAGCCAGAACTCTGTCCAGGGTCAGACAATAGGCCAGATCAATTTCGCGGCAGAACACTGTTGTTTCGGCATACTCATATCCGGCAGTAAGCACGGGCATGGGTTTCGGCGGATTTAACATTGCCGGGTTCGGCGACTTGCTTTAAATATGATCTATAACGGCAGGATATCCTGCCCTTTTTTATATGTCCGTACGCCGTTCAGGCTGTCGTATCTTCCAACCCATTGCCCAGGTTATTTTATCGGTAATGCCGTGTTTATTTGGTCACTAAGTCCAAATGTTTGCTTTTCTGCCTGATAATATTTTAGTCTACGAAGGATGTAAAATCCTATGGTAAAAGGAGGGTGGATGATTTGTTAAGTAGATTAACAGTAGTGATTACGTTAGCCGTTGCAATATGCTTTTTTACCTTCGGGGCAAACGCACAGTTAACGTCGACATCGTTCGGTTTTCCGACAATAGTGCAGTCCAGTAACTCTGTCGCATGGAGCCAGGATACGGCTAATGCCTTAGACTACCAGGACGCTAGTGTGACTTTCCCGGTGGCAGGCCTGGCATTCTCGCCGGGCGTGTGCATGTCGTTCCCCGATATACACCAGACGTCGCTTCAGACGCAGTCTGTCACGCACACTGACTATGCACAAACTAACCAGTTCGCCGAGTTCGCTTATCCGTTCGTAGGCGTAGGTGCCGTCGGCCTGCCTGGTTTCGGGTTCTAACGCCATGTAACGCGGCGGGAGCACGCTCCCGCCGGCGTTTACCCCGGTATCAGCCGGACTGGATGTAATTTTTTATCATACCTTTTTACTCCATTTTTTTGCCAAAATAGGGCTCTTAACATTGTTCACTCGCTTTTTTAGATAGTAACTCTTTAATTAACAATTGTTAAAAATAGTGATAGTAATCAAGCAGGGTTATTGAGGAGGGTAATTGATGAATATTGATAGAAAGAAGATCTTGTGCATAGTACTGGCTGTGGCGCTTGTCGCCCAGATAGCGCCCGCTTTTGCGAATCTTGTGCCGACGACCTTCGGTTTTCCCGTGATCGTCCAGAATGGCTCGACGAGCGCGTTCAACCAGGATACCGCACGTGCTACGGATTTTGAGAACCTTAACGTACAGATCCCCGCATACGCTGACGGCGTACATCTCGGAGGCCTGGCCATGAATGGCGTTGGCGTAGGCATCGGTACCGACGGCGGTATCGGTATTGGCGCCGACGGCACGGGCATCGGTATCGGTAATGACGGCACAGGCGCAGGAGTAGGCTTAAAAGGTACCGCTAATGCACTGCCCTTTGGCCCGGTTGACCTGGCCTTCACCGATGTCAGCCAGACGTCGTTCGAGACGCAGGATGTTACACATACGGATTTCGCACAAACTAACGAGTATGCGGAGTTCGCGTATCCGTTCGTTGGCGTCGGTGGTGTATCCTTACCAGGATTCGGCTTCGGGTTCTAGAAACAGTACTTAATCGATAAAAAACAGTACCAGAGTTTCTACTTCGCGGGTCGACGCCCGGCTGATGCCGGACCACTCGGTGTTTTGGGTGCTGTGATGTCGGGGTCGGTAAGCAAGCGCTCCGCGCGGCGTAGCATCCGCTGATGCGGACTGAAGCCCAAAACATCTCGACGACCGCATATATTTCTAACGTTAATTAGGTCGTGCGTCGCAATCACTATGGTTCGCTTTCTATTTCTTTGCCTCTTCAGAGGCAATGGTCCTTCGGGGGTCCACGAGGGGGCGAAGCGAAGCGAAGTCCCCCTTTAGTCTTAGTAAAAGAGAGAAGGTTTCCTAACCATCGTTGTTTTTCTTATAGCCATCGTTGTTTTTCTTATAGCCATCGTTGTTTTTCTTATAGCCATCGTTGTTTTTCTTATAGCCATCGTTCATTTTTTTATTGCCGTTATCATGATTCTTATAGTAGCTATCGATATTATCGTAAGAGATATATTCGTAGTTATAGGCGCTAATACTGCATTTTTAAGATTAGTTTAAAATTAGTGTAACTTATACGGAGAATTTTCACATTCGTCTCAGGGAATACACTGCTAACGTGCCGTTCGCTTGCGTCCGGTCACGTCCCGGGTGACGCCGCGATAACCTTTTTGTACGCCATTGGCGTCTAATATGGGGCTGCCCGTGATCTCCACGAAAACCCGGCGGCCATCCCTGTGCAAAAGCTCGCATTCCAGAAGCCTGAACGACCCGTCGGCGTTGATCATGCGCGTGGCCTCTTTATGGGTCCGCTCCCGCTCGGCCGGAGGCATGAGTTCAAACGGGGTCTTACCGATGACCTCTTCCGCACGATATCCGAGGAAATCATACATCCTGGGGCTCATGTAGGTGAAGGTGAGCTTTTCATCCATCTCCCAGACGCCGTCCTCGACGGTCTCGACGAGGGTGCGGTACTTTTCCTCACTGGAGCGCAGCGCTTCCTCCGATTTTTTACGGCGCTCGATCTCCGACGTTAGCGTCTTGTTGGCCAGTTCCAGCTCCATCGTCCGCTCTTTCACTTTCGCTTCCAGCCCATCATGCGCACTTTGTAAAGCTTCCTCCGCCCTCTTGCGCACCGTGATGTTCTCAAAAAAGACCGTAACGCCTTTTTTCCCGTCATCCAGTACCATGGGGATGAACTTGACGTTGTAATAAGACTCGCCGTCCATGCTTTTTAAATAAGCCTCCGCTGCGGACTCATTTCCATCGAGGGCATCCTGGATGCTCGGAATGATAGACGGGCTGAATTTGAGGGGAAAAGAGAAATTTCCTATACTCTTATAAAGGAGAGTTCCCCTGTCGATTTTCGCGAATTCCAAAAACCGGTCATTGGCATATATGATCTTTAAGCCCTGGTCGAGCAGGACGATGAAATCTGAGGAGAGGCTCAGCATTGCCGAGATCGGCAGGCGCTGGGACAGATAGTAGACTTTCGACGAGCCCAGATTTCTCACTTCGACGTGGCCGGATACCACCAGTATCTCGAGGTACTTCGCGACAGTCAGCCGGTTCATCCCGACAGCTTTCGAGATCTCCGTTATATTCATGCCTCGCGGGCTAGCTTTTAAAATCTCCTTGATGTTAGAAAGCAGCTCTTTGCTTATTTCCATTAAATGGTTTTATAGGGTATGATGATACAAATATCATTTGGTTATCAACGATGATAAGCAACAACCGTCAGTTATATAAATGATTACAGGGTCTTATGGTTATCAAAAAATGCCCCCATAAAGCGGGTGAGCCGTGTGGAACACATGGTACGCCCGCTTTATATTATACGTAATGTCGTTTTTCATTTCTCTTTCATGTAACTGTGCGTGTGCCTGTTCTCGCTGTCTTTTTGTTGCTCACACTGGATGGTTGGGTTTTTTTCGTGTTACAACCCAAGTCGATGAGATTGACTGGCAACCGGCGGCCGAAACTATGATTTATGTATTAGCCATTGTTTTATTATAAACTATTTATAATAAGCTGTAGAGGTTTTATTTTAATAACAAAAAAATTATGATATATTAACGATATAATTACCATACTATTTATATATCGTAGGAAGTGAGTGTGCAGCCATGAATCAGGGTACGAGGAAATCGGGCATCGATGCGATCGGCGATGTACCCTGGGGCACGCATTTTGGTCTCTTTTACAAGACTAAGCAGGATTTGATCGATGTCCTGGTGCCCTATTTCGTGGCGGGCCTGAAAAATAATGAGTTTTGCGTGTGGGTTACTGCAGAGCCCCTGGATGCTGAGGAGGCCAAAGCGTGCATGGTCGAGGCTATGCCCGATTTCGACGTTTATTTAGATAAAGGGCAAATCGAGGTCATCCCGCATACAGAATGCTATAAAATTAATGGTGTATTTGACTCAGAGCTGGTCCTTAACGGCTGGGTGGAAAAGCTACGTAATGCCCGAGAGCAGGGTTTCAGCGGCTTGAGGGCTACGGGGAACGAATCATGGCTGGAGCCGGGTGTCTGGAAGGACTTTATTGACTACGAGCAGACGATCAACGATATCATCGGCCAGTATGACATGTTAGCCGTGTGTTCATATTCCCTGGATAAATGCAATGCTGACGATATCCTGGATGTTGTGAGCACACACCATTTCGTCTTGAACAGGCGCAATGGCGAGTGGGAGGTCATCGAGGATCAAGGTCAGAAGAAAGCGAGGAAAGCGCTGGAGGAGAGCGAGGGGCGTTTCAGGGCAGTTCATGACCAGGCTGCCATGGGAATAGCAATTGCCAATCGCGATGGCCGTATCCAGGATTGTAATAAAGCGTTCCAAGAGATGCTGGGGTATAGTATAGATGAGTTGCGGCAAAAGCATTTTGCGGATATCACTTACCAGGATGATATAGGTAAAAATGTCGACCTGTTTAAACGATCTGTTGCAGGTCAGATCGATAAATACCAGATGGAAAAACGCTACGTGCGAAAAGATGGCAGCCTGATCTGGTGCCTGTTGACGGCATCGGTTATTACTAATACGAATGGCGACTTTAAGTACAGCCTGGCCATAATCGATGACATTACCGAGCGCAAGCGGGCAGAGGAGGCGCTGTGGGAGAGCGAAAAGCGTTACCGCTCGCTGTTCGATCACATGATGAATGGGTTCGCTTACTGCAAGATGTTATTTGATGATCAGAACTATCCGATCGATTTTGTCTACCTCGCCGTCAACGATGCCTTTGGAAGGCTGACTGGCTTGGAAAAAGTTGTGGGTAAGAGGGTCACCGAGGCGATCCCGGGGATAAGGGAGTTGCACCCTGAGCTGCTCGATATCTATAGCAGGGTAGCCTTGACGGGCCAGTCGGAGAAGTTTGAGATTGAGTTCAAGCCCTTGTCTTCATGGTTATCCATCGCTGTATATAGTACAGAAAGGGGATACTTTACAGCAATTTTTGAGAACATCACCGAGCGTAAGCGGGCAGAGGAGGCGCTGCGGGAGAGCGAAAATAAGTTCCGTGTTCTGGCAGAGACTTCTCCCGCTGCGATCTTCCTCTACCAGGGCGAGAAGTACATTTATGTGAACCCTATGGCCCAAACCTTGACCGGTTATTCGAGAGAGGAACTTTTAACTGAGGACGCCTGGGGTTGGATCCACACCGATTTTCAGCACATGGTGAAAGAGCGGGCGAGAGGAAGGCAGCTGGGTGAACAACTGCCTACTAGGTATGAGGTGAAGTACAGATCCAAGGATGGCCGGGAGGGCTGGGTGGACTTCACAGCTGGGCTGGTCGAGTACGGGGGCAAGCCCGCGGGCTTGGCAATGGCCTTCGACATCACCGAGCGCAAGCGGGTCGAGGAAGCCCTGATAAAATCTAAGGTGCAGGCCGAGCTTTACATCGACCTGATGGGCCATGACATTAACAATATGCACCAGGTCGCTTTGGGCTACCTTGAATTGGCGAGGGATATGCCGGTTGGCGAAGGACAGGCCATGTTCCTGGATAAGCCGGTTGAGGTGTTGCAGAGGAGCACACTACTTATTCAGAATGTGAGGAAGTTGCAAAAGTTGTGTGATGGTGTTTTCAAGACAGAGTTGGTCGATGTGTGCAAGGTGCTCTCTGACGTGCAGCGGGAGTCCGGGGCCGTTCCCAATAAGCGGGTCATGCTGAACTTCAATGGGTACGAACGTCGCTTTGTCCGGGCAAACGAGTTGTTGTATGACGTCTTCGCCAACCTGGTGAGCAATGCGATAAAACACACGGGAGACCGGGCAGACATCATCGTAGACCTGGATGTTGTAAAGGATAATGGCAGCCGGTATTACCGTGTGATGGTCGAGGACGACGGGCCTGGCATCCCCGACGATTTCAAGGCCTCGATTTTCAACAGGACGCTGAAAGGCACGAATAATGCCAAGGGCATGGGCCTTGGGTTGTACCTGGCTAAGTCGCTCGTAGACAGCTATAACGGCCGTGTATGGGTGGAAGATCGGATAATAGGCGATCATACGAAGGGCGCCAGGTTCGTGGTCATAATACCAGCGGTAGAAAAGTAATTATTATTAGCCGATTATTATAAGAAAAAGTCCAAAAACAGGGAAATGACTATATACCCCTTAAAATAGTGGGGTCATTAAAGTTTGAACGATTTGAAGTACATATTTCATAAAATAAAAAAAAATTCTCTAGCTAAAATGTGATTATCAGTTAACGCTATTTACATGTATGATTTTAGTCGCATTTTGGTCGATAAGACCATAAAGTATGGCTACGCTAACCATTTGTTGTGTATTAATGGCCGCTTGTACTGTAGAAGGGATTATAGGAATCGTAGGCGCTAATACTGCATTTATTTGTATAATATGGCCAAATATTCGTTATATAAAACACTAATATATTAATCAATGACACCAGATAGATATCCTTAGTAAAGAGGAGGGTAGTCTAATGGTAAATAAATTAGCAATTGTACTTTTCGCGGTCTTAGTCGTTGCTACACTGACGCTACCGGTGAATGCGTCCCTGGTGCCGATGTCATGGGGGTTCCCGACACTTGTACAAAACAACTCGCTCACAAGCTTCACATGCGAGAATGCGCTCGCAAATGACTTTGAGCTGTCCAACATATCGTTCCCGACAAGTTCAGGGTCAGTAGTAAGCACTGCGTTCCCGACGATCACTCAGATATCCAACCAAAGCCAGATGGCGACTAAGTTCTCGTTCCAGAACCAACAACAGAACATGCAATTCGCGTATCCGTGGATAAGCATCGGATTCTCGCCAGTGCCGTCAATGGGCTTCCTCTGATCATACGATCAGGGGTAATCCCCCAATTATTTTACGCATACATTGCATTAATAATCGCAGAATACCCATTTATTCGTTTTTATAAATAGCAATATATTAATTAACGACTGTAATACCCATTATTAAGAGGAGGGTAGTAAATATGGTAAAAAAATTGACAATTGTATGTCTAATTCTACTGACGATCGCAGTCCTGGCTGTCCCTGCGTGCGCCAGCCTTGTTCCCATGTCCTGGGGGTTCCCGGTCATGATCCAGAATAACTCGCTAACGGGCTTCCAGACAGCGACAGCGTCCACAAGCGACCTCGAGAACGCCAACATCGCATTCCCCACGTCCGGGGGCAGCGGAGTATTCGGCACCGCGTTCCCGACCATAGGCCAAAACTCGCTCCAGAAAGCATTACAGACTAACCTGTGCTTCCAGCAGCAGACACAGAGCTCGATCTTTGCATATCCGTTCTTAAGCATCGGCGGCTCACCAATACCTGGCATGGGCATACTGTAAATTGGGTAGGCGGCTGAACAAAGCCACCTACACCATTCCATTTTAGATGATCTTTTTTATAGCGGGCTTCGATCGTACCGTATAACGAGCATCACAGGCTCGTACCGGGCGAGAAAATAGGCTGAAATTCGCCGGGTTGACAATACCATTTATAATATGTATAGGCTACGCCGGTATATTTCGTTTGTATCGTTTGTGGTTGGGCCCACGAACTAAAAGATACTAAATAGAATCGAAGGGCAGTAGCAATTGGGGTTCACAACAGCTACCCAACATCTAATTATTGCAATTTCATTAATCGTATCTAAGCCAGGCGCTTCTGCAACGATCGTTAGAATAGCGCGAAATGGCTATTGTAACGATAAAATATGACGGCTAAATTTTAGGATCTTTCATTAGTGAATAAGGATTCTTTAGAGAAATGGTAAAAGTATAAATCCAATCGATGCTCTTGCATTATTAATCAAATCCTAATGTGCTTCATGTGGCAAAGTGTCGATAAAAGACTCTTGAAAACGGTACGATTTCGTTTTTATAAACGCTAATATATTTATTATCGTTTCCTTTACTTAATCAATGTCAAGTCAAGTAGGGGGGATTGTATGAGTGTTAGAAAATTAGCCGTACTTTCGATGCTGGTAGTTATGCTTATTGCGTTCAACGTACCGGCATCGCTGGCGCAAGGCGTTGGAAAGGTCGGAGCGAATGCGGCTGGAGCTAATGCAGCTGCTGCTAATGCGGCTGTGCCTAAGGGTGCAAATGCTGCTGCGTTAGGCGGTGCACCTCTGGGAGCACTAGCCGGCGGGGTCGGACCTGGTTTCGGCGCGTTTGGCGGATTCGGATACCCGTTCAACTGGGGCTTCTTACCATACGGTGTAGGATGTTTCCCGTTCAACTGGGCATTAGGCGGAGGCTTTGGACCATTCCCGTTCCTCGGATGGAATAAGTTCAGTCCTGGATTCTTCGGGTGTACCGGCAGATTCCCGTTCAGCCCATGCTTCATGGGCGGTTGCGGTATGTGCCAGCCATTGCCGTTCATCCTCGGTAGCGAGACCGGCGGATGTCCCGTACTCGGATGGGATGTATCTCCATGGGCCTTCGGTGTGCAGAGCTGTGTAAGGAGCCTGCCGTTGTACTTCGGTGCACATGGATTCGGGTTCCCGAAGAGCCTCGGAAACTGGAGGTTCGGATTAATACCGTCGTGCTGCTGTGACGCACCATGTCCGATCCCGGCATGCCTGCCTGCAATACCCGCAATACCGGCGATCGCCGGCGGGATCCCTGCAGCGGCTAACGCTGGCGGACTGGCAAAAGGCCTGTCAAAAGCAGCAGTAGCGCAACCGCTGCCGTTCATCCTGGGTAGCGAGACCGGCGGATGTCCCGTACTCGGATGGGATGTATCTCCATGGGCCTTCGGTGTGCAGAGCTGTGTAAGGAGCCTGCCGTTGTACTTCGGTGCACATGGATTCGGGTTCCCGAAGAGCCTCGGAAACTGGAGGTTCGGATTAATACCGTCGTGCTGCTGCTAAATCGCATAAGTACGGCGCACTCCAGAGCAGTGTAGTATAGCATGTGGCCTGGCTGCGGCTATAATGCAGGGCCGCTAAACAGCAGTCCTGCATAATATTTTTATGTTTTTTTAGAATTAATTGTATTAGGAGAATCGAAAGCGGTTTTGTTTCGTTTTTATAAATGCTAATATATTTATTATCGTTTACTCTAGTTATACAATGTCAAGTGGGAGGATTTTATGAATACGAAAATGAGTGTTGCGGTGGCATTGATACTGGCCGTTATTCTGGCCGTTTTCGCTATGGCGGCATCCCTTACTGTTGGGTCAGGCCTATCGGTAACGGGTACGCTACCCATGAGCACGGATGCTCTCTGCGGTTTCGGTATATGTCAGGGTATCCCGTTCATCCTTGGCGGCGAGATCGGCGGGCCGCCGGTGCTGGGCTGGGATGTATCTCCATGGGCCTTCGGTGTGCAGAGCTGTGTAAGGAGCCTGCCGTTGTACTTTGGCGCACATGGTTTCGGGTTCCCGTTCACGCTGGGCAACTACCGGATCGGCGTGATCCCGTCGTGCTGCTGATAGATCGTATATGTACGGCGTACGCCCGAGTAGTATAGTATAGCAGTGTAAACCGGGGAAACAAAATTTCCCCTTTTACTTTTATTTTTTTTCACATAGTCTTGCCAGACTTATCGGCTCTATCTTGCGAATATGTTGTTTTATCCAAATACGCTTCCGACATTAGGGCAATATACTCCAGGTATGTTTCGCATAAGGGGATGAAATAAGGGGTATTATGTACTAAAACCCGGCAGGAATGACCGAAAATGTCTATAAAGGCCGGATTACATGCAAAGCATGCAATAAAAGACGTGTTAATGGTTTTTACGATAATGTTCAGCAGAGCGGTTGATTTTTCGTATTTAAAATATAATAAGGGTTTTATTTTTATTTAAGATTCTTTGTTAATGTAGGGGGAATGAAATGGACTTAAGGAAATATGCCATATTCGTTCTTCTTGTGCTAGCAGTGCTGGTCCTTGCACTACCCGCGACCGCCTGGTTTGGCGGTCTTGGCTGGGGCGGTCTTGGCTGGGGCGGTCTTGGCTGGGGCGGTCTTGGCTGGGGTGGCCTGGGCTGGGGTGGCCTCGGCGGCTGTGGCCTCGGGTGGGGCGGCTGTGGCGGCGTGGCCTCGGATGGGGCGGCTGGTGGTAAATACCACTTAACAGCTTCCTCGATCCCATGAACTTGCTACACGAGAAAGGAGATTGGAAAAGATGATAGTAGGCGTATATACGCCTACTAAACTATTTATTAAAGATCATTTTACGGGCTGCCGTTTTTATACATCCATTGCCTTGTCCCGATATCTCATGTAAAATAACCCCATATCTTCTAATATTTTTAGCTTTTGCAGCCAAATTATTCGCTTATTGTATCACTAATATATTTAAAATAGGTAATTAAAGCTACACATACAATTGAGGAGGGTAGCTAATGGATAAGACGAGGGTACTGGCTATTATTGCGGCCGTATTATTCGTTCTCTGCGTCGCATCGCCGGCGTACGCGTTCATCGGTACGGGCGTTACTTTCGACAAGCATTTCGGTAACACTATCGATGTCAACGTAGACAAAAGTCTCGCCCTTGCCAACACGGCATTCGGCGTTGGTGACATGGATGTAGGCGTTACATGGGGCGTAGACTGCGATCTCGGGACCATGGCGGGATATCCCTATGGATATGGCGGGATCGGGGCGGTCAGCCAGGGCGGCATGTCCTATGGCCTGGGACTGAACATGGATTCTACCAGCGGCGGCGGGTTCAACGGTGCAGGCTATGGAATTCCGACAGCACAGCAGGCCGTTACTACGACGCACTACAGCCAGCTATGGGGTAACCAGCTAGCGTTAGATAATACTCAGGCAGTAATGCCGTTCGCGAGCTTCCCCGCGCTATAGAACATTTGGTCTTAAGGCTATGGTCATGAGGAAGACACGAAGCCTTAAGACATTATTTCCCGGCCGGGTTCGCGTATGCGCTACTTTGTGCCGATTATTTTATTTAGCAATGATATAGCCTAACGAGCTATGTTGAGCTAGCATTCTTTTTTTAAACACACGTCAAATGACTGAATTCTATATTATCGCAGGCTAAATAGCGGGTATTTCTGGTTATTAAGCTCATATACAGAGACATTATAAGGCATTGCCTAATATCTACTTTCTTTTTAACTATTAGCAATGGTAAATACTTAGAATGCGATAAAGAGCTTTAAATCGGTTACATTTCGTATTTTTATATAATAATATATATTAATAGTCAAACTAGACTTAACCGTGCAGTTCGGAGGTGTAGTTATGAAAATGGTAAGAACACTAAGTGTAGCCGTACTTTGTATACTGGCTACTCTATTAATTGCGGCACCCGCATTTGCACAGTGCTGTGGAGGCTGCGGTGGCTGTGGGCCTGTGGCATATGGGCCCCCACAGGATTGTGTGGCTCAGATCTATTGCAACATACCGGTAACTTCCCAGGTACCCGTGACAGTACCCGCCGCTTCGGCGGTAACCGTTCCGGTCACTGTACCCGTCGGCGATGTGTGTCCGGTAACGATCCCGAGGGCAGTCGTAGTGCCCCAGACGATCCCGGTACCATTCGTCCGGCCTCAGTGCGTCCCGGCGACGATCCCGGTCACTGTGCCTGTGTGCACTAGCGTGCCCGTCACGTCTATGATACCGCAGTGTACCACTGTCCCCATGGGATGTGGAGGATGCGGAGCAGGCGTTCCAGCATGTGGTGGCATAGGGGCTAACGTACCTTTGGGAGCAAATGCACCGATCGGGGCAAATGCACCGATGGCAAACGCAGGTCTGGGTAAGGGACTCGGTAGCGTTGGAAACGCAGGCTACGGTCTCGGCAGCAACATGGGCTATGGCGGCATGGGCACCATGGGCATGGGCGGCATGGGCATGGGCTTTGGCGGCATGAACGGCATGAACGGCATGGGCTTTGGCAGCATGAACCTTGGCGGCATGGGCATGGGCGGCATGGGCATGGGCGCCATGAGATAAATCGGCTGCATGCATAAAATAGTAAAGGTTGGGAAAACTGGCATGTAAGCATAACGGACTGGAAGAACTGCGCTCCATCGAATGGCGGCGTAGATCTTTCCAGTTCGTTAATACATCCAATACATTATTTTTTAATAGGCTCGTTTCGCATCTCTTTTTTACCGGCCATAAACTTACTCAGTAACCGTTTTTATAAAAACCGTATATTTAAGCTTATTTTTAATTTATCCGATTCATATACGTTTATTATCTAAATATAAGCTCAATTATCGTTATTTTAGCTGGTAATTTATTTATTTGGCCGGGACTACCTATCCATGTAATAGGGTGGGTGTTGTATGGTGAGGTACAACCTGTTCCCCTTTGTGGCAGTTGCAACTGCCGCATTGGTGATACTAACATTTCTAAGCTGCCAGGGCGCGCTGGCAGACGACAGTTCGGGAGGTATGCAATTATATGGCTTCCCAATGGATTTTGTACTGCCGGGTAACGGTGCTGCGGCCATACCCGGGCAGGGCTATACGTATAACGGCGTCGGGTATACGCTGCCCGATTTCGGGACGACGTACGGCTTTCAGGCCCACGAGACATCTCCTCTGCTGGGGGGCAGCAGCGGATATTTCGGCCCCGACCTGGGCGGAACGGACCTCGGCGTAGCTTTCGGGCTCACCCAGGGAAGCTCGGACTCTTCGGATACCGCTTTCTCTAAAGACCTTTACTATGAGTCGAACCTCGATAACACGTTCATCGGGTTCCCGGGGATCGGCGTCGGCTCACTCGGCGTCAATTTCCCCACCATAACCAACCAAAAGTCCGATGTCAAATACCAGGAAAGCGTAAAGTTCGAGTTCTCCACCGAGAGCAATAAGTTCCAGGTGGGCGGGTTCGGCTATCCGCTGGGCCTCGGCCTGGGATATAGCTCTGCCATGGTGGGTACGGATCCAAATGTAGGTATACTGAACTCAAAATACTTCTTCGGCTGAGAAAGAACCATAAGCTATGAGGGCTTAAGAGCCATCCAAGAGGGCACTAAGCGGTAGCCGTAAAAAGTGGCCTTCCTTATGCCTGGAGCCACCGAAAACTTCATATGCTCGAATGGCATTAAGGGGACAGCGTCGTTATACAATAACGACACCCGTCATCATATGGCGGCATCAAACCGTAGGATAATGTTTTGTTATCCGGCGAATGGGCGAACGCCCGAACGCATTACAAATTAATGCGTGAGTCAGGCCGAATGGCCTTACGGAGGACACGAAATGAAAGCTTCAACCAAATCTAACCCAAGATTAACTAAGCTTATTTTCGACCTCAAGACCCAATCCAGGGAGCAGAAAGTAGCTATCTGGAGAGACATGGCGGAGAGGTTGGAGAGGCCGGCCAGGCATTACGCGGCGGTCAACTTAAGCAAGATCAACCGTAACACGGCTGAGAACGAGATCGTAATAGTACCCGGTAAAGTGCTGGGCACTGGCGTCCTCGATCACGCAGTGACGGTCGCAGCGCTCAATTTTAGCGTCGCCGCAGAACAACTCATAACCGGCGCGAACGGCAAATGCTTAACGATAGAAGAGCTAATGCAGACGGAACCGGCGGGCAAGGGAGTCCGCATTATCAGGTAAGGAGGACTAAGCATGGTATTAATTAACGCTAATGGACTCATCGTCGGCAGGCTGTCAAGCATAGTCGCAAAAAAGCTACTAGAGGGCGAAGAGATCACCATCATCAATGCAGAGAAGGCTATAATTTCCGGTGCAAAAGCCAGCACACATGCGGAATACAAGCAGACCGTAGAGCGCGGCACCAAGGAAAAGGGCCCGTACTTCCCCAAGAGGCCGGACGCAATCGTCACCAGGACCATCAGGGGAATGCTGCCCTATAAGACCCAGCGCGGCAAGGACGCGACGTCACGCCTCAAGGTGTACATAGGCACGCCGTCCGACATTAAGGCCGAGACCGCAGTCACTCTGGAAAAGGCAAGTGTAGACCGCCTCAGCTCATACAGGTACATAGAGCTCGGCGAACTCTCCAAGCTGCTTGGAGCAAAATTTTAAGGTGAGAGCATGGTAAAAGTCATTACAACAAGTGGAAAAAGGAAGACTGCGATCGCCCGCGCAACCGTCAGAAAGGGAACCGGCATCGTCAGGATCAACAAAGTACCATTGCCTCTAGTTCAGCCGGACATCATCAGACTTAAAATATCAGAGCCGCTCACAATGGCGGGCAATGAGATCGCCGGACAGCTCGATATAGACGTCTCTATACTGGGCGGAGGCATCATGGGACAGGCAGAGGCGGCAAGATGCGCCATCGCAAGAGGCATCGTCAACTGGACGAACGACATGGCGCTTCGCGACACCTACCTGAGCCACGACAGGACTCTGCTGGTCAACGACATAAGAATGAAAGAGTCTAAACACTACGGCGGACCTGGCGCAAGGGCCAAGTTCCAGAAATCGTACCGTTAAATATAAATGCTTTCATTGGGGGTATATTCAAATACTTCCAATGAATAAAATTTTACATCGGAGTACAAAGAAATGATACCAGTCAGATGTTTCACCTGTGGAAAAGTCGTCTCGAACGTGTGGGAAGAATACAGAGCACGCGTACAGGAGCGCAAGAAAACTTTACCCAAGGGTGAGCAGCTCAAGGTCGGAGACATTCTCGACGATCTGGGCGTAGAGCGATACTGCTGCAGGCGCATGCTGTTATCGCATGTCGAACTGGTCGACGTGCTGGCACCATACCAGTAATAAGGATATATGGGATCGTGGGGTAGCCTGGTCCATCCTTTCGCGTTCGGGACGCGGAAACCTGAGTTCAAATCTCAGCGATCCCACCATATATCTTTATTCGAAACAATCGTATAGCAGATGACCACCCAACGGGACGCTTGGGAATAGAACGCATGCTGATTAAGCTGATGGAAAATATTTACATTTCATTCAGGTTTGACGGGCTATCGGCTATTTTGCAATATTTTTATATGAACATTTAAAGGGGTATCAGCTTGAGCGCCAAACAGGCACATGTGGAAATTAAGGCAGATGTCAAATCAACTGCACCAAAATATACACGCTACGAGCGTGCAAGGATCGTAGGGGCAAGGGCTCTCCAAATATCGATGGGAGCGCCAGTCCTTTTGAAAGACATTACGACGGTCGAGCCGATCGAGGTAGCGTTAGCCGAACTGGAACGCAATCTCATACCGATTACCGTCAAGAAAATAAATAAATCAGCGAAGGCAAAGGTTATTCCGCCCTGATTCTTTTTGTCTGAGATGCTTATTGTCCTATGGGAGGTTTGTTTTTGACCATCATTGAAGACATCATTGCAAGAAGGATTTTCGACAGCAGGGGTAACCCGACCATAGAGGTCGAAGTATACCTGGACGACGGCTTTGGCCGTGCGGCTGCGCCGGCAGGCGCTTCCACCGGTACCTACGAGGCTGTTGTCATTCCCGTCGAGGACGCCATTAGAAAGCTCGAAACGGACGTCGTCGAACAGCTTGTGGGCGAGGACGCGGAAGACCAGGAGAATATCGACCTGCTGTTGCACGAGATCGACGGCACGGAAAACTTCAGTAACATTGGCGGTAACACGTCGGTAGCAGTATCGATGGCAGTGGCAAAGGCGGCATCCAACGCGCTGTTCAAGGGCGGCGATTACGTAGTCGAGCCGCCCGAGCGGTACCTGTACAGGTATCTGGGCAACGCGTACCCGAGAATGCCTTACCCTCTGGGTAACGTACTCGGCGGCGGGGCACATGCTCCGGGCGCGACCGATATTCAAGAGTTCCTTGTATCGTCGGTGGGCGCATCGAACATCGATGATGCGGTATTTGCAAATACGCTCGTGCATAAGCGAGTGAAAAAAATACTGACCGACAATGGGATCCCATGCGGCAAAGGAGACGAAGGAGGCTGGGCGCCTAAAATTACCGACGCTAAAGCATTCGACTTCACAAGCCAGGCAGTAAAAGAAATATCGGAAGAGGTAGGGTTCGAAATACGCCTTGGCCTGGACGTAGCGGCGTCCGAGCTGTGGGACGAGAAGCAAAACGCCTACGTCTACAAGGATGCAAAACGAAACACGCAGGAACAGATCGAGTACATCGCAAGCCTCGTGGATAAGTACAATTTATTCTACGTGGAAGACCCGCTGCATGAGAACGACTTCGACGGCTTTGCAGAGCTGACCGAGAAGGTAGGCGACCGCTGTATCATTTGCGGCGACGATCTTTTCGTCACGAACGCAAGCCGCATCATGGAAGGCATTGAGAAGTTCTCGGCGAACGCCGTACTCATCAAGCCTAACCAGATAGGGACCGTGACTGATACGTATAACGCCATCACACTGGCTAAGCGTTTCGGCTACACGACTGTCATGTCTCACAGAAGCGGCGAGACAACGGATAACACCATAGCCCATCTGGCAGTCGCCTTCGGATGCGAACTGCTAAAGACGGGCGTCGTCGGCGGCGAGCGTATAGCAAAATTAAACGAGCTCATACGCATCGGCGAAGACATCGGGAACGACAAGATGACCGAGGATCTTCCTTAGGGTCATTGCATTAACATTTAAAACATTTACAAAAGAACAGGAGAGTCAAAAAATGGCAGATAATAAAGCTGTTGAAAAACAGGAAGTTAGAGAAATAAGAGATGAGAACTACCAGTCATTAATACCGATGGATGAATATCTTGCTGCGGGCGTACACATTGGTACCCAGCAGAAGACTGCAGACATGCAGAGGTTCATTTACCGTGTCAGGAACGACGGCCTATACGTTCTGGATGTCCAGAGCACCGACGAGCGCATCCGCGCAGTCGCCAAGTTCCTGTCCAGGTATGAGCCGGCAAACATTCTCGTGGTATGCGCAAGGCAGTACGGCCAGCACCCTGCTGAAATGTTCGCAAGGGCCATCGGCGCCAAGGAAATAGTCGGAAGATTTATCCCCGGCACCATGACGAACCCTGAGTACATGTTCTTCACCGAGCCTGACGCAGTGGTCGTAACTGACCCCATCGGCGACATGCAAGCCGTAAATGAAGCGATCAAGATCGGCGTGCCTGTTATTGCAATGTGCGACACGAACAACATGCTCACCGACATCGACATGGTCATACCCACTAACAACAAGGGCAGAAAAGCCCTGGCTCTGGTATACTGGCTACTCGCAAGGGAAGTTACCCGCGAGCGCGGCGAACAGGGCTTCAACTATACCGTTAGCGAGTTTGAATCGGAAATATAATTTAAACCTGTAAACGGAGATAACATATCGTCTATGAGAACCCCAGCGGTCGCGGGCATGTTCTACCCGGGAAGCAAAGAGGCGTTGCGCGAGCTCATAGCGGAGCTCGCTCCAAAAATCGCTGAGCTTGCGCCAAAAAAAGTCGCCTCTAAGCTCGACGCCATGGGAGTGGTCGTTCCTCACGCCGGATATGTATATTCCGGCAGCACGGCCGCTAAGGTTTACGCGTCCATCGAGGGCGCGCCGACCTTCGTCATACTCGGGCCTAAACATAGCTGGGAAGGATCCGCAGTGGCCGTCTCGACACAGCCATGGCAGACTCCTCTCGGCGTCGTCGAAGTCGACCATGACTTCATCGACCTGATACCGCCCGGGATCATAGACCAGGACGAGTTATCTCATCGCAGGGAGCATTCTATTGAAGTGCAGGTCCCTCTATTGCAGTACTTTTTTGAGAATTTCAAGATCGTGCCCATCGTGATAGGCCTTCAGGACTATGAAACGGTCAAGGAGGTCGCTAACGAGGTGACGATGGCCATCGAGAAGTACGGTAAAAAAGTGGTCATAGTCGCTTCGAGCGACTTTACCCATTATGAGCCCGTCGACGTGGCAAAGCGAAAGGACCACCTGCTGATAGAAAAAATAGAAAAGCTCGACGTGCCGGGCTTCTATGACGAGCTGGCGAACGTTGACTCGACCTGCTGCGGCTACGGCCCCATCGCAGCGATGATGCTCTCATGCAAAAGAAGAGGCGCGAGTGAAGCGAAATTATTGGCGTATGCGACCAGCGGCGACGTAACAGGGGACCGTGAAGTAGTCGGATACGCGGGGCTGGCAGTGACCAGGTAATGATATGACAGTCTGTTCAGCGCCCGGAAAGGTCTTTTTATTCGGAGAGCACGCGGTCGTCTACGGCAAGCGGGCCATCGCCTGCGCCATCGACCTGCGCACTACCGTCGAAGTGACACGTTCCGGAAAAGGCATTTACATTCATTCGGCTTTCAAGGATGACCCCGATAAAAACCAGTACATTAAAACCGCCCTTAAAAAGGTCCAGCAATATGCTGAGATCAAGCATCTGAACATTACCGTTACGTCTAAGATACCCGTAGCGTCGGGGCTGGGCTCATCTGCGGCAGTGACCGTAGCGACCATCGGGGCGCTCAACGAGGAATTTCAGGTCGGCCTGACAAAGGACGAGATCGCCTTCATGGCATACCAGACGGAACTGGAAGTCCAGGGCGCGGCCAGCCCGACCGATACGTTCGTCTCCACCATGGGAGGCACCGTGGTAGTGCCGGATAAAAAAATATTGCCGCCTATTACCTGCGGTATCGTCGTCGGCCATACGGGCATCTCCAAGTCCACTTCGAGGATGGTATCGAGAGTGCGGTCGCTGAAGGAGAAATATCCCGAAGTCATCGACGGCGTCATGGATGCCATCGGCGGGATCTCCTCGAGAGGAGAGGACTTAATTAAAAAGAACGACTATCGTTCAATAGGCGAGCTCATGAACGTCAACCAGGGTTTATTGGACGCTCTAGGCATCACGATACCCGAGCTTTCCCTCCAGATACACGCCGCCAGGCAGCACGGCGCATACGGCACGAAAATAACCGGCGCGGGCGGCGGAGGATGCATGGTCGCTATCTGCGATGAAAAGAACAGCAAAGACATCGCCACGGCCATAGGCAGGTCCTACGGGGACAGCTTTATCACAAAGCCGACGATCGAGGGAGTGCGCATAAAGTGACGACCATACTCAAGATAGGCGGCAGCGTGCTGACAGATAAAAATAAAATCTCCGCGGCCAGGCCCGAAGCCATCTCCCGCATCGCCAGAGAGATCGGCGACAGCGAGAGCCACGATATGATCATCATACACGGCGCG
This sequence comes from uncultured Methanocellaceae archaeon, assembly GCA_963780625.1. Classification (GTDB taxonomy): domain Archaea; phylum Halobacteriota; class Methanocellia; order Methanocellales; family Methanocellaceae; genus Methanocella. The sequence continues at coordinate 5,962 of CAWACH010000004.1, read as the reverse complement.
GGCTCATTTGGCCATCATCAGGCGAAAGAGTATGGCCTGAAGGACGGCCTGAACGATAGGAGCATAAAGGGCATCCTGCCAACACACAATGCCGTTAAAGCTTTAAATAAGATGATTGTAGAGGCACTACAGATGAGCGGCGTAGACGCACTACCCGTACATCCGCTATCCTGCTGTACGCTGGAGAATGGCAGGATCAAACACTTCTGCATGGACGTGATCCATCAGATGGTCCGTGCCGGCATCGTCCCGGTACTGCATGGCGACGTGGCCATGGACAGCGTGAAGGGTGAGGACGTCCTATCCGGAGACCAGCTGGTGGTTTATCTGGCCGGGGCGCTAAAAGCCGACAGCGTGGGCATCGGCACGAACGTCGACGGCGTGCTTGACGGGAACTTACAAGTCATCAAAGAAATAACCCCTGCCAACATCGGGAATATCCAGAAAACGCTATCCGGCTCGAAAGGAGTCGACGTAACGGGCGGCATGCAGGGTAAAATAACAGAGCTTATGGCGCTTGCCGGGGCAGGCATACCCTCCCGGGTATTCAATGCGGAAAAGCCGGGCAACGTCGCCAAATTCTTAAGAAAAGATCTAAACGAAGGAACATTCATACGCGGAGAACAGTAAATGGTGACCTCGAAGAGGAAAATTGAGCACCTGGACATTTGCACCGGGGAGAACGTGGAGTCTAATAACAACGGATTCAGCGACATAGAGTTCGTGCACAGATGTATGCCTGAAATAAATAGGGCGGACATCTCCACGAGCACCACGTTCCTTGGCCACAAATTTAACGCTCCGCTCATGATCGCGTCGATGACCGGCGGCCATCCCGGCACGACCGAGGTAAATGCGAATCTCGCAATGGCAGCCGAGGAATTAGGCCTCGGCATGGGTGTGGGCAGCCAGAGGGCGGCCCTTGAAGACCCCCGACTGGAAGATTCGTACAGGATCGTCCGCGACAAAGCTCCGCACGCGTTCATTTACGGCAACATCGGGGCGCCCCAGCTCATGCAATATAGCATAGATGACCTGGAGCGCGCTGTGAAAATGATCGATGCGAACGCCATGGCCATCCACCTGAACTTCCTGCAGGAGGCAATACAGCCTGAGGGAGAGGCGGATGCCAGAGGGATCATCGAAAAGATAGCCAAAATAGCAGGCGAATTATCTGTCCCGGTCATCGTGAAAGAGACCGGTGCAGGGATCTGCCACATGGACGCATACACGCTGCGAAAGGCAGGTGTGGCAGCCATAGACGTAGGCGGGAAAGGCGGCACCAGCTGGGCGGGCGTTGAAGTATTCAGGGCCCGCAAGGAACAGGATATGCTGAGCGAGCATCTCGGCATGAAGTTCTGGGACTGGGGCATACCGACGGCCGTCAGCCTTATAGAGGCTGATGTGGGCCTGCCGCTGATCGCCACGGGCGGGATGAGGGACGGCGTCATGATGGCCAAGGCCATCGCGCTTGGAGCATCCATGAATAGCGTTGCATTGCCGCTTGTGGCGGCCGCAAGGATCAGCCCGTTGAAGGTAAAGGAACAACTTGAATTGTTTATCGAGGAACTCAAGGCCACGATGTTCTTGACCGGATCAAGGTCTATAGAGGACGTCAGGCGAGTCCCCGTGATCATTTCGGGAAAGACAAAAGACACGCTGGAGGCGAGAGGGTTTAATTGGAGATCCTTTGCCCAGCGCTAGTGTAGCCATACAGGCTAGTAAAAAGGTGTAATAAAATGAAAGATGTAGGTATAATCGCGGTCGGCGGCTACGAAGAAGTAGGCCGTAACATGACCGCCATACGAGTAGGAAAAGAGATCGTCATCATGGACATGGGCATACGGCTGGACCGTATCCAGATCCACGAAGAGACGGAAATAGAAAAAATGCATTCGCTTGATCTCATCAAGATGGGCGCAATACCCGACGATAAGGTCATGAACAACGTCGACGGTAACGTGCTGGGCATCGTTTGTACCCACGGTCACCTAGACCACATCGGCGCGGTCCCCAAGCTGGCTCACAGGTATAAGTGCCCCATCATCGGGACGCCGTTCACCTCTGAATTAATAAGACAGGAGATCACGTCCGAGCGTAAGTTCGAGGTCGTGAATAAAGTGCAGCCGCTACAGTGCGGCGAGATCAGGGAACTATCTAAGAATCTCTCCATCGAGCTCATCCGCGTGCAGCACAGCATAGTGGACAGCGCTTTCGCAGCGCTTCACACGCCCCATGGCGTTATTTTGTACGCATGCGACTTCAAGATCGACCGCACCCCGACACTGGGCGAAATACCCGACTTCAAGAGGCTCAAGCAGATCGGAAAAGAGGGCGTACTGGCGCTGATAACGGAAAGCACCAACGTGGACCGTTCCGGCAAGACCCCCTCCGAGCAGATCGCCAGGGACATGGTCTGGGACGCTTTATTGGGGACCGAGGAGAACGACAGCGGAGTGCTGGTCACGACATTCTCGTCGCACATCGCCAGGCTGAAATCCATTATCGAGGCAGCGGATAAAATGGACCGCATACCCGTATTGTTGGGCAGCAGCATGGAGAGGTACTTCGGCACCGCCCTTAAGATGGGCATCGTGGAGAAGCCCGCTAACCTGAAGATCTTCGGCTACCGCAGGTCCGTGGAAAAAGCCATGAAGCAGATCATAAAGGACGGTAAGGAAAAGTACCTGCCCATAGTCACGGGTCACCAGGGCGAGCCCGATGCAATATTAGGAAGAATATCCAACGGCGAGCTCGACTTTAAGCTGGCTACCGGCGATAAGATCATCTTTTCCGCCGGTGTCATACCGAACATGCTCAACATGGCAAACCGGTATGCCTGCGAGACTAAGCTCAAGATGAAAGGCGCCAGGATATACGACAATGTGCACGTATCCGGCCACGCCTATAAGGAAGACCACTGGGAACTCCTAAGGATGGTCAAGCCCGACCACGTCATACCCGCCCACGGCACCATGCAAATGCATACTTCGTATGTAGACATGGCCGAGGACACCGGATACGAGTTCGGCGAGACCGCCCACATATTAAGGAATGGACAGGAGCTGACCCTTTAAGGGGGTCAGTCTCACCTTATTTTTATACTATTTTAATGCTGGTCCGCGTAGCGCCACCAGATAAAAGTAGCTGCAAGGCCGATAAGGCATGTTAAGACCAGTATCATATAGCTGATCGCTCCCAATGATGCGCCGCCCGTGCTTGCCGCAACGCTGTATGAACCGGGAATGGCCCAGGGGAAATACGGTGCTAAGCCTACGGCCACGCTAAATTGCCCCATCAGCAGAGTAAGGATGACGAAACCCATGGGCGGTAGATATCCGCGGCCATAGCTGGCAAAAAAAGCAACTGGTGTAGTTAATAATAGAGCCAGAAACGCGGTCACCACAAATGCATAAATGCCATTTAGGATAATTTCATTCGAGCCTCCGGTAAGTCCGATCAGCCACCCTATCAGAAGGGCAGCGGCAAGCAGGATCACCGAAAGCAATATGCCCCAGACCGCCACAACAATAAATTTCGAAATGACTATGTATGACCTGGGAAGAGGTAACGCGAGAAGGTCCTTTACGGTCCGGTCAGAATATTCGCGGCCAAATACCCAGCTCGCCAGGAACCCGTATCCGATCAGGCCCAATGCGGATATCACCTGGGTCAGCAGCCCCAGATAGGCTGGCCAGTCTACATTTTGCATCATGGATGACTTGGAGCCCAGCAAGCCCATTTTACCTGCCAGTTCGGGGTTTTTCGCGATGAACATTAGAAAGCCCATCATCCCCGCCATGAATAACGCCGCAAGGATAGACAGCCAGAGCATCCTGGACTTTCGGATCTTTAAGCTTTCAGCCCAAACGGCTGTCATTATGCCCGTCATTTCACTCGCCTCCGGCGCCGATAGCCCTTAAGAAATATGACTCGAGGTCTTCCTCATCGACCTTTAACAAGGTCGGCGGCAGGCCTGCGTTCACCAATAGCGTCGAAATGGCTTCCGGCTTTGTGATGGCGTTTTCGTCTTTTATCTCCAGGTGGCCGTCTTTTGATACGCTCACCACATAGCCTTCCTTTACAAGCCTCGCATGAGCGGCCTTTTGATCCCTTGCATCTATGACGAGCCTCTTGCGCAGAAGGTGCTCCAGCTGATCCGTATTTATTTCCTGCACCATTTTGCCCTGGTGAATGATCCCTATCCGCGTGGCTAAACGGGATATCTCCCCTAGTATATGGCTGGAAATGAATATCGTGACGCCATGGTTTAACGCCAGATCCCTGAACATTTCACGCATTTCAACGATGCCGACCGGATCCAGCCCATTGGAGGGCTCATCGAGGATCAGGATACCGGGCTCGTGTATCAGCGCCTTTGCCAGGCCCAGCCGCTGCGCATTCCCAAGCGACAGGTCCTTAGCTTTTCTATCCTTATAAGAGGTCAGCCTCAGCTTCTCCATGGTAGTATCGACCGATCTTTTATCCTCAATGCCGCGCAATCGCCGGACCATTTCCAGGTTTTCCCTGACTGTAAGGTCAGGATATGAATAAGGTGTTTCCACCAGATACCCTACATTCTCCCACAGGCCGTAGCTACCGGCGTTCACCGTTTTACCACATATGGAAGCCGAGCCCGCAGTGGGATTGATCATTCCCAGGAGCATTCGGATCGTGGTCGTCTTACCCGCCCCGTTGAGCCCCAGAAACCCGTAGATCTCGCCTTTGTTAACGCTCAGGGAAATACCGTCGACCGCACGTACGTCGCCATAATGTTTAGTCAGGTTATCAGTTTTTATAACTTCAACCATTTGAGTAGCCTTCTCATGTCATCGTGAGCATTGCTCACTTATACCTAATGAGCATAGCTCATTAATAAACTTTTTGAGCAATGCCCACTAATAACTATATGATGGATCCGGAAGTGCAACAAAAAAATGCCAGGACGCGAGATAAAGAGGGAAAGATCACCAGTATCATAGAAGCCACCGCTTCCCTGATCGAGGCGAACGGGTATAGCAGCGTTACCACAAGGGACATCGCGAGGGCTGCCGGCGTCAGTAACGGCCTCGTATTCAAGTATTTCCCGGGCGGAAAGCCCGAGGTCGTAAGAGTGATCGTATCGAGAAAATTTGTACTGGACATACTCAATATCTATATGCCCGATTCGGCGGAATTCAACGACTTCCAGGGCTATCTGCGAAAGGCCCTGTCCGGTTCGATCGCCTATGCCAGAAAACATCGTGAAATTTATACCGCCCTGACGATAGCGTCGCTGTCCGATAAAAAATTCTTCGATGGCTTAGAGGATAATATCATTATCGACGATACGGCCATGAAGACATTCATAGGAAAGTTTAAGGGCATTAACCTGAATGGCCGCAAAAACCTGCGGGAGTTCACCACACAGTGGCTTGAGGTCCTAAATGCGATGATCATGCATCATCTCTTTTATCCCAGCGCATTTTCGACTGATGAAAAGCTTGTGGATATGCTGGTAGAGATATCCCTAAAATTATGGGATTATGATCCGAAGAAAAAATAAAAAAAATTGATGGCTTCTCTTTTTAACTTATATCCCGTCTCTGGAACCCGATCAACCCCGCGGCGATCAGCACCGCCACCACAATAGCCATCCCTATCAAGGGCAAAATAGACCCATCGCCAGCCAGGATCTTTGGCACATGTGTGAATGGCGAGATAGTCAGTAACGACCCGCCCGCGATCTGCACATCTCCTGCCACCTCGATCAACAGGCACACGACAAGGGCGCCCCAGCTCACGATCGTAAGCCTGGGTATCAGGCCGAACAGGGCGACGGCAATGCCCGCGATGATCCAGACAGCCGGCAGATAAGCCAGCGAGGCTAGTAAGACGCGGGGCAACTCGTTTCCTACGTTACCCATGCTCGCGCCAAAGGTGATCCCTGCGACCAGGCCGAACACCGCTATAATGACGGCCG
>CAWACH010000003.1:0-503790 GCA_963780625.1 uncultured Methanocellaceae archaeon | reverse complement strand
GGAACAAACAGTGGTGGATCAGCCCTTCCACGTACTTCCGGACCGGCCCCTGCTTCATTCGGTCGAGACATTCGCTGGCGAAGGCGAAGAGCAGGAGCTTGCGCGCGGACACCTCGTCGATACCGCGAGAGCGCAGATAGAACAGGGCGTCCCCTTCAATCTGACCGATCGTGGCCCCGTGCGTGCACTTCACATCGTCGGCGTAGATCTCCAGTTGCGGCTTGGTGTCGATTTGTGCGTCATCGGAAAGCAGCAGGTTGCGGTTGGTCTGCTTGGCATCGGTTTTCTGCGCGTCCTTGTGCACGATAATCCGGCCGTGAAAAACGCCGTGTGCGTGGCCATCGAGGATCCCGTTGTAGAACTGCCGGCTGCCGCAGCGCGGGCTGGCATGCTCTACCAGCATGTAGTTGTCCAGGTGCTGGTGGTCATTGCCGATGAAGAGGCCGTTAATCAGACACTCTCCCCCTTCGCCGGCCAGCACCGGGTGCAGGTTATTGCGCACTAGCGCGCCGCCCAGCAGCACTGAGTGCGACACGACATTGGTGCTTCTTCCTTGCTGGATCCGCAGCGTCGAGATGTTGAAAGCCTCCTTGTGCTCGCGCTCGATCATGTAGTGCGAAAGCACAGTGTGGTCGCCAGCGACCAGTTCCGTGACCGTGTTGCAGAACACCGCGCCACCGCCGAGAGACACATAGTCCTCGACAAACGTGGCCTGGCTGTCTTCCTCCGCCACAATGAGGTTGCGCGGATGGCTCATGGAAGGGGCATCGTCCGCGGTCGAGACGAACAGTAGGCAGATGGGCTCTTTCACCAGCGTGCCTCTGGGGATGTGCACATACGCTCCGTCTTCCACGAAAGCGGTGTTCAGTGCACAGAAGGCATCGCGGCGGATATCAAGGTAGCGGCCGAGGTGTGTTTCAATCGCCCCGGAATTGCTGGCAATCTCCTCGGCGAGACTGCCGACCTTCACCCCATTGAGCAGTTTGCCCAGCAACGATAGCTCGCGCGCAAAGTGCCCGTTCACAAACACGAGTTGACAGGCAACACCCGGAACCCGGTACGGCTCCAGTTCCTGTTGGGAGAGCCGGACGCTGCGGTTGCGGGCGAGCCGGAAAGCAGCCTGCGCGATAGCAGAGACGTTAGTGAACCGCCAGTCTTCGTCGTGAGTGGTTGGGAACCCGACTTCGCAAAAGCGGGCAAACGCATTCTGGCGCAGCTTCCGCAACCATGGCAGGGCATGGCCGGCGGCAAGCTTCTCGAACTCGCTGAAGCTTTCCAGGTAACTTTCTAACTGCCGAGTTGCCGTGATCACGTTGTTCTTCCCTCGTTCTCGTTAGGCGGGTGTAGCATGCCGCGCCTCGGCTTCCATCGCGCCGTAGCCCTTCTCTTCCAGTTCCAGAGCCAGTTCCGGGCCGCCCGAACGCATGATGCGTCCATCCACTAGCACGTGGACAAAGTCAGGAATGATGTAGTTCAGCAGGCGCTGGTAGTGAGTTACCACGATGATGGCGCGCTCCGGCTTGCGCATAGTATCGACGCCTTGGGCCACGATCCTCAGCGCGTCAATGTCCAGACCGGAATCGGTCTCGTCCAGGATGGCCAGCTTCGGCTCCAGCACAGCCATCTGCAGGATCTCGTTGCGCTTTTTCTCGCCGCCGGAGAAGCCTTCGTTCACGGAGCGGTTCATCAGCTTCTCGTCCATGTCCAGCAGCTTCAGTTTCTCCCGGAACATGGGCAGGAAATCCATGGCGTCTACCTCATCCAGCCCGCGGTGCTTGCGGATGGCATTGAGCGCAGACCGGAGGAAGTACGCGTTGCTGATACCGGGAATCTCCACCGGATACTGGAAGGCTATAAATATCCCTTCACAGGCGGCTTCCTCTGGTTTCATGGCCAGAAGGTTCTTGCCGTTGTAGGACACCTCGCCTGCGCTAACCGCGTAGGTCTCGCGGCGGGCCAACGCCTGCGCCAGCGTGCTTTTGCCCGAACCGTTCGGGCCCATGATGGAGTGCACTTCGCCGGCGTTCACCTTCAGGTCAATGCCCTTGAGGATTTCGTGGTTGTCCACTTTGACGTGCAGATTCTTGATTTCCAGCAAGCTCATTTTTCCTCTCATTGGCTCCTTCGTTGTACCTGCATGACCCCAGCCTTATCCGACGCTACCTTCCAGGCTCACGCCCAACAGTTTCTGCGCCTCCACCGCGAATTCCATGGGCAGCTCGCGAAAGACGCGCTTGCAGAAACCGTTTACGATCATGGAAACGGCATCTTCCGCCTTCAGCCCGCGCTGCCGCAGGTAGAAGAGCTGATCCTCGCCGATCTTCGAAGTGGAAGCTTCATGCTCCATGCGGGCGGTTGAGTTCCTCACCTCGATGTACGGGAAAGTGTGGGCGCCGCACTTGTCTCCGATCAGAAGCGAGTCGCACTGCGTGTAGTTGCGGGCCCCGGTGGCACCCTTCATGATCTTCACTTGGCCTCGATAGGTGTTCTGGCCGCGGCCAGCAGAGATGCCCTTGGCAACGATGGTGCTGCGCGTATTCTTGCCGATGTGGATCATCTTGGTGCCGGTGTCGGCCTGCTGGAAATTGTTAGTGAGGGCAACCGAGTAAAACTCGCCCACCGAGTTCTCACCCTGCAGGATGCAGCTCGGATATTTCCAGGTAATGGCCGAGCCGGTTTCCACCTGTGTCCAGGAGATCTTCGAGTTCACGCCCAGGCACTTGCCCCGTTTGGTCACGAAGTTGTAGATCCCGCCTTTGCCTTCTTTGTCACCCGGGTACCAGTTCTGCACCGTCGAGTACTTGATCTGCGCGTTGTCGAGCGCGATCAACTCGACCACCGCAGCGTGCAACTGGTTTTCGTCGCGGATGGGCGCAGTGCAGCCTTCGAGGTAGCTGACGTAGGAGCCCTCGTCGGCGACGATCAGCGTGCGTTCGAACTGACCGGTGTTCGCAGCGTTAATGCGGAAGTAGGTGGAAAGCTCCATCGGGCAGCGAACCCCCTTTGGCACATAGACGAAGGACCCGTCAGTGAACACGGCCGCGTTCAGGGCGGCGAAGAAGTTGTCGGTATGTGGCACCACTGAGCCGAGGTACTTCTGGATCAGGTCAGGATGTTTCTGCACGGCTTCCGAGAAGGAGCAGAAGATAATGCCCAGCTCGGCCAGCTTCTCTTTAAAGGTCGTAGCCACGGAGATGCTGTCGAACACCGCATCCACCGCCACACCAGCCAGGTGCTTCTGCTCCGCAAGCGGAATACCCAGTTTTTCGTAGGTGCGCAGGATCTCCGGATCCAGTTCCTCCAGGCTTGTGAGGCCGGGCTTCTGTTTGGGTGCCGAGTAATAAACGATGTTCTGGTAGTCGATTGGCCCATACTTGACGTTAGCCCACCTTGGTTCGGCCTGCGCCTTCTCGAGCGACGCCCAGTGGCGATAGGCCCTGAGCCTCCACTGGAGCATGAACTCCGGCTCATTTTTCTTGGCCGAGATCACACCAATGATGTCTTCGTTCAACCCCTTGGGGACCCTTTCTTCCTCGACTTCTGTAACGAAGCCCCACTTGTACTCCCGGTCGGCAAGATCCTGGATGGTGTTCACGTTGGTACTCATTGCATTCTCCCGGAGACAAAACCAATAGTGGGCACTAGGTTTCCGCGCGCATTCCTGATCGTGGTCAGGTGTAAGGGTTGACTGAGATCGGAAAGCATCACCTTCTCTAGTGCCCCGCGCACCGCATGACTGATGATTCGCTGATTGTCCTTGATGGGACAACAAGGCTCCAAGTCGCACAGCCCGGAGATGTCAGTGCTGCATTCGGTGAGTGCGATAGGACCCTCGAGTACGGCAATGATTTCAGCCACCGAGATCTCTCGCGGCTTCCTGGCCAGGCTGTACCCACCCTTAATGCCACGGTGCGAAACCAGTAACCCGCCCTGCAGAAGTTCCTTCAGCAACTTGCTCACTGTTGCCAGGGGCAGCCGTGACTCGACGGCCAAGTCGCGCGCAGTGTGCAGCAACCGATCGTGGTTCCGCGCCATGTGAGTCATCAGGACCAACCCGTAGTCCGTCAATTTGCCTAGTCGGATCATCAGTCAATGCCCCTGTCTCAGAGTTGCCGAACCGCCCCATAAGCAATCTTAAATAGTACCAATTTAGTACACTTTAATTGTAGCGCGTCGATCGTACGGCTGACAAGGCCCGGCAACCCTCCCCCCTGTGTCTCAGTTTGGAAGTTACTGGTCCCCGTGCTAGCATCGCTTCAGTTTTGGATTTCCCGCGCTTTCAGTCGCAGTTGCCGCTGCAGATCAACAAAAGCACCCTTTGCCCATGCAGGACAGCGCTGAAAAGGATTCGGCTTGGCTCTTGGCGACATTGCGAAACTCGTTGACTCAGGAAAGGAAAAGGGCTATCTCACCTGCGGCGGGGTGAATGACCCGAATCCTTATGATGTCAATTCTTCCGAGGTTCTGGATGACCTCCTCGCCACCATCGGCACGCAGGGCATTGACGTACTTGGGAGTCAGCCCAATCTGCCTTCAGCCCTCGAAAAAGGGTTGGAAAACGAAGGGGAGGCCGGCGACGCAGTCCAGCTCGACCTGACCCTAGGCACCTCAGAAAAGACCGATGATCCGGTGCGCATCTACCTGCGCGAGATGGGTGCGGTGCCTCTGCTCAACCGGGAAGGGGAAGTGGACATTGCCAAGCGCATCGAGTGCGGACAGCTGCGAGTGCTGAAGGCGCTTTCACGCTCGCCTATCGTGATCCGACAGGTCCCGGCCATTGGCAAGGATTTGAGGCGCAGAACACGTTCGATCAGGGACATTGTGGTTTTCGATGAGGAAGAGGTGACAGAAGAGATTCTGCAGAACCGCGTCAAGGATCTTACGCGCCGCATCGACGAGCTGCAAAAGCATTACAAACGAGCGGGCCAACTGGCCGAACGGTTGCCGACCATCCCGTCACAAAAGAAAGCACACCAAGACAGTCGCTGCCGAGGCAAGCTGGGCCGCGAGATGGTTCGGATTTCGCTCATCATCCGCAACCTCGGTCTTACGAATTGCGAGCGCAAACGCCTGATCGATGGGGTGAATAAAACCGTGGACATTATGCGCTCGCATCGCAAGTTTACGCCCGTGCTCGTCCGCCTCGCATGGCGTGATAGACGACCAAGACCAGCACAGCCCCAATCACTGCAACAATAAGGCTGTACAGGTTGACGCCCGTGACGCCGTGTGCTCCGAACATGCTGAAAACCCAGCCCCCGACTACCGCGCCAACGATTCCCAGCACGATATCCAGGATTACCCCTTCGCCAGTCTTGTTCACTAGCTTGCTGCCAATGAACCCAGCAACTAATCCCAACACGATCCAGGCCAAAATCGACATAATCTATCTCCTTAATACTTGGTTACTGGTGCTCCTTCAGTTGCGTCGAAGGCAATTTTAGAAATCGGCGATGGACGCTGGGCGCCTCCCTTTTCGGAGGCAACCCCGGTCACGTGACTCTCAAGCAGCCTTGCTGTATGCGTCTGAGCCGTGCTGCTTTACCATTTTGTTGTAAACACCCATTAACAGAAATGCCGCCGGCCATTGTCCCACGAACAGCGCCCAGTCATCCTTGCCCACAATCTTCAGAATGGCTGACGCGGTGATAGCACCGAATGCTGCCGCCAAGTAGCCCGAACTTGGGATCTTGGACGTTTGCGATTCGATGGCACCTGTGAAACGATCCTCTGAAACGCCACTACGAACTTTGTCTTGCATGGGACCTCCTTTTCATTGACTAGTTAATTTTTACGCGGACTTCTTCACCTTCGTCTTTCCAGTCTCTTCGCTCAGGGGCCGGTTGTTCTTGGCAATCGTTTTGCTACGCGCCTCGACTCCTCGTTCCAGTTCTGGGGACTCAACGATTTTCCATTTGCCGCCCTCATTCCAAGGGCCACGAGCGTCGGGTTCGCCTTCATCGCCCACGCCGGTGGAGTCGTTGAAGTATTCGTCCACCAAGCCGGGAGTCGGGGGAATGTTGCCAATGGAGAAGGGGTCTTTCCCCAAGCTCTCAAGCGCAGCTGTGAATGCCTTCATGTGAGTGATTTCACGCGTCATCAGGAATTGAAGTGCGTCTTTTGTTCCTGGGTCGTCAGAGAAGTTGATCAAGCGTTCGTAAACGATTTTCGCCCGCGCTTCGGCGGCAATATTGCTACGCAGATCAACATCCAGTTCGCCGGTTATCTTCAGGTAGTCTGCGGTCCAGGCGTCGCCCATGGAGTTGAACAAGCCAATGCCGCCTCCACCCGCGATGGCGATCAGGGGATCGGCTTCGGCCGAGTCCCGACTCTTCATCGGCTTGAGGTGCATGCGTGCCAACGTGCCCACAATTTCCAAATGGCTCAATTCCTCTGTTCCGATGTCCATCAGCATGTCTTTTCGGTCCGGATCATCACAATTGAGGCCTTGAATGGAGTACTGCATCGCAGCTGCCAGTTCCCCATTAGCGCCGCCGAATTGCTCCAGCAACATATTGCCAAAGCGGGGGTCGGGACTTCCGACATTCACCGTGTACATCAATTTCTTTATGTGGTGGTACATCTGAATTTTCTCCTCTTGTTTTGGTCGTCTTCGTTTTGTCGGAAAATGGATCGCCGTAGTTATGTCGACTAAGCGGCTTGCTTTTGCTTCTTCTTTCCCGCTCGCGGTGAGTCCTGTTGTTCGTCAGATCCTTCCTCGTTGGCTTGGGAGTTGACCTCTTTTGCGAGATCAGAAAGTTTTCCGTCGGTCTGCTTTTCTTCGGCTAAAGTCTTTTCGAGCAGCGACGCGTGCTGTGTCTCTCCCAGCACGTTGGCGATCTCGCAGGCCGCTCCGTACGCTGCCATCTCGTAGTGTTCCACTCGCCGGGCCGCGCAGATTAGTCCCGCGTCCAACACGGCATCTTCGAAACCTGCCTCCATCACTTCTGAACCCTCTTTGACCAGACCCTCCATGCCGACACACTTCTTGCCCTTTGGGCTTTCGTCTAGCGATTCGAAGATCTCTTCAAGACGTTGGACGTGGATCTTCGTTTGTTCCAGATGCTTTTCGAATCCGGTTCGGAGTTCGTCTGAAGACGCAGCTTTCGCCATTTTTGACAGCGCCTTGAGCAGTTGATTCTCTGCACTAAAAAGGTCCTTCAATTCATCTACATACAGTTTTTTCAAATTATCGTTCGGCACTTTTCCTCCAGGAAATGAGTTCGGTTCAGCGGGCAAGGCAAAGGCGACACTCCCAGCATCGTTTTAGAAATAACGGGGCAGCGAACCAATTCCCTCTTCGCGAGGAATCAGTTCGCCGCCCGCGTGGCTCACGCTACTTCACGAACGCGAGTCTTATCGTCTTTGTGAGCCGTAGCTTCGCCGGTCGAGGACACATCCTGTGCGCCTGTGCGCTCCAAGATTTCCTTTGCTTTCTTGGTCCAAGCGGAATCTTCGGAATGAACTGACAGGAGAATTCCGCCATCCTTAACGCGGCCTTCGTACCGCTTGGCTTCGTACTCGGGGATGCCCATTCCGATCAGAGCACCCGTAAGCCCACCTACTGCTCCACCGACTCCAGCCCCAGCAAGAGCGGCCATGATAGGCCCGGCGGCTATGAATGGCCCCAGTCCCGGAATGGCAAGGGCACCGATACCGAGTAACCACCCCAAACCGCCCCCCAGCAGGGCGCCGGTTCCGGCACCAGTCGTGGCGCCTTCCGGGGCTTTAGTATTTTTCTCGTGAGCAAAATCTTTCGTGCCAGCGCCTTCGGGAAGAAGGACTGAAATGTCTGAGTTCCGAAAATCGGCGGCTTTCAATGCGTCCACCGCGTTCTCTGCACTCGTTCGATTCGGATAAATGCCGAAAACCGCTGTATTTTTACCTGCCATGTTGATTCTCCTTTGTCTTCTAAATGTCAATGTTGCGGTTTGATGTTCAGTTCGCTAGTGACCTTGCCGTCGCCGGCGACTTCGGCAGCCTTGGCTTCAATCGCTTTCTTCTCGTCCTCTGATCGCACCGGCCCTTTGAGTGTTACCTGACCGTCCTGGGTAACGATCTTGACGTTGTGTGCATACGTGGAGAGCGACTTGTCTTTCATGATGGATTGTCGAATCTGCTGCGTGATGTCGCGATCAGAACGATTGTCCTTTTGCTGACCTGCCGTCGGCTCATTCTGGCTCCGATCCCGTTCGTTGACTTTGGTGTTGTCAGGCGCCGGAGAGGCCTGCTGGGTAGATGGCTCTTGCGCAGACGCCACTACTCCAGCACTAAGTAGCAGACCGGTGCACAAGACCATGCGAACAACATTTCTATAAAGCGCTTTCATCGTCATTTCCTCCTGAATCGAGATTTAGAGAGCCGAAGTGTTCGATTGCCTCGAACGTTCGGTAGCTGAAAATGTTTAGGGATTCTGAATGGTCGAATGATCTTGGACTTCCCGATCACCGGCATACGATCTGGCGATTCGAACTGCCTTGTCACGGTCGTCAGCGCTGACCACAGATCCTGACAATTTCACCGCGTCGGCCGTCAAAGTCACTTGGATGTCTTTACTCTCCAGACCTGGCTCGCTTTTGAGCTTCTCCTCGATTGCGCCCTTTGCTTCCCTGGAGTTCAAGGTTCCATTCGTGTCGGTTTTCCGTGCGTCAGTGCGGCGGGTCGACGCTTCGGCAACGTTTGCCTCAGTACCGTACTTTTTCACTGCCGCCATGAATTTGTGCGAACCTTCCGGGGCTTTCACTTGTCCCTTCAGGATTCGGGCGGACGGGATCATCCGCCCGTACGGAATGCGGGTTCCATCTTTGTCTTGCGTAATGGATGCGCCATTGACGGTGACGCCAGCAAAGGCTCCGCGAGCGCGCGAATAGGTGAGCACCTCGGCGCGCATCTTCCAATCAGTTTCGCCCTGCACATGCCGTCCTACGGGCCCTGCGGCAGCTGAGGCGTCAGCGCCAATTTTGAATTTGCTGGAAAGCATTTTTTCCATTCCGTTATCGTTCATGACCAGCATGACCACGTCGATGGCTTCGCCACCGATCTGCAGCCCCCAGCTACCTCCAGTGACAGAAAAAGGCGCCGGTGCGCTCCATCCAGAACTGGTGCGGCAGGTCGCGATTCCTCTCCCGTGGCGCCCGCCGAAAACAAAGCCTATTTTGATCATTGAGGGTATGACTGCCACACACTTTGCGGAGTCGAGAAGTTCGTCCGGGATCCCCTTGTCCGGCGTTCCCATGATTTCGTCCAACACTGTTGCAGCTGCATCCATCCGCTTGACTTGCTCCGACGGTTCTTCCGCCGCGATTGCCATCGTGCTTGCCAACAAAGTGGATACAAGCACGGTAAATATCCCTAATTTGAATCTCACCAAAAAACACCTCTTGCGCGAAACCGCGCGATTCTTAAGTCACCGACTAACTGAGCCCGGTTTCTTGTATTGGATTGGAGAGTTGCGGATCGCCAACCGACGTCTATTTCGATTCCTGCCGGGAAGCGGCCAAGAATGATAAGGAAGCTGTGGTGACAATATCGAGAAGAACGCGCTGGTACCATCCCCATCCCGCTGTACTAACCCAGATGATGTACTGTAGAGCGCGACTGAGGGCATACGCCGAGCGCACCTTCGCCCTGTATGCTCTCCTACGGAATTAGCGACGCAACCTGGTTAGGTCTGTGGAATCTCCGCGCTGTGATCGGCAAGCACTCGCAAAAGGACGGAACGCGCATTTTGCCGGTCACACGATCCGCTCGGCGCGCATTCTTCAGGGCCAGGTGAAAGCACCGGAATTATCCCAAAGATTCATATCGGCGGTGAAAAGGTATGGAGCTAAGGCGAGCGTTGCCGACAAGACAAAACTGCGGACTCCAACATCAGCAACCGACACCTAGCCTCGCTCCTCGGGTTCCCAAGAAGAAGCAAAGGCTACTATCGAGGAAGGCTCAAAACAGAGCCGGGATTGGAAAACAAGGATATTCAAGTCACGTTGACCTATTTTTCCGTTTTCGCCGCTTCAGGCGTACTTGATTTTCTTGATACTTGCCACCAAATCCTCACTAAGACGACTCTTGTCTATGCAACCTTCCGCGCCAGCCGCTATGACGCTCGGCAGCAGCTGAAGTGAATCATGCTGGCTAATCACCAATACTTTGGCTTGCCGCACCTCTTCCCGAAGACGTCGCGCCGCTTGCAGCCCATTCATCCCTGGCATACTTATGTCAAGCAGGATCAGGTCGGGCAAGAGTTCCCGGGCTTTTTGCAGTGCCTCCGATCCATCCCTGGCTTCCCCGCAGACCTCGAACTCCTTCTCTGAAGACAAGATTCCACACACACCACGACGAACAACGTCGCTATCATCGGCGATGAGAATACGCATAGCGCTACGCTCCGCAAGAGCTCATCCGGCAGCCCTGGTTGGTAGAACACTGCTGTCACGTTGGGGAACAGCCGCGATGGGAACAGGAACCGTGACCGAGATCGTAGTACCTGCGGAGCTCGATTGAACGTTCACAGTTCCTCTCAAATGGTGGGCGCGCTCGCGTATTCCCGCAATTCCCACGCCAGCGTTCTGTTCCTGAATACTAACCAATTTGTCCGCCGGTATTCCTTTGCCTTCGTCCTGAACATCCAGGAAAACAGTCCCCGCTTTCCGCGCAATCCGGATTGTCGCTTTCTTGCTGCCGGAATGGCGATGAATATTGGTGAGACATTCCTGCACAATGCGAAACAGCGCCATCTCCACCTCGCAGGGAAGTCTGCCAAAGTCTTCGGAAACGCACAGCTCGATCTTCACATCGCTGCGCCCCTCCAAACCGTGAACGTACCAGCGAATCGCCTCGGGCAAACCATTCTCATCTAGAAGAGGAGGATGCAGCAGATAAGATGTTGTCCGTATCTCTTTGCTCAGCTGCTGAACAAGTTCCCGGCTGTCTTCCACCCCTTCGGCAAGCTGCGGATCGTGCTTTACACACTTACCGATGTTGCCAAGACTCATTCCCAGAGCTGTCAGAATTTGGCCTGCACTGTCATGCAGCTCACGCGCGATGCGTCTGCGTTCGTCGTCCTGGGATCGCAAGAGCCGGTTTGAAAGATCGCGCAGCTGCTCCGACTGGTCCAGGACTTCCGCGTTTCTTCTTTCCAATTCCCGGGTCCGGAGGCGCACTTCGGCTTCTAGCCCATCCGCAAGCGAACGGAGCCGCTCCTTACTCTCTCGTAGCGCCTGTTCAGCCCGCTTTTGCTCAGTGATGTCCCGCGCCACTTTCGAGGCTCCGATTACTCGGCCTGCCCCATCTCTCACCGGTGAAATAGTCAGCGAAATATCGAGCAACGTGCCATCTTTTCGCACGCGTACAGTTTCGAAATGGTCGATCCGCTCACCCCGCTTGAGCCGCTCAAGTATATTTGCTTCTTCCTGTCGGCGATCCGGCGGAATGATTAGCGTGATGTGTTGTCCAATGGCTTCGTCGGCTGTGTAGCCAAACATCCGCTCCGCACCCTTGTTCCAGCTGCTGATCACGCCGTCAAGGCTCTTACTGATGATCGCGTCGTCAGAGCTGTCTACGATCGCAGCCAGCAAGCCGGTAGTGCGCTCCTCCTCCTTTCGTTGAGTGATGTCCCGCGGCAGCCTGGATGCCCCGATGATATGCCCTGCAATGTCCTTCACAGGCGAAATTGTCAGCGATACGTCGAACGTCGAGCCGTCTTTGCGAACGCGGACGGTTTCAAAGTGCTCGATGTGTTCGCCCCGTCTGATGCGATCAAGAATCGTCGCTTCCTCCTCCAGACGGTCCGGCGGGATGATTAGAGCTACGTTCCGTCCGATAGCTTCTTCAGCTTTGTGGCCGAACAACCACTCTGCGCTTCGATTCCAACTGGTAATAATGCCATCGAGATTCATACTGATGATCGCCTCATCGGATGAATCTACGATCGAAGCCAGTAGCCCGCTTGCTCGCTCGGCTGCCTTACGTTCGGTGATATCCAACAGCATGTTGACGCCGCCGACGATCCTGCCTTCGGCATCACGTAAGGGCCTAGGATACGGCGTGAACCAGAGACGCCTACCGTCGGGTCTTTCGGCGATGCATTCCGCACCGTCAATGATGCGGCCCTCCTTGAGCGCGACCGCCATCGGGCATTGGTCGTGCGGCAAAGGAGTTCCATCTGGCAGGAACATCTTCCAACTAACACACCAATGGTCGGTGCCTAGCTTAGGCACACGACCGGAGAATTCGACAGCCGCCGGGTTGAAGTGCGTGAGGCGGCCTTCAGCATCCGTCGTATAAATAGCGGCGGGAAGCACATCAATCATCTCGCGGAAGCGCCGCTCGCTCTCGCGCAATCGGTCTTCCACTTTCTTGCGATCGCTGATGTCACGAGTGAAGCAACGCGTATGAACGAGCTTACCGTCCTCAAATAGCGCGTTCGAATCGATGAACACGTGGCGAACTGATCCGTCCTTGCACCGCAGCCGCGCCTCGCACTCGTGCAACACTTCTCCTCCTCCCAAGCGGTTGAGAATGTCCTGAATCACCGGTGGGTCAAGATGAAATTCAGAGATGCTATGGCCGATATACTCTTCCGCTTTATAGCCGAGAAGATCCAGTTCGGTCTGGTTCGCCCAAAGAATTCTGCCATCGGGTCCCACCCAGTGCATGCCAATGGTTGCATTCTCAAGAAAATCACGCAGGTTTGATTCGCTCTTCCTGAGGGCCTCTTCCGCTTCTTGGCGCTCTGCAACTTCAATCTTCAGGGCCTCAACCCGCTTCAACGTTTGATATGCTGCGGAGGCGAATTTGCCCAGAGAACGCATGATCCGCTCATCCTCTACGTCAAACTGGAGACTCTCGTCATGAGCGATGATCCAAATCGTTCCTATCGGTTCGTCAGCGACGTGGAATGGGATGAGCAACACTTCGGCAATTGGGGGTGTGATGGTAGACGGAATCGGATAATACCGTTCAGGGTGCGACAGCAGTAGACTGGCATTTCGATCCAAGACTGTGCCACAAGGGCTCGCCTCTCGCGGCATGGTGCCGCCAAGATAGCCGGCCCATTGCCCGGCTACAGCGTGCCATCTGAAGACTTTTCGTCCACTTTCCTCTTCAAGGATGCTGACGCCCGCCGACTGAGCCCGAGACAGCTTCGATGCGACATCGACGAGCTTTTGCAACACGTTCTGGGGCGAATTGGCCATCTCTTGCGCAAGTGCCGATAGCGCTCGGCTCTCTGCTTGGTAGTCCGGCGATCGCGATGGACGCTTTCTCAGTTCGGTCGTGCTGATCACCGACTCCAGCGGCTCGCGGTAGTCATGGCCTAATGAAGACTCCGTCGTCACCCCTGACGTGATCCGCTTTTCGGAACTTTGACGATCACCCACTTTGTTCATAACGGTCACCAAATTGAGAGCGAGATCAGCCTTGGCGAGATATCCGCTCGCTCCGCTTTCCGCCGCTTGCCTGGAAACGATTATCGGATCATTCTGACTGATCAGGATAACCCCAGACGGGAATTTCCCAGCGGTGTGATTCGGGTTGCCTCGATCCGATTCATTAGACGCATGGAGATATCCATGAGAATGACATCAGGACGCAGGGATCTCGCCTTCTTAACGGCTTCGAACCGTGTATCCCCTCCCCACACACAAGCCACCCGGGGTTTGATGAGAATAGGGAGCGGGGTTGGCGCAGGACGGATTCGTTGTCGTCAACGAGGAGAACACGTATAGACAGAGAACATCGCCCTAGCTTGACCCTTGCGTTAATTAACAGTATACGCTCGATCGCGTGTGAGCAATACCGGATACGAAGAGAGAAACGTATACAGCGCCTACAGCGCGCCTACAAGATTTACCTGATTGATTCTGCAGGCCATGATTCGCGTATACCCTGGCTTTCGGAATCGGCTTCTGGTTAGTTTTAGTCGGCGGGAGCCGCCGCGTATCCCAACGTGCGTCATGCCTCAGAGTCTTGCGGATGCTTTTGTCCACGTCCTGACAACCCACCCCTTGCTGCCTTGTTTCTCAAAGTCAGAAGGGAGGGGCGTGGGCTACATCAATGCGAGGAGACCCGAGGGGTCACTTTCGTCCCACGAATACATTGTCGATGAGAGTACCTACAGTGATGTGTTGAGGATTACTGTCACGTGGTGAACTACTGGCTGTACACGCCGGTATATCCCTGTGCAGTGATCCCTAAATCGGGTACGCACCCTATCGACTCAAGCGCGCGCCATCCGCTACCTTTTTTCGTAGCTGCGAGTTCGGTAATTGGCCCCGCAGCACGAGGAAAATCATGCCCGCGCTAACATTGGCCTGCTGCGTCCTGTTGGTCTCAACCGTCGTTGCAATTCCAGCTCAATGCCAGGAAAGTACTTCTTCTCAGCCTGCCAATAACGGCGCCGTAGAGGGCACCGTCGTGTCATCGACTCGGAATACTTTGGTCGTACGTACCGACGACAACCAACACGAGCTATTTACTTATGACCGTGGCACCGTCCGGCCCGGGGCGCTAGTACCAGGCACCCGAGTTCGTGTGACCGCCGGGCCTGCCGATGAAAACGGGACTCGAGTCGCCAGTACCGTAACGGTGGTGTCGGCGTCCTCCGGCGCGTCCCCTGACAAGGGCGCTCAGGCGGTTCCCGTGCCGGAGAAGGTTCGCGATATCGAGAGCGACATCAAACGCGAGAGCCGGCGCTGGCGCTTAGGCGTGCGTGCAGGCGCGGCGTTTGACCCCGAACTCTTTACCTTTGGGGTGCACTCGCAGATCGGGCCGATTTTTCATCCCCGAGTATTGTTCCGGCCAAACGCCGAATTCGCCTTTGGAGAAGTGACAGATCTTATTGCCTTGAACTTCGAGGCAATATACCGATTCTCCGCGGCGCATCGGAACGGCAATTGGACACCCTATGTAGGCGGTGGGCCGGCCATGATTTTCATCCACCAGAGTCTCAATCAAGGGCGTGATATTAATTTCAGCAACTTCGACTACGAAACCGGGTTGAACGTCCTGGCAGGAGTGCAATCGCGCAAAGGCACCTTCCTCGAATTGAAGACCAGCTTGTACTCAGGGCCTGCACCGAAGTTACGCGTGATTATCGGCTATAACTTCTGAACCACTAAAGGAAGCACTAAATCATGCTATTGGCAGCGTCACAACGAACACCTGTGTTCTTATCGCCGATGGCGACCTCCATGTCCGGGATTTCAGATTGTTTGTGCCGGCCGCGCTCTCGCGGCGCAACTGGACAAGGCCGTTGAAATTGACGAATATCCGGACCGGGCAGATCTCAACATCGAACTCCTCACGATCGCCAGGAAGGAAGGATGCCGCGTTTCGATAGGAACGACTCGGATAGTCCCTCGCAGCTTGAGTTCATGGAACTCGGCCTAGCTACGACGATATTCGCTAAGCTTGATCCAAAGAGGACCCTCAACTACATGTCGACGGATCAACTACTGGAATGGGCTGAAAGTGTTCGTGATCGTTGACGTGAATCGTCAAGAGACCACAGGCAATCGAGAACCAACATCTCGGGCCACATCGTAGTAAGAAATGCCCGTCGTTGCTCTGTTTGTATGGATTGTTTGCGCGGTAGGTCTGAGGCTGGCGCTCGTCCGGTGAAACGATGATTGTGAAGACCGATCTCGTTCTGTCTGTAGCACAACCTTAAGCGAGTATGCTACGCGCTTTTAGCGACCGCGCTTTGAGCGGTGATGGCTGTAACGGTGTGGTCTCCAGACGACTCTGGGAACGCAATGCAACCTTCCAAGCGTTCATCGAGAGGCCAAAGTCGAACGAAAACCAGCGGGTGTCAAAAATCCTTGAGCAAGGTCGGCGCATCCAACTCGCGCTAACGCTGAGCGGGCGCGGGCCGTCACCGGACTATCCGCTCGAATGCTGCGACCATGAAAGTCTCCCGACAAAATTCGAATCGCTGGACAGCCGATTCTTTCGACCGCCGACATTGGTTGAAGTCCGTCACAGCCCTTGCCGCACTTGCCCGTTTCGACGGAATCTTTCCATCTTTCCATCGCCATTCGATACAGGTCTTCAAATTGGCTTCCAATTGGCGCACGAGCAATTCAAGGTGCCGGAACAGGTCGCGCTCGGAATCGCCGCTGATCAAGCCGGGTTTGATCTCCTTGCGGTCAGTGATCATTTTCAGCCGTGGCAGGAAAATGAAGGACATTCAGGACAAGCCTGGATCACGATGAGCGCAATCGGGCAGAAGACCAAGCGCATCCGGATGGGAACAACTGTCACTTGCCCGACCTTTCGCTACAACCCGGCGGTGGTGGCAGAGGCCTTCGCATCGCTTAGTCTTCTAACTCCCGGTTGGATTTTTCTCGGAGTGGGTTCGGGCGAAGCATTGAATGAAGAGGCCGCGACCGGCTCATGGCCCAAATGGACCGAGCGTTCGGAGCGACTGGTTGAAGCCACCGACATCATTCGCAAGATGTGGAGCGGTCGGCAAGTGGATCACACGGGAAACTATTACAAAGTCAACGCCCGTCTGTACGATCCGCCGACTCAGACCATCCCTCTATTGATGGCGGGCAATGGACCGAAGGCAATGCGGCGCTGCGGGCAATACGCCGATGGACTCATTACCGATCCAAAGACCTGGAAGGAGCACAAGGCCGAATTTCAGAGGGGAGCATCCGATGCCGGCAAGGATCCGGCTCGAATGCCGGTCTTTATTGAGCAATATGTTGTAGTTGGCTGCAAAAGCGAGCTTAATGAAGAGGCGGAACTCTGGCGTTTCGGTCCAGAGGCCTGGAAGCCCTATTTCAATGTCCGCGATCCTAAAACTGCTCAGGACCGCGCCGAAGCTAAGGTTCCACTCGAAAAAGTGACAGAAGGTTGGCCAGTGGGATTGATCCGGAGGTTCATGTGAAGGTACTCGCGGATCTGTTCAAGAGCGGTGCCACAGGGGTTCATATCCATTCGGGCCAACGCGATCAGAGAAGAGTAGTAGATTTTTACGGGAAGGAAGTGTTGCCGCGTTTGCGGTCGATTTCGAAAAAAGCCGCCTGACTGGACTATCACAGATGATCTCGAAATCGAGCGATCCCGCCATCCTGTTCGACCTGGACGGTACGTTAGTAGATACCGCATACCGCCACGTGGCCGCCTGGACGGCTGCCCTGAGAGATGCCGGAATTCTCGTTCCTGAATGGAAGATTCATCGGCGCATCGGGATGAGCGGTCGCTCACTCGTCCGTCAACTGGTTCGCGAGCACGGATTACACTCTTCCAAGATCGACGTGGAGCAAATCGAGAAAACGCACAATACCGTCTTTAATAAATCAATAAGCGCCATCCAACCGCTTCCGGGAGCAGAACAATTGCTCAAGTATCTCACCAAGCAGGGTGTGGGATGGGCTATTGCAACGACGGGCGGAAAAGAACACACGAAACAACTGCTACGGACGCTGCGAATTCCAGGAAAGACGGTGGTCGTCACCGGCGATGATGTTGCCAAAGCCAAGCCATCTCCCGATGTATTCGACAGTGCGGCCAAGCGACTGGGCGTCCCAGTGGAACACTGCGTTGTAGTTGGCGATAGCATTTGGGACATGCTCGCTGCGGGTCGCAGACGAGCGCTCTCGGTGGGTTTTCTCTCTGGTGGCTACAGCCAGGCCGAACTGGAACAAGCTGGCGCCTTTCGCGTCTATGCAGATCCAGCCGACATGCTGGAACATATCGAAGATGTCGGTCTCGGCTGAACAGAATCTAATTAGGCAGCCGCCGTCTGGTCGCGCGCTTTTTTGAGGAAACGCTTGAGAATCGATGAAGATTGTTTGCACATTTGCACCGAAGGTTCCTGGTCGCGGATATGACTCTTGATGCAGCCGATTGCGGACTCGAGTTTCTGAATATCCGGGGAGCGAAGGAAGCGAATCTCCACGGTCAGAAAGCAAAAATGTAGAGCGCTGCCAAGAGCGAGTAGAAGTAGAGCACTTTCCTATATCCAAAGGGGAGAAGCGAATCGCGCGGGCGGGCACTACGCTTCATCTTCAGCAACACTAGCAGTTCGTTGCCGGTATCAACGGTGGAATCAACAGCTTCTGCCAGCATCTCCGAACTTCGCGTGAAAGCTCCCACGATAAATTTAAGCCGACGAATGCCAAGTTAGCAACTATTGTCCGCGAAGTTGATTCTCTTCGATCCTCAACCGCCAAGGCCAGAGTGGCGGCGATGAAGGCGCTGGAGTTGGACCACTCGCTTGCCGATGCTCACACCTCCCTGGCAAGCATAAAGCTGTTTTACGACTGGGATTGGACCGGCGCAGAACTTGAGCTTAAGCGGGCGCTGGAACTAAACCCTGGATATTCCCTCACCTATCGTCTGTATGTAGGCTATTTAACCATTGTGGAGCGGCAGCACGAAGCCCTGCCTTATTTCGAACAGGCCCGCAGACTGGATCCGATCCCGCAGTTCAGGGCGACAGCCAGACTGGGAGGGTTCTTGGAGACTCGGTTTTCACAGTCGTTCTAATAACGCCATGGCACCCGTGGCAGAAGCGAAGCCGCCCTCTGTTCCGACTATTGAAAACACTTTAACTGATCCACTGTGGTTTGAATCTTCTTCTGCAGCGGGGCGGCCCCGCGATAGAACAGCTCAGAGTTGCGGTCGGCTTGCTGGATCTGCTGGAAACCTAGGCACTCGACAGTCAAGTCGTATCCAGCATCGATCAGCCCGCCACCGATGGTCACGGTTCGGTCAACAAACGGGACGGTATCACCGGTCTTCACGCCGTATTGCGCCCAGCGCTTAAGTGTATTTCTCACGTCTTCTCGGGAAAGAAGGGTCTTTACCGTCAGCTTGGCAGCATCCAACGCAGGGACGATATCGCCGGGAAGCTTTTTGGGATCGTTATCGTCGCGGTAGACTTGGTCGGTGTCGCGGAGGCTAGCGATCTTGTCCGCCGCTTCGGCCGCCGACTTGAAGCGCTCTTCTGCGTCCCTTGCCTTTTCGTATGTCTCCTTGTTGGAGTAGAGGAAGGCCCAATCGGCTTCCAGTTTCGCATCGGCCGCATAGTGGCCCAGGCTGACACCGCTCTTCCTCATCTCTTTGGCCCAATCTTCCCGCTCCTCGTTCTCCCGCATATGGGTTTCCAGCAAGCGGGATAGGGATTCCTGGGCGACGCCCAGTTGCTCGCGGAGTTGTTCGACGCTGGGTCGGCTTGCGGGCGGTGTCGGGGAGTGAGTCGCCGCCGCGAGACAAGCGTCAATCCCCAAGGGTTTTGTCATCGAGATGGGCTTTGGCGTTGGTGGAGTCTCAATGGGTCCGCCTTTCTCGACTACCGGACGCAGTAACTGTGCGGTAACGGGCTGTGAGGCGTGCGTGAGCTGAACCGCATTCGATGAGGGTGTCATGCCTCAAGTTGTTTTGCTCGACTTGAAATTGCCAAGAATCGATGGTCTGGAGGTGCTGAAGCGGATGCGAGCGAACGAGCGGACACACCTTGTGCCTGTCGTGATCTTAACCTCCTCCAATGAGGAACGGGATCGGATTGCCGGGTATGGGCTCGGCGCGAACAGTTACGTTCGCAAGCCCGTCGATTTTAGTCAATTTGTGGACTCGGTGCGGCAGTTGGGGCTTTACTGGCTCATTCTGAACGTACCCGCACCGGTGCCAAGGAGTACGTAGATGACAGAGGCCATTCGTGTATTGATGGTCGAGGACTCGGAGGATGATGCGACCTTGATTGCTCGCGAACTCCGCCGGGGTGGCTATGAACTCGCTTTTACCCGAGTCGATTCGGCGGAAGCTATGCGTGCAGCTCTCACGCGGGAAAGCTGGGATCTCGTGATTTGCGACTATTCCATGCCGCATTTCACCGGTGTCGATGCGTTGAAGCTTCTGCGCGCCACTGGGTTAGAAACGCCGTTTATTTTCGTATCTGGCACGATCGGTGAGGATACTGCGGTCGCGGCTCTGAAACAGGGAGCGCAAGACTACATCATGAAGGAGAACTTGAAGCGCCTCATTCCGGCGATTCAGAGGGAATTACTGGAAGTCAAGCAGCGGTAGGAACGCAGGCAATTGGAACACGAGATACAACGTCTGCAGAAGTTCGAGCAAATCGGTCGGCTGGCTGGCGGAATTGCCCACGATTTCAACAATGCGCTGGGCGTGATCGTCGGTTGGGCGCAACTGGGATACGAAAGAACACCCACGGGCAGTCCGTCTCAGGAAATGTTCCAAAAGATCCGCGATCAGGCTCAACGCTCGGCGGGCTTAACATCGCAGTTGCTCGCTTTCGCCGGCCGACAGGTTCTCCAGCCACGTAACCTCGATGTGAACCAAGCCGTAACGGAGACTGTGGCTCTTCTACGCACTATTGTCGGAGCCCAGATCGAACTCAAAGTCTTGCTCACCGAGGACGCTCGAATCGTTCGTGCCGATCCTACCCAACTCGAACAAGTATTAATGAATCTGTGCCTGAACGCTCGCGATGCTATGCCAAAGGGTGGACAGTTGGGTGTCGAGACTCAGATCGTTGAGATCGCCGAGGAGTATGGGCGATTACATTCGTACGCAAAGCCTGGGAAGTATGTCCAAATTTCAGTGTCCGACACCGGGACGGGAATGGATGCAGCGACGCTCGACCATATATTCGAGCCGTTTTTTACGACCAAGGAGACGGGAAAAGGCACTGGGCTGGGACTAGCTACCGTGTACGGCCTGGTAAAGCAGCACGGCGGTTTTGTGACCGTATACAGCGAACCCGGTAAGGGCTCGACTTTCCGCGTCCATATCCCCGTCAGCTCCGGCGTCGCCGAGAGGCGAGCAGAGTCAAGCAACGTCAAAATTGCTGGAGGCACTGAGACGATCCTCGTTGCGGAGGACCATGACGGGCTTTAGGAAATCGTTCGACGGAGTCTAGAAGCGAAGGGCTATTCAGTTCTTATGGCGGGTAACGGGGAGGAAGCAGTGCGTTTGTTCGAGGAGAACTGGCAGAAGATTGGGCTGGCTGTTCTCGACTGTATGATGCCTGTGATGAACGGCCCAGACGCTTACACTAGGATGTGTCGCGTGCGACCTGATCTTCCGGTGATCTTCACCACCGGTCATACAGCGGAATCGATTTCGCTAAGTTCCGCATCCGCTGCAGGAGTCATCTTCCTCGAAAAGCCATACACCCCCGGATCCTTAAACGAAGCCATTCGGCGCCGACTTGACGCTGGAGCACCGGCCCAACAACCTTAGTCTTACAGGTTGCCATTGGAGGTTACATTCACTCTAGAATGAGGTAATCTACCGGGACTGAGACGGTCGAAGCACTACTGTACAAGATTGAAAGGATTCAGCACGATTCCAGAATCCCGTTTTCGGGACCAGGGGGTCGGAGGTTCAAATCCTCTCTCCCCGACCATTCTTGTTTTTTGGCCCTTACGGAAATGAGATCGTACGGGTATCTGTAGATCGGCCAGAGAGTTACGCCATCTGTATCGCAGTTCAAAAGGACACGTTTCAGCAACTGAGCGCGTTCTGCATGATTTCGCGCAAGATAGAGAAAATGCGCCTGGTTAGCCAGTTCAAAAATGTATTTGGCGGTCAATACGCTGTCCGCCGTGACCTCCACCTTGAACCGCGACAACTCTGACTCCAATCCGCGCTCTTGCTCGCGCCATTCGTTCGTCTTCCGCGCCCAGAACGCATCGTCAATCTTCCCATCCAATTTATCCTCATACATCTGGTCCATTCGGGTTCGAAGCGCTGCAAGCCTTTGCTGCGTAGCATCCATGCGCTTCTGCCTCTCTGCGTCTGCACGAGCGCTGTCGGAACTTAGCGAGGCGACGATGGTTTCTGCCACGGTCTCGGGAACATAGATGTTCTTGAGCAATTCCCCCATGCGATCTGAGACCTCTTGCTCACGCATGTACGGCAGCGAACACTTGCCCCGCCCGTGCGAGCAGCGGTAATAGACGTACTTGCCCTTCTGCCGCTCAGCCGTAACGGTACAGCCATCGTGGGCGCATTTGAGCAAACCAGCAAAAGCGAAGGCGTGCTTCCTGTGTTTCGGCTTATTCCGTCCGGCGAATACATCCTGAACCCGGTCAAAGAGCTGCCCTGAAATGAATGGCTCGTGAGTGCCTTTGTACTCGACTCCCTGCCAAACGAAATATCCCAGGTAAAAACGGTTCTTGAGGATCGTCTCGACATACGAACGAGCGAGACGAAGCCCGAGTTCATTCAACACTGTCTTGCGGAGTGTGATGAGCGAGTGCTCCCCCGTTCCATATAGCTCGAAGATGCGCCTGACCATCGGCGCACGCTCCGGGTCCACGTCAATTGTCCTGGTCGCTGGGTTATTGCGATATCCAATTGGAGCGCGGCCTGGATAGATGCCCTCCTCGGCCTTTTCGCGCATGCCCTTCTTTACTTCCTCCTTCAAGTTCTCGACATAATGCTTGGCGACGGCCACGTGGATGTCATGCATGAACTTGTCTCGCGAACGCGACTCTTTGCAGATTACGCGGCCCTCTTTGACGAGATGGATTTCGACACCCCGCTTTTCAATCAAAGCCTCGAATGCGAGTGCATCCGCCCGGTTGCGGTATAAACGGTCTGTCTTCTCGACCAAGACAACGCGACACGTATCGTCGGTCTCGAGCAGACGCAGCATTTTCGTGAATTCTTTGCGCCCCGGATTCTTCGCAGATTCGATATCGATGAATTCGTGCTTTGGCGAGAATCCCTTGGCGACACCGCAAAGGCAAATGAGTACCTGCGGAGCAGCGGCTACCCCAATTTCGATCATCCGATCACGCTGGCAACACCGTTCTCCGAAGACGGAGTCTCAGGTCACACATTTGCACCGCGACGCATCGTCGAGGTTGTGCCCGGTCGTGTCTACACGTTGACCGGCTTCGAATTCACGGAATACTACTTCGTAGTTTCCAAGGACCGCCATCAGCTCGTCGGCATCGACGCGGGCACACGACCGGATTTTGCAAAAGGAGCATGCGAAGCCCTCCAGGCCTATGCGCCGGGACTGCCGCCACTGACGACCGTCTTCATCACTCACGCGCACTGGGACCACGTCGGCGGGCATTCCTACTTTCGCAGCCTGAGCTCTCAGCCCAAGTTTTACGGACGAGCCAACTATCAGGAGGAGTTCGCAAGAGAATTCAACGGACCGGATGTCTTCGGGAAGGAGTTCTTCGGCGAGCGATTCAATACCGAAGATGTCCGGAGCTACAAACCAGACATCGCGATCGACAAGCGGACGGATCTGAATATCGGCAGAACGAAGTTCGAGCTGATCCCAGTTCGAGGCGGTGAAACGCATGATGCCATGTTGATTTACCTTCCTGACGAAAAAGTAATGTTCATGGGAGATGTCATCATGCCCTATCTCGGCGCGCCCTTTGCTCCGGAAGGTGATCTCGAAGGGCTATTCGATGCGATCGATGTCATCGTGAGCAGGAATCCCCAGTACCTGTTGCAAGGGCATGAGCCGCTCACTCGGAACTTCTCATCACCGTTGATTCTTAGCCACCTGAAAACCGATTTGAGATGGTTACAGAACCAGGTACTCGCGGCCATTCGTCGTGGCGACGAAAGAGCGGCTATTCATGACGCAAACCTCATCCCCCCGGATTTCCTGGCCACACAGCCCGATGCGTACCAGCCTTACTACATTTTGCGCGAGCATGTGATCGACAGACTCTACGATCAAAACGTCGGATACTGGCAGGCAAACCTCGAGGGACTGGCGCATCCCAGCCGGGCAGATCACGCGGATCTCCTCGTTGACTATCTGGGGGTCTCCGAAGGACAAATTTTGAAAGCAGCGGAACGTCTCTCCGCAGATGGCAAGTACGCGACGGCAGCGGAGTTGTTAGAAACCGCGGAGCCAAAGTTTCCCCATAGCGAAGCTCTTAAGAATGCGAAGCGGTTCGCCTATCTGAAGCTGCTGGAAAAGAATCAGAACACGGACCCGTTCAAGTTCATCATCTACTCGGCAAAGGCCGGCGAACAGACTCCGCAGATCAATCCCGAAGATGTTAAGGAAACGGGAGGCTCCACACGATGACCCGCGAGATCCCGTCCGCGCAAGTTTGGTTTGCAGGTGGCGAACGCATCGGCTACGACCCCAATGCGCGCGCAATCGTTCCAACACCGGGAGGCGCTCTCAGAGTGTTCCTGAGGCGGGAAGGAGATATCGCTCACGCTGTCTCCTTCCTCCCGGGATTTCCCGATGGCTCCTTTGGGTGGGCGAAGGTTCTGCCCTATCTGCCGAGTGGCGCCGATATGCCGAGGCTCTTCCTCGACTACGTCGGGATGGGCGATAGCGATAAGCCCAAGGACCACGCTTATTCAACCGCGGAGCGTACGAATCTTGTCGAAGCGATCTGGCGCGATTTCGGCGTCCAATCGACGACGCTGGTTGCCTTCGACTTTTCCTCGCTTGTCGTTCTCGAGCACTTGCGACGTCGGCTTGAGCGCGCTGGCCGCGGTGAACCAGCCGACGGGCCCGAAATACGCGGTGTTTTCATCTTCAATGGAGGGCTCTTCGCGGACGGGCACAGCCACCCGTGGTACACCACGCCGATGTTGCGCCGTCTCCCGAACCGAGCCCGCCAGGGTGTTGGCCGCCCGTTGTGGCTGTTTAAGAGGATGCCAGGAATACGGAAGATGTGGTCCAAAGACTATCACGTAACAGATGCCGAACTCGGCGAGCTCTACAGCGCCATGGACCGGCACGATGGCCTCTTCTACCTAGCCGCAGCAGCCGGCTTCGTGGCGGATCACAAAGCGCAAGGCGACCGGCTCGACTTCGGTGACCTCTTCAAGGCTTATCGCGATCAGTTCCCGTTCTTGATAGGCGGCAGCGACGAAGATCCCTTTGAACACCGGCAGGTGGATCTCGCGCAGGAACGGTTGGAAACGCTCGGCCTTCGGATCGAGCGGCTGCCTGGCGGTCACCTCACCACGAATGAGCAGCCAGAAGCCTTGGCGGCTTTGATCGCGAAGTTCGAGCGGGGACTCGCAAGAAAACGGAGCGAGCAGGAGGCATGCCGACACCGCCGAACACATAGCACCGACGGGCGGCGCCAGCAGGATCAAGTTCGGCCTTGACAGGCATTAGAGTACGATAGTACTCTTTGGATCATGCGATATTCGCCAGAACACAAAGCGCAGAACCACGAGAAGATTCTTTCCGTGGCCGCTCGCTCTTTCCGCGAACACGGCGGCGACACTAGCGGCATCGGGACGGTGATGAAGAAGGTAGGCTTGAAAAAAGGGGGCTTCTACCGGCATTTTAAGAGCAAGGACGACCTATTCGTCGAAGCGGTGGCACGGGCACTCGACGAGACGGGGAAAGGCATGGTGGAGGTTGCAAAGTCTGCGCCCGAGGGGCAGGCACTGCGGGCGATCATCGAGCGTTATCTAAGTACCGGGCATGCGAATTCGCCGGGAAGCGGTTGCGTGCGCGCCGCCCTCGGGCCGGAACTCGCGCGGAAACCGGTAGCCGTGCGGAGAAGGATCGAGGCATCGCTGGAAGCGTATCGCGAGCGGTTGCTGCCATTTATGCCCGGCCGGACGCGAGAAGAGAAACAGACGACGATCCGGCTATTGTTTCCCAGCATGGCCGGAGTGTTGATGATGACCCGCGTTATATCGGATCCGGATCAGCGCGAGCAGATTTTGTTGGAGGCGAGGAAGCATTTTGTGAGGTGCTTCGCTGAGGGGTAATTTTTTTTGCGTCGGTTAGAGTACGTGCGTACTCTATAAGAGTGCAGCGACACCAAACTGAATCGAGAGGAGAACCAATGAAATTCATGATCGCTTTGCTTGTGGCAGTGCTTCCAGCCCTGTCCTTCGCGCAATCGCAACCCGAGGCTGGCCAAAGCTTGCCCGCCGGGGCCATCCCTAAAACCACCGCAGTGCTTGTCATTCAGATTCCCAAGCAGGGCGTAACCGTTCAACAAGTCATGGCTGTGATTCCAGACGAGATTCAGGCGACGGTAAGGCTCTATCTCGACGGGAAAATTCGCGAGTGGTATTCGCGCGGCGATGGGAAGGGTGTCATCTTCCTGGTGGATGCGAAGAGCGAGGACGAGGCGCGGGCCATTATGGAAACGCTGCCGCTCGCGAAAGCACATTTGATGGATCACCAGTACATTGCCGTCGGGCCGCTGACGCCGCTAAGAATGCTGAACCCAGCTGCATTCCAGTGACCCCTCGGAATGGCGCCGCTGCAGGAGGGACGACCGGCTTGCTATCCCCAGTACTGATCCGCGACTGAAGCCTGTCGCAGCCGCGATTTGTTAAGAGAAGAAGCAGGGCTATATCACTGGCTCGAACTTTGGAAAGGAAAAATTGATCATGCCACAACAGACACAATCCGGGGCCGCTTCAGGCGTGCCCAGCATTCCTACACCTAAAACCACCGCGGTGCTGGTCATTGAGACTGCGAAGCCGGGCGTGACCGCGCAACAAATCATGGCTGTCATACCGGCAGAGATTCGGGCAACTGTGAAGCTCTACCTCGACGGGAAGATCCAACAGTGGTATTCGCGCGGCGATGGGAAAGGGGTGATCTTCCTGGTCAACGCAAACACCGAGGACGAGGCACGAGCCATCATGGAAACCCTGCCGCTCGCAAAGGAAGAGTTGCTCCATCACGAGTACATTCCCGTCGGACCCTTGATGCCGCTGAGGGCCTTGATGGGTTCAGGAACGCAACAGTGACTCTCTTCGCGAGAGCACATTGGAGGTGGCGGTCATTCGTGAGGAAAACCGCCGCCAGAAAGGATCAATCATGCCATCTGCAGTTTTGTTCGGAATCAGCGTGACGTTCGGCCTGGTTGTTTGGGGAATAGTAGCGTGGCAATATATTTGGCCAGCGCTAGGTAAACGCCCCAACCCCGAGAATCTGAAGCCCATCCTACTGTTGCATGCGTTCAGGTTCCTCGGATTGGCATTTGTGGTGCCCGGTGTTGTGTCTCCAGAGTTACCTGCCACATTTGCTCAACCAGTAGCTTACGGTGATTTCATAACCGCGGTTCTGGCTTTGCTCGCCGTGGCCACGCTGGGAACCCGCACGGGGAGTGTGGTAACGTGGGTTTTCAATACTTTCGGAACAGCGGACCTGCTGTTCGCCTTTTACCTGGGAAGCCGCATATCACTCCCAAATAACCCAGGCCTGTTAGGCGCTGGCTATTTTATTCTGGCTGCCTATGTGCCTCTTCTTCTCATAACCCACGGCTTGGCGTTTCGAATACTGTTGCGAACAAAGGTTGTGGCGCCGTCGGGAAAGAGACTAAGTGTCGCTTGATGTCACCCCGGTTCAGGCTGATGCTTTGTGCGACGAGAGTTCGTCACAGCGGGGCGGCACCCAGCATAAGGGACTTCAGATCCAAAGGTTGCCGGCACGGACCGGCAGCGGAAGCATGCTCGATTCACGGGACGAAAGTCACTTCTTGATACGGTTCACCCTTATGGTGAGGACTCACCTCGATCGTGACTTTCTACCCAGGCGTCTCAGAAAGTCGAGCAGCTTGTCTGTTGTGAAGCGGCTGAAATGTCCGTTCATCAGGTGCGATACGTCGGATAGCGCAATTCCCAGAATGCCAGCAATTTCGCGCTCTTTCAGCTTTCTCTCCGTCAGGATTTTGAAGACGTGAAATCCTATCTGCGAGCGTCAGAGTATCTCTTTCTGGGTAGATCGACCTCGCGCTTCGGTGTCTTGTCTGGCTCATCAGTCGTTCTTATCGGCAGGATGAGTGGCAACTGTCGTCAGGCTTTGTTGCGGCGCTTCAACTGTAGGCATGTTTGCAATCGAAGAAAGGCCCCGGGACCCCCTCAGGCACCCGTGCCGCGGGGAATCTAGCACGGGGTCTCCGAGGCCTTCCTGAATTGTTCGCAAAAGGCGTCAGGTTTTGTATCAAACTCGCCAGGCTCTGTGCCAATCGGGTGGCCGGCTCGCGCAATCGACGTAGCCTAGGCGAAAAACCGCCTAACTTGAAAATAGGCGGAAAAGCGCCTAATATGCACTTAGGCGGGAAAGCGCCTAGACCGCGAGAAACCGAACATGGAAACCATTGCCCGAACTCCCCTTCAACTTGGGAACTACATTCGACAGCGGCGTCGCGAACTCGGCTTAACTCAGGAGAAGCTGGCCGCCAAAGTCGGGGTGCGCCAACGGACGGTCTCCGACATTGAGACTTCTGCCGCAACTCGATTCGATACCGTGTTGCGCACGCTTGCCGCGCTCGACCTGGAATTAGTGATCCGTCCACGTACCAAGGGCTCAGCACGAGATATTGAGAGACTCTTCTGATGCCACGTCGAGCGCGCTACGAACCTCTGAATGTGTTTCTCAACAGCCGACTCGTCGGCCAACTTCGACGCGAGACTTCGGGGGCCATCATCTTCCAATACGAGCGGTCGTGGCTGGAATGGCAGCCCGCTCTGCCCGTTTCACTCTCATTGCCCCTACGCGAACAGCCGTACGTCGGCGCGCCCGTCTTGGCAGTTTTCGAGAATCTATTGCCGGACAACGATAGTTTGCGGCGGCAGATCGCTGCGCGCGCGCGTGCCAAAGGAACCGACGCCTATAGCCTGCTGGGCGCAATTGGCCACGATTGTGTGGGTGCGTTACAGTTCCTTCCCCCTGAGGTACAACCGACTCCGGCTGGTGCTATTGATGCAGTGCCCGTCAGTGGACGCGAGATTGGAATCATTCTTGACAATCTAGCAACGGCTCCGCTGGGAATCACCGAAGACGAGAGCTTCCGGATATCTATAGCCGGCGCTCAAGAGAAGACCGCACTTCTGCGCTGGAATGGCAGATGGTGCAAGCCCCGCGGTACGACTCCGACGACGCACATCTTCAAGCCTAGTATTGGGAAGCTCCCCAATGGGGTGGACCTCACTTCAAGCGTGGAGAACGAATATCTATGCCTCAAGCTCCTAAATGCTCTGGGACTCGCGGCTGCTAAAGCAGAAATGCACACCTTCGGGGACAGGCGCGTTCTGATTGTTGAGCGTTTCGACAGACTCTGGACTGAAGATCAGCGCTTGCTGCGTCTCCCACAAGAAGATTCTTGCCAAGCCCTCTCGGTGCCTCCAAACCTCAAGTACGAGAGCGACGGCGGCCCAGGCATAACGGATATTCTCAAGCTGCTTCGGGGAACCGACGAACCACTCTCAGATCAGCGCTCATTTCTAAAGGCAAACATCGTCTTCTGGCTTATGGGAGCCACCGACGGGCATGCGAAAAACTTCAGTATCTTTCTCTCTCCGGGTGGTCGCTTTCGCATAACGCCGTTCTACGACGTAATCTCAGCCCAACCTAGTGTCGACTCGAAGCAGATCCTGTGGAAACAGTTTCGATTGGCCATGGCATTTGGTACAAAACCGCACTACCAGATTCGGCAGATTGCTCCGCGTCATTTCTTTCAGACTGCAGATCAAGCTGGTATCGGACAACAAGTGATCGAATCGGTTATCCAAGAACTGCTGGACGGCGCCGCCTCTGCGGCCGAATCTGTGGTGGCCAGCCTACCTAGAGATTTTCCTGATGAAGTTGCGTCGTCCATCGAAGCCCGCATCAAGGGACGCCTTCGACTTTTTGGGAACCGTGAACCCACTTCAGAAACGAAATAGGCCGCTCGAGAGCAAGTTCTCAGCCGAACTACTACGCATCACAGTCGTATTTTCGCAATTCTGCAAAGAGCGCATCATTCGGAATCACCACCGGACTGGCCTTGCGGGCCTTGTTGTTCTGGAAAGGAACACTGCAATTCGGGCTGCCATCATCACGATGGAACCATTCGCCGCTTGCTTCTTTTTGCTCCGCGTGATGTTTGACGTAGTTCACCGGTTTATGGCAGTTTCCGCATTCGGTACCAAGACTGATGTTCAGAGAGATTGATTCGGGAATAGTGCCCAGTGTTTCCAGTGCCGTGCCGAATGTCTTGCTCAAACCCCATTGAATTTCCATATCGAGGAATCGCAGGCCAAACTTGGTCCGGATACCAATAAAGCCATCCTTGCCATTCCAAACGCCACATTCCAGGTTGCGCGACTGTAAACGGTAGACCCTGCCCCGTTGAAGTTGCTCAAGTTTGATCATGCCTTGTGACCAATTCAGAAAGGCCCCGGGACCCCCTCAGCCGACCCGTGCCACGTGACTCACAAGCACGGGGTCTCCGAGGCCTTCCTGAATTGGTTCGCACGAAGAAGCAATTTTGTATCAGTCGAACTCGGTTGCACACGTGCCAAACTCAGAAAATGTCATGGCCAAGACAATTTTCATGGTCCGGACAAATGTTCCGGGTACTTGATGTCTAATCGCTGAATTCGCCTGCCGATATTCAGCAAGAGAGATTGGCGTACCCAAATCATCGCCCTATGCCTTTTCTCGAATCCCAGCGATAGATGTTCAAAGTATCCTGACCTGACACATCGAGGTCCGGTTGCTCTCAAGGCCCATCTAGATAGCCTTACGGCTGGAGGATACCCGAACCTGCCGAAGGTGCAGCAACGGTCTTCGAATGCAAGGGAGCGATCAGGTGAGCGAAGCCTACGACACGCCCCACGATATCGGCGTCCTGCGGGTATCGAAGATGCCGGATGGGCACCGGAGATTTCGGAGAAGGGACCAGCAGTAGATGGTTCCCCTCGAGTTCGCACCAACAGACCGCATAATGGTTGTCTCGCAATTCCACAAAATAGACTGGGCGTTCGTGTTCGCTCGGCCACATCCCTCGAATTACTTTGTTTTGCTCCGGATCGATCTGCACGAAGGCGCCTGGGCGAATGATGGGATCAAGCGTGTGATCATCGGTCCCAACATACCCATAGAGAACCTCTTGCGGGCCGGCTTGCTGGAGCAGGAAAAAGGGCATCTCGCCCAGGCCCTGAAACATGCGGTGCACGAGATTCGTTTGCTGCAGTGGAAGCTTAAGCGGCAATTGCGGAGCCGCCACGACACGCGGATCTGATTGCGCTCGCGATAACCCACTGAGATGGGTATGGGGCAGACTCATATGTCCGCGTTGATTGCCTAGCTAGGTCAGCGATGTTGAGGCCGAACGCAGCCAGGATTTCGTTGATGTCACAATCGTAGATGAGGCTGAGACTGTGAAACCTGGGTAGTAGTCGCGGCTTGGACTTTCCGTTCTCGAGGTCGCTGATCCAGTTATAAGGGACGAAAGAGGCTGGGTCGTTCTTCTCTTGGGCAATCTTCTGACTCATCTGGGCGACCCGGCGAATAGACAGGTGCAGTCGCTCGCGCTTGGCCCGGAGGCGTGTACCGGCTTCGAAACTGGACGACGGGGCCAACATTGGATACGGCTCAGGTTGGCGTTGCGCAATGGTAGGCCCAAATCGGGAACTTTGTCTACCATGAACGAGTTTTGTTCGGAAAACCGACATTCTGGCATCTGGCCCAGAGTTGGATTGACGCGTTAGCCGGGTTCACTTCCATGCACACTGGTCAGAACCTGGACCACTCCTTCTCTTTGTGAGTTACTCGCCGGTCCTCGGAATTCTGATTTTGCCCTGAAAAGCTACACCGCTGTCCTGAATTTCGGGCAATGACGAGAAATTTCTGCTACGCCAAGCCCAAATTGTTTACAACCGAAAGTCTCTGCGAGTGGATTGGCCGGAGAAATCTGTTCAGGCTCTAGCGTGTTCGCTGAACTGTAAATTTTGATCGGCGCCGAGGGGGAACTTCTCGCGAGAAAGATACACGAGAGGTTAGACGGTGTCCTCCCATATCTCTACTACGATCTTTCGCACGGACACTTCAGCCCAAGCTTGTTTCATCTAGTGTCCCATAAGTAAGTGGCATTAGTATTGCAAGGTAAATAGGTGTCTCTGATGCACAATGGAGGTGCCTATGGCGATGGGACGACCGAAAGCGGCGTTGGTGTTGAGCCCGGAGCAGCGTGCGCAACTGGAAAGCATGGCCAGTTCCCGTTCGCTTCCGGCGGGACTGGTAACTCGGGTACGAATTGTTTTGCTGAGCGCGGCGGGAAAGATGAACCAACAGATTGCCCGGCAATTGGGATTGAGCAACGCCACCGTGGGCAAATGGCGGCGACGCTTCGTGGAGCAGGGGGTGGCGGGACTGCATGACGAGTTGCGCCCAGGCCGTCCGCGACCCATCAGCGATGAACGAGTGGCCCAGTTGGTGCGCAAAACCCTGGAGACAAAACCGAAAGGCGGCACCCACTGGAGTGTGCGGCAAATCGCAGACCAGACCCGGCTTTCGAAATCCACGGTGCACCGCATTTGGCGGGCCTTCGGGCTGGAGCCGCACCGGCAGCGCCACTTCAAGCTCTCGACCGATCCGTTTTTCGTGGAGAAGGTGCGCGACATCGTGGGACTGTACTTGCATCCCCCGGAAAACGCGGTGGTCCTGTGTGTGGACGAGAAGAGCCAGATTCAGGCGCTGGAGCGCACCCAGCCCATGCTACCCATCGGACTGGGATACGTCGAAGGCGTAACCCACGACTACCGGCGTCATGGCACCACGACCCTGTTTGCCGCGCTGGACACGGCCAAGGGCACGGTACTCACGCGGTGTCGGCAACGACATCGGCATCAAGAATATCTGGACTTTCTGCGGCAGATCGACAACAACGTGCCGCCGGACCTGGACGTGCACGTGATCGTGGACAATTACGCGACCCACAAACATCCGCGGGTGAAGCGCTGGCTGGCAACGCGACCCCGCTTTCATGTGCACTTCACTCCGACCTACGCCTCTTGGCTCAATCAGGTGGAGATCTGGTTCCACCGGATCACGCAGCGAGCTATCCGGCGCGGAACCTTTCGCAGCGTGAAAGAACTGGTGACCAAGATCGATCAATTCGTCGCAAACGATAACCAGAACGCCCAGCCCTTCGTCTGGACGGCAACAGCAGATTCCATCTTCGCTAAAGTCCAGCGACTATGTGAACGTATTTCCGGGACAGGACACTAGGAAAGATTAACGCCCAGGTGCGGTTGCCTCCCCTGCCCGTTCCGTCCAATGGTTCGATGTAGGCTCATCCGTACTCAGCATTGACTCGCTTTGCTGGCGGGCCTACGATTTTGGTGTGGGTATGGGGGGAAGAGAATCTTCCCCATGACGAGCCTCAGGGGCAGTCAGGATAAGCTTGTTGGCCAGACCCTGGGCCACTACTGCCTCATCGAGAAGATCGGTGCCGGCGGAATGGGGGAAGTCTTCTGTGCCCACGATCGGCACCTCGACCGCGATGTAGCAATCAAGCTGCTCCTGCCCGGGACGCTGGGCGACGAGTCCGCCCGGAAGCGCTTTCACAAGGAAGCCTTGGCGCTGTCCAAGCTGAATCACCCCAACATCGCGACCATCCACGACTTTGACACCGAGCAGGGCTTGGACTTCCTGGTCATGGAGTTCATCCCTGGGGTTTCTCTGAATCACAAACTGGCATCCGGGCCTTTGTCTGAGAAAGAAACGGTAAGGCTGGGGATCCAACTCGCCGAGGTCCTGGCGGCTGCCCATGGGCAAGGCCTCGTTCATTGTGACCTGAAGCCGGGCAACATACGGCTGACCAAGGAGGGATGGCTGAAAATCCTGGACTTCGGTCTGGCCAGATTCCGTCAACAAAAGAGCGAACTCGGGGAAACGCAGAGCAGTCTGAGCACGGGAGGCGTATCCGGAACCTTGCCTTATATGGCGCCTGAGCAACTCTTGGGGGAACCCGTTGATGCTCGCACTGACATTCACGCGGCCGGTCTGGTGCTTTATGAAATGGCCACAGGCAAACACCCTTTTTCGGACTGGCCCAGCAGCAAGCTGATTGGCGCCATCCTCCGTCATTCCGCGACTCCGGCACGGCAGTGGAATCACGGCTTATCATCCGATCTGGAACGGATCGTGAGCAAGTGTCTGGAAAAGGATCCTGCGAACCGTTATCAGTCGGCCGGAGAACTCGCTGTCGATCTGCGTCGGCTGGAACGCGAGCCCAAGTCACACCTCACCGCTGGAACCGTTCCCGCCGGGCCGGGGTTCGTGCGGAACTCGTGGGCCGTCCTCGCTTTTCTGGGAATCCTGTCTGTGCTGGTTGTGGCTGTCGTATTAATCTTTCCCAGGCTGCGACAGTTGCTGGGCCAGCACTCGGGGAACCTCCCACGATTTCAGTCGATAGCGGTTCTCCCGCTGGTGAACCTTTCCGGCGATCCGGCGCGGGAATACTTCGCCGACGGCATGACCGAGGAATTGATCACGCAATTGGGAAAAGCCATTCCAGCGCGCGTGATTTCCCGACAATCCGTCATGCAATTCAAAGGCACCAAAATGCCGCTGGCGGAGATTGCTCAGAAGCTGAAGGTGGACGCGATCGTGGAAGGATCGGTCGTCCAGTCGGGGAGCCGCGTACGCATTACCGCCCGGCTGGTAAACGCGGCCGCGGAAACTCCCGTGTGGAGCGATGAGTACGAGCGCGATCTGCGCGACGTCTTAGGCTTGCAAGGGGAGGTGACCC
Organism: uncultured Methanocellaceae archaeon; assembly: GCA_963780625.1. Taxonomy (GTDB): domain Archaea; phylum Halobacteriota; class Methanocellia; order Methanocellales; family Methanocellaceae; genus Methanocella. Next base: position 469,306 of record CAWACH010000003.1, on the reverse strand, counting down.
GTGCGATCGCCAACGAAATCAGGGTGACGCTAACTCCCCAGGAACAAGCTCGTCTGGCCATGCCCCGTCCCGTCAACCCCGAGGCCTATGAGGCGTATCTCAATGGCCGCTTCCAGTGGTTCAAAATCTCCAAGCAGGGAAACGAGGATGCGGAGCGCTATTTTCAACTCGCCCTGGAGAAAGACCCCAATTACGCGCTGGCCTATGCCGGACTGGCTGATGTCTGGATGATGCGCACCGATTCCGGTTACGCGCCACCTTCGGAGACTATGCTCAAGGCGAAGGCCGCCGCGCTTAAGGCCCTACAACTCGACGACACCCTTGCCGAACCCCGTGTCAGTCTTGCCCTCATCGAAGAGTACGAAAGAGACTGGCTGGCCGCCGAGCGGGATTATCAGCGCGCGATTCAGTTGAACCCCAGCAGCGCCAATGCGCATTTTATGTATGCCGACTATCTGATCTCGCTTCATCGGAATCAGGAATGGCAGACGGAAATGCAGCGAGCGCTTGCTTTGGACCCAATGAATTTCTTTCCGCACTGTTTCTATGGCTGGCATTTGATATATCTCGGCCGCTATGACGAAGCCATCGACGCGCTGCAAAAGGTTCTCGCCACCCAACCGCATTTCTCTTCTGCCCACATGGGTCTGTGGGGCGCGTATTACAAAAAGCATATGGAACGAGAGGCCCTGCAGGAAGCAGTCAAGTTCTTCGAGGCATTAAGCGACGAGGAAGCCGTGACTGCCCTCAAAACCGGTTATCAAAAGGCCGGGTACCGCGAAGGGATGAAGCGCGCAGCAGACACCCTGTCGTCTCGCGCACAACGTTCCCACGTAGCTGGTGTCCGTATCGCCCGACTCTATGCCCACGCCGGAGATGCGGACAAGGCTATCTTCTGGTTGCAAAGAGCGTACGAGGCCAACGAAACTCCTTTGTCCCATCTCCGTGTGGCGTGGGATTGGGATCAACTACGCTCAGATCCGCGCTTCCAGGATCTCCTGCACCGCATGAACTTCCCACAATAGGCCAGCCCATCGGCATTCTCATGGTGAGGCGATCCAAGCCGTAGAGCGGTAGGGTATTTCAGGGGTGCGATATTTCAACCGTGATGCCTTAGGCCGCTGTCAAGGCTGAGGATTTACCGCCACGGCACTAGGCTCAGGCTGCAGTCGCTGGCGCACAAGGTCTTCCACCTGCGCCCAAATGTGCGGATCGCATTCGCTCTGGGCGTGGCTGGGAGTGAGGCGGTTGAACCAGGAATTACTCTCACACCTTACTGGGGCTTGCCGGTAGTCGAAACGATAGTTGCCCAGAATTTGCGTATGCTCCGGGTCGGCGGCCACGATCTCAGGCTGTCCGTGGATAAGGCCATGGGGCTGGTAAAAGTTCACCGCCGCGGCGACATTCACAGGGATGGTTCTATCTTGTTGCCAGAGCTTGCGGACGCTGTCCACCTGCACGGTCAGCAGCACCGGGATTCCCGCACGTTTTAATTCGCGAGCCAGCAGCACCGCCGCAGACGCTCCCCAACTGTGACCGAATAGAATGATTCGCGCCTGCGCTTTTTCCTCGTCACTGAGAATGTTGTCGTGATTTCGATCGAGGAGACGAAGAATCGTCTGGTAGGCCGCCTTTCGATGCCGGTTCTCGAAAACTCGAACGTAGGCGTCTTTGGGGTAGGAGCGCCGAATGCGCTCGGCAAACTGCACGGGCTCGTGATGTGGATTGTCATGACGCACAAAACCGCCCACAAACCCGATCACGATGCTGGAAGGCACTGCGTTGGGCCGGGCTGCCACCGCCCCGTCGGCCGCATGGCCAAGGGGCACGGCCAAAGCGAGGACAATCAAGGCGAACAGCACCGTCACGGCTGGAAGAAACGGGAATCGCGCCGAGCCAGCCACGTGGGCTCCTACCCTTACAAGCGATGAGATGGTTCGGGCAGCTCGCGGGATGCGGCAAAAAATGTGGCGGGAGATTTCTGATCTCTCCGTCGTCGCAGGTGGCGGGCCAAAAGCCTTATCCAGCAAGGCTTCTTGCTTGTTCGAACCCGCTGGCTAGTCTACACCCTGGTGTCAAGTCCGGCGACGGGTTCCAAGGGCAGTAGTGCCTAGTTTTTCTTTCTGATTCGCAAATTGACAAGGTCACATTGCAACTGACCGAGTTCCGCCGCCATGGACCGGGCTACATTGCGGATCAGCAACATCTGTGGCAGGAGACCATCATCAGAGGTAGCGTGATCATGAGCGAGATCATATTCGGCGATCGCACGTCATCGAAGACGTAGGCGATGATCATGCCCATGCCTATGAACATGAACGAGCCGGCGATCATGATCAGTACGGACATAATGTTGATCGATGGCAGGACGCGAATGCCAGCCATGCGGCGCCGAGGGCTACTGCCACGGACAGCAGCACAATGATCGTCCCGGATATGATCCTTGCCAGATTCCACTCGATGGTGGACATAGGCGTAACAGAAAGCATGTTGAACACGCCGTTCGCCCTGTACTTGGATATGGTCCCCATAGTCTCGTTCAGCGCCGAGAACATGATGCACATGCCAAGTATGCCCGACATCAAATATCCCATGTAGCTGACGCCGTTACTTTCTGTGGTCGTGTCCCCGCCCAGCAGGTATCCCAGAATGACCAGGAATATGGCGGGGAATGCGAGTGAGAAGAACACGGATCGCCGGCTTCGCAGGAACTGCACCAGGCTATACTTGATGTCGGTAGCCATTCTCGTCGTGCGTGACACTTTAGATACCCCCTTCTGTCAGCTTTTCGCCCGTCAAATTCAAAAAAACGTCCTCGAGGGTGGGCTTCTGCACGTAGATCTCCTTGCATTCGAACCCGCCGGACCGGATAACTTCGACGGCCTTCGCTATGCTCTCTATGCAGTCATTTTCCTGCATCCTGGCGAACACGTTATTCCCATCGGCGGTACTGTCCGGAATGGCCTTCAGCAGCGGATCGACGGCCACCGCATTGCATTCCCTGACCACCAGCGTATTGCCGCCGCCGTACCGGTTGATCAGGTCCTCGGGCGAGCCCTCAGCGACCACGCCGCCTTTGTGGATAACGCAGACCCGGTCCGCCAGGTGGTAAGCCTCGTCCATGTAGTGGGTGGTGAGAAAAATGGTCTTACCACGGGCCTTGAGAGCTTTTATTGCCTCCCATACGTCCCTCCGGGACTTGGGATCAAGGCCGGTCGTAGGCTCGTCTAAAAATATGATGTCCGGGTCGTTCACCAGGGCGATGGCAATGCCCACGCGCTGCTTTGGCCCTCCGGAAAGATTCTTGAACAGCGAGTTCCTTTTTTCCTTCAGGCCCAGCTCGGCAATGAGCTTATCGATGTCCTGGTGCTTCGAGTACATCTGCGCGAAGTAATCGATGTTCTCGTATACCGTCAGCAGCTCGAAGGAGTTAAAGCTCTGGGGAAGCACGCCGATCTTTTCCTTGATGCCGGCGTAACTCCGGTCCTGGGCCATGAAGAGATTGCCCACCGGGGCCCCGCTGAGCACATCGCTGCCCAAAATACCGATCAGGCCTCGCGTCGGAGTCTTGAGCAGCTCAAGGATCTCCACGATGGTGGTCTTGCCGGCGCCGTTGGGCCCAAGCAGGGCGAAGACTTCGCCCTTCCGGACCGTGAACGAAACTCCGAAGACCGCGATGAACCCGCCATAGTTCTTACCGAGGTTTTTTACGGTGATCACGGCCTCTGCCCTTTGGTAAGTCTTTAGCGCCCCGGATGATGATCCCGAAATATTCGACGTTTTAATGGCCCGGACATAATCCATTGCAAGGTTTGACGCGTCGGAGTCGTCCCGCAGGATCTCCACGGCCGCGATATCGAAGCCGGCCGCGGGAAGCATCTGGCGAAGGTCGTTATCCGATAGTGCGCGGGCGCTTTTTTCCATGGACTCGAACTCGTCCTTGCTAAAGTACTCGGAGGCGAACCCGTAATTGGAAACGAAACGTACCATGGTGCCGGGCATATCAGCGACGTCTATCCGGCTCCCGTCGGGGTTCGCGACTATAATAACACCGCCCGGCCTTAATATCCGGTTTGCCTCGCATAGGGCCTGCATCGGATTATCCGTAGCATTGATCACCAGCGCCATGAAACGCGGCATCGAAGGACTCATCGGGGAAAGACGTCTTGAGGCAGTCTTCCTTTTGAATGTATACGTTCCTAAAGCCCTTCAGCCCTTCCCGCGCCCGGTCCAGCATCTCGCCGGAGAGGTCCGTGGCGACGACGCTGTCCGCTATCCACGCCAGCGTCCTGGTAAAGTATCCAGTGCCGCAGCCGAATTCCACGACCCTGCCCAGGCCTTTCTCGCGTTCCAGCATTTCCCGCGCCCGGGGCCGGAGCTTATCGCCGATAGTCCTGTCGACGATGGAATCGTATTTTGTGGATATAATATTCCAGTACTTCTCGTTGTCCTCAGACATTCTTGACCACCCTCATCCGTTCAACTCCATTACGATAGATGCCACTATGGCAGGCATCGCTCGACCGCCGCCTTATTTATGGCGAGGCAGCACTTATCGGATAATTTCAAAGGGCCCTTTAACGTACGATTGGTACCATTTCAATATGTATTGAAATACTGGCTATTTATATGTTTTCATTTCAAATATATTTGAAACGACTTTCAAATGTTACTGAAATAGTTTAATATGATAAGAATTTAATAAGGTATTATTTACCAGGTCGTAGGTGTCCCGTGAGTCTGGAAGTCAAATGTGCCAACTGTAAAGAATATTACCCCATCGGCTCCGTTACGATGCGTGACAGCGGATACTATTGTAAAAAATGCTATAAAGATATCAAGCTTCGGGGAATACCGGCCACCGGGGAAAAACTGGCCAGATGTGTCAGATGCGACAAGACCATCGCCCCTGACGAGTCCAGGGTACAGGATGGCAATAACAGCCTGTGCCTCCAATGCTACATAAAGACCTTCATGCCCGGGCGAGACGAAACGGCTGACAGGCATAGGCCGGGCGGTAAGATCTAAGCCGGAACTCATTCCGGGGTCGGAGTTCGCATCTGTGGCGGGCTTCAAGGCGGAGCGCGGCGTTACCGCACTAAGGGACACTGTCGTCGAATGCATTCACTGTGGCCATATCGCGACCTCTGATACTCTCAAAGAGGACAAAGCCGGAAAGGTCCGTTGCCCCAAATGCCATAAAGAATTACCATTCCGGGTCAAGGCCCCGAAAAGTATACCGGAAAACCATAAGGACATAACGAAGGAAGATTTTGCCGATATTGCGCAATTGTTCAAATGCCTCGGGGATCCATGCCGGGTCAAGATCATCGAGCTCCTGAGCGATCATGAGCTATACGTTTTCCAGTTCGTCGACATGCTGGGCTTCCAGTATTCCGCCGTGTCCTATCATTTAAAAATGCTAAAGGAGATGGGGCTGGTCGAGTCATGCGAACGGGGTAACTTCATGGCCTATTCGCTTACCGATAAAGGCGAAACTGTCCACGAGTTCATAGAACGGTCCAGGAGCATTTCGTAAAACAGAAAAAATTGAAGAGGGTATTAACGTTTTTAGGAGGGTAATATCGTTTTTGAGGGTAGTACGTTTTTTGAGGGTACTTTAATTTGAGGGTAATATCGTTTTTTGAGGGTATTTGGGTAATGGTGTTTTTTATCTCGTTTTGAGGGTATATTTGAGGGTAGTGCGGCGGTGTTCACACCGCCGCAAGAGTAGCCATCACAAACGAGAGTGATGGGGAGGGTAATGGATAAGGTGAGGGTCATAATGATCGACGGACCCGAGGTCCGTCGCATTGTGGACATCTTACCACAATCTGTTCCATCCCTACAATATCAATTATAGTATGGAGGTTTTTATATGTTTTTATATAATTTTGCAGATTAATAGCAAAGCTATCGTTAATTGAACAAAAACAGGCAGCTACTCTGCGATACATGTTTTATCACGTTTATGCCTGCGCGAGATATATTTTATCGAAACGTGTGCTCATAAAATATGTTTTTTCAAAACATGTTACCATTCGGATATGATTTTTCAGCACATGTATCGGTGGAAACTAATTACGTCTGCCCCTTTACGGCCATAATATGTGAAAATCGGCATGCGGGAAAGAATTTCTGTTTATTTTGTTTTTTTCATCTGCATAACTTAAAGTAGGTACCGGGTTAAAAAGAGTAATTGCAACGGCCGGTCGCTTAGCGCCCGGTCATCGGAGGCCTCCTGTGGATCTTTGGTTAAGCCTGGTAATGTTTTTTATCTCCGGCATTGTCTCCGGTACGCTGGGGGGCTTACTCGGCATCGGCGGCGCCACGATACTTGTCCCTGCGTTGACGCTGTTATTCGGCCTTCCGATACACCTGGCCATCGCGGTGTCTCTGGTAAATAACGTAGTTGTATCTCTTACGGCCACCATGAGGTACCGTAACCGGGGCCTGTTACATAGAAAGGTCATATTGATCATGAACGTAGGCTCCATCGCCGGCATAGCCATCGGCACTTTCATGGCGACCAGAAGCCCCGAGGCTACGCTCAAGGTATTCTTCGGTGTCTTCCTCTTGCTCATGGTGGTGAACGTGCTCCTGAATAAAGAAGCAGAAAACACGGAAGTCATGAAAGACCCCACTCACCGGGAAGAAGTAGGCTTGACAGGGCTGGGATTCGTCATGGGGCTACTCGGGGCTTTGCTGGGCCTGGGCGGTGGCACAGTGGCGGTGCCGGTCCTGAACACGGTCTTTAAGATGCCCCTAAGGCAGGCAATAGCCAACTCGCTGGCGACTATTATTTTATCATCCGCCCTGGGCGCCATCATTTACTTTTACCTGGGCTCGGGGACCTTGTTCACAGGCAATGAGGCCATCCTGACGGCGGCCTCGATCGTTCCAGGCTCTATCCTGGGGGCGAGGGCCGGGGCGATGCTCTCGGAGCACCTGCATACAAAATACATTAAATACATATTTTATGCCTTGCTATTGTATATCGCATATAGCATGATCAAAAGCGGTGTAGGGTGGTAACGATAAAAGTACTCAAAATAGGCGGCAGCTTGTTCGATATGGCTCCGGATGTCCTGCGCGGCGTGGAGTCTACGGGCGCGGACGTGCTGGTCGTGCCCGGAGGCGGGCGCTTTGCAGACCTGGTCCGGAAAACGTACGATGAGAAAAGCCTCTCGGAGGATGCTGCTCACTGGATGGCCGTGCTGGCCATGGAGGAATATGCCTACTACTTATCGGATAAGACGGGCATCGAGCTGACGCCGCTGCTGGTGAAAAAGAAAGGCATTCGCATCGTCCTGCCCTACGAGATATTGAAGCGTACCGATGAACTTCCGCATTCCTGGGACGTTACATCCGATACCATCGCCGCATGGATGGCAAGCCGGACAGGCTCCGGGCTCATCAAGGCTACCGATGTCGATGGTATTATCATTGACGGTCGCTTGCTGGACACGGTTGAAGCATCTACGCTACAGGGCATGGAAACGTGCGTCGATAATGCGCTGCCGGGATTTTTAATAAAGAATAAGATGGACGCGCTTGTTGTGAACGGGCTCATCCCGTCGCGGGTAGAGCAGGCGGTCACCGGAAAGCCCGTCGCCGGGACGATAATACTTGGAAAATAAAATTTTTTTTAGATAAAAAGAAAGCTTTTAGTCTTCCTCATCGGCCTCATCGGTATAGTCGATGCCGCCAGCGAGGACTGCTGTGATAGTGTCAAGTCCATCTACGCCTTCGGCGACGAAGCTTTCCGGAGGGATCTTATCCATCACTCTGTCGCTGTCGAACTTTTTTCCAGCGAGTACGAGCGCTCCGGCCTTACCCATCAGCTCGAACACCTTATCCATGTCCTCGGATTCTTCAGCCTTGGCTGCGTTAATGATGAGCTCGTCGATCTTTTGCTTGGGGTCAAAATCGCCCGCCGCAAAACATTCCGCCGCGGCAAATGCGCCCACGAGCGATGACTGGACGGATACGATCATGCCTTCCTTATCCTCATCCAGCGGCTCCTCGACCTTGGCCAGGACGATCTCCTTCATGTTCTGGATGTTGATCGCAGCGTCCTCCTTGGTGATGGAGCCAAGCTGCAGCTTGCCGGTGACCTTGCAGAGCGCGAGGATGACGTCCTCTTCCATGTCCAGGAATACGATCCCCTCTCTTCCCAGCCCTTCGGCGGTGGGGTCGAACTTGAACTTGCTCTCCTTCACCTGGTTGATCCAGTTGTTCCATCTTTCCTGCGAGTAAAATGTAAGCATCCTTATTTCCTCTGTCTAACTTTTAACATATGTGGTCTGATTAAAAACATTTTCGCTCTACTTATGTATGGAATAGCGGTTAATGGCCTATTTTCAGTTGCTCGCCTATCTTTTTATCAAGTAAGGCCAGGAATTCTGCTTCTCTTCCCTCGGGTATTGTAGCGCCGGCCGCTATGTCATGGCCGCCCCCCACGCCTCCGACGGCGGAGGCCGCTTCGTCGAGCGCCATGGCTAAATTCAGCCCTCTCAAAATAAGGTCATGGTTGCCTCTTGCCGATACTTTGATGCCGCTCTCCGACCTGGCCAGGCCGATCACAGGGACTTCCCTGCTCACGCAGTCCAGGCTCGAGCTCATGCCGGCGATAATGCCGACGATAGTCTCCCTTATTTTGTCGCCCGCATCAAAATATTGCAGGTTGGCGAGCCTGCACACGCCCTGGTCGGCGACAAGGTTGAGGCCGTTCACCAGGTTATGGCGGTGTGACTCCAGCAGGTCCCTCGCATAATTGAACGCTTCACCGCGGTCTCCCATGCAGACTTTTAGCCCGGTGTCGGCATGGTCGTAACGCGCAGTGGCATTTAATAACGTCGAATACTCCGAGGCGTCTCTTAGCTCGGTGCCGGCTTTTTCATGGAGCAATGTGTAAACTTCGCCGACCAGCCGCTGAATCTTGTGTGCCGGCATGCCACAGGACATGCAGTACTGGAAAAGCTTCGAAGTGATAGCTTTCTTTTCCTGCGCATTGAGGTCGACCCACTTGCGCCAGCCTTCGGCTTTAACAGCGACCCCGGCTTTCTCGATGAATGCTATGCAGGCATCCTCGCAGCCGCTGAGGCCTGGTATGAAGGGGTCAGAGCTATACTGCAACAATTTATATATCGGCCTGGTCTGCCGGCCAAATAATTTAAGGTCTTTTTCGTAAGAAATAAAACCATTGCCTGAAGCCAGCTCCAGTATCTGCCGGTTCACGCCCACGAGCGCATGCGACCGCATGTCCTGGAGGTCCCCGACAGCGCCGACGATGGCCAGCGAGCTCAGGTCCATGTTGTTGCCGAGCTTGAGCGCCAGCAGGAACGCCACTCCAGCCCCGCTGATCTCCGTAGAGCCGTTCAGCCCGTATAAATGCGGGTTCATATGATATTCATATTCCACAGCCGCCGGCCGGTGATGGTCCGTAACTACGGCTTTGATACCCAACGATTTGATGGACGCCAGGGCCCCGCTGCCCAGGTCAGTGAAGATGACCAGTCTGTCGCCGCTTGCATCGGCTATTTTTTTTAGGGCGGCCTCATCCAGTTTTTTCAAAAACATCGTATCATAGGGCTTTTGTAGCCTGCCCAGGGCGGTACACATGATACCCGCCGCCGTGAGCCCGTCCGCGTCGATGTGCGAGACCACGAGCGTTCTTTCGCTTTTTTTTATTAGCTCCGCACACAGCACGGCAGCCCTGTCGAATCGTTGCATCGCTACACCATTACCGGGGTGATTTATACCGGTTTTGGTAGCGTGGTGAAATTAATGGGTCGGCGGGCAAGCGGTGTTAATAAAATTGGTACTTCCGCGTTTTTAGGAAGTGTTTTTTCTCCTGTGGTTTTGCCGTTATGCATTGGTGGAGTGTCCATAACACAGAGACACAAAGGCACAGAGACGCACAGAGATTCTTTTTATATTTGAGATACAGAGAACACAGAGCCAGGTTTATTATGTTACCTGAGACACAGAGAATTATTGAGACACCGTTGACGAATAAACAACATTGCGTCTTGACATATTATCACTGACCGAACTAGTTCATTTTTAATCAGCCGTGCCTCAATAGGGCTCTGTGTCTCAGGTAAGTTAAAAATAGTCTCTGTGTACTCTGTGTCTCAAATATAAAAGAAAACTCTGTGCGTCTCTGTGCCTTTGTGTCTCTGTGTTATCCCCAGGTGGACAGACGGCATACAAGAAAAACCCCCACGCCAGGTAGAGCCAACGACAAGCAAGAGAATGAACAGCACCCTAAAACCGGGGAAGAGTCAAAAAATTTTACTTTTGAAAAGTTGGGGGCGAGCCAGGCTCTCTTAATGCACGCAATGAAGCTTCGTTTTGTGCGATCCAGCCGAGCACGCTTTTGGCCGAGAGGCCTCTGTTAATAAAGCAACCTACGTTACCGACCGCGGAATGGGACCACGGATTGGGCTGGAACTTCGGGGCAAAGTCAGCGCCATATACCGGGCCGGTACTTCCGTAAGTCGGTGCGGTACCGCCCGACCCCAAGCCGCCGTAGCTGGTGCCCGAGGTGCCGAAACCCGAATGAAGCCTCGATGAAGAGGTGGATGCCGTCTGAGCCACCGCCGGGATGATGAATGCCGGTACCGATAATGCCAGTATCAGTATTACCAGTGCCTTACATGTCATGCTCATCAATATTCCTCCTCATGCCGCCGTAAAGATCGGCGGGATCGACCATCCCCACCCGTCCAGAGGCAGGCTCCAGCCCCAGGAGCTGAGGCTGCCAAAGCCTCCGAGAATTCCCCCGGAGCTCCCGTAATAAGCGCCGGCGCTGCTGGCGTAGGACGCAGATGCCGGAAGCGCCGGTGCCATAAGCATGAAAACCAGCAGTAGCATTACTATCGTGCGTGATACTCTCAACTGCATATCCCCGAGAATAATTTAGACATTAAAGATATAAAGATTGATTAAGGCCCGGAACCAAAAACAGGGGTTTATCAAATTTTTATGGAGTTAGCCTTGTGGTGTCCGGCGAATATTTTCGTACACCGTAAAGGCGTTCTTCGAGTAAAAAAATACGGTCGCCCCTTCAAAGCCCGGCGAAGAAGGGCACCAGCACGATGACCAGTATCGACAGCGTAAAGCCACTGACGAAAGAAATTACGCTCATCTCCGCTGCCGGCATACTGGACGACGATGGGCAGCGTCGTGTCCATAGTCGTAGCACCGCCGGGGGCAATGGCGGCGACCTTGCCGAAATACTTGACCACGATGGGCATGATGACGATGGAGAGCATCTCCCTGAAAACGTTAGAGAGTAAAGCCATAGTGCCGATCTGGGCGCTCACCAGGCCGGTGAGCATGACGCCGGACAGGCTGTACCAGCCAAAGCCGGCGCCTATGGCCATCGCGTAGCGCGGGTCCATGCCTATGATGAGGCCGGCGGCCAGCGCTCCCAGGATGCTGCCGGCAGCGATGAAAAGAGGTAATAGGATGATCTTCCATCCTATTCGCCTGATCTGGGTTATCACAGTCTTATTCTGGCTCATGTCCAGGCCGATGACGAATAACAACAGACAAAGCATGACCATGATGAGCGTGTCCATGTTGGCGGCCACGATATTGGGCGTCAGGTGCAGTACTCCCACTAAAATGCCGATGCATAATGCGAGCAATATGACCACTATCATGGGCATTTATCGCACCCCGTTCTTGAAAAAGAGCTTCTCGAATATCACTGCACATATTATGCTGCCGATAATTGCGGCTACCGTTATGACGAGCGATTGTACACCATAGGCCCCCAGGTTGGAGATAACGGCGTCGTTCATGCCCGACTTAACGCCCATCAACAGGATTAAAACGAATACCAGTACCAGCATGGCCATTGAAATATACTTTTTACTTTCTTTGGAGAACTGCCCTTTAAGTAAGCCCACGCCGATGCCGGCGATTAGCGATACCAGGAGTAGCGCAATGTAAGTGACCATCCCGTCCATAGGTAACGGAACAATAAATGGCTAAAGTGCTATTTAAATCTAGTTAAGGCTGCCAAAACAATTTTAGCTGTTGAAAAACACGTCCTGCCTCGGCCTAAATGGCCAGCGAGTCCCGTCGCCCGATATGAAAATTTATTTATAGAAGTACAATCCTACAATATCCCAGTTACATTTATGGAGATGATTTAATTTGGCTGATCAGCAAAGTGGCCAACCGATCTACATTTTAAGAGAAGGGAGCACTCGCACCAGAGGCAGAGATGCTCAAAGCTACAACATAATGGCGGCAATGGCCGTCGTAGAAGCGGTTAGGAGTACGTTAGGCCCGAAGGGCATGGATAAGATGCTGGTCGACTCGACCGGAAACACGACTGTCACCAACGACGGCGTTACCATTTTAAAGGAAATGGACATCGAGCACCCGGCAGCTAAGATGATAGTAGAGGTCGCAAAGACCCAGGACGAGCAAGTCGGCGACGGCACCACTACTGCTGTTATTTTCGCGGGAGAGTTGCTGAAGAAAGCACAGGATCTAATGGAGATGGGCATTCACCCGACCGTCATTACCGCCGGATACCTGCTCGCATCCCACAAGGCTATCGAGCTGTTACCCGGCATAGCGCTACCTGCGGACAAGAATAACAAGGACACCCTGAAGAAGATCGCCATCACCGCCATGACCGGCAAGAGCGCGGGCGCCGTGGGCGAAAAGCTTTCGGACCTGGCCGTAAAGGCAGTACTCGCAGTAGAGGAAGACGGCAAGGTGGACATAGACAACATCAAGGTCGAGAAGAAGATCGGCGCAAGGGTCGAAGAGTCCGAAGTCATCAACGGCATCGTTCTCAGCAAGAAGAAGCTCAACGCTAACATGCCGAGCAAGGTGGAGAACGCTAAAATATTACTCTTAAACGTCCCTCTCGAGATCAAGAAGACCGAGATAGACGCAAGCATAAAGATCAGGTCCCCGGACCAGATGCAGTCTTTCCTCGACCAGGAAGAGAACATCCTCAAGAAGAAGGTCAGCTATGTGAAAAAGAGCGGCGCGAACGTCGTCATCTGCCAAAAATCCGTAGAAGACATGATCGCCCACTACATGGCTAAGGACGGCATTCTAGCTATCAAGAGCGTCAGCGAGTCCGACATGAGCAAGATCTCTAAGGCCACGGGCGGCAGAGTTGTCACCAAGCTCGAAGACATCGACGCAAAGGATCTCGGCCATGCGGGCCTCGTCGAAGAGAGGCGCCTGTCCGGAGAGGAAGACATGCTGTTCATCGAGAAGTGCAAGAACCCGAAAGCCCTGACAATATTGTTAAGGGGCGGGACCGGCACCTCCATTGACGAGTTCGAGCGCGCGCTCCATGACGCGTTAAGGGTCATCGGCGTAGTCGTCGAAGACAAGAAGGTAGTCCCCGGCGGCGGCGCACCCGAAGTCGAGCTTGGCTTAAGGCTCAGGGAATATGGGTCCACGGTCGGCGGCAGGGAGCAATTAGCCATTGAGGCTTTCGCGAGCGCCCTCGACGTCATCCCCAGAACGCTGGCAGAGAACGCCGGCCTCGACCCCATCGATATGCTGGTCGAGCTGAGGAGCAAGCACGAGAAGAAGGACGGCAAGAACTTCGGCCTGAACGTGTTCGAGGGTAAAGCCGTTGACATGCTCAAGGCGGGCGTCTTAGAGCCTCTTCGCGTTAAAACTCAAGCCATTAACTCCGCCACAGAGGCGGCCACCATGATCCTGAGGATCGACGACGTTATCGCATCCGGCGGCCCGGACGCACGTACCGTTGCCGAAGCCAGGATGGCTGCAGCCCAACAGATGAGGGGCGGCATGGGTGGAATGGGCGGCATGGGGATGTAAGTCCCCGGTCACCGCATTCTCTTTTTTATTTTATTAATTTCTTCCGCATTTTTGTATTAACCGAATTGGCCACAGAGGCATTGCACCACGGTGGGCACGGTTTTAAAATAACCACCGTGCCCGCAGTGTCCACCGTGGTTTATTTATCGCTGTGTGCTCCATGGTGCCTCTGTGACCACCGGAGAAAATATTTAGGTAGTCACCCCTATGATGCCTATAACATCACCGTCCGTTGTGGTCACACCATGCTCAGATACGACTTACACATGCATACGATATATTCCCGGGATGGCGCCATCCGGCCGGCCGATGCTATCCGCATAGCAAAAAAGCGGAAACTCGACGGCATCGCGATCACCGACCATAACACAATCAGGGGAGGCATGGAAGCTAAAAAGCTCGAGCATAAAGGCCTGGATATCATTTGCGGCGCCGAAATGAAGACAGACCGCGGGGACGTGATAGGGCTGTTCTTGACCGAAGAGATCCGGTCCGTCGACCACCTTGAAGTACTGGACGAGATCAAAAGACAGGGCGGCATAGCCATCATCCCGCATCCTTTCGACAGCGTCAGGGGCTCGGCGTTCTGGCTGGCGGACAAGGACGCTAAAAAGATGGACGCCATCGAGGTGCTCAACGCCAGGTGCGTTTTTAAGCGCTCCAACACCATGGCGAACGTCTACGCAGACACGTACCACGTGCCCAAAGTAGGGGGCAGCGACGCGCACTTCGGGGCGGAGATCGGCAACGCCGGCACGCTGGTGCCCGAAGGAGAGGGGCTGGCAGATGCCATACGTAAAAGCCATACGATGACATTCGGCAAGTGCTCGCTTCCGCTATTCCATATTCTTACTACCGCGCTATTAATGGAGCGCCGGGTAGTGAAACCTAAAAAGCCCGCGCAATAAAAAATAGACGGTGCAACCTTCAGGGCGCACCATTGCACCGTTACGGCTTAAGTGACGTCTGGCGTTTTTGGGTAGGTTTATTTAAGGTGTATGTCCGTTTGTTAGGGTATTTTTGAGGTTTTACTATTTTACTGACTATATGCTTTGGCATGGCGCTTCCCTATGATCATGCCGGCCCTACGGGGCATAAGCAGGAAGCGCCACAACGGCTATGGGCGATAGCTCAAAGGTTGTCAGTGCAGGTCATCACATCATAATACTATCATCCTCATACACTAGATACACGGCCGTTATGTAATATATTATTGACTTTATATACAACTATTATGGCGTACTTTTTCATTATCAATATGTGTTAAAGCTTTAAGAAAATTTAATGGTAAAGACTCGATACGACCGCTTACTGTCACATCGGGAAAAATGACCCGGCAAAGGCCGGAACGATCACTCATACCGTAAAAATAATTTTTCAAATTCTCTGTATATACGGCCAAGCTCAGGGTCGTCTTTCGCACGTATATTAAGTATCAGGTCATACACCTTATGTAGTATAGACCCGTTATCTTCTAGCTTCTCGATCCCGTTGGTCTGCATTTCTAACAGCAGGTCTCTCATGCGCTTATCATACCGGGCCAGCATTTCTTCCGCGTCCTCTCTGTTCTCCGGAGGCAGATGATATCCAAGATACTCGATGGACCTGATGACCCTGTCAGTCTGGTCCCGGACGTTAAAATTTACCTGCTCCCTCAAATTAAAATTAGGGCTATCGAGCAGGATACGCCTTGCTGTCGACCGATAATACTTTTTAACTATGCCGCCTTTTATTTCTTCGCGCACCTGCTTTACCAGCCCATGCTTTTCAAGCTCCTTAAGGTGATAAAACACCGAGCCGGGATTCAAATTCAATTTTTTAGCAATGTCAGAGATAGAAAGCTCGCTCTCCATGACCAGCCTCAGTATCATGTTGTGCTTTTCGCTGTATATCAGCCTGATATCCTGGGGCTTCTCCACCACGAATATATCCCTTAATCCTTCATTAGCCTTCATTCCCTGTCACCTCATTTTAATAGCAGCTAGTTTTTATTTCGATGGATCACGATAGTGCCGGCTATTCTGTCGAATAGCCTCTGCCGGTCTTTCCAGTACAGAGGCATCAACAGGGTATCGGCGATTATGGCCAGGATGAACAATTTCGTGATATCCCGTACCATAGCCTCCTTGTAGCCCATCTTTCTGCCATCTGACCTCAGCACTTTGAGGTCCATGAGCCACTTACCCGGAGTATAGCCGTAAAAGCCCTCCGAGATAATGAAATAAATAAACACGACCGCCAGGTTAGAGGCGATCAGCAGGTTGAAATATTGCTGTCCCAGGAGTGATATCATTGGCGGGAGCGATACCATCGGGGGCCCGGGAGGCGCCTGGGGGCCTCCTCTTAATACGATCCGAATATGATGAACGGCGTCGTGAGGATGATCGCCAGTATCGACGAGATCCCGTAATCGATGATAAAAGCAATAGACCGGGGTATTATCCCGGCTTTTATCAGCGACTCCGTATATGACACCATATACATCGAGGCGATCTCCTCGGGTACTTCGGACGTTTCAAGCACGGATTCGACATCCGCTCTATCTACCATACTGGCGCCCCTGGAACGGGCTTTCTCTATGGAAGCATCCGTATAGTTAGAGATCAGCTCATTCTTTATCTCTTTTTTATCCTTATCGGGGATATCTATCTCGGATAATATGCACCTGACTCTTTTTTCCATGATCCTCATGGCTTCGTCATTGACTTCCATTGTTGCCACTCCATAAATTACTGATCGCCTGGACGTACTTGTTCCACTCGAACATCATCTCGTATAGCAGCGTTTTCCCCTTATCGGTGATATGGTAATATTTGCGGGCCGGAAGCCCTTCGTCGGAATCTTTCCAGTAGCTGGTCACAAGGCTCTCGCTTTCCATCTTGTGCAACGTCGGGTAAGTATTGCCTTCGGTTAACGTCATGACGCCTTTTGTGCGAACTTCGAACTCATGGCGGAGCTCATATCCGTACATGTCGCTATCGCACAGTATGGTCAGAATAGAGTACCGGGTCGCCCCTTTCTTGATCTCCTTCAGCCACTTTTCAACGTCTTCGTTCATCGATGCCCTCGATCGGAGTACATATTTACTCAATGTACATCAGTAGCATATGTACCATAGAACCTTTTGTATATTAATAAATATATAATAATTTACACCGTAAATGGTCGTTAAATAAAAATAAGCCTTAGGTTTCCCCGGATTTCAAAAGCCGTTCATTTCACCAGCCAACTTTTATTTATTTGAATGGCTTTGTCTGAATAATGCTAGGGGACGACGTGTTAGACGGGCAGGTGGGGACTTTCCGCTATAAAGGAGAGGATGTCGCATACCACGTGGACGGGAAAGGCAGCCCCGTACTAATGACCATGGGCCTTTCGGCCGTAGGCGGTTCCTATGACTGGCGCTATATCTATGATTGCCTTTCCGGCGCTTTCCAGGTCTATGCACTGGACGTGCTCGGGCTTGAGCACGAGAGGCACAGGATATCTCACGGCCCCTGCTATTATGAAGAGATGATCGAGGAATTCCTGGCGAAGGTCATAGGTAAGCGGTCATCCATCATTTCGGGCCCTGTGGAAGCGCAATATGCGCTGAATGCGTCATTCGAGCACCCGAAGCTCGTGGATAAGGTGGTGATCGTCAGCCCCGACGGCACCAGGCGTATCGCCACACACGATACCATAGGCAGGTCCGTTCTATATCGAATATTACAAATACCCAAGGTCGAGAGCATTATGTACGGCAGCATCTCCTCAAAGCGCAGCATGCTGTTATTTCTCAGTAATATTCACAAGCACCGCAACAATAAACTGCAAAAGCCGTTGCATCAGTCACGCATGAAGCCCAGATATCCGCCCCTGGCTCTTCTTTCGGAAAGGCGTTTTATGCAGCCGGCCTGGGGAGCATCGCTGATGCAGGCGCCCATAAGGCTTTCGAGGATGATCCGGAAAGCCAAGCGCATGGTTGGAGAGATGGAGGACTTTCGCATATTACGTAACGCCCGGCTGATCGTTTTCCAAAAATCAGGCGAGCTTCCAATGAGAAAAGAGGCGCTCAGGTTTTGCGACGACGCCATCAAATTTTTATCTTAAATTTTGTGAGCCGACTGATAAATCAAAAAATACATATACGAATAATATTATCATTTGCATGTAAACTCAGGCGGCTATGGTCTAGTGGCTATGACATGAGCTTCCCAAGCTCGTAGTCCGGGTTCAATTCCCGGTAGCCGCACTCCGATTACATTTTCTTTTTCATAACAAATTAACGAGTTATAGCGGTCGCTATAAATAGCCTTAATATAATGTTAATAAAAAAATATTTGTCCGACTTCGACGTGCTCCGGGCACAAAATTCTTTTTTAAAATTATAAATGAATGTATCATAATCATTAAAGAAAGAGTTAAATATTAACATGCTCTAACTTAAGTTAAAGTATAACTCATAAGGGGTTATAAAGCAAAATAAGGGATGGGGATGTAAGATGGATTTTGTTGTAAATGAAATAAACAAGAGGTTGCATGATTACCTGGCTACCGATAACCAGGGAATTCGCAGGATCGTACTCCAGGCGTTCGTTAAGATGAAGAGCCTGACGGCAGACACTCTGCACAGGATCCTTATGGAGCGTGGCTTCAGCATCACGTTGAAGCAGGTCACCGCTATGCTGGGAGTAATACACTCTAAGCTCGGTATCTTGCACGCACACAAGAATACCTACGATGCAAAGTACGAGTATAGCCTGAAAGAGAAGTACGAGAACATGGTCCTGAAGCACCTGACGGCCTTCTAATTCTGACGCCTTTCTAACTCTCACAGGTTCATCGGGGTACTCTACACGATGAGAAATTGCTATCGGGTAGTATAGAGTATCCCACTTTTGTCATGCGCGTTAGTTACGTTTATGTGCTCGCCTTTCGCGGCGATGAGTTTTTAATGGTCCGTCACGCCCGTCGAGCCTGGGAAATGCCCGGCGGTAAAGTGGACGCCGGCGAATCCCCGGAAGCAGCCGCAGCACGGGAGTTCAGGGAGGAGACCGGGTATGAAGCGGATATCTCTCGAGGTGCTTGAATCGGAAGTGGGCGGCCTGGTGTACCTGGGACAGGTGGGTAAGAAATTGTCTACTACTCCGAATGTAGAGGAGATCGCCGAAGTAGGGTTTTTTAGAGAACTACCGGAAAAGCTGTCGTTCCCGCTGGTCGAATACCGGCGCATGCTCGACGCTGCACGAAAACATCTGGCACTTTACCATAAATAATATCAGTCACTTCATATTCGCTAATTATATGCTTCCTGAACTGGTATTGTAGCCCGGATACATTAGGGCTTCCCGAGTGTTTTAGTGCGTTCAGTAGTTCCGCGTTTATGCTTTAACCGTTTACTATTTGTGCGACTCACGTACGCCCTTCGGTTTCAAACACGAAGACATGAAATTATTTTTCATATTTACGAACACTAAAACATGAAAGCACAGTGACACAATCAAAACATGAAGTCATGAAAAACCCCATCAAGCGAAATAAGCCGCCAAAACACAGTTTATAAGACACAAACGAACGACGTAAATCACGAAGTGCCACTAAATTAAGACAAAAAGCATACGCCATGCCGGCTATCCCTTCTAGATTCCTCGATAATGTTCACATATCGACCCAATTATTCCATGCGACGCTCGTTATCGTAGCCGTACTCTAATTGTCTTGGTTTTGTGGTACTTCGTGGCTTACGTCGTTCGTTAGTGTCTTAATAGCCGTGAACTTGGTGGCTTAATTCGATTAATGGAGTCTTCATGCTTTCATGATTTAACCGTGCCATGGTGTTTTTCATGACTTAGTGTTAAAACTCTAAAAAAGAAATTTCATGTCTTCGTGTTTGAAACCGAACAAATCAGCGAAAAAGGCGCTAGCAAGAATAAACGATTACCGCATAAACAAGGAACTACTGTCGTTAGTGAAAACTAATGTGCCCTATGGAAACATTGCTATTTATCCCCGTTTTTTCTCCAGCTAAATATTAACATCAGGCAAGCAGATTTTTACATCATAATAGCCGGAGGGCTTTTTTCTTGTACCATCCACAGGGAGTATATCCTGCAATACCGACGCCGTTCAAGAGGAATGGCGACCTTGACGAGGTCGGACTAAGGGATCTTGTATCATATTACGAGAGTACCGGAGTGAACGGAGTGCTGGCGCTGGGGACCATCGGGGAGTTCGCGATGATGACCGAGCAAGAGCGCAAGAGAGCTGCAGACATAGTAGTAGGCGCTGTCGATAGGCTGGAGGTCATTATCAATGCGGGTTACCCATCCACCCGGGACACTATCAGGATGGCAAGATACCTGAAAGACCTGGGCGTAGATGCGGTGATCGCCGTAGAGCCGTACTTTTATCACCCTTCGCCCGAAGGCATGGCAAAACATTACTTAGCGATCGCCGAAGAGGCCGACATGCCGGTAATGGCGTACAATATCCCGCAGTTCGCGGGAAATGAGCTTACGCCGGAGATACTTGATGCATTCTCGAAGGAAGAGCGCATCGTAGGCATCAAGGACAGCGAAGGAGACATCGTTAAATTACAACGGTTTATTGACCTCGCGCCACATGACTTCTCAGTCATGGTAGGCTGGGACGGGCTGGTCAGCTACGGGCTGTACATTGGCGCATCGGGCATGATGGTCGGGAGCGCCTCCGTGGCGCCAGATATCTGTGTTGCAATGTACAAGGCCATAAAAGAAAAAGACCTCGATAAAGTCCTGGTCGCCCAAAAAGAGCTTAATCATTTTATCAAGGCAATGCAGGTGGGTACATTCCCCGCGTCCGTAAAGTACATGTTATCTAAACAGGGGCTTCCCGGCGGCCATGTAAGACATCCGCTGGAGGGCCTGTCGGATGAACAAAAAAAGCAGGTCGATATTCATCTTACGGTGGCGACGGCCATGAGGGAGCTGATCATATGAAAGGGCTTTGCGGAAGGCTGATACGGGTCAACCTGACGGACGGCAGCATCGGCATCGAAAACATCGAAGAGGACGTCGCAAGAAAATACATCGGCGGAAAAGGGCTGGCGGCATACTATGCCATCCGGGAAATAAAAAAGGGCACCGACCCTCTGGGGCCGGAGAATAAGTTATATTTATTTACAGGGGCTCTCACGGGAACTCCGGCGCCCCTGGGAAACCGTACGGTGGCGGCGACAAAGTCGCCTTTGACCCATACGTTCACGGACTCATACATGGGCGGTTTCTGGGGCCCTGAATTGAAATTCGCAGGATACGACGGCATCATTCTAGAAGGCGCATCCGCTGAACCCGTCCGGGTCCACATACAGGATAATGATATTCAGATCATCGATGCTAAAAGCCTGTGGGGCAAGGATACATGGGAAACCGAGGAAGAGGTAAAAAAGTTATTAGGCACTATTAAAAAGCCCGCTAAAGTGCTGAGCATAGGCCAGGCGGGCGAGCGAAAAGAATTGCTGGCCGCCATCATAGCCGATGCCAGGGCAGCCGCCAGAGGCGGCGTGGGGGCTGTCATGGGAAGCAAAAACTTGAAGGCGATCTCCGTGATGGGAAGCAAGCAGCCGGAACTGTCCGACCAGAAAGCCATGATGGCGATGGTGAAAGAGCAGAACGCCCGCATGAATAAAAACCCCGTGACGAATGATGGCCTTCGCCACCGTGGAACCGTTAATATTTTATTAGGAGTTAACGCTGCAGGCGGGCTACCATATAATAATTTTTCAGGCAGACAAAACCCGGAAGCCGAGAATATCAGCGGCGAAGCGATGCAGAAAGTGCTCTGGAACGACGGAAAGAACTGGCATCCTTGCTGGAATTGCGTAATAAAGTGTACCCACTATCACGTTCTTGAGCAGCCGGGGTTCGAAGGAAAGATCGACGACGGCCCCGAGTACGAGACGACGGGCTTGCTGGGCTCCAACTGCGGCATCAACGACCCTAAGACTATATCGCTGGCCGACTACATACTGGATGGCTACGGGCTCGATACCATAGGCATAGGCGATACCATCGCCTTCCTGATGGACTGTTACGAGCAGGGCCTGATCGGTAAGGAAATGACCAACGGCGTCGAGCTAAAGTTCGGCGACCAGACTGCATGGATGGCGGCCATTAACGCAGCGGGGCTCGGCGAAGGTAATCTTGGAAAGCTGGTGGCCAACGGGTGTATGAGAGCAGCCGAGCAGATCGGCAAAGGCAGCATGGACTTTGCACCCCAGACAAAAGGACAGGAGTTACCATCCTACGACCCGAGGAGCGGCGAAGGGACCGCTTTGACCTATGCTCGCTGCGAGCGCGGAGGGGATCACCTTAAGCCATGGGTATTCGACAAGGAGTGGCTGACATCGACCGATCGAGTAGACCCTTTCACCACGGATGATAAGCCTTCGCTTGTTAAGCGCGAGAACGAAGGCTCGGCATTATTCGACTGCGTATGCATGTGTCGGTTCGCGGGCAACGAGCTCAATCTGGAGAACGATATCATACACCTGGTGAACGCGGCTACCGGCTTCGGCTATCAGTGGCCCGAATTCTGGGCCGTCGGCGAGCGCTCTATCAACCTCGCAAGGGCTTTCGGCGCCAGGGAGGGATTTGGCAAAGCCCAGGATATATTGCCTAAAAAGTTCAGCACCGAGCCGCTGAAAGAGGGCCTCGCGAAGGGCCACGTCGTACATATCGAAGAGATGTTGCCTAAATATTATGAGCTATGCGGCTGGGACGAGAACGGCGTGCCGACGCCTGAAAAACTACGCGAGCTAGGCCTGGATTTCGTTATCGACGAGCTAAAAGAGGCCGGCTTAGGCGCCGAGGCAGCCAGGGCTGCATGATATGGCAGGGGTATCAATCAAAATAATAGGGTCCGCCGGAAGCCTTTTTGACAGCCCGTCCTATACCGTCGAAGTTAAGCCGGGCATGACAATGAGAGAACTTCTGGCCTGGCTTTCAAGGCATGCCGGTGTCGATTTCGCCGGCGCGGTCTACGACATTCACACGGATAAAATGAACGAGTATATCGTCGTTTTTGTGAACACGAAGGAGATAAGGACCCTGGACGGCCTGGACACTAAGCTAAAAGAAGGAGATGTCATTACGGTGTTGCCTCCCATGGCTGGCGGATAACCATAAGCCGCATCAAGCCCGTGACGCATCGGTCCTTATTGATGGACTGCATCGCATTCTCCCTAAAAGCGACCGTCGCAAAAGAGACCGTTTTCTCACCTGTTGTCTTTGTTGAAAAATGTGAGCGCACTCGCTATTATTGCTTTTTACGCAGCGTACCTATAATAAAAATCAATTATTATTAGCGTTAGGGATGTTGCTATGAAAATCGGCGTTGTGCACTGGGCATTCCCTCCCGTAGTGGGAGGTGTCGAATCTCATCTTATCTATCTGTACGAAGAGCTCGCCCGTATGGGCCATGAAGTATCATTTTTAACAGCCCCCCATCCGCAGAGGGACGATAATTCCCCCGGATGGTGTAAGATCATTTCTAACGGCCTCATGAGCATCGAGCATCTACTGCCCCTTCCCGCAGGCGCGGAGAGGTGGCAAAAGGTCTTCGAGATGATGGAAAGCTACATGCGCGATGAATCGCCCGACGTCATCCACGCCCATAACCTGCACTACTTCTTCCCCGACCATGCGGAAAGCCTGGGCATCCTTTCACGGAAATACGGCATTCCTATTGTGTTGACCGTGCACAACTACTGGGAGGATGACCTATGCAGACACCTGATGCGCGACATCGGCTGGGACATGGTCGTATCCGTTAGCTATCATCTAAAAAGATCCTGTATGTTCGACGCAAGATTACCTTACGATAAGGTGGAAGTACACTATCACGGCATAGACCTGGATAAATACCGGCCGAGCCCAGACCGTGAAGAATTAAAATCCAGGCTGGGCCTCACCGGCCGCAGGGTCATTTTCCATCCGGCAAGGATGTGCGAAATGAAGGGCACGCTACACAGCATCGAGGCCGTATCCCGGCTGAAGGAAAAATACCATGATATCTGCCTGGTCCTGAGTGGCAACGGCGATACGGTCGATTTCGAGAATGAGCGTCCGGGCTTTAAGGCGAAAGTGCAGAAAATGCTGGACGACCTGAAATTATCCGACAACATCCTATTCGTCAGCATACCGGCGGACGATATGCCCATTTACATGAACGCGGCGGACATCGTAATTTACCCTACGATATTACCACAGGGAGAAGCGTTTGGCATCGGCCCCGTGGAGGCAATGGCCTGTTCCAGGCCGGTCATAGTGACCAGGAGCGGGGGGCTTGTCGAAAGCGCATCCGATCACATCAACGGGCTCCTCCTGGAAAACGATCAGGCCACGTTGACCGATGAGCTGGTAAAGGGCATAGAGCATTTGCTGGAGCGCCCCGAACTTTCCTCATATCTCGGGTCGAATGGCAGAGAGATCGCAACGGAGCGGTTCGACTCAAAAAAGATGGCGTTAAGGATGGAAGACTTGTATAACCGGCTGATCTTCGCCACGCTGGCCGGGCGCCCGGGTAGCGCCGACTCAGCGCTCCGCGCTAATGTTGCGGGAGAATACGTCGACGGCGCGTATCCTGATACGGTAGTACAAAAAAAGACCTTGCCCCGCTAAACGTTGCATATGTTAAAAAAGGTGGTCGCCATCGGCATTACTGCTTTTTACGCAGGGTAGCTTTAAAAAATCTTAATTCTAACTTGGTTTGGTTGATGCTATGAAGATAGGCGTTATGCATTGGGCCTTTCCGCCGGTGGTGGGAGGCGTCGAATCTCACCTGGTGTATCTATATGAGGAACTGGCACTGAGAGGGCATGAGGTCTCTATCTTAACGGCTTCACACCCGGGAAGGGCCGATACGGATTACCCGTGGTGTAATATTACCGCGAACGATCATATGTCTATCGACCATTGCCTGAACAAGTCCGGGGCGGACAGGTATAAAGAAGTCTATGACATGATGGAAAATTTTATAATGGACACAAAGCCGGACGTCATTCACGCCCACAACTTCCATTATTTCGTGCCGGACCATGCCGAATGCCTGGAAGAGCTTTCGCAAAAGTACGGCATACCCAAGGTACTTACCATACACAATTACTGGTGGGATGACCAGTGCAGGCACCTGCTCAAGGATATCAGCTGGGATAAGGTCGTCGCCGTGAGCTATTTCATGAAAAGTCCCTGTATCTTTGACGCGGGGTTGAGCCCGGACCAGGTAGAAGTCCACTACCACGGCATAAAGCTGGATAAATATTATCCCATGGAAGGCCGGGATGCGCTAAGGTCAAAGTTCGGGCTACAGGGCAAGCGAGTAGTATTTCATCCGGCCAGGGCATGCCGCTCTAAGGGCTCGTTGCACAGCATTGCCGCGGTCGCAAAGCTAAAAGAAAAGTTTCCCGATATCTGCCTCATACTAAGCGGTAACGGGGACTCCGTGGATTTCGACAGGGAGCGGCCGTCGTTTAAATCGGAAGTGGGCGCGCTGGTAGAAGAGCTGGGCATGGAGAATAACGTCTTATTCGTTTGCGCATCGGGCGACGAAATGCCCATGTACATGAACGCCGCCGACGTTATAGTATATCCTACTATATTTCAGCATGGGGAAGCTTTCGGCATCGCGCCGGTAGAGGCCATGGCCTGCGGAAAGCCCGTCATCGTGACAAATAGCGGCGGCCTTGTGGAAAGTACCCAAAACGGCATTAACGGCATCGTGGTGGATAAAGACCCGGACACGCTTGTCGCAGATCTTGCAAGTAACATCGACCGCCTGTTATCCGATAAGGAGTACTCGAGGTACCTTGGGAACAACGGCAGGGAAATCGTAGCGGAGCGGTTCGATTCTAAAAAAATGGCACTGAGGATGGAGGACCTGTACCAGAGACTGGTCAACGCGCATATCTTACAAAAAGTTAAACGGATGGACATCCTCTCCAGGCCCCGATCCGGGTTAAAGCATGCCGGAGCTAACTGTACGTCATCCAGGACGATATAGCGTTATACAAGGCTTTTTATGGCGGATGGAACGATCGTCATCAACGAAGGCACGACCTTTATGGTCACCGACAGCAGCGGTAACGTGCCAAGGGGCACTCCGCTCGGGCTTTTCAGGTCAGATACCCGCTACCTGAATTTATACTGCCTGAAGATCAATGGTTCCGATCTAATACCGTTGAGCTTCACCCGTAAGGGCTACATCGCCAACATTTCTTTAACCAACCCGGAAATAAAATCGGAAGGCCAGACTATACCGGAAGGCACCCTGCATATACTCAGGACAATGTTCATCAGCACTAATTTTTATGAAAAAACGTTCATTAAAAATACCAATAACTTTCCTATCAAGCTGGATCTGGCGCTGTCCTATGATACAGACTTTCGGGACATCTTTGAAGTAAAAGGCATCAACGTGCACAGGAAAGGGCTCAGGGCGATCATCGAGGGCGATGAGGGTAAGAACATCATCCTGCGATACGAAGGCCTCGACAACGTAATACGGCGTACTGAATTTTACTTCAAGCCATCGCCCGTCATATACTGGGATACGGCGAATTTCAGCCTGGATATAGCCCCGTACGAGACAAAGGAAGTCGACATCGAGGTCGTCATGACCATGGGCGGCGTTCCCGTCATACGCCAGGAATACGTTACCGCGAAAAAGGAGATCGAGGAGTCCTACGACCGCTGGCAGCGAGGCCTGACCCAGATATCGACGGACAGCGAATTGATGAACAACGCCGTCGAGACGTGCATACTGGACCTGCGCTCGCTGATCATTAACACGAAAAAGGACCTGCTGGTCCCGGCCGCAGGCATTCCATGGTACGATACGATCTTCGGCAGGGACAGCCTGATCACGTGTTTCCAGACGCTGATGCTGAACCCCTCGCTATCCGCCTCTACCCTCAGGTTCCTTACCCTATACCAGGGCACAAAAGTGGATACCTGGACGGACGAGCAGCCGGGTAAAATATTACACGAGATCAGAGAAGGCGAACTGGCTAATTTACACCACATCCCGCACACTCCATATTATGGCACCATAGACGCTACGCTGCTCTATATCGTGTTAATGTCCGAGTACTACAAATGGACCGGAGATGCCCAATTATTATCTGACCTGAAGCTCGGGGCGGAGAACGCGCATCAAGTGGATCGACAACTACGGGGACATCGATAAGGACGACTTCGTCGAATATATTCGCATGTCCGAGCGCCTGGGCCTCCAGAACCAGGGCTGGAAAGATTCTCATAATTCCATTGTTTTTTCCGACGGCTCGCTCGCCCAGCCGCCTATAGCGTTGTCGGAAGTGCAGGGATACGCCTATGACGCCAAGCGGCGGTTTGCCGAAATGTACCCGAAGAGCGACATGGCTAAAAAGATACTGGCGGAAAGCGAGTCGCTGAAGGACAAATACAACGACGTATTCTGGATGCCCGAGAAAAATTTCTACGCTGAGGCGCTGGATAAGGATAAGCGGAAAGTAGACTCCATCACGAGCAATCCCGGCCACAACTTCTGGTCGGGCATATTGACCCCGCCCAGGGCCGGCATCGTCGCCCGGCGCTTATTGGAGGATGATATGTTCTCGGGATGGGGCGTCAGGACGCTCTCCTCCGGCGAGAAGGCATATGACCCCCAGAGCTACCATAATGGCTCGGTGTGGCCGCACGATAACTCCATCATCGCATGGGGCCTTAAAAAGTACGGGTATTCGGACGAGGCGAACAGGATCATCTCTTCGCTGATCGAGGCCAGCAGGCACTTTGATTATCGTCTTCCGGAGCTGTTCTGCGGATACCAGAGAAAGGAAAATGAGGCCCCCGTCATTTATCATTCGACCTGCAGCCCCCAGGCATGGGCTTCGGGCAGCATCGTCCTGTTCATGCAGACAATGCTGGGTTTATATCCGGACGCGCCGAATGGCGTATTATACGTGAAGCCGACGCTGCCGGAATGGATCAAGCTCGTCACCGTCAAGAACATGGTGCTGGGCGGCGAGAAGGTCAGCATAGAATTCCGCCAGGTCGACGGGGTCACTACTTTTGATGCTATCGGCAAGCCCGGCAACATACGCATTGAAGGCCTATGATCTGCCTGTCAATCATTTTAGCTTACTTTTACGGGTTATGTAAACACAAAGTTAATATCGTCATACGCTTTACTAATTTTCGATGCAAGATTACCTGGTGGATCCGTACGGCAGAAAGGTCTCAAGCCTCAGGATGTCCCTCACGAACAGGTGTAACCTCAAATGTATTTATTGCCACAATGAGGGCGAGCAGGGCTCGGGTAAAGAGATCACCGTGGATGAAGTCGCCAGGATCGTGCGCGTTGCCGCTAAATTCGGCGTGAATAAGGTGAAATTTTCCGGCGGAGAGCCGCTGATGCGGACCGACCTCGAGGATATTCTAAGGGCGCTGCCTCCGCTCAAGGACGTTTCGCTGACCACCAACGGCACCATGCTCGCAGCACGGGCCAAAAGCCTCAAGGAAGCCGGCCTGGACCGCGTCAACATCAGCCTTGATTCGCTGAATGGCGACCGCTTTGACATGATCACATGTACCCATTCGGGACAATTTGAACGTGCCATGAACGGCATCAACGCAGCCATAGAAGCACGGCTGACGCCCGTCAAGCTGAACATGGTCTACCTGAAGGGCATCAACGATGACGAGATCGAGCGGATGATCGACTTCGTCAAAGGTAAGCCGCTCATACTTCAGCTAATAGAATTGATGAACTTTAAGGGCGCCTTCGGGTACCACGGGGACATATCCGCGTTCGAAAAGACCCTGCAGGAGCGGGCCAACAAATCCGTGCGCCGCGAGATGCACCGGAGGACTAAGTATTATATGGACGGCGCCGAAGTAGAGGTCGTGAGGCCTCTCGATAATTCGGAGTTCTGCATGAACTGTAACCGTCTCCGCGTTACGTCGGATTGCAAACTTAAGCCCTGTCTGCTCCGTAATGATAATCTAGTCGACGTCAGGGGATTATCCGACGAAGAGCTGGAAAAGGCATTGAAATTTACCGTCAGCATCAGGGAGCCATTCTTCAAGCCGGCGTCATTGACGACGATGGCCCGGGTAACGCAGAAAGCAGTATCCGATAACTAACTTTTTTACTTTCGAATAGTTTTGCAGCGAGCATATACCAAAAGACTATAGTTTATATGAATAACATTAGATGTGTCGGTGTTTCGATGAAGATCAACGATCTAATATCCCGGCTGGAGGAGATCGCTCCCCCGGAGATGGCCGAGGAGTTCGACCATGGCAGGATAGGGCTTATTGTAAAAGGCCTGCCCGAAGTGACGAAGATAGCCACGGCGCTTGACCCTACTCCGTACGCCATTAAGATGGCCATCGCGTCCGGCGCCCAGATGCTGATCACCCACCATACTTTGATATGGGACCCCGTGAACCTCATCAATGAAGATCTCGCCTTACAATTACGATATTTGTTAGACAGCCGTCTGTCACTTTATTCCCTGCATACCAACTATGATCACGCCCCCGGGGGGCGTAAATGACGTACTTGCGGCGATCATGGGCGTATCAAGCCCGGAAGCATTCTACGGCGGCAGGGCCGGCAATATCCGTGAGATGAGCCTGTCAGAATTCGCCACGCTGGCTTCAAATAATCTGGGCTGTGCCGTCGAATATATCGGGGACGACGACCGCATCGTCAGGCGCGCAGCAGTTGTCGCGGGCAGCGGCTTTAAGCTGGCGCTGGAGCCTGCCAGGCATAGCGGCATAGACGTGCTCCTGTCGTCCGAGCTGAAGCACGATCTGATCCGGAGCAGGGGAAACGTGGCCCTTGTGAGCGCTCCGCATTATTATACCGAGGCGCCCGCTATGAGGGTACTCGCCGAGCGGCTGAACGATCTCATTCCTTCGGTCTACATCGACGATCCCCCGCGGATGAGGATGGTAAACGTCATTGAGCGTATTTGAGGAAATACAACAAAAGGGCTCGCTAACGCCCGCACTGGAACGACAGCTCATAGAAGAGTTCGGCGCCAGGGGTAAAAAAGCGATAGAGACCGTCAGGTCCGGTAAAGTAAAAAAATACAAAGACTTCTTCGTAGTAAAAGGCTCAACGGGCGAGTACATCGTCGAGGATGACTTTTGCACCTGTAACGACTACCTGTACCGGCTGTCCATCAAGGGCGGCGTGTGCTATCACTCCATAGCGGTCCGGATAGCGAAAGCGACGGGCGAGTACGAAAGCATTGACGAGTGGTACTCCGATATCGTACAAAAGAGGCCTTCGAGAAAGCACATACATTAGTTATATAGTAAGCCCTTCTAATAGACGCGTGCCAATAGCGCTGGTGTGAGACATGGCTACCGCGTCGGACTTTCCAAAGAATACTGTCAATGTTCCCACGTCCGAGTATTTTTCCGGCATACTAAAGAGGATGCCCCTATCGTTCATCTACACGCTAGTGCTCTTTCTAGCCTCAAGGCTCATGCTGACCATCGTCGGCGTCATCAGCGAAAACGTCATCGGCCACTTGAATATAACGGAATTTTGGGACTACTTTAGCATCTGGGACGTCTGGGACTCTCAACAATATATCAATATCGCCAGAGACTGGTACCCGCATGTGGCGGGCTTCACCTACGCATACTTCCCGTTGTACCCGCTCTTGATGAAGCTGCTGACGCTGGCCATTAATAATTATTATTTCTCCGGCCTCGTCATCTCTAACGTATGCCTGTTCATCGCGTGCTTTTACATTTACAGATTGGTCCGCCTCGAGTCCGACGAGCACACTGCCCGGCGGGCTATAAAGTACTTAATTTTATTTCCCACGGCGTTCATCTTATCCGCCGTCATGACCGAATCATTGTTCCTGGCCTTGACCATAGCCTGCTTTTACTATGCCAGAAAACACGCATGGCTGGCTTCTGGTATCCTGGGCATGCTGGCAGCCCTGACCAGACCATACGGCGTGGTTATCTTCATTCCGATGGCCTATGAGTATCTTAGCTCGGCAAACTTCAACATGAAAAATATACGGGCCGATGTAATGGCACTTTTACTGATACCGCTTGGCGTTTGTCTTAATATGGCCCACGATCTTTATTTGACCGGCGATCCTTTTGCATTCGTCCATGCCCAGTCTAGCTGGGGGGCTTTATCCCCCGTGAACCCTATCCGCGAGCTTTTGACGCGTTTGACATACTCCGGCATGGACATACGGTTTAACGCGCTGATGGCGCTAGCCGCTATTTTGCTGCTGACCGTTTTCTATAAACAGATAGGCTTCTCTCAGCTAGTTTACGGGTTGCTGCTCATACTCATACCTCTTTCATCGCCGGCCTCTGCCTGGAGCATGTCACGGTACATCCTGGCGGTATTCCCTCTGTTCATCATCGGCGCAAAAATGACCAAAAACCCGCACATAGACGAGGCATTGACCATCTGCCTCGCCATGTTTCAAGGACTGCTCATGGTCACCTGGGTAACCTGGGGATTCTACGTGA
Organism: uncultured Methanocellaceae archaeon; assembly: GCA_963780625.1. Classification (GTDB taxonomy): domain Archaea; phylum Halobacteriota; class Methanocellia; order Methanocellales; family Methanocellaceae; genus Methanocella. The sequence goes on along the minus strand of CAWACH010000003.1, from coordinate 437,945 downwards.
TATGAGCTTATTAAAAAAACTTGTCCATGTTCATTTTTTCTTCGACCGTTTTGCTATCAATATTGCAGCGCCTGCCGCTATCAATATGATGAACGTCGTTTCCACTGGAAATGCCGGGGAAGTCGTTGGCGTTGTGAGCGGCGATGTCGTTGCCGCTGATGGGGTAGACGTTGCTGTTACGAGAGCATAGGGGGAGCATCGTTAAGAAGGGGGTAACCCTTGAATTTCCCAACGTTTTTCATCGCTTTGTTGTGCTTTGTCCATTCTTTTTTCATCTCATTGAGGAACGCTTCGCCCTCTGCCGTGATGCTAGGCTCCACATGGATTGTTCATAATGGGTCGAAGGGCCGGCGCTACCGGCCCTTTACACCGTCGGCCCCTAAAATTTATTGGTGCACGGCTGGCGGAGTGGCCGGTATTGCGACTTTTCGTGTCCGGAGGACAAAATATGCCGTTAGCAGAAATGCTATGGCCACTGCTGCTGTCGCTGCAATGTACATGTTGGTGAACGCCTGGCTATAGGTCACGGTATGTTGCAGCGCCTCGTTGAGGAAAAATCCGCCGGCTACCGGGGCGACCAGGCCGCCGATGCCCCGGAATGTGGTCATGATGCCCATGCTAGCACCTTGTTCCGTACCCGGCGTGACCGCCTGCAAGGCGACGGTGAATGCTCCTCCTACGCCCACGCCCCAGGCTATGCCCGATATGACGAGCACCACGGCAAGGCTGATGGCATCGTTCACAAAGTACATCATCCCGAGCATGGCCACTATCATGATAAGTCCGCCTATTAACATCATGAGCTTGTGTCCGAACTTATCGATGAGTATGCCGCCTACGATGCTTGCGAGGAATATCGTAACAGAGCGGGGCGTCAGGATCGTGCCGCTGTCCTGGATGCTCATGTTCAGTACCGTTTGGGCGAAGGTCGATACGAACAACACGACAAGGGTCATGCCGAAGAAGAGCAACATGAGGGCCAGGTTAAGCGAGAGGACGTCGCCTCTAAGCAGGACCTTCATGTCCAGTATGGGCTCAGGCGTACGGCGCTCGTACCAATAGAGCAATACGCCCAGCAGTACTGCGATCGCTAACAGCGGGAAGACCGTGATGTCGGTAAGTGGCAGGCTTCCCAGCCTGGTGAGGCCCAGTACAAGTGCGCCAAGGCTTACTCCCAGCATTGCTGCCCCTGCGATATCGATATGGTGCTGCGAATTTCCGTAGCTTTCCTTGAACATAAGGGCCATCAGGATAGTCAGCATGCCGATCGGGAGGTTTATGTAGAAGACCGATCTCCAGCCGAAGTGCTGGATGAAGAAGCCGCCGATGTTCGGCCCGACGATCATGGCGACGGCGCCCATGGACATCAGCGTGCCTATTGTTTTCCCCCGCATATTGGGCGGTGCGGCGCTGCCCATGGCGGCCAGCGCTGCCGGCAAGATGATGCCACCGCCGATGGCCTGGATGCCACGGAAGAAGATCAGGGAGTAAATGTCCCACGACATGCTGCTGAGTATTGACCCTATGGTGAAGAACAGCACGCCAATTATGAATATGTTCTTTCTGCCGAAAATATCAGACAGCTTTCCCGCTAGCGGCATAATGGCCGTAGAGATCAGCATGTATATTATGGCTATCCACGCGACCATGTCGTACGTCGTGTGAAAATCATTCACTATTGAAGCCAGTGCAGGCGAGAATACATACGAGTCCAGCATCATCATTACGACGCCGATCATCAGCACCACCATCACGTAGTACGGCGATGTGAAAATGCTCTTTTTGTTTTCAGTGGCTTTGTTGTCGCTCATTTTTATTCCTTCGGTTCTTTATTTTGGCCAGAGCTTACGCTATATCCAGTAAGGCCTGTGAATTGTTAAACGAATGCTATATTTGTTGCCTACTTGTTAGCAACTAATTGCTAATACACATAAAGACTATATATAAGTTTTGGCAAAGTAAATAACCTGTAGACAACTAATGCGTGGTATGATATGAAGATAGTACAACTACCCGGCCAACTTATCGCATCGCTCACGGAACTGGGACTGCTGGAATCGGAAGCTAAAATATACGCGGCGCTGGTCTTGTTAGGCTATGCCGACGTTGGCGACCTGCTGGAGATCCTCGACGTGTCCAAGCCAAGGATATACACCAGCCTGGGAACGCTGGAGGAAAAAGGACTGATAGTCCAGACAAGCCCGAGGCCGGTCATCTACCAGGCCGTGGCCCCCAACATTGCGCTGGAAATGATCACCGATAAATATGAAAACGCGAAAACCGAGGCCATAAAACAATTTAAAGCGGCAGAGGACCAGGAGCTAATAGACAAACAGTCTCCTCCCATATGCTATATTTTCGGGAATAAAAGCCTGGAATTTAAGATCCGTGATATGCTTGAAAATGCAAAGGAAAGCGTATATTGCCGGACATCCGAAAAATACCTGAGGTACATCGAAAAGCTGGCAAAGAAAGACATCAAGGTTCACCTGGTTATAACGTCAAGCGATCCGGGCGCGCAAAAACGTTTAGAAAACCTGTTTAAAAAAGGCAATGCACAGATACAAACAATAAATATGGGCAATAATATTATGAAAATGGTCGACACCGCAGGAGAAGAAGCCCGAAAAAGAATGTCATCAATGGTAGAGACGATGGACCTGGAAAACATGTTCGTGTTAGTCGTCGATGAAGCAGAACTATTAATAATCCCGCCCTTAAAAAGCGACTCCCTGAGCGCCATAACAATAACGAATAAAGCAATGGTATGTTATATGCTGAACCAAATGCTGAAACCAAACACGGAAGAGAGAAATAAGGCCAACGAACCAGTATAATAATGGTTAAAAAACAGACAGGCCCAAAAGAAAATGGGGGATTATCCTACCCTGCTTCCTTAGAGGTCTGGAGCCAGCGGCCTTATATGTCGATGCGCTTTTCGACTTCGTGCGGGTCATACTTGAGCGCCACCAGACGGCTCTGGCCGCGGGTGCCCTTGCCCGTATTATTCAGCGTGATCAGTTTTAGTCCTTCGAGACGGTTGACCATCTCGTAGAACGACGTGTAGCCCAGCTCGGTCTTGTCCTTAAAGCAGTCGTACAGCTCGCCGGACATCATCTCTTCCTTGCCCGAGTCCACCATACACTTCAGGAGGATCTTTTCCTCTTTCTTGAGGTTCTTGAGCGAGTAGTTTAAATGAATGTACCTCGAGCCTTCGTAGGCCTTCTCGATGTCTTCCATCGATATGTCCCTGCTGGCACGGCGTTCGGCGTTAAGCCCGGCGCGCTTGAGCATGTTGATGCCGACACGCAGGTCACCCGTATCTTCGGTGTATTTGGCGATGATCTCGATCAATTCGTCCGAGATGACTCCCTGCATGAAGCCGAACCGGACACGGTATTTTAAGATGTCTTTAATTTCTTCGTAGGAATACTGGGGGAAGAAGATCTCTTCCGGCAGAAATACCGACTGCACCTGCGGCGAAAGGTCCCTGGCCATGTCCAGCGTCAGGTCGCTCAAAATGGCGATAACGCCTACCTTTGCGCCCGGCTGGCCCTCGTGCATCCTGAGGAGCGAATAGAGCACGTCATCGGCTTCCTTAGTTGCCATGATGTAATTAAAATCGTCCAGCGCGACCACGAGGACTTTCTTCTTCTCTACCAGGGTCTTCGCTATCTGCGAGAATAATTTTTTGAAGGAGATGCCCGAAGACGGAGGCGGATAGCCTGAAAGCTTCTTGAATATCTGTGCAAATATCGCGTAGCGTGAGGAGTCGACCTGGCAGTTAATGTACACGGGGACTACCTTCTGGGTGGCGCTTTCAAGCTCGGAGAATATTTTCGTTACGGCTGACGTTTTGCCTGTTCCCGGGGCGCCTCTGCAATAAGCGTTCAGCGGCGTCGAGCCCCTGAGGGCCGGCGATATGCTGAACTTTAGCGAGCGCATCTGGGACTCCCGGTGAAGGAGGTTCTCCGGCAAAAAATCCAGCTCGAAGTAGTCCTGTTCCTTGAAAATCGTCTGGTCCCACAGTAGAAGGTCTTTGGTCATATTAACGCGATCTTTCTCTCCAGTCATACCATGTATGTACTGCTTAATATACTATGTGGAAAGTGCGATGAAAGTATTATCCGACCATGGCCAGGAACCGCTCGAAGTATTCTCCGGCATTCGTAGTGCTTCGCTCGCATGAATTTGAAAGGTCGCCCTCAGGCCCTGCCGGAAATACTTTCAGCACTTCCGCCCGGCAAACGGATTCGCACCGGCCGCATCCCTTGCAACGGCTCTCGTCGACGACCGGGCCGTCGTGTATGTCGACGCGTATCGCCTTGAACGGGCAGGCCTGCTCGCAGTTAGTGCAGTGCGTGCACCCGTCAGCGTTCATGGCCCGGGCGGTGCCGAAGCCCAATATGTTCTCCATGTACGCCTTCGAGGCGTTGCGGGTCCTGAACATCAGGCAGCAGCACGGACAGCATGAGCAGACTTCGAGGGTACGGGCCGCATCGGCGCCGATCGCCTTGAATTCTATTGACGACCAGACCAGGTTCGTGACCAGCCCGAGGGACCGGCCATTTTCGAGCAGTTCTATGGCCTCTTGCTTCGTCGCCTCCCTCGTCCTGTACTTGATGGTCCTCGCCCCTTCGCCCAGGTACACGCAGCCCGGGCCCACCGGATAATCCTTACAATGGTGTGCCTCGCGGCAAAGGCAGGTATCGGCGATGGCGACGTATGCGGCGGAGTCGACGAGCTGACGTACCATGTCGAACGGGAGTATAGCCGACGTATCCTGAAGCTTCGCGTTCACCGGCACTGTCACGACCGTGAAACGCCCGGCGGCGCCCGGCGCCTCGAAGAGCCTGCCGACCAAGGGCAGCCTGGAGAGCCTGAAAAACAGTTCGGCCGCACGATAAGCGGCGTAATAGGCCAGGCCGACCAGCGCATCCGGTAGTGACATATGTGATTCAATGTGTACGTGACCGTTAAAAATCTTCTGTAGCCGAGAATGTATATATGTGGTCAGGGCTAATGGAGGGTAGTTTTAGCTCGCACGAGGCCAATCGCATGATCAATGAACTACTGGAATGGATCAAGAGGAACCGCAAGATCATCGCCTTCGCCGTCATCATTTTAGTCATACTGGGCATTATCGTCATATCGGCATATCTGGTTTTTTCCCATGCCCGGTATCTCCCTCCCCGACTCCGACGCCGCAGCCTACCGATATGCCTACGCCTGTGCCCGCCGTAACAGCGACTCCCATGCCTGTGCCAACGTCCACGCCGACTCCGACGCCGACGCCCCGGCCCACGGTGACGCCGGACCTTAGCATCCAGTCGTCGATCTCTCCTCTCGACCAGTACGCGCCCAACTATATGGTACATGTCGAGGAGAGCATGACCATGGGCGCCCTCAGCGTCGACCTGGCCAACAGCGATCTGGGGGGCCAGTACGCATATCTCAACGATACTTATGTCGTGCACCTGATGTTCGACGACATATCGAACGTGTCCGTCGACCGCATCAAGATCCATGCGATATGCAAGAACGACAGCGGAGGCAACTACACCGTATACGATAACGACCGGGTCGACACTGTGCTGCTAAACCAGAGTGACAAGATCTCCCGTACCGTGGGCTTCAAAGTAAGCCCCGACACTCCGCCCGGAAAATACCTGCTCCGCGTGGACGTCTATACCGACCCATACGGCAACAATAGCTGGTCGGTGTACGGCTGCGGCTTCGAGACCGGCCTGAATATCCTGCGATCGCCTGCATAGCGCTTCAGAGACAAGGATTATCTCTACGGTATCTCATACCTTATAGCGATAATATTATGAAGCACGATATCCTGTACCGACCGGTATACTCTCTACTGAAAATAGAGCTGGACGCCGGAGAATCCATCAGCGCCGAGTCCGGCGCAATGGTCACCATGACGCCGAACATCGACATACAGACCAGCGCGAAAGGCGGCCTGCTCTCGTCGCTGAAAAGATCAATGCTGGGCGGCGAGTCTTTCTTCCAGAATACGTTTACGTGCACTAACGGGACAGGCGTGATCACGTTCGGGCCCTCGTACATGGGCGACGTCGAGTATATCCCGCTTAGCGGCGAATGGCTCGTCCAGGGCGGCTCTTATTTATGCTCTACGCCCAGCCTGGACATCGACACGAAGTTCCAGGGTATGAAAGGCCTGGTATCCGGCGAGAGCCTGTTCTTTTTAAGGATCTCCGGGCAGGGCGACCTGTACATATCCTCCTTCGGCGCCATACACCCGATAGACCTGCAGCCCGGCGAGGAGATCAGAGTGGATACGGGTAACCTTGTCGCTTTCCAGCAGGGCATCACCTATACTGTGGAGCGGGTGGGCGGCATCAAGTCCACAATGCTGAGCGGTGAAGGCCTGGTACTGAGGCTGAAGGGGCCGGGCAAGTTATACATCCAGACAAGATCCCCGGGGTCCTTTGCAGGATGGCTATATCCGCTATTGCCTAAGCCGCAGGGGCATCAATAATTTTTTTCAATTTTACCGAGGTATCATGGAGATCACTCTCACGCCAATCGGCCACGTCGAAAGCGGTAATACGGTCGACACGCCCCAGGAAAAGCTGCAGCTTCGTCCACATCCCGAATAGTCATCGATGAAAAATACAATGAAGGGCTGATGGACCTGGACAAGAACGAGCTGATCACCGTGCTATTCTATTTTGATAAAGCCCGCGGCTATAAGCTGCGATTGCATCCTCGAGGCGACCCGTCGAACCCCATCACCGGCCTTTTTAACACGCGCAGCCAGTACCGGCCGAATCCTATCGGCGTTACTGTGGTAAAGTTAAAGTCCATTGAGGGCAATACGCTCGTGGTCGAAGTGCTCGACGCCATAGACGGCACGCCGGTACTTGACATCAAGCCGCACGTGCTGACCTTCGACGAGGGGATAAGGACCGATGATCCTCGGAAAGACAGAACTTACAAAACTCATTGATAGCCTGGCGGATAACGCCGTGGATATACACTCACAGCTACAGGTCAATGGCCTCGAGCTGACCGTCAGTACGGTAGCGACGTTCGAAGGCCCGGGACGCATCGGGTTCTCCAACGATGACAGGGCGCTGCCGATCACAAAGCCCATTGAATGGGGCGACGACGGATGGCTATTTTTAAAGAAAGGCAGCTACAAGATCACTTTTAACGAGATCGTCTCCATACCGACCGACGTATGCGCCATCGGCCTGCCACGCTCGAGCCTGCTGAGAATGGGCGTCAGCGTGCACACTGCAGTCTGGGACAGCGGGCTACAAAGGTAGAAGCGAAGCGCTGCTGGAAGTCTATAACGAGGACGGCTTCTACATAAAAAAGAACGCTCGCGTACTACAGTTGTTATTCATGAAGCTCGGCTCGTCCCAGGAAGGGTATAAAGGGCGCTACATGAATGAGAACATCTAGAACGCGGAGCTCATATTTTTCAGCTTGTTAACGATATCAGTTGCGCGCAGCACGTCCTCAAGGCCTGATATTGACCGTTTTAGCTGTACGACGCCGGCCTTGTCCACAAGGAATACCGTGATGAACGCCGTCCCGTTCTCGCTGTCATAGACGTCGTACATGTCTATGATGCGATGATCGGGGTCGCTGATGACCTTGTAAGGCAGCGCCAGGTCTACCGCCATGTTCTTGGCCTCGTCGATGCTGTCGGTGCCTATGGCGACCACTTCGGAATCCTGGTCGGCTATTCTTTTATATTCGTCCTTAAGGTCGAGCAGCTCCTCCCTGCAGGTGGCACACCAGTATCCTCTATAAAAAAGCAATACCAGGTTACTTCTGCCAAGATATGACCTCGTATCGAACTTATCTCCCCGTACGTCAAGCGCGCTGAACATGGGGGCGTTGGTGCCCTCGCGCACTTTACCCAGCATCGACCTGTACATAAGACCATTTCACCAATCAAAATTAAGAGCGCCGGATAAAAAGTATAGTCCGGGGAAAAAACAAAATGCATTAAATAATATGATAAACTGATATTAAATTATGCCGGGAAAGGATGGCACCGGCCCTATGGGCATGGGGCCTTGCGGAAAGGGTAAGTGCGCCTGCCGGGAAAAACAGGGCGAAGAAAAAGATAACGACAAAGGCCGAAAAGCCGGTACGAACAGCAAACGCTAAATTTTATTTCACGTGCCCTGGCTCTATGCGCTGGCTCTGATACCAGACGCGGTCCTTATTCAGCGCATCCATGACGACGGCATAGACGCCGACCAGCGAATAAACGTATATCAGGAACGGCCGGATAAAGATAGAAAAGATCATGTCCAGGACGCTGCCCCGGCCCTCGCAGAAATCGACGATCGATTCCGCGGCGAATAATACGGATAACGGCGCGACCAGTATTAACAGAATAAGCGGCGTCAGGACGCCCATGTAAAACATGAACCCTACGAAGCCCATCAGCACGATGCTGAAAAGAATGCCCGTAGTGCCAAGCGAATAGAGCAAAAACGTCTTAATGCTATTCCGGTTTAATGTATTACTCGAATTATCTTCTTTGGCGTATTTTTTCAGCACGCTAATGCCGCCCCAGGTCCAGCGTACTCGCTGGCGCCACCAGTCCTGCACAGAGATGGCGGGCTGCTCATAGCTTTTGATCGAATAGTCGACCTTCATGTTATAATTGCCGGATACAAGCTTCATGCCGAGGGCGCAGTCCTCCGTTAATGTGGTCTCGTCGAAGCCTCCGATCTTGCCGAGCACGTCCTTCCGGATAAAAAGATTGGAGCCGTACACCATGTGCCTGCCGGAGAATAGCTGCGAGATGTACCTGGAAAAATTATTCAATACAGTGCTCTCGTTCCCTACGAGAAATGTGAACCAGTTGTACTTAATGTCCCGTATGAAGACCTTTCCGCCAAGGCAGGCCAGGCCTTTATTCTCGGCGAACTGGGCGGACGCCCTTAGCAACGCGCTCTTTCTCGATAACATGGTCGGCATCGTAAATGCCGATGATAGTGCCCGTCGCTTTGCCCAGGCAGTTGTTGATCGCTCCCGCCTTCGAGCCCTGGTGGCCGTTTTCATTGGGGAAGACCTTTACGTTAGCGTACTTTTTCTCCAGCTCTCGGGCGAGACCCGGCGTACAGTCAGAGCATCTGGGCGATACCTCATGGGCGATGATGACCTCCAGCTTATCCTTCGGGTAGTCCGCCGCCATGAGACTGTCTACGCACTGTACAATGGTGCGCTCCTCGTTCAGGGCGGGAATGATAATGGTCATCGGAAGGATATCGTCTTCATCGAGCTTCGGAAGCTCGAACATACGGCACTGCCTGATAAAGCGATAAGTAAAATAAGCGGTAACGACAGTGACCGCCGCGATAATGATGACAAGCGCATAGGGCAGCCACTCCTTCAGCAAGGTATAGTTGACCCAGGACGCCAGATAGATAGCGGAATAAACAATACTCCCGGCCGCCGCTCCCATGATAAAGAGCACTAATAAGACCCCGGCGAATACTAGTTTGTTTTTCATACTATCAACCGTAGACTATCCTCAGAACTAATATTTAAGCGCGACTGGTATATAAGCCCTATACGATAAGATATTTACTCTCGAAGTAATATGGCATATACGATATCAGCCAGCACCTCAAGTGCTTATGGTACAATATACAAGTATTTCTAGCATAAAAACAACAATAGATATGGCACAGTATGCATGTCATTAGTATTCGTGTATTAGGGGTTTTATAACGTGAGCGTCGAAGAGCCGGTCAGCGGACAACCACAGGGGCAAGAAGAGAAGGTCATGAGCGCCGTCCTGAACATAGCCAAGGGCATATCCAGGAGCGGCGAAGGCAGTCTTATTATTATCGCGCCCCGGAACGCGATCGAGGGGCTCTATGAGACACATTATCCCCAGATATCGTCGACTTCTCTTTTAACGGAGCAGGGAATGAACGTGGTCGTGGAAAAACTGGCGACCATCGACGGCGCCGTCATTGTAACGCCCAACGGCGAGCTCGTGGCATTCGGGGCACGTGTCCTGAAATCCACAACGCTACCCGGATTCGGCACAAGGCACGCCGCAGCGACGGGCATCACCGAGAGCCTGCCGGGCGCAACGGCAGTCCTGATCTCCGAAGAGTCCAGCCTGATCAAGATCTTCCAGAAGGGCGACCTTGTCATAGAGATGGATTCCTCTGAAATTAACCCGAACGCCATGGAGAAGGTAGTGGCTTTTCTCACCAGGAACGACATGGCGCTCATCGTGGCCGCAGGCCTTTCGCTGGCCGTGCAGGTCCCGTACATAGACGTCATACTCATCGGCGGAACGTACCTCATAGTCAAGGCTATTTTCGAGGTCACATCCTTCGTGCTCAAGGGACCGTCAGAAAAAGAGAAAGCCTAAAATAAAATTTTTTATTGGAATATTTTGAACGTCGTACGTTTATTGACTATGTAGTTGAAAATGAACACGATGAACGTCGCCATGACCTTCGAAACCATCACGGTCAGGTCTGACGAATCTCCGAATAAATACGTCACGAAGATATACAGTAATATTTCCGAGAGCACCCAGCCGATCGCTGCTACTGCGGCGAAAGACATGAACTGAAAGTGGACTTTTTTATAGGTATTATTGAACGTATAACATCTATTCAAGAAGAAATTGACCACAGTTCCGGCCGCATATGACACGACGTTCGCGTACATGTAAAAAACATCGCCGAATCCCACAAGAGAATATAGCACGGCCAGGTCGACTATGGTGCCGATCACGCCTACGCCCATATACTTAAAAAATTTTAGGTAGTCCTTGTATATGCTCGCCAGGAATGCATCAGCCTTAGAAATAATGTCAGTCAATGTTACACCACTTTATATCATATCAGCGAAATTTTTGAGCATTCGCAGGCCTGTCGCACCGCTTTTCTCAGGGTGGAACTGTGTGCCTATGACGTTATATTTATCGCTTGCCGCTATGGCGGTGAACTCTCCGCCATAATCCGAGGCGGCTATGGTATCCGCGCCCGTAGAAGCCCTATAGGAGTGGACAAAATACACATATGAGCTTTCCGGTATACCCTTCAACAGCGGGTGGTCTTTTTTTATGATAAGCGAATTCCAGCCCATGTGAGGCACTTTGAGGGCGTTAGAAAAGCGGGTGATACGCCCCTTTATCAAGTCAAGGCCTTCAATGAGGCTGCCTTCATCGCTTTCCTCATAGAGCATCTGCATGCCCAGGCAAATGCCAAGCATCGGGACCCCGTCCCTGACACGGCTCATGATGACGTCTTTTAGCGGGGCGATCTGCCTCATGCCGCTCTCGAAAGCCCCGACCCCCGGCAGTACGATGGCTTCGGCAGCATCAATGTCGGAAGGCTCTTTAGTGATAATGGAAGGCACGCCAACGTAAGCCAGCCCTTTCTCCACGCTTCTCAGGTTACCTACGCCGTAGTCTACGATGGCGATCTTCATGTCTTCCTCTTGAATTTAATGAGCGGACAGATGTCTATGCATTGGCCGCATGCGTTACAATTTTCGCTTACTATTATTTTGTCGCCTTCTTTAGCTATAGCATTTTGGGGGCACTTTCCAATACATACCCCGCACCCCACGCATAACGTGCCTCTGCGCACGGACTTCTCGGCTTCCGTTATCAGCCATGTGACATGGTCTTCATCTTCGGCTCTGGCCGTTACGGTGCCGGTCGCATATACCTGCACGCTGCAGCCGTTCCTGGCGACGAACAGCGCTCCTTCGATGCTCTTGACCTCACCTATGGGACGCAGGTACTGTTCAATGCGCTCTAGATCCAGAGGCTGGTCGAAGTTGCCCTCGGCGGTCGCCGAGCCGTCCTTACAGGGCCTGTAGCCCGAGACCATGGCGAAATGAAGGTCGCCGTTATTGGCAAGGGGCTTAGTCAGCTCGATGCCGAGCGTCTTTCTCAGCTCTTCCCACTGCTTCGGCAGGTTACGCCATCGCCATAGCCCGTATTTCACGTACTCCTGGGATAGCCGACTTTCTTGCCATACTCGATGAGGAACGATTCCCAGCGCTGCCACATCTCGGGATGTTGCACCTTGACGAACTCGTAGTCAGCGAGGCTTGCGCTCGGACAGAGCCAGCAGCCTATGCGGTCGAACCCGCGGCCGTACAGCGGATTATAGGCGCATTCTCCCCTGAACAGGTACAGCCAGATATGCAAGGCCGTCCAGTGCTGGATAGGCGATGCGCTGATTTGGTTACCGACCCAGGGCGTCTGCCAATTCCGCTGGCTCTTAGAGCGGACTTCGGGAAACTCGTATCTTCTCTGGCCGATAAGGTTAAACAGCCGTCGGCATAGTTATTCTCGATGAGGTTGGTGACCGGCCCTAGCTTGCAAACCTTGCAGCACCATCTCGCTTCCACCGAGGGTGCGCCAAAGCTCGGCGCAGCGTCCCAGAATGAGCCTGCTTCGGCGATCTTGAGGTTCAGGTGATACTGGTCCACGACGTCGTGGACGTTCTGCGTTGTCCGGGAACTCCCAGTCCGGTATTAATATACAATACGTCAAAATTTGTGAGAGCCTTTTTTACCAGCAATAGCGTGGCGAGGCTGTCCTTGCCGCCGGAATAAGAGACGGTCGCAGGCAGCTCGTGAAATTTATTAGCGGTGTTCTTAACGAAGCCTACCGCCTCGTTTTCGATGTTCTGCAAGTATGTTTTATTGGCGTCAACGGCGTCTTTCCACGACTGGCCCGCCTTTAGCACTGGCGAATCGTCGTAGCCGTTCCACCGTACTTTGACGGCGACGCCCCTCTTGTGTTCCTGCATGTCGGCGCCGGTCATCTTGGCCCGGCCAACGGCTATGGGACGGCCGTCTAATAAAACGACGACCTCGTCGTCGATCTTGATATTCTCGTCGCAGTCGACTACGCCCGGCCCGAGCATGTTAGAGCTGCCCAGCAGGGGTTTTTCAGCGCCCTTATCGGCGATCACATAGCCTTTTGTGAACTTCATCTGTTTTGCAGCGAAGGCGTGGGGCATGAACATCCACTGTAATCTATAGGGGTCGAACCTTATCGCCCCGAACATACGCCCGTCCACGAGATCTCGTCCAGCCTGTCCTCGTAGGGCGCTTTGTTGAGCACTACCACTTTATCGTGTGGTATTAAATTTGCATGGCCGAAGCCGTCTTCGGCTGTCTTATTAATAAGATCGATATCAAACGGGAACGCCGGCCTGATGTCGCCCGGAGGCGTGCAATCGACGTAGCGAGTAGCCGTCTCGCAGGTGGCACATTTCTTGCCCAGCACCGGAACGTTACACGTATCGCACCAGTACAGCATCAACTTCCCCAGGTACACTTGACGGCTCATGACGAGCAGAAATGGAGCGGACTTATTATATGAACTTTTATGCTCAATAATAACGCAATACTCAATGGTGGCCCTGCCTTGAAACTGACATTAGCCGATAATGGCAGATGCATCGAACTCTTTCTACGCGACACGCTGGAAGTACGCCTCCCCGAGAGCCAAATCTCCGGCTACATGTGGCAGTTCGACGAAAAATGTTGCCCGTGCCTGCGCCTGTTCGATAGTATCTACGTCGAGAGGGGCCCGGCAAAATACAATGGCCAGGGCGAAAGGTCATGGTTCTTTACAACTGTTAGTACCGGAGAATGCGAGATCGTATTCTATTTAATAAGGCCCTGGTCGAAGCCGTCGCCTGAATATCGGCTAAAGGTGACTGTAAAATAACAGCTTATATCGGCCCGGCCCGGAAGAGCAGGTTGATCAATACCAATATGCCGACGACCGAGAGCAGTAATGACGCGATCAAGGCCGTAGATATCGGGTATTTTTGTCCGGATTCCCGGCTCAGGTTCCTGAGGAACATGAAATATTCAAGAATGGCCATCAGGAGCAAAAGCATGCCTAATCCGACAAGTGCGATGCCGAAATTCCGCGGGGCATTATGCTGTAGATTGCCTGCCGTCAGGCTCGATTCCAGTAAATATTGAAAAAATTTAAAGATGGTGAACCCGAAGCTGATCATCGATACCGAAGTGCGTATCCATGCCATCAACGTTCGGTCTGCAGCCATTCTCGTACGCTCATAGCCGAGGTCGGGCTTATGTTGCGTTTCGGCCATCTACGCGTCTCCCTGCGTACGTACGCTTGATGCCTGCTGTGCCGTTTCCTTCTTCTCGTCCTTAAGCTCTAACTGTAAAAAGTAATTCAGCAACGTCCGGATAATAGCAATAACGGCGAGCTTACCGAGCTGATCCCACGTCGGAGATATGGCCGTCCCTATGATGTCAGCCGCCAGCTCGAACTCAAGGGCCATGACAAGGTATCGTGAAAACGTGAAGCGGATCTCATTATACGCGTTAACCCAGGATAAATGGAACGACTTCAGTACTTTATAGCAGGTGTCGATCATGCCGATGGTAATGATCAGTACGCTGATGGTCTCGGCGATGAACCGTATCCACTGGACACCGGCCCCCACGAAATTTTCGACAGCATCCAGCGAGGGACCCGGAGCTAAGAAATACGCCATCAGCACAACATCCACCCTTAGAACGGTCGGCATCCGGCGATAAACTTTTATTGACGGATTTTTAGGCAAAGGCTTTGGATTACCCACGGTTTTAACGCTTATTAATGCCGTCCATGGCATCGTTTATATTTTAATCCGCTACCGCATGGGCAGAGGTCGTTACGGCCTACTTTTACGGCAACGGCCTCTTCCTGTGATAATACCTGCATAACGCCTTCGGCAAGGCGCCCCTGCCGCAGAAGTGACGCCATGGCCTGCATGGGGTGATTGACGTGCTCTAAGAACATCTTCAGTCCTGGACACAGGTAGCTCAACCCCTGCTCTCCGTCCTTCGACAGCGTGAACCGGTGCTTCGGGCAGTCTCCATTGCAGGCGAAACCTACGATGCACTCTTGACACTGTTTGGTCAGGTCGGCCTTGCGTTGCCCGAACTTATGCTGTGCCTCGGAGCAGACCAATTCTGCCAGCGGCTTTTCAGTAATATTACCCAGCAGGTATCCGGGCTCAACGAAGTGGTCGCAGGAGTACACATCGCCATTATGTTCAAGCGCTACACCCTCGCCGCAGGTCGGCTGGAAAATACAAAGTGAAGAGTATCCACGAAGCCAGGACATCAGTGTGCCGTCGAACTGCTGCACGAATATTCGGCCGACATCATGGCGAACCCATTCATCGAATATACTTATTAAAAAACGACCATATTGTTCCGGCTTCACGGAGCTATCGGTGACCTCATGCCCTTCCTGAAAGCCCCTTTCGCTGACACGTTCGACAACGGGAATGAACTGTATATATTCGGCGCCTAGCTTGTCACGGAAGAAACGGTATACATCCAGCGGATGGTCGCCATTAGCCGCATTGACCGTACATAATATATTAAAATCCACCTTGTGTTTCTGCATAAGGCGGACCGCATTCACGACCCGGTCGAATGTAGGCTCGCCGGCCCTGTCTACCCGATAACGGTCATGTAAAGCACGGGGGCCATCCATGCTTAGTCCGACGAGAAACTTATTTTCGTGCAAAAACTCGCACCATTCATCATTAAACAAGGTACCGTTCGTCTGTAGCGTATTCAGGATCACAGTTCCCTGCTTTTGGTATTTTTTTTCGACATCCATGGATCTACGGAAAAAGTCCAGGCCCATCAGCGTGGGCTCGCCGCCCTGCCATGCGATAACAACTTCATTCGTACTGTGCGCCTCGATGGTCTGACGTATGTAGCGCTCCATCAGCTCGTCGGACATGCGAAAATGCTCGCCGGGATAGAGCGCTTCCTTCTTCAGGAAAAAGCAATAGGAGCAGTTCAAATTACAGCGGGCGCCCGTCGGCTTGGCCATGACGTGAAAGGCCCGGGGCAGGCTTTGTGACGATGCCATTGTATGTCCTGGCGTAATGCGCCATCTATGGTCCAATTGTATCTTGCGGATGATGATATAGGCGATTTACAATTAGGACGGGAATATCCTATTCCAATCGCTCTTCCTGCCGGCAGACGCTTCAGGCCTATTGCTGTGCCATCACTATTCGCATCTCCGAATCGCTATCCTTTATGAGCTCGCCGCTGACGTCTACCTCGACCTTGTAGATCTTACCGGTGAACGGGAACGGCGGCTTATAGTCGGGCGTGACAGGTGCTCCAGGATCGGCACCTACGACGATACCCCCGCCAAATGTTAGCCTGATCGGCGTCGTGACCGGTATATCGACCTGCTCCACCATCTTCTCGTCGATGTAAAGCTGCCCCCGCCCCGGAGAACCCTTACCATTTTTAAGATCCGGCTTGCCGGTCGCCTCAAACTCGTAGCGCAGCCGGTGCCGGCCTTCGGGCACCGGTTTATTGGACTCGACGTGGTACCAGGCCTTAGCAACATAATTGTGGACATATTGCAGCTTTCCATCCTTGACATAAAGCGAGTAGCCGCCCTCGTCCCCTCCGTGCGAGAGTAATACCCCTTCTGCGCCGCCAAGCGGGATATCCACATCTGCAGTAATACTATGAGAACGGTTGAGCACGTTTGCAGCCTGCTGGTCAGGTACCTTTTGCGTGCCGGGATAATATGTGTAATGTGATCGTGCCGGCGCAAGCGCCGGGCGTTCGTCCAGATAACGTAGCGTTCCGCGGCTATCTATGGGCAATACGTTGTACTTGCCGGCTTCCACGTACCACAGGGCGATCATCTCTATTAGCTTCGCCCTGTTCTCAGGTGCCAGGTCATGATTCTCGGCAAAATCCTTCGCCACATGATAAAGCTCCCAGCCGTGGGCATCCAGCTCTATGAGTTTTTCGGCAGATATCGGCTCTCCGAATTTCAGGCCGGCTTCGGCGAATGACGGGCCGGGCCAGGGGCAAACGGCTCGCCAGCCATCGTGGTAGATAGCTCGGTGGCCGAACATTTCGAAGTATTGTGTGTGGTGCCTTTCGGTGCGCTTCTGCGTCGTCGAATGTATATGCGAAGCTTATGCCCTCCAGCGGAGATTGTGAGACGCCCCGGATACTGGTGGGCGGCTCGATGCCCAATGATTCCAGCACCGTAGGCACCATGTCGATGGCGTGGGCATACTGCGTCCTGATCTCGTCTTTTGCCTTGAATCCCGCAGGCCAGTGCACAATGAGGGGATCGCTGACGCCGCCCCTGTAGGTCTCCCGCTTCCAGCGTCTGAACGGCGTGTCTCCCGCCCATGCCCATCCCCACGGGTAGTGGTTGAAATGCTCCGGGCCGCCCAGCTCATCCAGCGCCTTCAAATTTTCTTCCAGCGACTCCGGGACGTTGTTGAAGAACCGGTTCGCGTTCACCGTGCCCGAAGGGCCGCCTTCCGAACTGGCGCCATTGTCAGATAGTAACATGATCAGTGTATTGTCGAACTCGCCGATGCTTTTGAGGAAGTCGAGCAGCCTGCCGATGTGGTGATCTGTATGTTCAAGAAAACCGGCATAGACCTCCATCATACGCGAATAGAGCTTCTTTTCCTCGGGCGAGCATTCGTTCCAGGGCTTCACGTCCGGGTCATGGCGGGAAAGTTCGGTACTTTCAGGAATGATGCCCAGCTCTTTCTGCCGTAAAAAAGTCTTCTCGCGATAGGCTTCCCACCCGTCATCGAACTTGCCTTTGTACTTATCCGCCCACTCCTTTCGGACGTGATGAGGCGCATGCATGGCGCCAGTGGCAAAATAGAGGAAGAATGGTTTTGCGGGCGCTACCTGTTTGGCATCGGCGATAAATGACATCGCATGGTCGACCAGGTCCTCTGTCAAATGATATCCTTCCTCGGGCGTCTTTGGAGCCTCTATCGAGTGATTATCATATATCAGCTCCGGATAATACTGGTGCGTATCCCCGGTCAGGAAACCGTAGAACCGCTCGAAGCCTCTGCCAAGGGGCCAGCGGTCAAAGGGGCCTGCCGCCGAGGACTGGTCAGAGGGCGTCAAGTGCCACTTGCCTACCGCATATGTATTAAAGCCCTGCTGTAGCAGCATCTCCGAGAGAAAGCCGTTCTCGAATGGGATATAGCCATTGCTGCCCGGGAAGCCTGTGGAGCCTTCCGTGATACAAGCCATGGCATTAGAATGATGGTTGCGTCCCGTGAGGACGCATGACCGTGTCGGCGAGCAGAGAGCCGTGGTATGCATATTATTATAGCGCAAGCCATTAGCGGCCAGGCTGTCGATGTTCGGTGTTTTTATGGGACTCCCGTAACAGCCAAGCTGGCCAAAGCCCATATCGTCCAGTATAATGAATAGCACATTCGGCATGCCCTCTTTCGCCCGAACTGGCTGTGGCCATGCGGGGGATGACTCGTCCACCGTGCGGCCGATGGTGCCGTTAAATGCCGCTCCCGGCCTATATTCTTTCATCGCCATGATCTTCTCACCCATTTTTTCGTTATCGCTCGCCCTTATGGTCTTTTCTGGGAGCTCTGTATTATTATAAAATAAATGTTATATAATTATATATCTGTGTGATCGATATTTAGAGATGATAAAATTTTAAAGCGCCTATAAAGGCAGGCAGGGGTAACGACGGCTAACACTTTTTTAACAGTTATCCAGGCAGGCGCCATTGTCAGCATATTCGCATATATGTTATCCCGGGGATTGGGGACTCGAATAGGCGATCTGGGATATTTGGTCGCTCGACCGGGGCTGCTGATGAAGTCCCTATTTTCCGTCGATATGCTCGTACCATTGATAGCGATATTAGCCGTCATTATCATAGGTCCGTCAAAAGACACTGTGACGGCATTGGTGCTCCTGGCCTCGTCGCCGGCAGCTCCTCTTGTGTTAAGAAAAATATCTAAGGCAGGCGGAAGATCCGAGTACGCCGTGAGTCTTCACCTGGTACTGGCATCGCTGGCAATAGTCACTACGCCGATCACGTTAGATCTTTTATCCGGTGTTCTGGGTTTCCACCTGGGAGTCGACCCCATGGATGTGGCAGGACGGGTCGGGCTCTCCATCCTGTTGCCGATCATTGCCAGCATAACATTCCGGTGGCTGTTCCCCGCGCTGGCCCGACGCCTCATGCGGCCGCTGGAGGCTTTATCGAACATCATTCTGATACTGGTGTTTATCCTGGTCCTGTTCTTAACCTATAAAATATTTTTAATGCCCGATATCAGGTCATTTGTCGCCATCCTGTTGATGATCGTGCTTGCCCTGGTTTCCGGCCATTTGATAGCATCGGGATCGCCGGAAGAGCAGACAACGCTGGCCCTGGAAAGCTCTACGCGGAATATTGGGCTCGCCTTGCTAATAGCCTCGGATTACGCCCCGCTCGAGCAGGCCTTGCCGGTGCTACTACCATATATTATCATTTCCATGATCATCGGCTTAATCTATGTCAGGTATAGAAAAATGGGGCAGAACGCCCCGAATCCTGGCGGACTCAATTAACTAAGGCTTTACTGTCGCCTTGGTCCGTTGCCACAAGGCTACCATAGTTCAGTCATTCCCACCCTGCTTCTGGAGCATATCGCTGGCCTGCTCGACCGTAAAGCTAGCGGCCTTCTGGCGCGGCGGGAATTCCTTGAACGTCGCCATGAACTTTTTCACTGCCTGCTGCGCAGGCACCAGCATGAAGGCGTGATCCAACAACCAGTCATAATACGTATTCGAAGTTATATCCGCATACTCAAACGGATCGGTCCGCAGATTAAAGATCTTCGGAACACGCAGCGGGGTGAACGGGTTCGCCCATACGGCCAAAGTGCCTTTGCATCGCTGTTCCAGGAAAATGGTTTTCCAGTTGTCGTAGCGTAGAGCCATCAGGTCGCCATCGTCCGAGAAGTAGAAGAACACGTCGCGGGGGCCCTTCTTTTCCTTGCCGCTCAGGTAGGGCATCAGGTTATAGCCGTCAATGTGTACCTTATAGGTCTTCTTGCCTGCCTTATGGCCTTTGAGCAGCTTATTAACGATATCGGGCTCGCCCGCTGCCGCCAGAAATGTCGGCAGCCAGTCGTGGTGACTAATGATCTCATTACTGGCGCTGCCCGGCTTTATGACGCCCGGCCATCGCAGTAGCAACGGCACGCGGAATGCGCCTTCCCAGCATGTATTCTTCTCGCTCCTGAAGGGCGTTGTTCCCGCATCCGGCCACGAGTTCCTGTGAGGCCCGTTATCGGTACTGTACATGACGATCGTATTATCGGCGATCTTGAGGTCATCGAGCAGCTTGAGCAGCTGGCCGACGCACCAGTCGTGGTATAGCATGACGTCGTGATATTCTGACTGCCAGCGCCCGGCCTTACCCATCCAGTCCGGACGCGCATGGGTCCTGAAATGCATGTGGGTCGTGTTGAACCAGACAAAGAACGGCTTGCCGGCTTTTTGTTGTTTTTTAATGAAGCCTTTGGCTGCCTCGAGGAATTCCTCGTCTACAGTCTCCATACGCTTTTTTGTGAGCGGGCCTGTGTCCTCTATCTTCTGGCCGCCGTCCGGCTTTGCCCGGCAATGTAACACACCGCGTGGACCGAAGTTCTTCCTGAAATTAGGGTAATCTTTCTTTGTCGGATAGTCCCGCTGCTCCGGCTCCTCCTCGGCGTTCAGGTGATATAAATTACCGAAGAACTCGTCGAAGCCGTGCATCGTCGGCAGGAACTCGTCCCGGTCGCCGAAATGGTTCTTGCCGAACTGTCCCGTGGCATAGCCTAGCGGCTTCAGCAATTCAGCAATGGTAGGATCTTCGGCCCTTAGGCCCAGGTCTGCCCCGGGTAATCCCACTTTGCTCAGCCCCGTACGATAAACGCTCTGGCCGGTGATGAAAGACGCGCGTCCTGCCGTACAGCTTTGTTCGCCGTAGCTATCGGTGAATAACATGCCCTCTTCGCCTATCCGGTCGATGTTCGGGGTCCGGTAGCCCATCAGCCCTTTTGAGTAAATGCTAAGATTGGTAATGCCTATATCGTCGCCCCAGATGACGAGAATATTAGGTTTCTTATTCCTGTCTGCCATACGCAACTCCACATGGATAGTAATTTTATCATTTAATATAATTAATACGGCATATTACTGCTAAATTGCTCATTTTACTGTTAATAATAACGAGTCGCCAACAGCTTCCGGAGACGTTTCATACGTTCAATAATTCGAATAGGTTTATAAAAATAATGCAATAGATACATATGGTGTTTTAATGGCAGACAGCGCTGTAAGAACTGATAATATTGGGGTGGGCTTATGGAACGCCCACTGGTGGGACTTCCTGTTACGCGGGTTAATAGCAGTTGCATTCGGGCTTATACTATTCTTGCTCCCCGGGCTTTCCCTGTTGACTTTTATAATGCTCTTCGCCGCGTTCGCTTTCGTGGTCGGGATCATACTGTTACTTCAGGCGGTCACGATCAAGGACGGCCGGTGGTGGGTACGTGTACTCGAAGGCCTGATCGGCATAGCGGCGGCGGCAGCGGTCGTATTATGGCCGGGTATAACGTTATTGACCTTCGCGTACATCATTGCTTTCTACTGGATATTCACCGGCATACTGGACGTCATCGTGGCAGTAGAGGCGCATAAGGCGATACACGGGGAATGGCTGCTGATCGTGGGCGGCATATTATCGGCCATCGTCGGCGTGGTATTATTATATAAGCCCTTGATCGGGATCTTAGCGCTGGCGCAGGTCATAGGCATACTCAGCATCGCCTTCGGCGTCATCCTGGTACTGCTGGCGATAAAGCTGAAGCTGACCGGTACTAAAATACCGTCCGCCGTGTAGTGTAATTACACATTTTTTTATTTTTTACCATAACCTTGAATAACGTGCGATTTTTATTAGAATGCGTCAAGGTACGATGATTGTACTACCTGTGCGCCGCAGATATTATTTGGTAAAAAACGCAACATATATATAGAAGTGTAACCACATAATACCTAAAATTCCAATGTATACTACTATTTAAGGAGGATTTGAATTTGGCACAACAACAAGGCGGCCAACAGGTTATAATTTTAAAGGAAGGCTCCACCAGGACAAGGGGCCGCGACGCTCAGGGAATGAACCTCATGGCCGCAAGGGCCG
The DNA here is from genome assembly GCA_963780625.1 of uncultured Methanocellaceae archaeon. Taxonomy (GTDB): domain Archaea; phylum Halobacteriota; class Methanocellia; order Methanocellales; family Methanocellaceae; genus Methanocella. The sequence goes on along the minus strand of CAWACH010000003.1, from coordinate 415,891 downwards.
TGGCTGAGGCAGTCAGGACCACACTCGGTCCGAAAGGCATGGACAAAATGCTCGTGGACTCGCTCGGCGACGTCGTCATTACGAACGATGGCGTTACTATATTAAAGGAAATGGACATCGAGCACCCCGCAGCAAAGATGATCGTCGAGATCGCCAAGACCCAGGACGACGAAGTCGGCGACGGCACGACGACCGCAGTGGTCTTAGCCGGCGAATTACTGAAGAGATCCGAGAACTTACTCGACCAGGACGTCCACCCCACCGTCATAGCGGCGGGCTACAGGGCAGCGGCGACCAAGGCAAGAGAGATCCTCGAATCGTTAGCATACCCCGTCACGTTAAAGGACGAAGACCTGCTCAAGAAGTTCGCGATAACGGCAATGACCGGCAAGGGCGCAGAGGCAGTGGGCGACAAGCTCGCAGACCTCGTGGTCAAGTCAGTCAAGGCAGTTGTTGACGAGAACGGTAAAGTCGACGTAGACGACATCAAAGTCGAGAAGAAAGTCGGCGGCACCATCGGCGATTCAGAGCTTATCCAGGGCCTTGTAATAGACAAGGAAAGGATACACCCGAACATGCCCAAGGTAGTCAAGAACGCGAAGATCGCATTACTTGATACGCCGCTGGAGATAGAGAAGACCGAGATCGACGCAAAGATCGAGATCACCAGCCCCGACCAGCTCCAGAGCTTCCTGGACCAGGAAGAGAAGATGCTCAAGAACATGGTCGACAAGATCAAGGCCACCGGCGCGAACGTAGTGTTCTGCCAGAAGGGCGTCGACGACCTCGTTCAGCATTATCTGGCCAAGAGCGGCATTTTAGCGGCTCGCCGTGTTAAGGAGTCCGACCTCAAGAAGCTCGCGAAGGCGACGGGCGCAAGGGTCAGCACCAGCATCGACGAATTAACGAAAGAGGATCTGGGCGTTGCAGGCATCGTCGAAGAGCGCAAGATCGGCGACGAGAACATGATCTTTGTAGAGAAGTGCAAGGACCCGAAGGCAGTCTCTCTTATCCTGAGAGGCGGAACGGAGCACGTCGTAGACGAGCTCGACAGGGCAGTACACGATGCGCTCAGAGTCGTCGGCGTAGTAGTCGAGGACAAGAAGTACGTCGCAGGCGGCGGCTCCACTGAAGTAGAGCTCGCGCTGCGCCTGAAGGAGTTCGCGTCCACGGTCGGCGGCAGAGAGCAGCTCGCCATCGAGGCTTTCGCAGATTCCATGGAGATCATCCCCAGGACGCTCGCGGAGAACGCAGGCCTGGACCCCATCGACTCGCTCGTTGATCTGAGGAGCAAGCACGAGGGCAAGTCCAAAGACGGCAAGAACTTCGGCATCAACGTGTTCACCGGCGAATCCGTGGACATGAAGAAGCTCGGCGTTATCGAGCCGTTACGTGTCAAGACCCAGGCCATCAGCGGCGCCTCCGAGGCAGCCGTCATGATCCTGAGGATCGACGACGTCATAGCAGCCAGCAAGCTATCCGGCGGCCATGGCGGAATGCCACCCGGAATGGGCGGCGAAATGGACATGGGAATGTAAGCTTCGGCTTACATCCTTTATATTTTTCTTTTTTTGTCACAATAAAATTTTTATCGTTATTGCTAATTTTATTCCCGACGACCATCGTCGAGGACTGACGACAGTCCACGAAAAATCGCTGAAATTCCGCGCCATATGATATCATGTATTTTTTAATGGGGTAGCGTTTCTTCTATCAGGGATATTTCATAGCTGGCGACTACCATGTCAGAAAAAGCGGAAATACGGCAGATAAGACATGAGAGGCTGGAGAACATCTACAGGGTATTATCGGACCTGATGATGAATGAAGATGAGCGCATTACGGACATTCTCAACATATTTGTCCTGGTGGAAACAATTATTTTTGCGGGGTTCTTACAGCTAAGCATGCTGGACAAAAGCATGTACTCCAGTAACTCCATGCTGCTTCTCATAAAAAATGTTCTTCCGCTCTTAGGTGCTTTGTTATCCATAAATGGGATCTATTCTCTGTACAAAAGGATCGAGACCATGAACTTTTGGAAAGCGAGGATATACCAGATAGAAGCCGACGAGGATTATATTGGCGAACAATCTAGTAAAGGGCTGGATATTCACACGGCAAGAAAGGCGTATCTGGAGAAAAAACACTCGCGGCGCCCGGGCTTTATCAATTACATACTAAAATATCAACGTTACTATATGGCGATCTTATTTTTGCTGGTATGGATAATTATCTTAATTTACCAGTTTTATGTTTCTATGTAAAAAGGAAAAGTAGCCCGATGCTTCTCTAGTGTCATGGCGATATTGCCATGCATGTCGAGCCTAACATTTCTCTTCTTTTTACCGTATTCTAAATGTATGAATTTACCTTTTACACGTAATGTGCCCTAAAACCGTATATTAACGTAGTTGATTTTTTACAAATGTTAAATAGACTCACAACCATGACGTCTTTACCTATCCGCGATCCTAAGGGGGATCACCTCCTTACACCTGAAAATTCTGTATTGATACTGATCGACTATCAGCCGCCTCAGATCTTCACGACCAAGTCGATGGATAAACAACAGCTGATCAATAATGTGGTAGCGCTCACGAAAATAGCGAAGAATTTCGGCCTTCCTATTATCCTTACTACAGTTAACGTGTCCAATGGCGTGAACGCGGACACCATTCCGCAGCTGCGCAGCGTGATCCCGGATGTGCGATCCATCGACAGGACGACCATCAACTCGTGGGAAGATGAGGCGTTCCTAAAAGCGGTCAAAGCCACGGGGCGGAAGAAGCTGATCATGGCCGCATTGTGGACTGAGGCTTGCCTGATATTCCCCGCGCTCGACGCTTTGAAAGAAGGCTACGAGGTGTATCCGGTGGTAGATGCTCTGGGAGGCACGTCCGTGGAATCACATCGGGCTGCATTGGACCGGGCATCCCGGGCAGGAGCGCAACTGACCACCTGGAACTCCGTCGGGTGTGAACTTCAGCGTGATTGGGCTCGCAAAGAGACCGTGCCGGGCTGGATACAGGCGAACATCGAACAAGGCGAGGCATGGGGCTGGTATCTCACGCTGGAACATGAAGTCAACGAGTTCCATCACTATACTCCCAAGGCCCCCGCTAAAGCCGAAAAAGCCCCGACCGCCGGAAGAGAAGCGCAGGCTTGATCAAGCATAGTATAAATGATGATGAAGGGTATATCGGATACCATTCCTGTCTTTTAATTTTCTATTTATCGCTATAACAACAAATTAACTCTAAGTATTCGCTTATTCTTCTTTACCTTGTGAATGTCCGGTATACGCTCGTTCTTGTGGCTATTATTGTACTATTATCAATAGCTTCGGCCACCGCCTACGCCCAGAGCGCAAATTCTCTCGACATCTCTATTCCCTCATCATTTCCTCTGACCGCAGCTAAAGCCTATGACTCGAACTATACTACCGTCGACGTATGGGGGAACATCGATCTTATTGCCGATAATGGGCTCATGTACGTCAGCATTCCGACTAACGGTCCGGAAGGTAATGCGCTGTCTTTTTTTCAGGACACGGATACCTGGGCGCTTTTCAGGAATAACACACTCGTTTTGCCTGTAAAGAGCGGCGATCGCCAGGTCGCTAACCTTGTGCTGGCTACCGGGGACCTGACCTGTGCGAACGGCCGATATTACGGTCCGGTCACAGGCACGGAGCTGGATACGACGGCGTTAAATAGCGAAAACGCTTCTCTGGGCGCTATCATTTATCTCAACGCGTTACCCGAAAGAGCGTCATACCGCATGTCCCTCGTCGAAGACGATACTATTAAAAATGCCATACTAAATGTGGCGTCAAAGAACGACGCTTCGGGCAATATCATTAAGCAAATGGTCGAAATAACGGGCGTTACCGCCGATTCCAAAAGCTCTATCGGCTATATTATCGTAAAGATGAACGCCGGGGACCTGGAGCTTAATGGCAATGCAACGGCCTATCGGTACTACGATGGCGCCGTATCGAGATTGCCGTGCAAAACCATAGAATCCGACAACGGCACTGTCTACGAGGCGATATCTACGGGCCCGGGCACCTTCGCATTCGTCGGATCATACCAGGCTCCCCCGCCTATACAGGCCGGCCTGAACAGGGTACTAATATTCTCCGGCGGCCTCGGTGTTTTATTATTTGGGATCGTCATTATCACCATAAGGCTGATTAAAAGATCTTCCAAAAATTAAGAATATTTTCTTTTGAATTGCGTATCTTTCATGACACTCGCTTATGTCCACATATAAGAATTAATTGTCTGTGCTATGTCGGCGGAAGAGCGGGATAGAGATGAGACCAGTAGGGTAAGGCATGAGCGATTATTGAGCGTCTACAAGATCTTATCAGACCTGCTCATGAACGACGATGAGCGCTTTACCGATTCTCTTAACATATTCGTCGTGCTGCAGGCCATCATCTTTGCAGGATACATACAGCTCGATACACTTGACCAAAATCTGGTCTTACATAATCGGATACTAACCCTGTTGAAATATGCTCTTCCGTTCATCGGGGCGATGTTGTGCCTGAACGCACTATATGCATTCCATAGAAGGGTCAGCGCCATGAAGTTTTGGCGGAAGATGATCTATAAAGTAGAGCACGACGAAGATTTCATTTGCGGGCAATATGGCAGAGAGCTGGATATTTATTCGTCGCGAAAAAGGTACATGGATAAAAAACATAAGCATTACCCAAAGCTCATCCTTTACCTGCTGAAATATCAAAGATATTTCCTCGCCATAGTATTTTTCGTCGTCTGGCTATTGATATTAATATATCAAATAATATCGCCTTAAGACAGCTATAGATGAAAAAATAGAAAACGATCGGGCGCTTACGCCCTTGTTTTAGAACTTTTTGCCTCTCACACGGTCGATGTCGAACACCGCAGTTTTAGCGACGTGCATGACGGCGAAGGTGCCAGCCTGTATCGGGTCGGTGACCACGAGATCGGCATAGTCGGGCACGCTGCCGGCCATGTTGAGCGAGATGACAGGTATGCCCTCGTCGTGGAGTTTCTTGACCTCTTCCGATATGCTGCCGCCCATGATGGAGCCGGCTAAGACCAGTATCTGGGCCCTGTGCAGCCTCTTGACCGCCTCTACCGCATCGGCAAGCGTATCCTCGCCAACAAGAGGTATGGTATCGACGCTGATCCTCTCGCCGCGAATGTTATGCCTGTCCGCCTCATTGATGGCGCCGACTGCGACCTGGGCGACCTGTGCTCCGCCCCCGATGATGATGACACGGGCGCCATATATCCTGTCCAGTGGCGGGTGCAGCGTGGCCTGCTGTACCAGGGGGAGCTTATCGATGGCCGCGACGAGATCGTCGATATCCTTGACATTTTCGACTTCCATGTAAACAGAAGACTTTCCCTCGTTCTGGCCTTTGTCTACGATGAACTGCTGGGTGTAAGTGATGTTGCCGCCATGCTTTGCGACCATTCCGGCGATATCCCTGAGGACGCCGGGCTTATCCTTGCAGAACATGTGCAGGGCGGTCTTGCCGGTCGATATGCCGCTTCTCGAATAAATTAATTCATATTCGTTAACGTAATTATCAACGTACAGGACCTTTTCAGTCTTTACGACCTTTAGCTCCCATCCTTCCTTGTCGTAAACGTCCAGCGTCCAGCCTTTCTCGCTGGGCTCCACGTCCTCCAGCATGTCCGTAAGCTGGGATGACGGCAGTACGATGGTATGGTCGGGCTTCTCGCAAATTAACACTAAATGCTTTATCGTAGGGTTATACAGGAATTCATTAGGTATTGCGAAATAGTAATGGCCGTCCTTGTTTTTGCTGTACCTCAGCACGAGCAAATACTGGCCGTCCACCCTGTAGACGTGCTGCATGCCCGATAAATAGTACTCCTTCAGCTCGCAGCCCTGCTCGATCTGGTCGATGACCGACTCCATGGCCTGCTTCATTTCCTGCGAATTATACCTGTAACCCATCTTGAACTCCTTAGGTTTATTCCATATGTACTGTTTTAAACATGAATTTTTTCCCTGCTCCGGCAAAAGTAAACGGCTGCTCCAGGATGCCCAGCTCTGTTATAATTGCCGTTACGTTCTTTAAAGGAGTAGCGTCGAATGCCGGATTAAAAACGGGCACGTCTTTTGGCGCTATCTGCGAGCCGTTCCAGTATCGCAGCTCATCGCCGTTACGCTCTTCGATGACTATGTCTTTTTCCTTCCCTGTCAGGTCGAAGGTCGAGAGCGGCGCAGCTACGTAGAACGGAACGCCATGTGCCTTCGCGAGCACCGAAAGCGAATAAGTGCCGATCTTGTTGAACACGGCGTCCTCGACGATGCGGTCCGCCCCTACGATGACCTTGTCGATCTTGCCTGCTCGCATGAGCGGGCCCGCCATGCTGTCGGCAATGAGCGTGACCGGAATGCCGTCTTCCATTAGCTCTTTGCAGGTGATGCGGCTGCCCTGGTTGAGCGGCCTCGTCTCGTCGGATATGACCTTGATGTTCTTGCCATGGGCTACTGCAGAGCGTATGACGCCCAATGCCGTTCCCCAATCGACACAGGCGAGCCTGCCGGCATTACAATGTGTAAGGACGGTGTCGCCGTCATTTAATAATTTTTCACCATACTCGCCGATGGCTTTGCACTGCGTTACGTCCTCGTCGGCGAGGGCTTTCGCCTCTTTTAGCGCGAGGGCTTCCACTTCATTTCTGTCTTTACCCGTGAGCGCTTTGTTCATGAAACGGTCCACGCCCCATGAAAGGTTGACCGCAGTCGGGCGTACTTTTTTCAGGCTTTCCGCGCCCTGCTTCAGCTTAGCGATATAATCAGTAAAACTTCCGGCTTTTATCGTCTTCGCCAGTAATGCGACGCCGAATCCTCCGGCAGCGCCTAGCGCCGGGGCCCCCCGGACCTTCAGCTGCAAAATGGCCTCGTGCAGCTTATCCATTTCGCATATGTCGAGTAAAACAAGCTTCGAGGGCAGCGCAGTCTGGTCAATGATGACCACACAGCCACTGTCGTCGCTCCAATCGATAGTTCGCATTATCATAAACATAAAGCAGTGAAGATAAAAACCTGTTGGTTGCCGCAATTATTTCCCATGTCACTGATAATTTAACTGCAGCCGAATCCGTAGCTATAACAATATATTTACCCTTGACAGCTAACTTTCTTACTATGAGCGGAGGTATATCATCGGGCAGTAGCAGCCGGCGTGCCTTCTTAAAAGCGCTGGGCGCGGCAGGCGGCATGGTCGTATTAAGCTCCGGGGCCTGGGGCTGCGTTAGTAGTTCTCTGAACGATCATCCCACCATAAGGCCGACGGGCAACCTAATGTATACTGTCACGGGCCAGGTCAGCACTAAATTCGCGGATTATGTGCCGATGCCGGTATCGATCATTCCTTCGCTGAAAGACTATAGCATCGGCGACGTTTCCACTATTTCAAACTATGATAAGATGTATCTGAGCGATGCGGGAAAGAGCGCCCTGGCTAAAAACATGTTTTACCTTGAGCCATCCGGCGACGCCCAGATATATGAGATCTATAAAAACTTAAGTGAGGCGGGATCTCCTGCTTTCGTGACCACCGACTCCGTGCTCCACACATACCACATACTGTTCGACTATCTGCTGCGGATGCTGGAAGTAGAGCGCTTTAGCCCCGACATCCTGGATCTTTCGAAGTCAATGTTCGACGAGTCCGTCGCACAGTACGGCTCTGCGTCCGAGCCAGTTAAAACGGCTGCCTTGAAGAACGCGGCATTCTATGCCGTGGCGCTTAAGCTGCTGGGCGAGTCTCCGGATATTCCTTCGCAAGCACAGGATATGGTCGATAAAGAATTAGCGCTGATCAACGCCCACGAAGGCTTTTCGAATTCGCCCGTCTTCGGCTACCAGGAGGATTACAGCCAGTATGTCCCGCGGGGCCACTATACCAGGAACGATACGCTAAAGAAATACTTCATGGCCATGATGTGGTATGGCCGGATGGCATTCCGCCTGAAGGACAATGACGACCCGGCGATGGGTAAAGACCAGACTCGCCGTGCCATTTTAATTGCATTGGCGCTGAAAGACAAAGCGTTCGACCTGTGGAAAGGCATCTATGAGCCTACGGTGTTTTTCGTCGGAGAGACGGACGATCTTTCTGTTTTCGACTATGATCAGCTCTTGCAGGACGTATATGGCAGCAGCATAGGCCTGTCGGACCTGGCAGACGATGTGAAACTCCAGTCGTTCATCGATAAAGCCCTAAAGCTAAAAGCACCGAAGATCGTTTCCACATATCTGGAAGACACGGACTATGAGAAAAACGGGACGGATACGATCATGGGCTTCAGGTTCATGGGACAGCGCTTCATCCCGGACTCCTATATATTCCAGGAGCTGGTCTATGCGAAGGTCGGCACTCAGGATAACCCGCGGCTTTTCCCGATGGGGCTTGATGTCATGGCGGTGCTGGGGTCCGAGCGCGCCTATGAGCTACTGGACAAGGTCTACAACGAGACAAAATATGCTAATTATACAAAACAGTTCGATTATCTCAAGGCGCAATTCGCCGCCCTCAAGGATGATACCTGGACCCAGAATCTGTACTGGTGCTGGCTGTACTGCCTGATGGCGCTGCTGAACGAGAAAGGGGATGGATATCCGTCGTTCATGAAAATGCCCGCCTGGACCGATAAGGAACTGAACACGTCCCTCGGTAGCTGGACGGAATTGAGACATGATACGATACTGTATGCGAAGCAGAGCTATACCATGAGGGCTACGGCCATTATGACCCCGCCGGAGCCGCCTAAAGGCTACGTGGAGCCGAATCCCGAATTGTACGGGCGTCTCGCCTCATTGACCGGAATGACCATCGACGGGCTCAAGTCGAGAGGGTTATTGCTCGATGTTTTCGCCGACCGCCTGTCACAGCTGAAAGACCTCTTAACGACGCTGAAGTCCATTTCGGAAAAAGAGCTTACGGGCTCGAGCCTTTCCCAGGACGATTACAACGCTATCCGCAATGTCGGCGGCACTCTCGAAGGCATCGTCACCTTCCCGCCTGACGTCAAGGACGCCATCACCAACGATACGGACGACAGGATGGCGGTAGTGGCCGACGTCCATACGGATGTTAACACCGGCAAAGTCCTGGAAGAAGGCGTCGGTAACCCGTATCATATTTACGTGGTCGTACCCATCGAAGGCAAGCTCGTGATCGCCGAAGGCGCGGCGTTCTCCTATTACGAGTTCAAGCAGCCCATGAGCGACCGCTTAACGGACGAACAATGGCAGGACATGATCCAAAATAACCAGACACCTGAAACTCCCGAATGGACAAAGAGCTTTACAGCCTGACGTCCGTTTACTTTTTTTCAATCAGTAACAATTATATATACTTAAAGTCCGTTTTATCCACTAAGGGATTACAATGGAAGGGGAAATGAAGGATATTGTGCTGCAACGTTTAGAGCAGAGGCTGACGGAAAAGGACGAGGAGCTACATACGCTAAAAAAGGAGCTCCAGGCATCCGAAGCCGGCGAAAGTTTAAAAGAAAGAGTCGATACTCTGGAGACCGAGGTCAAGGAGACTCAGATGGCGCTTTCCCAGGTCATGAAAAAGGTAGGATCGCTCGAATCCGCGCTGAACTCCATGCTAATGTCCATGGCAAATAGCGGCGATGACGAAGCTGGCCCCGAAGATGAATTTTCGATACAGGGCAGCATGCCGATAGATGCACAGCCGTTCGGCAAGTTTGCGGCCAGCGCCGACCAGAAGGATAATAAAGAAAACGGAGAATCTAAGACCGGCGTCGACAGCAACGATAAGGAAGACGACACCTCCAGGTTTTTCCACCTGAGCAAGAATTCATAAAAGCCTCAATAAACGTGTTCGGACATGCACATCAAAGAGATCGAGCTGAACAATTTCAAATCATTTGGCCGCAAGGCCAAAATACCCTTCTTTGACGACTTTACCACCATTAGCGGGCCTAATGGTTCCGGTAAGAGTAACGTCATCGATAGTATACTCTTTTGCCTCGGATTATCGAATTCCCGTTCCATGAGGGCCGACAAGCTGACCGACCTGATCTATTCCGTCGACGGCAAGAGTACCGGGACGGCAGAGGTCACCATACGCTTTGATAACACCGACCGTGAGATGCCCATCGACCAGGACATAATAACGGTCGCCCGGCGCATCAAGTCCAGCGACAGCGGCTACTATAGCTATTATTATTTTAACGAGAAGCCGTGTTCTTTATCGGAAGTACACGAAAACCTGCTGAAGGCGAAGATCTCGCCGGAAGGATACAACGTCGTCATGCAGGGCGATGTTACAAGAATAATCGAGGTCAGCAACTTCGAGCGGCGCAAGATCATAGACGAGATCGCCGGTACGGCGGAATTTGACGAGAAAACGGACAAGGCGCTCTCCGAACTGGATATCGTCCGCGACAGGATCGACCGTGTCACTATTATCATAGCCGAAGTGGAAGCCCGCCTTTTACAATTAAAGGCAGAGCGCGACCAGGCGTTGTTGTACCAGTCCTACAGGGACGAGAAGGTCAAGAACGAAGGCTACCTTGTTTTGTCCGAGCTGAAAGAGGCCCAGCAGCTGCTCGACTCGCTGCTGGAGGACATCAGGGACAAGACTTCGAAGAGAGAGGCTCTCATCGCCGAGGTAGAGGCGAAAAGCATCAAAGTACAAAAGCTAAAGGAAGAGATCAAGAGCCTCAACGTCACTATTACCGAAAAGGGCGAAGGCGAGCAGATCCAGATACGCCGCCAGATAGAGGAAGCCCGCGGCGGCATTAAGGCCTGCAATAATATCATCGATTTCTCAAAGTCAGAAATATCCAACCGCGACGATGAAAAGCAGAAGCTATTCCTGGAGACGGAAAAGTCAAAAGGCCAGATCGTCGAATTCAATGACAAGATCGCCGAAGAGGAGAAGCGTAAGCTTAGCCTTACGGGCGAGTACAATTTCCGTAAGGCCAGCCTGGACGAGGTGCAAAAGAAAATATCGGCCATAGACGCCAGGTTCACGGGCGTACGGACTCGCCTCTCCGAGGTCAGGATGGCGCTGGAAACGTCGCGCAACCTGCGCAACGAAAAGCTGAGAGAAAAAGACAGGATACTGGATGGCGCCCGCAGAAAACAGGACGAGGAACAGGACGCCGGATCGGAAATAACGGCCAGCAAGAGCCGCATCGAGGAATCCCGCGTCGAAGCGGGAAATCTCGAGAAAGACGTCAAGGAGTTCCAGCGCAGGAGCCAGGCGCTGCTGGTCGATATAAACGACATGGAAGGCGCCCGTTCCCGCGCAAAGCAGGAGCAGTTCGGCATTGAGGAAAAGCTGAGAAAGCTGCAGGAAGAGTTCGCGAAGACAGAGGCCCGCGTCAGGGCGTACGAGGACCTGGACGGCTACAGCGAGGCTGTCGGAGCTATTATTAGTGCCCGCAACTCCCACGAGCTTCCCGGCATCTACGGCACCATCGCTGAACTGGGTAAAGTCGACGAGGAATATTCGACTGCGCTCGAAGTGGCCGCCGGTAATCGTCTCCAAAATATAGTCGTGGACAACGACGAGGACGCGGCCCGCTGCATTTACTATTTAAAAGGCAGAAAGCAAGGTACTGCTACGTTTTTACCTTTGAATAAGATGAGGCAACGGTTCCAGCTCAGGGACGTCAGGGAGCCGGGCGTCATCGGCTATGCAATTAACCTGGTACAATTTGAAAACCGCTTCGACCCGGCATTCTGGTATGTGTTCGGCGATACCCTTGTCGTCGATACGCTGGAGACCGCCCGACGCTTAATAGGCACGGGCAGGATGGTCACGCTGGACGGCGACCTGATAGAAAAGAGCGGCGCCATGACCGGCGGATACCGCTCCAGGACCAAGCTGAAGTTCAAAGCATCAGAGGAAGAGCACGTCAAGACTCTCGCCGAGCAAATAACAATATTAGAGTCCAGCAGGGATTCCGTCCTCAAAAAGATAGAGTCCATCGACGGCCACATCTATAGCCTCAAGAAGGACCGCTCGGAGCTCGAGACCCAGGCGTCTAAGTTAAATGCACGCAGGGAAGAGCTGACGAACCGCCTGTCAAGGCTGGAGGCGGTAATAAAAGAAAAAGAGGCAGCCATCGAGTCATTGAGAGAGGAGCGCCGGAAGCTCCGGGATGAGCTGATCGCCGCAGAGGAAGCCATCTCAAAGGCCGACGTCGAGATCACTACCATCAGCGCAGAATCGGCAAAGCTGGAGATGGAGCTCAAGGGCTCAGAAGCCCCGCAGCTCACCGAAGAGGCCCAACGTATCGAGGACGAGATGAAGCGCCTCGATACAAGGCTGAGAGACACCGAATCCGCGATAGCGTCGTTAAAGCTCGAACAGAATTACGTGAGCGTGCGCATCGAGGAGAATAAGGCCCGGGGCGTACAGGTAGACCAGAATATCGCTTCGCTGAAGGAAAAGATCGCCCAGAACGAGGTACAGATAAGCGAGTTCGACGTAAAAATAAAGGAGCTCACAAAGCGCGAGAAAGAGATCGAGGCGGAACTGACCGGCCTAAAGAAACAGCGTGATGAGCTGTCAGAAAATCTCTCAAAAGCCGATCACGATCTCTACGACGTTCGCCGCTCGCTGGAACGCCTCACAGGAATACTGAACTCTCTCGAGATCGCCAGGGAGGAGAGCCTGGAAAAGATCAAGGCGCTCGAAAAGGCCGTGCAGGAGCGCGGCGTCCTGCCATCGGAAGAAGTGCCGCCCGTAGAAAAAGTCAGGGCCAATATCTCTATGCTGGAGCGAAAAATGCAGGCGCTGGAGCCTGTGAACATGCTCTCCATCACCGAGTACGACAGCGTGCAGGCCCGGCTGACAGAGTTGACGGGCAAGCGCGATACCCTCCAAAAAGAAAGAGAGAACATCCTCGAAAAGATCGAGCATTACAAGACGATGAAGAAAGAGACGTTCATCACTACCTTTAACGCCATCAACGAGCATTTCAAAGTTATTTTCAGCGAATTATCGGACGGCTTCGGGGAGCTTATCCTGGAGAACCCCGAGGACCCGTTCGCCGGAGGCCTGACGATAAACGCCCAGCCTCACGGCAAGGCGCTACACCGGATGGAGGCCATGTCGGGCGGAGAAAAGAGCCTGACGGCGCTGGCGTTCATCTTCGCCATCCAGAGGCACAGGCCCGCACCTTTCTATGTGTTCGACGAGATCGATATGTTCCTGGACGGCGCCAACGCCGAAAGAGTGGCACGCATGATAAAAAAACTGGCCGCCAACGCACAGTTCATCGTCGTGTCCCTGAGAAAGCCCATGATAGAGTCGGCTAACAGGACCATAGGCATCGCCATGCAGGAGAACAATCTTTCCAGCATCACGGGGGTGAAGCTCCGTGCAGACTGATACCCCGGCACAGCCCCAGGAAGAGTCCATTGAAATATTACTCGAGCTGGCAAAGAACGGCGAAATCGACCCATGGAACATCGACATCATCGACGTCACCGATAAATTCCTGGCCCGCCTCTTACAGCGTGAAAAGGTCGACCTGAGAGCATCAGCCCGTACATTGTTATACGCATCTATTCTTCTACGCATGAAGTCCGACGTGCTGGTGAACGCTCCCCCGCCCGAGCCTGAGGACGATTACATGCCCGACTTCGGGCCCGAGCCGGACGACTATCCGGTGCTGGAGCCCAGACAGCGCCACGCGAGCGCAAGGCCCGTTACCCTGCAAGAGTTAATTAACGAACTGCAGCGTGCCGTAGCCACAAAAGACATCTCACATATGCGGAAGAGCCTCAAGATAGAAAAGCCGCCCCGCAAGACCATGGAGGAAGTCCTGGGTATCGCCCACAACGAGGACATAGAAAAAAATATCCTTGACATGACCGAAATACTCGACCGGGAGTTCGCATACCGTGATTTCGTCATGTTCTCCGAATTAGTCAAAGACCAGAGCCCCCATGGCATCGTGGACGTCTATCTTCCGCTGCTATTTTTAGCTAACAGAAAGTACATCATGCTCACCCAGGAAATATTGTTCGACGATATTTTCATCAGGAGGACGATGCCGGTTGGATGAGAAAAAATTATTCGAGGCCGCTTTGTTTTCGGCCGGAAAGCCTGTGAGCGAGCAGCAGCTTAAAACTCTCCTGAACCGTTCCAGCACGTACATCAATTCGCTGGCTGAAAAGATCATCGAAGAATATAGCCAGCGGGATACGCCGCTCGAGGTAATAAAACTCGAAGGCAAATATTCCATGCAGCTGAAGCCCGAGTACGCCGAACGCGTCATGGGCCTTTCGCCCGGAGAACTGCGTCAGCCGGCACTGCGCACGCTTTCCGTTATCGCCTACTATCAGCCCATTCAGCAGTTCGAGCTGATCAATGTCCGCGGCCAGTCCGCCTACGAGCACGTCGCCATACTTTTAGAAAAAGGCCTGATACAGAAAAAGAAGTCCGGACGCTCCTATGAGCTTACCACGACCGATGCCTTCTGCGACTACTTCGGCATATCCAGCGGCGACATCGACTCCATCAAGAAGCAGCTCAAGAATAAGGCGAAGCTGAAAAAAGAGTCGCTGACAAAGTGGATAGATTCGAAAGTGCCCGACACGGACGCCTTCCAGGCCGTCAGCCAGCTTATGCCCTCCTCAAAATAATACCTTTAAAAAAAGAGCTTATAAAAGTATTTAAATCAACTAGAATAATAGGATAAAACTGTAATGAATTGGGTAGCCTCATACTTGATAAAAAGCCGGGTCAACCTTTTTCATTAAATATCTCATTTTGCTGTAACCTCGCAAAAAGCTAGAGAGTTCAACAAGAAGAATATCTCCAGGCATTTTTGGTAAAATGCCTTGTTTGTCAAATTTACAGGTGTAATTTATATGAAAGACATAGGGATCATAGCGGTCGGCGGCTACGACGAAGTAGGCCGTAACATGACCGCAATACGCGTAGGAAAAGAGATCGTCATCATGGACATGGGCGTACGGCTCGACCGTATCCAGCTCCACGAGGATACGGAAATAGAAAAAATGAATTCGCTGGACCTCATCAAGATGGGAGCGATCCCGGATGATAAGATCCTGAACAATGTTGATGGTAAAGTGGTCGGCATCGTATGCTCACATGGGCACCTCGATCACATCGGTGCACTTCCAAAACTCGCGCACCGATACAAGTGCCCGATCATAGGAACGCCGTTTACTGCTGAGTTGATCGCGCAAGAGTTTAAGTCCGAGCGGAAGTACGAAGCCGCAAACAAAATAAAACCGCTGGGATACGGGCAGATATTCGACCTGTCAAAGAACCTGTCCGTGGAACTCATCCGGGTGCAGCACAGCATCATCGATTCCGCATTCGTCGCGCTGCACACGCCGCGTGGCATTATCCTGTACGCATGCGACTTCAAGCTCGATCGTACGCCGACGCTGGGCGACGAGCCTGATTTCAAGCGGCTAAGGCAGATCGGAAAAGAAGGGGTATTAGCTATGGTCACGGAGAGCTTAGACGTCAACCAGTCAGGCAAGACTCCGTCGGAGCGTATAGCGAGGAGCCTGGTATATGACACTTTGCTGGGGACGGAAGAGGCTGAAAGCGGCGTGCTTGTCACAACGTTCGCGTCACACATCGCCCGTATCAAGGCCATCATCGAGGCCGCGGATAAGATGGACCGCGTACCTGTATTGTTGGGCAGAAGCATGGAGCGGTACTTCGGTACCGCCCTCAAGATGGGCTACGTTGAAAAGCCGGACAACCTGAAGATCTTCGGCAATCGTCGCTCCGTCGATACGGCCGTTAAGCATATCATGAAAGATGGCAAAAGTAAGTACCTGCCCATAGTTACCGGCCACCAGGGAGAGCAAGGCGCCGTTCTTGGCCGCATAGCCAATGGCGAGCTCGACTACAAGCTGGAGGCCGGCGATAAGGTGATATTCTCGGCCAACGTCATACCGAACCTGCTCAACATGGCGAACCGATACTCCTGCGAAACGAAATTAAAAATGAAAGGCGCAAGGGTCTATGACAGAGTTCACGTGTCAGGCCATGCATATCGGGAAGACCATTGGGAGCTCTTGAGGATGGTCAAGCCCGAGCATGTCATACCCGCCCACGGTACGCTGGACATGCACACGGCATATGTGGAGATGGCCGAGGGTACCGGATACGAGTTCGGAGAGAATGCGCACATCTTAAGAAACGGGCAAGAGCTATTCATTTAATGGTGCAGGTCATCCCTGGCGATAGGTAAGAAAACTCAGCCAGGGCATATACCCCACCATCTGCCCCATAACTAAAAAGGGACCTATTTTTTTACTTTACCTCCGTTACCGGCGGTATCTGATATGTCCCGTTCAGCACTTCTTGCTTAGGCTGATACATCCTCAATATCAGGTAGAAATCGCCGTCCGGAGCTGGCAGCCAGTTCGACTCTTTCCCAGCCGGCGCATCGTGCTGTATATAGATGTCCAGTGACCCGTCGGCGCCGTACACAAGCCCGGGCGTCCTGTCCCCAACGGCATATCGGTCGATGGGATTAGCCACGAGCATATAATTCGTGGCATTGTATACTGTCAGGGACCAGAAAGCGTCCACCGGGGGCAAATTCCCTTTTGCAAAGTGCATGACGTATTTGTTAGCGCCGTTCAAGACCCTTCCATTGCTATCGGCCGTCGCCTTCGGGTAAACCGCCTCCTGAGGAACATTCGCCGCCAGGCCACCTTCGGCAACGGCAGCCCTGGTCAAGTAATCATATCCATATGTGCCGATATTAGTCTTCATGGTCCAGCCGTTATTATTATTCCCGCTTGACATAGTCCAGGCGTCCTTCACGATCATGTCTCCATCCTTGATAGCCCTGGCCAGGCCGGCTGCTACTGCGGGGTCAAGACTATTTCCGTAAGGTGTCTCATTATTTCCCAGACCTATCCCATCGAACACGGCCATGAGCGCCGCTTCTCCCGCCGGAGGCGGATTGTTCTTCAGGGCTACCCTGAGGTCTTCGAAGAAAGTCAGGTTTGCCTGTACATTAGCCGATGGGGAATATTTCTTGAACTCAGCAAGGCTCCGAGTATTATTGCCAACCGGCGTTTTCCCGTACTGGCTCAACGGCGTCAGCTTGAATTGATCCTGCAACGCAGTAACGTTGGATACGTCGCTTGTACCATTAACCAGTATTCTCCCGACGATCCAGACGGTGTTGGTCGGTGACTGTATCTTTTTAACTTCCGGGGGCAGGCTACCATTCCAACCCGGGCCTACGATGGCAAAATCGCCCTCGCCCGTCCCGGTCGTACGCCTGCCGATGCTGTTAAAGCTGTTCGTATAAGCGTCAAGTAGCTGCATGACATAATAACGCCCTTTGGTATCGGGAACATGAAGAACAATGGGCCCCTCGCCCAGCTCAAGCCATGCCGACGAATATAGCGTATCAGAGTTAGGAGTTACGATGATCGTATCGTTCGACGTCGCAAGGTGAGTTACATGGCCGAACTGGTTGACCGGAGCGTGGGCCGGGCCGGACGACGTGGTAAACGTTTTCTCCGTCCTTTCCATAATGACGGGGGCGAGCCCATAGATGTAAGCCTGCACGCCTATGGAATATGCATATTTCTCTCGCGCATTATGATCGTTATTTTCCTTTCCCCCGCCGGCGTCTTGTTTCTGCGCATTAACGGTCATGGCCAAAGCTGTAGTGGATAATAAGACCAAGCCGATGACCATTAAACACAAGAGCGCCTTGGGCTTAAAAATATTCGAAAACCAAGCTGTTAGTGTATTTCCAGTCGTTCTCAATTCCGATCCATCCACTAAGTATCTTCACGAACAATATTATAATAATTAACTAATAAAAAAAATTACCCCGGAGAATAGGACAGCTTTTTATTATAATAAAGCTAAATATATGATTGCCGGAGGCTAATAGTTGATAATAGAGCAACTGGTTCGACCTTATTCTAATAATAGCTTCGAGATCGTCGAGAGAAAAGGCATCGGTCATCCCGATACGCTCTGCGATGGCATATCCGACGCGATCTCCAGGGAATTATGTAGATATTATCTGGACCATTTCGGGCAAATTCTACATCATAACGTCGATAAAGTACTACTGATCGGCGGTCGCTCCAGGCCCGTGTTCGGCGGCGGAGAAATATTAAAGCCTTTGACCATAGTGATCGGCGGCCGGGCTACCGACGAGGCCGGCGGCGTGAAAGTGCCGGTACAGGACATAGCCAGAGAAGCTACGGAAAAGTTCCTCAAGGCCACCGTTAAAGACCTCGACGGCCACTTTATCATCGAGTCTCGCATCGGCGTCGGCTCCTCCGAGCTAAGAAGCCTGGTAGGCCAAACGCGTGCCAACGATACTTCCATGGGCATCGGCTTTGCCCCATATAGCCATTTAGAGGAGAACGTCCTACAAATAGAGCCGTTGATGCATTCGGTGAAGGGCGTCGGCGAGGACGTAAAGATCATGGGCATCAGAAAAGGCAATACCGCACGGTTTACCCTGGCATCGGCCATGATATCTAAATATACCAAAGACATGGGCCAGTATGAGCATACTAAGGCCGAGGTCGCAGAAAAAGCCATATCATATGCGGCTTCCGGATGGGGCCATGCTGAAGTGGCGGTCAACGCTGCCGACCAGGGGGACGACATCTTCCTCACGGTCACCGGCACCTCTGCCGAAATGGGTGACGATGGTGAAACAGGAAGGGGCAATCGCTATAATGGCATGATAACGCCCGGACGGCCCATGACGCTGGAAGCGTCCTCTGGTAAGAACCCCGTGAGCCACGTCGGCAAGCTCTACAATATCGTAGCCGGCAAGGCGGCCGCGGACATCGCCAGTCTCGATGGCGTCAAAGAGGCATATGTGTACCTGGTCAGCAGCATCGGGGCCCCGCTGGAACTGCCCCAGATCAAGTCGGCGGGCATCTACGGCAGGATCGACGAGAAAAAGATAGAAGAGATAATCGATTACTGGCTCGAACACATACCCGATATCACAGGCGATTTCGTCGCGGGCAAATTATAAGCGCTTCAACGTCCATAATCGCCGACGATGGGTATTTTTTCCCCGCACTTCGGGCATTTCTTGTCCTGGGTAATATTATATTTCATTATCTGGAAGCCGTAGCGCTCGATGAGCAACTCATTACATTTGGGGCACCATGTATTCTCATACTTGTTGCCGAGCGTATTACCAAGATAAACGTAATTCATGCCTTCCTTCTTCGCTATGCCATGGGCCCTTTCCAGCGACTCGATGGGCGTCGATTCCAGGTGGTCCATGTGGTACATCGGGTGGAACCGGGTAAAATGTATAGGAGTATCCGGCCCGAGATTCTCGAAACACCATTTAGATAAAGCTCTTACTTCATCGGGAGTGTCATTAAGGCCGGGGATGAGCAGGCTGACCACTTCGATGTGCATTCCCATGTCCTTTGCCATCCTGGTAGAAGTCAGGACCGGCTCAAGCTTCGAGCCGCATACCTTTTTGTAGAATTCCTCGCTAAATGCTTTAATATCGACCCTGTAGGCGTCCAGCAGGCCCCTCATCTTTTCAAGATGCTCAGGCGTTGGATAGCCGTTGGTCACATACACCGTCTTAATGTCTTTTTCGTGACACTTAACGGCGCAGTCATGGGCGTATTCCAGCCATATGCCGGGCTCATTATAGGTCCAGGAAACGCTCTTGCACAAGCCCCCGACGGCATTTTCAGCCACCTGTTCAGGCATGATATCGACGTTGTAGACTTCGCTGATCTCCGCCTGGGATATGCCCCAGTTCTGGCAGTGCTCGCACTGGAAATTACAGCCGACAGAGCCGACAGAGTACGAATAGCTGCCGGGATAAAAATGATATAAAGGCTTTTTCTCTATGGGATCGGTCGCCTCGGAGGTCACCGTGCCGTAGATCAACGAGAATATCCTGCCATCGATATTCTTACGCGTTCGACAGTGGCCTAGCTTACCGGGAGCAATGACGCACCGATATGCACAAACATTACACTTGGCTTTTCCATCCTTCAAAGGCTCCCATAGTATCGCTTCTTTTATCATACGGCATACACCGGCCCGGCAACTGAGATCATCATCTTAAAAGCTTAACTTTCATAATATTATAACTTTTGAGTAATATAGAAGGTACGGGCCACATAAAAGGGCACTACTAACATCAAAGGGTAATAAAGGCTTTATGTCATAATCGCTAAACTCCCGCTTTGATGCACATAACTACGGGCCTTCAGGATGAGGGCTTGTGGCGTATAAGCCCGTATCTTTATAGCTTTGTACTGCCTATAAATCGCTGTATGTCGACTGTATTTTATCCAGTGCATCACATTCGGAGGACATCGATGGCTTTATATACTAACAGCTTAAATCACAGTTTAGCCGCAATGGGTATCTTGGAAAAGATTTTCACGGGTAAAAAGGCATATACAAGGGCTAAATCCGAAATGCTCTAAAAATATACGGTAACACGAAAAAATATTTGTAGTCGTAACAGCTTAATTCACAAGGTCGGACGGTCAGAGGATGAAAAAGGTCATTAACTTATTGCTTATTACCATTATTTTATTATCGATCACAGCCGTTACGGGGGCACATGCGGATGGCGGTACCGCTTTTAGTCTCAGCGGCATGGTCGTAGACAGGTACGGGAAACCCTTTATCCGGCGCGGATGTCACGCTGATCGATAACAACTATAAAACGATCAGCACAAAAAAGACCCTCGATGACGGGGCTTTTGATTTTGTAAATGTCATAGCTGATACCAATACCTGTACTGTTAAGGTGTCATATACCGATTCGGACGGTACTGTCCATAACATGCCCCAGTACTATGTACGATGGTATCCTACCAAAAGCATCCAGCTTATACCTTCATCAGAAACTATGATACCGGACTATCCGCTGCCTTCCTATGGCTACGTATGGGGCGCCATCGGGACCAGCTCGGATGCAAATGGTAATTTCATCAACGGTATCGTTTATCTTAGCAGCCTCGACAGTGATGTAAAATACTATCTTTTTGCCGACAGGACAGATGGAAAAGGCAGTTACTATTTCTATGTTCCTCCAGGCCCATATATGTTATACGCCCAGCACTGGGAAAACGGGGTTGTCTATGAATCAACTCACAAGCAGGTGACCGTGGGCAGGAATACAGACCCTACGGATCCCGGCCTTTTACCGACTCAGATCATACTACCTTTAAACACGCCGGCGACTAATCCTGACCCGCAGGATATGCCGGTACACAATAATAATCTAGTGAACGGCACTGTCCTGACTAAAGATGGGAAGCCATGGCAGGGCGCTACTGTTACCCTGCTTGAAAAAGCGGATAACGGCACAGTTTATATCCCGATGAGGGATGCTACCAAGAAGCCTTTGACCACGGTCACGGACGAGAACGGTAATTACCAGTTCTACGGCGTCTCGCCGACTACCGATGACGGTAAGTCCATCCAGACTAAGAAGGACATCAAGGTAATGGTAGAATATACGGATAGTAACGGCTCCGCACAGACTATTACGGCCGATAACAGGGATTCACGATCATTATATTACCCGGACCTGATCATGGGATACGGGGCAGAGAACGCAGCCCGTAACGTGGCATTACCGGCAGTCGTACTGCCATTTGCCAAAGGCGGATGGGTAAGCCTCACCTCCGCGCCGTCAGGCGCTAACATCTTCATAGACGACCAGCAGCTATTCGGGCCGGACGGTCAGCCCCTGGTCACGCCGTGTACGGCTTACATAGACCCCGGCTCACACAGCATAAAGATGACAAAGAACGGCTACACCGACAGCACCGACTCCATAACGATGGTCGCGAATACGGAACATTCGGAATTCACCTTATCGTTACCACCGACCCTGGTGCCACAATGGGTGACCGTTGTCGTAGCGGTCATTATTCTGCTTATCGTAGTCATCTTATTAATTGCCTTACTGGCGACCAGGATCAAGTTCCTGCTTGCGCCGCTCACGTTGTTCCTGGGCGGGCTAAGGCATAAAGCGAGCGATATGAAAGCATCGCGGGATATCTCAAACTCCCACAAGGCCGAAGCGGCCGAGCATCGGAGGGCGGAACAGCAGAGGCGCTCCGATGATAAGATGGAGCAACGCAAAGAATCCATAAGGGGCAAGCCCGAAGCCAGGGAAAGGCCCGGTGTCTCCGCAAGGGACGAGCCCGTCCACAGGGATGACGTACACGTGGTAAACGTCGACCCGGTCAAGCGAAAGCACGAGGCTCCAAAGGTCTTCGAGGAGGGCAAAAAGGTCTTCGAGGGAAGCAAGAAGATCTTCGACCTGAAACATCTCACCGAAAGCGTGCCCCGGAAGATCAGGACCAGGGAGACCATAGACCCGCAAAAAGACAAATCATCGATGGTATTCGCCAGCGACATATACAAGAAAACTAACACTGACGTAGAGCGAATACCCTATGACTCCTCATCAAAGTCGGCATATACCGAACGTGAGGCCATCGTAGAGCGCCAGCCTCCCGTGCAGGAGCGGCGCCAGACTCCGGCGGTATCGGAGCGTAGCGATAGGATAAGGGTCCCTAAAACGTCCCAGCAGCGCGAAGCAACATCAGTAGGCGATAAGGAACGCGTGCTCAGGTACATCAGGGACCACGCAGAGGGCGTCTCATTCATACAGATGAGCAACGATCTCGAGATCATACCGAACAATCTCACCTATATCACGAAGGAACTCGTCATCAACGACGACATAGAAAAGGTCAAGGGGCTTTACTATTACAAGTCCCATACTTCGTCCGCCGAAGACAGCACATCGTCCGTTGTCGTATGGAGACTCGACGGAGATAAGTAAGGGAGGCTGGATGTGAATGGTCGAATTTAATGATAACCTAAGCAACGAGATAATGGCAGATGACGGAAGCCCGGCCCAGGGAGGCTTCGGGTTCTCAGAAAACAATAGCAACATGAAAAAGAGGAGCACGGACGCTGTGCCCATCGGGCTGAAGATCGGCTCGACACGCACAGTGCTGGTCATGCCCAATTACGAGGGCAGCCTTGACATAGTGCGCACTTTGACGTGCGTTGCTAAGTACAGGGACCTGTTCACCGGTAAGCTGGCGACCAAGTTCGGCGACGAGGCCGCAGAGGAATACGCCGACTCTGTCTATTTCATGTTCCGCGCAGGACTGCCCCAGGACGATGACAGCGTAAAATTAGCCGCGCAGTTCATCGAATTTTTAGTCTATAAGTATAACATTCCCGAGAACAGCTACGTGACGCTGGCTCACCCCGCGGTCGAGAACGACCGTGGCCGCAAAAACCTCAAGGAGATCATCTCCGGCATGTCCATAGGCCGCTCAGGCCGACAGGCATGGTCCGAGGCATTCTGCGGAGCTATCCCCGCGTTCGACGGCCTGGAAGCAATAAAAAAGACCTTCATGAGCGTCAACATGGGTTCCACTACGTTAGAGATGAGCGTGTTCAGGAACGGCGAGCCCGTTCACACCGTAACGCTCGGCACCATCAGCGGCAACATCGTGGACCGTAAGATCAGGTTAGGCGTACAGAACGAGACACAGGGTATTGTTAACATCGACTTGAACACTGCCCGCAAGTACAAGGAAGAGTTCGCCAACTTTATCGACTACAAGCCGGTGTACGACTCCGTTCACATTCACGATAAGGGCCAGTACGGCTTTAAGATCGAGAAGAGCATCATGAAGCCCGTCGAGGAATACGTCAACAACGTGGTCGAGGCCATCATGGAGAATTTCTTCCCGCAGTTAGCCCAGGACCACTATCAGACGTATAAGCGCGTGCTATCCGAGCCCATTATCCTGACGGGCGGAATGGCGTGCATCCCCGGCCTGAAGGAACGCATTCAGCAACTGTTATCGGATGAGCTGGAGCAGAAGGTCACCGTCATTTCGAGCGACCGGCCGGACCTTGCGCCCGCAATAGGCGCATACCGCATATCTGAGTACACGCTGCAATACAGAGAATAAGCTAATTTAGCGGCTATTATTTTCGAGCCGCTCATTCTTCTATTTTTATATGCGCCCATTGCTTACCATGTGCTATGGAAGCAGATACATATGCCTAGTTTACACTTGCAGAACGTAGCGTCGAGG
Source organism: uncultured Methanocellaceae archaeon (assembly GCA_963780625.1). Taxonomy (GTDB): domain Archaea; phylum Halobacteriota; class Methanocellia; order Methanocellales; family Methanocellaceae; genus Methanocella. The sequence goes on along the minus strand of CAWACH010000003.1, from coordinate 391,723 downwards.
TTCGATGGCTATCGATTTGCCCTCGATAAAAAACGTCGCAGCGTGTTCGATTACATCATGTTCGAGCTGGCCGGCCGCCGGGAAGAGACACTGACCATGCATCCCAACCACACCGAGGCCGCCCTGATGAACGCACTAATAGAAATGGAGATGAGAATAGAGACACTGGAAGAAAAAACGAAATAAAAGGGTCTTTAGACGTTCAGGTTTTCTGTCATCTTGATGTTCTTCAGGTGCATGGCCACGTCTTTACCGAGCAGGATGCAGCCTTCTATCTCGTTCTCAGTGGGCTTGTGCTTTACCCGGATGACCGGGTCGAGCACTTTGAAACCCATCTCCCGCAGCCTTTCGGCGACCGCCGGCGCCCCCTGGCCGCTCCAGCCGTATGAGCCGAACACAATGGCGATATCTCACTGTTTATCAGAAGCGGGCTCTTTCCCGTTCATGTGCGAGATATCGTAAATATTCATGACACGGGCGAAAGTATTCACTTCCTCGGGGCTCAGGTCATCCCTTACACGGACCAGCCTCGGGAACCTTAACGCATAGCCGCTGGAGTATATCGGGCTTTTTTGTATCTCCTGGAACTTGACCTCTACAATGACGTCGGGCTTCACATCGACGATGCGGCCGTGCTCGGCGTGGATCAGTGGCTTTAGCTTCTCCGACATTTCCAGGAGCTGTTCGTCCGAGAATCCGCTAGCGACTTTCCCGAGCACGACATATTTGTCGGCATCTTCGTCGTACGCGGCGACCTCGAATGAGGTGAGCCATCCTGCTTTACGGCCGTGGCCAAACTCGGCAGAAACGATGGCCAGGTCTAACGTGTCCAGTACTTCCTTGATCTTGACCATTTTCTTTCCGCGCATGCCGGGAGTATAGGTGGCATTCAGGTCTTTGCCCATGAGGCCTTCGTTGCCGCTCTTCATGGATTCCGCGAACAGCGCTTTGGCAACCTCCAGGTCACCGGTGATGACCGCCATCGCGGGCCTACACGTCTCATCTAGAGGCAATACGGTAAGCTCCAGTATCTGCCTCCTTTCTATGAACGGCTTATCGATGGTGCTCTCGCCGTTAACGTAAAGAATATCGAAAGGCCTCAGGAATAAGGGGAATAGTTTCTTCTTCTCTTCTACGTCGTAGATCCGCCTCAGGCGAGTCAATATATTCTGAAAAGGTACCGGCCTTCCCGTCTTAGGATCGGTGGCGATGCACTCGCTATCCAGTATGGCGGAATCGGCCTTGACGCTCTGCAGCACGTAGTCCACGATCTCGGGCAGCGCATCCGTCAAATTCTCAAGACGCCGGCTGTACAGCCGTACTTCATTGCCGAGCTTGTGCACCTGAAGCCTGGCGCCGTCATACTTCGTCTCGAAATCCGCTTTACCGCCCATTACGTCCAGCGCTTCCTGTATGTTCGCCACGTTCTGGGCAAGCATCGGCCTTACCGGCCTCATGGGCCTGATGTGAATATTCCTCAGGCCCTCTTCGCCTTCGAGCTTCGCTATCTTCGCGGTCTCGCCCAGGTCGCTCGTCAGCATGTTAGACCTTCTGACGAGGTCGACACTTACGTTGAAGCCTTTCGCTATAGCCTCTTCCATGACGCCCTCCTTGGCGCCGGACAGGACGTACTCCATGGCCAGGCTGATGATGTATTCCGCCTCTGCCGGCGTAGCTCTGTGAAGAAGGCCGATGATTACTTTTTGTTTTTTAGTTGAGGAGCCCGCGCCTGTCATCTTCGCAAGCTCGACGAAGGTAGCGTAGACCTCCTCGACTGTGATCGGTTCCGATTCGAAGAACATGGTCTGTTTTCGCTTTTCGAACATCTCCCTGGCTGTGACGCCCAGGTGTCCGGAATGCTTGTAGCTCTCGACGACTTTATCCTCGGAATTATACGTGATGGTGGAAATGATCTTGATAATAGTCTGGCTGGCGATGCCGATCTTGCGCTCGTCCCATAGCGGGAACACGCGGCCCGTGAGGAACCAGACGATGATAGGAAGGTCGTCGGCGGGCACGGTCTTGATAAAATCGGCTATCATGGCTGTCTTTTCCAGCCTGCTCTGAGTCGTTCTTAATTTTTCGAACACATTCACCAGGTCGCTAAATAACATCGGTACCGCCTTGAAGCCGATTAATAATGTGTCTGCTCCCGCTTATATTTTTCATTCCTAAATATTGTTTCCTAGAATGCTTATATACCCCGAGCCACATAGAAGGAATGACCTACTATGGATGCCTCGAAGTCCTTACAGATAGCTCGTAAACGCTTCCAAAATGGAAACTATCTTTTGTCCGTGAAAAAATATCTGGCTGCCCGCAAAGAGTTCGAAGTAGCGTTGTCTCTATTTGAGAAGACGGACTCGTACAAAGAGACCGCCGAAGCGATGAACAACATCGGCATCACGCTGGTAAAAGATAACCTGCCCGAAGATGCTAAGGGCTTCTTCGAGCGCTCCTATGAGCTAAAGAAAGAATTTGACCATACTCCGGACTCGCTATTTAATTCGCTCTACAATCTCGTCGGCCTCGGGGAGGCGCTGGGCGAGGAAGAGCTCGGGAAATACTTCCTGGAGCTGCAGGCGGTCGGAGACAAGCTCGGCGGCGAACATGCGGACATGGTGGCAAAGGAAAAAGCCGTCTATGAGCGATCTGTCGAGGCAAGGAAAAAAGAGCGTGCCCGGCTGGAAGAGGAGGAGCTGGCGAGAAATTCGCCGTCCGGCGCGCTGGAGCACCTCGCAAGCCTGGGCAAGCCATGCATCGTGAACGTACAGTTCGCGCTGCACGGGCTATCCGTCAGCGTCCCTGAATTCTCATTCGACGATAACGGCACAAAGGTCATACTCCGCGGCATCTCCTTTTCCGGCGTCCCGTCCGGCTCTGCCTCAAAGGGCGAGATCGAGTTCGAGGCTTCTTACGATAGCGTCAGAGAGCTTCTTTCCATGAAAAAGGCCGAAAGCGAGCCGTCCCTGCTCGAGGAAGCCTTCGAGCACGTGAAACAGTTCATGGAAGTAGTGGCCATGGTCCGCGAGGACATCGGCTTCTGCGTCGGCAAGCGTAGCTATTCCGTTATTTCCATGACATTGTTGAACGCCCTGGGCGAGCCCGTCGAGATATACCGTGAGGACGTTAACAGGCCCGAAATGGCGTTGACACTGACCGGGGAAGACTCAATGCTGGTCAACATGATGCTGACCACGCACCACTCGCTATACAAGATGCTGATGTTGAGCGCCAAGCGGTCGATATATGAAGAGAACTTTTCATTATGTATCGTGGACGCTACCGCAGGCTTCGAGTCGTTCATGGACCTTTTATTAAAGAAAGCGCTGCCCGATGCCGAGCGTAAGGATTATCTCTCGCTCGAGAATCCCTGCCTGCAGGAGCGCCTGAAATTTTTAAAGCGGCTCATCAGCGGCGTCGACACGTCCGACGCGCCACTGGAGCACTACCTGGGCGAAGTGGGACGGGACATGGACGACGTGCTGGCTTACTATGATGTGATCATGGGCAACGACGGCAGGACCATCGGCGCATATGAGGCCGGTAAAACGCTCAAGACGGTCAACCGCGCTATATACAATCTCAAATCTTTGTACGACATATAGCCCGAAGTAAAAAATATTATTCTTTCGTGCGGACGACCAGGACGTTGCACGGCGCTTTGGTAATGATCTCATCGGCGGTACTTCCCAGTAAAAACGTATAATACGCCGGATGCTCGGTCGAGCCGATGATGATGAGCGTGTAGTGGCCTTCTTTTGCCAGGTCGACGATATTATCTACGACGCTGCCCGTACGAAACACCGTCTCTATGCCGGTACCCTGACGTTCGGCATGCAGCTCGGCTTTTTTAAGAATTATGTTCGCCTTCTCCGCATCAGATTCAGGGCCGACATACAGTGATGTAATGCTGCCTCCGAACTTTTTCCCGAAACGGATGGCGATGTCAAGGGCTCTCTGTGCGTGCTTGTAGCCCGATGTAGGCACCAGTATCTTATCATATTTTATAGGCTCTACTGTCCTGGGGTAGCTGAAAACTACGACCTCGCAGGGAGCATCGCGAAGGACGCGATCGATAACGTTACCGAACAAGACCTTCTCGGGCACCGAGCGCTGGCTCGAGCCCATGACGATCAGGTCCGACTTATATCGTTTAGCCAGGTCCAGGATGGCGTCGGGGACCACGCGGACGGATACTATTTCGAGCTTGGGAGTTACCCCGCGCCGGCTGCAATATTCGGAAGCCTTGAGGAGCAGCTCTCTAGCCTTCGCTTTCCTGGTGTCCGCATATTCATAGGGCAGCTGCTGCGGCACTTCGATAATGTTCAACAGCCGCAGAGTCCCGCCCTGGGCCAGCAGGTCGCAGGCGATGTTCACTAAGCTTTCAACGGTCTCCGGCCTGGACAGGGGCACCAGTATGTTCTTGTGAGTGACGTCCTCTTCATTGTTATTGCCGATGGAGGCCATCAGGACCGGGTACAGCTTTCGAATTTTAAGGACGCCGATGACGATGAACAGGATGGAAGGAAGTATAAGGATAATAGCGCCGTTGGCGACGCCCGCGGCAAACATGTAGATACCCAGCAATAACAGCAAGGAGGACAGCAGCGCGTCCACTGCCATGACCGATAGCGCTACCTTTCCCGGCCTTTCAATGCGCTTATTCCTTATGCTTTTCATTACAGGCATACTTCCACCACTATTTATTTTATCAAATGTTATTTCTGCGTTTAATTTCTTCCGCTATCTCCGGATGTAGCTCGTGGGCGATATCGGGATGAGTGACCAGCGTGCCCGGTATCGGGTCCTTCCAGCTAAGATTGATGCGTCTGCGGTACCATAAATAAAATATGATGCCGGCGATAAACCAGAGCGTGCCCACGATCTTTCCTATCTCATGAAGGTTCAGCACGAGGATCCACACGAACAGGCAGACGATGAACCCGAGCACAGGCAATAATGGTACGATCGTATTTTTTCCCCTGAACTTTATGTTAAACGCGAACGGCGATTTATAAGGCCTGTACAGTTCAGGCCGCTTATTTCTTAATCGTATTAACGCCAGGTTGACGATCATGAACGAGACCAGCGCACCGTAATTGTACAGGTCGCCTAAAATGACCGTAGGGTCCTCTTTAGTCAGCCTGTATGTGCCCATGAACCATACGAACAGCACGAAGCCTATGGATGCCAGCGTAAAGACCACGATGGTCCTCGTCGGCACCCTGAACTTAGGGTCCACCCTGCTGAACCAGCTTGGCATGATCTTGTAACGGGCCATGGAATAAGTGACACGGGAAGCGCCGATGACGCCGGTATTCGTGGACATGATCAACATCAAAAATCCCATGAACCCTACCCACAACGGCAGGAATATTACCAGCGGATTTGCCTGGGACAATCCCATCGCTATGCCTTTCGCCACGCCCGCTACCGGATCGTTCTGGAACTGGCTGCCGATGACCTGCGCCGGCATATGGGGCAGGCCGACGGCCAGTATACATAATAGCATGCCGGCCACTATGACCGCTACGATCAAGGCGAACGTCGCCTTAGGGATATTCTTGTCAGGCCGCTTGGTCTCCTCCGCCGCCTGGGATATCGACTCGAGGCCGATGAAAGAGACCATGGCTACGGTAATGCCCCATCCGAAGTTAGCCCAGGAGACGCCCGTTCCCAGCTGTGTGACGCTATTCACGAACGTCTGGTAATTCCAGACAACGAAAAATCCCACCAATAATAACAATAGTTCGCTCAGGATGCTGAGCCCGGATAAAACGATGTTAAAGTTAGCCGATTCGCGAATGCCTATATAGTTTAGCGCCATCAACAAAAGACAGAGAATAACGGTCGCTATCATCTGTACCGAATAATTCATGTTAGGGCTTCCCAGCGGCGCTGTGTTCAGGCTGTTCAGGCTGGCCAGCGCGCCTACGAATGGAACGCCGATCTGGCCCAGGTTCTGGAAAAAGCTGCCTAAATAACCCATAGTGATCCAGCCGAACAGCGCTATATCTATCGTGTAATCCAGCAGTAAGCCCCAGCCGGCGACAAAGGACCAGAAATCATTAAACGCTTCTCTCGCAAAAACCGAGGCGCCTCCGGCCTTGGGTATGGCAGAAGCAAGCTCCGCATAGCTTAGGGCGGTGAACATGTAGCCTAGGGCTGCGACGCCCAGCGCCAGCGGGGCCGCGCCTGCCGCAAAAAATAAGACCAGGCCCAAAGCGACATAAATATCCGCCCCCACGTCAGCAAAACCGATGGAGAAAGACCCAAGCACGCCGAGGTCTCTTTTAAGCGTGACCTCCTCTATGTGCGGAGGGGACGATGGTATAGGCGTTGAATTCACGCCCGGCTCAGGCTCACCGTTACTCGTTCAAGACACCCATTTAAAATTAGTGTTTAATATATTTATAGCTTGATAAATGTTAAATTAGCCATTGGTGCATTTAACCGAACGGCCTCAGGCTTTGATGTCTTCGTATTTCTTATCAATTAGCCTTATTATCCTGCGTTCTCGAACTTCAAACGGAGTTGAACGTATTCCCAGGCTTACGAAAAATGACGACGTCTGTATCACCTGCCATCGTTGCGAGACGATATGCGCATGGGTCCATGACATAGTGATGAACCCAAAAAAAGGCCGTATCATAGTCGACCTGGAATATCCCGATAGCAATAACCTGCGCATCTGCATACAATGCGGCAGGTGCGCCGACGCCTGCCCCATGGACGCCATATACTATGACCCGACCATACTGACGACGAGCGAACAGGGCATCTACCGGCTTGACGAGAGCAAGTGTACGGGCTGCGGAAAATGCATAGAAGCCTGCCCTACCGAAGTATTGCAATTTTACCCTGACGTACGCGTGCCCCGTAAGTGCGACTTTTGCCTGGGGCAGCCGATGTGCGTGCGCTATTGCCCGACAAAAGCCATAGGATGGGCGCTGATGTGATGACGGCGGTTTTACAATGAAAGGCGGATATGCCGGTAAGATCTTACGGCTGGACATGAGCCGGCTGGACTACAGCCTGGAAACTCCAGTGGACAGTGTCCTGGAACAGTTCATAGGCGGCGAAGGCCTGGGCATCAAGTACCTCTACGACGAGGTGGAGCCAGGCGTTGATGCGCTGGGCCCCGATAACAAATTAATATTCATGACCGGCCCCCTGACCGGCACGCTGGCTCCCACGTCAGGCAGGCACTGCATCATCACCAAATCGCCGCTCACCGGCTGCGAGGTGACCTCTCACGCGGGTGGCTACTGGGGCTCGGAGCTCAAATTCGCCGGATACGACGGCATTATCGTAGAAGGCCAGAGTAAAAAGCCCGTCTACGTATTCATCGATGACGGTGACGTACAATTCATTAATGCCGACGGGCTCTGGGGCAGAGACACTATACAGACCGATGTCCTTATCAAAGAGCAATTAGGCGATAAAGACCTGAAGATCACATACATCGGCCCTGCAGGCGAGAATTTAATTAAATACGCCAGCATCATGAACGACCAGCAGCGCTCGGCAAGCAGGGGAGGCACCGGCGCCGTGATGGGCTCTAAAAAGCTCAAAGCCATCGCCGTACGGGGCGCTCAAGATATTAAAGCCGCAAAGCCCCCTGAGTATTTCGCCTCGATGAACGAGCTGCTGGACGCCTGCAAGAACCACTTCGTCACAGGCAGCCTGCTCCCGCAGTACGGCGTCACCGGGATCATGGGCATGATGAACGAAAAAGGCGTACTCCCGACCAGAAACCACTATACCGGTAATTTCTCAGGAGCTGATGATATCTCCGGCCAGAAGATGGCCGAAACTATGCTCACGAAAACAAGGGGCTGTTTCTGCTGTACTATTCATTGCACAAGGGTCATTAACATCGAGCACGGGCCTTACTTCGGCACCCGTGGCAAAGGGCCGGACTACGATGCCGCAGTCGCGTTCGGCTCCCAGTGCGGCAATGATAACCTGGAGGCCATCGCCAGGGCTAATCTGTGGTGCGATCAGTATGGCCTCGACGCAGTATCGACGGGCGCTATCATCGCATGGGCCATGGAGTTGTATGAGAAAGGCATCATAGACGACGAGGATACGCACGGCGTAAAATTGAACTGGGGTAACCACGAGGCCATGACATCAATGGTACCAAAGATCGCGACCAGGGCCGAGTTTGGTGCCATTCTGGCCGAAGGCCCTGTGGAAGCTGCGAAATTGATCGGCAGGGGCTCCGAAAAATACGTCATGAGCGTGAAAAACCTGGGACTACCGGGCATTGAAGCCCGCGGCAGCAAGGGCATGGCCCTTGGCTACGCCACCGATAACCGCGGCGGGGATAACCTGCGGCCATTCGCTTCAATGGCGGAATGTTTCGGCTTCAGGTCAAAAGAGCTTGGCATGCCCGATCATTATGACGCGCTTTCGGAAATAGACAAGGTAAGCTGGATGGTGCCCTGCCAGAACTATTTTGTCGCCGTTAACTCGCTGGTCTGCTGTTTGTTCACTATAATCGCGTTCACCATCGAGCCAGGCCAGTATGCCCGGCATTTAACGGCCTTAACGGGAACGGCATATGACGGAATTAAGCTGGTGGAAGCAGGGGAACGTATCTGGAACCTGCAGCGGGCGTTCAATGCGCGCGAAGGCTTTTCGCGAGCGGACGACCGGCTCCCGCACCGGCTTACCTCAGAGCCTCTGCCCAACGGGCCGAACAAGGGCAGCGTCGTACATCTCGATGAAATGCTCGACAAATATTACGAAGCCCGGGGCTGGGATAAGATAACCGGATGGCCTACGAGGGAAAAGCTGGCCTCGCTGGGGCTGGACTATGTGGCAAAAGACCTTGAAGAAAGGGAGCCGTCCGCGAAAGAAGCGATCGCTTAAATTAAGCAGTGAATACTCTTTTCGCATGAAGACCTATAGATAGAATTTATATTATTTAATAGCATATAATAAATATGGTAACTATGAAGAAGGTCAAGATATATTCCCAGCCCACCTGCTCCGATTGTAATAATGTCAAGGCATACCTTAAAAGAAAAGGCGTTCCCTACGAGGATATCGACGTCAAGAAAGATAAAAAGGCCCTGGAACATATGGTCAAGAAATACGGCATCCACGTCACTCCGGTCATCATCATAGGCGACAGGGTCATGGTGGGGTTCAACGCCCCGAAGCTGGATAAGCTGCTATCTAACGCGGAACATTAATGTTTTCGGGCTACGATACATACCCCTGATGGCTTTGTTCGACCTCATCATCATCGGCGCCGGCCCTGCCGGCATGACCGCAGCTATCTACGCTAAACGTAAAGGCCTGTCAATACAGATAATCACCGACTCGGTGGGAGGCCAGGTAGTCAAGACCGGCGACGTTGAGAACTATCCGGGCTACGGGAAGATACCCGGCCCTCAACTGGCATCTCTCATTAAGAAACAGCTTGATAACTATAATGTCGACATCAAGATGACCCGCGCATTGAATGTCGAGCGCGGAGGTGCGGGTTTTAAGGTCACCTGCGGTAGCGGTAATACCTACGAGTCTAAGGCTGTCATTATCGCTTCCGGCTCTCGCTGGAAGGAGCTTGAGGTCCCGGGCGAAAAAGAATACCAGAATAAAGGCGTGAGCTATTGTACGACGTGCGACGGCCCGTTGTTTGCCGGCATGGACGTGGCCGTAGTAGGCGGAGGCAACACCGCGGTCGAGGCGGTGCTTGACCTGATCAATACCGCCTCTAAGATCTACCTCATCGTCAGGGGCGCCATGAAGGCGGATAAGGTGCTCATCGACCGCATCAAGGAAAGCAGCAAAGTCGATATTCTTATGGGCTACTCAGTCGAAAAGATAAGCGGCACTGACTTTGTGGAATCCATGGATATCGTCTCCATCGTCGGGGAGCATAAAACCCTCAAGGTCGGCGGCGTGTTCGCGGAAGTCGGGTTTGTGCCCAACGTCTCGTTCGTAAAAGACCTGGTGAAGCTAAATGAAAAAGGCGAGATCATCATAGACGACTATTGCCGTACGAGCGTTCCCGGTATTTACGCCTGCGGCGACGTTACCACCGTGCCTCAAAAACAGATCATCGTAGCAGCCGGAGAGGGCGCAAAAGCCGCCATGTCCGCGTACACATATCTCTCTATACAAGATTGATCTTTTACCAGAACGTCCCTTTGTACGCCTTCGAAGTAGCGCAACCCAGGCAGCGTTTGGTGGTGTAATAGTTACATTCGGCGCAATCGAAGCCGCAGGGCGTCTTATCCGTTTTTTCCATGCACATCTTCACGGGTAAGATCAGGTCGTTCACTGTGGTCACGACGAAGCTCAGGTTGACGTCCATGACCGACGGATTGCTGCGGATGTGTTTATCGACGATGGCCTCGATGGTGGAAATATCCTCGGCGATAAAGAATAACGAAAGATTCTCCTTACCCGAGACGATAAAGCCGTTCAGAAAACAAGGGCATGTTTTAAATTGCCCCAGGACGTCGATAGAGTTCTTCGCGGTGACATCGACTTTGGCCAGCTTGAGGCCTACTTTCATCAGGTTCATGCCGGCGATGGTCGAAATGACCCCGGACTGCTTGAGCTTATTGATGCGGGCTCCCACAGTGGGCTGGGAGAGGCCTACCTGCTCCGCGATCTCGACCTGGGATACGTCGGGGTTGTTCTCAAAAAGTCCGACTATCTTTCTGTCCTTTTCGTCAAGGTCGATAAATTCAATCCTCCTGTGTCACCGATAATATTGTATATGGATGCCCAACTATTTGAACTTTTAATTTATAGGTTTATATACCCAAGTACTTATTTATTATGTAACCTTTAGGGATATTCCGCCTGCCCGATAGGCACGCATGAAAATTATAGGACGGTATATGTATTAAGCATTATGATTCCTTGGATATTTCAAAGCATATCCGGCATGGTCATCGAAAGTCATCGGCATTATAAAATATAATGCAGCATCCCTTTAGCGCTCTATTTATCGGGTAAACTATATGGACGTTCATCAAAAACCATATATACGTAAAGTACCAGTTTAGCCTAGGTTATATTTTTCGGGGCCATAGGGTAGCTTGGTTATCCTTCAAGACTGGGGGTCTTGAGACCGGCGTTCAAATCGCCGTGGCCCCACCAAAAATTTGGGAATATAGTCAGATCGTCGTTTTTGGACTTTTTCTTATAAAAATGCTCGAATTATAATGTCTTGGACTTTTTGAAAATAGGTTGTTATCCGGCGGCCGGAAGCATAACGACGAATCTGCTTCCTTTGGTATGATCACCCGGCACCAGGTCTTCGACCCATACCTTTCCATGATAATCCTCGATGATCTTTTTTACCAGGTATAAGCCCAGGCCTTTTCCTTCGGCCTTTGTATTACCCTTAATAAAACGATTAAAGATCTTCGCCTTTAGGGCATCGGGTATTCCGGGGCCATTATCCTCGATGGTAATTTTATAATACCCGATATCGTGTTCATTGGTTACTCCGATATCTATTATGAGGGGCCCGGTTGAATGCCTGATAGCATTACTAATAATGTTTGAGAATACATCTTCTAATAGCTCGTTAGCTTTTACCAGGTATCCGAGGACAGGTTTATATTTAATTTCGATGTCCCTGCCCAGAACCTTGGAATAATCCCTCTGTACTTTGTATAAGACATCTCTTAGGTCAACGATTTTCAGCTTCATTTCGGTGTTCGTAGCTCGCTGCAATTTTCTTACATTTTCTATTAGATGAGCGCTGTTATTCAATGCTTCAACGGGCTTTGTTAATAGCATTCTGTCCCGCTCTTCGAGTTTCCCTTCAGAATCTAATTGTTCGATCGCTAATTCAAGAAATCCCAGTGCAGATTGGTTCATATTATTGATGTCGTGACCCATTAGGTCAACGTATAGTTCGGCTTGAGATTTTGCATCGGCTAAAGCCTGCTCGGTAGCTTTAAGTTCTGTAATGTCTCTTCCCACCGATTGTAGCTCTATAAAGCGTCCCTCTACATCGAAAATAGCTTTATGGACCCATTGCTGCCATCGGCTCTCGCCACCAGGCGCGATTACATGGTTCTGTATCGTTACATGGGGTGTCAATTGGCTTAGAAGCGCAATACGGTCTTTAAATTTGTTATGGTCTTCTTTCGGTATGAACTCCAGGAAACTATGCCCAATTATCCCATCGCATTTTACATTGAAATATTTACAAAAAGCATCATTGGCGAACGTCAACGTAAAATCCGGCCTGGAACGGCATATCAACTCTGTCTGGCTATCCACAATGGCCCGGTATCTCGCCTCGCTTAAGCGCAACTCCCCCTCTATACGTTTATGCGACGTGATATCGGAGACCAAATACAAAGCTCCAGCATAATGAAGTTCTTCGTCGAAGATGGGAGCAGAAGGTACAATAGTCCATATGTAAGAGCCGTCCTTTCTTCGGAATCGAAAATCAAATTGAACAGTCTCTCCATCCCGGAGTTTCCGTTTTACCGATTCGATGCATCCTTTATCTTCTTCGTCCATAAAAGCGGTAATGTTCTTGCCAATGATCTCGCCTATACTATATCCGAGCATTTCAGCTATTTTTTTATTGGCAAAAGTAGCAACCTGGCGTTCGTCCAGGATCAAAATGCCCTCTTCAGCGATATCGACTATACGCCGGTACTTTTCCTCACTAGCACGCAGGGCTGCCTCGTAGCTCTTTTGCAAACTAATGTCCCGGGCAATTGTCGAAGCGCCAACGATCCCTCCTTTCGCATCCTTAATCGGAGAAACAGTAAGCGAGATGTAGATGTGTTTTCCATCTTTTCTCACGCGCACCGTCTCATAATGATCCACACGTTCCCCACGTTTTATCTTATCAAGGATACTATACAGTTCCTCCTGGCGGTCTCTGGGGAATATTATCAATAGAGATAATCCGATGACTTCTTCAGCCTTATAGCCGTAAACCCTTTCAGCACCCTTATTCCAGCTGGTAATAATGCCATCCAGGGTCTTGCCGATGATCGCATCATCAGACGACTCAACAATAGCAGCAAGGAGATTATTGACCTCATTATCACTATTCCGAAAAACCATTTGTCATCATAACGAGTTATTTAAAATTATTATTATAAAATATATTCCTAACTATAAGTTGCAGGCACCAGGATGCAAACTAATAGTCTGTAATATCAATGATTCATCAGGCGCGTCACAGTGTCCGTTATTGTTTTAATGTTAGTGGGCTTCTTGAGAAATATAGTGGCACCCATATCGACGGACTCCTGTTCGATGCTGCCGTCGCCGCTGATGAAGATGACCTTTGTACCAGGCTCGATCGCTAGTAATTCCCTCATGACCTTGAGGCCACTCATTGACGGTAACCGGTAGTCGATGATAACGATTCCGGGACGGGGGTTGGCTTTCTTGAACTTCTAAATTGCATCGGGGCCGTCGAGAGCCGTGAACGATAATAGTATGTTCCTGCGTTTGAAGAGTAGCTCGTACGTTTTCACCACATCTTTCTCATCGTCCACGATGGCGGTGCTCCCATTAATTGCCATTTGAAGCCTCCGTGACCGGCAGGAGCACAATAAACCTGCTACCTTGATTATGATCTCCTTTTACCCGGTCTTCGACCCATACTCTGCCGCCGTAGCTTTCCACGAGCGACCTCACGAGGTATAGTCCAAGGCCTTTACCACTGGCCTGCGTCTCTCCTCGCTGGAACCGGTGGAACAATTTGCCCTTCACCGCATCCGGTATGCCCGGCCCGTTATCCTCCACTGCTACCTGACAGTACTTTTTATCTGATTCAACGGTCATAATTAATCGAATGGCGATTTCAGCCGGACCGTTGCCGTTGGAATGCTTGATGGCATTGCTGATAAGGTTAGCGAAAACGTCCTTGATGAGGCCGTTTGCCATGACGGTGCAATCCTGGTCACGGGAGTAAAGGATATTAGTATTTTTTCCCAGGGCTTCGGAGTACTGGGCATGAAGCTCCGATAACACTTTATCCAGGTCAACCGCCTGAATCTTGAATTCGCCCATACTGGCCTTCTGGAGCTTCCGCACGTTCTCGATCAGTCGGGAGCTGCTGGCGATGGCTTCCATGGGCTTAATAGCGAGGTCTTTTAACGCCGGGTCCTGCATCATGCCATTCATCAATTCGAGGTATCCCAGGGCAACCTGGTTATAATTATTGATATCATGGCCCATCAAATCCAGGTAGAGTTCTGCCTGAGATTTAGCATCCAATAGATCCTTTTCAATCCGTTTACGATCTGATATATCTTGTAAGGTAGTCACAAAATAATCGACAGTTCCATCAAAGCGGCGTACGCAGCCTGGCGATATTGTAGTATAGACTATGTCGCCATTTTTACGTATGAACCGTTTATCCAGAGTATAACCGTCAATCTCCCCTGATAATAGCTGGTCAAACAATTCGACATTTTTTATCAGGTCTTCAGGATAGGTTATTTCAGCCCATGTGCGGTTTAACAGTTCTTCCCTCGAATATCCAAGGATTTCGCACAGCTTGTCATTAACCTGAATCCATTTCTTATCAGGTGAAGAAATAGCAATACCTATTAAGGGCAACTCGAAATAACTACGGAACCGGGCCTCGCTATTTCGTAACAGCTCCACTGAACGCTTGCGGTCAGTAATGTCCTGTAATATCGCCAAATTCATGTCACCGATGGACGAGAAAAAGCCTAAAACATCCTTCTTCGAGCCATCCTTGCAGGCTACCATAGCCTCCTGGGGGATGAAGCCAGTCTTATTCTTGATTGCATCGTCAACGGCTGTATACCACCTGTTTTTCACAAACTCGCAATATGCCTTATCAGGATAGGCGAGTGGCCACCACTCGCTAATGCTGGGAATATCATCCACTGTGTAACCGAAGGTTTCAATGAACTTCTTGTTGATATGGTAAATCTTTTCTTCCTGATATACTACCATGGGGATAGGAGACTTGTCGATAATCTGTCTAAGCATAGCCTCGCTCTCTTGCAAAGCTTTCTTCGCTTTTTTCTGCCCCTGATCCTCGATGACCTTCCAGTCGCCATTGTGCTTGGTTAAGACGAACTGGTGTGTGCTCGCTACATCCAGTATGTTATGGGTATCACATTTATCCAGAGAATATGAACACACAGCTAACATGTCGTACTGATCGATGACATCGTTGATAGACTGCTCGTAGTCGACAAAGACCTTCCAGACATCTGGCTCCAGCCATGATTCGTTTCCGGTCAGCCTCAATCCACTGAAACCCCTCTCCTGGGCCATCCGCAGCTTTTCCACCCAGCCATTAAGCACCCGTTCCGGATCAAAGACACCATTGATCTCATACCAATCCGTATAGGGGATGATCTCAATCTGCCCTTTATCCACATATACGCCAAAATTAGGTAAAGCGTCAGCCATGCACGCTTTAGCCTCCTCAACATTCAAAGGCTCTGCCGTTACCCACATGCAAAACTCGTTATTTTTCAAACCAGCCTCGAAATAGGGCACCAAAATATCGATCAGATCCTGCTTAGTCTTATAAAAAAGGCCGATGTGTGTGCCCCAAGGTACCCGACCGACCAAATCGATGCCAGACTCCCTTACAGCGTCCACAAATACCCCATTTTCTCGATAGCGAATAACTACATTATTAACGCCTTTAGTAAATAATAATATTGTATTAAAATAGAAAATTAACGGGATAATATAAATAGTTTATAATAAAACAAAGGCTAACAAACTAAGGATATCCAATAAAAATTAAACCAGTTTAGCTTTGACCTTATCGTATAACGCTATAGTTTTTCCGTCGCGGATATTTTTCTTGATATACCATAATGTATTCCGATTGATTCCCAATTCACGCCTTTCTTCGGGAGTCATTTTCAACAAGTAATCCCTTACATCGGCATCGTCATCCCGGTTACTCAGCATAGTAGGTATGTTAAAAGTTAGTTGTTTAGACTTATCCTGTAGGTAATTAGCGAGTTGTTGTATGTTGTCCTGTAGTATTGTGTCGTAGGTCGTGTTTCTGCCTTTGTACAAGGTCCTGGCATTGAAATTGGCTTTGATGCGATCTATGAGCATTTTAGCTGTACTGTCTCGGAGACGGATGTGATAGTTCTCGGTCACGATGAAGTCGGACTTCTTCAGTTTCTTCTCTTCGAGTAGCTGGATTATGGAGAGGTCTACTATCCAGCGGTACAGTTCTTGTAAGTCGTATGCTAATGGTGTTTTGCTTGGGGCTAGTTCGTGCAAATAGCCAACAGCAGAATCAAGTCCTATAGAGTTGATGTACTTCTTGACTTGAGCTTCGAGTATGGCGTAGCCGTAGTTGAGTAATGCGTTTATCTCGCCGCTGGCGTTCATATTCCAGCTGTACGACTTGTTCTTCCGGCCTTTATAGTTGAATTGAGGGTAGAGACTGTTGAATATTTTGGCTAGCTGGTCCCAGTAGATCATCGAAATTTTAAATGATCTTCAGGAAGCTCACCATGCTCCTTCACAAAAGATGTTAAGAGTCTCAGCTCTTTTTTAAGGTCTTTTTCGACAATTTGCATTACAGCTTTTTCCATCTTATTATTCATATAAACCATAATAGTTTAACTAATAACTATAATAAAAGTATCTTAACGATATCTCGTTTATATTATTCGTGCGCCTGCAAAAAAGTCTGATGTATTATAATTCAAGCATTTTTATAAGAAAAGTGTCCAAAAAGTCGATGTCTAACTATATTCCCCCCCACCAAAAATTTGAGTATGAAGGTTGCAATTTATAACCTCAGTTCTGTTTTCTAAAAACCATTCTTTAACTGTACTTACCAGGCTTTAGCCGTTTTTTTCAGCTATGAGTATAAAAGAAAAAAGGGGGGTGTACATCCCCCAGCTTCTATTTCCCGGTAACCTCTACGTCAGCGGTGTGAGCTGTATCTGTTTCGAAAGGTTATAGGCGGTCGTCAGGTCGCTATCGTTATACACGAGCACCCTTCCGAGGACGAGCAGTGAATTATCCGAAAATGCTATCTTCGCCGTTCATAGGGAAAAAATAGTCTAAAACTGACTAAACGTTACTTTGGAGTCTCAGCTTTCTTACGAGGTTTGTAAAGAACCCCGACAATAAGCAATACTATTCCTACGACGGGTAATATGAGCGCGACTTCCACGCCTCTTGCAATAAAGATGCCGAGCCCCAAAACAATTAATATACCTCCCATCAGAAGGAGTCTTATCTTCATCGAGTCCGCTTTTTCACCTCCTTCCGCATCGCTTCCATCTTTGCTACATCCACTTTGTCAAAATTTCTCACTGACTTAACTTGTTTACCTTTTCTTCATAAAACGATACTTGATGAGATATCCTATTACCATTATAACAAAGGTTACAACAATAACGATCACGGCTGTTTCTGAAGTCATTTACAATCACCTCTCATTAATTATGCAGTTTACTTCTCGGCAAAAATAAAGAGCCTTTACTTCCACCTTGTCAGTATTTCCTCCCTTCGAAAAGTGGCAGTACTTAAAAGGAAAAGAGCCACATCAACCGCGAAAAGAATACCGGCGATTATGAGAAGCCCGTTTATATCCAGCTTTATTAAGCCTATTTCGCTAGCAAAATAAATCGCCATAAAGGGAAGGAAAATTAGTATCCCATAACTGTTAGCGCTTCGCACATCGTTAACTCTAGATGACACGATCACGCTGTACAAAACGCTCATAACAATGGCGACAGGAACGAGGACCGCCAGCATAACTACAAATGTCCAATTTGGAAAATAATTATAGCCAAGCCTGCCGAAAGTCACCAGGTCAATGCCAACCATGAAAACTGCAGCTCCGGCATACATCGCAATTAAAGCCGGCAACGCAGCAGCAATAGCCTTCCCAAGTAAGATCTCCCCATCCGACAGAGGAGTAGCAAGAAGCGGTTCCAAACTCTTCTCAACTTTTTCGCCGACTATACTGTAAGAAGCAATTCCCAAAGGAACGTACGCTGCCCCGATAACAATAAAGAATGAGAATGAATTCAATAAGTTTGGAAGGTTTGCCGCTGAAAGTAGACCGGCATTTCGTTGTCCGGCAAAATATATTACAACTGGAAAGAGGACTGAAACTATGACCGGGAAAATGATGATCGAGTACCAGATATTCTTTTGGCGCCTAAATATCTTAAAGTCCCTTGAGGCTATAAGCCAGGCTTTTGACAATCTCATACCGACTCCCTCACAAGCTTCAAATATACATCCTCTAAGGATGAACCAACCACGTTTACAGTGTTAATGTGACCGCCCGCCATAACCACTGCCTCCACCACAGTCCAGTTTTCTCTCTCAGGATCGGCTACATCAAACGTTATCTTGTTACCCTCGATCGTCAGGTTTTTGAGGGGCAGTTTTCCTAGAGCTCCCCCAACTGCGTCGTTGACTTTTTCTAATGCGATCACTGTTTTCCTGCCCCTGACTGCCTGCTCAAGGTCCCCTGGAGTGCCAATAGCCTGGAGCTTTGTGTTAAGTATGCCTATCTTGTCGCATAACCGCTGGGCTTCATCGAGGTTATGGGTATTCAGGAAAATGGTTTTCTTTTGCTTCTTTAGATCAAGAATAAACTCCCTGACTGTTTTGGCAGACTCAGGGTCCAGGTTAGCTGTCGGCTCATCCAAAAACAGTATCTGCGGGTCATGAATAAGCGCCCTTGCAATTGCCAGCTTCTGCTTCATACCCTTAGAAAAGGTCCCGGCTAAAACGTTCCTCTTGTCCCAGAGATCCATCATGTCGAGTAAACGGTGAATGCTCTCTTTTCTCTGCGCTTCCGAACAATCAAAGATCCTTCCATAAAAATCTAAGTTGTCATAGGCAGTCAGGTTTTCGGTGAGCCCGACGTTATCGGGAACGTAGCCTATGAGTTTTCTGATTTGAAGAGAATCTTCCCTGTTACCTACTTCATAGCCGCCTACATGGGCGTTCCCGCTAGTTTTTGATATTAGGCAGCATAGCATCCTTACGGTTGTAGTTTTCCCGGCCCCGTTAGGACCGAGAAACCCAAAGACCTCTCCATCTTCCACATGCAGGGTCAAGCCTTCGACCGCTGTGAAACCACCAAATTTCTTGCTCAGATTTTCAGTATCGATCAAAATTGTCACCCCTAAATAAATGCCCGGTAACCTCTACGTCAGCGGTGTGAGCTGTATCTGTTTCGAAAGGTTATAGGCGGTCGTCAGGTCGCTATCGTTATACACGAGCACTCTACCGAGGAGGCCCACTGTATTGTCCGAAAAGGCTATCTGTGTCATTCCCGCTGGTATGTTTCCCTTCCAGCCCGGTCCGCTGATGAGATAGTTACCTGCCGGAGTACCGGTGGTGTTTTGCTGGCATACGAGGAGTCCCCCCAGGTGTCGACGAGCTCTATACTGTAGTATCGTCCATCCATGTTCGGCACGCTTAAAACCTGGGGCCCTTTGCTCAGATCAAGCACGCCTATGGTGTAGAGCGTGTCGTGATTTGCGCCATCCATATTATTGTGTGTAGAGGGGGAAGCTAAGGTTGGCAGCGTGTAGAGCGTATTAACGGGAATACCCGTGGAATTCGGCGTTGCTCCGAAACCGTTATTGACTATCCTATTATACAACGAGCCGTACAGTAGATGCGGATAGTAATCGATGACGGCGACAGTGCCGACTCCCCACACGACGAGCACGATCAAGGCGAACACGAGCAGCTCCTTATGTTGAATCTCCGGCATCAGCTCACCTCCACGACGGGCGGCACCTGGTACGAGCCGTTCAGGATCGCCGGGCCGGGCAGGTAGGCGCGCAGCCACAGCTTGAAATCACCCGAGGGCGCCGGCAGCCAGTTGGACTCGTTGCCGGGTGGAGGCGCGTTTTGTATGTAAATGTCTACGGACCCATCGGCGTTCGGCGTAAGGTTCGACAATGAACCAATATTATAACGGTTTATCGAATTGCTCACCATATAACTCTCCAAGTCGGTCATTGTCACCGACCAGAAGGCATTGTTCGGTGGGAGTCCCCCGCCGGGGAAGTGCATTATATAGTCATGTGTTCCGTTCAGCTGGCTACCCGTGCCGTCCACGGTTGTCGACCAGTATACTGCCTCCGCCGGCAAATTAGCGGCGGGAAGGACCTGGGCGAACGCCGCCCGTTCAAGAATGTTGTTGCCCCATTTACCATAATTCAAGTAGGGAGCGCTCCAGCCATTAACTGTCGTATCCATGGTGTAGGCCTCATATTGAATGAGAAAGAATGCGGTGATGAATGCCAGCACCGCCCCCACGATAATACATAAGGCTATCCCAGCGATGAATGTCCCTTTACGCATTAACTCAGCCACCTGCACAAATTCGATTGATATTATAACTGTTAAATAAATCTAAATGATCCCATGGCTAAACAATTCTATGATCACGTAAATGAGCAATGGTACGCCCACCACTATCGCGGACTTGACCAGGGTAAGCTTTTCACCGTTCTTAATTGCGAACACGCAAAGTAAGCTGGAGATTATCACGCCCAGGATCGTTATGACGGACCCGGCTATATGATAACCACTCTGGTTAATCGCAGTGGATGAGACCGACGATATGATAGCGAAAGCATTAGTGCTCGTTATATCAGTGGTGACATAGGGCAGCTGGGTGTCTAACAGGATAGTGATGATAATAGCGATTATTTTTACCACATACGTATAGCCCAGAGCCGTCAACATCTGGGGATAATACTTACCTTTACCCCCAAAGAGCATGGCGAGTACGTGTAATATCCCCGTGATGATCAGCCACAATATCAACGGTGCGATGAAGCTCTCCAGGAATCGTATTATCACGGAAATGGTTTGAATGGTCTGGAGCCGGGATTGGGAGGACCCGGCGATACTGTAAACGAACGTCATATGACTCGACACGACGTAAGAGCTTACCAACCCCAATACTGCATATATGCCAACGATTAAAAGCGCCTCTTGAATACGAGGCTTATTCGCGATGTCGCCCATCGTTTTATCCGGATTGACAAATACACCGGTTATTCTATCAACGAAACTCATACTAATCTTCCTCAATCTTTTTTTGAATGCGAAGACAATGACGATAACCTATTATATCGCCGAGTCTCAATACAACGAATCCATTCTAAAATATATGCGGGCTATCGTATTTATAATGAATTTTGACTATATCCGGTTAAATGCCCGAAATCCCGCATTGACCGGTATTGGTTTAAGCGGCATACTATGGGGCTATTGAACTATCCTGAACTATTCTTAGTTTTAAGAATGATCGATGTTTTTTAGGTAGTTACCCTGTAAAAATGTATCCGATCTAATTTATGATGCGGCGCGATACTGGTTACAGTATAATACCATCCCGCACTTATGCCAAAGATATTTATGCCATATCTTACAACACAATATCTGTGCCTTCGAAGAATATCGCCAGCGTATTGAATAATAAGTCGAACATGCGTATTTTAGGATGGCTCAAAGCTAAACCGTACTATCCCCGGGAGCTCGCAGCAGCGATGAACGTCAGCGAACAATTCATCGTGCGAAGCCTAAAAGCAATGGAGGAGCACGGTATCGTCGAAGGAAAATGGGAGAACGAAAGCGGCCATAGAGTAAAACGCTACTATCCTAAAGATATCACGATGCAGATCGGCGATGAAGGCCTGGAAGTAACGTCCGATTATGACCCTAAAATATACCCGGATAAAAAATGGAAATATATTAAAAAAGAGTTAATAAACTCTCTCCTAATGTTTACTATGGCTCCCCCTTGTAGTATGCGGAGTACTATTCGACGCCCCGATCCTCTTAGTGATCCCGTCCATTTTTCTCATTTGGTGGGCGACTAATAACATTGCATTTTATCGAGAATATAAACCCAAATCGCTTAATATACTCATACCCGCGGCACTAGTACTCGCTATATCCTGTTGTACAGGGCTTTTTTAGTTTATATCCTTGGAGTAGCTATAAGTTCCCCATGACTCGAATTGATATAATCCTGACGCTATTCCTGGTCATTTTTACCATCCTTTTTATCAATAATTTCATCATTATTTTTCAATATAACTCATACCAGACCCAAGTCGAAAACTTAGCCAGGTCTAAGAGAGAGTTCATTTACAGCATTGACATGGCTCCGCTATATGAAAAATTATTTTACTTACCCATAATCATAGCCTGGAAGCTACATGTATTCTTTAATCTGGTATAAATGATCGGTTATACTGGCTTAGCCATAGGCCAGTTCATTGGAGGGTAGCCAACGCAGGATCAAAGCTAACAGCGTTGATCGCATGACAGTCTTCCGCCCCCACGGTCGCATATCCGTAATTAAGCATGTTGTTGAGGAGGGTAATTTTTCGGCGACCTTCTGGCATTGTGTCGTAGGTCGTGTTCCTTTTTATGGCTTATGTCTATGACCGTAGCTTATGGTATCGCAGTCAGGATAAATCGTGGCGAATCAATACACGATATACCATTTTTCCCAAAGAAACATGTATTAAGACCATAACAAGTTGCGCGAGGCGTTATGGTGCATGTAATGTAAAATATCGTCCGCTCGCTTATTCTTCTTTTTTGGATCAATGCCTTTGAAGCCCTGTGTTCGTGACTTTACGGCTCGTTCATCATGATCTTTAAGCTTTCTATGGAAATTTCTGTCTGGTCAGAGACTTTTGAGAGAATATCGTTCAAATAAGCAGGGGTTAATTCGCTCAGCTGTCTTATCATTATCTTCTTGACATTCCCGGGCCTCTCAAATACCATATAGGTCCCTTTCTGTGTTTTATTGATATATCCCAATTTCTCAAGAAGCTTCAAGAGCTTCTTCCCATCTATCGGCGCTGGTTTAGTCATATTCAGTAAGCCTCAATTAAGACATGTACTATAACTAATTTATCATTTTACTTGAAAAAAGCGAACACCATGTCTCAAACCAATAAATTTGATACTGTAGCTCGACTCGACAGTTCACTCTACTAAATTGTATTTTCCTTACTCCAATGTCGGTTGTAAAAAAATAACCTGCAGACAAGCGTTATTTAGTCCTGTAAATAGGGGAAAATCTATGCATAAACTCTCGTATATTTTATAATATCGGATAATTATTTTTATTCATGGCATCGTTAGTTAATTCCGCCGACCTGACGAGGCTCATATTGATCTTTAGCGGCACGGCGCTTATACTCATTGGTTTTTACGGTATTATCGAAGACTTTATTCATAACTGGCGAATTGAGGAATATAGTAGCCTGGCCGCATTATTATCCGGGGCGGCCATTCTGCTGGCAACTACCGTGGTATACGTTATTATACCCGAATATCAGGGCCGTAAACGTATCGAGTTGCTTAAGCAATATTATATCGGCAAGCCCAAGGGGGAGATCAAGGATCTCCAGCATAACATTATAGAAAGGTCCCAGGCGATCGTCGGAAGTGCCGAAATACTGGCTGGATATGTGCACGAATGCAGCAGAGACGACATAACTCGTGAAGCGTATGAAGCTAATCTCCTGCAAGCGAAGAAGATGCTGGAGAACATCGACGGCGAATCTGGCAGGCTAAAGGAATTTTTAAATAAATTAGAGGAATTTCCCGGCTCTAAGTGACATTAATATGTAATCCCCGACTATGCTGGAAATGGGATCGATCGTGAACAATGAATTATTCTTGTTGATAGTAGCGGTACTTGCGGTCGTTGCCGGAGTACTTGTGGCGGCGCTGCCTTCGCTACTTAACACGCTGGGGCTAAATCGTCCTTACCGGGGCAGAAGCTTCAATTTATCGGGGAAACGGGCCTTGATCATAGCCACAAATCATGACACATTAGGCGATACCGGTAAGAAGACCGGCGTATATGCATCCGAAATGACGGTCCCATATTATGAATTCCTGGACGCTAAAATGGATGTCGATGTGGCCAGTATACAAGGCGGTGAAATTCCCATTGAGCCGGTTTCCCTTAGATGGCCGGTAATTACTCCTGCGGATAAACGCTTTCTTTCCGATGAAAAATTCCGCGAAAATGTGAAACACTCGCTGAAGATAGCTGACATCGATTTTACAAAATACGATATCGTTTTTATGGCCGGTGGCTGGGGCGCCGCTTATGATCTTGGGTATTCCGAATTGCTGGGACAAAAGATCACCGAGGCCTATGCCGCGAACGTTGTCTTAGGCTCTGTCTGCCATGGCGCCCTGGGATTTCTTCTGGCAAAGGATGAAACCGGTGGTCCGCTTGTCAGAGGACGCAGAATGACGGCGGTAACGGATAAGCAGGTGAAGGAATTAAAGATCACCATGACGCCACAACATCCCGAACGAGAATTGCGGAAAGCCGGCGCTTTATACGAGAGTAAAAAAGCATTCAGGGATTTTTTTGCGAGCCACGTGGTCCTCGATGGAAATATAGTCACGGGACAAAATCAAAACGATGCGGCTGAAACCGCCCAGCGGATGATGACGATTTTAGAAAAACACATTACGAAATAAAAAATAGTCTTTTTATGGAAAAATAAGACGGGTATTAAAAACTCTAGGGCTCTAAATTCCCTCCCATTCTTTGATGTTACCTCGATCAGCGCTATAATTAGCTAAAACCTTTCCATCATTACTAATGTAGACATTGGTGTAATTCCCTTTTTCGGCACGTACCACTCCATGCTGGTTCACCAGTTTCAGCTCTTTCCCGCTAAAATTACCGACGGCCATATCGCCGTTTTCACCGGTCAGGATGATATTATAAGTCGCATTTCGGGGCAAATACAGGTATTCGCTGGCGTAGGGAGTCCCGAAGTCATTATCGATGGCACAACCAACGGTGACCGTCATAGTCAGGTTCTCGTCGTCACCCGTGAAGTTCACATCGGGTATGATGTAATCCCCCCACATTTTAAGCTCTATCTTGTCCGATGGCGATTCTATTACCCTGATGTCATGATCGAAATAGAAGTCGAATCCCCCGACAATGGTGACATTTTGTGCTGCCGTATGGTTGAATTCATGTGAAGGAACAGTATTCGTGTTCATCGGACGCCTTGCGGACAGACAGCACATTGAGCTTATGATAATGAGTAATATGATCGCAATAATAACGACGGCTCCGGCGATCGCGATAAAGACTTTAGCTTCTCTTCTCATGCGCTAGCTTCCTGTTGCCGATGTTGCGCCATGCCATCATGGTTATTCCCGGACAATATAATGTCTCTCTAACGATCGGTCAACTGATAACATCATTAACAAAAGCTCATTAATGCCTTTAATTTTATCTATGTGAAGGTTTGAGCTTGCTCTCAGGGCGAAAGAATTAATAAAATGTCTTGTTAAAAGTCCTATCAATGAATGTGGATGAATTTGTAAAAAGTAAAGTCTTGCCCCAATACAAAGACGTCGTGGAGTTGATCCGTCAGTATATGCGAGAGCTGGCCCCGGAAGCGCAAGAAGTGATCAGCTATGGCATTCCCGCATTAAAAAGAAACCGGATATTTGCGGTGATCAGCCCGACTAAGAAAGACATCACGCTTGCTTTTTCTAGAGGTGCAGAATTCGAGGACAAGTACGCCCTACTCAAAGGTGTCGGTAAAGTATCAAAAAATTTAAAATTTAAAAAAGCTGAAGATGTAAAAAAAGATGTGCTTGAATACTACATAAAACAGGCCCTGGACCTTGATGCAGAGTAGCGCTAGTATCATTTCCCGGAGCCTCTATAGCTTATTATATGGGCTACCCAATTTTCCGCATCCTTGCATCCAGGAATCGCCCGGTGACCAACCGTTTATATAACAACCTATATATAATACTTATTTATAATTATTTTATGATATACATGCCATCAAGTTTTCATTACCAGATAAGCGAAATAATCGAGCTGATCTTGTTCATCAAGCCGAAGAGCATACTCGACATCGGTGTCGGGTTTGGAAAATACGGCGTTCTATCCAGGGAATATCTGGAAGTCTTTGACGGGGAATCGAAGTACAACGATTTCAAGCTGGTCGTCGATGGCATAGAGATATTTGAAAAATATCTTACGAAGCTGCACGAGTACATTTATAACAAGATATACATCGGCAATGCACTGGACGTATTGCCCGCTATTGAAAAAAAATATGATTTGATCTTGATGATCGACGTCATAGAGCATTTTCGCTATGAAGATGGCATCAGGCTTATTCAGGCAGCCCTCGAAAAATCAAAATATATCATCATAAGCACGCCCCGCGAATGGATGGACCAGGGCGCCGTCTTCGGCAACGAACACGAGACCCACCTGTCGATGTGGAAGGCGGAAGACTTTAAGAATCTGGGTGAAGCTCACGTCATGCACGATAAATATTCGATCATTTGCATATATGGAAAAGACATCAATAAAAAATTCCACGACCGCCAGATCACGGTCGTACATGACTGGTCGATGTTAAAGATCAACGCCCTTCGTAATACCGTTACTAAATTAATCGTCCCACCCGATACCAATTAAATATAAATTTTTTTTAGCTTGAGCAGGAAACCGGATGATTCTTTATCCATTGGTCAATGTATATCATGCCCCAGATCGAGTACTTCAGGGGATTCGATAACGCACCGTGCGATGCCGGCATGGATAATTTTGCCAGCAGGTCGTCGAGCTTTTTATTATCGATCACTCCGGCATAATGCGACCTATCGACCGAGGCCAGCAGGTCGATCATCGGCTTACTGGTAAAGGCCTTTGATAAGCCGGAGGTGAACCCGCTCTTAGGCCGGTGAACAAAGCTAGGGGGCATATAGTTCTCTAATAGTTTTTTCAGCGGATATTTTACAATGCCGTCCTTGACTTTTAATCGCCAGGATATATTGCCCTGCTCGATCAGCATGTCCCGCCAGAGATACGGGTATACGGGCTTAACGTTAGCCATATCGTTAGAAAGATAGGTCTTCTGGGAAAACACCGAGCAGCAGGTATGCGCAATATCCATGGTAGTCACATACTCTTCAAAGCCGCTACTGGCGCTCGCGCTTAAAACGTTGACAGTGTTATTAAAAGACCGGTTCGCCTCGTCATCATAGGCCTTGTTACGCGGAAAAACATCATTATTCGGCGTCGAAGTTGTCGGGCAGAGCTCAAGCCGCTCATTATTCAGCATCGAAATAAAGCCGAAAAGGGTCTCTGTTCTTCCCGAATACATCCAGATACCCGAGTTAGAATACACGTTCGAAAATAAGCGTTTCAACGTGGGCGGCAGCCTGTATGCGTTTACCCACTTGTTCCTGTCCGATAATAAATAAAACCCAAAGCACCCGTCCGCTCCCGTGCAATCCACCACTGTCCGGCCTTTATTTTTATTGATCTGTTTCATCAGGTAATACGCAGTGATGAATGAATAATCGTTGAACGGCATGCAGGATAATTTTCCAATATCACCGATAGTTTCGCAAAGCTCCGATTCTTTCATGTTCACGGTCATGAGCCGATGATCTGACGTTTCGGCCGCCTGCGTCGCATATTCAAACTCCCCCTCGTCCGCCCCGTAGGAAATGAAATATGCCGTACCTTTACCGTTCGACTGACCATGTAATTTACAGGCGAATAGCGTACTGTCCACGCCGCCGCTCATCAGCATCGTGGGGTCCATTTCATTTATTACCCGGGCTTCGGCGTCGAGTATCCTGTCCAGCCTTCCCAGGTCCGCTTTCTCATTACAGCTATACTCGAACTTGAAATACGGGTAGCAATTCGACTGCCCGTTGGATACGTCGTACTCATAATAGTGTGACGGCGGTACCACGGAAATATCCTCGATGATCGTATAAGGTGCCGGCGGCACGTTATACTTGAATATAGAATAAATGGAGGCCTTACTGACCTGACACGGCGCTATGGTCATTAATAATGAATAGTTAGTGGAGAAAAACAATGAGGAATCGACCTGTCGATAATAGAACTTGTATGCGGAAGCCCTGTCCGAGGATAATATGACCTTTAGCCGGCCGTTGACGTTTTGCAGCACGCATAAGTTTACGTTCGATACGATGTCGTTCAGTATAGCTGCGACCCCCTCCTCAACGATATTCTCCGGCAGCGTCTCCAGTATTTGATAATGATCATCATACGAGCCGTCGACCGGTATGCCATTACACACTATAAGGGCGCCGGAGCCTTCCCACAATGGCTGTTTACAATAATTATTGCTATCAACGAATAAAAATGCTTTACACCCATGGACGGAATGGCGGTAAGATCTACCATGCGGGTCTATTTTATTTAGGGCGTCTTCCACCTGAGGGTGTTCCTTTTTTGATGCATAGCCGAAAATCATGATGATCCCTCGACGAACTTTATACGCCCTGCGTGGCATCGCCTGGAGGTTAACCGCATATAATATAATCATATACTATAATACTATTTAAATAATACTTGATGCCACATCGTTTTCTGGCATTAGTATCAAATACTTCAAAAAAGGAGGAGATACTACCTATCGTAACAGCCATTATTAAGAAAAAAGGTGAATATAAATGCAAATAAAACTGATCGGGGCAGGTATTCTGCTAATGATCGTCGGCATCATCATGCATTTCGTACCGGCGGGAATGATACCAAAGATCGGGTGGCATCCCGTTAGGATACCCGGATATATCGTTGCTATTGTAGGATTTATACTTGCTATAGCAGGCCTTTTACTGACATAGGATCAAGCGCCGTATATCTTGATCCCGGGATATTTTTCCACTACGTCCTCAATGGCCCCGGCGATATCCTTCAGGCTCGAGGGCTTCTGGAGAAAGGTAATAGCTCCCGCCTTTATCGCCCTCTCCCTGATGCCTTCATCCGCGCTGAGAAAAATGACCTTTGTGTCAGGGCTAATGCTCAGTATTTCCTTTGTGACGTCTAAGCCGTTCATCGTCGGCAGCCGATAATCCATGAGGACAATATGCGGCTGCGGGTTGCAGTGTATAAAATTCAGCAATGCCTCATAGCCGTCGTATGCGATGAAGCACACTGCGATATGACGTATCTTAAAAAAATTAAGCAAGAGGCTAACGAGGCTTTTCTCGTCTTCGACGATAGCCAATCCAACATTGCAACAGCACTCATCCATCATACCTACCTACACCCAACACTCAAAACAGGCCTATAAGAATATTCACCTGATTTACCGACCAGTTCAGCTAAATATCGCTTTTTATCGTGTACTCATAAAATATTATATATTACTATTTATATATGTCCTCGAAATTACGAAACAAATACCATGCGGGCCATTACATATTCAGAATATAAAACATACCTTTTTATACTTTGCAAATCTTTTATCGTCATGCAGATATAAATCTGCATGAGTAATTCAAATGAGAGACAGCGGATTCAGGGGTCGCAGAAGCTTTGGTGGCCCAAGAGAGATGCACAAGGCAACTTGCGCAGATTGCGGTAAAGAATGTGAAGTACCCTTCCAGCCCACTGAGGGCAGGCCGGTTTATTGCCAGGACTGTCTTCCAAAGCACAGGAAGCCCCGGTTCTAAAACTTTTTTACAACAACTCACTATATAATTTTACAAAGAGTACGGGGAGGAAACTCTCTGTGCGAAAAATTTTATTTTTCATCATTTTCGAAATAAAGCGTTGGCTTTTCGCGCACGTTAAACTGTATAACCGAAGAATAAAAAACCTCCACATACAGTTATTATTATTACCATAGGCAATAGATTAATATATAAAGAAAGGTTGCTATATAACTCCATAACATACTAAATACCTGGAAGATTACATTTTCGTATGCGGTCTTCATACTTATCGAGAACTCTTCAGACAATACGGTCGACAGGGTGACCCGACCGGATCCGGCCCATTTAATGAGCCCGTATCACAGGACGAAAAACGATGATCGCTTCGAAGTGAAGAAGGTGTTATACTGGATAGACATGCTCATGGCGGAAATCGCGGCGGAAGAAGGCCCGGCGGTAGCGATACCGGCGAGGTCATCACTAGAGTAAGGACCCCCAACAAGGCGGAGAGAGAAGTTTTAGGCACTGTGACGACCATGCTCGGCGCGAGCCGTGTAGTCGTACGCTGTATGGACAACGTAACGAGGATGTGCCGTATCAGGGGCAAAATGAAGAAGAGGGTCTGGGTGCGCGAAGGCGATGTCGTTATCGTAGTTCCCTGGGAGATCCAGGACGAAAAGGGCGACGTGACCTGGAGATATACAGGGCCGCAGGCTAACTGGCTCGAAAGGAAAGGGTATCTTAAATCGGCTTAATGCCGATCCCTATTAAGCTTTTCATACGCTATCACACTGGTAATAGGGCTATTCAGCCCTGTTCTGTATGCTCTTTTTACTGTAATATCCTTCCATATCATTTATCTTCTCGAAAGAGAACTTTTGGGCGAAGGTGGTTAAAAATGTGTGTAAGCTGCGGATGTGGAAAACCGAACGAGAGCCATGATAACCCGAACAACATAACCATGAATGAACTACAGAAAGCCGCAAAGGCGGCCAACGAGACCGTCGAGGACGTCGCAAAGAACATAGCGGAATCTGTCGGGCTGAACTGTAAAAAATAGTCCCGACAGGATCTTATTTTTTATTGCACTCGCCGTGGTGAAATTAAATATTAGGGTCCATTATATTTAAATCATATCTTTTTATATCAAGTTCCTGCTGCTAAACCGCTGTAAAAATTAATAAATTACTTTCAAATCCATATAAAAAAGTACATTTTACGTATAATATATCATGTAGTAGAATAATTAAAGTATCGACAGCCTAAAAATATATATTATACAACGTTAAAAAAGTCATTATCGTCTCATTAACATTCTGGGGAGTTTTATGAGCTTTGTACCGGCATTTCCAAATAAAAGGCCAAAAGATAAAAACAGGGATGAGCTACTTTTAGAATTACAGTCCCTGCGTGCCTTGACCGAAAGGCAAAGCGCCATCATTGCCGGATATGAGGAGACCGGGAAGCATAAGAGCGAGTCGACATTGTCCGATAATTTCCTGGAAGCGCAAAAGGGCCTCATACGGTCGCTCGAGGAGCAGCTGCTTAAAAAACAGGAAGAGCTTGAGGTACAGAACGAAGCGCTGGCAAAGCATCTGGTGGAGATCAACGCCCGCAACCAGAGCCTGCTCGAATCAAAGGAAGTCCTGCAGCTCAACGAGGCAAAGCTCATCAACGCCCAACGCATAGTGCATCTGGGATTCTGGATCTGGGACGTAGAAAAAGACCATCTGGAATGGTCAGATGAAGTATACCATATTCTCGGGCTACGGCCCCAGGAATTTTTACCTACCTACAAGTTATTTTTCAACTTTGTTCATCCCGATGACCATGATGTAATAAGCTACTCCATTGCCGATGTACGAGAAAAAAATATACCATGTATGATCGATTGGCGTGTTCTAAGAAGAGACGGCACTATTCGCTTTGTACACAGCGAGATCGAGATGATCAAGGATGATAAGGGCGGGTCCGGCAAGATATTCGCTACAATACAGGATATCACCGAGCGGAAACTTATGGAAAACGCCCTGCGCGAGAGCGAGGACAAGTTCAGGGTACTGGCCGAGGCCTCCAGCGCCGGCATTCTGGTCCACCAGAATGAGCAGACCCTATACGTGAACCGGGCGATGGCTGAAATAGAGGGCTATACCATTGAAGAGCGGCTCCGGCTGAAATTTTGGGAGACCACTCACCCTGACTTTCAAGAATTGGCGAAGAGAAGAGGCATGGACAGGCTAAAAGGCTTACGTGTCCCTCCCAGGAACGAGATCAAGATCCTCAGAAAGGACGGCGAAGAACGGTGGGTCGATTCCTCCGCCGGGCTATTGCTGTTTAACGGAAAGCCCGCCGTCATGCTCGTCTCCCAGGACATAACCAAGCGCAAGAGGGCGGAAAAAGCCCTGAAAAAAAGCCAGTACATTTTATCAAAAGCCCAGCAGATAGCGCACGTAGGGAACTGGGCGTGGAACTTGCAGACAGGCATAATGAACTGGTCCGAGGAAGGGTTCAGGATATTCGGCTACCTGCCCCAGGAAGTGCAACCTTCCTTCACATGGCTCCTATCAAGGATACATCCCGAAGATAAGGACCTTGCCAACGGCTTTTTTAGCGACATCATCCATAAGCGTATTCGCTGCAACATCGATTTTCGCATCATCAAGCCCGACGGCTCGATACGCTACGTTAATTCCGTGGCGGATAAAGTCGTCAATGACAGTTCCGGAAACCCGGAATGGGCATACGGCATCAACCAGGACATCACCGATCGTAAAATCGCGGAAGAAGCGCTAAAGGCCGCCAAGTCGGATACTGAATTATACGTCGACCTCATGGGCCATGACATCAACAACATGAACCAGATCACCATGGGCTTTTTGGAACTGGCGGAGGATATCATGAAGTTCGAGGGGAAGCTCGACATCGACAATATTCATCTGCTGGATAAGTCCATCCAGTCGCTCCAGAATAGCTCTATTCTCATCGATAACGTCCGAAAGATACAGCGTGAAAAGCTCGGCCTATATAATTCCGAGGTCATCGACGTGGGCTGCCTGCTGGCCGACGTGACCGCGCAATTCCAGGATGTGCCGGGCAGGCAGATCACCATAGACTATGAGCCGATGGATGGCTGTCTGGTCAACGCCAACGCGCTTCTGAAGGACGTTTTCATTAACCTCATCGGTAATTCGATCAAACATTCCTATGGCCCGCTGACCATCAATATTCAGATAGATAAGGAATCGAAGAGAGGCTATTATAAGGTCATCGTGCAGGATAACGGCCCCGGCATCCCGGATAATCTTAAGAAAACGCTCTTCGACCGGCTGAACCTGGATAACACAAGGGCCAGAGGTAAAGGCTTCGGGCTTTGTCTCATAAAAATGCTCGTAGACGATTATCATGGCAAGTTCTGGGCGGAAGACCGTGTGCCGGGAGATAGTACCCAGGGCATTAGGTTCGTGGTCATGCTTCCCGATGCCAGGATCGCCTGAGCTATTTATCGCCACTGTAGTTCTGTATTTGTGTTGTAATCGTTTATTCTTGCTTGCGCTTTTCGCTGGTTTGTTCGGTTTCATAACACGAAGACATGAAATTTATTTTTAGTGTTAGTTATCTAAAAAAGAATTTCATGTCTTCGTGTTGTGGAAACCGAGGGCCGTACGTGAGTCGCATAAAATAATAAACGGTAAAGGTATAAACACCGAACTACTGTGCCAAGGCTATTTTTCCGCTTCTTCTCCCCTCTTGATCAGCTCTTTGACCTTCTGACCGCCTTTCTCGCCCCCCTTGTGACCGATCTCCTTATAGAACTCATGACCGTGGGTCGCGGCCGTCTTTTCACCGCCTTTGTGGCCTATTTTTTCGTAGAATTCCTTACCGTGCGTAGCTGCAGTTTTCTCCCCGCCCTTCCTTCCTGCCTCTCCGACGGTCAGGTCGCCTTTATTTACTCCCTTTTTCTCAGCCATATTGCCACCGTTGTTGATTTTATTCATGGGAACATAATTATACCTGCCTGTAATGGCATCGCGGAAAAATCCAAAGCTCATTACAAAAAATAATTTGCGGTACTTCCTGTTGTGAAATTAAGCGAACGAACGTTAGTTTTATATACCTTAATCGTATTATGGGGTTAACCGAACGAACGTTAGTTAATACCGTTCGCCTGTGGAGCTATGCCGTATGCAAAGTGAAGTAGAGATGTTATTCCAGAACAAGTCCGGGGAGTTTACCACAAAAGAACGGATACTCGATGCGGCGATCGACCTTATTGCGGTCAAGAGCTTCGATGCGGTCTCTATCAGGGAGATCGCCAGGGCCGTGGGCATCAGGGAAAGCTCGATCTATAACCACTTCAAGAGTAAGGACGAGATCCTCGACACGGTCATAGAATATTTCCTGCTAGAGCTTACGCGCGGGAGCGGTCCCGCCATGAATGTCGACGAGCAACTCGAAATTCTCGGGCCTCAAAAATTTATGGAGGTCGGCGCTAAGTCATACCTGCAGTACATAAACACTCCCCGTATAAGCAGGATCTGGCGCATCTTATCCATCGAGCTCTACCGCAGCCAGAAAATAAGAGATTTTTTCAGCAATACCATGATCAACGTACCATTCATCGTGTGGGAACAGCTTTTCGGAAAGATGATAGAAAAAAAGCTCATCAAGCCCCTGGACCCGAAAGTACTGGCCAGAGAATTCTTCTCGTTCTGCATATACTTCTATTTCGTGCAATTCTTCCTGAGATACGATGGCAACTCCAATTCGTTCGACGGCGATCTGATGAAGGAGCTGGACGACCATATAAAATTTTTCATGGACGCCGTGAAAGTGTAAGGAGGCAGCAAAGTGGAGGCTATTACATATTCGCTGAAGGGCGACAACAAGGATTCCGGCCTGTATTACCATGAAGTATCAAAGTTCACCGATGAGGTACTTGAAAAGGGAAAATCGCTCGAAGAGATCGTCGAAAGATTTCAAGGCTTTATAAAAAGAACCGGCCTTGAGACCGTACGCTCGAAAGAAGAATACCTTTTCGAGCTACTGACTCTCGGTACTTTGTGGAGACTGTATTGCGACGATGCCCACGACATGCCTGGCGTCCCGGGGAGGATTCTCATAAGCCTTGTTGACCTGCGTAAACAGGGCGGCAGCATTAAGCAATTCGCCGACTTTTCCCGCGGCGTGCTCTCCACTATTTTTCTGTCGCCGGTAGACCGCCCCTGGTATCCGAGGCCTACTCCCGACCACCTGGATAAGCTGCTGAACTGGATGGCCGCAACGGGCGAATTCCAGCAGGAGATCAGGCGCCTGCAGGCGTGGAAAGACTTCTGGTCAGGCTGCGAGACAAAGGGTACATGCAGCGACATGGAAAAGGCGATCGCCTTCGCTACGTGGTTTGAGCCCGCAAGCCTGAAAGCGCTGGGCCAGTATACGCCGAACGTTGATAAATTCCTGAAAGAATCCCAGCCCGGGCACCGGTGGAAAGAAGACGTAATCTTCAGCGCTCGTCGCAGGGTCGAATATCACCTAAACATGGTAGGCGCCGATATCATGAACAGGGCGTTCCGCGAGGCATTCCTCGCTACGAAGAATAAAGCCGTCATTCTGCCGGCATGCATGCGATACTATCCCAAGCCGCAGTGTCAGGCAAGGTCGAACGGGCTGTCCTGCGAATGCACCGGGTGCACGCCTCAATGCAGAGTCAATCAGCTAACGAAAATGGGCAAGAAGTTCGGCTTTGACGTATTCCTTGTACCCCACGAGTCATCGGTATTCTCCGGCGACTCTGGTAAACGGCTGATGGGCGAAGGCACCGGCGTCGTCGGCATAGCCTGTGTCTCCAACCTGGTATCAGGAGGCTGGAAAGCAAAAGCCATGGGACTGCCCCCTCAGTGCGTGCTCCTGGACCATTGCGGGTGCAGGAAACACTGGCATGAGCAGGGCATATCCACCGACATCAACATGCGCAGGCTGATGGATATTCTCGGTATTAATGATAAGACTCCCGAGACGGACGGGGAAAATAAAGCCATCATGGCATCTATGTAAAAGAGGGTTACAATGAAAGTTGTCGCAATAATGGGAAGCCCTAAGGGAAAGGGCAGCGGGTATAAGGTCGTCCGGCAGATCGAGGACCGGATGAAAGCGATGGGGGAAGTGGAATTCGAGTATTTGTTCCTGAAGGACGCGGACCTGAAGACTTGCATAGGCTGCTTTAATTGCGTCACAAAGGGCGAGGACAGGTGCCCTTTGAAGGACGACCGCGCAGCCATCGAGCAAAAATTGCTAAGTGTGGACGGAATTATTCTATCATCGCCGGTGTATGTGCTTAACGTAAGCTGGCTCATGAAAAATTTCATTGACCGGTTCGCCTACACGAATCACCGGCCGAGGTTCCACCGGCAGAAAGTGTTGACCGTGGCCAATTCGGGAGGAATGGGCCTGAAACAGACATTGTCGGCCGTCAAGCTGGCGCTCGGCGGCTCACGCATCGTCCACGAGCTTGGTGTCGGTACGCCGCCATGGCCACAGACCGCGAGATCGGTCGCTAAGAAGGAAAAAGCCGTCAGCATAGCTGCGGAGAAATTTTATAAGGAATGCCTCGACACGTCGTTACCGTCTCCTACGCTTTTCAATTATATGACTTTCCTCATTCAGAAGCGGGTCGGCACGGAATGCCGGGAATATCTTCCTGCAGACTATGCCTTCTACAACGGCAAGGAATATTACTATGAGACGAAGGTAAATCCGGCCAAGGCAATGGTGGCAAAGGCCCTTGTGAAGTTTATGATGAACATGATGAAGGACATGGGCCCAGGTAGCGTCAAGTGGCCCAAGGATAACAGCAAAGAGGAATAAAATGGAACAAAAGACAGTGAAGAAAATGGGTATTGAGGGAGCCGGGCCCATGGTAATGGCGCCGGCGATCATTTACTTTATTATAGCAGCTATAGTGAGTTATGTATACCGGCCGACGTTCGACATTACGTTCGTGCCGCGGGAAATAACGCTAGCACTCGCAGCGATCTTATTTATTATCGGCATACCTGTATGGCTCTCGGCAGTCGTGTACTTCTTGCTGGCCTACCGGAAGGGCGAGTTAGCCACGATCGGGCCCTATGCGCTCATGATGAACCCTATTTATAATTCGTGGACTGTATTCGTCTTCCCGGCTATCGCATTGCTACTGAACTGGTGGCTGCTCCTGGGGACGTCGATCGTTTTGTACGCCGGAGTAAAGATGTTCGTCCATTCGGAAGACGATTTCTTAAGGATGAAATTCGGCAAGAAATACGAAGAATACCGGGAACGAGTCCTGTTAAAGTTCCTCTGAGGCATTCTTAAATGGTAGAAAACCCGACTATTCAAAAAGCGCCCATACAGACGCTACTTGAGATGAGGCTCGGATTTTGGTCCGCCATATGTGCGACCATTGTCTCGGCCATTTTCATGATCGTCCTGGTATACACGTTCATCATATCGCCCATCAACTGGGACTGGCACGGCGTACAGGCATATGTTCCGGTCTTCACCCAGCAGCACTGGCAGATGCTGGCGTTCGTGATACCCTGTTTCCTGATCGCGCCCTCGTACTTGATCATGGCATCGTGTATCCACCGGCTCACTCCGGAGAATAAGAAAATATTGAGCTTACTGGGTGTGGTGTTCGCAGTAGCATATCTCGCGCAGATCACCGCGAACTATTATCTGCAGATGACCGCAATATCCCAGAGCATTACTGCCGGCCAGCTAGACGGGGTAGCGATGTTCGCGTTCGGCAACTTAAATTCCGTTTTCTGGGCGATGGAAGCGCTCGGGTACACGTGGCTCAGCATCTCTATGATCTTCATCGGGCTGCTGTTTAAGGGCGGACGGATAGAGACCGCTATCAAGTGGATATTCATCGTGAACGGCATACTGGGCGCAATAGCTCCGATACAGGCGGTCTTACAGCTAAACACTCCGCCCATATCGCTACTCTTATTCGCTTTCACGTTCCCGATATCGACAATATTGATAGCGCTGCTATTCCACAAAGCGAAAAAGACGGGCTCTATGCCTTTCTGAATTAAATATTTTTTATCCTGGCTTCGGCCCTCAATATTTTTATTAGCTCCATGACCTTATTCTCTTGCCTTTTACCATAGTAGAATACGTGCTTATCCATGGGCGTTGTCAATACCAGCCCCCTTTTTATCTGCAGCACAAAAACCAGTAAAAATAGCACAGAAAGGGCTGCTGCAAGTGCCGTGAGTATTGTAAATGCGCTAGCGATCGACGTGCTTATGGAGCCTGCGGGGCCCGAGAGATCGACCAGGGTAGCATTTGTACTCACTACAGGCATCAGGCTATAGTCAAAGCCGCTTAGGCCCTGCATAGAGCTTCCATTGCCCTGGTATGCGGGCGGAATGATGGCCGATGTCATTTGACCGACCAGTGAATTGGAATACGCGCTCAAGCTATTCGCTCCTTGAATGATATATGCAGGTAGAAAGAGGCCGATGCCTGCAAATACCACGGATGCCAGGGCGGCGTATAGCGTTCTTTTGCCCCATTTCCATTCGATCAGTCGGCCACTTTCTACTGAGGTCAGGAAGCCATAGCTGATGTCCCGGCAGCGGCCATTCCTGAGGTGTATGATACGCCTGTCAGTCGCCGCCAGTACTTCACGGCCTAAAAATGTCCTTTTCGACAATGAATAAATGACTTTCTCATCGGGGCAAAGATAGCTCTCGATCGGTTGTATGGCCTGCCCTCCTCAAACGTACAATGATATCAAATAATATAAAATATCAATTATTTATAGTTGAGGCGATTTTTAACATATCTTTTAACGGGGAAAGGCCGCCGTAAGGCGGCTTCATTTTCCTAATTCGTCACGAGCTCTATGGCATGGTCGTCGCACATCTCGTGGCAGCAATAGCAGCTAATGCATTTCTGATAGTCGATCGACGGCTTTTCATCGACGGCGGTAATGGCCTCTACCGGACAACTGCGCATACACTTCATGCAGCCGATGCATTGGTCCGCCAGGATGTGCGGCTTTATGGCAGAGATGAACGATTTCATCCTGTTATCGTTGTCCCTGGCCGTCCGGGGGACATCATAGGTAGCCGGGCGTTTGTAGTCGCCGACGATCAGGCTTTCCAGGGGTTCCCCCACGATGGTCACGTCGCTAAAGTCATCTTTTAAATATCCTCTTTCAACGGCCGCGGCGATGGTCGAGACTTTCCTCGGGTCCATCGCCATGAGCCTGGTCGTTGCCACGTCGATGGCGCTGTAGTCGCCACTTGCCAGCACGGCGCCGATCTTCCGGGGCGTGCCGCCGTGGGGCCCATTACCTTCCATGCCCATGATGGCGTCCATGACCTGCAGCTTAGGTTTCATGACATCGTTCAGGTCGATCATAGCCCTGCCAAAATCCTCGGCGCTCTGGTAGTTAGCGTGATACAGCGGCTTCTCCAGGCCAGGGATGACCCCGAAGATGTTCTTTGCCGCCCCGCTCACAAAGGTCAACGCATGCGTTTTCGCCCGGGACACGACGACAATGGCGTCCGCTTCGGCAGCCGGCTTGATGATGGAAAACCGTTTCACCACCATGCCCGAAGGCGACTCGACTTTCTCATAGCCGGTATCATAGTTGAGGGGTATCCCGAGCTCTTCGGATACCTCGACGTACCCTGATTCAGCATAGGCCTTTTTAAGCACTGCCTTCGTATACGGGAGCCCGGATCCCGGGCTGTCGCCCATGACGACCCGGCAGCCGTGCTCCTTGAGCAGCCGCGCCACGGCATAGATCGCGTCCGGGTGCGTCGCTATGCAGGTCTCGGGCGCTGCGCCGCAAAGCAGGTTGAATTTCAGAAAAACACTATGGCCGGGCGATACGAACTGCCCTATCCCGCCCAGCAGCTCGATCGATCTTTTCACAGCTTCATATACCTGGTTTCTGCCGTAATTTTCACAGCGTACTACTGATACGGTTTTATCATTTTTGTCCATGCCGATCATCTCTATCGACAATATGTCACTGACATGTTGTCAATCATGATTAGTCCGACGAAATATATAACCTTATCCCGGGACCGCTTAGAACCTGATCCGGAAGCTGCCCTTCGGCGCGCCCAGGGCCTTTTCGATCAATGCTGCGGCGGCCTTGGCCTTTACTGTGCGCTTTTTCTTATCCTCGATCTTCCTGACCCTGGCGATCAGGCGGTCCACGATCAGCACGATAAGCTCGGTCGTCTCTTTCGGGTATTCCACGTCAAAAATGCCCTCCTTGATGCCCTGCTTCACGATTTGCAGGACCAGCGGCGAGATCGTCGATTCGGTATAATTCTGGAACCGCTCGTGCCAGGCGACTTTTTCCTCCAGGTTCAGGTATGTGGAGAATTGCTTTCTTCGATTTTTCATCGAGAGGAACCCGTCGATGATGCCCTGGAACTTTTGCAGGGCGCTCATACTGTCGTCATCGACGATGCCCCGGACAAAATCGCCATAGCGCATGCTGTACCGGTCGATGACGGCATTGAGAATGTCGTCCTTGGACTCAAAATAGTAATAGAACGTCCCCTGGGCTACGCTGACCTTCCGGATGATGTCGCTGGCGCTGGTATGCTCATATCCCTTTTCGGCGAATAGCTGCTCTGCCGCATCCATCAGCTCGTTGCGTCGTACTTCGGGGTCTTTGGTGGTCCGTACCATGGGGATTACTTCACGTACTGACAACGTGTCAATTAATATAATACTTTATGCATTTCCGGAATGGCCTATTCGTACATGAACACGACGGCTCCGCCGTATTTTTTCAATTCCCCCGGATTTAGATCGATCTCCCTGGAATCAAGCTTTTTCGCGCTTCCCATGGCCTTGATGAACGGCTCGACGCCCTCAATGGGTAACTTCGT
This sequence comes from uncultured Methanocellaceae archaeon, assembly GCA_963780625.1. Lineage (GTDB taxonomy): Archaea > Halobacteriota > Methanocellia > Methanocellales > Methanocellaceae > Methanocella. The sequence goes on along the minus strand of CAWACH010000003.1, from coordinate 351,320 downwards.
AGGTCCGACTTTGAAGTGCATGGGAATAGTAATGATCGACTTGAGCTGTTTTGAGACCTCTGCGGCCGTTTTAGCATCGATGGTAAAGAACCCTCCCACAGGCACCAGCAGGACATCTACATGGCCGATCTCCTTGAGCTGTTCCGGCGTGAGTACGTGCCCCAGGTCGCCGCAATGGCATATTGTGATGCCGTCCATGGTGACCTTGAATATAACGTTCTTACCTCTTTGGGTGCCTCCGATATTATCGTGGGCAGTGGCTATTCCCTTAATTTCGACATCATCTTTTCTGAAAGCTTCGGGCTTGTCTAATAGCGTGTACGGCTTTTTTACGGCTTCCACGTAGTTATGGTCCCGATGCTGATGGCTTACGGTCACGATGTCCGCATCCATGGACGGCAATGCGCCGATCGACTCGTTGTACGGGTCCATCAGGACCCTGACGCCTTTTTCCGACGTTAGATAAAAGCAAGAATGTCCTAACCATTTGAGCTTCATGCCTATGGCCTCCGGCTATTGACCTGAATTATAACTTTATAGCTTTATATTTTTATTCATCCTAAGAAAAATTTCGCATCCACAGCACCATAATTCTTGTGCCTGGCACTTGCTGCAAAATCGTTATTTAGTATCAGGACATTGTTTTTGATATTTATCTGAGGACCTGATGGCTATGGAAGATCAAAACGTCGGCCAGGTGGCTATACAAAAAACTGAAAAAAAGCCTGGTATTTTTGCGAACAAAAATTTCATTTTACTATGGCTCGGCCAGGGCACGTCGCTCATCGGCGACCAGTTCTATCTCATCGCGCTGCCGTGGCTGGTGTTACAATTGACCGGCGACGCCGTTGCCCTGGGTCTTGTGCTGGCGCTAGCAGGCATACCCCGTGCCGTATTCATGCTAGTCGGAGGCGCGCTCACCGACCGCTTCTCCCAGCGCAACGTCATGCTGGCATCGGATATCGCCCGGCTGTTGCTTACCGTCGGCCTCGCCGGCTTGATATTATATGGCCATGCCGAAATGTGGATGCTATATGGCTTTGCCCTGGCGTTCGGCACATTATCAGGCATCTTCATACCCGCATCCTCGTCCATTGTCCCGAAGCTTGTGAAACGAGAAGAGCTACAGACCGCGAACGCCTTTGTCCAGGGCACAGGCCAGCTGAGCGTCTTCATCGGCCCGGTACTGGCCGGTGCCGTGATAGCATATTTCTCCAGTCAGGGCGCCACGTCTACCATGGAAGGCATCGGATTGGCCTTTGCCGTTGACGCGTTTACATTCCTTGTATCGGTCGGCACATTATGGCTGATGAAATTCAAAGCAGAGCCGACGCCCGCTAATAACAATATCCTGGGCTCCATCAAGGAGGGCATCATGTTCGTCATACGCGATCCCACCTTACGGGCTTATTTCACCATTATGGCAGGCATCAATTTCTTATTCGTAGGCCCCTTTTTAGTCGGCGTCCCTGTCATCGCCAGCACGAGGCTGGCGGAGGGAGCGGCAGCGTTCGGGCTCCTGATGTCAGCCTATGGCGGCGGTAACCTGGCGGGCATTCTTCTGTCCGGCACTATCAAGCCCCGGCCGGCCCTCCTTGGCTATATTACCATGGGCGTTTTCGCCCTGTTCGGGGTCGGCATCATCATCGTCGGCTCCATCACGTCCACCTGGATAGGCTGTCTCGTGCTGGCGATACTGGGTATTTTCAACGGATACCTCGCCATCATGCTGATCACCATGCTCCAGAAGATCACCCCCATGAACATGATGGGGCGGCTCATGAGCCTCGCAATGCTCGCCAGTGTAGGGCTCGTACCTGTTTCACAGGCCTGCACCGGCTTTTTGATCAGGTATGGGGTCAATGATCTATTTGCTGCGATAGGCATCATTATTATAGTGATGGCCGCAGCTGCACTGCTGATCCCTGAAGTGAGAAACGTCGGCTTAAAAATACAATAAATAAGTATGCACCGGGAGATCCGGTGCATGGTCCTTTAATAATTATTTTTTAAACACGCCATAGAACATTGGGCCGCCAAAAGTGCGCTTTCCGGTGCCTGAGCTAACTTCTTTCAGCCCGGCATATGTCATTATTCTTTTTATTTCCTCGGCCGGCATGCCATGTTTCTCGCCCGTGGGTTCCCTGATACATATTCGCCCGCCGTTCTTAAGCTTGGAGGCTAACATCCCTACATTCTCCTGCCGCCTGCCCTCGGGGATGTCGTGCAATACATAATGCATGAATACCATGTCGTATGAGCCACTCTTTATGTCTAAGATCCTGATGTCGCCGAGCATGAAATCGACGTTAGGATACTTTGACATCTTCTTCTTAACGGAGTTCATGAATACAGTCGATATGTCGACGCATGTTAAATGCCCGGTCTTCTTTTGCAGTATCGGCGCAATGTGTCTCGATGCCGCCCCGGTACCAGAGCCATATTCCAGTACGCGCTCGTTGCCCTTTAAGCCCAGGCTTTCCACATAGCTCCGGTAGAAGCCGCTTCTGAACGGGCCCTTGACCCATTCAAAAAAGAGCCTGCCGCTACCCGGTTCGCTGAAGGGCTTTTCTTGAACGGTATCCATTTTCACCGGCTCGATAGCTGCTGCTTTCTGGACAGCCGGAGTGGCCTCTGCCGGTTTTGGTGTTGCCGGTTTGGCTTCTGCCGGTTTTGATGTTGCCGACTTCAGAGCTGTTGTCCTGGCTTCTGCCGATCTCGGTGGTGTCGGCCTGGTTTCTACCGGTTTTGGTGTTGCCGGTTTAGCTTCCGCCGGTTTTGGCGCCGCTGCTTTCGTTTCTACTGGTTTTGCCTCTACTGGCTTTACTTCTGCCGGTTTTGGCGTTGCCGGCTTGGTTTCAGCTGGCGTTGGCGTTACCGGTTTTGACTCTGCCGGTTTAGTTTCAGCCGGTTTTGGAGCTACTGGTTTAGTTTCTACCGGTTTTGTTACTACCGGTTCTGGTATTGCCGGTTTAGTCTCTGCCGGTTTTGCTTCAACTGGTTTAGCTATTACCGGCCTATTCTGTACGGTAGACACGGTAGCCTGAGGCTTTATTTTTCCTTCTCCCCACACCCTGGCCTGCTCTTCCATCGCAGGCTTCTGTACGTTCTGCCTGTTCAGATCTTTTAAAAAGTCCCGTAATTCCACCATGGATACTTCTATGTGCCGTTTCATGAACTCTGCCTGGAGCTTGAGCGCCAGATTGTAGATCTCGCCATTGCTTAGCATAATATCCCACCACAAATTCTGAGTGGTAAGTAAATGACTTTCATGCCTTATATTGATGTACCCTATCGCGTAAGCGGTCTCTTTTGTTTTGCTACCTACCGGTCGGTAGCTTTATATATTTAAAAGGTATTACTACCATTTGTAACCTACCGACCGGTCGTAAGCAAATACCGATCTGTAATATATGGACTTGACGAACATGGCTTACAAGAACGATACCGTCGCCGCAATGGCGCCACTGCATTCCGATGAACTGACCACTAAAGAGAGAATATTCGAGATCGCTCTCGACCTCTTCGCACAGAAAGGGTACGATGCAGTATCCATGCGTGAGATCGCCGAGGCCGTAGGCATCAAGAAGGCGTCGCTGTACAGCCACTTTTCCAGCAAGGACGAACTAATAGCGCAGATAATCAAGTTCCCCACGGCGGCGCTGGAGAGTACCGGGCCAGGGGGGAGCGATGACTACGACAAGATGATCTCCTCCATGGGCGTGGAAGGCTTCATGACTATGTCCAGCAGCGTGTTCAACCGGTGGATATCGACGCCAAAGATGGAAAAGATCTGGCGCATCGTGTGCATCGAGGTCTACCACGACGAGCGGATGAAAGACTTCTTAAATAGATTCATGGGCGATGCGCTGACATTCTGGAAATCTAACTTCGAGATAATGAGAAAGCACAAGCTCATAAAGCGCCTTGAGCCCGACACACTGGCCCGGGAGTACCTGGCGTTCTACATGTACGTCTTCATGGACTACTTCGTGGTGAACTATGGCAGGGCCGGCTCATTCCTCGATGCGGAGGGCAAGCGGCTGGACGACCACACGGCTTTCCTGGTAAAGTCCATAAAAGCATAAGAAGGGATTCGAAATGGAAAACAATAATGACCTTAACCGAATGGTCAACGAGCTCATCCGGGGCATATTCGACGACGCGTTGAGCGTGTCCATAAAGAACCCTGTCATGGGAGCTTACTTTATCAAGGCCGCAATGGCGCAGAAAAAGGCGGCGGCCCTAAGGCAGCGAAACGAGGGGCAGGGCGTCCATGTGCCGCCGGTCATGATCCTCAGCGTCACCAATAAATGTAACTTGCATTGTGCGGGCTGCTATTCACAGCTCGTGCAGAGAGAGCAGAAGCCTGAATTGGACGAGGCAAAGCTCAGGGATACATTGAAGCAGGCTTCAGAGCTTGGTGTCTCCATTGTCCTGGTAGTGGGCGGAGAGCCGCTGACCCGGCCGGAGATATTCGGCATCATGAAAGATTTCCCGGACATTGTCTTTGCCTTATTCACCAACGGCACGCTCATCGACGATGCCGTTCTCCGAGAGCTTAAAAAACAAAAGCACGTAATACCCATCCTCAGCATGGAAGGCAATGAAAATATCACCGATTTGCGCAGGGGTTTTGGTATCCATGAACAGCTAATGAGGGATATGGCGAAGCTGAATAAAAACGGCATATTCTTCGGCTCGTCACTCACCGTCACCAGGTCGAATTATGAGATGGTAACAGGCGAGAGCTTTATCGGGGAGATGAGAGAGCTTGGCTGCAAGGCGTTCATCTTCGTCGAGTATAATCCTGTAAAGAAAGGCACCGAAGATTGGGTCGTGACCGACGTGCAAAGAGCCGAAATATTGAAGAAAATGGCCGATTATCGTGCCAGCCAGCCTGGCGTCTACATCGGTTTCCCCGGGGATGAAAAGCTATTCGGCGGATGCCTGTCCTCCGGAAGAGGCTTCATCCATGTCAGCGCATCGGGAGACCTCGAGCCCTGTCCTTTTGCCCCGTACTCCGACAGCAGCATCCTGGACATGCCGCTGAAGGAAGCGCTCAATTCTAAGCTCTTCAAGACCTTAAGAGAGAACCGCGACCAGCTCATGGAATCGAACGGCGGGTGTGCCCTCTGGAAGAAGCCGGAATGGGTAAAGTCGCTGATGGAATGAATCGGTGTGATAGCATGCTATGGAAGGAAATCGCAGTATCTACAAGCTCCCGCTCGCAGTTCCTGAATATCACCGGACGCGTAGAGGACGAGCTATCGAAAAGTAACGTGAAGAGCGGTATCTGCCACCTGTATATGCCGCATACGACCGCCGGCCTGACCATTAACGAGAACGCCGACCCCGACGTTACCATAGACCTGCTCAATATTCTTAAAATGCTGGTACCCCTAAATGGGAACTATCGCCATGCGGAAGGCAATTCCGACGCCCATCTCAAAGCTTCTCTAATGGGCTTTTCACTCATGATACCGATCATCGACGGGAGACTCGCACTGGGTACCTGGCAGGGCATCTACTTCTGCGAGTTCGACGGCCCGCGACAACGCAAGCTGCTAATAGGCATTACAGGCGATACGATATGATATGTTTCATAGGGCGGAGTTGGTAAAATGAGCCTGTTCAGCAGCATCTCGGAACCATATAAGCGGTATCGGCTGGAGCGCTTCAACCGCCTTGAAAAGTCCCTGTGCGAAGTCGAGGGGTCTATCAAGGCGTCGCCGCTGTCCCCGGAAAAAGGCCAGGCTAATAAGCTCAAGGTCACCCTACAGTCAGTATCCAGTAACCTCTCAGTAGCAAAGGGGATCGACAGGAGCCTGATGAAAGCCAGGGACAGCCCAAAAGCACCTAAAAAGACAATAGACATGGCCTCTTTGAAGTCATTTGAGGAGCAAGCCCGACATAGAGGCGCTGTAGCTATAGGCTATACCCTGGTTCCCCCTGAGGCGATATTCCGTGACCGCGCTGTCCTGTATCCATATGCTATTATCCTTACTTTTGAGATGGATAAACAGGCAGTCGACAGCGCGCCTTCGCCTGAAGCACAGCGCATGGGCATCCGGACATATGAAAGCTCGGGCAATGTTACCAATGATATGGTAGATTATCTCCGTAGCCAGGGCTTTGCCGCCCATGCCGGTCACTCAGCCAATGGCGTGGCGCTTTACCCCCGGCTCGCTCAGAAAGCCGGCCTGGGATGGAAGGGGAGACATGGGCTGATCATAACGCCGGAACTCGGGCCTAGGACAAGACTTTCAGCCATTTTCACGAACATAGAGAACCTGCCTCTATCCGACAGCGATGTACATAGCTGGATCCCTGACTTCTGCAAAAAATGTGGCAATTGTATCCGGTCCTGTCCTGAAAAGGCCATCCTGCAGACTCCTATATATCGGGAAGGCGGGACAGTGACTCACATAGAGAAGGACAAATGCATCAGCTGTACCGTATGCATGAAGTCATGCTCATTTAATAGGCGCAGCTATGCAGACATCAGGAAGACATTAATGAAAACGGTTGATAACACAATATAGACGAATTAAAAGATGTATGGATGGGCTTTTACCCATCCTTTACTTTTTCTTTTTGGGCACTTTAACCGTGGCCACTGCTTTCTTGCGGCTCTTTTCCAGCGCCTCGAGCTCTTCAGCCAGCCACGGCAGGAACGTGCCTACGTCGGTGACGATGCCGATCGCCTGCGCCGTGCCCCTGTCCATCAGCTTTGTTACCGTAGAGGGGTTAATGTCGACGCAGATCGTGCGGACGTTCGAAGAGAGACAATTGCCGGTGGCAATGGAATGCAGCATTGTCGCCAGCATGAGCACGATGTCGGCATTCTTTACCTGATCCCGCATCATGTCCTGGGCGATCATGGTGTCCGTAATGACGTCGGGCAGAGGCCCGTCGTCCCTTATAGAGCCCGCGAGAACGTAGGGGATATTGTTAACGACGCACTCGTACATGATGCCGCCGGTAAGCTTACCCTGCTTAACTGCATCCTTAATGGAGCCGGACCTGGTGATCTCGCTGATGGCGTATATGTGGTGCTTATGGCCTTCCGGCGCCAGCTCCACTGTTTTTAGGTCCATGCCGAGAGAGGTGCCGTATAAGTTATACTCAATATCGTGTACTGCTAACGCGTTACCCGCAAGTAAAGCATCGACGTAACCTTTGCGTACCAGCTCGGCCAGCGCCTGCTGTCCTCCTGTGTGAACGATGGCAGGGCCGCCGACGACGACTATTTTTCCGCCGCGCTCCTTTGCCTCGAATATCTCTTCCGCTATCTGGCGGATGAGCGACTGAGACGGCCTCTCAGAAGAGACCTGGCTGCCCATAAAATCGAAAATGGTGTGGCCGCGGGGCCTTTCCGGCGGGACTACCCTGATGCCGCTGTTGCCGACGACCACGCGGTCGCCCTTCTTGATGTGGCCCAGCGTCTTACAGGAAGCTTCGTGGCCCTTGATAACGATGAGCGAATCCATCTTCTGGTCTTTTACGTCCCGCCATTCGCCGTCGACCTTCACGTAGGTAGTGTGATTAGTAGTAGAATAGAATCCCTTGGGGACGACCTTGTCCTTAGGCGCTTTCTCGAAGACGGCATCCTCGGCTTCGGGTATATAGGCGCCGAGCCTGTGAAGCTCGCTGATGATGTCTTCCAGGTGTTCAGGGTCTTTGCCCTTGATCATTAGCCTGGCGTAGCTCGTGTCTGTCTTATGCCTGCCTATGTCGAACTCGAGTATCTCGAATTCGCCGTTCAGGTCCATGACTTTATCGAAGACTTTGGGCAGCAGAAAGGAATCGATAATGTGTCCTTTCAGCTCGATCTCCCGCATCGCTTCCATACAATTCACCAATGATATTAATGGCTATTCGTTGCCGATATTGTATTGGTATCATACTATGTATAGTTGTATGCTGGCCCCTGGTAGCCGCTCTTCTTTAATAAAATGAAAAAGAGGCTCAGGATGAGAGCCCTACCACGAGTGGTAACAAAAGCAAAATATACAGGCCTGCATGCAGGAACATCGGGGCCACGAGGCTATCCGCTTTTTGCGTTGCCCTGCCCCAATAAAAGCCGGTGAACGCCCCTATGATAAAGAAGACCGGAAGATATGACGCCTGTCCTGTGATCATATAGAACATGACCGTCTCGAATACGCCGAAGACGGCAGCCTGGTAGATGTTACCCTGGGATTCCCCAGGATCGGAGCTATCCGTGACAAAAGCAGCCCGCGGAACCATAGCTCTTCTACGATGCCCATCAGTATGCCGAACACAATGACAGAGGCGGCGATCTGCATTAGCTTATCCTGGCTCATGGTATTGCCGCCGAATATGAGATAAGCGCCCGCAAAAGCAGCCACTATGCACAATATGAAGCTGAGGATGCCCAGGCCGATCACCTTTGTATCTCCGAGGCGGAGATGTAATTTTTTAAGATCGTCCTTTTCCATGTATATTATCGCCGCTATGATCACGATGGAAATAACAGCGTTGAGCACGCCCACGATCGCCGCCCAATAAGTCCCGGCGGCGGAAGCTTTTAGGATGTTCAGGTATTGCAATAGCTCCCCTATCATGGATAGGGCGGCGAGCCCTACGAACACGTAGATGAGCGACCTGAACTGATGTTGTCCTTCAAGCTTACTGTTCCTCACGAAGTAAGCCATCAATACCAGGACGACGAACAAGAATATTGAAAATACCAGAGCGATCGGACCGCTTTCCCAAATGGTCTCTATCAAGAACAGGGCATACAGGCCCGCTATCAGTCCCGACGTAACGAGTTCCGGCTTGATCTGTTCCCGGCCCTTCTTCCCGTTGCGGTCATTTTTTGATTTTTTTGCGCCTTTTTTTCCATCGCTCATATGCACCTCTAAACGCTAAAGCTCGCAAAAAGCTTTTCGGCAAATATAGAAAAGCTTTCAGGAATTGATCATCGGATAAGTAATTGTTAAAATATAAAATTAAAAAGGAAAAAGCCCTGAATAGGGCTCTTCCCTCTAATGTTTATTTCCAGACTTCGTCGGTCCGCACTTTTGCCATCAATTCGACGGGCAGGACGAAGATCTTACCGTCCCCGAATTTCCCGGTCCGCCCCGAGGCACGGATGATGGAGATGATCTTGTCGACCTCCTCATCCTTCACCACTATCTCGAGCTTGATCTTAGGGAGCGTGTCCACTTCGATCTTCTTCCCGCGGTATTCCAGGGTGATGCCCTTCTGCTCGCCCCGGCCTTTAACCTCGAGGATGGTCATGGCAATGAAGCCTTGATCCTCAAGGGCTTTTTTTACGGCGTCCGTCCTTTCGGGCCGGATTATCGCTTGTACCATCTTCATACGATCACCTCACCCGTAAGCCCGTTCTCCGTGCTGGGAGATATCGAGGCCTACATATTCCTCTTCCTCTTTCACCGTCATGCCGATCGTCTTATCGAGTATGGTTATGAGGATGTACGTTACGATGAACGAGTATAAGACCGATACCAGGACCGCTATGATCTGATATTCCATCTGATGCACGTTCCCCTGCAGCAAGCCCGTATAGCCGTTGACCGCCGCCGAGGCGAATACACCGGTCAATAGCGCTCCCGTCAAGCCGCCCACGCCGTGTACCGACCAGCAGTCACAGCTCTCGTCCAGCCCTTTCTTGATACGGAAGAGCATGGCGTAATAGCACACTATCGCGGCTATGATACCGATGAAAATGGCTCCTATAGGGTCTACGTAACCCGAAGCAGGCGTGATAGCGACCAGGCCCGCCACTGCGCCGCTCGCGAAGCTGAGCGATGCCGGCCTGCCGTTCCTCCAGCTTAACAGCATCCATGTTAGTGCCGCCGCTGCTGTGGCCGTGTTCGTTACGACGAACGCGCTAGCCGCAAGACCGTTGGCTGCAACTGCGCTTCCCGCGTTGAACCCGAACCAGCCGAACCATAGCAGCGATGCGCCTAACAACGCTAACGGTATGTTGCTCGGCTCCATGAGGTCCTTGCCGAAGCCTATGCGCTTGCGTATGACCAGAGCTATGGCCAGGGCGGAGAAGCCCGAGCTGATGTGGACGACCGTGCCGCCGGCAAAGTCCAGGGCACCGCCGGTCTGACCCAGGTATGAGCCAAGGTTAGCCAGCCAGCCGCCGCCCCACACCCAGTGAGCAAGCGGGTCATAGACGATCGTTGTCCAGATCAGGCCGAATATAATGAAAGACGAAAGCTTGACCCTTTCTGCAAACACCGAAGTAACGATCGCCAGCGTGACCGTCGCGAATACCAGCTGGAATATCATGTATGCCAGCGCCGGTACCGTTAGCGTCACTCCCGCAATGACCGCCGCATCCTGGCCTACTCCCTGCAGCCCGAGGAAACTCAGGTTGCCTATGATGCCGTTCACATCGGGAGCGAAAGCGAGGCTATACCCGAAAAGCACCCATTGGAGACTTACCAGGGCGAATGCGACCAGGGACAGAGTGATCATCGATACAAGGTTCTTTCTTCTGACTAAGCCCCCGTAGAAGAATCCTACTCCCGGGGTCATGATCATGACCAGTGCCGTCGAGGCCAGTAGCCATGCCGTATCACCTGAGCTTATTACCATATTACAAATCACCTACAAATATTATAGACCTGGAAAAAATTCATACAAATATCATAACTCATGGCCTGGGCCAACATGGCCTGGCAGGGAAGCCCTGCAGAGACGACATCATGAGCTATTGAGTTATGCACCAGGTATCACCGTAGGATAGGTAATTCCTATAGGTACTATATAAATGTTGCTGAAAACTTTTAATCATAAAAGTTCATATTCTGTGTGAAATGTTAAGATTAAGCTAATTTTACGCTTATTCATACAACTGCTTAAAATTCAGGCTCATATTGTAAAAACAATCGATTATCCAGGCTTTTCAGCATTAAATGTCAATAAATTGTTTGTTTGTTATTAAAAATATTTTAAATGAATTATTTATCAATTCATAAAAAAGTGAAAAAGCATTAAAAAATATGAAGAGGCCCTGAGGAGGGCTCTCTACGTCCACTCTTCATCGGTGCGAACTTTGCACATTTTTTCGACGGGCAGTACGAAGATCTTACCGTCTCCTACCCTGCCGGTGCGACCGCTGGCCCGTATGATGGCGATGATCGTATCGACTTCCTCGTCCTTCACGACCAGCTCGAGCTTGATCTTGGGGATCGTATCTACCTCGACCTTCCTTCCCCTGAATTCCAGGATGATGCCCTTCTGCTCACCCCTGCCTTTTACCTCGATGATGGTCATGGCTATGAAGCCTTTCTCTTCGAGGGCTTTTTTCACTAGTTCCAGCTTTTCGGGCCGGATTATCGCTTGAACCATTTTCATACGATCACCTTATTAATACGCCCGCTCTCCATGCTGGGAGATGTCGAGTCCGACATATTCCTCTTCTTCCTTGACCCTCAGGCCTAACGTCACATCGACGACTTTCGCTATGATGATGGTAGCTACCAGGGCATATATAACAGATGCGACGATGGCGATGATCTGGGCGACGATCAGGTTAGTGCTTCCCTCGAGAAGCCCGGAATAACTATTTATCGCGAGCGTCGCGAAAATGCCCGCGGCAAATACTCCCCAGAGCCCTCCCACGCCATGGATAGACCAGCAGTCGCAGCTCTCGTCCAGGCCTTTTCTGATGCGGAATAGCAGCGCCGCGTAACAGAGCATTGAGGCTACGATGCCGATGACAAGCGAAGCCCATACATTGACATAGCCCGCTGCAGGGGTAATGGCGGCGAGGCCCGCTATGGCGCCGCTCGCGATGCCAAGGGACGCCGGCCTGCCGTCTTTCCAGCTGAGGAACATCCAGGTGAGCGCGCCCGCAGCCGCCGCAGTGTTCGTGACCACGAAAGCATTAGCTGCCAGTGCGTTCGCTCCCAGCGCGCTGCCCGCATTAAAACCGAACCAGCCGAACCAGAGCATGGCTGCACCCATTAAGGCGATAGGTATGTTACTGGGCTCCATCAAGTCCCGGCCGAAGCCTACACGCTTGCCGATGACCAGGAGTATGCCCAGTGCGGAAAAACCTGCCGTGATATGGACGACTACGCCTCCGGCGAAGTCAATGGCGCCCAGCTGTGCCAGCCAGCCGCCGCCCCAGAGCCAGTGCGCCACGGGGTCGTAAACGATGGTGCTCCAGAGCAAACCAAAGACAATGAACGAGGAAAGCTTTACTCTTTCCGCGAACACCGACGTCAGGATTGCAAGCGTCACGGTCGCGAAGACCAGCTGGAACATCATGAACGCCATCGGCGGTATCGTCGAGCTGCCCACGGGCGTCATGCCGACGCCGTTGAGCCCGATAAAGTTTAAGCCGCCTATGAGGCCGTGTATATCGGGGCCGAACACCAGGCTGTATCCGAAAAGGATCCACTGGACACTGATGAGCGCGAACGAGACGAACGACAGGGCGATCATCGATATAATATTCTTACGGCGGACGAGCCCTCCATAAAAGAACCCCACGCCAGGGGTCATAAGCATGACCAGCGCGGTAGAGGCCAGGACCCATGCTGTATCTCCGGTACTTATCGGCATATTATCACCTTATTAATCACTATGATCACAATTTCACCCTACATATCCCTTGAATGATCAACGTACTCTGGAATTTCTCCCGGTGAAGAGTTGATTATATAACAATCATCACCATAGGATTTCCTTTTCCTACATATGGTATATATTTCTTACTGTTTCATAACATTCATATATTTTCATAATAATTATGATTTTTTTAGATGTGGGCGAATAACGCTTTAATTTAAATATGGCTGTTGTATTTCGTAATATATTAATTATTAATTTTTAATTTGGATTTGTTTTCTATTATAATTTATATTTGAAAATGTTTCAATATTTCTAAACTAACGTTAATAATATATTATTGTCGTATGTTCCATCGTTCTCGCGCAAGCGGCACAATAGCAAACGGTTTAATTATTACTGTTATCGCATTTTTTAGCCGGGCCTGCGTTCACGTCTCAAGTAATATGAATATCGCATAACAATATGAGAACAGCTTACCTATTCATATCGGCCCTTCATCATCGGTCGTCCGCGTGGCCATTGATCGATCATTACTTGCCGGGACATCCTTTAATGCGTAAATTCTTAAGAATTAGTAAATTATATATAGGTGTACAAGGCAATATACTTCCCTATGAACTCGCCTATCAGGGTCACAATATCATTCGACGAGAAAACGTATCGTTATTTTGAGAACCTGAAAAATGAGATGGACGTGTCTCAAAGCGAGTTGATACGTCGCGGAATTAAGTTTTATTATGAAAATAAAGGCACGCTTGATCTGACATCCGGCGAGAAGCTGACCGAGTATAAGGACATGCTCGGCGACGGCGAGCATATCATCCTGGACGTCGACCACTGGCTGTTGTTTTTAAAGACTGTCGAGGGCTCGACGAACCAATCGGATTTCTGGAACACGCACCGCGACATCGCCCGATCCCATTCCGAACAGCTCGCTAAAAAGATCACCACGCCCGATGCGCTACTAAAAAGGCTAGAGACCTGTAATTTATTTAAGATCAGCCGCTCCGATAGCTCGCCCAATGAATATACGCTACTCACTGGCTCGGGGATGCAGCGTCGATTCGTGAGAGAATTCCTGGAGGAGACGTTCGCCGGCATGGGCTTTGACGCTAATATAAAAGAAGATTACTCGAAGCTCAGGGTAACGATAAACAGGGACAATACAAAATAGCCGCTCTCTGTAAAGTATTAAAAATTTTTTAAAATAAAAAATGCGGGCTTATCTGTGCCCGCTTCTTGTCGCCGTATTACGATTACCGCCTGAAGATGACCTGGCCGGCGCTGAGCGTGGGGCCGCGGCCCTGGGCGCCGATGCCTGTCTTACCGGCGTAGAGCGTGACGGGGCCTTATAGGATTGCGTTTGCGGCCTTGATACTGTTTTAGTCGCCGGGGCCCTGTACGATTGCGTCTGCGGCCTCGACACAGGAGCAGAGACTGTCCTGGTCACCGGAGCAGATGCAGGCGTCGATCGCCTTACCTGGGTATTTGCCTGGGTATTCGGCCTGGCTACTGTCGTCTTTGAGGCAGGGATCGCGTGGGTTACTTGCCTGTTGTTCGGAGCGTTATTTCCGCCAGACGACGTCCTCGTTACATAGTTCGGCTGCGATCGTGTGGTCTGGGCCGGTATATTATTAGGCGTCTTCATCCCGGTGACCGCCGACCTAACTGCAGGGCCTGCCGCCGACGTCGTTCGCCCTGTCGACCGGGTATCAGGAGTCATTGACCTGATGTTATTTCCTCCTGTAGACCGGATCGGCGATGTCTGGGTTTGCCTTAGCGGCGAATCTGCGTTATTCCTTGAAGTTCTTGTGAAGCCGCCGTTCTGCCTGGCATTGTTATCGACCGCCGTACCAGATCGAATGGGCCCTCCTGCCGTGTTATCCCTTGAAAGTGGCCGGCCCTGTATCCCGTCCGCCTGCCGGCCGGTCTGGGTATTTCCATCCATACGGCGTCTACCGTTATCGCTGCTAAAGCCGGTAGTCCTATCATTTCCTGATCGTATGCTGTTGTCCCCGTTACGGCCGCCTCTATGCTTGAGGTTGTTTATACGATCCCCGTTGTATACCGGCACATTATCGGGCACGTTCAGCCCGGGTCCCCCCAGGGGAGAGCTCAACGGCAGAGGATCGCTATAAGGCGTATATCCGCCATAGTCACCGCCGTATCCGCCTCCGTATCCGCCGCCATAGCCATTACCGTATCCGCCGCCGTAGCCTCCATAGCCTCCGCCATAAACGTCGCCGCAGCCGCTGCCAAACGGTATTCCTCCGCCGCAGCCATAGCCTCCAAAGCCTCCGCCGAAGTCAGCCACATTGATGACGTTGACCTGGTTAACCTCATTGACCACGTTGACGACGTTATTCTCCTGAACGAGGACGTTGTTTTGCTCGACGGCATTCGTCAGCTCATTGAATGCCATAGTGGAAAAACGGTCGTTGGCCGGCGTATAGACCGCGGGTACCGGCTCCGGGAGAGAAAACTCGTCAAGCACGCCGTCGGGCTGTAGCAATGACATGTCAGTGATGGAGAAATTCGTCTTCGTATCGTCGCTGGACTGGACCGACATGACTGTGTTTAGTACGAGAGATTTAGAGTCCTGCATGAGCACTTTGTCCACGTCTTCCTTGTCTATGACGCTTCTCTTCACTCCGTTCGTGAGCTGTGAAAAGTCGATCTGCAGGGCCTTCTTGTCCGGGTCCATGACGCCCATGAGCGGAGTGCCCGGTATGTACAATATAGCGTAATCAGATACCGGGTTGTAGACGCAGAACGTGTTTACCTGGAAATTCACCTTACCGCTGTCCTGCGAGACGACTTTGATCGAGTAGCTGATGTTGTTGTCGCCCTGCACCAGCCCTGTGACCTGCTCCATGCCCTGGACGCTGATGGTCTGGGGCCAATCCTGGGGTAAATTCTGGGACACTTGCTGCCCCGGATAATTACCCTGCACAGGCGTATTATAGCCCGTCATTTGTGCTGCCGACGGGACAGCCCAGGTGCATAGGATCATTACCAATGCCAAAAAAAGGCATGCATATTTAGTAAAAACTAGCCTTACGTTCACGTATCTCAACATATACCATCCCCAATGGGCATAGACATGTGTCGATTTTATATAGCTATGGGATGGTTTTGCCCGATAATGGCATAATTTTGGTGTGTAAATGTTAAATACAGGAGCTTAAACGATAGCATACCCAAGTCCAAAAAATATAAGACAAGGTTACTCATTATAGCCTAAGGGATAGGATTGACCGGGACGTATTGGCCGATTTTTGAGCCTGACGGAACGCCAAGCCCAGTGTGACACCATGACAAATGAACGAAAAAAGCATCTCCCTAAACGTCCCAATAATAAGACGTTGTTAAATATTCTGGCCATAGCCGCCATCCTTATCATCGTGCTCGCCATAGGCGTTTTTATCGGCAAGACATTGACGATGAACCCTTCGGGGAATAATCTGGTGCCATCGAGCACGCCGACCGTTGCTCCCGACGACAGCAATACCATCGTACTGCCTTCGACATCGGCTGTAGCGACCGTGCGTCCGATCGGCACGCCCACGTTTACGGCTTCGCCATTGCCTTCGTCGACGCCAACGGCTTCGCCTTCGGCCACGCTTACCGTCACCCCGACGTCAACGCCCGGACCTTCCGTAGCGCCCTCAGCGACGCCGCTTCCGACTATAACGCCGCTGCCGACTGCCGAGCCATCGCCTTATCCCACTGCTCCGCCTCAGCCGACCATCACGCCCACGCCGACGCCGGAAATAATACCCGATACTCCGTTCTATCAGAGCATCACGCCGCTGAAGCCTGGCGATTCATTGCCGTCCGTCAGCGATCAAAATACATTAACCGGTGACAACAACGGGCCGATCTTTGTGGACTTCGCTCACTCAAATATGGGTTCAGATTATGCATACCCCGGCGATACTATAGGTGTACAATTGAGGCTGTATAATTCCGGGCCGGCTATAAATACCGTAGCTCGAGTCACGCTCAACGTATCCATGATGATAACCAGCTACGGCCAGACAATGTGGATCGATACTGGCGTCAGCAAGCAGTTTGATACCCAGATCACCATGGGCGACTATGGATCGACCTATAAGAACATCAGTTATCAGGTGCCTGACTCTAACGACCCCGGGTTAAAGCACACCTATAAGATAATCATCATGTTCTATGTGAAAGGCCAGTCTCCCTTCGGCGTCATTAAAGTGTTTAATATAATGTAAGGGCTAAGCGCCGGCCCTAACATTTTTATCGAACAATAAAAAAAGGAACTGTGTCTCTCACGATGAGCCGGCTATTTTAGCCGCGAACCGCCGGGCGTTTTCCATGTCCGTACCGTCAGGCTTGCCTTTGTTAACGCCGCCTACGATAAAGAGCGGCCCGAAGGTGTCAAAACCCTTACACGAGAATTCGTCCACGATATTGAATCCCTTCCCGGCAAGTTTCTCCCTGAGCGCTTTGTGGAACTTCATATTTTCATTGTCGCCTCCGGCCGTCGAAAAGATGAACGCCTTCTTTTTCAGCTTCGGCAGAGCGTCAGCCAGCTTAAGTAAGTTCTTATGGCACTTGCCCATGTAGATCCCCGAGCCAAAGCCGACCAGGTCATATCCAGCCAGAGCTCCTGCATCTACTTCCCCCGGTCTCTTTACTTCCGCGCTCAGGACGCCTGCCATGGCGTCGGCAACTTTTTTCGTATTACCATGGTGGTATGATTCGCAAATTATTAACGTCTTCATTTTCATTTACCTTCTTTAATCGGCATCTATAGCCTTATTGTACCCTTTCGCATTTTCTTCTGTCGATCTCTTGTAGAATTCCTTCCTGGTCGTACCGAAGCTCATCATGAGCTTAAAGAACAGATTCTGAAGGCGCTGCCTGTAGTCTTTCTGCGGGTAATCTAACAGGCCATGGGCTTTATAATACCTGTAGTCAGCCTGGAATATTCCACCCAGATCGTAGACGAGGTCCCGTAAGACCAGGTGGCCGCCCACGCCCAGATAGTTCTGCGGCAGCCGATACTTCGTCTCCATTCCTCGTAAGATGTTGGCGGCTAGCTGTTGTATAAGCGCTGTTATCTGTTCGGGATCCTCATATTCATCCGTCACGATACCTGCAAGGTTACTCTGGCTCATCTGCGGCCGGGCCTCAAGCTCTTCCCTTACATCGGGTAGCTGCCGCAGCGGTCCCGATATCAGGTATCCGAACTGAACGTTCTCAACCAGCGGGCAGTGGCCCTTGAAGAAGCTCCGGTCCCAGAACATCTTCCATCGGGAAGACATGCTGCGGCCCTTGAGGCTACCGGCGAACACTACCGCGTCGGACGTCGCTATCCTGTCAATATACAGGCTTCGTAAGTCGTCCTTGTACACGCATACATTATCGTAGCCGCAGTGTATACAGCCAAGACATCCGCCCAGGATCTTGATCTCGTTCAGGTTAACGACGTCTACCCGTCCGTCGACCGACTTTTTGAATACGTCGATCATGCGATTGAGGTTCACGTCGCTTTCTTTCGAGTCCGTTATCAACGTTATTTTTTTATCGCCTGTGCTTACCGGCTTTTTTAATTCTCCGGGCATGTATTCCTTGATATTTCCCGATATGGGCATGTATCTTTTTTCCACAGGCGCTTTTTTCTCCACAGAGTCCACAAAGTGATCGAAAAAGAGCAGTAGCTGTCTCTTACATTCCGGCTTCATGATGTCGGTCATCTCCGCCGAAAAGCCCTCCACATAATGCATACCCATGTCTTCGGACACGGCGTGGACATAATTGTGCGCCAGGTGATCGAAGAAGTGCACCGAGGTCGTCAGTGTGGTCACGTATTTTTCCCTGAATACTCCTGCTCGCGCTTCGTTCCTCTACCAGCTCGATGAGCCTCATCAATTGCGACGGCACCGAGAAATGATACAGCGGGAATGACCAGATAACAGCATCAGCGGCTTTCACATCCTCGACTATAGCATCGAAAAGCGCAGGCTCCCTCTCGATCTTCTTAATATCACACCCCACATCAATGATCTTATAATCATGCCCGGGCCTGTGCTTCATGATATATTTCATGTAGTGGATGGTATTGCTGTATTCGCCCTTCGGGCTGCCGTTCAATATCACGATCTTCATTTCCGTATCCTCCAGCTCTTCGACAGTCCGTTCCCCATCATATCCAGCGAGAATTCCACGAACTCATCCTGGGAGATCCCTTTGCTTTCCATTTCCTCCTTATGCGTGGCGCTCTGGTTGATGATGCCCTCTGAAGAAAATATGAGGTAAAAAGCGGCCTTTATCGGGTCGACATCGGCCCTGATGCTCCGGTCTGCCTGGCCTTCGATGATACACTGGCACATGAGCTCTACGCTCTTCTGCCCCAGCGTTTGCAGCTCTGAAATGCTATCATCCGCGATGCCGAAGCATGGCGATTGAGAGTAAGTGAATAGCTTATAGTAGTCCGGGTATTCCTTATAAAATCGATAATATGAGGCGCCTGTAGAGTACAGCTTTTCTGCTCCGTTGCCACCCTTTTTCACTCCATCCTCGAACATGTCATTCAGGATGCGCGCACCCCGAAGTACTACTTCGAAAAATAGCGATTCCTTATTCTTAAAATACAGGTATAGCGTACCCTTGGCCAGTTCCGATTCCTTTGCCACGTCATCCATGGAAACACCGTCGAAGCCTTTCTTAAAAAATAACTTTTCTGCTACGTCGACTATCTCGTTCCGACGTTGCTCCTTTTCCCTTTCCTTTCTGCGTGTTGTGGCCATGTGACTCAAATCCACTTAATGACCTATGGTCATCATATGACGATAGGTCATCAAATCTATTTATAAGTGTCGCTCCAAATAAATAACGGGCTACGGTCAGCTTACAATAATCGGAATACTAAGCTTTTTGTAATAATTGCTACTATACTACATATGGTAACCATTGGTAACCATTACATAACAATTGGTAACCGTTGCATAACCTGCTAACATTGATCGAGTGGTAGCATATTGGGGTGTATAATGGAAAAAACTAACAATCTCACAGCCATTGATTTATTTTGCGGTTGTGGTGGATTTAGTCTGGGTATGGAAAAAGCCGGTATTAACATACTCGCAGCTATCGATTTTAATGAAGAAGCTATTAAAGTTTATAAAGAAAATTTTAGCAATAAAGCAAGTATTTTATGCAGAGATTTAACTCAATTCTTACCAGAACATTTAGCAGTTATTATAAAATCCAATAAAGTAGATGTGATATTTGGCGGACCACCATGCCAGGGTTTTAGTAATTTAAGAAAACGCGATGGGGCGAACCATGGACCTAAACTAATAGATGATAAAAGACGTCATCTCTATGAGCAATTTTTAAAGTATGTAAAATATTTTAAACCATCAATATTCGTAATGGAAAACGTACTCGGTATAAGAACAGCCGCTAGTGGGACATACTATAAAAATGTCCAGTCTGATGCCAGAAAAATGGGTTATAGGGTTTATGGCATTACAATCAATGCGAATGATTTTGGTGTCCCACAAAAAAGAAGGAGACAATTAATTATCGGTACCCGATATGATCTTCCAGTTTATTTTAATAAAACTAGACATTTAGATTATTTTAAAATAAAATATATCGATATCAAGCTTGGTATGGCTATAAGCGATCTCCCACATCTAAACGCAGGAGAAGGACAAGAAATTATGGATTATGATCCTGTGTTACGTGAAAAAAGTATTGCTCAATATGGTAGCTGGTATCTTAACCATGTACTTGATATTAAAAATTCACAAAAACTAACCTCGCATGTGGCACGACTTCATAGTGAACGGGATATCGAAGATTTTAAATTACTGGATGAGGGGAAAATTGCAATCATGCAATTAATCGAGGTGTAAAATTTTTATGTCCTTATAATAGAACTTATTTTAAGGATAGATATACTCGACAGAGCCGTGAAGGTCTTTGCTCAACGATTGTTGCACATATGAGTAAAGATGGATTAATGTTTATACACCCAGAGCAGAATCGTACATTAACTCCAAGAGAAGCTGCAAGGATACAAAGTTTTCCCGATACATTCCAGTTCCAAGTACCTAGAACACACCAGTATAGGTTGATTGGTAATGCAGTTCCTCCATTGGTTGCAAAAGCAATTGGAGAAGCAATAATAAAATATTTTAAAGATATAGAAAATATTAGTAAAATTAATAATTTAAATATATGCGAAAATATACCGTTAAATCCATTAGATGCAGCGGATAGATTATGGAAGCTTGCAGAAATTGCTGAAAATAAAAAAGTTCTAAAAGAGCTAACACCTAATCAATTTAAAAATAGCTGGGCGTCATTTAGTTATCTTTATCCAAGACTACATCCTGATGGAATTTTAGATAGCAATAGGTTTGGTATATCACATGACAATTGTTTAGATATAGATAATGATGTGAAAAATCTTCATTCACAATTATCATCACCATTTTACGTACAGAGTGGATGTCCAGAAATATTATTGCCTATAGTCAAAGAAGCCTATCGTAGATATTGTATCGGCGAACTAACCGATGATGAATACTATAATAATTATTCTTTATTATCAGGTATTAATCATAGATTAGAGAGTCTTGATATCAGTCCAAATATGAATGATCAAGATAAATTTAACTTTACTACTAATGATTTAAACAATGTCAATAATCTAAGTTTAAATCAAGAAGATACTAAAGTGGGGGTATTTTTGTAACAATCAAGGATGTTATAGAGAATTCTGACGATATAAATTTTGATTTGGATAATAATTTATCAACCCCCACAGATGAGTATGACCATGCGCCACCTAATGCAGGCGCATTAATTGAATCTCTTCGTGCTTTTGGTTACGATCTTCAAACAGCAATAGCCGATATTATAGATAATAGCATTTCTGCTAATGCAAAAAATATATGGATTGATTTCAACTGGAATGGCGATAAAACTACTATATCGATTAAAGACGACGGTCGGGGCATGACCAAGTCAGAATTAATCGAAGCGATGCGTCCTGGCAATATAAGCCCGAGTATCATTCGGGATTCGAAAGATCTTGGTAGGTTTGGCTTAGGTTTAAAAACCGCCTCATTTTCCCAGTGTAGGAGATTAACCGTAGCTACAAAAAGTAAAGATAGCAATGTTGCAATCCGCTGCTGGGACATTGATTATGTAATAAAAACAAATGATTGGCGTCTTCTAAAAATTAATACAAATATGGATCATTTTTTACTATTAACAGATATGGATTACGGTACAATTGTATTATGGGAAAATATTGATGTCCATTGTAAAAACACTAACGTAAATGATCAAAAATCTCAGCGAATGTTTTTAAGCCGTATTGATATTGTTAAAAAACATCTTGCTATGACTTTCCACAGGTACCTTGAAAGGCAGAGGTTAAAAATCTGGATAAATAATATCGCTGTCGAGCCATGGGACCCATTTTTAATTGGTGAAAAAGCAACTCAGTTGTTAAGTGAAGAAAGCCGGGATATATTTGGAAGTAGAATAGTTGTAAAACCATATGTCCTTCCACATCAT
Source organism: uncultured Methanocellaceae archaeon (assembly GCA_963780625.1). Classification (GTDB taxonomy): domain Archaea; phylum Halobacteriota; class Methanocellia; order Methanocellales; family Methanocellaceae; genus Methanocella. Next base: position 329,156 of record CAWACH010000003.1, on the reverse strand, counting down.
ACGAAAATTTCCTCCGAAACATATCAGTATGCCGAAGGGCCAAGAGGATGGACTGCCCAACAAGGATTTTATGTATATAGAAATGAGAGATTAATCGTTGCAGGTAGCTGGCTTGGTCTGGGATTTCGTAAAATGGATCATTACCAGCTCGCTCGCATTCAAATCGATATACCCAATTCGATGGACTATGAGTGGGAGCTTGACGTTAAAAAATCTGTTGCACGTCCCCCGGATTATTTGCGAGAAGATTTAAAACGAATCGCTAGATTAACAATAGAACGAGCTATGGATATATATCGCCATAGAGGAAAAATAATACAGCGAGCCAGTCCATCAGAATTCATATTTTTATGGGAAAAAAGAGTGCAACATGGAAAAATTTTCTATTCGATTAATCGAAATCATCCACTTATAATTAGCCTGTTAACTGAACCTACCGAGTCTTCTCCTCGATTAAATGCTCTATTAAAACTTCTAGAGGAAACCGTACCTGTTAATCTAATTATTATTGATAACGCCGAAAGCCCGGATAAGCATGGTCGACCATTTGAAAAAACTCCGAGTAATGAACTGAAAGAAATTGCGTTAGAAGTCTATAATGCAATGATTAAATCTGGTCTTTCTCCTCAAGATGCAAAAAATAAATTACTTACTATGGAACCATTTGATAATTATTCTAAATTTATCGAAAAAATGTTGAATCTAAATTAAAGTGGGGTATATATGTTTGATTATAACGAAGCAAAAAAGCTTGTACTGGGGCAATTAACTTCAGAGCTAACGCCATCGAATGAAATCATTGAAAAGAAAGTTCGTTCTGTTAGAATAATGGCCAGTTTGGAATATCCAGATAATATGATAGATTGGGATTTATTTGAAAAATGATATCGAAGCATCCTGTAGTACATGGCTTGATCTTGGTACTGTTTTAGATGGCGATCCTAAAGAACACCGAAGCTGGTTTCTAGATTGAAGAGATGATATTAATTGGAAGTTTTGGAATAGATATTTGAGATACTTGCAGGAAGAAAGTGGCTGGACGGAGAGAATGACGAAAGGACTTGGCGATAATATCGACCGGGTTCTCCAAAGACTCGAAGACCCTATCAGACCAGGGAAATGGACTTGCAGAGGGATGGTTGTCGGCCAGGTACAATCTGGAAAAACTGCAAATTATACTGGATTGATTTGTAAGGCTGTCGATGCTGGTTATAAACTGATAATAATTCTTGCCGGAGTCCACAATAGTTTAAGAAGCCAGACACAAATGAGAATTGATGAAGGATTTTTAGGCTATGATACAAAACAGAGTATGAACTATGAAACAAACAAATTTGCGAATTGGTGTAGGCAAGCTTAAAGGAATAGATTTTTTTAGTGCAAATTCACTAACAAACAGAGAAAATAACGGCGATTTTAAGAAAAGCAGACAAATGAATATTATCACGGGTAATGATCCAGTAATATTAGTTGTCAAGAAAAACAAATCGGTTTTAGAAAATTTATATCGCTCAGCTACAAGTGTACAAAAAGAAATGGATAAAGATTCTGGAAAACCAATTGTAAGAAATATTCCATTATTAATTATTGATGACGAACCAGATAATGCTTCAATTAATACTAAAATTGTAGAATTTGATAATGATGGAAATGTATCCGATGATTGTGAACCTACTGTCATTAATAGCCTTATAAGAAGGTTGCTTGACGCTTTTGAAAAAAGTGCATATATAGGATATACAGCTACACCATTTGCAAATATTTTTATTTTACCACATGGAGATACTGAAAGAGAAGGCGAAGACCTATTCCCTCGAAGTTTTATTCTTAATTTACCTGCAGCATCTTCCTATATTGGGCCAGAAAAAGTGTTCGGTCTTGATGCAGACGAATCAGCCGGCATAGAACGTGAAGAAGGCCTAAAAATAATCAGGATTGTAACTGATCAAAATAATTTTTTACCAGATAATCATAAAAAAACTTTTGTTCCTGTAGAATTACCTGTTTCTCTAAAAATGCAATGAAATCATTTATTTTATCAATTGCTGCCAGGATGACAAGAGGCCAGGATAAAACGCATAATTCAATGCTGATACATATTACTAGATTTACTGATGTACAGGAACACATCAGAATACTGGTCGATGAAGAATTAGAATTTTTAAAGAATCGTATAGAATTTGGGGATGGAAATTCTGAACATCAGGTAATGAAAGAGCTTGAGCAGCTTTGGCTTAACGACTATGTTATAACTACAAATGAGGTAAAGGAAAGAATCGATGCATCAGAGGATCACTGATCTTCAATGGAAAGATGTAAAAGAAAATATTCTGAAAGCCGTAAAGAAAGTTACTATAAAAAAGATAAATGGCACTGTATCTGATATATTGGATTATAAAGAGTCTCCAAATGGTCTAAACGTTATAGTGATAGGTGGAGATAAGCTTTCAAGAGGACTTACTCTTGAAGGATTAACAATTAGTTATTATTTACGTGCTTCCAGTACATATGATACTCTAATGCAGATGGGTAGATGGTTTGGATATCGTCCAGGATACGTTGATCTTTGTCGTTTATATACTACTCAGGACCTGGTAGATCGATATAAACATATTACAATAGCCAAGTGAAGAGCTCAAACGTGAGTTTGATTATATGGTAGCTATGGGCAGATAGGCCGGAAGATTATGGATTACGCGTTCAGGACTCACCCCGGCGAACTTCTATTAATAACGTCTCAAAATAAAATGAGATCTGGCACGGATATGCAACTTTCATATGATGGACACTTAGTTGAGTCCGTTCAATTTGATCTAAATCCTGTTAAAATTGAGAATAATTTTACTGTAATAAATGATTTTATTAAAAGACTTAGGACAACAGAAAATAAAGGGCAATCACTCAATCTGGTATAACATCCCCTCAAATAGTATCGTTAAATTCATTAGAATAAATGGACATAAATCGGTATACAGCTCTATCTGATTCAAATTATAATTTCGCGCCCTATATTAATGCTCAGCAAGCACATGGAGAGTTAGTAAATTGGACTGTTGTTTTAATAAGTAAAAGTGATGCAGATAATACATACAATATATGTGGCATTCCTGTCGGACTTACCGAACGTCAAAATGTTAGTGAATTTCCCAGATCAATTCTATAAAATTGCCAAAAGTCATATAATAAGTAGAATGGATGAATGCATTGAATTGACGGAAAATGAATTAATAGAAGCAAAAATTAATTCTCCAAGAAAAGCCGACGGAACTCTTACAGATGACGCCAACGCCTGAAGCTATTAAAGGAGCGCGACCTCCGACCAGAGGGCTATTACTAATATATTCTTTAGACCATTTCTATTTGAACAAAAAATATAATACTAATATAAATAAGCCTGTTATTGGGCTGGCTCATAAGTTTCCCGAGTAGCCCTACAGCTATAAAAATGTATATAGATGAATAGTGTGGGCGATGTGGAGTTTGAAGAATATGCTTGACCTGGAAGCCATATGGACATCTCTTGAGAACAAAGTTTATGATAAAGAGTCTACAGGCATATTACAAATTCGTTTACTACCCGACTCAAAGTATAACATTTTTTTAGGTTACGAGAAACCAAACAATAAGCGTATTTTACTTTTAAAAGTTTCGAGTAATAAGATACCATTAAATATTGAACTTCCAAAGTCAAAGGGATTTGAAGTTCGCTATTCTATCATTACCGGAAAATAATGGCTCGATAAATTTCGAACTAATTTTAATTAATTCATAGATTTAGCGATGTATTTACATGTCTTGTTAATGATATATCTTGAACAAATATAATATTCAAGAGAATGAGACATTAATGATACAGGTGTTCCTTGAGCAGATTGGTAAAGTGGCAACAATTTCTCGATCAATATGATCCCGAAGGATTGAGTGAAGAAGCCCAGAGAGGATTATTCGGTGAATTATGGTTTTTACGAAAATATATGATTCCGCTATTTGGAGTAAGTCAAGCTATCGATTCATGGAAAGGTCCTGATAAAAACCAACAGGATTTTTTAATTAATAGTTATGCAGTAGAAGTGAAGACTTCCATAAGTAAACTGCATCAAAAGATACAGATAGCCAGTGAACAACAGTTAGATGATATTGGATTAAAAGCATTATTTTTATATCATATTTCTTTGATCATAAGTTTTGGCAGTGGAGAAACATTGCCTGATCTTGTTGATAGTATTAAAAAGAATATAGATGCTAATTCAGAATCTGCAAAAAAATTTGAAGATTCTCTTATTAATGCAGGATATATCAACATCCATGTAGACCGTTATTATCGAACATCATACTTAATCCGGTCGCATCAAGTTGTTTAAAGTAGAAGGAGAATTCCCAAGGATTATTGGACTAGACTTACTGAATGGAGTAGGAGATATACGTTATTCGATTCTTTTGTCGGAATGTATGCATTATACAATAGCTGAAAATGATTTTTCAAACTATATCCGGATGTGAAAAGATGGATCTTGAAAGCGGTATTATTGATTTTTCTGAAAATTTTATTAATGATGTTATTAACCGCGCGCAGGTAGACGATGCTTTTATTGAAGATAAATTTACAGAGATTTTTACTGATTACCTGACAGAATCTGCTGAAATCGATGATGTTACAATATGTTATCATAAAAGTAGGGGCATTAAAATTAATGGATATTCGATTAATACTGATGAAAATCGATTAGATTTGCTAATTACAATCTATAAGGGAGAGATTCCTCCAGATAGAATTTCGAAAAGCGAAATTGATAATGCTTATAAATGGCTTATAACGTTCTTGAAAAAAGCACTTGAAGGATACCATTTCTCTTTGGAAGAATCCTCTCCAACTTTTGATATGTGCCTTGATATCTATGATATGCGCGGAAAATTACGAAACGTTCGATTTTTTTTATTAACCGATGGTATAGCAAATATTGATTCGGCAGAGGAGATAAACGATAATACTTTAAATATTTCTAAACATTTGTGGGACATTAGAAGATTATATCGACTTAAGAGTTCAGGGAATCACAGAGAACCAATTGAAATTGATTTTGAAAAAGAATTCGGCGGCCCGATTTCTTGTTTGACGATGCCTATACTAAATCCAGTTTATACATCATATCTTGCAATATTGCCCGGTAAAACTCTTTACGAGATATACCACAAATATGGTTCTCGTTTACTTGAACGAAATGTTAGATCCTTTTTACAGGTTAAAGGGAACGTAAATAAAGGCATTAGAAAAACAATAACCGATGAACCTCATATGTTCTTAGCATATAATAATGGATTATCCGCTACTGCAGAAAAGTGTTGTTATCGAAAATATAAATGGTCAGTGTCAAATAAAATGTATGAGGGATTTTCAGATTGTAAATGGAGGTCAGACTACAGCATCAATTTATAATGCACATATAAAGGATAAAGCTGATATTGCTGACATATTTGTTCAAATAAAATTAACCGTTTTAGAAGATTCGAGTATGATCGATAGCTTTGTGCCAAAAATTTCTGCTTATGCTAATAGCCAGAACAAGATTAACACCGCGGATTTTTCTGCAAACAATCCTTTCCATGTAAAGCTGGAAGAACTATCCAGGACAATTTGGGCACCGCCGCAAAAAGGTATGCAACTTCAAACAAGATGGTATTATGAACGTGCCAGAGGACAATATTTAGATGAAAAAGGCAGAAATCGGACTGCATCAGATAAAAAAGCATTTGAGCACGATTTCCCTCATCTCAAAAATTTACAAAAACCGATGTTGCAAAATTTGAGAATAGTTGGAGCCAATATCCGTATATTGTAAGTAGAGGCGCAGAAAAAAATTTTAATGAATTCATGATAAACTTGGGTGAATTAAATGATATAGTTCCAGACCGCCAATTCTACGAGCAATTAATAGCTAAAGCAATATTCTTTAGAAGCGCTGAAAAAATAATACAGAAGAAACATTACGGCGGATATCGTGCAAATCTTGTGACTTACTCTATTGCATTAATCTCATATAAATCAGAAAAACGAATTAACCTAAATAAGATTTGGAAAGAGCAAAGTCTTTCTGAGGCTCTTGTAGATACTATACTCGATGTATCTCAAATTGTTTATAATCATATAACTTGTTCTGCCGAAGGAAAAAATGTTACAGAATGGTGTAAAAAAAGAACAATGTTGGAATGGACTCTTGTCAACTGATTATGAACTATCTAATGACTTGATATGTGAACTTATTGATAAAGTAGAAATAACTCCCCTAGAAAGTACTAATAATATTATTGAAGTCGATCCAGAAGATATCGACTTGTAAAAAGGTTTTATATTTCAAAAAGTTTATGAATTCCCCATGATAAATTGATAATAAAATGATAGAATTTGCTAAAAAGCTATTATCCTGGCATAGAAATTTTAATAGGTATTACCCCTGGCGAAATGAGCGGTCGCCTTATAAAATTATGATTGCGGAATTTATGCTTCAGAGAACAAAGCAATTAAGTTGTGCCTATTTATCTAGAATTTATAGAGAGATATCCTAACTTACAAAGCTTATCTGACGGTAATGAAGTAAAATATAAAAGAAATACTTAAACCACTTGGATTATTCTGGCGAGCTACGCATTTTAAAAAAGCTGCACAATATATAATAAAAGAATATGGTGGTATTATTCCCTCTGACAAAGATGATTTATTAAAAATTCCTGGTGTGGGGGACTATATCTCAGGTGCAATATTAGCAGTTTCTTTTTCTAAAAGCACTAATATTGTTGACAGTAATATTGCTAGAGTTTTAAATAGATATTGTGGATTAAAATTGTCTGGAGAAATCCGAAGAAATAAAAAAATAAACTGTATTTCGAAAGAATTATTTGAACAGAGTTCCTCCAAAAAGATACTATTTGCAATAATTGATTTTAGCGCTTCTATATGTACGCCATCGAATCCCAAACATGAAATTTGCCCAATGAAAAATTGTTGTGAATTTTATCGAGAATATAAAAAGATGTAATCTACTCGTTGCTATATTATTTTTTATTAAAATAGCGGCTTATTATCAGTGCCTTTTTACATATATACTAAACTTCGGTCAATATTTCAACCTTATACCCGTCCGGGTCTTCGATGTAAATGTACTTCGAGCCGGTAGGCCATAACTCCGGGCCTCCAAGAACCTTGATCGAGTTATCGTGAACATACTGTATGGCCTTTTTGTAATTCTCCTCGTTAACAAAAAACCCGAAGTGATTGAGGCCCTTGTGCCCTACCTCGCCTTCAGATTGCAGCAATGCCAATCTGTCATGATATCCGGGCGTATGCAACAGGGCTATTTTCTCATCCCTTCTATAGAGATCCATATTGAATAGCTCAGTGTAAAATTTCACGGACCTGTCGATATCTTTTACTTCGATAGCAATGTGACCCATGCCAAAAGTCTGTATACCGCGCTGAGCATACGTTCGCTGCAAAAAGCTCACCGGTAATAGATACCTCCGGCTTGAGATAATGATTGGCAGATAAAAATAATCTTAGGCCGTTACCGGCCCAGTCTTTTTCTTATTCAAATATCTCATTGAACAGTAAAAACACAGGGTTTTTAGCTGTCCGTTCGTTATTACCCGTTGCGGAAAGAACAATTCATTCCCGCAATCTTCACACTTTTTTGTTTTCATATAATATTTTTTCATTCCTTCTGGTACCTAACGTTTACCAGCATAGTCTATACTCACCTATAGATATTAAAACTTTCTTCTCTATAAATAAATAAAAATAGTATTATTTGGCAAATGACTTGCGCAGCATTTCGCTTGCCAATGCCATTGCTCCCTTCGAAGCAGGCGTATTTGCCAGGGCGTTGAGCATGAGCATATCATGGATCGTGCCAAGGAACCGGACCGCAGTTGTCTGGACGCCCGAATCCATCAGCTTATGGGCATAGGCCTCTCCCTCATCGCGAAGCACATCGAACTCATTCGTTATTACAAGCGCCGGGGGCAACCCTTTTAGCTGGTCCACCGAAGCCATCAGCGGCGAGGCCGTAGGCTGTTTGCGCGCTTCCGTGTCGGGCAAATAACTATTCCAGAACCACTTCATCGCCTCTCTGGTTAGCCAGTAGCCGGTCGGAAATTGCCTGTAAGAGTCGTCGTCAAAGTTCGCATCCGTCACCGGATAAAACAGTGCCTGGAACCCTATCTTCGGGCCTTTCCTATTTTTTGCCAGCATCGCTATGACCGCTGCCATGTTCCCGCCTACGCTGTCGCCGGCGACTGCAAGCCTGGTAGCATCCACATTAAGGTCTTTACCGTGTTTAGATACGTATTCCGTAGCGGTGTAATCCTGCTCGATGGCTACCGGATATTTCGCTTCGGGAGACCTTGTATAGTCTATGAAAACGACGGCTGCATTCGTCCTTTGGGACAGCTCGCCGACAAGCCGGTTGAATATGTCGAAGTCGCCCAGTATCCAGCCTCCGCCGTGGAAATACATGATAGTCGGAAGCATCTCTGTGCTGCCTTTAGGCCGGACGATATTAATGGGAATTTCTCCTTTGGGGCCGCCCGGTATGTTTCTGCTTTCGATGTCAACGGCCATTTTCGGTACGTCGATCGCCTGTACCTTAGTTAACACATTACGAGCTTCTTCCGGGGACATCTCATATAATTGCGGGCCTTTCGAGGCATTTATCTTCTCTAAAAATGCTCTGGTCGCTGGCTCAAGGCCGCTGCTTAACTTGCTGGTAGTTACCGTACTCATCGTCATCCACGCTGTTAACATAGTTCAAATTCGGATAAAAATTATCGACGATAAACGCAGGAAGAGTTTCATTTTAAATCACTTTGTATATTCGGTAAGCTTATTGGCTTAATTTACATCGTCCTGGTATATTAGCGCTTATTCTTGTTTGTGTGACACGTTGGCGGAATCAGTTTTAAACTACGGAGGCCTGTAGTTCTGTGTTTGTGCGGTAATCGTTTATTCTTGCTTGCGTTTTTCGCTGGATTGTTCGGTTTCACAACACGAAGACATGAAACTTTTTTTTAGATGACTAACACTAAGACATGAAAAACACCATGACACAGTCAAATCATAAAACCATGAAGGACTCTATTAATCGAAATAAGCCACCAGGGCACGGCTATTAAGACACTAACGAACGACTTAAGCCACGAAGTACCACAAAAACGAGACAAAAAGGGAACGCTATACCAGCTTCCGTTTCTTGGCTCATCGATAGTATTCACATATCGATCCTAATTATAGCATGACATCGCTCGTTATCATAGCCGTACTCTACTTGTCTTGGTTTTGTGGCACTTCGTGATTTACGTCGTTCGTTCGTGTCTTAATAGCCGTGCCTTGGTGGCTTAATTCGATTAATGGGGTCCTTCATGCTTTCATGATTTGACTGTGTCATAGTGGCCTTACAGTTTTAGTGTTCGTAAATCTAAAAAAGAATTTCATGTCTTCGTGTTGTGAAACCGAGGGCCGTACGTGAGTCGCATAAATATTAAACGATTAAGAACGATGGCAGTACATACCCCGATAGCTATGGCAACGATACACCGGTAAGCAAAAAATTCAAGAAAATATCACTCAAGACCCCCCCATGCGGGATCATCCATCCCGGCTTCGGGGATGGACATTAAAATTCTAGAAAAGTTATCTGGTGACGGGTTTTAACCCGGCTATGTTTAATCGTTGTTGCCCAGGTATCCTTTACGCTGGAGCCAGCTTGCCTGCGGGCCTGTGTATCTCCAGGTCACGTCGCCTTTCTCGGTCTGGAACGACCATGGCACCACGATGACGATATCGCCTTCGCGCACCCACGTCCTCTTCTTCATCTTGCCCTTTATACGGCACATCCTGGTGACGTTATCAAGACATTGAACGCTTAAGTGATAAGCCCCGAGCATTTTCGTGACGGTGCCTAATACTTCTCCTTTTGACTGAATGGGGGTTCTTACCCTGGTGACAACTTCGGGAACTGCGCTGCCCGGCTTTTTGCCACCTCTGTTATGTGGTTTAAACAGTTTTACACCTCTACACTAATAATGCAGTCCTAGTATATATAGTATCCATTTTTATTTTTTTTATGAAATAATTAAAAAGAAAAAAGCATGGCAATATTCAAAAAAAGGAATATTGCCCGCCTGTTATGTGCTCACTTCTTAGCGTCTATGGTCTTTAATGGCACAGGCGCTGCATTTGCCGGGAACTTCGCTCCGCCCTTGAGCGTGTCCTGCATGTTTGACCAGAACGTCGAGTCCGCGATTATCTTCGTTGTGTGGTCCTTCCAGGATTTTACTATTTGTACGGGCTTCGTGTAGGTGTATGATTTCACCGAGCCGTCAGGCAGGTAAACCGACATGCCGGTAAACTGCATCGTGGAGCCGTTCTTATCCATGCTAAGCACCTTTAAGTTCTTAGCCGTGACGATCGCCGATGCTCCTGCCGTGTTGAGGGTCGCGTCGTTATAGTTCGTCTTAGTCGGCTTTTTGTGTGGCCTTGACATGTTATTCGGCTTTGCCATTACCACGCTGCCGTTCGAGCTATATACGGTGACCTCTATGGGCTTGTCGAAATTTATGACCGACACGTTGCCGTTCTTTTCCTTGATCGCCGAGTTCAGGATGTCGAACGTGACAGCGCCGTCTTTTACGCCCACCACGGATATTGCATGATATACCTGGTCGATGTTCTCTATCTTCCCGCTCATTCCTTTTCCGCCGTTCCAGTGCCCATGCATGCCCCTCGACATCGCTGCCGGGGCGAGCACCAGTACCAGCGAGGCTATAATTACCATAGCCAAAACTACTTGGACTGTTCGTCTCTGCACAATTTATCCCCCCTTGCACAATATGGCGGTGTTTTAAAAAATATGCGCGAAAATTTTAGCGTATAGTACAGCTTTATTGGGCATAAAAGGCCTTCACGGTCTGTTAGTGAGCTTCAGTACTCTATTGATAACCTGCGTCGCCAGTGTAACATCAACCGCCGGTCTACCATGCCTGCCCTGGTATTATGGCCAAATCCATTGCATATTTTATTAAATGCCCGGGTTAAAATCTATTTTTAGCAGCTTATTATGGAGGCATGAATTGGCCTACGTTATCGAGGTAAAAAGCCTGACAAAGAAGTTCGGGAAACTAACCGCGGTAGACGGCATTAGCTTTAACGTCGACCATGGCGAGATATTCGGTCTGCTAGGCCCCAACGGAGCAGGAAAAAGCACCACTATCTCGATGCTATGTACCATAATGAAGCCGACATCGGGCACGGCTATCGTAAATGGTTTCGACGTCTGCAGGCATCCTTCCCGTGTCCGAAAGTCCATCGGCATCGTCTTCCAGGACCCGAGCGTGGATGACCGGCTCACGGGCCGTGAAAACCTCAGGGTACATGCTAATCTCTATGGCGTCCCCAAGGACGAGCAAAAAAAGCAGATCGGCAGCGTCCTAAAGCTGGTGGAGCTCGAGGACAGGGCCGATGACCTTGTGAGAAATTATTCCAGCGGCATGCGCAGGAGGCTGGAGATCGCCAGGGGCCTCATACATTATCCGAAGGTGCTCTTTCTGGACGAGCCCACCGTCGGCCTGGATCCCCAGAGCAGAGAACACATCTGGTCTTATCTGAACAGGCTCATTAAATTCCAGGACCTGACAATTATTTTATCTACCCATTACCTGGAGGAAGCCGATCAGTTCTGCGACCGCGTCGCCATCGTGGACCATGGGAAGATCGTCGCCCTCGATTCGCCACATAACCTGAAGCAAGAGCTTGGCGGCGATACCATTACCGTCAGGACAAAAAATAATGACATGTTTTTTAGCCTTGTAAAGGATTCGGGCCTCGTCAAATCGGTAGTACAAGTCGATGCCGAGATAAAAATGACGGTGGATAACGCCCATACCGTGCTGCCGAGAATAACGGACCTGGCGACAAAGCACGACATCTACATAGAGTCCATATCGCTGCAGGAGCCAAGGCTGGACGAAGTGTTCCTGCATTATACCGGCAAGGCGCTGAGGGATTCTGGAGATAATGAATATCACGGCATGGCCGCCGTCATGAGGAGACAGGTAAAATGAGCGAGCTTTCGGGCATCTATACTCTCTGGCACAGGGAAGTGCTGCGCTACACGCGCGAAAGGACCCGTATCATCAGCTCATTTATCCAGCCGTTGCTGTGGCTCATCATCTTCGGGGCCGGGATCAGCCTTCCCATCCATAGCGCGTCCAATATTTCATATCAGATGTTCATTTTTCCCGGCATTATCACACAGGCTTTGCAATTCACCTCGATGTTCATGGGCATATCCGTGATCTGGGACCGGCAGTTCGGTTTCCTCAAGGAAATACTCGTGGCGCCTGTCTCAAGAGTTTCTATTTTTCTAGGTAAAATGTTCGGCGTCAGCACCGACGCCATCATTCAAGGTATTATTATTTTCCCGTTCGGCCTTCTCATAGGCGTTCCGTTGAGCATACCCTCATTCATCGGGTCCATTCCCGTCATGATGCTTATTACGTTCGGGGTCGTGTGCATGGGGCTGACTATAGCGAGCTTTTTAACAAGCCTCGAAAGCTTCGGCCTCATACAGACTTTCGTGAACCTGCCGTTATTCTTTTTGAGCGGCGCCCTATTCCCCGTAACAAATATACCATCGTGGCTACAGTGGGTCTTCTACTTCAATCCCCTGACCTACGGGGTTGACTCGCTTCGGTCTATCATACTTGGCAGCTCATGGACACCTCTATTGCCACTGTACCAGGAAATATTGATATTGTGTGCTTTCGACGCGGTGATGATACTCATCGGGACAGTGGCTTTTAGCAGAAGAAGCTAGCCTGCCCGCCCGTTTTATTGCGGAGAACATTTTTGTGGCGACTCGACATGTTACACTGGGGCGACCATATGCACGCGACCATCAGCCGGGAAAAGATAAAGACAGGAGGGCTGTGCCATATTGCCATCGACGTCAGCGATCTGGACACATCCATTGCATTTTACATAGACATGTTCGAGATGGACATTATCAGCCGCTCGGAAAAAATAGCGCACCTGAAAACATCAGGCAAGGACGACAGCTTTTTCCTCTTCCAGGCCGACCGCCCGGTGAGCCCCCAGGCATGCGGTATGACCCATGCGCACTTCGGGTTCAGGATCGACGACAGCAACTTCGACAGGGCACTGGAGTACATTAAAAAGAATGAAATTAAGATACACCACAATCCCGCCCGCGGCACCGGCAGGTTCGTGTACATCGAAGATCCTGACGGGTACGTTATACAGCTGGAGCCCGATGCCGAAGGCCATTGCGGCGGTTAATAGGGTTAAAACATATTAATATTTTAACATCATAATTGAAAATAATATATTGACGGAGGCTTTGTTATCGGAGTAGACACATCATGGATACCCGTGATGGACGAGAGCCAGCTGCATGAGGGGGCAATGGCGGTCGTATTTCCCTATGGCATACCGGTGTTGCTGGTCAAGAAATATGAAAAAGTTTATGCCGTTTCCAATAAATGCGCCCACATGGGATGCACACTATCCCGGGGCACGCTGGTGGGCCTGACGGTAAAATGCCCGTGCCACGACTGGATGTTCGACCTGCGGACCGGCGAGTTCATCACCGCTAATGAGTTGAAAATACCCATTTACGAGAGCAAGGTCGAGGCGAACAAGATATACGTGAAGCTCCAGGGGGCCACATGAAGAAAGTGATCCTGTATACCCTAAGCACCTGTCCATGGTGCCGCAAGACCAAGAGATTTTTCCAGGAAAAGAATATACCTTTTGAATTTACCGACTATGACCTCGCCGATGAGGCGACACAGGAGAGGATCGGCTCAGAAATGCTGAAATACACTGACCATATCGCCTTTCCGTTCGTAAAGATCGACGATAAGGTCGTCATAGGCTATAATCCCGAGAAATTCGAGGAACTACTCAAATAGGTGCTGCCATGGACATCGAGGCGACAAAGAAAGCCTTGCGCTACCAGTTCCAGCCGCTCATCGAAGCGCTGGGGTATAAATTTAGTCCGGACGAGGATACCGTAGATTTTTGCCTGGAGGGCGAGGCCAGGTTCATGCACAAGTACGACGTGCCATACTGCCCCTGCCAGGGTATCACCAAGGACCACAAGTCCAACATGGAGATCGTCTGCCCCTGTATACCGTTCCATAAGGAACATTTTGACTACATGAAGATGTGCTGGTGCGGGCTGTACGTCCTTAAGGAAGTGACCGACCCGAGCGGGTTGCGGCAAATACCGTATGAGGAGTTCCTCAAGAATACCGGGAGGAAATAGGATGTTCAAGGACATAGCGGGCGTTAATGAGATATTGCCCGGAGGTATGAAGGCATACACAGTGGATAGTAAAGAAATAGTTCTTTGTAATGACGGCGGCAAGTATTATGCGTTCGAGAGAAAGTGCGGCCACATGGGCGCCCCGCTGGAGATGGGCACTGCGAACGGCTTTGTCGTGACCTGCCCATTGCATGCCGTACAGTTTGACGCTAAAACGGGAAAAGCCCTTAGCGTGCCTTTGTTGACCTATGCCGGTGAGCCGGCGCCCCCGCAGGATAACGCCACCAGCTGGCTGATGAGGCTGGTCGCGGCAGCCAGGACTAATGATATTCAGACTTATCCGGTTAAAGTAGAAGGCGGCAGGGTGAGTGTGAATATTTAATCATATGATCAAGCTTTGATCTAAAAGCCCGGCCAACGGCCTTGAAGGATACTAGTTTGACCTTGTCGGCCCATGCTCTTATCTTACATGAGGGTCGTAGAAAAACGAATATCTGCGGATGAACTTTTTAAGATTGATCCGTTCGTTACAAATTCCGAGTTTATAATAGTTTATGGGCGATGATTATCGACTTATAAAGATTTTTAAAACAAATTAAAGATATTAAAGTAAATTAAGCCACAAATCAAGCTTTAAAAATGAAATGGATGTAAGTATGCTTTTATAATCCCCTGCCCATGTTTGGCTTATAAGACGGCGGGCATCTCGTCGAATAAACAGACCTTCCTGATATCCGTCGTCTTCCAGGTAAAGATTTGAGAAGGCAGGCAACATGGAAAATAGGACAATATCGGCACTGGCTCTGGCAATGGTAACGGCGATCGTCGTAAGATCGCTTCTGTCAGTTGTCTCTTTATTCCACCTGGTCTCTTTAATGCTTGTATCCAGATCAAGGACCGAGAAGGTGCGTTTTAACATGTTCATGAATAATATGAAAAAGATCAGTTTAACGGCAATTACACTGCTAATAATTGTCGCTTTTATCCCGACCCTCGCCGTGCAGGCGGGCGCAGCGAGTACACAGTCTGACCAGCAGGCTTTAACCCTGAGATATGACCTGGTGAACGCTCATGCGGCATTCACCACCGGCTATATGGGCGACATTTCGACGCTTGTCCCCCAGGCATCGGACCTGCAGGCACAGGCGAGCACCATCAACTCAGATGTGTCCACGTTGAATGGCTACGTATCGAGCAACGATAACAAAGGGTTCAACGATTATGTTAAAAATACGCTTACCCCGGCCTTCCAGGCGGCACAAGCGGCAATAAAGGACGACAGGGGCAACTTCAAGTCCTGGAACGTGACGGCCGCGACCAGGGCGAAGCTGGCTACAGATCTCCAGACCCTTAAGACCCAGTACGAGTCTCAGGTGAGCAGCACTAACGCCCAGCTCTATTCGCTTCTGCTTGGCGACAGGATCAACCAGTATAACGCTGATATTCAGAAAAACGATCAGGTGATCGCAAATATGAGCTCAAAAGGCTATGACGTATCCGGCATGCAGGCAGCCCAGAGCAACGCTCAAAGTGTCGTCAATAAACTTCAGAGCGTGCAGGGCTCCGACCCCGCTACCATTAAGGCTATGCTGAAGGCAGAGTGCCTGGGTAACGGCGCAACATATAGCGAGCACTACTTTGCGGAGTTCGACCTTGCCAGGCTTCAGTCGGTCAGCGCAAAGATGGCGCCGATGGTCAGCAGCTCCAATAACACGGCGGCTCAGCAGGCTCTCGCCACGGCTAACTCCGAACTTAGCAGCGCGAGCGCTACGCTCCAGGCGGTAAACCACCAGGCGTATTCCGGAGGCCAGCAGGATCAGATATGGGGAGACAACGGCCTAAAGGGAGCTTCGCAGAACTTAAAGACTGTTCTTGACGATATGAGATCAAGTACGAAACAGGGGTAAACATTTACCCCTTTTTATGTGATAAATAGTCTATCTATGATACGAACGATAAAAAATTGAGGTGTAATAATGGATAAAAAGATCTTAGTTATTCTTGTTATATTTATAGCCTGTATGTCGGCATTGACGCTGGGCTGTACCGGTAAAAGCCCTTCGCCGTCCCAAAGCCCTGCTGCTACCCTATCGGTATCCGCAACGCCACCGACTCCGACTCCCGGCGTTTCGGACAACTCCATAACTCCATCTCCGGCTGCCAATAATCCGACCGATAATATCTCAGGCATCGATGAGTCGCTGCTAAATATTTCCGGCGAGCAGGATGAATCGCTACCGGAGGATAACATAGCCACGCCCGATGCCGGCCAATGATCTTTGGGCTCCATATTTTTGACTGTGTCCGGTGATGTGCGAATAGCCTATACGGTAACTTATTTAACCGTTCGATACATAACGAACAAATATGCCAAAGACAGCCGGTGCCGCATCGAAAATAAAAATAAACTGGAAGCTTGGGCTATATGTCGCCCTAATACTTCTTTCCTTTATACTCCTGGGGGTACAATTCGCTATCTCCCGGGACTTTTCCATATTGACGCACGATCTATTGTTCGCCATCTCGGTACTGCCCTTGCAGGTAGGGCTCACGACGCTCATCCTCGACCAGCTCATGGAACGCCGCGAGCGCCAGGAGCGCCTGGAGAAGATGAACATGGTCATCGGCGTGTTCTTCAGTGAGATAGGCACAGACCTATTGTGCAAGGTTTCACCTCACGATGACGCCGTTGAACTGGTCCGCGCCCGGCTGGCGATCAACGATAAATGGACTGAGGACGATTTCCTACAAGCTTTAAAAATGCTGGCCGATCACCAGTTTAAAATTAAAATGGGTGCAGTAGATCTCATTGAGGCCAGGGGGATCCTGTCGTCTCATCGGAGCCTGCTAGTGCAGTTGCTTGAAAATCCTATCCTGCTCGAGCATGAGACCTTCACTAATACGCTTCGTGCTGTATTTCACATGACCGAGGAATTGCAATACCGGAAGTCGATCGATTCGCTGCCTGCCAGCGACATCGCCCACCTGAACGGCGATACCGCCCGGGCCTACGGGCTATTGATCCGCGAGTGGGTCAGCTATATGGGCTATTTGAAGAATAATTATCCATACCTGTTTTCGCTCGCCATCAGGACTAACCCGTTCGACCTGGCCGCATCGCCTATCGTGGCGCCTGCGATAGTAGTACAAGCAATAACTCCCTGAAAATCTCGGTATTTGAGGTAAAAAATTCAGCGATCGGGTCGGGCATTAAAGCCTGGCCTGAGTTACAGCAGCTTCTTACCGGCGTCCGGCCCTGCCTTGAGTACGTAAGCGTCGGTGATCTTCACCAGGACAGCCCCTTTCGGCATGAACTTGGGCCACTTGACCTTCATCCATTCTAAGTTGTCCTTGAAGACGGGGCCGCTAGTATGTACGGCAGCTATGCCCTTGATCTGGAAGCCGCCTTTGTCGCCCCACCATGAAATGGCGACCTTAGGATTCTCCTCGATGTTGGCTAGCGTCTTCAGGAAGTACTGGTCCGAGATGAGCAGCGACTCGTCATCCAGCAGCTTGATCGCCGCGACGACGACCACGTTGGGCGTGCCGTCAGTCGTAGCCGTGGCCAGCCAGACAAACTTCGCGGCTGCCAGGGTGTCCTTGATGTCATTGGTGAGATTGACCATGCTATTTGCCTCTAAAACTTCATTTTGGACATCTGCTGGCCGCTCAATCCCATGTTATCGCGACTGAGCTCATGTATGAGCACCATCATTGCCTCAGGCGGCATTCCAGTCACATCGCAGACAGCTTTGGTGAGTGCAATGATCAGCTTCTCCTTTTGTTCGGTCGTCTGCGGCCCGATCTCCAGTGTAATTATTGGCATTAGTTCATTCCTCCGGTTTGATATTCGATATGTATAGTCATTTGTTTCATGCTTCATTTGACAGCGTATGATCGATTTCCCGCTGCCATACAACATATATGTCGACAATATTTAGCCTGACCAGAATACAGTATGATATATACTACCAACTTGTATACTGGTAAATGACAGGGAAACTATGCCCATGCGAGAGAAAAATTATCATGGTCCGGTCGAAGCGACCGTAGACATTCTCAGCGGTAGGTGGAAACCGCTGATCCTCTGGGCCTTGAGGGACGGGACGCTCAGGTTCGGGCAGATCGAGAAAGAGCTCTCGGTCGTCACTCCGAATATCACCCAGCGGATGCTCACCAGGCAGCTTCGCGAGCTGGAAAACGATGGGCTCGTAGCCAGAAAAGTGTACCCGGAAGTGCCGCCCAGAGTAGAGTACACGCTGACAGAGCGGTACATGTCGCTGATGCCCATCGTCGAACAGATGTACGACTGGGGTAACGAGCACATGGCCGACCGGGTAAACTAAGACATTATCCATGACCCTCGTATTAGCCATGGCTTATAGCATATATGCCTGGCGAAATCGCGAACTTTTTAAGCACCTTTCAACTTTTCAAGGCTAAAAAACGAGAGCCTGTAGCGTGAGTTTTATCCCACTGATCATAAATTAACGATAAGTTGCATTGAATGTATAGAGTAAAAGATACCGCGGTCGTCGAGGCGTTTTGGGCATCAGTCGGCCATCAGGCCGATGCGAAGATGGCGGGGTAATGAGCATTTATCCCGAAGGGTAAAATGCTGCTTAGGGCTTGCAGAGGCACGTGCGAAGCACGATGCCGAAGGTGCAAGCCCGGCCCCGACATCGAAGCACCCAAAACACCGAGTAGCCCGGCATCAGCCGGGCGTCGACCCGCGAAATAGTAGATAAAATAGTAGATAAAATTGAAGATGCTCCGGTGGGGATTTGAACCCCAGTCGACGGAGTGAGAGTCCGTCATGATTGGCCGGTCTACACTACCGGAGCATTGTGATAAAAGACAACATAACACTCAATTCTTATTATTTATAGCTTACGGACAGCCCTTATAGGCGAGTTCATTTCTGGCATTTCGGGCATATGTACGACGCCGTGCTGCCGGTCTTGATCTTTTCTATTGTAGTACCGCAAGCAGGGCAGGGCTTTCCCTCTTTATACCCTACCGGGAAACTCTGTGATCCGTCCGGGATTTCCATACAAGTCTTTTTCAAAGGCGATACCACCCTGTGATATTGCTTTTGATAAATTCTCTTTTATCGCCTTATGCAGGGCTTTTTTCTCGGTGTACGATAACGACGGCACTTTCCTGTCCGGATGTACCTTAGCGTTGAACAGAATATCCTGGATGTAGACGTTCCCGATGCCGGCAATGCATGCCTGGTCCATCAGCACGGACTTGACGTTGCCTTTTTTTCCTTTGAGAATGCCATTCAGCCGCTCATAGGTGAATGCATCATCCAGCGGGGATATGCCCAGCTTAGCGGTCATTTTATGCTCCGCGAGCTTGTTCGCTGTAGCCGCATGGGCGTAGCCGAACCACCAGAACGCTATCGAGATGCGGCTGCCATCCTTAAACGTCATAGCCAGCTGATATTTTTCAGGCAGGTCTTCTCCATGTTTGTGGAATAAGACATTGCCCCCCATGCCCAGGCTTAACATAAAATACGCATCTGGCTCGAGCTTTATGAAGATCCATTTACCCTTCGTCGTGACCGGCCCGATCTTTTTATCTGCCATGAGACTTTTAAGGTCGTCGACGCCCATGTTCAGGCACTTTTCCTGGCGTACCTCGACGTCGCTGATGGTCTTTCCTTCAAGCTCTTTGCTCATTTGAAGCGCCAGGTTATATATCTCAGGTAGTTCGGGTATATGCGGAGGCTCCCGCTAATAAATAGCTCATAGACATTAAAAGACTTTAGTAAGTGTACTGAAAATAAATGGCCTTATGTTTGAACTTTATATATTCGGTAATTCTGCATGTAGGTCGGATCCGTCCAGTTGAACACGCATTGTAAGTTCTTGTCGAAGAAAGACTTATTCGCCGTAAACTGATCAGAGCCCATCTCGCTGGGGCCCAGGTAAACGTAATCCACGCCGGTATCTTTTAGCAGCTCCAATGTCTCGGTCGAATTGGCAGCATTATAGATCTCTGTTCTCACGGTTTCCCGCCCGCTAAAGTTAATGCCATGGGTGTAGAGCCACCCGCCATAGCCCATGTACGATTTACGCCCCGCGTAGGTCGTGATCGGGCTGACCGGCGAGTCCGAGGTCAGGAACACGGAGTCCGTGGGCGTATTCTCGATGACCCAGTCGCCCACATATATGTCCGCCTTGTTCAATTCCCCGTACGGGTGGAACAGGATGAAGCCGGCGACCAGGGCGCCCGTCAACACTGTAAGCACTAAAAGCCCCGCGAACAAAGGCTTACCCAGCTTCGGGATGTCATAGACAAACAACAGCGCAGTGGCCATCAGCAGCACCGAGGGCATCAGCCAAAAACTAAAAAACTTGTGGTTATCGTAGTCCCACGGCTGGAAAACGAACAGGTTTGCCATGATGAAAATAGCTAAGAACGGTAAATAAAATATTAGATTTTTTCTAGAGATAAGGAACATGCCCGCAATTAATAAGGCAAGCATTACGCCCATGTTTATGATCCAGAAATACGGTATGTTGGCGATGGAGCCGGCCATCCATCCTATCTGTACCCTGAAGAACGAGGCGCCCATCTGCTCGGATATCCAGAGCTCCTGCGGTATAGCGAGCAGCAAGGCGGGCAGCATGAAGTAGATCCATTTTCTCTCCCTGAACAGCAGCAAAAGCACCGCCACCGGGAACAGCGTACAGATGTACGAGTAGACGTGGAACATGGGGAGTAGCCCCACAATTACGCCCAGTAATAGTAGCCCATTCCTGGTCGCATTGTCGTCGAACTCGCGCTGGACGAGCATCACGTACATTGCCAGTATAATAAAAATGCCGGCGGCAAAGCCGATGAGCGCGCCGCGCTGGGCCATGACGATGACTATGAAATTAGTAAAAACGAGGCCCGCCCCGTAGACTGTGGTATAGTTCAAGTCACTGTATGCCAGAAATTGTAGCGGGTCCGATCCTGAGGCAAGATAATCTTTTATCGCCCACAGAAAGCCGAGGCCGCCGCTTAATATGATAAGCACGACGGACAATATGCCTCCGGCACGCCTGTTCGTGAATCGCACGCCCGTAAAATATAGCAGTGATAATAAGCCCGAAAGCAAGAGCCCGCCGGATAGCACGATACACCCTTCGAGCCCGAGGCCAAGCCTGTCCAGCGCAGCGGTATAAAAGTCGATGAGGAACGTATAGCGCAGCGTCTGGCCGGCCATCATCGGGTACTCCGGCGGGAAGTTAAAGCCCCGGGAGAACGAGGTCGTCATGGCGCCGTGAAAGGCGGCATCGCCATAAAAAGGATAAGCGACGTGGTATTCGCCGTTAAAAAATAAATACAGGCCCATGAACATAAAGGCAAAGCTCGTGAACGCGATGGCCGCAACGGGCAGCAGATCGCCGTATTCGAGCTTCGGGGGCTTCGGCCAGAAAGCGATGATCGTTATCAGCATGATGAACGCGGATACAATAATACCGACGTCCAGGCTTTCGAATAATACCGCAGGTATCAGGCACAGCCATGCGGCTATGACGACGCCGACGATGGGGGACGCTACGACTAGCTCCATATCCTTTAGCGGCAGCTTCAGCGCCCTCAGCAGAGCGAACCCGAACACAGCCGTCAATGCTAGAAATAATACCCCGAGTATGCCGAACAGGTACACGGCTCAAATTATACGATGCCTGTGTAATATACCTTTTCATATCATAACCTTCTAAAAATCATCCTTTTTTCGCCATAGTAATATAAGCAAGCTTTTATACGGCAAGCGCAGATAGAAGATGCTGCAGACGCAGTAAACTATATTATTCAAAAGGACGGTAAGTAGAGCTTGACTATGACCGGTATCGTCGACTATGCAAAACGCGTGCTCGTACTATTAATGTTCATGCTATTCCTGTACTCAGCGTACTTTATGAGCGGCAATATCACCGTTCCCACGACCGATAGCACCTACATGTTCCCCGAGGTCAAGACTAATGCCGATGCGTGGTACGGGCGTGTCGTCACACAGGATGAGATGAACGCCACCGTCTGGATCAACGCTAACACCAATACGACCGATAAGTTCGTAGCGGACATCTTCGGCGCCGAGATGATCATGGGCATGACGACCCGGGTATCCACCGTAGGCGGGGACTGGGCCAACGCCCCGGATCCGGTGAAGGTCATGAGCGATACGAATTTGATCTATACGACAAATGACGCGTCCCAGGCATATGACCTGGCCGTGGGCGATAACTGCACATATCTTTACCTGCCCGAACGGGATACGTTCTCGGGCTACGACTGGGTCTACGGCAATCACGATAAGTTCAACGATACTGATTATTTCCAGCTGGTTTACCAGAACCCTGGTGTTAAGATCTACAAGGTGGTAAAATGACCGAGGACATTTGGGGCTTGACCCAAACGCTGTTAAAAAAATACTGGTACTGGTTAGCGATGCTATTGATCATCGGCGTCGCGTTATGGTACCGTCTGGGCATTATCAACAGCTACATAATACCCACCTATGGCAATACGATGTACCATGTCGGCATCGAGCGGGAGACCATCCTTACAGGATTCTACCCTCGCACCGAATTATCCTACGGCGGAGGCTTTCCCAACTTCTATGTACCGGCATATCGCCTTCTCATAGCTTCAATGTCCGTCGCCACCGGCATAGACCCGATGGTCATGTCGGGCTTAATGACCATTGTGCTGGCGATCGCCATTATATTGATCATGTACGCGGTGGCTTACCGGCTGAGCGATAACCTATACATAGCGCTGTTTGCCGCTTTCTTCTTCCTGGTATCGCCGGAAATAACAATATTCACCATGCGCTCGCTGCCGGAGCTACTGGGATTATTCATGGTGCCTTTCACCTTTTATTTCGTCATCAGGAAAAATTGGCCGGTCGTCATTATAGGTGCCATTATCACGGCCCTTACGCATCAGATGACGCTCCTTGTCCTGGTATCTGTCATAGCGGGGTACATGCTTCTGCAGTTTATCAGGGCGGCATGGCTGTATTATAAAAATAAGGAAAACCGCGAGATGTACATGGTAACGCTCAAGACCGCGTTATGTTGCCTGGCCCCGATAGTTGCGGCATGCCTGGCGTATGCGCTCTGGCTGATGTATTCTATGGGCACGCTAAACATCATGGACATAGCGCAAGTCGTGAACCATGAGGGCAATGCGGTCGACGTGCCTTTATTCGTGAGGACCGGCGTATTCGTCCTTATTTTTGCGGCCATCGGCCTGGCTTATATCATATTGCAATGGTGGGACTCCCGGCCTAAGGCGAAAAAGAGCACTGCCGATAAGCCTGTGACAAAAGAAAAAAGCGTATACGGCTTCAGCTTATCGGCCGATTCGGCGCTGTTCATCATAGCCTGGGTCGTCACCACGCTGCTGCTCACGTTCAACGACAAGATCTTCTACGTATTCCCGGACCATAAGTTCCTGATATTCCCCAACTTCATGGACCGATATTTCACCTTCTTCGTACAGATAGCAATCATCATCGCGGCATACGGAATGTACGCGCTACTATCGGCTCTCGACCTTGACGTGCTCAAGGTGAAGCCATGAAGAGGGACTACTGGATCTTTCTTTTTTTAGCGGGCTTCCTGCTAATGCTTCCGCTGGGGCCTCTCCTGTTTTTGCTGCTGTTGTTCGTTCCCGGATTTGCCCTGCTGGTCCTCCTAAAAGAGCGATTTGACATAGTGGAGCTTTTCGCATACTCCGCCACGTTATCGATATTGATATTCCCCCTTGTCGTGCTGATAGCATGGCTCTGTGGTGTTTGGCACGCGGGAGCGTTCCTGCTGGGCTTACTGGTCATGGCGGTAGCGGCCTATAAGTATTACAAGAGAGCAGGCCTCGAACTGGTAAAGTCCCGGCTTCAATGGCCGGTGATCGGCATCGCACTGTTTATTTTTATCGTCGTCTTTATTATCACTTTAAAAACGTTCACGCTAACGGATGCAGGCCTGGTGGTCAGCACCACACACGCGTCCGACCTGAATTTTCACTTATCCATCATACAGCGCTATATCACCTCGCCCAGCTTACCGCCCGAAGACCCGTATCTTCCGGGCTACAGCATCGTCTATAACTGGTTCATGCACCTGCTGATGGGAGAGCTCGGCGTGCTGACCGGCGTGGACCTGTTCGTCATTCTAAAAGTATTGATCCCGCTGGTCTGCGCATTAATATTCGCCGACGTTTACCTGCTGGCCCTGCTATTGTTCAAGTCCGAAAGGGATGCGCTCGTCTCATCCATAATATATGTGGCGGCATCGGGCTTATCCTGGGCGTACATCGCCTATCAGGTACTCATCCAGGGAAATGCGGCGCCGGATGTGTTCAAGCTCATGGTCTACGAATGGCCCGGCATCATGACGCTGAAGTATGACCCGACGGTGCTCTTCTTCTTCCTGCCCCAGACCCAGACGTTCGGATTACTGGCCATGATCTTCGGCTTTTACACTTATCTACAGGCCATAAAAACAAGATCGCTCGCATATGCCGCCGTGACCGGCGCCGTGCTTGCGTCCCTGGTGCTGTTCCACATGATCACGGCATTTCCCGTCTTCATCGCCATGGGCATCATGTTTTTGTATCTGGCGGCCAAAAAGCGCTTCGATTCGGCGCTCGCAGCAGCAATACCGATGGCCATCGCCGCCATAGCTTCGCTCTATCAGCTGTCTATTCTTCAGCAGGGCAACGCTTCCCAGGTCATCCTCGGCCATAACCCCGACGTGCCGCTAACGATATTATTCTCCATCGGCTTGCTCATACCGTTCGCGATCTATGGCATGTACCTGAAGTGGAAAGACGAGAGCTGTGCCTTGTTAATTCTTTTCGCTATCATCAACTTCGTATTCCTGAACGTGCTCGAGCTGCCTGCGACAGTGAACACGTACCGGTTCCTGGTCTATATGGCATTGCCCGTATCGCTGTTCGCAGGCCTGGTGTTTTCCAGGTGGCTGTCAAAGGGCAAGGCCTGGATGAAAGTCGTCTCCATACTTGTTATAATCCTGATGGTGCCTTCGACGGCCATCATGGTCGGGTTCTACAACGATTCTTCATACACCCACGCGACCACCGCCGAATATAACGGCCTCGTATGGATCAAGGATAATACGCCGAAGAACGCCGTCATATTCGAGGAGCCGGGCTTCTTCCCCAGGGCGCCGGTCGTTACCGGCAGGGACGTAGCCTATTCAGGCGAAATATATACGACACAGTATCACAATGTGGACTTACAGGCCGATACGTACAGCATCATGGATATTACCGACCCGAGCTCGCTCTACGACCGGCTGTCGCAATATCACGTCAACTACGTATTCCTGGGCCAGCGTGAGTCGGCCCATGCGTTCGTGTCCGCGCTGTCCGACACGGACTACTTTAAGCCGGTCTACGATAAAGACGGCGTTAAGGTCTATGAATTACAGGGCACCGCCCCGTTAACAGAGGTAAAAAACATGGATATCAGTACGCTTGATTGGCTGGCCTTCTTCGCCGCCATTCTATACTTGCTCATCGTCCCCGGCTTCAACGTCATGAGGACGCTGGGATGGGATAAAAAGCTCGTCATGGTGGAAAAAATAGCCTTTGCTTTCGGCATCAGCGTCTGCATACTCGTGATCGTCGCGACATTGCTGGCGATGCCTTTCAGCATAGGACTAAATTTTTATACCATCGTGATAATTGAAACGATCATTATCGTCCTGACCACGAGGGAAGTAGTAGATCGCCTGCGGCGGACGGTAAAAATATAGGAGCAGTATTTGTCCCTGGTCGAGCTATTAAAGAAGCAAGGGTACCATATCGTCGGAAACCACAGCGCCATCAAGCCCTGTCTCTGGCTGGGCCGCTCGATCAAGTCACAGGGAGCCTGTTATAAATCTCATTTCTACGGCATTAAATCGCATCTATGCATGCAGATGACGCCTTTTATCGGGTGTAACCAGCGCTGTTTACATTGCTGGAGGCCCGTGGAAGAGCCGTTCACCATTAGCGGGTGGGATAGCCCGGAGTCTATTATCGAAGGCTGCCTCAAGGAGCAGCGCCGCTTCATATCGGGCTATGGCGGCATTCCGGAGACGGATAAGGCGAACTGGAAGTCCGCATTAGAGCCGAAGCACGCTGCTGTTTCGCTGGTCGGCGAGCCTACGTTATATCCGCATCTCGAAGAGCTGTTGCAGAAGCTTGGCGACCGCGGCATGACCACGTTCATAGTGACCAACGGCACCCGCCCCGACGTACTGGAAAAGATCAGCCCGAGCCAGCTCTACATGTCCCTGGACGCCCCGGACAGGGAAACATACCTAAAGACTTGCAACCCGGTCGCCGACCTGTGGGATAAAGTGAACGAGTCCCTCGAAGTCCTGGGCCAGAGGGATAACCGCCGTGCGCTCAGGCTCACGCTGGTCAAGGACCTGAATATGAAGGACCCCGAGGGCTACGCGGCGCTGATAAAAAAAGCGAGGCCGGACTACGTGGAAGTAAAGGCATACATGCACCTGGGCTTCAGCAGGAACCGGCTTCCCAGGGAAGCAATGCCAAAGCATGACGAAGTGTTGGCATTTGCCAAAAAGGTCGCCGACGCGTGCGGCTATAGTCTCGCCTCGGACGTAGAGCTCAGCAGGGTAGCACTACTCAGTAAAGACGGCTGTGTTAAAGCAATTTTTTAAGCCCTTTACATGCTCTCATTGCAGTCGGCATTCATCCGGCAAGAGATGCAACGGCGCTATTTTCACAATGTTTCTGCCATTCGCCATTATATAACATTGATATACAATTATAAATCAATACCAATTTTTATTATCTGGAATCAGGGGGATGAGATCAGATGAAAATTATACACGCAGTGATAGCATTACTACTATCGGCCTTATTGCTGGGCATAGTAGCCAGCGCGGTAACCGCGGCCATTGCCGTTAACGCGCCCGGCGTACCAGTGCAGGGACTGGGCACCGCGGCCGTTACGCAAAAAGACATAACTATCCCGTCGGCTTACAGCGTCGACCCGATGGCGTTCAAAACATCGACTGGACGAGTAAAGCCTTCGGTAACGGTCGCTCCTACAAAGGTCAGGATGTCAAACAAAGTGGGAGGCGGAGAGCTCCGTGTAAAGCCTTCTGCTACGGTTTCGCCTACTAAGGTCAAGAGGTATAATAAAGTAGGCGGTGGCGAGCTTAGAATAAAGCCTTCTGCTACGGTTTCGCCTACTAAGGTCAAGAGGTATAATAAAGTAGGCGGTGGCGAGCTTAGAATAAAGCCTTCTGCTACGGTTTCGCCTACTAAGGTCAAGAGGTATACCAATGTGGACGAGCTTCGCATTAAGCCTTCGCCGACCGCGAAACACCTACAACTCTTCGGAAGGAAACCGACTCCGGTACCGACGGTTAAAATAACGACAACGCCAGTGCCGACTAACCGCGTCGCTTCTCCGGCCACTACTCCGGCCCAGAGCTACGGCATATACGGCATCGGCGGCAACACGCCGTTCTTCAAGGCGGCCCCGTCGTCCCGTCCTCCCCGCACTTCAACTCAGGGGAGCAGCGGGCTTGTACCATTATATAGCGCCAAGCGAAATGCCGGCAGAGGGCCAGGGTTCGGGGGCGTTCAATCCACATCGGCTGCTAGGGCTCCGACCAGGGCCATAGCATCGCCCATACCCAAGATCTCTATAAATCCGACAGCGTCGCCGACTCCGGTGCCCGGATGGTACACGCCGAGATTCCCGGGAGATACGGGATATCGTGGTTCGCCGGCTACGCCTGTAAAGGCTACTGTGACAGTGAAGCCTACAGTGACCGCGAAACCGGTGCCAAGACGATAGGCAGGGCCATTAAGGCCCATGTTTCTTTTTTCCGAAACAATAATGCGGTATCCGGCACATAGTACCGGACGGTAATGACATGGATAGC
This sequence comes from uncultured Methanocellaceae archaeon, assembly GCA_963780625.1. Classification (GTDB taxonomy): domain Archaea; phylum Halobacteriota; class Methanocellia; order Methanocellales; family Methanocellaceae; genus Methanocella. Next base: position 300,877 of record CAWACH010000003.1, on the reverse strand, counting down.
TTGAAAGAGATCAGTGAAGGCATCAGGGCTCGTTTTGATGCGATGGATCAGGCCAGGGAGAGCGCGCTGGCCACCTCAAGAAAGATCACCAGGAATTCCGGGGACTCGATAAAGGCCATACACCGGGAAGAGTGGGAGCAAGCCGAAAGCCTGATGAGCGAGACCCGGGACCTCGTCCGGTACATCCATGACTCGCTGCAGGAATTCCCGGGCCTGTACTATTCAGGCTACGTAGAGGATTCCCAGGTAGAGTTCGCAGAAGTATCGATCTTATATGCCGTTTTGCGTGGCATGCCGTTGCCGACGCCAGAGAGTCTCATGATCGAGAATACGGCGTACTTGAAAGGCGTGGGCGACGCCACCGGCGAACTGAGAAGGCACATTCTAGACCTCATCAGGAAAAGCAGGCCCGAGGAAGCCGAAAAATACCTCGATATCATGGATGAATTCTATACGGAGATGATGTCTTTTGATTATCCTGACGCCATCATGCACGGCCTGAGAAAGAAAACCGACGTGGCACGCTCGCTCATAGAGCGTACCCGGGGAGACCTGACTAATGCGCTCGAGATCAAGGGCCTCCACGAGTCCATGGAGAAATTCGAGAAAAATTTTAAATAACTTACTTTTTATCTTTATTTTTCATATACCAGACACCGCCCCATATCGTCCAGCCGCAAACTGCCCAGAGCATCAATGTAACGTAAGCGGCTGTACCGATGATCATCAGAAAATCGGAAGTAACGATACTGAACATCTTTGGGAACGACGGGAACCACTGGCCCATGTCCGGCGGCGTAAACTGTACTGGCTGTCTTGCAATATTCCATGGCGGAGTCCACAGTGAATTCCAGTGAAAAGGCGGCTGCACGCCCGAATATGTCGGCACCGGCGTCATCGTAGGCGGGGGGCCATATTTCACGACCGGGCCGGGGTCATAAGGTACGCCATACATCGGGTGCACCTGGGTGTCCAGCGGATCGATAAGGCCTGTGGTAGCGGCCCTGGCCAGCGTAATGAATGAAGATGCGACCGCTAAGGAATAAATGATCAGCTGTCGTATGGTACGTACGCCCAAAGATCCCTTAAGCCTCTCGACCCATGACATATATAATAATAAGTATATAATTATTAATAAGCCTATCGTTCAGGCATTCCTGTAAAAGCTATGGTACTATAAGCGGTCCTATTTTTTACTGCGGGTTAAATAATATAGCAGCCCGATCCCGCCGAATACGACGATCATTGCCACTGCGACTATAGCCACTATAATACTGCGGGACGGCAATATGCCCTGGATAATATCGGTCGGCCCCGGCATAGGTGTCACCGTGAACGGCGCGGCGCCATATTTTACCACCGGCTGATAGGGCACACCATACATCGGCTGGACTTCCTGGGATAGTGCCCTGACAGAAAATGTCCCGGCTAGCACCATGGCCGAAGCTATGAGCGACATGATGAAGCGGCGGATATATCCGAAATGCCTGGTAAAAAAGCCAGCGATACGCATCACAGATAATGTGCCTCGTGCGACCATAAGTTTAATGCTCAGGCCTTATCGCCTTCCTCCAATAAACGTACGTGGCACAATGAAGTCACGTCAGCTTCGAAGTTCCACAGGTGCATGCTGTTGCCCCGGCAGAACTCCCACCAGGTGCATTGTATGCATTCCCCGCGGCGCTTCCACTCTAATTCCCTCATCATCCCGTAGCCGTTCTCCCACACGTCCTTGAAGCGGTCCTTCCGGACGTTGCCCTGGATGAACTGACGGGGCAAATTAGGGCATGCCCCGATGTCGCCGTTGCTGAGTATACTGGCGACGTTGATGCCCGCCGGGCAAAAGAACAGGCTATCCCGGACTTTGCCTTCAAACTCGACGCCTAAGAATCCTTCTTCCTCGAACGTTATTCGAAGGCCTTTCATTTTACGCCTGGCGGCAATGAAATCCAGCAGTGACTTCAATTGTACAGGACTCAACATGAATCGGGGGTCCTCTTTTCCGCGGCCTATGCTGTTTACCGTCAGCAGCCTCCATTCGTCAATTTTCATCCTGCTGAACAGGTCATAAAGCCCTTGCAGGTCCCCTATATTGTACTGGCTGACGCAGGTGGTCGCCTGAACGACGCTAAAGTATCCCGACTCCTTAAACGATCTTAATGCTTCGATCGTCCGCTCGAAGGAGCCGCCTTTTCTAATGTACTCGTGTGCCTCCTTGAGGCCGTCCACGCTAACGGTGACAGTGCTCATGCCTGCCTTTCGGCATTTTTCAATGACGTCGGCGTCGATCAACATACCGTTCGTCACCATTCCCCATTTGAACCCGAGGCCGCTGGCGTAGCCCATAACGTCAAAAAGATCTTTACGGATCAAAGGCTCCCCGCCCGTGACTGCGACCATAATGGTATGCGCATCGAAATCTTCCGCAACGGACTTAAAAGTCGCTTTGATCTCGTCCGTGGTCAGCTCGTCTGGCATGGGGACGCTGCAGTCGCTGCCGCAATGCTTACACCGCAAATTACACGCTCTTGTCGTCTCCCAGAACAGATACCTTAGCTGGTGCGTCCTTCGCTCATGCTCAAGCTGGTCCTGCCATTTCTTTAGCTGACCCATGAGCACAAGGCTACCGAGCTTAGGGATTATCATGATAACAATATAAAATCATTAGTATTCGTACTTATAGCTTACATTTCGACCCATATTAATTCATAAGAATAAGGTAAATTTCCCCGTGGATCTAGCTTATGATCTTTTATGAACCGGTCACATCAGGCATATATACCATAACATCCTTAAAAAATGACCGATATGGCTGAAAGCATCTTTACCCGCTACGACCGTCAGGTATGGGTCCTGGTAGCGGGCGGCCTCATAAATACGTTCGGCACTTCCATAGCTTATCCGTTCGTGTCTCTCTATCTTTACCAGTACAGGCACGTGCCCATGGGCGACATCGGCATAGCTTTACTGATAGCTGCGGCGGCAGGTGGCATAGTGCAGGTCATCAGCGGCGAATTCTGCGACAGGTTCGGCAGGAAGATCATGCTGAACGTCGGCCTGTTCCTGCAGATGGTCTCGTTCGCTCTTCTCGGGTATGCTATTATGACGAACATGGGCTTTGGCGAATTTTTAGTCCTGATGGCCATAAAAGAGATCTCCGGCGGCCTTTATCGCAGCGTGCCCCAGGTGATGATAGCCGACCTGGTGGAGCCCGGCGACCGTAACGGCGCTTTCAGCCTGCTGCGCATCGGCGGCAACCTCGGGTTCGCGCTGGGGCCGATCTTCGGGGGCATCCTGGCGTCATACTCTTATGCGCTCATGTTCATGCTGACCGCGGTGACCAGCGGCGCCTATATGCTGATCTCATTGTACGTAGTTCACGATACTAAGCCGGCAGTGGACGTTGCCGAGGAGAAGGCTCACCACATTCAGATATGGAAAGATTATCCATTTTTAATGTTCTGCATCGTGGCCGCGCTGGGCTCGCTGGTCTATTCAAATCTATTTACCACCTACGGCACGTACTCAGGCGGCTTCGCGCACGTGTCCGAATCTCTCATAGGCATATTGTTCTCGCTGAACGGCTTCATGGTGGTCTTCTTCCAGTACCCCATCGCCCGCTACCTGGAACGGTTCAAGCTGACCACGTCGCTGATCATCGGCTCGCTGTTTTACGCGGCGGGGTTCGCCATCGTAGGGCTGTGCACCGACTTCTGGATGCTCTTCGGCAGCATGTTCGTCATCACCATGGGCGAGCTGGTGATCTCCCCGTCTTCCACGACCATGGTGGCCCAGATGGCGCCTCCGGAGGCCCGGGGCCGGTACATGAGCGTGAACGGTTTCATCGGCAATGGCGGCTCCGCCATGGGGCCGGCCATCGGTGGCCAGTTGATGGATATCTATGCAAGGAACATCGTCATGTTGTGGCTTATCCTGGGGGCGCTCGAAGTCATATGCGCCGCAGGCTATCTCTACTTAAGGTTCCACCTGACCACCAGGCTTGACAGGCCCGAGCCGATAGCCATCGCCGTAAAGCATTAATTATTTTCCAGGTAGTGTTGCATTTACCTTTTGCGTAGTGTGGTTCAACACCAGGTTGGCGGAATATGCCGTAGTATTGTTCCTGTTAAACGCGATGGAGTAATTTCCGAAAGGCACATGGCAGATCATGTAGTAGCCGTTTTGTCCGATGTACTGGAATAGCTCGCAGGGCCGGTCCGATTCAGTCACTAATGCATAAACTCCGGCTATCGCTGTGCCGTTACTATCTTTTACGTTACCGTATATGTTCGTCGCTGTCGGCATGGGCGTCGGAGAAGGCACGACGGACGGCGCTACAGTCGGAGAAGGCGTCGGAGTGGACGTCGGGAACGGCCTCGGGAAAGGTGCAGGCACGCTCGGGAACGCCGTGGGATGTGTTCCCGGGTACGCCGGGAATGCCGGGAAAGTCTGAGTTGCAGCCATTGCGTTACCCGCTGCCAGGACTGTGAGCAGCATGACCATCGATAAAAGTATCACTATGTTTTTGTTTTTAGTTGACATGTTTTCACCTTTGTTGAAAATTAAAATCCATAGACTAAACTGTTTTCAACGTAATGTTTTTAAAAAAGCCCCGGCACCTGATGTTATGGCATCGGGCCATTATTAAAGTACACAATGGCTGACGTTTGCGGAATTTCTGTATGCTCCGGCGTCGATTGGATTGACAAATATTTTATTTCCATGCGTTGCCACGCACATGGGGTAACGAGATGGGGCGTGTGTTGAAGATAATGGTGCTGGCCATTATTATATGTACCATAGCTATCCATGCATCTCCGACATTCGCAAAACAACATACCGCCCAGCATCAGAAGGCACATGCGATCTATCTATCGCCGGGGCCGAATAACGGAGTGCCATGGGGAGGCTATCACATCACCGTCACCAGCTTTAGTAAAAAACATGCACCGGGTAAAAGCGAGAAGCAAGAGGCAAGAAAAGCCTGGAACAAAGTGAACGGCCCGGGAGCATTCAGCCTCAGTAATAAACACAAGGGAACGGATTACTGGGCTCACGACCTCGGGAACGGCTATGGCATCTGTTTCAAAAGTAGCAAGCTAGATAAGCTGACCTTCCGGCTAAATAAACAAAAATTCGATAATCATAAGGAATTAAACATGGTCAATGGAGGCTATAACTGCAGATGGCACGTCAGCCTTTACGCAAAAACTCCCGAAGAAGCATATAAAAAGTTCGATAAGCTCAAAGATAAACCCTGGAAACTCTACGATGTCAAATACCCTGGTTCAGTCTGGGGACCCATCAACTAATGATCTGAACTGCAGCCCGGATCTCTCAATATTATCTGGCAGGCTCGAAGTAGTTGTACTTACACCATTTAATGCATGAGCCCATGCCGCTATGCTCCTTGTGGTGCGCCTGGCAATAACTTTTACAAAATGCGTTACCATCCGAGCTCCTCTTCATTCCTCCCCGGGTTGCCATCGTAATATCCGCCGAGAGGACGAACATCCCAATGGCCAGTATGACCAGCATGACCATCAATGTGCGTATCCAGTTCATAGTTGATCCGAACCCCCGCAAGATCGTATCATACGGTTATAAAAATGATTGTATTAAATATGGCAGCATCGATGCCGAACCCGTCGCGAGATATTTTTATTGAAAATACGTTTCATCACGTTGACTTTGTATTATTAAATTTTTCATACAACGATGCGTCTTCAATGACCGGCAGCATGACGACGAACCTGGCGCCTTTTGTATGGTCGCCCGGTACGCTATCCTCTATCCAGACATACCCGTGATAGCAATGTACCAGCGACCGGACCAGATATAATCCCAGCCCTTTGCCGCTCGCCTTCGTGTCGCCCCGCTGGAATCTAGAGAACAACTTCTTTTTCATATTGTCAGGTATGCCTGTGCCGTTATCCTCGATGGTGACCTTACAATATGCCCGGTCCACTGCCTCGGCCTTGCTTACCCTTACGTTAATGGTCAGCGGCCCGCCGGAATGCTTAATGGCATTTCCGAGAATATTTGAAAAAACGTCGTCTAACAGCTCATTTGCCATGACGAAGCAGTGACAGCCTGAAACATAGTTTATGGTCACATCCCGGCCGTTAATATTCCTGTATTTTGGGATCAGGTCACGTAACGATCGAGCCACGTCGATCTCGTATAGCTTCGGCTCTCCCGTCTTTATTTGCTGTATCTTTCGCACCTTATCTATGAGCTTACTGCTATTTTCCAGCGCCTCCAGCGGCTTGGCAATGAGCTCTTTCCCCTTTTGATCAAGGTTCAGCGTATCCATCGCCAGTTCCAGGTACCCCATGCCCACCTGGTTGAGATTATTAATGTCATGGCCCATGAGGTCGAGGTAGATCTCCGCCTGGTTTTTCGCTTCCTCCAGGGCCTCTTCCACCTGCTTACGCTCGGTGACGTCCCTGGCGGCGGCAAAGATGCCGATCACCTCGCCATGGTCATCACGATAAATGGCGGCATTGTATATCACGGGCGTAATGTGGCCATAGCGGTGCCTTATTTCCAGGGGATAGTCCTTAAGGGAGCCTTTATGTAAAACTTTTAAATACCCCTCTTTAGCTTTTTCGGGGTCCGTAAAATAATCCGAGAAATCCGTGCCTATCAGCTTCTCTCGCGGATAGCCGGTCACCGACTCGGTCGCAATGTTCACATCAGTAATCTTGCCATCGGGGGCGATGGTCACCAGCGGGTCCAGGCTGGTCTCGATCATGTTACGATTATAGGCATAGGCGTGCTTTACTTCCTCCTCGGCCAGCTTACGCTTGGTGATATCATTAAAAGTGACCAGTATTTTATCGCCTATGGAGGACCCGATCGCTTCCATGATCCGGACCGAGCCATCTTTACAGGTCACGGTATTTTCTATGGGCATGGTCTCCGCATCCTCGACGATCGCTTCTTCGACCATTCTATGCCATTTATCAAATATTTCAGCCCGGTACGCTTCGTCAGTATAAGCGAGTTTCCACCAATATTTGACGTTGGGGACATCCTTGAGAGTGTAGCCGAACGCCTTTACGAACTTCTCGTTCAGATACTCGACATTCTCATTCTGATCGTATAGCGCCATGGGCATGGGCGAGCTCTCTATCAATTGCTTAAAACGATTTTCGCTCCTGCGTAGCGCTTCCTCTGCTTTTTTACGTTCGGTAATATCCTCATAGGTGCATAACACGCCCATTACGTTACCATCGGAGTCGTGTAGCGGTATCTTATTGGTGTCCAGCCATGCGACGGTATCGTCCGGCCGGCGCTGCTCTTCAAGTATATGATATATCGGCGTGTCCATGGCCATTACTCGATGGTCATAGTCGCGATAAGACTCGGATTGTTCCCTGGTCATCGGAAGGTCAAAGTCCTTCTTTCCGATGATGTCTTTCGGTTCTGTAAGGCCGACATCGCGGGCCAGGACCTTATTACAGCCAAGAAAGACGGAATTCGTGTCCTTCCAAAAAATAGCCTGTGGAATGCTATCCATGACCAGCTGAAGCATTTGCCGTGATTCTTTCAGCGCTTCTTCTGCCTTTTTTCGCTCATTCTCCAGCCTGGACGACTTAGATATTCGCTCTCGAAGCTCATTAAGCTCAATTATCAGCTCATCGCGCGTCTTATTCTCATCGGGCATAGGTCTCCTCAGCGGAATACGTCTAATTTATTATGGTTTGAACGTTAAAATATAAAAATTTTCAGTGTATTATAAAATAGGATGAGCGCCAACATACCTTTAGGCAAAAAATTATTATGCTACAAGATATTCTTTAGCCAAGTATACTGTTAAAATATTAGAGCAATTCCCTGATCAAAAGGGTCTGGCGAACAATGGTATCTTAGAGGTTAAGTTATGGATTTCCCAAGCGATAAACCGGTATTGGTGACCTGCGGCCTGCCCTATGCGAACGGCGCCGCCCACATAGGTCACCTGAGGACGTATATACCTGCGGACATGTTCGTGAGAACTCTGAAAATGATGGGGCAGGATACCACTTTCGTATGCGGCTCGGACACCCATGGCACGCCTGTGGTCGTAAATGCGGAAGAGCAGCACATCACTCCCGGCGAGCTTGTCAAAAAATATCACCTCGTCTTCGAGCGGACATTCAAGAATTTCGAGATCAACTTTGACCATTACGGCAGCACCGATGACCTGGAAAATCATGAGCGCACCCGGTCCATCGTGAAAGACCTGGAAAAGAACGGCTACGTTTATCCAAAGGAGATAAAGGTGGCATATTGCCCGAAGTGCCAGCGCGGCCTGCCCGACCGATACGTCGAGGGCACCTGCCCGTACTGCGGCGCAATGGCCAGGGGCGACGAATGCGACATCGGCTGCCAGAAACACCTGGAGCCCGGCGACATACTGGACCCCAGATGTAAAATTTGCGGCGGAAAGGCCGAGACTAAGGTAAAAGAGCATTACTTCTTTAAGCTGTCTGAATTCGGGCCGTTCCTTACCGAGTATTTGAACCAGCTACACGCCACTCCCAACGTGAATTATGCAAAAGAGTGGGCGAAGGACTTGAAAGACTGGTGTATCACCCGTGACTTAGAGTGGGGCGTCAAGTTCCCCGGCCATGAAGACCTCGTGGTGTACGTCTGGGTGGACGCGCCCATCGGATACATCGCCTTCACCGAGGAATACATGAATTCCGTCGGTAAGGACTGGGAAACAATATGGAAGGGCGATTCCCGCATCATCCATTTTATCGGCGGCGACATTATCTATCACCATTGCATTTTCTGGCCCGCCATGCTCAAAGGCGCCGGCTACACGCTCCCCTGGGGCGTCGTGGCGTCGGGAATGATCAAGGTCAACGATAAAAAGTTCTCCAAGAGTAGAGGATACATCGTCTGGGTAGATGACGATTACCTGGCGCATGGATTCCATCCGGACCTGCTGCGCTACTACATATTGAGCTATACTTCTCATACCAAGGACATCAACTTCTCATGGAAGGAGTTCCAGACAAAAGTAAACAAAGAGCTCGTCGGCAGCTTCGGTAACTTCGTTAACCGGATATTGACTTTCATCGAGTCGAAAAACATAGAGGTCAAAGGCGATATAGAGCCTTCGGTCAGTAACGCCATACAGCTCGCCATGGACGTCACGAAGAACGAGATCGGTAACTATGAGATCAAGAAGATCTGCGATTCCGTGATCACTTTGGCCGATTTCGGCAACACGTATTTCCAGGGGCACGAGCCCTGGAAGCTGATCAAAGAAGACAAAGCGGCCTGCGAGAACGTGCTGTATAACTGCGCCCAGATAGTGAAAGCGCTGGCTATTCTATCGTGGCCCATGATGCCCGCGAAAGCCTCGGAGATATGGGGCATGCTCGGGTATGAGCCGTCGAAGATATCCGGACAGCTCATCGAGAACGCTCTGGCGCCATACGACGGGAACCTCAAGCGGCCGAAGCCGGCTATCCTGTTCACCAAGCTCGAGGACAAGAAGATCGAAGAAATGGGGCATATCCTCAACGGGCGAGTGGCCGTCGCAGAAGCCAGGGCCTCGGGCAAAAAGCCTGAAGAGAAAGCCCCGCAAGTGACCATCGATGACTTCGCCAAACTCGAGCTCCGCGTAGGCAAGGTCATTGCCAGTGAGCGCATCAAGGGCAGTAAAAAGCTCCTCAAGAGCATGATCGACCTCGGCGAAGCACAGCCAAGGCAGATCGTTTCGGGCATTGCGGAGCAGTATACGCCGGAAGAAATGGTCGGCAAGACGGTCATCGTTATTGTGAATTTGAAGCCGGTCAAGATCATGGGCGTCGAATCCAACGGCATGGTCATGGCCGCAGATTCCAACGGCTCGACGCTGCTGACGACTGAAAAGCCTTCGCCACCGGGCACCAAGATCCGCTAGCCCGGCGCTCTAATTTTATTCTTTTTTGTCAAAGTTACCTGCACAGCTATTTGAAAAAATATACTTGCATATGCTGGCTTACTCATTATATTACTCGTGCTTTATGTCAACAGCGTTTAAAATGTGACAATTTTTAATGTTAATATGCAGGGGTGGATCTCGGGGCATGCATGACCTGGTATTTTATGCGGCCGAATACGTCTTCATTACCCTCGGCGCTATTTTAATACATAAATTCGTGTATAATAAAAATAAACCCTATGACAGCGGCTCTTTATATTTGAGCATGCTCGCCGGCTCGTACATCTGGACAGTGGTCGTATGTATGCATATTTTCGGCACAGACATAGGCTTCTTCGGCGGCCTCCTGGCCGGTAGCATAGCCGTAGCGATGCTGGATTCGGCGGTAGGCTTCCTGCATAACTCGGGCTATTGACGTTCGCCGGGCTATGCAGGCAAAGTTTGACTAAAAAATAGTGGAGATCACGGCTGTCTTTTTAATAGCGCGGCCAGGCACAGCATCGCGGCGACTAACAGTACCGGTAAAGCGGGCGTAGGCTCAGGCGAAGCCGTTGCGGCAGGCGAAGGCTGAGGAGTTGCCGTCGTAACGGGCGTCGGCGTGAGCGTTACCGGATTAATGTAGGCATAGTCCGGTATGGCAACGTTCGCCGTGATCGTGCCTTCTCCGTCATGAAGGTCGAATAGCCTGTAATAAATGTGGCCGTCCTTTTCACCGGTCACGTTGTACGAGCCGGTGGGCACGTAGGTAAAAGTGTACATGCCGGTCGCGGCGGTCCTGCCATCGTTCGAAAGCTGGGGATTGTCGTGGGATGCCAGCATTTTTACATTGGCCGTGCCGTTCCATTCCCACAAAGTAACGGTCGCATCCGGGATACCGTTCCTGTTCTCGTCGGTGACAATGCCCGATACTGTGCCCCACCCGACTACCCGTACAGTACAGGTATCGCTGAGCTCGTGGCCATAGATGACCATCGACTTTGCCGTAATGTTCACGAGGCCGACGGTATTGTTGGCGATCAATAGGATCTTAGCCTGTCCGTTGGCGTCGCTGGGCCTCGTCCTGTTGTTCGGCTCCAGCACGGCGACTTTATCATTGTCCGAAGTGAACGTGATGGGAATGTTGGCCATTTTATATGGTGCCCCATTCAGGTACAGTTGAGCCGTTATGACCGATATGTGAACGCTTTGTGCGCCCAGCTCGTCGTAAATAGAATAGTTAATGTTTTGCGCATCCTCTATGGAGAACGACGTGCACGGGTAATCCAGCGATACCGGCGACCAGTAGAGGGTCTTTTGAGTATCGTCCGCCGATGCCGCCATCGTCGCCGATAGCAGCAGGCAAGGAAGTAAAACGATGATAGTGAGGGCCTTTAGGGACATAGCAAGGGACCCATATACGATTTGTGCCTAAATATTTTCCCGTCCTGCCGTTTTCCGGCAAAGCCTCCATGAAATTTTTATTGTGGCTGTAGAATTCAAGATTATTATTTGGAAACTTTATTTATATGTGGGAATTTATAGTGGTATATAATTAATATGCAAATATCTGGAGCCTAAGCCCTGCAGGGCCGGGCAATAGCATCATAAATGGTGATATACATGATGAAAGTCGCTGAAACTACTCCTAACCTGTTTGAGAAGATCAACTACCCGAAAGACCCGAATAACATGACGGATCTTGAAAAGAAGCACTGGCCGAGGATCGAGTGTCCCGATACTGTAGAGGCAAACAAGCCATTCGAGGTATCCGTCAATATCGGCGTGGGCATCGACCATCCATCCGAACTGGCACATTTCATCGAATGGATCAGCCTCGGCCGTACCGATGGAAATCTGGAGATGTGCCGTGAAGTGCTTGAGCCTAAGTTTTCATATCCCAGGGTCACATTCAAGATCGCGCTCGATAAGAGCACCATGCTCATTGCCCGGGAAAGCTGCAACCTGCATGGCATCTGGGAAAACAAGAAGCAGGTCACAGTACGATAATCCATAACTTTTTTTCAAATAAACTTTTTTAATTAATAATTATTGCCCGGCGTTATCTATTTTTTAAGAAAAGCTTCCTTAGAGGGTAGTGCGGCGATGTTTACATCGCCGCAATAATGGCCATCACCCTTGCGGGTGATGGAGAGGGTAATATAAGGAGGGTCCCAACCAACGGCGGATGAGGAGTCCGCCGCATAATGGACAATTTACAACGATCTTTTCCATCCTTACAATAGTAATTATAGTATTGGTGTTTTTATATGTTTTTGTCTAATTATACATCTTTCACGCCTGGCCACCGCCAATTGTACAAAAACAGCCTGCTGTCCCACGATAGCTGTTTTGCCCTGTCATTGCCCTCCGGGGATATATTTTATCGAAACGTGTGCCTATAAAATATGATTTTTCAAAACATGATACAATATTAATATGATTTTTCAAAACATGTTATCCGGTAAAACATATATGGTCGGCAGTTATCTTTCAAAACTTTATTCGCCCATGACCTGTACGATGACGTTCCTCGCTCTGGGCCTGTTATCGAAATCGACGAATACTACCTGCTGCCACGTGCCTAAGAGTAGACGCTTATTTTGGAACGGTATGACCAAACTCGGCCCTACTGTTGAAGCTTTTACGTGCGAATGCCCGTTGCCGTCGCCCCAGCGGGCGTTGTGGTCATAGTGCGCATCGGCGGGCGCCAGCTTTTCAATCGCCGCCGGAAAGTCCCTGATGAGGCCAGGCTCGTACTCGATTGTCGTCACGGATGCAGTACTGCCCGGCACAAATACTGTCACGATGCCGTTCGATACGCCCGAAGCAGACAGCAGGTCATCTATTCCATCGGTAATATCGACCATATCGCCGTTCCCTTTCGTCTGGAACGAGAGCGTTTTTGTTACGACCGCCATGACCGCCTCTAGATCAATTCAGCCTTCACGTTACCTTTACTATCGATCTCAAGAATAGCTGCATTGCCATCGGAAGCGACACCGGGGTTGATGACGAGCGTGTTGCCCGACTTCGATATGCCCCTGTCCTCATGGATATGGCCGCAGACTATTGCCTTAAATTTCGGGGCAAATCGTGCGACGGCTTCACTGCCAACGTGGATGCCGTTAGGGATCTTATCCTGATTGCCCTTCGGCGGAGCATGTGACAACAACACTGCCGGACCTTTAGCGTCTTTTAAAAGTCTTTGCAGGTTACTCTTTATTTCGTCCTCGCTCAACTCGAACGGCGTACCGAACGGCGTCGGGTTCGAGCCGCCGATGCCCACGTAGGTGACGCCGTCGAAGCTGATGCGCTCTAAATGGAGGCAGACGTCCTCCCGCTCAAGAATGCGAACTACCTCCCTTGGGTCGCAGTTACCGGGCACGGCCAGGATAGGCCTGGGCAGCATGTCGATGAGGTTTTTAGCATCCTCCGCAGGACCGAACTCAGTCAGGTCTCCGGCGAGCAGCGTGCCGTCGACGATGCCGGCTTTTTCCAGTATTTGCGGGACTTTATCATAGGCGTTATGAAAATCCGAGACAACGAGCCATCTCATAAATAAAAATCAGCTTACAAAAAGAAAAAACTATCCTTTCTTAGCCCGATCAAGTGCCAGCTCGATCTCCCTGACCACGCCCAACATGGTATAGCATTCCCTGGAAGTGAGCATGGACCGGCCGTAGATCCGGTGGAGCATCATCATCGTCTTATCCTTTTTATGCTCCGGGTAGCCGACGTCGTCAAGCATGATGCCGAAATGCTCGTATAAAATATCCATCGGCTCACTGCCGGCGAGCTTGATGTTGCCGCCTTTGAAGCCTGAAAGCTCATACATGAAAATAGAGACCGCCTGGGACAGGTTCATGATGGGGTAGTCAACGGATGTAGGAATATATGCTACGATGTCACATTGTTCCATGATATCGTTCGCCAGGCCGCAGTCCTCTTTGCCAAAGACGATCGCCACCGTGCCTTCCACGTCTTTCAGCATTTCCCCCCGCTCTTTAGGATTATAATATGGGTTCCGGACGTGGCTGTCCATCCTGGCGCCCGGCTTACCGGTCGTGGCCACTATAACGTCAGCGCCTTTAATGGCCTCGTCAAAAGTCTCGACGATGCGGGCCGAAGCCAGTAAATCCTGGGCATGCATGGCCATCGCTTTTGAAAAATTACCAAGCGGGCAGGGATTAATAAGTACCAGTTCGCTGAAGCCGAAATTCTTCATGGCCCTGCATACTGCGCCCACGTTGCCCTCGTATAGGGGCTCTACCAGGACTACTCGTAAGGAGGCCATTACTTTACTAAGCTCTCCTTTACTTTTTTCTCGACGATGATGTCCGATATTCGGGTTTCCGGATAGTTTCCCGTCTCGTCCTTCTCCACGGCTTTTACCATGTCCCAGATAGTAAGTAACGCCAAGCTGGCGCCGCATAGCGCTTCCATCTCGACGCCCGTCTTACCAACGCTGCGTACTTCGACGATCGCTTTGATCGTATCCTCGCCTACCTCGAAGTCCACGTCGATGCCGGTGATCGGTATCTGATGGCACAATGGTATAGACTCCCAGGTATGCTTGGCCGCCTGGATCGCCGCTATCCTTGCCGTGGCCAGCACGTTGCCTTTCTTGACGTTGCCGGTCTTTATTAATTCCATTGTCCTCTTCGTCAGGCGAATGCTGCCGCTGGCCCTGGCCATGCGGACGACCTCGTCTTTTCCGCCCACGTCTACCATCTTGACCTTATCGCCCTCGATGTGGGTAAAATCGCTGGAACGCATAAATAACTCCGTTATGATAATGAGTCTTGGCTACTGTGCCTTAATTATTTTTCCTTTTTGAGCGGCTTGTACTTTTTGAGCGCATATGGCACCATATTCAGGACGTCCGATGCTATCAGACCTACGCCCTTATCCTCGAACGCCATATCGCCGGCCGCGCCGCAAATAAATGTCGAGGCGCATGCCGCCTTGAAAGGCTCGTTACGACAGTAGAACGCTCCTGTGATGCCCGCCAGCACATCGCCGATACCGCCCACAGACATGTATGGGTTACCCGTGCTGTTCACTTTTGAATTCGTCCCATCGCTAACAACTGCAGGACTGCCTTTCCATATAGTCACGAAATTTTTTCCCGCAGTGAATGACTTTATTTTATCCGATGCATTCACTTCATCCGGCCTGACTAGTTCGCCGCTTAGGCGACCAAGCTCTTTTACGTTCGGCGTGATGATACCATGGAGCGGCATGCCCGGCTGTAGCGCATCCGCGTCGATGACAGCTCTGTCGCATAGCGGTAAAATTTTAGATATTGCCGAGATAGTCTCAGGATCATGCCCCATGCCCATGCCGATGACTACCGCATGATGCCGATGTATCAAGGGCTTGAGCATTTTGATGTCTTCCTCTACTATTTTTTCCTCATCCGTCGTCGGCCATACGATCAAGTCCGGCGAGAATGATGCTATAATGCTTGCAGCTCTCCGGGGGGCTGCCACGCTCACGATCTCGGCGCCGGAACGATAGGCTGCCATTGCCGCAAATGCCGGAGCCCCGGTATACGGGCCTCCGCCTATGACGAGTACTCTGCCGCCGTCCCCCTTATCAGTAAAGTCGCCCCTTGACTTCAATCCCACAAGGTCTCCCGGGCCTATGTACGTGAACGCCATTTTAGGAATGCCGATATCGACCGTTTCGACGTTATATCGCTCAAGCCCTTTCTTAGGGGCGTGAAAAGTGATCACCAGTTCGGGGCAAACGCAATCGGAGCACTCCCCGGTGTTCGCGTTCAGGCCGCTCGGCAGGTCGAGCGATACCTTGTGAGCCCGGCTATCGTTGATATACTGTATCGCGGTGCGTGCCGGCTCTCTGGGGATGCCGGTAAAGCCCGTGCCTAAAATAGCGTCTATGATAAGGTCGCACGTCTCGAATGCCTGGCGGGGGACCTTATCGGGAAAGTCGGCCTCAATGACCGGAATGTCCATGCCCCGGACGATCTCCAGGTTGACCAGCGCCGGCCCGGGT
Source organism: uncultured Methanocellaceae archaeon (assembly GCA_963780625.1). Lineage (GTDB taxonomy): Archaea > Halobacteriota > Methanocellia > Methanocellales > Methanocellaceae > Methanocella. The sequence goes on along the minus strand of CAWACH010000003.1, from coordinate 284,952 downwards.
ACAATGTTCCCAGCCCTGCCGAGCAGAATGACTACTATGTGATAGCCCGCCTGAGCCAGAAACCTTGCCACGACCAGCCCGTCGCCGCCGTTATTACCGGTCCCGCAGACGACGAGCACCTTACATTGCTTGTACCTGGCGATGACGGACTCGGCCGCTTTTCGGCCGGCGTTCTCCATCAACTCGCCATAGCTTACGCCAAAATGATCGGCATTGGCCTCAAGCGCCCGCATCTCATCAACGGTCACGTACTTCGACATATTAACTCTCATATATTCTTTATAAAGAAATAATGTTTTACCTATGGCCTGTAGTGTCCTTTAACCGAACACATTTGAGCACGACCAGCTTTTCAAAAGGTACTTTTTCAGCCGAGACTATCTCGACTTTGAACCCATGTTCCTCGTACATCTTTTTAGTCTCGTCAATGCCCGTCAGCGAAGAGATGACCGTCAGCACCCGGCCTCCGGGAGCTAATATTCTGTCGACATCCTCTAGAAATCTTGCTATCTCGCCCCTGCCGGTCGGCCCGCCATCGAACGCCCTGTTCAGCCACGACTTCAGGCGCTCTTCCTCGGGCGTCGGCAGGTAGGGCGGGTTAAAAATGACCAGGTCGAATCTGCCGCAAATGCCATTATACAGGTCGGTCCTGACCACCTGTACACCGTTCAGCCGGGCATTCCGGACTGCGTTCGGGTTAATGTCGGTAGCCACGACGTCGGCAATATCTTTTACAAATAATGAAACAATGCCGCTTCCGGTGCCGACCTCCAGCACTCTCTCGCCGGACCGCACCTCCTTAAGCGCCGCATCGACCAATAAAAACGAGTCTTCCGCCGGGTCATAGACCTCATCCAGCAGCTCGAACTCCTTATCTTTATAAACTCTAACGCTCATGCCCGACCAGCTCGTTTAATTTGTTGGCTAGTTGAGCATACTCTTCAGGCGATATCTCTTCTGCGCGCTTTTCCATCAGCTCCTGCGGCAGCTCGCCGACGAGGTCCTTTACATTTTTTATACCCATGATGTGAGCGCCATTAATTAGCGCATTCCTCAGGCGCTTGCGGCGCTGGGTGAAGGCCGCAGTGACGAGGTTCATGAACAGTTCCCTGTCTTCGACGGAATAGGCCGCAGGCCTGGGAGTAAGCTGCACGACGGCGGACTCTACTTCCGGGGGCGGCGAGAACGCCTGGGGCGGCACGGCCATCAATATTTTAACGTCGGCGAAATGCTGTACATCAACCGAAAGCCTAGAATAGTCCTGCTCTGCTACGCGGGCGACCATCCTCTGGGCAAACTCACGCTGGTACATCAGGACGCCGGACTTGAAAGGATGCTGCAAAAGCTTAAACGTGACGTCGGACGAGATCGAATACGGAAGGTTAGCGACCACTTTGTCGAACTTCGGGAATTCGACCTTGAGGGCATTACCCTTAATGATAGTGACATTACGGTTCTGGAAACGCTCCTCCAGTACCGTAACAAGCGCCGGGTCCAGCTCGATGGAGTATACGTGCCGGGCTTTCTTAGCCAGCGCATCCGTAAGGTTACCCGGGCCCGCCCCGATCTCCAGAATGTCCTCGCTCTTCTCTATGGCTGCAAAGTCGACTATCTTGCGTAGAATATTATTATCAATTAAAAAATGCTGGTCCCTTCGCTTATCGGGGACCACGTCTTTAAAGGACATTACTTAGCGAACATCCTGTACTTCAGCTGCTCGTCCTGGATCTCTTGCTCTATGCGCTTGGCAATGAGCTTATCGGGGTGGTGTAAGCCTTTGATCCTTGTCTCGATCTCAGCGAAGTTCTTAAATTTACCTCTCTTGCGCTCGTCGATGATGGCCCACATCATCTTCTTGCCTATGCCCGGCAACAGCTCCAGCGTGTGCAGCCTCGTCGTGATCGGCTGGGCGTTATTGAAGAATTCGACGTATCTGGCCTCGTTCTCCTTCACGATCTTCTCGATCATATAAGGCAGCTCGATCCTGGCGCTTGGCGTCAACTCATCGTATGTCAGCCTCTTCTCGACGTGCTTGACTATGTCCCGCTCTCCCTTACCCACAAAGACCTTACTCTCGATCTCTACACGTGCGCCCTCTTTGACACTTAACTCGAGTAATATGAAGTACTCCGCACCCAGCGCTTGAGCTATAGGCTTGCGCAGGTGAATGGGCCTCGTATCTTCGGCATGCCCCGTGGGGAGAAAATCGAGGATGTAAGCGTATTGTTCTTTAATGTCTGTCGTATGAGTCATCGCCTTCAAGGTTCACCCCTCATACAGTATTACACGTTATAATAAAAAAAGATTGCTTAGGCCAGGATGTTTTTATGTGTGTTTTGCCACGACATCCAGAATGGCCTTAAGCTCTGCCTCGTTGAGGGTAAACCTCTCCTTGGCGTATATTGCCCTGAGCTCATCCTTTGAACGGGGGCACAGGTTTGCGATCTTGACGGCTATGTCCAGCTTCATCTTCTCGAGGGTAAGAAGCTCGTCTACCATTTCCCGGGATTCCTTGGCGCCGATCTTAGAGAACTTGTTGGCATGCTCTACTGCACGCTTCTGTTCGTAGCGCAGTTCCTGGCCTGCTTTCTCCCTCTCTTCCTTAATGTTATTAAGGACGTCCCGGACTTCCGGGAGGGTTATTAATTCTTCGCTAATTACCTTCTTAATGATCATCCGGATACACCGTTTAAACGCTCTTTGCTTCGGACACTACCTGTACGTTACCTTCGGCGTCCTTCTGGGGCTTCAGGTGTTGCGGCCTTGCGATTACTTCTTTCTTCAAGTTACCGTCGTACATCTCAAGTAAGTAAGCCCTGCCTCTGGTCCCGGTCACCGTGGCCGTCTTCCCCTGGAAGCGGCGGTACGGCATCCCCTTGTGGACGCTGGGGTCGATGTCTATGTGGACCTTCTGTCCGACAACGAACTCCTGGACGGCGCGGCTTACGGGCGAGAATCCTCGCTCCCTGAGCGCCTTTGTGAACTTGTATCGGGTCTTTTTTCTTTCACCATGTGATCGTGCCATGATATTCCTCCTTCAACGTTAATGACGTCCAGTTCCTGGACGCGGCACTCTTTCCCCAGCAATGCGGACAATGATGGCTTTGTTCGGCCATTATCGCCGGATACCAGCTCTTTTACATAGAGGCCGCCTTCACACCGGACGGTTATGACGAAATACTTCTCGGCTTCGTTAACTTCTTCGAGAATAGTCTCGTGTACCTTTCGCTTTCTCTCGAGATCTGCTCTGCGGTGAGCGACCCTTTCGGGCGTCCACTGCAAAATTTCCGAGTTCGATAAGGTAGCTAACGAAGATTTAAGCGTTTCTATTGAAATATCGTCTTTGTATATAACTTTAAGCCTGTATGATTTGTTTAGCTTAACGCTTTTTACCGCTTCTACTGTGCTTTTATCCACGTAGTGCAATTCCGAGACTGATACCTTACCGGCCGCATGTGTATTTATCTTTTCCCTTAGCTCGCCAAGGTCTACCCATCGTATTCTCGGGTTCATGGCTTCCATGACAAAAGGCCTGCCGTCGCCCAGCATGCGCCCGTCTATATCCTCGCGGCCGGCGCCATGTAGTACGGCGTCGTCCGAGTGGAACGCTTCTATGACAGCGTGGTTGATCTCCTCTTCTACCGAGGTCGAGTATAGTTTACCCAGTCCCTGGCAGTGGGGGCATTCATTTTCCCCTTTTTTCCCGCTACCGCCGCACTCCCTGCACGGCCACCTGGTCTGCGGGATATCTCTTGCAAATTTATTATATCGCCCATAGAGGAACAATGAGCTTACTCTCGGCTCTATCTTATCTAAGGCCAGCTCGATGGTGAATACCACGTCGGGCCGCTTGAAGTCCACGTCTTTGCCCGTCTTAGCCGATATGGCCTTGCCTACTTCCCGGTTCATTTCTGATTTCAGGGGCTCTGCGTGCTTCACGCCGCATTCCGCCCAGATGACTTCCTCTTTTTCCGAGTACAGCGGCGGCACCCTGGTCCCGACGAGCAGAGTATAATATTCATATCCTTTAATGGACTCAATGGACCGGTCGGCCCACTTCTCTATGCTTGCAGGATCCTGGAAAAGGCCGCGGCAAAGCCAGCATTCCTCATCCTTTTCCTGCGTTATTCCCAGCACTTTGCGGGCCTGCGGGAACGTAGGGGCCAGCAGCTGCTGGGTTTCCTTGTCATCGTCCGCTGCAGCCTGCATGGACATTTCTGTTTTTATGGCAAGGCCGCGCTGCGCGTTGGTCAAGCCCGTCGAGAGCTTGCCGAACTGCCTGCCCAGACAGCAGTCGCAGATGGGGCCTTCTTTGAGAATACACTTCGCCGTTTCGATAATCGTCATACTTTCGGACTTCATGATGTATCCGTAGGTTTTAATACTTTCTTTTAAAAGTTTAAATGTTACCTTAGAAACATTTAAGTTTAAATTAAACATTTAAATTATTGTGATGTTAAATGGAATCAAGTTCAAGTAAAGTGTCCAGCCAAAACCAGATCACATTGCCGGCGGAGGTCCGGAATAAGCTGGGTATCGGACCTGGCGATAAAGTCGTGTTCTTCGAGGAGGACGATAAAGTTGTCATCAGGAATCTTAAGGATCTGATATACGAGGTTGTGGAAGGTTTCAAGGGTTTTGACAAAACGGATAAAGAGTTCAGGGAAGCATGGGCAAAAAGACTAAAGAGAGAAGGTATTGACTAATGGATATATGCCTGGATTCTAATGTTTTTAGCAGTGATCCGAATTTTTTGGAATGGATGAGAAAAAAAGACGTGAAAGGCTATCTATCCTCTCTTGCGTTTATGGAGCTTTCATATTATGAGATGAAAAGAATGGGCGGGTCAATGGTTAGATTTCTGGCCATTTTGAATGGCCTGGATATTGAGATCGTTTCGTTCGATAAGGGACAAGCATTGATTTCAGCAAAAAATGCCCTGCCTGGACATGATTTCTCGGATAACGCCGTCGATTATGGCATCGGAGCATATGCATATAAACGGAAAATACCCCTGGTCACTAATAATAAAAAGCACTTTAAATGGCTGGCAGAGGTTTATACTCCTATCGAGATGATGCAGAAGCACGAAGCGGGCTCGATTAAGGTATAAATTCCCGTTTTGAAGACCGTCTTATTTATGCTCATCCTGGCGGAGAGTTGCCCGGCATCGATCCTTCTCAGGTATTCAAAATTTTTCTTAATTATAAGTTTATTCTGATTAATCAGAAAAGTATTAATATTCAGAATTATATTACTTATCTGGCGATAGCCATGGGAAGAAAAGCGAAGAAAGAAATGGAGCCTGTCTGCTGCGACCAGAGTGTCAACCTGAACGTGAATAACTCCAAGGTCGAGGCGATGGTCAGCATCGACGAGCGGGGCCAGATGGTGCTGCCCAAGGAATTACGGGATAAGATCGGCATCAAGGCCGGCGATAAGCTGGTGCTCGTGAGCTGGCAGAGCAATGGAGAAGTTTGCTGCATATCGCTGATAAAAACGGACTACTTCATGGGGATGCTAAGTGAAAAGCTTGGCCCGATGATGAATGAGCTGGGTAATAAAAAATAAAGGCTGATGAGCGTATGATAGAAACGACAGCAGTGTTAAAAATAACGCCCGTGACGAGCGTTTTGACATTTAATGACCGCATAGACCACTTTTTAGCCCGGTGGGGCTACAGGCGGGAACATCACCTTGTACAGCCCGGCCTTTATTCACTGGGTAAGCCGACGCCCGAGTCGCCTGTCTTCGTCACGGCGAACTATACTTTGAGCTTCGACGCCCTCCGCTCTAATCTAAGTGGAATTGACTGTTACGTATTAGTGCTGGATACTAAAGGCATAAACGTCTGGTGTGCTGCCGGTAAGGGCACCTTCGGCACCGATGAGCTGATCGAACGCATTAAGGTCACGGGCCTGGAGAACGTGGTCAGCCATCGTAAAGTAATACTTCCACAGCTCGGCGCACCCGGCGTTTCGGCATATTCAGTGAAAAAATGGTCCGGATGGCAGGTCGAATATGGGCCGGTCAGGGCCGCAGACATTAAGGAGTATATCAAGACGCATCAGGCATCGAATGAGATGCGGACTGTACATTTCAGTCTCATTGACCGTATCATGCTAATACCGATGGAAGTCGTCTATGTCGCTCTATGGACCGTTATCGCAGCGATCATACTGTATTTCGCCATAGGCCTCGCGGCATCGCTGGCAGCGCTCACTGCCGTGATAGGGGGTACTGCCCTTTTCCCGATTCTACTGCCTTACCTCCCGGTAAAAGATTTCAGCGCGAAAGGGTTGATGCTGGGCATAATCCTGGCGTTGCCTTTCGCCTATGTAACGTTCACAAGAACCGGGCCGACCTGGATTAACGCTCTAGCGGCGCTGGGCTACCTGCTGGCGATGCCGCCGGTAACGGCTTATCTGGCGCTGAACTTCACAGGCAGCTCGACTTTCACGTCCCGCACTGGCGTGCGCAAAGAAATATACAAATATATTCCGCCGATGGCAGTCATGTTCGTAGTCGGAATATTGATATTCGCGGGCCTGTTCGCCGCTAATTTATTGAAGGTGATCTAAATGTTCAACTCATATCATGAAAATACGCTAAAATACGACCCGGAGGAATGCATCAACTGCGGCATGTGCAGTAAGGTGTGCCCCCACGGCGTCTTTAAGCCCGGCGAGGACGCCGCCATACTGGCGAATAAGGAAGCATGTATGGAGTGCGGCGCCTGCTACTTGAATTGCCCGACCGTGGCCATAGAGGTCGAAAGCGGAGTAGGATGCGCGGCAGCAATGATACAGTCTGCATTGACCGGCAAGCCCGAGTCCTGCGGCGGCGGATGCTGTGGAACTGACAATGACGGCGGAGAAAAACAATAGGCGATAATATGGTCGATAAGGTAAAAGCTCACAAAATACCGACAGGCGACAGCCCTTCGAATAAATTCGCGAATCCCGTGCTCGAGAATATATATGTGCGTCGTTCGGTCAGAAACTACACAAATAAAGCGGTGCCTGATGACGTCTTGCTCGAGATCATTAAGGCTGGCATTTATGCACCGACTGCTCGTAATCAGCAGCTCTGGCGCTTCGCCGTCATTACAAATAAAGATGAAATCGACCGATATGCGGACCGCGCTAAGCAGCTATGGCAAAATAACATACCTCTTAAAGTCGCTGCCGCCCTGGGTATCGGGGGCAAAGACCTTTCACGATACGCAAAAATGCTGAGCTCGCCGGCGGTTCATCTATTTCACCATGCTCCCGCGCTGGTCTTCATTTTCGCGCCCAAGGCCCGGCTGATCAACGAAGACTGCGCTTGCGCGGCTGAGAATATGATGCTCTCGGCCAGGTCTATGGGTATCGGCAGCTGCTGGATTGGCCTGGCGGGGCCTCTTGGCTCGGATAAAAAGACGCTGAGCGAGCTGAATGTTCCAAAAGGGCATAGGCTGATGGCGACACTCGTGTTCGGGTATCCGACGAACGATGTGCGGAAAGCTCCCGAGAGAAACGAGGACGTTTTGATCAACTGGGTTGAATGAACCCTACTTTTTTAAGAAATAAAATAAAAAGAGGTCAGGATCAATTCACTGACACTGTTAGTAAATACTTAGTCTCGTTTCCCGTCGTAGGCTCCCAGGAGCGTTTATAGATCGCCGAGAACTGCTGCTGTCCCTTGCCGGAGGCCTTTATGGTATATTCGTGTATACCTCCCGCTCCGGGCATGTTCCCGCCGGAAATGTATTTACTATCTACGATCGTCAGGCCCGAAGTTACGCTCTCGTTCCATGCAAAGCCCGTCGTAGGGTTCTCCTCAAGCCTTATGATGAATTTAGACCCATCGCTCGTGGATATTGTCTTTCCGTTATCGCCGGTGCCATATACCGGGACGGATCCGCCTTGCGGTAAAAGCAGGCTAAATCCTATAGCGACCAGAAGGCCGACAAGTACTAAGGCTGCCATGAACACGGGCATTGAAACACCATCTCTACTAACCAATTGCTCACCATATCCATATTATAATTCGATTCTATATATCAGTTGTTTAAGCTACAACTGAAATCGCAGCTTTCATGCCCACATTATATTTATTACTAACTGGCGGAAAGCCCTTGTATCTGCCATATGGCTCAGGTAATGTTTTTAATCAGGCCGACGAAATATTAAGCTGGTGTGTGTACCCCGTGAAAAGTACCGTTGTTTCAATCGTCCACACGAGCGATCCCGTCGAAGGCCCAAAAAAAGCGCTGGACATGATAGGCGCGGACAAAATACTGGACAGGTACGATCGCGTTTTAATAAAGCCGAACTATGTAAATGCGAGTCTTCCCGCGACGGGCGTAACGACCGACCCTGCGGTCGTCCGCAGCATTGCCGAGTATCTGCTGGAACACGGGTGGAGCACCAGCGAGTTCGCCGTAGGCGAAGGCGGCATGGCCAGCTATAACACGCTAGAGACGTTTAAGACCGTGGGGCTGACTGATATACTCAAGGGCCTTGGCATTAAGCTCATAGACCTGAACGCGGACCAGCACGTCGAGGTGGACATACCGAAGGGCAAGTCGCTGAAGCGCGTTAAAGTGGCAAAGGCGTTCGTGGACTACGACTGTATCTTATCCGTTCCCAAGCTGAAGGTGCATTGCTGGTCCCTATCCACGCTCTCGATGAAGAACATGATGGGCGGCATTTTACCTAAGGGTATCATGCACGACGACCTGGCCCAGAAGATCGTCGATCTGAACCGTGCTTTCGGCCCGGAGTTGACGGTAATAGACGGCATCATCGGATGCCAGGGGCACGAGCTTGCCTGCGATCCCATTAACTCGGACGTGATCATAGCGGGCGAGGATTTCGTGGCAACGGACGCCATCGGGTCATTTCTGATGGGCTTATGCGAGGAAGAAGTGCCCTATCTCGTGCTGGCGAAGAAAGCCGGGCTTGGGGAGAACCATCTCGATAATATCGAGTACCGGGGCGAAGAGATCAGCAAGCTAAGAAAACATTATCGTATGTGATGTTTAAGCAGTAATTTTAAGAGCCATCGCTTGCAATAGACAAATAGATTAAAAGGTGTTCAAATGGAAGTTGTATATTTTTACGATGAGAAGGAGAAGCAGCCCGTCGATAAGCTTCTGGAAGAAGAGTTTTTCAAGCGTCTTGGGCCCAGTGTCAGGGACGCCGCGATGATGAAAGCCGGGCGCAAGGCAGGCTATTACTTATATGTCAAGGCCGAGAACCCGGTGAAGATGACTGAGGCGCTCAGGCTCATCGAAGAGTCCAAGATCCCCATGACAAAGCTTACCGGCGACGAAGAGAAAAAAGTCATCGATGCTATCCACATAGAAGACGAAGAAGCCGCTTCCGGTATGGGTGCCATCTTCGGTTAAATATTAAAGTTCATTTTGAAGCGATGATGTACGCTTCCATTTTTTCAGGCATTATTATTTCAATGATCCGTAAGCCGATCTCCTGAAGCTTTTCGGCCATTGGCTCCGGGCTGCCTTTGGGTCCCAGCTTTACAACCTGAAGAATTCTACCGTGCTCTTTTAACAGCGGCAGGAACCGTTTTAAGGCTTCCACGGACATCATGGGCTCTACGGTCATATCGTTCAAAATAACGTCGTACGGCCCGCCCAGCTTCGCTGTATCCATTTTAAAAGCATCGTCGAAGACGACCTTCACGTTCGGATTATCTTCTTCTACCGCAGATAATTGCTCCCGGAAGTCTTCGCTGAACTCGATGCCGACGATACTGCCTGCTATTGCCGATGCATACTGTAAAAAGCCCCCGGCGCTGGAGCCAATATCAAGGACAACGTCGCCCGGGTGAAGTATTCCGGAACGTTCATGGATATCCTTTAATTTAAAATAGCCTTCAGGCCTATCCTCGCCTTCTATGGTCACGGCGTGGCCATACTCGATCTTTTGGGAGTGCTTTGTCACTACCTTTCCATCGACCTTCACCTGGCCTCGCTCGATCAGCTTTTTCGCCCTGCTGCGGGTGGTTACCAGCCCTTCGTTCGCCAGGTACTCGTCCAGTCTCATGTCAAGCTCCAATAGAGGCGCTAACAAGATAAACTTTCCATAGCGTATGGCGCCACGATAGCAAGCCGTAATTTTTACCTAAAAAAAGTGTAATTTATTCCCTTTTATCCGCGCCGCTCTCCTGATTTATTTCGTAAGGAGGATTAAATATATAAGTCATCACAGACTATTAGAACTAGTGCGAAAATATGCCAAAAAATGGCCAATATTCGTTTATATATAATTCCTGGGAAGCACACTGTTTACAGATCAAAGCGATGGAATTTTTAACGATTTACAAAAGAGAGGTATAGTAGATAATGTCCAATGAAATCCCGGCTCAAACGTATGATGCCTCAAGTATACAGGTGCTGGAAGGCCTTGAAGCGGTAAGAAAAAGGCCCAGCATGTACATCGGCTCCACAGACGTAAAGGGGCTACATCACCTGGTCTACGAGGTAGTCGACAACAGTATCGACGAAGCTCTGGCCGGCGCATGTCACAACATAGAAGTCCAGATAAACAGGGACGGCAGCGTTTCCGTAACGGATGACGGCAGAGGCATACCGGTAGAGCCACATCAAAAATACAAGAGATCGGCGCTAGAGATCGTAATGACGATGCTCCACGCGGGCGGCAAGTTCGATAACAAGACCTACAAAGTCTCGGGCGGCCTCCACGGAGTGGGCGTATCGGTAGTGAACGCGCTATCTGAATCGCTCAGGGTAGAAGTGCGCAGAAATGGCAAGCTATATGTACAGGATTATGTACGCGGCAAGCCGACCGACGAGGTACACGAGATAGCGACTGCCGTCGGCACGGGCACAAGGACAATATTCAAGCCTGACCCGACCATTTTCGAGACGACCGATTTCCATTACGAAATTTTGGCTAACAGGCTGAAGGAACTGGCATATCTAAACAAGGGCGTTAAGATCGTCCTGACGGACGAGAGGACAGGTACCTCGGACACTTATCATTATGAGGGCGGCATCGTCCAGTTCGTACAATACCTGAACGAGGGCAAGACCCCATTAAATAACAAGGTCATCTACTTCGAAAAGCAGAAAGAGACCATCGACGTAGAGATCGCCATGCAGTATAACGACGGATACAGCGAGGTACTGCTGGCTTTTGCCAATAACATCAACACGACCGAAGGCGGCACTCATCTGAGCGGCTTCCGCTCGGCTTTAACGCGCAGCTTCAACGAGTACGCGAAGAAGAATAACCTGCTCAAGGGCGATATTGTCTTTTCTGGCGACGATGTCAGGGAAGGGCTTACAGCCATTATCAGCATTAAGCTGACGAACCCCCAGTTCGAGGGCCAGACGAAGACAAAGCTGGGCAACAGCGAGGTCAAGGGCCTCGTCGAGTCGCTCGTAGGCGAAGGCCTGGACGACTTCCTCGAGGAGAATCCTTCGGAAGCGAGGGCCATCATGGACAAGGCCGTACAGGCGTTCCAGGCGAGGGAAGCGGCCCGCAAGGCACGAGAGCTGACCAGGCGTAAATCCGCTTTAGAGAACACTACGCTGCCGGGAAAGCTGGCAGACTGTTCCGAGCGGGACCCGTCCAAGTGTGAACTGTACTTAGTAGAGGGAGATTCTGCAGGCGGCTCGGCAAAGCAGGGCAGGAACAGGATGTTCCAGGCGATCTTACCGCTGAGAGGTAAGATCCTGAACGTGGAAAAGGCTCGACTGCACAAGATACTCCAGAGCGAGGAAATACGGGCGCTCATCACCGCTACCGGCACGAGTATCGGCGACGAGTTCAACATCGATAAAGCCCGCTATCACAAAATAATACTCATGACGGATGCGGATGTGGACGGAGCACACATAAGGACGTTGCTCCTGACGTTCTTCTTCCGCTACATGAAACCGCTTGTGGAAAAAGGCTATGTGTACATCGCACAGCCGCCACTCTTCAAGATAAAACGAGGAAAGGAGGAGAAGTACGTCTACAGCGAGAAAGAGCTGAGCGCAGAGCTCGAGGCACTGGGCAGGACTAACATCAACATCCAGCGCTACAAGGGTCTCGGCGAGATGAATCCCGACCAGCTCTGGTCGACCACCATGGACCCGGACACCAGGACCGTGCTCCAGGTAACCATGGAGGACGTCGTAGAGGCGGACCGTATCTTTACCATCCTGATGGGCGATAAGGTAGAGCCGAGGAAGGATTTCATCATACAGCATGCGAAATTCGTAACAAACCTGGACGTATGATCATATGGCAGATAAATTACAATCACTTGAAAAAGTAATACCGGTAAAAATAGAAGACGAGATGAAAAAGTCCTACATCGATTACTCGATGAGCGTCATCATCGGTAGGGCGCTGCCAGACGTCAGGGACGGCTTGAAGCCGGTACACCGCAGGGTCCTCTACGGCATGTACGAGCTGAGCAACACTCACGACAAGCCCTATAAGAAGTCGGCCAGAATAGTGGGCGACGTCATGGGTAAGTACCATCCTCACGGCGATTCTGCGATATACGAGACCATCGTCCGCATGGTGCAGGACTTCTCATTACGCTATCCGCTCATCGACGGCCAGGGCAACTTCGGCAGCGTGGACGGCGACGGCGCTGCTGCGATGCGTTATACTGAAATACGCATGGCAAAGATCACCGAAGAAATGCTCGGCGACCTGGACAAGGAGACCGTGGACTTCGTCCCGAACTTCGACGAATCTTTAAAAGAGCCTACGGTGCTTCCGGCAAAGCTGCCGAACCTGTTGATCAACGGCTCGTCCGGCATCGCGGTCGGCATGGCGACGAACATCCCTCCCCACAACATCGGGGAGATCATCGACGGCACAGTCGCCATCATCGATAATCCCGAGATATCCCCTATCGAGCTGTTGAATTACGTGAAGGGGCCTGATTTCCCCACCGGCGCGTTCATATACGGCCGTGATGGCATCAGGGACGCCTTCCTCACCGGCAGGGGCATCATTAAGATCCGGGCGAAAGCCGAGATCACCGAAGAGAACGGCAGGAACGTCATTCTTGTTACGGAATTACCTTACCAGGTAAATAAGGCGAAGCTCATCGAGACGATGGCGGACCTGGTGCGGGATAAGAGGCTTGAAGGCATCTCCGACTTGAGGGATGAATCCGACAGGGACGGCATGCGTGTCGTCATAGAGCTGAAGAAAGCCGCGAACGCTAACGTTCTCTTAAACCAGCTATACAAGCACACCCAGATGGAAGTCACGTTCGGCGTCAATAACCTGGCGCTGGTGGACAACCAGCCGATGACGCTGAACCTGAAGCAGACCATCGAATATTATATTAAACACAGGCAGGTCATCGTAACAAAGCGCAGCGAGTTCGAGCTGAGAAAAGCGCAGGCCAGGGAACACATACTGGTGGGCCTGCTGACCGCTTTAGAGAACATCGACGATTTCGTCAGCATCCTCAGGAAGTCCGCCAGCGCGGACGAAGCAAAAGCCGTGTTCATGTCAAAATACGGCCTGTCCGAAGAGCAATCTAAGGCTATTCTCGACATGCGTCTCAGAGGCCTCACGGGCTTAGAGCGCAAGAAGATCGAAGATGAGCGCCAGGAACTGCTCCAGACCATAGAGTACCTGAAGGGAGTGCTCGCCAGCCCCCAGTTGGTGCTGGATATCATCAAGAAAGAGCTGCTCGAGCTTAAAGAAAAATACGGCGACGAGCGCAAGACCGTTATCCTCGACTCCGAGGGCGATATCCTTGATGAGGACCTCATCCCCCGGGAAGACGTCGTGGTCACCATCTCGAACACCGGCTACATCAAGCGACAGCCGGTAGACACCTATCGCACGCAACGGCGTGGCGGCATGGGCGTTATGGGCATGGAGACCAAAGAAGAAGACTACGTTGTCGACATCTTCGTGGCCAACACCCATGACAACATCATGTTCTTCACGACAAAGGGCCGTGTCTATTCGCTGAAGGTATACGAGATACCCATGGCCGCTACCAGGCAGGCACGCGGCAAGGCAATAGTCAATTTGCTGACGCTGATGCCCGGCGAATCGGTCAACGCCATGATACCCATAAAGGTATTCGACGACCAGCACTTCCTTGTCATGTGTACCCGGGAGGGCACCATCAAGAAGAGCGTGCTGTCCGCCTTCCAGAACATCAGGTCCACGGGCATCATAGCCATCGGCCTGACCGAGGGCGACGAGCTGATCTCGGTGAAGCTGACCAACGGCGAGCAGGAAGTGCTCATCGCGACCAGGCATGGCAAGAGCAACCGGTTCTCGGAAAAAGAGGTCCGCGAGACAGGCAGGCAATCCCAGGGTGTCATCGGCATTCGCCTTTCGGAAGGCGACAAGGTCGTGGGCATGGAGATCGTGAGCCCGGACTCGTCTATACTGACGATCTGCGAGAACGGCTTCGGCAAGCGCACTCCTATTGCAGACTATACGCCTCACCACAGGGGCGGCCAGGGCATGATCAACATCAAGACCACATTACGCAACGGCGGCGTGGTCGCATCGGTCTCGGTAACGGCCGAGGACGAGATGCTCATCGTGACCAAGGACGGCATCATGATACGCATGAAGATCTCCGACATCAACGAGATCGGCAGGAACACCCAGGGTGTCCGGCTCATCAAGCTGAAGTCCGAGACGGATGCGGTCATGGCGGTCGCCAAGCTGGTATCCGAGAAGAAAGAAGAAGAGATCGAGACGCAGGCATAAGGCCTGCACTCATTTTTTTATCATTTATTTTTTTAAGAAATTATCCCAAGAACGATGCATTTTTAAGAAATATCAAGTGCAACCACAAACGTATTGTATATCGCAGGGATTACTTATTGATTCAGCACGGGTAGCAGGGTTAATCGGATAATGGGCTGTGGGATGATCGGCCGTGTTACGGTCTGGTAAACTTTAAATAATACCACAGTACATAGAAAATCCTACTATCGACGCACATTTTATATATAAGATGTCGGAATCGGGTTGAAGCTGGATGATGTCGCTACATAACATAATAGAGGTGCGTATCGCATGAGGTGCGATACAAAGGTGAGGTGCGAGAGGAACCCATCGGGGTGCGCCATTTCGGGTATCTTTAATAAAAAGGGCACACGCATCGACGGCACTAAGGTCATTAAGTCCATCACTCTCATGCACGACCGCTCGAACGGCCTCGGCGGAGGATTTGCAGCTTACGGCATCTACCCCAAATACAAGGACCATTACGCTTTTCATATCATGTACGACGATGAGGCTAGCAAGGCAAGGCTGGAAGAGCACATGGCAGAGCGCTTCATCATTGAAAAGGACGAAAAAATACCCACCCGGAAAACAGCGGCCATCAAGACCCATCCTTTGCTATGGCGTTACTTTGTAAAAGTAGATGACTCTAAGCTTGACGGCGAAAAGGAAGACGATTATGTCGTCAACCAGGTCATGGATATTAACTCGAACATTGCCGGCGCTTACATATCGTCCAGCGGCAAGAATATGGGCGGTTTCAAGGGTGTCGGATACCCCGAGGATATCGCCGATTTCTTCAAGCTGGAAAGCTACAAGGCTTATCTGTGGACGGCCCACGGCCGGTTCCCGACGAATACTCCCGGATGGTGGGGCGGAGCTCACCCCATATCGCTGCTGGACTGGTCGGTAGTGCACAACGGCGAGATCTCATCCTATGGCATTAATAAAAGATACCTCGAGATGTTCGGCTACAAGCTGGAGCTGTTGACCGACACCGAGGTCATAGCATACTTATTCGACCTTCTTGTCAGGCGGCAAAAGCTGCCCATTGAAATAGCTACAAAAGCGCTTGCGCCTCCCTTCTGGAAGGACATCGAGAGGATGCCCGCTGAGCAGCGAAAAGCGTACGAGGCCATACGCATGGTCTACGGCAGCGCGCTGATGAATGGGCCTTTCTCGATCATCGTCGGATGTAACAAGGGCATCATCGGCCTCAACGACCGCATCAAGCTCAGGCCTATGATCGCGGCGACAAAGGGCGACTTCCTGTATATGTCATCTGAGGAAGCGGGCATTAGGATCATTGAGCCAAACCCGGATGAAGTATGGGCTCCCAAGGCAGGTACCCCTGTCATAGGAATGCTGGAGGATGACGCAGTATGACGACAATGGTATTACCATCGACGGTCCCCCCTGAGTTTAGCGTTAACGTTAACGATAGAAAATGCGTCCGCTGCAAAAAGTGCACCACAGAGTGCGGCTTCGGCGCGTTGACCTACAGCAAAGAGTTCGACTGTATCCTGGCGGACGACTCGAAGTGCGTGGCGTGTCTACGCTGCGTCAGCATGTGCCCGAAAAAGGCCATACGCATCGAGCATAACCCGCTCACGTTCAAGCCGAATGACAATTTCACGGATGATATCCGCAAGAACATTTACAAACAAGCCGAGACCGGCGGCATCCTGCTCACGGCCATGGGCTGCGACAAGCCGTATCCCATTTACTGGGACCACATGCTGATAGACGCATGTCAGGTGACCAACCCGTCCATAGACCCGCTCAGGGAGCCCATGGAGCTGCGCACATACCTGGGCAAAAAGCCCGATCAGCTGGAGTTCGGCGTATCCACGAACGGCAATATCAAGCTCAAGACGGAGCTGGCGCCTAACGTCAAGCTGGATATCCCGGTCATTTTCGGCGCCATGTCCTACGGCGCGGTCAGCTATAACGTCCATAAGGCGCTCATGATGGCCGCAATAGAGAACGGCACGCTCATGAATACGGGCGAAGGCGGCCTGCACAGGGACTTTTACAAGTATAAGAGCAACGTCATCGTCCAGTGCGCGTCCGGCAGGTTCGGCGTGCATGAGGAGTACCTGAAGGCAGGAGCAATAGTCGAGATCAAGATCGGACAGGGAGCCAAGCCGGGCATAGGCGGCCACCTGCCGGGCGAAAAAATAGATGAGGAAGTCGCTAAGACCAGGATGATACCGGTCGGCACCGACGCGCTATCGCCGGCACCTCACCATGATATTTATTCTATCGAGGACCTGTCGCAGCTGATCTATGCTTTGAAAGAGGCGACAGAATATAAGAAGCCAATATCGGTAAAAGTGTCTGCCGTACACAACATCGCCGCGATATGCAGCGGTATTGTACGTGCCGGCGCTGACATCGTCACCATCGACGGGTTCAGGGGCGGTACAGGCTCCGCACCCCGCATCATGAGGGACAACGTAGGCATTCCCATAGAGCTTGCGCTTGCCGCAGTAGACGACCGCCTCAGGGCTGAGGGCATCCGTAACCAGGCGTCCTTAGTGGTAGGCGGCAGTATTCGCCAGAGCGCGGACGTCGTCAAGGCAGTAGCGCTGGGAGCCGACGCGGTCATGATCGGTACGGCCGCATTGGTCGGGCTGGGCTGCCGCGTCTGCCAGAAGTGCAACACCGGCAACTGCTCCTGGGGCATTGCCACGCAGAAACCGCAGCTGGTATCCAGGCTCGATCCCGACATGGGCGCGCAACGCCTCACGAACCTCCTGACCGGGTGGAGCCATGAAATACAGGAAGTCCTCGGAGCGCTGGGGATCAACTCCATCGAAAGCCTGAGAGGTAATCGTGAACGCCTGCGCGGAATAGGCCTGGACGAAAAGACGCTGGAAATACTCGGCATCAAGCCGGCGGGGCGTTAATATGATGAACATCGACGCAAAGGACATGCATTACAAGGCCCTGAACGAGAAGATCCGTGAGCTCGCGGTAAAAGGCGAAACCGAGGTCGAGCTCGATAACATATGCGGCCAAAAATTTATCGGCGGCGGCCTGAAGTCCCCCATAAAGATCACCATCAACGGCATACCCGGCAATGACCTTGCAGTATTCATGGACGGCCCTGAGATCGTTATCAGAGGAAACGGCCAGGACAGCATCGGCAACACGATGAACTCGGGAAAGGTCATCATCCACGGCAACGCCGGGGACGTCATCGGCTACGCGATGCGCGGGGGTAAAATATTCATTAAAGGCGACGTCGGCTACCGCGTCGGCATTCACATGAAGGCGTACCAGGACAATATACCTGCCATTGTCATAGGCGGCAGCGCCAGCAACTTCTTCGGGGAATACATGGCGGGCGGCGTCATGGTGCTATTAGGCCTCAACCTGAAGGATGGAGTGCCGCTCACCGGCGATTACGTGGGAGCGGGCATGCACGGCGGCGTGATCTACGTGAGGGGCGAGATCGAGGACCATTTACTGGGCCGCGACGTACTCAAGACTGTCCCGAACGCCGACGACATTGCTACGCTGGACAGGCTCGTAGGCGAATATTGCACGTACTTCGGCTGCAACTTCGACGAGGTCATGAGCAAGCCATTCATCAAGCTCACGCCCAGGTCGCACAGGCCGTACGGCAACATGTACGCACATTAAAGTCTTTTTTTTCTTTTCGTTATTTTCTACCGGATAAACCGATGCAAACTGCCCATATGGCTATAACGCCTTCGGACGATGTATCAAACATGGTATTAGGCAAGATTATAATGGCGATCATAGCGGTCATTGCCTTCATAGTCGCATGGAGACTCCTGGACGTTTTCCTCGGATTCGGTTTTGGTATCCTGTTATGGGTGATCAAGGCTATCCTGTTCCTCGTGCTTTTGTACGTCGTCTACCGTATATTCGCCCACAGGCACGGCCAACCGTACGTCAGGTAACGACGATCGCGTATCCTGGAGTTTAAGACAACCGCCTAGGGTACTTTCTATCTTACTTTTTACACCTACATTGTCAATTACAGGGGATATTTTGGCTGGTTTTTCATAGACTGGAACAATAACAGTAAAATAGACCATTGGATATACTTAGAATTACTTTTCAAGCGGCGGGATGTGTATTGTTCGAGCCTAAAGTCTATAGAAGTAACAATCTTGAAGCATATCATTTAATCAGCGAGGACGGGAGCAGTTTCCTGTACGAAGGTAAGGTCGAGTATCTCGAAGACCAGATATTCAAGGACGAGCAGGGCAGGTCCTACTACCTGGTTACGACGAGCATCACCGGCGACTCGAAATATTACGTCGAAGTCGAGGCACGCGGTGTCCCTATTCCTATTTCTACCGGGAATAAAGAAAAGGATATAGCAGACCTGATCATGACATCGCCGAGGGAGGGACCGGCGAAAGAGGCGGCAGTCGCAGTAAAAGAACCGTTACCTGAACCCGTTCAGCCCGTAGCTTCTCCGCCCCGGCCTGAATATAAAACGGCCGGTAGCGAGTGGTTCATCTTCGATAAATTCCTCGCATCGGTCCATCCCGAAGATAATAGCCGCATCCTGCAGGTCGTTCGCGCTGCCGCATTGACCGATGAGAAACGCTTTAGCTTCGACTATAAGAGCCTCATGGGCCGCGCCATACACGCTGAAGGCGAGGTCGTCTGTAATAAGACAGGCGAGCCTATGAGCCTGTACGGGACATTTAATGATGTGCCGGACAATAAGCCGACCGTAGAAGCTCCCCCGGATCATATAGCGGCCGGAGCCAATGAAGAATTCAGTTCCGGATACCTGCTTCGAAGGCCCCGATAAGACCACGGTTCAGCCCCCGCCGGCCGCAACGCCGACGGTCACGGAAGAGGCCCAGGCCGCGGTAAAAGCCATGGCTTCGCTGCCCGAACACAAGCCGCGTAAAAAGAAGCCCATTTTCTCGTTCCTCCGCTTCGGGATAGTCATTGTGATCATCTTACTCATCGCTACGATGGGCGTTTTCATTTACAAGCCGGGCCTCGTTTCCGGCACTGATCTGCCATTCATCTCCACTCCGACCCCGACGCCCTGGCCATCGCCGACACCAACGGCGACGCCTGAGCCCACGGCTATGGCTACGATCACACCACAGCCGACGAGCGAGGGGCAGCCGGGCACCCACGAGATCTACAATAAGCTATTAGCCCTGGTCCCGGCCATGGATAATGAGAACGGGTCCGTGACAGGGTTCGCCAATAATAGCAGCAACGTCACGGGCACGAGCTATGGAAAACTGGCCAAGGTCTGCGACCTTTTCGATAATGTTAATAAAAACTGGGTGCTGACGCCGGATAACGACACGCCCCAGCAAGCCAGCGAGAGCGTGCTAACGCTGAAAGGCTCGGATATGGACTACAGTGTTTTAATGGCAAGCCTTGCCAGTTCCATGGGCATGGAATCCAGGGTAGTGGCGGTATACAACGCAGACGTTCGCAGCTACGATTACTATCCCGAGATCAAAGCGGGACAGAACGATAGCGACTATAACGATGCCATTGTGTATATTCGCGCCAGATACGACGTAAAAGACCCATATGGCCAGGCAGACGGCATACAGCACTGGCTAAGCCTTGGCAGGAGCAAGGCTCCGGGGCTTAAGGTAAACTCGACTTACGGCTATGCGATCAATTCGAAGGGCGAGATCTCTCCGGTCTAAAAAGAAGGCTGACATTATCGTCTACTGCCTTCTTTTCTCTTTTCAAGCCGTTTACCCTCTTCGATGAGCTTTTTCACGCGCTGGCCCCCCTTTTCACCGCCAAGGCGGCCAGCCTCTTCCACGGTCATTCTGCCTTTTCCTTTTTCAACCATATGGTGGCGTTATGCACACGCCGTTAAAACGCTGACCATGGCCATTATCGAAGACTTGCATGGACATTGAAAAAATAAATCGGGCGGCCCCGTTATAGAGGCCATAAAAAAACGTTTTTACGGCGTCAGCCTGACCCTGTCCCTGGGGAACAGTACGGCTTCCCGTATGTTGTTCAAATTTAACATCGTCTGCAGAAGGCGCTCTGCGCCCAGGCCCCATCCCGCATGAGGGGGCATTCCGAACTTGAACGCGTCCAGGTAAAACTTAAAGCTATCCGGATTCAAGTTTTTCTCTTCCATCTTTGTTAATAGCATTTCGTAGCGGTGCTCACGTTGGGCGCCGGAGGCAAGCTCCATGCGCGGGTGCATGAGGTCAAAAGCCTTACAGATCTCGGGATTGTTTTCGCATGGCTGGGAATAGAATGCCCTGATGGAGGTAGGCCAGTCGACTATAAAGTAGTGTTCGCCAATGGCATTGCCTACCGCATGTTCCGCCTGGGAAGAGAGGTCGTCGCCGAACTCGATGCCCTCGCATTCCGGGTCCTTCTGCGCTATCTCGATGGCTTCCCTGTAGTTTAAGCGCCTGAAGGGAGTCTTCGGTACCTGCAGGTCGATGTTCAGCACTTTAAGCTGTGCGGCGCAGTTTTCTTTTACGTACTTGTAAACGTATGCAACGGCGTTCTCCAGCATTTGCATGGCGTCTTCCTCAGTCGCAAAGGAAAGCTCCACATCGATGGAAGTCGCCTCATTGAGGTGTTTTCTGGTGGCATGCTCTTCCGCACGGAAGATGGGGCCGATCTCGTAGACACGGTCCATGCCGCCGGCCATCATCATTTGTTTATACAGTTGCGGGCTCTGGTTCAGGAACGCCTCCCGCTCGAAATACGAGATCGGGAACAGCTCCGTGCCGCCTTCTGTAGCTGTCGCGACTATCTTAGGCGAGGCGATCTCCAGGCATCCCTGAGATGATAAATAATCTCTCATGGCCTTGACCATGGCTGACCGTATGTAGAATACGGCCGTAACCTCCGGGCTTCTGAGGTCCATGAAACGTGCATCCAGGCGGGTGTCTAGCTCTGCCGGCACCTTCCCCGTGGGGTCCAGCGGCAGCGGCGACGCGGCCAGCGATAGCACTTCTATTGCTGAAGGGATCATCTCATAGCCGTTGGGCGCTTTTTCCATCGCCTTTACGCTGCCGGTGACCGATACTACGGATTCGCGGCTTAAGTCCCTGACCGTATCGACGATCTCCTTCGGCACTTTTTTCTTGGGCATGGTGACCTGGACAAGCCCCTCTCTGTCTCTGACAATGAGAAATGCCAGGCCGCCAAAGTCCCTGATCTCGTGTACCCAGCCGTTTACCGTTACTTCGGTACCGTTCATCTCCGGCGTAATGTCCCTGGAATAGTGAGTCCTCTTCATGATTCGAACCTCTTTGATACTGATCTTGCGTGTGCGTCGAAGCCCTCGATGTTTGCGAGGGCGATGATAGTGTCCTTGATGCTTTCCAGCCCTTCCCTGTCGATGACCTGGACGCTGGTGGTCTTGATGAACTGCATCGTGTTCATTCCCGAGAATGTCTTCGCGTATCCGCCCGTCGGCAATACGTGGTTAGCTCCGCTCGCGTAGTCTCCCGCGGCCACAGGCGCGTAATCGCCCACGTAGACGGTCCCGGCGTTCTTGATCTTGTTCAGTATGGGCAGCGGGTCTTTGACCATGACCTCTACATGCTCCGGCGCGATGCGGTCACAGACTGCTATGGCAGCCTCGATGTCGTCCAGAACGTAGATACCCATGCCGGCTTTTTCTATGATACTTTTACGTACGGCGTTCTCTTTTTGCTTTTCGATCTCTATCTCCACGGCTTCGGCTAATAACTCGGACGGTGTCAATAAAATAGACATCGCATTCACGTCGTGCTCTGCCTGGGCGATCATGTCGGCCGCAATGAACGCAGGCGTCGCCGTATCATCGGCGATGACCACGATCTCGCTCGGCCCCGCGGGCATGTCGATTTCGACCGAGTCCCGCACGTACATTTTAGCCGCGGTGACGTATACGTTGCCCGGCCCGACGATCTTTTCTACTTTTGGTATGCTCTGCGTGCCATATGCCATGGCGGCGATGGCCTGGACTCCGCCGATCTTGTATATCTTGTCCGCCCCGGCCATGTCGAGCGCAGTGAGCGTTAACGGGTGTACCGTGCCGTCCTTCCTGGGCGGCGTGCACGCGATGACCTCGGATACGCCGGCCACCTGGGCCGGCACGATGAGCATGAGCGCGGTCGACGGATAGGAGCCGGTGCCTCCCGGCACATATGCCCCGACTCTCTGTAAAGGCGTGAACTTCTGGCCGAGCCTGATGCCCGGCGCTATCTCCGTCAGCCACATGTCGCCCGACGGCAACTGTAACGCGTGAAATGCCTCTATATTATCGATGGCGGCCTCGAGATGCCCGATGGTCTCGTAGTCGATGAGCTCGACGGCATTGTACATCTCGTCCTCGGAGACTTCCAGGTCCCTGAGGTCTACGCCGTCGAATTGTTTTGTGTATTTCCTTACGGCAGCGTCGCCGCCGGATCGTACCTCGTCGGCTACCCGCCTGACGGTGTCCATGACCGACGTAAAGCTGGTCCTTCGCTTAAATATATCTTCCAGCGCGCTGTCGTCAACGCCAAAAAGCTGCTTGATCATCGGATTACCTCAACCAACCATCCAGGTTTCTGTTGCATAATATACAATAGGTATTCATTAACCTTTCTTTAGAAATACCGGAAACTATTTTCTATCATAGGCATTCTATGATTATTCTTGAAGGATTTCCATGACCGATTGTGACTGTCAGAGCGCCAGCGGCGTACGGCTCAGAGCAGCAAAAGACGAAGACGTTGAGGATATGTTTCGGCTCGAGCAAATGTGCTTTGATATCGAGGCGTTCTCGACGCACCAATTACAGTATCTCATCAATACAAAGACGGCCATCTCGTTCGTAGCCGAGTACGAAGGCGCTTTCGCCGGCTTCATCATCGGCCTCACAAACCGCAACCGTTTCGGAAAATATGGTCGTGTCTATACGCTGGACGTGGACGATAATTTTAGGCGGCTCGGTATCGGTACTGTTTTAATGGATGCGCTTGTCCAGGATTTACGCAAAGCTCATTGCTCCCGATGCTTCCTGGAAGTGAAGATGGACAACGGGCGGGCCATACCTCTCTATGAAAAGATGGGTTTCGAGAAGTGCCGCATCGTCTCTAACTACTACGCCCAGGGCGTGCATGCGCTTAAAATGAAGAAAACGCTATAGACTCTTGTTTTCGTTAATTCAGTAGTTTCGTGTTTGTGCAGTAATCGTTTATTCTTGCTTGCGTTTTTCGCTGGATTGTTCGGTTTCACAACACGAAGACATGAAATCTTTTTTTAGATTACTAACACTAAGTCATGAAGAACACCATGGCACGGTTAAATCATGAAACCATGAAGACTCCATTAATCGAATTAAGCCACCAAGGTCACGGCTATTAAGACACTAACGAATGACTTAAGCCACGAAGTGCCACAAAACCAAGACAGTAGAGAACGGCTATGATAACGAGCGTCGCCAATAAAAAATGGATCGATATGCGAATACTATCGATTAGTCAAGAAAATGGTAGCTGGCATGGCGTATGTTTTTTGTCTCGTTTTTGTGGCACTTCGTGGCTTAATTCATTTAATGGAGTCTTCACGATTTTATGATTTAACTGTGTCATGGTGTTTTTCATGATTTAGTGTTAGTAAATCTAAAAAAGAATTTCATGTCTTCGCGTTTGAAACCGAAGGGCGTACGTGAGTCGCATCATTATTAAACGATTAAAGTATAAGCACGGAACTACCGTAATTACTAAGTTCGTAAATTTTTCGAGTATGCCCATTTGCCATTTTCCCATTCTGCATGTCATGTATCACACGGGTCACAGAACTCGTTGAACTCGGTTCTGTACTTCTGTGTAACTCAAATATTAAAAAGAGTTATTCGCCTTTGTGATACCTGACAGGAGGACAGGACGGCCGATGCTATTGTCTAAGGGTGATACGATCTAAGATCGGTATCTCGTAGCCTAGCTCTCTTATTGGCCCCACGATGGCGATAGCGGCACATGCCAGGTTCAAGACGACCAGCGCCAGCGACAACAGCAGCGACACGTTACCGATAGCCTGGTATATGGTGTAGATGTCCGTCCCGGGCTCGTAGTTCAACGCATAGATAGAAGTCCGCAACGCGAAAAATAACGGAAGCGGCGTATAGCCGAAATACAGCGATAGGAACGCCATCACCGTTGTCACGGCCATCCCGGCCATCTCAAGCAATACAGTGCATGCAGCCCCGGAGACGAACGAGTGGATGGTATATGCGTCGGTCCCGAAGGGGTTGACGTATATATCATAAACATCGCCCCCTAGAGCTTTAACTACCACCGCGTGGCCGGCTTCGTGGAAAAAACCATAGGACAGGTTGGCAGCCCAGAGGATACAAATGAACAAGAGCGATTTCAACAATAGGCCATAGATAGCCGACTGCCTGACGTTTTTAAGCATATATCGATTTAGCTGGCGATATTCGTTTAAATCCTTTTTCCTGATGAGGAAATAATATCGATAACCGGGCTATTGGCATCCTAATTTTTTCATAATAGGCGTAAAAACGATAAATTTTATATTCAGCTGTCCTGCAGTAGGGCTGCGCATATTGCACGTGAATCTTTTATCTTCTTTTAAACCAAAAATTAAGATGATAATTACCCTAGACGTGTAAGGGGCATATCTATTTATAATACTCTGGTATTACTATGGTAATACAGTGATATTATGCCGAAGATCAGCCTCGATATCCCGCAGGAACTACTTGACGACCTCATGGCGCACGTCGGAAAGGACAGAAAATTCATGAGCCAGTCGGATGCGGTCAGGACAGCTATACGAAAGATGCTTGACTCCCTGGACGAGATAGACGAGCGACACGGCAGGATACGGACGGAGAAAAAATGAGCTCCATAGTGCTATTATCAAGCGGCCTCGACTCGGCGGTCGCCTTCAAGATGGCCCTCGACCAGTGGGGGGTCGACCTTGCATTGACCTTCGACTACGGGCAGCGGGCGGCGGACAAAGAAATAGCGCGCGCACGCATGATCTGCGAGCGCTTCGGCGTAAAACACATAGTCATTGAGATACCGTGGCTCGAAGACGTCACATGTACGGCGCTGGTTAACCGCGGAGAAACAGTACCGACCCCGAACGAGGCGGAACTGGACGATATCAAGGGCAAAGCGCTGGAGACTGCCCATGCCGTGTGGGTGCCGAACCGTAACGGGGCGTTCATCAACGTCGCAGGCTGCTTCGCAGATGCCGAAGGCATAGAGCGCATCGTCTGCGGGTTCAACGCCGAGGAAGGCGCGACCTTCCCTGACAATACTCCGGCATTCGTCCAGGCGATCAATCAAAGTTTATATTATTCGACCGAGAACCACGCCAGGGTCTACGCGCCGGTAATAGACCTGGATAAAGTACAGATCATCAAAAAAGGCGCTGCAATAAACGCGCCGTTAGACTTGAGCTGGAGCTGTTATTTTTCAGAAGAGAAGCCGTGCGGCAAGTGCGAGAGCTGCATGCGCAGGGCGCGGGCGTTCAAGCGCGCAGGAATACCGGACCCGTCGCTGGTGGTAAAATGAAGTGCATCATAGCCGACGAGCGCATCGACTACGACGGCAGCCAGATCGGCTCGCTCTGGGCATACACCCGCTTCGAGATACAGGACGATAACATCGTATGCTTCAGGGGAAGCTGTAAGATCCCCTTCGAGCACATGATAGACATAGAAGATAAAATTCATAACGAGCGCATCGAGTCCCCCGACATGCTCCATTTTATCGTTGAGCATTTCGACATGCCGTCGCTGAAGATCGCCTATGCACGGCAGCGCCTGCTGGCATGCATCGCAGAAGAGACGCTCAAGGATATGGGCTTTATCGTAAACCGCTCGGGTGACGATCTATTTTATAACGGCGGAAAGCTTTCCATCTCGATAGCGTCGACGAGCGCCGTAAGCTGTAAGATACACTTCGGCATTAACGTCGAGTGCGAAGACTACATGAGCCTCGATAAGATGGGGCTCAAGGATGCTTATGGAGTATTACGACAGATCGGAGAACGATATACCGCCGAATTCGAGGACATGGAGCAGGACATACGAAAATCCCGCCCGCTCGAGGTGTATACGCAATGAAATCACCAATACGTGAAATTTTTGTCGAGCGCGCAGGGCGAAGGGCCCTACGTGGGATACCGGCAAATATTCGTCCGGTTCCCCAAATGTAACCTGGAATGTCTATACTGCGATACGCCTAAGGACTGGAGCCCGGCCGCAAAATGTAAGGTCGAGAACGTGCCCGGCTCGGGCGAGTTCGTGGACTACGATAACCCGGTATCGTCCGAACAGCTGCTCGGCGTGATCAAGCTGTACGAGCATATCCATTCGGTATCGCTGACGGGCGGAGAGCCCTTGCTATATGCTAAATTCATCAAAGAGCTAAAGACCTCGAAATTTCCTTTGTACCTGGAATCCAACATGACGCTGCCCGACGGCGCCAAGGAAGTAAAGGACGTGGTCAAGTATGTTTCCGGCGATTTCAAATTGCAGGACCAGTGTGATTTCAAAGGCCACTATGAAAAATATTTTAACGATACGGCCCGCTCGTTCAGCATTTTAAGGCACACGAGCTTCCGCGATTGTTTCTGCAAGATCATCGTGACGTCAGACACGAATAAGGATGACCTGATGCATGCCCTGGACCAGATCAAGGACTGCATCACCGAATTGATATTACAGCCCGTAACGCCCGTAAACGAAGTCAGGCCTGCGATGCCGGCAAAGCTATTCGAGCTACAGGAAGCCGCCATGGGCCTGGTGGAAACTGTGAGGATCATACCGCAAACGCATAAAGTGTGGGGATGTCTATGAGACTGGGAGTCATTGAGTATATCGATTCCGCGCATTACCTGCCCGGACATGAGACCTGTGGCCAGGTACACGGCCACACCTACAAGGTCGAGTTCATCATCGAGGGAGAAAAGAAGGGCTCAGGCATGGTGATGGATTTCTACGACATGAAATCCATATTGAGAAAAGTGCTGGGCGAATACGACCACAGGTGCCTGAACGACATTATCGAGTACCCGAGCGTGGAGAACATCTGCGAGTCAATCTACAATAAGCTGCAAGGCCAGATCAAGCTGCCGTTCATGCTGAGGATATGGGAAGGCAGGGGCAAGTGGTGCGAGATAGGCGATCTATAATTTATTCAATTTTTAAATTGAGACTTAAAGAGTAAATGAATACTATTCTTTATACCATTTTTCATATTCCTTGTGCGTCGCAAAACACCTGATTATATAAATCGTATCGCCATCCATGCTATAAACAATGCGGCCCTGACCTACGTTATCTACACAATACGGTAAGCCATGTTTCATATGTCTGCCCGGCGACATCCCCGATAGTTTATCAAAATGTTTGTCAAATTTATCGAGGACCGCTCTATCCATCTTCTCCAGGTCTTCTAACGCCTCATCCTTGAAGATGATATTGGCCATAAACACTACCGGCAACTCTTCTTTTTTGCCAGCCTCTGGCGTACTTCTTCAAGCGTATATGTTTTAGCCTTGCCGCTTTTAATATCGGCCATCGCAGCCTCGACTTTTTTACTTACTAACATTTTTTCCTGTTCTTCTTCGAGCTGTTTATCATATGCTCTAAGCGCTTGTCGGATCACTTCGGTCTGGTTTCCTGCATAGCCGCTTTTTATGATCTTTTCTATGATAAAGTCATATGGGGCGCCAAGGTTAACGTTAGTCAATATCCTATCTCCATGATTAATGAATGTTCATTCATGTATATGTTGGTTATGCATAACGTTCTATTAAGTTCCTAAACTGATAAAATATTTACGTAGCTTTTTTCCCTAGCTTAAATATAAGCTTAAATAAATATAAATTTCATTTAATAGTTGATCATTATGGCCGCGGTGCTGGATACTAGAATAGAGAGCTTGAGGGCCGATGTGCTCGAGATGATGGGGCTGGTGAAACGTTCCCTTGGGGAATCGGTGAGGTCGCTGGATGACCGGGATACGGACCTGGCGAATGAAGTGATCAAACGGGAAAATCAGGTCAATGAGATGGAAGCCAGGGTCGATAAAGCCTGCCTGGAGATGCTGGAGAAAAAGATGGAGGGCAAGGCGTTCAGGACAGTGGCTGCCACATTCAAGATCATTACCGACGTCGAGCGGATCGGGGATTATTGTGTCGCCGTTGCGGAAGTGTCCCTGGCCGTGGCGAATAAGCCGGTGACCGAAACGGTGTTGAGTATAACGAATATGGCCGACACGGCGCTCGGCATGCTGGACGTTTGCATCAAAGCATACGCCGAAGGCCGGCCCATTGATATTGAGAAGGTCTTTGAAGCGGACCGCATCATCGACCGCCAGTACGAGGAGGCGTTCGTGGGCTCTATCTCGTCCATCCTCCGTGACCCGAGAGAGGTAACTAATATGATATACGTCACCGTCGCGGCGAGGGCCCTCGAAAGGATCGGCGACCACGTCACCAACATCGCCGAAGACATAACGTTCATCGATTCCGGAAAGCTGACCCGGCGAGATGAGGCCGTGTACGTGCCGGAATTCCCGTGAGTGCCATGGAGATCAAAGCCATCGTATCGGATATTTACACTACGCTCATCGACATCAAGACCGATGAGGAAGAAAAAGACGTTTACCGTACGCTGGCCTCTTACATGAAATACCAGGGAGTATACCTCTCGCCCGAGGAGCTCAAATGGTTCTTTTTCGAGAAGAAGGCCCTCCAGAAAAAACGAAGTAAAGAGGAGTATCCTGAAGTCGACTATCGCAGGGTCTGGTACGAGATACTAGAGGAGAACCAGTACTCCGGACCGGATATTAATAAATCCACCATTGTGCCGGATATATTGAAGCTGCACAGGTCGCTTACCATTGAGAAAATAAAGCTATATGAGGGCGTCTTTGAGACGCTCGATAGCCTGAAGCGGCAATATAAGCTGGGCATCGTCTCTGACTCCCAGGTAGATCACGCGCTGCCGGAATTACAAATGCTCGGCATCTATGGATTCTTCGAGTCGGTCATCATATCCGCAGATTTCGGATTCCGCAAGCCCGATGTACGGCTATTTGCCGAATGCCTCAGGCGGCTGGGCGTTAAGCCTCAGGAGTCCGTCTACATCGGCAACGATACGTTCAGGGACGTCAAGGGGGCAAAAGACGCGGGAATGGCCAGTGTCCTTATAATGACCAAACATGGAAAAAAGGACACCGACATAGCCGCTCCTGATTTTACCATAGAGCATATCGGCGAGATGGACCGGGTACTTAAGGAGCTGGAGAAGCGATGACAAAGATCAGCGGCGATATCCAAAAAGATACCGGGCTGTATAAATATCTCAAGGACAGGAGGCTGTGGAGAGCTACCCATATCAGTAAAAACCCCGACCTGCACGTGGCGAAGCTGGGGGCTTCAAATAATGTTTATCTCGTCAATGACAGCCGCAGCCACAAAAAGTTCATATTAAAATCTTTTAGAACTGACCGAGTCCCTATTTCAAAAGCGGTCCATCGTACTGACCGAGAATTTAGCCGCCTGAAGAAAGCCGGCCATGTCATCGGCCACAAAGACTGGGTACACATCGCGGAGCCTTATTGTAAAAGTGACAGCGGGAGTTTTTTCGCCGAGCAATATGTTACAGGCACGCCCCTGGGGATCTACATTAAACGAACGATGGAAGGCAATGACAGCCATAGCCTCTATGAAAAGCTCACCAAGCTTGCCGGCTTTTTCGGCATATTACATAAAAAGACGCGCAGATCCGGCCACATTGACTCATCGAGCATTCGGGACGAGCTAAACAGGCATGCATGGGAAGCCCACAAAAGCAGGGCCATGACACACGAAGAACTCAGGCAGATGGACCACGTTATCCACGAAGCCTGTTCTAACCATATCATTAAAGATGCGGAAAGAGCGTTTGTCCACGGCGACGCTAACCCGTCCAACTTTTTATACGGCAATGGACGCCTGTATGTCATCGACATGGAGCGCGCCGGCTACAAGGACCCTGTCTACGATCTGGGGATAATGGCAGGAGAATTGTTTCACTATGCGATGCACTATGGTCGAGATCCATATAGGGCAGACCGTTTCATCGGACATTTATACTGGACGTACGCCGGAAATTACAAAGACCAGTTAGGCACTTTCGTCCGATTAACGAAGCGAAATCCGCTGTATATGGCAAACTCGCTACTGCGCATCGCAAGACATCCGTATTTTAGCGTGGAATACAAGCGCAGGCTGGCCTACCATGCCAAAGAATGCCTGAAAAGCCTGAATAAGTAACAATATTATGGCCAAATATTAACAAAGTTCAATTGTAATTCTCTGAAAACAAGTTTATAGATAGAAGTGATATTTTAGCATAGTGAGGTTTTATGCCAGGACTTTTAAGCAGGCTCACAGCCACCATAAAGGCGAAGCTGAGTAAGATCCTCGACATGTTCGAGGACCCACGGGAAACTCTCGACTATTCATATAAACGTCAACTGGAATTACAGACCGACGTAAAGAAAGGCGTCGCGAACGTCATCACGGCACGCAAGCGCCTGGAAATGCAAAAAAGCAAGCTCGAGGCGAACATCACCAGGCTGAACGACCAGGCCCGGGAGGCCGTCGCCGCAGGCCGTGACGACCTTGCCGCCGTCGCCCTGCAAAGAAAAATGGACATGATGACGCAGGTGGACACGCTTGCCACTCAAATACAGGATCTCCAGCGGCAGGAGGACAAGCTGACCGACACGGCAAAGAAGCTGGATACCAAGATCGAGCTCTTCCGCACGGAGAAGGAGACCATCAAGGCGCAATATTCGGCCGCCGAGGCAAAGGTCAAGATCACTGAGGCTACGACGGGCATCGGCGAGGAAATGGCCGACGTCGGCTATGCCGTAGAGCGCGGAAAAGACAAGACCGAAGAGATGCAGGCCCGGAGCGAGGCGCTCGACACCATGGTAGAGCAGGGCACGCTCGAGGACGTAATGGGCAATAAGGACCAGCTCGACTCGGAGCTCACAAAGATCAAGAACGATGCGGCAGTGAAAAAGGAGCTGGAGACGCTGAAGCAGGAGGTCAAGCAATGATCATCCGTATATTGAATGAGAACCAGTACGTCTTGCCGTCTATTTATTACGACGACATCAACAAGATCGACAATGAGATCGTCCATCTCATAGCAAAAGGGGATAAGAAAGCCTTTAAAGAGAAATACGCCCAGCTTATTTCCATTATTCGCAAGAATGGCATACCGCTTGACGCCAAAACTCTCAAGGAGTCCGACCTGATAGTGCCGCCGGCAGACCTCACATTCGAGGAAGCGAAGAAAATATTCGTCGGCGAAGGGCTCATACCCGGATAAAAAAGTTAAAAAGGGGACAGGAGAAACCCTGTCCTTTGTAATTTACGATACCTGTACGGTGCCGCCATTCTGGACGGCACTTTCACTTACGTCAACGCTTTTGGTCACGTCGTTTATGCTGATAGCATACTTGCCCTGTGGCATTATGCCATAGGAGTACCCTTCTCCCTGCATCTTCTCGGTCGGGTATGGCACCGTTATCGAGTACGTGCCGTTCTGCGCGGTGACTGCATGCGTATACGTGAACGTCCTGCCCCAGTCCGTCGTCATATTGAGCGAAGCCGTAACGATCGTGCCGTCCGGCGCGCTGCCTGTTAGCGTAGCGCCGTCGACCTTCTCGAAGATCTTCACCCACTTGACCGGCGGCCTGGCGTCATAGGTATACTGGCTCGGGTCCTGGCTGGGCGAGACTACGTAGCTGCTGTACATCTGGTAGAGCTGTGCCGCCCTGCTAAGGTCATCCGACTGGAAAACCGGCTGGGTGCCGCCATACTGGACGTACTGCTGGCCGTCGCTGCCCTGTATTATTTGACCCTGCCTCGCATCAACGGTGTAAGAGCCGGCGGACTCATATACGAGCCTGTAATGGCTCATGCCGTCGGAATCCTCATAGTACAGCCTGTTCATGATCGAGTTGTTGAACTTAGCAGTGTCCTGTAATATCGGCACTTTACTGGTGTTACTCGAGTAAGCGCCGCCGGACTGGCTGTCGAGCCATATGTACGGGGACTGTGCCTGGACCGCCCATCCATCCGTATCGTCGACCCATGTCCTTATGGCTCCCCACTTACCCCAAGTCCAACCGTCTGTCGCCATCTCGTTATCGATGACGACGTATCTGCTGTTCAGCTTGTCGAGCATTTGCACGCTTTGATCCTCGTCAGACGAGCAGAAGAACGGGGCGGCCCCGGTGGTGCCGTTCATCTCGGTGATGCCTTCCTGGAACGGGTTGGCGTTCGGGATGCGGTGAGCAACGTACTCTATGGAGTTGCCGTAATCCCACCAGCTCATAACGCTGTAGGCGCTGGCAGGATAATCATAAAAGCCGGCGCCAAAATCAGATGGAATAGCGTATGTCCCGTTGGCATAATCGAAGTTCTGCTGGATTGGCGACCCCTGCGGGTCTGGCGTGTGGCTGCTCATCCAGTAGAGGGCGTCGAACCACTCATATTGCATGCCTCCCGGCCCTCCCTGGGCTTCAAGCCAGGTGATGTTCTGGCCCAGGCTTGTGACCGGCCAGACCGCAACGCCGATAAAAACTAAAGCCAGCACGGCCATCGTGGCAGTTTGCACGCTGTGCTTTCCAATAAAGCCCGGCAGGTCTCCCGGAGACTTTACTCTTTTAATGAAGTTCTCCTTGAACTTTTGGGCGCCGAGCAGGTTGAACGCCTCCATTGCGACGTATGCGGTGAGCAATGAAACGTTCACTGCGTAGTAATAGGTGAACCGCACCTCATTATATGTCGCCCAGAGCATGATCAGGCTCCACATGAGGAACATCAGTTCGGCCGGGCGCTGGTCCCGGTAAATGCGATATGCGAGAACGAACAATCCCGCTATGGAAATATACAAGTTCCAGTTGAAGTCAGTCCATAGGTCTGCAAGGCTGGGGGGATGCGCTTCGGCGACGGTCAGCATTCCTCCGCTCGACTGGAATTTACTAAGGCCCGTTATGATAATGTCGTAAACCGGCGGCGCAGCCACATAGAGGAATATAATGCCTATGACGGCGATACCCGCAAGTGCTATCGGGTATGCCAGCTTCGGAGCGCTTTTTTCCATGAGTTTGGATACGGCGTATATTATGCCTATGCCGACGAGCGCGAGGCCCAGGACGACTGGTTGTGTAAGTGACCAGTTGACGATGTCGAAGCGTAGGTATTGTAGTGAATATGGCAGCACCATGACCATGGGTATGAGGTACATGAATGCGGCTATGATAAGCGTCGAGTCCAGCGGCTTGCCGCGGACGTGGTCGATAACGCTCTGTAATACGAAGTAAATGAACAGCATGAAGCCGACAAGTAGCCCTCCTGGCCACGTCAGCAGGTAACAGCCGAAAGTAATGCCCGCAAGGCATGCCAGGGCTAAGGGTTCTTTGATGGCCTTATAGTCTTTATTTTTTATTTTGTCAAAGGTTAGCCCCGTCTTTTTTGCGCTGTCCAGGGCATATACGAGTACTGCGATGGTAGCTACGGAGAACAGGACTTCCGCCACGTGATGGTCGGTGAACCCGAGTAAGGACCTTGCCAGGAACTGTCCGGGCAGGAACATAAGAATAACGGCAGCCAGCAGCCCTGCATTTCTGCCGAAGAGCTTTTTGCCCACATAATAAGTCGGTATGGCACACAATGCGCCTAAGATCGCAGGCACATATGCACCGACGGTAACGGTCAGCTGAGCGCTGGGATGCCCGAGGCCGAGAATGAGCGATGGAACGGCTATGAGCATCGTGAACAACGGCCCGAAGTGCACGAGGCTGCCATATGGATAATGGGTGAAGGGGTCGTAAAGCTCTCTGGTCGGGAAATGGGCGAGAGTATTGTAGACCATCCTCATCTGCTCAGGCGCATCATCCGATGCGATGTTCACAAAATTGCCGGGCCAGTTAGTAAATACGGTATTATACGGTAAGGCTATGCGAATGTACAGCATAACGGCCATGACGGCCGCGATGGCAACGGTAAATATTGAAAAGTGGGATCTCAGGAAGTTGACTATGGGGTTTCCGGTCTTCTCGGCTTCCACCAGGACGACTTTTTGCTGTGCCGGTATATCCTTCTGAACAGGCTCGACTGACTTTGCCGGCGCACGTTCGATTTTCTTTACGCTCTTTTTACCCTGTCTTGATGGTTTTGCCATTATCCCGCCTCACTCTCTTGAAGGATATTGTTGCATGTTTATATTATTTATAGGACACCCATAAGGGAAAAAAGCTTAATGGGCTGAACACAACGCTTCCTATCAAAGATCGCACACGACATTATCTGGCTATTTTAGCGGATAAAATAATATTTTTCGATTGATAGTGCCCTAGTTTTCGCTATACATTAGCAATAGGTTATTATATAAATAATTGTATAAATACCATAAAGTTCATTAAAATATTCTAATAAATTTATGAGGAATCCATCATGGCATCGAAGAAGTTACTAGATCTGATGAATAAAGGCATTGCCAGGGAACTGCAAGTTTCGATCCAGTACCTGTGGCAGCATGTCCAGTGGTCCGGCGTGAAAGGATTTGCGGTTAATGACGAGCTCAAAAAGATCGCCATAACTGAAATGAAACATGCCGAAAAGATCGCCGAAAGGATGTTTTATCTGGGCGGCACCCCGACTACCCAGCCCGCCCCCATCGCTGTCGGAACAAAGCTGAAAGAAATGCTCTCCAACGACAGCAAAGCGGAAGATGCAGCAATAAAACTATACCGGGAGATCATAGAGCTGGCAGAATCCGAAAAGGACGTGACCACCGCCCATATGTTTAGAAGTATATTAGAGGACGAAGAAGAACACCAGGATACCTTCACGACGTTATTAGAAGAAATATGATCACGGCTGTCGCGGCTGAAAGCATAGATCCTCAGAATGGTATTCCCCATACCGGGAACCAGTAATCCAGGCTATCCACCGGCAGCTCATCCATGACAAGCATGCGCAGCCGGTATTCTATTTCTACGTCCCTTTCTTTTTCACGGGGCGCGAACGGGTAAAAGCTAGCGCTGCCTGTAATTATAGATCCAGTAAATAGGCTTATCATCTTTTTCAAACCTGAATATGGCGATCAAAATGTGGTCCCCGTAGCCTCCTTCTATTAGCAGCTGGCTCGCCATGTAGACGTTCGCAACGGAATCGCCCAGCGAATCGCTGTCTATCACTACCCAGGTAAAGCCATAGTCATCCCTGGACACTGTGTAGCTGGCAAGAAAAGAATTATTGGTCAAAATGTTAACGATGTTAGTTTTAATATGCTCAAAATCCTCTGTCCCGATGGACCGGAAACACACGCCTGACATCCCCGTGGGCTTGACGCCGAGCTGCTCCATGGTAACGCTTACCGGCGGCAGCTTGAATAAGTCCTCTATTTTCGGGGGCGGCAATGTCCTGGGCTTGAATAGGTCCAGAAAGCCCATAACGATCACTTATTGATCGCCCATAGTGCGTTCCATGCGCTCCAGCTCCCGAATGCGCCTGTCCAGGCTCGGGTGCGTCGAGAAAAGCTCAGTAATACTTCTGCTGGTCAGCGCCGGCACTATGAAGAACTGGTTCAGGCCTTCTTCACTGCGCAGGTCTTGTTTGGGGATACGCTCCATCTGTCCGCTGATCTTGAGAAGCGCGTCGATCAGCCATGACGGGCGGCCGGTAATAATGGCGGAGCCCCTGTCAGCGGCCAGCTCGCGATAACGTGAAAGCAGCCTTGTCAACAGCAGGCTGATCACGTAAACGATCATCGAGAATACATAGACAATGACAAGGCCGCCGGAGTTTTCCTGCGCTCATTGCCGCCTCCTGCCCTGAAGCCCCCGTACATAAATGACATAATAAAATAGTACGCTACGGTAGATATAAAGCTGGCAATGGTCATGACCGCGACGTCCCTGTTCTTCACGTGGCTCAGCTCATGGGCTAGCACTGCCACTATCTCGTCTTCATTCAGCCTGTTCAACAGTCCCTGGGTAGCCGCAATGACCGAATGTTTCTGGCTTCGTCCCGTCGCAAAGGCGTTCGGCACGTCAGTAGGCACAATTGCCACTCCTGGCTTTGGTAATCCCGTCTCGGCACAGATCCGGTCCACTATGGCGTGCAGCCTGGGCGCCTGTTCCGGCGTTACCATCTTAGCGCCGCTGCTCGCGAGCACCAGCTTGTCCGAAAAAAAGTATTGAATGCCCATCATTACCGCTGCTATGATCATGAGCGTGGTCAAATCCACGCCGAACCAATAGAGCACCGTAAGAAACCCCAGATAGAGCGCCCCGAGGATGACCAGGGTGAGGAACATCCTGAGGCTCAGGCCTATGTCGGCCGGCCAGCGTATCCTGCGTTCATTCATCCAATATTTTGTGGGGAGCCATATCTAAAGGTATTTTGCCTATTTTATGAGGAAAAATACGACCGCCATCATTGCATATAACGCTATGAGCTGGGCGCCTTCTAGCCAGTTCGACTCCCCGTCTGCCGATATCATGTTCGCGATGACCACCGACGCTATGACCGCCACCACCTCGAACTCATTGAATACCAGATTCATGGGGCTGCCCCAGAGCCAGCTAATAAATACAAGTAAGGGGGCGATCAACAGCGCTATCTGGGTGCTGGAGCCTGTGGCTATGCTCAGGCTCAGGTCCATTTTATCCTTCATGGCCATCATGATGGCCGTGCTGTGCTCGGCCGCATTGCCTATGATGGCGACCACGATGACGCCGATGAATAGCTCGGTCAATCCCAGGGCATGGCTCATGGGTTCCACCGCGCTTACCAGGACTTCACTTTCCACTGCGATGATGGCCGTGGCCAATAACAAGATCAAGATCGCCTTGTTCATAGACCACTCCGGTTTGCATTCCTCCCCGCATTCCTCGTAGAGATGCTTATGCGTCTTCAGGGAAAAGTACAGGCTGCACAAATAAGTTAATATCAAAATAGCCGAGATGCCCAGACTCAGGGACTCGATGGTATTGTTTTTCAGCGCGTCCGTGTTGAGGAAGCTCCAGGCGAGCGCAGGTAATACTAATCCCACTGCCGCCAGCATCAGCATTGTAGAATTCACGCCCTGGAGGGCGGAATTGAACATCTGCTTTTTCTTCCTGAGGCCGCCGAAGAACATGCTGCACCCGATGATGAGCAGCATGTTACCGATGATGCCGCCCGTGATCGAGGCTTTAACCACATCAAAAAGACCGGCACGTAATGCGAAAATGCCGATAATTAACTCGGTGGCGTTGCCGAAGGACGCGTTCAGCAATCCGCCTATACCGGCGCCCACCTGTTTGGCCAATTCTTCCGTGGCTTTACCCATGAAGCCCGCCAGCGGGATGATCGCCAGAGCGGCCGTAAGAAAGATAAATACGCTGTCCGCATGTATCAATTCCAGGAATATGCTGACCGGTATAAAGGCCAGCAGCACGCCCAATACCCTATCATAGCTTAACTTGATCATTTACCTCTAATACCCCGACGGGCATATATAAATATTACCGGTTAATAGCCAAAATTTTCCTTTTTAATATAAAGCGATTTTACCTACAGTAATTTTTAAAATTTATGATAATAACTCGAATAATAGTTTAAACTTTATATCGAGTATATACCGTGGGGTGGATTAGATTGGACTTTATCAAGCTTAAGAAGTCCCTGGCGCTACTGATGGTCATCACCATGATATCCGTAGTGTTCGCCGTTTCCGTAAACGGCCAGCAGTACCAGGGCGATCAGGCGGGGGACGGAGGCACATATGCCATACCCGGCCTGCCAGGAGTGACCCTGGGGCCGGGCACGAACACCGTTGCCCTATCGGTCAGCGTAGCATCGCAAGATCAAAATCAGATATTCTTCCAGGTGAATAGCTTCGCGCTGGTGGACCCGCAGTCGCAGGTGGCTACAGTGTATACGCTAAGCAACGCGGTCCCCGGCATCATCGATACCAGCGATAACGAGGTCCAGATGGACATAAACAAGCTGCAGTCGTCCATACAATCGACGACTCAGGCCAGCATGGACGACCTCTACAACACGCTCAGGCCTTCGGTGAATTCGCTCATGGTCACCGCGGATATATCTCAACAGTCTACCAGCGGGTCTCAGGCGGTATTCCAGGTACAGAGCCTCACGGTGATCACGCCGGACGGACGGGCTACTCCGTTTAACCTGAATAAGCCTATGTCTATCGTGGTCGACTCCGCATCTATGAGGGTCTACACCGTTGCTTTCCCGGAAATGTACACGTTCATCAACAACTACATGACAAACGTGGATAACAACTACTACACGACCATCATCAACAACATCGTGTATCAGCCGACGATCGTCGTTTCGCCGAGTATCGTGTACCCGGTATTGACGCCCATTACCTTCCCGCGGTATTGGCCCATCTACTACCCGGTGCCCGTACCCGTACCATACCCGGTCCACACTGTGACGCCCAGGCCGAGGCCGTCGAGGAGGCCCTCAGTCAGCCCGACCATGAGGCCGACCGTATCTCCGACCGGCAGACCAACGGTTTCCCCGACAATGAGACCCACGTTTTCACCGACTGTCGGGCCGACCGTGTCTCCGACGAAGAAGCCGACGGTATCGCCATCCAGAAGGCCCTCGCCGACGAGAAGGCCGTCGATATTCCCGAGTGCCAGGCCTAGCGTAAAGCCGTCCGGCGCCCCGACATCGACAGTGAGGCCTACTTTCAGGCCTACGACAACAAGGCCTACGATCGGCGGTGGCGGAGGAATTGCACCGACGACATATAGGCCTACTTTCAGGCCGACAACTACCAGGCCAACAATTGGTGGCGGTGGCGGTGTCGCTCCGACGGCCTTTAGGCCTACTTTCAGGCCTACGACAACAAGGCCTACGATCGGCGGTGGCGGCGGAATTGCACCGACGGCCAATAGGCCCGTCACTACTTTCAGGCCTACTATCGGCGGCGGGCGCGTTGTTCCGACGCCATTTAAGCCGATCTCGACCAGAAAGCCTCTCGCAGACATCGGTGCAGGGCAAAACGGAGAGATCCTGGTCACCGGCCAGATAGTTTGAAGATAGAATAAACCTGAATGGGTTAGACAGGTGCATGGATAAAGCGCCATGCACCACTGATTTTTTTAAATTAAACTGGATCGGGTCATCAATTATAAAAAGGTTTAAACGCTCAGCATCATAATATGCCTTAAATGATACAGCCGGATTTTAAAGACGGGCTATTACCGGTCATCGTACAGGATGCCGGGACGCTGGAGGTCCTCATGTTCGCGTACATGAATGAGGAAGCGTTCAGCCTTACGGTCAAGACCGGGCTTGCGCATTACTTTAGCAGAAGCCGTAAAAAGCTCTGGAAAAAAGGTGAAGAATCCGGCCATGTGCAGCACGTCAAAGAGATCCGTATCGACTGTGACAGTGATTGTATATTATTACGGGTATCCCAGGATACCGCAGCATGCCATACGGGGTACGTATCGTGCTTTTATCGCACAATAGAGGGCGACGTCGTGGGCAAAAAGGCCTTCGACCCGGCGTCGGTCTATGGCAAAGAAGCGCGCTTTACAGACCAATGATTTATTAAATCCATTTTCATAGATTTAGGTGAGCATAGATGAAGTTAGTTCCCGATACCAGCGTTATCATAGATGGTCGTATCACCAGGATGGTCCGGTCAGGCGAGTTTAATGACGCCAGGATCATAGTGTCCGAAGCGGTCACCGCCGAGCTCGAAGCGCAGGCCAACCGCGGCCTGGAAATAGGCTTTAACGGCCTCGAAGAATTACGAAAATTGCAGGAGTTATCCAAAGCGGGCGACATCACCATCGAGTTCGTGGGCCCCCGCCCTTCGCCGGCGCAAATGAGGCTTGCAGGCAGCGGCGAGATCGACGCCATGATAAGGCAGCTTGCCGTCGACTATGATGCTACGTTCGTCACCAGCGATAAGGTCCAGGCCCAGGTGGCCAGGGCGACCGGCATCGCCGTCATGTACCTCA
This sequence comes from uncultured Methanocellaceae archaeon, assembly GCA_963780625.1. Taxonomy (GTDB): domain Archaea; phylum Halobacteriota; class Methanocellia; order Methanocellales; family Methanocellaceae; genus Methanocella. Next base: position 244,160 of record CAWACH010000003.1, on the reverse strand, counting down.
AGCCAGAGGTCGGCGAGATGAAACCGCTAGCGATGATGAAATATTTCACCGACGACACGATGTCCATCCACCTGAAAACGGACGTGGAGCCAATGGCCAAGCGCGGCTCCATCGGCGACATGCGGCTCGAACGTATCGAAGATGAAAAGCTGACTGAAAAAGAGCTGCTGGACATGGCCCATGAGATACTGGAACGGGCCAAGCAGGACCCTAACGGCTTCATTGAAATAGAGATGAACGGCGCCACGGTCGTGCAGCTAGGGACGCTGCGCATCGCCATAGCGACGCCGCCATTCTCGGACGGCGTGGAGATAACGGCCGTCAGGCCCGTGGCCCGCCTCAGCCTGGAGGACTATAAGTTCAGCGGTACCTTCAAGGACCGCCTCATCGAAAAACGCCGCGGCATACTCATATCCGGCCCGCCCGGCGCCGGCAAGTCCACCTTCGCCCAGGCCTGCGCCGATTTCCTCTTCAGGCACGACTTTATCGTTAAGACAATGGAATCTCCCAGGGACCTTCAGCTTCCGCCCGCCATCACGCAGTATGCGCCGCTGGAGGGCAAGATGGAGAAGACCGCGGACATTCTACTGCTCGTCAGGCCGGATTACACTATCTATGACGAGCTGAGAAAGACCTCGGACTTCGAGGTATTTGCCGACATGCGGCTGGCCGGTGTCGGCATGGTCGGCGTCGTACATGCCACCAGGGGCATCGACGCCATACAGCGTTTTATAGGGCGTGTTGAACTGGGCGTTATACCCCAGGTAGTCGATACGGTCGTTTTCATCGATAAGGGCTCGGTAGAAAACGTATTCGACATTGAATTTACTGTAAAAGTACCCGCAGGTATGACCGAGTCCGACCTTGCGAGGCCCGTCATCAGCATCAGGGACCTCGAGTCGGGCAAGCCGGAGTATGAGGTATACACTTTCGGCGAGCAGGTGGTGGTTATGCCCGTGGGGGCGGAAAAACGTCCAAAGGCCTCATGGAAGGCCGGCGAAGGGAACGTCAAAAGGGAGATCGCGAAATACGCCAGGGGAGACATCCAGGTCGAGATGGTCGGGGCCAACAAGGCGATCGTAAAGGTAAGGGAAAAGGACATTCCCGCTATTCTGGGAAGGGGCGGTAAGACTATCGGCCTGATCGAGCGGGCGGCCGGAGGTATCCACATCGACGTGCGGCCCCTGGACGAAAGCACATCGACCGTGTCCGAAGAGGAACAGGGGATGACAATACCCGTGAATATCCAGGAAGCCAAGAAGCAGCTCCTTGTGGACGTGGGCAAGCAGCTCTCGGGGCAGACCGTCGAGATACTCGCCGGAGGCGATCACATCTTCACGGCGACCGTAGGGCGCACCGGCATTATCAAGGTACCACGGGGCTCCAGCCTCGTTGACCGCATCATGCAGGCGCGGGCACATGGCGAAAATATCACTGCCCGCCTGGTGTAAAATTCCCTTTTTTAGCCTGGCATTCCCTTTTTTGTCTGGCTGACGGATTACTTTCGGAGCGCTTGCAAATAAGTTTTATAATCATTATTCTCTAAGTAAGAAATGGCAATGCAAAAACAAACCATTGCCTTGAGATGGTAACATGAGCTTAAGTTTCGCTAAGATCACAAAGGAAAACGTGGACGACCTGATGAGCCAATGCGGCAACATGCCGGGCATAAACAAGATCCCCGGATTAGCCGAAGGCAGAAAGGCGCGAAAGCAGTGGCTGCTGGACATGATCGAGAAATTCGGCACCGTCGGCATGCTGGCATATGATGAGACTGGCAATACCAGGGGATTCGTCGAATGTATCCCGGCTTCGGCACACCCGATGGGCGTATTCTCACCCGACATTAAACGGACAATAGTCATCGACTGCGCCTGGTATGCCCAGAAGGGCGAAGAGCCCATCGGACTGGCCATCAGGAAGGCCATCCTGGACGAGATGTTTTCATCTAAATTCTTCGATAAGCTGCTGGGAAAGAAGTGCCGCTACGTGGATGTTTTGACTTTGAAGAACGCCCCGATCATGCAGTACGACTTCTACCATGACTACGGCTTTAAGGATGCCATCGGGTTTACCGGCCATGCGACAACCCGGTACCTGCTCAGGTACCCGGCCCTCGGGGATGCGGTGGAAAGCAAGGTCGAGCAGCTAAGCTTCGAGTGCGGGGCGGGGAAGAACGTGCTCGTCATCGGGACTTATTGCCAGTGTCATTTGCCGTACATGATCGTGGAAAAGGTCAGCAAGGCAGTCGAAGGCATCGAAGGGCTCAAGGTGAAGACGGTCGACTACTGGGGAACAGGTACACCGGTCATGTGTGAGCCTTCCATCAACGGAAAGCCCGCGTTCGACGGCCCGGTCTATTTCATGGACGACGAAGGCATAAAAGAAGCGGTCATCGCCAAAATGATAAAATAAAGGCCCGTTTTCTTTTTTTGTTTGGCCCAATAAAATATAAATTAAGCTTGTTGTTTTCCAGGTATTTATGCCAACGGACTTTTACCTGATGATCGGCCTCTCCGCCGGCTCGGTAAGCCAGAGGTAAAGCGGATACAGCATGTAAATAGCTGCCAGACCTACCAGGATGTAGATCAGCTTGGTCAGGATGCTGGTCGCGACGGAGCCGAAGATCGCTTCTACGACGTTCACGCCGAATGCTACAAGTAGCCAGTTCAAACCGCCGATTATCAATAAGATGGCCGCTATTATCAGCAGGGGATCTCTTCTACTATTCATAATATCACCACTGATTATATTTATAACTAGATATTTATATATTATTAAATGTTATATTAGCATAACTGATATATAGCGATTTTAGTATGGGTGAAAGTATAGCAGCGCCATATAAAAGGTAACCTTTTTCTTTAAATTATTATTTAGAGTAATAATCTATTGTTAGCTAATGACTTACTCATGATTTTTTATTTTGTTTTGCTGCGTATGGCCTACGTCTTATCATTCGTAGAGTTTATATATCAGGATAGAGTAGTAGGATTTGCGAATTTTGGGCGAGTGGCCTAGCCAGGACATAGCGCCGGCCTCCTATAAGAATTTCGATTTTTGGAGTAAGCCGGATACCGTGGGTTCAAATCCCACCTCGCCCGCTCGTTTATCGGGGATATATGTAAGACCCTACTTTTTTCCTTTCCTTCTGTTAATTGAAAATAACGGTTAACGCTTGATTTAGAAATAATTATTATATGCTTGTACTCTGACCACTTTTTTAAAAGACGCTTGAACGGAAAAAGTTCGGCTGAGGGTTTTACCGTAATTTTTACCGTAATATATTAATAAGTTTGAAGATAGCTTGTCATTTACCAGATTTCGTTTATACTGATAAAAGTTATCGTCTTACACGGCACTTAGATATTATTCAGGTAAATCGATGAGTCCAAAAGTTCCGGGGCAGCGTGAAAGCAATAATAGCAAAACTAGAGCCGACCTGCTCAAGAAATTGAACTCGATCCGGGAGGAAGAGGTCGAGCTTTTAAGTGAGATCTCCCAAATATGCCTGGACGATAAAGAAGTAAAGGCCTTACACGACGAAGTCGTTTCACTAAGAAAAGAACTCCATAATAAGAGTAGCGAGCTTCAAAATCAGAATGAGGAATTGCGCAGCCAGAACGAAGAGCTCGAGGTCCAGAAGGAGGAGCTCGAGGTCCAGACGAGGAGCTTGGGTCCCAGTCTGAGGAGCTTCGCGTCAAGAATGATGAGCTTACGGCCGTAGCCCAGTCTTTGCAGGAAAGCGAGGCGTCTTTGAAGCGGCTTGCCACCGTTGTCACAGATTCAAATGATGCTATCACCCTGGTCGACATGGATGGCAAAATCTTAGCGTGGAACCACAGGCCGAGGAGATTTATGGCTATTCGAAGGAGGAGGCCCTCACGATGAATATCCTGAGTATCGTGCCGGATGACGAGAAGCCGAATTATATAGAGATAATAGACCGCCTCCAAATGGGAAAACCGCTAAAGTCGTTCGAGACGAAGCGTAAAGCGAAGGATGGCCATGTGCTCGACGTATGGCTAACAGTAACTGCGCTCAAAAACGAGGACGGCAAAATATATGCTATCGCCAAGACGGAGCGGGATATCACCCAGCGCAAGAAGCTGGAAGAAGAATTGATAGCTTCAAAAGATCAGGCTGAACTTTATCTAGATCTGATGTGCCACGACATCTCGAACATGCACCAAATTATCAGTGGCCAGCTCGAGATGGCGAAGGACATCCTTGATACAGATTGTAAGCTTGAAGCCGATGACAAGAAGCTGATCAAAAAATCCCTTCAAACATTAGAGAGGAGCTCGAAGCTCATCGATAACGTGCGGAAGCTGCAGAATCTCGGGAGCTGCGTAATCCCGAAAGAGGTCATAGACCTCGACGAATTGCTTGCCAGCGTTATAAAAGAATTTGAAAATTATTTGCCCCAGGATCTATTAAATTTGTAAGAACAGGGCCGCATCTCATCAAGGCTAATAAGCTGCTCCGAGACGTATTTACCAATCTGGTGGGTAATGCCATCAAGCACACCAATGGTAATAAAATAAATATAGCCATCGACCTGAAAACGACCCAGGAGCACGGTAAAGACATATACATGGTCACTGTCGAAGACAACGGCCCGGGTATACCGGATAATTTGAAAAATAGTATATTCAACAGGCTGCAGCGGGGTAAAACTCCTGCCAATGGCATGGGCCTCGGACTCTATTTAGTAAAGACGCTTGTGGACAGTGCTGAAGCGGATGATTATGTTACAGTCGTCTACTAAGATCATATTCCTGAGTTCCGATTTAAGCGCAATGAAAGAAGCATATGCCGCAGGAGCATCTCTTTTTCTAGTGAAGCCAGTTAGTATAAACACCATAATGGAAGCCATAGAAGTCGTACATAACAACGGGGGCAAATACCAGTATAATAGTGTTAAATTCGTCAAATCAGAAGTCTAGTATCAGACTTTCACGGCATATGGCTCGTTGCCCTGAGATCAGCCATTGAGAAGTAACTTATTTTCATAAAAGCAGAAGCAACTGCAATTTTTAACTAGCTAACTATATCCCCACTCATATCATGGTGGCAACTTACTTTGAACCACAAAGCAAAGATTAGCGGTTATTTTCAACTCAGAGCAGGAAAAAGAAAAAGTAGGGATTACTCAGCTTGCGCACACCGTTAATTCCAGTGGCGTGCAGAATAGGAACTTTTGAGGCCTCTGGATATATCCCCCCGCTCGTTTATCGGGGATATATGTAAGACCCTACTTTTTTCCTTTTATTCTTCTCAATGTAAATAACAGCTAAGGCTAGTTTTGGATTATCTATCTTAAAATATCTTTTATAAAGGCTATAGTTTAAATTGAATTATCCTGCTAGATGATCTAATATGTAATCCATCACGCCTGGAGATAAGAGTGTTAAAATTAGAACGGTTAATACAAGAATAGTCAATGCTAAACCAATTATCAATATGGTTCCGCCTGGTCGATTACGATTAGTATCCACATTTGTTAATCAATACTTATGGCTTAAATAATCGACGTTGGGGGCGATTTTTTCTATTAAGGGTTATTACCTAAATTCAAATCAGATTATGAGTTTTACGCTTATTTAGTAAATAATCGCTCTTATTATATAATAAATATAAGTAATTGCTTTTTTGTATATCCTACTTAGAGGATTATTTTATGCCTAAACATGAAGGAGAAAAAGTTCATCAACACTGTTCCGCTTGCGGAGGAGAAATGAAAGGAAACGTTTGCGGATTTTGCGGAAAGCCGCCTGCTCAATGCACTTGCAAAAAATAAGCGTCAACACTAAAAACAGTAATTTTTTTTACTTGGTCGGGTTGCATTTTTCACAATCAGCGTGATGTTCGTGCGTTCTTCGTTTAATGTATTGAACAAACCCGAACTTATCTGCTATTCCGAGGGTTAACATGCTCAAAGATCCCAGCAGGCATACTGGACAGGGGCATAAGGTAATGCCGAAAATGCTCCAGGCTACGCCTACAGTAAGCGGTGTATTGCCCTTGTATAAAAGATCATTTAACTTATCCCTGGAAATCGACATCACTGGATAATTACCTGTTAATATACATAGCTTTTTTTCTTTAAAAAATAAAACCGGTATAGTTTATTTCCCATATTTTACGTATAAGGCCCCGGCAATGACCAATAGCAAGGCAAGTATAAGAATGTAGGATAAGTTGTTGCCTTCTACATCGAAGCCGAAAATGCTAAAGTTATCACCGTCGCCGGTAGGGGCAGGTAATCCCACAGCACTGGCGAACCTCGTTTCAAGATCTTGGTCGCCCGTCTTCATATACGCGTAAAGGCATATGGCCAGGACTATGATGATAAGGGCCGCGAATATGACCAGCCCGACCTTATTGTTCTGCTGTTGAGGCAAGGGGTGTCACCTCCTGAAGCATGTCCGGCCTGACTCTTTGAATATATGATACCGCATACCCTGTGACGATGGATTCTATAATGGCTACCCCCATGTTCACGGCGACTAACAGTGACAGCCCATAGAGCATGTCCGTCATGTTCTGGTTAACGCCCTGTATGCCCGATATGAGGATTATTGCCACCATTATCACATTACCCATAAAAAGACCGGCTAATGTGCCGACAGCGGCCTTGGAGAAAGTATCCGCCCGGATCTTTCCCATCGCCTTATATACTCCGTAAGCGACCGTGACCTCAGACATGTTGACCAGGAAGTTGGCACCCACCATACCCCATCCGCCATGTCCGATCGCGGCGGATAAGATGTTTACGATGAGCACTATGACCCCGCCGATCGCCGGCCCCACGAGTATGCCGGTGAGCGAGGTCAGGTTCATGTGTACGCCACCGAATAGCGGCAGATTAACCTGAAATATTGCGAAGGATGCGGCCGTACACATCGCCGCTATCGTTATTGTTTTATTATTTATTTTTTTTACCCTTGTAAGCCAGAACAGACATAAAGCCAGAACCACCAACGCAATAACAAACCAAATAATAATCCATTGTATTGAAAAAGCTCCATCTTCAAGATGTATATGTGCCATTTATTATCACCAAAGCGGATTCTGTACCGCTACAAAAGGTAACTATGCAATCCATGTTTATAAAGTTTGGGTATACACCAAACATTTAGTATAAAAAGCTTAACTAACAAACACTAATATTACAATAAACAATTAAAACTCAAGAGCAGTGCTTTTATCACACTGATTTATTTTTTATGATTAGAGCTTATGGCCTCAAATTAACATACGTATTATAACAAATTTTGGGTACACACCAAATTTCAATATTGTCATATATTCGAATAGATGCCCTCATATTCACAAAACATCTCAACGACAAAAAGTAGAAAATAAAAAAAATAGATTGATAGTCATTATTTATTCGGCGAAGGTGTAGAGGGGCGAGCCCTTGAAATCGAATTTGCCATTGGCGAATATGATGTTCATATCGGACATCGGGCCTTCGTTCACTGTGTGCGTTATCGTATCGCCTTCGTTGATATAGCTAGTGCCACTCGTATCGGCCGCAGCCTCCCATAGCTCCACATTCCCGCTGAAACTCCCATAGCCTACAAATATATCATTAACCGAATTCGCCGTCACCGTGATTGAGTACATAGCATTACTATGCTTGAAGTTTCCATTCGAATCAGTCGAGGCCGCCGGTACAGTGACTATAGATTCCCCCATTAGCGCATGTGACCCGGTATTGGATATATCGACGGTAACATCATATGCTGAGTCGAGGTCATTATTTGTAATGGTACCGAGAACCGTGTATGACCCGTCGGGCACGAACGTATAGACGAATCCATACTGGTAAGTTTCCCCGGAGACCAGCGTAGGTACGCCGAGATAATACCCGTTCGTCTGGATCGTATCGACAGTGACCGTCACCGGTATCGGCTTGGCGGATGCCGTGCCGACCAGGACAATGAGGGCGATGGGAATTATCGCCGCTATTAATAAATGATTTATTTTAACCACAGAACACTCCTCCATATTAATCGTTTTTAATTTAATAATATCAAACGATTACTATATAAGGGTATTTTTCTCATCGCCTTCCACAGATCTGGAAATAACCATAAAAACTACTTAAAACACTCAGACCCCTATTTTTTCCTTTCCTTCCTTGAATTGAAAATAATGATTAACGCTTGATCGATAGCTCAAGTTGTGTCGGGCCCATATTATGGGAGGGGATATGCCTGGACTATCTCATTTGGCCTGTGTACCTCGATAAGTATATGTTTTGGCGTTGTCTATTAAATCGCGTAATTATGGAAACGAAATATCGGGATGCGGTGTATACAGGCTTAAAATGTGGCATTGTAATCGCAATAATAAATTTTATTTTTGGGCTTATCATCATGTGGCTCTATTCAACGCCGGCAATGGTATCATACATGAATACCTTGACTCAGCCCTACAATGATCTATATAATGGCTCCCATAACTCCACATTGTATGTTTTTGGGCAGCCTCCGGCAGAATTTGATCTGGTCATCATATTAACGTTGCTCACGTTTTTGGCCATAGTTATCGGTGTTCTGATTACCGGGGTACTGGCCGTAAGATCCGGCAAGCAGCCCGAGGATACGAAAAATGAAACATTTCTCATCGGCGCGTTATCCGGCCATGCAGCGTTCGTCCCGATATTGATCGTAATGATGGCCATATCCATTATGGAGACAATGACCGGCTCGGCCACGAATGTCCTATCGAGCATGCTTCCGGGCATTTCGGTGGCTTTACCATTTGCCATCTTTGGCGAGTATTTATGTTTCTGTCTGCCGGTAGGCGGTTTTATTTCAGGTATACTGTCCGGCCTCGGCGCTCTGGGCTACGCATATTATGCGCACAGGATCAAGATCGATATGGACGACGTCTAAGCGGTATAGCGCCTTAAAAGTTCCAATTATGCACTCCAATGGAAATAAGATTTTATACTTTCTTGATAGTGCATATTTACCATGCCCACTATATAATTGAGGAGATATGGACATAATCAGACGTCGACTTTTTATACTTTGCAAATCTTTAATGGTCTTGCAGAATAATATCTGCATGAGTAATTCAAATGAGAGACAGCGGATTTAGAGGTCGCAGAAACTTTGGTGACAGCGGCCCAAGAGAGATGCACAAGGCAACTTGCGCAGATTGCGGTAAAGAATGTGAAGTACCTTTCCAGCCCACCGAGGGCAGGCCGGTTTATTGCCAGGACTGTCTTCCAAAGCACAGGAAACCCAGATTCTAAAACCTTTTTTTTATTTTATTTCATTTTCTAAACTATTTTTCAAATTAACTACTGTATGTTTTTGTACGTTGTCTAACCTGCATCTTCGTCGGCGAGAAAAGATCCCGTCCTTGATTAAATGGTAGTATACGAGAGATCGTTAAAATATAATGGTAATGGTTAACCTATTACAAGCGAAATAATGCCGGCTATTAATATGATAACTCCTAATACGGCGATGAGTACATTTATTAACATGCCGCCAAAACGTCCGGTTTTTCCTGAAAGGTAACGGATCAGTCCGTTAATTAATAAAATAACGCCAATTACGATAAAAGCATATGATACCTTGACTTTCATGTTTATTCAATCACATTTTACCGGCTTATACATTTGGTAGCGAAAAATATTATACATAATGTTTATTTGGCCATGTTTACCCCGCAGACGGTCATATGGCTTTTGCAAGAAGATTAACGTGGGGTAAGAAAAACACTAGAAACGTCTATTAATAAAATAAAATAGTTTTTACTTTTTTATTTTGAGAATGTATGTAAGGATGTCTCTATTTCCTCGACATCGTTTCTTTGCCCTTATTGATGAGTTCGCGGACCTTCTGGCCGCCCTTTTTTCCGATGCTTTCGTAATAGCTAGCGCCGTAGCGGGCCTTGGTGGTATTACCGCCCTTTCTTCCGGCAGCCTGTACAGTCATTTCTCCTTTAGTTTCTTTTCGTGCCATAGGATCACACCTAAATATATACTAAGCGCATATTCTATTGTATGTTTGCCATGTATTTGACGAAAATGGGCTTATGTAGCAATCAATGATGCAGATAATACCAAAAATAATACCCATATCGAATATCAGCATGAAAATATCGGAGCTTTGATAAATTAGCACTTAGATTAAGTTATCTGATTTATAGATAAGGTTTAACATTTTCCTTTTCTTTTTTTGGAAATAACTGCATATATAATTATAGTAACTCAAACTTTTCCATTTTACTTTAGATTAAAAAAGGTAAAAGCTTCATAGACAGTTCAAATCAAGTATAGCGTATACTATTTTTTACTATATTCATCCCAAAATCTCTTCGAGGCTACATATAGGATCATCAGAAACCCAGTAGAAAAAAATAGGCCATTAGTATAACTTGACCCCAAAAACATGTTTGATACGGATGGATTTTCCGTAATTGTTGTTATTCCCTTACCATTTATTAATTGGGATAAAAAAAATATCGCATTTGTTAAAATAGGCGTTATTATCATAATTACTCCAACAATATAAATCGCATCAGTATAGTCTTTTGTTCTCTTTGTCATAATACAAACCTAGCCCATTATAGTAATGTAATAACTATCATGATATTTTCTCGTAATCATAAACTATAAATTTATCCTTTGATATTGAACAAGTAGGACAATATTTCATATAAAAAATAAAATTTTAAGTCTTAATGGAATTGCACATCAATTTCAGGCACACTTACATATCTGTTCATTCCATCCCAGTTTCCTGCATCAGAGGTTGCTTCCCCGGCACCATATACTGATGAGGCAGAATCAACTTCTACATATGCCACATATTTGTGTCCCGCTATCAGAGTTAAACTCTTACCGACATTGTAAGCCTGATTCCGTAATATAGGATTACCAATAATCTGGCTTGTCTGATCTTGCCAAATTTGTTGCGAATAATCAGTTCCCCCATTTGTCAGATCTATTACATGAAGTGTGACTGTAGTTGTTGCAGTTGCACCTTGCCCCTCAGTATTGGTTTCAAATACCAGTTGGCCTTTCGCTATTACATTACCGGACCTACTTCCTGAACCTGTAATCTGGAAAGCGTTACCAACCCATGAATAGGCAGCCATCGCCCCATATCCGGGCATTTGCGAAACATATGTCAATGCAATATTACTGTTTATATTGTCAGCATTGCCATAAGCGCCACCCCAGGAACCACTTGCGCTGAATCCCGAATCGCCGCTATTCGTACCATATATGTTCTTATTTTGGCCTATTGGGATTTGATATGGATTTCCGATTTGGGACATTGGCGATACCATGTCAGTTGTAGATGTTTTTTCAAATAAGCTCAATGCGTCTAGTTTTGCTGATTTGGCCGCCTGATCCTGAACTTCCTTTTCTAATGCTTTTCTATTATTTACTGCAATTGAAAGATTCGTATAATTCTGGGCTAAGATCTAAAGGAACTTGATGAATAAGGCTTTGTTCATAATGACCGATCCCATAATTCTCGGAATTAGCCGTTGCAGATGATGCGAAAGTTGGCTGAATTAATAAAAGGCAGACCAACATCGATATAGCCATCATGCCAACTAACGGATTTCTTATATATACTTTCATATTATTCCCTCCAGTTGTATGTCGCTCGGAGGTAAGCCATCGTAGCTCTCAATTGATAGCATAAAGCTTTAAATATTTAAAAAGCCTACACTGTCTTGCCTTTTGGCCATGGGGCATATCACGCTTTTGTCGGGTGCGATGTGTCCCATGTAGCATCTTATCCAGACGCTTACAACTCAAGCATTTACTTTTGCTGTTGATAAATCTATTGTCCAAATCGCCGAACTGAAAATCATTGTTTACCTATCGTTACGGAAAATATTAATAAGTTAAATTAATAACAAGTTAAGTTATACCAAAGCAATGGATTAAATTAAACAGAATTAATTAGTTTATCAATAAACTTTTTACACTACTTTTTTTCCTTTTTATAATCGAAAATAATGACATGTGCTAGCTGGATAATTATTGGATAATTCGCTTATTATCAACTTCCTGATCTAAGTCTGTATTGAGTTTTATCATCCATATAGATAGCTATATAAATATCATATGAACAAACGATTTATGGGTTTACCATAACTAAGAAGGCTAATATACACCCTAACTAATTGCTTTTTCTTATTATCGGTAAACCCGACTCCGTTTTTTAAGACGGGGATAGAGGCTTTTATTGTATAACGAAGTCATTTTTCATAGACTGATAGCAGATATTTAATAATTTGTAATATTCCTTAAAAACCTATATCCTGTTATGAATTAATTGCACTGTAGATAAGTTAATCAATAAATGAATCCCAGAGGGGTATTGCATGGCTAAAATAGCGATCGTTAATGAAGAGCCCGAACTCTTACAGATATCCAGCGGCGCATTATCAAGCCTCGGGCATGAAGTGGTCTTCACCACAAGTGACCCGGCGGAAGTCCTGAATATGCTGAAGAGATCCCCGGTAAAACCCGACCTTATTCTCATAGACCACCGGATGCCGGAGCGGAACGGCGTCCGGCTAGCCAGGGAGATCAGGGCGGAATTCCCCGAAATAAAGATCTCCATCATAACGGCGGACCCGGGAGTTGAAGCCAAGGTGGCCGACATGGAAAACGTCTTCGTTAAAAATAAAAAACGATAATAGGGAAACAACAAGGTTCATCATCGTAAATTTTTTTATAGCTAGCGATCGGCAGTTTAACATAATCTCAGCAATTCACGTCGCTCTTTTTTGTATCACAGGATAAATAAATTAGGGTATTATGGCTGTTCATGGGATGGTTGGCAGCGGCGTGCGTGATCGTATTACTGGTAATGCTCGCCGGAACGGCGAATGCCGTGAACATAGGCGGGAATACCGGGCATTTCGACGTCACGTATACGACCGGTACCGCCGATAATAAAGATGACTCCAGCCTGCTGCATACCCTGGAAGATGCATATGATCATGTGAACGGATGCTTCGGCACCTGCCCCGCCCATGCCGAAGTGATCATCGTCGACGATAAGGCGATGGATAAGGTGGGCGGGCAGGTAGATTCGTTCTCCGCCTGGAATACGATGTTCAGCGCGATAATCCTCAGGCAGAAAACGCTCAAGGATAATGCATCGCTAACGGTCCTGGCCGAGCACGAGATGACACATCTAGCGATCAACGAGATACTATTTAAAAAGGACCCTGGCGATTTCCACTGGATGGAAGAAGGTATATGCATGGTGGTATCCAAGGAGCCGCTGGACGATGCTACCGTGTCAAAATACATCGTCGGCCATGGGTTCCTAAACACCAGCGAGATCGCCGATGCAGTAAAAGACGAAAATTGCACTACATCCAAAAACGGATACATGCAATCATACAGCCTTATCAAATACATCGTACAACGCTACGGTATGAAGACGATCATTAGCCTGATCCAATGTCCTGAAACTAGCTTTGAAAAAGCCTTCAATGAAAACACGGGCCAGGACTTTCCTGTATTCTATGACGAGTGGGAGAGCCGGGTTAAAAAAATGGCACAGAATTAAGCAGGCGCAGGTTCGGCCTTTTTCTTAAAAGCTGCCTGTGAAAATAACAGTAGGCCAAGCGCCAGTAACATAATGTATGGGGCGACCGATAGGACCAGCCCTGTCGTTAAATAGTACAGTGCCAATGCGATGATAAGGCATCCCGCCGCAACTACATACTGGTGCCACCGTACGCTTTTCTTGAGCAAGCCTGCGTTCAGGGCGAAGGCCATGAGCCATTTAATAATATAAAATAGCATCAGGGCGATGCCGATGACCGAGACCACCGTGATCATTATCTGAAATACCGATACGAATGTCGAATTTTGGGTATTAACGACGTCCATTATTGCCTGGTTCTGCGAGGTGGCCCTGGCTTCCTTATACATGGCAAAGCCTGCCCAGAACGCAAGGAGCTCGAAAAAGTCAGCGATAATAAAGCGCCCGAGCGTCTTAGGCTTTATATATCCGACGATAACGACCACAACGGCCGCAAATATCGGGAACACGAAGAAATCGGCAAGAGGGCCGGCCAGTGTTCGGGAAGCCGTCATGTCGCCGTTAGCTATGGTAACGCTGCCTCCCATATTCCAGGGAATAATATCGGGTGTAATGCTAAAGCCTGTCAGGTCTCCCCTGTATAGAATTCCGCCGATGGCGTGGCCGCCCTGGTGAGCGACTTCCATCAGGAAAAACGCCGGATACTGCAAAGCCCATGCGACGATGAACATCACTATGAACAGGGCAAATAGTCTAACGACATCCAGCGAGCTTTTTTGTAAAGCGACAGGGTTTTCTTTACCGGCTTCCATGATAGTAATGATTATTTGGGGCGCAAGTGGTTAATATACTTTTTTAACGGCCAGCTTTTAATATAACAAATAAACGCTGCCTGTCAGGATTTTAACAGAAAAATATCACGCATATCTTTTTATACTATGTTTCCTTTAAACCTATTGCAGAGCTTACTCTGCACGAGTAATATCAATGAGAGACAGCGGATTTAGAGGTCGCAGGAACTTCGGTGACAGCGGCCCAAGAGAAATGCACAAGGCAACTTGTTCAGATTGCGGTAAAGAATGTGAAGTACCCTTCCAGCCCACCGAGGGCAGACCGGTTTATTGCCAGGACTGTCTTCCAAAGCACCGGAAGCCCAGGTTCTAAGATTCTATAGGCAGTTAACTCAAAATTATAGTTTAAAAGTATTACGAAGGGGCGACTCTTCGTATATTCATATTTATTAAAAGCATCTTCCTCACGGCCATTATTTTATTAGATACCTTATGCGGCAGGTGCCTGGTAAATATAATGTTTTTATATCGATGTCCTTTTTGGTATCCGTCTTTTAATCGTGTTCATGTTTTATATTGCGGGGTTTTAAGTTGTTTATGGTGGTATTATTGCAGGATTTCGGCGCTGATATGGTACAGGGAGGACACGACGGCATCGAGCTCATAGACGTCATTTTCGCTTTTTCTAACGTAAAGCTGGTCCGTGAGATCGTCCAGGATAATATCCGCCAGCTTGAAGAGATGAACGAGATCAGCAAAGGCCAGAACGAAGGGCTCAAGAATATGATCATGCAAAAACAGCGGATGCTCCATGGCAGCCTTAGCGAGGTCGAGAAAACACTGGAGAGCATCATCGATATGAATATCACTCCCCAGGCAAAGATGACCGGGTTGAAAAATTTAAAGCTGAATACGGACCAATCCCAGGCGCTTGTCGGTGCTATAGTATTTGCCATTAATCACATGTCAAAGTTCGTGCCCGGAGCGGACATGGGCAGCGGCGGCCTGCCGCAGTCTATTATATAAAAAACCAAAGTATTATGCCTTATGGGATAGATTGCTCGCTATGAGCGGATGTACCCAGTGCGGCTCGTGTTGTAAAAAATATGGCATGAGGCTGGACGCTACGCCGCTGGACATCGCCAGGTGGCGTTTTGATAACCGCCAGGATATCCTCAAATACGTGGGCATCGAGCATGAGAATGGCGAGGTATCCGGTGGGCGACTGTGGGTAGACGTCCAGGGCACCCCTGTAAAAGAATGCCCGTTCCTCAGGCATGAAGGCGAAAAATATTTTTGTAGCATACACAACGCCGAGCCAGAGGTCTGCGCCTGGCACTACTGCGATAAGTATCTCCAGTAGTTCCGTGTTTATACTTTAGCCGTTTATTGTTTATGCGACTCATGTACGCCCTTCGGTTTCACAACACGAAGACATGAAATTCCTTTTTAGATTTACGAACACTAAAGCATGAAAAACACTATGACACGGTTAAATCATGAAGTCATGAAAACCCCATCAAGCGAATTAAGCCGCCAAAACACGGTTAATAAGACACTAACGAACGACGTAAGCCACGAAGTGCCACAAAAATGAGACAAAAAGCATACGCCATACCAGGTACCATTTCTTGACTCATCGATCGTATTCGCATATAGACCCACAGTTTAGCATGACATCGCTTGTTATCATAGCCGTACTCTAATTGTCTTGGTTTTGTGGCACTTCGTGATTTACGTCGTTCGTTAGTGTCTTAATAGCCGTGAACTTGGTGGCTTAATTCGATTAATAGAGGCCTTCACGATTTCATGATTTAACTGTGCCATAGTGCTTTTCATGATTTTGTGTTAGTAAATCTAAAAAAAAGTTTCATGTCTTCGTGTTGTGAAACCGAACAAACCAGCGAAAAAGGCGCTAGCAAGAATAAACGATCACCGCCAAACGCAGAACTACTGGACTCTAGAGGGACCGGGCTTTCATCGCCTGTACGATGTTTTTCACGCCCAGAATATACGCGGCCTTATACATGTCTTTTTTATATTCTTTGGACGCATCGTGTACGTTCCTGAACGCCTTTTTCATCGTCTCCTTCAGGTTAGCCGACTCTTTTATGCCGCTCCAGCCATAGCCTTCCCTGTCCTGGGCCCACTCAAAATAGCTGACTACCACTCCCCCGCCGTTGGCCAGCACATCGGGGACGACAACGACGTTCCGGCTGTCCAGCATTTCACTTGCCTCCATGTCGATGGGGCCGTTCGCCAGGCATAATACTGTTTTTGCTGATATTTTTGACGCATTACCTGCATTGATCTGGTCTTCTTTTGCCGCCGGCGCCAGGACGTCGACGTCAAGCTGTAGCAGGTCTTCATTGGTGATGTCCTTTGCTTTGTTGAAGCCCTTGACGGAACCCGTCTCTTCCTTATGGTACATCAAGGCCGGTATGTCCAGGCCGTCCTCCTTATAGACGCCGCCTGTAGAATCGCTTACGGCGACGACCCTTTTACCTTTCTCATAAAGTATCCTGGCAAAGCCGCCTCCCACGTTACCGAAACCCTGAATGGCGAACGTGCTACAATCGCATCCATAGATGTGCTTGACCTCTTCAAGGACGAATATGCCGCCCCAAGCGACTGCCGTTTTTCTCCCGTTGATGCCGCCAAGCTCCACCGGCTTTCCGGTAATGATGTCCGGCTGATGGTGACCTACCATGCGCTCATACTCGTCCAGCATCCAGCCGATGGCCTCGGCGGATACGTTCATGTCGGGCGCAGGGATGTCCAGTGTCGGCCCGATAATAGGATAAATAGCCTTCATGTAGCCACGGCATACCAGCTCTAGCTCTTTCTTGGACAGCTTCGTATGGTCGGCGATGATGCCGCCTTTGGAACCGCCGTAAGGCAGGCCGAGCAGCGCACACTTCGTGGCCATGAGCATGGACAGGGCCGTAACTTCGGGCTCGGTGACGTCGGGGCCTATGCGTATGCCGCCTTTGTATGGCCCCAGGGCGTCGTTATACTGTGTCCGTAAAGCGGTGATCATCGAAAGCTCGCCGGTATCCATCTTCACCGGATAATTAACGATAAGCTTACGCTTCGGGTATGACAGGAGCATTTTATACCTATCCTCGACACCCGCATAAGAGCATGAAGAGGTAATGACGTTGATCGTATTAGCTAAAAAATCGTCGTTCTTCAATATTACCGGCCATCCTATATGGGATTAATATGAATTATAAATATAAAAATATCACCATAGAAAGATTTGTCATCCCGTAAGCTAATTTATTATTATGCATATCCAGTTCCTCCAGTGCGTATGTTGCGGCCGTAAATACCCGAAGGAAGTGATACGGTACCGATGCGATTGCGGGGGCAGTATCGAGATCGTTTATGACTATAGTGAGCTGGCCGGTAAGGTCAACTGGGCCGACCTGCGTAAGCGTACGTTCTGTCACTGGCGGTACAGGGAGTTTTATCCGAATTTAAAAAAGAAGAGCATTATCACAATGGGCGAAGGTGGTACCAGCGTGATACGGTCCAGGAAAATAGTAAAAAAGACCGGTTGCCGTGAGCTTTTATTCAAGATGGAGAGCCTCAACCCGACAGGCTCTTTCAAGGACCGGGGCTCTACGGTGGAAATTTCACAGGCCTATGAGTATGGGGCGAGGGAACTGGTGTGCGCTTCTACCGGCAACATGGGCGCCAGCGTTGCCGCATATTCTGCCCGCGGCAGCATCGGCTGTACCATATATGTGCCGAAGATCACCCCCAGAATTAAGCTGCTGCAGATGGGGGCTCACGGTGCGATCATAAAAGCTGTCAAGGGCGATTACACCGAGGCGTCTGTCGTTGCCAAGCGGCAGTTCGAAGAAAACGGCATTTACCTGGCAGGGGATTACCCATACCGTAGCGAGGGCGAGAAATCCGTAGCCTTCGAGATCGCCGACCTGCTGGGAACTGATTATGATTATATTGCCTGCCCGATCGGCAATGGGACGCTATTGCACGGCATGTGGAAAGGCCTGAAGGAAATGAAGATCGTGGGGCTTATCGATAGGCTGCCGAAGATACTTGGCGTACAAGCTGAGGGGTGTGACACTGTCGTGAAAGCTTTAATGGGACACACGGAATGTATCGAGCCTGTCCTGCCTCATACATTAATGGATGCAGTAGCCTGCGGGGATCCGCTTGACGGAAGCTGGGCGCTGAAAGCCTTAAAAGAATCGAAGGGCATCGGCATCACAGTCTCCGACAACGAAGCCAGCTGTGTCCGTGACATGCTCGCTAAAGAAGAAGGCATTTTTGCCGAGCTGTCCGGCGCTGCAAGTACGGCAGGATTGATAAAAGCATATGAAGAGGGGCTGATGCCAAAGGACGCCCGGGTAGTATCGATCATCACAGGGCATGGGCTCAAAGAGCCTGAGGCATTCAAATGTGCCCCGGCTAAATTTTAAACACTTTTAGTAAAATTATACATACGACGATCAACGCGAACAGGATGATGATGTACGTGAGCAGGTTACCTTCGATATTGAACCCAAAGAACCCGCCCGGCCCTCCTTCTTCGGCACTGCTTCCCAGTCCGACGGCCTGAGAGAACCGTTCTTCGATACCCTTGTTGCCCGAGGTCAGGTATGCTGCCAGGCCCACAGCAATGAAAATAAGCACTATGGCGACGAATATTATGAGTCCCCGGTTATTTTTTACCTTATCCGACATTTTTTACCTCTCCTAAAATATCCGGCCTGACCCTCTCAATATACGCCACGACGTATCCCGTCATCACAGCTTCAATGACCGCTATGATCATGTTGATCCCGGCAATTATAGAGAGGCCCATGAATATGTCCCAGGTGCTCTGGTTTACGCCCTGGACGCCCGATATCAATATTATGGCGATCATCGCTACGTTGCCGGCGAATAGTCCGATAAGAGTGGCAATGCCCGCCTTTGAGAATGTATCGAGCTTAAGCCTGCCCAGCCCTTTGAACAGGAAATACGCAGTTGTTACTTCTGTGATATTGACCAGGCAGTTGGCGCCGACAAGTCCCCACCCGCCGTGACCGATAGCTGCCGAGAATATATTGACGATGAGTACGATCAGGCTGCCGATGGCCGGGCCTGTAAGGATGCCGATTAGCGACGTCAGATTCATATGGACGCCCCCTGCGATGGGAATATTGATCTGGAAAAGCGCGAACGACGCGGCCGTACAAAGCGCCGCGAGTGTTATCATGCGGTTATCGGCTTTTTTATATTTCCTTAACCAGTAAAGGCTTATGCCGATGACGATGATCGCGATCAGCCACCATGTTAAGACCCAAAAGATCGTGAATGAGCCGTCTTCGAGATGTATGTGCGCCATAAATTCCCTTCTATAAATTATATGCTGTTTTAATAAATAATAAAGGTTTGGGTACTATCCAAATTTTAAGTAATCTCTCTCTATACAAACGGCGCATCAACTTTTCTTTACCAGGGCTGATATCAGGCTGACCAGTTCATCTGCGTTCAAAGGATGGCTGTGCTTGTCTATGTTTACGTCCCGCTGAAGAGTTTCGTATATCCGGGCGACATTGGGCTGCTTCAGTCCGGCATCGTCCAGCAGCCGGTGGTCATAGAATATCTCCGACGGCAAGCCCTCGGCAATGATCGAGCCGCCTTTTACTACGCAGATCCTGTCGGCCAGTCTTGCGGCCAGGTCCATATCGTGGGTAGCCAAAACAACGCTGATGTCGTGTTTATTCTTCAAGCCCAAAATGACATTCTCGATCATTTCGGCATGGTTCGGGTCAAGATCGGAGGTCGGCTCATCCATGGCTATCACCCTTGGCTTCATGGCCAGGACACCTGCGATACAGACCAGCCGTTTCTGGCCCCCGCTCAGATAGTTTGGCATTTTTGACACGAGGGGCTCCGCTCCGACCGCGCGCAGCGCATCCATCGCAGCCGCTCTGGCCTGCTCGACGTCCATGCCCATGTTGATCGGCCCGAACATGACGTCGTCCAGGACGGTCGGCGCGAACAGCTGGTCGTCAGATCTTTGAAATACGACGCCGACTTCCCGCCATACTTCGCCTTTATAGCCGCTGATGGTTTTCCCCAGCACGGTCACACTACCTTTCGACGGCTTGAGCAGCCCGTTCAGGTGGTCTATCAAAGTCGACTTCCCGGAACCATTGGGACCGCAGAGGGCGACGATCTCATTCTTAAGCACCCTGAAGCACATCTCATGGATCCCCACGCTGCCGTCGGGATACACATGGCTGGCACAATCCACGTGGATCAGCTCGCCTTCTTCATGCACGCAAGCGTGCTCTATACTTAATGACTGTAACATCAACCTAATTCACCATCAAAACGGTAATTTTATGAACCATAATACATACACAGACAGTATCATTGACGCAAGCATAAACACATATTCAGGAATGCCTATCGCCGGTATCTTCGTGGCGGCGACATATTTTCCGCTGAAGCCCCTTGCTTCCATCGCCTTATTGATCCTTTCCGCCCTGTCGAATGACCTGATCATCGTTAACGCAAATACTTCCGCGAACATGCCCGTTTGCTTTCGGGCGCTCTTTACAAGCCCACCGCCCCTGGAACGCAGGGCCTTGAGCATGGTGTCGATCATATCCAGGGTAATGAAGATAAAACGGTAAGACATGAGGAATATCTGGTCTATCGGGGATGGGAAGACTCTGTATATCATTGCCGAGAAGTAGTTATATTTCGTCGTCATGAGGAAAAAGAGCGAGTAGGTGACCGATGTCAGGGCCTTGAGCAGGAGGGTCGCCACCAGGATCGCCCCATTATCCGTCAGGGTTAAGGGAATAAAGGGCAGCCCCAGGGTAAATAACGGCGTGCCCGGCTCGTTCCACATCAATATCAGGACAAGCGATAAAACGAAAATGAGCGGCAGTGAGTACCAGCTGAATAATCGTTTTAAGGGTAATCCGGCCATCCAGTATACGGCAAGTACCAGGAGATATAATCCAGCGAGCAGGATAAGGCTATGGACCATGGTGATGAATAGGATAATGAGCACGAGCATGATGCCTTTCGTCCAGGGGCTGATCTTCGAGAATACTGTATGCCCGCGCTCACTATAGAATGTGATCAGGTTAATATCGGGTATGTGAGATGATAGCTCGCTCAAGGGGATGCACCTTCTACTCTTCTACTTCGGGGCAGCAACAGCAGGTATCATGCTTGATGCGCCCGCAGATGCCCATGCTCGGGTGGCCCATCGAAGTACAGATCTTGTCCACCACGTCCTTCGAGACGTACCCTTCGAATTTCGATGCCTCTGCGCACGCTTCGTCCGCTGACAGGCCATAGCGGGACAGTACCAGCTCGATGATCCGGTGTCGCCGTAATAAAAATTCCGCGTACTCCCTTCCCCGGTCCGTCAGTCGCACGCCCCTGTAAGGCACATGCTCGATGAGGTCAGTGGATGACATGTCGTTTATGGTCTTGGTAATAGTCGACGGGTCAAGCTTAAAATGCTCTGAAATATCAGTAGTATGCACCGTTCCCCCATGTTCCAGAATGAACTTTAAGTATTCGCTCTTCCTAGGGCTAAGCTCCAGGCCGTCAATATCCCTCATAGCTTAAAATACGCTTGAGAAAGATATAAAAGTTTGGGTACTACCCAAATCACAATTTGATATCCTTCATTATATCGGGCCAAACTATTAGCCGATCATCTATCGATTGTTCGGTATCTTGTTCAAATATTTATATAATAACCGATTATATTAATTATTAAATTTAAATATTAACACTTGTTATATTACCATGAGGTTATTAAATGCCAAAACACCAAGGCGAGAAAGAACATGATCATTGCCCCGCTTGCGGGGGAGAAATGAAAGGGAACGTTTGCGGAGTCTGCGGAAAACCACCGGCTCAATGCAATTGTAAAAAATGAACATTATACTTTATTAAAAACTGTTACCTTTTTATTGTTTAGCCTTATTACAATTTTCGCAATGACCATGCTCTTCATTTTGCATTTTAATTTTTAAAGACCCTATAATGCCGAGTTTATCCGCAAAACCTAAAGAAAGAAAACTAAGCGAACCAAGTAAACATATGGGGCATGGGCAGACGGCGATACCGAAAATACTCCAAAATATGCCCACTGTAAGGGGCTTATTGCCTTTATGGACAAGATCGTTTAGCTTTTCTCTGGATATCATCATTACTTCATCAACGTAACTATAGTATTAAACCTCTACGAAAAAAGGGGCAATAGAATTGTTTATAATTTAAAAAAAATTAACGTTCCTGCATAGAGGGCTTTTACTTACACGTACACTGGCTTGGCGGCCTGCCGCATCCGGAACAAACGTCGTCTCTCAGTTCCATGCCACATTTTCTACACTTGCTCGCGCTGGCGCTCATGTCCGGGTTATAGCCCATTCTGCCTCTCTCTTCCATATTTCTAGCCATCAGGATCACCACGCTACTATAAAATGAGGAAGTTTAAAATCAGTCATGCTATACATGACGGATAAGCCACACCCTTACTGCTCATTGCTCTATTTTTCTATATCTGCCGGCTCATTTGCACGAGCATTCATTAGGGCGCTTCCCGCAGGACACGCAGTATTCATTTCTGATGGCCCCGCCGCAGACTGTACAGGACTCTCCGCCTTCCGGCAGGTCCTCTTCGGGGTCCCTGTCCTCAGTTTTCGGCCTGAATACTTCATCTTTTGTCATGTGATCACCAATACTGACTAAAATAGACGCATATAAAAATGGTCACACGTATTATGACGATTTTTTTAAAGTATCTCGCACAGGACGATAAAATATACAGGCGAAAATACGGAAAAATTTAAAAAAGCTATTGACTAAAGGCTTACGCCTTCAACTCTTTCTTCTTGGGCCTGAGGCCGGTGTAACCGCATTTTCTGCAGCGGGTCGCCTTTAATGCATTACGTGCATTGCACTTCCTGCAGATCTGAACGTTTAGCTTTCTTGCCTCAGCTTCTGGAAATCTTGCCATGATAAGTAACCTCGTAAATTTAATTCTATTTATGACGCTTCCTTCTTAGAGTTCTGGTAACATATAACGGTTTTGGTCAGATGGTTACAACATACTACTAATATAACCGGTTACTTAATTCTATATTCTACTATACAATTTATTGATTTTTTCCAACAATAATCGCCAAATCTTCGAATTATGACCGTTAATTGGCCATTCTTTTATTCAAGGAGGAATAAATACAAATATATCCACCTTCTTATTGGTTTTAGCATCAGGGATAGTATTGCTACCCATATAGGATCACATATCATGAAAGCAGTAATTTTGGCGGCGGGGGAAGGAAGCAGGCTGAAACCATTCACGGCTACACGGCCGAAGGTGATGATACCGGTAGGCGATAAGCCCATACTGGAATATGTCATCGACGCGCTACAGGAAAGCGGCATCACCGACCTGATCATGGTCGTCGGGTACAAGCGTGAAAAAATAATGGACTACTTCAGCGACGGCCACAAGTGGGGAGTCAATATCGTCTACGTCGAACAGTTCCAGCAGCTGGGCACCGCCCACGCGCTGCGACAGGTCTCCCACATGATCAACGACCGTTTCCTGGTCATCAACGGCGACACCATCATCGACTCCTCAGCAATAAAGGAGATCGTCCGGGTAACGACGGGCGACGCGGCCATGCTTACGGTTACCGTCGAGAAAGCCCAGCAATACGGCGTCGTCAAGACGCAGAACAATCTGGTAAAGGCCATACTGGAAAAGCCGAAGGGCGAGGAGATAAGCAAAGTAGTCAACGCCGGAGTATACAGCTTTTCACCGCTCATTTTCAAATTCCTCGAATCCATGGATATCTCCGAAAGGGGAGAATACGAGATCACCGACGCCTTGAGAGTCATGCTCGACGAAGGCTATTCCATCAAGTCGGTCCATACGAATGCATTGTGGATGGACGCGCTCTTCCTGTGGAATCTTTTAGACATGAACATAGCCACAATGAAGAAAATGAAGTCCGACATCCGGGGCACCGTCGAAGAAGGCGCCCACATCATCGGCCCCGTTGTTTTGGGCGAGAATTCCGTGATCATGTCAGGCTCGTACATCGTCGGGCCGGTAGCCATCGGCGATAACTGCGACGTCGGCCCGAACGTGGTCATATTGCCCAGCACCAGCATCGGGAGCAACTGTACGGTGGAGCCTTTCACCCGCATAGCGAATAGCGTCCTGATGAACAACGTTAAAGTCTCATCATTCAACCATATCACTAATACTATAATCGGCGAGGGCACGACGACCGGCCCCGGTTTTATCGCCGAATCGCGCGATACGAAAGTCGAAGCGGACGACACGCTGATGAAAGCGAACATGGGAGCTGCCATCGGGGACAACACCGAGATGTCCGGCCGGGTACTGGTCAAGCCGGGCAAGATCATCGGCGTCCGATGCAAGATCGGCGAAGGCTCCATCATTCGCGAGAACATGCCGGATAATACGAGAGCACTATAGGAGGATCGACATGTGCGGCATAGTAGGTTACGTAGGTAATGGTAACACGGCTGACGTATTACTCGAATCTCTGGTCAGGCTCGAATACAGGGGCTATGACTCCGCGGGCGTCGCGATGGTATGCGACGGCAGCCTGCAGGTCATCAAGTCTTACGGCCGTATCTTTAACCTGAAAGAAAAAATGCCCCGCAAGCTCATCGCTACCGTAGGGATCGGCCACACGCGCTGGGCCACACACGGAAAGCCGTCGGAGATCAACGCCCACCCGCATAAGGACTGCACGGGAAAGATCGCGGTAGTGCACAACGGCATCATCGAGAATTACCGTGAGCTAAAGGACATGCTAGTGTCCCATGGCCACAAGTTTTTATCGGAAACGGACACCGAGGTCTTGAGTCATTTAATCGAGGAGAACTATACCGGCGATACCTCAAGGGCGCTGCAGGCGACGATCAAGTTACTGAAAGGCTCCTTTGCCATGGCCGTCATTAACGAGGACGAGCCGGAAAAGATCTTCGCCGCCAGAAAAGACAGCCCGATGGTCATCGGCGTCGGCGAAGGACAATACTTTTTAGCGTCCGACGTTACGGCATTCCTGAAGTATACCAAGAAAGCCATCTTCCTCGACGACGGCAACATGGCCATTTTATCCAAAGACGGTATCACTCTCACGGACTTCGAAGGCAGGGAAGTCTTTCACGAAATAACCACGATAGAATGGGACCTGGAAGCGGCGGAAAAGGGCGGCTACGAGCACTTCATGCTGAAAGAGATACACGAGCAGCCCCAATCGCTCAAGCAGGTCATCTCCGGCAGGCTCGACGAGCTAAAAGGCAACGTCATGCTCAAAGAAATATCTTTAACAGAAGAGGAATTACAAAAGATCAGGCGCATCATCATCATCGCCTGCGGTACTTCCTATCATGCGGGCATGCTCGGCAGATACCTCATCGAGGAACTGACTGATGTTCCTGTGAACATCGAGATAGGCTCGGAGTTCAGGTATTCGCACTCGCGCCTGGATGAGACGACGCTCATCATCGCGCTGTCGCAATCAGGCGAAACGGCCGATACCATCGCAGCGGTAAAGGATGCCGTGAAGAACGGCGCCCACGTCATAGCCGTTACGAACGTAGTCGGCAGCACCATCTCCCGGGAGGCCAACGATACGATATACATGATGGCCGGCCCTGAAATAGGGGTGGCAGCCACCAAGACGTTCACCGCGCAGGTCGTGGTCATGTACATGCTCGGCCTGTACCTGGGACGCACCTGGGGAATGCTCGGCGCCCAGAAGGCCAGTAAGATCATAGGCGCCCTGAAATCGTTACCGCAGAAAGCCCAGCAGGTGCTGGAGCTGGACTCCGGTATCAGGGATATGTCCAGGCTATTTACCAGATCGAACGCTTTCTTTTTAGTCGGCCGGCACATGAACTATCCGGTCGCCCTTGAGGGCGCTTTAAAGATAAAAGAAATATCCTACGTGCTTTCGGACGGCTTCGCAGCGGGCGAGCTAAAGCACGGGCCGCTGGCCCTGATAACGACTAACGTGCCGGTCATCGCCATTGCTACGAACAGCGTATTATATGATAAGGTAGTCAGCAACATACGCGAAATAAAAGCAAGGGATGCGACCGTCGTTGCCATTGCGAACGAGACTAACACGTCCATCGACCAGGTGGCAGATATGGTCATCCGGATCCCGGACGTGTGCGAATACACTTCGCCGATCATGTCGTCCATTGTTCTACAGCTGTTCGCATATTATGTGGCGCTGAACAAAGGCTGTCCGATCGATAAGCCGCGTAACCTCGCTAAATCCGTTACAGTGGAGTAAATGTTAAATGAGACTATTCGGTTCTTCGGGAATAAGGGGCGTCGTCAACGAGATGATGACGCCTGAGCTTGTGCTCAAGGCAGGCAAAGCTCTAGGGTCAACGAATAAGCGAGTCGTCGTAGGCAGGGACCCAAGGACGTCCGGCCAGATGCTCGAGAATGCTTTGATATCGGGATTACTGGCAGAGGGTGCCCGCGTTACACGCATAGGAGTTGTCTCCACGCCGACGCTCGCACATGCGGCCAGGGACTATGACTGCGGCGTAATGATCACCGCCTCCCATAACCCTTCGGAGTATAACGGCCTCAAGTTCTGGAATCCCGACGGTATGGCGTTCTCACTGCAGCAGCAGGACGAGCTCGAGCGCCTGATCGAGAGCGACATCAAGGGCGTAAGCTGGAATTCCATGGGCTTTGAAATGACCCGCCAGGACGCGATCCGGGACCACATCGATATTATATTGAAGAACGTGGGGAGATGCTCGCTTAAGGTCGTACTCGACTGCGGCTGCGGTGCAGGCACCACGATCACGCCGTATCTGCTGAGAGAGATGGGATGTACTGTTATCTCGTTAAACGCCCAGCCGGACGGTTTTTTCCCCGGCAGGAACCCGGAGCCCATCGACGAGAATCTTTCCGGGCTCAAAAAAGCCGTAATATCATCGGGCGCAGACCTCGGGATAGCCCATGACGGCGACGCCGACAGGATGATGGCCGTAGACGACGAAGGCCGCTTTATTACCGGCGACGAGCTTTTAGCTTATTTCTGTAAATTCGAGGTGAAGCGCTCACTGGTATGCCCGGTGGACGTCTCCATGATGGTCGATAAGGCCGTCAACGGCGCTACCATACACCGCACCAGGATCGGCGACGCTTTCGTCTCGGAAGAGGCAAAGCGCACGGGCGCCGACTTTGGCGGCGAGACCAGCGGCACCTGGATATTCCCGAAGATCTCATATTGCCCGGACGGCATCTACGCCGCCGCCAGGCTGGTCGAGCTGGTCAGTCAGAACGGCAAGCTCTCGACTTCAATTGCAAAACTGACAAAATATCCGCTCAAGAGAGGCGGCTTCAAATTTTCTAACGGCATCGATAAGACCACTATCATGGAGATCATTAAGTCCGGACTGGACACATCGGCAGCTATCGACGTTAATACCCTGGACGGCCTTCGCATTTCATATAAAGACGGCTGGATCCTCGTCAGGCCTTCGGGCACCGAGCCCAAGATACGTATCACAGCAGAGGCAGAGGATAAAGATAAGCTGGAAAAGCTCTATTCTAATATAGAGTCAGTCATCAAGAGGTGTATCAAAGAATGCGAGCAGTAATACTGGCAGCCGGAGAGGGATCGCGCATGAGGCCTCTCACCGAGAACCGGCCTAAGGTAATGCTGCCCATAGCGAATAAGCCTATGCTGGAGTTCATCATCAACGAAGTGAGGATCGCCGGCATAAAGGACATTACGCTCATCGTGGGCTACAAGAAAGAGGCGGTCGTCGACTATTTCGGCGACGGCTCGAAGTTCGGCGTCCGGATCAACTATATTATCCAGGAACTGCAGATGGGGACGGGACATGCCTTCGGCATGGCGTCCCAGTATAATGATGACCGTTTCATCGCGCTGAACGGCGACGTCATCGTCAGCTCGGCACACATAAAAAAGCTGATGGCCAGGAAAGAGGTCGCGGTCATCACCGTTAAAAAGGTAGCCGACCCCCGGGCATATGGAGTTATAGAAGTGAATAAAGACCGGGTGCAGAGGATCGTTGAAAAATCGCCCGAGCCTTCCACCGACATGGCCAACGCCGGTGTTTATTTATTCAGCCCGTTAATATTCCTCGCCATAGGCGAGACAAAGGTTTCCCCCGCGGCGAGATCGAGATCACCGACTCTATCCAGTATCTCATCGATAACGGTAAGCAGGTCGGCTTTGAAATAATGGAAGAGGAATGGCTCGACATCGGCAGGCCCTGGGAACTACTAACGGCTAACGAGATGTCCCTGAAAGGCCTCAAAGGCCAAAGGGAAGGAAAAGTCGAGCTACTGGCCACGCTGAAAGGCGAAGTATCCGTCGGTAAAGGGACCATCGTCCGGAACGGCGCATACATCGTCGGCCCTGTCGTCATAGGCGAGAACTGCGATATCGGCCCCAACTGTTTTATTCGCGTCTTCGACCAGCATCGGCGACCGGGTACACATCGGCAACGCCGTTGAGGTGAAAAATTCCATCATCATGGACGATACCAAGGTCGGGCATCTGAGCTACGTGGGCGACAGCGTCATCGGCTCGAAGTGTAATTTCGGGGCGGGGACCAAGGTCGCTAATCTCAGGCTTGACGAGAAGGCCGTGCCGGTCATCATCAAGGGCCAGCGCGTCGATAGCGGGCGCAGGAAGCTCGGGTGTATCATGGGCGACGGAGTCCACACCGGTATCGGTAGCCTGATCAACGTAGGCACAGTGGTCCATGCCGGCGCTCTCATAGGGCCGGGCGAGCTAGTAAAGGGCGAAGTTAAGGCGCGTCCTACACAAAAGTAGCCTTACTTGTAAAATCCAATTTTTCTATAATTTTGGCTCTTCCGCGGTTTTAGGGTGCTGTTCATTCTCTTGTTTACAATTAGTTCTATCCGGGGTGGGGGCTCTTCCCGTATGCTGTCTGTCCACCTGGGGATAACACAGAGACACAAAGACACAGAGACGCACAGAGTTTTATTTTATATTTGAGACACAGAGTACACAGAGACTCATTTTTAAATTACCTGAGACACAGAGCCCTATTAAGGCACGGCTGATCAAAAATGAGTAACCATGATCAATAATAATTTAAGACGCAATGTTGTTTATTCGTCAACCGTGTCTCAATAGGTCTCTGTGTCTCAGGTAACCTAATAAACTTGGCTCTGTGTTCTCTGAGCCTCAAATTATAAAAAAAGGTCTCTGTGTCGTCTCTGTGTCCCTGTGTCTCTGTGTGCTACGACACGCCACCAATGCATAACGGCAAAACTAGAAGAAAAAAACACTTCCATAAAACGCGGAAGTACCTTATTTTTTAGCCTTGCCCGTTGCTTATTTCTGTGCGTGTCCTTGTGGTCTGTCACAACTTCCGTCAACGCCACAGGTAATAATAACAATGCTACTGGCAAAACCTCGTCCCCGCAAGCTTTATCATATTTATAATAAGTTATAAATACTAAGCGTTGCATATTAAATAGTAGCATAATAAACGGTTTATACTCAATAACTTAGGGGGTAACCCAGAGCAATGAGCCATGACACAAACAACCCGCAAGATCTTTTTAAGACCATTCCCATAGCAAGTATAAACATTGACGCCGGCTGCATCCGAAAGTCCGAAGCGGACATCGGCGGGCTTAAAAATACTATTTCTGACGTAGGATTGCTACAGCCCATCATAGTCAGGCGGAGCGGCGAAGCTTATACCGTCATAGACGGGCATCGCAGGCTAAAAGTCCTAAAAGAGCTCGACGTAACCGAGCTTATCGTCGGCCGTGAAGTGATCGTAGACGTCGACGAAACCGAAGCGGACTACAAATTCAAGCAGATCATCGCCAACATACAGCGTGAGGACTTCAGCGACATCGAACTCGGGTATGCGTTCGTGGCCCTTAAACAGGTATATGGCTATCAGTACAATGAGATAGCCGACATCATCGGCAAGACACGGCATTATGTAACCGCAAAGGTCAACCTGGCTACAAAGCTGACCAAAGAGGTACAGGAACAGGTAACACAGGACCTCGATGCGCTAAAAGAAATAAAAGAAATATCAAATGGCCCGGTAAAAGAGCCATATGTCATGAACCTGAACGTCATAGAGGCCATCGCCCGGCTTCCGGATAAGCTACAATCGGCCGTATACAATAAGGCGAAGGCCGAAGAGCTGGGTAAAGACGAGGCCTTAACGCTGATCAGGGCCGTAAAGGGCGAAGCTGAAGGCGCAAACGAATTAATGAAGAATTACTTCGAGGCCAGGCCCACGAACCCGGACAACCTGGACTTCGAGCTATATAAATATGTAAAGAAGGTCCATAAAGACATGGACATGCTCGTCGAAAAACTAAAGACCGACGACAAAGAAGACAGGGAGAAACTATTGCCCGTCATCGAATCATTAATAGAAAAATTAAGCTCCATCTGCCTGGAGATAAAAGGAGAAAAGATCGTCCTGGAAGATGATAGCTGCGAAACACGCGGCGAGCTAATTTCCATATAATTCTAAAAATTTTTCTGCAGTTTTTTTCCAGGTAAATTTATTTTCGACAGTAAGCCTGGCATTTTGTCCCAGCTCTTTTGCCCTCTCTTTATTTTGCAGTAAATATTCTATATTACCGGCGATCTCATCGACGACAGGCTCCACCAGAATGCCATTTTGCCCATTTTCGATGATCTCAGGGATGCCTCCTACGTTCGTAGCAATGACTGGCTTACCGGCGGCCATGGCTTCCAGTATGGCGATACCCAGGCCTTCGTTTAACGGCGTATGGGTATAAATATCGCAGATAGCCAGGGGGATCTCGGGATCATCGATATCCCCGGTAAATATGACATTATCAATGCCCTCCGACTTTGTGAAATTTTTTAACTCTTCTGAGAAGCCCGCTTCTCTTGTCAATAGCAAAATGATGCCCGGATACTGGCTTTTCAATCGCTGTACCGCTTTCATCAGCAGCTTTGCGCCGTCGGCCTTGTATCTCAGCGCCGTCAGCCCGAGGGCTAATAGCACGATGGCTTCATCTGCTATCTCAAAGCGTTCTTTAAATGCCTTCGTTTCAGCATTAGAAATTTTAGGAGTGAATACGCCGGCATATGTGATAGAAGCGTTTTGAAAATCAAGGCCCCAGTACTTTTCCATATCCTTTTTCAAGCCTTCGGAGACGAAGGTGACGCCATCACAACGCTTTAATAAAAACCTGTTCAACGTTCGCCCTGCAAATGACGGGCTGCCGGTTAACTTCGTATGGAACGTGTGTATCACCTTCCCTCCGGACATCCTCGCATAGAGATATGAAGGAAGGAGGTAAAACATCGAATCATGGGTATGGACCACATGGGGTTTTGTATCTATTAAAGTCGAAAAGATCTTCGCCGACTGTACGAGAAAATTACCGCTTATCCTATAATTATCCGGGTCGGTCCCATTACCAAAAATGACGTTGATCCTGTTGCCGTTCATCCCGCTCAATTCGCCCACGAGGTTGGCCAGGTATACTTTTAAGCCGCCTCCCGGGCTCTCCTTCCAGTACTGGGTTATCATGACGATCTTCATTCTCTACACCGGCAAAAAGAAAAACAATCTATTCCATAGTCAGGTTCTCGAACACTGTCAGAGGGGCCTTAACGACTGGTATCGCGGTTGCATTCACGGGGGCAGTAACGTTCACCCACAGGTGCAATTCCTTATACGGGGTGGAAAAGTCACCATCCTTATACAGTAAAAACTGCCATTTCACGTTAGTCCCGGTGGCATTCGGCTGGATATCGACGATCTTTTCCATGGTCTCATTATCGGCCAGGGTAAACTGATCTGTCTTCCGCCAATTATCCTTCTCAGTCCCGTTCAAGGATAATACCATCTCATAGGTAACATTTTTGTGCTCGTGGTTCACCGTCCCGACTATGACCTGGGTATCATTACCCAGCACGATATTGGCAGGATAATGCCCTGCTATGCCATCGGGGCCAAGTAAGTAGAACTCGGTCAATGTTTCTCCCTGTTTAGGTAAAACAACGGCATAGGCTATGGCGCCGACCGAAAGGAGGATGACTACCACGATTATTACGTTAAGGGCTTTATTGCTGAAGCCTCCGCCATTCCGATATACGTCGGGGCTGATATAGCGGGCGATGCCCCGGTATATTGTGTAGCCGTCAAGCGAGAATCTTTCGTCTTCCGGCAGCTCATGCCTCTTTTTATTGGCGATCAATATGCAGCCGACAATAACTACGGCCATGCATGCGGCGATCGACCCGAAGCGTATGCCTACTGGAGTGTAATTTAGCCCGAACCCTATGAGTGCCGTGAGCACCACACTGAAGGCGAACGATAATATCCCGCGCTCAAAGCCGTTAGCGCCTGACCGGCCGGGGAATAGCATCGCCATGATAGCATAACCCGGTATGAATAGCACCAGAATGAGCCCCAGGATAGGCCTGAAGATGGTGACACTTAACCCGGGAATATCAATAAAAGCGGCTGTCACTACTAAGAAAAACTAAAATAAACTTTAGGTCGAACGCCATGTCAAGGATATAATCCAGGGGCCCAAAACCCCTTCCCGGAAGGTCGGAAAGGTCATCAGTGTTCTTGTTATACATCAGATCCCTCAGTATAGCTCATAGGATACTTTGACCGCATCCCTGTCGACCTTTACGCTATCGATCCTGGCATTCATGCCATAGCTCTCGGCCACCATGCATCCGACGAAACTGCATATGGGGCAGCCGGCCCTGGTGCATAGTAATGAATTATCCTTTCTTATGGCCGCACACATTCCCTTATTGGCGATATTTTTCATCTCGACGTTGACCCTCTTGCCGTCACACTTGACCTTTACCCGGGCAGCGAGCTCCAGGCTGTTAGCCATGACGTCGGTGATCTCTTTTTCCAATCCGTCACTGTAGAATGACGCTCCGATGCTTTTTGCGTACTTCAGGAGCCCTTCTCCGGGCGGGGTAAGATAAATACCTTTTACTCCCCCGGCACCATGGATGAACGAGATATCCTCACTTTCGCCAATGGCCGGTGAAATATACCCCTTATCCGGGCCGTCCGTAAGCTGTATGTAGACTTTAGTGCTGCGGCCGTTCACCGCGGGCACATACACGCCGTTGGAATTTACCAGTACTGCGGACAATATTTTATTAATGGTCATGGCATTTGACAATGTCATGGCATCGCAAACGTCAGTTCTTAATAAACGAGATGGGGAAAAGAAATAGAACATTACTGCAATAGATAGTACGCTGATGCCGGTAAGCACTAACAGCGCCGACATCAGCGACCCGTTATTGGTAATATAGCCGACCGATAACACAATAATGCCTATGACGGCTAACATTATTTCTCCAAGCCTGCGCCTTAGCGTGCCGGGCGAGTTAGATACCCGCTCAGGCTGGACCCTGCCTTTTTCGATATGGACTGTTTCTTGCTTCTGCTCTATAATATCACACTCCCGTGGGGGCTACCGGCGTTATGACTATTATGTACAACTTCAGGACAACGATCACTAAAAATATCAGCGCGCCTATCGCTATCACTATGCCTACCCTCGATCTCCATCTGGGCTTTGACGTGAACGGGCCGGACAATCCGATGATCATAAGGAAAGCTATAAAGCTAAAAATAAAAAGCGTATCATATTTTAAACTATTAAAAACGGTAGTAAGCGCCAGCAGTATAAACGTACACACTGCAAACAATATGACTATAATCCTATTCTTAGCAATCATTAACTTAGTATATTTAAATCTAAGTATTTTAATATTTCGTTATACTAAAAATTCATCATTATTTATTAGAAAAAATTATTTAAACTTTGTTGCACCGGACACATTGTTAAATCTGTTCAGCCGCTTTTTTGTGGAACGGCCAAAGATGCTCTCCAGATTGACTTTAATGCTTTTTCTATGGCATCGTAGGAGGATTGTATTAGGTACCCCATTAAGAAAGCCAGCGGGAACGCAATTAAAAGTATGCCGATGTCCGCGTACGTTTCATTCAACGAAATATGTAAAAATGTCGTCTTAAATACTGATAAAATTAATTCGTGGAATAAGAACGTGGCATACGATCCCAGGGCGAATGCCGATATGATCTTTAATACTCTAGCGTTGGCCAGGGGCATTAAGGACCTGACGAAGAGGAAAAAGACCACCGAGAACGATACTAGCAGTAAGTCCCTTGCTCCCGAAAAAACTAAAGTAGATATCAGATTCTGCAAATTAAGGCCTACGAATTCTACCACGCCGCCGTCAAATAATTTTACGTCAACTAGCAATGCTAATAACATGGCCATCGGGAATATCGGCATGTACCTCTGATATTTATTATCAAAGAACAGGTTCGTGCTGGATATCAGGATGCCGCTGATGAAGACCATGTAATACAGATAGATGTAATAGTGGACTTCCGGAAATACAAACTTTAAAGACACCAATATCGGTACCAGTAGCAGGCTGACAAGGAAGATATCCTTTGCATTCTTCGAAAAATAAATGATGATCGGGAATATCATGTAATAGATAAGTATCACGCTGATAAACCACATGGTCGGCAGCTCATCCCCCAGGATCGCCTGGAGGCCCAATGCATTGGTGGCGATGCCGGATGTACTGTAATCGAAATGCGCCATGTCGGAGGCATAAAAATGAAAAACTCCGAACATAATAATAAAACATATGATCGCGACCCAGTATAACGGTATGATCCTCGAGACTCTTTTTTTGTAGAACGTGATCACGTCATTAATGGTGCGTATGTTATGATTGTTCATGTACAGCGTATATCCTGAGGTAAATATGAACAGGCCTACGCCGAATTCAGATGTGTACGGGTCGAATGCTGTCACAGCATCTTTGAAATTAAGATAATAATGGAGGTGGGAGAACGCAATTAAGACTATGCCCACCGCCTTTAATACGTCGATCTCTACCAGCCATTTTTTATTTTTAATATTTTGAACCGTAGCCATAGTATCACCGGTGGAAATTACGGGCTTACGCGGAAAATATACCAGACGTCAAACTCATCGTTGGAGTATATCTTATCCGTCTTTGTATCCTCGTTCAGCTTTTGATAGTCCTCATCGTCATACCTGTATTGTGCCATTCCGGGGTAAATGTCCTTATAGATCGACTTATCCCTCAGAGTGGTTATCATATACATATTCCAGATAAAGTGCTGGGAAAGTGAACTGTTCTGGTCATAGCTGAAATGGAAGGGCACCTTGAGCACATTCGGATAATCGACCGGATAAGCGCTCGGTAACGCCCATTTTTTCTGTTCCTCCGGGCTTAGCATGTAGTTCGCGAACCTGTAGGGGGCTAAATATAGCGACGTGATACTGACGTCCGTGTCCCCGTTATGCAAGAGCCAGCTCATGCCGTCAATATCGTGTATCGTGGTCTGTACCTGGTTAGTGTCTAGCGTATAGGACGAGGGATAGATCCCCATTATACCATTAAAGAACACTGCTACCATGATGATGCCCAGCACGACCACGGCGAATTTTTGCAGATATTTTTTAGGCTGCCGCGCCTTAGTCATTACGTGATAGATCAGATATGCGACTATGAGCGTACAGAAGATCGACGTATATTCAAGCATCCTCAGCGGGCCGAAAGACACGTTCGACATGTAGAGGATGATCATGGTCACGCCTAAAAATAAGAGCGGGCCGTACATTGAAAATAAATGGAATGTCTCCTTGTTATTACGCAGGTCTTTCACGATGATCGGGAAAGCTATCAGGGATAATATCCCGAATAATAACGCCCCGCCCATTAATTTTAAGACCAGTATGATTATTTGTAATGGTCCGAACCCGAATGAATTAGCCGTGGACGTATCCTGATTTAATAATGATGCATACGTGGCGCCGCCGTAGAACAGGAAACTCGCCAGGCTTTGCACCGTCGGCGTCCAGTAGGTGCTGATCCACTGTATGAACCATGCCAGCGCGAAAAGAAAGATCACTGCGTTAAATGTGATAAAATTCTTGTTCCCCATGGTGAATTTTCTATTATACAGCTTGTACACATGGTACGCTACCGGGATGGAGAAAATGATAATGAGAAATGCAACTGAGGGCAGCGGATGGAACGGCGGGAATAACACGATCATTATGAACAGGAGCAAGCCCCAGCTGATGCTGGAAGTTTTCAAAAATTTGTATGTGATCAGCAGCAGCACTGGAAATAATGCATTGGCTAACTCGAACGGAATGAAGAATAAACGATCGCTCGAATAAGGCAGCACCCCCGTCAGGAATGCACAGCTCGCGGTCACCGCGATGATGGCCTGCCCCTTTTCAGGCAGCACTTCCCTCGCCAGCAGATATATCCCCGGTATGTAGAAGATGTAAAATATCGGGGTAATAAATTCATAGGAATGTGTAAGGTCGATGCCCGTGATCAGAAGAAATTCCGACGTAAAGACGTGCAATATCGGATATATCAGGTGCTGCGGAATAAACCCGGTGCCCAGGATCTGTTCGATGTATCCCAGGTGAGAGCCGTCGTCGCCGTGTATATCGATGAACGAATATCCGCGCATGATATACAGCACCATGACCATGATGTAGCACAGGAAAACGATGGCAAACCCGATCATCCAGGTATTGTCTACCTTATGATTACCGCTATACACCTGTTGAAATACGACGAATATGCCCCAGATGATAGATAAAAATATGATGATCCAAAAGGCGATCGGGGTCGAGTCATAGATCGATGCTTCATACCCCTTGGCCGGAGAATCGTGGGCGAGGAATACGGCTAAAATGATCAATAAAAAAAATATGACAGACACGTATTTTATGATCTGGTTAGTGATCTTTGGCATAGTCGATATATCTTCAGTCATAGTTGGCACCTAACCAAGGGGTTAATAATTAACTGATTATTAAATTATATTGTTAAATATAAATATATTTCGTTAGTGTTATAAAAAAATTTTAATATTACTTTGTACATAACAATATGTAACCGCCAGGAATAGATATGATAAAGGTTTCACGGGTCGCAGCTTTAGTCCTGTATTATGGTCTTGCGAGATATATCCCTAATGTATCCAGCCGGAGCACAGGGAATAAGATCAGGGGATTTTTATGTAAGAGGATATTCCCCGAGTGTGGAGATAATATAGACGTCGAGCCCATGGCTTATTTCTTTTCGGGAAATGCCATCCGCATAGGGTCTAACTCCGGCATCGGCAGGTCGGCTTATCTTTCAAACATCGGCGGAGGCGGGGAGATAATTATCGGGAGCAACGTCATGATGGCCCCCGAAGTGGTCATTCTCACCAGCATGCATAATCACAAGGACCCTACTATCCTCATGCAGAAGCAAGGGAAATATCTCTCGAAAGTAGTGATAGGGGATGATGTGTGGATCGGGTACCGTGCCATCATCCTTCCGGGCGTTACCGTCGGGAAAGGCTCCGTCATAGGCGCCGGCGCCGTCGTTACCAAAGATGTTCCCCCCTATAGCGTGGTCGGAGGCGTGCCGGCCAGGGTCATAAAAAGTCGGGTTTAATGATCATGCTCAATTCTTTTTTCTAAAGGAGAATAAAAAAAGTCAAAGCAGATTCTAATCTAGATTTAGCTATTTTATCGTTCTGACATGCATATCCGCCTCGACCAGGTCATCAAATACATTCTTGAAATTCCGTGTCGTAGCCTCATAAACGTAATTTTTACAGATAAACCGCCTTGCATTTTCTGTTATCTTCTCAAGTTTCGGATAGCTTAACACCCTTACAATGTTTTCTGCAATACTTTCGGGCGAAGTATTCTTCAGGATAAACCCGGTAAAGCCATCTAAGACTATGTCCGGTATGGCTCCCACCGAGGTCACCAGCACCGGCGTGCCGCAAGACATGGCTTCTATCACTACGTTTGGCAGCCCCTCGGTATAGGACGGCAGGACAAGGAGCTTCAGCTTGTTATAATAGTCCGGCAGGTCGCCGTGCGATATCCAGTCTACGATCTGCACCTTATCTCTCAGCCCATTTTCGTCGATAAATCCCTTCACCTCGCCTGTCAGCGGGCCATTCCCCACAAATAAAAATTTGGCATCAGGCACATTTTTAACAATGTCGGGGACCGATCTCATCAATTCCAGGATACCTTTTTCCCGGCTAAAGCGCCCGATATACCCTATGATACATTCCCTTTTATCCGATGATTCTCTGACATTGAATACGCTCGTATCGATGTAATGCTGGTGTGCGATGGATATTTTTTTCCTGTACTTAGACAATCCCCATTCATTCACCAGATTATTCGAATACAGTATGATCATATCCGACATGATGTAGCACGGGGGCTGTAATAAACCAGCATCCGGGACATGAAATGATGCTGAGCTTCAGAGGTCTTTAACAGCGAAGAAGGCAGCATCCAGGCAATATTCTTCCTAAGTATCTTTGCCATGAGCACGTTTAACAAAGGCGGCCCCTGGCCAAAAAATACGAAAATATCGGTTTCTTTGGATAAATTGTACATCAGCCTTGATAATGTAAACTGAGTAAAGACATATTTCAAAATGCCCATCAAGAAATTAGAAGCACCCTTGTGCTGCACATTATAAACCCGCACATTATCCCAATTCGGGTTTAACGTTAATGGCTCCATTCCTCCCGAGATCACGTTCACTCTTTCGGAGAATGCGCGAAAAATATCTACCAGATTTGACAAAGGAGTAATGAAGGCCTTACTGACGGGAAATGTGATAACAGTGATCTTTTTCTGCTTAATCATCCGATATTGCACCTTTCGTTGTAGAGAAATATATGATAATAAATATATTTTTTAAAGATATAAATATATCGATTTTTCCATATAAAAATTTTATTTCCCAATAATAAATTCGGCTTATTCCTAATTAATTTTTAATAAGGACATTTTTTTAACTTTACCCGGCGTTGTAATGAAAAACTATAAATATTAAACTTTTTATATTTTACAATGTTGTATAATATTAAATTACCCCCGCTAAAAAAATATTACTCCGAGCCATTATACAGAAATTCGTTAGCTATAATGCTCAACACCGCCTCGACCTCTATTTTCGGTCTGCTTTACTGGATCGTGGCCGCACGTACAATGCCCACTGCAGAGATAGGCTTTGCAACGGCTGTCATATCCGCCACAGGCCTGATCAGCACTCTGGCAAATTTTGGCCTGGACGCGGGACTGATCAGGTACCTTCCACAAATGGAGCAGGGAGAAAGGAATAAACTGTATAATACCGTGATCACGGTCACATTGTTGGCGGCGCTCATATTTGCTGTAATATTCATGACCTTTCTCGACCAGTTCTCTCCTTCGCTTTTATTTATACGCCAGGGCTGGTTCCCGGTAATGTTCATAGGGTACATCGCTCTCACCTCCGTCAGCTATTTGCAGAGCATGGCGTTCACTGCACTCAGAAGAGCAGACCTGTCACTGGCGCAGAGTCTGATAAACAGCATACGCATTCCGCTGTTATTGGTGTTCGCTCCCCTGGGCATCATCGGCGTATTGCTTTCCATAAACCTATCGTTCATCGCGTCATTTGCCTTCAGCACCATAGCGTTACTAAAATACGGCCTTTCATACCTGTTTAAACTCGATATCCCTTCCATCCGCAAGACTGTTAATTTCTCCCTGTGGAATTATACCGCCGGGATATTGTTGATGGCGCAGACAGGCATCATACCTATCATTATCATCAATACAGTTGGGGCAAAGGAAAATGCTTATTTCTACGTGGCATATTCCATGTCATCGTTTTTATTCATGATACCGACCGCAGTATCCGTGTCCCTGTTTGTAGAAGGTTCCTATGACCTGCCTTTACAGGAAAACGTGATCAAGTCGCTAAAATTCATATTGTTACTGCTGATCCCCGCGGCACTGGCCTTGTTCTTATTCGGCGATAAGATACTGCTGTTGTTCAGCAGTGAATATTCAGCCCAGTCGTTCCAGCTGCTGCAGCTACTCGCTATCTCGAGCTTTTTCTCCATTACGGTGGCGATCTTCACCGCGATAAAAAGAGTTCAGAAAGGCGTGAAAATGATCAATTTCATTAACACCTTCGTCTCCGTATTGGTCCTGGGCATGGGCTACGTATTTCTCGGGAATTACGGCCTGATCGGGCTGGGCTATGCCTGGCTGATATCCAATGCCATCGTCAGCGTGTTCATCATTCTATACACGTTAACGATGGAGAAATGGCTTAGGTTACCCATACCACATTTACATTTGTAACCTTATTTTTCATTAAATTTTATAGGCTCTTCCGCGGTTTTCAGTTGCTGTTCATTCTCCTGTTTATCGTTAGTTCTACCTGGCGTGGGGGTTTTTCTCGTATGCCGTCTGTCCACCTGGGGATAACACAGAGACACAAAGACACAGAGACGCACAGAGATTTCTTTTATATTTGAGACACAGAGTACACAGAGACTCATTTTTAACTTACCTAAGACACAGAGATTAATAGAGACACAGCTGATCAAAAATGAGCAGCTCATCTTTATCGATAATAAGTCAAGATCGCTTTGTTGTTTATTTGTCAACCGCGTATCAATAATTCTCTGTGTCTCAGGTAACCTAATAAGCCTGGCTCTGTGTTCTCTGAGCCTCAAATTATTAAAAAAATCTCTGTGCGTCTCTGTGCCTTTGTGTCTCTGTGTTCTAGACACGCCACCAATGCATAAAGGCAAAACTACGGGTGAAAATACACTTATAAAAAAAACGTGGGAGTACTATTGTTAAAAAACTATATCGCTTATGACAATAATTCGCTTAACGAGATCACGCCTTTAGTTTATGATATTCGTCCAGGAGCCTGTTCTCCATAATGCTCCAGCTATATTTCTTTTCATAAGCAGCCCTTCCGTTCTTGCCGAGCATTTCTCTGTACTCCTTATTATCCTTCAGCTCAGCTATTTTTTTTACAATGGCATCGACGTCCCCGAAGGGCACTAACACGCCGCATCCTTCCTCCCGGACAATGTTGCCAGCGGCGATCTCCGAGTTAATGATGATCGGCTTGCCGCACATCATGGCCTCGAATAGCTTATTGGGGCTGGCATACTTATTATTGGGAATGGCCGGGTCATAAAAAGCAAATAGAATATCCGCAGACATCGATGATTCTATCACTTTATCATATGGCAAGTGTCCCACATACTGTATCTTATCTTTTAAGCTCTCGGGGAGGCTCGCCAATAGGCCTGTAGCCGGTCCCGTGCCCGCCAGTATCAGCCGCACGTCGTCAAAGCTTTCCAGGGCTTTTATCATGTACTCTATGCCCCGGGACTTGTGAATGATCCCCGCATAAAATATTGTGATCTTGCTATCTTTTTTATCCTGCCCGGCATTATGTACCCTGATGCTGTCGGGCGGCGAATTATAAATGTAAGAAAGGCTCCTTACCTTCGCTCCTTCTATCTGGGTGTATCGGCATTCATCCACAAGAAATAACGCGTCGGTAAAGCCGATGGCTAATTTTTCCGCGCCGGCCACAAATCTTTTTATGAACGAGGGCATCCCGGGCGGTATATTTTCAGCAGTAAAATCATAAATAATATAACAGACCTTTGCCTTTTTTAAAAATTTTACCATTATGGCCGGCAGTAAAGTATCAAGGTCAGAAGCTTGTATGATGGCCGGGCTGTCTTTTAACAGATAAATAAATTCATATGCCATCCAAAAAGGAAGGTGTAAGAGTACTTTAGTAAAATTATCATACGGGGCTTTTTGTAAGAACCTGTCGATCCTGTAATTCGCCTTCGGCGTGCGGCAGCCATCCCTGTCCCAGATCAAAAGCTTAACGTCATAGCCGTTTTTTGATACCGTATCTGCGATCTTATAAATTGCAGGGTCTATTGCCCTCGAGCGGACCAGTGTCACTTTCTCGGCCATGAGCCACCGTCATTTCACTCGCTGCTCGTAACTCTTCATATTCTGGGCCGCGCAATATGTCCATTTTTCCTTAGGCTTGACCAGGTTTATGGTATCATAAATATACGGGGATACGGGCGAAGCGAGCACGACCTTTGCGAGAAGCTCATGGTTGAATAACAGGCCGTTTAAATAATCCAGCTTCACTTTATAAGGCGTAAACTTTTGTAACTTTTCCTTTTTGATATTTTTATTATATGTTATTTTTTCCATATCGGATATGCCGAGGCCATATTTTTCGGCAACGGTCAGGTGCGTAATTTTTTGCACGTCCAGGTCCATGATGTATGCCGCCGAGCGGTCCACCGCGACCATATCGTTCGATATTAAGATCTTATTCGCTCTAACGGCCGTACCTTCCATCGGGCCGTGGCCGTCCAGCGCCCAAAACCCATCGATGATCTGGACCTTATTTTTTATCAGCTTATTAATTAACGACAGCTTATAGTCCAGGCCTTTATGGTGAAGCGTCCTCATGGGGTCGGGATAGCATCCCCACATGTTCTTGATACTGAACGTGCCATGGGTCATAGCATGCGACTTTAACACCGGCAATGATACATGTGCAGTCTATGCCATTCACAAGCAAGTCCGGAAGGTCTACCCAGACCTTATTCCCGACTACTTCTTCGGGAAACCCTTATCCTTGGCAAT
Organism: uncultured Methanocellaceae archaeon; assembly: GCA_963780625.1. Taxonomy (GTDB): domain Archaea; phylum Halobacteriota; class Methanocellia; order Methanocellales; family Methanocellaceae; genus Methanocella. Next base: position 201,111 of record CAWACH010000003.1, on the reverse strand, counting down.
TTGGAAAGATTTACGACCTCTACATTTTTAAGGCCTTTAGCATGATCGTAAACATTGTGATTCTTTAAAGACATGTTAGCGGAGAACGCATAATTACCGCCATCTGACTCGCCGATGTATATTTTCTTAACCATAGGCGATAATGTTTCCAGCACGGCCTTTATCATTCCGGGCGTAGTCGTTATGCCGGGGCTGTGCACAATATCCGTCAGGTTCGGCTTAATGAATATTACAGAGCTCTTATCGATGATCCCATTTATATCGATGAATTCCAGGCCTTCTTGTAAAATTCCTGATAAATTTTGCTCGCTGATATCGTTAATATAGACTTTGGGCATCATTCATATCCTTCCTATCAATAAAATTAAAAAAATTAATGAGACGCAGGCTTAAATTTACTTTTTACCATGCCTTGTAACGTATTTTCAAAGTTACTGGTGATATCTATCCAGCTATTTTTCTCGACAAATTTTCTGGCCTTTGCACCGTTCTCCTGCACCATGCCGGCATCGACAAGCTGTATGGCTTTTGCCAGCGCTTCTTCAGGGTCGTCAATGTACGTTATGCCACTATCTTTGCCGAATTCCCTTAGTATGCCGGGCAGCCGGGTTGAAATAACGGGCTTGGAAGCGGCCATATACTCGTACATTTTTATTGGGACAATGTTTTTCATTATTTCATTTTTATAGGCGGGGAGCAGACAAATGTCCGAAGCCAGAATGTACTTAGGCACTTCGTCGTAGGGCCTCCAGTCGACGGTAATGATCCTGTCGTCCAGGCCGTATTCTTTTTTAATGGCCTGTATTTCATCCCAGAGATCTCCCTTGCCAAGGATCAACAGCTTAATATTTTTCCTGCCAGACTTTGCCAGTCCCAAAGCTACTTCCTTTAAGCCGGAAAAATTATACATCCAGCCAATGTAGAACAGGACCACGTCGTTCTCTTTTATGCCATGCCTTTCTCGTACCGACTTTATGTCGTTCCCGATAAAGCGTTCCATGTCAACGCCGGCGGGCAGCACCATCGTATTCTTATCTTTTGCGCCCATCCTGATGGTATAATCCTTGAGCATCTCATTGATCGAGATCACGATGTCGGCATTTTTCATGTTGCTGCTTTCGACATACCTGGCAATACTCTGGAAATACTTTTGAGGGACCAGCATGTGCAACTCGTCAATGATGTAATAAACAAAGGGTATCCCGTACTTTTTAGCAGATCTGATCGCCAGGCTGGAATTTAATATGCTAAAGCCTACGATGACGTCGGGCTTGAATTCTTTTATCTGTCTTTTAATCTCGACGTCATGGGTGTATACCTGGGATACATAATTCAATATCGGGATCTTGATGTAAGGGGGCCTGATGACCGTTATGTCGGCCCTGTCAAAGACCTTGTGTGCGTTCTTGTAGACTGTCCTTTTAGAGAACAATTTTTTTACGTTTTTTTTGGTGAGAATATCCGTGTCTATGACTCTCACTTCATGCCCTTCCCTGGCTAACCGCTCTAATAAATGGTGGCTCTGGTGGGGGCCTTTCTCCATCCAATCCGATTCCTGGACAATTAAGATACGCATAATAGGTCATCCCTCTTATTTTTCCCGATCAAAACTCAGCCGTACTGTTAACGTTTTTCCAGTTAGCGCTGAACCATTCGTGGGTCTTTACCAGGCCGTCCTCGAATTTCATCGACGGCGTATAGCCCAGCAGCCTGTGCGCCTTATCAGTACAGGACAGCAGCTTTGTTTTAACGTCCCAGTCCCGTCTTTCCGTGAACTTAATACCGGCCTTATTGCCTGTCAGCTCATTCACGATAGTCGCCATGTCTATGACCCTGTGGTCTATGCTCGAGCCCAGGTTGATGGCCTCGCCGATGGCTTTTTCTTTTACTCCCATGGCCAGCAAGCCATTGATAATGTCGCCGACGTACGTCCAGTCCCTGGTCTCGGTCCCTTCTCCTGTGATGGGCAGCGGCTTCCCGCTCATGGCCCAGTAGAAGAAATTAGGGATCACGTTCCGGTATCTTCCCGGCACTTCGCCGGGGCCGAATACGTTGAAGAACCTGGCGTTCACGATCGGCAGGTCATAGAGATTATGGAAATAGTTCGTGTACAGCTCGCCTATCAGCTTAGTGACCTGGTAAGGCGTATGGAGGCTGATGGATACATCATGCTCCTCGAAAGGCATTTTCGACTCAAGGCCGTAGACACCGCATCCCGAGGATGAATAAACAAACCTTTCGACATTCACCAGCTGGGCGTATTCAAGTACTTTTAATATGCCCAGGCCGTTGATCATCAGGTCTTTCTCCGGATTGTCCACGGAGTTCTGGTTAGCGAAATGGGCGGCCAGGTGGAAGACGAAATCCGGCTTATGCTTGAATGCATACTTTAGCTTTTCATCGTCCAGGATACTGCCTTTGACGAATGATATGTTGCTGCCCGCCGGTATGTTCCACTCGTAAGCGGACGACAGGTCGTCGAGAATGATGATCTTTTTCGGCTCGAAACTGGCGATCTTCCTGCAGAGATTTCCGCCAATTGCCCCGGCGCCGCCGGTGACCAGTATGGTCTTATTTTTATATGCTGATGATATCTCATCCATGGCACTCACTGACTCCATAAAACGATCTCATCCATTGCACGCTTCGCTTAATGCCCTCTTCGGGCTTGATCCTTGGGTCGTGCTTCAGGTCCCTGACAGCCTTTGAAAAATCCATGTGCTTTACTTTCGTGGTATGAGGTTCCGATTCCACGTAAGTGACGAGTGAATCGTCTCTGCCTACGGCTTTTAAGACGAGATCAGAATATTCCTTGATGTCCTTTTCCCATTCGGGCCTGCCGCCGACGTTGTATACTTCGCCCGGGATGAAATTGTCGACGATGTTGGCAAAAGTAGCGCAGGTATCCTCTACGAAATCGATGATCCTCTTATGGCCGCAATAAACCGTGTACGGCTTGCCGAATAACGCGCTGTATATAAACTTGGGTATAAAGCCCCTGTATGGCGTAAAATGCTCATAGGGACCATAACAATTAACAGGGCGCACTCTCACTGTTTCGGTGCCGAACATCTTGGCCGAGTTCAGGCACATGAGCTCTCCCGCCCATTTGGTGATGGCATAATCATTCATCTGATAGGTGTCGGAGACAGGATTCTTTACCATGACGTCTTCGGACATGACACCTTCATAATCGCCGTATACTTCGGCGCTGCTGAAGAATATCATCTTGAACTTTTGCTTCTCCTGCAGCCGTAGCATGTTCTTTGTGCCGACAGCGTTGGTAAGCCAAAGATTCTCATAAAAATCCTCGCCGTTCCATCTGCCATACTCGGCCGCAAGGTGATAGACATAATCGAATTTCTGTCCGTTAAGGACTCTTTCTATCTGCCTATATTTCCCGACGTCACATCTGGTATAATTTTCCCTTTCCGTATTATAAAGGTCGCAGGCCAGGACCTGGTGCCCCCTTTTTCGTAGTTCAGCCACAAGGTTGGTCCCTATGAATCCTGCTCCTCCGGTTACCAGGATATTTTGTGTATCCATACGATATCTCCAATAACGATTACTCTATATTAATTATTATTATATTTAGTATTTATAATATTCGATTTTAATCTAATTGAATTAATTTAATTATTTTTTTTGCCGAATGGCCGTCGCCGAATGGATTTATCCATGCATTATCTTTGCAGAGCATTTTTTCAACGGATCTAAGGATCTTCACAGGGTCTGCCCCCGATAAAATGTTAGAGCCGACGTCAAGCGTTTCCGGCCTTTCCGTGTTGTCCCTGAAAGTCACACAGGGGACCCCGAGAATACAGGTCTCCTCCTGCACGCCTCCCGAATCGGTCATTACCAGCCTGGCATTGGCCTCCAGCTGTAAAAATTCTAAAAATCCTGCAGGCTTCATCAGGCGGACGCCTTCGGCGACGATGCCGAATTCGCTGATCATCTTAGCTGTCCGGGGATGAACCGGGAAAATGATCGGCATCGAGAATTTCTTATGGACGAGTTCGAGGCCTTTCATGATGCACTGTAGCCTCTCTGCTGAATCGACATTTTCCTGCCTGTGTGCCGTCACTAAGAAATATTCGCGAGGCTTCAGCCCCAGCTCTTTTAAAACGTCTGTCTCCTTTTTTGAAATTTCCAGGTTCTGGTAGAGTGCATCCACGACCGTGTTGCCTGTGATGGATATCTGGCCCTTCACCCCTTCGGCGAGCAGGTTCTTTTCTGCCATTTCCGTTGGGGCAAAAAGATAATCCGAGACATGGTCGGCGACAACGCGGTTGATCTCTTCAGGCATGCTCCTGTCAAAGCTCCTTAGGCCGGCTTCGACGTGCCCTACCTTGATGTGCAACTTCGCCGCCGCCAGGGACGCTGCAAGTACCGTATTCGTGTCTCCCTGCACCAGTACGGCGTCCGGCTTTTCGTCCATCAGTACTTTCTCGACGCCCGCCAGTATTTTACCGGTCTGCTCGGCATGGTTGCCCGAGCCGGCGTCCAGGTTGTACCAGGGATGAGGCAGCCCCAGCTCATCGAAAAAAGTCCTGTCCATTTCAAACGAATAATGTTGTCCCGTGTGGAGAATAAAAAAATCCCGCTCGTCAGCTTCGCATTCTCTGATCAACGGGGACATTTTGATTATTTCCGGGCGTGTGCCAAGTACGATAGCTATCATTCTTATACCCTGAATATTAATTAATAAAATAATTAATAATAACAATATATTAATCTTTTTGCGAAAGGAGTACAAGCCATAGCTAAATGACAACTAGTTCTTTATAACATATTTTTTCAATAGCGATATGCCCAGCGAGTAATCCTTTCTATAATTGTATTTGACCGAGAATTGGCCGCCAAAACTTTGTTTATAATTGTTGATCCGCTCCAGCTGCTCGTCCTTTGCGGCCCCGTCATAGAATCCGCCGTGGTCATATTCTTTAATGCCTTTGGCCTTAGCGTATTGCATCGCTTCCCAGATCAGCATCTTGTTCGCGCTGCCGACAAAATTCCTTTTTTCTTTATCGCCCTCAAAGCGCTTCGAAGCGGTGACGATCTCCATTAGCGTATTTTCATCTTCCAGATAGACCATGCCGCCCAGTACATCGCCTTCATATACGGCGGTAAATAAGGTCCCGTACTGCTTAAGGTAGTCAATGCTCAGGTTATTACTATTGAAGCCTTTTGTTTTCCTGAGCTGCTGATAGAGGCTATAGAATTCCTCATAATTTTCATTTCTTCTGATGGCCACTCCGCTTTTCATGGCATGATTAATGGGCTTTCGGCAATTGCTTTTACTCATGCCTTTCCAGATATCGTCCAGGCTCCTGGTTAAGTCGGTGGTCAGCGTGTGGAACTCCCCTATGGAGCGAAAACCACTTTTATCCATTTCATTCCTGCAAAGCCTGAATATCACGCTGTCACAGCTGTCAACATCATAGAGGCTATCGCTGAACCATATGGTCCTGTAATTAAAAGGGAAGACCTTGAGCTTCGTTTCCAGCAATCAAATCACCTGTTATTAGCCTGTCGCCAGGTAACGGTGGGGCATCCATTTCCTATAGTTATTGTCGAATACTTTTTTAGCCACGGTGTTTAAGAGATCGTGGTTCACTCCTAGAATATAGGGGAAAATGTTCGCGCCCGGGTCTATATCGAATTCATTTTTAATCTCAGATATGAACTTGAATTTTACGTCGTATTTTGAAATGTAATGCAATAATTCGTCCATCGCATGCAAATAGTACGGGTCGCTCATGCTGGGCGAGTGCAGGACAATGTTGAATAGGGGGGCCTTCTGGGTGTAATATTCTCTGAAACATGCTTTCAGCCAGTTAATGCCAAGTACCGGGGCAAGCTCGGGGCTCACGTATCCCCCCATGATCGTCTGGGATGTCGGGACTATTAAAATGGGCAGATCGCCTTTTACCCTGTAGTCATTCTTGTCCGGTCTATACGGCAGGCATAATCTTTTCACTCCGGACCAATCGTATATTCCGGGATATCGATGCGGGATCAGTGAGCAGTCGTGGGTGAAACCGGCCTTTAGCAAAGCTCTGACCGTGTCATTGTTCACCGACCAGCAGCCGGCAACGAACATTTTTGGCTCGACGCCAAAGTAGTCTGACAAATAATCTTTTCCCGACCTGATCATATCCAGTTGCTCTTCATAGGGATAATTCCTCAGGGCTACCGAATTAATAGACTGTTCGCAATGCTCATTTAGATACGAATCGCCTATGCACCAGTGCTCTCCGTTCTCATCGTATTCTTTCCATCCCGGGTGTATGTGAAGCCCGATCTCATGGCCGGAATCCCGGGGGAAATATTTTACCACGTCGGGCATTACGGCAAACGAGACTTTGGCTTTATACTTATTTGCGACAGATAAAAGGTTAGGGACGCCTACCTTAGTACCGTTAACGTTCCTGCCGTAGATGATCTCTCTATTGTTAACATGCCCGAATTCTGTATGACATACTACACATATATCCATACGTTGCATCCCTTTACTCATTTATTGTTATATATTAATTATTTAATATATTTATGTTTCGTAGACGATCATTGCTTTAATAATTGGAAGTTCCTGGACCGCATGCTCTGAATATACGAAAGTACCATGCCCGAAAATATGCAGACCGGTCCCAGAGCTATGCAAAACATGCCGACCGTCGCATATATCATCGATGTACTTTTCGCCGCATCGGCCACGCTGATCTCGAGGAATACCAGCGCAATGCCCGCCAGTAACAATAATGTGCCGGACGTGCCAAAGAACAGCATCTGCCTTCTCTGGGTGACCAGCTTAATGGTAGACGCCATTACAGTGAGGCCATGGACCACGGGATTGTAGGTGGAGCCGGCCACGTCGTACCGCACGCATATCTGGACTTCCTTGATCCTCATGCCTGCGTTGGCGGCGTCTATGATCATCTCGCTCTCTATGGCCATGTTCGTATGCTCGAATGAAAAGCAATTAAAGGCTCTCCGGGAAAAAGCCCTGAAGCCATTCTGGGTATCGGTTATTTTGCGCCTGCTCCCGATATTGGTGATCACGGTCAGGACTTCCTGGCCTACTCTTCGATACCGGGGCACGCTATTTCCGTTCTTTTCAATGAACCTCGAGCCGTTGACCAGGTCGGCCTCGTCTGAAAGTATGGGCTCGATCAGTAAGGGCATTTCATCCGGGTCATGCTGCCCGTCGCCGTCGATGAGCACGAGCACTTCGGCGTTATGCTTACAGGCATACTCAAAGGCCTCCTTTATGCCTTTTCCCTTGCCCATGTTAGCCTCATGTACGATAACGTCGGCCCCGGCCAGCTTTGCTATTTCCGATGTCCTGTCCTTAGACCCATCGTCGATGACGATGACTTTCTCCGCATATTTCAATGATCGTAAAACAATGCTCCCGACAGCCACTTCCTCGTTATAGGCGGGGATGGCCACGATGATGCCTTTTTTAGACACGGCATGCGGCATATGCTCAGGATATACTTTTTCGGCCGGAGCTACTGCCATCCTGATCCGGGCCTTATTCTCGTAAGCTACGGCTCCTGAATTCATAGTCAACATACCTCATCCGGGATTTACGATATTTAGTACGGCGCAGGATCTCTCCCGGCGTTGAAAAATGGTAGTCCGAATACCATTTTGGGGTATCGAGCCATGGATGAACGAATCTATGCTATCGCTTCTTATGTAACCACCTTTTGTTCAAATTATTATATATTATACGATTTTATTATAATAATTTATATAAACATTACTATATCAATAAAAGCTTAATTTTTTTTTATACAAAATTTAGTTATGTTATTTCCGGTAAAATGGGTAGTTTTAATCGGTCGGGTTCTTTTTTTTCTGAGGTATGCTCTATGTATCCTTCCCATCCTTTCGATGGGGCGAAGTGGCAGTTATGTGTACTGTATACCTCGTCGATGCCGTGGCAGCGATCGGATAGTATCTCTACCTCGTCCAGCTTTCCGCCATAGACCCTATATTTTGTCCCGCTCATCGAATACTTGAACGTCGCCATTTTCTCATAGTCAAAGCCCATTATGCGGCTGCAGACGACGTCTACTTCAACAGGATTGTACCCCGCCACTAGTATACCGCATTTCTTTGCACTGGGGGTTTGCGGGCCTTCCTTCTCTCCGCCGACGATGCCGTCGACGATGATAAACATCTTTCTCTGCGGAGTGTCTCTCATTACGCCCTTTTTATCCGCATAGAACGCTATCCTGTTCAAGTCCGATATTGTCCTCGGGAGCGTATCGTTCCCGTGCCAGCTGCCGCCATAGAGGTCATCCTTGAACGGCATGATGAATTTCGAGTAATACAGCACCTGGCTAAGCGTCCTCAGCGGCGCTATCCGCATTGTGCTTTTCTGGGCGGAAATTCCGTCGTTGAGCCTGATGATCATGTCTTTTCTCAGGTCCTTATTTTCGTACTCATCGCCGCCGTCTTTGGGCGACCCTGCCCGGTGATGCGGCAGCCAGCTCTTATAGCCGTTGATGCCGACCAGGTTCTTCAGCGAGCACGTTATCCCTGTCCTGCAATGGGTCTTTAGCTTTGGCATATTTATGATGACGTCCGCGCTCAATATGCTGTTTGCTATGCAGTACTCGTTTTTAGTCTCGTTGTGGTGTTCCAGCATGTAGTCTTTGTTATAATTGTTCGCCCTGAATTTTTTATGATCGCCCTGGATCTCAACCAGCGCGGAATCCTTTTTCAAGTCCACCGGCGAATAGCCCATCGGGTCGCCTTCAAGGGGCTGCTCTATTAGCTTGCCCATTTTTGTATAGCCGGTTTCCTTTCTCAGGTCCATTATGTCCGGCTTGATCTTTTTATTAGCATAATATTCGGATATTTTATCAAGGCCGGTGAGCTGTCTGATGGAATTAAAGTCGGCTTCAATGGAGGGGGCATCTCCGATGCCGATCTTGCCTTTTCCGTCCAGGGCTATGTAGACGTAGTCCAGCATGGCCCTGATCAAGGACCCCTGGGTGATCAACGATTCTACACTGCTGACCGGGTTAAAGTGGCTGACAAAGTTCGGCTTGATAAATACGCTGTTCCCTGGCTTTATCATTTCACCAAGCGGGTTCCAGGCAGCGGTATTATAATGCTCGTTATCGAGGCCGAGCTTATGGAGCAGGTTCCTTACTTCCCCATAGCATCTATTGTCCTTGCAAACGTCGTCGAATGGGTATTCGGGATACTTCTCCTGGGGGTGGAACGGGGCCTCTCTGCAATAGTCCATTTCCGGGTTTTCTATAATAGCTACTTTCATAATATCAGCCGATCTGTCGTTTAATCCTTAGTCCGGTCGAGGGTTGAGATACATTTGATATATGTCCGACCGATTATTGTTGATAAATTATATAATTTATATATATTAAATTTTCTATGGCTCACTGTAATCAAAGAAAAAATGTAAAAAGAATGCGCAGGGGGGCCTTAGCCGCCCCATGCTTCCTGCGCGAAGGTTTCCAGGTCATCGTAGTTATCGTTCCACGTGGTATACATGACCCCGTCCACGCTGGCATTCACGGAATGGGCCTCGTCGAGCCACTGGTTAATAGGCGGCGCATCGCCGTCATAGTAGCCTGCCAGTATCTGGGAATTGCCCCGGCCTGTGAAGAATTCCATGCTCTTTGTGCGGTTCGCGGCCAGGTAGTTCCAGTTAACCACCACGACATCGCTGCCCAGGCCCTCATATGAGCCGTCGACGGTGCCATTATCCAGGTAATAATTATCGTGGGCGTTATGATACGGGTCGAACATGTCGTTCCAGACAAAGACCTTCAGGTTCGGGCTTGTCTGATGGATAAAATTATCGTCATACTCAAAACTACTGGCGATAGCCTGTCCCTCTGTCATGGGCGTAGGGCGGACCTGCCAGTTGCCGACCCTGATCTCATTATAGTTTATCAGCATGCCGGAAGGGTTCAGGGCGTTATTGACCCTGGTGATCTCGTCGGTGAACAATTTCTGGGCATCCGGGCTGGTCAGGCTGATCGCCACCTGGCCGGAATAAGTCATGCCGACGGCGTAGAACGATACGCGTAAGCGCTGTCCTTCTTTAATTCTCGAGTTCGCGGTCAATATGATGGATGGCGACGCGTGATACACGTCAAAACGCCCAAGCTGGGGGTCCTGCACATACTGGAAGTCAGTCCCTTCCTGGTAGACCGTGCCGTCCTCGCCTTTCACGACCAGGGGGTAATCGCTGCGGCGGATGATATTGGTCAGCCCGATCTCATTAAGCGTGACGTCATCGATCCAGATCGTGCCGCCTGTCCAGTCCCAGGTGCCGAAGGAAAGCGCTACTTTACTGTTATTTAGGCTGTTAAAGACAATGTCATAGTGGGTCCAGTCCTGCGTCGGCTGGAAATCATCGCCCATGTATGAAAGCACCATGTTATCGTCCGCTCCCACAATGGACGGCTCCATCGCCTTAGTGTCCTTGACATCCTGAGTCTTTACCCACATGGACAGGTGATATTGTCTAAACGGGGAAACATCGACTGTTTTATAGATACGGCTGATCCCTTTCGTCTCTACTCTTAAGGATTGGCCGCCGCTGTGCACTACCGACGTATCTGCGAATGTGTTCGTGCCCGGCCAGTTCTGGCTGTCCCAGCCTTCGAATACATTATTCGTTGCTTTCTCGAAATCTCCCCCGGGAAGGCTCACATATGGGTCAGCCTGGATGTCCGCCTTACCGTTCTGGACGACAAAGAGCGCATTCTTTACCGGCAAGCCCTCTGCCAGATTGGGATTCTGAGCCAGTATGGGGCTCGCGTATCCCACAGTCAGGACTGTGGGGTACATGGCAAGTCCATCGTCCCTCGCAGCATCTTTCACCGCATTAAGCTTTTGAAGGTACTCCGGCGAAGCCTGGCCCAGGTTCTCAAAGTTATTAGTCGACCATATGTTTGAAAATACGATGCCGTTATATCCTGCAGCTTTAGCCCGGCGCATCACGTTCTCAACTTTTTCCAGGTTTCCAGGCACGTCCAGCTCGTACCTCACGTAGACCCAGCGATATTGGAGGCCGCCGTAGGTGCTGTCATTGACCGGCGGATTATCTATCGGGGTAGGATATAAAGACGGTGTCAGATCCCCGGGAGTTATCGGGGGCATGTGGTGTATGATATCAAAGAATAGATAGGCCGCTATGAAGGCTATAATGACGACCGCCATTAAATATCCTACTTGCGTTAGTTTCCCGACAGGCAATATATCACCGTATATTGTATTCATTATTATAATCTAATAATATAATAACGTTGTTATTAAATCGGTAGGTATACTATCGGTCAATTACCCGGTGAATATATTTTGTCGGAATAAAAAAAGCCTGTACCGCTACCCCCCAAAAGAAGGCAACGGTACTAATGGGTCAAGAAGACCCTTACTTTATTTTGCCGGAACTTTCTATGGCGATGTTATAATGCTCCAGCCTTCAGGCATTGCCGATCTGCCCCATGATGACTTTACCTTCACCGTGACCTGTTTTGTGGTCGTTGAATAGCCGTTCGCATTTTTCACCGTCTGGGTAACGGTATATACGCCGGGGTTCGGGTATGTATGGGACGGGTTCTTCACGGTAGCATTGGCTGTCCTGTCGCCGAAGTTGTATTGCCATGACGTTGCGCCTGTGCTCGTATCCGTTACCGTTACGTCCAGCGGTGGCTTTCCGGTCTGCGGCGTTATGGTGAACCCTGCCTTGGGCTTACCTGTTACCGGCGTCGCAGTGGGCGTGGAGGCTGCTTTCACTGTGACCTGTTTTGTGGTCGTTGCAGAGCCGTATGCGTTGGTCACTGTTTGTGTTACGGTATATACTCCTGCGTTGGGGTATGTGTGAGCGGGGCTCTTTGTCGTGGCGTTGGCGGTGTTATCGCCGAAGTAATATTGCCATGACGTTGCGCCTGTGCTCGCATCTGTTACCGTTACGTCAAGTGGTGGCGTTCCGGATTGCGGCGTTATGGTGAACCCTGCTGTGGGGCACTTTGGCGTCGCAGTAGCCGTTGGCTTTGGAGTTGCCGTCGGTGTTACCGTTGGCTTTGGTGTAGGTGTAGGCGTTACCGTTGGCTTTGGAGTTGCCGTCGGTGTTACCGTTGGTTTCGGCGTAGGCGTAGGTGTTACCGTTGGCTTTGGAGTTGCCGTGGGGGTCACCGTAGGAGTTGCTGTCGGAGTTGCAGTCGAGCCCACAGTGACCTGTTTTGTGGTCGTTGCAGAGCCGTATGCGTTAGTCACAGTCTGGACCACTGTGTATACTCCTGCATTGGGGTATGTGTGGGCAGGGCTCTTTGCCGTGGCGTTGGCGGTGTTATCGCCGAAGTAATATTGCCACGATGTCGTGCCTGTGCTCGCATCAGTTACCGCTACGTCCAGCGGCGGCGTTCCGGTCTGCGGCGTTATGGTGAACCCTGCCCTGGGCGCATTTGGCGTCGGCGTCACGGTCACTACCGGCGTCGCAGTTACGGTCGGCGTAACAGCCGGCGCCTTTGACGGAGTTGCCGTCGGAGTTACCGTCGGCGTCGCTGTCGGCGTTGCCGTAGGCGTTGCCGTAGGCGCTGATGTCGAACCCACGGTGACCTGTCTTGTGGTTGAGGAGGAACCAAGGCTATTGGTCACTGTCTGGGTTACGGTGTATACTCCTGCGTTAGGGTATGTGTGAGCGGGGCTCTTTGTCGTGGCGTTGGCGGTGTTATCGCCGAAGTAATATTGCCATGATGTTGCGCCTGTGCTCGTGTCCGTTACTGCTACGTCCAGTGGTGGCGTTCCGCTCTGTGGCGTTATGGTAAACCCTGCAGCCGGAGGTGAGGTTGGCGTTGTTGTCGGGCTTGCCGTCGGAGTCACTGTCGGGCTTGCCGTTGGAGTTGTGGACGGTGCGGGGGTAGGATCAATTACCGATGCTCCTCCCCATGCGTCTTGTGCGAACGATTCAAGGGCATCATAGTTGCCCGTCCAGGTACAATACATTACGCCGACTACGTTAGCGCTGACCGACTTGGCATCATTCAGCCAAACGGATGCCGCCGGAGCGGAACCATCATAGTAGGCTGCCAGTATCTGGGGGTTCCCGTTGTTCGCGAAGAACTTTAGCGAGTTGACCGGGTTCCAGTAGTCCCAGTTGACCACGGTGATGTCCGACGTCAGGCCTGCCGCCGAGCCTACGGTGGTGCCCTTGGTGACGTAGTAGTTGCTGTGGCTGTTAGAGTAGGGATCGAACATGTCGCCCCATACGAAGAACGGGGCCGAGGCGTTTTGCGCTTTCCACGCGTTCTTGTCCTGCTGGATAGCAGCAGCTATCTCCTGCCCGTAGGTGCTGTAGGTGCTGTCCCATCCGCCCACTCGCATCTCGTCGTAGTTCTCCATGACGCCAGCCGGGTTGATCATGGACTTGATGGCCGCGAAGTTGCCGTTCGCTATGGCGGTCCTGTCGGGGGAGGCGAGGCTGGCGCTTGCTATTCCGTAGTTAGCGCCCTCGCCGGCGGCCGACACGAACTGTGCATCGTAGAACGACACACGGAGGTCCTGGCCGTTGGTGATCCTGGATCCCGCCGGTATGGTGATGGCGGGCGACGTGTGGTACATCTGCGTTTTGCTCAGGAGCGGGTCGCTGATATAGCTATAATCGGAGCCCTCGGTGTACACGGTGCCGCTGCTGGCGTCCTTGACGACGACAGGGCAGTCCGACCTTCGGACCACGTTGGTGAGGCCGATCTCCGCTATGGAGCAGTCGTCGACCCATGTGTTGCCGCCGGTGCCGCCCCAGGTACCGAAGCTTATCTTAACCTGATTGTTGTTCAGCGAGTTGAACACAAGGTTGTACTGTGTCCAGCCCGAGTTGGCCGGGTATCCGCTATCGTAATAGAGCCGCTGTCCGCTCTGAACCCCGGTCACCATGGGCATGATGTTGCTGGTGTCGGTGACTCCGCTGGTCTGCATCCAGTAGGTGATATCGTATTCCCTGTTTGGCGTCACTGTGATCGTCTTATATATCCTCGCGGTGCCTGTGGTACCGCTCACCTTCATGCTGGCAGTGCCGCTGTGCTTGGTCGATGTGTCGACGAAGGTGCCGCTGCCGGCCAGATCCTGGGAGTCCCATCCGGTGAACGTGTTGCCGCTGTAACTATCGAAGCTACCTCCGGGCAGGCTCACCGCCGGGTCGGCCACGACATTGGCCGTGGTGCCGGTGACGTGGTACAGCGCGTTCTGAATGGGCACTGCTGCGTAGTCGTTCGGATATTTGGTGACGAGGGCCTGAGCCTCGGGCATCACCGTGTTCGTCTCGGGGTAGAACTCCATGCCTATCGAATCGCCGTACGCCTTTATCTGCTGGAGCTTCGTTTGATATGTTGTCGACGAGCCCTGCATGTAGTCGATGGTATCCGAGGCGTATGTGTTGGCGAAGATCATGCCGTTGTATCCGGCTTTCTTGGCCCTAAGCATCAGGGCCTCGACATCTGCCACAGTGTGGACGTCGAGTTCCCACCGGACCATGATCCAGCGGTATCTCAGCGAAGTAACGCCGGATGCTTGAAAAGTTTGATCATCTGTAGAAGTTTGATTAACTGCTGATACACTCGGGGCAGTAGTTTGCCCGTTTGGAACTAGTGATGTATTAATCGTACTTGCATTTACGACCAATACGGTTGCCGTCAGTAGAATAACGATCATGGCAACGGATAGTATTCGTTTTCTTATTGTTTACTCCTCCTATGTTCGCAGAATAAGCCTTTGGAAATATGTATTAAATACTTTCTTCTCTTATCGAATTTTTTTTGATTATTTTTAGAATTAATGCAATATAATATAACTTTATTCTATCATTTTTACAAAATATTTCCGTATATTTATTAATTTTTTATAAACATATGTGGACTGAAAAATCACTGAACAGAAAGCCTCACCACTTTTTTCATCCTTGCGCTTTCCGTGCATTAGCTATCGACCGCTTATTATAAAACTGATTTTTGTATAAGAAATTATATAAAAAGTAAATTAAAATAATACTAAGATACTTATATCCATACATTTTAATTGGTTTCTAAGAAAGAGATAGCTCATCGAACCCCTAAAGGTGATTTGTTACATCTATGATCGCTATTATACTTGCCGCCGGCGAAGGCAGCAGGCTTAAGCCATTTACCATTACCAGGCCAAAAGTGATGATACCTGTCGGTAATAAGCCTATTCTTGAATATGTGATCACCGCACTGAGGGAAAGCGGGATCATCGATATCATACTGGTCGTCGGCTACAAGCGCGAAAAGATCATGGATTATTTCGGGGACGGCCATAGCCGGGGAGTAGACATTACATATGTAGAGCAGTCCCCTCAGCTTGGCACTGCCCATGCACTGCGGCAGGCGGCTCATCTTATTAATGACGATTTCCTGGTAGTTAACGGCGATACGGTCGTGGACGCTTCCGATATTAAAGAGATACTGCACGCGCAGCCCTGTGATGTCGCCATGCTCACCATACATACCAGCTCGGCACAAAAATACGGTGTGGTAGAGACAAATAACGGGCTGGTCAAGAGCATCGAGGAGAAGCCAAAACACGAAGACGGCGGCAACATGGTTAACGCCGGGGTGTACCGCTTCTCGACCAGGATAATCAAATTTTTAGAATATTTAGACATATCCGAGCGGGGCGAATACGAGATCACCGACGCGATAAAGAAAATGATCGGCGGCGAATACACTGTCCGTGCAGTGAACTCCAAAGCGATGTGGATGGACGCACTCTATCCCTGGGACCTGTTAAAATTAAACTCGGTAACGCTCAAGCGCCAGACGTTCGAAATGTCGGGCATAATGGAAGCAGACGTCCATGTGACGGGACAGGTAGGGATCGGGAACAACTCCGTAGTCAGGTCCGGTACCTACATCATGGGCCCCGTATGCATAGGCGATAACTGCGATATCGGCCCCAACTCCGTGATACTGCCGGATACCAGCATTGGCAGCGACTGCACCATAGAGCCGTTCACCCGCATATCGAACAGCATTTTAATGAATAACGTGAAGGTCGCCTCTTTTAGCAATATTTCAGGCTCCATCATAGGCGAAGGTACTACCATCGGCGCGGGCTACATTGCCGAAGAAGGTAACGCCATCGTGGAGACCGACGGCACGCTCAACGAAGCGAGCATAGGCGCTATCATCGGTGATAATACCGACATTGCCGGCCGGGTGCTGTCGATGCCGGGGAATATCATAGGTATTCGGTGTAAAGTGGGCTCGGGGATCGTAGTGAGGTCGAATATTCGTGATCATACTGTTGTCGTGTAAATAACAAGGAGCTAATTATGTGCGGAATAGTCGGATACATAGGAAATGGTAACACAGCGAGCGTATTACTGGATTCCCTCGAAAGCCTCGAATACAGGGGATATGATTCCGCGGGAATAGCGCTAGTATCTAATGATTCTTTAAACGTCATCAAGTCCTATGGCCGGATAATTAATCTAAAGGAAAAGATACCTCTCACGTTGAGCGCCACGGCCGGGATAGGCCACACGAGGTGGGCCACCCATGGTAAACCCTCCGAGCGTAACGCACATCCCCATAAGGATTGTACCGGTCATTTTGCCGTAGTACACAACGGCATCATCGAGAATTATCAGGCCCTTAAGGAAGAGTTGACGGCGCAGGGGCATCAATTCGTCTCGGAGACCGATACCGAGGTCATCGCCCATCTGATGGAGAAAAACTATTCGGGCAACGTCATACAGGCACTGCAGGAAACTGTTAAAGAGCTCGAAGGCTCCTTTGCCATGGCCATTGTCAGCCAGTACGCGCCGGGTAAGATATTCGCCGCTAAAAAGGACAGCCCCATGGTGATCGGCCTGGGGGACAACCAGTTCTTCCTGGCCTCCGATGTGACTGCTTTCCTGAAATTTACAAAAAAGGTCGTCTTCATTGAAGACGGCGATATCGTGATCATGTCCCACGAAGGCATTACTACTACCGACTTTAAAGGTATCCCGGTAACCCGCGAGATAAGGACCATCGAGTGGGAACTCGAGGCTGCAGAAAAATCCGGGTATGAAAATTTCATGCTGAAAGAAATAAGAGAACAGCCCAAGTCGCTGAAGGATACCATCGCAGGCAGGCTCGACGAGCTTACAGGTAAGGCTAACCTGCCCGAGATCCAGCTTACCAGGGAAGACCTGGATAACATAAACCGCATTATCATCATCGCCTGCGGTACCTCATATCATGCGGGCATCATCGGCAAATATGTTATCGAGGCCATGACCGATATACCCGTCAGCGTCGAGATCGGGTCGGAATTCAGGTATTCGTCCAACCGCATAGGCCCCGACACGCTCATCATTGCCATTTCACAATCGGGCGAGACCGCCGATACCATCGCAGCGGTCAAGGATTCCATGAAAAAGGGCGCCAGGGTGATCGCCATCACCAACGTCGTGGGCAGCACGATCTCACGAGAGGCAAATTGCTCACTCTATATGAGAAGCGGCCCCGAGATAGGCGTAGCCGCCACAAAGACATTCACCTCTCAGCTGGTCATCATGTATCTGCTCGCCATCCACCTGGGCGGCGTCCGGGGCGTCGTCGACACGGAACAGGCTAAAAAGCTGATATCCGATCTCAAGATGCTACCTCAGAAAGTACAGCATGTCCTGGAGAACGAGCACTATATCATGGACCTTGCCAGGATGTTCATGGACGCTAACGCTTTCTTTTTCGTGGGCAGGCATCTCAATTATCCCATCGCCCTTGAAGGAGCGCTCAAGCTCAAGGAAATATCGTACATCTTATCGGAAGGCTACGCAGCCGGCGAGCTAAAGCACGGCCCCCTGGCCTTGATAACGACCAACGTGCCAGTAGTGGCCATTGCCACAAAATGCCCCACCTACAGCAAAATGGTCAGCAACATCAAGGAGATAAAAGCCCGGGACGCATCCGTAATAGTGATCGCCAGCGAAAATGACGACTCCATTTCACAGCTGTCCGACCTGGTAGTGCGCATACCTGAAGCTAGCGAATATATCGCGCCGATCCTATCGGCCATCGTGCTCCAGCTATTTGCCTATTATATTGCCGTGTACCGTGGCTGCCCGGTCGACAAGCCTCGTAATCTCGCAAAATCCGTTACTGTGGAGTGAGTATCATGGCATTATTCGGCTCTTCTGGTATCCGGGGCATAGTGAACGACGGCATGTCACCGGAATTGGCGCTAAAGGCCGGTAAAGCCCTGGGACTTTTACATAAGCACGTTGTCATCGGGCATGACCCGCGGACTTCAAGCGCCATGCTGGAAAACGCCTTTGTCTCGGGCTTGCTGGCGTCAGGCGCTAACGCTACTCGCATCGGGATGGTGACCACTCCCACTCTCGCCTATGCAGCCGCTTCATACGACTGCGGCGTAATGGTGACCGCTTCCCATAACCCATCCGAGTACAACGGGTTCAAATTTTGGAACCCGGACGGAATGGCTTTTTCAATAAAACAACAGGAAGACCTGGAAAAGCTGATATTAAGCGATATCAAGGGCGTCACCTGGAGCTCCATGGGACGCGAAGTAGCGAGCTTTAACGCTATTCGCGATCACATGGACGCTATACTGAAGAACGTAGGGCGTTGCTCCCTAAAGATAGTCCTTGATTGCGGCTGTGGTGCCGCCTCCACCATTACTCCCTATGTGCTCAGGGAAATGGGGTGCAAAGTGATCGCCCTTAACGCGCAGCCGGACGGTTTCTTCCCTGCAAGGGACCCCGAGCCTATAGACGAGAATTTGACGGAGCTGAAAGAAGCAGTTAAAGCCTTTAAGGCCGACCTCGGGATCGCACATGACGGCGACGCCGACCGGATGATGGCGGTGGACGACGAAGGAAAGCTGGTGACCGGCGACGAGCTTCTGGCATATTTCTGCAAGTTCGAGGTCAACAGGTCGCTGGTCTGCCCCGTCGACGCATCAATGACCGTAGACAGGCTGGCAAAAGGAAAAGTATACCGTACCCGCATCGGGGACGCTTTTGTCTCCGAGGAGGCTCGCCGCGTCAAAGCCGACTTTGGCGGAGAGACCAGCGGCACATGGATATTTCCCCGGGTCTCATATTGCCCCGACGGCATTTACGCTGCCGCCAGGCTGGCCGAGCTCGTGAGTAAGAACGGGCCGCTCTCGGCTGCCATAGCGGAGCTCCCCCGGTATCCGATCAAGAGAGGAGGCGTTGTTTTTTCACGGGACCTTGATAAGACGGCCATCATGGGCAGCATCGGTGCCGGCATCAGGTCGACTGATTTCCTCTTTATCAATAACCTGGACGGACATCGCGTAGAATATAAGAACGGATGGATACTCGTCAGGCCTTCCGGCACGGAGCCCAAGATACGTATCACCACTGAGGCAGAGGACTATGGTATGCTGGAGGAGCTGTATTCAAAGGCCGAGTCCATCGTTAAAAACTCGATATGGTCATGCAAGTCATCATTGCGTGCTGGAGGTGAGCAATAAGTAGCTGAATCAAAGAGTATGATCGTTATTGTGCTTATTTTTTTAATATTTTTTTTCTTTTCAAAACTTTTGACTTATTTTAGCCGAGTTCAAAACCTTTTCCAATAGACTTTTTTTGCCTGGTGTGCTTGAGACACGCCGAATTTCCTAAGTTCTACCCCATGCGTCCTGTGCGAAGGATTCGAGGCCATTATAATTGCCCGTCCATGTGGTATACATGACGCCGACTACGTTAGCGTTCACAGCTCTGGCTTCATTCAGCCACTGGGATTCCGGAGGGGCATCCCCGTCATAGTATCCGGCCAGGATCTGCGGGTTCCCATTGTTCGAGAAGAATTTGAGCGAATCTGTCCGGTTGCTAAAGAAATCCCAGTTGACCACGGTCATGTCACTGGTCAGGCCATTATAGGAGCCGTCCACGGTGCCGTTGGTAAGGTAGTAATCATCGTGGGCGTTGTGGTATGGATCGAACATATCGCTCCAGACAAAGAAGCTGGCACTTGAGTTGAGCGATTTGAATTGCTGTTTATCACTCTGGATGTTGTTGGCCAGCATTTGGCCTTCGGTCATGGGCGTAGACCGCTGTTCCCAGTTACCCACCCTGATCTCGTCATAATTCTCAAAGATACCCGGAGGATGGAGAAGATCATTAAGGCGGGTCATCTCGTCGTCCCTCATGCTTAACACATCGGGGTCGTCGAGGGTCACAGCAGCAAACCCGCTATTGAAATCGCAATTCGGTATTAAGGCTGCATAGTAGAACGATACGCGCAGCTGCTCCCCGTCAGTGATACTCGAATTGTCAGTAAGCACGATGCTCGGCGACGGATGGTAGATCTGGAAGCTGGAAAGGAGCGGGTCGGTAAGGACCTGATAATCAACGCCCTCGGTGTATACCGTGCCATTAGTGCTCATCACGACCAGCGGGGTGTCGTTTCGCCTGACTATGTTCGTCGCGCCGAGTTCCTCGATGCTGGCATCGTCGACCCACATTGTGCCGCCGGCCCCCCAGCTGCCAAGCGATATATTCACCTGGCTGTTGTCGAAGCTGTTGAAGGTAAAGTCGTACTTTGTCCAGTCCTGGGTAGCGTTCATGATACTTTCCGGGAAGTATAGCCGCCTATTGGTTACCGTGCCCGCAACGTAAGGTTCAGATCCGTTTGTGTTCGTGACTCCTTGTGTTTTCATCCACATTGACACATGATATTGACGGAATGGGCTGACGTTAAGCGTCAAATAGACACGCCCTATTTCTCCTGACGTGGTCTGGATCCTTAAGGATTGATCTCCGCTATGTTTTACGCTATTGTCGGCGAATGTTATGTATCCCGGACTGTCCTGCCCGTCCCATCCTTCGAACACGTTACCTGTCGAGTTTTCAAAGTCTCCTCCCGGAAAGCCCACCGCAGGGTCCGAAACGAGGTTCGCCTGTCCGTCCTGGACAACGTAGAGCGTGTTATATACCGGGAAGACTTCTGCCATGTTCGGGTCATATTGCAGTATTTGTTGGCCGGGCATGATGGTCCGGATCATGGGATAGAATTCCAGGCCGAGCTGTGATGCCATGTTATACAGAGTAACCAGCTTAACGGTGTAACCGGTAGATGCGCCCGCCAGGTTTTCTATGCTGTTGTTCGACCAGCCGTTCGAGAACACGATGCCGTTATATCCTGTAGCTTTGGCCCGGACCATCAGGCCATATATTGTTTGGACGCTATTGGTGTCGTCTAGCTCGATTCGTATCAGAACCCAGCGGTATTGGAGCTTTTGACCAGGTACAGGCGTCGCTGTAGGGGTAATAGTCGGTGTTGGTGTTGGTGTTGGTGTTGGTGTTGGTGTTGGTGTTGGTGTTGGTGTTGGTGTTGGTGTTGGTGTTGGTGTTGGTGTTGGTGTTGGTGTTGGTGTTGGTGTTGGTGTTGGTGTTGGTGTTGGTGTTGGTGTTGGTGTTGGTGTTGGTGTTGGTGTTGGTGTTGGTGTTGGTGTTGGTGTTGGTGTTGGTGTTGGTGTTGGTGTTGGTGTTGGTGTTGGTGTTGGTGTTGGTGTTGGTGTTGGTGTTGGTGTTGGTGTTGGTGTTGGTGTTGGTGTTGGTGTTGGTGTTGGTGTTGGTGTTGGTGTTGGTGTTGGAGTAGGTGTAAATGTTACGCCTACTGCGACTTGTTTTGTTATCGAAGAAGTTCCGTTGGCGTTGATAACCGTTTGTATGACAGTGTAAATTTTGGGATTCGGATAAGTGTGAGCTGGATTTTTTGTGGTTGCGTTTGGTGTGTTGTCCCCGAAGCTGTATTGCCATGACGTCGCGCCTGTACTATTATCTATTACTGTTACTGTGAGGGGAGGCTGTCCGCTTTGTGGAGTTATATTAAATCCTGCAGTAGGGTACCTGAGGCCCAGGTGTTGGAGCTGGTGTTGGTGTGGGTGTTGGTGTGGGTGTTGGTGTAGGTGTTGGAGTAGGCGTGGGTGTTGGTGTGGGTGTTGGTGTAGGTGTTGGAGTAGGTGTTGGAGTAGGTGTTGGAGTAGGTGTGGGTGTTGGAGTAGGTGTTGGAGTAGGTGTGGGCGTTGGAGTAGGTGTGGGTGTTGGGGTAGGTGTTGGAGTAGGTGTAGGTGTAAATGTTACGCCTACTGCGACCTGTTTTGTGGTGGATGAAGATCCATTAGCATTATAAACGGTTTGTATGACCGTGTAAATTTTGGAATTTGGGTAAGTATGAGCAGGGTTCCGCGTGGTTGTGTCTGGCGTGTTATCGCCGAAACTGTATTGCCACGATGTCGCGGATGTGCTGTTGTCAGTTACATATACTGTTAAGGGCGGTTGTCCACTTTGTGGGGTAATATTGAAGCCAGCAGTTGGTACCTGAGGCCCAGGTGTTGGCGTTGGTGTTACCGTAGATGTGGGGGTGGGTATTGCTGTAGGGGTAGGTGTTGGTGTTGGTGAAGCGGTCGGCGTTGGAGTTATTGTTGGTGTAGGGGTGGGTGAAGGTGTTGGTGTAGGGGTGGGTGAAGATGTTGGTGTAGGGGTGGGCGTAGGAAGTGTTACGCCTGCAGCTACTTGTTTTGTTGTCGTCGAGGTGCCGTTGACACTACCAACCGTTTGTGTGACCGTGTATAATTTGGGGTTTGGATAAGTGTGTGCAGCGTTTGGTGTGGTCGTGTTTGGTGTGTTGTCCCCGAAATTATATTGCCACCATGTCGCTCCTATGCTGTTGTCTGATACCACTACTGTGAGCGGTGGCTGCCCGCTTTGCGGGTAATATTGAATCCTGCAGTTGGTACCTGAGGCCCGGATGTTGGCGTTGACATCAGAGTCAGCATTGCAGTTGACGTTGAGCCAGGGAGAGCGAGCCTGCTGCTGTCCATATTAACATTCTCGGCAACTTCGCCGGAGCTCAATGCCTCGCCTGTCACTCTTAACAGGTATATATTACCGTTAAACGGATCCATTCCGGCCGGCATACTAACGTGGAAGTTACTATTCGAGGCGCCAATGAGCATAATGTCGCCCCAGTCCTTAGAGTCTTTTAGCACGCCAAAGTCATAGAACTTCATGTATCGGCCGTCGTAGGTGGCGGTGATATCATGCACGTTACCATCCGTAACGTAAATGTTCGAGAGATATGGCCTATCCACGCCGGCATTCATGACATAAAAATATAATCGGCCCGTAATATCGATGCCATACCAGTAGCCATTATCAGGATAATCTTGCTTTAAACAAATGGCCTGATGTACTCCCGTATTACTGCTATTAAAAATACATTCGATGGTGATCGTGGTCGCGTTTAAAGGATCCGATCCAGGGGCGGTAATGTACTTTCCGCTAGTATCGAACGTGCGATATTTGTATCCATTGCTCATCGTATGGATAACAGAACCGTAATTAGTACCATTATTATTGTATCCGGACCCGTCTACGATAACGTTGCCGTAGTCAGCGCTCCAGTCATATGATAAGGCAGTGCACGGGGCAAGAGTTGCTGCGGCGATATTGATGGCGGTCCACACGAGGATCAAGAATAGTATGACGCCTATGATCCAATAAAGCCTGATACGATCTCCAGATCGTTGCATGGTATATACAAACATTCAGCCAATGAGATCTTGATCTACTCACTATCAGTTGAATTCCAGGTCAACTCATGTTCTTAGAGTAAATCTATTAATCGATTAGTCTACAGAGATTTATCTACTGAATGCTAAACCTCCAAATGCTTAATATGCATAAACCTATTTATATTTTATTAATATTATAATTAAATAATTGGATTTATTAACTGGCTATCACTTATTCTTATTCAGTAAATGTATGGCTCATGCAGATATTTTCTGTTAATTTATTTTAGTAGCAAGTATTATTTTAGATCATCAACCGCCCCAGGCGTCCTGCGCGAACGATTCCAGGTCGTTATAATTATCAGTCCAGGTCGCGTACATTACGCCCACAATGTTAGCGTTCACCGATTTAGCGCTGTTCAACCACTGGGATGCAGGGGGGGCCGCCCCGTCATAATATGCCGCAAGGATCTGCGGGATCCCGCGGTTAGAGAAATAACTGAGCGAATCGGTCGGGTCCCAGAAATTCCAGTTAACTACGGTCATATCGCTGGTCAGGCCTTGCGCAGAGCCGTCCACGGTGCCGTTGGTAAGGTAGTAATCATCGTGGGCGTTGTGGCTGGGATCGAACATGTCGCTCCAGACAAAGAAGCTGGCACTTGAGTTGAGCGATTTGAACTGTTGCTTGTCACGCTGGATACTATTCGCCAGCAATTGGCCCTCGGTCATAGGCGTATCCCGCTGCTCCCAGTTACCCACCCTGATCTCATCATAATTCTCAAAGATACCCGGAGGATCTAGGAGATCATTGAGCCGGGTCATCTCATCGTTCATCAGGCTGATGGCGTTCGGGTCCGTAAGGCTCACCGCAGCGAACCCGAAGTCAGGATCGGCCGGCATCACGCCTATGTAGTAGAATGATACGCGCAGCTGCTGTCCTTCGGCTATCCTTGAGTTGGGGGTAAGGACGATGCTCGGCGATTGGTGGTATAGCTCGTAAAAGCCGGGATACCCTGATTCCCCAATGAGCGGGTCCGTCACAGGCTGGTAGTCGACGCCTTCGGTGTAGACCGTTCCGTCCAGGCCCTTTACCACTAGCGGAGTTTCAGTCCGCCTTACGATGTTGGTCATGCCGAGCTCCTCTATGCTGGCATCGTCGACCCACATTGTGCCGCCGGCTCCCCAGCTTCCGAAGGATATGGTCACCTGGCTGTTGTTGAGGCTGTTGAACGTGAAATCATAAACCGTCCAGTCCTGGGTAGAGTCCATGATGGGGCCGGCGTAGAACAGCGTTCTACCGGAAACCGTCCCTATCACATCCGGCTCTATTGCCCCTGTGTTCGTGACTCCCTGCGTTTTCATCCAGACCGACACGTGATACTGGCGATATGGGGTAACGCTGATGGTCTTGAAGATTCGCCCCATTCCGCTCGATGAGGTAACGACCTTCATCGATTGGGATCCGCCGTGCTTTACCGTGGTATCGGCAGATATGGTCGTACCGGTCCCTATCTGCTGGTCCCATCCGCTGAAGAAGTTGTTCGAATAACTTTCAAAGTTTCCGCCCGGGAAACTTACCGCCGGGTCAGAGACAATGTCGGCCTCTCCGTTATTAACGACGTACAGCGCGTCCTTCACCGGGAGGACCTCTGCCATATTAGGATCATTGTTCAGGATCTGCTGGGCGGGCATGATCGTCTGGATCATCGGGTAGAATTCCAGGCCGATGCTGGATGCATAGTTCTTGATCGTGGTCAGCCTGGTAGTATAATCGGACGAAGCGCTCGCAAGGTCTTCAATGCTGTTCACCGACCATATATTGGAAAAGACGATGCCGTTATACCCGGACGCTTTAGCCCTGTCCATAACGCTCTCTATATTTTGGACGCTACCCGAATTGTCAAGCTCATCCCTTACCAGGACCCAGCGATATCGAAGGTCCGGATAAGGCATCGGCGTTGGTGAAGGGGTGATCGTCGGCTTTGGTGTCGGAGTCACAGTCGGTGTCGGCGTTGGTGTCGGCGTCGGGGTTGGTATCGGCGTTGGTGTCGGAGTCGGCACTTTTCTCACATTGATCTGCTTTGTCGTAGTGGCAGAGCCATTGGGATTGTAGACCGTCTGAGTGATCGTAAATACTCCGCTGTTAACGAATTTATGCTGGGGGCTTCTTGTCGTTACATTCGGCGTGTTATCGCCGAAGTTGTATTGCCATGACGTAGCTCCTATGCTATGATCCGTCAAGGTCACGGTGAGCGGCGCATATCCACTACGAGGAGAGGCGCCAAACCCGGCCCTTGGTAGAATTGGTATAGGTGTCGGTGATGGTGTTGGCGTTGGTGATGGTGTTGGCGTTGGTGATGGTGTCGGTGTCGGTGATGGCGTAGGTGTAGGGGTGATCGTCGGCGTCGGAGTAGGCGTCGCCAATACAACGTCGACATGTCCGGTAGTAGTGTCCGTCCCGTTGGCATTAATTACAGTTTGGATGATCTTATATGCCCCGGGATTAGGATATGTGTGAGCGGGGTTTTTCGTTGTGGCATTTGGCGTGTTGTCGCCGAAGTTGTATTTCCATGATGTTGCGTTTGAGCTGTTATCCGTCACATATACCGTTAAAGGCGGTTCTCCACTTGTCGGGGTGACGTTGAATCCGGCATTAGGTAAAATAGGCGTTGGCGTGGGTGTCGCGTTTACCATGACTTGATTTGCGGTGGATGCGGACCCATTTGCATTGCTAACTGTTTGTATGATGGTGTAAATACTAGCTTTCGTATACGTATGTGTAGCATTCTGTGTTGTGGCATTGGTAGAGTTGTCGCCGAAGTTGTATTGCCATGATGTTGCGTTTGTGCTGTTATCGGTTATTGTTACGGTCAATGGAGTTTGTCCGCTTGTCGGGGAGACGTCGAATCCTCCATTTGGCAAGATAGGCACAGGTGTTGGTGTTGCATTTACCATGACTTGTTTTGTGGTCGACGCTGATCCATTACCGTTGCTAACTGTCTGGATAATAGTGTAGATGCTGGCGTTTGTGTATATGTGGGTAGCATTCTGTGTTGTGGCATTGGTTGAGTTGTCGCCGAAGTTGTATTGCCATGATGTTGTATTTGAGCTGTTATCGGTTATTGTTACTGTTAAAGGTAATAGTCCGCTAATTGGTGTAACGTCGAATCCGGCCATTGGTAAAATAGGCACAGGCGTTGGTGTCGTGTTTACTGTGACTTGTTTTGTAATGGATGCAGACCCATTGGAATTGCTTACTGTTTGTACGATGGTATAGATGCCGGCGTTTGTATATGTGTGGGTAGCATTTTTTGTCGTTGCATTGGTAGAGTTGTCGCCGAAGTTGTATTTCCATGATGTTGCATTTGAGCTGTTATCCGTTACATATACCGTGAGCGGTGCCTGCCCGCTTGTTGGAGTGACGATGAACCCTGCATTAGGTAAAATAGGCGCTGCTTTTACAGTGACATGTTTTATTGTGGATGCAGATCCATTGGCATTGCTAACCGTCTGGATGATCGTATAGACACCTGAGCTTGCGTATGTATGTGTAGCATTCTTCGTCGTAGCATTGGTAGAGTTGTCGCCAAAGCTGTATTGCCAGGATGTTGCATTTGTGCTGTTATCCGTTACGTTTACCTTGAGCGGTACTTGTCCGCTTGTCGGAGTGACCTTGAAACCGGCCTTTGGTAAAATGGGCGTTGCATTTACTGTGACTTGTTTTGTCGTCGTTGAAGACCCATTGACGTTACTTACTGTTTGTACGATGGTATAGATACCGGCGTTATTGTACGTGTGAGTTGCATTTTTTGTTGTGGCATTGGTTGAGTTGTCGCCGAAGTTGTATTGCCATGACGTCGTATTTGCACTGTTATCCGTTATTGTTACGGTGAGCGGTACTTGTCCGCTCGTTGGCATGACATTGAATCCAGCAGTAGGTATAATTGGCGTTGCATTTACGGTAACTTGTTTTGTAGTTGATGCCGACCCATTAGCGTTAACTACCGTTTGTATGATCGTGTAAATGTTAGGGTTTGTGTATGTGTGAGTTGCGTTTCTCGTCGTGACATTTGATGAGTTGTCGCCGAAGTTGTATTGCCATGAGGTTGCATTCGTACTATTATCGGCTATGGTTACGGTGAGCGGTACTTGTCCGCATGGCGGGGTAACGTTGAATCCGGCAGCAGGCAAAATAGGCGTTGCATTTACGGTGACCTGTCTCGTGATCGATGCAGACCCATTAGAGTTGCCGACAGTTAGTATTATTGAGTAGATACCGGGGCCAATGTACGTGTGTGTTGTATTTCTTGTCGTAACGTTTGATGAGTTGTCGCCGAAGTTGTATTGCCATGACGTTGCATTCGCGCTATTGTCCGCTATTGTTACTGTGAGCGGTGCCTGTCCGCTCGTTGGCGTGACGTTGAATCCTGCTGTTGGTAAAATGGGTGTCACATTTACCGTAACTTGTTTTGTTGTCGACGCCGATCCGTTAGCGTTGCTAACCGTCTGGATAATGGTGTAAATGCTTGAGTTATTGTACGTATGTGTGGCATTTTTCGTTGTAGCGTTGGTTGAATTATCTCCGAAGTTGTATTGCCATGATGTTGCATTTGTGCTAGTATCGGTCACATACACTGTTAAAGGCGGCTGTCCGCTTGCCGGAGTGACGTTGAACCCTGCCATAGGTAAAATTGGTATCGGGGTAGGAGTAGGCGTTGGTGTGGAGGTGAGTGTTAAGCCTACTGTGACTTGTTTCGTCGTCGTTGAAGTTCCATTTGCATTGATGACAGTTTGTATAATGGTATAGTTATTTGGATTAGGGTATGTGTGAGCGGGGTTTTTCGTTGTGGCATTTGGCGTGTTGTCGCCGAAGTTGTATTGCCATGAAGTCGCATTTGTGCTGCTATCCGTCACATATACTGTTAATGGTGGTTGTCCGCTTTGCGGGGTGATGTTGAATCCGGCTATAGGTAATACCGGCCCTGGCGTGGGTGTCGGGGTAGGAGTTGGCGTAGGGGTCGGCGTTGGAGGTGGTGTCGGTGTCGGTGATGGTGTCGGTGTCGGTGATGGTGTCGGTGTCGGTGATGGTGTCGGTGTCGGTGATGGTGTCGGTGTCGGTGATGGTGTCGGTGTCGGTGTAGGGGTGAATGATACGCCTACTGCTACTTGTTTTGTTGCGGATGATGATCCGTTTGCATTGGTCACCGTTTGTATAACTGTATAGATATTGGAATTAGGGTAAGTGTGAGCGGGGTTTTTCGCGGTTGAGTTTGGCGTGTTGTCGCCGAAGTTGTACTGCCATGAAGTCGCACCGGTACTATTGTCTGTTACGGTCACTGTGAGCGGTGGCTGTCCGCTTGTCGGGATGACGTTGAATCCGGCTATTGGTAATAAGGGCCCTGTAGTAGGTGATGGAGTCGGAGTGGGAGAGGGAGTGGGAGTCGGCGATGGAGTAGGCGTAGGTGATGGTGTTGGTGTCGGGGATGGCGACGGCGTAGGTGCGGGGGTAAATGATACGCCTACTGCGACCTGTTTCGTCGTCGTGGAGGTGCCATTGGCGTTACCCACCGTTTGTATGATCGTATATAATTTGGCGTTCGGGAATGTGTGAGCGGGGTTTTTTGTTGTTGCGTTTGGCGTGTTGTCGCCGAAGTTGTATTGCCAGGATGTTGCACCGGTACTGTTATCCGTTACATATACCGTGAGCGGCGGCTGTCCGCTTTGCGGGGTGACGTTGAATCCGGCTATTGGTAATATGGGCCCGGGCGTTGGTGTTAAATTAAGGGACGGTACCCGGGCCAGATCATTATTAACATTGGCCATGACTTGATCCGGGGTCAATGCGCTACCTGTAACTCTTAACAGGTATAAGCTACCGTTAAACGGCTGGTCCCCCGACGGCGTGCCAGCATAAAAATTACCGGGCGAGACGCCTATGAGAATGACGCTACCCCAATCCTTAGAATCTTTTAGGACGCCGAAATCATAAAAATACATATACCGGCCGTCGTAGGTGGCGGTGATGTAATGTACACTGCCATCGGTAACGGTAATATTCGTTAAGTACGACCTGTTCACTCCATTGTTTAATACGTAAAGATAGAAATGGCCGCTTACATCAATACCATACCAGTAGCCGTTACTCAGACTATCCCGCTTTGCGCAAATAGTCTGGTTTCTTCCCGTATTACTGCTGTTAAAAATACTTTCTATGGTGATCATCGTCAGGTTTAGAGAAGACGATGTGGGAGTGATAATGTATTTTCCACCGGTATCGAAAATACGATATTTATATCCATTACTCATCGTGAAAATAGTAGTGTTATAATTGGTCCCATTATTACCGTTTCCCGAGCCGTCTACGACAATGCTGCCGCTGTCGTTGCTCCAGTTATACGATAATGCAGGGGCCGTAGTCAGTGTCGCGCCTGCCGGGCCGATGGCGATGTATGTGAAAAGCAGTAATAAGATAATGCACAAAAACCATTTAACACCCCGATTACTTTCCCATAGCTGCAGCTTATTACGACACATGATACTGACCTCTATCCCACCTTCTGTTCAGTTAATGACGAATCCTTTCTTAACGGCATTATCGGTCTGCTCTAAGGTTTTTAGAGTAACTGCGTTAAGTGGATAATTTATAGCCATTAATTTTATGAAGGCTAAACACCCAAAAGCTATATTTTTTATAATTATATTTATATTTTAGTAATGGAATTAATTAATATTGTTTATGAATTTTTACTTAATCAGTGGGACATTAAGTTTATACCCCCCATTCTGACAGCGTTAATTTTGAGTATCTATGCTTTTTTAAGACATGGATATCCTGACAACCGTAATCTAACATGATGCGGAAGCCTGCCGTTTTCTTCATTTGTATATGCAAATTTTTATTGTATCAAATGATAAATTCTTACCCGCTTTCACCAGGTAAAATCTATGGAAGCATGCCCTAATAATGTCGGCGAAAACATTACATATTATTACTAAAAAATTAATCGCACCTGCACGAGATAGCTTTACAGGGGGCCGTGAACAGGCTTTTCCTCCGGATAGCGTTAGCTCATGGCAGGTCTAAAAAAGTGAAATGAACTTTCTTTACTTCTTTTTATCTTTTCTCAGCACATCACTCCTTACTGCAACAATATATGCGACGCCAAAGATCGCCATCAACAATAGCAGGGCGTCGAATCCCGGAGATCGTGATACTGGCAGGGGAGTCGGGGTTATTATCATCGATTTTCCCGGCGATGTATCGTTGACCTTGCTCAGGTCCTGGGACTGATCATCTGCACTGACAGGGCCTGTCGACACCTCAGGTGTAGCATTTACTTTTTGCGTAACCGTTGTATTTATCGTCGGCATCAGGGTAGGCGCAAGCGCAGCCGGCTGAGTAGGATAAGGCGTGGGGTCAGGCGGAGGCTTTGCCGTAACTACCGGGCCTGATGGCGGATTATAAGGCGCAGACGTAGGGCCGGGCTTCGGAGTTGCCGTTGGCTTTGGCGTAGCAGTCGGTATTGGCGTGGCGGTTGGCATCGGCCTTTGTGTCGGTATGGACGATGGGCCGGGGGTAGCCGTTGGCGTTGGCGTAGGCGTCGACGTATCGATCTTGATATTCAAGCTTTTTGTGGTCATGGCACCACTTTTCACGACGAAAGAGCCTGTAGAAGCCGAATGTCCATTGTATGTCGCAGTGATCGAAATGGATGCGTCCGGAGTGACATCAAAGGCATATTTACCTCCGCCGTGAGTAGTGTCGCTGCCGCCTCCGCCCGAAACAGAGACGCCATCTGTCGGGACATTATTTACCGTTACGGTCCCCGACACAGTGGCCGGAGCATCAGTACTCGCAACTGCCATGGGAATAACCAGGCCGGTTAAGACCATTAGGGCTAGCGTTAATATACAAAATATCTCAAACGTCCTATACTTCATCTACTATCCTCCTATTCTCAAAGTACCGGCGGAGCTGGCATTCAGATCGACCAAATAACCTTCGCCCGGCTTTATGTCGAAGTCCTTATCCGTGCTGCTGAACCCGACGACATAGGTGTCGTAGGCCCCGTTGGCGTTATTATACCTGCAGATCCTCTGGATACTGCTCAGGCGACCGCCCAGGTCGCTGGCTTTTATCGTGCTCAGGCCGCTCCAGCCTACGGCATTCCAGCCAGGGTAAACAGTGACGTCACGAGGGCCGTCCGAGACTCCGTTAATTACTATAGACGTCTTGTCCTCAGCGTCGAGGAAATATGAAAGGCCGTTCTTTAGCTGAATGTCCTTATCGGCAGAGCTGAAGCCTATGACATAGGTATCGAAGCCGCCTTTGTTATTATTGTACAACGATACTCTGCGAATGCCATAATTTCCAAGCTGGCTGGACCAGATGGAGCTATTGAGCACGGGCAGCGAGATCAGGTTCCATCCTATGTTCAGGCTGATGGTATAGCCGCTGTTCGTCGAAGTCGCCCGGGCCCTGTCATTATTAACGTTCATGAGGACTTCGGCCGAGCTCAAGGCCCTGTTCGTTATCCTTAACAAGTACAAGTTACCGCCAAACGGGTGGTCCCCGGGCGGCGTGCCGACATACAGGTAGCTGGGAGTTTTACCTATGGACATGGCGCTGCCCCAGTCTTTTCTGTCTTTTAGCACGCCGAAGTCGTAGAAGTTCATGACCTGGCCGTCGTAGGTGGCGGTTATATAGTGTACATTGCCATCGGTAACGTTGATATTCGTTAAGTACGACCTGTCCACTCCGTTATTTAACACGTAAAAATAGAACTCCCCTGAAAGATCTATGCCATACCAGAAGCCGTTATTCGGGTAATCCCGCTGCAGGCAAATGGTCTGGTGCTCTCCGGTACTCCTGCTGCTGAATATGGCCTCCACGGTGATCGTTGTCGGATCTAACGAACTCGAGGGATGGACCAGGATATACGTTCCCGAAGTATCGAACGTACGATATTTATATCCGTTACTCGTCGAGGATAAAATAGTATTATAATTTGTTCCGGTGTTGCCATTTCCCGAGCCGTCTACGACGGTATTGCCGTTGTCGCTGCTCCAGTCGTATGATAATATGGGGTTAGCGGCCAGTGTAGCGCTTACCGTACCTATGGCACAGTATGCGAGAAGTAAGAATAACATTAGATAAATGCACCATCTTAACCCACGATGCATTCCCGGTAGTTGCTGCATATTATAGGACATGACACCCTCCGCCCGTCAGTTGATAACTGACGCCATATTTATTTCGTAATAGGTCAATACTAACGTTTTTAGGGTATATTCGCTAAGGGGATAATTAATATTCATTAATTTAGGGAAGGCTATACCTCCAAGAGCTATATTTTAATTTATATATTTAAATTTAACTGAATTTATAAATAATCGTAAATAACATAATATTTACCGGACCGATGCAAACCGGCAGGATAAAAGGTAATATTTGATAACAGCCATACTCTAAAGAGATATGTTATTCTTCGGCCACATCGGCATCACTTTGGGCGTTTTTATCATTATCCTATTTATCATTAACCGAAAAGTAGACTACCGGTTCGTTCTCCTGGGGTCGATGTTGCCGGATATCATCGATAAGCCGCTATCGCTGTCAGTCTTTAGCTCTATGGCCGGCAGCGGACGGGACCTCGGGCACACGCTGTTGCTGGTCCTGATATTGGTCGGCATCTCGCTCTTTTTGTACAAGAATAAAGCCCTGTCAGGGGTAAAATTCCTGGGCATCGCCGCTTTCTTCCATCTTCTCGAGGACAATATGTGGCAGGACCCCAGGATATTTTTCTGGCCTTTACTGGGCGCAGACCCGCAGTTCACGGTCAGCCACGCGCTGGCCAACGAGAGCGTTACATCGAGAGTAATGGCATATAGTAATACGATCCTGCAGGTCAACGCCGTTACTATGTATATTTATGAGACGGAGCTGATCGGGCTCTTCATCCTGGCGCTGTTCGCCTGGTACTATCGGCTTTACGAAGTAGACCGGCTGAAAGCGTTTATACTGAAGGGGACCGTGTATCCATATAATAAAATAGCTCCTGAAATGACGGTAAAAATAATAAAATAATGGGCGTTTTAAACTAATTTAAAAAAATTTAAACAGGGGATTTGACCCTGTTCTCCGCCCCGATCCCTTTATAAATAAAGCCGGACTTTCTGACCTCAACGTGGTCATATATCCTTCTGCCGTCGATGATGATCGGAGTATCCATCAATTGTTTTACCTTTTTCATGTCCAGGTGCTTGAACTCATTATGGGCGGTCATTAATACGAGAGCATTAGCGCCCTTGAGGACCGTGTACAGGTCTTTTTCCGCTATGCCATATTTGCTCAGATATTTGTTATCGATGTATGGGTCCATTATGTGAATGTCAGCGCCATTCTTTTTTAACTGCTCGATCAGTAGCTCGACTGGGCTTTCTCTCGGGTCCCCGACATTTTCTTTATAGGAGAATCCAAGGATAACGATCTTTGAATTCTTGACGGCCCGCTCGCGCTCATTCAAGGCTTCCACAAGGAGCTCGAATATGTGCATCGGCATGTAATCGTTTATGGCCCTGCCGGCCGTGATCACCGTCGAATGGTATCCCAGCTCTTCGGCCTTCTTTGTTAAATAGTACGGGTCGACAGGCAGGCAATGCCCGCCTACGCCGGCGCCAGGATAATAAACGTTAAAATTCCACTTGGTCGAGGCCGCTTTGATGACGTCTATGACATCTATGTCCATCTTTTCAAAGATCAGTGCCAGTTCATTCATCAGGGCAATGTTCAGGTCTCTCTGGATATTCTCGATCACTTTTGCCGCTTCCGCCGTCTTAATGTCCTTAACGGTGAACACGTCTTTGGCGATATTTTTATACAGCGCCGTGGTCGATTCAGTACATTCCGGAGTGATGCCGCCTACGACTCTTATGATGTCCACGATGGTGTGTTTGCCATCTCCCGGATTGTAGCGTTCGGGGCAATGGGCTAGCCCGAAATCGACTCCCGCTATCAAGCCGGATTTTTCCAGTACCGGCTTTAAAACGTCCTCTGTGACTCCCGGGTATACTGTCGATTCCAGTACGACCAGCTTATTTTTACCCAGTCCTTCCGCAATATCTTTACCTGCACAGATGACGGGCTTTAGGTCCGGCCTTTTATCCGGCGTTACAGGTGTCGGCACAATAATGATGATGACGTCGCTTTTTCTCGTAGCTTCCGCTGTGTTGGTCGTTGCGCTAAGCTTTTTTTCTGTGACGACTTTCTTTATGCGTTCATCAAGGTCCAGGTCTTTCAGGTGGCAGCCGCCTCTGTTGATCAGCTCGACGATATGACTTTTCATATCGGCGCCTATGACCGTGAAACCATTCTCTGCAAAGCTCACAGCAGTCGGCAATCCGACGTAGCCCAAACCTATAATGCAAATCACGGCCGACTTGTTCTCAATCTTAGTGTTTAATACGCCCATTGTTGGCATCTTGAAACCGCCTTATTGTTGCTCTTAATTCTTCTTTTAAATCGCTGTCCGGATCAAACCCAAAAGTATCCTGCCTTCGATATATCCGCTAACGAATGTTTTATGTCGCCGCCCCTGGGCTCGACGTACCTTGGCCGCACATTTTTTCCCAGTACGTCATTGATCATTTCGATTAACTGGTTGATCGTGATCCTCTTTCCGCATGCGATGTTGTATACCCCCGATCGATCCGACTCGCATGCTAACACATTGGCGTCTACAACATGTTTGACATAGGTGAAGTCCCGGCTTTGTTCGCCGTCTCCGTAGACTATGGGGCTTTCGTTGTTGATGATGGAGGTGATGAATCTTGGGATCACTGCAGCATATTGCGAATTGGGGTCCTGTCCAGGCCCGAATACGTTAAAATACCTTAGCGCTATTGTCGGTAACCCGTATAGCTCGTTAAAGATCTTGCAGTACATTTCCCCCGTGGCCTTTGTGATGGCATAGGGAGATAACGGGTTGACGGGCATATCCTCTCTTTTCGGTAGTGTCGGCGTGTCGCCGTATACTGAGGATGAGGATGCGAAAACTACTTTTTTTATGCCCGCATCTTTTGCCGCCTTCAGGACTCTTAAGGTTCCGGTAATGTTCGCTTCATTTGAGCTTACCGGGTCGACGATGCTTCTCGGGACGCTCGGGAGGGCAGCCTGGTGGAGGACGTAGTCGTAACCCTCAAAAGCTGCTTTAAGGTCTAATCCCGCTACGCTTCCTATCTTGATCTTCAGGTTTTTATTTTTTTTATTTTTTATGTTCTCGAGCTTGCCCGTTGACTTATCGTCGATGATCAGGACTTCGTTGTCTTTTAGTAAGTGCTCGACTATGTTTGAGCCGATGAAGCCCAGACCGCCTGTGACAACAACTTTTCTGCCTTTCATATCTCGACCTTTCAGTTATTCGCTAATTGCTTGCTAAACAATCCCAAGATGATATATGGATTATTTAGTATATATTAATTACTATAGTACTAATTATATGTTATGCACTTTATTCGTTTAGCTGAAATATAAATGGTCGGTAAGGCTTGTTATACCAATGTTTCCTGATGAGTGGGCGGAATCGGTTTTTTCATCATAGGGGCAGTAGTTCCGTGTTTGGATGTTCTTTACCTCTTATCCTTGTTTGCGACTCACGTACACTCCTCGGTTTCAGCTAACACGAAGACATGAAATCTTTTTAGATTTACGAACACTAAAACAGTAAGGCCACTATGATACACAGTTAAAACATGAAATCACGAAGGCCCCCATTAAATGAATTAAGCCACCAGGACACGGCTAATAAGACACTAACGAACGACTTAAGCCACGAAGTGCCACAAAAACGAGACAAAAAAGTATAAGCTATGCCAGCTTCCATTTCTTGACTCATTGATTGTAAGCACATATCGATCTAATTATAGCATGACTACGCTCGTTATTATAGCCGTACTCTAATTGTCTTGGTTTTGTGGTACTTCGTGATTTACGTCGTTCGTTAGTGTCTTAATAGCCGTGACCTTGGTGGCTTATTTCGATTAATAGAGGCCTTCATGGTTTCATGATTTAACTGTGCCATGGTGTTTTTCATGGTTTAGTGTTAGTAAATCTAAAAAAAGAAATTTCATGTCTTCGTGTTGTGAAACCGAACAATCCAGCGAAAAGCGCAGGCAAAAATAAACGATCACCACACAAACATAGAACTACTGGTCTCTGGGGCTCCATCAGCTCCTTTACAAATAATAATAAAAACATGCTAAAGCCGGGCACAAGCCACTACGCTGACGCGCCATTTATTTTTACGAAATTATCATGTCTGACAGACATCCATATGACGCCGGCACAAATGATAGCATTCAATATTAGCCAGACATATCCGATGCCCAGCAACCCATATACCGATAAGAATACATATCCTAATCCTATCAGCGAGGCAGAATTGATGAAGTTGATATAGTTAATAATTTTCACATCTTTTTGAATCCTTTTGATCGCTATGTAGATCGAGGTCACTGCAGAGAATATGCTGGATAATGCCAGTAACTTTAGCAGCTCGAATGACTTGGCGGAAAACTCAGTACTGAATAATAACAGCAGCTTATCCCCGAAGAAAAATATCACGATGATCGACGGCACTAAGAGCAACGCTACAAATTTGAACGATTTGATCACGTTCTCTCTTAGAGGCAGGTCGTGCGACCCCTCCACGAACAGGGACGTAGAGATCGCTGTCGGTATGGTAAATAAAAAGCTGGCGATGGAATATGCGACAAAGAAATATGCCCCGTTCTCGGCTCCTACGGTATTTACTATCAGGATCGGCAATATCGTGGCCGGGGCGATGGAGAATATATTGGCAGTATAATTGCCCAGCGAAAATCCCAGAGTTTCTTTTAACGACGCTTTACTAACGATCAATTTGAATTTGACGCCTAAACGATACATGACGAAAACGCCGAATACGATCGTCAGAAAAAATGCCGTACTATAGGCAAATAGCACACCAAAGACGCCCAATATGAAAATGAGCGATAATAACGGGATCCTGATGCCCTGGATAAGATTTTGAATAAATGATAAGTCCCCTCTTCTCACGGCGATAAATGCGACATTTTGTATGCCGTTTATCGAGGCTAAGGCGATGTATACGATCAATGCTACCGGGAACCAGCCATCCCTTAGAAAGATCAGCGAAGGTGAGAATATGTTTAAGCCGATGAGGAATATCAGCGCGAAAAAGACCGATACAACTAAAGTAACGATCATGGTGGTGCTGTAAAGGTTATCCTTATTACTCGAGCCAGGTAAAAACCTGATCAGGCCATTATCCATTCCGAGCTTTGATAATGTGATGATCA
The DNA here is from genome assembly GCA_963780625.1 of uncultured Methanocellaceae archaeon. GTDB lineage: Archaea > Halobacteriota > Methanocellia > Methanocellales > Methanocellaceae > Methanocella. The sequence goes on along the minus strand of CAWACH010000003.1, from coordinate 163,191 downwards.
AAAGCCCTGCGGATATGACTGCCGTTGCCAGCCCGATATCGTTCGTGGACATCGTGCGTGCGGCGACGATCCAGAATAATAGGCCAAAAAGGGCGCCCGATGCCGCATTCAACATTATAGCGATGGAATTACGATATAGGGGCTCGCTAACATATTTGCTTATCTTCGGCATCATATTAAATTAATTATATTTTATATTATACATATAGTTATTGTGTAATCGATTGGTGACCAGACCATTTGGTACCCATTTATTAACATTTTGGCTACACATGACAATAAGCCCTGTTTACAGCGTGCGCTCGAAACCATTATCAATAGGTACCATTATATTATTAATTATAATATAAATTATTGTAAATAATACATAAAGACTTACGGAGGTATTCGACCTTGAATAACCAGGAATATGCGATATTAGAGACCAAATATGGGTATGTAGCGACCCTATGGCTAGTCACCGTTATATGTACAATCCTTTTCTCGGTCGGATTGCTCGCTTGCGTTACACTGGGATATATACAGTAAAGCAGGAATACAAAAAATAGTTTTTTAATGTGGATATTGAACTAACAAAAATGTAGGATTATTTGGCTTTATAAAAATTAATACTGTTATTATTCAGCTAAGGCAACAAGTATTTAAGAATTTATCGCCTTTAATAAATACTAAGGGGCAATATGAAAAAATTATCTTATGAAAAACCAGAGCTAATACATTTAAACGAAGTTACCTATGGCAGATGCCACATGGGGAGCCATATAGCAGGCCCGTGTGCTTCAGGCTCGTCGCCGGGCGGCCGCCGATGTAACGCGGGAATGGCTGCTGCTAATTGCGTAACCGGAACTGGGGCAAGCGTACATTCACAGTTCGAATTCGACCCGATGGATGACGGATCGGACCAATGACTAATATTTTAAGAAAGTAGCCGCCGAAAAACTAATTATACTTTTATCGCACATCCGGGAACCATGATATTCTTCGGCCACCTGGGCATTACTTTGTTATTCGTCTTTGTGGTATTCTACTTTTTAAAGGAGAACGTAGATTACCGCTTTGTCCTCGTGGGAGCGATCCTGCCGGACCTGATCGATAAGCCCATCGGCGATTATTTACTTTATTCCGTGTTCCAGAATGGCCGCATCTTCGCACATACGCTCCTGTTCATCGCACTGTTAACCATGATCGGGTGGTATGCCGATAAAAAATACGGTTTTTCCGGCATATTGTTCCTGGCGCTCGGGTCGATGATTCACCTGGCCCTGGACCAGATGTGGCTGACCCCCGGGACTCTATTTTGGCCGCTACTAGGCCTGGAATTCCCCAAGCTGAACCTGGAGGACTATGCCGGGTACATATGGGATGTGCTCTTACACGAACCGTCGGCATATGTGCCTGAGATCATCGGGCTAAGCATTCTATTGGGTTTCACATACTACTTCAAAATGTATAAACTCGAGAACCTTAAGGCATTTATCGGAAACGGGAGATTAACGGTAAAGCATGTTAATGAGATGCCGGTAATAGCAAATAAGGGGCTTGAATGATCTATACTCCATATCCCGTAGAGCAAGATGAACCGGCTGTCAAGCCGCTACTACATCCTGATCGGGCCGCCGCCATGGAGCTACCCGGAGAAGAGCCGCTAGAACAAGAATCCGCGGGCCCGCCAGGTACTGTCGGCGCCGGAGAATGGCCGCCTCCTACTGTGACCTCTTGCAGCTTGATCAATATCGGCCTTTCATAAACGAGCTTACTCATGGTGCACCCCTGACAAGACAGTGTTTGTCCATCAATTTAAGGCTTTAGGTGTATATATTTTTAGGTTATCGCTAAATTTTAGGATCATTAGCTGAACATATGCCTGTCCGTCCCGGCAATAAGTATATAATAATCTTTTACCTTTTAAAAAGTCGGGGCAATATGAAAAAATTGTTTTATGAAAGACCGGCCTTGATCAAATTGAACGAGGTCACTTACGGTAAATGTCATTCCGGAAGCAGTATCACAGGGCCATGCCAGGTAGGCTCCGGGCCGCAGAATCATAAGTGCGGAATGGGAAGCAGCACGAGCAGCTGTACCAAGGGGAGTATGGCGGCGGTAAGTTCACAATTCGACTTTGACCCGATGAGCGGCGACCAATAAGTACCAACCACGGTGGACACGGAGGACACGGTGGCTTTTTATATGCTAAAGGGGTTGGTAAGAGCTTGATATCACATACAACCGTCATCGTCTTTAATAGACCTCCATAAGCCAGCTAATTCTCTAAAATCACTAAATCACGAGCATATTGGAGTGGTTGGTAACACGAACATCACTAAAGGAATTAAAACCCGAAATCTTTTTTTATATTTTTACTCACTAACGCTCTAAAGCTCTAGTTCACTGTCAACGCACAACTACACAAAACCTCTGGTTAATGCTCTAACGCTCTAAAGCTCTAACCCTAAAATAAGTCTCAAAGGCTCGAATACACATTTGAAACGCTAAATGGCGATTGCACAAACACTCTAACGCTCGGTCAAAGACGAATGTCCCTAAATATTATTTTCACTCCACTATACTAAGTTAGATATCTCATTAGTTATTTTCCTTTTATTGCAAATAAGTTTAATATATGGTGATAAAATGAATGTTAAAAAATATGAGAAATTACCTGCACATATCGAAGCGACTGCGACAGCTATCGTAGATTCGGCATATACCGTACATAAGAAACTTGGCCCGGGACTACTAGAACGGGCTTATGAGCGATTCCTGATACTCGAACTTAAAAAGCGCGGATTAACCATAAAATCCCAGCTACAGCTACCGATCAAATATGATGGGGTCGAGTATGATGAATATTACATCCTCGATATATTAGTAGACGATTGTATCATTCTAGAATTAAAAGCAATTGAAAAAACACTACCGGTACACAAAGCCCAGGTATTAACATACCTAAAACTAAGCGGATTAAGACTGGGATTCTTGATAAATTTCAATGAAAATAATATCGGCGAAGGCATTACCAGGGTGATCAATTAAAATTGGAAGATGCTAACCATATTAAATCTAACTTTATTTTTTAAATATCAAAGCTATATATGGTATCTAAGTATCAAATTAGGGTTTTTGGGCTTTGATGTTTAGCCGGGCTTTTGAGTGTTGGTGCAAGCACCATTTAGCGTTTCAAAGGTGTATTCGAGCTTTAGGGCATTATTTTAGGGTTAGAGAATTTGTAAAGTTAGTGCAATGTCCCGAGGTTTTGTGTATTCGCGCACTGACGGTGTACTAGCGCATTAGAGCGTTAGTGAGAAAAAAATCTAAAAAGAAAATTCGGGTTTTATTTCCTTTTGTGATGTTCGTGTTACCAACCATTCCATCAACGCCACAGGAAACAATTCGAAACGGGTTAAATACCGACCCCATATAATGAAAAACGTAATATATCAAATGGCCATAGGCTATCAAGATGTTATTCTTCGGGCATATCGGCATCACGGTAGGGATAGTATTCCTTATTCTACTAGCTCTTAAGCTGAAGGTAGATTATCGCATCGTGATCATAGGCTCGATGCTGCCCGATATCATCGATAAGCCTTTAGGGATATACGTATTCACCAATGCCATAGACAGCGGCAGGATATTCTGCCACACGTTACTCTTTGTCACAGTCCTGGCGCTGATCGCGTTATACCTGTACAAAGCTAAAGGCCAAACGTGGATGGCGTGCCTGGCGTTCGGATCGGCTATGCATTTAGTCCTGGACCAGATGTGGGAAGCGCCTATAGTGTTGTATTGGCCGCTTTATGGGTTCGATTTCGGCTCAAGGGTAGGCGCGAACTTCATACAACAGATCATTCAAAACAATTACGATAACATGTATACATATGAAACCGAGTTCATCGGGCATCATAATACTGGCCCTGTTCGCCGTTTATTACAAGCTCTATGAGCTAGAACGGCTCAAAGCGTTCATCCTAAAGGGCACGCTATCTCAACCGATCAGCCTGTCTTTTTTAACTGATCGCATAATTAATAGAAATACGAACAAGTAGTGAATAGTAACAAAGTACGGTTCCGATCAGCAACATATTTATATTCCAATTCAAATTCAGGATATGTTAATTAATATCATTAGGTGTGGAAATGGAAAGAAGCCAAAGCTTGGACCATATTTGAAGCGATGCTGCCCGACGCTTCGAGGTTCTGAAAAATCCATAGTTCTTTCAAAGTAAGCAGCTGATGATGGATGCTGCAAGAATTGCCAGGAATGAGGGCCTTTTTTTAAAAATTTGTTATTATAACAGTTTACAGAGCCAATACAATGTTAAAGAAAATAAGTTACGACGAACTATTTTTCACAAGATTAAAGAAAGAGCATAATGTTTCTTTTTTCGTTGTAGCGAGGAACGGCTTGCCAGTTTCTTTTAGCTTTTGCTCTTAAATAACCAGGAGGATGGTCTCGGCTACCCGGCTCGTATACTGGCAAAATACCCTTGTCGCTTCTTCACCCTTATTAACGATTCGATCATTACAAGACTTTTCAACGATAGCGATGGTGTCAAAGGTTATCGATATGATTTTTATCCTGCATTGAAGATAGCACGAATGGCCACACAAAGAACTTATTCAAAACGTGGTATAGGCAAGTCAATGCTTCTCGAGGTGATCGTGACAGCTATTAATATATCCCAATATTCGGCTGTGTATAATTACTGTTGACGCAAAGGAAGATGCCGTAGTATTTTACGAAAGTTTCAGTTTCGTTCTTGCCAATAATGAAATGGATGAAGATGACGATACTATTCCTTTTTATAAAGATATTCAAGGTACCCTATTAGACGGGTGATATTATGCTCGAAGTACTTAGATATATGGATTATTATTTAGAGCATTGAATATGTCATTTCAAGCTTTGGCCATAAGGTTAGTCTTCAATCGTTGAGGAAACAGGACCGTACTCTGTGTTGCCTTTGTGTCCCAATTTAAAAAATAACCGCCGTGTCCACCGTGCCCACCGTGGTTAATACTAACCGTGACCTCCGTGGTACCTACCTCTGTGACCACCGTGGTTAACACCGATTAGTTTATCTTATTTGACTAATTATGTAACAAATAAAACTGCGCATAATTGAAACGTAAAAACTATTTAACAGATATCGCTTTATAATGTGTGGGGACAAATGGCAAGCCATAGCCGGATATCAGGGTGTTAAGTAGGGGGATTATTCGTTGAAAAAGAGAGCTAATAACGATAAAGATCATCAGATCATCCATATAAAAAGAATCGATATCGGTCCTGAACATATTCGTAGAAATACGAACGATATTGCCAACCTAAAGGACACAATAGCCGACGCAGGCCTTCTCCAGCCGATCCTGGTCCGCCAGACCGAGCGTGGGTATACTGTTATCGATGGGGCCAGAAGGCTCCAGGCGCTTAAGGAACTTGAGGTCCCCGAGCTGATCATAGGTAAGGACGTCATCATTGACCTCAACGAGACGGATGCCGATTTTACTTTTAAGCAGCTCATAGCCAACGTGCAGCGAGAAGATATTAATGATATCGAGCTCGGGCATGCATTTGTTACTTTAAAAGAGAAGTATGGGTATGCATACAAGGATGTTGCTGCTATCATCGGTAAGACCCCTCATTATGTAGCTGCCAAGGTAGGGCTCGCAAAGAGGCTCACCTCCGAGGTCCAGGAATTAGTTATCAGTTATTGGGAAGCCGCAAAATGTAGTCGGAATACATTAAAGTGCGACTCCGACGATGTGCTGGACCCCTACATGATGAATGTTAATGTCATCGAGGATATTGCTCGTTTACCAGGCGAGCTGCAAAAGACTGCCTACCAGATGATACAGGCTAAAGAAATGGATAAAAAAGAAGCCCTGCGATATCTTAAAGCTATAAAGCAAGAAGCCGAAATATTGGCGATGGCTGACGATACCAAAGGGTCTCATGGATGCTATTTCTCAGGACGACCAAATTTATAATGAAAAGGAATTACTAAATACATGAAAAAGCTCGATCAGGATGTCGAGAAGCTGTCTGTGACGATCAAGGCCGGAACCGTGGATGGCGAGAAGGTTGCCCTCGCACTAGAAGCACTCATTGAGAGGCTAAATCAATTATATGCTGAGGTTAAGAATCAAAAGGTCACTTCCGGCGCATTTGTGCAGTAAAAGAATAACTTTTTCCCTATTGCCTCTTTTTGTAACAGATTTCTATCGCCGAAACCACAAATGTTATAATCTAATACAAAGAGGTAAATAGAGTACTAGGTGTTTATGGGGGTTAAGGCGATGGCAACCACGATAGAACAGTCAGAGATTAAACATATATCTCATGGTGGCAAAGAAAAAGAAGAGTTGCCAAAGACAAAGCTGATCACTAGTGTCGTTGTCGGTGCTCGAAGGAATGCATAAGCCAAAAGTTATTGTCGCTATACCTGCTTTTAATGAAGAAGTCGCTATTGGTAGCGTTGTTTTACGATCATTAAAATATGCAGATTATGTTGTCGTTATAGATGATGGCTCTAAAGATAAGACCGCTGAGATTGCCAGACTTGCCGGTGCTGAGTTATTGACTCATATAACCAACGAAGGAAAAGGCGTACGGCATCAAAGATGCTTTTGATTATGCTAAAAAAAATAGCTCGGATATTCTTGTTCGTTATTGATGGGGATGGACAGCATAACCCCGATGAAATACCATAATTGCTTACACCAATAATTAATGGTGAAGCGGATATGGTAAATGGTTCCCGGTTTGTCAATGGTAATGGGCACAATGTGCCTAAATATAGGCGAGTTTGGCCAAGAAGTATTAACAATGGCTACAAATACTGGAGCCAAGATGAATATTACAGATACTCAAAATGGTTATAGGGCCTTCTCAAAAAAGACATTTGATTGTTTTACATTTAACCAAAATGGCATGGCTATTGAAAGTGAAATGCTAATAGATGCCGGACAAGCAAACCTTAGGATAAAAGAAATCCCAATTGATGTCAGATATGATGTAAACGGCTCTACATACAATCCAATATCACACGGCTTTGGGGTGCTAGGAAAAGTAATAGGTTTAATATCACAGAGAAGACCTCTATTATTTTTTTGTGTACCGGGTGCTATACTACTAATATTTGGTACATTATTTTTCTTAATGGTTATAACAATTTTTAACTCCACAAGAAACTTTGCTACCGGCTATTCTATCATAGCAATGCTATGTATTACAGTTGGAATATTTAGTATTTTTACCGGTTTGATCCTTAATTCTATTAGGGGAATTAAATAAAAAATGTTTAAAGATTGATATTAATGAAGATTTGTTATATTGTTCCATGGTTTCCTTCTTTAAATCCCACGACCTTAGATTCAAGGCAGGGTATATTTGAATATAGACAAGTATTAAAACTAAGTGAAAAAGGGCTCAAATTCAAAATAATTTCCATTAAATGGGCCGGTCAACTAGAGCTTGAAAAAATAAATGATAATATAGAGGTTCACAGGATTCCGTTTTTATTTAAATTCGGTACCATAAGGTATCCCATACCTAATTCTATAAAACAAATAAAAAAGATCAATGAGATTTGCAATAACTGGAATCCTGATGTGATTGTTTATACACATATTATATATTTAACAACATTACCAATTATTTTCTTAAAAAATAAATTTCCTACTATTGTAACAACAGATGTATTTCCAGGAATAAATTGGTGGTATGGCAATAAAATCGTTGACAGTATTGGCTTTTTTATATTTAAAAATATTGGGAAATATGTATTTAAAACGGGCAAATGGTATTCAATTTTTAAGTTCGGATTTATATAATTATATAAAAAACTTGAGTATTGACAGCGAGAAAACATTTACTATTACACGTGGGGTAGATATCAATATTTTTAAACCAGCCGATCATTCTGACTTGAAAATAGAGCTTGGGTTTAAAAAAGATGATATAATAATTTTATATGTTGGTAGATTAGATCTGGTAAAGGGCGTAACTTACTTATTAGAAGCTGCCAAAGAAATTGTACCAAAATACAATAATGTAAAATTTTTAATAGTCGGAGATGGAGGATTAAAAAAGGAGTTTGAGTCAGAAGTCGTATTAATCACTAAAAATATAACCTTTTTAAGGGCATAGAGATAATATTCCTGACTTAATGAATATTTCCGAATTTTTGTTCTACCTTCACTTTCCGAAGGGGCTGCTAATGTTGTGATGGAGGCTTCATCTTCCGGATTACCTGTTATTGCTACTTGTGTAGGCGAAATACCGAAAATTATCGTTGATGGTCATACCGGATTTTTAGTCAAACCAAAAGATGTAAATGATATAGTTAAAAAATTAACTTACTTGATTGAACATTTATCCGAAGCTAAAAATATGGGCGCTAAGGGAGAAAAAGAATGGAAAAGGAATATAGCTGGGACAGTGTGTGTATTAAAAATGAAATGGCATATAATAAAATAATTGATGATTTTCAAAAAAAGCGGATGTTATAACGACTCTTAGTTATTTGTAAAAACAGACAAGCTAATAATTAAAAAAAGGATCAATATCGTTACTCTTACTAAATTTAGCTCTAAGGATAAAGTTGAAATCACATTGATCGGCATATAATAAATTTAGACTCGGTTAAGAACCAGAATGTTGCTTAAGGGGCGTCCATCCAGTAAAAAGAATAACTTGCTTCCTATTGCCCGTTTTCGTAACGGATTTCTATCGCCGAAACCACAAATGTTATATTCTAGCACAAAGAGGTAAATAGCATAATAGGTTTTGAGGGGGCTTGAGGCGATGACAACATCGATAGAACGGTCAGGAATAAAATTTACGTCTCATGGTAGCAAAGAAAAAGATGAGTTGCTAAAGACAAAGCTGATCACTAGCGTCGTTGTCATGGCTGAAGAGAAATACAAGCCAAAAGTTATTGTCGCTATACCCGCTTTTAATGAAGAAGTCGCGATCGGAGATGTTGTCACGCGTTGCAAGAAATATGTTGATTTTGTTTTTGTAATCGATGATGGCTCCAAAAGATCATACGGTAGAAATAGCGAAATTGGTTGGCGCAGAGGTCATAAGCCACATGAAAAATGGTGGATATGGTGCTGCGATACAAACCTGTTTTGAAACCGCAAAAAATAATAATGCCGACGTGATGGTGATCATTGATGCGGATGGGCAGCATAGCCCGGATGATATACCGGTATTGCTTGAAGAAATGAAGAAAACAAATGCCGATATAGTTATCGGGTCTAGATTCGTAAACGGAAATGGACATAACCAAAAAATACCTGGCTATAGAAAATTTGGGATGAAAGTGCTTGATAGGGCAACACAAGTCAGTTCAGGTTTACAAATAACTGATTCACAATGTGGATTTAGAGCATATTCATATAAAGCTATTCAATCGATAATTTGAGAAAATACCGGTATGGCCGCTGGGATCGGAAATATTATTACAAGCAGCAGATAAAAAATTATCGATAGCAGAAGTACCGATAAATATTAGGTATGATATAAAGGGGTCATCTAGTAAAAACCCTGTATCCCATGGGCTTGAAGTTTTAACGAATATTAATCGGTGTAATATCCCAAAGAAGACCGTTACTATTTTTTTGTTTACCCGGGTCAATATTATTAATAATCGGAATTAGTTTTGCATTTCTAACTATTATTAATTTTAATGTAACCGGTAATATTACACCTATCGATAGTGTCATAGGTATAGTATGTATTATTATAGGGATATTCAGCATTTTTACAGGATTCATATTAGCGTCAATTCAAGAAATTAAAAAATTCAACACAAATTATTTTACTTAATTAAAAATGAGTGATAATAATGAAATTTGTTATATTACTTTCGGTGCATAAAATGAAACTGAATATTATCACCCCACTAAATAAAGGCGGCCCATTTTATTGGGCAAGAATATGTAGATATTTTAAATACTCGTGGGATAGTGCACAACATGTTCATGATCCAAGATTTAATGAAAGTGCCTCTATATCAGGACTGCGACCTCGTCCATACTACTGTTCCAATCGCTTTAAGTTATGGAAGAAGTCTGAATATTAACAGTAAAAGGTGAATATACTATCGAAAAAAATGTTTGGAGATCTTTTTATCCAATGGCTATTAAAAAAGCGGATATTTTAACGGTACCAAGTATTTTTTTAAAAGAGAGATTGGGATTAGATAATAGTATAGTTATACCTAATGCGATTTTTATTAAAAATTTTTTGCAGACCAAGCATTCCGATAAAGATATGGTAAATATAGTAACGATCACAAAATTCAGCTTTTTAGATAAAGCATGTGGTGTGCTAAATATTTTAGATGTCAGGAATGTACAGAAATATTGCACCAAAAAATTCCATTATACGGTTATTGGCGGAGGCATCTATCTCGATAAGAGTCATCAATGAATCTAAAAAATATAATGTAGATGTTATTTTTAGGTTTTCGAAGAAAACCCCCAAAAGGTATTTACAAGAGAGCGATATCTTTCTATTATTCTGTACATGATAATTTTCCCAACGTCATACTCGAAGCCATGGCTTCGGGATTGCCTATCATATCGAATGATGTGGGGGCTATAAATGAGATAGTAACTAATAATAAAACAGGTTATGTTTCCAATGGTATATGAAACCTATAAAAATCATATAATAGATTTAATAAATAAATCTGAATTAAGGGCGAACTGGGTGCGAGTGCAAGAATGTCTGTTGAAGAGAAATTTGACTGGGAAAAAATCATCTATAAATATATGAAAATATAGAGAAATATAATTAAAATTATTCAATAATTATAATCTTGGTGTTAAAAATGGATGTAATCATTGTCTGTCACACAGAATATGGGTATGTCAAAGATAAAATAATTATTTTTGATAAATTTGCCCATAAAGATATAGAAACCGGTGTATCTAATTTATCAAAAATTGCCAAAGCTCATGGCGCAAAGGTCACATATGCAATAATGCCCGAGGTTGTAAAACATTTTCCCAACAATACAAATGGTGAAATCGGATTACATATTCACCCTGGTTGGAATGAATATGTAGTAATAACATAAAATATAATGCTTGGCGATACTTATTTACTAGAACATTGTGCGTATGAGAATAATTCTTCTGTTCTTAAGGACTATACATATAAAAATCAACTTGAATTAATAAAAATCGGAAAAGATTGTATTACCGATTCGTTCAATGTTGAGCCTAACGTGTTTGTTTCCGGTCGGTGGGCTATTAATAATGATACAATCAAGGCACTTATAAAACTCGTATGACACACGAATGCTCAGCTCCTGCACATAAAAAAAACACTCCGCTATGATTGGTCAAAGTTTAAGAATATGTATTCCTTATAACCCTTCTGATGTGGATTACCAAAAAAAGGGAGATTTACCTTTATTAATTGTTCCAATATCTCAGACTTACTCTGATTCAATGTAAGCGTCGAAAATAACCTTCGTAGGATTACCGTGGCTAAAAGCATGTTTTACTGAATATGTGAAATTAAATGTACCACTATTTCATATATGCTTACATTCCCCTTCAATGACCGATGATTTTTATTTAACTCAAATGGACGAATTCTTAAAATTTATCGCACAATATAAAGTGAATTTTAGATTCGCTTAGAAATTGTAAAATATGAGGATGTAGATTATCGGGGGTATATAACTTCATATATGTCCAGCATAATTACAAAATATTATTAAATCTTCTATAAATCGGTCAGTAATTTCTACAGTATTGAAAAGGGGCGTATTGTGAAGCGTGTTGTATTAAATACTTTAATGAAGTTTGCCGATACGGATTATTTTAATGAATACCATCAGTTAAACCAGTCCGATAATTTAGATAGTATTATGCAGGATAATCTCAGCAAGTTATTAATTCATTCATATAACCATGTCCCTTATTATAAAAAAATTTTTAATGAGCTTGACTTAATTAGAAATGAATTTGTAGATATCTCAAAATTATGACAAAATTCCAATTTTAACAAGAAAAGAAAACTATTAGATTGAATTATAAAGAATTATTATCGGATATCATTTGAATCGAAATTGGTATTCAAATTCTTCGGGTGGATCTACGGGAGAACCTATACATTTTATACAAGACGATATGTATAAAAGATGGAGAAATGCGACCAATTATTTTTATTATAAAAATATATTAGGCGTAGATGAACCTAATATAAATAAAATTATAATTTGGGGTTCCGAGAGAGATATTTTTAAAGGAAATAAGAGTTAAGATAATAATATAAATTTTTTAAATAATACTACATTTTTAAATAGCTTTAGAATGAGTGAAAGTAATCTTTCTAATTATATCTCAGCAATTAATAAACATAAGCCTGAGTTAATAAGGGGGTATGCAGGCTCATTATATGAGTTATGTAAATATGCTGAAGATAACAAAATACAATTATATTCTCCACGATATATCATAAGTTCAGCCGAAGTTTTATCTGACAAAATGAGAAGTAAGATTGAAAAAATATTCGGTACAAAAAAGTGTACGATTTTTACGGCTCAAGAGAAGTCAGCAACATTGCCGCGAGTGCAAATGTGGTAATAAACACATATTCGATTTTTAAAAAAATATCGAAGTATTAAACGATAAAGGCCAAAACGCAGCCGATAATGAAGAAGGTCGGGTCATCATTACAAATCTGTACAATTATTCTATGCCGCTTATAAGATATGAGATCGGCGATACTGCTATAATAAGTAGTGAAAAATGTGAATGTGGCAGCAAATTGCCGATTCTAAAAAAAATCACAGGCAGGATCACCGATGGTTTCGTTAAAAAAGACCACACGATAATAAATGGAGAATATTTCACACATTTGTTTTATTTAAAAGACTGGGTAAAAAAATTTCAAGTTGTCCAGGCAGATTATGATCTTATAAAAATTTCAGTTGTTTTGAATTATAAAGAAAATATAGATGATATACGCGATATTGATAATAAAATACATCTTGTCATGGGGGAAAGTTGCAATGTCGCCTGGGAATTTTTAGACGATATCATAAAAACGGATAGCGGAAAGTATCTTTATACAAAATCCCTGGTAAGGTATTAACATGTATGAAGTTGCTATTTTTAATAACGATTCTCTCGATTATTGTTATACGCCTCCTTTTCATCCTTCTAAAAAATACCCGGAATATACTTACGGTGAGTATAACGAAAATAATGTTGTTTACGATGCGGTACGAAATATTTTTTTTATGTTAGGGCTGGATAAGAATAATTTTAACACTAAGGACTGGAACCCGCTGGGTGACATCATACAGCCGGGAAATAATGTTCTAATAAAACCTAACTTCGTTAAGCATACGGGTAATCCAAATGATATACGCCAAATGGTGACGCATGGCTCCATTATCAGGGCAGTTATTGATTATGTCGGTATCGCGTTAAAAAAGGTAGAGGCTCGATAATCATCGGAGACGCGCCACTTTAGAGCTCTGATTTTCATCGTTTATCACATCAAAATGGTATAGATAAAGTCATCGATTTTTATAATAAGGTCGGCCTATCTGTCAGATTAATCGATTTCAGAAAGGAGATTTATCTAAAAGGCAAAGTAACATATGAACGTAAAAAAAATATAGGTGACCCTACAGGCTACACGATCGTCGATCTCCAAAATGATTCTGAGTTATCGTCCATAAGCGATAATTCTGATAGATTCCGAGTCACAAATTATTTTCCTGGCGAATTACAGAATCACCATAATAAAAATAAAAATGAATATTTAATTCCGAATACTGTTTTAAATGCAGATGTAATTATCAATCTGCCTAAATTAAAGACTCATAGAAAGGCTGGCATGACATGTTCACTCAAAAACATGGTGGGAATAAATGGCTCTAAAGACTGGCTGCCTCATCACCGAGTAGGCTCGTTGTCGGAAAAAGGCGATTCCTACCTGAATAAAAGTCTACGAAAGGAAATATTGACAGATTTAATCGAAAGATGCGATATATCAACTAATTTTTTATATAATCTCACTTTAAAAAGTTTAATCGCATCATTAAAATTCTCAAACCTAGTAATACCCTGGCCGGATACATATTACGAAGGAAGCTGGTATGGTAATGATACAATACCGAGAACAATCGCTGATCTGAATAAGATTGTTTTTTATTCTGATAAACATGGTAAATTAAATGGATCGCCCCAACGAAAAATGTTGGTTATAGTAGATTCCATTATCGCTGGAGAGAAAGAAGGCCCATTGGAATCAAGCCCTAAGGAATGCAAATCATTGATCGCCGGTACCAACCCTGTTGCAGTGGATATGGTCTGTAGCGAATTAATGGGTTTTGATTTTAGGAAAATACCGACTTTTAAGTATGCGATAAATACAAAAAAATATAAAATTTACAGCGATATCGATACAATCAATATCCTTTCCGACCGGTGCGATAAACTGGAGGATGTCGGCAAGTACTTCAATAATAATTTCATTCCTTCCATGGGTTGGAAAGGGCATATAGAAAAAGAAGTCATACAAAAATCGATAAGCAATGAATCGGTCAAGGGTGTTTAATTGTTTAATATTAAATAATTTTTGGAGAATTATAATGAGAATAGCTATAATCACCGCCAGTCGTTATCCTCCCGTTTTAGGTAGCAATGCCCGATTAGTACGATTGTTCAAGTCAATGTCGATCAATAATGATATACACTTCTTTTTACTTGGGACCTGGGTAACCGAAAATAAAGATTATATGGATAATGGTCTCTGGATCCATGAGATAAAATTGCCGGTAATTAAATTGCCAATATTTGGCTCGATCCCATCGGGTAACTTAAAAAAATATTTCTTAGATAAGCTAAGCAAATACGATCGATTCGATGCTATTTACCTAGACAGTCGGACTCCGTTATCCTATATTGCCATGGAAGTGAGTAAATCTTTATCGATACCCTTGTTTTCGGATTATTTTGATCTGGAGGTCAACGATAAAGATAAACGGATATCCAGCAGAATCAACTCATTTATAACAATCAATCTATTGAAAAGTACATTTAAACACTCAACTCATATTTTTGCCATGTCAAATGCCATAAGGGATAGGCTTGTCATTTATTATCATGTGGGAGATAATAAAATAACAATGATCCCAAACGGTGTGGACCTCGAGTTATTTAACCCGGATAAACCATTGGCGAATATCAGGGGAGATCTGGGGTTGACCGATTCGGACATAGTACTGGGATATACCGGTTCTCTTGAGCGATGGATTAGAATGGACCTGGTACTGGCCGCTGTCAAGAATTTAAAAATTGAGTATCCGAACCTAAAACTTTTAATTGTCGGCAAAGGTGACCGGCTTGAAGGACTAAAGGCGTTGAGTAGGACTTTGGGCATACAGGACGATGTCATATTTACCGGCCCCGTGCCTTATACCGATATACCCGCTTACGTCCGTTCCTTTGATATGGCAATTTCTATATTTTCCCGTTCGAAATTTACTGATGTAGTATTCCCGCTTAAAGTCGTGGAATACATGTGTATGGGAAAAGCGGTATTGGCAGATAATCTGTCAGGAACCCGGGATATTGTAAAGCATATGCAAAATGGCATATTATTCGAGCCGGAAGACCAGGCAAGCTTAGAACATGCCATTAAGTTACTTCTAACGGATAGAGACTTAAAACATCGCCTTGAAGTTAGTGGTATGAACACGGCTTCAGGCTATAGCTGGGTTATGTTATCTAAATTGGTAGAATCTACTATGAATTCGAAATTAGGATAGCAAATGAATTACATTTTATCATTTTTTAATACGAGTATATAGTCTCCGGCTAAAATATCAGGTTTATGGTACTTTTGAGGTTTATTTAATAATTTTCTATAATATTTTATAACATTTTTCATAATAACGTTCGGTATAATTTGATAATCCAGGATATTCGGTATTAGTGGCCAATAATAATTTACGGAGCAGCAATATTCAAGACTCATGCCTAATCTTTCAAAAAGACGTATCATTTTATCTGGATAATAAAAATTTGTTTTAACAGTTTTTCTTCCTAGAATGTTCCGATATAGATACTTTAATATTAAAAAGATTATTTGATTTAAATATATGATATTCGAGGTAGTAACGATTATTCTGCCATCAGGCTTGCAAACCCTCGCCATTTCTTTCGCCGCCACTTCAGGATCTAAATAATAAAATACTCTGTAGCAAAGTACTTTTGTAAAACTTTCATCTTTAAATGGGATGTCATGCGCATCAGCCAAAAATACATCTATGTCTTTATTGACTCTATTTTTTAACAAATCGGCGTTAACATCGATACCATATATCTTATTTAGTTTCTTTAGTAATATATTATCATAAAATCCGTTATTAGACCCTATATCTAATAACAAGTCATCCTTATTCCAATCTATATTGTTATATAAAGAATAATCTAATTCATCGATTAAGCAATTACGAGTCGAGTTAACCATTTTCATGTTAACAACCTATTAAAAATTAGTGTATATATATGCGCCGTTATCATCGAATATTTTATTTTTATTTTTTATAAATCCATCTGCAGTTGTATATATATAGGCATCCGTAACTATTACTTTATTTTCGTCAATGTTATACTTATTCATAAATATATATTTATATTCATTTTTGTACATATATATTAAAAAATATACGTTATCTCTGGGAAAAAACCCGTATAACAATAATTGTCTATAATTATCAGCCACAATTATGGGTTGGCCATTTAAACGCACAGTATCAGAACTTGAAATTAAGTAGATCCATTTGGCACATGCAACCTCTTGTGGATTGAATTTGGCATAGTCGATATTACTTAGTGAATTCGAAGTCGGGTTGTCCTTTAATATTTCGAAGATAAAACCTGTATTAAACAATAGGTATATAATCAAAAATATGGATATGACTACAAACGACATTTTCATAAGATTTTTACGTATAAATATAATTGGTATTACATTTAATAAGTAGCTGAACCCTATAACGAACATTGGCGATAGGATTATTAAAGCTATATGATATAATCGTGATGTCCTTAACGCAGATGCAAAAAACGGTACGACAATTGCAGAGATTAATAATATTATGCATGCGATATAATATGGTAAAAATTGCTTTTGCTTTTCATTTTTATTTATCTTTAATACAATTATGGCGATACCGATCATTATACAGAATTGCGCAAATAGGTTGATATATTTATATATATCATGCGAAAAGAAGCCGTCGCGCTAACTATGATCTTTGTACCCTCCGCATATTGGGGATTTAAAAGTATCGATCATAAACTTATCCGATATATTATTTCCTATATTAATTATCGAATTAAAAACCGAGGAATCCGAAGTATAAATGTACCAGATAATTGTCATAACGAGGTATATGGCAACGATATTAAAGGATATTATATTTGATACTTTTTTATCTTTAAAGATCAAATTATAAACATATACGAACATCAATATTATGCCAAATATATATGTAACTCCATAATGCGATACGATTAAAGCAAACGAAAATAGTATGAATAATAATATTCGTTTATTTTTACTTAATAAATTATCACTGATGACTAATAAGATTAAAGCCAAGAATAATTCGGCAATTTCTTGTCTGGCTAAAGCGATCATCTCTGTGAAAAATGTATATAAGAATATAAAAAATAAAATCGATAACAAAGATATTTTATTGTTAAATATTCTCTTATAAAAACAATATAATCCTAATGGGACTAATGAATATAATACTGGATAATATATTTTAAAAACCCATACCGGATCAAAATTCGTCAAAATCGAATAAATTGGCCCTAGTATTACGATGCTCAGCATGCTATTAATATTACTTGCATTGAATAATTGTAGGTCCCAGTGGCCGGAATCTATAACTGCCTTTGTTTGATGATACTCGATTTGAATATCGAAGCCTGTCAAGTGCATCGTAAGTAAGGCGGTATAAAATACGAGGGATAGCGACACCGAAAGGATAATGAGATTATAATATTTTTCGTCATAGACATCCAAGCCAATTAAAAGCACAATTATAGAAATCATGACGATTAATAATAGTAACAATATATTACTATCGTAAGAATTTACAAAAAATGTCCCGTATATGGATAGTAACGGTAGTAAGTATAATATAAGGGCAGGAATTCTCAGATAGTTATCGATATCCAGATATCTAAAATTACCCTTTTCATAAAATTTTCCGTCTTTAATAAAACAATAGACGCATAATATTATTACAACAACACCGATGGAAATAACCAACGGTATACGTGATATTGGATTATGGATTCCCAATATCGGGTAAACCATATTTATTACAAGGCCTATAACCATCAACAGTGTCAGACTTAATCCAATGGCATATAGCCCTTTTTCGATACTTGCCACATTGTTAAGTTTCAATATCCTGATGATGATTAGGCCGGGTATAAACGTAAGGTATATAAAACATATGATCTGGCCGATGATCGGAGTGTCCACACTCAGCATATTTAAAATTGCAATACCGAATAATGCTATCTGGAATGAGAAAATAATCGTATAGAATGACCTATTATTTATTTCCGTTATGACTGAATGGATTTATAATTCTCATTTTTCCTCATTATAAATTGCGTTACCTAATATAGGCATGTTATTAAGGGATATATAATCATATTATTACATTATCTATTCAGGCTTTATCATTATACCGTCTACTGTTGCTTTTAATAATATTTTAAATTCAATGTAATTCCTGTGAAGTACTAATGCGATAAAACTCGATAGCCAAAACTGGTATAGTAAATAATATAATAAGAAAGTCACGTAATGCCATTTATCTACATGATATTTCATAAATAAAAATTTATTCCGGAAGGTGTAATACATTCGATTAGGACTATAGGGTTTCTTAGATATCTTATGCCATATGACTGCTTTAGGTGCATAGACTACTTTATATCCCCGCTCCCTTGCATAGGATGCACCAATCTGTCTCTTCCCAATACATAAAATATTTTTGATTAAGAACCCTATTTTTTTAATCGAATCCAGCCTCACTAAAACACATGCTCCTTCCAAACTATCGCTTCTCAGTAGTATTATATTGGCCAGTATCTGTCTCGTTCTTACCTATTGTAGGGGCGCCTCCTTTAATAATGTTAATATTTGCACCCGCGGAATGAATCACATCTTTCCTGCCATCGTAATCATAGAAATAAACTTTTGAACCCACGAAAGCGATTTGTTATCAGATTCAGAAACAGCTATGAGCTCGTTTAATAATTTTTCATTGGTTATTGTATCATTATTCAATATCAAAACATATTCTTGATGCGATTTATCGATAGCATATTTCATGCCTACGTTATTACCGCCGGCATATCCTAGATTACTATCTATTTTTAATAACGTTATTCTATCTGATGGCTTTGTTATATTGCCATTTGCAACAATATTCGATTTGTATGTTTCCTGTTTATGGTTATAAAAAACATCTTCATAATGTCTAACATGCCATGGCTCATTCACTAATTGTTTTAGGACCCAATCATTAATTTTCAATATTGATTCATCAGTCGAACCGTTATCTATTATGACTACCTCCCATTGGAAGTACGTCGATCTGTACAAGGATTCCAAACACTCTAAAGTATCCTTCCACCCATTATAATTGAGTAATAATATCGTTACTTTAGGCTGTTTATTATCGTCCATATTATAACTCGGTATCTATGTAATTATTTTGTTCATTATCTCATTCATCAATCTACAAATCGAATAAGCTTCAACATTTATCTACGTTTTATTTATTGCTCCGACCCCTTTATAAGTAAAGCCGAGTTTCATGTAATCTCGCTGATTATCAGGATAACGTCTACCATCGATCACTATTCGGGTACGCATTATGGATTTTATCATTTTAAAATCAATTTTCTTAAATTCATTATGAGCAGTCATTAATACTATCGCATCGGCACTTTTAACCGCTTTATAAATATCTTTTTCAACAATACCGAATCTATTCAAATAGCCTTCTCATATATGGATCTACGATATATACAAGCGCTCTGCTTTTCTTTAATTCTTCAATAAGACCTCGACAGGGCTTTCTCTTGGGTCCCCGACGTTTTCTTTGTACGAAAAACCTAATACAACAATTTTTGAATTTTTTAAGGATCTCTCATTTTCATTCAAAGCATCAACTAACAGGTTATAGACATGTATCGGCATATAATCGTTTATCGCTCTGCCCGCAGTAATCACTTTAGAATGATAGCCTAGCTCTTCTGCTTTATTAATGAGATAATACGGATCTACAGGTAAACAGTGTCCGCCAACTCCCGCACCAGGATAGTAAACGCCAAAATTCCATTTGGTAGAAGCAGCTTTTATAACATCCATTACATCAATATCCATTCTTTCAAATATTAACGCTAACTCATTCATTAGTGCAATATTAAGTCCCGCTGAATATTTTCAATCACCTTAGCTGCTTCTGCGGTCTTTATATTCTTTACAGGGAATACATCCTTTACTATATTTCTGTAAATCTATTCAGTAATATCGTCCACTCTGGGGTAATAGCGCCAACTACCCTCACCACGTCAGATATAGTATGCTTACTGTCTCCTGGATTATACCGTTCAGGACAATGGGCAAGGCCGAAATCAATACCGGCCTTTAGACCAGACTTTTCGAGTATAGGCTTTAAAACATCCTCGGTAACGCCAGGATAAACGGTTGATTCTAATACGACAAGCTTATTCTTGCCGAGTCCCTTTGCGATATCCTCGCCAGCGCCGATGACTGGTATAGATTCCGGCCTCTTATCGGCCGTTACCGGAGTAGGGACAATGATCAGGATAATGTCACTTTTTCTGTGTGGCCTCTGCCGTATCCGTTGTTGCACTAAATTTTTTAGCTTTAACAACCTTTTTTACGCGCTCATCCAGATCCAGGTCCTTCAGGTGGCAGCCGCCTTTGTTGAGTCAGATCTATGACTGACGCTTTCATATCAGCGCCAATGACTGTGAAACCTTTCTCAGCAAAATTAACCGCAGTTGGTAGTCCAACATAGCCTAAACCAACGATACAGATCACAGCAGACTTATTCTGCACTTTTTCAACTAACGAAGTTAATTTTGACATTTTTCAAACCACCTGATAGTTTCCTATAATTCCTCTTTGAACTCACCTGTTGGTTTATAACCAAACGAACCAGCCTTTAGTAATATCCGCTAATGAATGCTTTATATCCCCTGATCTTGGCCACCATATCTAGGGCTTAACATTTTTACCCATGATCTCATTCATCATTTGTATAAGCTGATTGATTGTAATTCTCCTACCGCATGCTATATTGAATATACCTGTTTTATCCGATTCGCATGCAAGATATTCGCATCGACCACATTCTGGACAAATGTGAAGTCCCTACTTTGCTCGCCATCTCCATAGACCAGGGGACGTCATCATTACGAATTGAAGTAATAAATTTTGGCATGACCGCCGCGTATTGTGACTTAGGGTCTTGTCTCGGCCCAAAAACGTTGAAATATCTTAGAGCCACCGTCTGAAGGCCATATATCTCTTGGAATACCTTACAATACATTTCTCCTGTTGCCTTTGTTATCGCATATGGGGATAAAGGATTTATTGGCATATCCTCTTTCTTCGGCAATGTCGGGTAGTTCCCCATATACAGACGATGAAGAGGCAAATACGACTTTTTTTATATCAGAATCTTTTGCCGCTGTTAAAACTTTTAATGTTCCAGTAACATTCGGTTCGTTGACCTACCGGATCCTTTATGCTTCTTGGAACGCTTGGAAGCGTGGCCTGATGCAAAACATAATCATAATCTTTAAAAAGATTTTTTAAATCTATTTCTGTTATATTCCTAATACAACTTTTAAGTTTTTATTTTGGATATTTTTGATATTTTCCATTTTGCCTGTTGATTGATTATCTATAACTAGTACTTGATTATCTTTAACCAATCGTTCGACAATATTAGAACCGATAAAACCTAATCCGCCAGTAACGATAACTTTTTTATCCTTCATTTTATCCCCAATAATTAAATCAGTTACTACTAGATGAATTAATACATTTAACTTTTTTCGTCGTATTGATTATCATAGTAATTATATATTATATGTAATTATTTCTTATATTAAATAAGTTCATGATTCATTACCTGGTACATTATTTTGTTTAACTTTTTCAATTAGTATATTTTTTATTAATATCATTTCATCCTTTGTTATTATCTTTAGTAAGAACGAAAGGCCAATATATATTAAAAGTGACAACAGCGTTATAGTAAATATATTAAGACCATTCACAATTATAATAAATATTCCCATAATTATACTTCTAATAATATTTTACAAATATTTTTTATTACATTTGGTGAGGGAAGATAGCCTAATTCTTTTACTGAACTATAAGTGAGATGAGAACAATAAAATCCGTAAATACAGTGGCAATTGCCGCTCCTATATAATTGAAATAAATTATTAAAACTATGTTAGCGATTAAGAGAAAACATCGCTCCGAGGACGAAAATCTTGGTAACTACTCTTTGTTTATTACTCGCTTCCAGACAAACGTTCCAATGGGCTCCTACAAAAAATTAAAATTAATGATATGGACAATATTTGCATGATAATTATAGAATTATAATATTGGTCGCCATACATTAATTTTATAATTTTATCAGCAATGGCGATTATACCAATTCCTAAAGGTAAACCAATATAAAGAGTTACTTTAAGTAATTGTTCAAATGTCGTTTTTAACGAATTTTTTGAAGTTATGTAATATTTAGACATTATTGGATAGAAGGATGTATTAAAAACGACTGGAATAAATAAGAAAACAAGAACCAACCTGTATGCTACATTATACCAGCCAGCTACTTCATTTCCACTTAATTGAGATAATATTATCGTATTAATCCAATAATAAATATTTATGGATATCCCAGTAATCGCAAAAGGTAACGCTTCTTTAAATAATTCGGCCCAAAATTGATAGTTGATTTCGAATTTAGGAATGGCAAATTTCCAAGAACAGATCAAAATATTGTACCCTGTGATAACTAAACTAACTACGGCATACAACATCGCATATTGATAAAGTCCTAGATCATAGTGTATGATAACAATTGCTCCGCCTAGCATTAATAAACTATATAATATCCCACTAATCGATTGGTATTCCATTTTTTGAAACGCCTGAAATATAGAAGTAAAAGGTCCTGAAAATGCACTAAAAATGACCGATAATTCAATTAAATACAATATGATAATAGTTTGTTTTGGGTACCCCATGAAGATGACAATGAATGTAATTAAAAATAGTGCAAATATCGATAATATCAATTTTATTAATAAAATATTTCCAACGTATATATTGGCCTTAGTTCTTTCTCTTGCAATTTCTCTAATAGCTAACGTACCTAATCCCATGTCTGTAACTACACTAAGAATACCAGTAATCGATAAAGTTAGACTTAGAATTCCAAAACTTTCAGGGCCAAGATATCTAGCGGTATACATTAAATAAAAAAACCCAGTCCCAAGGCTGATCACTTGAGCAATCAATAAAAACGATGTATTTTTCGCAATTATACTGGCGGTATCCATGATATCTTCCTATTATTATGCATTATTTAGAAAAATCGTTAGTATAGATAGCTTTCTATCTCACCATAAGTATCCGAATGATTTATTGACAATGTATCAGTTTTATTAGAATGAATCCATAATCCGTTAAATGATACAAACTATGTCCAAGAACTATATTAACTAATTGTCATGAGAACACATTAAAAATTCATTACTATAATCGATAACGATTTATTATTTTTAATTGAAAGTGATACCTAATAACTTTTAAAACAGACCTTAGGCAATTACTGAGAAGATTTATGTATAATATTAGTTATCTAAATGCTGATGAATGAGCAACGAGATTGTATTTTAAATGATATAAGATTATTTCATTCACAATATTCTTTATCTTGCGAGCCTCATAATTCACTTCTAAATGTATCTGACGATCTTCTATACTATATTATTTCTTTGTTAAAAAACGAGGCTATTACTCCCCCTGACACATCTATAGATGATTGGTATAGGTTATTCTCGACTTTAAATTCACACTGGATATTACCTCTACTTTACTGGCAGATAGCACACGCTCCTCAAAAATTTCACCCCCCGCCAGAAATAGTAGACTATTTACGAATAAAATTTTTAAAAAGTAAGGCACGTTCTTTGATGGTTGATAAACAAATTAAAGAAATTCTGGATGCGTTTAACAAAAATAATATACGTGTTTTAGTTTTAAAAGGAGTTGCACTAGCTAGAACTGTATATACAGATTCAGCCAATAGAAGCGGCTCTGATATAGATTTATTAGTTTTACCTAATTGTGTATTTCGTGCACGGTCAATTATGGAAAATTTAGGATACTATTGCGAAGAAACATATTTTAATAATTTTAAATATTTATATGATGAAGAAGCATTTTCTTATAACGATAAATCTAAAAATTATTTAACGGTAGAAATTCATTGGGATATAAGTCCATTTCAATTATTGAGTAGCCATAATACCGACCAATTTTTTAATAGGGCAGTTGAAGTAACATGGAATGATTTTACCTTTGAAGTTTTAGATCCCGTTGATACTATTATTCATCAGGTTATACATTTAGGTATGAGGCATAGAAGTAGTATACGGTTAAGCTGGATATATGATATCTATTTATTATGCAGTATGCTTAAACCATGCGATTGGGATGTAATACAAGAAAGGAGCGTTGAATACAATTCCCGTATCGCTCTAGAAAAATGTCTAATCATGGCTCAGCTTTGGACACCGTTTGAAATTCCTAATGATTATCGAGATTTTGAAAAATGGCCTCATCCATCAAAAAGCGAATTAAGAGTTTATTCATACTTATCATCCGAGCAAAAAAGCATACTCAGCCGATTCATGCTTAAATGGCCAACCCTATGCACCTTTGACCGAGAAAGCTAAAGTATTATTTATGTGTGTTTCTCCCCTCCCTTAACAGATATGCATGTTATGTATAATTTTACGAATAATTGGTTGGTTCCCATTTACTATATTAAGCGTATATATAATCAATTTAGAAATAAATAGTTTAAATTTTTGATTTGTGGATTTAATGAATTTTATTTTTGGATAGTTAATGTTTTTGTTTCCTAAAATTCTACCATCATTAATAACAAAATAATTATTTGCATTTCCTATTAATGACATCCTATGTGAAATAATGAACGTCGTCTTTCCTTTCATTAATTCTTTTAGCGAATCTTTGAGATCCTTTTCCGTTTCGATATCGAGCGAGGAAGTCGGCTCATCCAATATAAGAATGGGCATGCCCTTTAAAAAAGCCCGTGCTATGGAAATCCTTTGTCTCTGCCCTACCGATAACTTTGTGCCTCTCTCGCCTACTAACGTCTTATATCCATCAGATAGTTTTTTGATATCTCCATGAATATGTGCCTTTTTTGCAACCTCTACTACTTCTTCCCTGGTGGCTGAAGGATTGCCATATTTTATATTATTCTCGATAGTATCGTTAAAAAGAAAGATATCTTGTGATACAACACCGATGTGTCTTCTCAACCAAACAGGGTCGATATCGTTTAGGTCGTGATCATCAAGATAAACAATTCCCGATTGAGGAGTATAAAACTTCAGTATAAGATCAATTAGTGTTGTCTTGCCAACACCGCTGGGTCCCACCAGCGCTATCGCTTCTCCGGGTAGCACTTCAAAACTCACATCTTTTAATACCGGTTCGTTTACGGTGTATGCAAAAGAGACATTATCAAACTTGATTTTCCCAATAGCTTTATCGGGTTTTAATAAGAGCTTATTCGAAGATCGTTCATACTCCGGCACTATGGAAAACATCTCTTTTGAGCCTGCCCATCGATGTGAACATTGGCTGGAGCGATAGATAGGTAAAAAACAGGCTATTTATCGAACCTGTCATCATAGTAATATATGAAACAAATGCCGTATAATCTCCAATTGTCATCGCGCCTCTCTGTATCTCGCCGGCGCCGATCCACATGATGAGCAAGAGCAACAGGAATTGAATGCCCTGGGATAGCGAGCCAGAAAACATAGATAAAATGCTAGTATTGATCCTTGCTTTGATCACATTCCTCATTCTATTGGAGACTTTTTCAACCTCTTTTTCCTCAGTCGTATGTGTTTTAACGACTTCTACCCCGGAAAACACTTCTTGCATATCCTTCGAGAGCTCTGCATTGGATTCCATTCTCTCGATAGCTCAGAGCCCGTACCCGGCCTGAAAAGAAATAGTTAATAAAAAGATATAACGGGGTCATGCACAAAATAACTAAAACCAGAGTTGAATTTAACGTTACAAGGATAGCTAAGCTAAATATTACATAAAGAGCGTTTGATATCGTCTGAGTTATTACACTTGAAAAGAAATACTGAAGTGTACTCACGTCACCCATAACTCGTGACATTAGATATCCAGTTTGTTTTTCTTTAAAAAATGACATGGGATATCTTAATACATGATCAAAAAGCTTGGTCTCGAGGTTAAATGTGATCTCTTGTTGATACCTCATTGTCAGGTATCCTTGTACAATTTGCATGCCGGCATACACGATACCAATGACCAATAACCCGAATATGACATAATTAATTGAGCTTATGAAGCTAATTACGGTAGAAGAATAAGTCCCTAGCCCCGCTGTCGAGAGCGCATTAGTGATGCCACTGTAGCCGTTCTTTAAAATAACATAATCGATAAGCACCTTACTACTCAATGGTAGAATGGATTTAATGGCCGATATTGCTACCATCAGTAATATGCTAATAACTCCGACTTTCCATACCGGCTTAAAAAATTGGAAAAAGAACCCCATATCGGCCAACTTAAATTTTGCGAGAGGCTGCTGTGGCTTTTGGGAAACGGTTTTAACGCTATATAAAAAATCATTTATCTCTT
The DNA here is from genome assembly GCA_963780625.1 of uncultured Methanocellaceae archaeon. Classification (GTDB taxonomy): domain Archaea; phylum Halobacteriota; class Methanocellia; order Methanocellales; family Methanocellaceae; genus Methanocella. Next base: position 136,094 of record CAWACH010000003.1, on the reverse strand, counting down.
TTAGTATCCCTCTCATCATAGTTTCCTCATAGCCAACACCTACCCATATACAGCGGAAGATATTAGAATTATTGTTTACTTTATTGAAATACTTTGCATAACTCAGATGTTACTTACTCCTTATTAAAGAAAAATATTACTCATATACTCATCTAATAGAAATGATTTGATATTATAATATCTGTATACTAGGATTTTATAACTCAATTATCGTCATATATTTATATGAATAGACTGTTATGTTTGATTTAATCACTCCTTTAACAATTAAAGGTAGTTTTATATCTTTCAAATATCAGTGCAATATCAAATGGGGCACGAATTATGAATAAAAAAGTTGTATCAAACCCATCGGTGGTATTAAGAGAGGAGTTCGATGACTGGGCACTCCTTTTCGATCCGGATTCAGGAGAAGTTTTCGGTATTAATCCTGTCAGTGTATTTATCTGGAAAAATCTCGATGGAAAACACTATCGATGATATCGTATCGAAATTGAGCCAACATTGTGAGAGTATTCCGGGTCTGTTGCGAATGACGTTAATGAATTCATTGGCGATCTTGTTAAAAAAGGCCTCGCTGGATTTGAAGCTTAATAAGGTATCTGATGAAATTAATAAAAACTCCTCACAGTATTGACATTGCATTACAAACAAATGTACATATTTGTAGTGTCTTTATTGTAGCCACTTCACCAGTCCTCACGTAGACAGTTGATGTAGACCTTCCAACAAGAGGATGGCTAAATTTTTTGAAGAGTTGGGTCGATATGGCGTAATGAGACGTAAGCCTTAGTGGCGGAGAGCCTTTATTCGGCTCCATATTGAAGACTAATTGAGGGTATTGTTAATAACCGTATGCGCTTTAGCATATTGACCAATGGGACGCTGGTCACGGATGAACTGGCAGAATTTATCGCTTCAACGAAACGTTGCGATGTATGTTCAAGTATCGATCGACGGCTCAACCCCTGTCACTCATGATGTCTGCCGCGGTAAAGGTAACTTTGACCGGGCCATCCAGGGCTTTAGAGCCTTCAAAATATAGATGTTCCAGATTACTGTCAGGGTGACGATCCATAAAGGCAATGTTCGTGAATCTGGGATAATGTCGCAAAATTGCTCTTAGAAGATCGGAAGCTTCCTGGATTTACTACCAATGAAGCCTCATATATGGGCCTTTGTAGAAAGAACACAGAGCTTATACAACTTGATACAAGAAAAATTATAGCTATGGAAAGCATGGTCGCGCTCGTGAAAAAATATCCTGGGCGGATAAGTGCTACTGCCGGGCCATTGGCAGAAGCAAGGGGATGGGAAAAAATGGAGCAAAATCGCCTTGAAGGTAAAACGTCGATTCCCGAGTGCGGTCATCTGACAGGTTGTAATGGGTCACGACATAAGTTAGCTGTGAGGTCCGATGGTGTTATCATTCCCTGTCAGCAATTAAGTCACATCGATTTGGGCCTGATAAATCATGATGATCTTAAGGATGTATGGCAGAATAGCCCGGAACTTGATAAGGTTTAGGGAAAGGAATAAAATACCGTTAACGCAGTTTGAATATTGTAAAAGTTGTAAATACATGCCTTATTGTACGGGTAATTGTCCGGCACTTGCATACACATTAACAGGCGACGCATATCAGCCAAGTCCTGATGCATGTTTACGTCGGTTTATAGAGGATGGCGGGTCTTTACTCTAAGATACAATAACTTACGAGGGTATATTTATGGATATTTCTAATGAGAAACCAATAAAGCAGAAACCAAGGCTTAACTCTATTTACTTTTATTTAACAAACGATTGTAACCTACGATGTCGTCACTGCTGGATTTCACCTAAATACTCACCCGGTGATGTATCCTCATCTTCACTGCCATTTGAATTATATTGCTCAATTATAAAGGAGGCTCAGCCTTTGGGTCTAGCAGGTGTAAAATTGACTGGCGGAGAGCCGCTTTTTATCCGAGGATCCATGATATACTCGATTTTACTCTTAAAGAAAATCTAGGTTTAATTATTGAAACTAATGGAGTACTGTGTACAAGCGAACTGGCGAAAAAAATCGCAGAGTCTAAACAGGTTTTTATAAGTGTGAGTTTAGACGGCGTTAATGCGATACACACGAATGGGTACGGGGCGTAAAAGGGTGTTTCCATAAAGCCCTGTTGGGAATAAAAAATCTGGTAGATGCCGGTCTGGGGCCCAGGATGCAAATAATCATGTCCTTAATGCCACGTAATGTTGATCAAATGGAAGATATGGTCAAGCTTGCGGAATCTATGGGCGTAGGATCTGTTAAATATAATCTTATTCAGCCAGCTGTACGTGGAAAAATAATGATCGAGCAGGGTGAGACCCTATCAATTGAGGAGTATATTACGCTTGGCGAATGGGTCGAGAATGTTTTATCTCCATCATACCCCGGTATAAAAATACATTATAGTCATCCTATTGTGTTCCGTCCTCTTAGTAAAATGTATAGTGGCTCGGGTAATGGCTGTGCCATATGCGGAATAAAAAGTATTATTGGAGTTTTAGCAGACGGTACATATGCCCTTTGTGGTATCGGTGAAAATGTACCTGAATTAACATATGGCCGTGCTCCCCTTGATAGACTTGAAGATGTATGGAATAATTCTAAGGTAAGGAATGAGTTGTGCGAACAACTTCCCGCTCGTCTTGAAGGTGTTTGCTCGATTTGCCTCATGAAAAATCTTTGTCTTGGCGCTTGTATTGCGGAAAATTATTACCGTACAAAGAACTTATGGGCACCTTTTTGGTTTTGTGAAGAAGCTTATAAAAAAGGCTTATTTCCTACCAGTAGGCTATTAACGAAATAAATTATACATAGCATCATTTTTTTGATGCTCATATTTTTTGTTTTTTATGGTTAATTTTTATTTGGAATGTTAGCCTAGTATTAGTTATTTGTAGGGACTGTTAAGTATTTCCACGTGATTTTCGGTGCATAAAATTCACTCTTCCTCCAGCTATACACGTCCATATGAATAAGATTAAATCTGCATTGAATCGGCTAGAAAAAATCACGATCCGCAACAAATATTTTAATTCAAAAGAATATCTAAAACCAATATTAAAATAATAATTTTAAACTTAACAAATCCGGTAACATTCAAAATTATACGACAAATAAAAATGCAAACTTTAAAAAAATTTTGTTATAGTGGAACACCAGTGCCCGTTGGCCAACAATTTCCGGCAAGGCCACCTGTACTACATAAAACGTTGGTCCCCGGAGTCTACCCTGATGGTGAACACGCTTGTACACTGTTTATACCTATCCCTGACGGAGTACATGATTCTATAGATACTTGTCCATATCCAGCATCCATCGGTATTATCCTTGGCTTTTCATAAATTATATCATACGTTCAGCCCCTGAATGATATACTACTTTTAACATCATCCCTATATATTAAACTATCCCTTAATCGTTTGTTAAAGAATTTTTTTAATCAATCGTCACGTTTATTTTTCATGAAGATTAAAAAGAGTTGTTATATGAAACCAACCCCAACAAAAAAAAGGGTATTCCTTACAATTGTCTAATAGCCATAGATGGTCGATTTTATATAGGATGATTCATCCTTGACAATTGAAGAAATGGCCGACATTATGCGCTTGTCTCATTTAGATAATACGGGCAACAGATTGATATTTATACGTGATACATTAAAAAATGGTATTTTAAAATTCGAAGACATAAACGACCTTGAAGATTTACCAATGAAGGGTTGAGTAGCTTAACTATAGGTCAAACTATTGTAACGACACATACGAATGTACCTGCTATCATTTGCGATATTGGCCCTGAAAAGGATCCGGTAATCGAGGTATTGAAGATGGCGGATTCTCTTTTTGCTTTCTACCGACGTGAACTGGAATTGGGGGTCTCCCGGTTCATTCCGCATTAGTGGGGCGTGATGGCCAGGGTATACTCCTCGCCGCACGCACTAATACTGGTAAATCTACCTGTTGCCAGCGTATCCCGGAGCCATGGCATGTATTATGTGACGATGAGGCATTGGTCGTAAGATCCTCCGCACTTGATTATGAAGTGCATCCGTTTCCTGACGTGGACTAACTTTATCGTTGATCGGCCAACTAAGTCATGGGATGTTCAATCTCATGTACCTTTAAAGGCTTTCTTTTTCTTAGAACAAGCACCTAATTGATAAAGTCATCCCTATTAAGCATGGTGAAGCCGCATCTCGTATTTATTATTCAGCGTGTAAGCATATTATCGGATGTTAATTTATGTAGATCCAAAATATAAAGCGCTGGTTAAAAAACAATTATTTGATAATGCATGTGAAATGTCTAGACACATACCATCTTATGTTTTACGGGTTAGCCTGGATGGCAAATTCTGGGAAGAGATGGATAAGGTACTATCAACTATATAAACTAAAATGACGCTATCTCAAAAAGGTGATACTCCTGCTCCCACAATTTGTAAAAGCCGATAAAAAAACTATTGTATATGTGGGGCTAAGTATGTACCCTCTACTTCGTGACCTGGATATCCTTTATTTTTCCCCTTATAATGGCCAACCTCTACTACCAGGTGATATCATTGTATTCAAGAGTAAAAGATTAAATAAAAATATTATAATCACTCACCGTATTATCTCTATAGACAAAACGGGTATCATCACAAAAGGTGATAACAATCCCCATATCGACAATCTCCCCGTTAATCCTTCGGACATCTTAGGCTTAGTTGTCTACACAAAGCGAGGTAATCGACTTATTCACGTGCGTAACGGTAAAACTGGACTACTTCTCGCAAAAACAATACATCTCCTATTGCGTCTAAAAACTATAACGCTTCGTGTTATCAGCTATCCCTACAACTTGGTATCAAAAACAGGTATCCTAAGAAGAATCATTCCCCGCAACACTAAACAGCGCGTTATCAACCTTAAACGCCCTGGCGGCATTGAATCTCATCTCTTGATGGGTAAATACCTCGTGGCAAAGCGCGGGCCAGGTAGTAGCAATTGGACCATACTGCCGCCCTTTAAATTATTCATCGATGAAAAAGCGCTTCCGGCTGTGAATACGACGAATGATCTATCAGCGAATAGTAACGAGACCTCAATATAAGCTAACGTTTTCCGGCTTTATTTAACGCTGGTTTATTACTCTTTCTTAATATCGATATTGAGGGCAGCCTTAATGTAACTCCATCGATCGATTTCTTCAAAACCATCCCACATATAAATCCTCCAGCACATGCGCACATAATCCCACCCCCAGCGAGAGCAGGAGCATGCAAAAGACGACCAAAACTAAATCCACCCGATCTTCCCGCTTCAATAGGGACGTATCCAAGATAGACTCCGACGGCATACGGTATGTGGTCCAGATCCAGTAGACCACCGGCAAGGAAACCAACAACGAGCACAGCGCCGATAAGATGCCATGGGCTAATTCGAAACCTAACACTTGCCATATCGAATAAGCCCACGGCCACACCCTGTCCTCACGCTAATTTTTATTTTATATTTTACATAATTATTATTTTTAATAATAAAGCTGATTCACTAATTAAGTGATATATTTGGTACCGCAGACAAATAGAACGCAAAATTAGCTACTTAGGGGCTTGCCGTAAACAGCAAATATTTAACCTGAACTACCGGTTTCAATCAAAAATGGGGGCATGTCTATAGTTCTAGTTTACGAAAAACCGATTTTGATTCGGCTCAACGAAGTCGCTCAAGGAAAAAATTGTAAGATGGGCATGGGCAACACTAATGGCACATGCAAGACCGGCAGTGGCGCAAACGCATCATGTAAAATGGGACTGAGCGCACATGAAGGCTTAATGTTCATTGGCGACTACGACCCCTACAACATAGAGCCATAGGCGTAATTTATATAGGTCAATTCCCAATAACTTATTAATATCCTGTCCATAGGTGGGGTACGAATTGTCTGATAATAATAACAATAAAAATTTGTGGTTTATAGTCCTTATCGCCATCGTGCTCGTCGTGATCGGCGTAGGATATGTTGTAACGACTTACGTCATCAACAAGCCCGATAGCTTTGTCGGCCAGTGGAATGGTACAGTCCAGTATAACGGCACTTATTATGACTCGATCTTTGAATTTAATGACAATTACACAGCTCAGGCCGCTTATTATTACAAGCCAGGCATGACCAGGAACATCACCCAGCCCACAACGGGCCCCTTGTTCACGGAAAAGATGACCTGGGAAGCCGAGGGAGACCATTACAACCTCATATACCCGGACGGCAAGGTCAAGCTATATTACGACGGCGTAGCACATACATTACGCTTCTCCGAGACTGCAGCGCCCGGATATAAGACCTCGTTCGAGGGATATATCTCCAGATATTATGGCAGCATGCAAGACTTTGAAAATATAAACAGAACCAAATAACTAGAGGATTTTGCCTCTAGTGCTTTATCTTTTGGGGTTTATCCCCATTTTATTTTCTAGTATTTTTAATCTCTTCTAGACCTGGTATTAAGGTCTACCTTCGGTTTAATAACCCAAGAGTCTTTCTTGCGAGCGTGATGTCTGCATAGCTATCTTTTATATCCCCTAGCGCTCTGGCTTTAATATTGGCCTCATCCCTTTCTTGCCATATATATCGATCACAGTCTGCGCCAGCTCATCGATTCTGGTAGCTTTACCTGTGCCACAGTTAAAAACTTTGCCAACTGCTTCATCTTTTTCAAGCATGAGCATGACCATATCGACGGCATCTCTTACTGAAACGAAGTCCCTCGTCGCTGAACCGTCGCCATATATAACAGGTGGCTTATCCTGACTTACGTTATCGATGAATTTAGATATGACCCCGCTGTAAGGGTTCGATGGGTCCTGCCTGGGACTATAGATATTTAAATGGGCGTATTGCGGTAGTCGGAAGGCCATAGGCCTTGTTATACATCAGTGTATATTTTTCGCCCGATAGCTTACTGACGCCATAGGGCGACATAGGGTTTTGAGGATAATCCTCGCGTACCGGCAACTGTACGGTATTGCCATAGACTGCTGCAGTGCTAAAATAGATGAAACGTTTACGCTAGTCGTGCGACGAGCGGCAGAGTCTAAAAGGTTTAAACGTACCCATCACGTTATTCTGGGCATCATGAGACGGGTCTTCCATCGAATTCGTGAGAATATATCTGAGCTGCACAATGGATCATGGCATCAGAATCCTTCATCAATACACTTTTTACCAAGCTTTCATCGCAGATATCGCCTTTTACAAAACATGGCCTCCCTAGGACATGGATTAACGGTAGAAGAGACATTATCGAGGATATCGGTAACGTCATGGCCGCTGCGAATAATTCTTCACAAATATAGGAACCGATCTGGCCCAGGCCGCCCTGTAAGCAGAACGTGATAACTCATTATGGTGAATAAACGTCGATTGAATTAAAAACTTTAAAATGGGCCATTCTTAATTACGGGGCATTAAGAATAGCAATATATTTACGTTAAATAGTCGATTGTAGTAAAGGATATTGTCAAAAAGTTCGGGCTGTATCCGGACCAATAATATCTATCGGGTCCTGTTTATCACGGACCTTATTAATGTTGAGGAAGGAGGGGTTCCAGATTAGTGAAACCAATGAAAAAACTCAAGCCGGGAAAAAAGGCCTACGGTGGCAAGATCTTGTTATTTTGTTAACGTTATTCATGATCGTATTTATCGTCTTTTCCGGCCTGTGGGAAAGGTCAAGCTTCGGCAGCATGCTGGGCTACACTCAAGGAGTTTACAGCAAGACCGATGACTGGCAGGGCATAAACCAGCAATATGACCAGATGAAAGCCTCAGTTCGACCAGGGCGGCTACAGGTACACCTATGAGGTGGCAAACCTGTCGGTGGCCGTTGATAAGAATATGGTCGGTACGCATACCGATAAGGACTCGTACATTAATACTGTGCTTACGATCTATACCGAAAACCTGTATCATCTTCAGACCTTAACGGGTATCAGAGGCGGCATTGAATTCGTCGCCGGGGACTGGATACATGAGATCTACGGCGCCATCATGGTGCTTATAGGACTCTTAGCATTGTGGACGATGCGGTATATGTATCTCAGGTCGAAACTCACGGATTTCCTGAAGCAGGTCGGCTTGTCGTTCTTGATAGCGGCTGTCATCAGCTTTGTATTCCTTATAGTGGTATTCTCGGTGTTCGTGAACCCGTGGATAGCTACAAATGAGGACATATACAAGCAAGGATTGCCGATCATCGCCTCGATGATCGAGGAATTCTACATGTACTACATCGTCGGCATCGGAGTTGTGGGAGTAATACTTATGCTCCCGTCCATACCGGCAATGTTGTCCAAAGGCAAGAAAGAACCTGTACAGGTTCCGGCTAAGTAAATGGGTAGCGTATTTTACGTTACCTATTTTTATCTTTTTTATAATTTTATTGATAGGCTCACCTTTGAAAAAGGCTTTATGTATACACTCTATTACAGCAATAGATGAATTCTTCAGGGGCACCGGGCAGCTATTCTTTCAAGCTATCTGACGGTAGCGGATGGCAAATATCAGCGACGCCTGAGGCATCTTCCTTTGTCACAAATCTCGCATCGATATTTAGCCTCGAACATGGCGACGGTAAGCTAAATAAATACAAATTCACTAAAAGTGCCCTGCCGTCAAATGGCGGGCATATACAAAAGATGCGCTCTGTCGATATATGGCGCGATGAAAAATTACCGGACTTCGTTTGCAAAATAAGTGAAGATAAGACTCCTGAGCAGGAAATACTCAGTATCTGTTATGCCATGTATCCGATATACATGCAGATCATCGAGCGCGGCGGCCTTCCTTTCCATTGTGCCCTCGTCGAGCGCGATGGCAAAGGCGTCATACTCGCCGCCCGCGGCGATACGGGTAAATCTACCTGCGCCCGCCGCATACCACTTCCTTGGAAACCACTCGGCGATGATGAGGCGCTCGCAGTAAAGACCGGTGATAACACCTATAATGTCCATCCCTTCCCGACATGGAGCAACTTCGTCTTCGACCGGCCCCAGAGGACGTGGGATGTCCAGCACCATGCAAAGCTCAGTGGCATCTTCTTCATCGAACAGGCCCCGGTCGACGAAGCGACTCCACTTGGCCAGGGCGAGGGCGCCATGCGCATATACGGCGCTTCATTACAGGTAATGGGCAGGATGATACACTCCTTGAGCCCGCAAGATCAGGCTTCTCTAAAAAAGCAGCTCTTCTCAAATGCCTGTGATATCTCGAAAGCAATGCCCTGCTATAGCTTAAAGGTCCTATTGGATGGAAAATTCTGGGAAGAGATCGAAAAAGTGTTATAAAATATAATTCCCTTCTCAGGATTACATAGCTTATGTCTCAAAAAGAAAAAAGTAGCGTTTTTTACATATTACAATTATTTCTTCCAATGAGCGAAGTCGCTCGGGTCAAGACATTGCCTGGGAACTTGCCCGTTACAATTGCCATGTCCGGGGATGTCGGCGTACACGTTGGTTTTGGCGTCGGCTTCGGCGTCGGCTGCGGGGGCGCCGGCACGCCAAGATAGACTACGCCCACGTCATTACCGCCCTGCTGAATAGTATATTTACCCGCGGGCATACCCTGGGTATTCACGCTGTATGAATACTTACCGTCGCTGCCGGCGTGAACGCTTGATGAAGCGGTAATGTCTAAATGCACCTTATCTGCGTTCGTGGTGCCCGACAAGACGACCTTATACTGGCCGGCAGGGATATTGCTTTGAGAGATAGAAGCGTGCGATCCGCTAACCTTCAGGTTCCTGGATAGCGATAGGCCTCCCAGGCTATATGCGGTCGCGGTAATGGTGGCGGTTTCGACCGGGTCCACGGCGATGGAGAACGAGTTGCTTCCTGAGTTTATCGCTATGTTATTCAGCTCGATACTATAGCTCCTTTTACCGTGTCCGGAGTTTGCGGGATCAATGGCTACGGTCGTCGTAACCGTGAGCTTTACGTCTGAATTCGGGGTCCCAGTGCCATGGAATGTTATGGCGTCGCCGGGCGAGCCCGATAGGATCTGTATATCCTGTTTAGCGCCGGAGTATGCCGGTACTAACATGAAGAGGGATACTATGATTACTAAGATTATGGGTACTATTTTCACCTGTTTCGTCAACTAAGCTCCTCCCGCAGGGGATAGCGCATGCGTTGTAGAAACGCTAAGCATGCGAATACCTGTTAATGAGGATTATTATAATAATTATTATAATATTATTGTAAATTAGTGTTGGAGAATGATTGCTTGTAGGGGTAAAAGAGCGATTTTTATGTGGAATAAAAGCGCTTAATGCAATATCACATCTCTATATAGCGTTATTGGCTCAATTTAATCTTTATTTTTAAAAATAACCTTAAATTATTGCTATTTTATCGTTTGCTATCTATTTTATCCTTTTCCATACGCTTGGCCTTTAAGTTCCATCATCGCTCTGTCGAGTATATAAATACTATCGTTATCCGGAAAAATTCATCTCTCTTTATTGATAAATAGGGAGAATTATTATTTCTCATGCCATAAGCCTATATAATATTAATGATAAGGGTGTGTTTATGTGGACGAAAAGCCAGAAGCTCGTGTACGTTTTCGCCGGGTGGGTACTGCTTGTGCTCACGCTGCTTACATTATTCCACAGCTTAAGCTTCGAATATTTCTTCGTGCTCTGCTTCATCGGCTTCCTCATCATCGTCGAGCTATCGGGGCCGTTCACGGTCAAGCCGAAATGGCGGTCGAGGCTTGACATAATCATCGTGGTTGGAGTGCTGGTCTTTGCGGTGATCGTAGCGCAGAAGGTCCTGGACATCATCGGCATATACGTTTAGGATGGAGCGACCAGCGAAAGTATAATTTATCCTTATCGCATAAATAAGCAAAAATTAAATTACGTTTATCCAGGTGGCCGGTTATCAGGAGTGGGGCATTAATGCAAAAACAGTGGCAATTTTTTTCTTATCTGGTCATCGCGTTTTTATTGATCGCCATAGTGCCGTCCTCCGCCCAGGTCGTGCATGAAGACCCTGCAGGCTTACAGCCCAGTAATGACATCAACACCAATGACGAAATGAACTATATCCTGAATTATATGCAGGGAAGCCTTGAAGGTATCTCGTTCAATATCAAGGCCGGAAATTTTACCAATGCCGAAAATCTCTTATTCATATTTTAACTATTCCGTCAACTATTACGAAGACCTTCTTTGGCGGATGAACCTTACCCAATCCGACTATCAGGCCATCGCCTCAAACATGAATTTCACGCGTGACGAAATATACAACTTTCATACAGAACTCCGAACAATATAACCAGAGCTATATCGATTATACTCAGGCCGTAGCGACACGGTAATGTTTCCGGAACGGGTTCGAGTGCGATCCGGGTCTCAACGAGCTATGAAAACCTGACAGATGCCTATGATCATTTCCGGTCTAACGCGACAGTCATCGAAGACATGATGAAAAAGAATAATATGGATACGACTCACTTCGAGAACGCGATAAACAATATTTATTCTTACATAGGTGACCTTAGCGTAGGGTATGATCAGAAAAATATAAATAACAACGGTAAAGACCTGAAGCTAAGTTTAGACCCGACGTCGGCGCCAATAGGTAGCAATATTACGCTGACTGCCACGTTCAAAGGGAAAAACGATGTACCCTTGAGCGATACGGTCGTAAATCTTTATTTTAATAATCTTATCACCGGAAAAATAACGACCGACGCCAGTGGCGCCGGCTATCTTACATATACGATACCTGCCGATGTGGTTAGCGACAGTATACGGATACACGCGGAATCTTTGCCCATCGACGGCTCGAGAGCTTACAGCAACGAAGTCATACTGACCATACCGGATAAGGAAACTAAACTTTCCATGGTAACGGATAAGGATACAGTATCCTACGGTGATACAGTGACATTTACCGGGATGCTTTCCTCGACAGATGGGACGCCCGCCCCTGAAAAATCTATCGCTGTCTATGCCAATGATGGCATATCCGGCACCACGACCACCGGCGTTAACGGGACATATTCGTTTAAGCTGAGCGTTTTCCCGGACTCAAGAGCTGGTAAATATAACATTTATACTGCATACGCAAAAAAGCCGAACGATGTCTTTCTCAATTCAACTTCTCAAACATACAGCCTGACCATTCAGCCAAAAGATACGCGCCTGACCATCGATAATTATAGCATACTCAGTATCGGGGACATGGCGCACGTTAAAGGCACTTTACAAACTGAAGACAATGTTTCGGTATCCGGAGCTAACGTCCTGGTGAACGTCGACGGCGTACAATATGGCAACAACACGACCGTGAATGGCGCTTATGACGTGGTCATATGGATACCGGATAACGCCAGCGTCGGCGCCCATGAGCTGTATGCATCATTCGATCCCGGCGACGGCAGGGCACTGAGGGCTTCTACCAGCGACAGGTCACAGGTCACCTTCGAAGAAAAGGTCATGGCCATCAGCGTCGACAGCATGCCTATTGTGCTTTTCAAGAATGATACGCTAATCGTGAACGGCACGCTAAGCACCGGCAGCGGAAATCCCATCGGCGGAAAGACCGTGGGCGTGAACGTTTCCAATACTCTGGCGGGCCTCGTCAAAACAGACCAACAAGGTCGGTTCAACGCGACCTACGTAGTCCTCGGCACCGAGCCTCTCGGCTATATCCCGGTATTCGTCAACGACCTGGACGCTAACGGACAGCCTTCGGCAACTCTATATTCCGGACAGGTACTGATCGTACCGTTCGAAAAGACCAACGCTGTCGGTATCCCTCTCGTAATACTCGTTATCATCGGCGTCACGGCCATATTTTTACGCAGAAGGCGGAAGCCTAAAGATATAGAGCTCAAGCCGGTATGGCCTGAGCCTGCAGCCAGGCTGGCACAGGTGCCTCAAAAACCTGCGGTAGTATTACCCGCATGGACGCTGGCTGAAGAGCATGATAAAGATAAGGCCGCCGCTCCGGCGCCTTTCCAGACGTCATCGGCCGCACAGATGCCGCATGACACGACGTTCGAGCCGAGGCCGCAGCCTAAGCCTAAGCCAAAGCCCAGGCCAAAGCTGGAGTTCAGCATCGACGAAGAGATCAGCTCCATCAAGTCCACCATTAATTCGGGAAACCTCAAGGAGGCATTGACCCACATCTACACGGCCTCGAGGAAACTAGCGATGGTCAAGGGGCTCGACATTTCCGACTCCATGACGCACAACGAGTTCTATCACAATATTAAGTCTAAGCACCCGTCGCTCAACCAGCCTCTGACGCACATCGTCAAGACATACGAACAGGTAGGCTTCGCCCGCCATGACGTTAATAACAATGAGCTCAACGCCGCCGTTAACGGCTTAAAAGAGATCTACATAGAGCTGAAAAAAGAGGAGGAACAGAAGTGAAGAAGACCACGCTCCTCATCACTGCCGTAGCCGTTATCCTCGTGCTGCTTTTCCTGGGCAGGATGTATTTCTCCGAGGCCGATTTTAACCTCGAAAATCCTTCCTGGAACGGGGTAAGCGGGCTGTCGGCAAAGCCGCTATACGATTTTTCCGACCTTTCCGGCGCCGGCGTTTCCGATACTTTACTGATCATGAGCCCGCAGCAAAATTACACGGCCGCTGAATCGGATAAGATCACGACTTTCATGCGAAACGGCGGCAAAGTCGTGGTCATGGACGATTTCGGCCAGGGCAACAGCCTGCTGCGCTCCATTAATTCGCCCATTACCTTCAACACCGTACCGTTGTGCGAGTACGATAATTATTATATCAACCATTCGTTTCCCATCGTCAAAAACTTTAACCCGTCCAGGGAAACGCTGAACGTCAGCCAGCTCGTGTTCAATCATCCCGTTTCATTAAATCTATCGGGCGATGCATACCCGCTGGCCATGACGGCGAATACCGCATGGCTGGACGTGAACGGTAATTCCGAGCTTGACGGTAACGAGCGAATGAGCACTTATACTGTAGCAGCCAGGGCAGATTATGGCAATGGTGAACTCCTGGTCGTCGGCGATCCTGACATATTCATCAACAGCATGGTAGACCAGGGCGATAACAAAGTATTCATGTCCGACGTCCTGACAGGTAACGTGTGGGTAGACGTATCCCACGGCAGAGGCTTAACGACCGCAGGGGCGGTCTATTATGCGCTGAAGTACGACGTACAGGCGCAGATCGATGTTATATTGCTGACCTTCATATTCGGCATTATCTTAGCAAAACGCCGGGACATCATCGGATGGATCCGCAGGTTAATTGTAAGGGGGCAGGGTAATCAATGAAGCACCAGATAGAGAAAGTTATTAACTATGAATGCAAAAGTCTAAGAGGGTTCTAATGGCATACGACGTAAAGCAGCCCGCTACATATGACATAGACGCTTTTAAGACAATGGCGGCAAGCGTCGTCGACGAGACGAAGAAGGCCATCGTCGGCAAGGACCAGTTGATCACTGACATATTTATCGCATTACTTGCCGGCGGCAACATCCTGCTCGAAGGCATACCGGGCGTTGCAAAGACGACCATCGCCAAGACATTCGCCGTCGCCACGGGCCTCGATTTCAAGAGGATACAGTTCGTCCCCGACCTGTTACCGTCGGACATCCTGGGCGCTAACATTTACCGCCAGAGCGATTCCCGCTTTGAGTTTCACAAAGGTCCCATTTTCACCAACATACTCCTCGTCGATGAAGTGAACCGTGCGTCCCCTAAGATCCAGTCATCATTGTTAGAGGCCATGGAAGAAAAACAGGTCACCGTCGAAGGCGTTACCTACGACCTGCCAAAGCCCTTCATGGTCATCACCACCCAAAACCCCAAGGAAATAATGGGCACGTTCCCGTTACCCGAGTCCCAGATCGACCGTTTCATGTTCAAGCTCGACGTCGGCTATCCTACTTCGGAAGAAGAGCTGGACATCATCAAGATAAAGAACGACGATGCGTCGGTCCACACGGGCAAAGTGCTCATGCAGGAAGATATCATTAAAATGGTCGGGCTGGTCAAGGACGTCTACGTTGACGAAAAAGTCATGATATACATCCGTAACCTTGTCATGGCCTCCCGGTCGCACGAAAAAATACTAATGGGCGGCAGCCCCAGGGCTTCCATTTCGATGCTGAAGGCTTCAAAGGCATATGCAGCGCTAATGGGCAGGGATTATGTCATCCCCGACGATATCAAGTACCTGGCGCCTAAGGTATTCAGCCATCGCCTGATCCTGAAGCCCGAGTATGAGCTTGAGCGTGTGACCCCCGCAGACATTATCAAAGAGCTGCTGGGCATGGTAGAAGTCCCGGCATAGACAGGATCATGGAGCTTAAAGAGAACGCAACGGCCGCCATCGGGATATCCCTTTTTGTACTGCTAATGGGAGTCATCACCGGAGGGCTCGTCTTTTATGCGGTCGCTGCAGCATCGTTTCTCTTTATTGCCATCGATCTGTATCGTTTACACTCATCATCCGAGAGATGCGGCAAAACCTCGTCATAAAAAGAGGCCTGTCCAGCAATGAAATATACATGGGCTCCACGACCCAGCTTGTCTGCCGTTTTACCTATAATGGTAAAGCCGTGAGAAAAATGCTAGTCACCCAGCCGCTGGACGAGGTCCTACACGGTAACGGACAGTGGAAGCCCGTAAAACTATACCCTGGATCATCGGTATATTTCCGGACAGTCCTCGAGCCCGCGAAAAGCGGCATATTTACTATAGCTCCGCCGGACATTTCCGTAGAGTCCTGGCTCTTTAAGGACCAGTTCAATATCGGGAAAGACCTACCATTAACTGTATTTTTATCCATCGGCGGCCTGACCCATCGGATAGGGCCGTCCAGCATCCGGGCGAACCGGGAAACGAGCATCTTCGACGCCACGACCATTCAAAGAGGCAGAGGAATGGACTTTTTATCCATCCGGCGGTACATCGGCGGAGACAGCCTGAAACGCATTGACTGGGTCCGCTCGAGCCGCATGAGCGACCTGATGGTAAGGGAGTTCGAGGATGAGCAGCCTACGCCGGCGTTCTTCCTCGTAGATATCGACCCGTCCATGGGCCTGGGCGAAGACGAGTCGGGGCTGACGTCCGCCGTAAAACTATCGGCCGCCATCATATCGAAGATACTGGTGAACGACGAGCGGATCGGCGCGGCATCTTTCTCCGGCGCAGGCATCGAACAGTACATCTATGCCGGCATGGGGAACGATCATATGTATAATCTTAGGGCCATGCTGTCCGGCCTGAAGACAACCTCCGAGGACAAATACGTTCGACGCCATGACCATGAAACGCTACCCTATGACGTCCAGAATCTTTTCGGCAGGGAGCCGGGGCTGAAAGCGTTTATCGACGATACCCTGCGAGACTATATGGCGAATATTAAGGACGACGGCTTCTCCAGGGCCATCAACCGGGTGTTAAAGTCGCTGAACACTCAGTCCAGCATCATTATCATCACTAATCTTTCAATGGGCATGACCAGCATGCTCAACGGCATCCGGATCGCCAAATACTACGGCCACCAGGTATCTGTCGTGCTGCTGCCCCGCATCTGGCAGGAGGACGCAGAGCTCACGGGCGTAGAGACTATCGGCGACCTCGCCACGCTCAGGGCACACGGCATAGATGCCGTGATCATGTACCCGGGCGAAAAGCCCGAAGACGTTATCAAGAGCAGCGGAGCAATAAGCTTAAAAGCCGTAACGAGGAGATGATACCATGGCCAACGGAACGCAATATGACACTCCGGTAAACAGGATCTATTCCCAGTATAGCTGGGGCGTCAGGCCGGCGGCCATCGTGCTTGCCGTTTTTGGCGTTATCATACTGGTCGCGTGGTATTTGACAAACGATAATTCGACGATGTCCATGCTGTTAATGCTTGCCGGCATCAGCGTTATCGTGCTCTCCTTCATGCTATATTTCCTGTCGCCTACGAAGTACCTTAGAAGCGAAGTGGTCGACGCAATATCATTATCCAATACCCTGAACGTGAGCAAGATGCTCTCGTCTCTTTTCATCGAGTCAAAGGGCGTTTATATGCCTGCCACCGATACCGGGGTGATGAAGGTATTTATACCTATATCGGCGAATGTTAATCCTGACATAGGTACCCTCAGGCCCGGTAACGATACGTTCGGCGTATCTTCCGGCGGCGTAAAGGGCATCGCATTGGCGCCGCCAGGCTATGGCCTCTTCCGCTATGCCCAAAGCATCGGGGCGGCTTTCACCCCCGAAGGCCTGGAGAACGAGATAAAGGACGTCATGGAGAACGGCCTTGAACTCGCGTCATCGGTGACCGTCAGGCAGGACGAAGGACGCATCGTCGTTACGATGAAAGGCGTCGTCGACCGGGGGATGTGTGCCTCTATCAGGGCCGAAAGCCCCAGAGTTTGCGAGCAGACCGGATGCCCCATCTGCAGCGCCGTATGCTGTATGATCGTGAGCGGCACCGGCCGGCAAGTCAGGACAGAAAAAGTTAATGCTGATAACAATACAGTGACAGTAACGTACGAGCTGTCGTAGGAGTAAAAACATGGCAACTAAAAAAATGGATGACTTTCAGGGATCGATGAAAGTCGACCTGAACCCGCTAAGCTTTATCATAGACATGGCCATAGACCTGAAGCTTATCGTCGGCTTTGTCATTCTCACTCTCGCGTTCATTTATATTCCCGTCATTAACGATACGATCGTCCGTTCGGCACTGGGCCTCGTGATGGTCTTATTCATACCCGGCTATGCCTTGATAGCGGCTTTGTTCCCGCGCAGGAATACTCCCGAAAGTATCGAAAAGATCGCCCTGTCATCCGGTAATAAAGAGGCTGATAACGCCGAAAAAGCTACCTTTTTATCGGGTAACAAAGAGATAGACGGCATCGAAAGAGCTGCTTTATCCTTTGGGCTGAGCATAGCTGTCTCACCCCTGATCGGGCTGGGCCTAAATTATACTCCCTGGGGCATTCGTCTCGACCCCATCGTCGTATGTCTGACTATCTTTACCATCATTTGCGTTCTGGTCGCGAATAAGCGCAGGCACGAGCTGCTGGAGAAAGAACGCTTTTCCATCGACTTCGCAGGCCTGTACGGGCAATTCAGGGACGAGACATTCGGCGGCGATAAGACGCAGCTGGATAAAGCACTTACTGTGATCCTCATCGTTGCCATCCTGTTATCGGTTGCCACGCTGGCCTACGTCATCGTCGTCCCGAAGCATGGCGAAACGTTTACGGAATTTTACATACTCGGCCCTGGCGGCAAGGCGGATCAATATCCCACCCAGTATATCCTGGGCGACAATAAGTCCGTCACCGTGGGCGTAGTAAACCATGAATACCGGAACGTGACTTACGATCTGGTGGTCGCGCTAAACGATAGCTCGACGGTCACCAATCTATATTCAGAGCAATTGACATTGACCGATAACCAGACCATGGAGCAGGCTGTCAACCTGAAGCCTGACAGAGCTGGCCAAAACATGAAAATGGAGTTCTTACTGTATGCCGACGGTAATATGACCGCTCCATACAGAGAATGTCACCTGTGGGTCAACGTTACGGCCACTGAATGATAAAAGAAAATAACAAAAAATAGATTTTTTATTTCTTTTCCCATTTGTACAGGTCCATTACCTGCGCAAGCGTCTTGCCACGCTCGATCTCCGTGCGCACCCGGTCTTCGGATTTCTTTACTTCCATCGACCTTCTCGCTATCTCATATGCGCGCTCTGCGGGCACGACCATGACGCCGTTGTCATCGCCGATGATCCAGTCCCCGGGCCGTACCTTCAGGCCGCCGCATGTGATCTCGACGTTTATCTCTCCCATGCCTTTCGGGTCGCCCGCGTTGGGCACGCTCGCCGAAGCAAAAGAGGGAAATTTCATCCGCTTAATATCGTCGACATCCCGGATGGCGCCGTCGATGACCACGCCGGCAATGCCTTTTTGCCTGCATCCATGGGAAGCCAGCTCGCCCCAGGGCGCGATATAATTACTGCCATTGTATACGACGATGACTTCGCCTTTTTGTGCCACGTCCGACGCTTCCACCGGCTTTGACCAGTCGCCCGGGAAATTCTGGACTGTTACAGCCTTACCAACGAGCTTAATCCCTTCGTACAGGGGCTTCACGTCCCGCATGGCATATGCCCGGTGCATGGCATCGGAAATATTCGGCGTCGAGACCTGCATGAATAATTCATATGTCTCATCGTCAACGGACTTTTTTTCTCTCACGATATAATGTTTACCGGCAGAATCGATGCTTTCCCTCACACGTCTGGCCGAAGCCGTAACATCCCTGGCGCGGATGATGTTGCCGCCGACGATGACGATGTCTGCGCCCAGTGCCACGGCGCTGGCTGATGAATCGGCATCCAGCCCGCCGGCGACGGCGATCTGAATAGTAACAGCTTTTCTAACTTCTTTTAATATATCAAGTGGATCTTTACCCATCATTTGCTGGTCTATGCCCACGTGGATACCAATGATGTCGGCGCCCATCTCCTGAACACGTATTGCACGGGCCACGGGGTCCGGTACATTGATCAGGTCCACCATTAGCTTTCCGCCATACTTCTTAGCGGACCGCACCGAATCTTCTACCGTCGAATCATCGCTGGCGCCCAGTATACTCACGATGCCTGCGCCAGACTTGATGGCCATCTCTACTTCGATGGCGCCGGTGTCCATGGTCTTCATGTCGGCCACGATAAGGTGATCCTTAAAGTGCTCTTTCAGCGTGCGTATGGCGTTCATGCCTTCGCTCTTGATGAGCGGCGTGCCGGCTTCCAGGTAATCTGCGCCTCCGGCTATAGCCTCGCGGGCGATATTAACGGCCCGCAGCAATTCTACTTCATCCAGGGCGACTTGCAATATAGGTTTCATAACGGTCAACTATAACTTCATCGAAAGAAGGATAAAGCTTTCGAATTTTAAGTGATTCATGACAAATATTTTCTCCTTTATGGGTTAGAAAAGAAAAGATTATATGTTTATCCCTAGTTAGTTATTTGATATTACATCGCTATCAGCGGCGTGGGGAATGCTTATCGTTTGACGCTAAGCGCTTCCGGGGCATGTTGAGCATTGCGAGATAACGATATGGGTGAGCGTATGGGGCATGTAAACACGGATAACTTTCACATAAAAACGCGTGACATTCGCAATGCAGGCATCTCATTATTTGTCATAACTTTATTATTGGTCTGGGCTATACCGGCATATGCCGACGCTCCGGCTTCGAGCGATAATGTTTCGACTTATATTGTTGTTTTTAATGATTCTCAGGGTATTTCGACACAAGCCGCTTACGGGTCTATGGCAGATAGTGTCTTGTCTCTGGGCGGAAATGTAAAATACCGTTATAATATCATCAATGGCATGGCGATAACGATACCTGATTCGCAACTAGGGCCGATCAGTGAATTGCCAAATGTAAAATATGTCGAAAAGGATCAACAAGCGCATCTTATGCTCATGGATGCCGTGCCCCAGATAGGCGCAAATACTGTATGGGCAAGCGGCTATACGGGCTCGGGCGTAAAAGTCTGTATTATCGATACAGGCATTAATGCGAGCCATCCGGACTTGAATGGCGGAAAAGTAGCCAATTGGGCGGACTTTGTTTATGGGCAAAACACCACGCCCTATGATTATCTGGGTCACGGCACCCATGTTGCAGGTATTGTCGCAGGTACCGGCGCCGCGTCAAATGGCACTGTCAAAGGCGTAGCGCCAAATGCCACACTGATGTGTGCACAGGTCTTCAATTTGTCTACCGGCCTGGCTAATTATTCGGATATAATAAGGGCGTTGGACTGGGCGGTCGATAACCATGCACAAGTCATATCAATGTCCTTAGGCGGCCCGGACGACCAGGGTATGAATGATACGATCAATTATACCATCGCTCGGGGCGTTACTGTCGTCGTAGCTGCCGGTAATAGTGGTCCCGGTCCGAATACTATTTTATGTCCTGGTGATAATCCGAACGTTATAACTGTGGGTGCTGTGGATAAGTCTGATAACATCGCATCATATAGTAGCCGGGGGCCCAACAGGGATGGCAGTATTAAGCCGGATGTCACTAATGTTGGCACTAATATCTATTCAGCCAACGCATCCTCTAATGGTTATAGGTACATGAGCGGCACTTCGATGGCGACACCTATGACCGCCGGGGTAGTTGCGCTTATGCTTCAGAAAAACCCTTCTCTAACGCCCGCACAAGTAAAATATATCCTGGAGAGAACGGCAAAACCCATGGGCGGCAGTCAGCCAAACAATGATTATGGATGGGGTCGAGTATGGGCGAACGGTTCAGTGGATAACGCTTCATACAGTACGCTCGCGTTTAACATTTCTTCATATAACGTGAACGAGAATGCGGGTACTGTGACCATCAAAGTCACGAAGTCCGGCAATAACATGTTCCCTGCTACAGTTAATTATGCTACAGCCGACGGGACGGCACATTCAGGGGTTAACTATCAGGCACAGACCGGCACGTTGTCCTTCCAGCCGGCTGATACTTATAAAACGTTTACAGTAAACATTATAAATGACGGCATCCCGACAACTCAAAAATACTTCAATGTTAGCCTGTCGTCGCCCGCGAACGCCACTATCACGGCGCCTGTATCGGGACAAGTTTTTATTAATAACGTCAATCTAAATGCAGTTTTCACGAGTAATGTTACGGTCGGCATGTTACCGCTTACGGTTCAGTTCAACGATACGACCGCCAATAGCCCGACGGCATGGGACTGGAACTTTGGCGACGGTACCGGGAATGCTACAACACGGAATGTTACGCATATTTATCATTCTCCTGGATTATTTAACGTTGTTCTTACAGCGAAAAACGGGACAGAAACTTGTACGGCGAGTGGCAAGATTACTGTACTCTCCGCAGGATTGAACTATCCGCCTGCATTGAATGGTTCTAGTGGCAGTGTCGTAGGACGGGTGACCACCTATGTCAATGGTACTATCGGGGTCGGGGGCGCTTATGTAGCTATTGTCAACGCTTCCAATATATCCGAAGAATATGCTAATACGACGACCGATGCCAATGGTAACTATGTTTTTTACGGCGTTAACGCGTCCTATGGCTCGATACACCATATAGGCCCGCATGGCCAGACCGGGGCGGATTACATACTGGGTATCAATATGTACGAAATATGTGCCGATAAATCCCCGTATGGCATTGGCCTATCAAATTCGTTCGGCATAGATGCGGATGTAATTGGCACGGCCACAACGTCGGTTATTCTTTTTACGAAGCCGGCGAGGATCGACCTGAGCGCCATCAGGGGTAACGTCTCGGCAGATGGTACGGATAACATCACGATAGCAGTTACCGCATACGATGTGCTGGGCAACCCCGTAGTCGATGGCTATAACCTCAACATTACGGTCGGGAATGACACGAATAATGCATGGAACGGCGGGTTCCAATGGACCGATAATAATGGTAGCCTACAGGCGCCCGGTCAGAGGGACGCCGCTATAGTAACAAGTAACAATACGGGTAGTAATAATGTGACATTCGGCTGGGTACCCCCGGCCATGGTCGGCAACAATTCGACCATCTGGGTCTATTACGCCGATAATACGAGCGTCTTCGCGAAGTTAAAGATAAACTTTAATAATACCAGCATCAGCTTAAAAAATTATACTTACGAATTGGTACCGGATTGGAATCTTATTTCTGTGCCCCTGGACGTGAGTAATAATAGCATCGATGCTTTCTTCCCCGCGGACGTTAAGAGTGAGATCGTCGACCTGTGGGGCTGGAATTCAACTTCTCAGAAGTGGACGTATTATAGTCCTGATCCGAATACGCCGTTCAAGGGTTATGAGCCTATCACAGCCATGGAGACAGGCAAGGCTTATTGGGCGAATATGAATAGTAGTGCTAACTTCTCAATACAGGGCGAATACCCTCATGGAGTCCCGAATGCCACGATACCCCTGGTAAGTGATTGGAATTTTGTGGGCTTGACTGGCATGACCCCGGTCGCTTCGAGCATCATGTATCCGACATCGGTGGATGTGTGGGGCTGGAATTCTTCGGTGCAGAAATGGACGTATTATAGCCCTGACCCGAATACGCCGTTCGTGGGTTATGAGCCTTTGACCATTGTTAAGCCAGGCCTGGGTCAATGGGTGAACATGTAAATTTACGGAGGATGAAAAATGAAGAACAAAATAATAGCATTGGTATTTATCTTTGCATTTTTTATTGGTATGGCTAGTGGTTTTGCGGATGCTATCTGGCCATCCATGTACGCCTTATCCTCCAATATAACGGGGGCAGTGGCGGCGGTAGTTCCAGCGGTGGCGGTGGCAGCTATAACCCTCCGACCTTCACGCAATCCACCTCGCTCCTCAAGTCCAGCGACGGCAGTACCATCGGCCGCTTCGAGAGCAAGGACTTCAACAGCGTATTCGTTTACGCCGAGAGAAACGCCACCGTCGATAACATGAGCATCGACCTGTCGCTGACCGGCGAAATGAACTCGAAGCCTACTGACGATAACTGGCTGGATTTCAATTTCATTGAGCCCGGCTCTTCTAACCTGCCGCCGGGAATGGAAAACTCGATCATTTTCGGCGTGGTAAATGTCACCAAGAAGACCAGCGACTGGAGCTATAAATCGGGCAGCCCGAAATATGTGCTTACAATAAGCGGATATACCGGCAGCATGTCATCAGGCAGCGATTACTTCCTCGTCAGGGACGACGGGTCGGGATACGATATACAGAAGGTCAGTGGCGATGTAGCCGGTAATACATTAACCGTCTCCTTCAGCCCGTCCGGGGATACAGGCGTATTCACGCTATTAAAGGCGGTTGCCGCGACTCCTGTACCGACGCCTACGCCGACCCCCGTACCGACACCTACGCCAACGCCTACGCCGACTCCAGGTAATATGTGGACATTCCCGATCTTTATAGCGATGTTCGCCGTAGGAGCCATTGCCGGCGCATCTGTGATCTTCCTCTTAATGCGGAACAAGTAATGAGTAACATATCCTACCCATTTTTTTTTATTTTTACAGAACCTAACCATTTTTCATTGCCGTAAATTAATTAATTATTTAGCATAAGCAAGCCCTATTTGACATTAAATGAAGATACACGATATTTCCGTAAGCCTCTCCGTAGATATGCCTGTCTACCCCGGCGACCCGCCTTTACAGATCACCCGTGAACATTCGATCCCTGAAGCGGAGTTTAACGTTTCAACCCTCGTCACAGGCACTCACATCGGTACCCACATAGACCCTCCTTTTCACTTCGTCGAAGGCGGCTATACCGTAGACAAGATACCTCTCGACCACCTGTATGGCAAAGCGGAAGTTGTCGATCTCGTGCATGTCAAAACGATGGTGACCGCAGAAGACCTCAAGGGGATTACGTCTGATATTTTGTTACTGAAAACCCGTAACTCCGAATTCTGGGGGTCCAGGACGTTTAGAAAAGATTACGTGTACCTTGACGAAAGTGCCGCATTGTGGGCCGTTGAGCACAAGATAAAGACTATCGGCATCGATTATCTCTCCATCAGCAGCTTCGAGGATGCCGCAACTGTTCATAAAATATTGTTAAAGAACGGCATTACGGTAATCGAAGGCCTCGACCTGCGCGGGATCAAGCCAGGGACATATACTCTAGCATGCCTTCCCATAAAAATAAAAGACGGGGACGGCGCCCCCGCCAGAGCGCTCCTCATCGAGGAATAACACCAACGCTCAGTCATCCTTCCATTTCAGCGTTACGACACCAATGCCGAAGAATACGACCGCCAACGCCAGGACGATCGCCATGCTGCTAAATATTAGCTGGCTGTTACCGGTGATCATGGCGGCTCTGAGCCCGTCGTTCAGATACGTTAAAGGCGATACCTTTGCCACGATCTGCAGGAACCAGGGCATCTGGTCCACCGGGAAGAGCGAGCCCGAGAGGAACATCATCGGGAATGAGATGATACTCGCAGCGTTGCCAGCCATTTCCTCATCTTTTACGAAGCTGGCTACGATCATGCCCATCCCCGCAAAGGCGATGGAGCCCAGTATGACGAATACTACGGTCGATATGTTAATGTCCGGGCGTATGCCGAAGACCAGCCATCCGACCAGCATACAAAGTGCTACCATGATGACCATCACGATGACCTGGTATAGGATCTTCGCCGCATTCCATTCGAAGGAAGAGATCGGCGTTGTGGCGAGCTTTCTGAAGACACCCTTTGATTTGTTACTCGCGCTCAGCCCGACTGTGCTCATCAACGACGCGGACATGATGGACAGGCCGATGATGCCCGGCAGCAGGAAATCCAGGTAGCTGACGCTTGCCGTAGCTTCGTCGTGCACCGTAGAAGTCATCACTTCTTTCGCTCCCTCCAGCTTCATGTTAAAGCCGTTCATGACCTGCCCAATGACCGATACTGTTGCCAGTGACGTGGGCTTGGACCTGTCATAGTATATTTGCACGTTACCCGCGGAAGCATTACCCTGACGCGCGGCCATCACGCTATTTTCGAACCCTTGCGGTATGTCCACGTATATGGCGATCTTACCATCCTTCAACTGCTGTGCCAGGTCTATGCCCGAGCCGTCCTTCAGGTCTACTGCGCCAGTAGCGTTTAGCGCAGCAATGAACGCTTTTGATGTAGCGGACCCGTCATGGTCGACGAAATAAAGCGTTGTTGCGCCCGCAGGCGCTCCCAGCAGGTACCCGAAGATCAGGAAGAATAACAGCGGGAAGGCGAATGTGAAGAATAGCCATGCCTTGTTGCGGAAGAGCACCTTAAGGCTGCAAAAGACGTCGTTTATCAGGAACATCTACGGCACCCCCTCGGTAAGAGCCTCGCCGGTCAGATTCAGGAATACGTCCTCTAGCGATGACTTTTTAACGTATATCTCCTTGCAGGACAGCTTATCGCCATTGATCACCGACACTGCCTTGATGATGCTCTCCATGCCGTTCCCATCGGGAAGGGATGCCTGCAGGTCGTTGCCTATTATCTTGCTGGCAGGCACTTCTCTGGATAGGTGCTCCAGGGCCTCGGGGCTACACTCTCTTATGATGAGAGTATTGCCGCCGCCATGCTTATTGATCAGGTCCTCGGATGTACCTTCCGCGATAATTTTCCCCCTGTGGATGATGCATATCCTGTCGGCCAGATAATAGGCTTCGTCCATGTAATGGGTGGTCAGGAGCACGGTCTTCCCATGGCTCTTCAGTTCTTTTATGGCCGCCCACACGTCCCTGCGTGCCTTCGGGTCGAGGCCTGTCGTCGGCTCGTCCAGGAAGACGATCTCCGGGTCGTTGATCAGTGCAATGGCGATCCCCACGCGCTGCTTTAACCCTCCGGAAAGGTCCTTGAACAGCGAATTTCTCTTTTCTTTCAAGCCGAACATGTTGATGAGCCTGTCTATGTCGGCATGCTTCGGATACATCTGGCCGAAATAGTTTATGTTCTCCCATACCGTGAGCCAGTCATAGGTGCTGAAGCTCTGGGGCAGCACGCCTATCTTAGCTTTTATTTTCATTTCGTCCTTTCTCACGTCATATCCGAGGATATTCACCGAGCCGGATGTCGGCGTCTTCAGGCATTCCAGCGACTCTACTGTCGTCGTCTTACCCGCCCCGTTGGGGCCGAGGAAAGCGAATATTTCTCCTTTATTGATGTTAAAGGAAATACCGTCAACGGCGGTAAATTTCCCATATTTTTTCACTAACGATTCAACTTTTATTACAGTTTCAGACATTTCTAATCACCTTTTCTTCTTTGTCAGAGCCTTCGAGCGATGCCACTATCCGGTAATAACATTCGACTGCTTTACCCGGTTTTATTGCCTGAGTCGGGCGATGCCTCTAGCCGGAAGTGATATTTTTACCGCTCAGCTCCTATCAGCTTTAAATTCCCGTTTTTACGTGTTCTTTGATCCGAGAGCTCTTATCCTGCTCAAAAGAATTCTTATATTCGACGAGCCCGATGTCGCAGCCCTTGCCGATCTTGACGTTATTACCGCGTACGATCTTTGCGGTCGTATATTCGATGTAAATGTCATCACCTTCGATCGTCTCTGTAACGAGCTGGCCTGTGAAAACGAACTCGGCCACGATATATTTTAAGAACCGGTTGAAGAGCTCCTTTTGCATCCTTCGTATCTGGATCGTTTCTCCGCCGATCTCCTTCACCTGGCATTTACCGAACAGGTTAATGTCTATGTTATTGGCATTCAGCAGGCCGCCGATGACGAAAACCCCTCGGGATTTAAAAATCTCGGAGTTACAGTCATGCTTGACATTGATGTTCCCCAGCAGGTCTATTTTTTCTGAGATCAGGCTACCGTCAGCGTTGATCGTGCCCCGGATCTTCACTTCTTTGACGTTGGCGTCGCCATCGATGTCGAGCTGCCCGTTAATGGACATGAAGTTCGATTCGAGGCCCCCTTTCACGATGGCTTCGCCATTGATCGATCCGCTTTTCGCCTTTAAAGTGCCCTGATCGCTGAAGGACCCGTTGACGACCAGCCTGTTACAGTCAAGGTCGCCGCTCACGGATAGGTCGCCATTGACTGACACTTTATCGTATACTCGCCTGGACACATCCAGCGTCCCGGATATCGTGCCGTTATAAGACAGGTTTCGCCTGTGTTCTTCGACCATTTCATTCCTCCCTATTACACCTTCACATGTTTCAGGACACTGGCCCCTGCAGCCTTCTTGAAATCGGTCCGGTATTCCACCAGGTCGATCTCGCAGCCATCGCCTATGACGACGGTTCCGCCCCTCACAGCCTTAGCGGTGGTGTGCTCGATGCTCACTTCATCGCCTTCGATGGTATCGACGATGAGATGCGCTTTCCCGTAAACGATCGGAAGGAACAGGGTGGTCAGGATCCCGACCGATCTGCTTCCTCCTTTTCGGACGCTTATTTTTCCGCCGCCGATCTCTTTCACATTAGAGGGCCCGTACAGGTTTACGCTAACGTCTCCTGCGTTCAATGTCCCGTCGATCCTGAATGCGCCTTTGCAGCCGAAGGCTTCGGCGTCACAGTTGCCTTTAACCGTTAACTCGCCCCTCAAGTCAAAGTTTTCCGACACGATATTACCTTTAACGGATAGCCTGCCTTCCCCATTTACCTCGTGAACTGCCATGTCGTCACCGATCTTGAGGTCGCCGTTAATGTCTATTTCGTCCGACTCCATGCCGCCCTGGATGTTCGCGACGCCGTTGATCTTCCCGGTATTCGACTTTACTTTTCCATTCCCGTTGAACACGCCGTTTACCCTGATCTCCCGGCAGTCAATGTCTCCGTCGATAGTGATCACGCCATCCAGGTCCACGCGCTTGTATGTCCCTCCGGGCATGGTCATGATGCCGGAATATTTCATGTCTCCTCTAGTATCTGATCTCATGATTTTCCCTCCTCAGCCTAATTTGATCTTCAATTCTTCGATACATTCGCCGATGCTTATTTTCGACACGATGCGTGCCCCCGGCTCAAAGTAAAACTCGCTGGGGCTGGAAATGAGGAAACACGTCGATATCCCCATTTTTCTTAAAAACACCAGGTCGCAGTTCTTTCCCTGGTATTTTTTATAGTGTTCTTCAAGGGTCTCCAGCAGGAGCTTCCCCTCTTCCAGGCTGATATCCCCGGACTGGAGCGCCTTGTCGAGTATGCGTGCGTACAATATTTTCTCGAAGGGGAATACTTCGACATTACCGTAAAGCCTGACGATAAAGTCCATTATCGACTTGTTAACTATGTTACGCTGCAGTAGATCATCCTTCGACAGGGACTTTGCCGCCAGGCTTGGGGAGAATACCCCGGCCAGGTCATCCAGCGAAAGGTCTTCCTTCATATCCTGGATCTTCGCGATCCTCTCCAGGATCTTATCCTCTGGGGAAAAACGTCTCCTGGCCGGTGAAAGTCGACTTCCTGATAAACCACTCTTCGGGTATCAGGTTCTTGCGCTTCCACCTGTAGAGCGCGCCATATGAGATGCCTGTGATTTCAAGCAGCTCTTTTTTTGAGATCAAGTTTTCATCCATTTACCATTCACTTCGCATTAGCGTAACATAACACTGTTACACTAATACATTAAGGTATATATAGTTTTCTAGTAAGGGGCTTTGCGCATAAAGTCTTGAAAGATGAGTAGTTTCTGTGCAAACGTCATTCTTTCTGTGCAGAAGCGACTTTTTGTACGAAGCCGGTCCGTAGAAAGTTATATTATACACTTGCACGAATAAAATGCTATTTGACCATCAGGATATAATCTATTGAGGAAATGAACAATGAATAATTCCAGAATTCCTGCAGTTATTTGCATAATAGCAATTATTGTGATCAGCCTCTATTCTGTTTATATCATTAACAACGTTCTTGCATCTAATACGCCACCTCCTGTCCCATTCACCCTTGGCAAAGTCGAACGTAACGTAGTTTACAGCGGCTCGCAAACGATGGACATCTACATTCCTAATGCTACTTCCGCTCGCCCACTTCCCCTTGTGATCTATGTCCATGGAGGGGGGATGACTTCGGGTGATAAGTCGAACATCAATCCCATCTTCCTTAATACGCTCGCCTCATCCGGATATGCGGTCGCAAGTATCAATTATCGCCTCGCTCCCCGTGACAAATACCCCGCCCAGATCCAGGATGTGAAGTGCGCGATCAGGTATCTTCGAAGCAACGCCCAGATGTACGGAGTGAATGGCAGCGAGATATTCGCCTTTGGTACAAGTGTAGGGGGACAACTTGTGACCCTTGCCGCCCTTACTGGCCCAAACTCAACTTATGATGTTGGCCCATATCTTAATGAGTCAAGCAGCGTAACGGCGGCAGTAGACATGTTCGGCCCTACGAATTTAACCGAAGGCGGAGGTTTTTCCT
Source organism: uncultured Methanocellaceae archaeon (assembly GCA_963780625.1). Lineage (GTDB taxonomy): Archaea > Halobacteriota > Methanocellia > Methanocellales > Methanocellaceae > Methanocella. The sequence goes on along the minus strand of CAWACH010000003.1, from coordinate 106,088 downwards.
CTACTGGCATACTACAAGTTTTTGGGTCCAATACAAGCAATGAAGTCACCGCAAGTCCATCGTACTTCGTTACTGCCAATTCGCCGCCTATTATGATAGTTCAGGGGATCAATGATACCAAAGTTCTTGATTCCCAATCAATTGAACTATATAACAAACTCACTGCTGCCGGAGATCGAACCCAACTCATCCAGGTTAACAACATGGGGCATATGTTCATGCAAGTGGGCACTGAACCAATAAACCCAAGCCTTGAACAGATCGCACAAGATATGGTGAATTTCTTTAATCAATATGATCAGGCAGGCGGTGCAAAGTAATGTTCTCAAATTTTAAATCAAAAGCGAAGATCTTACCGGAAGCCAATGCTATGATCGTAGTCGGTTACGCATTAGCGGCTGCCGGCTTAGTGGGAGTTCTTACGATCAACGGCGCATCGGACGTCCCTGCATTGGTCCAGGCAGGAGTAGCTGCTTTGATCATCATAGGTCTCTTGCTGCCGATCACCGGAATACTGAAGCTAAGGGGTGAAATTGATAAGGCTCAAGTCCAGGTAAGAAATGGGCTCTTCATGTATGGATTAGCGTTGGCTATTCTTTTATTAGGAGTCGCCTTCACGGTAGTATTATCTTCTCTGTCAGGCTCCCTGGCCGGTATAGCGTTCCTTGCCATTTCATGTATATTAGCGCTTGCGGGAATACTAACTCTTCGCAAGAAATACAGCAGCTTCAGTACATCGGAACATAAAAAGATCGACTACTTGTTGCTAGGGACCATATTAATACTGGCAGGTGTCGGATTAATTATCGTGTCGGACATTGCGTCTTACTACACGATCTCTCAGTTAGAAAACATAGTCTATGTCGATATCGGTGCCACCATTTCGGCCTATGGCTGTGTTATCTCCGCATACTCATTACTAAAGTTTCATCCAGGTATTTTATGAATGTCGATCTTATTATTATCCCTATACGACCGAATCAGATAAAATAATGACTTTAGGTGCAGACCTCGCACTATAGGTGCAAAGCCTGGTAATGGTTCTGTCAGGTTATCGTCAATTAGCAACCTATAAAGACGACTGTCAAAATTCATGAGGTTTTGGGTTGTAAAACAGTTCTGTCAAGTCTGATTGTGCGAGCCATGTTTGAAGTAAAACACAAATAAATAATGAATATTAGGGCCGCTAAAAATTTGCCCCCCGTTAATTAAACTAGCGGCCCATCGCGGGTATTTAATAATCACGACTCCTTCATATCACATCTTTAAGGTATTATACTTTGTAACAATAGTGTACGTACTATTATGTATCACAAATTTTATTTTGGTCTTGCTCTTTCATTGTTTTTGCTATGTTGAATATCGATCATCAGCATCTTGTTCGAATACTGATATGCTAAAGTCAAACCAGTCATGTGGAACTTTATCCCAGCTCCAGCCTGCATCGATCCTATTTTTTATCTTTTCCAACAGCTGTTTGAACTCCCGGTAGTTATTTTTTGAAAACTCTTCTTCAATTCCCTCGTAATTCACAGTAGCCCGATAATTTGTATCGGGCGTTATTCTTTTCGTCATTTCGATGAATTTATCCACGAATACAGGGAATTCCTCGCTGCTCCTGATAATTTCTACTTTGTCGTCTATAGAGAACTTTCGTCCAGTCTTTCTATTCGTTGATATTGAATAATTCATTTATCATTCCTCAATATGTGCCCGTGAGGACATCATAAATCTTTCAAAAATTGTTCCAAAGCTAAGATCCGACGCTCAGTCATTATTTATACCATACCCGTTGATGACCACATCAGATAGAATGTCGCCCCAGGCCGTGACTTTTAATTTATGGATATCTATGGCCCACATGTGGTAGGCATTATCTATCTGCCTGTCCGCTCTCTGGACCGCGATGACCGCATAAGCATCGTAAAACTCATCGCCGTCCTGGATAACGACTTCCAGTATGCTGTGTTTGTCATCTATAGCCTGGTCTAGTTTCTCTTCCACCATGGCCCGGGTATCCTCGATTGTTATCTCATCGCTCACGCCTTTGTGCCTCACTCAGCGTTGGGCCCGATGTATAAAATGGTTTATCACTATAGAAACTATAGAAATATTTTAAATAAAAGCTCTTGTAGAACTGACTTTATGCTCGAAAGATCATGGGCATTCATCATAGAATTGGCCAATTGGGTCTTTAAACCATCCCGGACCTGTTATAACTGCTGGCATAATACCGGCCGAGGCTATGATGGCTGTGAATTAGGCTCTATTGAAAAAATAGATAACAAGGGCTGCGACCAATACTATTACGAAGTCTACGACTTGTAGTTCCTGATCTATGTTATGATATAAGCGGTTTGTTAACTCTGCAGGCGGTAGCCCATTAAATATAAGGCCGTCAAATTCGATCGATAAAAAGAAGGGCAGAGTGGCTTTTTCCGCCCTTATATGTTTTGCCTTTACTGAGGTACTGATTCAGCTTTGACGGTCTTGGTGCGGTCCACGATTATCAGGTATCCCGCCATTACTGCCGCGAGGATCGCCATTACTGTCCCGAACCAGAATATGTTGCCGAACGCCTGACCGTAGGTAACTACTTTACTCGTCGCATCCGCCAGGAAAAAGCCTCCGATCACAGAGCCGACTGTCATGCCGGAGTTCCTGAACGTGTTCAGGATGCCTGTACCGGTGCCTCTTTCAGACTCTGGCATGAACGATACCATGATGAGCTGGAAAGCTCCCATGCCAACGCCCAGGCCTATTCCGAGTATTGCCAGGACAATAGCCAGGCTGAGCGAGTCATTTACGTATTGTGCCATCCCGAAAAGCCCTATGGCCGAGACTATCATGCCTATAAGCAGGATGGGCTTTGACCCGAACCTGTCTATGAGTATGCCGCCCACTATGGCCGCTACCAGCAGCGATACCGAGAGCGGGGTCAGGATGTTACTGCTGTCCTCCACGCCCAGATGTAGGACCATCTGCGCGTAGGAGGGGACGTACATCATGGCGCAGCCCAGGCTGACGCTTGACAGCAGCGCTGCGACATTAAGCGAAAGGACATTGCCGCGGGCGATCGTCGGTATGTCCAGTATGGGCTCGGATACTTGCTTTTCATAAACGACCAGCACTACTCCAAGCACTGCGGCGGCTATGAAGAACGGGAACACCGTCAGGTCAGTCAGCGGTAATGTTTCCAGCCTGACCAGGCCCAGCAATATCGCGGAAAGCCCGGCCGTCAGCAGCGCAGAGCCGACGATGTCGATGTGATGCTTTACGTCGCCATAGCTTTCCTTGAACCTTAAGGCCAGAATGATGGCCAGAATTCCTATCGGTATGTTGATGTAGAATACTGATCTCCAGCCGAAATGAGAAATGAAGTAGCCTCCGACGCTCGGCCCTATGACCATGGCGACCGCCGACATTGCCATCAATGAGCCCATTGTCTTGCCCTGCTGGTCTTTTGGCGCGGCGCCGCTCATGGCGGAGAGCGCGGCGGGCAGCACAAGGCCTCCGCCAATGGCCTGTATTCCTCTGAACACGATCAGCGAGTAAATGTCCCATGACATGCTGCTCAGGAAAGACCCTATGGTAAACATGGCTATCCCTACGATGTATATTCTCTTCCTGCCGAATACGTCGGATAGCTTACCTCCGAGCGGCATGATGGCCGCAAAGAACAGCATGTATATCGTCATCGTCCAGGATACCCAGTCGAACGACGTATGCAGATCGCCTACTATTGTGGGTAATGCCGGGGCGAATATGATCGAGTCGAGCGACGTCATAAAGACGCCCAGCGCCAGTACTAGGAGTACATAGTACAGCGATCCCATTGCGCTTTTTTTAGGAACGTTTTCGAAAGTTTCTGTCATTATATCACTTGAACTAAATAGTAAGCATGCTTACGATGGGCTGATAGTAAGTATATTTACTATAAATACTTTAGCTCCTTAGACTAAATAGCATGAAGGTATTGCCCCAGCCTATTGGGCGGTCGATGAAAAGATTTTTAATCTCTTCATGTAATTGGTCATATTAACTCTAAGGAGCCGGGTACATGATGGACGAGGACATTGGCAATGATTCTTTCTATTGTATCACGAAGGATTTCGACTGGGAATCCTTTTTCCCGTCAGCGCATAAGCTCATGGGCAGCCCGAGCTATTATTTATTACAGGTATTACACAACCTGCAAAAGAACATGAAGGAAAACCTGGCTGACCTCGACCTGACGAACACCCAGTTTAAGCTTTTGATGGGCCTGGTCGTGTTGACGAAAGAGGGGAAGGTCTTTACCCAGACTAGCCTGGCTAATTTTCTTAAGCTCGATAAGATGATGGTCTCGGACGTCCTGAAAATCTTAGAAAGAAAGGGCTACGTCATCAGGATCAATAACCCGAAGGATAAACGAGCTAAATCGCTACTGGTTACTGAAAAAGGATTAAAGACGGCCGAAAAAGCCCTGGAACAGGCGCTGTCCATCGACGCGGCGTTTTTTTCCGTCCTCGGCGATGACCAGGACGAGTTCATAAGAATTCTTAAAAAGTTCCTGTGACGCTTGTTTACGCGTACAGAATAATAAACAGATTTATTTATACGTATTGCACTATTAGTAAACCGTGCGTCAGCGCACCAACAGGAGTGTTTTTGGGTAATGGTCAAGTATGCAGATAGGATCACTTCGCTGCCTCCCTACATCTTTGCCGAGGTAGACAAAGTGAAGCACCAGAAGATCAAGGAAGGCGTCGACATCATCGACCTTGGCGTGGGCGATCCCGACATGCCTACCCCGGATTACGTCATAGATTCTTTATGTAAGGCGGCACATGACCCCGAGACCCACCAGTATCCCTCTTATTCGGGCTCTACTGTGTTCAGGGACGCGGCCGTCGACTGGTTCAAGAAACGTTTCGGCGTTTCGCTGAACGCTGAGAACGAGATCATCACTCTCATCGGCTCTAAGGAAGGCATCGCGCACATCCCGTCGGCGTTCGTGAACGTCGGGGACTATACGCTCTGCCCCAACCCGGCATACCCCGCTTACTCCATCGGCACTACGCTCGCCGACGGAAAGGCCTATGACATGCCGCTGCTGGCGGAGAATGGCTTCAAGCCTGACCTGTCGAAGATACCTTCGGACATCGTTAAAAAGTCCAAAATGATATTCATTAATTATCCTAACAATCCTACTGCGGCGACCGCAGATAAAAAATTCTTCAAAGAGGTCATCGACTTCGGTAAGGATAACGGCATTGTCGTCGTGCACGACAACGCTTACTCAGAGGTCACCTATGACGGCTACAACTCGCCCAGCATCTTAGAAGTGCCCGGCGCCATGGACTGCTGCATAGAGTTCCATTCATTGTCTAAGACCTCGAACATGACCGGCTGGCGCATCGGCTTCGCAACAGGTAACGCCGACATCGTCGCAGGCCTGGGCAAGGTCAAGATGAACATCGACTCGGGCGCTTTCCTGGCGGTCCAGATGGCGGCCATCGACGCGCTCAAGCATTCTGATACGTTCAAAGCAAAAATGAGTAAAATATACAAAGAGCGGCGGGACGCGTTGCTAGTAGGCCTGTACGCCATGGGCATCGAGATGGAAAGGCCAAAAGCCACGTTCTATGTCTGGGCTCCGGTCCCGGGCAAGTACACGTCCATGGAATATGCTAAATATCTCCTGGAGAAAGGCGGTATCGTCGCCACCCCCGGCGTGGGCTTCGGAAAGTACGGCGAGGGCTACGTGCGCTTCTCGCTAACGCGGCCGGTAGAAAGGATAAAGCAAGCCGTAGAGAGGATGAAAGAGCTATGAGGCCATTCGAAATACCAGGGCATCTGGAGGTAAAGAACGATCACCTGTTCATCGGCGGAGTGGACACCGTTCAGCTGGCAAAAGAATACGGCACTCCGCTTTACGTGACCAGCGAAGACAGATTAAGAGATAATTATCGCAGGTTCGCCAAAGCCTTTAAGGGCGCTCACATCTCTTTCGCCGCTAAATCCAACAATAACATAGTCGTCCAGCGCATCATGGCGCAGGAAGGCGCAGGCGCCGATGCGTTCTCCGACGGCGAAATTTATTTAGCCAGGCTGGCCGGCATTCCCGCTCATAAGATCTTATTCACCGGCAATTCCAAGACCGATGCCGAGCTCGAGTACGCGATCAACGCCGGCGTGATGGACTCCATCGATTCCCACGATGAGCTTGTGACGCTCTCAAAGCTCGCGACCAGGCTTGGAAAAGAGATCAAGGTGGCGTTCAGGGTAAACCCGGATGTTTCCGCTAACGCGCATCCCAAACTGGCGACCGGGCTGAAGATCTCCAAGTTCGGCATCCCTAGAAACGAGATCGTCGACACTTACCGGGAAGCAAAAGGCCTGCCGGGAATTAAGCCTGTAGGCATTCACTGCCACATCGGCTCCGGAATACTGGAAGTAGACCCGTTCACCGAGACAGTGAATAAGATGATGGACCTCGTCAGCCAGATATCTGATTTCATCGACCTCGAGTTCGTGGACATCGGCGGCGGCTTCGGCATACCATACCACAAGGGCGTTACTGTTCCTACGGTGAAGGACTGGGCAGAAGCAATTATCCCGACGTTTAATCAACGCTGCAAGACGCTAGGGATTTCGCCCGAGCTTCATGTGGAGCCAGGCCGCTATCTTGTGGCTGACAGCACGGTGCTGCTTACGCACGTCAACACGGTAAAGAAGGCATATGCTAATTTCGTCGGTGTTGATGCAGGGTTTAACACGCTGATCAGGCCTGCGATGTACGATTCTTATCATGAGGCGGTCGTCGCCAACAAGGCCGGAGATAAAGACGAGGGTACATACACTGTCGCCGGGCCGGTTTGCGAGAGCGGCGACATTCTGGCGAAGGACAGGCAGATGCCCCATGTAGTCAAAGACGACATCATCGCGCTGCTGGATGCCGGAGCCTATGGCTATTGCATGAGCTCCCAGTACGTCGGCCGGCCTCGCAGTGCCGAAGTGCTGGTGCATGACGGCCAGGCCGAGCTTATACGCAAGCGCGAGACTTATGATGATCTGCTGCAAAACCAGCTGATACCGGGTAGATTACTATGAAACTCAAATTCACAAAGCTCCAGGGTAACGGTAACGATTTCATTATCATCGACGAGTACGACGGCGTCGTTGTGCCCGATGATAAAAAGGCGGCCTTCGCAAAGAAATATTGTCACAGGCGCTTTGGGGTAGGTGCCGACGGCGTGATGTTCCTGTCCAAATCCTTCAGGGCGTCGCTGTTGATGCGTATCTTTAACGAGGACGGCTCGGAAGCGGAGATGTGCGGCAACGGCATCCGGTGCTTCGCAAAGTACGGCCTGGACCAGCGTTACATAGTACCCGGGCCGGCGAAGATCGAGACCATGACCGGCGTGCTCGACATCAACACGAAGATCGAGGATGGAAAAACGCTCGTCAGAGTTTGCATGGGCAAGCCTTTATTCGACCGCATGAAAATACCTGCGCAGGGCCATGGTGACTTCATCAACGTGCCGATGCACGGGTATGAAGTCTCTGCTGTAAATACCGGCGTTCCACATGCGGTTATCTTTGTCGATAACTTGGAAGACCCGGACCTGATGGATATCGCTCCACAGATACGGTTCGATAAGATCTTTCCCAAAGGCACAAACGTGAACTTCGTCCAGCGAGACCTGGGCGACATACGTGTGCGGACCTATGAGCGTGGCGTAGAAGGCGAAACGTTGAGTTGCGGCACAGGCTCGGTCGCATCTGCCGCGGTAGCCAGGCATATGGGCATCATCAGGGATTCCACCATCGTAAAAACTGCGGGCGGGGAGCTCCTCATTAGCTTCGAACATGATATAGCGTTCATGGAAGGCGGCGCTGAAACTGTGTTCGATGGGGAGCTAGAGTTCGACCTGGCTGCTCTCTAATCTTATAATCCTTTAATTTTTTTTTATTTTTGATAGCTACAGTAGTTCCGTATTTATTCTTTGACCGTTTTTTATTTTATGCGACTCACGTACGGCCCTCGGTTTCACAACACGAAGACATCAAATTCTTTTTTATATTTACTAACACTAAAACAGTAAGACCACTATAGCACAGTTAAATCATGAATGCATGAAGGACCCCATCAAGCGAATTAAGCCGCCAAGACACGGCTATTAAGACACTAACGAATGACGTAAGCCACGAAGTGCCACAAAAATGAGACAAAAAGCATACTCTGTGCCAGCTACCGTTTCTTGATTCATCGATAGTAATCACATATCTATCCACATTTTGCATGGCATCGCTCGTTATCGTAGCCGTACTCTAATTGTCTCGTTTTTGTGGCACTTCGTGGCTTAAGTCGTTCGTTTGTGTCTTATTAACTGTGCCTTGGTGGCTTATGTCGATTAATAGGGCTTTCATGCTTTCATGATTTGACTGTGCTATAGTGCTTTTCATGACTTAGTGTTAGTCATCTAAAAATAAAGTTTCATGTCTTCGTGTTGTGAAACCGAACAATCCAGCGAAAAGCGCAAGCAAGAATAAACTTAAACATACAAAGCATAAGCGCATTTTATAGTGTATATAGTCCGTCGAATGTATGAGTAATAACTATTAAAATACAAAGTTATAATGGCAAACATATGCGCATTTCTCCGCTGGCAATGACAATTATCCTGGCTATATTGACCGGAGTGCTGGCTATCGCCATATGGTTGCCGCTAAGCGGTCATTTTTATCCGCCCGGAACGCCGGAGGTGGCCAATAATACTACTGCGGTAGCGCTGGCCGGTATGCATAACATACTGCATTACGCCTCTGCTGCACCCTGAGTAGCGCGATAAAAAAAAATTAGCTTTCGTATTTTTGTATGATCTCTTTGAACGCATCGACCGCGACGCCGAGCTTTTCTCTTCCCACGCCGAAGGTGCTGATCTTGAAGTTCTTCGTCAGCCCGGGCTTGATGCCGTGGATGCTTCTCTCCTTCAGCTCACGGTACAGGAAATACCTGTCTGTTTTCTGGGAGATGTCGTAGAACCGCATCCCTTCAAAGAACATGAGGTCGTGGTTATGGGGCTTATCGCCCAGCTGCTTCATGCCGAGGCTTTCCATCTGTTCGGAGAACCACCTGGCGTTCTCGACTTCTTTTTCCCAGTGTTCGGGCTTCGTGCGCTCATACACTGCAGGGAAAGAGGCAAGCATCGTCATCACAGTGGCGCCTCTCGCGGTACAGCCCAAAAGCTCGATCTCCTTGGCCTTATGTGTCGGGGACTTTGCGAGCAGCTTAGGCGCATACTCATTGCTCACGCCCATCACGCCTATGGGCCCGGAAGACGCCATGGACTTATGGCCGCTGCCCGATACGAAATCCGCCCCGAGCTCCTTTGCGTTGAACGGCATGCGCCCGATGGCATAAGCGCCGTTCACCAGGAACGGTATGTGATCTTCATGGACTACTTTAGATATTTCTTTTGCATTGGCTAAGTTACCATAGCTGCCGTCGGGATATGTCAACAGCGCCAGAGCCGGCGCCTTGCCTGTGTTCTTTTTGACGTCCTCGATGGCTTCGGCATATTTTTCTGCCGTGATACGATATTCAGGGGCCGGAGATTTTTCGACTAACTTGATGTTCAGCCTCGCCCGCTGGGCCGCTACGAGCGACGAATAATGGGCATTACCATCCAATACGACCCAGTCGCCTTCCTTGCACATGGCGTGCATGATGGCGAACTTCGCTTCCCGGGCGCCGTTGGTAATGCGGGCCTGGTCGCAGCCTAAGAACTCGGGCAGCGCCTTGTTAACAAAATCAAAGATCGGCGGGGTCTTGATCTGGTCAAGCGCGCCTCCACAATAATCGCAAACAGAGTAACCGTCGCCCCATTCCTGCAGGGCCTGCCTTGCCTCCGGCGTTAAAATGCCGCCCGTCTGCAGCGGGTCCAGGTTAATATCCCTGGGAGTGTCACGCTTGATAAAACCGAACTTAGCCGTATTAATGGACATGTCACATCTCACATTTTACTAATAATATTTAAGCTTGTCTTTTTGGGTAATTAAATTATTTAACCGGGCTAATAATATTAATGATGATGTTATGAAGCGAGTTTTCCTTGATAGTGCAGCCACAACTCCGGTAAGCGATGAGGTATTCGATGCCATGGTCCCTTATTTTAAGGAGCGATTTGGCAACGCGTCCAGCCTTTATTACAGGGGCAGGCAGGCTGCGGAGGCTATGGAAAAGGCGAGGCAGCAGGTAGCCGGCGCCATCAATGCCGATACAAAAGAGATCATTTTCACTTCGGGCGGCACCGAGTCAGACAACATCGCCATCCTCGGGACGGCGCATGCGCTACGTGAGCGTGGTAATCATATTATCACTTCCGGCATCGAGCATGCAGCCGTTATCGAGCCGTGCGAGCATTTGAGGAAAGAAGGCTTTGAAGTAACATATTTGCCGGTAACTAACGAGGGCATCGTCCGCCTTGACGTGTTAAAGGACGCCATCAGGCCGGATACCATATTGATCTCCGTGATGCACATCAACAACGAGATCGGCACCATACAGCCTATAGAAGAGATCGGCCGCATTGCGAAGGAACATCACATCACGTTTCACACGGATGCTGTGCAGAGCCTGGGTAAAATACCGGTAGATGTCGACAGCCTTAACGTCGACATGCTTACGCTGTCAGGTCACAAAATACATGGGCCCAAAGGAATCGGCGTGCTATTCATAAAGAAAGGTACCCGGGTAAAGGCCATTGAATATGGAGGAGGCCAGGAACGAGGCATCCGCAGCGGCACCGAGAATGTGCCGGGCATCGTCGGGATGGGGCAGGCATGCGAGATGGCAGTCAGGGACTTACCATCGAATGCAGCCCACATGACAAGGCTAAGGGACCGGCTCATCGATGGCATCCTGCAAGAAAAATATGTGAGGCTGAACGGCTCGCGGACTAAACGCTCTCCAAACAACGTCAACGTCAGCTTCGACTTCATCGAAGGGGAGTCACTGGTGTTAATGCTGGACATGAAAGGCATCGAAGGGTCGACGGGCTCGGCGTGTTCTTCAAAAGAACTGCGGCCTTCGCATGTTTTGCTGGCCACGGGGCTATCTCCTGAAAAAGCCCATGGTTCGTTGCGATTAACGAATAGCGAGTACAACACGGAAGAAGAGATCGATTATGTGCTTGATGTGCTTCCGGACATTACTCAAAAGTTGATGGCCATGTCTCCATTGTATAAAAGAACATGAAACCAGTGTTTTCTTTATTCCTTGTTTCTTGCTTCGTTGATGGAAGTGGTTGGTAACACGAACATCACGAAAGGAAATAAAACCCGAATTTTCTTTTATATTTTTTTACTCACTAATTCCCTAAGTCACTGGAACACGGTCAACGCGCGAATTTTACCAATCCTCGGGTCAAGGCTCTAACTTCACGAACGCTCTAACCCTAAAATAAGTCTCTAAGGCTCTGAATGCACATTTGAAACGCTAAATGGTGCTTGCACGAACATACGAATGCACGGTCAAAGACTAAGAACTCTAATGATGTATTAATAAAGCATTGTACAGAGACACTGCCCGCGTTAGAGCTCTTAGTTTTTAACCGCGTTTTAGGGTGTTAGTGCTTGCGCCATTTAGCGTTTCGAACGTGTCTTCGAGCCTTAGAGACTTGTTTTAGGGTTTGAGAATTCGTGAAGTTAGTGCAATGTCCCGAGGTTTTGAGCAATTGTGCATTGACGGTGACCTGGCGCTTTAGTGCTTTAGTGAGCAAAAAATTTAAAAAAGAATTTTCGGGTTTTATTTCCTTTCGTGATGTTCGTGTTACCAACCACTCCATCAACTTCACAGGATATAATTAATTAGGCCGTATAATTTCTTATTTAAATCTACTCTTGCATTAATATAATTAATAATTACAGATTTTTTTATACATTAGGGCAATTTAATAAAAGTAATTATTAGCATGCTACTTATATAAAAATAGAGTCGACTTCCCTGCTAAAAAAATATGATTATTCTTAGTTTATCTGAAACTCGAACATATTTATTCATTTTTATATAACAACGGGCGATTTATAACGTTTATTTGACATAATTGATAACAATCAGAAGAAGGTTTTTATATGTCGTATTTTAACCCCTTATCGGCTAAGAGATTATAATTGGGGGCAAAAAGAATGGTGGTATATCTATTAAGTACGAACATCTACCCCTTAACTCAATTAAGATCGACACAGCCCATTTGAGAAAGAAGTCCGGCAACGTAAATCAGCTAAAATGTACGATTTCCGACGTCGGGCTACTACAGCCTATCCTGGTACGCAGGTCGGGCGATTTCTATGTGGTTATCGACGGTGAGCGAAGGCTACGTGCAATGAAAGAGCTGGCAATATCCGAGCTGATCGTGGGCAGAGAAGTGATCGTCGACGTCGACGAGACGGAAGCGGATGCGAGGTTCAAGCAGATCATCGCCAACATACAGCGGGAAGACATCAATCACTTTGACCTCGGCCATGCCTTTGTCACGCTAAAGGAGAAATATGGCTATCAATTCAGGGAGATCGCCGAGATCGTGGGCAAAACGCCTCACTACGTGACTTCCAAAGTGGGCCTGGTAAAGCGGCTAATACCCGAAGTACAGGAAATGGCCGTAAGCGATATGGAAGAATGTATCCCGGATACATTTTCCGAAGAGGACAACGATGCCTACGAAATGAACATCAAGGTCATCGAAGACATCGCCCGCCTTCCCGTGGAGCTCCAAAAGACGGCGTACATTTCCATAAAAACTAATGAAATGGAAAAGGACGCTGCGCTCAGGTACCTGCGGTCTTTGAAAAAGCATGGCAGCGACGGTGAAATCTATCCGGTCGTTCGCGAAGCTTCACAGAACTTAGTGAAGTATTTCGATAAAATCGACCGGGACATAGAAGCGCTGGCGGGCAGGCTACAGATGGCCGATCAGATGAACAGGAGAGACCTCATCCACAAGCTTGGCTCCTCCCTTGAGAAGCTGAACTTGTTATACGCAAGGCTGAAAAACGAAGAGCCGGCTGCCGATCAAAGCGAAAGAGGCAGCGCGCCGGTATAACTCAGGAGGTCTAAAAATGAGTTCACGTACGTTATTTGTCAAAAGCACAGGGAACCGTATACACGAATCGTGTAAGATCTACGGCACCAGCGTCATCGGCAAGAACTGCACGATACTGGAAAACGTAATACTCGGGTATCCTTCTAACAAAATATTAAATGAGCTGCAGGCGGCTGATGCAACGCTGGAGAGGCACCCGTTCGTCGGGACTTCTCTTGGCGACAATGCGGTCATCCGCTCTAATTCTACCATATATTGTAACGTTGCCATAGGGAACGGCTTCCGCACCGGCCACAACGTCATGGTACGGGAAATGACCGAGATCGGCGACAACGTGCTCCTCGGGACCAATACCGTCGTCGACGGGAACGTTACCATCGGCAACAACGTCAGCATCCAGAGCAACGTCTACATACCGACGAACACAGCCATCGAGGACAACGTTTTCCTCGGACCGTGCGTGGTGCTGGCAAACGACAAGTATCCCATCAGGGTGCAGTACACCCTCAAAGGGCCGACTATCAGAAAGGGCGCCTCCATAGGCGCTAACGCGACGATACTACCGGATGTAGAGATCGGGGAAGGGGCGATGGTGGGCGCAGGAGCCCTCGTCACTAAGAACGTGCCGGCATGGATGCTGGCCATCGGCTCTCCGGCAAAGTTCGTAGAGCTGCCCGAAAATCTGAGAAAACCGAACAGGATCTGATCATATGATACCAATTGCGAAACCACTGATAGGACAGGAAGAGATCGACGGCGTCATGGAAGTGATGAAGTCGGGCGTCATAGCCGAAGGCCCCAGGGTCAAGGAGTTCGAGGACTCTTTCAAGAAATACATCGGCACGGACCATGCCATAGCGGTTAACTCAGGCACCGCGGCGCTGCACATAGCCCTGCTGGCAAAAGGCATCGGCAAAGGCGATGAGGTCATCACCACGCCCTTTACCTTTATAGCAACATCGAACAGCGTGCTGTTCACGGGCGCAAAGCCGGTGTTCGCCGATATCGAAGAGGGTACGTTCAACATAGACCCCGAAGATATCAAGAAAAAGATCACGAAGAACACGAAAGCGATCATTCCGGTGGACCTGTACGGCCATCCGGCCGATATGAAAGCCATCATGGATATCGCGAAGGATCATGGGCTTTCTGTCATCGAGGACGCATGTCAGGCCCATGGCGCGGTCTACAATGGAAAAAAGGCGGGCGCATTCGATGTCGGCTGCTTTAGCTTTTATCCGACGAAGAACATGACCACCAGCGAAGGCGGCATCATCACCTGCAGCGACGAGAAATTCGCTGACAAGGCTAGAATGCTAAAGTCGCACGGCTCCAAAGTACGTTATTATCATGAGATGCTCGGCTACAATTTGAGGATGACCGACATCAGCGCGGCCATCGGGCTCGCGCAATTGAAAAAGGTCGACGGCTTCAACGAGGCCAGGATCAAGAACGCCATGCTGCTTAACAAGAAACTCGGCGGCATCAAGGGCATAGTCACGCCGACCGTGAAGAGCGGCTGCAAACACGTATTTCATCAATATACGATCAAAGTCACCGGCGAAGCCGCATTGACAAGGGACGAGCTGGTCATTGAACTAAATAAAGCCGGCATAGGCAACAGCGTTTATTACCCGCTGCCCATCCACCAGCAGCCTTTCTACAAGGGGCTGAACTACGGGACATTCCCGGTATCGGAGAGGATGTCTAAAGAAGTATTGTCACTCCCGGTCCATCCGTCAGTGACAGCAAGCGAAATTGGGTTTATAGCAGATACATTTAAGGAGGTATTACATTGAGAGTCGGAGTTATCGGGGCAGGCATAATGGGGGAGAATCACATACGCACATACAAGCAGATGAGCGGAATAGACCTGGTCGGCATAGCCGACATCGACCCGGTAAGGATCGATGCGCTGTCCAAACAATACTGCACCAAGGGATTCCTGGATTACCGGGAACTCCTTAAGGAAGAGCTTGATGCGGTGAGCGTCGTAGTTCCCACCAAGATGCATGCGCAAGTCGCTCTTGACGTCATCCGGTCGTGCACTAACATGCTCATCGAAAAGCCCATCGCCGATACCGTCGCGAACGCCGAGATGATCGTCAATGCCGCCCATAAGGCCAAGGTAAAGATGATGGTCGGCCACATTGAGCGGTTTAACCCCGCCGTCATTAAGATGAAAGAGCTCATCGACAACGGCGAGCTCGGCAAGGTCGTCAGTGTCAATACCCGCAGAGTAGGCCCGTATAATCCCAGGATCAGGGACGTAGGCGTCATCCTGGATATCGGCGTGCATGACATCGACATCATCTCCTATTTATACGACCGCCCGGTGGACGAAGTTTACGCCATCGCAGGCGCTGACATTCACTCCCAGGAAGACCATGCGTCCATCATGCTCAGGTTCGGGGAAAATAAAGCCGGCATCGTGGAGACCAACTGGCTGACCCCCAATAAGGAGCGGCAGTTCAACGTCATCGGCACCGGCGGCGTCGGCTACGGCGATTACATTAACCAGACCGTGTTCATCCACGACAAGGAGTGGGTCAAGGAAGCTAAAGTCGAAAAGATGGAGCCCTTGAGGAACGAGCTTGAGCACTTCGTGAAGTTCTGCCAGGGCGGGAGCGGCATGATCGCGACCGGCGAGGACGGCATTAACGCGCTTAAGGTCGCGCTGGCTTCGATCCAGTCGTACAAGACCAAAGCCGTTGTGAAGGTATCGACCGTCACCAGTCTGATCAAGCAGCGATATAATTTGATCAAGCATTAACGGAGTCATCTCATGAATCTGGAAATACCCGACGGCGGCATCATCGGCGACAGCATGCCCGGTGCCGGAAGGTCAGGCAAAAATATAGCCGTCATATACGACCGGCTGAACTTTCTCACGCTGGGTAGCATCATCACGCTGGCAAAAGACTACGTGGATAAGATATATGTCATCGAGGGCGCTGACCCTCGCCCTTCCTCCATTGCCAGGTCCCTTGGTGCAGAAGTGATAGGCCCGTCCGGCTTAAGCCATATCCATGGCGGATACAGTGACGGGGCGACAGTTTTTCTTTACGGCGACGGCTCACACAGCCCAGATAAGATACCGGCTTTGCTTGACGAGATCGCGAACGGCTACGACCTGGCGGTATCCGCGGGTGCCTGTTCGGACTTGAACGAGAACGTGTTGTATTTGAATAATAGACAATTGAAGTCCGGCTTTTCGGGGTTTATGGCATGCTCCTCAGCTTGCGTGGAAGAGCTATTTTCGGATAATATGGTACAGCCGAAACAGGCATTCGGCTACGCGTTGAGCAAAGGCCTGAAAGTCAGGCAGCTCGACAGGGCCTATGAGGGCGCAGAGAAGTTAAGCCTCTACAGGATAGGCGTCGTCGTCCCCGCATATAACGAGGAAAAGCTCATAGGGCCGACGATACTCACCATGCCGTACTACGTGAGCAAGATATACGTCATAGACGATTGCAGCACGGACCATATGTCCGACGTTGTCAACGGCATTAATGACCCCCGGGTCGTTTACATACGGCATGAAGTCAACAAAGGCGTCGGTGCTGCCATCATTACCGGCTACAAAAAGTCTCTCGAGGACGAGATGGACGTCGTGGCCGTGATGGCGGGGGATAACCAGATGGACCCTGACCAGTTACCCAGGCTGCTGATGCCTGTCATCGAGGGCAAAGCAGACTATACCAAGGGCAACCGGTTGATGTCAAAGAGCCTGCGAAAAGGCATGAGCTCCTGGCGGTCTTTAGGTAATCAGATGCTGACCATGGTGACCAAGATCGGCAGCGGATACTGGCATATCACCGACCCGCAGAACGGGTATACGGCAATATCCAGACAGGCTCTGGAGTCCATGGACCTGGACTCGGTCTACACATATTACGGGTATTGCAACGACCTGTTGATCAAGCTGAACGCGTTCGGCATGAAGACCACGGACATCGTGATGCCGGCCCGCTACGGAGAAGAAAAGTCTAAAATAAAATACAGCCGGTTCATTTTGAAAGTGGCGCCGATGATCTTCCGGGGCTTTCTCTGGAGGCTCAAGACGAAATATGTCGTGCTGGACTTTAATCCGCTAGTATTGTTTTACCTTGCAGGCATGGCCATGATACCCGCGGGCATATTGTTCGGGGCATGGACGCTGTTCCTGGCGTTCTCCCAAAATGCGGCGTCGCCTACGTACTTGCTAATGACCATCCTGATCCTTGTGTGGGGCCTACAGTTTTTACTGTTCGCCATGACTCTCGATGCGAGAGACAATAAGAGCAAGGATTTGACCAATAAAAACTAATCGGAGCTAAAAACGGAGTAATAGTGAGAGGGCATGAGGATCGTAGTAGACATTAACCATCCCGCGCATGTTCATTGCTTCAGGAACTTTATCCGTGAAATGGAAAAGGACGGACATGAGATCCTGATAACGGCGACTAAAAAGGACATTTCCTTGCAGCTGCTGGATAACCTGGGCTACAGGTACGTGAACCTCGGCAGCTATGGGGATACGCTGTTACAAAAGTTATGGAATTTACCCATCATAGACATCAGGATGTACAACGCGGTAAAGAAATTCAACCCGGACCTGTTCATCGGCCTGGGATCGATCCGTGCTGCGCACGTTTCTTTCGCAATGCGTAAGACGTCAATCGTCATCGACGATACCGAGATCAGCAAAGAGCAGATGCTGTTGTTCATGCCTTTCGTGAACGTCGTTTGTACGCCGGAATACTTTAAGCTGGACCTGGGTAAAAAACAAGTCCGGTTCAACGCCTACAAAGAGCTGGCATATCTGCATCCAAAATATTTTAAGCCGGACCCCGGAGTCCTCGACACTCTCGGGATCAAGAGCGATGAAAAATTCATTATCGTACGTTTCATCACCTGGGGAGCCAGCCACGATGTGGGCCAGCATGGCATCGCCGACAGGCTTGCTTTCATTAACGAGCTTGAACAATATGGCCGGGTGCTGATCAGCTCCGAAGGCGAGCTGGGGCCGGAATTCGATAAATACCGGATCAGCCTGCCGCCCGAGAAATTCCACGACCTGCTTTATTATGCGACGCTATACATAGGCGAAGGCGGGACGACCGCGACCGAGGCAGCGCTGCTGGGAACGCATTCCATATTGATCGATACTTCGGCAAAGCAATGCGGAAACTTCTATGACCTTAATTCATACGGGCTATTGTGGTTCACCGGCGATACACGAGAGGGCCTTGACATAGCCGGAAAACTATTGGCCGACCCCGACATAAAAAGCCAGGGAAAACAAAAGCTCCAAAAGTTGCTCGACGAGAAGATCGACATCAACGAATTCATAGTCTGGTTCGTGAAAAACTATCCCCAGAGCTTTACAAAGATGAAGGTAGACCCGAACATACAATATCAATTACATAAGCTAACGACGGTCTAGGTGTTTTCGATGAAGGTCGCCATACACCAGCCGAATTACCTGCCCTGGACAGGCTATTTTAAGAAAATGGCCCTTTCCGACGTATTCGTCATACTGGATACGATCCAGTTTTCAAAGGATAGCTACACCCAGAGGACAAAAATTAGGACCAAGGATGGATGGATGTGGCTGACGATCCCGATAGAAAAAGAGGGGCATTTCAAGCCAATAAAAGACGTGCAGCTGCCCCGGGATACGAAGTGGCTGAAAAAACACATGACCTCCGTCGTTTCCAACTACTCTAAATCCAAGTTTTACGACAGGGATTTCATTGAAAATTATTATGCAATGGAACATAAGACCCTGCAAGAATTTAACGAAGCCGGCTTATTTTATCTCAAGAAAAAGCTGGGCATCAATGCCAAAGTCGTCAGGGCTAGCGAGCTGGACGTCGATCCGGATCTCAAGTCGACCGACCTGATACTGGATATCGTAAAAAAAACAGGCGGCGATACGTACATTTCAGGTGCCGGTGGCGAGAAGTACATGGAATTGTCCAAATTTGAGGCCGAACACATACAATTAGAGTTCTCAAGATTCCAGCCGTCTGAGTATGCACAGCGGTGGGAAGGATTTGAGCCTTACATGAGCGCCATAGACCTGTTATTTAATGCCGGAGTGGAGTGGAAAAATGATGATAAAAACGCTTAATGGAGGCCTTACATGAGGACCCTTTTTATTTCGCCTCACACGGACGACGTGGAGCTTGGCGCCGGAGCAACGCTGATCAAACAGCTGGAGGGCGGCAATGAGATCCTGTGGGTCGTCTTTTCGACTGCTGAGACGTCCCTGCCGGAGGACACGCCAAAAGACACGCTCCGCCAGGAATTTTTGGACGTGACAAGGTCCATCGGGCTAAAGGAAAATAACTACAAGATCTTCGATTTTCAGGTCAGGTATCTTCCTTCTCACAGGCAGGAGATACTCGAGGAGATGATCACGATGAAAAAAGAATTTTCTCCTGATCTCATCATCGGGCCCTCGTTGAATGACCACCACCAGGACCATGAGGTGGTCGCGAAAGAGATGATACGGGCATTCAAGGATACGTCCTCCATCATCTGCTATGAGCTTCCCTGGAACCATCTACAGTTCAACACGCAGCTTTTTGTAAAGATCGATGAAAAGCACGTGGATAAAAAGATCGACCTGCTGAAAAAGTATGAAAGCCAGATCAAGCTGGACAGGGCGTACTTCTCGGAAGAGTACATACGCGGATGGGCAAGGATGAGGGGCGTGCAGGTAAAGGCCGAGTTCGCCGAAGCCTTCGAAGTCGTAAGGTGGATCCTGTAAGGACAAAGTTTACATAGCGTTCTGCTATAGCCTGAGTAATTACAAATTGGTGTCATCATGGAACAGGATATCCGCGGGCTGCTAAAGGACGAGCCGGAATTATGGGATCTATTTACCTTGAAAAAATATTATTCGGGTAACGGTAATAACGGAGCCCCGGTTAATAGTAACCAGTTCGTTCCTTCGGTCTCAAAGTTCCTCTGGCAGAAAGGCATACGGTTCGAATACCCTGAGGACAAGCGGTTTGCAGTGTGCCTGACGCATGATATCGACGATATTTACCCGCCTCTCTCGAATACGCTTTTATCGATGGCGCATCACGTGAAAAATGCCGACATTTCCGGCCTGGCCAGTGACGTCTCGTGGAAATATAAGGGTAAAAAGTCCAGCCCGTTCTTGAATTTTCCAGGAGCTGATCGTGCTGGAGGACCGTTTTGAAGCGATGTCATCTTTCTATTTCATGGCGACGGACCGGGACATAAAACGTTTCAGGTACAACATCGAGGACGTCGAGTCGGAAATGGGCCGGATAGCCGATACCGGCAGAGAGATCGGCTTACATGGCGGATATTATGCGTATAATGACCTGAACGCGATCATCCGGGAAAAGTCGGCCGTTGAAAAAACGCTGGGTAAGGCCATTTGCGGCTACAGGAACCATTACCTGATGTTCAGCTATCCCGGGACCTGGGGGCTGTTAGAGCAGGCCGGCTTTAAATATGACACGACCGTCGGCTATAGCAACGGCGTCGGCTTCCGGAACGGCATGTGCCACCCTTTCAAGCCTTATGACCTTAAGGCCGGTAAAGAGCTGGATATCCTGGAGATCCCGATGACTATCATGGATTGTGGATTATTCGACCACACCCGGTCTTTCCAGGAAGCTTGGGACATAACGAAAAGGCTCATCGACGAGACCGAGCGATATGGCGGCGTCATTACTATGCTATGGCATAACGACGCATTCAGCCTGGCGTACAAGCGGGACTGGATGAAAATGTACGTCAAGCTCATGGACTATGCTCATGGTAAGAACGCGTGGATCACGAGCGGAGAGAACGTGTATAACTGGTGGAACAGATAAATGGCCGGATTATCACCTAAACTAGTGGTCGCAGCAGTATTCGTGCTGCTAATGGTATTCCTGGGATTGCTCGTATACAATTCGATGTACGGCATACCCGGGGTAGCCCCGATGGCAAGCAATACTACAGATGACCATCCGGTCGCCGCCGTTGATCATACCTCTCACCCTTACCTGTTATTTCACAATATTACAGAAACTCCGGGCTATCAGCACAGGGATTCAAGCCCCTATGCCGCCTGGGAGAGCTCTGTTTTGAGCACTGCAGGCTCTTCATTGTCCACTGACTTTTCATCGCGCTGGAGCGGGGATTATGTGTCCGTCAGGGCGACCGATGCCCGGGACCTCGCCCTCGCGTACCAGATCACCGGGAATACTTCCTACGCAGAAAAAGCCAAAGATGCGCTATTGCATTTGGATTTGGGCGACGCCCCTGACGCACAGAAGAACGTGACCGAGCTTTTAGGCTATTGCCTGGCCTATGATTGGGTTCAGCCCTACCTGAGTAAAAGCGACGATATGGCCATCCGGGATAAGCTGGCAACGCTAGCCGACGTCTCCTACAAGGCCCTGAACTGGGATAACACACGCCGGAACTATATCGAGACTGTGGACTACCAGATGCAGAGCTACCCTATCATGGGCATTGCAGGCGTGACACTGGGAGATTATACGAACCCGAACCACCTGCCTCTGTCTTCTATGCCGGAGGACTGGCAGCGCGTAGGCACTGATGATCTATTCGTCAGCGACTCCCTCCATGACTACAATAAGCCCCTGGCGAGCTTCCAGTGGGACCCTACTGGGAAAGACCTGCTAGGCTCCTACAAGCTGTACTATACGGACGATTTCATGTGGTGGTCGCAAATATACACCTATTACTACGGTAAGAATTTCTTTGACGCTTATCCCTGGGCAAAAGACGTTTTTATGAGTGAGCTCTGGGAGTCGCTGCCCGACGGCTATAGTAATGACTTTGTCACCAACGGTAACGTGATCTACAGTTACCAGGGCGCTTTCGAGAATCTTTTGGATAGCCAGGACCAGTCGGCGGTCAATTATTATCTTAACTCGATCAACACGGGCCTGCTGCCTTACTCCAGGACGTTCATACCCTTGACGGACGCCGGCTATGGCTACCTGTACCTGACATACCAGGATTATTCGGGCGTGAAAGGCGTTGCGCCGGCCTGGACGAGCCATCTGAACTCGAGCTCGATCTATCAGGTATTCCGCGGCAGCTGGAGTAACGATAGCGACTGGCTCGGGCTGGTCACCTACAATATCGACTCGCTCTCCAACCGTAACAATGCTCATCAGGACCAGCTCTCGTTCGAGTATTACGGCCGCGGCGACCTGCTATTGGCGGACGCCGGAGAAAATCGGCAGGTGCTCCAGGAGGATTATGGGGCCTACGAGATCGACCATAACACGGTGGCTTTCCAGGATCCCCGGCACCCGTTCAGCACGTCCACCTGGACTAATAACAATGTCCGGGGGATCTTCAAAGGCTCCGACAGGGAGGGCCTGGTGACGCCGTCGAATATTTACAGCATCCTACAGGCACCGTGGATGGAAATGGCCGATACGGGCGTTACGGTCACCAAAGTCATCAAGAATAACGCGGATACAAGTACGTCATTGTCCTCGCCTATACAGTACGAGCGCTGCGTATTGTTCCCGGAAAAAGACTATTTCATCGTAGTCGACCGCATGGAAAGTAGCCAGCCGTGGGTTTATGATAATATTTTCAGGCCTACGAGCCTGAACATCGTGCCTTCTGCCGATAAGAACGGCGACGGCACCTATACTGAGAATGAGATAGGCCACGTGGTCGGCGACCTTTCCCTTGGCGGCACGTCATATGACTGGCTTTCTAAGTCTTTTAAAGACTATGAAACGACCGGCGTCAACTCTAGCCTTGTCAAGTGGTCTACGACGAATCCCTACGGCCAAGGCGTTAATTTGAACATCTACACCGTCCCGTCTTCCCAGGTCAGCGTGGAGAAGTATACGACCAGGATCGCAGGATATAATGCTCAAAATGAAGTTTATTCGCCCATCCTCTACCTGAGCTCAGGGCCCCAGAACAGCCTGTACCGTGCCACTGTCCTCTTGCCATCATATTCAAATGAGGCGCCAAGGACGACACAAACTTTGTCAGTAAAAGGTAACGGCAATGCCATGAAGGTCAGTTCGACAGGATACTCGGATTTCATATACACCGGTAAAGGCAATTCATCCTTCGATTCGTTCACTACCGATGCCGATATCGCGTTTGTCAGGGTCGAAAACGGTCCCGTCGAGTATA
This sequence comes from uncultured Methanocellaceae archaeon, assembly GCA_963780625.1. Lineage (GTDB taxonomy): Archaea > Halobacteriota > Methanocellia > Methanocellales > Methanocellaceae > Methanocella. The sequence goes on along the minus strand of CAWACH010000003.1, from coordinate 82,845 downwards.
CTCTGGTAGACGGCACATCCCTTAGCAATAACAATAAGCTCATGCTGCTCCTTTCGGATAAAGCCGGCTACGCGACCTTCAAGCAGGATGGAAACGGCATGACGCTAATGCTAATGACGGACAAATCCGGTACTATCAGCCTGTTCCCGCAAAACCCGTCCGGCAGCTACCACGTTACGATGGATGGGAATTCCTGTACTTCCAGATCAATAGCGGATAACACCGGGATATCCATCGATGCGGCTGCAGGAGAACATATCTACGTGATATCGACATAAATATCTCGTACAAACATCACCATTTATGGTGTAACATCTAACTTTACTGTTATGCCTTGGTGTCGTGTCCGTAATACAGAGACACAAACAGTAGTTCCGTGTTTATGCTTTAATCGTTTATTATTTATGCGACTCACGTACAGCCCTCGGTTTCACAACACGAAGACATGAAATTCTTTTTTAGATTTACGAACACTAAAACAGTAAGACCACCATGGCACAATTAAATCATGAAGTCATGAAATCCCCATTAAATGAATTAAGCCGCCAAGACACGGTTAATAAGACACTAACGAACGACTTAAGCCACGAAGTACCACAAAAACGAGACAAAAAACATACGCTATACCAACTACCGTTTCGTGACTCATCGATAGTTTTCACATATCGATCCAATTTTTTCCCTGCGACGCTCGTTATCATGGCCGTACTCTGATTGTCTTGGTTTTGTGGCACTTCGTGTTTTACGTCGTTCGTTAGTGTCTTAATAACCGTGTCTTGGCGGCTTATTTCGATTAATTGGGATCTTCATGGTTTCATGATTTGACTGTGTCATGGTGTTTTTCATGTCTTAGTGTTAGTAAATCTAAAAAAAAATTTCATGTCTTCGTGTTGTGAAACCGAACAATCCAGCGAAAAGCGCAGGCAAGAATAAAACGATTACCACCATGAATTAACTCTTAACGAGAGAAAAAATATCATTTGTTATCTGGGGAAGAGCCTATTTTATATTGTAGCTGCGGGTCCTTTCTTACAATTTCAATGCTCTCCGGGTAGTTTTCCACGAACCAGACCATATAGGCGGTCACGTCGATCTTATCGGCCAGCATGATATCCCGCCTCTTCTTCCATTCATCTTTTACGCCAGGCGTTTTCATCAGCTCAATGGCCTTTTCGAGAGCTTCTTTTTGGTCATCGTAACAATACAGCAGGCCATATTTCTGCCGAAGCTCCATGATATAGCCTAATTTTTCCTTTATGGAGGAAAGATAAATAGACGGCGTGCCGAGTATTGCAGCCTCTACGGCCATGGTCGCGCCTTCGCCCAGGTACAGCGTAGCATAATATAACAGGTGATGCATTCTATCGGGAGGAATATTTACTCGATATTTCTCGAGCTCGTCCTCCAGCGCCGCCTCCGACGTAATAAGGACCCGGCCGTATTTTTCCAGCTCTTTAATGAACGCGAGCCTGTTCTTCAGGCCATGCTGGCCTATGTCGTGAGTGGCTTCCCAGGATACAAATCTCAAAACAATTAGAGCGTCGCCTTCTTTCTGCCCGATCTCCTCCAGCACGTGCTTATCGGGGACAAAATAGTCCGGATGAAGATATGCCAGCTCTTTGTAGCCGTCGTATCTCACCTGTTTTTTGCCGATATCGCCTTTGTAGCAGGCCGGCGTCCAGATGGTGCTCACGAACGGTACGCGCAGGATCATCTGCTGGGATGCTATCTCTGTATCTTCGAAATTTATACTCTTTTTACCCATCAAAAAGGACACGTGCGCGGACCGGATAGAGCCCAGGCCCAGGAAAATATCCGGGTTAAATTTTTTAACGGCCTTATACATTTTATAATCGATGAGGGGGAGGTTCAACAGCTTCGAGAGCAGGCTATTACCATAGCTGCCAAGGTTGACATAATTAAAGCCGCTGCTGTCAAGCAGCTTCAGGGACACGTCCTTCCTGGTCGCCGTGATGAGTACTTCATGCCCCTTTTTCCTCATCGCGTGTATGAAATTCTTATAATAATGGTAGTCTGCCGGGTGATTTACGTCGACGATGATCTTCATATTACACCAGATTTTTTTTATTTTTTTTTATTTGGGTTTTCTAGTAAATATTTACTGCCGGTACATGACCTTTTCGCCCTACAGCCATTCCCATTTTTTAGCCAGGTACAAAATGAAAACGTCTATGATCGCGTATGCGATGATGAAAGCATATCCTGCGCCCGTTATACCATACCGCTGGAGGAAGAAATAAGACATGACGTCGACCAGTATGAATAAAATGACGTTCAACAGTATGATGTAATTGACCCTCATTTTCATGTTCAGCAGGATAGTAAAGATCACATAGATCGCGTATAATAGGCCCGATACCGAGATCAGCATGAGTAAGTCAAAAGCTCCAACGTAATCCTTACCGAACAGGCTCAGCACGAACCGGCCGAAAAAATTAAAGAATACAATGGTAACAATTAATATTCCTAGCGTGAGCATGCTGATCTTCTTCACGCTCTTTCTCAGGCTCTCGCCGTAAACGCCCTCGACAAAAAGCGATATGCTCAATGCGAGAGGTATCTGCAGCGCAAAATTGCCCACTGTGAATCCCATATAATATAAACCGGCGGCCGCTGCCCCCGACGTATTCAGGACCATGATCGGAATGATCGAGAACGTGGCGGCGAACAGCATATTTGAAATGTAGTTACCGAAGGAGAATTTATAGGACAGCTTTAAAAATTCCACGTCTATCTTAGGCTTAAATGAGATGAACTTCGCCAGGAAATAAAATACTATCAGGTACGTTAAAAGATACGCTATGAACGTGGCGCTCAGGATGCCCAGGCTGCCGAGAAAAAGCAGCGGTAACAGCAGCGGTATCCTCAAGGTCAACAGCACGTTCTGGATGAAGGAGTATTTGGCATCCCTCATGGCGATAAACGCCTGCGCCGTGACAGCTGCGACTGACAGGGCCATGGTAAAAAGTAAAAATATGATCGCATAGACCGGCTGCTGCAGGATCGAGAGGTCCGGCGAAAAATACTTGACGCCGGCTATGTATATGACTCCCACGACGACCGAGAATACGGCCACCAGGATGAAGGACGTATTGAATATTTTCGACCGGTCATAGCTCTTAAAGAAACGAATGATGGACGTGTCGAAGCCGAACAATGCAAAAGAGCCTATGAGCTGGGACGAGGATACGAAGGCTACTGCCAGCCCCACGTCATTTACGGAATATAAATGGGTGGCGACCATCCAGAACACGAAGCCGGTGAGCACGACCAGCACCCTGTTCATTACCAGGAAAAACGAGTTCCTGTAGAGCGAGTCGTTAAAGTATCGCTTTAGCGCATTGGGGCCAGCAACGTCCATTATGTTCATTTTGAGACCGTCCTTTCAAATGCCTACTCGTAGGCGCTCATGTACTTCGAGCTATAGACCAGGTTCCTCTGGCTCAGGCTATCGAACACCGGATCTCCCTTGTAATAGTAATCCAGGACATACCAGGACGGGTTCACCACGAACCCTCTTGTCGTCGTATAGGCTTTGATAGGTCTGATGTCCAGTTCGCCGTCCCTGATCACGATGACATCCGAGCTATCGCCCGTCAGGAATTTTTCATTGACGCTATCGGCTTCAATGATATCCCCCTTATCCATGTATGGCGAGCTATCGAGGTACCTGACCGCCACGTAATCCGTCATCACGTTGCCATCGGTGAAATTAGCCACATTGTTCAGGCCCATGATCTCCGCCTCATGGAGGTAATCCGTGTAGAACGGCCTCTTCACAAGCGGGTTATCCGATGCCACGAAGTCGCTGGTAATGGATAAAAAGACCATTGCGACGAATAACACGATGATGAAGGCGTTTATGATCTTGTTTTGTTTCCGATAGAGAAGAATGAACCCGGCCGCCGAGATGATGACCATGAACATAAAGGCATATTCCTCGAAACGCCCGATGCTGGCCGTAGAGGATAGCGTGTTCATCAATAGCAAAGGACCAGGGTATGACAGCGGGATCAGTATGAGCGATAATATGGCGAATATCTTCAGCTTGATGTCCGAAGTTCTGCCGCGGAGAATGAACAGCGCGCCGATGAGGATGAAAAGAATGACTATGGAATACTGGGAGTAGTTGAATACTTCGGACAGCGGCGTATCGTTGACGGCGCCGGTTTGTAGCCCGGTAGCTCCCGACGAGCTTTGCAGCAGGGAACCGCTGATCGTCCATATGATGTTGGTCGCGTTCACCGCCCAGTAGACGGCGATCATGACCACGAAGATGATTATAAACCCGAAGGTCACTATCGGGTTCTCTTTTGTTTTAACGAAGATCTTCTGGATGACGTAGGTGAACCCCAGAATGACCAGGATGAACAGGCAGGATACCGTATGGTATACGATGATGGCGAAAGAAAGGCCATAGGACAGCCAGCGTTTCACCTTATCGCCATGGTCCACCAGCAGGATCATCAGTAAAATGAACAGGATCATTTCGACGCTACGGGAGATCGAGTACATCCCGTAGAATACGAAGGTCGTGTTGAACGAAAGGAATAAGGCCGATAGCAGGGCCATTCGCTCGTCTCCGGCCAACTTTTTTACCAGCAGGTAAATGCTGAGTATCCCGAGGATGGCGTAGATCAGCCCGCTATTGATGAAAAATACTTCGAATAGCGGGGCCGTGACTCCGGCGGCCATATACACGCTGTCGCAGAGTATGTGCCACAGAGGGAACGGCTCGTATACCGAGAAAATATCCGTCACGTGGCCAAGCTGCAGCAGGCTTTCCGCCCACCAGACGTGCGGAAGCGTATCCGTACGGCCTATGAAAAAATAATAGTTGAGCGTAACGCCCCAAATAAGATTAAGCGCGTACACGATGATCTGTATTAAGATGACTATCGAGCGTTTACCGCTCAAATTAATAAACAATATCTCGAATAACAGGATGAGGGCGAGAGCGGCCATCCATATATAGTACGACATGGGCCTCACATCGTACGAATAGAGGACAGCGACCGATATGGTGAAAATGACCGTGAAACAGGTCAGAAGCGCAAAAAATGCCCTCTGTCCGGCTCCTGTGGCATTATCCGATACCGGTAATATCTCTTGCTCGCTCATTTCCTTTACATCCTTCCCTATAGTTTCCCGCGACTGATCTTCGGGGCGATGAACCTCTTGTAAACCACGTATATCACCGGCGCGACTAAGAGCGGGATATCGATGTAAAGGCTTAGCAGGAAAAAGTTATACTTGTGTATCGCCAGCGTGCCCACAATGGCCCCGATGGCGATCAGGGGCATTAAAAATATCAGGATCTTTCCCAGCTGCTCGAAGCTTAGCTTGAAATTATGATATTCGAGGAATACGAGGCCGGCGCCCACCAGTATGCCTGCCATGAAGATGACGAAAAAGATCAGCATGGAACCCTGCATAGGGTTAAACAGCCACGTCAGGAAGCTGCGGCTGTCGACACCGGATGTAGGGGCCTGGGTCAGGTCATCGTCCAGCGATATGGAAAATATTGCCGCATGCTGGAAAATTGAATTTATCGTGCCCGGTGAAATAGACGGTAAACTGTATCCCGGATTCATTTCCGGGGCCGACTTTACCGCTATGCCTGCCAGTAAAACGGATGCGATGGCACAGGCTATGACCATTACCGATAAAGCCTTTTGTTTAATTTCCGATCTGGACATGATATGCTGCTAAACTATCCTTTCTTACCATATAAATAGTTCGTGAGCCATATTTACTAACGGTTATATGGCCCACCATCGCCTTAGTTCAGCGCGTGCTCGTTCTTGTCCCCTCGGCCAATACCTTTGTAAATGAAGCCTTCGCCGATGTAGAGGTCGGGGTCGATGACATTTCTGCCGTCGAGGATGACCGGGTGCTCCTTGCCCGTTAATTTTTTAACGGCTTTCACCTGCAGCGCCCTGTAGTCCTTGTGGCCTGCGAAGACCGCGACGACGTCGGCATTTGCCAGAGTTTCCGTGATGTCATGGGATATGGGCACGCCAGGATAATCCAGCACGTGCGGATCATGGACTTCCACCGTGGCGCCGTCCTTTAGCATCAGATCCCGATACATCTCCGAAGGCGTATTCCTCGCGTCGTCCGAGTCATTCAGGAACGCCCAGCCCAGTATGGCGACTTTTGCCTGTCCGGGCTTTTTATTAATGCGCTCGAGAGCGCGCACCGTCAAATTATACATGTGCCTGGGCATGAAGTCGTTGATGTTACGTGCCAGCACGAATAGCGAGTCCTTTCCTTCCGGATAATCCAGGGGACAGCCGGAAACCTTTACGCCCCTTTCCAGGTGATAGGTATCTTTTGTCAGGCAGTGGCCGCCTACTCCGGCGCCCGGCCACAAAATGGCGCGTGTAATGCCTTCGCCTTTCAGGCTGTCGATGCCCGACCTGACGTCGTATACATTAATGCCCATGGCCTCGCAGTACAGCGCCAGCTCGTTGATGGCCGCTATCTGCAGGTCCCTGAACGTGTTCTCCGCCGTCTTGGTCACTTCTGCCGCGCGGGCTGTCATCGGTATTATCTTACCTTTGGTGAGCACAGGCGAATACAGCTCGATCGCTCTTTTAGTGCTCAGGTCGTCAATGCCGCCTACGATGCGGTCATGCTCCTGGATGTTACGTAATAGCCTTCCGACCATTACACGTTCGGGCGCATGTGCGAGTGCAAAGTCCTTGCCTGCTATCATGCCCGATTCGTCCTCCAGGATCTGTCGTGCCATGCCGTCGGTCGTCCCCGGCGTTATGGTGGATTCCAGCACCACGAGGATGCCTGGCTTCATGTTGCGGCCGACCAGGCGCAGCCCGTCGATGAGCGCACCGAAGTCCGGCTCCAGGTCTTTAGGATTTGAGAACGGCGTCTGGATGGCGAGTGTGATCGCATCCAGTTCCGATATTTTTGAGAAATCAGACGTACACTTGAATTTTCCGGCTTTGACAACTCTTTTGAGCATTTCGTCAAGCCCGGGCTCGTCGCCCTTGAGCGGACAATCGCCGCGGTTCAGCATGTCGATCTTATAGCCGGACGTGCGTGAGTCACGCTGGAAGCCGTACACCAGGTCCAGTGCGCCCGAATCCGCGAACAGGACTGCCGCTGGTATTCCAACGTATCCCATGCCGATCACGCCCACCTTTCGTATGCTCCCCTTCTTTTCGATGATATCACTTAACATATTTTCTCCATCCACGTCAATTTTTAGACTATTAGCTTGCAGACCTGCTGCTTCACTAACTATCATTTTTTCTTATTGTAACAGCCTAATTATCGCATGGTTGATAAATTATTTGGTAAATTAGGCTTAAGTAGAGCAAAATAATTGGCTAAGGACCAAAATGATTATTAACCAAAAGGCAACTCGAATAGAAAAATAATTCAGTGTGATTTTTAGAATTAATTTGTAATGGATTGGCAATGTTTAGATTTTTTCTAACCAAAAAAACTATATCGTGTCAAATCTGATTATAGCGGGGGCTTACATAGCTGTCGATCATTATGCAGGAGACTGGCCCCATTGAAATTACTACATATAGCGATCATTTGTTTGATATTACTGTCATTCTTACCTTATTTATCCGAAAGCTCTTCCGCCGCATCCATCGCATCCAGCGGGCTAAAGCTCTGGTATTACATGAGCGATACCGGCAACACGCTGACCGATAAAAGCTACAGTGGAAATAACGGGATATCATATGGTGCGGTTTACGACGTACTCCCTAGCAGCGCGGGCTCGAGGGAATTCGACGGCTACAACGATTATATTAAATGCAACGACTCATCGGGCATTGATCCGGTAAACGGAATGACCCTCGAAGTATTATTTCGTTTAGGTCACCTGGGCGGCCTGCAGACTCTGGCTGGTAAGAGCTGGTCCGCGGCTACGGGTGACGGGTATACATTATGGGTCAACAGCAATTATGACCTTCAATTTATCGTGTACGACCGCAACCATAACAAAGTCGTCGTCACCGCCCATCCGGGCTTCGATACTAAACAGTGGTATCATGCCACCGCCGTTTTCAACGGCACCGCTCTCAGCCTGTACGTGAATGGCATTAAATACGGCTCGACAGCCTGTAACGGTTTATCTCCTTCAAACATGGACCTTACTCTGGGTAAATACTCGCCGACCTCGTCCGACTATTTTGACGGCGACATTGCCGTAGTCAGGATATACGACAGCGCGCTCAACGGAACTGAGATCGTTAATAATTATAACGCTGATCAATGGCGGGTGAAAAGCTCGCTGCATCCCTTTTTATTGTTCCATGACATCTCCGAGGTCCCAGGCTATCAGCACAGGACATCTGCACCCTGGAGCGACTGGGAGAGCGGCGTCATCGATTCTGCGAATACAGCCTTAACGATGGATTTCTCAAACCCGACATGGGTCCAGGATAGAGACAGCGATAACTGGGTTTCGGCCAGAGGCCTGTATGCGATGAACTTAGGCCTCGCCTATCAGATCACAAAGAATCAGACATATGCCGATAAAGCGAAACAGGCTTTATTAAATCTTGACCTGGGCGAAGTGCCGTCCCAGCCCGATTCAATGATACCCGAGGAGTACAAGGCCATGTCCCTGCTAGGATATTCCCTGGCCTACGACTGGGTAGAGCCGACGCTCGATACGGGCAGCGATAAGGCCGTCAGGGACAAGCTGGCCACACTTGCCGATTCAGTGTATCTGGACTTGAACTGGGATAACACCAAACCGGACTACATCACTTTTTGTGACTTCCAGGGACAGGCTTATCCCGCCATGGGCATCGCCGGCGTCGTATTACACGACTACGTGAACCCTCACAAGCTGCCTTTATCCTCTACGCCGGCCGATTGGGTGAAAGTCGGTACCGATGATTATTTCACGAACGATCAATTACACGACTATAACCAATCTTTATTGAGCTTTGAGGTAGATGGCGCCGGCCTGGACATGATGGGCGCCTACAAAGTATACTATATCGACGACCTGTCCTGGTGGGCCCAGGTATACAGCCATTATTACCAGAGGAACTTCTTTAGCGCTTTTCCGCTGGCTAAAAAAGCACTGACTTCGGAGCTTTGGGAATCATTACCCAACGGCTATTCCAATGATCTTGCCACCGACTCGAACCTGATTTATGCCTATCATACGGGTATAGCGAACTTGCTCGACATGCAGAACAGGTCCTACGTGCTTAAGCACGATGACCTTGTGAATGGTTCCACGCTATTGCCATATTCCAGAGAAGCGTACCACATCTATTACGATACTGAGCTACCTGATGCTTTGTCCTATCTAGTGACCCTGGATTATTCTCAGGTGTCGAGGGCCAACCCTCCTTATTCTAGCCACCTGGACCCGGCTTCCGTGTACCAGGTGATCAGGGGGAGCTGGGCGAACGACAGCGACTGGCTATCGCTGGTCACGTATAACGACGACGTATCGACCTATAGCTGGAGAAATGCGGCGCATCATGACCAGATGAGCATCGAATATTATGCCAGAGGTGATCTATTGCTGGCCGACGCGGGCGAGAACAGGGTCATCCTGGATAAGACCTATGGCCGTGGCGAAGATAGCCACAATACCATCGCCATCGAGGACCCGAGGAGCCCTTTCACAGCATCAGCCTGGGCCGATAGCGACGCTAGGGGCATCTTCAAGGGGACCAGGAACGGCATCGATACGCCCTCGAACATCAAGAGCCTGCTGCAGACTACCTGGATGGTCATGGAGGACGTGAACACGACAGTCTCGACGGTCATCGATACTTTCGATGACGGGCAAAACCTTTCGTCTCCCATACGCTACGAGCGTTCTGTGTTGTATCCGGATAAGGATTACATGATACTCATCGACAGAATGGAAGGCAGCCAGACGTGGGGATATCGTACGATCTTCAGGCCTTCCAGCCTGAGCATCGTGCCGACCATCGATAAGAATGGGGATGGCGCATACGTCGGAAGCGAGATCGGCCATGTGAACGTGAGCCTGGCCATAGGGCCCGGACCATATGACTGGCAATCCATGGCATACAAAAAGGAGACCGACACGGGTATCACTACGAGCTCTATCGCATGGACAACGACGAATCCATATGGACAGGCAGTGAGCATGAAGCTGTACTCGGTGCCTTCATCCGAGATACTCATCACCAAGCTTGTGGGTAGAGTCGCCGGGCCCGACGTTAGGTCTGAAGTGCTTGTTCCCGTCGTGTATTATCGCACGGCTCCCACGAACAACCTGTACCGGGCGACGGTCCTGCTGCCGGCGTATGCGAATGAGCCGAAGAAGATACCCCAGGCCATAACCGTTAGCGGTACCGGCAATGCATTACAGGTCTCAGGACAGGGATACACCGATTACATATACACTGGAAAAGGCGCTTCGTGGTTCGCCTCATACAAGACCGACGCCGACACGGCGTTCGTCAGGACAAGAAATGGTACTGCGACCGAGATAACGCTCATTAACGGGTCTTACATCAGTTATGCCGGGTCTCCCATCATCACCCTATCCGGCAGGGCCGACTACATTACTTTCAATAAAAGCGGTACAAGTTTCAGCTTTAAAGTAAAAAGTGCCGGAGCTGTGGATGTCACTGTAAGCAAGCTGGATCCTTCTGTTAAAAGTTATACCGTGTTAAAGGATGGAGTGACATATACAGGGTGGACGATGGTCGATAGTCAGACGATGAAAATTTCAAATGGGGGAGGAGAGCATAAGTATGATGTAATAGGTCTTACTTAAAACCTAAATTTAAATGCCAGCTTCGCACCTGACTTATTACATCACTGAAAAATAACAAATTTTAAATAGGGCTCAGGTATATTAATTAATATAACTCAGAAGGTATTGGACTTGATAGAAATTCAAGAGCATGTTCACCAAATATACCAGCCGACATTAGAAACTATCAGGATGGTCGAGCGTTTTATCGAGGAAAACAGTGGTGAATATAAGAAAAAGACATTATGGCAGCATCTGCCTAAAAAAATGATGTACCAGACGTTTAAAAATACTATAGAATATCTTCTTGAGTCGAATAAAATTGCCATTGACAAAGAGAGATACATTGTCTGGATATGGGATCCGGTCATAGCTAGAAAATATCTCTTAAGAAAAGACCTGGCTATCGAATAATCCCTTAATATCAGTTGCCTTTTTAATCGTTTTTACATTAACCACAATACTTAATTACAATAATATGAATATTAGCAGGCAATCATGAAATATGAGCTTAGGTGGGCTAACGAAGAGGTTAAAGAAAAATGGGGTGCATTAAAAAGATCCACATCAAAGCAAGACAAAAACTTGGTTAAAGCCATTAAGAGAACTTTAGATAAATTGGAATACAACCCCTTCAATCGTGGCGTGAATATTCCTAAAGACAGAATACCTCTATCACTCAAAAAGGAATATAATTTACACAACCTGTTTAAAATTGATATAAACGATAACTGGCGATTAGTATATTATGCAAAATCATTAGACCGCGATGCGACTCTTATTATCATTATCGATTTTATGACTCACATCGAATATAATAGATTATTCGGCTATAAATAAACGTTAAAAGAAGATAGACGCCCCTTTCGGGGCGTTATAAAATTTATTCTTTGGGCTGCTCGGTCGGAGTCGCCGGTGCTGCCTGCTCTACTGGAGCCGGCGCCGGTGTCGGAGCGGGTGCCGATGCCTGGACTGCAGGCTTGGACACTACCTCGGACTTTGCGACTTCCACTCTGCGGAGCGGGTAGATATTCTTGGTCGCCTTGTAAACTTCTGCCGCGACCTTTCCGTTAACGACGTCTGCAACGAGCTCGTTAAAGGTGACTTCTTTGGACCGCTTTGCGATAACGTCGACCATGATCGAGCGTATGCTTTCGATCTGGCTCGTCCTTGCCCTCTTGACTGTGAATACGAGCGGCTTTAACCGAAGCTTACAGCCGTCCTTGGTGGTAACGACCAGGTTAGCGTCGATCTTGCTGGTGCGGCGCTTTACTAAAGAGCGCATGTAGTCCTTGGTCATTTCGTGGCCGATAAAAGACGTGTATGCGTTGCTGCCGCCGATCTCGTCGATCTTGAATATCATCTTGGTGTTCTGCTTTGCCCAGTCGCCGGTGATGTCACCGAGCGTTGTTTCCATGATCCTGCCCATCATTTTCTCAGGATCGTCGGCAAGCGTCTCGCCAATGTTCGCTCTGTTGAACTCTGCCGGCGCGAGTACCTGGTACCAGTTCTTGGCCCTGAACGCGTCGACCTTCTTTGCTGCTTTTCGTGCCATTATTATCTCCTCGTAGTGTTAAGGGTGATTCGATGAACCACTCCGCTTTTCGCCTCCAATGAGGCGTAGCCGTGTCAATAAAGACACACGTCCGGATCCCGGGCGTTTCACACTATCCAAAATGATAGCTAGAATTGACTAGGTGATGTATAATGCTAAAAGGAGTATATATGTATTACTGAAATACCCCACGACTCCATGGGCTCACCACGGACTACCAGTAGTTCCGTGCTTATGTCTTAACCGTTTTTATATTTTTTGCGACTCACGTACGCCCTTCGGTTTCACAACACGAAGACATGAAATCTTTTTTAGATTTACGAACACTAAAACAGTAAAGCCACTATGGCACAGTTAAAACATGAAGTCATGAAGGACCCCATTAAATGAATTAAGCCGCCAAGACACGGCTATTAAGACACTAACGAACGACGTAAGCCACGAAGTGTCACCAAATTAAGACAAAAAGCATACGCCATACCAGCTACCCTTTTCTTGGCTATTAGATAGTATTCACATATCTACCCATATTTTTCCATGACGACGCTCGTTATAGTAGCCGTTCTCTACTTGTCTTGGTTTTGTGGCACTTCGTGATTTACGTCGTTCGTTAGTGTCTTAATAGCCGTGTCTTGGTGGCTTAATTCGATTAATAGAGTCCTTCATGACTTCATGATTTGACCGTGCCATAGTGTTTTTCATGTCTTAGTGTTAGTAAATCTAAAAAGAAATTTCATGTCTTCGTGTTGTGAAACCGAACAATCCAGCGAAAAATGCAAGCAAGAATAAACGATACCACTGCACAACACGGAACAATTGGACTACAATGATTCAATTAAACTCACGGGCTCGTACTCGGCCTTAGCTTTGGGCTTTCTCTTCTTTACGGGCTTTGCGTCCGCTCTTTTTATGTCCGTGAAAAAGTTCATCATGGAATATTTGACCTTTTCTGGCTTAATGTCGCTGAACTCAACGCGCTCTTCTTCCGGGAATTCCATGTAAATGGAATATTTACCCAGGTGTTCGACCGAGGCTTGTGTGTATCTGCCGTCTATGAGTATACGCATGCCGTAGTCGTCCGGGGACCTCACCACACGGCCGTTCGCCTGCCTGACCCGTCGTATAGTCGGATATAGCACACCATAGTCCCAGCCTTTTCCAGGGCCGAACTTCGTCTCATAGGCGTTTTGTATGGCCTCCATGCGGTCATTCAGCGAAGGAAAACCGACGCCCAGCACCGCAACGGTACGGCACCGGTCGAACTTATAGTCTACGCCTTCCGTCAGCGTGCCCCATAAATAAGAAAACAGTACGGCTTTACCGCCTTCGTCGCCATGCTTGAAGAACTCGTTCTTGGTTGTCTGGGCCGAGATACCGGCCTCGTCACGGAACACGGGCACATCTACTTTGATGAGCCGGCTGTAGCGCTCCGCCTCGGCGGAACTGGGGAAAAAGACGAGTACGTTACCGTCGGAGCCGTTAATGATCTCCTCCAATAGCAGGACCAGCCGTTCCACGTTATCGGGCAGGCTGCGGTTCTTGGCGAACTGGGGCGGCACTTCGACCGCCAGTGTCCGTCTTCGTTCTACGGGGAAGGACGTACCGAAGCCAAGCTCGACACATTCCCTCTGGATACCTAATGTCGAGCGCACCATGTCGAAGGGCTTCAGCGTTGCGGACATGAGCACGACGGAATAGGCGCCATCCATGATGGGCTTCGTCACGTCCGTAGGGATACAGTTGAACAGCTCGATGCGCCCGTAGACCTCGCCGTCCCGGCTCCTGCGCACGCTTAAAACGGGATAATAGTTCACGTCGCCAGACAGTTTCACGTAAGACAGCATGAATGTAGCAACGTCCAGCAGCATCGAGGACCGTCTCGTCTCGCTTTTACCCTCTTTAAACTCTTTACCGTAAGCTTCATCGATGTCCAGGCCGATGTCGATGGACTCGCTAATGACCTTTAGTACGTCGATGTCCTTTTCCTTCAGCTCATGCAGGAGCTTCTGCATCAGCAGGTCTTCCTTGCCGTGGGGGTCGCGTATCGTGATGTCTACCCAGGAGTAATTAATGCGTTCCGCGTCGCCGAAGCCGAACCTGGACTCGTAGGCGGACCGTATGGTTCTCTGGAGCAGCAATAAAAAGTACTGGATGTCTTCCCTTCTGTCGCTCTTGATAGAGGCCGCCTCCATGACGGAGCGCTCTATGGTACTCTCGGACAGCGTTTTCGAGGAGTGGGAGCGTGCCTGGGACTCCAGGTTGTGGGCCTCATCGAAAATAATGATCACGTCCGAAAGCGTACAGCCCATCCAGGAGAGTACTCGTGCCTGTATATCGGGATCCAGCAAATGATGATAGTTACAGATGATCAGCTCGGCATCCTTCAGGTGCCTCTTCAGCAGCTCATAGGCGCACTGCTTCTTTTTTATGGCCTCTTCGACTATTTCGTCCGGGCTGCGCACGCCCCCGAACAGCCATTCCTTAAATGAAAAATTATCGTCCTTAAGCACCGCCAATAAATAAGGACACGACCGCTTTTTTAATTGCGTCGCCTTATCCCCTTCCACCATGATCTCGGCAGCGATGGTCTGGCGCAGGTCCGCATAGCTCCTGTCTTCACGGACTTTTGTCGCGGCCAATTTATCCTTTTCCTTTAGCTTGACCAGGTCACGCTCAAGCTCGAGTAGCTCATAGGTATTTTCCCTGAGCACGCTACATTCATCGTAGTCTTTTTCCAGGGGGCACATGTGCACTTTGCCTTTTAACACGGCTACCCGGATGTCTGCGGTCACCCTTATTTCCCTGGCTTCTTGTATGAATTGCTCCATCTGCTGGTGCACGTTGGTCGCGATGATGACCTTCTTACCCTTTTCACGGGCTATTGCCAGCGCGGGCGCCAGGGCGGACAGCGTCTTGCCCGTGCCGCATGCGCCTTCGAACAGGACCGGCTTGCCCGCTAGCAAGGCATCGTAGATCCTGTCCATTGCCTCTTTCTGGTTAGGATAAAAGGACGGCTTAGGGAAAAATTTTTCATAGGTGGCCGGCATAGCACGAGAACGTTATTCTTCATACGTTATATGTTTTGACATACATAAAGCTACAATAGGTGTGGCGAAAGTAATCAGGCACTATTGCGCAGGAGATAGTCTGTTCGTTGCTTATCGAACAAAATCTATATAACCTATCAGTACAGACTTATTATCATGCCAAAGTGGGTATGTGAAGTCTGCGGATATGAGCACCGGTTCCTCTGCAAGCCCGGATGTAATGCGTTCGCGCATCATGGTACGTGCTGCCCTCTAAAGTGCCCGAAATGCGGCGCTCCGTCCAGTAAGATGCACATGGAATAAAAAACTGTTTTTATATTTGTGGCCATCGTAAGATTATTGGTGTCACATCTCAATATGTATGGCTGAGGTTTTTACAATGAAGATCGCCGTTCTTTCGGATACGCACCTGCGGGCAAAGATGCCACAGGAGGTGCTGGACATCATCAAGGATGCGGACATAGTGGTCCATGCCGGCGACTTTTTGACTAAAGACATTTACGATGCCGTCAAGGCAAGCTCTAAAAAGCTCATCGCCGTATACGGCAACAGTGATAGCGAAGAGCTCAAGGCAATGCTCCCGGAGAGCGAGATCTTTGAGGTCGAAGGCACGCGCATCGGGGTAATCCACAAGGGCCGCTTCGGCACCGACCTGACGAATATGCGATACCTGGCGCTGGAGATGGGCGTGAACGTGCTCATCTACGGCCACGTGCACAGCCCCGTCATCGATAAGACCGACGTTCTTCTTCTATGCCCCGGCAGCCCCATATTCCCGCGCATGGCAGACCCTACCGTCGCCATGCTGGACATTAACGGCGGCAACGTCAGGGTAGACATCATTAAAACAAATACCGGGCAGATGTGCAAGTCGATGGACTACGCCAGATCGCTCGGATATGATGAATAAGTAATATTTTTTTACGGTTCGCCGTTTACGTCAAGCGTCGTCTGCGCCGTGAAATCGATAAAGCGGTTTGCCGCATAAAATGCCCTTTTGGAGACTTTATATTTCTCGCGTATCTGCTCCGCGACGTTCGTCCGTACGACGATCTTCTTATCTTTAAAGCCTTCCATCATGGAGAGGTATTGTAATGCGCTATAGCAATCCCTGACTTTTTCGTTATTTATCAAGGACGTATATTGCTCGAGAGTTAAAATGTAGATTTTTTCAGGTTGAGTTGGTCCTTGCTCCATTTTTGATACCTCTTGCGGAGTCAGCGGGATGTTATATGCCGTGATGATATATGAATGTGTCCCTTGCCGCATCACAGTGTTAATCGACGTGCTTAGGCGGCTTTTTCAAAAATAGGAGAACCAGTAATCCTCCAGAACATGCGACACCAATGAGGCCGATATAGCAAAAAGCAGGATGCAAAAAGCGACCGCTACCCATCGCCGGCCCGAATACGTTAAAGTAAACGGGCGCCTTAATACCATAGACCCAATAAGGTAGATGGTCAATATCAACGAAGACGTTAGCAGCCCCACCGAGAACCCCAGCAAGTAGTGTAACGCTTCGCATTGAAAGACGTAGCTCCAACTAGCCCACCCTATCATATCCTCAACGATGTATTATTATATAATTATAATTATTTATATATGGCCAGATGATTTAGCAATCCGCTGATAAGCCAAATAAATAATCCGGTGGAGATTAACGGGCGCAAGAATCTATAAATATGTAATAAATAGAATTTATATGGTCAAAATGCGGGAGCTAACGCTGTACATAGATGAGGATGTCCTCAAGTGGCTTGAAAACAATAAAGGCGATATCGGGCTGGAAGAATTCGCGGGCCGGCAACTCACCGAGCACGTGCTCCACTGTACCCCGAATACGCTCCTGCACGAGGATATGATCAAAAAGCTGGACGACCTCGAAGGCAGGATAAAGCGGCTCAACAGCAACCTGAACGCATGTGCTGGTAAACGATAGCTACTCATTATATTTATATCATCGATGTTAAATGACCATTGATGCCTAAAACCTATGTGCTGGATGCGTCAGCGTTCATATACGGGATGTTCCCCGACGGCGAGCTGGTTACGCCTTCCAGGGTACATGCCGAAGTAAAGGACGAGGCTTCCAGGCTCAAGCTGGAATTTCTCCAGGGGCTCATCGTAAAGGATCCGGAAGCGGAGTTCGTGGAGATCATAAAAAAGGCGGCCGCAGAAACGGGAGACAATGCCCGCCTATCGCTCTCGGACATAGACCTGCTGGCGCTGGCGGCAGAGGAAAAAGCCTCGGGCAAGGACGTGGCGCTCCTGACGGACGACTATGCGGTACAAAACATTGCCCGTAAACTGAGTTTACCTATCATACCGCTGCATCAAAAGCGGATAAAGTATAAAATCGTGTGGGAAAAACGATGCATGGGATGCAACCGAACCTATAGCGAGGGCGACGTTTGCGAGGTCTGCGGGTCTCCCCTGAAGCTGAAAAAGCGGTCGGTCAAGAGGTAATCAGCATGAGAAACGTTAACGATCTTATTGAAAAGGCGATCGAGCTACGGAACCGCGGCCTGCGGTCGGGCGAGATCGCGGACGAGCTGAATATTTCGAGGGAGACTGCCACGTGGCTACTCACCCGTGCCAAGAAGGACAGCGGCACGCCTGCCCCCAAGGACATTTTCGTGGACTGGAGCATGATCGGGAAAAGCTCCAGCAGGCTGATGCTGATAGCGACATGTATGGCCGATATGGTTGAGGAGACCTTGAACGAGCTCGATACAAACGTCGACGTCGTGGTCGGCGTGGCGCTGAGCGGCGTGCCGCTGGCGAACATCGTGGCTTACCAGTATGGTGTGGAACTCGCCGTCATTCACCCGGGCAAGCACCGCTACGAGGAAGGCAAAGAGGGCATTGAAATGAAAGCCACCTTCAGCGAGAACTACTCGAACGTCCGCGGAAAGCGGTGTGTCATCATCGACGACGTCATCACTACCGGCAGCACGTCCGAGGAGACGATCAAGCTCGTGCAGGAGAGCGGCGGTGAGGCTGTAGCCGTTGCTGTCATCATCGATAAAAAAGGCGTGGATAGCGTCGATTCCGTGCCCGTCCGTTCGCTAGTCCGTGTAGGCCGCGTAGGCTGATCAGGCTTATATTTTTAACAGGTCGGGCTTCGATATCCTGTCCTTCCCGCCCAGCGTGTTGGCCAGCCACCTGACAGCACGGGGCATCCAGTCTTTGTAGTTGTGCGACGCGGAGTGCCCATCTTCGCGGTAGACCCATTCTTCCTGGTCTATGCCCGACTCTTTCAAGGCGAAAATATCGTCCGCAGGCACAATAGGATCGTTGTTGCCGCCGATGGTCAATATCGGGCAGGTCACATCCTGCAGTCTTTTTTCCTTTAGCAGGGAATATTCCGGCAATCTTTCAAGGCTTTTCATTACTTCCTCAGGCTTATTAGGATCATGCCCCATGGCGAACGCCAGCGTCTTTTTCCAAAATTCCGGTAATTTATTCAGATGGTCAGCCCTGAATGCCTTCTGGACGGGCCCGCTGCAGTTGACAACGCCCTTGACCTCGGGGCATTCCGATGCCGCCTGTAGCGCCCAGTAGCCGCCAAATCCCATGCCAAAGACGCCGATGCGGTTAACGTCGATCTCTCCCATGGAGCCCAGATATTTTATGGCCTTCGAGTACACATCCGCAGAGCTCTTCGATAGCTTCCAGGCGCTCTCTCCCGTGCCGGGCATATCAATGGACAGGCAGGCCATGCCGCAATCCAGTATCGTGTTCTCTATGTCCTGCAGGTCTTCCTTAGTCATGTCCACGTCTCCCGTTAATAGCACAGCTTCGGGTAGCGTGACCTCATTGCGTGGCCTGGGCGACGCAAAGCGTCCCCGGATCTCGGCATCCATGAATGGTATCGCAACCGACCGGACGGCATATGGAATGTACTTCCTGCCCTCTGACAGCGCGGTCTGCTGCCTGGTATACGCGTCCTTTTTTAGAATGGAGTCGATAAAAGGATATTTCGCTATGCCATAATATACCGAAGCTTTTCTGAAGAGCTCGTTCTTCATTTTTGAATGGGCAGGCGAGCGCGCTTCTCCCATCCATTTTCCGCCGGTGCGCATGAACTCATAGGTCCAGCCGCCTTTGGAATCGGCGCCTTTCAGCAGGCTCCCGCCCGCCAGGGCACACGCATCGATGATCTCGCCGGCATCGGCGCCCCAGGCCGACCATAGAGGAAATTTTTCATCTGCCAGCCATTGCACGTCAGGCTCGAATGTATTGATCTCCCTCATCATACCCGCACACCAAACATAGGACGGCCATTACAAAATTAAACGTTGACAGCGGATTTAACGAAGGCGCATGCGAGCAGGCGCATAATCAAGCCCGTGATCTAAAATAATAAAAAAGTGGTCTATACCTTCAGCGCGATCACGGCATAGGCCAGCGCGCCAAGCACAGCCAGTATAATGCCCGTGACCAGGACAAAGGGGAAGCAACAGACCAGTTGCGATCCTGCAGTGGTAATGGCACTCATAATGGTCGAGCTGTCCGAATAATAAATATTCATCGGCTTGATCAGGTCCATGATCATGGAGAATATCATGGCGAACGGCCTGTGGACCACCTCGGCCACCGCGCCCGAAAGGACTCCCAGTATAATGGCATCGTTCTTCGTCTTTACGAACGTCGAGGCCATCCTGACCGCAAGCACTCCCGAGAAGAAGAATGTCAATACGCCCAGCGCCATTAACATCAATTCCGCGGCTCCGGCTATCCAGAGCGCCGCCGGTATCTCCAGATCCGGTTGAGACTGCACATAATAAGGCTGGCTGATCTGGTTCAACCAATCCAATACTTCGGTGCCGAATGCCAGCCTTATCCCCACGACTGACAGGAATGACAATATTACCAGTATTATTCCGCAGAGCAATCCTGCAATAATTGCCTTGTTGTACTTTTCTTCCATAGGCATCCTCCGATTTTTAGACAAATTACGGTCGGCGAAGATAATAAAGCTACTCATTGGGCTATAATTATAATTATTATCGCCGCTTGTTTTGGTATCGCTCGCGTAGCAAGTTTTAATTTGTAGGAGGATATAATATTAAATACTGTGGCCTGTATAAGTGGGCTATCAGTATAGGGGATGGAAAGATGTTTGATCGATTATTTAGCCTCTTCAATAGGGGTAAAAAGGGCAGCGCAGCGAAGAGCAGCTTCATGCGCCCCAAAGGCGATCCGGTGAAAACGCCGACCGTCATGTCTATGGATAGAAAAGGCCCCGCGCAGGTCGACATGCCGGAGCCCAGGCCACAGGCGCTGCTGGTACAAAACACCAGGCCCGTGCCTGTATCCGTGAGCGAGCCGGAAATGGACTTTAAGCCTATGGTGCACCTGCCTCCTGACGTAGACCCCAGCGAAGTGATCATTGTCAAGCATGATGCTAAAAAAACTGACGGGGAGCGGTTCAAATACGTCGATAAGACGCTAAGGCCCTCGGCCAGAGACAATGGTAATTCGCCGAATTTCATTAAATATAACGATAAGCAGGCCGCCGACGTTATAAAATATAACGTATCGCCGGCAGCATCTTACCCTAAGCCGGAACGTCCCGCCAAGGCGACGAACGATGTGCTCAAGTACACGCCGGTCAGGGTCGAGATAAAGAACTGACCGCTGCTTTTTTCTTTTGTTTTATCCTTTCCTGAAAGTATTTTTATTCATAGGCCAGTATTTCCCTCGCATGCATGGATCACTTTTAGATAAATATGGCCTGAGCCATCTCAACGTTACCCATATCTCCCAGCAGTTCTGGTGCGAGCGCCAGGTGGAATTGTCGCTCGCTTTTCCGCGGGAGGAAACAGCTGAGACTATAGCCGGCCAGGAGATCCATAAAGGCCTTTTACTGGAGCTAAGCCGTATTTCAAAAGTCGAAACGGCGACCGCCGACGATGCTGTTTATGTCTTAATGCTTAACATCCGTAATGGGCTCGAGCAGCTCATGTCCGAGGGCATTACCAGGGAATTATATTTATTCGGCAGGGCCGCAGGCTTTCCGGTAGCCGGTATCATCGACGAGCTTTCGATCAAGGATAATTCAGTCATCGTGCTCGACCATAAGACGAGGCTAAAGCCCACGCTGCCGCCTCCGCCTTCTTTCAAGCCCACCGAGGTGCAGCTGATGATATACAGAAAAATGTTGGAAGACCTCAGGAACGGCGATTATACCTACGAGGACCTTGCAAAGGACGCTAAGCTTGATAATCCCGGTAAGATCAGCCCGGAGCTGAAAGCACAGCTGGAGGCAGCGGGCATGTTCGTCGAAGACGAGTCAGTGGAAAAAATGGCCAGAAGTGTCTTCGATGCTTTTCGACAATTACCCCCGCTTTCGGACTATTTGATCGTGCGGTACATCCATCAGTCTACCGGCGACCATATCGGGGATAAAGTCATTTTATACGACCCGGGCCTTATCGAGGATAAGCTCACGCACGCAGGCCAGTTCTGGGAAGGGCAGCGGAAAGCAGCTAAAGCCGGGTTCCGTGAGAAGTGGAAGTGCAGCTACTGCGAGTACAAAGACGGGCAGTGCACGGCTAAGGCCGAAGCGCCTCAATAGTGGCCTTATTTGCCCCATACCGATGCTTTTTTCACCCAGCTACTGTCGGGATAATGCGCTTTCAGCTTGTGTTTTGCATCTTCCAGATGCGAAGCATCGTGTGTCTTTTCGTACATGGCAACGCCGGCGTAGTACAACGCTTCAGGCGCTACCTCGCTATCAGGGAATTTTTCTACGACTGCGTTATAGCACTTCGCAGCCTGATCCCAATTCTTATTCTTGAACGCAGACCTGCCTTTGGCAAATACCATCTCTGCGCAGAAATCCCCCTGCGGCAGGTATCCGACCCATCGATAGACCTCCGTGCCGTTGCCGTCAGTAACGATGAACGTCGGCGTCCACTCAAAGTTATACTGCTTTTTCGCTTCCTCAGCTTTAGGGTCGCTGACCTCGAATGCCACAGGCGCGAACATCTTTTCTATGTACTTCGATACTTTCGGGTCCGGCAGCGTCTTCGCTATGGTCGCCTTACAGCCGGTACACTGGTTAGAATGGAAGAATATGAGCACGAGCTTGTCGGACTGCTTCGCCAGCTCTTTTGCTTTGTTGAGATCGCTACTCCAGCTAAGAGGTTGTTCCATCATGATGTTCACCATTTTATTTGTAATTTATATATTGATAAAAGTGGCTAAATTTCTAAGTGCAGTCCAGCACCACCTTGACGCAGCCTCCTTTTCTTTCACTGAACCTCCTGTACATTTCTGCGGCGTCGTCTAACCTAGCGCGATCTGTGATCATAAACGACGGGTCGGCCTCGCCTCTCTGGATCATATCCAGTAATTGTGGAATATATCTCAACTGGGGACAATGGCCGGTATGTAGCGTCAGGCCTTTGGCGAACGCCTCTCCGATCATGAACGAGTTGATAGGCAGGGTGCGGCCGAACACTCCCATAACGGCGACCTGTCCGCCTTTCTTAGCCGCCTCTATGGCCCAGTTCAGCGCCTGGTCGGGGCACTCGCCCGAAGCCCTTTCGCAGACGGCATTACTATTGCATGCGGCAGCACAATGAGCCTCGAATCCTGCCGCCTCGATGGCAACGTCCGTGCCCTCATTATCGGTATCGTCCCACAACACGTCCAATGGGTTCTGTAGCCTGTAATCGATGACCCTGGCGCCCTGCTGCCGTGCCATCGCCAGGCGCTCAGGGATGGAGTCGATGACAAATACCTCGCCTGCTCCCCTTAGTTTTGCGCATAATGCGCTCATCTGCCCTACCGGTCCTGCTCCGAAAATGGCTACTGTCTCTTCGGGGTCGACGTCCGCTTCCTCCACCGCAAAATATCCCGTGGGGAAGATGTCCGTGGTCGAGACCGCCTGCTCATCGTTGACGCCGTCCGGTACATCCACTGCCATGACGTCCCCGTAAGGCACTCTGACATATTCCGCCTGCCCGCCGTCATAGCCTCCCTGAGAGTCGGACCCGCCGAAGAGCGCAGGCTGTGCGCTGTGATCTTTGGCATAGGGGAACGTTACACTGCACATGGTGTACTCTTTTCTCCTGCAATAGTCGCAATCGCCTTCGGCGATGTTGGAAGGCACAGCCACGCGGTCGCCTTCTCTTAAGTTTTTCACCTTGTCTCCGGCCTTCTCGACTGTGCCCACGAACTCATGCCCGATGATCCGCCCCTCGGGATAGTCCGGCGTCTTTCCATGATAAAAATGCAAGTCCGAGCCGCAGATCGCTGCTTTCGTGACTTTAATGATAATGTCCCTGGGATCCATGATCTCCGGCTTTTTGACGTCCTCCACCCTGACGTCTTCCTTTCCATGATACACCACGGCCTTCACGATGCTCACCATGCATGGATATGGCGACATGGATTTTAAGTTAATCAGGGTAATGCGCATCGGGGCGCCCTGCATACGCACATATGACCAAATGGTTAATGATACATCCCGTCGAGCTTTATGCAAGGGGATCTGATGGTTCCGGATACTACTGCAGTTAGCGTTGACGATGTCATGAAACGTTTAGAGTCATTGTCGAACCCCGACGGCCGGGAAGGCATGGCCAGGTTCGGCATTAATACGGACAAGGCGTTTTGCATCTCCATGCCCGAAATACGAAAGCTCGCCAAAGACCTCAATAAAGATCATGGTCTTGCTCTTGAGTTATGGGATACTGGATATCACGAAGCACAGATCCTGGCAGCCTTGATCGACGACCCTCGCCTGGTCACAGAATCGCAGATGGATAAATGGACGGTCGCCTTTGATTCCTGGGACGTTTGTGACCAATGCTGCATGAACCTCTTTGATAAAACAGAGTACTCCTATGGAAAAGCCCTGGCATGGTCCAGGGACGAGCGGGAGTTCGTCAAGCGCGCCGGCTTTACCATGATGGCGTCGCTCGCGGTCCATGACAAAAAAGCGCCGGATACGATATTCGAGCTGTTCTTTCCGTTCATTCTCAAGGAATCGACCGACGGCCGCAACTTCGTAAAAAAGGCTGTGAACTGGGCATTACGACAGATCGGCAAAAGAAATGTAGAGCTGAATAAAAAAGCCATTGCCGTCGCAAAAGAAATGCAGAAGCTGGACTCGAAGAGCGCCAGATGGATAGCGGCCGACGCATTACGCGAGCTGGAAAGCCCGGCGGTACAAGAACGGCTGAAAACAAAAACAAAAAAGGCTTAGTGAGATAAACACTCTTCTTTATTTTATCAAAACATTTATTACGGCTCGCCGCTTAGGAAAGCCTCATAACATGACCGAGGGAACCGATAAAAAACCCGAACTCGTCGTCGATACCTCAAAAAGGGCGCATGCCGAGGCCTACGACGAAGCATCTGACATTTACGATACCTACGAAGGGCTGTTTTTCCCTCACCTATTCGGCAGGATAAGGCAGCTGCTGCTGGAAAAGTTCATCCCCGCACTACCTCCGGGCGCAAAAGTGCTCGACATCGGGTGCGGCACCGGCCAGCAGACGATGCTATTTAAGAACAAAGGCTTTGACGTAGTCGGCATAGACATCAGCGAGGGCCTGGTACGTGTCGCGAATAAAAAGCTGGGCGAAGGCATATGCCTGGTATCGGACGCCTGCAAGCTGCCTTTTTCGGACGCAAGCTTCGATGCCATATCCAGCGCCGGCAGCACGTGTAAACCACATACCCGATTATCAGAAATTTTTTGAAGAGGCGGGGCGGGTCTTAAAGCCGGGCGGATACATCTTTTTAGAATCCGATAACAAGTGGCAGCCGGACATCGCATGGTGCATGCTCAGCTCGCTAACGGGCGACCCTCTCAAGTACCATGAAAAGCCGGGCGCTGTCCTGAATTATGTAAAGCGGCCGCTGCGGGAAGGCTATCCATATGTTTTCAGGCTTACCTTTGACGATAACAAAGTAAAGCTGCTCAACCTGAGGACGTTCACGTTCTACGAGCTGAAAAATGAATTTGGGTCGGTGGGCTGCCATATCCTTTCATCATACGGCGCGCACTCCATAACAAATATCATCCCAAGCAACTTTATGCTGAAGGACAAGCCGGGCCGGGTCACACGGGCGCTGTTCAAAGTGCTAAAGGCTTTGGAAGACATTTCCTACGATAAATGGCCCTTTAGCAGGCTCGGAATGAGCATCATGGTCATCGCAAAAAAAGAATAAAGAATTTTAGCGAATGACCGGCCTGGACTCCTCGTGCGCGTGTCCCATCCCGACGGCAGACTTTGAGATCTCGTCGAACAGGGCATCCATGCAGCCTTTCATGTCTCTGGCTATGTCGGCCATCGAGACTACGCCCACAAGCTCCTTACGCTCATTGATCACAGGACAGCGCCTGACCCTGTTCTTTCCCATGGTCATTAATGCGTCATGGACGTCGCTATCTTCGTTACAGGTGATCAGGCTTTTACTGGTGATATTCCCTATTTTCTCCTTTGCGGGGTCACGGTTCTCGGCCACGATGGTCATCACGATCTTCCTGTCGGTCACGATGCCGGCGACCGCATTCTTGTCGAGCACGACGACAGAGCCTATGTTAGCGTCTTTCATCTTCCTGGCCGCTTCCACCACTGGCGCATCCGCGCTGATGGTGACCACTTTCTTTGACATAACGTCCCTTACCTTCAAAACGACTCCTCCATACATGTATTCCAGCTAAATGATGATACCATGTAATGTCTGAGCGCGCACATATGATTTTAACACGAATAAAAAACGCTTTAAACGGCGCGTATATTCATCAGCCCGATACCGTTATATGCCTAATGCGTCTCTAATCTAGCTAATACATAATAACGAAGTGATATCATGCGGAAATTCACCTGTATCATGGCCATGCTCGTCTTATTAACGGCGCTCGCCATAGCCGGCTGTGTAAGCTCCCCGGCGCCGACAGCGACGCCCGCGCCGACAGCTATTCCTTCTATTACGGCTATCCCTTCCCCGACGCTGATCGGCGGGGACGAGGCTCACATCGTATTCAACTATAACATAGGATCGGCATCGAGCTATAGCCAACTGCAACAAGCGGCTCCCGGTTATCTTTTATATGTATTGCAGGTGAAAGTCACTTCTGACAAGCCGATTCAGACGTCACAAGACTGGTTTTGGCTAGAATATAAGATGAATGACACCGACAACATTCATACGACTAATAATTCTTCGTCGTTCCAAACATATCCTACGGAAATACTCGGCCCCAACTCAGATCCTGCAAAAGGCCAATTTATATTTGAACTACCCGCCAAAATGGCTCCGGGATATCCGAAAGCCTATTATTACATGGCTAAGGAAAATCAACCTGGCCCGTACTACGTTTATGACCGAGTAAACGGAACCCCGGGAATGTAGAAAAAGCCTCCCGGCCATTTTCGGGGGCAATTAATTAATAAAAGATGAAGGACATGTGTAACCAATGACTGATTTCGCGGAAGACATTTTCAGCTTACTGGGCAATCCGAACGATAGCCTCAGGCTGTCTGAGCTCGTCGAATCCTTCGAGCTGAAGTGCGGGGATTGCCAGCCCGAGGAAATAATCGTAAAGCTAAAGAAAAACCTGCCCTCATCGGACGCCAGGTGGGTAAAAGATACGCTGTCCGAATATGACATGTTCTACAAGTTCACCATAGTTTCATAAATATAACCATTTTGGAAAAATATTATCTCTTTATGGTCGAAATATTTTTTCAACAGTTATATATCGTTAAAATTATTGATTAATCGATTTTCGAGAATTCGAAACCTATTTATGCGCCATTACTGACTTTTAACTGTCATAACCGGGCTACGCCTGGCGATGATGATCGCAAAACTCTCGGGAGAAGCGTTTTATCAGGGGGCAAAACGGGGAAAGATGAGCGATCGTCTTTCCCCAAAATCTTTTCTACATTACCGTAAATAATTTCATCTTAAAAATAAGTGGGCCCGGTGAGATTCGAACTCACGACCTCCGCCATGTCAAGGCGACGTCATAACCGGCTAGACCACGGGCCCATTGACGCGCACTATTGTAGTGCAATATCCGATATTAAGGTTTCCCTTCAACTGGGACATATCCTTTCATGCGGCTCTAAGTGATATATTTTTCCTCATCCGGCCAGTGGGAAGCTTCGGATAACGGATAATTTCTTTACACATCGTTAAGCCAGTAAGTTTTTAATAAGCTCATGCATATCAATTATAGCTATTACCCGGGGAGTCCTGTATGGAAAAATACGTTGATGTTGGCGGCATAAAAGTCTACTATCAGGTCGAAGGCAGCGGCGCTAACGTCATTCTGGTGCATGGCAACGGCCTATCCC
Organism: uncultured Methanocellaceae archaeon; assembly: GCA_963780625.1. GTDB lineage: Archaea > Halobacteriota > Methanocellia > Methanocellales > Methanocellaceae > Methanocella. The sequence goes on along the minus strand of CAWACH010000003.1, from coordinate 55,146 downwards.
ACGGGCAATGGAAACATAACGTGGATAAGCTATCCAGATACTATACGGTATATGCACCCGACCTGCCGGGTTTTGGCCTATCGGATAAGCCGGACGTGGCATATGGGCTGGACTATTACGTTACATTTCTTAGGGATTTCATGGACGCGCTGGGCATACAAAGATCAGCGATCATCGGCAATTCCTTCGGCGGCGCCATAGCAGCCGTTTTCGTGTCTCGCTTTCCGGACCGGGTAACTGGCCTGGTTTTGTCGAATGCTACCGGGCTGACGCCTAACGGCATTTCGAAAAATAAAGAGCTGACCAACATGTTCCTGAACCTGATGATGCGAAGCCGAAAGCTATACTGCAGGCCCATGTTTTACGACAGCTCTGCGACCAGGCTTCTTGAGGATACGCTGCTGGTCACCGACATGAAAGAGATGCGGGGCGCATTTGCAAAAAATTGCAGCGCCATAATAGATTCCGACGCCGGATACCTGAAGTCTGTCATGGACATTAAAACGCCGACGCTCATTATCTGGGGAAAGGACGACTTGCTACTACCATCTTCGGACGCAGAAAAGTATAAGACGCTCATCGGCGATTCCAGGCTGAAAATGGTAGAGCACTGCGGCCACATGCCGAACGTGGAAAAACATGGCGAGTTCAACACGGCTGTCCTGAATTTTCTTGCAGGCGTTAAACACTGAACCTGTGGCGGCCTGTATTATTCGAGATGAGAACCATGCCGATGGTAAAAGTTAACGATATCAACATGTATTATGAAGTGCACGGCGAAGGAATGCCATTGGTGTTCATCGGGGGCCTGGGAAATGACCTGACGGTCTTCGACCCGATCATATTGACGCTCACAAAGAAATTCAAGGTCATAGCGTTCGATAACCGCGGCGCAGGGCGTACTGACAAGCCCGATATCCCTTACACCATTGAAATGATGGCCGACGATACTGCCGGCCTTTTGAATGTCCTTGGCATCAAGCAGGCTTATGTGCTCGGCGTTTCAATGGGCGGCCGAATTGCCCTGGCCCTTGCTCTTCGACATCCTGAAATGGTTAAAAGCCTGGTCCTCACATCGACATTCGCCAGGCAGAGGGAAAATACCAGCATGCCAATGAGGTTCACGCTGATGCGGCGATTACCCTTGATCAGAAAGATGGTCAGCGGATACCCACAGCCCGATTATGCATTCGCCCGGCAGTTCAAGGCTTCCCGCGGCTATGATTGCAGCGGCCAGCTGGATAAGATAACGGTGCCGACGTTGATCTTGCACGGGACAAAAGACAGGCTTGCTCCCATCGAGCTGGCTGAAGAGATGCATTCGGGAATAAAAGGCTCCAAGATGTTAACGTTCCAGGGCGGCCATGTATTTTTCATGGGCCATCAGGCTCATTTTTGTAAAGCTATCATTCACTTCCTCGACGGTCTCGATAAATAGGGCTTGAGTAAAGATCCCAGAAAAATGAAGGGATAGCACCCCTTTTTATAATATTCTTAGAGGCGTTTGCCCCTGCCGTTAGGCCCCGCGCCCTGGTTGATTATCTCCTTAGGCTCGAGCAGCCAGACACCGGAGACCGGCGGTAGGAACGGCTTTCCGTCAGGTGACGGGGGCATATTTTTTCTTGCCGCTTCCCAGATACCGTTTACAGTCTGGAACGCCGGTCCTGAAGTAACGAATTCCTTCACATTACACCTGAACTGATAGGACTCCATACCTTTGGTCGCGAGCACAGAAGCGGTCTGGCCGCCGGACTTTGATCTCTCGAGATTTTGATGCGTTTCCCGGAGGGATACTTTACCCACGGCGATAGTATTTGGATCCATGGCGATCAGCAATCCCATGGGTATTACATGTATGTCCCCGTTAGAGGATCTCGTAGCTAGCACTTTTGCAGTAGCCTTATCGTTGAACAACCTGAATACGTTCTCAGGCATTGACTTGATCATATTCCCATCCTCCCCCTTGCGATAACCTCAATTACTAGTGCTCTATTACCATATTAACATTTTCAAAGTCAAACATATTGGCCACATCTTCAAGAGCTGTCATATTAATCGCATTTTCCAGGCAGCGTATTGTAGCCGCCTGTGGTATTATTTTCGGAGTGCCCATAGGAAAAGCTTTAAAAGAGCGGCCATTTAGCTTTCTATGATACGTTGTGGTAGACAGCGACAAGTTCAGCTCGGTCGCCGGCAGGCTAAAGGCTCGGGAAGATGTCCACAAGGAGTATGACGTAGTTGAAAAAGGCCTGCATCCCGATTCAAGCGAATTCATGCCCTCGTGGCTATACGATGAGGACTTTTTCGAGGGCCAGCGTGTTAAGAAAAAATATCTCAAGCAATACGACGGCATCAAGCTGGAAAACGCCATAAAAGGCACTCCCGAAAGTAATGAGCTGGGCGATTACTATGTCATCGAGAGCTCGACTGATTTTTCTCTAAGCAAGATCGATAGAAAAAACGCCCGTAAAGCGTTGTTATCCAATATGCGCTTGCTCCGGGGCATCGGCCAGGGCACCGAGCAGAAGCTGCACAATAACGGCTACCATACCATCGAAGACCTGGCCGAGCACCGGCGATGGAAGATCGAGGCTGGAAGATTTTTATCCGTCATCGATTCCGGGGACCCATGTGCCATTCAGCAGGAACTATGGCACTGGCTGCCGAAGTCTCATCCCCTGAACCTGCATATTACCGCCTATACGGACGTCGAACAAATGGTCGTGCTCGATATTGAGACTCTGGGGCTCTTTTCCCGCCCTATCATCCTTTTCGGCGCGGCGTTCATCAAGGGCGATAAGATTTACACAAAACAATTCCTGGCCAGAGACATTGACGAAGAAGCCGCCGCGATGGGCGCATTCTGCTCGCTGGTCGAAAGTAATCCGTTAGTATCCTATAACGGCCGCTCCTTCGATGTGCCCTATATTAACCAGCGCAGGTGGTACTACGACCTGGGCGGCAGCCTGGAGAACATACATTTCGACATGCTCCCGTTCGCCCGCAGGTTCCTGAAGACAAAGACTCCCGATGCCCGCCTGACGACCGTTGAAAAGTATTTATTCGGACAGGAGAGAATGGATGACGTGCCCGGCGCGATGGTGCCGGAGTTCTACGAGGAATACGTGAAAACGAAAAATCCGGGGCCGCTTGTGCCCATCATCGAGCATAACAAACAGGACCTTGTGTCGCTGGCCAGGCTGTTCTCTAAATTTTGCGAGGAATGTAACAATGGGAGTCGTTGAGGAATACATCCGGGATATAAAAACGTCCGATAACTACGAGGGGCAGATCGTCCACATCGAAGAGATCGACGAGCGCGAGCCCTCCTACGACGACGTCAATCACATACTGCAGCCTAAGCTGAGACAATACCTGGACACCCATAAGATACGCCTTTACTCTCATCAGGCCAAAGCCATCGACCTTGCGCTGGATGGTAAGAACGTCATCATCACTACGCCTACGGCGTCGGGAAAGACGCTGGCCTTTAACGTGCCCGTTTTCGAAAAATTATTGTCCGATAAAAAAGCCACGGCGCTTTACTTGTATCCGATGAAAGCCCTCTCCAACGACCAGCTGAAGACGCTGAAGTCTATGGACGAGGAACTCGGCACGAAGGCGATGCCGCTCGCCTATGACGGCGACACGCCGCAGTCGGCCCGTGCCGGCATCAGGGACTCGTCGAGGATTATCGTCAGCAATCCATATGCAATTCATCGCTATTTATCGTGGCACGACAAGTGGAGGCACTTTTTCTCCGGCCTCCAGTACGTGATCATAGATGAAGCGCATACCTACCGGGGCGTTTTCGGCTCAAATATGGCTATGCTGATCCGCAGACTAAGGCGTATCCTGAAGCGGTATGGCGCGGACCCTCAATTCATTTTATCATCGGCTACCATAGCCAACCCCGAGGAGCTTTCCTTTAAGCTGACGGGTAAGCAGTTCGAAGTCGTCTCTAAAGACGGCTCGGGTAGAGGAAAGAAATATTTCATGTTCTGGGACCCTCCTCTCGAGGGAGAATCCAGGGGCTCCACCCACCAGGAGACAATGCGACTACTGGTGAACCAGCTGGACCATGGCATGCAGACGTTGTGCTTTACCGCCTCAAGGCGGATGGCCGAGCTGATCGCCAAATGGTCCCGGGAATACGATAACAATAAATTCCGCAACGAGATCGCCTCATATCGAGCAGGATATCTGCCGGAGGACAGGCGGCGCATTGAGGACGATTTTAAGAAAATGCGGCTAAAGGGCGTCACCTCGACGAACGCGCTGGAAGTCGGCATAGACATCGGCTCGCTGGACTCCGTTATTATTTCCGGCTATCCGGGTACCCGTATCTCGACCTGGCAGCAGGCGGGCAGGGCCGGCCGGGGCGTTAATGAATCGCTAGTTACGCTAGTCGCCTTCGAGAATCCTCTTGACCAATTTTACATGAAGCACCCCGAGCAGTTTTTCAAGGCAAGGAACGAGGAAGCCGTCATCGACCTTCGGAACCCGTATATCTTAATGGGGCACGTCATGTGCGCATCCGCAGAGATGCCTCTGAAAGCGGACGATTCAACATATTTCGGCGACATTTCCGAGGTCATGGAGGCCATGTCTTCTGCGGGCATCATCAGGCGAACTCCAAGAGGAATGGTCTACGGAGGCTCGAAAAGCCCGTCCGAGATCGTCAGCCTCAAGAACATCTCCAGCAACTCCATCAAAGTCATGTGCGGCTCCGAGATACTGGAGACGATGGAGCTGTCCCGCGCCTGCTCCGAGGCTCACCAGGGCGCTGTGCTGCTACACCAGGGAGAGACGTATCTCGTCGAAGAGCTAGACCTGAAGCTGGGCATCGCGAAGGCGATCAAGAAAGACGTCGATTACTATACCGAGGCTTTAAAACTATCGGACGTGGCCATTAAAAAAGAACGCATGCGAAAAACCGTAAACGGCATAGATGTTTGCATGGGCGATGTTACTGTTACCGAGCAATATTACGAGTATGCCATGAAGCGCTATGAGAAGCTTTTAGGATATTTCCCGCTCGACCTCCCGCAACAGACCTTCGAATCAGTGGCACTATGGTTCACGCTGCCAGAAGAGCTGCACCAGCAGATGCTCGAAGAGAAAAAGGACTTCAACGGCGGCATCCACGCAGTAGAGCATGGCATGATCGCCATGGCACCGCTTTTTGCGCTTTGCGACAGATGGGACCTGGGAGGGCTCTCGACGCCGAACCATCCGGACACGAACCTGCCGACCATTTTTATTTACGACGGCTACGAGGGCGGTATCGGCATCGCCGAAAAATGCTACGAGCTATTCCCGGGGCTTACCAAAGCCACTCTGGAACTGGTCAGGGACTGTGAATGTAAAGAAGGCTGTCCTGCGTGTATCTACTCGCCCAAGTGCGGCAACAAGAACAAGCCGCTAGATAAGGCCGTGGCAAGGGAAATATTAGAAAATGTGATGCCTAAGTCTTCCGAAAACGGAGAGCACTGAGGCATTGACCACGGTGGGCACGGTTTTATCATCACCACGGTGGACACGGTGGACACGGTGGCTCTTTTATAATTTGAGACACCGAGCGCACGAAGACTCATTTATTAATTTCATGAATTATCGAAACTCGTTGAGATAATTGTTAATTAAAAGCGAGTCACAGTAATTAGCTATTAACGGTACTCATTAAGCCTGACTCTGTGACCCTTCGGGCCTCAATTATTAAAAAGTAACCACCGTGTCCTCCGTGTCCACCGTGGTGAATATTAACCGTGTACTCCGTGGTGCCTTCATGACCACCGTGGTCATGACCCCTACGCCCAAAAACGCCCAAGCACCAAAAATTAAAAAAAATTACAGGCTCGGAGACGGGCTTTCGTGTGTCCCGTCGAACGACCGTAATTTGTTATACAGCCCTTCGTTCTGCTTGAGCTGTTCCTGCGTTCCATTCTCCACGATCTTCCCGTCCTCGATGACGACGATAAAGTTCGCGATGTCCGTAAGCGACATCCTGTGGGAAATGATAAACGTGGTCCTGCCTTTCATCAGCTCATCCAACGACTCCTTCAGGTGTCTCTCGGTCTCCGGGTCGATGGCGGAAGTAGGCTCGTCCAGGATAATGAGCGGCGTATCCTTCAGGAAAGCCCTGGCGATGGAGATCCTCTGCCTCTGGCCGACCGACAGCTTCGTGCCTCGCTCGCCGATTATAGTATCATATCCGTTGGGCAGGCCCTCGATGAAGTCGTGAATGCGGGCTTTTTTAGCCACATGGATCACTTCTTCCCTGGAGGCATCCGGCTTACCGTACTTGATATTATTCTCGATCGTATCGTTGAACAGGAAAATGTCCTGGGATACTATGCTGATCTGCTTTCGCAGCCAGGAGTGGTCAAGCTCGTTCAGGTCGACGCCGTCCAGCGTTATTTTACCGGACTGCGGGATGTACAACTTCAACAAAAGGCTTACCAGCGTGGTCTTGCCCGCGCCGCTATGGCCGACCAGGGCAACCGTCTCGCCGGGCTTGACCTCAAAGCTGATGTTCTTCAGCGTCGGCTCGCTCTCGCTATAGGCGAAGGTCACGTTCTCGAAGCGCACGTTGCCGTACACGCGGCCGGGCTTCTTCATCGACTTCTCGTCCCACTCGAACTCCGGCGGGATGTTGAACATTTCTATGAGCCGGTCCATGGAGGCGAACGCCGGCTGGAACGTAAGATACGTCCGGTAGAGCATGTTTACCGCGTTCGACAGGAACATGATGTAAGTGATAAAGGCGACGTAGTCGCCGATGGTCATCCCGCCCCTCTCGATGTAGAAGGCTCCGAAGAACATGACGACCACCGTGAGCGTGAACATAGTGCCGCTCATGAAGGAGCTGGCGAAGGACATGAGCACTGACCGGGCGATCCGGGTCCGGATGACGCTTTGAAGCTTTAGGGCGATCTTGCCGACCTCCTTCTTCTCCATGGCGTAGGACTTGACCACTTCGACGCCGGAGATCGCCTCCTGCATATCGCGGGAAACTTCCGAGTTGTATTCCCTTTCCTTGCGGCTCAGCGCCCGGATGCGGTCCGAAAAGACGTACCGGATGACAATGTAAACGGGAATGACGCAGGCGATGATGACTGCCAGCTGGGCGTTCATGGAGATCAGGATGATGACGCCGAAGACCAGGTAGAACGTGTTGGATATGATCGTGGTGACCGCGTCGGAAAAGAGGTACTGCATCATGCCCACGTCGTCCGAGACACGGGACATCAGGTAGCCTGTCTGTTTACTTTTTATGAATGACATCGGGAACCGCAGAGTGTGGTCAAACAGGCTCGTCTGGAGGTTGAAGGTCATTTCCTGCTGGTAAATGGCGGATGTGTAACTCCCCAGGATGTTGAAAATAATGTTCAAGATGCCGATGACGACCATACAGAGTATGAGGAAATTGATCGAGCTCAGGCTGCCATTGACCACGGGCGCATACTGGCCGAGCCCCAGCGTGCCGAGAAAGTTCTCGACGCCCGGATAGCCCGTCTTCTGGATGACGAAGTCGATGAATATCTTGCTGGACATCGGAAGGATGGCGCTGATCAGCGTCGTGAACATGGTCAGGAGCAGGCTGAACGCGCCGATCTTCCACACCGGCCTCACGAACTGGAAGAAGAAGACTGCATCTTTGAACTTGAACTTATATGCCGTGGGTTTCGGCATATTGATCACGGCCTTTACGGCTTCGATGAGATCATGAATTTTAGCGGGCATTACAGTCATTTTCGTTAGACGTTAGTTGTATACCTTTTTTAAATCTTTTCCGTATAAAACTGTTGGGCATTTTCAGCGATATCTGACCAACCGTTTTTTCCCCGGGGCATATTACTTTCACCATGCTTGGTCAAGTATTAATATTAATATAGCGCATTTGTTGCACGTGAACGGCCTCATTGAGCTGCCTGGAATAGGCGAAAAAATTTCCATTAAACTTATCGATCATTTTGGCTCCGAGCAGTCCGCGCCGGAGGTGCTACGAAAGCATGACGTAGCCAGCCTCTCCGGCGTGCCGGGCATCACTGAAAAATACGCGATCTCTCTCATACACGAGGTCATCGCCCGGGAAGAGGGCGTATCCATCGAGGACTTCCTCCAGACGCAGGAGGCCTTCAACGTTTATGATAAGATCATAGGCCTCATCCGTTCCTATTCTCATACGCCTTATTCCAGGGCAAAGCTCAGTACCTATATTCCCTATCCCTCCAAGAGGGCAGACAAGATCAAGGCCATCCAGGCAGAGCTGAAAGACTATGTCGTGCTGGCCGGAAAGCTGCACGGCGATGCGGAGCTAAGCGCCGCCCTCAAAAAAGTCCGTCATTTAAAAGAGCCTTCCAAAGTCGCAAAATCCCGAGACAGGGCCATATTCACCGATAATAAAAAGGACTATGAAAAGCTATTGGCCGAGCAGGTCGACAAATACCTGGATATCTACAACGTCGAAAACATGGGCGAGCTAGTCGATATAGCAAAAGGATACTCCCAGGCCCTTGTGATCGGCGGTAAATTCGCTGGCTCCGACTTTCCGGAAGACATGAACATCGATTTCATGGACGGTGCCGGTGAGGCATGGTGGCTGGTGCCGGAAGTCGTCATCGGCTTTTTCGCCGCCAACAAAGAGCCCATCGAGGCATCGCTCAGCGCCATAAAAAGCATTCGCGCTGAGTCTGAACTGGACATTTGCAGCTACCTCGACGACGCTAAGATCCTCGAGCTATCGCAGGAGCTATCACGCATTACCCCCGAAGGCGAGCTTGAGCTGGGCGTCGACCCGGAGATAGACCGGCTCAAGAATGTCCTGGCCAGATACAACGAAGCCTTCAAGGCCGTGCTTAAGAAAGCGAACGTTGACCTGCACGAGAAAATGGAGAATAACACCGTCACGCTAAAGGGCTCGCAATTACTGGGCATGTTCGGAGAAAAGGGCGAGGCCGGAATAAAGGGCATGCTGGAGAAGGAAGTATCCAAAGCATACGCAGAGGTCGTCAGCGAATCCAAAGAATTTATCAAAGAACAGTTAGCGCTCAAGCCGTTCGAAATGCAGCACATTGACATGATGTTCAACGACGAGATCGTCTATCCGCTTGAATTTAATTATCGGGCCATCGACGGCTTCAAGAATAACATTAACAGGCAGCTCGTCAGGCGCAGCCTTGACATTAAACGGAACAGCGCCAAACACCTGTCAAAGTTCGAGACTGTCTGCAAAGACCTGGTAAAGGACACATTGGAGTTCGATACCTACTTCGCCATCGGCTTATTTGCCATAGACTATAACCTGAAGATCCCCACCGTCAAGGAAAAGCCCGGCATCAACATTCACTCTGGCTACAATATCTTTTTGAGAGGCTATGCCCAGAAGATCGACCCGGTCAACTACGCCGTAGGCGTCAAGGTAAAAGAGACGAAGGGCGAGCGTGTTGTTATTTTGAGCGGCGTGAATTCGGGCGGTAAGACCACCATGCTAGATCTGCTGGCACAGGTCACCATACTGGCGCACATGGGCTTCCCGGTGCCTGCCGAGTCTGCCGAAGTAGGCCTCGTGGACGAGCTGTTGTACTTCAGCAAGTCGAAAGGCACGCTGACGGCAGGCGCGTTCGAGACGACCATCAAGGGCTTCTCCCGCATCATGACCAAGAATAGCAAGATCGTTCTCGTGGACGAGCTCGAATCCATCACCGAGCCGGGCGCTTCGGCAAAGATCATCGTGGGCATACTCGAGACGCTGTACGATAGCAATAACAACATAGCGGTCTTCGTGAGCCACCTGGCAGAGCAGATACTGGAGAACACAAAATATGACATCCGGGTAGACGGCATAGAGGCGAAGGGACTTGATTCCCAGCTCAATCTTATCGTTGACCGTACACCACGCTACAACCACCTGGCAAAGAGCACGCCGGAGCTCATAGTGGAAAGGCTCACAAGGTCGTCCGATGGCGATAAAAAGGCATTCTACCAGAAGCTGCTGACCAAGTTCAAGTCCAAGAACTGAGCCGGTAGGGCTTCATGCCCTCCGAAGATACTTTCATATATCGGTTACCGGGATATCGATTATAGGATATGTATGAGACTCGCAGGTATACTATCGATATTTATCATGACCATTGCAGTCGTTAGCGCTTTATCTTTTGTAACGATCATGTATCTGGGAAGCGAAAGCGGGTGCGGGTGCTCTAATATCCCGATATTTACTATCGCCCGGACGAATGACTCCACTGGCTCATACGCAAACATTACTTACATAGATCAGGGCAGCTTTAAAGAAGTGACCGACCTTACGATAATATCCGGAACTGCCGGCGATAGTAGACTATCGGCAAATAACACTACATTAGTGCCCGGCATGTCTTATCTCTATAAAATTAATGATACCGGCCCCACGCATCTTGTCGCCAAGGTTACCGCTGACGGCAACGAAATGATCGTCATCGACAGTACCATAGCGTAACTATTTTTTCATCTCTGCAATATACATGCCCAACAGTACTAACAGTCCGCCACCGATGGTCGCCATGGTCATGCTCTCATGGAGTATGAGCGCGGCCAGCACGATGGTCGAGAGCGGCACGAAATAGATATACACCGCTACTCTCGAAGCGTCCATTTTTTCCAGCGCTATATTGTAGACTAAATACGCTATAATGGAGCAGAACAATGATAAAAATAGGATAGCGCCTATGGCGTCCATTGGGATGCTTGTTATCGGCACGTGCGGCGTCAGGAAGTAGAACGGTATGAACCCGATGGTCCCGATGATGAACACGTAATTCAATATGGTCAGCGGGTCATATTTCGAGGCGATACTTTTGCCGAAGATCGAATAGATCGCCCAGAGGAACGCACATGCTATGATCATTAGATCCCCTAGCGCATTGCCTCCGAGGTCGATGTTCAGGTTACCATTCGAGACGAGTAAAGCTACGCCTATAAAGCCCACTACGGCGCCGATGACCCTCCAGCCCGTGAGCTTTTCTTTAAGGAACATAGCGCCCAGGAACATGATGAAAAATACTGACGTATTGACCAGTAAAGAGGCGTCTGTAGCGGACGTATAGTTCTGGGCGGACACCTGTATGACGTACTGGAAGGTCACGCCGGTCAACGCCATTAAAATAAACGTACCGAGGTCCTTAATGTCGAACTTGAATATTTCCTTACCCTTCCACAGGTACGTAATTGCGAAGAGCAAAGGCGCCGCGATGAAAAAGCGAATGGAAGCGATCTCTATGGGCCCGATGCTTCTGAGCGCGATGACATTGGCAATGAAAGAGGCGCCCCAGAAAACGTTGATGGCCAGCAGGGCGATCATAAATGTCAGATCGCCATTATCGTGCTTTTTCTCGCCGCCCGTCTGGAACATAGAAATGCTAAACGCATTTAATAACGTTAATATTTTCCGTTACCGCTTAATGCTGCTCTTCTTTAGCAGGGCCCGTATCTCTTAGGAAGTACCCGAGGATCTTCAGGTTATTATCGGCCATGGCTATTCCCCCCATGATGAATAGGGCTCCGGCGCCGACCAATAAAGTCAAAGGCTCTCCCAGCAGGAGGATGGCGAAAAAGATGCCGAACAGCGGCTCCAGGTATTGATATATGGCCGTCTTCGAGGGGCCGATCTTGATTATGGCGTCATTGAACACGAAATACGCTACGACCGAACACAGCAGGGCGAGATATAGTAAACATTCCCAGGTCGTCACCGAGAGCTCCGATAACGCGTGATGAGGCGTAACAAAGTAAATAGGGATCAGCGTAATGAAACCGATGATGAATATATAATTTAGCTGTGCGAGGACTGAATATTTACCCGCCAGCCTGTTCCCTATCAGGATGTAGACCGCCCACATGACCGCACAAACTAAGATCAAGGCGTCGCCGATCACGTTCGATGAGAAGACCAGATTTCCCTGGGTGGCAACGAGAACGGCGCCTATGAATGCGATGACGACGCCGAAAATGTTGTCAAGGGAAAGCTTTTCTTTCAGGAACAAAGCGGACGGTATGATCACGAAGAACGTGCACATGTTAATGATCAACGCCGTGTTCGTCACGTTCGTATACGTCATGCCGACGAACTGTACGATATATTGCAGCGAGACGCCGGTAAGCGCCATTATGATGAGGACCGGCGTGTCCTTAATGTCTATCTTTAGCGCGCTCCAGCCTTCCAGGATGATGGTGATGACGAATAAGATAGGCGCAGCTATTGCAAATCGAAGTGTGGCCAGCTCGACCGGGTGAAGCTGGCCGAGCCCGACTTTGGAGGCTATAAAAGACCCGCCCCAGACGACCATGACGATGACAAGAAGCAGTTTAGCCTTCGTCTCAACGGTCAGGGGACGGTTAGAGCGTTCCTTTGGTACTTGGGACCCCCCGTTTTTCATTCTTACGAGTAGCCATCCAGAGAGCGACGCCCAGGGCTTTGAACATGGACTCCACCATGTGGTGGTCGTCCTCGCCATCAATGCGTACGTTAACTGTAATGCCTGCCGACCTGGCGAATGAGTCTATAAAGTGCCTGGTCATCCGCGTCGAGTAATTGCCGATCATTTCCGAAGCGAATTCAGCCTTAAACATCGAGTAGCCTCTGCCGCTTACGTCAATGGCGACGACAGATAGCGCTTCGTCCATGGGGATCAACGTGTGGCCGAACCTCTCGATCTTCGACTTATCGCCGAGGGCCTTGCCAAAAGCTTCCCCGAGCACGATGCCGATGTCCTCCACCATGTGGTGGTCGTCGACCTGCAGGTCGCCCGTAGCTTTGACGTTCAAGTCGAAAAGGCCGTGTTTGGCAAAAGATGTCAGCATATGGTCTAAGAAGCCGATCCCTGTCGTTATCTTCGAAGTGCCATTTCCATCTAGATCTAACTCAATGGAGATGCTCGTTTCTTTCGTCTGCCGGCTAACGCTGGATGTCCTCATAGCTAACACTGTAATTGCTAATTCAAACGTAAATAAATCTTTGCCTCAAAAGACCTCCTGTATCGCAAACGCGAAGCTAGCCAATAGCTATCTTAAAAAAAGTTTATACTCAGGCGATACCGGCAGCTTTCGTTTATGGAGACTCAGGCGTCGGGATATCCGATGGTGACGGCGATGGTTCTTGCGTTGGGCTCGGCGTCGGAGTAGGCGTAACCGTTGCAGAGGGTATCGGTGTAGGGGTATTGGTAGGTGTCAGCGTCGGCGTCGACGTAATGGTGGGCATCGGCATAAGCGTCGGAATGGCCGTCGGCGTAACGGTGGGCGTTGGTGTCGGGGTAGGGGTCGGTGTTGGCGTCGGAGTGGCCGTAGGCGTTGCCGTGGGCGTTGCGGTAGGTATAGGTGTCGGCGTAGCTGTCGGTAATGGAGAAGGTGTCACTGTAGGCGTTATACTCGGGGCCGAATCGGATGTGGCCGTAGATCCGGTAGTAGTCGTCGGGGCGGGCGTTGCCGTAGCGTTTAGCCCACGGAACGGCGTATTGATATGCGGCCGGTCAGAATTATCCGTGATCGCCTGTGACATATCCACGCCGGGTGCGGCAGTCGGTGACGTTGAGTTTCCCGTCGGCGTGGCATACAAACCCAGCAAGCCTCCCACCAGGGCCGGGGCGCCTGACAACGCGTTACTAGAAGTCGCAGCCCAGGCTATGACAATGAGGAAGACAAGGACAATACCGATGACGGCGACCAGTGACATGTTATTACCGACAGGCAGCTTATAGCCCCCTGATGTCGGCTCTGGCACACTTTGAACTCCGGGCGGCATATATTTGCGCCCAATATCGGGAATGACAGGATTTCCGGGAAGTACGACCGGCTCGACATACAGCGGATCTATATTAATTTTGTCACCGCCGGCATTTTCTTTTCTGCAAGCACTGATGCGATCGTCGATAAAGAGGATCAAACGATGCGAAACCAACCTATATCCGCCGGCTAAGTATCCAAAGTAATCCGATAGGTCGAGATCCTGCCCGCGGATAGTATCTTCATCCCTGATCACTTTCCTGAACCCGACCAGGGCGGCGAGGCCGGCGCCGGCAGGCATATGCCCGATGGCATCCACAACGTTGTATAACAGCTCTTCATTCAAAACACCGGGCTTTGTATACTCCTTTCGCAACAGATCCGCCAGCGGCGCTAGCGCCTTTTCATCCTTGATGCTGCCGAGGGCAAGGATCGCTGCCATCTTAACGCGATCATCATCGTGCGAAAGCGCTCCTATGATAAAATAAATGTCGCCCGAGCCCTTAGAGCTCTCGATGCGATTAATGAGTTCGTCATCGCTAAACATGTAATACCTGGCCAATCGATTATAATATAAATATAAATATATTTGTTATTAACTGTAAAAATGGTAATGTAATATGAAATTGTGATAATGAGCGCTTGTGCACTCTGTCGGGACTTGTTATCTTAATAACCGGTTTATTACATTATGCTGCAGAAAAGCCTTGTTTTGAGATACAAAATGTAATTGCAAATTAGAATGAAAACGGTTAATATGGACATATTAAAGCGCCAATCCACAAATAAATTAAAATATCTGTAGTACAAACGATTGAGCTATAGTGATGACACAAGGTGGGAATATATGACTCTGAGAGCCTCTGACAGGTACTTTGTGCTGGAGCGGTTACGGTCTAATTACGATAGGACGGATACGTACATCGCCGAAGACCCGGTATCCGGCCAGGTGATACGGCTGAGGTACGACCCGCACGACGGCTCGATCAGCAGTATTTCCCTTGAGGACATTACGATGCTGGTCAACGGGGGAAGCAACGGCCCGTGGCCGCGGGAACGATACGAGGTCGACCAGGAGTCTTTTGTCACGACCAATAGCCAGGGCACCCCGGGCGTCGAGTACCCGATACTACACCTGGATTCGGACCCGGCGGGCTTCCTTTACGTGAGGATATATTACGACGAGAAAGTGAAGAACCGGACGGACGACAGCTCAAGATGGCATTACGGCACCATAGAGTTCATAGAAGAGCTCTTCGAGTCGGACGACGACGAAGCCTATGACGTAATGGAAGGAGCCTATTAAAAGAAAAGATACTTCTGTATTTTTAGTAAGTGTTTTTTCTCGTGTGGTTTTGCTGTTATGCATTGGTGGAGTGTCCATAACACAGAGACACAAAGACACAGAGTTTCACAGAGACTTTTTTTATAATTTGAGGCTCGGAGAACACAGAGCCAGGTTTATTAGGTTACCCAAGACACAGAGTTTAATTGAGACACGGTTGACGAATAAACAACATTGCGTCTTGAATTATTATCACTGATCATGGTTACTCATTTTTAATCAGCCGTGCCTCAATAGGGCTCTGTGTCTTAGATGAGTAAAAAATGAGTCTCTGTGTACTCTGTAACTCAAATATAAAAATAAAACTCTGTGCGTCTCTGTGTCTTTGTCTGTAGTTACGAGTTTGTTGTGGTGGCTATTGTTTTGTTGTTGGTTGGTTTTGGTGTGTAAAATAGGGTTTTATGTGGGATTGGTCGGTTCTTGTTTTTTGAGGAAAAACATGAAAGTCAACCAATCCCGTGTTTGTAATGTTAGTTGTGCTGGTTTAAAATCTTATGCGCAAAGGCTGTCACAGTTATTGGATTTTCCCCGATCATTTGAGTATCTTGATAGCTTGTTCACTTGTGCCGGGGATAACAATAGTATGGAAGCACGTTACGAGGACGGAGGCTTGCCTCCGGACTCAATGTTCAAACACTTGGACAAGTACAATGTGAGAGAAATGACGGGTGCATGTAACCATATTCTCAACCAGTCGTTCAAACGTTTCAAAGCAGCCGCTAACATTAGGAGGGCGTGTGTTGCCATTGACATTAACGAGACGGAGTATTGGGGAAGAGAGGATGAGTACGTTCATTACAAACGTGGCAAAGCTAAGAACAGTCATTATCTCCGTTACGCAACGATCAGCCTGGTAGATACAAATACGAAGTGCACCATCGCCGTGTTGCCTTTGAAAAAAGGCGATGATAACCTCAGTACTGTCGAAGAACTCCTCTGCCAGGCCCGGAGACTGGTGAAAGTTGACTACGTATTGTTGGATAGAGGATTCTACGATTACCGGATAATGAAACTGATAGACAGAATGGATATGACGTACATCACACCATTCCGCAAAACAAAGACCATAAAAAAGCTCGTGGAAAACCTGGACAAGGACAAGGCTCACGTGTTGTATACGTTGAATCGTGTTCACAGTTACAAGTACACCACTCACCTGTACCTCCAAAAAGACAGTAGCGTTGACGGGTATGTCGGTGTAGTAAGCAACAAAGACGTCGGAGACGAGTTGATCGAATGGATCCTCGAGTATTACATGAAAAGATGGAATATCGAGAACAGTTACAAAGAGATCAACCACTACCGAATCAAGACAAGCAGCACAAAAAAACAATACCGACTACTCCTGTACACACTGGCACACCTCCTCGTTAATACTATACAACTCCTCAGAACAGTGAACAATATCCATATCAGGTATTACGAATTCAAAAAAATGATACCATTTTTACTCCAAATCCAAGAAATGATGAACACAATTTGCAGGATCTCAAGAACTCTAACCGTACAATCCTAGCAATTAATTTAACCAGACTCCGCCAACCACCACCGAGCTACAGCCATCCAAACACCATGAAAAAAAGACCACATGCCCACAAAAAACTAACAAGAACAACCAACACCAAAAGCCAGAACACTAACCCTACAATACAACACACCAACCCCCAACAAAACAACAAAACAAAACCACATCGTAACTACAGTTAGTGTCTCTGTGTTATCCCCAGGTGGACTGACGGCATACGAGAAAAAACTCCCTGCCAGGTAGAGCCAATGATAAACAAGAGAATAAAACAGCGGAAGAGCTAAAGAAAATATAAAAGGTTTTTTCAAATGAATATTGCACTATAGAGCTATTGCTATCCCCACGGCTGCATCGGGGGCATCGGTTTCCAGGGCACCATCGGCGTAGGCTGGGGCGCAGTTGTCGGCGTAGCCGTAGGCCCGGGAGTCGCTGTCGGCGTTGGCGTGGGCGTATCCGTAGGATCTGGCGTAGATGTCGGCAAGAGCGAGCGTGCCGCCCTGGCATTTATGTAGTACATGTATGTGACTGAATTTGATCCGGCGTCATTTGCTGCCGTAAAGCTGACGGTATATCTGCCTACTTCGGTATAGACGTGTACCGGATTTTGCTCGGTGCTGGTGTTCCCGTCACCGAAATCCCATGACCACGAATTTGGCGTGTTAGTGCTCCTGTCAGCGAACGTCACTTCCAATGGCACACTACCCGCGAACGGATGAGCTATAAAAACGGGTATGGGCGCATCATCAAGCGTCGTTATCGGTGTACCTGTCGATGACCATGCAGACGATATCGAGGCCATTGAGCATGCCCCGATCAGAACTAATATGGCGACACCTATTATCGCCGTTAAAAAAAATCTTCTCATTTTTACTAATGCCTCCGATAATGGATACTATTTTAGGTCGTCCGGCTCCCGTAATGTTTAAAACTTGGGGATTCTACGCCAGACGTTATAAACGCCGGAGATACCGGCTGAAAAGTGGTATAACCTGTGAATACAAATATTTTTTATTCCACACCAATTTCAATTAATTAGCAGTCGAGCCGATGGACGGCGATCCTAAGCCTTAGCTTGCACTTCTGTCCGCATTATTCCCTGGCGAACATGGCATGGGCTTCTTTTTCCAGGTCCCCGAATCGCTCGCCGCTCACGTTCACGATGACATCGATGACCTTACCGCCCGTGAACTTGAATGGGGCCTTATACTCTCCGCTGACGGCATCGCCGCTGTCCCGGGCGACGCAGAGCCCTTCGCCGGCCAGGGTAAAATGGCCTGGCTGTGTCGCCATTTTTCCTTCCGAGACGACCTTATCGTTAATGTACATCCGGAGCGCGCCCCGAGCTACGCCTTTCGGCTCCTCTTTTTCTTTAGTGAACTCTACGCCGACGGTCACTTTGCCGGTCGGCACGCTCACATCTGAAATAAACTTCTGCTCCTTTAGTCCGACAAAATTATACACATAATACAGCTTTCCATTTTTAATGAACAGCGAATGCCCGCCGAAACGGCTGCCATGGGCGAATATCACCCCTTCCGAGTCAGCCGTATCTATCTCCACGTTGGCCAGGATGTTGAAAGACCGGTTACGGATACTGACGGCAGCGGCTTCAGGTACTTCCGCACAATTCGGGTAATAAATATAGCTACTCCTCTCCCGTGCAAGCTTCGGGCGAACGTCGGCCAATATCTCCACAGGGCGCCTGTCATCCAGCGGCAGGACATTATTCTTGCCTGCCTCCACCCACCATAAGGCAAATAACTCCTGGAGCTTCCCGGGATATTCGCCCGCAAGGTCATGGGCTTCCGACCTGTCTACGTCCGTATGGTACAGCTCCCACTCATCGTGCATGAAGTCCCCTTTACCGGATGTCGGCCCGTGGCGGGTCACTGCTTTCCAGCCATTATGCCAGATCCCCCGGGTGCCCAGCATCTCATAATACTGGGTAGAGCGTGTTGTCGGAGCATCGGGGCTGTCAAACGTATAGCACATGCTTAAGCCCTGTATGGGCGTCTGGGTATAGCCGTTTATGGACCCGGGCTCCTCCAGCCCCAGGCAATCCATGATCGTCGGCATTACGTCTATTGCATGGTGATACTGGTGCCTTAATTCCCCGTGCGCCTTAATGCGGGCGGGCCAGGAAATGATCAACGGGTCGCATATGCCCCCATTATAGGAATATCGCTTCCACATCTTGAACGGCGAGTTGAACGCCATGGCCCAGCCGTTCGGGTAGTGATTATACGTCAGCGGGCTCCCCAGGTCGTCGAGCAATTGTAGATTGCGTTGTAGATCATCCGGCATGCCGTTGAAAAAGAAATTCTCATTCACCGAGCCCACCGGCCCTCCTTCCCCGCTGGCGCCGTTGTCGGAAACAACGACGATGATGGTATTATCTAGCTGGCCGGAAGTCTCGAGATAATCGATCAGCCTGCCCAGCTCGTGATCGGTATAGCTGCAAAATCCTGCATAAACTTCCGCCATGCGGGCGAAAAGCCTCTTCTCTTCATCGGACGCCGAAGCCCATGGCTTAGTGTAATCCAGAGCGGGGTCGATCATGTCGACGCCCATCGGGTTGATCGGCGGCAGGTCCGTATTTTCGGGCAATATGCCCATCTTTTTCATGCGTTCAAGGGCTATCTCCCTGTACTTTTCATAGCCCATGTCGAATTTTCCTTTGTATTTATCAGCCCATTCCCGCCATACGTGATGCGGGGCATGTGTGGCCCCAAACGCGAGATATAAAAAGAATGGTTTCCGGTGGCTACCTGCTTAGCGTCACGAATGAACTCAATAGACCTGTCCACCAGGTCTTTGCTCAGGTGATAGCCTTCTTCGGGCGAATATGGCTGCTCCACGTAGTGGTTGTCGTAGACAAGGTCAGGATACCACTGGTTGGTCTCCCCGCCCAGATATCCGTAGTATCGCTCGAACCCGCGGCCCACCGGCCAGTTCCGCTTAGTAGCGGCCATGTTTTCCTCTTCCACCGGGCAGAGATGCCATTTGCCTATACAGTAAGTATTATAGCCGTTCTCGCTCAGGACTTCGGCGAGGGTAGCGTTTTCGAAAGGTATGTGCCCATTCTTACCGGGATAGCCAGTCGTGCCTTCCTCGATGATGGCCATGCCGTTGGCATGGCAGTTACGGCCCGTTAGCAGGCAGGAGCGTGTCGGAGAGCAAAGTGCCGTAGTGTGCCAGTTGCTATATCTAAGGCCTTTTTGGGCGATGCGGTTTAGCGTGGGCATTTCGATGAGCCCCCCGAACGTGTCCCATGCGGCAATGCCCACATCGTCCCATATGATCATTAGTACATTGGGCGCCCTCTCGGGAGCGCTCGGGGCCAGATATGGGCCCCAGTCAGGCTTCGAGTCCCTGACGTCGATATTGATCACGCCCTTAAACGGCTTTGGCATCTCAGTTCCCCTCCCTATAATTACAAATCCGCCTGTCCGGTACGATAAACACTAACGTAGCCAAAACGTTGAACTTCGCTTTAACGTAAAAATATAGCTAACTGATTCGCTAATCTAAGGCTGAGTAGAGCAAATAAAAATCGAGCAAGAGAAAACTTGTATCCTCCAAGTAGTTCCGTGCTTATGTCTTTACCGTTTTTTATTTTATGCGACTCACGTACATCCCTCGGTTTCACAACACGAAGACATGAAATTCCTTTTTAGATTTACGAACACTAAAACAGTAAAGCCACCATGGCACAATCAAGCCATGAAGTCATGAAGGACCCTATTAAATGAATTAAGCCACCAAGGCACAGTTAATAAGACACTAACGAACGACTTAAGCCACGAAGTGCCACAAAAACGAGACAAAAAGTCAACGCTATGCCAGCTTCCGTTTCTTGACTAATCGATCGTATTCACATATCTACCCATTTTTTCCTTGACATCGCTCGCTATCATAGCCGTACTCTAATTGTCTTGGTTTTGTGGCACTTCGTGATTTACGTCGTTCGTTAGTGTCTTAATAGCCGTGAACCTGGTGGCTTAATTCGATTAATGGGGCTTTCACGTTTTCATGACTTGACTGTGTCATGGTGTTTTTTATGACTTAGTATTGGTAAATCTAAAAAAGGAATTTCATGTCTTCGTGTTGTGAAACCGAACAAACCAGCGAAAAGCGCAAGCAAGCATAAACGATTACTACACAAACACGAAACTACTGATCCTCAGTGGCTGACTTTTTCTATGGCCTGTCTCAGCGTGAACCGGCCTTTGTATAATGCCGAGCCGACCACCACTCCCGACGCGCCG
Source organism: uncultured Methanocellaceae archaeon (assembly GCA_963780625.1). Lineage (GTDB taxonomy): Archaea > Halobacteriota > Methanocellia > Methanocellales > Methanocellaceae > Methanocella. The sequence goes on along the minus strand of CAWACH010000003.1, from coordinate 34,250 downwards.
GTATTTTTAATGGTCACCAGATCCTCTACAGTGGTGATACCGCCGGAGGCAATGACGGGTATGGATACGCTGGATACGAGCTCTTTTACGGGCTCTCGTTGACCCCTTTTAACAGCCCTTCGACGTCGACGTTTGTAAACAAGATGCTGCCGGCGCCCATCTTTTCGAATAATTTTCCCATCTCGACGGTGCTTTTGCCTGACGATGCTTTCCATCCCTCGATCAGCACCTCGCCCTTTTTAGAGTCGAGCGAGACCATCACGGCTTCGGGGCCGAATTCCTTAGACAGCTTCGACACGAGCTGCGGGTCTTTCATCGCAGCCGTGCCCAGGATGACCCGGGTCACGCCCAGCCCCAAAAGATATTTTGCAGAATCATAATCTCTAATGCCGCCACCGACTTCCGTTTTGACGTTGAATTTTTTGATGATGTCCTCGACAATGCGGGCGTTCAAACGGTCGCCGCTCAAGGCGCCGTCAAGGTCGATAATATGAAGCCATTGAGCGCCCTGGCTCACGAAATCGCCGGCTACGGACAGGTAATCATCGATGGAGACCATCTCGGTGCCCGGGACGCCCTGGACTAGCTGGACAACTTTGCCGCATTTGAGGTCTACGGCAGGAATGACTTCGAACATAGATAGCCAGACAAATGCTCCTGATGAAATAAAGATTACGCGGCAACGACCTAAGTATTAGTAAGATGATTTTCCTTCGTGGTTAGAAGTGATAAAAATAAAACGAGCATATGAAGAGGCCTCTAAAGACGACGGCTACCGTATACTGGTCGAGCGGCTCTGGCCGCGGGGCGTCACCAAAGCAAGAGCGGACCTAGACCTATGGCTCAAAGACGTGTCGCCAAGCACGGAGTTGAGGAAAGAGTTTCACCATGAGTCCGAGGCATGGGAAGACTTCAAGAAACGATACTGGGCGGAACTCGATGATAAAACGGACGACATTGACATGTTGAAACAGAAAGCCGAAAAAGGCATCGTCACGTTCGTCTATTCTTCCAGGGATATGGAGCATAATGCCGCCGTTGCTTTAAAAGAATATATCGAGCAGCATTCCACGCCTACGGAAAAGCGCAGGCTTCAGGCTATCCACTGACCGTTCCTTATTTTATACCGGCGATACTAATATCCTATCATGTCCTATACGCTCGAAGACCTGATGGAAAAGACGATGTCCAGCCTGCCCGACGATTACATCGTACAGAATGACGACGATGCCCTCATCAAGGCGGCATTTACGACCGAAGAGCTGGGCGAGGTCGTCAAAGCTATCGCCCACGGGACCGACCGGGAAGTCGTCAAGGAATGTGCCGACACTATTGTCGGATTGCTGCAGATCATGGCTTTCTATAACTACGAAGGCGTGACCGGTATCGACACGGCATTCGACGAGACGCTAGAGCGGCTAAGCGAAAGAAAAGTACAATAATACCCGGTACTAAAGAAAAAAATAGAATATGACGCCGGGGTCATAAGCATCGACACGGTCTTCGAGGCGACATCCGTAAGCTAATGGCACCGAAGACGAGATAAAGATCTTTATGCCCGATCTTCGGCTATAAGCTTGGTAAGATACCACCCGAATACTGCAAGCAGCGAGATTTCCGGCATTGTGTGGGCTGATATTTCCACTTCCACATGAGCTTCATGCTGCTCGAGCTGCCCGGAGCTTTCAAAGATCTGAAATTTGATCAGCGGCCCGTTAAGGCTATCAAGGAATTCCCATGTCTCTACCGGAATATTCCTGTTCCTTACCCAATAAAATAAGCGGCCGTCCGATAACTCGACATACCCTTCTCCATACCATAACGTCTTGAAAGTAGCTACAGTTACGCTGGTTTTAGCGTCGATAGCGGTTATCCTGGGTTTTGTGAATCCCGAAAGCTGTAATTTCCAGCGGCCTCCGATAATGTCGGTTTCCGGAGACACTCCGTTTATTTCGCATACGACAGTCGCATATATGTCCTCTTTTGATCGCAGGTCAAACCTGCCCACGGGTAGATACCGCAGTATTCGCTGTACTTCGCTCTGCGGCTCATCGCTTATTTCGATCATACGTACCACTTTGCCCCCTATGTCTCTGTACCTTGCATATGGAGCATCGGCGCTGTAATGTAAATACATATCCTAAATATAATTAGTATTAATCTATAGAGAAATAAAATAAATATGGTTTATTCCATGTAGGGTGTTAGCAATTATCATACTCAGATTAAACTATAAGTGTATAAGCATATAATTATGTACTTATGTAGGTAGAGCATGAAGCCAGAAATAGAATGCGAACTACTGGAAGAAACTGCGGTGCTTTTCAAAGCGCTCGGGGACGTCACCAGGATGCAGATAATCTATATTCTTGCGTCAGGCGAGCCTGAAAAGATCAGCGTAACCGGGCTGGCGAAAGCAATGTGTATCACCCAGCCGGCCGCCTCGCAGCACCTGAAGATCCTCAAAAACGCGAAGATCGTCCGTGCCAGAAAGGAAGGCAACCTCGTTTATTATACGTTTAACCGGGGCGCCATGCTAAAACACAAGAAAAATGCCGACTTTTTATTCGACTGTGTGTTCGAGAAATGTGATCAAGTAGAAAAGGAAGGATAAGATGTCAACGTCTATCTATTATTTTTCAGGGACCGGGAACTCCCTGCATGTGGCGAGAACTATCGCAGAGCAGCTAGGCGAGAGCAAGCTTGTCAATATCGCACGGCTTAAATTAGGTGCAGTCGAGGATAAGAATGATACTCTGGGGATCGTTTTTCCGGTATTTTATCTGGATGCTCCGAATATCGTCAAAGACTTTGTAAAAAAATTGCGGCTCGATGCGAATGCCTACGTCTTCAGTATCGCCACCGCGGCGGCGGGTCATGCAATTCATTTCAAACGCTGGATAAGATCTTAAAGGTAAACGGCGGGCATCTATCGGCCGGATTTACTCTAAAGACCGTCGATAACGCCTATATTGGCGTGGATCTGGTTACGCCGCTTGAAAACCGAGAAAAGGTCCTGAAGGCATCGGATGAAGAGCTAACTAAGATTATAGAAATACTCAAAAAACGGGAAAAGCATGAGCCACAACTCAATTACAATATCGTGAGCGGTATCGGGGGCGGCATGTCGAGCACTTTTGCGACCCATCTCTACCGGCTACCCAGGCGCTTTAATGTGACCGATAAATGTACGGGCTGCGGCATCTGCCAAAAGCTTTGCCCGGTCGGGAACATTAAGCAAGTCGATAAAAAAGTTACTTGGGGCAATAATTGCACCCAATGCCTGGCCTGTTTCCACTGGTGCCCCCAAACGGCCATTGAAATAGGCAAAAAATCAGGTCACATAGCACGATACCACCACCCGGCCATAAAAGTGAACGATATAATAAAATAAGCTTATTCCAATGCTTAATTTTTTTATGGGACAACGGCCCCAATAAGTTTAAATAATCAAAATGGCATAACTCGATTCGTCTTTAGATAGTCCCGTGGGGTAGTGGTCAATCCTGTTGGCCTTTGGAGCCGAAGACTCCGGTTCGAATCCGGACGGGACTACTGTTTTCTTAACTTAGGATTAAGTACCAATTCTGTTATTCTGACAAACTCTATGGCATTATTTAATGATTCCTCAGTCATATCTTTGTCAACATAACTACACCTATATTTCGATTCGTTACGAGTTTTCCGATATCTATCGAAATCATTTATCAGATTATCTCCATAAATAGACCTATAGTTATCATTTACAAATGCAACGCATGCCTCATGAGAATCCGTGGGCTTATATCCATCGGCAAACATTATTCCATGGGCACACTCCCTTATAACTTCGTAGATGTCTTCAAAAATAAAAGTAGCGCATTCCTCATTTATTGCCTGAGACTGTACGCATCTAAGCCGTCTATTTGCCTTTTCGAACATGGCCCGGGCAGCGCCTATGTCTTTCGAGACTTCTTTTACATCCCCTTTAATAACATAGTCTTTAAACGGCGTTCCTCTATAGGTCAATTTATACCACATCCAAATAACCGGATAATACTATACCATTAACCAAGGTATTAATGAAATTATTATCTTCCGATTTAATACTTTTAATGATATGTATGCTTATTTTTCTATTTAGCGCATTTTCATATTTCCCTATATCTGGCATGTCTTCCTTACTAGATATTACCGCTATATCGATGTCACTTTCATTGGTATCCTCTCCCCTGGAATAGCTGCCGAATAAAACAATACATTTAGGATTCATATAAAATTCTTCCAACTCTTCGAGTAGTCCGGAAGAATAGAGGGAATAAAGGTTTAGCGATCTTTTCAGACCGATGAACTTTTCATTGTCATAATTTCCCCAATAATTATTGACGATGCCGGTAGATTCGCTATTCAATAGCCTGGCATTTTTTAATGACCTTAAGATATTTTGTGCGCCTCTGGGGGTCAGATTAGAACGCCGCGCTACCTCCCTAACATGAAGCTTACATTTGGCCCATTAAAGAATAATTTTAAAATTTTAATTCTGTTGTCTTCATTAAGATCATATGTTTCTTTATTTACAGTTTCAATTGGCATACCATGACTGCTTATATCAGTACTGCGGACCTTATTATTCTTAGGCATTAATTTAATCGATTTAGAGACCACATGTAAATAATTGTATACAAGTGTTACATATAGTTTACGCATGTAAATAATTGTTTACATATGTAAACAGAAGTATACTCACAAATTAATTGGCTTGTTAATTTGGGGGATAGTAGTCAATCCTGTCGGCCTTTGGAGCCGAAGACTCCGGTTCGAGTCCGGACGGAACTATTAATCTCTAGTCCAATCGTCCTGTCATGTCAAATCTATCATGACATATTTTTATTAAAATATAGCTTAAGCTGCTAAATATAACTTTTAAAAAGTAATAATTTATCCCGTCAAACTTTACGTTCCCTACAGTCATACATAAGCATCCGCTGACTTACCAGAATCTAAAAAAAGTTTTTTATATTTTGTGGAATGTCCGCGCTGGCTTTCCGCCTACTGATAAGGACAACACATCCCCGCTTACTGTTATATTACTGACAGCCCCGAGCGAAGTTTGACTCATTTCATACTGGCCTGATCCGTCATTCTTCCATGTACGGGCTGTTCCGCCCATACCATCTATCGTTCCTGAATAGGTCCCATTACTATCAAACGTTATGTATATGCTGTTTGTAGCGATCGGTATTCCCGAAGTCACGTAAGCGTCATTTCCCCATTTACCGACGATCGGGTCGGTTGCACTACTGGTGCATCCAAGTACGCCTATAACCGATACGAGCAGACAAACTGCGATCAATATCTTTATCTCATTCTTCATATGATGCTCCCCCTCAAGAGATTAAATTAAAAATACAAGCATTTATTACGATTTATAGTTTATCGGTTATTAACCAATAGTTATGGTTTATCGACAAAAAACAATGTGCCCAATAAATGCGGGACTGTCTGACCAGGCTCGGCACTGGGAGCGCAGTCGCGACGGGCAGGCACCCGATTTCTTGTTCCCGGATTTGAATATACTGGAGCCGGATGATCATTCCGCCGCTTAGCAGCTTTTGCGACGGACATGATAGCTAGAGATACTCCTACCGTTGGCTATTACCTAGTTTCCACACTGTTGAGGGTACCATTTTTACACATTTGCCGTATTATCAGGGCAGTCCCCGAGAGTTTCGGCGCCTGGTAAGAAGGCGGTGCCAGAGTTCCAAAAGTTTTCCAGTTCCGCCAGCTCGGTGTAATTATCGGGTATGATTATCTCGCCGTCTATGTCTCTCAGGATCTTCAGCGTGATGATCTCGATGTGCTTTCTTATGAGTTCCTGGCGTATCCGGGCATCGTCGCTATCCCGGACATGCAGGTCGATCAGCCTGATCATCAGCAGGTTCTTGACCACTATTTGTACTGCCGCATATCCATGCGCATTCTTGAAATCTTCGGTTTCCATGACCATTTTGATCAAGTCATTATCGATAGAGTACATAAGAACCCTCCGAAAAATCTCATAAAATTTTGGAGCTCTTAACAGGTGTGCCCGAAAGCTCTGATGCCATAAGCACAGCTAATAGTTGTTAAAAATACGTGGCATAATGGCTGTGTATTATGGTTCACAAAAATGACAATTATTTACAGGTATATAAAATAGTCATATAATGTTTAGCAGGTCATACTGGTAACTAAGTGATCGGAAAAAGGATAACCCTTCTCGCTGTTTTATCTATTATTCATCCTTCTTTGATCCTCTTGACCGGCAGGCGATAACTTTTAGTTCTATATATAACAATTAAACATTATGCAAATGGTTAAAGCAGTTACTAAACTAACCACTGTTTCCGATGCCATACGTTCTTTAAAGGATGTCAGCCAGCCGGTAAGCCGCAAGGTGCTGGTAAACCTTGAGAACGCAGACATGCGGGTGCTTTCTGCCGATGTCATGGCCCCAAGGGACGTCCCTCACTTTAATATGTCCTTTATGGATGGTTTCGCTCTACGATCGGCAGATGTGGCGACCGCCGGCAAGATCCTTGCACCGGCAGGTGCTGAGCAGGGTGGCAAAGGTTTCTGCCTGCAGGTCCGGACCGGGGGCGCAGTGCCCGAATGGGCCGATGCCGTAGTCAGGCTGGAAGATGTTGAGGTAACCCCTGAGGGAATTTTAATCGAGGGGATCGTAGAAGCCGGAAACACGATACTACCCCGTGGCAGGACAATTAAACAAGGGGATCTTGTTCTCCCCGAAGGTACCTGGCTGAGGCCGACCGACGTCGCAACGCTGGCACGCCTGGGCTTGACCCGTGTGGAAGTCTACGATCGGCCGCGAGTGCTGATCATCCCTACGGGCGATGAAGTGATCCCCCGGGGGATCGAGCCCGGCCCCGGAATAGTTAACGATTGCAACGGCATGCTCTGCTATCAGCTCGCAAAGCACCATGGGAGCAATCCCACTTTTCACAGCATTGTGGGCGACGATGTGCCTGCGCTGGCGGCGGCGCTCAAGGATGGCCTGGCCTACGATCTTGTCGTGACTACAGGGGGCGTTTCCATCGGTCCACGGGATAACATCGCCGAAGCGCTTAACTCTGCAGGCTCAGTGCTTGTCCATGGTGTCAAGATCAGGCCCGGCCGGCCCATGGGCACAGGGTTTGTGGAGGGTGACGGCAAGCGAGTACCGGCGGTATTCCTTCCCGGAACACTGGAATCCTGTGCCATAACGGCCTTAAACTTTATCGAGCCGATCGTCAAGTATCTCGGCCACTTTGAGGAGCCCCCAAAGCGCGATGGTAAAGTCACTCTCACGGCAGGCATCGGCAAGTTCCCAGGGGCCAGAGCACTGGTTAAAGTACGCATCGATGGTGACCGGGCCACACCGGTGAGCCTCATAGGCGACGCGTACCCGAAAGGGGAGTATGCCTATGTGTTCGTGCCTGAAAACGTGGACCGTTATCGAGAAGGAGACCTGGTGGATCTGGTGTATCCTGAGAACTGAGGAATAGTTCTCCGGAAAATTAATTTGAGGATAGGGAACAAAATGATCTCCCATTCCTCTTTTTTTGTTTATAAGGAGTTTGAAAATATTGAAAAATTGATAGATCCGATCGCGATCATTTTTACTCAATATTTTTCTTGATCCTCATTTCCCGAGTTTACCTGTCATTATATATTAAGAATTCACGGTTAATCCCTGCTCAGGCTTCAAATGATCGCTATCCATGCCATAGCTTTTGTCCTGACTTTAAAAAATCGGTCGGGACCATGTGAGTTAGACTCCTGCTATTCCTGCATTATAGGAATCTCTTTATACATATATTCCAGATAAGTTAAACTATTCGAGGATTATATTTTGACTACTAACATTGTAGAAGGAAGTCAGCTCAAAAAAGAATTATTAGTATTTTTAATAATCACTTTTGCTGCTACTTACCTCCTTGATTTTATTATTTATATGATATCAGGCCCTATTTTGGCGGTACACACTAGATTATGGACTGTTACGTTAGCGATCAATATGTTCATACCTGCTACAGTTGCCATCATCTGCATGCTTTACTTCAGATCAAAAGTGTTTACAAGAGAATCAAAAATCGTTTTCGCGTTTTTCTTGCTTTATGCATTTTTATTTACCTTTGAATCATATGTTCAGCCAATTGCAGGAGTATACAGTGACATACCTGTATTTTCAATGCTCATTGCCGTTTTAGGGATCTTAGCTATAATAACATTAAACCTAAAAAAGAAATGGCGAGAAGGATTAATTCCCTCAAAATTATCCATCGGGAAAAATCTCAGATACTACATCATTATACCACTAATGCTATTTTTGGTATTCACGTTATGTTACGTTCTTAATTATTTTACAGGGCTGGGAGTTGCTACAAAAGGATTTAGCTTACCCATGTATTTCATCTCATCACTAATTACCGGGATCTTGTTTTTCTTCGTATTATGGCCGACTTTTCTTGGTGAAGAATATGGGTGGAGAGTTTACCTCCAGGACAGGCTATTCTCGCTTTTTGGCGGCTATAAAGGAGTATTAGCACTTGGGATCATATGGGGATTATGGCATGCTCCCCTCATCGTTTTTGGATTAAATTATCCAGGCCAGCCTATCCTCGGGAATGTCTTAATGGTCCTTCTTACCATCGTACTAGCCATTATTTTCAGCTACGCTGTCCTAAAGACCGGCAGCGTCTGGGTAGCAGTACTACTACATTTAGTCGTAGATACAATTGAAGGTCCGGCAGATTATTACCTTGGATTGTCCAAAGATCCGATATTATCATTCGGGCCCGGTCTCTTTGGTATAGTACTCTTGGCAGTATTCGCCATTATCCTTTTAAGATCCAATGTCTGGAAATTGGGTAAAGGACAAAAAATAGAGTAAATTTTTCATTTTTCCAAAGCTTTTTTCACTCGCTTTTCAAATTTTTACTCCATAGTGATTTTTTAAAATACATAGATAAATCAAATATAATATATTCACAAAATAAAATATAATCTATAAAGATAACCGTTTTACTGAAATGAATACAATAAAATTGTTCATGAGTGACAATTACAATGATGTATTACTTATATTACTTATCCGAGCAGTAAAAGCAAAAATATCGGTGCAATAATGACCGATATTGATACTTTCATCTGGCTATTTATCGGATTTATAATAATTTTAATTCCTATGTATTTTATCTTATCTCTTTACTGGAGAGCATATACATTCTTTGGTAAATGGAACGACATTGGAGATAGGCTTAATCATCTTTTAGACCAGTATGATGGTAAAAATAGTTAACAAATTTTTATTCTTCTACCTTTTAATGTGGCCTACTTCTTCGAATGGCTATAAGCTATGATCTTTTGGATCGACAATAGATCTTCGATACTGTTTGTCATAAATTTATAAGAATCATCAACGCCCTGGTTATAAAATTCCGGAGCTATTTGTTCAATGATAAAATCCAGGATCAGGCCCGAACCCAGATCGCCTACTTCTTCCTCTCTTTCATTTAAAAAATAGTTCTTAATTGCCAGGACCATGTCATCTCTTTTCTCTTTAGTTATTTTAATTTTATCATCCTTTCTCATAGAATACCTCCATTTCGAAACTGGTAAAGATGTGAATTACATCAATATTTTTTAAAGATTTTATATATCGCAGAAAAATCTTCGTCTTCGATCCCTTCCGGGTATGTCATCCCATATAGCTCCTTCACCGCGCTTCCGATGAACAGCGGCTTCTTCATATCAAAGGCGAGGTCCTCCAGGTAATGCAGGTCTTTATAGATCAGCGATGACGAGAACTGCCTGGAGAAGTCCCCCTTTATTAACTTCTCTTTCTTAGCGGCAAGGACGGCTGAGTTTCCCGCTCCCGTTAGTAAAATGTTCAGGACCATTTCCCTGTTCAGTCCGGCCTCTTCTCCGAACGTTAGGGCTTCGGCGCATGTCGCCATGAGCGTTCCCAGCACCAGGTTATTGATGAGCTTCATCTTTGTGGCCAGCGATATCTTCTCCAGGTAAAAGATATTCTTACCCAGTTTTTCGAGGTATGGCCTTACTATTTCAAAGGCGTACTTATCGCCGCTGACCAGCACAGTTAATGCACCCTGGGATGCCGGACCCACGCTGCCGAGTACCGGCGATTCAAGGTAAATAGCCCCGTGCTTTTTGGCATCCTCATGGAATTTAGGGACACGGCCAAAATGGTTTGTGGTCGTATCGACGATTATCTTTCTTTTACAGTCACCGTTAAAAAGGCCATCATCGCCATATAGTGCAGAAGCTACTGCGTCGCTATCGAACATGCTGAGAAAGACGACATCTACTTTCGATATCAGGTCTTTCGGGCTGCCTGCTACTTGCATACCTAGATCTGCCGCTTTTTCTTTTGTCCTATTCCAGACTATAAGCTCAACGCCTTCGCCGATGAGCCTCTTTGCCATTGCCTTGCCCAGGTGGCCAAGGCCGATAAAGCCTGCTTTCATGCTCAAGACTCCCTTATGATAATGATAGTCAAATATGGGATATAAATAACTAAATATACATCGCTTATCGTTTATAGGATTATTGAATAATGGTTTGAGGGAAGCAGCTTGAAGAATATCGTTAGAATTACCATGATCTCGATGCTAGTGCTTATGTTGCTGACAGTAAGCTCGTTTGCCATCGCCGATATGCCGATCTATACCGGAGTACCATATCCGCCTGCGACTTCGACGGGTGCTGTCACCGGCAGAGTCATTTCATCGGCAAACCAGTCATTAGGGTTCAGCGGCGCCTATGTCGCCATCATCAATAGCCACGATGATACTCAGGAATATGCAAATATGACTACTGATTCGAACGGCGATTATTATTTCTCAGGGGTGAATGAGTCGTACACTAACGGGTATCAGATCTATGCGAACATAAGCCCATACGGAGAAGGATATTCCTCCCCCTTCGGCGTCATTGGCATTAATGGTCCGACTACCACCCATGTGATCATCATTGTGCCGACCCTGACGCCCTCACCAACTCCCACGCCTACCGCATCGCCGACAGCTACGCCCACGCCTACCGTAACACCGATGCCTACGTCAACGTCCACGCCAACTCCGACGCCGGCGCCGACATTATCACCGGCTTCACCTACAGCAACGCCCATGACTCCGACGATCACCGGCACTCCTATACCTACCATAACGCCTTCTAATACGGTCATACCGGACCTCGCAACGCCTACGCCAAAGCCAACGCCGGCAACTTCTGCATTGATGGCCATTTTAATGATCTGTATTGTGGCATATACGAGAAGAATAAAAAGAAATGACTAAGATCAGACGATTTTTTATATTTTCATTCATAGATCGGCGAGTTTGGCTCATCGAATTAATCGCCGCCGTAGAATAATTTATTGGCTATTTATCACTTACCGGTAATCTATAGAAATGCAATACCCCGGCCTATGAACACTTAATATTTTATACTTCTAGCCTGATATTTAATTAGCTCCTAAGGGGAGGTAATTGAGTTGAAATTGAGGTATATAATTTCGATCGCATTGATCATGACCGCTATACTGGTCGCAGGATGTACCGGGTCGCAAAATGTCCCGGCTCAAAGTACACCGACAGCACAACCTTTGACCACAGCAACGCCCACACCTATTCCGGAAAGCACGGCGAGCCCAAGCGTTGGCGCATCGACTCCCACTCCTGTGCCTTCTATTGCGCCGACTTCTACGCCGGATAGCGGTATTAAGCAGACCGAATTCGGGTATTATATCACCTATCCGCCATTAGGCCCGGAAGTATGGAGTAACAACTCTCCGCCGATCGTGCACCCCGTGGTAACGAATCCGGCGGATGTATGGGCCGGAGTCTGGGATACTGATTGGAATAATATGACGCTCCAGGTTAACGGCGATCATGTCTTCGGCATATACGATTATATGAGCGGCACGATCGACGGCTATGTTTCCGGTAATGTGCTGACGGGCACATGGACACAATCCAACGGCCAGGGGGATATCTCCTTCACCGTATCCGATGATGGAACTTCATTCTCCGGTAACTGGCGATATGGCCACTCCGACGACCCGAACGCGGGCTGGGACGGGACCTGGGCAGGTACAAAATATTAGATTTGTAGTAAGAATCACTAACTTTTTTTAATTTTATTATTTTATAGTACCAGAAAAACCCTTTTATGGCTAAATGTACCTCTCCGCTAGCCTTATATCGCTCATATCCTAAGGTTTTCAGGAGATATTCCAAGAAATATTCGGTTCCCTATTTAATGATGCTACATTTAATAATGTATTAGCAAGGACTTACTAAGCTATCAGGAGGAAGATCATGAAGAGATCATTACTATTAGCTTTAATCATAGTTTTAGCATTATTTGCAGCAGGTTGCGTGAACACGCCGACAGCAACGCCAACGCCAACGCCGGTACCTACTGCCGCGGCTACGCCTACTCCGCTGGCCACGGCGGCGGACAACATCGTTGTCACGCTGACGCCGGGAACGTCAAGCCCGATCATAACGATCACCCACTTCATCAACGGGACGATACTGTTTAACAAGCAGCCCACCTCCGGTTACCACGTTATCGTGGACACCGACAAGGGGCATGAATTCGGTAACGTCACGAATGCAGACGGAAGCTTTAGCATTCAGTTCCCCGACGACGGCTCGGCTACTTATTATTTGAAGCTGGCTGATAACGGCAACAACATCATATACCAGGACAACCTGCCGAGATACCTGAACCACACCGGCCCGTTAAGCATTAACGTCGAGGTTCCCGGGACTAACCAGATCAACGTAAGTGTGACCTAAGATGATCAATGCTGAGAAAATCTTAATAATACCTTAGTAAATAAAGAGTAAGCTATGAAAATCGGTATTATTGTTCATTCTCAGACCGGGCATACGTTCACCGCTGCCGAACAGCTTAAAGCGAAACTTGTGGCTGCAGGGCATACGGTGAACATCGAACGGTTAGAATCCGCAGACGCCAAACAGACCGACCCGAAGAAGATCCGGCTCCTAAAACTGCCGGACCTTAGCGCATACGATGAGCTTATCTTCGCAGCTCCTGTCCAGGCATTTTCCGCTTCGCCGGTGATGAAGGCATATCTGCCGCAGCTTCCGCCGCTACAAAATAAAAAAGTCGCTTGCTTCGTAACAAAAGGATTGCCCATAAACGTGACCGGCGGGAACCAGGCTATCTCCCTCATGAAGAGTGCCGTCGAATCCAAAGGCGGCATTGTCGTCGGAACTAATATCATCCACTGGTCCAGGAATAAAGAGCAGATGACCGCCAATATGGTCGAACAATTTAGTAAGTTATTTTAATGATGTGAAAGCTGGCCGGACGCCTGGCCAAACTTTTTTTACAATTTTTCATAAATATCAGTGATCATGACCAGCACTTTGTATCCTTTATCGGTGATCATGTAGTCCCCGCCTTCATGGCGCTGTATGATCATTCCGCTGCCAAGCAGTTTTTGCAAATGAAACAACAGGTTCCCGGCCCTGAGGCCTGTCAGCTCCGATAGGGCGGAGAACGTCCTGGCCTCATAGTAGAGCGCCTTCAGGATCTGTATCCTCGTCTTATTGGATATCGGCTCGAGGATATTGGTCACAATATTCTCTTCTGATATGGCCGTTATGTCAAGGGCCTTAGGCTCGCCGGTGTCGTATATTTGTAGCGACCGCATCAGGCTGACCTGCTTATCAAAGAGCCCTGAGACCTCAGAAAAGCATGTATCACACCTTTTATAAGGTGCTTTAGTCTTGATCCCGGACAGCATCGACTTGTTTTTTAATATGGCATCGTCGCTGACGCTATCCTGCCGGAGCGAACCGGCGTTATTCTCAAGGATCTCCATGAATTTAGAACGGCAGGTATCCCGCATGCTGCATTGCTTGACCATGTTGTCGTCCAGGCTGCATTTCGCATCTTCCATAACGTAGCCGATCATGGTATTGGCCATGTCTTTTCGCGAGCTGGCAAGGATCAGCTCAAGCTGCTGCTTATTGGATTGCTCGATAAAGCGCTTCAGGTCGTTTTGGACTTCGGACAGCTTCTTTTTTATCTCCGAGAACTCCTGGTCGGATTGCCTACTCTTATTCGCCATCTAGATTTCCATCGCTCATGAAGCATATAAACTTATTGTAAGTTTTTTAACCTTTAAGGTCATTAAAATATACCAGGTACATTTTTCTGACGCTCAAGTATATACAAATACAAGGCATTGATGGCTACAAGGTGATTTTATATGGTCAAGTTAACTAGCGAGATTAAACAAGCCTTCGGCACTGTGAAGGTATTCCCCATCGCGACCGCCTCGAAGTCAGGCGAGCCGAACGTGACTCCCCACGGGTTCGTGATGCTTGCCGATGATGAGACGATCCTGATCGGCGATATCTTCATGAAAACAACCATAAAGAACGTTATGGAAAACCCGAAGGCATCCATCTATGTCCACGGGCCGGAGACCAAAGGCTGCTTCCAGATAAAAGGCAACATCATCGTGAAGTCAAGCGGGCCTGAGTTTGACAAGGCGAACGAGATGGTCGCCGCGAAAATGCCCGGTGCGCATGCCAAGAATCTTTTGATCATGAAGATCAGCGGCGTATACCAGTGCACTCCCGGTCCCAATGCCGGCGACAAGATACTTTAAAATTCTTTTTTTTGCGTATTTTTTTATCAACGGTACATGCTTTTACCGCTTCCTGACCTGATGTAAAGCATTGGAGACACAACACTTATATATTAAGCCTGTATTTTATGGTTTGATAAGTAAGTTAACGTTTACTTACATAATGCAGGATGAATGTCACATGAAAGCATTGGTCATTTATGGCACGAGGGGCGGCGCTACGAAACAGATCGCCGATGAAATTGAAAAAGTACTGGATGAGCAAGGCTTCAGTACGACTGTGGAGAATGCTAAAAGATCGAGGAGATTTGACGTGAACTCGTTCGACCTCGTAGTGGTCGGCAGTTCCGTATGGGCGACCATGTGGAAATGGCAGGCGGCCCGTTTTATCAAGAGGAACGCAAGAAAGCTGGCCGGTAAAAAGGTCGCTTTGTTTTCATCAGGCCTCTTAGGCAATGATCCGACAAAGACGGATGAAGCCAACAAAAACATCGAGAAAACCGCCTCAAAGTTCCCGACGATAAAGCCCTTAGCTCTGGCATACTTCGGCGGCATGGTCGACTTTGAGCACCCGTCATTCTTTGCCAGGCCAATGTCCATGGCCATGAAGAAGGACCTGGAAAAGAAAGGTAAGGACACGAGCAAGCCTTACGATACGCGGGATTTCGTAGCTATCCGCAAATGGGCGGCAGACCTGGCAGCAAAGGCAAAGGCATGAGCGTGAAGCCAAAAACCGGCCGGCCGGTAAAGGTGCCCGGTGAAAAGGACACCAAAGAAAAAATATTCGATGCCGCCGTCGACCTGTTCGCAGAAAAGGGCTATGATGGCGTGTCCATCCGGGATATCGGACGGGCAGTGGGCATCACCGAAGGCGCGGTCTATAAACACTACTCGAGCAAAGAAGCGATACTCGACTCGATTTTCACATACGTCGAAGGCAGGATATATCCAAAAGCCCCGGAGGCAAGCATCGATGCCCTTGTCGATTCCGTTTCCTTTCGTGAAATACTGGAGAGCATACCCAAATTCATGATGGCCGACCCGCATCTGGCCAGGATCACACGCATTATGGTCATTGAAATGTACCATAATGAAAAAATGCGGGATTATGTCCGAAGAGAGCTGTTCGAGAGGCCCGTCGACGAGACGGAGATCCTATTTATCAAGCTCATTGAGAAGGGGAAGATCAGGCCCTGCGATCCAAGGGCGATGTCGACCTTATTCATCTCGTACCTGGTGTACTGGTATTTCGAAGCATTCATCTTCGGCTACGGCGAGCCAATGGACTCCGGACGCAATGATAAGATAATACATGCGCAGATCGGATCATTCGCGGACTTACTCGAGCCGGAGGCTCATCATGAGTACAGTTGAAATATATTATTTTTCCGGGAGCGGCAATTCATTACACGCTGCAAAAGAATTACAAGAACGAATTCCCGGATCGGAGCTAATACCGATCGTCAGCCTTCTTAATAAAGATATTATCGAAACCAAAGCAGAGACTGTAGGATTTGTTTTTCCGGTTCACGGTATGACACTGCCTGTCCCTGTAAAAAAATTCATTAAGAAAATCGATGTTAATTCTGCCAAATACCTTTTTGCCATCGCTACGCGCGCAGGTACCTGGCATAACGCGTTCATCAAGATGAATAACATATTGAGGAAAGACGGTAAAAGCCTGAATTCATATTTTACCGTAAATATGGCCAGTAACGATCCGAAGTTTAAAGACTGGAAACCGGCAACCACAGAAGAATTAGCAAAACTGGAATATGATGTTCATAATAAGCTGGAGAATATTCAAAAAATTATTATCAACAGAGAAACTTACCGGGAAAATATCAATGATAACGTGATCTATCCGACGGATATCTTAATAGAACGTTTTGCCCTATTTGGAATGTTCTTTGTCGAACATACCGGAGCTAATGATTATTTTTATGCCGACAGGAAGTGCGTCGGATGCGGGACTTGTGAAAAAGCATGTCCTTCCCAAAAGATACGAATAGTCGATAAAAAGCCCGTATGGCAAAATCACGTTAAATGTTATTTCTGCTATGCATGCGTTAACTATTGTCCGAAAAAAGCCGTACAGATCAAGTCCAAGATATACATGAAGTCATATACTGAACTGAACGAGAGATATCCTCATCCATATGCTACGGTGAATGATATCGCCATGCAAAAACTGGCAGGAATACGCATTCGATCGGACGGTACTATACAGGAAGGATCTAAATGAACGATATACAAGCCTACATCAGGCATGACCTCAAGCTCCCATACTTGAGCTCGCTTGCAGTAGCCATTATCATGGCTATCGTATCTATTGCGGGTATCCTTTACTGGAGCTCCATATATCCGGCGTCAAAGGCTACAAGTTCCGTCGGGTCAGACGCATTCAATTTCGTAGTAATACTGCCCATACTGCTGATATCTATGTGGCTTGCGCATCGCGGTAAACTTATCGGGCTACTCATATGGCCCGGCGTGCTCTTTTACGTTCTGTATATCTATTCGTTCATGGTCATAGGGGTGCCTTTTAACGCTCTCTTCCTGCTTTACATCGCCCTCGTGGTATTGAGCGCATATACGATCATCGGTATTGTCGCAAGCATTGATGGCAGTGCTGTGCGTCAAAGACTTGCAGACTTAGTACCGAATAGGGCTGCCGGTGGCGTACTTATCGCACTCGCCCTTCTATTCATAGTGATCGATGCTTATGCGGTCATCACAGCGATCCTCGGCAATACGCCTGTCGATACACAGATGCAAGTCCCATGGATCATCGACCTCATCGTGGAATGCCCTGCACTGTTCATCGGCGGAGTACTACTATGGAAGAGTACAAAACTCGGATACGTCGCCGGTGCAGGACTATTGCTCCAGATAGGCGCTCTATTGATAGGGGTCCCCGTCAGCTTTGTGCTTGGAGCGCTCCTGACCGGGTCGCCCGTCGACCTGAGTACGGCCATGTTCATAGTCATCGGCTTGATACCGCTGGCGCTCCTTTTATTCTTCATACGGCGTACATCCTCCGGTAGCTGCCCATCACAAACATAAATTGTAAAACTTGAATAAAGAAAAACTTACTATTTTTGCGACCGGGTCACATCATGCTCGTGATAATGCTGACCAGCGGGATCGTGATCAGGCTGGCGATGGTGGTAACGAAAATGATCTCGGCCGCATATTCATCGTCCGACTTGTAGGTCGTGGCTATCATAGCTATCGTCGTCATAGCCGGCAGCCCGACGATGAGGGTCAGGATCGCCCTCGGGGTCTGGGGCAGGAAAAAGCCTAAGAAGAAAAATACTACGACGGGTATTATCAGCATTTTTACAATGGTCAGGACGAATATGCTCGGCTTTTTAAAAATGTTACCCATGGAGACGTAAGCCAGTATGCCGCCTACGTAGATCATAGTTAAAAATTTACTCGTATTTCCTATTCCCGAGACAGTATTCATGAATAGATCCGGCAACCGGACTTGAAATAACATTATGATAAAAGCCACGCACAATGCGCCCGTCGTCGGGTTGATCATATTCTTAATGGCGCCCCAGGAATTAGCGTTATCCTGGTGCCGGCTGCAAAGATAAACGCCCAGCGTCCAGATCAGTGTCATGTCGATGATGGTAAAAATGGATATGCAGACCTGGGCGACAGGCTCCTTGAATATGCCCAGGATGAGTGGTATTCCCATGAAGCCCATATTGCCGAAGGCCGCCAGGGCGATGAAGATATTAGCGGTCTTGCCTTTGAGCTTTAACAGCTTGCTCATCAGGACGCCGGTGGCAATGAGCAATGCATAACAAAGCACCGCGCCGATGGCGAAACGTCCGTTCATTAAGAAATCGTTAATCGTTAATCCGCTATCGGCAATGAGGCTAAAGATCAAGGCGGGAAGTATAACGACCACTATCATTTTCGACAGTGCATTCAGTATATCCTTCGAGACCAGGCTTGCTTTAGCCGCAATAAAGCCAATGGCCATCAGAATCGAAAATATGATGATCTGGTCGATAACGATATCCAGTTGTATGGCCATCTGCAGCACCTGTCCAATAATGTACTAAAGTATCCAACAATGAATAGCCAATATCTATAGTAAAGCTTGCGGAGGTCAACCGCAGTATAATCGCGCTTCTAAAAAGGCTTAATGGCCTGGACCGGGACATTATGGTTTTGCACCAAATTTAAATACGGTGAGTCCTAATGTAATGTCGCCATGGCCGGTAATAGCACGGATATCATCAACAACCTGGGTAACTCGGCCCTCGTTCAGGGCATCGAGTCGGGAGTCGTGTCAGCGACGGGCTTAAGCCATAGCTGGGCCGACCTCGTAGTAGCCGTTGCCATTATCGTCCTTTCATACATAGTAGCCAGGGCCGTCAAGTTCTTTATAAAGAACATCGCCCCTCACCTGGTCGCAAAGACCGAGACCTCGCTGGATGATGAAATATTAAAGGCCATCAACGGGCCCTTGCAGGTATTCGTCATCGCCTGCGGCATTTACCTGGCCTTCGCCACGCTGAACAATTTGCCAGGCCTGGTCTCCGATAATCTCGCCGTTCTACTGACCATTGCGCTCATCTACATCGGGGCATATCTCCTGTCTAATCTGGCCGGCGGTTTCATTAACTGGTATAAGGTCGACATTGCGCCCAAGACGGGGTCCGACCTGGATGACGTGCTGATGCCTTTCATCGGTAAAGCAGTCGGCATCATCGTCTTTATACTGGCTACGCTGATGGTACTGTCCGTCCTTCACATAGAGATCACGCCACTGATAGCGACCTTAGGCGTGGGCGGCATTGCCGTAGCGCTGGCGGCACAGGAACTGTTATCTAACGTATTCGGCGCTATCGCCATTCTCTCGGACCGGCCTTATAAAATAGGCGACCGCATCCAGGTATCCGACGGCATGGTGGGCGACGTGGTCGAGATAGGGCTGCGCAGCACGAGAATAAAGACCATGGATTCCCGCCTGATAGTGATACCCAATTCCGATATTTCAAAATCTGATATCATTAACTTTTCATTACCCGACGCAAAGGCGAGGTTCGACATTAAAGTGGGCGTCTCATACGATGCGGACATTGAGAAAGCCTCCGAAGTACTGCTGGACATTGCCCGTAATACCGAAGGAGTGCTCGCCGACCCGGCGCCGAAGGTGTACGTCAAGGACCTGGGCAACTTTTCCGTGAACCTGCTCATGCACGTCTGGGTAAAAGACTATAAGTTAAGCTGGGAAGTGCCCGATTACATTTATCGGGAGACGCTCAAGCGTTTTGCCATGGAGAAGATCAGCATTCCATACCCGACCACATCGGTCATCCTGGACCGGCAGAATGCCGGCTTTACGGTCGAAACGATCAATGTCCCGGTGAAGCGATAATTAACAGGTAATTCCTTGAACCATTTATTATTTGTTCAAGTGGTTTTTTTTAAATCAATTTAGCCTAGGATCTATGACGGGCTAAGCCCCAGTCTATGAGGAGGACCGCTATGCTGGACAAAAGCCCCATTACGAGGGCGATCTGGAAGGTATACCATCCGGTGATCACCCCTACGATAAGATATAATAAAAATATCGCACCCAGGATCAACAGCATACTACTCTCGAAAAGCTCGCCCATAACAAGACGCATACATATTGCGCGTTCAAATAGTTTGGCTATTTCTCTATATTTTTTAAAATTATTATTGTTCCAGTAAAGCGCTGACCTTTTTGAAATCCTCGGTAATGGTATCCTTCAGCGTTCTTTTGTAGATCATGGCAGCCGGATGGTATGTGATCATGAATTTTATGCCGTCCTTCTCGAAGATGTTACCATGTTCCTTGCCCGGCTCCACCTTACGCCCCAGCATCGCCTCTGCCGCCGTCTTACCCAGCAGCACCACGGCCCGCGGCTTTATGACCTCAAATTGCTTCTGCAGGTACGGATGACAGGCCTCGATCTCAACGGGCTTCGGCGTCCTGTTCTCCGGCGGCCTGCATTTCACGACGTTCGTAATATACACGTCTTTCCTGTTGATGCCGCCTGCTTCCAGCAGCTCGTTCAATATTCGGCCCGCAGAGCCCACGAATGGCTCTCCTTTCTGGTCTTCGTTCTTACCAGGGGCCTCGCCGATGAGCATGATCTTAGCGTCCAGCGGACCGGTACCTACAACGACGTGAGTCCTTGACTTTGCCAGGTCGCACCTCTGGCAATGGAGGACGTCGTCTATCTTGTTCAGTATCTGTACCATCCGTTCAGTGTCAGGGTCCATATCAAAATAATATCGTATTTTTAAGTATTTGATATATCTCTCAATATTCACTGTATAAGAATGAGGATGAGCAATGTCAGGGACAAAGCTGCGATGATAACGGCGGCGGCGAATGCCCCTGCCATCGCTACCATGGCGTTTGCCGTGCTAGCCAGCTTGGCGATCTTGTGGGAACCAAAGACGTGGACATCCAGCGCCAGCTCGCTCTCCATGCCGGCCTTGACCGGCTCCAGGTCCGCTATGGCTTTATCGACGAGCATCGCTATGGTATCGATGATCAGCTCGCAGTCGATATGCTGGCCCACATAGTTAGCGCCCGAAAGCGTATTGACGACATGCGTATCTGTCGTCATCACTTCCGCTTCAGCCACAGGAAGCTTGTTAATGATCTCTTCCCTCAGGCCGTTCACCATGTTATTACCGTCGATGACGATGTAAGCGGTGCGCTGGCCCAGTGTTTCGACGACAGCCACCCTGATGCCCAGGTCTCCCATTCCCTCGGCACGGGTACAGATAGGCGGCGTGTCGGCAATGCCCAGCTTGATCTCGCCCAGCGGCATTGTTAACAGGACTTTAGACGCGTTGGCCGTTGCACGGATAATATTATATGAATCACGTGTGCCCGGCTCGATGGCGGTCGCGAACGGCTCGGTACAATTGTGAGCATCGATGATCGTAGCATAGCGGGCGCCGGCCACTCTGCTCTCCGCCATGGCATTAAAGCCGACGGAGAACTCGATATCCTCGGTAGACGTAGGCGCCTGAGTGGATACCAGGAAAACCGAATCGTTGAAACGCTGGCCCAGCACCTTCGTGTTGCCACAGGTAACACGGGTCGACCTCGTCGCCATGGTGCTGTAGTTCACACGGTCAAGGGCCCGCTTTGCCGCGCTGATGACCTTTTCCGACTCCTCGGCGGTCACCAGGTTAAAGTCATGATAAGCTGTGCCGTGAGGCACTATGATGAGGCCTTCGTTAAATGCGCCGGAAACGATGGTCGGCAGGTTGCCGCCGCCGATCTCTCCCATCGGGCCGGGATGCACATAAGGTGTAATAATGATCGACTTGATAGTGCCGTCCATCCGCTTGAACGATAATACGTTCACCGGAGCGTCTATGGACTCGCCTATCTTCTCGAAAAACTCCTCCATGGCAGCAGAGCCTTCCGTCAGGTGGGCGATGAAGTCCTGAATGAAGTCCAGGCTGCTGACGCCGAATGACTTGACCATGGGGTAATCTACGTACCGTACGAACGCAAATGCGGCGGTAACAAAGATGACGCTCGAAAAGGCCAGGTCGAAATACAGGGCTGGCGTCCGGACATAATATACAAGGAATACCGCGCCAAAGATCGTCTGCAGCGAAGCCGGTAAAATGACTTTAGGAAGGCTATTAACGGAAATGCCCAGAAATATCAGCATCCGTACGGCGAATACCAGCGACAGTGCCAGTATAAAGCCCAGATAAGAATACTGTATGTGAGCTACGTAAATAATGGCCGCACCCGCCAGTGTAATGAGCGCGATAAAGATCATCATGATCAGCGAGATCAGCGTGGACCTGTTGTACGTCACATTGTTGCCAAAAACGCAGGATATGGGCTTTGCGATGAAAGACGCCAGTATCATGGGCAGCGCTAACAATAATACGCCGGCGATGACGTTATTTAATAAACTGTAGGGAAATGCTATCAGGCCTACGGCAACCGAGAGCACTATGGAAATGGCTAAGGATATCTTTAGGTCCGGCGCCTCGAAAATATAATCTGCATAGCTGGCAAGCTGCTCCTCCATTCCTCTGGGCTTCTGCCCTCTGCGCCCTCGCCTGATGAGCTTGACGCGCGCGCTTGCCCTCGACCAGTAACTTGTGGCCATATCTATCCCATACAGATCATGATGAAAAAAGCCTACTTCACTTCCGTGAGCAGTTCCTCTGTCTCCACGACTTTGAGCGGTATGTCCTTTAAGGCTTTACCGATCTCTTTCTTTGCGATTCTTTCGGCATGCTCTTTGCTTTCGGCGTTAAATACCCTCATCTCCAGCAGCAGCCCGACGATGCCCGTATTGGCGACGACGAATACGCTGTCAAAAGGCTCTCCGCAGAACGGGCAGAACGTAGCCCCGACCTCTACCTCGACGTACTCCATTTTCGGGTTGAGCCTCTTCCCGGCCTCCGAAATGGCAACGCTCATGGCGTCGTCCACGGATTCTACGTCTTTTACTATCCAGGCGGCCTCTAATACCACCTTGAAATTCGACATAATTTTCTCCCTCTCTTTTTTTTAACCAGGTCTCGCATGGTGAAAATGAATATTGTTATTCCTGAAACGCTTTGTGATATACTAGTCTACAGACTTGGCAGGCAATAATAGATGCCAATAATATTTAACCCTTTCACCTCCCATGAACCGATACGTTAAAAATATAATAAATTCAGGCAGCGAAGAGGTCTTTATTGGTCACTGTGAATACGCCGAGCCGGACGCCGGCATCCAGCCAGGCGTGCCCATAGCTAAAACAGACTAGCGCGTTCACAGGGTCGTCTTTCTCTAAAAAATGCATGCCATCTTTGTGATAGCTCTCGGCCATGTTGTAAAAATCGTCCGCTATGTGATCGAGCATCGGGTCCATGCCCGGCACCTTTTTCGCGTCGTCCAGCGCTTCTTTTAAAAGGCGCTTATAGCGTGCGGTCTTCTCCGAAAGGTCGGCAGCCATGGTCATCCTCTGCCGAAGATCTTACTGAAAAAGCCGGGGCTTTTTACCGGCATGACCGGCTCTTCGGCCTCGTCCTCATAATCGAACTCTTCGGGCTCTATGTCCTCGGATATTTCCTTGGATGCGCCGCCGTGCTTACTCTTCCTCACTCGTATCTGCACCATGACCGCCCTCGGTATATCGGGGCTCACGAACATGGCGACGCCGGGCGGAAGGCGCTTGATCTCTTCCTCAAGCTCAGAGCTGATGCCCTCCAGGCTCTTGGTGATGGCGCGGATATCGTTCGGGTTTGTCACCCGCATGATGATCTGAGTGTTACATTGCGATAGAACATTTTTATCCACTTTGGCGGGACGCTGGGATATGATCAACAACCCGAGGCCGAACTTCCTACCCTCGGAGGCGATGGTCCGAAGAACGTCGCTGCAGGTAGTCTTTGAGAAACCTTTCTCGGGGCAGAAGTTATGCGCTTCCTCGATCACGACCATACCCGGCGGCACAAGCCCCGCTTTACGGGCTTCAAACAAATTAGACAAAAGTTTCGCCACGATGGTCTGCTGCACTTCGGGATGGATACCTTTCATGTCGATGATGCTCGTTCTGCCTTTCGCGAACAGGTCCGCCAGAGGCGTAGGCTTATCAGAAAGGAATTCCGAATCCAACAAAGGCTCCAGCTTGTTGTAGACGCCCCACTTCGTGGCGCTGTGCGACGATCCTATTTCCCGGAGCACGTCCTTGATCGTATATTCTACGCGGTCATTCTTTAGCGCGTTAGCGGCCTCATAGATCAGGCCGATCTCCGTGTTATTAAGGTCAGACGCAACGTACTCGATGATCTCTTTAGGCTTTAGATTCAGCCCGTTCAGCCTGAACGTCCGGTCGGCATACTCGCAAAGTTTCTTATTACCCGGCGTGTAGATGACGACGTTCCGGTAGCCACAGGGCTCGATATCGAACTTCTCCGCGAGCTTATCGATATCGGCGTCATCATTCGGCTCTTTGAGGGTGGCATATTCGCCGTGCGGGTCGATGATCAGTAAAGGCACGTCCCGCTCCATCATCTCTTCCATGATCACAGCGGCGGTATACGATTTACCGCTACCGGTCATGGCTAGTATGCTGCAGTGCTTCTGGATGAGCTTGTTACGGTCGACGGTAACGGGTATGTCGGTGCCGTCCAAAAAGCCAAGATAGGCCCCGCCTTCGGAAAGGCCGAGCGTATCGATGATAATGTCCTCTTCAGCCTTGAATATTTTATCGCCGGGGCTGAACGGCGTCTTAGGCGATCTCAAAACACCCTGCGCGTCCCTGGCGCCGATCACCGAGGCCGAAGCTATCAGCCTGTCCCTGTTATCCGTTCCCGTAGACCTGGTCATGGATAGGACCTGGCCCAGCACCCATCCGTCCGTCGAGTGCCATACCTTCACGTAGTCGGTGCGCTTCACTTCGGCCGGGTCAGTGACTGCAAACCTGAACCCATGTGACCCGGTCTCCCCGAAAATTACCCCTACCGAGCCTTTCATTACTCCTACTTGTGTATGCCTTCTTATATAACCTTGTTCCACTATACGATGCGCGACCGGCAAACCAGCGGGGCATAGCCCTAAAAAATCCTTTTAAAGCTCGCCATCCCGGCAAATTAAAAAATTATTATTAGTTTAATTTATATATAACTAATAATATAACCATTTATTGAGCTACGTCAAGCTCTATCGATTAAACGATCAATGAATGTGGGTGAAAGTTATGAGGATTTCAATAACAAGGGCTGTAGTGATCATGCTCTGTGCGGCTTTTGTTTTATCCGTAGGGGCATTGCAGGCCGGCGCGCTATTGTCGGACTTCCAATTTCCCGCGAATGCGTTCGACGTGTCGAATACGCATCATCTGGATGCTAAAAGCCTTGGCAACGAGCACTTCTTCTCCACCGCCATTAGCCAGATACCCGGCACAAGCCAGACGCCAGTGCAGCCACTTAGCAGTGGTACGTCGATACAGAGTAACGGGGTTCATAGTAGCCTGCAACTGCCATCGATGAGTACAAACTGGATGGATAACGATATAGCGCCCGCTATGAATAATCCTACCACACAAAATGTGGCCATGAACTCTTACCAGAGTATTCTAGCCCGCACACCAAACGCCAGCAATATCTTTGAAAATAATCACCTGGTGACATGAGGCTTATAGCCGGCTAACGCTTCCAGCGCCTCTTCCTCGAGGAAATGCAGCTCTGCCGGCACTACCATTATGTGTAGAGGCCCCCCGAAATCAAAAGTGCCCAGGTCCTTAAGCTCAGCCGCCTTCACGCATGGCTCCGGAGAGCCTGCACGGGCGATACCCACGCCTATTGCGTCATCTAAGACGCCTTCCTTCCTTTTTTCCTCGACCTCTAGCAATAATTTAACTCCCTGGTTGACGGTCATGTAGCCCTTTTCCCGGTCGATGTCTAAAAAAAGGAGCGTGTGGAGCCCGTTGCCCTTGTTCATCTTGATCGTATCATAGGGTGTCTCCGATACGTTGTTCTTATAGGGGAATGCAATTGTTGCTGACTTGCCGAACCTGTAGTTCTGAAGCCCGGCGGCCCCGCATACGGCGGAAGAGATGGACGAGCCATGGATGATACGTGTCTCGATGCCCATTTTTCCGGCCCTGAGCCTCAGATCAACGTGAGTAGTGGCGACCATCGCGTCTCCGCCTGTTAAAAAGACTACGTTCTTATCCTGCGCATCCTTAAGGATGTTATCTTTAGGATGTTGTTCCACGTCCTCGCGGGCTAAGACTTTGACGGGCTTACCGTAGAATTCTTCCATTTTCTCCAGGGTAGTGCCCATGAGCCTTGACGTGTAAAATTCGGCATACACCACGTCCGCATTTCCGATGGCTTCAAGGCCTTTTACCGATACGTCTTTTTCATCCCAGAGGCCTAAGCCGATAAAAGTCAACATGATATTTCCCGCATGCTAATAATATAAAATATTCATTCTTCCTTGCGTTCTTTTTGTTCCCCGTCGCCATTCACTCCGGGCCTGTTGAGTATAATGACGTTGCCCCGTCCTTTCTTTATCTTCTTGACGATCCCCCTGTTCTCCAGGTCCGTGATCATCAGGCTGACTTTGGCTTCGGAATACGGCAGCGCCTTCCGCAGGTCGAGCTGCGTGGTCCGGCCGCCCTTCTTCTCGATGATGCGAATGACTTCCCTCAAGTCGTCGGGTAAAGTGACGTCTGTGGAGACCGACGGCGGCAAAGGCGGCAAGGATATTTCCTTTTCCTGCTCCGGTTCGCCCGCAGGCTCCGAAGGCGTTACTGTTGCTTGTTCCGGGATATTTTTCTCCGCCGGGACAGGCTTCTTTCTCTTTCTCAAATATAGTAAAATGATGATAATAGCCGCCACGCCTACGGCCCCTAAGATCAACAGTAATACGATACCTGTATTCGATCGCGGGGAGCTTCCATCTGCCGAGGAGTTTTCATCCGCAGGCTCGATGGAGATCATGGGCGTTGTATTTTCGTCCAGCAGGCTCAGGTCTTCAAAATCGCTCGTGGGAAATAGTATCAGGTCGATGACATAGTCGCCGTTATCCTGCTGGATAGTGACGTTCTCCCGGGCGAACAGCTCGTCCGACGTATTGGTGCCGGACTTCGCGATAATGGTATATGTACCCCGGCTCAGGTCGAACGAATAGGAGCCGTTCTTTGATACCATGACCTGCTGCGGCACCGTATCCACGACGACCTGCGCATTGTTCAGGGTGTTGAATGACGACCATTCGTAGACGTTACCATGGACCGTGCTGATGGCCAGCGCGGTATGCGAGGCCAATGGTAATAGACATACCATCATGGCTGCCACTAATAGGATCAAGGGCAAAGCTCGCACTTTCTCATGGGGCATATACAAGGTAGATAAGCATCAAATGATATATATCTTCTCGAAGCTTAAAGGAGGCCAAATAAAGTTTTGTAAAGCTAAAAGAGCCTGTATATGCCCCATATGGCCCGGCGACATGCCGGTTTTGGAAAGAATCCTTAAGTATTCACTCGTAATAGAGTAAAATTGCTGGAATAAAAAATGGTACTAAAAAAGGCTCGTATGTCAAAAAAAGGCGTAATAATTGTATTAGCTGCGTTTCTTTTAATGAGCTTCGAGCAGCCTGCATGGGCGGCGGATACTACCCATGGCATGGCGAGCATCGGGCTTTTACCCCAGACTGGCCTTAACCAGGGCCATGCTTTATTTAACTGGTCATTCCTTGGCCGGGCCGTAGCCGATAACCGCCTTCATCGGACACAGACATCGGCAGAAAATGGCATCGACGCTATCATCAAAGGCCTGAACGCAGTGGATAACAGCATCGACCGCTCGAAGCTGCCGGACAGCCAAAAAGCAGCATTAATGTCCCAGGTAGACTCGAATATCAGCTGGTTCGAGTCCGAGAAAAGCATCATTCAGTCGTCCGATGACCTTGTTACCGTCAGACAACATGCGCTGCTGGCAGCAAGCCGATGGAGCTCCATCAAGATCGATATCAAAAAGGAGATGGGCCTGCTGGCATGCGACGATATCGACGCAAAGCTCAATGACGCCAGGAACGCGTCGTCCGTCGCTTCCGCGAAGATACAGGCGATGAAAGCGCAGGGAAAAGATACGGGGGACCTGGAGAAGTCCCTGGCGAGCTTCAACTCGGACATCGATAATGCGGCCGGCCATTCCGCAAATGCCCGGGTCGAGTTTAATGCCATTAGTACGCCGGTTAATGTGGATTTAAGATATGCGGCCGGGATAAGGCAGCTGAACATGGCCGGGAACGGGCTAAACAGTTCATTTACGGATCTGCGGAAGATATACTCCCTGTTCTACGGGACGAGTATAGCGAGCGATTGAACCTATTAGAAATTTTTGGTACTTCCACGTTTTTAGGAAATATTTTTTCTCCTATAGTTTTGCCGTTATGCCTTGGCGGAGTGTCCATAACACAGAGACACAAAGACACAGAGACGCACAGAGATTTTTTTTATATTTGAGGCTCAGAGAACACAGAGCCAGGTTTATTAGGTTACCTGAGACACAGAGAATTATTGAGACACGGTTGACGAATAAACAACATAGCATCTTGACTTATTATCACTGACCAAACTAGTTCATTTTTAATCAGCAGTGCCTCTATAGGACTCTGTGTCTCAGATAAATTAAAAATGAGTCTCTGTGTACTCTGAGCCTCAAATATTAAAAAGAAAACTCTGTGCGTCTCTGTGTCTTTGTGTCTCTGTGTTATCCCCAGGTGGACAGACGGCATACGGTAAGAATCCTCACGCCACCAGGAACTAATAATAAAACGTGATATGCACAACATAATAACTATTATAGAAATAGTTGTTTTTTAATCATCGGTTATTTTTATCTATATGCCCGCACTGTAATACTTGAACACAGCGGCAGGCTATCGAATGCTTTCTAAATGCGTAAAAGTCCCGAAGAACGAAGGCGAGAGCAAGAGAAGAGCGCTCATCGGCTCGGAGGTCATCGACTACCGGCTGAAAATACGATCGGATGATGCGTTCGTCTACATCCCCGTGATGCCGGACCTTTCGGGCGTTATCCTGACAAAGATAGACCCTTCTTTACAGCTAACGGAATGCGACTTCGAGGAAAACGAGCGCGCATATTCCATAGAAGAGGTACTGGGCTTTTCGCCATCCTTCGAGATCATCGGCGATATCGCCGTAGTGGCCGAGGAATATGAGGTCAAGGTCGGCGAGGCCATTATGGCGGTCCACAAGAACGTGAAGA
Organism: uncultured Methanocellaceae archaeon; assembly: GCA_963780625.1. GTDB lineage: Archaea > Halobacteriota > Methanocellia > Methanocellales > Methanocellaceae > Methanocella. Next base: position 4,789 of record CAWACH010000003.1, on the reverse strand, counting down.
CCGTGCTGGTGCCCATGGGGCCGGTGGTCGGGGAATTTCGGGTCAGGCATTACCGCGTCCTATGCGGGGAGAACCGGACGACGACCACCTACAGAGAACACGGTTTCATCTATGAGATGGACATCGATAAAGTATATTTCAGCCCCCGCCTGGCGACCGAGCGTAAGCGGGTGGCCGACCAGGTGACCGACATGGAGCTGGTCCTGGACATGTTCGCCGGAGTAGGGCCGTTCGCCATCCCCGTCTCCAAAAAGGCCATGTTCACCATAGCCGTCGATAAAAATCCTGCTGCGTTTGAATATATGCAGAAGAACATCGCCCTGAATAAAGCGACTAAAATAGAGGCGGTCAATGCGGATGCCCGTGAAATTCAGCCTCCCCAGCCTCCTGACCGTATTATAATGAATTTGCCCCATTCAGCGCATGAGTTCCTGGACGTAGCCTTTAAGCTCATCGCCATGGGCGGAGTTATCCATTATTACGACATACGCCCGGAAAGCGAGATATTCGACGCCGTAATCAAGATGGTCAGGGCCAAAGCAAGCGAGAGCGGGTGCCTAATCGAGATCATGAATAAGCGCATTGTCCGATCGTATTCACCACATGAGTATAATATAGTCCTCGACATACGAGTGGTGGGAAAAAATTAAATATAAGATGAGGACATTTAAAGATTCGCAATCATGAGGCCGTCGTGGCTTAGCCCGGCAAAGCGGCTGATTCGTAATCAGCAGATCGGGAGTTCAAATCTCCCCGGCGGCTTATTTCCTTTTTAAAACCAAATATATTGTTTATTTGCTGAAATGCCTTATTTCCGAATGCTGATAGTAAAAGCCAAACTTATTGTCGTTTGGCATCACATGCTGACTCGTACGATTCTTTAAATGTTAATAACTGGTTATTTTATAGATCTTTTTGTTTTATATTATGGTTAAATCAAAATTATTCTAAACTAACATATAATAATTAAAAAGGTATGATATACTTTCGGTAAGCTATTAGCAATCATTTATCAATAGTCAATGATAATATCCTAAATTAACAAAACCATAATTGTTATATGTTAATGGTACATTGCTATCCCTATAAAATATTAGTTAATATGTGGATGTATTCATATGCCTACTGTACAAACATTGAACGAAATGAAAAGTTTGATTCAGTCAGGATTTGATGAAAACTTAGAATCTATGCACCAATATGGTGAAGCTCATTCAAAGCAGTTAAAAGGATATTTAATTGAGAGCAATAAGCAAGTACGCAATACTTTATGCCCAAAGGGATATGGTACTTGGAAAAAATTAGATTCCGATAATTGGTATGTCAATCATGGGGATAACTCTCCAGATGTTTTCTTTCTTGATGCATCTAGGGAAAGGGTTTGGATTTTATACAGTCTCCTTGACGCTAGTAATTCTGATAGCGCAGTATATAAAATGATAAATGATACACAAGGGCTAGATAGATGTTGGTTATCCCGAAATTTATTAATGTACTATCTTAAACTCGAATCTTGGAGAGAACGAGGGATAGGGATAAAATTTTCTGATGGGTTATCTCCAGAAGAATCTGCAGGTAATTTTAGTTTAAAGGCTTGGTTCGGTGCTGGAAAAAAATTAGAAGGATTAAATGAAATGATGAGCATAGCAAAAGATAAATTTGCCATTCATAGCACCAGATGGCAAAAAATTAATAATGGGTCGGTAGACATTTCAGCCGAATGGTATAGTAATGGTAAAGTCACAATAAACCGAGCTGTCGACATAGACGAAGTATTATTATCAATCTCTATTATAGCTAATAAATATGTGGATGGGATAAATCAAGCTACAGACTTACGTAATAAAAAAATGACCGCATTTGAACTTAATTTTTCTCAAAATATTGATTTAACTGCATTTTCAAATACCGTATCCACAGGTAAAGGAATTATGAATCTATGGTTAGCAGAAACAGAATCCCATAGTGATTTTAAAAGATTTCGTGGGGTCGATTTACATACATGGGATCGTGTGTTTATGGATGTTGGTCTAGACTATGCGTATTTGACTATTCCGGGAAAAGGATGTGTTAATGCCGCGCCAAGAATCGCCACATTGCAAGGAGAAGATAATGCAGGTAAAACTTCTATCTATTTTGATGGGGTGGAAATGTTTGCCACATTATAGTCGTATAGAGCTTTGGCGTAACACATTAATGTTATTTCATACGATACGAGATTACACGGGGCCTTTTAAAAAAGCGGGATATGATAATTATTTAGTCGAGCATCATATAAATAAACAAAAAACTGGAGAAGACTTATCGCCAGATATAATGGCATTCGGTCCAAATGGATGGTTAGTATTAGATATTACCGCAAATGATAAATCGAAAGAATTTATTCTCGATGAGTATTATCAAGGCGACCCAAGGAATTTAGATCAATATGGTGTTAAGCAGCAATATGATTCTCCACCTGAAACAATATGTAGTAGATTAAATCCGATTGATGATGGAGACCACTGTCAAATTATTGTTAAAGATATTTTCGATGTAAAAAAAGAAAATTTTATCAAAGATACGATATTGCGAAATGAACTAATAAAAGCTAAAGGCGATAACTTAAAAAATGCACCAAATATATCTATAAGTCTTGTTCCCGAAATGTCAAAAGATTTCGAGATTAGAGGAGGATTAATAGATATAGTAATGCAATTATATACTCCAAATTGCGAAGGAAAAACTGCTTATGAAATGTGTGAACTAGCTCTTGATAAATTATTTGATAAAGTACCATTTAATGCACGTAATAGTTTAACTACAAAAATCGATAAACATATGAAAATACTTGTTGATACTGATTTAAAAGGATATCTTGAATATAAAAACGGTAGATACTGTTCAACATCACAATTTAAAGAACATGCTAAAACCCTAGATTTTGTTCAAAAACGAATAATAAGGTGGGCAAGTTGTAGTACGCTAGGCAATTTCGGTGTAGATGACGAATAATCTGTATTCGTTATTCACTTTTAATAAGAATTTGTAAAAATCATGTCTTAAGTTTAATATGGTTTATACAAAAACGAATATCTCTTTATCTGGAATTGGTTTTAGGGCTTTAAACGTCTTATAACGGCAGAATCCATAACACCTTTCACCCTTCTGGAAATAGGCATTTTGCACATTTTTAGCCATGTATTTTGTCATATACCCGCCTACATTATACACATCGCTATCATGGGCCTCTAAATGAACACTGAATAATGTCTTTTTATCGCCAGGTACTAGCATTGTTTTATGATCTCCTGAGGTATTTACTCCTCAATCATTATATGCAAGTGCAACTTTCCCTTTTTCGCATACTCTTTAATCCAGAAGTAATCAAACTTATATCCCCTGATATACAAGTGCTTTCTAAACCTAGACTAAAACTTCATGAGCTCACTAATATCCGAATTATCGCCCAGAGTAAGGGCGAGAAACCTAATCCTTTTACCCTCTATCACTCGCTGAAGAACCCTTCTTAGTAGATCAAACACCCTGTTCTTCTTTACCCTTCCACAATGTTCACAATCCCAATCTTACACTGTGCATCAATCTACTAGCCATCATCAATAAAAATAACCAGAAGGTGTAGTTCCTCCCCCCACTCATCGACAACACAAGCAGCCCAATAAGCCTTTTTAACATCTTTATCTAGTTTTCATCACCTTGGCTTAGATAAACATTCTCATAATAATATAAATTGAAAATATAGCGAAAATGACTTAGTTAATCTCACCATTATATCTCAAGTAAAAATATATCGGGGCTCTGAAGATTTTGCCAGATATTATCTTGCAGTTAGATGAAGCCAAAATGTGGGCGGATATAGCAAAAGATGATTTAATTACTTCTAAGTTACTCTATGATATCGGGAAATATCGCTATTCAATTTTCATCCTGCAGCAAGCCGTGGAAAAAGCCATCAAAGCACTTGAGTTTATTCTTCAAATAAATGGTTATGTTACGGACAAAAAGTTACGTGTTATGGGCCATTATAATACGCATCAATACTTGAAATGATCTTATAACAACTGATAATCAAGGTAAACGTGATGTAATATCTCCACGTATGATTGTTTGCTCAACTGAAAAATACTGGTACAAAGACATCCAGAGGATGTATCCTTTAGAAGAATATGAAACTGTTATCGACATATTATTGTCATTTTATCCTAAAACGGATTTTGAAAGATTAAAAATGACACATATATTGTTAAAAGAAAAGACAACTAGCGAATCAGATATTACAAAACTTTCAATTAATAGCAAATACGGAATTTTCTAATCGACCGGATATTATTAGCGATATAAACAATCCTGACTTTGAATCTGAATTTATTACTGCATTTGCTAATATGACTTTGGGAATAGGTTATCTTATACAAATTTCCGCAATATCCCAAATGCATGAAGGGTGTACAAGATATCCTGATGATAGATTGAATCCGCTAAATTATTATACACATGATAATATATTTATCAAGGATTATCCTATTATCTTTCAATTATTAAATTCATCGATAGAATCTATTGTAAAATTTTGCAGTATAAATAATCGATATTATGTTAGAACAGTACTTGAATTTATAAGGATAAATCATAGATAAATTATAATTAATTATGTAAGAGAACTTTCCTTTTTATTAGACTCTATAACGATCAGTTCGAGCTTGCCCGGTATACCATTGGTCACTGTTTCCCCTGCTTTGTGGCGATAGTATTCGTGGCCTGAACAGGCAAGGAAGGCCAATGAACGGCA
>CAWACH010000002.1:0-661278 GCA_963780625.1 uncultured Methanocellaceae archaeon | reverse complement strand
AAGTCGGACGACAGAGAGCGAGATCCTTGTAGGGTCGGCCGTCATGGACGACATTCTTGGGCTGGTAGTGCTGGCCATCATCATGGGCCTGGTAAGCAACTCGTCGCTTGACGTCGTTAGCATCGGCTTGACCACGGTCAAAGCTGTCGGCGTCCTGGCGGCCTTGATGCTCATCGGTGTATTCGTGCTCTCGAAGGTCATCAACTGGCTGTGCCCCCGGAACGGTTGTGTACGCCCGGTCGGTGAAAATGATCTGGCCGGTGGCGTAGCCGTGTCCGGTGAGCACTGCAAGTTACCCTGTAATGGCGCCCAGGAAGCATCGGTGATGGCGATGTGCTTCGGTTTCGCCTACATGGCGGGAATGGCCGGGCTTTCGCCGATCCTGGGAGCGTTTGCTGCGGGTATGTCTATTGCCGAGACTAAAGTCCTGGACATCATAAGCGAGATGACGGATAAGATCAACTTCATTCTGGCGCCCCTGTTCTTCGTGGTCATCGGCACATACATGAACCTGGGTGCGATCAGCACAAGCAGCCTTGCGTTTATCGTAATCCTCATAGTCCTGGCAATGCTGGGAAAAATAATAGGCTGCGGATTACCTGTGCTGATATTACGTAAGGATTGGAAATTAGCTGCCCTGGTAGGCCTGGGAATGATGGCCAGGGGCGAGGTAGAGCTGATCGTCGGAGGAGTGGGCATCACTACGGGCATATTCTCCGCTGACGTATTTTCGGCGGTAATATTACTGGTAGTAGTGACTACAGTCATAACGCCGATAGCGATGACCAGGGCTTATAAAATACTTAAGATGTGAAAATAAAATAACGCTTTAACATTTGCAGTGAGCGTTTTATGTATTATTAAAATTTGGACAAATTATCTCGTTTATCTTTTTTTGACTATGCCATTAGCTCTATGCGATAGACCGCCTGAGAGTAACAGCTAAAAGGGAAAATATTACCAAAACATGAATCGCTAAAAAAAGTTAAAAGAAGAGTCAACGTTATCGAGTAACGCCAACTCTCTTTTCTAGATCGTGCTTATGCGAGCTTGGTCAGCGGCGTAACTTCCGCTAACGGTGCAGTGCCAAGGTCCTTTGCAGCCTCTGACACGACTATGTCGGTCATGGCGACTGCGGGGAATACCTCGACTGCATGCTCAATGGGGCCGTACAGACAGAAGTTGCAGCCCAGGGTGATGGCGATCAAGTTGCTGCCGATATCGGAGGGCATGTATGCGCCTTCCTTGCCGGGGAGCTTCTTGAACTTCTTTAGCCACGCCCATGCGGAGGGTATGTTGTGGTAACCGCCGCCTACTGGCTCGCCGAGCTGAGACTTAACGGCGAAGATGGACCTGTAGGTCGCACCGGAACCGCTGCCCAGCGGGGTAGCCGCTACATCCATGAGCGGCCTGGTAATGCCCTTTTCCTGTCCCAGGACGAGCATGCCCTTTGTCTGGCCTGCGCCGCCCTTGAGGAACATTTCCATCCTGCCCTTGACGGACATATCGACCGGATTAAATCCTAAAATAATGGCCGAGGTGAACTTGAGGGGCTGGATAGCTGCGATCTCTGCCGGCTGGATAGCTGCGTTGATCGAGTTGTAGATAACACGGTCGGATACGCCGAGCTCATCTGCCCTCTTCGCGCCTGCGATCCTGGCCGAGGCCACGGTCGAGTCTACGAGGAATGCATCCTTACCGATGTTTGCGTACCATTCGATGTACTTCACTATTGCCGCGTCTGCCTCTGATACGATCTGCACGAAGATCTTGTTGCCGGTGGTGTCCGACATCTCTTCCTGCATCCTGATGATCTTCTCGGCGCCTTCCTTGTCAAAGTCGCCAGTCTTTCCGTCCTTGACGATGGGCTCTTTGCCATAGAATATTGAACCGGCCAGTGTGGTAGGGTATTCTCCCGGGTTTCCGCCTACCTTTGCCCTGCCGATTTCATAAACCTTTTGTGGTGTATCATACTTAAACATTGAAATCTTCCTCCCTTTAGATTAAAGTCGACGGTAAAATCGACAATATAATGCTATACGCTACGTAGATCAACACTCCGAAGAGGAACCCATAGAGGATACCTACTTCTCTACCTAACTGCCGACCGCTGTTCTGCTGTATTTCACTGTTGGTGAACTCGACCTTGTCTTCTATGACGTCGAGTCTCTTCATTACAGCCGATAATTCGGACGGGTCAACTGCTGCTGCGGGTATCATTTATATATACCCCCCTAGCGCCAGCGGAACAAGGACCATGATCAATGCGAATAGGGCTCCTAATACGAAGCCTAGTACCTTGGTCGCGCCCACGGCTGACGATAGCTTCTGATTTCTAGCAGCAAGCTGGGCTCTGTAGCAGATCTCGTCTATGACCGGCACGAATGCGCTCTCTGGTGGCGCCATCGTTGCCGCAACTGCAATTTGTTCTGCCATTATAGTTCCTCCTACCTGTGTAACATGAGTTTAGTCCAGTCAATGCCGCCCGGGAATAACAGGGCTAGAAGTGCCACGCAGATGACAATGCCTATGGCAATGCCTTCCATCTTGCCCGCGTACCAGCCCATGGTGAACTTGTTCAAGTAGCCGATGTCCTTAACATCGTTCTTGATCATTCTCAGCCTGGCCTGGATCAAAGCGAGCTCACCGGTTATTGGCTTGATTGCTGCTCCGGCTTCGAGTGTCTCTTCTTCCTTTTCCTTGATCTGGATTAGCATCGGTTCGCCGGCGAACGCGCCGGGGTCATTGGCGATCGCGTCCTTGATGGCCGCGGTGATCTTGGCTTCGTCCTCGACGTCCACCATCTCAACGAGCTTTACCTGTTCCTGGAACCTCTTGATCGCATTTGCGTCGAGGTTCTCGATGAAAGGTATAGCGCCTTTTGCATTGACGATCCTGCCGTCTTTGGTGCCGTACTTGTACAGCGCGATCAACGCATCTCCAGAGATATGTCCCTTGACTTCCGAGCCGCATATGATGAGCGTCCGGATGTTGGGGTTGGAGATGATGTTGGCGACGATCTTTTCAATGCCGAGGTTCTCGGTCTTGAACGGACCGGAGATGCTTGCGCCTGCCTTAATGGGGAACAGGTTGAAGTGAGATCCGCATGTCGCTACTGCGACCGGGCTCTTGGGGTCGCCGGCGTCGTATTCGCCCTTGACGACTGGCCATCCCTTTGCTGGTTCTTTCTTGTCTACCATTTTAGATCAACCCTCCGAAGCGCAGGGCCGTTATAACGAAAGCCCCTATCAGCCCGAAGATGAAGCCGTAGAATATGTTAGTGAATATACTAGCATAGTACAGCGACTTTTCTCTGTGCGGATATGATTCCAGGAAGTTTCCCGTCGGAGCCAGCGAATTCATCAGGTCGTCAGCGTACTTGTCGAGCTTGTCCAGGGCGGTGTTTACCGTTCCCATGGAGTACTTGACCATGTTGGTGCTTTCGGGAGCGACTTTACCCGTGTCGGAATCGTATACGAGGCCGTACTCGGGTAATAATTTAATTGCCGCCATAGTTTAGTCCTCCTTCTTTGGCAACACGCCCGTACTAAGTATTATTACGCCGCTTTCCTTGACCTTCTTGAAGTATGCAAGGTATGCATATGCCCAGCCGATCACTGCTAACACGATGGTGATAGCCGACGATAACATGCTGTTCTGGAATAATGCGAGCGAGAAGATGCCGAACATGATGCTCGACAGCAGCGCGCATTCGACTGCCAGCGTAAGAGTCCTTCTCTGATCCTCGTCAGGTCCCAGTGCTGCGTTGAACGGGTGCAGCATCGGTAATGCTCCGATCATGAAGAGAGGGGCGATAAAGCCGGTGTTGAATACAGCCGTGATCATCGTCTTATAGTCGAAAGCTCCGGCGATCGTGGTCGTAAAGCCCATCAAGATGATACTGGCCGCGCCAGCGATAAAGATCATGCCTATCTGCATGGTCGGTATCTTCATCTTGAGCACTGCGTTCGCGATGTACCCTATGATCGCACCTTGTACGAGCGAGAGTATGAGCGCAATGATCGGGCCTGCGTATACTGCATATTGGCTGCCGGTCTGGACGGTGAGATAGTCACCGATCTTGAGGCCGAGCAGAGTTGCCAGTAAGCCCATGCCGAACGCGAGCATACCGATGGACGGGACGCCCGTGCCGATACCGTACTTGCATATCTTCCTGACTGCATCTGCGCCCCATACTGTCGCCAGTACGGCGCCTACTGCGCCAAGGAACGCAAAGTACGTTACCTTAAAGTTAGTGTTAAGGAAGCCAGCCGCTAAGATCGCGATAAGGCCGCCTACGATACCCACTGCTGCCAGCGTGTACCAGTCGATTTCTTTAACTTCTGACATTTTTAAGCCACCCCGGCAAAGTATACTAAGGCTATTGCCCAGATGCCCAGCACGAACGATGCGATCGTACATGCTATGATGGCTCTCGGGATCCTCTTAAACTTGGGGTCGTGGAAGCCTTCGATCGTACCTGTGATGTTGTACGATGCAAGGACGGAGTTCACGAAGAACACGCCTATTGCGATGAAAGCTGCTACTGCGACGCTGAACCCGCTCGCGATGAGAGCAAGGTATAGTATTGCGCCGCCGGCCCCTGCCAGCAGTCCGCCGATGAGTGAGCTGATAAGAGCTACTGTCGGTGTGCCGTGGCCTTCTGTACCCCTGGTCACATACAGGTCCTGCCTGTCGCCGGTGATCGGGTCGTACTTGACCTTCGCCGATACAAGAGGTACTGCAATGGCGAATGCGTACAAAATGTTCGCCATGACTGCCAGGATGACCATCATTAACATTGCGCCAACGATACCTGCGACGATAACGAGTATGATCGCCATGAGGTTGTTGGAGATGCCGCTAATGGTCAATAGGGTGTTGTTGTCTACTGCGGTTGAAAAACCCGGGTATGCCCCTTTGAGCGAACCGCTATATATGTCGTGGACAGTGAAACCCGCGCTGATCAACCCCAGTGCGCCGGACGAGAAAGCCAGCATCGTTGTGCCGGTCCCTATGCCGGTCGCCTGCGCCATCGCAGCGGGAGCTCCGCCCACAGGGACGAAGTGAACGCCGACGCCCACAAGCAGTCCGCCGAGGGTTATCCCAATTAGTATAATAATTAATGTTATTGGGTCCATGTTTAATCCTCCGCTGTCTTATACGGACCGTAGGTGTTCCTGGTCCACATCTCGAGTATCCTGTTGACGATGACCCATATTAATACCAGTAACAGGCCGGCGATCATTGCGCCCCAGCCGTTCCAGAATTGGGTGAACAAGATCTCTCTCCAGCTGTCTGCGAATACTGTTATGCCGAGGCCGAAACCGGTTAACGGTCCGCCGTGCTTGACACAGTATCCTGCAATGTCCATGCTGTTCCTCAGGCCGGCTTCGCCCTTCTGGACGATCTTACCGGACTGTGCGGCGGGTAAACCCATACCGAAAGGCTTGTTCTGGTATTCCCTTTCGGCACCATAATGAACATCACCGACTGCTGAACCCATACCGCCTACGATTACGCCCCATAGCATTGCTAGTATAGGGAACGGGAATGGTTGTCCAAGGATCAACATCATTAAAAACGAAAATGTAGCTATTCCCATTGCCGCAATAAATGCGTGAGCGATTATAGATGGTGTTGTTGTATATAATATATCAAGATATATCGGTTGGCCAAATCTCTTTTGGCCGGACAGCCTGCCCATATATGCGGTCGTCGCATACACAGCATACATCAAGGCCGCGATCACTGCGCCGATTGCCAGCGCAATTACCGGGTTCATGGATGATGCGTATGTTGTGCCCGCAAGGACAAACTTAATTGCCGGAGTTGCAGTAGCTGCCGCGGGGAAAGCCGCCATCAACGCGAATGCGATGGCTGCTGCCGTGCAGCATAAGAACCCGTAGGCCACTGGTTCACCGCTGACTGCTTTGTTGTAGTAGCGGTGTATGTAGCCTACCTGAGGAGCCAGCTGCACTTGCGAGTTGGCGTTGGACTGAGAGCCGAAATCAGACTCCAGATCTTCCGCCGCGCCCGCTATGGTGGCACACGCGCCCATAAGTGCCGCCGCTCCTAGGCTCAGTACTATTTGATCTACCATATGTTATCCTCCTCTTAATTTTATAATTATGGAATGGTGTAGGTAACAGTCATCCATAATTAGGGCTATAAGTATCATTTTTAAAAGGGTCTGTAGACTAATAAAACTTTCGAAATACGCCTAAAGCGATAGAGGAAGCAACGTAGGGCTTTAATGGGTAAAATAGGCTGTATGTGGCCTCAATTTAATATAAAAAAGATTATATAAAGAGTTTTTAATACTTAGCGTAAGCTTAGTAACGGCATAATTAATATTAGATAGTTTCGCGTGTCGATAACATCATAATATATAGTCAAGTTCATCAGTCGATACATAGAAGCCTCGAAGAATTAAAGAATGGATACTACATAGACATAGCATCAGGAAATAACGAGTGAACCATAATGGGCTTCTTTGATGCTTTAAAAAATAAATCCGGCAGCCATGCTAAAAAGGTCGGCCGGCCTCCCGAGGAGACTAAGACCTGTACTCAATGTAAGAACTACGTTACATGTAAAAGAAGGGACATGAACGATAATTCTACTTGTGAAAATTTTGACGAAAGAGTCGAGCCTTAAATTTATAGAAAAAATAAAACCTGAACTTGAGCCTGCCCTTTCGCAGCTCATTTAGCCGCTTTTCGACGTGCTCAAGCTCGTCTTCCACTTTATAGGTGCATGCCTGCTGCCAGGCGACCGGCTTTTAGGCCCTCTTTAGATAGACCGGGAATTATTGCATCGCCGGAACAATGTCCGGCTATGACTTTTTTAATACCGGCAGCCCTTACTGCCTCTATCGTGCAGGAAAGCCGGTAATCGTCGACTTTATCAAGGTGAAGGCCTCCGGCAATAGTACCGGGATATTTTCCAAAGTTATACTTCACGGATTCGATAGTATTTATGATGCCGGCATGGCAACAGCCGCACAAAAGTATGAGCTCGCCGTTCAAGTTTATAACTAAGGATTGGTCATCCTTCACAGGGTCGGTGAATAGCTTGCCACCCCATTCCATCATAAGGTCTGACTGTGGCATCTCATAGGGCGTTACCCTTTCAATTTCACCGGTCGTGGATACGCCGAAGCCAAGGTCAACGTGGCTTGACCCGATCATTAGCTTACAGCGATCTGTTAACTCATCTAAAGAATAAGGTAAACTAATATCCTTTAAGCCAGACCCTCTTTTTGCGAATTTCTTTTGAAATGCTGCCGGGTGCGCTATTAATGAGACGCCTTCACTCATTATTAATGCCTTCAGTAAGCCCCCGCCATGGTCATAGTGCCCGTGGCTCAAAACGATGTAGTCAAGGTCGTTTAAGCTGATGTCGGATAGCCAGGCGTTATGAAGCAATACGTCCCCGCTCTGGCCCGTATCGAATAATACCTTCATGCCTTCCGATTCAATATAGAAAGACAGGCCATGCTCGGCCCAGTATCCGCTCCCGGACAGCGCCAGATTATCGGAAAGGCATATGATCTTGGTAGACATTTTTTTATCTGATCCTATTTTGGAAGTTAGTCTTTACTACGTTAGCATATCGACGAGTTCCCCATCACCTGTCAAAGCATCCTATGCAAGGGTCGAAGGTGATAGTTATAAGCCCGACATCCGCAAGATGGGAGCCTTTGATAAGAGGTACTATACCGATCCCGTTCGCATAGGTCGAAGTACGTATCTTCACCCTATCAAGCTCTTTAGACTTCTTTCCCTTGATATAATAGAACAGCTCGCCTCTTGGCGCCTCGACCCTGGCGAAGTTCTCGCCATCAGGCAAGACCTTAGACTTGGCAAAAAGCTCGTCCGGCGTGCCCTCCAATAAGGGCAGACACTGACGGATGATGTCAATGGACTGGTATAATTCCCTGACGCGAACAATGCTACGCGCCCAGCAGTCACCGTCCTTTTCCACGACGGGATCGAAATCGATCTCTTTATACAAGAGATATGGTGATGCAGACCTGACATCGTAGGGAACGTTACTACCCCGGCACACAGGGCCGACGACACAAAGCTCTTGGGCGAGTTTCTCGCTCATGATGCCTACGCCCTGCATCCGCTGGCGGATCGTGTAGCTGCCTGTGATCATTTTTTCCAGGTCATGGCATTTAGCCTCGATGGCGTCGCAGAAATCGCTGACTTCTTTAGTCATTTCCGGCCCCAGGTTTCTGATAACGCCACCGACGATGTTGATGCCGTGAAGAATACGGTTTCCGGTGGTGCGCTCGAACATGTCCAGAACCATCTCCCGGTTCCTAAAGCAGAGCATGAATAAATTCTCGAAGCCGATCGACTCCATGGTCAGACCTATAGCCAGTAGATGGCTATGCAGCCTTTCCAGCTCCAGCATGATGGTCCTGATGACCTGCGCCCTGCGTGGTACCTCAAGGTTCATGGCCCCCTCGACGGCAAGGCAATAGCAAGTAGAGTGGTGCTGGGTACAGATGGCACACACCCTTTCGGATAAATATGCGCCTTTGTTATAGTCCCACTCGAACTTCTTCTCAAGCCCCTTATGTACATAGCCCGCCTCAAGTTCCGCGTCCTTGACTATCTCGCCGTCCATTGTAAGCTTTAGCCTGAGGGGCTCTATCCACACCGGATGCTGGGGGCCGAACTGAATTGTAGTCCTCATTTTTTTATCCTGTTGTCTCCTTAATTTGCGGTAGTATCTCATCGGGCTTGCCGATGGATACCAGCTTTCCATTTTTCATGTATGCGACTCGATTGCAGATCATTTCCACAAAATCCAAGTCATGGGATACGATGATGAACGTCTCGCCGATCTCCTCCCTGGCAGACAGGATGGAGCTGACCACGTAATTTTTAGTGATCGGATCCATAGTGCCCGTAGGCTCGTCGAGCACAATGACATGAGGTTCCCTGATGAGCACCTGAGCCAGTGCCACCCTGTGCCTTTCGCCCTCGGATAGCTCGCCCGGATGTTTATTAACGATCTCAAGGCTTCGGGCCTCATCAAAGCCCGCTACCTGTAGAGTGTGTACGGCTTTTTTCTCCGCCAGCTCGGCGGGGAACTCCAGTCCTATGGAGTCGGTCATGTTCTCGATGACCGTACGATGAGGGTAAAGGTCATATTCCTGGTATAGAAGGCCGATGTATGGCTTTGCCCTGCCCCTGGCATAATAGCCGGGCTCGCACATGTTGATCCATTCATCGCCGACCCTCATCTCGACCATTCCGCCGGTCGGCTCAAGGTTACCGGTGAGTATATTCGTGAGCGATGTCTTTCCGGCGCCGCTGGTCCCGACGATGCCAAAGATCTCGCCCTCTTTTATGTCCATGCTCACGCCGTTTACTGCATTAATGACGCCCCTATCGACCGAGAAATATTTTTTAGACAGGCTTTCTACCCGAATAACCGGGCCGCCCACGATAACCTCTTTTTTCTCCACTGTGCCATGGATGCCCAGGAACTCACGGATAACTTCCGCCGGGTCGCCGAGCATCTTTACACGGCCGTTTTCCAGCAGGAGCGCCCGTGTTGCTAATTCCTCGATGACCTCGGGGAAATGTGAGGTGATCAGCACTGTGATGCCGTTCTCCTTTGACAGTGTCTTAATGTTCTGGTGAACGATCTTTGCCGTCTTAGGGTCCAGCGTCCCTGTGGGCTCGTCTGCCAGCAACATCATCGGCTCCCTGGCCAGTTGCCTGGCGAGCACCACTGCGCTGCTTTTCACCGCCTGAAAGGTCCCTGGCGATGTGCATGATGCGATGTGAAAGCTTTACCTGGTCCAGGATATCGGCCGCCCGCATGATCCTGTCGCCGTTATATTCTGAATCGCCCAGCGCTTTCATCACGTTCTCGATGACGCTGTCGTCCCCGTAGATGCCGAAGGTGCGCTGTATCATGATTGCTACACGGCGGGCGATGTTTCGCCTGGCGTCCGGGTCCGTGCCGTCTAGCATATCGTAAGAAAAAGAAGTTAACGAACCGCCGCATTTTGAGCATATGTCGCCTGCCTTTCCGGGTGTATCTACCCTCCCGCATTTATCGCAGCGGGATACATGATAGATGACCTGACCGGTAGCCGGTATGGTATCATCCAGGCCTCTCAGGACGTTGAGCAATACCGTCTTACCCGAGCCGCTGCGGCCGATAATGCCGATCATCTCGCCTTCTTCTATGTCCAGGCTAATGTCATCCAGCACTTTATCGCCGTCATATTCGACGGTCAGATTCTTGATCTCCACGAGGACTGACATGCTTTCACCATTATATCATTTTAATAATATTATCGGCAATTTCTCCCGTGATACGTACTATAGACGAGCCTTCGTCCATGGTGATGATATCCCTGCCTCCGTTGGCCGAGTCCATGGGTATGCTGCCCAGCATCGTGAGACCATATTTATCGCTCAGGCGTTTTACTGTGTCTTCACCGAACGGGAATACTTTTTTATGACAATCAGGGCACTCGAAATAGGCCATGTTCTCGACCACTCCGACGATCCTGGCCTTCATCATATTTGCCATATTGATGATCTTGGATACGTCAAGTAGCGAGAGGTTCGAGGGAGTGCTCACGACTACGAGGCCTGTGAGCGGTAACGTCTGCATGATGCTTAACGGCTCATCGCCGGTACCGGGGGGCAGGTCGACCAGTAAAAAATCAAGGTCTCCCCACTGGACATCCGCCAAAAATTGGCTGATCAGGGAACTCCGCATGGGCCCCCTCCAGACGATGGGAGTATCGCTGGCCTCGATGAGGAATTCCACCGATACCACTTTTATGCCATATGCGGTCTCTATGGGGAAGAAGCCATTTTCATCCCCTTCCATGTGTTTTGACTCGACGCCAAGTAAATGCGGCATGTTGGGCCCGCTGACGTCGGCGTCCAGGACGCCGACCTTATAGCCCTTTTTTGCCAGGTTTAAAGCGATGCCTGCGGTGACGGTGCTCTTGCCGACGCCGCCTTTACCGCTGACGATGGCTATGCGGTTCTTGATCCTGGCCATGTTGCCCTTTATTTTGAGCTCCTGCTCGCTCTTCGCCGTGTTAGTATTTACTTCGCAACTTTCGGGGTTACATGTGCTCGATTTACTGGCACATGTATCGCATGCTGAACTTTTTGTAGCGCCGCTCATCGTCTCAACACCCCTTTAATGATGTGAACAATTGCATGTGCCCTTGTCCGATAGCTCTTCAAGGGTCCCGGATGCATAGTCATTAAGTGCATCGGAAACGAGGCCAAAAGCGCCGCCGAAGACACGTATGCCCTTGGTGGTGAGCGATACGAGCGGCCTTCCGCCGATGCCGGAGACGATCACTGCATCTACCTTGTTATTTTTAAGTAACTCGGCTGGAGCGGCACAGTTGTGTACGCCGTCGGGAGAAGCGTTGCTTAATGCGCTTACTTCTTTTGGCTTCCCGTTTGAAATATCGATTATAGTAAAATATTCACATGAGCCAAAGTGGGCACACATATCAGATGTAAGTCCGCTGTCATTCATCGATGGTATTGCTATTCTTGTCATGCTATTCGCTTCCATTTTTAGATCCTTCCTTTAAAGTAACATTTTTCGGGCAGCGATAGCCATTCTCAGTAAGTCTTTTTCCTCTGCCGTCGCCGCCTTTACGGTAGATGCTTTTTGATGAGCACGCGGGACATGCACATGGCCTGGCCTTGTTACATGGAGACTCCCACATGTTATTGCAGTCAATGCAAAGAAATTCGACCTTGCATTCGCCGCTGTTCACGTAATCGCCACCGGTGATCTCGATGGCTTTGCCGTTGACGAGAGCATCTACGACTTTTTGTCTGGCCTTCTGAAGGTCGTTCCAAAAAGTCTTTCTCGAGATGCCCATCATGTCAGCGGCTTCATTTTGCTCAACCTGGAGGAGGTCGCAAAGTCGAATGGCCTCAAGTTCTTCAACTGAGAGGTTTATGATCTCAAGATCGCATAGCGGGACTTCCCTGGGCTTAAAAAATGTAGCCTTAGGAAGGCACGATACTCTGCGCTTAACTTTATTAACCATCAAATTACACATATGCGATGTTATATAAGTAGTTATCCTGATTCAGCGCACGCTGCCATCAATCAAAATTCAATATCGATAGTCAACCCTGCGCCTATAAAAGCAGTTACATACGCCGCGTTTACCGTGTCTTAAATCTTTAAAGCGATACGACCATCTGAAGAATGGTGATGAGGTTGGATGACTTCGAGAAGATGCTGATCTTATTCGTTTTATTCGCGCTGTTGATCGGTGTATCGATGGGCCTGGTAGTCTGGAAGATAGCCCCGCCGCAGCAGATCAATAACAGTATGCATAATGTCATGGATAGCGGGCAGCGGGATGTAACCGCCGGCGGGGCGGGGATACCGGGTGGAACAAATCCATACCTGGCCACGAAGCCGATACCGTTGGCTACTGTCAAGCCGAAATAAGTTATAAAAAAATATAAAAAATTGGGATTCCCAAAAGAACCCCAATTCTCCTTAAATTTACTTTGCCGGTATGACGAGAGTTCTCTCGCCAGCGGGCATAAATTCGCGGATTGCGCCGCGGGCGAACTCTTTCCTCGGCTCGGTAAAGTCGAAGGCTAAGTTCTTGTCCGCGAAGCAGATCTTGATGAGCGGGCTTGCCGTCCACGCATCGCCGCGGCCGAAGTGAGCTGCACCGGCGATACCGGCGTAGCCACCCTGGTGGCCGACGTTCATTGCGTAGTTCGGGTAGTTCGGGCCTCTTAACTCATCGATCGCGCCCTCATCAGAGCGGCACGAGAATACGTTGGTCGCACCGCATTGATCCTGCAGGTCGTATCCGAAGAATCCGAGTCTGCCCCATGCTTCCTTGTGCAGGTACATGGACATGTACCAGCCGGACAGGCCAGCGTTGGAGTTGCCAGTCGCGAGTGCGGTGGTGCATCCTGCTGCTGCCGACAGTACAGTTGCCCTCTGGGAGCCACCGAAGTGGTCTTCGAGAGTTGTCGGGTACTTCTCGTATTGTTCGATACCGTACAGGGTGACTTCAGTCGACAAATCGTTCACGACGTCCATGGTGGGCTTGGTCGCGCCGATCTTGCCCTTGCCCTTGGCGTAGTCGTAACCGTAGTACATGAAGTCATCGAGGATGTCGTCGGTGTAGGCGGCTGTCGCATACTGCGTGAAGCCGACACCACCGGACATGTACGAGCCTAACCAGATCTGGTCGTACAGCATGCAGCCTGCAGCAACTACTTCGAGTGACGACTTTACGGGGTCATCCGGGTACTTGCGGTTCGTCTGCACTATGTCTGCCAGGAAGCCGAAGCTTAATCCACCGGGCTCGTTGGGGCCTCTTGCACGCCTTGCGGGCAGAATGTCTGCCATTTCAATTAACGAGGCGTGCTTGGCGGCGAATGCCAGGTCTGCGACGGCTGCTTCACCGGCGCACATCTTGTACGCATCGATGAATGACATTCCGATCTGCATTGCAGACCATCTGGAAGTCGTTCCGCCATCACAAGTCCTGACAACCGTCGTCGGGATGTGTACTGCCTGCCACAGGGACTTGCCAACAGCCTTCTTGAGTGCTGCTGCCTGGTCCTTCGGGAAGGCCTTGTTTAGATCCAGGACGTATTGCTTGTCGATTGAGTCAGCCAGCTCGTCGTCACCGGTGAATACCTTTACGTAACAGTCATCGACAAGGCCGGGGTTAGTCTCGACCATGTGTTCCTGAACGACCGCAGCGCCGGGCATTGCGTGGTTGAGCACTGCCAGGTAGTTGCTGATGGTCTCAGGGGTGACTGTCTTGCCAAGGCGCTTCTCCAGCGTCGCATGTGCGGTGTCTAGACCGACTATGACTGTCCTCCTTATTTCATCCCAGAATTGCTGCATTGCAGCGTTGTTTACGAAGTGAAGGTCATCACCCTCAACGACTACATCGGTTCCGGAGATCATGTAGGGGGTGAGCTGCCTCTGTCCTAATGGGATACCGCCCATGTGGACCATTGGGTTGTATGCGGAGATGCCTCTCTTCTTTGCAATTGCGTCTCCTGCCTTCTTGAACTCGACCTTTCTCTTTGACTGGGTGTAGCCTTCGTACTTGTATACCGTCGTCTGGGAGGCCGGGTCTTCATTGGCGAACTTCTTCTTCATCGCCTTTATGAATCGCTTCTGAGTTTCTTTAACTGACATTTATCTCACCTCTCCTTACAACTTCGGCGCGTAGCCGCACTTGGTCCTCTCGTTGTGGATTCTCTGTACCCAGCCAACTACTTCTGCGTCGGACCTGAAGGGCACGCCGCCAATGAAGTAGATCGTGGTCCTCTTCTTGAGTTCCGCGTCAGTCATCGGCTTGCCGAGGTTCACCTTTCTGTCCAGCGGGTCGCCGACCTGGTCCTTAACGGCGTACACGTTGCCGTTCTTGTCCAGGACAACCCTCTGCAGCATGTCGAACATCATGCCGTTCTCGTTCAGCCTTAAAGAGTGGCCGTGCACGGTGCAGCCTCTCAGGCCGGACCTTGCGGGGTCAAAGACTTCAGTTTCCATCATGTCTTTGGTGATCTTTTCACAGTCTCTCTCACGAGCTTCTACGATCTGTCTGCCCGACAGGGTACCGGGGTCTACTCCCCTATACCTGGTCGCGGCCATCCATGACCTCAGGTAAGGTACGGAGGGCGCATAGAACATTGAGTCAGTAAACTGACAGTATCTGATCCTGTCGCCTGCCGCTGCACCGGGGGTCGGCTCTACGATCTTTCTGATCGGGTCGTCCGGCTCTCCGCCCTCTTTGAGTGGGGGGTGGATAGTCTTGTATGCGGAACCCGGAGCGCGGTGTCCCAGCATAATGACGACGTCGTCATCGGAGAGGCTCCTGAGCTTCTCCAGCTTGTAGGTTGGGTCCATGAACTTCTTTCGGTTCAGGGCCACAGAAGTTTTACCGGGGTAGTATTGTGCTTTGTATGCCATTTTCTTCACTCCTTATGAAGGTAGCTTCTGCGGATTTATACGAATGATATCTTTCACGATCTCGTTCAGCTTGTCTCTTCCGCAAGTCTGACCTCTCGTGATGCCGGTCACGATCTCGACCACTGTTCCCAGGGTCTCGATCTTATCTTCTTCAGGGTTGACCACTCTGGTCTTAACGCCTATTTTGGCGAAGTCCTCGAAGTCAACCGGGGCTTGACATACGATGATAGCCGGGATACTGACGAACCGTAGTATGTCCCTGGCCTTGTATAGTACGTGAGACTTTATGTTGCCCAGATGTATCAATGCCAGCTTATGGCGGTTTATCTGCTCGATCTCCTTTTCGGACATTCCGAACTTCGGGCCACGGCCGATCGCCGCATCCTTAGAATCCGACGGGACGCCGCCTCCGGAAAATAGGACGAGCACGCTGACCTGTATGCCCTCTCTTCGTAAGCCGTGGGTGATCTCGCAGACGGGCTTTGTAATGTGCCGCTTTCCGGGAGTCATGGCTATGGCTATGACATCGGGCCTGCCCGTTTCGGACAGTGTGCCTCTCTGGGCGAGGCCTCCGCCCTTATCCAGCCCCATGCTATCTCTACAATCCACAACCTGTGTCTCTCGGTCGATTGGCATTTTATATCATCTCACGTTTTTTATTCATCCATATGCTTGCCGGCCTTGGGTCCGCAACACGATGCCGTGCGCCTTGACTTGGGGTCGAAAAGTCCCAGGTTTATGTCATCGACGTTACCGCCTTTGCGCGCATAGTCCGTGACCGTTTTACGGGTCCTGAGGAATATGCCTTCGTTTATCTCAAAACGCAGGGGCGACAGCGCCTTTTCACAAGCCTCTTGAATTTGTTGTTTTACTCCGATGTCCTCTAGTTCGATCCAGACGCGACCTACCTGAACGGTCAGCTCGACCTGTTCTCCCAGTATGTTGAGATACCTCGGTTTGGTGACAAAGTTTCCCTGAAGAAGGTCTTCGGGGTTATCTTTGGGGAGACCCGGGCCGTACACGACCATCCTGCGGATCCCGCTGATCTTGTTTAATTCATTGAGCAGCTTCTGTGCTGTATCTAGAGTGAGTAATCTTTCGGGAAATACTTCGATCTGTAGTAATCTCTTTTTCCCTGTTTCCGGCGATACCATTTTTCAAAACTCCGCAATTCTCCTTATCTATACTTTACCCTTTACCTCCGCGGCAGCCTTAGCGACGTACGAGAGCGGCTCCCTTAATTCCGGAACCTCACTGAATACGCCGACGAGACCTGAAGTCGCTTCGGGGCTGAACATCTGCGTGCCCGCATCAAGCGAGCAAGCCGCCGTTACACATGGTATGGCGAAGCCCTTGGAGTGTCTGGTCACGACGTGGTTACCGTTGAATACACCCGGTCCGCCGCCACCGTAAATGGAGTGGCTGAAGAACGAGAATCCGACGGCAGTACCCTGGACCTTACCGAAGTCTACACCCGGTAGCCCGGTCTCTCTTTCGACCAGGTCGTTGAAGTACAGCAGGGTAGCTGAGACGGCCTGTGCGCCTCTTAATGCGCCGCAGTTAACCATCGTAGCTGCCATTACGCCTGCTGCAATGTATGCATTCCACATCGGAATGTCGTCAGTGGTGTATAACTTGTAGCCAGACGGAAGTGTCTTTTCGACTTTAATAACCTTGTCATCTACAGCCTTGCCGACTATGGAAGCAACAACTGTACCGATGGTACCGTTCTTGCCGTTCTCCTTAACGGTGCTGTATACGAGGTTGTTCGCGTTTAAGCCCTGGAATGCGAGGCCAAGTAACTGGTATCTCTCCCATGGGCCGACCGAGTCGCCCATCTCACAGACGCCAGCCTGCTCGAAGATCGAGGACAGTGCTGCGGCGTTCATGGTGTTTCTCTTGGTGATGACGACACAGTTGTTGGTCAGGATGTTCCTTAACGCGTATCCGATACCCTCATCTTTCTGGGGTATTTCGAGGATCGACTTGACGTTGCCGCCGACGAGGTCCATCGTCTGTGGGTACATACCCCAGACTGCGGACTTAACGAACGGGCCGTCGAACATGTCGATCTTGTACATATCGAGGATAGCTTCTGTGACCGCGCTTGCAGTACAGCTGATGCTGGCTACGAATTCTGCGCCTGCATCGACTCTCTGGCTCGGTACCTGTACAAGCAGGTTCTTACCGCCGACAACCTTTACTGCGGTGTCGTCGCCCTTGCTTACACGTACTGTGTCAGCTACATACTTAGCGATCTTGTCAGCGTCCTTGACGATGGACAGGTCGAGGCTTCTGCCGAGAACCTGTCTGCCCTTGCCGCCGACTTTGCCGGTCTTAAGAGCAGATTCGATGCCTTCGAGGCTTACAACCACAGATCTCTTAGTTAAGTTGACGATCTTTCTGATCGCCGGGTTGATGACTGGGCTGATTGCCTCAAGGGGTACATCCTTTTCCAAAAGTTTTCCCTTATCGTCGTATAGGTCTATTTTGTCTTTGAACTTAGGCATTTTCCCTCCTCCCGTGGGATTGTTCATAAATGGTCTGAATGGTCGCTGTTCATGCAGTTACGAACCGTAATCTGCACTCAAGAGGTGCCGATTATGACCGCCTCCCTTGGCGATCTTAAAAGGTTAAGGCCGGAGTATTGATGATATAAGTAATACGTCCATAGCCCTGGATAGACCATTCGACGAAGTAGTATAATGTGTTTCTGACATATTAACTTTATGTTTTTAGAAGAAATATTTTTTAATTATTAGTATAAAATTCTATATTATAAAAATAAATAGGTTGGTTAAACGCATTATTTGTTATTACAAGTTTATAATTGGTTAATTTCATAATAGTAAATAAAAGTTATATTAAAATCGTAAGCTTCAAATATAAACAATTATATTTTAAATATTTACTTTCGGAAGATAAATGTAGGCTTTTAATCTATTTATAGATTATCATGCCGACACGGGCGGTTTTGTTTAAATAAAGCAAATAATTAAACTGACAATGAAACGGAATTAGAATTAAACAAATTAAATAATAAATAGCTATAATTTAATTTTATTAGGTGATCTAAGTATCAATTGCCAATCGATTGGTAAATAATCGTTTCTCTATTAGTTAATATCAGCCATGACCTGGAATAGCCACACAATTTTTATTTAAACTGAAAATTTTTAGCTAAAATGAGATTAAATTAAAGATTTGCCCGGTAAATTTTTATTATTTTTTATTTCAATTAATTCACCGGCCATGTACGTAGTGCTCGCGCCGCATATATGAACCTGCAAGCGGGCGCCGACCGGCATAGCGCCAGGAATGACGATCATATGATATGCATCGTCCCTTGCCACCATGGTGCCGCGCTTCCCCTCATCGGTCACGAGTACGTCAAGCCGCCGGCCGATAGAGTGGCGCATGTAAGCCGAAGTAATATCATGATGTGATCGAGTTAACGCTCTTGAGCGTTCTTTTTTAATGTGGAACGGCAGGTCTTCCATTGCCGCAGCAGGAGTACCCGGCCGGGACGAGAAACGGGTAATGTTGACCTTCAGCGGTTTGTTGGTCTGCAGGTCTTCCATGGTCAGGGCAAAGTCCGCGTCACTTTCGCCGGGAAACCCGACGATATAATCCGTCGACAGGGTGATATCCGGCACGCCCTCCCGAAGCTGTCGGACCACATCGCCATACTGGCTGATGGTATATGGCCTGTTCATTAGTTCTAGTATCCTGTCCGAGCCGGATTGTACCGGGATATGGGCGAACCGGTATACGCGGGGGTCGTTGAATACTTCGACCATCTCTTTTACAATATCGGCCATTGAGAAAGGGTTCGTCATGCCCAGCCTGATCCTATGGTCGCCTTCGGCCTGTAGAATTTCACGCATCAGCGAAGGAAGCCTCGTGCCAGTGTCCAGCCCGTATGCGCCGGTATCCTGGGCCGTTAAAAAAATTTCCCGGGCGCCCATGTCCAGCGCCGTTCTCACCGAGTGTACGATATCGGCAGCGGGTATGCTCCTTAGCGGGCCGCGTACTTGCCTCACTATGCAGTAAGAACAATGGCCCTGACAGCCTTCCGCAATGGATATCACGGCTGTCCTGCCCTTTAGCAGAGGCGCTCCGCCCGCCGGTTTTAATCCTAATAATTTTAATACGGGCAAGGAGCCCGGGGCATCTACGAGCGCTACATGGCTTCCTATATTATCGAGCATCTGTGGCTGCGCTGCGGCCATACACCCCGCCACGATGACCTTTTTGTTGCCGTATTTTCGTATCGCCCTGACCATGCTTTTTGAGGTGAACTCCGTAACCGCGCAGGTATTAACGATGACGGCATCGGCTTCGGCCGGATCCTCGGTGATGACGCCGCCCGCTGCTAATACGGCATTACGTATGCCCTGGGAATCGCTGAGGTTCGCCGTGCAGCCGTGAGTCTCAATGTAGATCTTCATTGCCTGTGCCTACATTTTTATAGGTCCGGTGTGGGGGGCCTTGACGGGCCGCCGATGAGTGCCGGCATAGCTTATCTTTTCTTATTCGATAAAAAGCTCTCCAAAGCATTTTTATCGTCAGGCGAGTAAGTCCTAGTTGAGGCGTTTGATGGTGGACGATAAGCTCATAGAGGAGGCCGTTATAGCTCTTTTGCGGCGAGCGGTGACGACGCTGCCGGGCGATGTCATGGCCGCGCTGGAGGCATCGGCGGTCATCGAAAGGGACCCTACGGCGAAAAGAGAGCTGGGCCTGATGGTGGAGAACGTGAAAGAGGCCGGGTCATGCGTATTGCCGATGTGCCAGGATACCGGGGTACCGGTCTTTTTTGTGAAGATGGGCTTCGTGATGCCGGGCTTCGAGGATGCCGTCGCCAGGGGAGTGCGCAGGGCCACCGAAGAAATACCGCTCAGGAAGAACGTGGTAAATCCTTTTAATAGGAAGAACACCGGCGACAATACCGGAAAAGGAATGCCGTACATCTCCTACTCCTACGAGAGTTCGGATCACATCGACATTACGGTCATGCCCAAAGGGGGCGGCGCCGAGAACATGAGCGCGCTGGCGATGCTAAACCCGTCTCAGGGCGTTGATGGCATTAAGCGGTTCGTGCTGGACACCGTCGTAAAAGCCGGAGGGAAGCCATGTCCGCCTGTCATCGTCGGCGTGGGCGTCGGCGGCACCTCGGACGAATGTATGGTCCTGGCGAAAAAGGCTGTCCTCAGAAAAGTAGGGGCCCGCAATCCGGACGTTGCCGTGGCCAGGCTGGAAATGGAGCTGATGTACGCAATTAATCATACCGGCATAGGGCCGATGGGGCTGGGCGGGGATACCACTGCGCTTGCGGTGCACATCGAATACGCCGACTGCCATACGGCAAGCCTGCCGGTCGGGGTGAATTTTCAGTGCTATGCGGCCCGCCGGGCCAGGGCACGTATCTACAGAGATGGCAGTATCGAGCTCGGGGGCGAGTAAATGGAATATCGATTAAAGACCCCTCTGGACCGAAAGACCGTCGAAACGCTCCGCACAGGCGACGTTGTTTTTATTAGCGGCGTTTTTATAACGGCCCGGGATAAGGCGCACATGCGCATGGCCGAATATTTTAAGGATCAAAAAGATCTCCCGTTCAAGCTGGAAGGCTCGATCATTTTTCACGGCGCGCCTATCGTGCAAAAAAAAGAAGGCGAGTGGAAGATCGTGGCAATCGGGCCGACCACGAGTTCTCGGATGAACGACCTGGAGCCTCCTGTTATTAAGCACGGTATCGCGGCCATTGTGGGTAAAGGAGGCATGGACACGAACGTGCTGAAGGCGCTGCATGACAACGGTGCAGTATACCTGTCCATGACGGGCGGCACTGCAGTGCTGGGGGCAAGAATGGTCAAGAAGGTAGAAAGAGTTGAATGGGAAGACCTGGGCATGGCCGAGGCGGTGTGGATACTGGAGGTAGAGGACTTCGGGCCGCTTACCGTGTCAATGGACTCCTATATGGGCGATATTTATGAGGATGTGCGCCAGCGCGTATCCAAAAACGTTAAGGGTTCGCACATCTAATTTATAATAGAGGTGAAGAAGCCATGTGTACGACCGGAGGCATGCCCGCAGATATTGAAATAAATGAGATCAAGTTCAAGCGCTACAAGTGTAAGGAATGCGATAATAAATTTAAAGGCGCCGGCAAAAAGCCCATGTGCCCATCCTGCGGCTCAGAGGACGTCGAGCTGATAGAGTGAGCCCGGGGTTCACGCTGGATCCCGATGAGATCTTATTTTTATGCGACGATGATAATACCGTGGGAATCGCCAAAGCCCATAAGGTAAAAAAGGTTTTCATTGAAACCGAAGAAGAGGAACTGGTACGATTTTTAGATGCGGACGACCTGATCGCAGTCTCATGCTTCGTCGGCGGAGCGCGAGGGAAAAACATGGTCCGCAGCATGCTGTACCTCGTCAGGGAGGGAGAGATCCCGCTGGTGGTACTAAATAAGGCACATCCTGCCACGCGCCGCATTACAATTGTTGTTTCGGTTGGCGAATCGATCAGGCTGAGCGGATGCATACTGCCCGGCACTCATCCCGAGCAAGACGTGTTGTGCGGCAAAGGGGCGATGGACGGAATGACGCTCAGCGCGACCAAAGGCGGCGTAAACGTCGACGGGGGCGGTTCTCCGACAGCGGTCAAAGAGCGCTTTTCGCCAAAGTTACAGAAATAAAAAATATTGTGCCAATGAAATTTAGGCGCAGGACATAGCCAATAAGCGTTGTTATTCGCCTATGCGGGTATGCCGAAGCACTCTTTGAGCTTTGTATCGTTCAGCTTAAGCCTGATCTTGGGCCTTCCGAATGGCGTTTTTACGCTTTCCTCGAATAAAACGCTCAAATTCACAAGAAAATCTTTCCTGCGTGAGAATGTAGCCTTGGAGGCCACGCCGGTGTCCTCTCCCCACTGGACGACGTCGTAGAATAGCTCGCTGTTTTTCGCAGCCGCAAGCAACGCGATGGAGACCTTATCGACGGCTTTGGTCTTTAAAACTGAGTAGCGGGTGTCGTCAAACGATTTACTATACATAATAAAGTCAACGATAGTCTGCTCTGATAAGTACCCCGACATTGATGCGACTATGTCATTTAATTTCATGAAATGATTTTTCGTTTTTAGTGATAATAAAGTTTGTGATAAAAATGTGTACATTTTCGAGATTAAGCATGAAATGCAGTAATTAATCCCTAATATACCAAATTATTCATCTGTGAGGGATGTGGCATTTATGATTGCCCACGATTAATATTAAACCTTTTCAAGGAGAATATATTATCACATGACCAGGCTCGCGATACCGATCGACTCATCGGAAGGGCTTACATCCAGGGTAAACGACCATTTCGCCATGAGCGAGTATTTCGTCATCCTCGATGCCGATAACGGCATTATTTCATCCGTCGACGTTCTGCATTGCAACGAGGATAAGGATGAAAAGAAAGCTGCGAGCACTCTAGCGGACAACAATGTCGAGGTCGTGCTGGCCGGCCGCATAGGGTCGTGCATGATGAGGATACTGCAGGACCGCGGTGTCAGGATGTTCAGCGGCGCCGAAGGCACTGCGAAGGACGCCTTTGAAAGTTACCTGAGAGGAACGTTAAAGGAAGTGCGCCCGAACCCCTATTTATTGTGAGCCTTTTCGACATAGCGAAAACTTATTTATTAGCCGGGGCATACCGTAATCGTTAAGAAAACATCAGGGGCGTTCTGACTGTGCCTTTTCACGTGATGCTTATCCCGACCTTAGGCTGTCCTTCTAAATGCAGCTATTGCTGGAGTTCCGAGGTAGGGTCACCGGTCATGAGCATTGAGACCGTTAAGGAAGTGGTCGCATGGCTCAAAGAATTCCGGGACGATGCAGTAACATTTACTTTTCATGGCGGAGAGCCGCTGCTGGCGGGCGCGGGATTCTACAAAAAGGCTTTGCCGATACTGGCAAAAGGCATGAGCGGCCGAAATATAGCTTTTGCCGTGCAGACTAACCTGTGGCTGATGACGCCTGAGATAGCAAAAATTTTAGCCGAGTATAATATACCGATAGGCTCCAGCCTCGACGGCCCGAAGAAGCTCAACGACCATCAGAGGTCAAAAGGCTACTATGATAAGACCATGAAGGGCTATAAGATCGCCCTCGACAACGGCCTCGATGTGAAATTTATCTGTACGTTCACCTCGGAGTCCGTCAAGCATAAAGAAGAGATCTTTAATTATTTCCTGGATAACGGCCTGATGCTAAAATTACATCCGGCGCTGCCGTCATTGCGCAGCGGCGAGCCCGAGAAATGGGCTCTGGATCCGGAAGAGTACGGTGAGCTGCTCGTTTACCTGCTGGATAAATACCTGGAGAACTGGGGTAATATCGAGGTATTGAACATCGATAACCTGTGTAAGGGCGTCTTTACCCGCAGAGGCAACGTATGCACGTATGTCGATTGCATGGGCGATACTTTTGCCATCGGGCCCGATGGGAGCATATATCCCTGCTATCGCTTCGTCGGCATGCCTAAATACGTCATGGGCAACGTCTACGACCGACCGACCCTGGATGACCTTGCTAATTCGGGCCCCGGGAAGCTGATGCAGAAATATAAGGAATATGTAGATAAGAAATGTAACAAATGCGCTCACATCAGGTATTGTAGAGGCGGATGCCCGTACAATGCGATCGCACCTACTGACGGTAAAATAAAGGGTGTCGACCCCCATTGCGTCGCATACAAGAGGATATTCGACGAGATCAAAGACCGGGTCAATAACGAGATGTTTAGCGATCCATCTATGGACATGGGTGCCTTCGGTATCGGGCCGGGGAAGGCGGCTAAGCCGGGCGTCATGGCCATAATGCTTAAAAAAATTTGAATAGTTGGACTTTTTTCTATAGGCGAAAAAGTATATCTCGAACGCCGGTAGTTGTACGATATACGTCTTTGGAGATGAAATATTGCTACAAATAAAGATCGGTACCGGTGGCGGAGGCGGCGGAGTAGCTTATCGCGGTGGAATGCCGGGCATTCTTTCTGCGGCTTCAGACCCCTCGAATTTCATATATGTGGCGGCCATTGCAGTGCTTATCGTCATAGCTGTTGTACTTATCGTGCTGGTAGTAAGGGAATATAACCTGCAGAAAAAGAAGAAAAAATAGTTTTTTATTAAAAGGCAGCCTCAGAAGAGGCCTGCCAATTCCACGAATAGTCCCGGGTTCCTGGTGATGATCTCTCTCAACAGGCGGGGAACCGACATGTCATCCAGGTCTACGTGGTTGAGGGACTTTGCGACAGTGTTCATCAGGCTGTCGTTCGCCTTCACGACGAACTCCTTCGCTTTATAGTTCCTGTCCAGCAACTTGCCCAGCAGCGTCCCGGACATCCTTATCGTACTTTTGTAGCTTCTTAGCGGAGACGTCGTTCGACTTGATCGCATCGGCGATGACGTTGCCCGCTATGCGGCCGCTGACCATGCCGTTGTAGATGCCGCCGCCGGTGATGGGGTCGGACACCCTGCCCGCATCACCCACCAGCACCAGTCCGCCGGTAGATAGCTGCTTGAGCATGCCGCTGGCCGGCACTGCGCCAACCACGGTCTCGATGATCTTGCCTTCGGGGAATTTCCAGGCCATGAACTCGTGCAGGTATTCGATCGGGTGCTTTCCGGTAAATCGGCTTCCGAGAATGCCTAAGCCGACATTAGCCTCGCGGTTGCCCTTGGGGAATACCCATACATAGCCACCGGGGGCTCTTTCGTTGCCCATGTAAAAGTCACAGCTGTGGGGAGCGATGTCGATGCCTGTGACCAGGAATTGTGCACAGGTCTCTATGTCCTTCGGCTTGAGCGTGGTGTTGATACCGGCCCATTTGCCGACCTTGGACTCGATGCCGTCCGCTCCGACCACTACTTTTGCCCTGGCCTCAAAGTCGTCGCCCCTGAATTTTCCGGTTATTCCGCATACGACACCGTTCTCCTTTAGTAACGAGGTCGCCTGCGTCTTGACCTGGACTTCTGCGCCCGCCTTAGCGGCTGTCTTAGCCACTGCCCGGTCGAAAATTTTTCGCTCCAGCACGTAGCCGACGTCTTTGCCTGCCAGCTTTTCGGAAAGCTCGATACACATGCCGTTAGGGGCAAATATCCGGGCTCCGGTGACCTCTGCGCAGATCCACCTGGGGTCCGGTTCCATGAACTCCATAAGGCCTTCCTTGCCGGTACCCTCGGCGCAGCGCACGGGGTCGCCGATCTCCTGGCGCTTCTCTATTAATAGTACGTCGAGGCCGTGCTCGGCGGCGGTCCTGGCGGTAAGAGAGCCGGCGGGCCCCGCGCCCACTACGATAACGTCGTATTCACTCTTCATCCTCGACCAGCTCCAGCGCTCCCATTGGGCATATCTTAGTGCATATGCCGCAGTTAGAACATTTATCGTCGACCTCGATGTACGTCTCGACCAGGTCGAGGGCATCCTTCGGACAGACGCTGACGCAGGCGCCGCAGTACCCGCATCTATACCTGTTTACCGTGATCACTTTTTCTCCTCCAGTGGTACGTCTAATAGCCTTTTTAAATATGATTCTAATTCGTTCAGCTTTGCCTCGTAATTCTCGATGAACTCCACATGTTCGCTTACCTGCGGGTCACTTGAGCCCGCCGACCCGCCCTTGCTCCATCGAAGCTGGCCTAATACGATCAACACGTAGTCGTCATGGATGGTCTTGAGCATCATCCGCATGATCTCATCGAGGTTTGCCCGGCTCGCATAGTAATTTTTACGGCTGTCCTGGCGCTTCTGCTTCAGCACCAGTCCCACCCTGACCAGCTCGTCGATGGCGGAGCTGACCGCGGGCACCGAGTATCCTGTGAACTCGCTTATCTCGTCCTGGGTCATAGGGTCCACCGCGAGCAGTATCGCCCCGAAGACTCGCCCGTGCAGCGCCCCCAGGCCTCTGGCCTTGAACAGCGCCTCGAACGTGCCTAATATGGCCTCCCTCTCCTTTATGATGTCCGAGTAAGACTTGGTCATTAAGCGTAATGACTCACGCTAACTATTTAAGTTTTTTGAATTTTCAAGAAATATAAAAATTAGCTTGTTTTTATCAGATGTTTTAGCATTATTTCCGCCTCTTTTCTTGCCTCTTCTCTGGTAATAAGGCGGACTTCGGGGCCTTTTACGTCGTACTCGGGCTCTTCCTGCGTCACTACCGGCGCCGGCATGAACCGGCCTTCAAGCCTTGAAATGACCAGCAGGTCGTCAATCATTGAGGCGGTAATGGTGAAGCCCCGGATCATAACGGCCGTGACCTTTGAGTGGTATACCGCTTCGTTCTCGGCAAAGAGAATTTTTATTTTTTCTGCAAATGAAAGCTCGAGGCTTTCACAGAATAACAGCGTATCGCCCCTGTAGATCGCCACGCCAGCGTAACCTTCCCGGCCCCGGACCGTATCGATCAGCTCTTTAATCATCCCGCTCGCCCGCCAGCTTGAATGATCCTGTGAGTCGGGCCGATGCAGCCGCCAATAAAATGCCGAACGATGCCAGGCCTATATCCCCGGCAGCTTCCGCAGGGGGCGAATCGGACATGTACAACAGAGCGCAGGCGCATGTCAGCGATAAGAACGCAGCGGGCAGGTAGAAGAAAAAGCCCCGAGCGTAAGCGCCCGTAAGCCTCCCTGTAGACGAGACAACAGACCAGTGCTGCGACGACGGAGGCAATGATCGGCAGGTCCATTCAGGCCCCTCCCGCGCTAAAATGCAGTACAAGGGCGCCTGCCCCGGCGTATGCCAGCGACGCCAGAAATAACGAAAGCGGGACGTTAACGGCGGCCAGGCCCGAAACCGCTTCGGCAATGCCGGCGCCCGCCGAGGAGAGCGATGCCCAGTATAAAGCCTTGAACGCTGTCCTTCCGCCCGTATGCAGGAATGTACTACCAATGGCGAAAGAAAGCGACAGGGAGCCGACGACCATCATCACGCCGGCCAATAGCTTGATCGTCTCGGGATAAAGATCGCCCTGCGGAGGCATCGTCCCTTGAAACAAGGCAATGCCGGCTATGCTCATGGCAGTGAATAAGCCTAGCGCTTTGAGGAGGACGGACGGGGGCATACGGTCAAGAATATGCACGAATCGATAATAAATATTTTCATTATATTGCAATAAAGTTTTCATAGCATGACTTTATAGTTTTTGGAGCTAATGGTGACGGGATCAGCGGGAAGGGCCTATTGATCAGCTTGGAAGGCATTGACGGCACCGGCAAGACAACGCAGGTGCAATTACTCAGGGATTGGTTCGAGCGCCAGGGCCGTAACGCCGTTATACTGAAAGAGCCGACACAGGGCGCTTATGGCAAAGAGATCGCCGGCCTGGCCGCCGCGGGCACGATGGACCCGGAAAAGGAGCTCAGGCTGTTCATGCTGGACAGGGAAGAGGACGTCCGAAAAAACATCAAGCCGGCCCTCGATGCAGGTAAAGTGGCCATCATGGATAGATACTACCAGTCCAACATGGCTTACCAGGGAGCGAGGGGCCTGGACGTTCAAACAATTAAGGAACAAAACGAAAAATTTTCTCCCGTGCCCGATCTCGTTATAGTGCTGGACATCGATCCTGGAAAAAGCATGGCCCGTGTAAAAACTCGCAAGAACGTCGTCCATCACTTTGAGAACGAGGCGTATCTGAAAAAGGTCAGGGATATTTTCCTGCACATCGGCAAACAGCCGAATGCCGTCATCATCGACGCCGGCGCGCCCATAGAGGAAGTACATAAAAAGATCATAGGCGCGATCAAGGAAAAGCTGCCGGGCGCAAAAAGCAAATTTATAAAAACCCGATAAGTATATCATTAAGTTTAAGCCAAATGCAGACGAATCATTTTCATTAAAATCAGTGGTGATATCAAGTGAAATATGTGATCGTGACCGGCGGTGTAATGAGTGGCCTGGGAAAGGGCATAACTGCTGCCTCAACAGGCAGGATCTTGAAGAATAAGGGCTATAAAGTCACTGCCATCAAGATCGATCCTTACATCAACATCGACGCCGGTACCATGAGTCCCTTCCAGCACGGCGAAGTCTACGTGCTCAAGGACGGCGGCGAGGCCGACCTTGACCTGGGCAACTACGAGCGGTTCATGGACATCAACCTGACCGCGGAGCACAACATCACCACCGGAAAAATTTACAAGACAGTCATCGAGAAGGAACGCAGGGGCGACTATCTCGGCAAGACAGTTCAGATCATCCCTCACATCACCAATGAGATCAAGGAGCGCATTCGCCACGTAGCTAAAAAAAGCGGCGCCGACATCTGCCTCGTAGAAGTTGGCGGCACAGTGGGCGACATCGAGAGCATGCCCTTCCTGGAGGCCGTCAGACAGATGCGGGCCGAGGAAGAGGATGAGGATTTCACTTTAATACACGTGACGCTGGTGCCCATCGATACGATGGACGAGCAAAAAACAAAGCCGACCCAGCACTCGGTAAAAGAATTACGTGAGCTGGGATTACAGCCGGACATCATTGTCGCAAGATGTAAAAAAGCACTTCACAAGTCGACAAAACAAAAGATCGCGCTGTTCACCGACGTGCCCGAGGAGGCAGTCATCAGCGCCCACGATTCCGACGACATTTACAAAGTACCTATCCAGCTTGAGCATGAGGGCATGGCCGAAGTGCTCATGAAGCACATGAAGCTTGCGCCACTGGAAGATTCACATTCATGGAATGAGATGGTCCGCAGGCTGGAATCGGCCGATAAGACCGTGACCGTCGCCATCATCAGTAAATACGGCATAGAAGACGTATACCTGAGCGTCAAGGAAGCGCTCAAGCATGCCGGGATCGCCACCGGAGCAAAGGTAAAGATAAAATGGGTCGAGTCCGAGGACCTGGAAAAGACGGACGACATCGCGCCCTATTTATCCGACGCTGACGGCATTTTAGTCCCGGGCGGCTTCGGCACCCGCGGCATCGAAGGCAATATCAAGGGTATCAAGTATGCCCGCGAGCATAATATCCCTTACCTGGGCCTTTGTCTTGGGTTCCAGCTGGCAACGATCGAGTTCACCCGCAATGTGGTAGGCTATAAGGACGCAACCAGCAGCGAGTTCAGCGGGACGGGCACCCACGTGATCGATATTTTGCCCGAGCAGAAGGACATCAAGAACATGGGCGGCACCATGAGGCTGGGCGAGCACAAGTCCTGGATCAAGGACAATACGCTGGCTCACAGGCTGTATGGTACCACAAAGATCTCCGAGCGCCACAGGCACAGGTACGAGGTCAATCCCGACCTGATCGACGAAATAGAGAGTAAAGGCATGGTGTTCTCGGCCAAGAACGATAACCGTATGGAAATATTAGAGCTGCCGTCGCACCGCTTCTTCATCGGCACGCAGTTCCACCCCGAGTTCAAATCAAGGCCGGAGCGGCCGTCGCCGCCATTCCTGGGATTCATGCAGGCGATGCTGGCCAATAAAAAGCCAGAGGCCGGAAAGATCGCTGCCAAGGCTCCTAAAGAGCCGGTAAGCACACAATAAATACTAAAAAAGATAATTCCGAAAGCCCGGAATATTATTTTGTTTTTATCCCCTATTCTTGATGACCATGACCTCGGCGATCTTCAGCGCAAGGTCGTCCTTTATTTCCAGGGCTTTCTGCAGGTCGTCCAGAAGCTTTTTCTCCTCGTCATCGACGACGCCGTCCGCCAGCATGAGGTCCGCCGCCATCGCGAACGCGGTCTCCTTCTGCTCCGGGTCGAGGGTTTCCTTCGCCGCCGCTATCAGCGCGCCGGCTCCCTGCTTCTTCATGGTGTTCAGGACGCGGTCGAACATGGCCTTCGTCTGGCTGTCGCTCGTGCCTTTAAACATTTTCATGCGGTAAAGGGCTGTAAATAGGCCCTGGGCCTCTTCCGGTGTGATCACGCCGTCAGCCGCCACTGCGGTCAGCGCGACGCCTATGAACGATTCCTGTGCAGTCAGCTTAGCGGGCTGGCTACCGCCGAATACCTTATCGAATAAACCCATGTTTTTTCCTCCTTTTTTTAAATGGGCCGGTTGTGGCCCGGTCTATAAAGATTGTAGCCATTGACAGGCTAATATGTCTTATATTTAATGGTCGGGGTATGGTAAATTATAAAACAGGGTAGCTTCTTCTTATTTCATAAAAGGAAGAAAAAATGCCGGATGCAGAGACTCAACGCAAGCTTATCGAGATACTAAGGATCCTTAGCGAATCTAACGGAGAGGTCGGCGCCCGTAAGATAGCGGAAGAGCTGAACCGCAGGGGATACAACCTGGGAGAGCGTGCCACCCGCTATCATCTCAGGATGCTGGACGAGACGGGATTCACCAGGAAGCACGGCTATCTGGGAAGAGTCATCACCGCCGTAGGCGAAGAAGAGCTAAAGCATGCCCTGGTCAGCGACCGGATGGGCTTTGTCTCTACACGGATAGAGGACTACGAGTTCCGGACTACCTTCGACCCGCTGACTGATACGGGCGATGCAGTTGTTAATATCTGTTACATTAATAAAGGCGACTGCGATCCTGCCCTGAAGATGCTCAAGCGCGTGGTAGACGCCGGATACTCCATCGGGCCTCGCATCAAGCTTGTCGACGAGGGCCAGGAGATCCTGGAGAACGACGTGCCCGAGGGCCAGATGGCGTTCGCGACCGTCTCAGCATCACCATCGACGGCGTCCTGCTGAAGAACGGCATACCGGTCAACCTGAGATACGGCGGCATCATCCGCGTTAAAAATAACAAAGCGGAACGGTTCACGGATATTATTGATTATAACGGGACGTCCATTAACCCGATGAACGTCTTCGTCTCGAGAAAGATGACCTCAATGCTGAGCATACTTGAAAACGGCTCGGGCAACGCGCTGGCCAACGTCAGGGAGATACCCATGAGCGCCAGAGAAAAAGCGCTCAAGATCATCGGCGACCTGAGGAATGCCGAAGTGTGCGGAATTTTTTCGGGATGCGAAAAAGAAAGGCCGCTGCTGGGAGTGCCCGTCGCGCTGGGCATGTGCGGCATCGCTAGCTATTCGGGCATTAATCCGTTCGCCGCCATCGCCGAGATGGGCATCAAGACCCGTATAGTGCCGCTGTCCGCGGTGATGAACATAAAAGAGCTAAAGAGACTGGAGTAGCTATGGCTTATGCTGTTATAGAGACGTCAAAAGGGCTTTCGAGCCTGTTAAAAATATTTAAGTCTTCGATCATATCGCTGGGTCTTCATCCGGCGGGCAAGGTCGTGTTCATAGGCTGTTCGGGCACATGCCTGCCTTTCATCGAGCTGTTCGCCTACACCATCAGGCACGAGCAGCGTCGAGGAATGATGTTCGTCCCGGACGGCATCGTCGAAGATACCCGGTTCATCTGGGAGGTCGAGGGCCTCGGCATGCAGGTAGGCGGCGCCGCAGATCCCGGTAACGCTGACATTATTGTGCTATTGGGCGGGCTGTCCATGCCGGCCTGTACGATCGGTATAGAAGGCTCGAACGAAGCGATAGCAAGAATAAAAAAGCCGGGCGCAAAGGTCATGGGCGTTTGCTTCATGAGCATGTTCGAAAAGGCGGGCTGGTACGGTAAAGTGCCGTTCGACCTCGTCATCGATGCGGCCATAGACCCCATAAATGTCCAAAAATTTGAGTGATCTTTTAGTAGCGTCGGCGCTTTTTACCCGTAAGGACAAGCGAGAACATGATGACGCCGGCGGTACCTCCGGCAAGTAATAATCCGCCGAGCATGTTACTATCGACGGAGGAGGGCTGGGTACGTGGCAGCACGTGTAACTCAGCCATTAGCGTGTATTTTTGGATCATACCCAGCCTGGTCTTTGCCCTCGAGGTAAATTTTTGCCGTATAATTGCCCACAGTGCCGTTTGGCACTCTCGCCCTGACGGTGAATTCGCCGACGTCATTGGGATCTATGGATATCGTATCCCATGGCGCGTCGTTCAGGTAGTAGGCCCAGTTATCGCCCACTTCGGCAGACGCCATTATCTCCAGCGGGAATTCGCCGTTGTTATATATGCGGACCGGGAGGTCGAAGGTATCTCCTTCGGAAAGATTGACGGCCGGATAGCCGTCGCCTGACACTTTATAGCCACGGATGAGCGCATCGTAGGCGGACGTGCCCTCTACCTGTATCTGCAAATGCAGCACGTTCGATGATACGTCCTGGCCATGCAACGTCAGGTTCACCATGTAGAATCCGGCGTGGTGTTTTTAGGGGCATACACCCAGAAATCTGAGCTGGCCTGCTGGCCGTCGGCAGCGTAAAACAGCGTTCCCTTGCCGGTACTCGCGCCCCAGCCATCGGGCTTTTGTATGTCAAATGTCAATGGCTTATCCACGGCGTACTTGTTGTTCACGTTAATGGTGAAATTGACCATTGTCCCTGCCTTGATGGTACGCTGAGGCTGGTTAGAAT
This sequence comes from uncultured Methanocellaceae archaeon, assembly GCA_963780625.1. Lineage (GTDB taxonomy): Archaea > Halobacteriota > Methanocellia > Methanocellales > Methanocellaceae > Methanocella. The sequence continues at coordinate 628,830 of CAWACH010000002.1, read as the reverse complement.
ACAGGTCCAGTGATTCGTACGGCATGTCCTTGACTATGATAACGACGGGGATCTTGGCGTAGAAAGGCCCGCCGGAGACAAGTACGTACATTACGGCAGCGCCGCGTCTGATTCCCGTTATACTGGAACATGAAGCTGACCTCGCCTTTATCGCCTGCCCGTATGCCGAGCATGTCGCCATTGCCCGCGCCGTCGGAGGGCCATGCGGCCCAGTCGGCGTTCGGCGTTTGCTCGGTGAACGTCAGATACTGGTCTCCCAGCTGGCTGTTCTCCACCGCGATGGTAACGGACACCGGCCGTCCCGGGCTAGTCTCGACGACCGGGTTGACGGCGTATGGCACCAGGCCGTTATAGGGCACTGCCTTTAGCTGCCTGTCCAAAGTCTTTGTACCCTTGAACGTTTCCTCGGTCATGAGCGTCTGCATACCCTGGGCCACCGTAACGACTGAGTATTCGCCCGGCGTAATGGTAACGCTATAAAACCCGACGGCGTTAGAGGTGCTCTGGTTCACGATCTGCTGGTCCTTGATGAAATAAATAGAAGCGCCGGGAACGGGTGCCAGGTCGGAATGGCCGTTATCCAGGCCGCCCGTGATGTATCCCTCTATGTATATGGAGCGGTTTGCATCGCTATCGTCGGATAAAGAGGTGGGCGACATGGTCGCTATCTGGGCGAAAGACCTGGGCGCTATGGCGCTTAAAAATATTAGCACGGCAATGACGGCTAAGAGCGTAAATAAAAATCCGCCTCTATTGTTTTTTAAAGATACTGTCATATCAGGCACGCTCAAACCCTTAAGGCACCAATTGCGAGCATATTAATTGCAAATACTACAACCGATGCCAAATATATAGTTTAACAGGCAAATTATAAATATATTTCTATTTATATAATGAAAAATAGGCGTATAACGGCTTGGTCATCAATCGCCCAGGATTATGCATGGCATGCATAAATTATAAATATTGAAGCTATTAGTTAAGCTATTGATGGAACTCCCTACGCCTGAGAACATTAAGAAAAAACGCGTAAAGCTCGGCCTGACCCAGAGTGAATTAGCGGAGAAGGCGCACGTGAGCCAGCCGCTGATAGCCAGGATAGAGTCGGGCGACGTGGACCCCAGGCTGTCTACCATTAGGAGCATCATCAACGCTTTAGATGATATGGAGAAGTCCAGGATCGTGGCAAAAAATCTCATGACCTCGCCCATCATATCGCTATCCCCCGACGAGGCCGTAGAGCAGGCGGTCAAGCTGATGGAGAAATACGGCTTTTCTCAAATACCGGTGCTGGAGAACGGAGTGCCCATAGGGAGCATATCCGAGAGCGCGCTGGTACAGGCCATGGGGAGCAGGAATATTAACCGCATCAGCAATACTCGCATTCGGGAATTAATGGAAGATTCGTTCCCTGCCGTTGCCCCGGGAACCGACATGGGGACCATATCGGCGCTGCTGGAGACCAACCACGCCGTGCTCGTGATGGAGCTGGGCAAAGTGGTCGGCGTCATTACTAAGTATAATATCATGCAGTTAATAAACAAGTAAATTCAGTAGTTCCGTGTTTATGTAGTAATCGTTTATTCTTGCTTGCGTTTTTCGCTGGATTGTTCGGTTTCACAACACGAAGACATGAAATTCTTTTTTAGATTACTAACACTAAAACTTGAAAAACACCATAGCACAGTCAATTCATGAAACCATGAAGACTCCATTAATCGAATTAAGCCACCAGGTTCACGGCTATTAAGACACTAACGAACGACGTAAATCACGAAGTACCACAAAACCAAGACAACTAGAGTACGGCTATGATAACGAGCGTCGACTGATAAAAATTGGATCAATATGCGAATACGATCGATGAGCCAATAAAATGGTAGCTGGTATAGCGTTCCTTTTTGTCTTGATTTGGTGGCACTTCGTGCCTTACGTCGTTCGTTAGTGTCTTATTAACCGTGTTTTGGCGGCTTAATTCATTTAATGGGGTTTTCACGCGTTCATGTTTTAGCTGTGCCATGGTGGTCTTACTGTTTTAGTGTTAGTAAATCTAAAAAGGAATTTCATGTCTTCGTGTTATGAAACCGAAGGGCGTACGTGAGTCGCATAATTATTTACGATTAAAGTATAAGCACGGAACTATTATTCTCTGTGGTGAAAAAACTGACTCCGATAACCTGTCACACAACCAGAAACAAGATAAACCCCAATTAGAAATTACAGAAGAATTAGGACAGAGCCGAATTTTTCTGCACGATAAGGCTTTTATTACTAAGTCCGACAGATTACTTTCTCTGCGCACGCTACATCGCTTTAAATGGTATCGGCCCATCCAGTAGCTTGAGGGAAAACGTATGAATCCAAGGGAATGTGCCAACGCCGAATGCCCGTACTGCTTTTTGGGCGTAAGCCTGGTAGGAAAGCGCGTGGGCATGTGCGGCATGTCAAAGCCGTTCATTGAGGTCGGGTGCCCAAAATCCGAAAGCCCATATAATACAAATAATTCATTTTAAAGCCACTTTATGCCCTTTTTTTAAAAAAAATGAAAACTTTTATAATGTATAGTAGAGTAAACTTATGGATTAGAAGGATTTCAATATGTCTGAAATATCTAAAGCACCTATTGCAAGGCTATTAAGCCAGGCGGGCGGAGACAGGATCTCGGCAGAGGCCGTTGATGAGATGGTGAAATACACGGAAGATTACGTGCTCAAGGTCGGCACCGAGGCGAGCAAGCTTTGTATCCACGCCGGCCGCAAGACCATTAAGGCGGACGACATCAAGCTGGCCGTAGAAAGGCTGAAGCTTTAAGCGTCAGTTTAACATCGATATTTGTGATCTTCATTATAAATTAACGCCCCCATAACCAAAAAACGATACAGGCGGATTTTCTGTAATTTGCCGCAGGGTAAATATTTCCCCTGCGGATTTAGTAGTGGTTTTTAATTCGAAAACGTTAAGCTTTTAAAGGTATATGCCAAACAAGTTTGTCCGAAAACGGGGTTATGTCTATGGTCACGTCAAAAGGTAAGGTAAAATCGACCGACGGGTCGATGAGGGAAGTACTGGAGCTCATGGAGAAAGACTCGAAGCTTACTCCCCGTGAGATCGCGGAGCAGACAGGCCTTAGCGAGAAAGACATAGAGCGCTTTATCAAGGAAATGGAAGCACGCGATATCATAAAAAGGTACAAGACGGTCATCGACTGGGAAAAGTACGGCGACGACTCGGTCTACGCAATTATCGAAGTGCAGCTCAACCCTGAGCGCAACGTGGGCTACGATGCAGTGGCAGAGCGTATCTCAAAATTCCCCGAAGTCGTTACTTGCATGCTGGTCTCGGGCGACCACGACCTGCACCTGGTCATCAAGGGTAAGACTATGAAGGATGTGGCATTCTTCGTGGCGGAGAAGATAGCGCCGCTGAGCCAGGTAACGCACACGGCAACGCACTTTATGCTGCGCAGCTACAAGACCGAGGGCGAGATCATGTTCGAGAAGGAAGAGGACACAAGGCTGGTCGTCCATCCATGAAGATCGCTAAAAAAGTCATAGACCTTCCGCCTTCCGGCATTAGGAAATTTTTCGACATAGCCTCCAGCGTCAAGGACGTTATTTCTTTAGGCGTCGGCGAGCCCGATTTCATTACTCCGTGGCGGATAAGGGAAGCATCCATATACGGAGTGGAAAAGGGCAAGACGACGTACACCTCTAACTGGGGCTTGCTTGAGTTGAGAGAGCTTATAGCCGATTATACGGTCGAGGGCGCAGGAGTGGATTACGATCCAAAAAGCCAGATCCTGGTTACGACGGGCGTAAGCGAAGGCATAGACCTGGCCATCAGGGCAATTGCCGATCCGGGCGACGAGATCCTCGTGGTCGAGCCGAGCTACGTATCCTATAAGCCCTGCATCATCATGGCAGGCGGAGTACCGGTACCTGTGAGTACGAGCGAGGAGAACGAGTTCAAGGTCAGGAGAGAAGACCTTGAAAAGATGATCACCCCCCGGACGACGGCCATCATCATGAACTATCCGAATAATCCCACCGGCTCCATCATGACCCGCAAAGACCTGGAAGAGGTCGCCGACGTTGCCGTGGAACACGACCTGATGGTGCTGTCGGACGAAGTGTATGACAAGCTTACTTACGAGGGCACTCACGCCTCCATCGCATCGCTGAACGGCATGAGGGACAACACCATACTGCTGAACGGCTTTAGCAAGGCTTTCGCCATGACAGGCTGGAGGCTGGGCTACGCGTGCGGTAATCCTGACGTCATCGAGGCCATGATGAAGATACACCAGTATACGATGCTCTGCGCTCCCATTACGGCACAGCTTGGCGCCATAGAGGCGTTAAAGAACGGGCAGGCCGATATGCAGGAAATGGTCAAGGAGTACAACCGCAGGCGTCGCGTCATCGTGCGCGGCTTTAACGCGCTGGGCCTGAATTGTTTTGAGCCGAAAGGGGCGTTCTACGCATTCCCCTCGGTAAAGTCGACTGGCCTTACGTCCGACGAATTCGCCGAGCGTCTTCTGTACGAGCATGGCGTCGTCGTAGTGCCCGGTAACGTATTCGGGGAGCCCGGCATCGGGCATTTGAGGTGCTCCTACGCCGCCTCGATGGAAAACATCAAGGAAGCGCTGGCGCGCATGGAAACGTTCCTGGATAAAATTAAGCTGGAACAGACGCCTAAAATTAAAAACAGGCACTAGGCCTGTCCTTTTTTCTTTTACTTTATAAAGTCAGGCTATCGCCGTTCATCTAAAAGTTTAAATATTCTACGATACTTTAACAGCCATGATGCTTCAGACGGCTTCAGGCGTGCCCGATATACTGGCCAATAACGTTAGCTCGCCGGACAATACGGCTATTCTTAACCCGTGGGCCAACACCGTTGAGAGCTGGATCTCCGCGCATATGGGGCTAAGCTCGACAATATCGGACATCATCACGGCCGCCATCATAGTCGTCGTCTTTTTATTCTTATCCGAGGTGGCAAAGCATTTTGTCACAGACATCGCCCCGCATCTTGTCTCCAGGACTGACTCAACGCTCGACGACGAGATCTTAAAAGCCATTAAAGGCCCCATAAGGGCGCTGATCATAGTCGCAGGCCTTTATTTCGCCTGTAAGACGCTGAACAACATGCCCGCCGACATCATCGGCATGCTGGACAGGCTGGCCACCATGGCCCTCATCCTCGTCGGCGCTTACTTTACTGCAAACCTGATCGGCGCATTGATACAGTGGTACATAAACGACCTGGCGCCGAAGACCAATTCGGACCTGGACGACCACCTGATGCCCTTCCTGAAGAAGTTCCTGGTCGTCGCCGTATATGCAGTGGCGGCCGTCATGGTCATCGGCCTGTTCACGGAAATAACGCCCCTCCTCGCAGGGCTGGGCGTCTTCGGCATCGCCGTGGCCTTTGCAGCCAAAGAGGCGTTGTCCAATTTGTTCGGCGCGTTCGCCATTCTCACGGACCGGCCCTATAAAGTGGGCGACAGGCTATCCTTAAAGGGCATCGGCACAGGCGACGTCATAGACATGGGCATGCGCAGCACGCGCGTAAGAACGTCCGATAACCGCATTGTCATAGTGCCTAACGAGCGCATCGCAGCCAGCCGCATAGTTAATTTATCGCAGCCCGACGCGAAGGTCAGGCTCGAGCTGAAGTTCGGCATCGGCTACACCTCGGACGCCGATAAAGCCTGCGCGCTGCTCGAGCAAATGGCATCTGAGACGCTGTCCGTCCTTACGGAGCCGAAGCCGCGGGCCTACGTGTCTGAGCTGGGCGATTTTGCTGTTACTGTGGTATTACTGGTATGGATCGACAGCTACAGGAACGACCTGAGCGTGGCCGACGCCATTTACCGCAAAGCGTTGAGCGCATTTAAAAAAGAGGGCATCGAGATACCGTACCCGACGATGACGGTGATGCCCGCGAAAACTTAGACCCCTTTACCTTTTCTTTTGTCCCCTTTTTTCCTGAATACCAGCAGGTATGCCGACGCTATCACTACGATGATAATGACCGCCAGCAAGCCTATGGCACCGATGAGCAGGTAATTAGGGCTCTGCTGGACTGGCGCTGCTGTAGCGGCCGGCATCGTAGTCGGGATGAACGGCGTCGGAGATGCCGGAGGAGGCACCTGGGAGCTCATTAGCACTAACACCGGGGACGCCCTATTAGATGCACTATTGTTGCCGATCTGCCCGTCGGAGTCAGAGCCCCAGGCCCACACAGTGCCGTCGTCCTTCAGCGCCATTGTATAATACATGCCCGCTGCAATGGCCGTGACTCCGCTAAGGCCGGGGACTTGTTCGGGAGAGGTCTGGTCATTTCCGCCCGTGGTGCCCTGGCCTAGCTGCCCGTCGGAGTTACTGCCCCACACCCATACGGTGCCGTCGGTCTTTAGTGCGGCCGAGTGAGATCCGCCTGCAGCTACGGCCTTCGCGTCCGACATGCCCCGGACAAGGTCCGGGTTATAGTCATCCGCCCCGTAGCCCAGGGACTGCTTGTTCTGGTCGCTGATGCTTACTCCGCCATCGCCGAGCTGGCCTTTATAGTCATAGCCCCAGGCCCAGACGTTGCCGTCATTTTTAACGACGAGCGCATGGGAGCTCTGGCCGGCGTCGAAAGTTTTAACGTCGGTGATCTTTGACTTTACGGGGGTGAACCGGCTTTCGTTTGTCCCGTCTCCCAGAATACCGTGCGAATTCTCGCCCCAGGCCCACATAGTACCGCTAGACTGCAGCGCCAGGCAATGAGAGCCCCCGGTGGAAATAGCCTTGATATCCGTCAGCCCTCGCACCTGAAGCGGCACCGCTGAACCGGTAAAATTCAGCGACCCTTCGCCGAGCTGGCCATAGGAGTTGTAGCCCCAGGCCCACACGGTGCCGTCATTCTTCAGGGCAAGGCTATGGTCCTTTCCGGCAGCGATGGCGCCGACATTGTCCAGTCCCTGTACCTCTACCGGTTCCAGGCTGTTATTGCAAGTGCCGTCGCCTAGCTGGCCATATGTATTAGAGCCCCAGGCCCATACTGTGCCGTCCCGCTTTAGCGCAAGTACGTGGCCGCTGCCTGCGGCGATCTGCTTTACATGGTCAATGTCCACTTGCTGTGGTATTAACAGGTCGGCCGAACCCTGCACATAGCCCCATTGCCATACCGTCCCGTCATCCAGCAGGGCTACGGAAGTGCTGTTGCTCGCGGCTATTGAAACGGCCGCCGGGGACACTGTTCCTGCGGATGCCGACATCGTTGCGATCAATAGAAGTATAGTCGCCGTCAGGGCAATTACCATGATGCCCCGCAGCTTTAGATCATCCATTCCCGAATTATCCCTCATGTCACCACGACCGCCTATGCATTTTTCATGCAGTCAAGCGATTAGTAAAGAGTTATGGCCGAGGATATAAATAGCTTATATCATCATCGCGTAACTGTTTTGTAGTATTCATATGCCTGTGCATAGTTCACTGAAAATCCGGAGAAATGTGATAATCGCGAAAATCTTTTATGGTTTGTATCGCCATGTACTCTATCGTGCAAGACTTATCCAGGTACAGGGAACGCATCATCGAGGATGCGGTCAATACGTTTAAGGACACAAAGCTCTTTTCCGGCCAGGACACGCCGTCGGCAGACCTCGCGAGAGTGGTCAGCGAAGGCTTATTGGACCTGCTGATGGAGCCCGAGGAGTCCCAGGACCTGCACACTCTCAGGCGGTACATGGAGTGGCTTTTTAATCTCATGAGGAAAGGCAGCGTCAAGACAGATACGACCATTAATTTTCTCGATACCTTCGCCGAGATAGTCAAAAGGCCCCTGAACAATAAGGAAGATGCGGACGTTGACTCGTTCTTTGCCCTCTGCAAGGATATCGTCGAGCAGAGGCACAAAGAGCTGGCCCGATAATGGTAGCGACCGCGCCACATAATGGCTCGGGTAAAGCTTTTTTATTGATAAGGCATATAGGAAGCTCAATCGTGCGGAAGATGAGCTCATGTATGCAAGGATCAAGGACGTATTATCGGAAAAATTCAAGGACGGCGACGAGGTAGAGATAGGCGGCTGGGTCGCGAAGAACCGCTCGAGCGGTAAGATCGTTTTTACTCTCATTAGAGACGCCACCGGCGAAATACAGGTGACGACGAAAAAAGGCAACGTATGCGACGAGGCCCTCAAAGTCGCTGACGCGCTGACCCTGGAATGCTCCGTAATAGTAAAAGGAAAAGTGCGCTTGGACCGCGTGCCGCCGGAGGCAAAGAGCTGACAGTAACTGATATAAAGCTCATCGGCGCTTCCCGTGACTATCCTATTTTCGGCGAGGAACACAACCCGGAAGTGCTGCTGGACCTGAGACATCTGCACATCCGCAGCAAAGAGCTCGTAGCCATCATGAAGGTGAAGGACTCGGTGCTGAGCGCGAGCCGGGAATGGTTCAGGCATCACGAGTTTTTCGAAGTGACACCGCCGATCATTATTTCGAGCGCCTGCGAGGGCGGCTCAACGCTATTTGAGCTGAAGTATTTCGAAGATAAGGCTTTTCTTTCCCAGAGCGCCCAGCTGTATTTAGAATCGCTTATCTTCGGCCTGGAAAAAGTCTACTCGATCACGCCATCCTTTAGGGCGGAAAAGTCACGCACGACCCGCCACCTGGCGGAATACTGGCACATCGAGGGCGAGATGGCATGGATGGGCCTGTATGAGATGATCGACATGCTGGAAGAGCTCGTCTGTTACATATGCAATAATGTCGCAGAGGAGCGCCCGGACGAGATCAAGCTCGTCGGGGGGGACGTGGAGTATTTCAAAAACCTCAAGGCGCCATTCCCCAGGATCACTTATGACGAGGCAGTCAAGATCCTCAAGGCGGACGGGTTTGAATTTAACACGGGCGATGACTTTGGCACACACGAGGAAAGACAGCTATCCACGCATTACGATAAGCCGCTGTTCATTACCGAATATCCGGCCGAGGTGAAGGCCTTCTACATGAGGGGCACCGGCAATGGAAAAGTCCTCAATGTCGACATGATCGCCCCGAAGGGCTTCGGCGAGATCATCGGCGCCAGCGAGAGGGAGACCGACCTGGCCGTCTTAGAGGAACGCATCAGGAAACAGGGAGAGGACCCGTCTAAGTATGCGTGGTACCTGGACCTGAGGCGCTATGGCTCCGTACCTCATTCCGGATTCGGCATGGGCACCGAAAGATTGGTAAGATGGATCTGCGGCGTGGAACATATCAGGGATACCATCCCCTACCCGAGGACCATCAGCCGGTCCTATCCTTGATACCGGAAAATATATACGTGTGCCCGGACGATGCTTGTGATAAGGAAAAAATATAATGGCTTACGATAAAAAGACCAACAGGGAAGCCGTGAAAGCATACTCACATCCGGCCGTGTCCGAGTATATCCCGCGGAATAAGCAAAAGAAGATAAAAAAGCCCTCGCTCGTCTCCGGGATTAAGCGGTTCTTCGGCATAAAATAGGCTTGCTGCTCAGCGAAAAGCCATTATTATAAAATCGTAATTAAAAGCTGGATAATAGTTTCAAGCTTGTATTACAATTGTAATTGGTAAATAAGCATAATTTATTCTATTTATTCGTTAAGCTAACATATTAACGCTTTTAACACCAATCCGGGTTTTAATTCCACATTTAAATTTGACCAAGATATTTACATCGAAGTACTAGAATCCATAGTATGAAAATTTGTGTCGTCTCTCAATCATTTTACCCGTACATCGGCGGGGTCACCAGGTATTTGCAGTCGCTGGGCAAGAAGTTGCTGGCGAGGGGGGACGAAATGGTGGTCGTCCATCTAAAAACCCCTGACATGCCCGAGTATGAAGTAGTCGACGGCATAAGGGTATACCGCATGTCCGAGCTGGATGGCATGCAGGAATCCATCGACGGCTATTTTAAATTTAAGGAAATGATCATCGACGTCACCCATGGCCGCCCGGCCGAGCCGTTGGAGAGTCGCTTTAGCCATGGCTATTCCGAATATTTAGGCTTTAACCTGAGCATGTACGAGAAAGTGCGCCAGGTTTACGAGATAGAGAAGTTCGACGTGCTTCACATTCACGACTTTCAGGTCATGCCCCTGGCGTTTCTTTTGAGGGGCGACATTAACGTCCCGACGATCTTTACCTGGCATATCCCGTTTACCGATGCTACGCCTCCCGAGTGGAGGGAATTCTTAGTCAGGTATATGCGCTACTATGACAGGGTCATCTTTTCCACCGACGAGTTCATGCGGACCGCGATCAGTAGCGGCCTTGACCCTAATAAAGTGTCCAAGATCAACCCATTCATCGATACCGCTGAGTATTATCTGGAAGAGGGGAACGATTTCAGGACCAAGTTCGACATACCGGACGAGGATAGCCTGGTATTATGCGTTTCGCGGATCGACCCGCGAAAAGGCCAGGAGTACCTGATCAAGGCCATGGCGGAAGTCTTGAAAGGCCATCCGAATACCACATGTATTTTCATAGGCAACGGCTCGCTGACGAAAAAGCTTGTCGGCCGGAAAAATCGCCTTGAGGAGCTGGAGTCTATGGCGGAAGAGCTGGGCGTCTCGAAGAAGGTGAGGTTTATCGGTAAGGTGAGCCAGGGCGACCTGATGAAGGCCTATGACGCCTGCGATATGCTGGTGCAGCCCTCCATCAACGAAGGCTTTGGCCTGGTCATTTCCGAGGCCATGTGCTTCGGCAAGCCCGTGATCGGCTCCAACGTTGGAGGCATCCCCGAGCAGATCGCCGATGGAGTGAACGGCTATCTATTCAAGGCTAAGGACCATAAAGAGCTGGCGGCGCACATCGAAGCTCTTATTGAAAATCCGAAGTTAAGGAAGGCTATGGGAGCAAAGGGAAAAAGTATTGCTCACGAACGTTTTCCTGCGTGGAGCGGGGCTTTAAGGAACACTGCAGTATCTACGATACCATATACCTGCAGAAGCGGCTGGAAGAGCGCACCGGCGCCGGGGAGTCCCTGTTGACCGGATAAAAACGCTCATTCTTTTCCCAAAAGGTAATTGACCGACTTGATGAACTCCTCGTGGGAGAATGACTGCGGGATATTACCCACCAGGCGCTGGTAATACATATCGTATTCTTCCGCGAACAGCCCCAGGTCGCTTGACGCATAGCGGGCGGCGCGATTTATTATATCCAGCGCGTTGACGATTTTTCCGCGCTTGATCATGACCTGGGCGAGCCACAGCGAGGACAGCATGAACGCGTTGGGCTCTTCGGCGAACCGTTTTAGCAGGCCGCCGGTGCCGAGATGATCGGTAATGCTTTTCACCGTCATGCGCACCATGGGGTCTTCGACGGGCAGCATGTTCATGAGCGGTATGACGAGCACGGAAGCGTCGTAAGAGTCGTCCTCATAGGCGCGCATGAAGCATTTTCTCTTTTCAGACCACCCGTTCTTGATGATATCGACTTTGACCTTTTCGGCTTCGAGGCCCCACTGGCTGGCCAGGCGTTTCTCTTTTATGGACGACGCCAGCCGCTCCCCGTATTCCAGCGCAGCCCAGCACATGGCCTTACTGTGCACGTAATTCATGTAGGGCCGCCGTAGCTCCCAGATGCCCGCGTCTTTCTCCCGCCAGTGGACTTTCACATAGTCGACCAGCGTTTCGATTGCCCGGAAATGCCGCTTAACGTACTCCAGGTCGCCCGTATACTTCAGCATCGTATAGACGGCGTGCACCACTTCGCCCTCAAGGTCATTCTGCTTCTGGTCTACGGCCTTGTTGCCGATGCGCACGGGCTTGCTATTCCCGAACCCGACCAGCGTATCGATGACCTCTTCCTCGGTGCCTTGCAGGTCGCCGTAGATAGAGACCAGCGGATGCGGATATGGCTTGCCTTCGGGCTTTATAATGCCCAGCAAAAAGTCAAGGATCTTGCGGGAATCCTGGAACAAACCCGCGAGAGCCAGTGCTTCAGCGCTATAGGCTCCATCCCGCACCCAGCAGAACCGGTAGTCCCAGTTCTTATCTTCGCCGACGATCTCGGGAATGAGGTCGTAGGCGCCGCAAGGATGGCCCCGGTCTCATCGTACATCAACAGCTTGAGCACCATGAGCGAGCGCATATAATAATAATGCATCCTCGGGCTCAGGTCGAATAACGGGTGGGCTTCAGAAGCATAGTTTCTCCAGAACTTCAGGTCAGAAAGATATTCTCGCTCATAATTAGAATTATTAGCCGCCTTCCTGGCTTCCTCCGGCGTAGGGCCATAGGCGAGCAGGATGGGGACGGTCATGGGAGGCTCTATGTTAAAAGTAAGGCTTTTTCGCTTCACGTTGGCCTCCTGGGATGAGGTGATCAGTAAAGCCTGTCCCGGAGAAGACAACAGTAAGCCGTTATCGAGCAGGCTAACGGACGACTTGCTCCGGTTATAGTCGGGCCTCGGGTCGATATCGACGGTAAGCTTAAACGGGTCCGGCCCCGAAACGCCGAGCACTCTCCACAGCTTATGCTTGCCGAAGGGCATGAAGTCGATGGCCCTTACCATGTCGGCGCCCACCTGGCTCGTCGTTTCCAGCAGGTTCGTATCCTCCAGATACCGCTGCTGTCCCGCCTCGAACGGCGTCAGCGTGCCGTCCCGCTCGTAGGACAATGTCATAGAGCCTCCGTTGACATTATCCAGCGCCCTGGCGAAGATGGTGGGCGAGTCGAACTTTGGCAGGCAAAGCCAATCGAGAGAGCTAAAAATGCTGATGAAGGCACAAGTCTCATCGTTACCGATGACGCCGTACATAAAAATAGATTGGCCGGTTTATTATAAAAATCATGACATGAACATTTAGCGGCTGGCTTCGATGTATTCGAGGAATTCCCTTAATCCCTCGCCGTACCCTAGCTTACACACGTAATCAGCGGCCCCCTTCATTTCGGGAAGGGCGTTCGAAACGGCCCCGAGCAGCGTGCATACGTCCCTGAGGACGACGTCATTTTCGGCATCCCCGATGCATGCCGTCTCTTTTTTAGACACCCGATGCATTTCGGACAGCCATGCTGCGCCCGAGGATTTAGAGACGTCGTGGGGCAGGATCATGAGCGAGCTGACATTCTTGACTACGTCGAAGGAATTCCCCGTTTCGGCGAGCGCTTTCATCAGGCCCGCCTTATACGCTTCGTCCACGGCAACGATCACGTCGCCATGCCCATAGGGTACGGATAGCCTGTCCAGGTTTTTACATAGCTCGGCCCTCCTGACGCAGCCGCCCAAAATATATTTCTTGCCGTCAAAGAAACCCACGCAGCCGTTCTCGGCCACAAAGGAGTCGATAAGCCCGTCCAGCTTATTGTAAATATCAAGAAGGAATGAGTAGTTCCGGCCAGACACGATGGAGAAAGAAACGTTACAGGCTTTCAGGCGACGGATGGCGCTTGCCATGCCGGCGTCCACCTCCAGCGTCTCATCGGTGAATGTCCTATCAAAATCGCTTATTATCAGCCGGATAGTCATCACATAATATTAGGGGCCGTGAACTTATAATGATTATCTAGGCGCCCAAGGCGTATGTGAGAATACGTCGGCCGTCGCTTGATTTGCGGCACATGCCATTGATTTTATATATCATGATTGTCAATTAATATTCATCACGCCTGGTGTACTTTATGGATGGATCGATATTATTGTTATTAGTGACGCTCGTACCGGCATTATTCGGCGTCGTCTGCTTCGTCGTGCCTGGCTTTGAGCTTAAAAAATACGTAATTATTTTATGTGCATTGGCACTTACGGTAGCTTCTTTATTGGTATTGTCCGGCGGCGCTCAGCAGCTGGCCGTCGAATCGATCAGCCTGGCGAGCATCAGCATCCCGATATCCCCGATCATTCTCGTGCTCGACTATCTATTATTATTAGCGTTCCTATGGTTCGGTATCAAGGACAAGGAGTACAAGGTCGTCCTTCTGGCCATCCTGCAAATGATACCTTTGACGTACCTGGAATTCTTCATGCCGAAAACGACGCACCTGGGCGCTAACACGTTCGTCATTGACCAGCTGGCCATAGTGATGTGTTTGATCATCTCCATCATAGGCTCGCTTATACTGATCTATTCCATCGGATACATGAAAGGGGATAAAAACGTTAACTCATTCTTCCTCATCATGATGGTCTTTTTAGGGGACATGAACGCGCTGGTATCGTGAATGACCTGACCTGGATGTTCTTCTTCTGGGAGGTTACCACGCTGTGCTCGTTCCTCCTCATCAGGCATTACCGGGACGAAATATCCATCAAGGCGTCCGATAAGGCACTGTGGATGAACATGCTGGGAGGCGTTTCTCTCATTATCGGCATAGTGCTCATCGAATCTTCCTACGGGACGACCTTTTTGTCCGACCTTGTGAGCATGAAAGCAAGCATGCCGGGCTTCCTATCATTCCTGCCGGCCGCTGCGATCGTGCTGCCTTTCGCTTTCCTGGCGTTCGGGGCGTTCACCAAGTCAGCGCTCATGCCGTTCAACTCGTGGCTGACAGGCGCCATGGTGGCCCCTACGCCCGTCTCGGCTTTGCTGCACTCGTCTACGATGGTAAATGCCGGAGTATACATGTTGATCAGGCTCGCTCCATTCACTGCGGGCACGTTCCTTTCCACCATGATAGCAGTCATCGGCGGGTTCTCATTCATGTTTTGCGCCTTACTGGCGCTCAGCCAGACGGACTCCAAGCGCATACTGGCTTATTCGACCATCAGCTATCTGGGATTGATAGCCATGTGTACCGGCATCAACACCGGCCTGGCCCTGACGGCGGCGGTAGCCCTGCTGGTATTCCACGCGGTCTCAAAAGGCTTGTTGTTCTTATGCGTCGGCAAAGTGTTCCACGACACGAACGCCCGGGACATCGAGTCCATGGAGGGCTTAGTAACAAAAATGCCCCTGGTGGCGTACATCATGGTCATCGGCCTCATCTCGCTGATGGCTCCCCCGTTCGGCGTGTTCGTGGGTAAGTGGCTGGCATTCCAGTCGGTGTCGACCTTTAACACCATCAGCCTCTCGCTCATAGACATATTCTTCATCATCTTCGGCAGCATATTCTCGGTCTTTTACTACGCCAGGTGGGCGGGTAAGCTGCTGGCGACAAAGCCGTTCGAGGAACCGAAGCACGAGCACCGGGAGTGGTACATGGAATTGCCGCTCATCGTGCTGCTAATAGGCGTTTTTGTGACTGTGGCGCTGACGACGTTCTTCTTCAGCAGCCTCATCAATTTACCGGCGGTATACGGCACGGAGCCCTCGCAACTCGTGTTAGGATCGAGTATCCAGAGCGCCATAGGAGGCTTCTCGCCCCTGGGCTTCCTCATCATATTCTTGATCATAATACTCGTGCCGGTGGTGGCCATCCGTGTGCCTAAGTCGGCGGTAACGCATACCTATGCATGCGGCACCGGGGAAGAGCCCGAGCTGGGCGGAGGCTACTTCCAGAACATCATCGGCGAAAGCGTGATACTCAAGTACATCGACCCGGTAGGCATTTTGCTGCTGGTCGCGATGTTCGTGGCGGTGATGATATAATGGACACCAACACGCTAACGACCTACGGCATACCGCTTGTGCTATTGATATTATCGCCGTTCATCGGCGGAATTCTGACCGGCATAGACCGCCAGGTCACAGCCCGCATCCAGAACAGGAGAGGCCCGCCCATCGTCCAGCCGTTCTATGATACTTTAAAGTTGTTCGGCAAAGAAGATAAAGTGGTCAACAAGACGTACCTGATATTCGGCGCGGCATACTTACTTACGGTAGTACTCAGCGTCGCATTACTGTTATTCAAGTACGACCTGCTTATCACGACGTTCATATTCGGCCTTTCGTTCATCTTTTTAGTACTGGCCGGCTACAGCACCCGTTCCCAGTTCGGTTACATGGGAGCTACGAGGGAGCTATTGCAGATGCTGACCTACGAGCCGATACTGCTGTTCACGGTGTTCCTGATCAGGCTGGCGACGGGCAGTTTCGAAATAGGCTCGATCTATGGTGCCGCGCAGCCGTTACTGTACGTTTTACCTCTGGCGCTGATCGCCATATTCGTCATACTGCCCATAAAGGCCAGGAAATCGCCTTTTGACATCGCGGACGCCCACCAGGAGATCGCCCAGGGGCCGGAGACAGAGTTCAGCGGTAAGTACCTGGGATTGATCTACGTCACCCACTTCTTCGAGCTGTTCTTTATTTTATGGTTCGTAGGACTGTTCTTCGTGAAGGACCTCGCTATAGGCAGCTTCGTAATACCGGGGCCTATCATGCAATTGGTCCTCATGGCGATAGCCTATGTATTCTTGATCGTCATCGATAACATGACGGCCAGGCTCAGGGTCGACCAGATGCTAAAACAAGTATTCATAGTCGGAATGATACTGCTCATATTAAACCTTGCATATATCGTAATGACCGGGAGGTGGATCGCATGAGCATGACTGAATTGTCGAGAAAAAAATCGCCCTGGGTCCTGCATGTGGGCACAGGCGGATGCAACGGCTGTGACCTGGAGATCTTAGCCTGCCTTACGCCTCGCTATGACGTCAGCAGGTTCGGCGTCATGAGCACCGGTAACCCGAAGCATGCGGACGTCATGCTCGTCGTGGGGCCGGTCACGCTAAAATATAAGGAGATCATCAAAAACCTGTACGAGCAAATGCCTGACCCCAAAGTGGTCATCGCCGTGGGCACCTGCGCGAGCACGGGAGGCATATACCAGGGCGTGTACGCCACGTGCGGCTCCCTTGACAAGGTCGTGCCGGTGGACGTATACGTGCCGGGCTGCAACGTGAGGCCCGAGGCGGTCATCGACGGTCTCGTGCTAGCGCTCGATATTTTGAACGAGAAGGAGCGGAAGATCCTTGAAGAAAAAAAGGCAAAATCCAGGGGGGCGGCATAAATGGAATCCAAAACAGTGACCCAGGCAGAGCTCCAGGGCATCGTCAATAACCTCAGGGAGCGCGGCGCCCGCCTAATTACCATCGTAGGCGTCGATACCGGGGAAAATATCGAGGTCATTTATTTCTTTAATACCGGCGTGAGCCAGACCGAGAATTACCGCATCATAGTGCCTAAAAAAGACGGCAACGAGGAGATCGGCAGCATCACGCCATTGATACCCGGCGCATTTATCGCCGAGAGCGAGCTATCCGAGATGTTCGGGGTAAAGGTCGCCGGCGTACCCGGACGATTCTTTTTACATCCCAGCGTGAACGCTCCGCTTAGAAGGCCCATGCCCGCTAAGCCCACGGAGGCAAAACAATGAGGACCACTATACAGTTCGGCCCCCAGCACCCGGTGTGGATTGAGCCGCTCAGGCTGAAGCTTACCATGGACGGCGAGACCGTCAAGGATGCCGTGCTTGAGGCAGGCTACGTGCACAAAGGCCTGGAGAAGAAGTTCGAGTGGGACTATAACAAGGGCGCCTACCTGTCTGAACGCGTTTGCGCCATCTGTACGCAACACCATTCGACCTGCTATTGCCTGGCCGTCGAGGGGACTATGAACCTCGAAGTGCCGCGCAGGGCGCAGATCATCAGGACCATCATGCTGGAGCTGGAGAGACTGCACAGCCACTTTTTAGCCATCGGCCTTACGCTCGAGTCCATAGGCTTCGAGAATTTGTTCATGCTGTGCTTCAGGAACAGGGAGATCGTGCTCGACGTATTCGAGCGCACCACCGGCAACCGTATTCTTCACGGCATCAACATCGTCGGCGGAGTCACCAGGAACATCGGTCCGGAAATGGCCAAAGAGATCATGGACTTCTGCGACGAGATAGAAAAGCGCTCCCGCGACCTGGAAAAAATGATCATCAACAGCTATACTATTAAGCAAAGGATGCAGGGCGTCGGCGTGATGAGCGAAAAGCTTGCTAAGGATCTTTGCGTAGTCGGGCCTGTGGCCCGGGGCAGTAACGTGCCCTACGACGTGAGGTCCGCGGCGCCATACCTGATGTATAAAGAAGCGAAGGTTACGCCCATAGTGGAAAAAGACGGCGATTGCTGGGCGCGAAGCGTTGTGCGTGTCAGGGAATTATACCAGTCCATAGACCTCATCAGGCAACTATTGCCGATGCTGGACGGCACCCCGGACGAGCTCTTCGCCAAATCAAAGGTACTGCCCGAGGGAGAAAGCTTCGCCAGGGTAGAGCCGCCAAGGGGCGAATTGTTCTATTACGTGAAAGGCAAAAAGTCCAAAGAGCTGGACCGGGTAAAGATACGGACTTCGACCTACGCCAACGGGCCGGGCATCGTTCCCCTGATAAAGGGATCGCAGCTCGCCGACGTAGGACTGATCACGATCACGTTCGACCCGTGCATAGGATGCTTTGACAGGTGATCGGAAATGCTGAAAATACTTGAGAATATCGTTAAAAATGCAATGAGCAAACCGTACACGTCAAATTATCCTTTCACGCCCTATGAGCATTTCCCCGGAACGAGGGCCGACGTTGTTTGGGATGGCACGAAATGTATCCTGTGCGGCCTATGCCAGCGCTCATGCCCTGCCGAGTGTATAGTCATCCACAAGGAGGAGACCACCGTCGAATACATGAACACCCAGTGCATCCGCTGCGGCTACTGCGTTCGGGTGTGCCCGACGAATACGATCTCCCAGAATGAGGTTTACACAAAGCCGTCCAAAGAGAAGCTGGTCATCTATACGCTAGTCACCAACGAGAACGCTCCTATTATCAAAAAGCGCAAGGCTGCCGCTCTTAAGACCGAGGCAGCAGGCGGCCAGCCGGTACCCGAAAAGCCTGAGCCGGATAAAAAAGAGTAAGGCATAACTACCGGCATAATTTCTTTTTTATTGCATAACTACGGTATGGGGTAAAAACGGAAGGCGTTAGTCCCGGCGTTATTTGGCTCTTAAAACTCAATGATGGTTTTTCTTTTAATAATGATTATAAACGCCACCGCTGAAAAGATATCATAGGCTTTTGCACTATGGTGCAGGCCGCTCATTAATGTGGAAAGCGCCGCGGTCAGCGGCGTTTATATGATCGATGGTGATACACTATGGTGGATTTCAGGCCAACGGCTACGAAAGACGATATTGCTAAGACTGTGGAGAGGTCGGCCCAGCGGGTGGAAGATACCGGCGCAAAGGTTACGGGCAAGGTAACGGATAAGATGAGGAACATGGCCGAGAATATAAAGAGCGTCGACGTTAACCGGTACAGGGACAACGTAATGGACACGGTGGATAACGTCAGGGCTGAGGTCGATAAGAACGTGGACCAGGTTAAAACAAACATTCGCGACCATCCGCTGGAAAGCATTGCCATAGCGGCCGGCGCAGGGCTGATGATGGGCATGGCCTTAGCGCTAATGGGCAGGCGAGCGGTAAGAAGGTCTGTGAGAAACGAGTGATCAGGCCCTTATGGGCCTTTTATATTAATTAAGCCCAAAGCGCCGTATTATTTATAATGGCGGCTATCGAGAAGTATTAGCTTGCTATCTAATCCTTATTATGTCATACTTTGAATAATATGAAAGTTATAAGTATTAGAATATACAATATCTTTTATCCTGCCCGTGCGCCGCGTGCGCCGGTAATGTATGATTATGGCTTGCATATTATACGTAGGCCGTAATGTATAGATAGTTTTGATTTAAACATAAGGTAATCATATGGCAAAAAAACCCGATAAACTGATACTGGTGACGGATGATGAGCCTGAAATAGTAGACCAGCTCTGCGAAACTCTGACCCGGATAGGATATCGGACAATAAAAGCCTACAATGGCCTGGAGTGCATCGAGGCCGCGAGAATAAATAAGCCGGACCTGTTGTTTTTAGATATTAAGATGGAGCATCTCGACGGCTGGGGCGTCGCCGGCGCCATGAAGAAAGACGGCGAGCTAAAGGATATCCCCATCATCATGGTCACCGGTAAAGACCTGACCGTCAACGACATTATCGAAAGGGCCCAGCTCATCGAGAATTACATAAAAAAGCCTATCACAATGAAAGTGATCGACGAGGCTATTAAAGACGTTTTCACGGCGAGGTCTAAGAGAGCCAGCGTCATGAAGATGGCCTTGAAATCCGGCGTCGAGAAGGAGACAAACGCCGAGGCTACCGGACGGTACATGAGGACGTTCAACCAGTACCGGACGATGAATAAATTATACCGGCTGTATTCTCAGGTAAACGGCGGAGAGCGGTCTGAAAATATCGCCATGGTCACGCTATCCCTGCAAAAAGGCGCGGAGCAGCTACGCAGGCAGCTAGATGACATGGAAAAGACGTTTTTCGATAGCTAAAATAAAAAAAGTTTTTATAATATTTTCTTGCCCGCATCAGGCCCGGGCTTGACCGCATAGACGTCGGTGATCTTCATGACTATGGCCGTCTTGGGGTTGAGCGTCGCCTTCATGCCCTTTACCCACGTGACGTCGTCCTTGAAGACCTGGTCGTCCTTGTGCAGCGTGACGGTGCCCTTGAGCTGGAAGCCGCCTTTCTCGCCCCAGAAGGATAGGGCGATCTTCGGGTTTTCCGTCATATTCGCCAGGCTTTTTTGCATGAACTGGTCTGATAAAAGCATCGTCTCATCGTCCATGAGCTTGAACGCTCCCATGGGCACGACGTTGGGCACACCTGCTTTCGAGCTGGTGGCAAGGTAAATATTCTTTACTCCCGTGAGGGACTCTTTCATTTCTTCGGTAAGCTTTACCATTGGCATCACCTTTTCATGATCGCTAGTAATATAATTCTAGCCTATGGCCTTAAGCTTTTCTTGCATCAGATGGTAATTATGATGGTGAGAGTGAAGAGCGAGCGAAAACAGTGGTGCTTTAACTCTGGGGATGACGCAAATATCTCCGGATTATTTTCGGGCTACGTATGGTATAACTACTTATTAGATAATTACAGTTTAGGTTTTAATGTTTAAGGTGTTTAAGTTCAGGCTATATCCTTCTAAGGCGCAGTTAACAAGGTTTGAACGTACGCTTGAATTATGCAGAATGGTGTATAACGAGACGCTGGCATACCGTAAAGACAAGTATGAACTTGAACACATTAACGTCTCTAATTACGAATCGCACTACTTGTTGCCAGAATGGAAACTGGAGTATCCTGCTCTCAAGGAAGTATACGCACAGACGTTGCAAGAAGTTCAGGAACGAGTTGACCTTGCTTTCAAGCATTTCTTCCGCAGAGTAAAGAATGGTGAAAAGCCCGGCTATCCGAGGTTCAGGGGTTATGGCTGGTACGATAGCTTCACATATCCACAATTGGGGTTCAAAGTACACGATAATACGATTTACATCGGCAAAATCGGCGAAGTCCGCATGGTCAAACACCGTGAGATAGAAGGAAACATCAAGCGAGTCACTGTCAAGAGGAATGCCAATGGTAAGTGGTACGCTTGCCTAATGGTTGAGAGTGAATTCCATATCATATCACCGAAGAACACTCCGGTAATTGGTATTGACGTTGGATTAACATCGTTTGCAACTTTGTCTAACGGTGAAAAGATACCGAATCCCCGGTTCTTCAGAAATGAGGAGAATGAGTTGGCTAAAGCACAGCGAAGATTGTCGAAACTAGAAAAAGACTCACCGAAGCGATTGAAAGCATTAAAGGTTGTTCGTCGTATTCATGAACGTATAGCCAATAAGAGATATGACTTCGTTCATCAGTTAAGCAGGCAACTTGTTGACAGATATGGTTTAATATCGTTCGAAGACCTCAACATTAGAGGAATGTTAAGAAATCATTGTCTCGCGAAAAGCATAAGCGATGTGGCATGGAGAATGTTAATCACTATTACGATGTATAAGGCTGAGAGCGCCGGTACAACCGTAACGTTGGTTAATCCTGCTAATACGTCGAAACTATGCTCGAGATGTGGCTCTATCGTGGAGAAAACGCTGGCAGATCGGGTGCATTACTGTCCGGTATGTGGTCTCTCTATCGATAGGGATAAGAATGCAGCAAAGAATATACTCAGACTGGGATTGCAGTCTGTCGCTTGAAAGATAGCGTAGAAGCCCAGTGGCTTAAGCCATGGGAGCAGTCACAAGGGTTGAGTACTATATTAATGGAGATTTTTACATGAATAAGATCATCTTGAACGTTGTCGATAAGAAGACCGAGTTCGCACGGCGAGTCATCATCGAAACAAAAATGCCCCTGCAGAGCTGTGATTTTATCACCATCGGGGACGAGCTGATGTTCGACCGCGATACTGATTTTTTCACCTTCGGCATCGACATCGCCACCGGGGCAGGACAGCTGGCCATCGTCACGGGCGACTTTATTCCGAAGCCGCCGGCGGAATTGATCGACGACATCAAAAAGTCTCTCGACGGCCGGTATGAGATAGTCGAGGATAAGGAAGAGCACCTATGGCTCAGAGAGAAGACGCCTTGAGCCCCTTTTAACGTAATAAAAGCCATATATATCCTGGCAGAATATTCTTTGGAGATACGATGAAGATCTGCGTGCCTATGAAAAGCAGCATGGTGCATAACCAATTCGGAAAAGCGCCTGAGTTCATGCTGATATCGGTAGAGGAAATGAAGGTCGTATCGAAGGATATCATCAAGAACCCCGGCCGCGAAAAGGGAGCCGTGTTAGAGTTAATGCCGGCACATGGCGTTACTCACATCATATCCGGCGGCATGGGCGAGCGGGCGAAAGGCATCCTGAAAGAAAGCGATATCGTCATTATCACTGGCGCACTCGGGTCCATCGATAACGCCGTAGAAAGGTTCCTCAATGGCGAACTCAAGCCTGAGGATGCTTCATGCTGCGGGGATAACCTCTGCGGAAAAAAATAGCTCATTATTTTAAAGGCCATTGAAGTTTCATACCTTACTTTTATATCTAATCCAATACATTTAATTCCTGATGTCGGATATCACATTTCTTGGCACGGCCGGCGGCAGGATGGTCGTTGCCAGCCAGCTTAGAAAGAGCGGCGGCATGTGGCTGGAGCTGGATAAAAAGAACATCCTTCTCGACCCGGGCCCCGGCTGCCTGGTGAGGTGCATCGAATTAGGCCTGAAGCCCGCCCGCCTCGACTGCATCGTGCTATCCCACCGCCACATCGACCACTCCAACGACGTCAACATCATGACCGAGGCCATGTCCGGCGGAGG
This sequence comes from uncultured Methanocellaceae archaeon, assembly GCA_963780625.1. Lineage (GTDB taxonomy): Archaea > Halobacteriota > Methanocellia > Methanocellales > Methanocellaceae > Methanocella. The sequence continues at coordinate 605,678 of CAWACH010000002.1, read as the reverse complement.
CTTCAAGCCTAAAGGTATTCTGGTCGCGCCCTGGGACTGCCTGGAAGGCGAAGACCCGGTCGTGCTAAAATACGTCCGCAATTACATCAAGAATAACATTTATTTCCTTAACGAAGGGTTCGAGCATCGCCTGGACGGCGTCACCATAGAGGGCGCCATCAAGCTAAAACACTCGAACGTCGAGTCTTATGGGATCAAATTTCTATTCAGCGGTAAAACGCTTGGCTACATAGCGGATACCAAGTACTTCGAGAACATCGCCCCGGCCATGAAGGGGTGCGATTACCTGATCGTGAACATGGTACGCATGACCTATGACGACCGGTTCCAGCACCTGATCCCGGGCGACGTAGTGAACGTCCTTAAGGTTGCTAATCCCGGCACCGCCATACTAAACCATTTTGGCATGCAGGTCGTGAAAGCACACCCGCGTTCGGTAGCCGCCTATATCGAGAAGGAAACGGGCGTGCATACCATCGCCGCCGAAGACGGCTTGCGGTTTAAGTTCGACAAGAGCGAAGAAAAGGCCACGACGCTCAATGAGTTCGTCGAATAGCCACATTACTCTACGATGTCTGCCTGTGAAGCTGAATAGTTCGGTTGGTAACACGAACATCACTAAAGGAATTAAAACACGAATTTTCTTTTAATATTTTTATTCACTAAAGCCCTAATGCTCTAGAGCACTGTCAATGCACAATTTCACAAATCCTCGGGTCAATGCTCGAAAACTCTAATGCTCTAACCCTAAAATAAGTCTCTAAGTCTCGAATGCACGTTTGAAACGCTAAATGGCGTTAGCACCAGCACACTAAAACGCGGTCAATTATCAAAGAGCTCTAACGTACCATTGCTTTGTCATAGTACGTTAGGGTTCTTTGAGTGTTAGTGCAATGTCGTTTAGCGTTTCAAAGGTGATTTAGAGCATTTGAGCATTATTTTAGGGTTAGAGAATTCGTGAAATTCGTGCAATGCCCCGAGGTTTTGAGAATTAGTGCATTGACAGTGAACCAGAGAATTAGAGCGTTAGTGAGAAAAAACATAAAAAGAATTTCGTGGTTTATTTCCTTTAGTGATGTTCGTGTTACCAACCACTTCCGCCAACGCCACGTGAAATTCGAATAACATTAAGCCTTATAGGCCAGCAGCTTTTTTGAAGCGTAATAAAAGATCACCATGAGCGCCACCAGCGGCACTATGAATATTGACACGTCCAGGATGCCGACATGAATATCTCCCATGGCCAGCCTGGACATGAGGCTGATGGGCGAGGGATTAATGTATAAGCATGCCCCGCCGGCGGTCATGAGCAATATGGAGTAAGCGAACTGCGACCGCTCCCTGTCCTTGAAATACATCGATATTAACGCCGAGCCTATGGTGACAAATGCCGTGGTGATGAGCGCTATGAGTAACACCAGCCAGACGTTCTGTATGTAGAGCCGGTTCACCGAAAGCAGCAACACCCACATGACGCACTGAATGATGGCCAAAAACACAGCCGCCGCGATCTTGCCCAATAATATGGTGTTCAGCGATACGGGTGAAGTCAGCAGCGTATCCAGCGTCTTATTTTCCACCTCTTCCGAGATGGAGTCGATGATCATGCTGCCGGCTATGAAGGCCGGGAAGAACATTAGCATCGGTATGATGAACGCATAGAGAAATTCGAACGTAGTACTGGGCGTACCCTTCATTTCAGTATACTTGACTTGCACTCCGTCCTGCTCCCTGAGGTAATCCTCGTACTTCATCAGGGGCTCTTTGATGACCATCGTCAGGACTGTTGCTTTCGAGTCGGACTGCGGCAGATATAGCTGCATGTCGGTGACGCCTACTCCCGCAGGAATGACTATCACCGCGTCCAGCCCGCCTTCCTGCATCCTGGCCTTAGCTTCGCTAGCATTAGAATAATGCATCACCGTGAAGCCCGCGTTGCTTAAGTATGAGGCTAAGGGGTCGCTCGCATCGCTCACCACGCCTACGGTGAAGTGAAGGTTCGTGTTCTGGCTGATGGACTCCGGGTCGTAGAAGGACATGAGCCCGACTAAAATGACGGACGAGAACGCCGCTATTAACAGCTGAATGAGAATGGCCAGCACGATGGTCTTTTCCTTAAGGACCGAGGCGACTTCTCTGTTGACGATCGCGTTAAAGCCGCCCATCACATCATCCCCATCTGCTGCGCTAATATGACATAATTATAGATGAAGTGTATTATAGCGCCGGCAAAGATAGCCAGCCAGTAATACTTAACGCCAAGCTTTCGCGTCGTCAGGCAGACCACTGACGTGAAGATGAAATGCGCTATCAGCGGTATGATCAGCAGGTCGGCGCTGCCGAGCGCCTCCAGGAGCATGACGTTTGAGATGACGCTCAGCGATAAATATAGCAGGATCTTCTCGCCGATAAAGAAGCCCAGCGCCGATGCGAAAGATAAAATTAATATTGTCTTTACCGACAGCACATTCCTATTTTGTAGCAGCGTGACGATGCCGGCGGACTTGGCCACTTCTTCAACGATGACGCACAATGCTAATAAAATGGCAAGGAACACCATCGGCGGCAGGCTGACCGGCACCATAAGCGATAAAATGGCGATGACCATCTGTATCATGAATACGGCCGGTATAAGCAATAAGCTCAGAAGGGCGATCGAGATGTACAGGTGATTTTTATTAATTGAGAGGTAGATGGCATCTGCCGCTTTGCGGTAGAGCGGCCCGAAGCCCATGAGGTATTCCTCGTTAAAGATGCGCACGCCGACGAACATCGCCAGGACAAAAACAAGGTACATGGGCCCGGTCGAAAGCGCGTATTCCGTCAGGCCGAAGCTTTCGCCGCGGTACATTTGCACGGCCAGGGTCAGGGGCGAGATATAGCTCACGTTGTTGATCCCGGTGAATAATGCGGGAAGCACCAGGTAGCCCGTGACAAAGGTAATGGATGCCATGGAGAAGAATGTCTGGTCCTTGAACGTGCGGTATATCAAAGAAACCATTAAATAAATGGCAAAGATGAAGAGAATGACCGGCAGGAAAATGGCCAGAGCCAGGAAAACGTCGCCGCCCAGGAAAATAGTAATAGCGACGACCAGCAATAGCGAGAACGAGACGTAAGGCAGCATCTTTCCTGCGATGACGTCGAACGGTGTCACCGGAGTGGACATTAAAATGTTAAGCTTCCGGTTGGTCTTTTCCTCCATGAAGCTGCTGTTGAAGAAAATGCCCATGAACAGCATCGGCACGATGTAAAGAAATGCCAGCACGACCTGAGATAAGGGCACGGGCGGGTTCATGAGCGACGGTATTAATATTTCCTGGTCGGAGACGAACTCGGCCTTAAATTTTTTATCGCTCCCGTTCTCCATCTCGTCGATCTGCTGCTGCACGGCGGCGCCTGTATCAATGGCGGCAGGCGAAGGCGTGGCCACGGCCGATGGCGTGCCCGCCGAGGTCCCAGTTTGCGAGATATAGTCTACCTCTATACGCAATGGGAAAGTCCGGTTGATATCATTCTGGTTTATGAGCCGGGTGATCTCGGATTTTTCCAGGTATTGCTTCAGGGCCCCGGCAGCATATTGCGACCGGGTATCGCTCCGCGTGACGGCAGTCTCTCCGTCCACATACAGGTCTATCGACCCGTTATTCAGCATGCCCATCCCGTCCGTACGGTCAATGGGGATCACGTTAAAGCGGCCGTCCCCGATGAACGGGCCATCCGGCGATACGCCTACGGTGTAAATATCCTTACCCATGACCAGGCCCTGCTGGGCGATAAAATAGGTCACTAATAAAGATAAAGCAATGAGTAAAAATATGACGATGCGGGAGCCTCCGCTGAATCGCCTGCTAAATCGACGTATCTCTTGCCTGGCCACCTGCAATATTTTTTTCATCGCCGACACGAAAAGCTTTTTTAGCCTTCAACCGAAAGTAAAGATAATGATTAAGCTGACAGGCGTGACCAAATTATATAAAGATTTTGAGGCGGTCAAGGACCTAGATCTTGAGGTGAAGGACGGCGAAATCCTTGGCATCATCGGCCACAACGGCGCCGGTAAAAGTACAACTCTCAAGATGATCGTCGGACTGGTGGCGCCAACATCGGGCACCGTAGAGGTCATGGGAAAGGACATGGCTAAGGATGGCACCTACGTTAAACGTTTTTTAGGATATTTACCGGAGGAGAGCCCGCTATACGAGAACATGACCGTGAACGAGTATCTCAAATTTTTCTCTGAAATTTACGATATGCCCCCGAAGAAGGCCATGGAAAGGATAGACGTATTGCTAAAGTCGCTCAACCTGCCCGAACGTAAAAAACTGACGGGCGAGCTTTCCAAGGGCATGAAAAGAAAGGTAGCCATTGCACGGGCTTTACTGCATGACCCTAAGATCCTGGTGCTGGACGAGCCCAGCTCGGGACTGGACCCGCTGACGTCGTTCTTTATCGTGGACTATCTTAGAAGCTTGCGTGCTGAAGGCAAAACTATCGTGCTGAGCGCCCATAATTTATTCCACATCGAGTACGTCTGCGACCGGGTCGCGATACTAAAGAACGGCCGCCTGGTAGTCTGCGACAGCATGGACGTAATCAGAAAGAACCTCGGGAGCAGGGAATACGAGGTCAAGTTCATGAGCGACCAGCAGCTCGATTACGAGAAGAAAGAAGGCAATTACATTTATCGGACCGACGACGTCGGCCATATCGCCGCCCTGCTGAAGGATATTTCCGAGAATAACTGGGCGCTGGTGGACATGTCCATGAAGGAGTCGGCCCTCGAGGATATTTACGTGAAGCTAATGGCAGAATGATCATGCTGAAGTTAAACTTTTTTAAAAAGAGCCCTCAGGCTAAAAAATGCTTTTTTGAAAAGGACCGCATCTGCGACCGGGAGTGTCGTGCCTATGATCCGGATAAGGAAGTATGCACCATCGTCGCCCGGCTAAAGGAGAAGGCGGACGCGGGCGAGTGCTCTACATTATTAAAAACGTTATGCGAGATCGACTGCGACATGGGAAAGATAGCGGAAAAGTTCCCCGAACTCGTGCCGCCCCCGAAGCTTGTTTACGAGGACTGACCGCCGCATTTTATAGCGGTATCAGGGAAGCCCCGAGTCGATCATCTTTTTAATGCACTCTCCGAACTCCGATCTTTTGGGCGATATGTTCTTTCGAATGTCCAGCGCCAGGGACCGGTAATCGAAATCCGGGTCCAGCTCATTGGTCCCTCGAAAGATCGGAGGCTGGCGGATCTTATCGCCTTCCGTCGTATAGCGGGGTATGAGGTGCATGTGGAAGTGGTCATTTGAATTCATCAACACTTCATAGTTGATCTTCGTCGGCCCGCAAGCTTTGTATATCGCATCCGACACCGCCTGTACGTCCTCCATGAACGCTATGTACAATAGAAACTTATGCTTGAGCAAATAGTCCATGCTGGTCACATGGTCCCTGAGAATGACGGCCGTCCGGCCAGGGTAATCCTGCTCGTAGCTCAGGGCTGCGACGCTGGCGGGCATTAGCTTTATAAAAGTCGGCTCAGGGTGCTCATACTCATGGTCCGTGATGTAGATCTGGCGGTTCTTTTTGCAAAAGCTACAGTCAGGGTCTACATTGACCTTGAAGGGAAGCTTAATATCATCGCTGCGCTCCAGCGCCGTTTCCGAGAGGAGAGATAACAGGTCTTCAATGCTCTCCCCGCACACGATAGGTCACGTTCCATATGATGCACGCCTTGCAGAATATTACATATGTTAGCCTATATAATGAAGCCATCGGATAGGCCCGATAAGGCGATTATTTGTATTTTTCGGTACCACCGGAAAGGTGATAAGCACGCCGATTATATGTTCTCCTTTGAGACCGTTATGAGCATTAAGGAACCAAATGAAACTCTGGGCTTAAAGATAGTCACGGAGATAGTGGTCACCAAAGGCGGCGTTAACTATGACGATATGCTGCTAGCCCGGACGTGCCGCCACTGCGGTAAACTAATGCTTAACGGCAGCGTCCTCGACATCAAGGATAATAATAACTTCAAGATCGTCATCAAGGCCCCGGACGGCCTGTATACCGAGATGAAGGGCACCGATATGCTGTCGGTGACATGCGAGTGCGGCGCCTATTACAGCATCATCTTTTTCGAGCCTATGGACTATCAGGATTCCGGCGTGGTCGCCTATACGATCATACAGCTGGACCAGATGAAGCATAAGCTGTCCGACCGGTTTAAAGAGCTGAAGAAACAAGGAGACACGCCCGATAATATGGAAGAATGGGTTATCGATGCGCTGGCCGCGGGCTTCAACAGGGCCGTCAAGGTCGTGAATGAGGACGGCATTGATCTTGTGGAAGAGGACTGGCTCGATTCGAAGTACAGCACCGGCTGGATAGACGAATGAAAAAAATTATTTCTTTATTTGCTCCAGCACAGTCATTCTGGTGTAAAACCCGTACCTGGCGTAGAACGGTAATACTTCTTCGTTACCGGCCCCGACGGCGACTCTTATTACATTCGCCTGCTGTGTGCCCATCCATTCCAGGGCTTTTTTCATTAATGCGTCGCCGATGCCTTTTGACCGGTAGCTTTCTTCGACGAAGATCGAGTCTACTTCGCCCATATCATGTACAAGGGTGCTGATGCAGTAGCCCACATACCTGCCGGAGTCCGTGTCTTTAGCCAGGCTGATGTGCATGCTCCCGTTTGTAATTTTATTGAGCAGGTCATCTCTTCGCTGCTCAAAAGTAAAAGTCTCGTAATGAAGTGTAAAATATAGCGATAGCACGCAGTGCCGCTCGTTAAGCTGTTCCCAGAGAGGCTTAATTACCGTAATATCCTTTTCATCAGTCTCTGAATAAACAATATTTACCATTTAAAGTCCTTACCAGTTGCTATTTATCTCTGTACTTTTACTCTATATTGATAAACGTGATGGATATAACGGTTTTGTCGGACCTGCGCGGCAACATGTTCGAGCCGGTCTTTAAGGGATTTGGGTACACCTGCCAGCAGATCTTACCCCAGGCGTTCGATTCGCCTTACTGTCCGCCGACGAAGCTTCTGGTGATACCGGCAGGATTCGCCAGCCCCACGTACTATAGAATGCTGCCTGCGCTGGAGCGATGCAAAATCCGTATCGAGGAGTTCATCGAGAAAGGCGGCGTAGTCATGTCATACGGCGCGCTCATTAACGATTATGAATATACATGGCTGCCGATGAAGCTGGTCTACCAGCCCATTTCTAAAAAACAAAACGTGAATCTTTTAAATGCTAACAGCCCGGGAGCTCTATTGTATGAGCCGGGCATTAGAGCCTGTGACGGCTATTTTTCCGAACACGATGGCGATGCTGTAATGGCCATTGATGACGGCAAGCCCGTGCTCATCCACAAGAAGTTCGGCGAAGGGCATATCATCGCATCCGGGATGTTCGACTACCCGGATAAAAAGTTCATCGAATGGGCATGTCGGCGATAATTTTTTCATGTAACCTTGCCTTGATGTTCTCCCCTATCGCCGATGCTTGCGCCATGACCCGGGGCTCTTCCGTAACATTACGGTGCTTGAGCACCTTATAGGATGGATGATCGAACGGCTCGTTGTCGGGCAGCGCTTCCAGGTATCCTTCATAGGCCTTCATGAAGAAGTTATCGGGGCCCATCATTTTTGCAACGCTGTTCCAGTGGGAATATTTGCACGTTTCTCCGGGCCCGCATACAAAGCAGCCGGGATTACCATAGGCCGTCATCGTACCGACAACTTCCATTCCGCCGAACTTCAGCATATTTTCCAGCCACTGGATGGTGTCCGTGGAGTTTTCGCCCACTGTAACTGCTGCGGCAAGTTTCCCCTGTAGCAGGAACTTTACATGCCTCAGCGAGTATAGCCGTTCCATGAATGCCTTGGTAAAAGCGCTCACCGAATTATAAAATACTGGCGAGCCGATGACCAATACGTCGGCATCAAGTAGTTTATTTGAAAGCCACTCGAAGTCATCTTTCAAAACGCACTTATTGGTCCGTGTGCACTTCCTGCATGCGATGCACGGGCCTATATTTATTTCTGATAGTTTAATGAATTCAGTTTCGGCACCTGTTGCCTCTATGATGGCCTTAACCAGGGCGTCCGTGTTGCTGTTTTGCGTGGGGCTGCCGCTGACCCCAAGTGCTTTGAATGCCATATTTTTATACACCTTTAAATATAACAGACCCCTATAAAATTGATATACATTCGGGTAAAAAATCAAATATCGTATATGTACCGGTATTAATTGAGTAATCGGCGCAGCGTACGACTATCAATGTTAAAGCTAAAAACACCTTATTTTAATTCTCTTTTAATAAGACCGTAAAAAGTATTCTTTGCATTTCGTTCTATCCAGGGCTTATGCCCGGAGGAGTGTGACAACACAATATTGTACGTATGCACTGATAGTACGTGTACACCAATGATTTATATAGTAGTACGTATACATTAACCATCATGGACGAGCGCATGGTGCATCTCAGGAGATATATGTCTCTTGTACACGTCTCGATGAACGTAGCATATGGCTATAACCTCGGCAAGAAAAGCGAGCTGTCGCCTGCAGGCGTATATATCGTTTACCTCTGCCACTTCTACCGGCTACGGATGAAGGACATCGCCGAGATGAACAACGTCTCCAAGAGCTCGGTCACTGAATCCATCGACACCCTGGAGAAAAAGGGCTACGTGAAGAGGGTGCGGGGAGAAAAGGACCGGCGGGACATCTATATAGAGCCGACTGAAAAGGCGAACGAGTGGGTCAAGCAAGTCGAGAGCAACGTCATGACGTACATGGAGAACAGCATTTCGAGGCTGACCCCGAAGGAACAAACGCAGTTCCTCGCGTTATTTAATAAATTCGTCGGCGATGAGTACACGGTTCCCTATGATAAATTGTTCGAGCAGACGCTCACCATGGATTTCAAAGAAAGTAAAAAGAAAGATTGAACGGTGATATCAAATGATGCAGGTTGAAGCGGATCAACTACAAAAGGAAAGAATTGCGGCGGCCCGGGCGGTGGGAAAGCCTGATTACGGTAACTGGGTCTCGAAGAGACTGGTCTATACGTTCGGCGTGATAGGCCTTGTGTTTCTGGCATCGGCGATCCTGGCCATGTATTTCGGACACGTCCTGATATTTGCAGCCCTGGCAGTCATCACGGTGCTTTCGCTACTGGTCTCATTATATTTCGCATACGCACGATACCTGTTTTCCTATGACGGCAAGAACGTACAGGATAAGATCTATGGCCTGGTGCTGGCGCACCTGGATTGGAACGGCAACGGTAACATTCTCGATATCGGCTGCGGAAACGCCGCACTGGACATCAAGATCGCAAAAAAATATCCGAACGCCCATGTGACCGGCATTGACTACTGGGGAGAGAACTGGGAGTATTCTAAAAATGTCTGCGAGAATAACGCGAGGATCGAGGGCGTAAAAGAGCGGATGACATTCCAAAAGGCCAGCGCTTCGAAGCTTCCATTCGCGGATGAGTCCTTCGACGTAGTAGTCAGTAACCTTACGTTCCACGAAGTCAAGGACGCGAAGGATAAGCGAGAAGTCGTCCGCGAGGCGTTACGCGTCGTCAGAAAAGGCGGCATATTCGTGCTACAGGACTTGTTCCTGATGAAACCCACCTATGGCGACATCGATGTTCTGGTCAAGACTATTGAGAGCTGGGGAGTAAAAAAAGTGGAATTCATCGATACACATAACGAGCCATTCATCCCGGGAGCATTGAAGCTACCGTTCATGGTCGGAACGATCGGCATACTCGCAGGAGAAAAATAAGGCAGGCAATGATCACCTGCCTACTTCAAGCCCAGGTAGGAGCGAAGCGCTCTATCGACCACCTGGCTTTTAGTCATTTCTTTGTCGAAGCACTCATGCCGGAACGCGTCTAAAACGTCTTTTCTTAAGCGGATATTTATCTCATATAGTCCGTTGTCGACGTAGGTCTCCTGAACGGACGCCATTGGCCGGCTAATATTCTCCAATGGCTCTGTCGCCGTCCCTCCGTCAGCCTGTATTTGCCCTGAGGGCTCGCTTTCAATGACGATCGTCTCAAAGCGGCCGTCTTTCCCCGGCTGGGTGCGGTATTTGGGCACGAGGCGGCCAAAGACTATCAACAGCACGACGAATACCAGTGCGATGACGGCCATTGCGGTGCCGAACCAGAAGATGTTGCTGAACGCCTGGTTCATTGTGACTACTTTATGCGTGGCATCGGCCAGGAAAAACCCGCCTATGACGGAGCCGACGGTGCTTCCCGTGTTCTTGAACGTATTCAGGATGCCGCTGCCTGTGGCCTTTTCACTTTCGGGCATGAAGGACATCATAATGATCTGGAAGGCGCCCATGCCGAAGCCGAGACCGCCGCCCAGTACCGCTAACACGATGGCCAGGCTGGTGGAGTCGTTCACGTACTGGGCCATGGCGAATACCGCTACGAGGGTAATGATCGACCCCAGTAACAGCATAGCGCGGGCCCCGAACTTATCCAGCAGGATTCCGCCGCCGATGGCGGTCACTAATAGCCCTATCGACAGCGGCGTCAGTATCGTCCCGCTGTCCTGCACGTTCATCTTTAGTATTATTTGAGCGAAGGAGGGCACATAGATCATGGCACAGACCAGGCTGATGTTCGTCGCCATCATTGCCAGGTTCAGCGAGAGCACGTCGCCCCTCGACAGTAATGGAATATCCAGTATGGGCTCCTTTGTGTGCCTCTCGAACAATATCAGGAGGATGGCCAGCACAAAAGCGGCGGCGAAGAACGGGAATACCGTATAGTCCGCAAAGGGCAGCGTCTCCAGGCGAACGAGGCCCAGCAATAAACTGCCCAGCGCGCCGACGAGTAATACCGACCCGATAATGTCGATGTGCTGTTTCCTTTCGCCGAAGCTTTCGGTGAACTTCAGCATGAGCAGAATGGCCAGGATGCCTAATGGTATGTTGATGTAGAATACCGTCCTCCATCCGAAATGCTGGATGAAGTATCCGCCGAGGTTCGGGCCGATGATCATGGCGACCGCGGCCATTGCCATCAGCACGCCCATGGTCTTGCCTTTCTTATCGTCGGAAACGGCGCTGTTCATCGCAGCCAGGGCTGCCGGCATAACGAGGCCGGCCCCGATAGCCTGGACCGCCCTGAAAGCGATCAGCGAGTATATGTCCCATGAAATGCTGCTCAGTATAGACCCGAGCGTGAATATGCCCACGCCAAGGAGGTATATTCTTTTCCTGCCGTATATGTCCGAGAGTTTACCGGCGATCGGCATGATGGCGGTCCAGAACAGCATGAATATGGTCATGGTCCAGGACACCCAGTCAAGGGAAGTGTTCAATTCCTTGACGATGGTCGGTAACGCAGGCACGAAGATGTACGAGTCCATGGCCGTCATGAAGACGCCCAGCGCCAGTACCAGGAGCAAAAAGTATGGTGATGCCCAGATGCTCCTGTTGGATTTGGTGATGTTCTCACTCATTAATATCCCTTCTTTTTGAAGGCTACCATGGCCGGGACGGATATGCCTGGGCTACATATGCGGATGCATGTCTATCCATAAAAGGCCGCAAGGGATACGCAATTCGCCTACCCTTCACATGTCTAAATGGCCAGGATCGCCTGGTTTGTAAGTGTATGTCTTTCAACTGTTGTAAATAACTTTACAACTGTTTGTAGAGTGAGAAAACATGGTATATAACTGTTTGCGAGGCACATTGTGTACCGCTATATAAAGCTAACGATTATTGTGTTGTAAATATGTTTACAATTATATCAAACGGCCTAAAAGCTATATACTGGCGTTGAAATAGTAGATAGCGATCAGTCATTGATCATTGAGATAACAATATGGGCCATATACCACAGCAATTGATCGATTCTTTCAAGGAACTCGGGCTTTTGGAGTCCGAAGCTAAAATTTATACTGCGCTTGTTATGTTTCACGATGCCGAGGTCAAAGAGCTCCAGGAGTTGCTTGACCTGTCCCGTCCCAGTATTTACGACGGCCTGCGGACGCTGGAAGACCGGGGCTTCATCGTCCTGGTCAACGAGAAGCCTACGACATACCAGGCTATACCTCCGGAGATAGCCCTGGACATGCTGACCGCGCAGCACATCAAGTCTAAGGAGCATGCGCTGAGGCGCATCCGCGACATGAAAAAGGAAAACATGGTCGATACGTCGCCGCCTAACCTTTTGTCGATCTATTCGAGTAAAAGCATAGACTCCAAGATCAAGGACATGGTCGATAACACCCGGGAAAGCATCTTCTGTGCCACCTCCGGCCAAAACCTGAAGCACATCCTGCGCAGGGCAAAGAGCGATATCAGCTTTGACGTGGTAATTATTTCCGAGGATAAAAACATTCAGGAACGTATCAAAGGCTCTTTCAAAAAAGATAAAGCAAGGATACGGACCTTTACAAAGGAACAGATCATAAAGACTTCCGCACCCTATAAAGTCGGGATGCGACAGGATAAGATCGTCGAGATGAACGAAGCGCTGAACATGTTCGACTACGATAACGTGTTTATTTTATTTACCGACGATTCGGAATGTTTGTACATCCCGCCTCTGCACATGGAGTATCTGAACGCCATTACGACGAAGAATAAGGCGATGATCCTGACTCTGAAGCTGCAGATGTTCAGCATAATGGAAAATCTCGCGCCGGAAGAAAAAACGTCGAAGAAAAAATGATTTTTTTATTGATCAAACATTAATCGGACAATGCGGTTACAATTGCTGTTCTTGAATTGCGGGATCAATGCCAGCCAGCGCATCATGCCCCACCTGCTCTTGTGATAATCCAGGTAGTTCCACTCGGCGATGAATTTTATGCGATCATTGTATTTTTCTAGATCTTTTCCGCTGTTAATGCCCCAGTGAAAGGTCGCAGCCATCTGGAATCTTTTATTTGAATTCTGTTCGCTATATTTTACCATCCTATGCGTCACCATTTCAAGTAGCATCTCGGCTTTGGGGAAAGAGGCGACCAGCGTATTCATCAAGCCTTTAACTTCCTCCTCCGTGAAATACATCAGAAGGCCTTCGGCAATTAGTAAGACAGGCTCATTTGTCCTGGCGATGTCGTTGATCCATGTATAGTCAAAGACGGATTTGGGGATCATTTTGTAGCGTTCTGTTTCAGGGAAGAATTGTTTTTTTATCCTGATAGGCTCCGGTAGGTCCAGGTCATACCAGTGAATGCTGCCATTATCCACCCTGAAGAATCGTGTGTCGAGCCCACAGCCTAAATTAATGATGACTGCATCGGGATGTAAATCGATGAAGGCTTTTACTGACTTATCTAATATCTCAGTCCTGATGACGACGTACAGCCGGGTCACCCACTCCTTGTCGAGCTTCGAAAAGTCGTAGTCTATTTGCTTCATCATCTTGCGAGCAAGGTCATCCTTGATGATCGAGTCCGGGCGTTCCGTCTCCGTCGCCCTCGCCCACAGCGGGATAAGCAAGGTCTCGGGCACATCCTTCAGGTTTTGGGATATCATTTTTTGCGCCTACTTTTTTAGTTAATACCTTGTGATAAGGTAAGGGTAGTTACATAGTTTTAATTTAAAACTTTGTCGAAGGGCATAGAGTATATTTAAAGTTAAGTTTCCCTATACATTCATGATCATCGCCAATGGGTGAACTATGTCGCCGGATGTGAAAAGTTTTGAAAGGCTCTATGCGAAAGAACCGCCATGAATGGCGGGTGTGGCTGGAGAAGAACCATGCTACGGCGCCCGGCGTATGGCTCATTTATTACAAGAAGAACAGTGGCAAGCCAAGAGTCTCTTATGATGATGCCGTTGAAGAAGCACTATGTTTCGGATGGATCGATAGCCGGCCGAACGTCATCGACGATGAGCGCTTCATGCAGCTATTCACTCCAAGAAAGACGAAAAGCCCATGGGCCAGCTCTAATAAAAAACGGGCCGAGAAGCTCGTCGAACAGGGATCGATGATGCCTGCGGGCCTTGAAAAAATCGAATCCGCAAAGAAAAACGGCTCATGGAACAGGTATGATAATGTCGAAAAAAGGATCATCCCTGACGACCTAAAACAGGCTTTAAGCGAGAATGAAACAGCGTCCCGCCACTTCAACGCATTTTGCAATTCCAGGAAAATGGCAATACTCTACTGGATCGAAGAGGCAAAAAGGCCTGAGACGAGGGCGAAGAGAATTGAAGAGACGGTAAGGCTCGCCACCGATAATATCCAGGCTAACCGATACCAAAAATAAATATTTATTTTTAATCTATTTATTCCGGCCTGCAAATACAATATTTACAGAGCGATAGATCGTCTTTTATAAACGTTCGTTTACCGCTGCAATAGAATAGGCCGTCTTTTTCGAATACCTTTGCGCTGTTGGAAAATTCCAGCCCCGGAGGATGTAGTGGCTTCTTAACAATAAATGCAAGATAAGTGGATATGCATTTAATGTAAAGACTTAGATCGGCCTCGCCAGGAGCATATGTGTTCAAGTAATTATCGATCCTGTATTGAAAATCCTTCAATTTATCGTCATCAATTTCAAGATTCAGGTCAAAGCTCTTCGAATTAATTATTTCATTAAATGTGCTATAGTTATATCTGGTCATGATCGAGCCGATAGAATTACTATTCGTATCAGCCAGTATTTTTTGTTCTATCTGAGATCTGTAAGCCGATAGTTTTTCCAGGTCAGTTTTAACCATTAAAAATAGTGTGGGAGATCTCATCTCAGACTCCAGTATCACGGCTTTGCAGTATGCGAATATATCTCGTCCAGAGTACGTGCCTTATGGTCCTCGAAAACCTCATCGGCATACCATTTTGCTCCGAAGGACATGATGCTCGTCAGGATCGGTATGGTGTCCTTCCCTTTTTCCGTCAGCGCCCACTCTACGACCCGGGGCTTATCTTTTATGACTACTGCCTCGATGAGCCCGCATTCCTCCAGCTCATGCAGCCTCAGGATGAGAACCCGGGACGTCAGGCCGGGAAGAGACCGGCGGATCTGGTTAAACCTGTTGATCTTTAAGAGCGCGATATCCCGAAGAATGAGTATCGTCCACTTCTTTCCAAGGACGCCCATGGTGACTTTGATCGGGCAATTTTTAAATTTTACTGCAGGGACCGGATCCTGTCTACTGCGCCGGCCTTTGACTTTGACATAGTATACTATTGGTTTCTACCTTATTAAAGTAGTATGATTAGTATACTAGTATTATTAGTATACCACTTCCCGGTGAATGGAGTACATTTCCGGAAAGTCGGAGGTAATGATGATCAGTAAAGATCAAAAAACAAAAACTGCCGAACTCCAGGGATGGATGGAGAATATTATAAGGGAATTCTGCGGGAACTCTCCGGATAACAGCATGAATATGGAGGAGAGCGAACCTGCCGTTGATGAGCCTCTTGTGGGCTTCTCCAACGGAGGGGACCCCCTGTATATAGAACTCCAAAAAGACATCGGTTCGCCGTTTATGACGCCGATGGAGATATTCGAAAAGTCGTTTCCCGGCACAGATGCATCGCGCTGATGAGCTTACGGTTATTAGCTGTATCCTGCCTAAAACCCGTTTGACCAAAGAAGATAACCGTAAAGAGTCGACCTACCCTTCGGAACGCTGGATTCGCTCCAAGCATTTTGGCGGCGCGTTTCGGCTCGAAACTCTGTGCACATTTGGTAGAGAGCCTGAATAAAGCCGGGTATAAAGCCGTGGCCCCGATGCTCACGCCGTACTATTCCGTAGGCATGTCTAAAAGGTATGGTTTAGCTTCAAATTGGTCCGAGCGACATGCAGCTTATGTTTCGGGCCTTGGAACATTTGGCCTCTGTGACGGCTTGATCACAGCCCGCGGTAAAGCCATGCAATGCTGTTCAGTCATTGCCAGGATCCCCATTCCGCCGACCCCACGGCCTTACACGGACCACCACGCTTACTGTTTATTTTATGCCCGGGGCACCTGCGGCCTCTGCATCAAGCGGTGCCCGGTCGGAGCGATATCTGAGAAGGGACATGATAAGATGCAATGTATGCAACATTGTTTTGGAGTTACGCAGCCGTACTCGAGGAGCCATTTCGGCATCGATGAATATGGGTGCGGACTGTGTCAGACAGGCGTCCCATGTGAATCGCGTAATCCTGTGCATAGCCCATCTGAAAAGAGCGATCCCGGCAAAGCACGCTGAAAGTATATACCGCTAAAATGTAGATAATCAATTCGATCAATAGGCGTTGTCCCGATGGCTGAAATGAACCTGCACATATTCGAAGAGATCATCGATATCACAGAAAAAGCGGAGCTTGCGAATGTCTTAGCTAAAGAACTGGCTAAATACACGATTTACGATATTATGCAGTTCCGCGCCTGGCAGGACAGAGAGATTAACTTATTGCCGTCGCCATATCGCGAGAAGGCACGCCCTTATTTTATTGAGTGGCAGCTCGGCAGGTATTCGAAGATCATGGCAATGCAGTCGAACGGCGATCTTCTGCGCTTGAAAGGACAGATCGGGAATTTGAGCCTGTTCAGGGAATTCTGCGACACTGAAAGTAAGAGTATCAAGGCAAGATACGAGAATGAGACTGATGACGACCCGATATACGGCCTGTTCCATAGTCTATATTACCTTGAGTTCAGTTGTTTTTACATGTTCGTGCTCGACAATCCCGGACATCCCATAGGCACTCCATTTCCCGGAGGATTCACGGTCAGGCAAAGCGAAGATACGTACTATTGCCCCATACGCGATAAAGAAAAAGATATCGAGAACTCGATCTGTAACTTCTGCCCCGCAAAACAGGATGAAAGAAACAAATAAGTTAAGGCGTAAAATACGATTTAAATAGTGTTGACGCATCTATGTCTATGCCGTGGGCCGGTAAGAAACGTTTTGCCCCACGGTCTCTCAATTTTTTCATGCTTTGCTCGACGGCCTCGTGCTCTCCGGTATATAATCCCGGCAAGAAAATCGCCAGTCGCACAGTCCCCATTGCCGGCAAGAACCGATACAGAGCCTTCCGTATGGCCGGGCGTTGTGATCACCCAGGCGTCTATGCCGTATTTATCAAGCCTCATATCTTCCCTGGCAACAACCTCAACAGTTACACTTTCAAACCCGGGACCCGCAGTATCTGCCTCTTTTGACTTTGCTGTAAAGTTCGTGGGCAGAATATTCTCCCCTTTTTCCATGAATTCCGCATCGGGCCATCCCAATATTACCGGCACTTTCAACGCAGCTTTTAGTGCCCCCAGGCTGCCGCAGTGGTCCCAGTGCGCATGAGAAACAACTATTACGCTGACCTGCGCCTGAGGAATACCGGCCTCCCTGAGCGCCCTGAGGATTTTTCGCTCATTACCCGGAGCGCCAGTATCGTAGATCGCAGTACGGTCGCCTTTTACAAAAAAGACGCGAGAGTTACTATCGATACGAGAGTCGATAATCTGGCTCATATACAGTAGATAAAAGCCGATAGCTTAAAATGGTTTCTTCAAAATTTCCGAAAAAAATATTTTGACTGTATAGAGTATTAGCCGGATGATGAAATATCAGAGTTTTTCCGACTGGATTCACGATATTCGAATGGGTTCCTCTCCTGGCTTCCAGCCTGCGGGGCAGACGTTGCCTCCATGTTCGCGGACAAACTTCGCAGCCTCCAGTTTTCGAAGCAGCTCATTCGTGTCCCGGCCGAAGCCGTTGTCATAGATCTCTAACGATTTCAAGTTGCCATCCGGGTCGAAGATGAAGCTCGCGCGCTGTGAAAGTCCGTCACTTTCATTATATGTCCCAAAGGCCTTGCAGATGTTACCGGTAGTATCGGAGAGCATCGGATACTGGATCTTTGCGATCCTGGGATCGGTGTCATGCCACGCCTTATGAACATATACCGTATCGCGGCTGACGCTGAAAACCTCCGCACCCTGGTCGGTGAAGTTCTTATAAAGTGAAGCCATCTGCTCTAGCTCGGTCGGACAGACAAAGGTGAAGTCCGCCGGATAGAAGATGAATACCATCCATTTGCCTCGATAATCATTGAAATTGATCCTGGTTGTATTGTTATGATAGTAAGCGTCGGCTGACATATCCGGTATCCGGTCATTGATCTTCAGTCCATATGATTGATGTCCAGTCCCCGTGTCGGTCATCGGTATTTGCTGAGCTGTAACGCTTGCCGATAAAGACATACAGATCAATAGAAAAGCGATAATTCCCATTAAGGATACGATGAATATTTTTGTCCTTGTTTTCACTGTGCACACCCCTTACACAACCTAGCTTTTCTTATATTTTTATAAGACTTATCAGGTTTATCTACCAATAATGAGCCAAAAAAATGCTAATAGAATACGAAACAATGTCACGCATGCTTATGATTTAAATTGTATATTTTTAATCGACAAATGACGATGTATCTACGTATATTTGTAAATTTTTATAATTACATTATTGTGCATATTTGTCTTTAAACGTACAATGTAGGCCGATTAATTTGTATGAAGTAATGAAATTTCAGAAAAAATGTGTCGATGATTGTCAAAAGGCTTATAAAACAACAGGTTAATCTATCATTTACAATCATGTAGAATGCTGTACTTCTTACATCCCAGGATGTAAGAAGGAAATTATGGGTCATAAGTGTGCAAAAGCCAAACCCGGTTACATGAACCGAATTCATAACCACTATAGCATTCGAAATCGTATAGTTATGGCATTTGTATTTACAAATGTTCGGTAGACGCAAAAAATTTCTGAGGAGATCAAACAAATGTTGAAATTTGAAGTAATAAAATTAATGGTCGTGAAATATCATGCAGTCTCTAATATAGAGATGACGGAGAGGGATTGCATGTGTGTAAAAACGGCTCCGTATCTCGCCAGAACAGCAAGACAATTTGCAAAAATGATGATTGATGAAGACGATCATGTATTGAATCATGTCGTCCAGATAGAAAATGACCTCGATACTTTACTTATACTTAGGGAGCCGGTTGGAAGTGAAGGAAATAGTAGTGACTCTCAATTCGTGCGTTTGCACAATATTTATTGCAAGGCGTATTCAAAAATAGCATCTGCATACCATACAATTCAACTTGGATTTACTATAGGGAGTATGTAATATGGATTCCTCCAAGCTGTCAGGGGTAAGTTTCCACTGGTGGATGGTCGGCGGCCTAGTATGCTACATATTGGTCAGTAATAATTTAATTACTATGACAAGCCTTGCTATAACTGCTGTATTAGCTATCATAGCTGCTGCATTATTTGAAGGAAAAATAATGTAGCTAAAAATTAAAAACTTATTTTGATTTATCATTTAGCGCATTAGATGTGGTTGGTAAGAACATGATAAAATGCATTTGACCATTGGTTTATGGGTTATAAACTTCCTTGTGTATCCTGGCTAATTTTTTCGCGTTCGTCGGAGTCTTTTCGGGCATCAGTCGGCCATCAGGCCGATGCTACGCCGCGCGGAGCGCTCTTGGCTAATGGCGGGGCAATGGACGTTTATCCTCGGAGGGGTAAAACGTCGCTTCAGTAGTTCTGTGTTTGTGTGGTAATCGTTTATTTTTGCTTGCGCTTTTCGCTGGATTGTTCGGTTTCACAACACGAAGACATGAAATCTTTTTTTAGATTTACTAACACTAAACCATGAAAAGCACAATGACACGGTTAAATCATGAAATCATGAAGGCCTCTATTAATCGAAATAAGCCACCAAGGTCACGGCTATTAAGACACTAACGAACGACGTAAATCACGAAGTACCACAAAACCAAGACAATTAGAGTACGGCTATAATAACGAGCGATGTCATGCTATAATTAGGATCGATATGTGAATACAATCAATGAGTCAAGAAACGGAAGCTGGCATAGCTTATACTTTTTGTCTCGTTTTTGTGGCACTTCGTGGCTTAAGTCGTTCGTTAGTGTCTTATTAGCCGTGTCCTGGTGGCTTAATTCATTTAATGGGGGCCTTCATGATTTCATGTTTTAACTGTGTATCATAGTGGCCTTACTGTTTTAGTGTTCGTAAATCTAAAAAAGAATTTCATGTCTTCGTGTTGTGAAACCGAGGGATGTACGTGAGTCGCATAAAATAATAAACGGTAAAGGCATAAACACGGAACTGCTGTGCTTAGGGCTTGCTAAGGCCGAAAGCGCATCAGCGCCTTTCGGCCGAGGGTGCTACGCCGCGTGGAGCGCTCTTGCTTACCGGCCCCGACTGCGAAGCACCCGAAAAGACGGAGTAGCCCGCTATAAGGCGGGCGTCGAACCGCGAAGTAACCCCTAAGTTATTGGTAGCGTCGAACCGCGTAGAAATAGAAGACCAAGCCTGTTATTGATAGCCCTAAGAAGTAGTTTTAGTTTTTTTTTATTATAGCGGGGAATGGATTTGAACCATTGGTCTACGGGTTATGAGCCCGTCGGGATCTCCTGACTACCCCACCCCGCTATCACGAAGTTATTGCAACAGTACGTAAACGTTGCATCCTACTAATGCAACCAGCACTATAAATAATTTATGACTTGTACATTCCGGTAAAAATCCAAATTTATTGCTAAATAAGCGGTCTTCCTAAGTAATATTATTACTTATAGTTTTTTTATCCAAGTTCATCCGCTTCCAGTTTGAAACGTAATTTGACTGACTGGGTCTTACAGGACAAACACGGAGAACTACGCTTAACTACGCCTGAAATCGTATTAAATCGAAACGATGTTAATGCGACCCGGGACTTCATCCTGAACATGACACCCGAACAGCGGAAGGAACTGGGCATTAACAAGTCGACGCTCTGGTATATCCAGAAGAACCTGCGGGAAGACAAGAAGGTCAGGTTATACGATAAGGTCAAAGTCAAAATTGTTTAGCATAATAGATTGCTCTTCCCATTAGCCGTTGCCATTATTATAAACTATTTATATTAATCCGTGATGGTTTTACTTCTGTGAGAATTATTATATGTTTAAAGCAATTACTATAGAGGAATTTAATCTAGTGGTGCGTGGGTCCGGGGCAAGTCCATGAAAAAAATCGTCGTTGCAGTTATCTCGGCTATCGTTTTGATCATCCTTGTGGGTTTTAGCGTATGGTTTCTCCAGGGTTCACAGAAGCCTGCCTACGCGGGCGAGGCTGCATCGATCGTAGTCGGGGTTCAACCGCTGGTCGATGCGTCCGGGCTCGTATATATCGCTGATGAACAGAATTATTTCCATGATAACGGCCTCAATGTAACGATCAAACAATATAATACGGGTTTGAGTGCGGTCAACGGGACACGTGACGGTGAAAATGACATTGCGGTGGCTGCGGAGTTCGTCATGGTCGAAAATGTGCTGAATAATAAAAATGTCACCGGTTTTGGCAGCATTTCCAAGTCCGATACCTTCGAGATCATTGGTCGCCGGGACAGGGGGATTGAAAATGCATCCGACCTTCTGGGGAAAAAGATTGGCGTGGCCCGGGGAACGATATCGGATTTTTATCTTGGAAGATTCCTCAAACTGCACGGCATGAACCTCACGGACGTGACCCTCGAAAATCTTAACACTCCTCAATTTTCCGATGCCCTGGATAACGGTACTGTCGATGCGATCATTAGCTGGGGTCCGTATGCCAATGCCGCAATAGCGCATCAGGGATCCAATTTAGTCCTCATGCCCACGCAGAGCGGCCAGTTAACGTACTGGACAGGGATGAGCCGGAGTGATCTGGGTGGCGCAGCATCCGGATATCATTAACCGTTTCCTGAAAGCGATCGATGAGGCCACGACTTATACCATTAATCATCCATCTGAATCCAAGGCGATCCTGGAAAAACGGCTGAATGCAAATGACACATTTGTTAATAACGTGTGGAACCAGACCCAGTACGAGCTTTCGCTGGATGAATCGCAGATCATGGCCATGGAGGACGAAGGACATTGGACCATGAGTAACAATCTGACCGGCGAAAAGGTGAATCCGAATTACCGGAAATACTTCTATCTCAACGGCTCTGGAAGCCGTAAAGCCGGAAGCGATAAATATCATCCATTGAGGGGCCATGAGATCAAGACACAGGTGATCCTTAGCATCGTCATATTTGTCATAGCGCTGCTCATCATCGCCTCGTCAGTGATGGTCACGAACCAGCGGGTTGACCGGTTGAATAAGCAGTTGGAACTCGCGAATAATATCGAGGTGGGGGCCAGTTACCTTGGCTATTTATCGGACGATTATCTATTGTTCCACGAGGCCCCTCAAGTAGATGTATGGAATACTAAGTATGCCTCGGTCTCGAATGACATTTCTAACCTTTCCGTGGATACGCCGGAGCAGCAGGCGATAGTCAATGATATCAAGGCAAGCCAGATGCGGTTACACAGCGTCTTCAATGACGTAGAATCGAACCTTAACAATACGGATAGTCAGGATGGTACGGCGAACCTTGATATCGTCCAGGTCTCCTGGAGCCGGCTGGGGGTCCAAACCCAGGGCATCGTCTTTGATTCCTCCCGCCTCTCGTCGATGATTCAGGACGAATTAAACCAGGCTAAGCAAATGAACAGCATGCTCATATCCGTCCTCCTGGGGACGTTTATCCTGTTTCTGCTCGTCGATTACGTCCTGATCTACGGGAACATTATGAGGTCCATATCCGACCTCCGGGCCGGCACGCGGGCCATTGGCTCGGGTAACTTTGATGTCTCCCTCAAGGAGCGAAATAACGAGGTTGGCGAACTGGCGAATCGTTCAACCTGATGACCGACCGCCTGAAGATGGTCACCGCATCCAAAACTGACCTCGAGACGGAAATTATCGAGCGCAAGCGGGCCGAGGAGGCGCTGCGTGAGAGCGAGGCTAGCCTGGCGAAGGCTCAACGTATCACGCACCTGGGCAACTGGGAGTGGGATGTGAAGGAAGATAAGGTATTCTGTAGTGACGGTTCTACCGGGTGTTCGGCCTGGAACGTAGGGACTATATCACCTACGGACAATTCACCGATACACTTTGTACCGGAGACAGGGACTACGTTAACCGGGCAGTCGAAGCCGCTTTTTATAAAGGAGTGCCCTATAACCTTGATTATTGTGTCATCTGGCCCGATGGAAGCGAGCATATCATCCATGCGGAGGGCGAGGTCACTTATGGTCCGGGCAGGGAGCCAGTACAAATGTTCGGTACAGTCCAGGATATCACCGAGCGCAAGCGGGCCGAGGAGGCGCTGCGGGAGAGCGAGGGACGGATGCGTTTGGCGCAGCAGGTGGCCCACACTGGCACGTTCGAGTGGAACATCCAGACGGGCGTGAACACGTGGACGCCGGAGCTGGAAGCGATGTACGGTCTGCCGAAAGGCGGGTTCCCCGGCACCCAGCCCGCATGGGAGCAGCTTGTCTACTTTGAAGATCGGGCGGAGGCCGTGCGACAGGTCAGCGAAGCTATTGAAAAGGGCGAGTTTACGGGTGAGTGGCGTGTGGTCTGGCCGGATGGCACGGTGCACTGGCTTTACGGAAGGGGATGGGTCTTCAAGGACGAGTCGGGTAAACCACTGAAGTTATTGGGCATCAACATTGACATCACCGAGCGTAAGCGGATAGAGGAGGTTTTGAGTCGCCAGGCCGGGCTTATCGACCTGAGCCCAGACGGTATCATTGTCCGTAAGCCGGATGGGGAGATCACCTTCTGGAGTAAGGGCGCCGAGACGTTGTATGGCTGGACCAGGGATGAGGCGCTCGGGCAGAATACGCACACGTTATTCCATACACAGTTCCCCCAACCTCTGGAAGATATCGTCCGACAGCTATCTAATACCGAACATTGGTCCGGTGAGCTCGTCCACACGACTAAGGATGGCCGGCAAGTCGTGGTACAGAGCCGGTGGCTGGCGCAGTTTGACGGTCAGGGTAATATAAGCGAGATCCTGGAGTCAAACGTAGATATCACCGAGCGCAAGCGGGCCGAAGACGAATTGAAAGAAGCCAAGATGAGGGCCGAGTTGTACCTGGACCTGGTGGGCCACGACATCAGTAACATGCACCAGATAATGGAAGGCCAACTGGAACTTGCTGAGGAGATCATGGCCGAAGAAGGCATGCTGGAGGGCGATGAAAAAGAGCTGATTGACACGCCTCTTAAAACGCTGATGCAGAGTAACAAGCTCATCGAGAACGTGCGGAAATTGCAGATGATGGAGGCCGGTGAGTACAAGTCGGAGCCTGTGGACATTGGCGGGCTGCTCGGTGATGTGGTTGCGATGTATTCGGATATTCCGGGCAATGATGTGGTCATCGATTACACCCCGGTCCATGACTATTACGTAGAGGCCAATCCGCTGTTGAAGGACGTGTTCGCCAATCTCGTGGATAACGCGGTGAAGCACTCGAACGGTTCCGTCCACATAGGCATAAAGGTGGACAGGGTGGCCGAGGATGGCCGGGCATATTACAGTGTGGCCGTTGAGGATAATGGCCCGGGCATACCTGCCGCTAAGAAGGATGGGATATTCCACCGGTTCAAGAGGAGCCAGACTAAGGCCAGGGGTACCGGGCTTGGATTGTACATCGTTAAGACCCTGGTGGAGAGCTATCATGGCAGAGTCTGGGTCGAGGACCGGGTGCCCGGGGAGCATACGAAGGGTAGCCGGTTCGTGGTCTATTTGCCTGTTTTGGAGGTTGAGCATGGAGAATAATACTAGCGTCTCTATCGTGGACGATGAAGCCGATGTAGTGAGGACGTACGAGCTGCTTTTTCAAAAGCGAGGCATACCCATGGCTTTCACCGCCTATGACGGCAGGGAGGCTGTCGAGAAATTCGAGAGGGAAAACCCAAAGCCGAGCATCGTCATCATTGACTACCGTTTACCCGACATGGATGGGATGGATGTCATGAAACAAATTCTATCCATGGAGCCTCACACTCGCATCATTTTTATTAGCGGCGACGAAAGCGTCCGACATGAGTCGCTGGATGCGGGTGCCACAGTGTTCCTGAAAAAGCCCACGTCCATCAAAGATATTACAGTAACAATAAATTCGTTGATGAACGCATGATTAGCTGACTTGGTCATGCTGCCGTCCATCGAGAAGTAATCATTATTCACTTATTTTTATAAGAAAAAGTCCAAAAACAGGGAACTGACTATATACCCCGAAATCGAAGTGGGACAGCGTGAATTTGAACTGAATAACAAACGTTAATCACTAAGAATAAACTCTGAAATGGTATTAAATACAAAGCGTCGTCTATATCCATTAGAAAAGGGCCTTTTTGAATAAAAATAATTTACTAAAAAGGGCTACTGTCAAAACAAAAAAAGAATGGCCTTTTTAACGGCTTACTTCATTAGCAGCCATTTCTTGCTCTGCAAGTTTCTTCTCGATCTCCGCCAGTAATTGATCGTCAGACTTTCCCTTGATCTCGATGCTGAGGTTCTTTGCCATCCTCTGAGCTCTCGTTAAAGCCAGATCATCTGGGCTCTGGTTCTGGGTCGGCTGGACCTTCATAGAGCTAAGGTCTCTCTCGACCTCGATCTGGCCACGCTTGAACTCTCCCATGGACCTGCCCATGGAACGGGCAAGCTCCGGAAGCTTCGCAGCCCCGAAAAAGACGATTATTACCAGGAATATTAATAAAATTTCTGTAGGGCCTAACCCGAATGCCATAGTCTCTCACCTATTAGACAATTACCCTACACGCTATCCACTATAATATACTTTTTGTGGAGGCAAAGCCGGCTACTTCTGCTCCTGCTCCCGCAGGCGTTTCTCCAGCTCGTCTACCCGGCCTTCGAGCTCAGCCTCACGCTTACCGTTCATAAAATTGATCACGGCAGCGATAATGGCCACTACGATGACCAGCGCAACGACTAATGAAATAATAACGATAAATATTAGCAATATTTCCGTGGGGCCCAGACCGAACATGATATTTCCTTCCTTAAATTTTTAATATGAATCCCAATGGCCCTTCTAAATCTAAAAGACATCATTTTAAGACCTCATCTGATCATGTTATTCAACCCCGGGCCAATAAAGCTTATGTGGCCTGAGACATCGGTACGGCCTTTCGCAGGCGAACATAGTAGAGCCATATGCCGATGACCAGCAGCACCAGCACTCCAAGCGCCACTAGCCCGGCTTCCGGCCCGAAGGGGCCACCGGTCAGGATATCCGCACCGGGCTTTGATACATTGAACGCCCCGTCCAGGGGTCCCATGTTCAGCAGGTTATACTCGATAAAATTCCAGGCCATGTGAAAGGCCATGGCGTTAAAGAGGCCGCCATATGCATACAATAAAGCCAGTGCTATCCCGGCTAAAAAGATCGTGCCCAGCGCGATAACACATAACTGCCACTGGATGCCCAGCACCATCATCGACGGGATGTGCATGACGGCGAACCCGGCGGAAGACAGGACATGCAGCGGGCAATAAACCCAGCTCGTCATTCAGGCCCTGGAACACGACGGCCCGGAACGACAGCTCCTCGCCGAAGCCGACCAATATTTCCAGCAACAGGCCGATGATAAGAAAAATAGCGAAGTTATCCTTTAGCGATTCGACCCTTATGGCGCCGATAGCGATAAGAATGGCCAGCACCAGTCCCATTGAGACTATTGCTGCAATGAGGCCCACCATGAAGCCATTCATGGGCACCTTCATCCGGAAAGTCAGGATGAAAATGATCGATGCCCCGATGATCACCGGATAGGTAAAGACACCGGCGGTGGAGGAAAAAACGACCACCATCACGGCTAGAAAAACATAAAAGAACAGGATGGCGAACAGCTTATGGGTAGGCCGAAGCCTCATCCCAGGTTCACCACAAACTCACAGAACTTATCGCCGGCACAGCGTCTCTTGACTACTTTCACGTAGGCCTTGGGGCTCACTGCGTGAGTCAGCCCGGTAGAATAGCTGCTGCATGCGTTCGTCTTGATGTCGGCGGGCACATTCATGCCGTCGAACAGCGTGGAATAAATACAGTCGTTCACCCGCAGGCAAATGCTGCCGGGCCGTATGTGCTCTCGACCAGAATATCGGAATCCACGCCCGCCAGTAGCGAGATCGCTTCGATCGGAATAAGCGTCGCCCTGAGAGAGTTCGAGTCAAGGTTCAGGTTGTCGCAGATCTTCTTGCCGTCCTCATAGCCCACCGCAAGTCCCGTATCGGAAATGACCTCGATGGCCTTATCTCCGTACCTGTCGATGAACCGTATCAACAAATATTTGTTGAACCGGCCGAGGGAATTATTCTGCTGCCACCTGAGCCTGGAAGTGACCCCCACAGTTTTCCAGGTTTTAGCAAAGTTTACGTATTTATCCATAATAACCACAGTTGCTAGTTATGCGTACGGGTTTAATGCCGAATACAGTAGTGTCAGGATGCCCCCGAGCTGAATGATCAGGGATATCGTCCTGGGAATCGTATCATCCATGGGGACAGTGATGCTCAACATTTCCGGCAGCATGATGCTCATCGTGTTTAGATTACAGCCGAAGATGATCAGGAAGAATCCCAGTGCCATGTACATCAAATTTTTTTGTTTCGTCCTGATAAAGGACTCATAGATGAATAGCACCAGTGCGCCGCCTATCAGGTACATCAGGAATGCTGCGACGGCCTCAATGATTGATACGACCATTATTGATCACCGATGATACAGGTCCGTTCCTTGTGCCGGATAGTGGTGATGATGCTGCTTGAGCTGATCACCCCGTCAGTATTATCAAGCACCCTTAGGACCGAATCCTTGAGCTCGCTCATATCGCTCGTGCGTACCTTGAGGAATATATCGTAAGGCTGTAAGATCTCATAGACCTCGAGCACGTTCTTCAGTGATTTTAATTTAGTGACAATCTCTCCCTTGTAGTTCTCGTCTACGTTCAGGCCGATAAATGTGGTCAACGGCATGCCCGTCTTCCTGGGGTCTAAGATAACCGTGAACGACTCGATAACGCCGTCGTTATACATCTGGTTTACCCGCTTATGCACTGTCGACGTAGCGACGCCCAGCTCGCTCGCTATCTCAGTACAATGTGTCCGGCTATCCTTGGAAAGCTTGTCAATGATCGTGTGGTCTATGCTATCCATGAGGAATCGATTAATATTGTACCTACTAATGGATAAATATTTCGATAAATGCGGATTATAGGAATACTATTTGTTTTAGTGAATAAAAACCATTCGCAGCCTCTTTATCCAGCCGTTGACCATCTGGCGGGCATAAATGGGTAAAGGGGTCTTTTTAACTATGATTGATGTTTTACCGTTTTTTATAGCCTCTAAAACGTCTTTGAGGTCCTTTTTGGATTCTATGCACGTAACTGCACTTCCCACCAAAGATGCAATATGTGCGTCGCTCCCGGACACCTCGGGCAGCGCGAGTTTTCTGGCCTTTTGTTTTGCTTTTCTGTTATGATATCCGAATACGAAACGAGAGTTATATACCTCTACGGCGTCCGCCCCCGCGGGAATGGACATGCCGTGCCTCGGCCGGTTATATGGATGAGGGACGACGACGATGCCGCCGAGCCTTTTCGCCTCTTTGATCGTATCTTCGACGGTCATGCCTTTTGTTATGTCCTGGGTAATGCCAAGCACGATGAGATGCCCTGCGCTTGTTGTCACTTCTTCGCCCGGTATCACCAGTATCCCGGGAATGCTGCGGGCGATCTCAAGGGCGTACCTGGCCCCTTCGTTCGTGTTGTGGTCGGTGATGGCCACGCCGTCAAGCCCTGCGGCGGCCGCCGCCTTCAGTATTTCTTCCACCGTGCTCAGGCCGTCGGCTGAATAGTTTGTGTGTACGTGCAGGTCGAAGCGAAGCATAAGCATCAATATTCATTAGGCCATTATAACATTTCTGTATGCGCATATTGCTCGTGACCGGCCGTCAAGCCTATCCGTCAGTAAAAGAGCTTGCGGGAGATAACGCCGACGTGTTGATGCTGGACACCGGCATCGCCGCCTTTACTACGCCCAGGATGCTGGAGAAGGCGATCGCCGATCTAAAGGACCGCTACGACCTGGTGCTGGTCTCAGGGCTTGCGGCATCCGACTTTTCCGGCCTGGAAA
Source organism: uncultured Methanocellaceae archaeon (assembly GCA_963780625.1). Lineage (GTDB taxonomy): Archaea > Halobacteriota > Methanocellia > Methanocellales > Methanocellaceae > Methanocella. Next base: position 576,574 of record CAWACH010000002.1, on the reverse strand, counting down.
AGAAGCTGGGCGTCCGCATCAGGCTCGGCCCCAGGCAGGCCTACGATATCCCGCTGGCGCTGGCCTGCGCGGGCAGGCTCGAGTTTTCCCACAAGATCCCGGCCGATTTACTGTTGGCGGAGGTCAAGCGGGAGAGCGCCATTAAAGACTTATTAGACATCGAGGAGAGCGCCGGCTATTCGTTTTTACTGAAAACCGTAAAGATCGGCGGCACCTCGACGATGAAAGTGGTGGCCGAAGTAGCTGACGCCACAAGGCTGTCGGACGTTGACCTGATCAAGAAGATCGAGAGCTATTCGTCCGCGGACATCATTGACATAGGGATACCCCTGGAGTCCAGCGAGGACGCTGTGAGGCATGCCGTACGCGTTGCCCGTTCAGCGACGCTAAAGCCTGTCAGCGTGGACACGCTCATACCCGAGTACATCGCGGCCGGCATCGAGGAAGGCGCAAGCCTGGTGCTGAGCTTGAACGGCTCTAACCTCGAGGCTGTGGGCCCGCTCATTGCCGATAAAAAGATACTCTGTCGTTGTCATACCGAACGATGATTCCCTCGATGAGCTGTTCGATAACATTAAAAGGGCCCGGGAGCTTGGCATTACGGACATTCTGGCAGACCCCATATTATCACCGGTCGGCCATGGGTTCGCCGCATCATTAGAAAGATACGCGGAGTTCAGGCGGCGGGAGCCGGACATGCCCCTGTTCTTTGGCGCAGGCAATGTCACCGAACTGACTGACGCCGATTCCATCGGCATTAACGCGCTGCTTGCCGGCATCGCTATGGAGCTGGGCGTCAGCGCATTATTTACGACCGAGGCCAGCCAGAAAACGCTAAATAGCGCGGCCGAACTAAAGGCCGCATGCATGATGATGGCCCTGGCCGGGCACCGGAAAAGCTCGCCGAAGGACCTGGGCGTCGATCTACTGGTAATAAAAGAGAAGCGCGCCCGCAAAGACATCGTCGAGCCGGGGACCGTCATACAGGCTAAACGTCACGAGTGGAAGCTCGACCCCGCAGGTAGCTTTAATATTTTCATCGATAATGGTAAGATATACGCGAAGAACGGCGACATAACGGTGACCGGCGAAGACCCTCAGGCCATCATTGAAACGCTGGCCGACATGGGCCTGGTCTCCATGTTGGACCATGCCGGGTATCTTGGAAAAGAGCTTGAAAAAGCACGCCTGGCCATCCGCTTCAAGCGCTCTTACCTTCAGGACGATCAATTTTGATGGTGTAGTCATGGATTTTCCCCCGAAAGTGGTAGCATCGGTAACCTCTCTGGAAGAGGCGAAAGAGGCGCTGGAGCTGGGCGCAGACATCATAGAGATCAGAGTAGACCTGGCCGCCGGCGATACGCAGGCATTAGTCGAGAGCATCTATCGGCTGAACCATCCTATTATCGTCACTATCAGGCCGACCTGGGAAGGCGGCGCATTTACCGGTACGGACGAAGAAAGGGCGGAGCTCTTTAAAAAGCTCATTCCGTTCGCGGACTACATAGACGTGGAACTACGCGCTAAAAATATCGACGATATCGTCGCGTCGACCGAAGGCTCGGAGGCGATCTCCATCGTTTCTTATCATGATTTCAAGGGAATGCCGCCCAAGAAAGAAATGCTCGACATACTGTCCCGTTGCCATGAAAAGGGCGATGTGGCGAAGATCGCCGTCATGCCCGGCAGCCTGCGGGAGGTGCTGGTGCTCTTTGAAGTAACGTTAAAAGCGAAGCGGCTTGTCTGTGCCATCGCCATGGGAGACATAGGAAAACACTCACGCATCATCGCTCCCGTCTATGGCTCATTACTGACGTACGGGTATGTACGCAAGCCTGTCGCTCCGGGACAGATGAGGGTGGACGAAATAGTGGAAGGGCTGCGAATAATAGGACTGCGCTAACCCTTTGTCCTCACGACGAGCACGTTGCACGGAGCCTTTTTAATGATCTCGTCGGCTGTGCTACCCAGTAACTGTTTATAATGGCTTGTCCGTTCTGTGGCCCCTATGATAATAAGGTCATAATCGCCTTCTTTTGCCACGTTAGCGATGTTATCCACGATATTGCCGGTCAGGAATATCGCCGAGTGGCTAACGCCTGAGTTTTCGGCCATCGCGTTTACCCGCTGCAGGATCGCATCGGCGCTTCCTGCCTCGGTATCTTTACCCACGTACATCGAAGTGATGCTTCCCTGAAACTTCTTTTCCAGCCCGATAGCGATGTTAAGGGCGCGAGTAGCATGCATGTAGCCTGAGGTGGGTACCAGTATCTTGTCATAGCTGATGGGCTTCACATCGTTGGTATAGCTGAACACTACCACGTCGCAGGGCGCGTGTTTTAAAACCGTGTCCACCACGTTGCCGAACAGCATTTTCTCGGTCATGGTCCGCTGGCTGGAGCCCAGCACGATCAGGTCGCTTCCTTTATTGATCGCTGACTGTATGATGGCATCCGCTACCGACCTGGTAGATATCGCCTCTGCAATAGCGTTCACGCCATGGGACCTTGCGCTTTCCACTGCGGTCATTAGTAGAGCGGTAGACTTACCTGTCATGACGGCCGCCTGGTGGGGCAACTGCGGAGGCACTTCAATGACAGTTATAAGGTTTACGCGACCTCCGGTCCCGAGCAGATCGCATGCTATCTCGACGATGTTGTCGATGGTCTCCAGCCTGGCCAGCGGTACCAGAATATTATTGTAAGTGGTCTTTCCTTTTTCCGCGGACTTACGAAGCGCCTTATCCCCGTCATACCTGGTTTTCAGCTCTGCGGCGATCTCCGGGTGAAGCTCGTGGGCTACGTCAGGATGCGTTACCTGGGTCCCCGGAATGTGTTCTCTCCAGTGTATCTTTTGGCTGCGCCTGTACCACAAATACATCGCTATGCCTGCGATGAACCATAATGTGCCGACGATCTTGCCGATCTCGTGCAAATTCAATACTAATATCCAGACGAACAGGCATACGAAGAAACCGAATAATGGCAGGATGGGTATGACCCTGTTCTTACCGCTTATTTTTACGTTGAAAGAAAGCGGGGACTTATATGGCCGGTAGAGGTCGGGACGCTTGTTTCTCAGCACGATCAGGGACAGGTTGACCAGCATGAATGAGATGAGGGCCCCGTAATTATACAGGTCGCCTAATATGATAGTGGGATCTTCGCTGGATATCCTGAACGTTCCCATGACCCATACGAATAACACGAAGCAGATGGAGGCCAGGCTGAATATGATGATCGTCCTGGTGGGCACCCGGTATTTAGGGTGCAGGCGGCTGAACCATGTGGGCATGATCTTATACCGAGCCATGGAATAGGTGACTCTCGAAGCGCCGATGACGCCGGTGTTCGTCGACATGAGCAGCATCAGCACGCCCAGCAGGCCTACCCATAGAGGGAGCAATATGACCAGCGGATTCGTCTGTGTCAGTCCCATGCCTATTCCTTTCGCGACGCCTGTGACGGGGTCGTTCTGATAAGTGGTGCCAATGGTCGCAGGGGACATTCCCGGAAGCCCGACCGCCAGCGTACACAACAATAGCCCTGCCAGGATAACGGCTACTATGAGCGCGATGGTCGCCCACGGGATGGTCTTGTCCGGGCGCTTGGTCTCTTCTGCGGCCTGTGATACTGATTCGAGGCCGATGAACGATACCATCGCCACGGTGATGCCCCACCCGAAGTTTGACCAGGATACCCCCGTGCCCAGCTGGGTAATGTTATGGATGAACGTCGGAAGGTTCCAGACGAGGATGAAGCCTATGAGTAAGAGCGCGATCTCGCTGATGATGCTTATGACAGAAAGGCCAATGTTCAGGTTGGCTAGACTCCCTGATGCCGATATAATTTAACGCCATGAGCACCAGGCATAAAGCGATAGTGCCTACGGCCTGGAATGTATATGTCGACGGTATCGTAGTGCCCGGCACTATGGTGTTTATGCTGTTTAATACTGAAAACGAGCCTACGAAAGGTATTCCTATAGTCCCCAGGTTGGACAGGAAGCTGCCCAGATAGCCCATGGTGATCCAGCCGAACAGCGCGATATCGATAGTATAATCGAGTAAAAGGCCCCAGCCGGCGACGAACGCCCAGAAGTCATCAAAAGCTTCTCTGGCGAATATCGAGGCGCCGCCCGCCATCGGTATGGCAGAGGCAAGCTCCGCATAACTTAAGCGCGGTAAATATGTATCCCAGCGCCGCCACCGCCAGCGCCAGAGGCGCCGCGCCCATGGCGAAGAATAGCACCAGGCCCAGCGCGACGTAGATGTCCGCGCCTACGTCGGCAAAGCCGATGGAAAATGAGCCGAATACGCCCAGGTCTCTTTTTAGTTTTATTACTTCGACCTTAGGTTGCTGAACAGCTTTAGCCTGTTGAGCCCCCTGTGGCCTATCCGTTTCCGCTATAGAAGTCACCTTTTCAGTAGTATGATAGCTGCCAAGATACCAAGCAGGAAAACTTATTTAAAGGTTTTCTGAGGAGACGTACTCCCCATATTTAAAGATTTCCTTTGCAGGAAGAATGCTTATTGCAAAAAAGCCTTTCAGCCAGGCGATAGCCGGCTCGATGATAATTTAGTATACTTTATGTAAAGTTTATTTAATATCGCTGGCGGATTTTACCATTAAAACCGGGCACGGAGATCCTTTCACCAGCCTGTCCGCCGTCGAGCCTAGCAGGAACTGATAGTACATCGGCCGCTCTGTGGCGCCGATCATCATCAGGTCATAGCCTTTATCCGCCTCATCCAGAACAGTGTCGACGATAGGCCCTTTCCTGAATAACGCCCTGTACTTGACGTCCGATGCCGCCAGGCTATCGGTAACGGGCTGTAATGCACGGGTAGCGTCGTCCTTGTTATCGCCGACATACAACGCGGTGACCTCGCTGCCGTATTTTTTAGATAATACCTCAGCCAGCATGGCGGCCTTGACCGTGTGCTGATAGCCGGAAGTCGGGATCAATATTTTTTTGTATTGAAGCGGCCGGTCATCGTGATAGCTTAATACGGCGGTCTCTATGGCGGATCGCCGGATGACCTCGTCGACCTTGGTGCCGAAAATATGCTTCAGCCGCTTATGATAGGTGGAATTTGCCAGCAAGATAAGGTCATATTTACCGGTGCCCGCTTCATCTAGTATGCCCGACGCTACCGTCCCGGCGTTTCTTACCCGGTAGTTGACCCCCAGGCTATTGGTGGCCGAGAGCAGGTGAGTGGTGGATATCGCGCTCATGGCCCGTCTCCATTCGGCCGGCGATATGCTAAAAAGACTGGACGTAAAAATGTGAAGTAATGTTATCTCGCCCCTGGGACTAAGGAAGTCGTTGACGAAATCGACCAGGAATTTCAGGTTAGATGTCCTTGATATCGGTATTAGGATATTGCTGTACAAGTTCACACCTGAGGATGAGTAACCATGAGACTCGGAGATATAAATATTATCGTGTGACGACTTTTCAAAGGTTCGCCAGTCCCCTCGGGCAGAACCCCAGGTTGAGCCATTCGCAGCCTTTGCAAATGTCATTGATGTCGCCGGGAGGTATTTTTTCCTTGACCAGAGCGTAGAGGTCTTTTGCCTTGAAGCGCTCCCCGGGCTTAATGCCCAGCTTTTCCATCACGCGGCGGTCGATATCCTTGACCATGCGGTTATGCTTGATGCCGCTCTTGAAGCACTCCCCGTTATGCATGTTGGGGCAGGCGATGCATATGACGTCGCAGGTATCCACGACCTCTATCTCCAGGTCCGGGTGCTGCTCGATGAGCCGCTTTACTTTCTGAAAATTTTTAATAAAGTCCGCCGTATATCCTATGCCCTGGAATCCCAATAAACATAACAAATGATGCGCCCGCAGAGGTATGCCTCTGAACTTTTCCATCCCCGCCTCTCCTGCCATATCCATCAAAATATATGCTGAAAGGCAATAAACATTTTGAGCCTGTCCCGGGGAAAACCTTTCTAAAACTGGCCCACTGTTTAGCTATCGTCGGATATTCTTTTTCAGCCCTCGCGTGAATCTTACTATAAATGCAGGAATTATCCGGTCATAACGAACATTGCGCATGTCCATTGGGGCAGGGTTGCGACGTCATTCACGTAGATTGCGTGAGCCATGTGTATCCTGACGGCAGCACGGGCATACACAACATGTGTTTCCACGTCCACGAGCGGGAGATCGTCGCCGTCTGCGGCTCTAACGGCTCGGGAAAGTCGACCTTGCTGGAGCACCTGAACGGATTGCTAATGCCGTCGACCGGCAGAGTATACGTCATGGGCCGGGATGTCACCGATAAAACAAAAAAGGACATATGGCGATACGTCGGACTGGTCTTTCAGAGGCCCGACGACCAGCTTTTTGCCCCTACGGTTCTGGATGACGTCATGTTCGGGCCTATTAATTTGGGCATGAGCCTCCATGAGGCGAAAAACATTGCGATCCAGGCGCTGGAGAGCGTGGGAGCACTGGGCGTAACGGAAAAGGTACCTGCGTATCTTTCCGGCGGGCAGAAGCGGCTTGTGACCATTGCCGGCATCCTTGCGATGAAGCCCAGGGTAATGGCCATGGACGAGCCGACTGCGGATCTGGACGCCCATCACTGCGGGATCATACGGCGTGTTATATCTGACTTGAGGGCCAGGTTCGGCATCAGCATCGTGCTGGCCACCCATGACCTGGACATGGCCGCTATGCTCGCCGACCGTGTCTGTATACTGAAGGGCGGCAGCATCATCGCCGAAGGCTCTCCCCGGGAAATTTTCTACGACCGCCCGCTAATAGAAGGAGCGGGCCTCGAGATGCCCCAGGTAGTAGAAATATACGAGGACTACTGCTCGCGACATGGCCTTGAAGCGTGCAAACGGCCGCTGACCATTGAGGAACTGCTGGCAGCCATAGGATAAGCCGTCAATGTTTTTAACGTTGAAGCATAATGATTATTTTATAAAAGGATGTGAGCGTGTGACCGCCAGTTCATTGGGCGCTTTGTTGATGCCCGGCAGCATCGCCGTTATCGGCGCTTCCAGGGATCCTTCTAAGTGGGGATTCAAAGTATTTCATAACATCGTCAGTAACGGCTATAAGGGCCGCGTGTATCCGGTGAACCCGTCGCCTGGAGCGATCGAGGGCTACGATCCGTACCCCGACATCGGGTCCGTGCCGGGCGATGTGGAGCTGGCTATCATCATCGTGCCCTCACAGGCGGTCATGAAAGTCATCGACGAGTGCGGGGCGAAAGGCGTAAAAGCGTTGTGCGTTATCACTGCCGGGTTCAGCGAGGTAGGGCCCGAAGGAGCGGCTCTCGAAGAGCAATTAAAGGAAAAAGCCGTGGGCTATGGCATGAGGATGCTGGGCCCCAATACCATGGGCTTCGTCAATAATAGCATTTCCTTGAACGCCAGCATCGTGCCAAAGATGCCCCACAAAGGAGAGATCTCTTTTATCAGCCAGAGCGGAGCCCTGGGATTGTCACTGGTCGACTGGGCCATCGGGTCTAACTTAGGCTTGAACTGCGTGGTCAGTACGGGCAACAAGGCTGACGTGTCCGAGGCCGACTTACTGGAGTTTTTCGAGAGCGACCGACATACCTGGACCATCGTCATGTACATCGAAGGGCTTAAGGACGGCCGCAAGTTCATGGACGTCGCCTCTACAATGAAGAAACCGAAGCTCGCCATTAAGGCGGGCGTGAGCCAGGCGGGAGCCAGGGCAGCGGCTTCGCATACGGGCAGCCTGGCGGGCTCGGACCTGGTATATGATGAGGCGTTTAAGCAATGCGGCGTCATCCGGATGGAAGGCATAGAGGAGATGTTCGACGTAGCCATGGCGCTTTCGACGCAGCCCCGGGCAAAAGGCAACAGAGTTGCCATCCTGTCCAACGGCGGAGGGGCGGCCATTATGGCCAGCGACGCCTGCGAGCGGCGGGGAATGAGCGTGCCGCAACTGAAGAAGCATACCAAAGCGGGCATTGCGCGGCTGCTGCCGGCGTTCGCCTCGGTGAAGAATCCCGTAGACACCGTGGCTAAATCTGATTATGAGCTCTACAGGGACGCGCTGAAGATGCTCATCGACGATAACGACATTGACTGTGTAATGATGATCTATGCCCATGCGGGCTTCACCAGCGCATCCGAGCCTGCGAGAGCCGTGATAGATACGCTAAAGGAGAAATACCCCAAGCCTGTGGTCGCCTGCTGGATGGGAGGCGAGGAAGTCAACGCCGTTGCCAGGATGTTCCGCAAGAACCGGGTGCCGTATTATCCGGTCCCTGAGAGAGCCGCCGAAGCCCTGTCTTCGCTAATAAAATATAACGAGTTCCTGCAGGGGATGGGAAAATGATGATGGACGAGGTCAAGGCCAAGAAGTTGCTGGCGAAGTACGGCATACCCGTCAACGAGGGCTATGTCGTAAAAAGCCCTGCCCAGGCGACGGAAAAAGCCCGGCACATGGGGTTCCCGGTAGTCGTTAAGGTCCTGTCCCGGAAGATCACGCACAAAAGCGACCTCGGCCTGGTAGAGCTGAACATATGCTCCCCGGACGGCGTAAAAGAGGCATATGAGCGTATCTTGATAAAGGCCCGGGACATAGACCCGAACGCTGCTGCGGTAGTCGAGGCGATGGCCGCCCAGGGTACCGAAACCATCGTAGGCGCAAAAAGAGACCCGCAGTTCGGGCCGACCGTGCTATTCGGCCTCGGCGGGATATTTGTCGAAGTGTTCAAGGACGTCGCCATCAGGGTGGCGCCAGTCGATAAGGCCATGGCCATGGCCATGATCGAGGAAGTAAAAGGCTATGCGATCCTAAAAGGTTTCAGGGGTAAGAAAGGGGTGGACCTGGACGCGCTGGCCGACATCATAGTAAAAACCTCTACCCTGATGATGGAGAGCGATGAAGTAATGGAGCTGGACATGAATCCGGTGATGGCCTATGAAAAAGGTGCCATGGCCGTGGATGCCAGGGCACTATTAAAAGATTGAAATGATGCCATGATAGTATTCATTTATTAGCTGTTTCCTTCTTGCCCGTGTCGGAAACACAGAGGCACAGAGTTTTCTTTTTAATGTGAGTTACAGAGTACACAGAGAGATTCATTTTTTACTTTTCTGAGGTCACAGAGCCCATTAGAGACACGGCTTATTAAAAATGAGCAGCAATAGTCAAAATATAAGAGAGCACAAAGTTGTTTATTCCTCAACCGTGTCTCAGGTAACACAATAAACCTGGCTCTGTGTTCTCTGAGCCTCAAATATAAAAAGAATCTCTGTGCGTCTCTGTGTCCCTGTGTCTCTGTGTTATGGACACTCCACCAATGCATAACGGCAAAGCTACAAAAAGAAGAAACAGAGACTGACAATTCAAATATTATGTATATCTTAAATTGCACTATAAAATCTGGAAGAGCATGAAATATAAAAAGAATTTGGGATAGTGCCGTGCACTACCCTCGAGGCTTACTTTTTCTTGCCGACTTCGCCCTTGATGGACTTCGGCTTTGCGGCTTTTTCAGCCACCTGAATTGAAGCGGCCGCTGCGGGTATCGCGTCGAGCGGCAGGAACTCAGGGTTCATGATGGGCTTCGGGTTTTTTCGTATCTTACGCTCCTCGGATTCCTCCTCCGAGTCGACCTGGTAGAGGAAATATTTGCGGACGTAGTCCTTCATTTCCTCGTCCGATACGGATGAACGCCTCTCTTCGGCATCGTACATCTTTTGGATAGCCTTGTGGATACACTTGATGCGCGAATCGGTCTTTTCTACCTGCACTTTGATGCCCAGCAGCTCGTTCAAAGCTTCCTCGGCCTTGAGCCGGACTACCTCGGTGCCCGACGTGGCGCCGATCATGAGGTTTCCTCTTGCCGCCGACGATCTCGGGCGGGAAAGGCTCATAGGTAAAGGGATTCTTGATGATGCCCGCGGTGTGTATGCCGGACTCGTGGGAGAAGATATTCTTGCCGACGATCGCCTTGTTCCTCGGCACCCTCAGCCCGATCTCCTCTTCCATATAGTTAGCGAACTCGGTGACCTTGTGGAGGTCGTACTTTTCAAAGCCGTCCACCCTGGTGATCAGGAACGCCATGATCTTCTCTAATTCGGAGTTTCCGGCACGCTCGCCTATGCCAAGGAACGTAAGGTTGGCCCAGTCCGCGCCATACCAGAGGCCCGCCAGCGTGTTGGCGACGCCCAGCCCGAAATCGTCGTGGACGTGCATCTCGATGTGCTTGACGCCCATCTTTTTTAGCGTCTTCACGACGATGGGTATGCCGTACGGCTCTTTTTCCTCGGGGAACGGCACGCCGTAGCCGATGGTGTCGCAGACCCGGATAACTGTGTTGGGGTCTATGTCGATACACTTCTTAATGAAAGGATAAACGAAATCGTAATTTGCCCGCGACGTATCCTCGATGTGACACCTGGTACGCAGGCCATGGTCGATGGCATACTGTAACACGGTCAGATATTTTTTCTCGGCTTCCTCGTAGCTCTTCAGGCCCATCTTGTCGAATATATGAGAATCCGAGATGGACATCAGAATGCCAGTCTCCTTGATGCCGTCTATTTTTAACACTTCGTCGATGTCCGCCGGGTTTGCCCTCGCCCAGCCGGTGACCTCGGGGAACTCGTAGCCATAGTCCAGCATTTCGCGGCAGGCTTCCTTATCCCGTTCGTTATAGACGAAAGTCTCGAGCTTTTCCACTCCCATATCGTGTAAATACTCGAAGATCTTCAGCTTGTGCGACTTTTTCATGGCGATGCCGGGCATCTGGCAGCCGTCGTGTATCGTGGTATCGCTGATCTTGATGTCCTTTGAATTGGGCAACTTTATTTTGGGCATTTCATCGTATCTTCGCATCATTTGCTAGGTCACCTATGGCAGATTTAACCCATACTTTAAAATTCATAGTTTATAACATTTTTGTATGAAATCGGCACGGCACCGGTAATATAATTACTTTATGGCAGGAATCTGCGATTTTTAGGCCATATGGTATGGTAACCTTGCCTCGGTTGCTGTTATACGCTGATAATTTGGCTTGTAAAGGCTTGCAAGCCGTAAAAATCCCACAACTTTTCCCTGTAAAATGCGGGGACTGAAATTTTTCAATGTATGAAGCATGTCGAAAAAGTCTTAGATTTTTAACCTTATTTTTGGGAACTTATTAAGTCACGGATCATTTGTATTGGATTAAAGTGGGGGATGATATATTTGAAGAGAGTATTTGCGATCGGGCTGATAGCGCTCATGCTATTCGCCTCAGTACCGGCCATGGCAAAGGCTACGAACAATATTTACCAGGTGCTCCAGACAGACGGCTCATTCAGTAAGGTGGTCACCTTGTTCCACGCTACCAATCGAGATACGTCACTAATAGTCGCCGGCCCGTTCACTGTCATTGCGCCGACGGATAGCGCGTTCAATAAGCTGTCCACGGCCGCTCAAAATGGCATGATGACGGATAGGTCGATCCAGAATGGCTTCACCAGGAACTCAATGATCTCAGGAAAGTATACGACGGACCAGCTGGTAAGCCAGGGCTATGCGAGAACGCTCGACGGCCAGCGGATCCCTGTGACCAGAGCGAAGGACGGCAGCGTTATGATCGGGAACGCAAAAGTAGTGAAGCCTAACATAGAGGCAAGTAATGGAATCATTCAGGGCGTCGATACGATCATAATACCGGGCTAGATCGCCCGCTCATTTTTTTAAAAAATGCCGCGATAGTACGCCAGCTTTTTCGCATAGGGCCGGTAAATATCGACCAGATGCGCCTGCTCTTCGGGCGTCATCGGCTTGAAGTCCCTGCCGGCGTCCGCGAGCTCTTTTACCTGCTTCGGGTTCATACAGCCCACAATGGCCACAGTTACCTGCCGGGAGAGCGCGTACCTTATGAGTACTTCGGCCGTGATGTCGGCGTCTTTAATAATGTAGCCTCCCCTGCCCAGTATTTTCATGGCTATGACGGCGATCCCTTTTTTCTTTGCGGCCGGCAAGGTATTATCAATAAATCCGCCTAGCGCCGCTTCCACCGGGCTGACGGGCATCATGACTGAATCGACCGGCCAATTCTCCACCGCATATGTTAATATCGCGGGATCGTGGTGGCCTGTAACGCCAATGTGTTTAGCCTTTCCACCCTTTTTCGCTTCCAGAAAAGCTTCCAGCGCGCCGCCTTTTGCCTCGATCTGATCGATATCCTCCTGCGTGCGCACGTCGTGTATTTGCCACAGGTCCAGGTAGTCGAGGCCCATAGTACTCAAAGTATCATCCAGGTCAGCCAGCGCCCCTTCCCTGTCACGTGAAGCAGACTTGCTGGCCTGGAATATTTTTGCCCTGACGTCAGGATGTTCGGGCCAGTAATGCCCGTAATATCCCTGGCTTCCCGCATAGGCTTTGGCCGAATCGAAATATGCTATGCCCTGATCGACCGCTTCTCCTATGACCGATAACGCCTTCGGCGTCTTATCATAGGTACGCAGAACGCCCTCGCCCCCGAGGCCTACGATGGTGACTGCGCGTTTTGTCGACCCGAAAAAATGAGTTTGAATGCCTGCCATAGTATCAAAATAGTCGTGGAGGCGGATAATTTTTATTCGTTATTATTCGCCCTTTTTCACGTACGGTATAGTGTTCTGCCAGGTGTTCTCGAACATAGTCCTCATCATCTTGGCCAGCTCGACCTGGTTCATCCATATGCCCGTCTCCTTGCCCGTGGATTTAAAGTCATCCTCGGCAAATTCGGCGAACAGTACTTCCCGGTCATCCACAAGGACGAACCGGATATAAGGTAGCTGGTCGATGTTCCTTAGTTCCACAAGTTGCGACAGCTTAACGGCGATATCCTCTATCTGGGGGGTCACCGGAGCGATGAACCTGACAGTAATGTCTTTGTTACGGAACTCCGAGGCCTTGTCGCTAAAGTATTTATAAAACCGCACGATGCCGTTGGCGGTGGTCATGATGTCGCATTCTTTCCCGCAGCGGGAAAACATCTCGTCCACGAGCTTGTAGACGTTCTGCCTGCCGTAATACAGTAGCACGATAGACTGGTTATTGGTCGGAATGGCCTCTTTCGGCTTAATTTCCGACAGGAGCTCGTCCCTGGCCTGCCGTAAAAAGGATAAATGCTGCTCCCGCTCTTCCATTAGAATATCAGTACCTTCGTCCAGGGGGACCGCCCGGTAGCGGTTCACTGCCTCGGGTATTACGGTCACAAGACCTCGCATCTGCAAAGCCTTCAGCACGGAGTAGGTGTGCGGCCTGGGAATATCGGCGTACCTGGAGACTTTGCTTGCCTCCATGCCGCCTTTGACGATGAGCGTCAAATAAACCCTTGCCTCGTACTCGGTGAGCCCGAACATGCCCATTTTAGAGAGCGTTTTTTCATCGAAAGGCTGGTTCATGCTGATACAGACAATGACGTTATACATCTTTATATAAAAAACATTCCGACCATTTATTTGGATATTATTTGGGTAGTTATCGGAGGCAAACATGGACATTATAGGATTAACACTCTCGCTTCTTCCCTTGATCGTCGTATTCCTGGGCATAGTATGGCTTAAAAGGTCAGGGACGGTCATGGTTTTAGTGGGGCTTGCATTGACCGCAGTAATATGCTGGGCGTACTTCAAGACAGACCCGGTCATTATTTTAGGCGGAATTATTTATGGCATCGTCAAATCATTCGGCATCTCGGTGGCCGTAGTCTTCGCCATGTTCATGGTTTTCCTCATGCAGCTAACCGGAGCGCTCTCGCGTATCTCGGACGCGGTCCACAATATCGCCGGCACCAAGGCGGAGAAGGCGCTGTTCGTGGGCATGGGTTTCGGGTCATTCGTCACGGCACTCGGCCTTGTGGCGCCGACCTTGTTTCCGCCCTTGCTAGTGGCCATGGGCTTTACTCCCCTGGCCGCGATCTCGATAGCCTGTCTGGGATATGACCCGCTCTGCTCCTTCGCCCTCCTCTCGCTGCCCATAACTTCACCAGTCGGGGCCGCGAACGCGATGGGCATCGCGATCACTGTGAAGTCATTCGCCATGAACATCGCGATCTTTCTCCCGGTCATAAGCGTGGGGTTCGCGTTCGCCATTCTATGGGTCGTCGGCAAGATGGACGCTATCAAGCAGTCCTGGCTACCGGCGCTGATGTCGGGCCTGGTGATCTCGCTGTCGGCCATCGCCCTCATCTACTGGGACCTCGTGCCCATCAGCATCGTAGGCGTCGTCGCCGGAGCGATGTCGATGGCGTCGTTGTATACATACAATACCATCAAGTCATCCCTCGCTAAGGGGGCGGATAGACAGGCTACTGCGGCCACCCCTACAAAGACAGCCCTGCGGTTAGTGGGCCTGTGGATAGGCATAGCGGCCATTTTAGTCGTCCTGGCGTTAATTTTCAGCATAAAGTTCACCCTGGACCCGCAAGTATTGACGCTATTACTCATGTCGCCCATACTGCTGCTGATCCTGGCGATATTTGCCCATAAGCTATACACGACCGTATTGCCCGGAAAACCGAAGGTGGCGACAGACGGCGGTACGGTGAACAAGTCCGGCATGTTTTTACTCAGGTCATTGTCCCCCTGGATCATCCTCATTTTCCTGGTAAGCGTGGTGGGCGTCCCGCAGGTCGCGGCTTATCTGAACGGCCTTCCGGGTAATCTCGAGATATGGACCATCTTTGCCAATCAGACGATAGACCTCAACTTCCTCAGCCAGGCATACACGTGGATCTTCGTGGCCGCCATAATCGGCATATTCACGCTGGACGCGAGCAGGTCCCAGGTGGTTAAGGCGCTCGACACGACCGTCAGGCGCCTGCTCGGCCCGTTCCTGACCTACAGCCTGTTCTTCTCGATAGCGTATTTGATGTATTACTCGGGCGGAGCTATCGCGGCAGGTAAGTTCGCTCCCGGCGCTATCGCCAATCCCTTGATGAACATGGACGCGATCATCGGCGTTGCACTCGCCGGAATATTCGGCGCGTACTACGGGTTCGTAGCCCCGATACCCGGCTTCATCGGCTCCGTCATCGGCGGCAGTGAGACCTCGTCCAACGTCATGTTCGCCAAGATCCAGAACGTGGCTGTGACCAACACCATCGGCGCATCCCAGTTCCCCCTGGCCTATGGTTCGCTGGCAGTGGCCGGCGGTATCGCCAGCGCGATCACCCCGGCGAAGATCACCAATGCCTGTGCGACGCTGGGCGAGGGCGGCAAAATGGAAAGCAAAGCCATGTCGACTAACATGTGGGTGGCCGTCGGGCTGACCATAGTCACCTGCGTCATGACCTTGATCTTCCTGAAAATAGGCATCGGGTTCTAAAACCGGTGCCTTTCTTTTTTAATAAGATGTTGACCACGGATGTCACGGTACTAATTGAACCACGGTGTCCACCGTGGTTAATATTTACGGTGGCCTCCGTGAGGACTTTGTGCCCTCCGTGGTTAACACCTCATCCTAAAACTAGAAACAAGCATTTTTTTAAATTACGCGGTAAATAGTCAAGTTGTCGTCGACGTACACCGGCTGGAAATATTGCGTATCGTTGAACTTCGTGAAATTCGCTTCTTCCTTGGGCACCCACCAGCCAGTATAAAGCCCACGGTAGGGCACGAAGACGTAGTCGGCTTTCTCTAGCTTTGCCAGCTCGCTGGCCCGGGAAGCATTATCAGTCTTAAAAATATCGTTGGTGTGGGACATCATGCTGATCGGGTCAGGCGCATTGGCCCAGTCGCCACCTATGGTGGACACCCGGGTGGTCATTCCCATGATGAGCTCCGCGCTAAAGATGTCAGCGACGAACTTATCATGCTCGTTGGTATTATTCAAAATCCATCGGGTAGCGTTAAACTCGCCCCGGTTGACTACCGGATCAAAATAAAAATCGCACTGGTATTTGACCTCGGGCATCGGGAGCATGAGGTTTTTATCCTTATCGGGCGGCAGCCGGTCCAGGACGCTTTGCACCTGGCTGTCGATGAAGCCCGGCAGGTGCGGCCTTATGTCATCCAGGCTGATCTGGAACTGCCAGAAATAACACAAATACAGGATGACCAGGAATAGTGCAAGCGCCGCTATAGTCTTTGCCCGTCCGTCCCGTAAGCTCATAATACAGCGGCTTATGCGCTACTTTATAAATATAGTTTGCCGGAGCCTTTAAGGATTTAGGCAACATTATAAACTTGTATCAACCGATTACACCATAGGCGCATAGCTCGTAAAAACCCGAGAAAATCATATAATAACATCAATAGAATATGCATGGGATGTAGAGCGTATGGAACGCGATTATTGTACGATGGATGACTTTGATTTCGAAGGAAAGACCGTGCTGCTCAGAGTCGAGTTCAACTCGCCCATAGGGCCGGACGGCACGATACTGGACGATAAAAGAATACGGGAAAGCGTGCCGACCATCAAGGAACTCGAAAACGCTAAGGTCGTCCTGCTGGCCCACCAGAGCAGGCCGGGTAAGAAAGACTTCACCACGATGGAACAGCACTCGAAGCGGCTGCAGCGCTACATAAAGCAGGACGTGCATTATGTGGACGATATTTTCGGGTCGCATGCCCGCGAGGCCATCGTCGAGATGGAGCCTGGCGACGTGCTCATGCTGGAGAATGTGCGCTTTTACTCCGAGGAGGTCATGGAATGGGAGCCGCAGGCGGCCGCTAAGACGCACATGGTCAAAAAGCTCGCGCCCCTGGCCCAGATCTTTTTAAACGATGCTTTCGGCGCATCCCACCGTGCCCAGGACTCGCTGGTCGGCTTTACTCCGGTACTGCCGTCGGGCGCGGGCAGGCTCATGCAAAAGGAGATCGATTCCCTGACGCAAGCGCTACGCGGTGGCGGCAATGTGGTCTATGTTCTCGGCGGCGCCAAGGTCGACGACAGCATCAGCGTCACGAAGAACGTGCTGGAAAAGAATATCGCGTCCCAGGTCCTTGTGACGGGCGTCGTCGCCAACGTGTTCCTTGCGGCCGCTGGCCGCAACATAGGCAAGCCGAACATGGATTTCCTTGAAAAGAACGAGCTGACCGCGGAGATACCCCGGGCTAAAGAGATCCTGCGGACGTTCGACGGTAAGGTCGTCGTGCCCAGCGACGTGGCAATTAACAAGGACGGCAAGCGCATAGAGATCAACGCCATGCAGCTACCCACCGATTATCTGATATCCGATATAGGCCACGAGACCATAGCGAACTTTACCGATATAATCAGGCATTCCGACAAGGTCATCATTAACGGCCCGGCGGGCATTTTCGAGAACCCGGAGTTCGCCACCGGCACCAACGATATACTCATGGCAGCCTCCAGGTCGAAGTTCTCCGTCGTAGGCGGAGGCCACAGCTCGGCGGCCGTAGACCAGCTCGGCATTGAAGATAAGATCACTCACGTCTCCACCGGCGGCGGCGCTGCCATCGATTTCCTGGCGGGAAAGCCCATGCCGGCCATCGATGCGCTAAAGGCGGCTAAAAAAAGAATAGTTGATAACCTGCGGACCAAAGTCCACTGACCTTTTTACCTGGGAATAGCCCGTCTATTTTTTATTGTTTTTATTATGCTTCTTTCGATTGTTTCTTTACGGACACCGCTAGAACGGGTATTAATTATTATAAAATAGTATAAATAATATGTTATTGTCAATATACGTTTTACCCGGGTGTTCAAATTGTCCAGTGATGGTTTACCGCTAAAATACTTCGCATATGGAGCAGGCTTAGTCTTGATCGGCCTCCTCATAGGTTTCGTTTTAGTATATACTCAGGCGCCCGCGACGAGCGCCAACGAATGTACGTGTAATTCGGGATGCAATTGCGGCGCAGCATGTAATTGTTCCCAGTGTGACGCCGGCATGGCCTGTGCCTGTAATGGGATGAGCGGTACCTGCCAGAGCCAATGCGGATGCGATTCGGGCCAGGTCACAGGCTCGAAGTAAAATTCGCCCTGTTTTTTACTTTTATTATACTCTATGTGTAGTAATGGGTCGGCTGCGAATATTTTTGTATAATTACGTTTAAGCTTAATAAAGTCGATTATATATTATATTTTTAGAGGGGCACATGGGTAATAAACGTAAGGCCGGACGCAGCGTTATCGAAGAGCCTCAAAGGACGTCGGACCCGGGGCCATATTTAGCCGGGATAATAGCGGAGGATAGCCGGGAGCTTTACCGGACTCTCGCCGAAGCGGCACGTGATATGATATATATTATAGGCCGGGATGGGACGGTCCTTTATGTAAATAGCTTTGCAGCCAGGGCCTTTGGAAAGTCGCCCGATGAGATCATAGGAAAAAACAGGAATGAGCTTTTTCCTAAAGATGTTGCCGATGTACAGGAAAAAAAGCTGGGATACGTATTCGAGAAAGGGGAGCCTCTCTTTACCGATGACGTAACTGTTTTTTTCGATCATGAGATATGGCAGAACACACATCTTGTGCCGATCAAGGATGAAAAAGGAAATGTAAGTGCTATAATTGGCGTATCGCGCGATATCACCGAAAGAAAACATATGGAGCAGGAGCTGCGTGAGGTCGAAGAGCGATTAAACCAGATGGCAGAAAGCATAAATGAAGTCTTTTTTATAGGCTCTAGTGACTGGAAAAACGCATATTTTATCAGCCCGGCATATGAGAAAATTTTCGGCCTGCCGCTAAAAAATGCATATGAAGATCCGCTCTCCTGGTTCCGCGTAGTTCACCCTGAAGACATAGACCGTATCGTGTCTGCCATAACAAAAGAGGCGAAAGGGGATTTCTCTGACACCGGACCCACGGAATTCCGCATAGTAAGGCCCGACGGCGCCTTACGCTGGCTCAGTTCCCGATCTTATCCGGTTAAAAATAAGAATGGAGAGATATACAGGGTGGCCGGCATCGTCGAAGATATTACAGGACGCAAACAGTCTGAAAAATTTTTAAGGCAGTCACAATTCTTCATCGAAAAAGCCGCGGATATGGCAATTTGGATAGCGCCCGATAGTACCATCGTCTATGTAAATGAAGCGGCGTGTAAAACATTCGGATATGATCGTGAAGAGTTCCTTCGCAGGAAAACGCTCGATACAAACCCGGCGTTCGATGAAACGAGCTGGGGGGAGCACTGGAAAGAGCTAAAAAAGCGCGGCTCATTTACCTTTGAAGCCCCGCTGAGGAAAAAGGACGGCAGTATGTTCCCTGCCGAGATCACCGCGAACTACCTCGTTTACGAAGGAGAGGAATATAACTGCTCCTACGTCAGGGATATCACCGACCGCAAACGCTCCGAGGAGGCCTTGCGCGATAGCGAACTCCGGTTCCGACAACTCGCCGACCGTTCGCCGATGCCCATGGCGATGTACGACTCCGGGGAGAATGTCACTTATTTGAACGATAAATTCACAAAAACTTTTGGCTATACCTTGAAAGAAATACCGCAGCTAAAAAGCTGGTGGCCCCTCGCTTTTCCCGCTGAGGGATACAGGCAGGACGTAATGGGCCGCTGGAATAAAAATGTGGAAAAGGCCAAAGCAGAGAGAAAAGAGATCGAGCCTTTAGAAGTGATGATCACATGTAAAGATGGCTCTACTCGTTGTATAGTAGCTACGGGGGCGAATATCGGAGATAAAGAACTAGTAATATTCAACGATATTACCGAGCGTAAACACGACGAAGCGGAATTGGTCAGGGTGAACAGGGCGTTACAGGCCATATCCAAGTGTAATGAGGCGATGATCCATGCGAGAGAAGAGTATGCGCTTTTAGAGGATATATGCCAGATCATCGTCGAGGTAGGAGGATATCGCATGGCCTGGATCGGCTATGCGGAAAACAACGGTATTAAGACCGTCCGTGCCGTAACATCGAGGGGATACGAGAATGGCTATGTCGCAAAGGCAGCTGTCACATGGGCCGATAATATTTCGGGGCGGGGCCCCATGGGCACCGCGATCAGGACCGGTAAGCCGGTCATCGTCCGTAATACCATGACAGACCCATACTTTGGGCCCTGGCGTGACGAAGCGATAAAAAGAGGCTATGCATCGGTGCTCGGGCTTCCGCTGATCAGCAATGACCATGCTTTTGGAGGGTTGACCATATACTCCGATAAGATCGATGCGTTCGATAAGGATGAAATGGCCCTTTTACAGGATCTGGCCGATAATCTTGCATACGGCATTACTTCTTTGCGGGGCCGCATAAAAAAAGAGCAGGCCGAAAAGGAGCTAAAGGACGCGAAGGCCCAGGCGGAAATGTACCTCGACCTGATGGGCCATGACATTAATAATATGAACCAGATCGCCCTGGGATTCTTAGAGCTCGCACTGGGGACGATGGACGAGAACGACCCTGTCAGAGAAATGATATCCAGGCCCCTTGAGGCGCTGGAGAGCAGCACGAATCTCATCACTAACGTCAGGAGATTACAGCAGTCCAGGGAAAGCGACCTGATGCTTCAGCCGATGGACGTAGGCCAAACGCTCCGGGAAGTGATCCCCAGGTTCTCAAACGTTGTGGGCAGAGTGATCGCCATCGAACAAGACCTTGAATGCGACTGCTATGTCATGGCCAACGGCCTGCTACACGACGTGTTCTCTAATATTATCGGGAATGCCATTAAACACTCGAGCGGCCCGCTGGTGATCGCCGTAAGCTTAAAAAAGGCCGTGGCGGATGGCAAACAATATTGTGTGGTCAGCATCGAGGATAACGGCCCCGGTATTCCTGACAACGTAAAAGACGACATTTTAAACCGATTCCGGGAAGGCTCTACCAAGTCCAGCGGCAGAGGCCTTGGATTATACCTGGTCAAGACGCTGGTGGAAGATTTCCACGGTAAAACGTATCTGGAAAACCGCATACATGGCGACTATACTAAAGGCACGAGGTTCGTTGTAACGTTGCCTGTGGTACAAAAAGTGCACTAAAATATTAAAAAGCACCCTTTAGAGGTGCTTGACGATGGCGTCGACCATTTCGCTGGACTTTGCGCTGCCGCCCAGGTCATATGTCACGTGCTTATTCTCAGCTATGACAGTCTCTGTGGCTTTGAATATATCCGCAGAGCGCTTTTTATCGCCCAGATAGTCGAGCATCCATGCGCCCGCCAGCACGGTGGCGACCGGGTTGACCTTGTCAAGGCCCTTATATTTCGGGGCGCTACCGTGCGCCGGCTCGAACATGGCATACTTATCGCCGATGTTCGCCGAGCAGATCAGGCCGATGCTGCCGACGAGCGACGAGCACTCCTCGCTGATGATGTCCATGAACAAATTCGTAGAGAGCAGCACTTTACGGTTGTAAATGGTAGGGTTCTTTACGAGCTGCTGGGCGATGTTATCGACGTGTATCTCTTCGAGCTCGATGCCCGGGTAGTTTTTCTTTACCGCCTCGCACTCCTCCAGGAACATGCCGCAGGTCTTCTTTAAAATGTTACTTTTATGGATGGCGACTACTGAATTCCATCCCCTGCGATTTGCCTCTTCAAAAGCATACTTTGCTACACGCTTGCAGGATGGACGGGTGATCTTCCTGATGGCGATAACGACATCGTCAGTCAGCTGGATCTCCTCGCCGATGTAGAGCCCTTCTGTGCCTTCCCTGACGCAGACGAAGTCTACTTCTCCCAGCGGGGCGGGAGTGCCCTTGTAAGATTTTATAGGCCGGACATTCGCGTACAGGTCGAACTTCTGCCTGATGGACACGGCAACGCTCTTTGGCGAGCCAACGCCGCCGGGCGTGGTCGTCGGGCCTTTAAACCCGGCGTCCGTCTCAGACAACGTCTGCCAGGTCTTCTCGGGGATCAGCGTGTTACCGCCGTGCTTTTCCCACCACTCGGCACCGGCGTCGCAGGGGATAAAGTCTACTTTAGCTCCGGTCGCCGTTACCGTTTTCATCATCAGGTCGGTTAATTCAGGGCCTACGCCGTCGCCCTTAATGACTGCCACTTTTTTACTCATGAATACTGCACCTTTTATTTATTGTTGCATCGGCCCCTGGCCGGCCCGAGCCCGGTGATCTCGTGCTTAGTAAAGTCGAATACCGTGGCCCTCTCCTTGCCTTTCACAAGGTCGAGGCGCGGAGCGGAGACTATCTTACCTATCTTAGAGGCATTAAGCTTGTGGTTAATAAAAGTTTGAATTACTGTATCCGTGTTCTCGGGCTTGCAGGTAACGATAAAGCCCATGCCCGGGTACATCTTGAGCCAGTGGTCGTATTCGAGCGAAGCTGGCTTCGGCATGACGTCCATGTCCACGTCGGCTCCCACGCCCGATACTTCCAGCAGCATTCCGAGTGTCCCGACTATGCCGGGGTTGCTCACGTCCTTGCCCGCTGTCAATAGCTTATTTTCGGCCAGCTCTACCATCGAGGAGACTTGCTGGCGGACGATCTTCGTGTCCTTTAGATAAGTTGAATCCCAGTTCACGTCACAGGATGGGTGGACCCGGCCGTCCAGGTCTATGGCGAGGACGATGTCGTCGCCCGCCCTGGCGGTGCTGCTGTAAATGATACTATCTTTTCTCGCGATGCCCAGTATCGCGACGTCTAAGGCCGCATAAGGCGTATCGGGGTGTATGTGGCCCCCTACGATGGGCACGCCGAACTTATCGATGCCTTCCTTCATGCCCTTGAGTACTTTTTGAGTGATCTCGTTAGAGTTAGATGAGAATACGTCCACCATGCCCAGCGGCCTGCCTCCCATGGCGGCGATGTCGTGCACGTTGACGAGCACGGAGCAATAGCCGGACCATTCCGGGTCGGCCCTCATGAGCTTATCCCAGATGCCGTCGGCTGCCAGCAGTAGCACCTGGTCGCCGTTATCGATGATGGCGGCGTCTTCACCGAACGAGGGGTTAGTGCCCTTTTCATCAAAGATATCGACGATGTTTTTGATCGTGTGTTTGCGGGTAGTCCCTAAATAATCCCGCAGGGATTCTGCAAGTCTCTCGAGGTCCATTATGCAAGTCTCTCCCGGGTAATACTGGATAATATAGCATTCAAATATTAATCTACTTATGGGTTAGGATGAGGTTAGCGTCGTAAATGGTCACAAACGCTGACGATGCCTATTGTTCCCCATGCTTTTTAAAGATATCGTCAAAGAAAGTTTATTTCTGGGCCGGGCAAATATTAATCCGTTATAGGAGCATGTAAGATTCGATGAGCGAGGGGCAAGCGCAGAACGAAAGCCACATGGACTGGGCCGAGAAATACAGGCCGGAATCGCTAAAAGACGTCGTAGGCAACGACGCCGCTGTTAAAGCGCTTAAGAAGTGGGCGGAAACGTTCGGCACCGGCAAGCGCGCTGTTATTTTATACGGTAGCCCGGGAGTGGGGAAGACGTCAGCGGCATTAGCCCTCGCGCACGACATGGGCTGGGATTACATAGAGATGAACGCTTCGGACCAGCGCACGAAAGGATCCATCGATAAGGTGGCAGGCTCCGCCTCGAATACCGGCACTTTCGGCGGCACGAGGGAAAGGCGGCTATTAATTTTGGACGAAGCCGATAATCTTCACGGGAATGCCGACAGGGGCGGCGAATCCGCCATCATCAACGTAATAAAAAAATCCAGCCAGCCTATCATTCTCATTGCTAATGATTTTTATGCGCTGTCCAAACCACTCAGGGATGTGACGGAGCCCATCCAGTTCCGCGCCATCCTGAGCACTTCCATAGTGAAAGTCCTGAAGAGGGTCTGCTCCGTCGAAAATATCAAATGTGAGCCCGACGCGCTCATGAAGATCGCCGAGCGGACTAATGATCTGCGTTCCGCATTGAATGACCTGCAGGCGGCGGCCATCGGCTCCAATGAGGTCACGCTTGCCGACGTTGCCACCGGGGACCGGGATGTGCCCGAGTCTATATTCAGGGTGATGGGCCTGATCTTCAGGGGAGACGACCCGCAGAAGGCGTTGCAGGGCGTGAGGGAGCTGGACGAGAGCCCCGAGGACCTGGTCGGGTGGGTGGACGAGAACCTCCCCCGGGAGTACAGGGACGACGATCTGGAAAGAGGCTTTGACGCGCTGTCGAAAGCCGACATGTTCCTGGGCCGTGTCAGGAGACGCCAGGACTATGGCATGTGGCGCTATGCCTCGTTCATGATGGTGGCTGGCGTCAACCGTGCCCGCCACGGCCGCTATGGCGGCTATACGAAGTATAATACTCCGACGTACTGGCAAAAGCTGGGCAGGGCGAAGTCCGCCCGGAACGTCAGGGATTCGCTGGCCGCAAAGGTCGGCTCCTATTGTCACACCTCGAAGCGGCAGTCCAGGGCGATCTATATTCCGCTGCTAAGGTCGATCTTCAGGGACGAGGAATATGCGGTGGGCATCTCCGCCAGGCTCAAGCTGGAAGAGGAAGAGATCGGATACCTCATCGATGCCGAAAAGTCCTCCAAAAAGGTAGAAAAGATCCACGAAAAGGCGCATGAGCTCATGGAAAAGGAAGTCGAGCACGACATTGACATATTCGCAGGCTTCAGCGCTAAAAGATCGGAGGAAAAGCCCGCGGAAGAGCCTGCCCTTGAAAAGCCGAAGGCGCCCAGGAAAAAGCGAAAGGTATCCAGGGACGGGGGCGATGCCCCGGAAGATGTTGTAGAAGCAGCAGCTGAAAAAGTGGCAGAAGTGCCGCCTCCGGAGGAGCCGAAGGTAGAAGCGCCAAAGCAAGAAGAGCCGAAGGAAGTATTACCCGCAGAGCCGGTCAAGCAGCGTACGCTGTTCGATTTTTAAGATGATCCCTTTTTATCCGCCTGGTCCCTTTCTCTCATTTTTTTAACGATCACCGTCGTGACGTAGGCGATGATGATGAAGAAAAAGCCCATCAGCTCGAATATCTGATCGTGCTTCAGCATGCCCCAGATGAACGAGGTAAGGCCCAGGAAGGCGATGATGATGCCGGTGACGGCGATGACGCGGCGTTGAGTAAGATTATCCATATGTTCGATCGCTGATATGTGGGCCGCCGGGTAAAATAATGTTGCGGGTGGAAGCCGCAGCTATTACCTGCCGCCACCTCCGCCGCCGCCAAAGCCTCCTCCGCCGCCAAAGCCCCCTCCGCCACCGCCTGAGCCGCCTCTGGGCGCGCCGCCGGTCATAATGGAATTGCTCATGGCCGCAAACATTATGGGCGTATGCATGGGGACGTTCGTCTGCTGCGCGTCGATGTGAAGCGTTTCCATCGCCTTTTCTACCTGCGTTCCCACGCCCAGTGCCGTGCCATAGGCCAGCCATTTGCCCCACATGGACGCGTCGGCCGGCGCATATTTCTCGATCATTGCCAGGTCCGAAAGGAAATGGGCGAAAGCGTCCCACTGGAGCTTTTCTTCATATCGGTCGTCCTTCCAGTGCCCGAACAGCGTGGTGGGGCAGGATATGGCGATGAGCACCTGCACCAGCGCAATGGCGAACAATATTATAGCGTATACCAGTGGCATGTCCCATGGCTGGTCTGGGCGGAATATTAAGCCAGCTACAATGCCGACGAGTAGCCCGAGCACTGGCAACACCAACAGCGGCAGGAGATACTTGCGGCCGCTGGCCGTGTATTCATCCACGAGTTTTATATCGGTGTATCGTGTCACTTCAGTGTAAAGTATGTAGTATTGCGTCATGCGGTCGGCGACATACTTGTCTTTTCTGGCGCTCCTGGACATCTCTTTCAAGGATTCGGTATCAACGATGCCATTATCTGCGATCTCATCGAGGAAGTCCATGACTTTTATTTCGTAGGGATCGTTTACATCCTTGTCGAGTATTTGTATTATTTGCCCTTTGCTGTCAGGCTTTTCCGTAATATTTATCTTTTTCCTCAGATGAAGGTCTATGAGCGTCCCATAAAGCCCATCCTTGTCGAAGTCCGTCGCCCGCTTTTTGAAGAGCAGGTTGACCTGCCATGGCTTCATCTTCTCGTCGGGCACATAGCTAAGATATTCGGGGACCGTGTACTTGTTCTCCCTGCCGTATAGCTGGTAAACGACCAATAATAAGAACGGTATGAGTATCACGAGAGCCATAGCTGCATATTGCAGTATGTTGAAAAGGCCCGCGGCGAGCGAATCCGTTGAGCTGGCCTGGCTAGTCTGTCCTTTTACATCGTTTACCAGTGTAAACTTCCCGGGTATCTCGTTCATGTAGCCTTTGCTATAGATCGATTCTACGCCCAGCAGCTGGTTCTCTGGCAATGAGCCGGTGATCAAGTAGTTATCGCCGTCCCTGGCGCCCGTGAGAGTGCCCGGGTGGGGATAGACGGAGTCCAGGTATTTGGAGGATATGACGATATTTACATGCCTGATGGTCGGGTGGTCCTGTAAAAGCTTCAGGTTCATGTGTGCGTAGCTGTCGTCATACTCCACCGGAGGATGCAGCACATAAGTAAACTCCATGGTGTACGTCCCGGCATTATAATATGAAGGATCGTAAGCGCCCACTTCGTTGGTGTTCGCCATGGAGCTGATGAATGAAATATATTGTCCGGATGTCTGGCCATTGGCAACGACGTTATGGTATGCGTCGACCATGTAGCCGATGGTGCCCGTGGGAACGGTCTCGGAAGTAAATTCGATGCATGGATAGCTTGAGTTCGTCGCCTGGCCTGTATTATAGAGGTTGGCGTCCCAGTAGCGATAGAGCATCCTGTACTGGTCGGATGTCTTGACGTCGGTGGTTATTTTTTCGACCATCGTGCCATTATCGTACACCGTGACGTTATAGGAGTCCCACACCAGGTCGCCTTCGGTCATTGAAGGCACGAAGTTATAGACGGCGTATATCGATATGGCGCCGAGGATGAGCGTAATGGCGAAGAGCGCCGTCATCTGCCCTATCTCGCCCATCGGCCGTATGTAGATGCCCGAGCCTACACCGGTTTTTTTCAGCTTTCGTGCCAGTAATATCCATATTGGCGCAAAAAACAGGAGACCCCAGACTATGAGGAATCCAGCGGAGTATATCCCGTCCATCCATGAGCCGGCCATTTACTGTTACCCCGTATGTTTTTCTTAGAACTCTATCTTCGGGGTCTGCTGTATCTGGTCCTCGAACTGCAGGTAATCGAGCTTGCGCATGCCCATGAGAGAGCCCACGATGTTCGAAGGTATGGTGTCTATCATGGTGTTGAACTGCTGTACGATGTTGTTGTAGGTATACCGCTGTCTTGCTATCTCGGCTTCCAGTTCCTTGATGCCGCTCTGCAGGCTGAGCACTGTATCCGAGGTCTTGAGGTTAGGATATGCCTCGGCGACCGCGAATAAGTTACCCATTAGCGTCCGCGATTCCCGGTCTGCCGCATTAACCTCTGCAGGGCCGCCTTTTGCCACGCTCGCCCTTAGCTCGGTTATCTGTGTCAGCGTATCTTTCTCGAATTTTGAATAGCTCTTCACGGCGCCCAGCAGCTGCTCGATCATGTCGAGCCTCTTCTTTAGCGCTACCTTGATCTGCCCCAGTTCAGCATCTGCTGCATTTCTCAGGCTGACGAAGCGGTTAAAGATCGATACCAGCCATACCACCAGTACGGCGATGATAATGATTATTACAGAAACGACAATAACGGTCAGAAAATCCAAGCTAACCACCAAGAATAATGATTGTTGTAATATAAAGAAACTTTCCATCTATAAGAAAAACGAGAAGTAAAACGATGGTAACGAGAAGTAAAACGATGGTTAGGAAACCTTCTTTCTTTTAACGAGACTAGAAGGGGGACTTCGCTTCGCTATTTACTAGAGCGCTCCGCGGGCGCACCCCTCGATGGACCCCCGAAGGATGATTGCCTCTGAAGAGGCAAACGAAAAGGAGAACGAACCATAGTGGTTGCGACTCATAAGTCTAAACAACGGTATAAATATACGCGGTCGTCGAGGTGTTTTGGGCATCAGTCCGCATCAGCGGATGCTACGCCGCGTAGCCTCTTGGCTAATGACGGGGTAATGAGCATTTATCCCCGAAGGGGTAAAATGCTGCTTAGGGCTTGCGAAGGAGCACGGCGCATCAGCGCCCGTGCGACGAGGGTGCTACCCGCGGAGCTCTGCTTACCGGCCCCGACATCGAAGCACCCAAAACACCGAGTAGCCCCGCAACAGCGGGGCGTCGACCCGCGAAATGGAAACCCAGGTACTTCTCGCTGTCGCCCGCGAAGTGGAAAACAAAGTACAAGTCGTTGTTGATGTTATTAATGTTAAAATTCAGTTTTTTATTATCGTATTTATAATTCCTCACCGCCATCGCACGGGGGTCCACAAAAGAGGAGGAACGGGTATCTGACGGTACCGATGTGAGGATAAGTGATATTATCCCCGTTCTCCCGTGGTCCGCTCGTACTATGGCGGTAGGAATTGAGGTGGGTGTTGAGGTGGGTGTTGAGGTGGGTATTGAGGTGGGGTATCGGAGTTTAGGATGAAGTGTTAGTAGGTTAGCAGGTGAGGATTGACTGATCCTACATTCTTCATCTATAAGTTCCTAAATACGCCTTCTCTTATACTTGGGGTGTTCCATGTTAGGGCACATGCTTGAAGGCCATGCGCTTTTACATGTTACAATTGCATCTTTACACTTTCAGGTAATCAAGTTTGTCGGGAAATAGTTGGGAAATACCCGGCGTATGACTGTAAAAATATCGATTTTAATTTATTATGCCGCTTATTCGCCGAAACTCCCTTCGCTTACGGCGTTATTTGTTGCTTCGATATGGCCTGTCCTGCATGCGCATGCGGTGCGGCTTTAGGCTTCATTCCTACGGGGCATGAAGCTGTACATGCGGTACAATATGCATAAGAGCTGCCCGATACTTTTCGATGGTTAAGGATACAGGCCCCGCATTTTTTTCGGTCGACCTCTTCAGCTCCTATGGCGCCCGCGGGGCATGCTTTTGCGCATTCCACGCACTCGCCGCAGTTCTCGTCGCTTAAGACTTCGCTAAGCTCGCCCATGTCGGCGTCAGTTAATATGCCGCGTAATCGTAGTCGCGGCCCATGATCTTTCGAGACGAACAGCCTGGACTTGCCTATCCACCCCAGGCCTGCGAGCACCGCCCAGACTTTAAGATAATATGACGTATATTCCGAGGCTTCAAAGCCGTTCTTTTTTAGCGTTTCGGCAAGCTTTGCGGCGGCGACATCCAGCACCATCATCTCGACTGATGCCATATATTCGTCCGAGATCTGGTAGTAGATATCCTGCGAATCGTCGATCAGCCTCTTACCCAAAATGATCATTGTTTTCGCCGAAGGCATGATATCCAGCGGGTTTTGTACGTTAGATACGTCGACCTCGCTATTCTCCCATTTGACGCCCTTTAGCAGGTCCATCTCATCGGCAGGGATAATGACTTCGCTGTCAAGCTTAAGAAATCCGATTACTTCGATGCCGTATGTCGATGTGACGTTTTTTATGGCGTTTTTAGCGTCCTGCGAATGGGCGTTTGGCATAAAAGACATATTAGAGCGTCCGAAAATATTAATACTTTGTAGGTGCAAGTAGACTCGCACTCCATGATGCACCGATGGTCTAGCGGCTATGATATGAGCCTTCCAAGCTCAATACCCGGGTTCAAGTCCCGGTCGGTGCATTAATAAAAACATAGAATTTTTCTGCGGATAACAACAACGAGTAATACTTGGTCTTTCACTTCGCGGGTCGACGCCCTGCCTGATGGCGGGCTACTCGGTGTTTTGGGTGCTTCGATGTCGGGGCCGGGCTTGCACCCTCGTCGCACGGGCGCTGTCGCGCGTGCTCCTTCGCAAGCCCTAAGCGACGTTTTACCCCTTCGGGGATAAATGCTCATTACCCCGCCATCTTCGCATCGGCCTGATGGCCGACTGATGCCCAAAACGCCTCGACGACCGCGTATATTTCTAATGTTGTTTAGATTTTAGCGTCGCAATGAATATGGTTCGTTTTTCTTTTCGTTTGCCTCTTCAGAGGCAATCATTCTTCAGGGGTCCATCGAGGGGTGCGCCGCGCGGAGCGCTCTAGTAAATAGCGAAGCGAAGTCCCCCTTCTAGTCTCGTTAAAAAAAAGAAGGTTTCCAAACCATCGTTTTTCTTAAGGTTATCGTTATAGATTTTCTCGCGGCACATATATTTATATGAAAGTCGGACCTTAGGATTCCTCAAGATGGCCGAATCTAGAAAAAAGCCGTTCAATGTGGACATGGCGGAACAGCGGATAAAGAGGCTCTTCGAGCTGGCCAAAAAGTCCTACTCGCAAAGGCCTGATCTCGCCGACAGGTACGTAGACATAGCCAGGCGGATCAGCATGCGCCATCGGGTCAGCATACCGCGAGTACAAAAGAAATGTCTGCAAAGAATGCCACGCCTATCTCGTGCAGGGAGAGAACAGCCGCACAAGGCTGGACGGCAGGAACGTTGTCATTACTTGCTTAAATTGCGGGGCGATCAAGCGATACCCATACAAATGATAGGCCGACAGGTAATAATATTACTAATTATAGAATAGCACTTCTAATGGATAGTCGGCAATCTTTATATCTTCAAAGCGTAATATCTCTGACGTATATAAAGAAACACGGTTCCAGCGGGGGCGAAAGGTACGTTACACAAACAATTATCCGCAATAATGGTGCTGGTCATCCTGGGGATGCTCATAGCGCCGGCGACCGCTGCTTCTCAGGGCGACAACGAAGTACATGTATCTAAAATGATAGTCGAGCCCAGCGGGCCGGACATGCACTTTACTATTTATTATGATAGCAACTTTTTCACAAAAGTATTCTCTATTATATTCGGCGCCAAAGTGATACAGCCGTCCATTGAGCGCGTTTTCGCTAACTTTAGCAACGTTACCATAGCCAGCATAGACGCAAATAACGAGAACGCCAGGATCGTGGTAAAAGACCAGGCAAAGCTCGGCGACGACGGATGGTATGTCTACAACAAGACGACGACATTCACCTATAACATCGACATCATAGAGATACACACCTCTGACGGTAACGTTATAACGCTAACGGGCACCAACACACTGCCGGTCATCTCGAACCGCATGCCGATGCTGACAACACAATAAATTCTAAGTTCCACCACGGTGGACACGGTGATTGAATATTAACCACGGTGGGCACGGAGTACACGGTGGCTTTTTATTAATTTGAGCTAACAGAGAGCACGGAGTCCCATTTTATTAATTTCTTGAGATATAGAAGCTCGCTGAGTTATTCTTGATTGAAAATGAATTGATATAGCCGGCTTTTAAAGTACGTTCCATTAAACAACTCTTTGTTTTCACGGGCCTCAAATATTAAAAAGAATCCACCGTGTCCACCGTGTCCACCGTGGTGATATTAACCGTGCCCACCATGGTACCTCAGTGACCGCCGTGGTTAATTTATCGCTGTGTACCCTGCGGTTTCAGCGGGACTTCTTTTTGGGCATCTTCAATGCCGAAGGCAGGTCGACGACATAGACGCCGTCCTCCCTGGACATTACGAGCTCTTTCCGGCTCAATAAAATAGGCAGGTTAAGGTCGTATCGGCCGCTCTCCAGGATACGCACGCTCTCAATCCGCTCGTGGTGATTTTTCTTCTCCACGTGAGGCGGCTTGCTTTCTACTTTCACTTCAGGCGCAGCGGCTATAGGCTTTACCGCCACAGGCTTTACCTCTATCGGCTTTACCTTCAGCACTTTTTCAGGCTTCGAAAGCGCCTTCGGCCTGGGCTTTTTCTCTTCCGACTTCGCTTCGGCCTCGGCGGCCTGGGCGACATACTCGATGACAGTGATCTTATGAGGGTCGGTCTCGGCCTTCTTAGCGGGCTTAATGTACTGGAACTTCTTACCGCCGCATACGGGGCAGCCGCTGGACAGGTCTATGGAACTTCCCTCTATCGTGTTCTTACATTCCATACACCGATGCGGCATAGCACTCCTCAGGATATAACGGCTGAAATAATGTCCTTCTCTTTTTTCAGCGTCTTCAGGCGGTTCGCAGGGCCGATCACTGTGACCCGGTTACCATTGGTCCTGTGAAAGATATTCCAGGGCGACGTCTTTATTTCCCGGGCATAGCTCTGTATCTCGATGCCGTAAAAGGCGGTATCGCGTATCTTCAGCATCGTATGCTCGATGAGCTGAGCCTCTTCCCGTGGGTCGAGCCCTCTTTCGAGAATGACGATACGTCCCCTGGTCACGTCGTCCAGGATCAGCCGTATCTTGTCCATCGTGCTCATCGCCTGTAGCTTGCTGGCCGATATCATGTTGACCTGGATATTCTGAGAAAATTGCGTGTCTGAGTCCATGTGATCCATCCTTATTAGCCGAACCTGCTGGCGATGGTCTCGTACAGCAGATCCATGTTCATCCCGCTCAGCGCCGATATGGGCACTACGGTGTGCTGGGGGAACGCGCCCTTGATACGTTCGGCAGAGGCCCCGGGCAGGTCCGTCTTGTTAGCCACTATCAGCATGGGCAAGCGTCTCGCTTCCATGTTGCCGATGACGGTAACGTTGACCTGGGTATACGGGTCCTCGGTGGAATCCATTACCAGAAGAACGCCGTCGAGGTTATCCATCCATTTAATGGCCTCGATAACGCCTTCCGTAGCCTCCTTAGCCCTTCGCTTTGCCTCATCCTCCGAGAGGCCCATTGACATGAAGTCATGGAAATCGATCTTAGTCGCCAGTCCTGGCGTATCGATGATATCCAGCGTAACTGAATAGCCATCTCCCTTGATGACCACGCCCTCGCGGCGGCGCACCCTTCTCGTTTCATGCGGTATGCTGAAACAGCGCCGATTGTCTCGCCCGTAAAGTCCATCAGGACCTTATTGGCTAACGTGGTCTTGCCGGCATTGGGCGGCCCATATATACCGATACGGGAAGCCTTCTTTTTGAAGATACGTCCCAGCCAGCCAGATAGACTATCCTTTAGCTCAGCTAAAAGTGCCATCCTATTCCCCTACAAGGGTAACATAAAGAGTTAAAACTATATGAACAATATGCTCGATACAGTAAGCCCTTTCTTTCATAAATATTGAAAAATTATCTGTGCGCCGTGTAAAATTGGCGATTTAAATAAAGATACAGATAATATTAATATGAATATATAACATAAATGATATTGGATATAACTGAGGCATGTAAATGGAGACTGACCTATCGGTGAGCGACGTCATGTCGCGCAGGCTCATCACGGCCGACGTATCGGGAAACGGCTGACCGTATCGGGAAGATCATGTCCGACGCGAACGTGGGATGTATCATCATCACCAAAGATACCCACCCGATAGGCATAGTGACCGAACGTGATCTCGTGGTGAAGCTCATTTCTAAGAATAAACAGCCATCTCGCATCAAAGCGCAGGACATCATGTCCAGCCCTTTGATCACAATACCGCCCGATAAGAGCGTAGAGCTGGCCTCGAGGGAGATGGCACGCCGCCGCATTCGCCGGCTGCCCGTGGTCCAGGGAAAAAAGCTGATCGGCCTGCTGTCCGATAGCGACCTTCTCTCGGTCTCGTCAGAGCTGAGCGAAATACTACGGGACATCATCAGGCAGAATAATCCCGAGGGCGATACGGGCGAGGCGATGGCTGACTGGGAAAAGGAAGAGAAAAGCCCGAGCGTTTTTATTCAAGGTATTTGTGAAGTGTGCCAGAGCTTCCAGGAATCGCTGGAGAACATCGACGGCGCGTTCGTATGCATGCGATGCCGGGAAGAGCTCCCGTTATATCAGTAAGGTGATACGGTGAAAGTCGGAGACATCATGTCCACAAATCCCCAATCGGTCGACGCCCACGAGTTCGTGACCCGTACGCGGGAGATCATGAGGGACTACAACTATAACAGCCTGCCCGTGGTCGATAACGGCAAAGTGGCGGGCATTATTACGCTACAGGATATCATCAACGTCACGTCCACTAAGTCGGACGTAACGGTGAACGGCTATCTGCGGCTCTCCGTGCCTACGCTGACACCTGAGACAGGGCTGCCGAGGGCGGCATTTACCATCATCCACACGGATGAGGGCAGGGTGCCGGTGGTCGACGGGAACTCGAAGCTCGTAGGGATGCTCAGCATTAAGGACATCTTCAAAGGGCTCTCGGAACTGGATCTCGATGACGTCCCTGTATCTGAATTGATGACGAAAAAGGTCGTAGTGTGCCAGCCCGACGATAATATCTCCAAGACATGGGTGAACATGATCGAGTTCGGTCTCACGGGGCTGCCCGTGGTCAACATGAAACAAGAAGTCATCGGCATGATCACCAGAGAGGACGTCACGAAGAAAGGATACGCCAGGATCGAGAGGGAGAGCCAGGGAGGCAGGACGTCCACGACGGTCCAGAAGATCATGTCGACTCCCGCTATCACGGTAAACGATAATGACTCCGTTAAAAAGGTCGCGAAAATCTTCATGGAACGTAACATAGGGAGGGTACCAGTGGTTAATGGTAATAAGCTAGTAGGGATCGTAGACCGCTTCGACGTAATTAAAGCCTGCAGGGCACTACAGGGGGTCAGCGCGAAATGAGCAGGGAAAGCATTAAAGAGTACGGAGAGCAGCGGCGGACCCGTAAAGTAAACACAGGCAAGTTCGAGCATGACCTCCACGAGAGCGGCACTACAGGGGATTTGAATTTCAAGCAGCGGGCCTCTCAGCACGAAAGCGGCGTCATGGCCGTGGCTAAAAAGGGCGTGGTCACAGTCCCGCCGACCACCACCATCATGGGTGCGGCGAAGACCATGGTGGGCTATGGCTACAGGAGGCTGCCCGTCGCCGATGCCGGTACCAAGAGGATCATCGGCATCTGCACGGTCATCGATATCATAGATTTTTTGGGCGGAGGCGAGAAAACGCCGGATCGTCGACAGGCTATACGACGGTAACATGATCGTGGCCATTAACGGGCCTGTCACAGAGATCATG
Organism: uncultured Methanocellaceae archaeon; assembly: GCA_963780625.1. Taxonomy (GTDB): domain Archaea; phylum Halobacteriota; class Methanocellia; order Methanocellales; family Methanocellaceae; genus Methanocella. Next base: position 541,718 of record CAWACH010000002.1, on the reverse strand, counting down.
GAACATAAGGTCGTGACCGTGAGCGACTCCGCTTCCATGGAGGATGCCATCAAGCTGATGGTCGATCATTCCGTCGGCGGCGTGCCGGTAATTAATCCGGAAGGTATCGTGGTCGGCATTATCACCGAGCGGGACATCGTCCACATCATGGGCGAGTCCGTATCGGGCAAACAGGTCAAGGACATCATGAGCAAGGACGTGATCACGGCGCCCCCGAACATGACCATCGAGCACGCTGCGAAGACGATGATCTCCAGCGGCTTCAGGCGGCTGCCGGTGGTCACCAACAGCTTCGTTTGCGGCATCATCACCGCCACGGATATTATGCGATACCTGGGTAACGGCGAAGCGTTCAAAAAACTTGTAACAGGCAACATCAACGAGGCATTCTCGATGCCCATCAGCAGCATCATGAAGAGCGACATCATCACGGTCAGCCCCGACCAGGAGCTGAGCGAGATCGCCCGCATCATGCGGCATAACCGCATCGGGTCGCTGCCCGTCATCAGCGGCCAGGAGCTGGCCGGGATCATCACGGAACGAGACATTCTCATGTCGATGAAGGGATAACATGACAGAAGTCAGCGAGATCATGAAGGCACCGGTATTTGCGGTAAGCCCTAAAGATAATGTGGCGAGGGCCAGGAACCTGATGTTAAGGCACGGCGTTTCCCGGCTGGTCGTGGCCGAAGGCGATAAGCTAAAGGGCATAGTCACTAAAAAAGACCTGGGAACGCGGCTCGGCCAGGCCGAGCCCCAGTGGCGCAGGCGCCCCATCGACCAGATACCGGTCGAGCTGGTGGCCACGCGCGACGTCATCACGGTCAAGCCCGATGCGCAGATCAAAGACGTCGCGTCGACTATGCTGTGCCACAACGTCTCGGGACTGGTGGTCTACGATGACGCCATCAACGGCATCGTGACCAAGCACGACCTGGTCAAATATTTCACGCTACTGGGCAGCCCGCTCAAGGTGGGCGATATGATGACCAGAAAGGTCGTCTCCGTGAGCCGTCACCATACTATTAATCACGTCATCGATATCATGCAGGAGAACGACACCGACCGCGTCATCGTAACGGACGGCGGGGCGGATACGGCGTACGTGGGCATGGTCACGCTGGACGACCTGGGCTTCGCCACGTTCGACTTCAGGGACGTTAAGCCCATTAAGGAGACGCATCGTGCCGTCGCGGGCGGACCCAAGATGCTCCGAGGCGTCCGGGACGTCATGATGGTCGCCGAGGACGTCATGAGCACGCCGCTGGTCTCGGTACAGCGAGGTACGGGCGTGCTGGACGCGGCTAAGATAATGCTCGAGAATAACTATGACATGCTTCCCGTGATAGACGGCGAATTGCAGGGCGAGTTCAACGTGGAGAGTATTTTAAAATGGCTGTCGGAGGCCACAGAATGAAGGTAAAGGACATTATGTCTAAGGCGCACATCGTGGATAAGGCAGACCGCATATCCGAGGCGCTTGACCTCATGGATAAGTACCACAGCAGGAGGCTCGTGGTAAAAAATAAGGAAGGGGTACAGGGTATTATTACGCTGCGGAGCATTTGCGGAGAGCTCGGCTCCAGGCGTAAGTCTAACCACCCGCCCGGGCTATTCCACGTCGTGGACGCCATTAGCAACGATTATGCGCTCATAGGGCCCGAGGAGGATGCCGTGAAGGCCATCGATGCCCTGAAGAGCGTAGGCTGCGTCGTCGTAGTGGGCAGCGGCGTACTGGGCCAGGTTTCTTCCGCGGACGTATTAAGCCATTTTACGCCCGGCGGCACAGTTCACTCGGTGATGAAGCCCCCGATCGTGTCTCCGCCCGACGCGCGGGTCTCGTTCATTAGAAAATTAATGATAGAGAAGAGCGTGAGCCGGGTGCCCATCATGGACGGCGATACGCTCGTAGGGATGGTTTCGGAGACTGATGTGGCGAACGCCATCAGGGGCGTTAAAAAACACTCTCCCCAGAACCGGCAGGACAACAACGTAGAGCTGATGATCGCCATGGATATCATGCGTACCGGGGTCATCACCGCAAAGCCGGACACTACACTGAAAGAGGCCGCCAGGGTCATGCTTGATAAGGACATAGGCGCGCTTCCCATCCTGGATGAGCATGGTCACCTCCTGGGCATGGTCACCCGCAAGGACATCATCAAGGCGCTATAGGCCCCGCAAGATCGGGCGACATTTTGTCGCCTGACGATTTTTTGCCGGAGGGCCGATCACTCTGAGATTACAAGCAAGGCGGCCGGTTTGTGCTCTTGCGGCTTGCTATGTAACCGCTTTTTATAGTCATATTAAAAGGAAATATTGCTATTAGCATCATCGGACAGCTATGGGGTGCTTATTCCATAATCATATGATAAGTACATATTTTTAACATATATATTTGGCAAATGCGACTCAACTCCATACGGACACGCACGCTACTCGTGCTTATCCTGATATGCATGGCGATCGCGCTCATACTCGGGGGGCTATGGGCGTATACGATAAGCCAGAACATAAGAAGCGACATCATCACCACGGGCCTTAGCCATTCGGATATTATTGCAGAATATGTACATGAATATCTGGACAGCGTAAGGAGTACTGTCGTCCTGGTCTCGGAAGACAGTGATGTCATACGGGCGGTCCGCGAAAATGACTCCGCAGGGCTCAAGCTGTCGGTGGATAACCTGGTGAACACCACGCCCCAGGAAGATATCGCCTTTATCACCGATACGGACGGACGGCTGTTGTACGGCTCTGTCTCTAAGATCTGCAGGTGACGATCGCCTTAGACCATTCTTTCGCTTTTACCAATAATTCATATGTGACCGATATATTCTTTAGCAATGAATTCGGCGACCAGGCTTTTGCCGTCGTCGCCCCGATCATGGATAATGGCTCGGTGATCGGCTATGTATACGATGAGGTACACCCTTCGGACCTGGATGACCGGCTAAACAAGTCCAGGTCCGGCACCACGCACCACATCGCCCTGGTCGACCATAGCGGCAGGATCATATTCGATGATAATCGGTCGATCATGAAAAACCATCCGGACCTTTCCGGGTATCTGCCGGTTAAAAACGTGTTGAGCGGCGCGGAGGGTTTTGTAGAGCATGACGATATTTATAGTCATGGGACCAGCATCAGCGCATATGCGCCCGTTGCCGGCACTGGCTGGGGCATCATCCTTACGACGGATCCGGATATCGCCTACAGGCCGATGCAGGGCTATATGCTCCAGATGCTGGGCATTTTTGGTATCTTCCTCCTGGCGCTGGTCACTGCAGGATATTTTGCTACGACTTACCTGGTCGCCCCCATCGAGGGCCTGTCAAATACGATGAAAAGAGTATCGGCAGGCGACTATAGCGTGAGCGTTAAAGCGAAGAGAGACGATGAGATCGGCGACATGGAGAGGGCCTTTAACGTACTGGTGGCTGAAATACGAAAAAGAGATGACCGCATTGTGGCCGAGAAAGAAAGGTCCGAGTTTTACCTGGATGTCATGTCCCACGACATTAACAACATGAACCACGTAGGCATGGGCTACCTGGAGCTGTCCCTGGAAAAGCTGAGGGGCCACATGGAAAGCGACGACCTCGCCAACATAGAAAAGGCATATGATGCGCTCAAGCATAGTTCCGAGCTCATCGATAACGTGCGTAATATCCAGAAGGTGATGTCCGATCAGATCAAGCCGGAGCGGATCGACCTCGGGCAAATGCTGCAAGAGGTGATTGAGAAGTTCTCGCATTTCCCGGGGAGAGATATTACTATTAATTATACTCCGGTTACGGGACGCTATATTATGGCGACCGGCCTTTTCAAGGAAGTATTCACAAATATCGTCGGTAATGCCATCAAGCACTCCGATCCGACAATGCCCCTGACGATAGACATAGGCCTATCGGCCGTAACAGTGAGCGGTAAAGAATACCATATGGTTACCGTCGAGGATAACGGGCCGGGCATAACGGATGGGCTAAAAAAGACCATTTTCGCCAGGTTCAAGCGGGGCAATAAGAGTACAGGCGGAAAAGGCCTGGGACTATATATCGTACAGATGCTGGTGGAAGAATATAACGGCGAAGTGTGGGTCGAGGACCGTGTCCCCGGCGATAGCTCGAAAGGGCTGAAATTCATAGTGATGATGCCCGCGGCAAAATAAAAACAAACTATTACTTGTAGCAACGCCCGCGCTTCCGGAACCCAAACGTTTTTATCTTTGATACTGATTAGCATACTAGCACATGCAAAACATGTAAAACGGAGGATTTGCGTTGAGCCCGGAAACAGTGAAGAACCCTCAAGCCTCGATGAAACAGCCCCAGAAAAAGAACGCTGATGTCCAGTGTATCGTCGATGCGGTAGAGGGAAGCCAGGAACTTTTTAAGAATTCATTACCTATGATAGCGAGCGAGAACATTACCAGCCCATTGGTCAGGCAAATATTATCCTCTGACCTCGGCCACCGCTATGCCGAAGGCCAGGTCGGCCACCGGTTCTACCAGGGATGCGGTTTTGTCGACGTCATCGAGGGCAAGGCCATCGAGCTCGCCAAAGAGGTTTTCCACGCGCCTCACGTCAACGTACAGCCCATATCGGGCGTTAACTGTAATATCGCGGCGTTCTTCGCCATGGGACAGCCGGGCGACAGGCTAATGGCGCTGGGAGTGCCCTGCGGGGGCCACATCAGCCACGCAAAATACTCGGCGGCCGGCATTAGAGGCCTTAAAATTAATACTCATCCATATGATAATAACAAAATGAACATAGACGCGGATAAAATGGTAAAAGAGATCAGGCACGTAAAGCCCAAAATAGTAATGTTCGGGGCCAGCCTGTTTTTATTCCCGCATCCGGTCGAAGAGGCGAGGGAGGTCTGCGACGAGGTCGGCGCGTCCATCGTCTACGATGCAGCCCACGTAATGGGCCTGATCGCCGGCGGACAATTCCAGGACCCTCTTAGCGAGGGAGCGGACGTCGTCACCGCGAGCACCCACAAGACATTCCCCGGGCCGCAGGGCGGCATGATCCTCTGTACGGAAAAGTGGGCAAAGGACATCGACGAGGCTATTTTCCCGGGCACTGTGTCTAATTTCCATTTACACCACAAGGCCGGCCTTGCGATCGCGCTTGCCGAGATGAAGCAGTTCGGCAGGGCATATGCCGAGCAAACGGTAAAGAACGCACAGGCGCTGGCGGAATATCTGGACGACGCGGGGTTCAACGTCCTGTGTAAGGATCAAGGCTATACGATGTCCCACCAGGTGGCGGTCGACGTCTCGAAGATAGGCGGCGGCAGCACGGTGGCGCTTGACATGGAGCATGCCAACATCATAGCCAACAAGAACCTGTTCCCCTGGGACAACGTAAGCGGGACCGATAACCCGTCGGGCATAAGGCTGGGGACCCAGGAATTGACCCGGCTGGGCATGAAAGAGCGGGAAATGAAAGAGGTTGCGCGACTCATTCGCAGAGTCGCCATTGACAGGGATGAACCCGAAAAGGTTAAAAAGGATGTGGTACACTTAAAGTCTCAGTATCAAACAGTACAGTACTGTTTTGAGGGCGATGGTGCCTATGAGTTTATACTCAGGTGATGGATCGAAATATAACCCCATAATTTTTTTCGACATGGACTCGACGGTCATAGACGCCGAGGGCATCATCGAACTGGCACGGGCTAAAGGAGTCGGCGATTACGTTGCCGAAGTGACCGCTCGTGCAATGAACGGGGAAATGGATTTCGAACATGCGCTGAATGAGCGGGTAAAACTTTTAAAGGGGCTGCCCACTATAAAAGCCCTTGACGTTGCGGAAAAAATTCCGCTAATGCCCGGCGCCGAAAAGTTGATGAAGGAACTGAAGTCTTTAGGTTTTCGTACGGTCTTGATCTCAGGTGGTTTTACTATCATTGCGGAACGCGTAGCTCGTAAACTGGATATGGATGATTTCCATGCCAACGAGCTCGTCGTCGATGATGGTATGCTTACCGGAGAGGTCAGGGGACCGCTGACGAAGCAGAGTTCAAAGAAGGAGGTTCTCGAAGGAATCTGCAAAGATCTAAAAATTAGCCCCATTGATTGCATCGCCGTGGGCGACGGCTCGAACGACCTTTGCTGGAAAGGCATCGTAGGCACCTTCATCGCCTTCAATGCTAAACCCATCGTTCAAAAAGCGGCTGACGTGGTCGTGGATGGCAAAAACATGGAATCGTTGATTCCTATTATAAAGGAGGAATACATTCGACATGCTAAAAGAACTGCAAGATAAGAAACAAAAATATCTAAAAGAGGCGGAGGAGTTTAAGACCAACCGCAATGAGTGGAACTCCAAGGCCAGTTCATTCTCAAAGAGGAGGGATGAATTAAACAAGCAAACGAAGGAGCTTATAGATAAGGCTCAAGAGTACCGCACCAAGAGAGACGAGTTCAACAACCAGGTCAGCGCAAACAAGGACCTGCGCAATGAGTTGAACGAGAAGGCAAACGAAGTGTACGCTAAGGTCGACTCGCTTAGAAAGAAGGACAACATAGGCGCAGGACGCTCGCTTAACGATCTCCGCAAGGAAATAGACCACATGGAGTTCAAGCAGCAGACCGAAGTGCTTACCACTGAGAAAGAACGTGCTCTCGTCGATAAGATCTCGGAATTGAAGGAAGAGTTCAGGAAGAAGAAGGAGACCCTTGAACAGAATCAGGAGCTAAAGTCGTTCTTAGGCGATGCCCAGGGACTAAGGGACCAGGCTTCGGAATTCCACAAGAAGGTCAAGGAGTACGCAGACCTCGCTCAGGAGTACCACGACAAGATGATCGAGTGCTTCAGGGACGCGGACAAAGTACGCGCAGAGGCGGACGCCCAGCATAAGGAGTTCGTAAAGGCGCAGGAGTCTGCTGACGAGTTCCACAAGCAATTCTTGAAGCTGCAGAAAGAGATCCGGGACTTTGACAAGGTCATCGTTGGCTTGAAGAAGAAGGCCAAGACCGAAAAGGAATCGAAGGACAAGGTAGAGTACAAGAAACAGGCCGAGGACGTTTTCGCCCAATTCAAGGCCGGCGAGAAACTCAACACCGAGGACTTGTTACTGCTACAGCGCTCCGGTTTCCTGTAAACGTCACGCTCACTTTGAGATAATGTACTACGTAGGTTCCCCTCAGAAGGAACCTCTAAATTCTTTCATTTCACTATGAATTAGCTTTGCTGTTATTTTTTACTTAGTGAGAGAAGCTTTATAATATCTCAGGTACAAAAAATACCTTTACCTGTACTTTGGCATTATATGTCAGGGATACGGGATATTTGGGGTATTGACCGGTGTACGGGAACGGCATGAAGGGGTGGAAAGGTGGATATACTAGTCATTTGCATCGATAAGGACGATGACATCGGCGTTAAGGCAGGCGTTACGAGCCCTGTGATAGGCAGGGCGGCATGCCTGGACGCGGCCGCCAGGCTGGGCATCGCAGACCCCGAGGACTCCGATACCAACACAATTTTCGGCGGCATCCAGGTCTACGACCAGCTAAAGACAGAAGGGCACAACGTAGAGCTGGTCTGCATCGCAGGCCATCGTGAGCTCGGCATAAAGTCGGACAGGGCCATAGCAGCCCAGCTGGATAATATTCTATTAAAATACCCGACAGAAAAGGCTATCCTCGTATCAGACGGTGCAGAGGATGAGTCGGTGTTGCCCATATTACAGTCCCGCCTCAAGATCGAGTCTGTCAAGCGCGTCGTCGTCAAGCAGGCCCAGAACCTTGAGAGCTCGTACTATATTATTAAGCAGCTGATGAACGACCCCAAGGTAGCGAAAGTCATTTTCCTGCCGATCGGGCTAATGTTGCTGGTCTACGCCGCCACGTCTTTTATATGGCCGAATGCTACGCTCATTGCCATAGCCATGCTATTGGGCGCGTATCTGCTATACAGGGGATTCGGCATAGACAATCTCTTCGAGACATTCATTTTCAATTTAAGGCGGTCGTTCAGCGAGTCTAAGCTGACGTTCGTTACTTACCTGATATCGCTGGTGTTAACGGTCATGGCCTTTGTCCAGGGCGCCTGGGGCGTCGTGAACTGGTCATACGACCTCCCGAAAGTGCTGTCGCCCGGGCTACTGGACCTCAGCGCGATCTTCGTGTCACACTCGGTGCTGTGGTTCATCGCCGCATTCCTGGCCATCGTCATAGGGTGGATAGCTGACGCATACATGGATGAGAGCGATACGCTCTACAGGTACCTGTCGACGCCTTTCTTCCTGCTGGCGGCCGGTTTACTGATATGGGGCAGCGCCCAGTATATCATCAACATGTCGAACACCTATGAGGCGTTCAAGAATCTGGGCATCGCCATCGTGGTAGCGGTCTTTGTAAGCTACATAGGCGTGGAGTTCGCTAACCAGATAAGAAAGGTCATGCAATACCGTACCATAGAGGTCATCGACTTTTAAAACATGCTAGGGCTGCCTTTTCTCGGCCTCTTCGCTCTTTTTTTCGCCGCCCGTATCGCAGCTTTCGTCGTCCGTTTTGCAGGTCTTTATATCGCCGAGCTCTTTTCTGAACTCGGTCGTCTCCTGTAGCATTTCTTTCCTGCGAAGCTTGCCTTTTTTACCCCTGATGATGGCCATGTCGACGCATCGCATGGCCATATTCTCCGAAAGGCCGCATGCTTTTAGACGTTGTACGTTATCCTCGTAGGATAAATTCTCATCGATAAAAGGGTCCACAACATCCAGCCGGTTCTCTACCTCGCTGTCGGTGAACTCGGGCTTTCCGAAATCCGCTTTTCTTCCCACGCCTGCCATAAGCCGATACCTGTGATAACATACGATGCGGAGGGAATTAAAATTCACCGACAGAAAGGCCGGAAAAGATTTCCGCTAAATTCGATGCTACATCTCTAATGCTTCGCGCTCGAAACTTCTCATTGACGTAGTCTTAATGATAAAAAAGAGGAAGGGATAGTCTTGGAAGCCAGTCTGGAAGAAAGCATGGAAGCTGTATGCGAGGACGTGGCAAAAGCCCTCGGATATAAGGTAGAGCACGACATCAACCTGGGCGCCGGCAACATCAGCCAGGTATGGTCGAAGCAGGAACACCCGAACTTACCGGAGATGAAGTTCGCCATTCAGATCATAACAGAAAGAGGGGATATAAATCCTGATCTGATCACGTCGAACGCGATGAAGTCGCTATGGACGGATTGTGATCACCTCATATTCGTCGTCTCGGACCATGCGACCGCGAAGGCCATCCAGGGAAAAGTGAAGAGCTTCGATGCCATAGGAGGTTTTCTCCAGCTTCATAAGTACATTACCACTATCACGATCAGCGAGCTGGCGAAAGGCCTCGGGCACGTGAGCAGGACGAACGAGGCCCGTGCGTAAGGGAAGGAGATAGGATGAAGTTCAAGAATCGTGCTGAAGCAGGGCGTATGCTGGCAAAAAAGCTCGAGGTGTTCAAAGGTAAGGACGTCATAGTGCTGGCCATACCCATGGGCGGAGTGCCCGTGGCCTATGAGGTAGCTAAGGAGCTGAACGCTCCGCTGGACGTGGTCATGGCAAAAAAGATCGGCGCGCCCTTTAATCCAGAGCTGGCCATCGGGGCGGTGACCTGGAACGGCGCCGTCCTTCTCGATGAGGACATGGTCCAAAAGTGGCACATCACGAGCGAGTACGTGAGCGAGGTATCGAGGAAGCTCGTCAAGGACATGAACGATAAGCTCAATGAGTTGCGCGCGGGACAGGGGAATTTCCCCAAGCTTTTCGACAGGACCGTGGTCATCGTGGACGATGGCATCGCCACCGGTAATACCATGATCGCGGCGGTTGAGGCCATCAGGGACCAGGGGGCGAAAGAAGTGGCCATCGCCACGCCTGTGCTCCCTAGAGAGATCGTCGAGATGATGGGGCAGGTGGCGCCTTTGTTTTATCTGGAGGCGCCGGAGGATTTCGAGGCGGTCGGGCAATATTACCAGGAGTTTGAGTCGACGTCCGAGAACAAGGTCATCGAATGCATACAGCAAGCCAATAGTGCCTGATAGTAAAAACGAGCACTTCCGGGTTTTTCGGAAGTCTTTTTTTCTCCTGTGGTTTTGCCGTTATGCATTGGTGGAGTGTCCATAACACAGAGACACAAAGACACAGAGACGCACAGAGATTTTTTTTATAATTTGAGGCTCAGAGGGCACAGAGCCAGGTTTATTTTGTTACCTGAGAGCACAGAGTTAACTGAGACACGGTTGAGGAATAAACAACTTTGTGATTTGACGTATTAACGCGGATCATGACGACTCATTTTTAATCAACTGTGCCTCAATCGAACTCTGTGCCTCAAATAAGTTAAAAATGAGTCTCTGTGTTCTCTGTAACTCAAATATTAAAAAGAAAACTCTGTGCGTCTCTGTGCCTCCGTGCCTCTGTGCTATCCCCAGGTGGACAGACTGCATACGAGAAAAATCACCAAGCCAGGTGGAACTAACGATAAACAAGAGAGTGAACATCACCTCAAACACCCGGAAGAGCAAAAATACATAATTTATTTATCCGACCCGTGCCCATGTATTATAGATGGTCGACCTGGCACTTCTTCAACAACTGGCGATAGCGCTACTGATCGGCCTGGCCATAGGCCTGGAGCGAGAGATAGCGCAGGAAAACAGGCAGAATGTCAAATTCGCAGGGCTGCGCACGTTCGGGCTGGTCGGCCTCATGGGCGGCATATCCGCTTACCTGACCGCCCAGGGCGATTTTATCTTTGCGGTAGCGCTCCTGGCGATCACCGTCCTCTCGGCCATAGCATATTACAAGGCCATCGACATAGGCAAGCACCTGGGCTTTACGACTGAGATAGCCCTGTTGACCACCTTTTTGCTGGGAGGGTTCGCCTACTATGATTATACCATAGCCGTCTTCCTTGCCATCGTCGTCACTGTGCTGCTGGCTTTCAAGGATCCGCTGCACGAGTTCACCTACAGGCTGCCGAAAGAGGAATTCTATGACTCGCTAAAGTTCGCCATCGTCGCCGTAGTGATCTTGCCTGTGCTCTATGACCAGTTCAATAAGCCATTTGGGCCCCTGGGCGTCATCAACCCTTACCAGCTCTGGCTGTTTGTCGTAATTATCACCGGCATCAGCTTCGTGGGCTACTTCTTAGTGAAGTGGTTCGGGTCGGACATCGGCTTATCTATTACCGGGCTATTGGGAGGCCTGGCTTCAAGCACCGCGGTCACCACCACAATGGCCATTCACACGAAGGAGGAGCCGGGCATAGAATATCCCGCCATGACAGCCACGACATTGGCAAATACTGTCATGATGCTGCGTGTGCTGTTCCTAATTTTCATCTTTTTCCCGGATCTGCTCGTCCACATTTATCTGCCCCTGGGCATCATGTTTGTGGCGAGCATACTCGTGGCCGCATATTTCTATTTGCAGGGCAGGGGCGATAGAAAAGGAGGGCACATTCATTTAAAGACGCCCTTCAGCATAGGCCCGGCGCTGATATTTACGGCCTTTATAGCCATTGTGTTATTTATTTCCAGGGCGGCGCTACTATATTTAGGCTCATACGGGCTGTACCTGACGTCAATATTCGCCGGGCTGGCCGACGTCAACGCCGTTACGGTGTCAACGTCTCAACTAGCATCTTCGGGGCTGACGAACACGCATACGGCGGTCGTTGCCATTCTGCTGGCGGTCTTCGTTAACCTTGGGGTACACAGCGTTTATGCCTTTTACTTCGGGACAAAAAGATTCGGGCTATATACGGCCGCGATGGCGTTTGTCATCATCGTCGCCGGTGCCGCCGTAGCCTTACTGACGTTGTAGGGCCGGCTTTTCTTTACAGCTAAACCCGATTGCGTCGGCGATGTTCGTCGCCGCTTCCTCGACACTCATGTTGGCGGCCTTTGCCGCTTTCTCCAGGTCGCTCATGGTAATTAAGTTAGGGTTATTATGCTTATCGTTGGGCATTCCGCATCCACAGCTTATACACATGATATGCACCTCAATCAGGATTGTTATGCGCAGTGATAAACCATTGTCAATATTTCTGTATTTTAATATACAACGTACACTTCAAGGTCGCCCCGCTTGCCCACCACGTTGACCAGCGTGCTGTCGCCCTCCCGCAGGAACTCCAGTTGAGTAAAAGCGTCGCCGACGATCAATTTGCTGATCTTGACCGTGTGTAGCCATGGAGGCAGGTTCGGCTTGATGAGCGTGAGTCGCCGATTCAGCGCGTCGGGGGCAAAGCCGAGAGACGCCGATAGCATATATGGTATCGTGCCCGCTGACCAGGCCTGGGGACTGCATGCGACGGGGTATTTGATCGGGACGTCGTATTCTTCCCGCTGGAACCCGCCGAACAACTCGGGTAAACGGTATAGCGGATAATATGCGGCAGCCTCGTACATGGTGGTGAACACGGCGGATAGCTCATTCTTAAAGCCGTACTTGTTCAGGCCCATGGCGATGAGCGAGTTATCGTGTGGCCAGATGGTGCCGTTGTGGTATCCCAGCGGGTTATAGCGCGTCTCCTGGTCGGACAGGGTACGTATGCCCCAGCCCGAGAACATGTCCTCCTGGAACATCCGGTTGACGACGTCCTTTGCATGTTCTGGATCGATGATCTCGCTCCATAACGCCTGTGCCGGATTTGATGATATCACGTCGCACTGGCCTTTTGCGTCCAGTGCCTGAGCATAATATTTTTTATTCTTCATCCAGTACCGGTCGTTGAACTTCCACCGGAGATTAACGGCCTCCTGCCTGAGCCTGTCCGCATCCTCGTGCTGCCCGATGCGGTCATAGAGGCCGGCGATGCGGCGCTTGGCCATATATACATAGCCCTGCACCTCGGCGGTCGCTATGGGGTGTTCGGCGAGACTGCCGTCCGAGCGGGATATGGAGTCCCAGGAGTCTTTCCAGCACTGGTTGTAGAGGCCCTTGGGCGAATGAGTGGTATAGGAGCAAAAGCCCGAGCCGTCGAGGTTACTGTACTTATCGATCCATCCCAGGGCGGCGCCCACGTTCGATAGCAACTCTTTGAATAGTTCCAATTCCCCGGTCCAGTCGATGTACTCGGCAATAAGAATTAAAAACAGCGGCGTGGAATCGACGCTGCCATAATACGGAGTGTTAGGGATGCGGTGGAGGTTGGCCTCCTCGCCGATCCTCAGCTCGTGAAGTATCTTGCCGGGCTGTTCGTCTCGCCAGTTATCGACTTTTTTACCCTGATAGCCGGCCAGCACCCGAAGCGTACTTTTGGCTACCACAGGGTTGTATGGTATGACCTGCATGGCCGATATGATACTGTCCCGGCCGAACAGCGCGTCATACCATGGCACGCCCGCGGAGTAAAAGATGTCGACGGGCATACCCATGTAGAGCATGCGCAAGTCAGACAGAGAGCGAAGAAATATTTTATTAAAAATACCGTTGTTCGTCTGGATGTTGCTGCAGCACTCCATGGTATCCACGTAGGAAGCCCTGATGCCCTTGATTCGCTTCTGGAGAAGGTCGGAAGCCGGCAGGGACGGCGAATCGGGGGGTACGTCCTCGACATGAATGCGAATGTTGATCATGTGGGACTCCCTCGGCTTTACCTCAAGGTTGAACCTGGCAATATTGCCGTCCACACTGTCGGGATTCGGCTTGAGTGTGATCTTTGTATTACGCGTGTGCTTGTCCATACCTTGGTATGTCAGCGTCAGGAGCCCGTCACTATACTGGGGCGGCATTAGATCGCCGCCTGCCTGGCTCGTGATACCTCGCACGGTGAAAATATCATCAAAATCAGAGGAGAACTCGAGGGATACTTCGACTGTCACCGGGAACTCGTTGTAATTGATGATGGTGATCTTCTCGTCCAAAAGGCCCGGTATGATCCGGTCCCTGCGGATGCTCAGAGTTTCCTTTTCGACGATACGGCCTTTATCGTCCTTGTAGCGCTGGTTGGTCAGCATGTGTATGGACGCATAGCCCTTATCGTCGCTCGATAGGATATTGGTCGGCGCCTTTCCGTTGATCTTTATTAGGTAGCCGCTCAGGAAACGGCAATCCCTGTAATATAGTCCGTAGCCGTGATTCTCCTGAATGGGTATATCGCCGTTGTGGGTAGATACGAGCGTAAGTGACCCGTCCCGGATGACTTAGCGCGTCGATAATATCTTTTACCTGGGTATGGGCTTCGTGTATCCTGGGATTATCTATCATGGGCCTCCCCGGCTATTTGATATCGTATTTCTCTTTGATCTGTTCGGGTATGCCGGCTTCGGACGGATAGCCTCTTACTTCCCAGTACCCACGCTCTTCTTCAGGGACCAGGCTGATGCGGGTGAGCCACTTGACCGACTTGTAGGCGAGCTTGTTGGGAATGACCAGGCGCAGTGGCCCGCCGTTTTCCAGCGGCAGGTCTTCATCTTCATAGCCGTATGCCAGTATCGTCCGCTTGTCCATGGCGTCCTTCATGAAAAGGCTGTCAGTGTACTCGCTGTAGGAATAGAAGGTCACCCAGCAGGCGCCTGGGAGCGGCTTAACGTGATCTATGATCTTTTTCAGCTCTACGCCTTTCCACTTCACCCACGTGTCCCAGCCTTCCACACAGACGAACGGCTCGGTGTGCTCCACAGGCTTGAACGCCTTTATTTCATCTAATGAAAACGTCTTCGGATGCTCCACCAGGCCGTCGACCTTTAATTGCCAGTGCTTCGTATCGGTCAGCGGAGGCCCCTCGATGTCAAGGGCAGGCAGTTTTTTTGACATAAAAATATCCCCTGAATATTATTTATGTGACATGGCCATAAAATACTAAGGCGCGGTATATTAGTGCGCCCGGCCTTAGAGAGGCCTTTCTTAAAATAGTTATGTCTGCCAGCCGGCATTGCGTACTTTACTTTTTTCGAGATACCAGTATCCTACCGCGAGCCCGACCACAAGCCCGGTTAAATGGGCAATGTGCGCTATGCCGTCGCCGGTACCGGTCAGCACCGGGTAAAGATCCAGGATAGCGAACAGGAGCGTGACGTATTTCATTTTCAGGGGAACAAAGTACAAAATGACCGTCATATCAGGCATTAGTATCGTTAAAGCGCCGAGCACCCCGAAGATAGCACCGCTGGCGCCGATAACGGGATACAAGGGAAACATGATGACCTGGGCTAAGCCCGCAAGAATACCTGTCCCGAGATAGAGTATTAGGAAATTAGTACTGCCGATGCGTCGCTCCAGCGGGGGACCGAAGAAGAATAGCGCCAGCATGTTGAAGAATATGTGCATGAAGCTCGCATGCAGGAATATGCTGGTGACCAGACCCCATGGCTGGGTAAGCAAGGTGCTCATGCTGAGCTGAAAGAAGTTGGTGAACCAGGGCTTAAGCACAAGACTGCAGTATAAAAATAAGAACGGTAATGCCTATGATGATGTATGCATAATAGCCTGCAAGAGGCAGCTTTAATGCTTTAAAAATACTCGCTCGCTTGCCGGGGACGGCTTTTTTCTGGATCAAAGGACGCTGCTTCAGCGTGCTGAGGCCGGAACATTGATGGCTTTCCGGCAGGCGATGCGTCGCACAAAAGGTGCCGCCGCAATATTTACATTTAAATGGCAATAGGTCATATGCGCCGCAGGTATCACATCTGTTCTCTGGCATTCAAATTATATTATGTGACTAATATATAAAAAGGTTAGTCGGGCTTGCAAAAGGCTATCATAGCTTTTTGGGCTTTATGTACGCCATTGTGGAATGAACGCCTGGAGCATATGGCGCCATTAATTGTTATCAGTTATTTTATTGACGGCATTTGAATAATTACAAACCGTTTTGAACGTATCTTAAGCTAAACTGGTACTAAAAGCGGCAATTCATCATATAGAGGGAAATACTAGGTTAATATTTTGTTTATACCGGGTAATAGCATTCATTTATGCAAACGGCCATTTCATTGAGCCTTATGCCTTATTTCATGGCCATTTTGCTTTTTATTACTATTAAAAAGCCCTCAGAGCATTTTTTCAACTGGTAATTTTTATCAGTCTTTGTGAGGATGGTTCTATCGTAGAAAAAGGGAGTGTAGTTATGAAAATGGCAAACAAAATATCAGCAGCAGTAATGTTACTGCTTACTATAGCGCTCTTTGCGCTGCCCGCTTCCGCACAGTGCGGACTTGGCGGTTTCGGTGGATGTGGCGGCTGCGGCGGCTGCGGGCCAGTAGCTTATGGCGCGCCCCAGGACTGCGTTGCTACCGTATCGTGCAACATACCGGTCACTCAGCAGGTACCGGTCATGACGACGACCTGCGTCCCGCAGCAGGTACCCATCACGGTACCGGTTCAGGACGTCACCGCTGTCACGGTGCCACGTGTTGTAGTCGTTCCGCAGACAGTCCCGGTGCCATTTGTCAGGCCGGCATTGAGCAGCGTAACGGTGCCCGTAACGGTCCCGGTAGCGAGCTCGGTACCCGTAACGTCCTGCATCCCGCAGGTATACACGGTACCTCTGGGCTGTGGCGGCGGCTGCGGCGGAGCCCCGATAGCGGGTAACGCGCCGATGGGAGCCGGAATATCCAAGGGCGCTAACGCCGGAATGGGAATGTCAAAGTCAGGCATGGGCTATGGCGCTAACATGGGCGCTAACATGGGCGCAAACATCGGAGCGAACAACGCCGGCATTCCTGCATCGTACCAGTCAAGCATTCAGAACTCCTTTGCAAACCAGCTGGCCGCAAGGTCAGGCTCTTATTGAGCATGACACAATGCGTCGAAAGTAATTGGGACTCTGAAGTAATTTAGGCGTCGTGAAAGCTTCCCGATGGCGGCGAAATGATCACCTCTAAACTGCAAAATGCCGTACGGGAGGCTATAGCGACGACCCCCTTCTTGACAAGAGGTTGGGAAACAGCGATCATCGGGGATATCTCCGGTGATCGCCCATATCAATTATACTTGACACCTATTTTGTTATTTTTTTATTAACCGCCTTTAAATCGAAACGTTTTAGTAGAGAATGCTCTATTCAACATTCTGGATATTTATGAGGATCGTCATCAAAGTCGGCGGCTCTGCCATAGCACCGAGCCTTGAATCACGCCGCTTTAAGGAATATGCGGACGTCATCAAATCGCTGGCGAAAGACCACACAGTACTGGTGGTCGTAGGCGGCGGTACCCCTGCGAGGGAATACATAAACGTATCAAAAGAGCTGAAAGCCAGTAACGCGCTGCGTGACCTCATCGGCATCGGCGTTTCCAGGCTGAACGCGAGACTCCTCATATCGGCAATGGACGATTCGGCATATCCCGAGCCTCCCCGCGATTACCAGGAGGCTAACCTTGCCATGTACTCGGGCAAGATCGTCATCATGGGCGGCGTTGCGCCGGGCCAGACTACCGATGCGGTAGCGGCGATACTGGCAGAATACGTGCATGCCGACCTGCTCATACGGACCACCTCGGTGGACGGCGTCTATACCGCCGACCCGAACGTGGATAAGTCCGCTAAAAAAATAGATAACATGACGCCTCAGCAGCTCCTTGAATTAGTCACCAGGATGGAAATGGTGGCTGGCGCTAACAATATCTTTGATATGCTGGGCGCCCAGATCGTAAAACGCTCGCACATACCCATGGTAGTGGTGAACGGGCGCGATGCCCACAATATCATCGAGGCGATCAACGGTAAGCCCATAGGGACGTTAATAAAATGACCGATAAAAAACAAAAAGTAATTAAGGTGCTCGGCTGTGGCAACACTCTCGTAGGCGACGACGGCGTCGGCATACGTGTCATCGAGCGGCTGCAGCAGATGAAGCTGCCTGAAAACGTTGAGATTATCGAAGCGGGCGTCGGCGGCATGATGATCCTGAGCTGGATAGAAGATGCAGATAAGATCATTATCATCGATGCCGTGCAGACGGGCAACGAGCCGCCTGGAACGGTGTACGAGTTTACGGAAAAGGAACTTCCGCCCTCGGATATGTTCATGCTTTCCCTGCACGACCTCAACCTGGTGGATACCCTGAACATAGGTAAATTAGTCCAAAAGATGCCCGATGAGATCATCATCATCGGCATAGAGGTTAAGCGCATCGCCGAATTCACGAGAGAAGTGACGCCCGAGGTAGAGGCGGCGATACCGGAAGTACTCGACCTTGTGCTAAAAGAAATTAATAAGTAACTTTTTTAATTGGCCTGCATATTTCGGCCATATAGTTTTATCAATGTGTTTTTCTAATCTTTAGTACGATGCCCGAGTTCTATAGAATATCGTTCGATGGCGATGAGCTGGATGCATTGAAGAATGCCTGCGCGTTGCAGTCTGAGGATGAGGATAGAATGCTCGATGAAGCCGCGAGCGGAGACCTTGAGAGCGTGGTAGCCCAGGAAGTCGTGGCGGATGATCTGCTACTCATTAAAAGTACTGTAGCTATATTCAAGCCGGGGCAGACGATCCTGATCACTAAAGAAGACCTTGACATGATGCTGAAAAGCCTGGAAAAGTATAAAGAAAAAGCTCCTGCCGGGAAAATAAACGCCATCGACAGCGCCATCAGGAAAATAATTCACCCGGAGCCGGCCCGATAAAAATATTGCCTTCAATGTATGAAGGCTATGGCCTCGAAGGCGATGAGCAGGATGACCACGACCTCGGTGAACAGCGCGAACTTGCTGGCGGAGATCTCCTGGGTCATAGAGTACAGGTCTTCGAGCGCGTCTATTTTTTGGGTGACTATACTCTCGTATTCCTTTACTTTTAAGATCCGCAGGATATGCTCGTAGGCGCCCTGATAATACCAGTCGGAAGTTACCTTCAACGGGTTCATCAGGTCTTCGAGATTATCCAGGATGTCGAGCTTGATCTCGCTTACCTTGAGCAGGGCTTTTTCCAGCCGTCTGGTGGATTGGCTGAACAGCATGCCGATGGTAGAAGTGTTCTGGGCGATCTTGATGGCCTTGAACGCTTCCGAGATCTCGGCGTCCATCCTCCAGTCGTAGATATGATAAAGGAAAGCCAGCGCGAGGCTAAGCTCCAGGTAGTGCCTCAGGTCATTAAAATAATCGTCACAGCCCTTTACGAAGGACGCCTCATAGGATACGAGGAACAGGTCTTCATCGTAGTATGAGATGTCGTGAGAAAGCTTGTCGGCGATCTCTTTTCCATGCAGCCGCCTTGATGTGGACTCGCCCGACAGGAATCTCGTTATTTCTGCGCCGTACTGCGTCTTCAGCTCAGATTGATCCATGTCAGGAGTGAACTTTTCCAGCTTCATCATACTATACTTACGGATCTGGGGATAGTACGTTTTCGATTTCATGTACGGCTTTAGCTGTTCCCGGACCTCGCCCAGCTTTTTGTTAATGTAAGAGTTTAAGTCCAGGCTATCGACGAATACGCCGTTGGTGTGTATTGCGGAGATGATGTCCTGAACGGCCATGCCCTCGGGTATGTCGAACTCGACGCAGACGATGCCTATGCCCATGGCATAGACGTCTACGTAGGCCGCGATATTGCACTCCCTGTTGCGTTCGTTGGACACGATGTATCCCGCGAGCTGTACCCGTCCCACTTCGACGGGCTTACTGTATTCCGGCCCTGCCGGAGTTTTAAACAATTGCGACAGAGTGGCCTTGTCCACTTCGCCGCCTGAGTCGAATGCGACGAAAAAATTGAGCTTACCCTTTATTACGACTAAGCTCTCGTTCGTTTGAGCCAAATTCATCATTCTTCCTGTTCAAGTCCAGACTCTTATATGAGCTAGATACTGTAAATATCTTTTGTTTTTACATACGGCATACATCGGCTCATTTTATGTTTTTAGGCCTTTTTTAAGGATCGTCAATGCCCGTATGGGAATATATATGGGCTCATAAAAGTACAATTAAGTGATGCCGGAGACGATCTTACCTATCACCGATGACCACATGCACATCAACCTCAAGGGCGGCAGAGGCATCGAAGCCATAAAAGAGTTCAAGAACGCCGGAGGCACGCACGTCTTCATCGTTTCGCTGCCCGCGGGCGAGCTTGGCCTGACTATCCATAGTCCGGAAGACTTTAGGGCGGTATTCGACGCAACGGTAGAAGCTGCAAAACAGGCTAACGAATACGTGAAGGCCTATGCCGTCGTCGGAGTACACCCGGCGGAGTATATCGGGATGTCAGAGGCTATGGGCATGGAGAAGGCTTACGCCATCGTCAAGGAGGGCCTCGAGATCGCCGCCAAATACGTGGCGGAAGGCAAAGCGGTGGCCATCAAGAGCGGACGGCCGCATTATCCGGTAACGACTGAACTGCAGCAAACCTCGAACGCGCTGATGCGCTATGCCATGGACCTCTGTAAAGACCAGGGCTGCGCCATTCAGCTTCATACTGAGACTGAGCCCGATACTATGCAAAGTATCTCTGCCATAGCCAAAGAGGCCCGGCTCGAGCCGCATCGAGTCATAAAGCATTTTTCGCCGCCTGCGGTAAAGGAGTGCGAGTTATTGAACGTTTTCCCATCGGTCATCTGCTCCAGGGGAGCGCTGGATGAGGCGCTGGCCCAGGGTACGAGGTTCATGCTTGAGACCGACTATATCGACGATCCCAACAGGCCCGGCGCAGTATTAGGCCCGAAGACCGTACCGAGAAAAACCAAAGAAGCCATCAGGAATGGCGTATCAGAAGAAGTCTTTTATAAGATACACAAGGATAACCCTGAAAAGTCCTATGGGGTAAAGATCGAATTATAGATAAAAGAAGAAAATGCGGCTAAGTCAGCCGCTTTGTTAGGTTCAGTGTTCACGAATGGCGAACGCTCTGGTACCGTCGACCTTGTTGATCTTGGCCTTGACGATCTCGCCGGGGCGGGCGCCGCTCACGAAGATGGTGAACTTGTCTACCTTTGCGATACCGTCACCCTTCTTGCCGACGGTCTCGATCTTGACCTCGTATGTCTTGCCTTCTTCGATAGCTGCCGTTGGCTTGCTCGACAGAGCCCTGGTCCTGCGTTTCTGGACTGAGCGCTGTGCTCCGCACGCATCGCACTTAAGGGTCGTAATGCGGTCATACTTGATGAGGTGCGTATCCGGCCTGCCGCATTCCGCACACTTAACGTACTCTGCCACGTATTCGGTGACCAGCGCGTTCAATGTATCAGAAGTAAAGTGACCCTGCAATATCATGCGGTTACCTTCGACCTTACCGGCCGTGCCTAACTCTCGTAAAATGAACTTGCCGAAATGCTCCGTGTCGCGGTTCAGCTTTTCCCTGATCTCCTCGTAATTTTCCCAGATGGTCGTCCGCCCTTCGGCAAATATCTTGGGCCTGGGCACGACGAAGCGCTCTCCGCTCGTTTCTAAAAGGGGCGTCTTGGAAACAGCCCGGTCTAATAAAGCATCGTAATTTTCCATTGTTACACTTCTGCGTTCTTGCGATTAAATAGACTATCGGCATTTTATTTAAAAAGGTTGTGGTTAGAAGAATGTCTAAAAATCGATTACAGTAAGGTATTCTAACGGGCGAGCGTAATATACCCCTGCCGGGCTTATCCCCTTATAATTCGACGTTGTTGAGATTTTTAATGCAATACCGGTTATAAAAAATAACATTTTGGAAACGCCATATCTTATGGTGCTTTATCATGGTTGAGGTTAAAAAGCTATTAGCGATACTATTGTTACTGGCGGTGACCGTTGGTTTGGCCGCCCCATTCGTTAGCGCGCAGGTCTCCAGCCAGAAGACCATACTGCAGAACCTGGCGGGCATAGGGGGTTTTTCGACGGTACTGGGCGGCATCAGGGCCGCGGGACTGGATAATGTATTAAAAGGGACCGGGCCCTATACGGTGTTCGCCCCGATGAATTCCGCTTTTGATAAGCTGCCACAGGGGTCTGTTAACGCTTTAATGAACGATCCGGCAAGAATGAACGATCTGCTAAAATATCATGCCGTTCCCGGTAAGTTGAGCTACTCGGACCTTTCGGGGATGACCGATGTCAAGACAGTGGACGGAAGAACGCTGCCGATCAACATAAAGGACGGGGCGCTCCTGGTCGGCGGGGCTAAAGTCCTGAACCAGGGCATAGACAGCAGTAACGGCATCATATACCCGGTGGATAGCGTCATAATTCCTCCCGGGTTCGCGATGCCTCAGACCTCGAGGTCCGCTCCGCTGAGCTGGCTATGGTGGATAGTGGGTGCGATAATAATAGCAGGCCTTGCGATCTATCTTTTGACCAGGGGCAAGAAGAGGGCGCCCGAGAAATACGAAGAGCGGAAGCCATAATATAGAGATACGCCATATGCCGACCTACTGGCATATGGCTGAAGATTTTTTGAAAATAATACACCAGCCGGGCCATAATAGGTTGACCTGCGAATCTTATGGTATATACGGCAAATAACGCTTTTATTTGGTTTAATTATTATGAATATGTACGGTCAACTATCCTTGGGTATTGATATGAGGGTTAAGAGTATAGCCATCACATTGTTAGTCTTGACATCGCTTTTTGTCCTATGCATCGCGCCGGGCTACGCCCTGGAGCTAACACAGCCGAAAATGACGCCGTTATTCGACATGTCCTCGTCGTCATGGTCGCCGAATACATATCCGGCATTCACAGGGACGTCGCTATATAATGCGCAAACGCCGACGCTTCCATCTGCTTCGGGAACCGATATGGGCAAGATATCTGACGTCAATTACTCGCCGATATTCGACATGTCCCCGAACGCATGGACCTTTAACTCGTACCCGGCGTTCCGCAGTGACAGCGGGAGCTTGCTAGGAAAGCTCTTCGGCTAAAAATTCTTTTTTAATTTATATCATTAAAAGGACAACGCTAACGTAGTTTATCTTAAGCAGATAAAAATGATAACAAGGCCTTGCGGCCTATAATAAAAATAGGTTAGGGAAAAGTTAGTATTTTACTTTACTAACTCTGCGCCCTTTTCCACTACTAACCGGTGAGGAGTAGGCAGCTTGTGGCCTGCACGCCTCAAGGCTTCCTTCGCTTTCTCGAAGTTAGCGGGGGTCGTGGAGATGGTAAAGACGCCCTGTCCCACGTATACACGTGCGGCAGTGCCGATGGCCTTACCGAATGCCCTGCGCATGCCATCCGACACACGGTCTGCGCCGGCGCCGGTAGCTTGCTTGTTCTCTCTTAACACCTGATGGGGGTACACTCTGACCTTGAACCGGTAATTCTGCTTGCCGATGTCGTTCATGAGGTACCTGTTAGCTGTAATACGTGCGGCCTCGAGTGCGTCGTGCCTGATCTGGCAGGTCTCGTTGACCACTAACGTAACGGCAACGGGCAGGTCGTCTGTCAGGTTGCCCATATCGAACTGAGTGACCTTAACGCCGGGCACACCGCCCATATACTTACGCCTGGTGTAGGCCGGGCCTGAAAAATTCTTATACATTCTTCCTGGTTTTCTCGCCATGATCTAGTCTCCTGGTAAATGGTAAAAGACGGTCTTACAATGCCCTTGGGCATTATATAACTTACGTCTTTAATGTGTTATCTACGATTTAATGATATCGCTCATAGTAGAGAGCATGTATTTAATCCTGTCGATAGTTTGCTTATCCTCTTCCAGCTTCCCGCTGATGGAAGTCCCGAACTCCTTCTGCGCTTTCTTTATAGAAGAAAGAATGTCGCTCAATTCCGCATAGGCGTTGTCGCTGGCCAGCTTGATGCCGGCTTCCCCAAGCTCGGTCTTGCTTGTCAGCTCGGCGCTGCGGGCGGCGAAGATGTCTTCCTGCGCCCTGACGAAGACGATGAGCTCTTTATTGCGAAGCTCAAGCCCTGTGATCTCTGTTTCGACACGATTTAGCAGCTCGTTATAGCGAGTATCAAATGAGCTTTCCCACTCCTCGACACGCTTCTGGGTCTGCGCATTTCTTTTATTGATGCTGGCTTCCAGATCTTTTAGCTGTGCAGAGCGGTCGTCGAGCGCCTTGGAGGCAGCTTCGGCGGAGGAGATATGCTCCCGCACGAGCTTCAGCGTATCCAGCAGCTTGAGCTCGTCCTCGGCCATGTCCAGCGAGCCCGCGTTGCCCCTGCGCTCGTACGCATTAATGGAGGCGCGCTCCTTCTCTAGCCGGGTAAGCAGCTGTTTCTCCTTTCCGATGTACTTCTCGAAGTCCATGGAGATCACGCCTTGATGAGCTCGTTCATCGTCTTCATGATCTGCTTGATCTTTTCGGTGTTCTCCTTATCGGCGTCTATCTTCTTGCCGATGGAGTCCTCGACCTCTTTCTGCGTGGACTTTAGCTGCTTCAGCACTTCATCTCTGGTGGAGAGCATGGAGGACTCGGTGGCCGTCCTGGTGGTACTGGCCGTTTCCAGCATGCTGGCCTTGGAATCGTTCATGGCCTTGACGACCTCGTCCCTGGCCTTGAACATGTGCTCCAGGGCAGCGTCCCTGGAATTCGTAGAGGCTGCAATGACCACGTCCCTGGTGTCCAACAGCTTCTTGATCGTGTCCTCGCGGGTGTGCCTGATGGAGTCCAGTATTTCGTCCCTGGTCTTTGCCATGGACTTTTCGGCGACCACGCGGGCGTTATCCGTAGACGACAGCACGATGGACTCGGTCTGGCGCATGGCTACGATAAGGTCGTCCTTGACCTTGCTCATCTGGTCTACCGCCACTTTCTTCTGTTCCTCGATGGTGCCGGACAGCCCGTCCTTTTCTTTCTTTATTGATGAGAGTACTTCGACCCTGATGTGTTCCATGGTCGACTTGGCTTCCTGGTCGACGCGTGAGGATAGCTTTGCATACTCCTCGTCGGCCTTCTTCGAGACAGTGTTCAGCTCTTTTACGGTTTCCATTACTGTCTTCCTGGACTCGCCTACGGCGCCGAGCACTTCATCCTTGCTCTTGAGCATGGACCCGGTCGCTGTATCCTTCGCGGCGCTGACTTCCGATATGGCGCTGTTCTTCAGCGAGCCTATCTGCGCTACGGTGCCGTTCTTGAGCGATGCGACCTCTTCGACGGTACTACCCTTGAGGGATACTACCTCATCGATGGTGCTGTTCTTGAGCGATACGACGTCTTTTAATGCGCTATTCTTGAGCGACGCTATTTCTTCGATAGTGCCTTCCTTCAGCGATACTACCTCATCGATGGTACTGCCCTTGAGGATCGACATTTCCTCGACGGTGCTGGTCTTAAGTGATACTACTTCATCGATGGTGGTGTTCTTGAGGGATGCGACCTCGTCGATCGTACTACCCTTGAGGGTAGCGACGTCTTCAAAGGTCTTGTCCTTTACAGAGCCGATCTCACCTAGAGTGGTGGTCTTTAGCGAGCTGACCTCGAGAAGCGTATCGTTCTTGAGCGTGCCGATCTCTGCTACGGTTTCGGCCTTAACGGTTAAGATATCCTTGATGGTAACATCTTTGACCGATTCCACGGACTTGAGCGTCTCGTCCCTGGTATTCCTGAGCGAGCTTCCCACGACTTCGCTGGTGCTCTTCGATAATTCTAATACCCTGTCGCTGGTCTCATTAAGCTCGGCGAGCGTTTCACCGTGCTTCTTCTCCATATTATTCAGTGCGTCCGACTCGACACTTCTGATGGTGGAAGTGGCTTCTGATTCGGTGCCGATGATGAATTCCTGCACCCGGGCCTTCATGGCCTCGACGTTAGTGGCCGCCTCGTTCACCGCTTCGGTGACCGATTTTACTGCGTCGGACTTCACGCTACCCATTGAGCTGAGCACATCGGCCTGGGTCTGTTTGAGGATGTTAACGGTGGCGGTCTGCATGTCCTTGAGCTCTTTAATGGTGACATGGGACTCCTTGCTCTGCGCCAGCACGCGCTCCTCCACGCCGGTGACCTTCATCACAAGGTCATTCTCGGCTTCCCTGACACGGGTGATCATTTCTACTTCTATCTTGTTCTCGAGGTTCCTCTCCATGGCGTTCAGGTTATCCTCCAGCGCCCGGTAGCGGTACTCGATGTTGTTGAGATTGATGAACTCTTTTCTGACGGCCGAGAGTCTCTCGTCCAGCTCGGAGAACGTGTTGTTGACCTGGTCGATCTGCGTCTTCAGGTACTGGCCGGCCTTGATGAGCTTGGCCTCCTGCGGGGTCACGTGCTCTGCATCGTTCTTGAATTGGTCGATGAGCCCTCTGATGCTTTCCATCTCGTCCTTATAGTCAGCGATGAAATCTTTAATGGTCTTAATATCCGAGGCGTAGGACTCGACCTCGTTCTTGAGCTTGACGATCTCGTCCCTGGACTTGTTGAATTCCTTGGCGAGCTTGAGGTCTTCGGCGTGCTTTTCGACGGTCGCCTTCATGGTCTTGAGCTCGCTCCTCTGGTCGTTGATGAGCTTGCCCATCGTCGCCAGCTCGTCGGAGTTAGCCCCGGTCTCGGCATGTAGTAATTTAACCTCTTCTTCCATGCCCGAGTAGTCCTTCTGGCCTTTGACCTTATCCGCATACTTCTCAATGAACGTCCTGTAGGGCTTCATCTCGTTCTTGAAGTCCATGATGCCGGCCTTCAGCGAGCTGAGTTCCGACCTGGAAGCGTTCATTTCGCTGACGTGCTCGTTAACCTGCTCGTCCAGCCTGGTTCTCACGTCGACGATAGAGCCGTTCAATGATTGTAAGGATTTGTTAACGGCCTTGCTCTCGTTCCTGGATTCCGATAATTGAGATTTCAGGGCTTTTACGTCGCTATAGTAAGCTTCTATCTTTTCGGACAGCGCCGATATTTCCACGCCCGAGGTCTCCTTGATGGACGCCTCGATGAGGTTCAGCTTCTCGTTGAGCGATGAGATATCCTTGAAGGTAGATTGCTTGAGAGATTCCTGGATGTCGCTCAGCTTTTCATTGAGCGTTGCGATATCCTTCCCGGTCGACTCTGTCAGCGACTCTTCAATATCGCCGAGCTTCTCGTGGAGCATGGCGATCTCTTTTGCCGTCGACTGCTTCATGGAGCCTTCGATATCGCCCAGCTTTTGGTTGAGCAGCGTAAGCTCTTTTGCGGTCGATTGCTTCAGCGATGTCTCGAGGTATGCCAGCCGCTCGACGCTTTCTTTCTGCTGGGCGGCGATCGTCGACTTGAACTCGTTCAGGTCCTCGATGCTCTGCTCGGTGGACTGCTGGTAGGCGGTCAGAGATCTTTTTATGGATTTAATGTCGCTCTCGTAGTTGCCGGCGAGGATCGTCTGCCCTTCCTCGTTGCCCGCACGGACGGCCTTGACCTCCTCGGTCAGGCTGCTGATCTCGTCCCTGAGCGAGTTGATCTTGCTGTCTACAACTGAGATGGAGTTCTTCGTCTGCTCGGTATCCGTCGAGTATCCTCCGAGGGAGTCCTTCAGCTCTTTTACTTCTGCCGTACATATGTCCAGAGATGCCCGCAGGGTAGAGATCTCATGCTCGTACCGGTCGGCATTCTCTTTCAGGGAGCTAAAGTCCTCTCGATAGGACTTAACGGCGTTATCGATCGACGTAACACGATCTTCGTTGGCGGTGAGCGTGCTCTTGAGGCCCATGATCTCGGTGGCGAGCTTCTGCAGCACCTGCTTTTCCTGGTAAGTGTAATTCTCGAAGTCTATTTCCTTGAGATGGGTAAGGTCCTGCTCAATCGTAGTCAGGGACAGCTTCTGGGACTCGAGGAATGACCGCTGCTCCATGATGTCGGACTGCAGTTTCCTGAAGTCCTCCGGCTTCATCTCGTCCTTGTAGGCGTCCAGCTTCTGGAGCTTGTCCACGATGGCGGACATCTGCCTGGTGTACTCGTCCTTCTGCTGTTGAAGGTCGTCGTTGTACTTCTCGAGCTCTTTACGCTGTTTTTCCGTCTCGGAGACCTGGCGTTCCATCTGGCCTTTCAGCAGGTTGAGCACCTGTACGTCGGGCTGCGCTACGGCCTGGGATACCTTTTCGGATGGCCGGGAGTGTATTTCCTCGCGCTCTTTCATGGGTTCCCTGGGCATTTGCCTGATCGGTACAGCCTCTTTTTCCACAGGTGCGGGGGCCTTTTGGGTTGGGATGGGCTGTGATGGTATGATATTAGGCTTGAGAATGGGCTTGTGGACCGGGGCAGCGGCCTGCGGGGGGGCGGCCTGCTTGACGGGAAGCACCTTCGGCGCCTCCGGCTTTAGGATGGCCTTTTCGAGCGGCTTCTCCGCTAGGGGAGCTTTGGGCGCGGGCTTCAGGATGTTGACTTTTTCCGCCGGCTTCTCTGCCGGCTTATCCGGGAGCGGCTTTAGTACGGGCTTCTCCGGCACTGCCGGCTTTGCCTCTTCCTTGGCCGGCGTATCTGTCTTATCCAGTATTGCCGCCAGTGTTTCCAGCTCTTTCTTTATCCGTTCCTCTTCGTTTTGCTGTTTTGCCGCTTTTGAATTGTCATCCTTTTTCGGTTTTCTGTCAAATAAACCCATTCCATATCCCAACCTGTAGTATTATTATTGATCTCGTTATCGCATAAAGTATGCAAGAATTATAAGGTTACCGTTTTATATACAAAAATCAATCAATATATATTTTGTTATCTCTCCCTTCGCTTAACATTCCTTTGTTTTTGGCTTTTATGTATAAGAACTTTTTTCTCAAATGAAAATAACTGCACGACAAACGCCGATTTAGTAAAAAATATTTACAAAGACGGCAAAGGTTTTTAGCATCAAGGCACAAAAACGTAGTATTCTAAACTTTTATTAAAGTTCTAGTGCTCCTTATATTCTGTACATGCGTCGACGAAATTCTTCGCGAACTGTAAATAAGAAGCCGCGTGCAGATGGGTGTACGTCCCCAGCGTGTTATTGACCATCATGCCGTCCATGCCATCCTTGATGCCGATGCCGCGGTCCATGCGGTAGGCGAATTTAGCATCGGCCGGTACGTCCGTGATAACGGAATAATGGAACTCATGGCCTTTAAAGTAAGTCCCCTTTGCCCCGATGGGCGTATCCTTCTCGAAGCGCCCGATGACATAGCCGATCGTCCGTATATGCTTCATCGAGGCGATGCCGTCCATGACGCCGACCATGTCAAACCGTTTGCCGTTCTGGTCTTCCAGCGCCTTTGTCAGGTACATCATGCCCCCGCATTCGGCATATATCGGCATCCCATTTGTGGAAGCGTCGGCAACGGACTTACGCATCGAGTGATTATCCGATAATTCTCCGGGGTAAAACTCAGGGTAGCCGCCGCCGAAGATGAGGCCGTCCACCTCTGGTATCACGCTGTCGTGGAGCGGGCTGAAGTAGACAACTTCGGCGCCCTTTAACGTCAGCAGGTCGACGTTGTCCTTATAGTAAAAGTTAAAGGCCTCGTCCAGCGCGATGCCTATGCGGACGCCGGCACTTTTTTCCTTAGTGAAAATACTGGACTTGACCGGCTTTAGCCCGGGAGCAGCCCTGGCTATTTCAAGGATACGGTCGATGTTCACGTTTTCCTTGATGATGGCTTTGATCTTGCTGATACGGTCTTCAAACCCGTCCACCCTCGAGGCGCCTTCCCTCGCAGGTATCAGGCCCAGGTGTCTCATGGTCAGGTTCATGCCCTTGTTGCGGGGGATGGCGCCGAGCACCTCAACGCCCGTATACTTCTCGATGGCGAGCTTTGCCTTTTCGGCATGGCGCTCGCTGCCTACCTTATTTAATATGACGCCTTTGATGTTGACGCCTTTATCAAAATCCTTATAGCCCTTAACGATGGCCGCAGTGCTTCGTGTAATGCTCTGGGCGTCGACGACCAGGATCACCGGCGCTTTCAAGACTTTGGCGATCTGGGCGGTGGAGCCGACGTCAGAAAGGCTTTCCAGCCCCTCGTATAGTCCCCTGACACCTTCTATGACCGCGATGTCCGAGCCTTCGGCAGAGTGCTGAAAAGCCTCCAGTATAGCCGGGTCGGGCATTAAAAAGCCGTCCAGGTTTTCGCTCTGGCGGTCAGTGACCATGGTATGATAGCTGGGGTCGATGTAGTCGAGGCCAACCTTAAAAGGCTGCACCTTAAGCCCGCGCTCGTGGAGCAGCGACATGATCCCCACAGAAATGGTAGTTTTACCCGACGAACTCCTGTCGCCGGCAAGGATGATCCTCGGTGTCTTTATCATAATAGAGTCAATTTCCTGAGGTCTTCGTCCTCTAATGCTTCTGGAACCTTTTTATCCTTTTCCGTCAGTATGCGGTTGGCCAGTTTCCTGTATATTTCGGCCATCTTCGAGCCCGGGCTGCCTTCGATGACGCTTTTTCCCGACCGCTCGCAGTCCTGGACAAGCCTGTCCCTGGGAATGTATGAAAGCATGGGCACGCCCAGCGCCGCAGCGAACTGTTCGACGATCTCTTTTTCCCGCTCAGCTTCGCGCTCGTTACAGATGATACCCGACAGAGGCGTATTCAACGTTTTGAGCCCTCTGCAGATGTTATTGGCCGCGTACAGGGGCATGTATTCGCCCGATGTGATGATGTATGCCTCGCGCACCATGCCTTTTGTGATCGGCACGGCGAAGCCGCCGCAGACGATGTCGCCGGGCACATCATAAATAATAACGTCCGAATCGTTCATGTCGCCGCAGATCTTCTGCAGCGCCTGCACGGCGATGATAATACCTCTGCCCGCGCAGCCTACGCCCGGCTCGGGGCCGCCTACCTCTGCGCATTTGACGTTGTTGTACCCATTGAATACAACGTCTTCTTCGGTTATTTTACCCTTCTTTCGCAGGGTATCCATGATAGTGGGTATGCGCCGGCCGTTGAGCAGCGTGATAGAGGAATCGCTCTTTGGATCGCATCCGATGAGCATTACCTTTATGCCCTGCTCGCCCAATGCCGCCGCTACGTTAGACGCCGTAGACGATTTCCCAATGCCGCCTTTACCGTATATGGCCAGCTGCTTTTTCATCACAACATACTCCTGAGCGTCAGGCCGAACTCCGACTCGACCATGCCGTGTACGCCTAGCGTCTTCGGGTGCAGGTCCACTTCCACCATTACGTGCCTATGGCCGGCCATCCTGAGCGGCTCTACCTGCCGCGGGCCATTGGTGATGGAAAAGACCTCCATATCCTTGAGAGCTTCATAGGGGACTGCATGGGGCACTCCCGTTAGCACCACGTAATCATAGTTTGAATATTTTTCCTTGATAATTTGGGCGACTTTTTCGCCCGTCAGCGGGTATTCATCCAGGCCGCCGGTGATGTGATCAATGTTTACGCCTGCCTCTTTCATCTGTGCCGTGATGACACTGGCGTAGCGCCTGATCCGGGGCAGGCCCACGTTCGGGTCCAAATTAGCGATAGTCACTGGCGCCGGCGCGTTCAACGCCCGGGCCGCCTGGCTGACGGCCAGGTTGATATCGGCGAACATATAAGCCGTCTCTTTTTTTGCATTTAATATTGACAGGCCCTTTTTACCCTGCCTCATTAGTTCGAGCAGCCGTTGAGCGGCTTTGTATTTCAGGTCGCCTCTTGACGGCTCTATGTAGTCCTTGCTCGCGGCGCCGAACTTTTTCTCTACATCTGTGGCGAGCTCGAGCATTTTCTTCTGTCGCTCGACCTCGGGGGCATCCACAAGTCCGACGGCCCTGGCCGCCTCCAGCGTCATGATGGCGCCATGTGTATTATTGTCAAAGCCGGCGTGTATCTCCACTTCCATGACGGGAATGCCGGGGTTTACTTCCTCAACGGCACGGTGGAAATTCTCGCCGATGATCATGCTCGCGCACGTCCCGACAATGGCCACTGTTTTCGGATGGAATTTCTTGATGGCCTTTTCCAGGACCTCGACGAGGATGTCGTGGCCTCCGAACACAAAATCAGAATCGCACATTGCGGTGGTGACGACGCGCATGCCGTCCTCTTCCAGTAATCGTGAATGCTTAAAACAACAGCCCGGAGGCCCGTGTAATATGGCCAGGTCGGTGTCCAGGTCCCTCAACGTATAAAGAGCGGCCACTATGGAGCTGGGCCTTGGCTGAATGATCCTTTCGGCAGTCGCTAATTTTTCCATGATCGTTATCTCCATGTCTTGACGCAGCTAATGATCGTGTCCCCGGGCGAGGTCTTTGCCAGGGCTGCTGCCAGTCCTTCTTCGAGCCCATTAGTATGCTCGTATCCTTCCATGTGCATCCGGTCCCCGACTAATATTACTTCGTCTATGCGGGCGTCGTCCAAAAAAGCTACAACTTTCTCCGGGTCCAGGCCGTCACATACATTATACGCCTCTTCGCCCACGACCAGTATTCTCCATCCCTCGTCCTGTCCCGTGGCTTCGAGGGCGCGGTCTATTCCCTGCATGGACAGCCCCGAGTTTGAGTTGTCCAGAAGGACGCGGCCCTGAAGAGTAGAATATTTCATGCGCCCTTCGACTCCCTCGAAGCCTTCGAACGCATCCTTGACGTCGTCGGTAGTTGCGCCCAATGCCAGGGCTGTCGCGGCCGCACATAGCGCCGGCCCCCGGTAGGAAGAGCCGTCGAACCCACCGGCGAACCGCAGCTTCAGCCATCCATTCGTATCCTCGGACATCCTGTATCGCACACGGCCGTCGGGCACGTAAAAAATATCCCCGCCCCGGCCGAAGGTGACTCGCTTCGCTTCGGCTCTCACGGAATTAGCACAGACCAGAGTGCTTCCCGGCTTGAGGCTTTGCAGCGCGCGCAGCTTTGCTTTGCCGGCCGTTTTGGCCCCGCCGGCTATGGGGTAATCGCGGTCCAGCGTGGTAATTACGCTCACGTCACCGACGCCGCATAATCCTAAAGATACCTCGAATATGCTGAGCGTAGGCTCCAGCTTCTTTTCAGCGGCAAGCTCTAGCGCTCTGATGATATTGGCGGGCGTAATGCTCAGCTTTTCCAGCAGCTCGCCATTAAAAAATAGGCCTCTGCTGGTATGTAGCAGCACGTCATCCCGGGGGAACATGCGGGCTAAAAGAGCGCACACAGTGGTCTTTCCGTAGGTCCCCGTCACTTCGACGGCCCTGCTCTTTAGCAGGCTTTTTTTCCCGACGATGAAGCCGGTCAGCTCATGATGCGTGAATACAGGCTTGCCTTCGGCGCCTGCCCTTTGGAGGAGGGGTATCATGGGCATGTGTACCGGCGCGGCCAGAGCGTCAAACGTGGTCACATCTTCCGGCTTGAGCACCGGCACTCGGGCCTTCGGGGCCGCTTTAGTGCCGTAGACGTCTACGGCGAACGCGTCAAAGCCGAGGCTATACAGCCGCTCTGCCAACAACAGGCCGCCGTGATTAATGTCGAGTACGCCGATCCGGGAGATGCCGCTTAAGTCCATATTAGTTATCCGAATATTTACGGAACGCCTCGTTGATACGTCTGGACGACAGTTCAGCTATCAGGTCATCTGCGCCCAGGGGGTCCGCGTATACGATGTCGTATCCGTTATAGGATATGCGCTTCTGCCCGTCCTTGAGGCCGATGAGGCCCGGCACGTCCTCTGTGGTGTGTACGCCTTTGGCTAAAAACAGCGGGAATACAACGATCTTCTTTACGCCGGTACCGCTGAAGCTTTCGAGGCCGTCCTTGATGCTTGGCTTGTTGATGTTCATGAAGCCGATCCGTGTCACGGCTTGCGGCATCTTTGAGGCGAGCATGTCCGCAATGTCCTGTATGAGCTGCTTGTTGTAAGGCAACGAGCTGCCGTGTCCCACGACCAGCAAGCCGAATTTTTCATCGTTAACCATGTGATCCCTTCCTTTGTTCCGCTTTAGCGGAAGCCAGGATAGTAGTTATGCGCTACAGTATAAAAAAGTTAACGTTCGTAATACCAAGTGTGAAAAAAACATTGGAACTTATACAATCGAACCTGCATCAGCCTTTTAATCGATAATTCATTTATATTCAAGCTCTTTTTTATCCGGCCCGGGCTGCTTAAACGGTCGATAGTACTTATGTATACGCCGTTTGATAATTATAAATGTGAGGCTATGCGAGTGACCACGCTCGTGCCGCATAAGCCGGACATTTTGGTTTAAAGGTTGAGTTACGTTGACGAGAGCGGAAGACCTGGCTGTCTCTAAAGTAGGCCTATTCGGCATGATACTCATCGGCCTGTGCTCGCTATTGTTAGGGCTTATGGCCCGTTCTTTCTCCCTGGAGCCGATGGTCTTTATATCGGCGATGGCCGGCGTACTATGTCCCCTCGTAATGGTCACGGTAGGCGCGCTGGCCCTGTGGGTACGAGAAAATCCTATCGATCATTTTGAGCTGCAAGAAATCGACCGGAAAAATTCAGTATTATCATCGCTGGCAGCCGGGCTTTTGACCGCGTCAGGAGGCGCTTTTTTACTGGGAATAACGTTAGTGTTGCCGCTAAAGGGCGTTTTACCCGAGGACGGGTTCCTGGCTTACGTGAGCGGCCTTGACATTTACGGATATATGGAAATAGTCATACTGATCGCGACTTACGTCGCCTTATCAGCCATAGGCGGCGTGCTCTACGGCATCGTCTTTCCCGCGGAAGAAGAAGGTATGATTTAAGCCTGTCCGGCCGCCATTGTCCACTATGAGCGACGAGCGGCTACACATACCCGAGGGGATACCCGAGACGAAACGTAAAATAAAAGAGAAGAAAGACGACATTGAGGAGCACGCTGCGGCGGAAGCATCTCCCGGAGCGGGCGGCGAAGGCGGGCCTTCTTTTTAGGGCGTCACTTCTGTCAGTACTACAGATATATTTGTATAGCGTACGTTGAGCTGATGCATCATAAAAAGCAGAATGACGTGAACGACTTTTACCTAAAGGGCGAGGAAAGGCAGGGCATCATGTTTTATTTGTTCGTCGCCCTCCTGGCGGCGTTCGCCTTAATTATTATCATTATGGCCTATGATTATCTCAAGACTTCCTTCAGTATGGACACGGTCTGGTCAGCGGTGAGCTTTGTGCTCAGCCTTGCCATTGGCGCCGTCGCCGGCGTTATCGCCTTTACCGCTTTTAGCCGCTTTAAGTATTTGCAGATCATGGTGCGCAACAGCCTGAAGGTCTCGCCCCACAGCTTCCCCGATGTATTCGATGCAGTAAAGGTCGCCGCCGACAGGCTCTCCATGAAGCCCGTGGATACCTACGTTACCCAGAACCCGACGGTGAATGCGTTCATGGTGAGGCTGGGACTGATCAGAAGAAATAAGGTCATTGTGCTAAACACCGGCCTGCTGCAGACCATGGAAGGCGACGAGCTGCTTTTTATCATCGGCCATGAGCTTTCCCACGTGAAATACGGCAGGTGGCGCAGGTCAAGCTGGCTCGGCCTGCCATTCCTCTTGAGCTCCCAGTTCGCAGAATACCGGTGTGACCGCGGCGGACTGGTCTCCAGCGGGAATGTCGATGCGTCCGTAAAAGCGCTGTTGAAGCTGGTCACCGGCAAGGAATTCATTAATAAAGTAGATGTGAAAAGCTTCGGGAAGGAGGAAACGCCAAACAGCGTACTGCTGAAGCTGTCCACTCACCCGATGATAGATGCCAGGATCAAGGAACTATTACGGTTCTATGATGCCGGCTTCAAAAAAGTATAGGGCTATATCTTGTACCAGTACATGCAGTAATTATCGAGCTTGTACGCCACTTTGCCCTGATGGTTCAGGCTGCTCAGATGACCTTTTAACATCACTAATGTTAGCCAGTAATTATTCAGGCTCTTATACAGGTCCATCTTGTTACTGAACTTCGTTACCAGGCTTTCCGTGGATACCGGCTCGTCCAGCAGATCCAGGACGATCTGGTCCACCCTGTCGAGCTCTCCCAGGTGGAAATCGGCTGCCTTCAAGGCTTCATCCCTGTTCAAGGGCACGCCATGGCCGGGGACCAAAAAGTCGAAGTCGAGTGTCTTTATTTTCTGAAGCGACTCCCGGCAAAGGTCCGGGTCGATGCTGTATGGCAGCTTGTACTTTCCCCACAGCTCTTTCGAGTATAAGGAATCGGCAGAATACAGGACGCCGTCCTCGGTGATGAACCCGTATTCGCCCAGCGTGTGGCCGGGAAGCCAGACGGCGCGGATAGAAGAGTCCAGCCAGTCCTCTATGTACATGTCCACTTCGCATGCGTCGCCCTGGAAATACGGCGTGATCATTTCCATGGGCGGCCTTGCCCAGCTAAACAGCCCTCGTAAATTCACTTCCGGGTTCCTGACAAGGAGCGCATCGTCCCTGGAGGCGATGACACGGGCGCCGCGCTCCCTGAACTCGTGGGCATGCCTGAAGTGGTCGTTGTGTCCGTGAGTGAGCAGTACGGAGTGGATATCATCCCTGCCTACATCATCGTAGCCTGAAGAGCCCGGGTCTATGACGTATCCTTTGAAAAGCCCCGTGTTGCTCATAGCTGGCAAGTAATATGATTGGCCGGCCACCTGGACCGGGCCGTGAGTTTTAGCCGTCATGATACCACCGATGGATGCTTACTATCACTTTTTTATGTATTAAAGATTCACGTTAATTGTGAATGCCTATGATAAACAATAAACATAATATAACTTCTTATATCACGAAGGACGGGTCGAGGATATGGGAACTCTTTCACCCATCCCTGTCGGCTGTCGCTGATGTCAGCGTGGCTGAGGCGCTCGTTGAGCCGGGGAAAGAGACCGGGGCTCACCTGCATGAGAAGTCGCAGGAGATCTACTATATCATCGAAGGGACGGGAAGGATGCGAATGGAAGATAAGACATCAGATGTCGTCGCAGGTGACGCCATTTTAATAAAGCCATGCGCTGTGCATAATATAAAAAATACGGGAACAGATGCGCTTCGTATACTTTGCATTAGCTGCCCGCCTTACTCGCACGAGGACACGTTACTGGAAAAGACGTAAAGGATTTAGCCAGGGCATTCAATTGTAAGACAGTACTAAGAGGATAATATGAAGACTCTCATCATTTACGAATCGTTCCACCATGGCAACACCCAAGAGGTGGCGGAAGCAATGGGCATAGCGCTCGACGCAAAGCTGGCAAAGCCGCAGGACGTCGATATCAATACGCTCAATGATTATGACGTCATCGGCTTCGGGTCCGGAATATACAAAGGTCGCTTCCATGCAAAAATCATTGATCTGGTCGACAGACTTCCGGCCATGAATAAAAAGGCATTTTTGTTCTATACCTGTGGCATGGACAGGGGAGATGCCTATACAAAGGACATTAGCGATAAATTAACGCAGAAAGGGTTTACCATCGCCGGAAAATTCTCCTGCTACGGATGGGACACCATACCTGCGCTCGCCTGGTTCGGCGGCATTAAAAAAGGGCACCCGAACGAGGCCGATCTAGAAAAAGCTAAAGCGTTCGCCATTGGCTTGAAAAGTTGAGCGAACATAAAAATTATTTTTTTAGCCACAGTACCTTATGGCCCTTTAGCTCATAGTCGACGGCCTTAGCTTCATAGAGCGCATGCAGGAATGCACGGACCATGGTCTCACCCACGAGATGAAAGTTGAACTCGTCTTTCATGTGAAAAGCCATGCAGACTCTGCTCACGATCTCTTCGGTAGATGTCCCGCCATTATCGATCGCATCTATGACCGTACGCTCGACCCTGTCGAGGCCTTTTAAGTTAATTTCGGCAAGCTCTACGGCCTGTTCCTTTGTGAGGACTTCGGTATGCGAAGGCAATATCAGGTCGGCATCCGTGTCCATGATATTTCGTAGCGTTTGCCTCGTACCCGGAATATTCGTGTTATAGACGATGCCCGCCTTTTCCCACACATTCTTTGCCGCCAGGGCGTCGCCGGCCATGAGCACGCCGTCAGGCGTCATGTATCCAGCCTGGCTGTCCGTATGGCCCGGAAGAGGTATTACTTTAAGTGGCATCTCTAATCCTTCGACCGTTCCGTCGATCTGACATGGGGCTGCCTTGAAGTACCAGGGTTTCATGCCTTCGGGGGGTTTCACCCATAAAAAGAAGCCTTTCATATGCAGGTCCGCGCATTCTATCATCGGGCGCTCGCCTGCAGGCGCATATATACTTGTGCCGTTGCTGCGCAGGACTGAGGCATTCCAGTAATGGTCGTCGTGGCCGTGTGTGATCAGGGCAAAAGTAAATTTTCTGCCGAAGGATATCTCCGGCCGGTCCCAGTCAACGTTCTCGTTCTTGCCGGGGTCGATGACGTAGTCTTTATAGACGCCGACATTGGTCATTCCGGGGACGTAGTACGTATCGCCGGTGATCTTAACGAGCTTCAGGTTTACCGACCACCATGACAAGTACTAGCACGGTAATCAAGCTTAAGCTTTACGATGAAATATTTAAAAAAAGTTTGACAAAGGCTCTTATGCCTTTGCCTTTTCGGGCTTCTCGCTCTTCCGCTTCTGCTCTTCGTCGATCCACTCGAGCTTTCCGAGAGCGACCTGCCTCATGGTCAGTCCGATCTTGCTTTCTCTGGGGTCGTGCTCGTTTAAGCTGACCGCAACTATGCGGGCCCTGACGCTGTCGCCTTCGGCTAACGATTTAGTAGTCTCCTTGCTGACCAGGCGGGAATTCTTCTCGTCATAGGCCATGAACTCGTCCGCCACCTGGCTGACGTGCACTAAACAGTCGATGGGGCCGACGCTCACGAATGCGCCGAACGCCACTATCTCTACTACCTCGCCCTCGACGATCTCCTGTAACTCCGGGCGGTATGCGATGGCATCGAACGTTACCTCATAGTAGACGGCGCCGTCGCCGACTAGGATGTGGCCTTCTCCGATGTCTACGATATCTAGAACAGTAACGATGGAGCCGAGCGTCTTGTCGATGCGGCCCTCCAGCTTATCCCTGATGGTCTCGGTGATGACCTGCTCGAGGTCTTCTTCGAGTCTCTGCGGCGGTATTCTGATGATATCTACAAGCCTAACTTTCCTGTACATGATATTTCCTTCCTGGTTAATTTAATCGATCTCTAGCTTATGCTTCGAGCGCAGGAATATCGTCCTGATGCCGGCGCCCTTTAGCTGTTTTCTTAATAGCGCGTCGTTGGTGAACACGGGTACTTTTTCCTCTTTGGCCATCCCGAGGATGACCTCGTCGGCATTACCCGGCGCCTCGACCACACGACACTGCTTTGATAAACTTAAAGCGACCGCAAGGGCGATCCTGTCCTTGCCCTTGAGCTTATTTTCGAGCGACTTCAGCTCGTCGACGACTGCCGACGGGATCACGCATTCGTCATAGCCCAGCCTCGCAAGCTCTTCGAACACGTCTACCCCGAACTGCGTCTGGACCATGAGCCCGTTGGTATCGACGATCACTTTCACCCTGTCAGGACCCCTACGCCGATGAGCCTCCACCTGGCGCCTACGCGCCGGCTGATGGCTATCCTGGAGCCTACTTCCGCACAGACAGGCCTTTTCAGCGCTACTTCCGCCGCGTCTTTTCTTGCGGAGGTGACCACGCCTATGGTCGTTGCGGTGCCGATGCTGAGCATCAGCGGCTCGCTCGTCGATATTGGCTTGACCATTGAGGCTTCGTCCGATACGCCTACGATGCGCTCGAGCAGCGTCGTCTTCATGACGAACTTTTGCCACACGGGGGGCAGCGTGCCCGGCTTTCCGGCCACCTGTCCGGCTAGCGCGTCGCTCTTGGTCATTGACGGGTCGAGCCTGGTGCCGACCGCGAGCAGACCGCCCGGCGTCGCCTCTTCAACGGCGTCGCCGCCGTAGACGAGCCTGACGATGTTCGTCTCGATGGGCATCCAGCTGGTCCTGCCCTCGTATTCCACCTTTCTTCCGGGGCGGATCTCGATGTCGTCCTTTACTTTTAATGAGCCCTGGAATATGGTGCCGCCGATGACGCCGCCGTTCAGCTTTGCGGGAATGACGCCGGGACGGTTCACGTCGAAGGAGCGGGCGACCTGCATCAGTCCGGCCTTTGTCAGGTCGTGCTGCGGGGTCGGGATCGTCTCCTCGATAGTTTTAATTAACACGTCGATGTTGATGTTCTGCTGCGCAGAAAGGGGCACTATCGGGGCGTTCTCGGCCACCGTGCCCTTGACGAATGTTTTTATTTGATTGTAATGCTTGATGGCCTCTTCTTTAGAGACGATGTCGATCTTGTTCTGCGCTATGACTACATTTTTTATGCCGATGATGTCCAGCGCCATTAGGTGCTCCTTTGTCTGGGGCTGGGGGCACGGCTCGTTGGCGGCTATGACCAATACTGCGCCGTCCATGATGGCGGCGCCCGACAGCATTGTGGCCATGAGCGTCTCGTGGCCCGGGGAGTCTACGAACGATACGGTCCTTAATACTTCAAGGTCGCCTGCGGTACAGTTCGCGCACTCGGGCTTCGAGGTGTAGCACTCCGGCTCGCTGCAGTTCTTACACTTATAAAAGGTACAGTCGGCATATCCTAGCCTGATGGAAATGCCTCTTTTTAACTCTTCGCTATGGGTGTCCGTCCACACACCGGAAAGAGCGCTCACCAGCGTCGTCTTTCCGTGGTCGACGTGGCCTACCATACCGATATTAACGACAGGTTGTGGCAAATTATGGATCCTCCGGATGAAACGTACAAATAATATCTAATGTCGATTTCACTCGATTTAGAGTCACTTCTTATATATGTATATTTGTATGAGCTTGCAGCGACTTAGCCATTAAAAGTCGGCCGATACTAAAAGGTTTTAATGTTTTATTGTACAATGTAGTGTAATTATGATGCCAGAAGTCGTAGCAGGCTCGAGCCACCCCGGTATGGCGCTTAGTATAGCCCAAGCTCTCGGGGCCAAAGCCGTTTTTCCCGTTGTTGAAAAATTCCCTGACGGAGAGACACACGTAGTCTGCCCGGCCGCGAAGGGCACTGCCGTTTACGTGCAGACCATGCATCCTTATCCTAACGAGATGCTCGTCGAGATGGAGTTTACCGTCGATCTACTGAAAGAGCTTGGCGCGAGTAGAATTATAGCCGTTGTACCATATATGGCGTATACGCGGCAGGATACCCGCCACGTGGATGGCGAAGCCATAGCTGTCAAGGCGATGCTGCGAATGCTGGAAGCGGCGGGCGTCAGCGATATTTTGAGCGTGGACATTCACTTACACAGACTTGGCCTGGAGGAATTATCGAATATGTCCTCGATCAAATGGCACGAGGTCAGCGCGGTAGATGCGCTGGCAAAAGAGGCGGGACGCAGGTTGAGTAAGCCGGTGGTCGTGGGGCCGGATTCCGAATCCGAGAGGTGGGCGAAGCGCGCTGCAGAACTACTGGGCAGCAATTACGACGTGCTCGAGAAGACACGCATATCCCCCTCTGAGATCGAGATCAAGCCCAAGACGCTGGACGTGAAGGGCAGGGACATACTAATAATAGACGACATCGTGAGCACCGGCGATACCATCAAGAAAGTCATCACTTCATTAAAAGCAAAGGGAGCCAATAAGATCGCTGCAGCTTTTACCCATGGCGTGCTGAGCGGCGAGGACGCTGCTGCCGGATTATACAGGGCCGGAGCGGATTATCTTATTTCTACTAATACCATTAACAATGAGTTCAGCAGGGTCGACGTAGGCCCGATCATCGCAGAAAAACTTAAGGAAATATTATGAAGACCATTATATTTACACATTCGGACACTGACGGACTATGCAGCGGTGCGCTGGCGCTGGCGGCGAACGGCGACTCGCCGGTATTTTTCACTAACCCGGTCTCGGTTCTGAGCGACATCGACCAGGCAAAAGGCTATGACCGTGTCGTGGTCTGCGATATCGCCATTAATCTTCCTAAGAGTAAGGAAATGAAAGAGAAGTTCGAAGCTATCGCAAAAGTCAGCGAGCTTATTTACATCGACCACCACCCGTTACCTCCCGGCTTTGACGAGCCATGGCTCTTTCACGATGACAATGCTTGCGCCTCGGAGTTAACGTTTAACTATTTCCAGAATGAGTTGGGCCCCGACATGAGCCGTGTGGCAATGTACGGCGCCGTAGGCGACTATGCGGACATGACGCCCGGATCGGGCGAGATCATTTTGAACTGGGATAAGCGCAGCCTGTACTACCAGGCCGGCACCCTATCTCAGGGCATTGAAATAGGCCGCAGGGACTACGACTTTAAGCGCAACCTGGTCATACAGCTTTCGAAGAACATATTGCCCTCGGAGATCGGCATGCTGGCGAAGAACGCGCTGATCGCCGCCCGCCACGAGGACGCAATGCGCATGCGTGTGCGGGACCAGGTCGTCAAAATGAACAACATCGCCTACGTGACGGACATGCGAGGCTGTATGGGTAAGGCTGCCATTTTCGCCCGTGTATATGGAAAAATGACCGTAGGGCTCGCCGCCGAATACAGGGACCACAGGGATGCATACGATTTTAGCACCAGGGCGATCGGCCACATCGACATGAACACGATCATCGGCGAAGTGACCGCGAAATACGGCGCCTCAGGCGGCGGCCATCCCCTTGCTGCGGGCGGGCGCATGCCGGCCGGAAGCATGAAAGCGTTCCTGCAGGACCTCGACGAAGCCGTAGGCAAAGCGCTGAGAAAATAACCTGAGGTCGGCCATGCAGCATAAATCGGCGCAACGTATTAATATGAGTACATGCTACTTCAAGGCGGTGATTCAGCATGGGAAAGACTGGAAGCATTGAATGGGTCCAGATCCGTGGCAGAAAAGGCCAGATGAGGCTCGTCCCCAGGGGCGACTCGCAGGCAGCCAAGCCGGGACCCGCTCAGAGATACGATGCTAAGGGCTTTTTACGCCGCATTCTTAAGCGCTCAAAGAAGAATGTTCTGGGCGTCAAGGCCAAGGCGAAGAAGTAAAACTAAACAAAATATTATTTTGATCGGTTTTTAGGCTCATAATCGGGCCTACCTCGTTTTATTATTCATAGTTAGTCTACTATTTTTAGATCTATTAAATATACAGTAGAAAAAACGGGATTTTTTAAGCCATTGCGCTTCAATTCACGCATTCCAAATTAATCATTTAACATAATAAGTCATTGAAATAAAAAAGTTTAAGAACGATGGCGTCTATTTTAAGAAAGCAATTCGTATAAGCTATCTACTATCTATAATTCTGTGTTCAGGGGAATCTTATGTCCAGGGCAGAAATATTATTACAGTTAAAACAATCCGAGGAGGAAGCGAAGCAGCGGCATGCAAAGGCCGACGAAGAGGCAAAACGTATCGTCGCTAACGCGCACAAGGAATCCTCTGCGATCATCGAAGCTGCAAAGGCTAAGGCCGCAGCGGAAGCGGATGCGAAAATAAAGAAGGCGACTGCAGAGATCCAGGCCGAATCGAACACACAGCGTGTCGAAGGCCAAAAGCTTGCTGCAACGTTAAAGGCCTCAGCCAAGACTAAAGTCGGCGCCGCTACTGATCACCTAATGAAGGAATTCGAGGGATACGTCAATGCTAGAACCGCAACGAATGGATAGGGTCCTCGTCGTCGGTACCAAAGACGTAATGGAGACCACCATAAACACCCTCCACAAGATGGACATCTTCCACGTGGAAGACTATACTGAAGAGGGAGAATATTTTCACATAGGCAAGCCTCTCAAGAGCGCTACCTCATTATCTGAAAAGCTGTTGAAACTTCGCTCCATGAGGAGCTACCTGGGGACCAAGAGCGCCCTACCGTTCAAGGAAAAGCGCGAAAAGATCCTGACCGGCCTGGAACAGAACCTGACGTCGCTCGAAGCTACGGTCAACCAGAAGATGAATGAGAAGAGTTCGCTGGAGACGAGCCTGAAGGATCTGGCTCACCGTGAAGAATTACTCAAGCCCTACGAGGCGCTCGGATTACCATTGCAGTTGCTTTACGGCTATGACCACCTTGCAGTATATACCGGCACTGTGCCAAAGGACATAGAGCCCCAGGTCAAGGCTGTCACTGAC
This sequence comes from uncultured Methanocellaceae archaeon, assembly GCA_963780625.1. Lineage (GTDB taxonomy): Archaea > Halobacteriota > Methanocellia > Methanocellales > Methanocellaceae > Methanocella. The sequence continues at coordinate 497,941 of CAWACH010000002.1, read as the reverse complement.
GAGTATGAGCTATTTTCTGCGCCATACGGCAAGAACACGATCATCGCTTTATTTGTACCGAAGACGGTCGCCCCGAAGATCTCGGAACTATTACTCAAGAACGACTACATGGAAATGGAGCCGCTCAAGGAGTCCGGCGAGCCTGCGGCCATTAAAAAATCCATTGCGGAAAAGACCGTAGAGCTAAAGGCAAAGCTTGAATCGACCAATGCCGAAATAAAAGAGCTCGATAAGAAATATGCGGACTTTATACTGGCGTCCGAAGAGCTCCTGTCCATCGATACTCAAAAGGCAGAGGCCCCGTTGAAGTTCGCTACCTCGGATAACACGTTCGTAGTGGACGGATGGGTGCCGACGAAGGATTTCGAAAGGCTCAAGGATGCTCTGGTCAAGGCGACTGATGACAGAGTTTACGTAACGACCGTCGAGCCTCAGGCTCACGCTTACAAGGGCGAAGTCGAGCCGGGCGTTAAAGAACACCATGAAATAGATGCCCCTGTAGCTTACAACAATCCAAGGGCATTTCACGACTGGCAGACGTTCATCGACCTGGTCGCAAGGCCAAAGTACGATGAGATCGACCCGACCATGATATTCGCGTTCGTATTCCCCATGTTTTACGGGTTCATACTGGGCGATATCGGCTACGGTTTACTATTATTAGCAATATGTTTAGTGCTGCGTCACGTGCTTAAGAACTCGGAAGGAATGCTGTTACTCATCAACGTTATGCTCGTCTGTAGCATATCGACGATATTCTTCGGGTTCCTGTTCGGCGAATTCTTAGGCTATAACATGTCAACGACAGGGTTCCTGGGCATTAATTTCGCCAGTCTTTACCCGCATGCAGTGACCATCGGACCGATCGGACCGTTCTCCCTACCGTTAGAGAGGCTGGTCGCAGGCGGCCCGAGCCCGGAATATAACGGCTCCTACGTATTCGGCATAAAGGACCTGTTGGTCTTAACTTGTGTCGTGGGCGTGTGCCAGATATTACTGGGCTACGCGTTCGGGTTCAGGAACGAGTACCGGCAGCACGGCCTCAAGACGGCCATACTCCACAAGGTAAGCTGGGCTTTAATGTTGATCGGCGGCGTTGCCATGGTCTGGTATGCATTCCCAATGGCCATGAACCAGCAGATAGCGCAGATCAACGTGATGAACCCATTATTCCTGGGGGGCGTCATAGCGTTCCTCATAGGAGTAATAATGCTTCTTATGGGTGAGGGAGTCGTCGGGCTACTCGAGATCCCTAACTTAATGAGCAATACACTATCCTACACTCGTCTTCTGGCCGTAGGCCTGTCCTCGGTCGGCATTGCGTTCGCGATCAACACGGTCGCGGCGATGCTGGCGTCGGCAGGGACCTTAGGCCTGATAGCGGCGATCATCGTTTTCATAGTAGGACATGGAATTAACCTGGTGCTGGGCATTTACGCCCCATTCATCCAGTCACTGAGGTTGCATTACGTAGAGTTTTTCATGAAATTCTACAAAGGCGGGGGCAGAATTTACGATCCATTTGGATATAATCGAAAATACACGGAGGATTAAGAAATATGCCAATTGATGGTTTAGTTGCAATAGGTGCAGGTATAGCAGTTGGATTTGCAGGTGTCGGTACCGGTGTCTCACAGAGTAACATCGGCGCGGCCGCAGTGGGTGCGATCTCAGAAGACCGTTCGATGTTCGGCCTGGGCCTGATCTTTACCGCCCTTCCGGAAACTATAGTCATATTCGGACTGGTCATTGCCATCCTGCTGATGTTCCTGTAAATACGCTTTGTTAAGGTGACCTAGATGGGACTCGACAAAGTTGTAAAGGACATCTCAGATAAAGCCGAGGTTGAATCCAAGGAGATTGTCGCCAGGGCCCAGGTAGAGGCCGCTGCGGTCAAGAAGGACGCCGAGGCTGAAGCCCGCAAGGCACACGAGGCTGAGATGCTTCGGTCCGATTCGGCCATATCTAAGATGAGGCAAAGAGAACTTTCGAGCGCCAAACTCGACGTTAAAAAATCGAAGCTCAATGCCGAGAAAGATGTGCTCGAAGAGGTTCGCGCAGACCTGTTGAAGCGTCTTACGGACATGCCAAAAGATAAGAAAGTTGATATAATCCAGAAGTTAATCAACATGTCCAAGAAAGACGTAGCGACGGGCAAGATATTCACTAACGCAGCGGATGCGGACCTGGTGAAGAATTCCGGATACGAATATGGCGGCAATATCAAGTGTATTGGCGGCATCATAGTGACGAGCGTTGACGGCAGCGTCAACCTGGACTACACATTCGACTCCATAATGGATGATGTCTGGAACTCGTCAATGAAATCGGTATCGGATATTCTGTTCGGGTCAAGGTGAGAAAATGCCTAAGATAAGTACCGGGACCGGGAACTACGCTTATGCCACGGCAAGGGTAAAGACCAAGAAGGCTTTCCTCTTCCCCAAAGAGACCTACGCCAAGCTTCTGCAGATGGACATCCCCGAGATCAGCCGATTCATCGGGGAAAGCAAGTACAAAAAAGAGATCGACGAGCTTGCCTCTAAATACAGCGGCATCGACCTGATGGAATATGCGCTGAACCTGAACCTGGCGAGAGAGTACTCCCAGATAAGAGGGTTCACCCAGGGCGATCTTAAGTTGCTTTTGGGAGCCTACATGCAGAGATGGGACGACTGGAACATTAAGTCCATACTGCGAGGTAAAAATTACGGCGCCTCAGAGGAAGAGATACGCGAGACGCTCGTTCCGGCAGGCAGCCTTGACTTGCAAAAGCTCAATGAGCTCATACGCAAGTCGACCGTTAGTGAAGTGGTAGAGGGGCTGTCGGGCACTAACTTTTACAAGCCGCTATCGGCGACGCTGGAAGAATATAACAAGACGCACACGCTTGCCATACTCGAGAATAGCCTGGACAAGGCTTACTACGCTAACCTGCTCTCGCTGCACATACCGAGCTCGAAGGCCGATGAACTATTCATCAACTTCGTCAGGCGGGAAATAGATACCGTGAACCTGCGGACGCTTTTCAGGCTGAAGAGGGAAGGACTCGAGCATGATAAGATCCTGGGCTATATGATCCCGGGCGGCGCAAAGCTCAGCATGGACAATCTCAGGAAACTGGCACAGGCGGCGACCTATGACGATTTCATTAACATGCTGAAGGAATATCCGTACTGGAACGATATCTCCGACGCAGTTCAAAAGTCCGGAGAGACCGGATCGTTGAACGCCATAGAGATCGCCCTGCGTAAGTCGCTCATAGCGTTCGTGGAAAAAATATCGCATCTATATCCGCTCTCTATCACGCCAATACTCGGCTATGTCATCAGAAAGAACACGGAGGTCAACAATCTCCGCATCATAGCGAGAGGCAAGGAGACAAATCTCAGCGATGAGGTAATAAAAAGCCAGCTGGTGATCTGATGGAAATAGCGGTTATCGGTAAAAGCGATTTCATAACGGGCTTCAGGCTTGCGGGCGTGAGGAAGACATACGACGTGCACGACGAAAAAGAGCTGGAACACCAGATCAACGAGTGCCTCGCCGACAAGAACGTCGGCATCGTCGTAATGCATGCGGACGACCTAAAAAAGCTGTCATCCGGGCTCCAGAAGACCATCGACGAATCGGTGGAGCCGACATTCATTGCCATAGGCGGCCATGAAGAGTCGAGCCTGAGAGATAAGATCAAGCGTGCCATAGGCGTGGACCTGTGGAAATGATCTTCATAAATCATTGTAATCGGAAAAGGTGTTTATCGTGAGTCAAGGAGAAATCTTTAGAGTTGCCGGCCCGGTCGTCACTGCGGTAGGGCTAGATGCCCGCATGTACGACGTGGCGAAGGTCGGCAAAGAAGGTCTCATGGGCGAGGTCATCGAGATCGCCGATGATAAGACCATCATTCAGGTTTACGAGGATACGTCCGGCCTCCGGCCGGGCGAGCCCGTGGAGAACTTAGGGATGTCCCTGTCCGTAGAGCTCGGCCCGGGACTGTTGACGTCGATCTACGACGGCATACAGAGGCCCCTGCCCATTTTGAGAGAAAAGATGGGCAACTTCATCGAGAGAGGCGTCACTGCGACAGGCCTTTCCCATGAGAAGAAGTGGGAGTTCACGCCGACTGTTAAGGCCGGCGACAAGGTATCGGGCGGAGTCATCATCGGTACAGTGCCCGAGACCAGGACTATCGTTCATAAGGTAATGGTCCCCCCTCTCGTGGGCGAAACTACCATCAAGGACATTCAAGCCGGATCCTATACCATTGACGAGGTCTTCGGACACTTAGCGGACGGGACCGAGCTGAAAATGCTACAAAAGTGGCCCGTACGTAAGCCAAGGCCGTATAAGGAAAAGCTCAGGCCGGACATACCACTGGTCACCGGTCAGAGGATCCTGGACTGCCTGTTCCCCATAGCCAAGGGCGGCACAGCAGCTATCCCGGGACCGTTCGGCAGCGGCAAGACCGTTACCCAGCAGCAGCTAGCAAAGTGGTCGGATGCTGAGATCGTCGTCTACATCGGCTGCGGAGAGCGCGGCAACGAAATGACGGAAGTTCTGAGTGAATTCCCGCATTTGACGGACCCAAAAAGCGGCAACCCACTTATGGACAGGACTGTCCTTATCGCAAATACTTCTAACATGCCCGTCGCAGCAAGAGAAGCTTCTGTGTACACTGGCATTACCATCGCCGAATACTACAGGGACATGGGCTACGGCGTCTCTCTAATGGCAGACTCCACCAGCAGGTGGGCAGAGGCCATGAGAGAAATATCCAGCCGTCTCGAAGAGATGCCCGGTGAAGAGGGATACCCCGCTTACCTAGCTGCAAGGCTTTCGCAATTCTACGAGAGGTCCGGCCGTGTCATTACGCTAATGGGCAAGGAAGGCAGCGTCTCGGTAATTGGCGCAGTCAGCCCCCCTGGCGGAGACTTCTCCGAGCCGGTCACGCAGAACACTCTGCGTATCGTCAAGGTATTCTGGGCACTGGATGCCAAGTTAGCGCAAAGGCGTCACTTCCCTGCCATCAACTGGCTGAACAGCTACTCGCTGTACCAGGACGGTTTGAAGGACTGGTACACCAAAAACGTCAGCCCGGACTGGAACACCCTGAAGGCAGAGGCAATGGAGCTCCTGCAGCGGGAATCCGAGCTACAGGAAATAGTACAGCTCGTCGGCTCCGACGCATTGCCGGAAGACCAGCAGCTAACGCTCGAGATCGCCAGAATGATCCGTGAGTACTTCCTGCAGCAGAACGCATACCACGACGTAGACACCTACTGCAGCCTCAAGAAGCAGTTCATGATGATGAACGAGATCATGGCCTTCGGCAAGCTGGCAAAGAAGGCACTCGCGTCCGGGGTACCGATCCCGAAGATCCTGGCCCTTCAATCGAAGAATGACCTGGCAAAGGTCAAGTTCGAGGCGGACTTCGAGAAATATTTGAACGACGTGGACACGAGAATGAAATCCGAGTTCAAATCGCTGGAGGCGGCTTAAGATGAAGGAATATAAAACCATTAGCGAGATCGCCGGGCCGCTGGTATTTGTCAAGAAGACGGAGCCAGTAAGCTACAACGAGCTGGTCTCTATTCAACTGGCCGACGGCACGATCAAGAGAGGCCAGGTACTGGATACCGCAAAGGACCTCGTGGTCGTTCAGGTATTCGAAGGCACCGACGGCATCAGCCGTGATTGCGGTGTCAAGTTCCTGGGCGAGACCATTAAGATGCCCGTCAGCAAGGACATGCTCGGCCGCATATTAAGCGGTGCGGGCGACCCGCTAGACGGCGGACCTGCCATTATCCCGGAAAAGAGGCTGGACATCGTAGGCGCGGCAATTAACCCGTACTCCAGGTCACAGCCCAAGGATTTCATCCAGACCGGAATATCGACCATCGACGGCATGAACACGCTCGTCCGTGGCCAGAAGCTGCCCATATTCTCGGGCTCCGGCTTACCACACAACGAGATCGCGCTACAGATCGCACGTCAGTCTAAAGTAGTAGGCTCTACCGAGCCTTTCGCAGTAGTATTCTGCGCAATGGGCATCACGGCCGAAGAGGCACAGACGTTCATGCAGGACTTCGAGAGGACAGGCGCCCTGGAGAGGGCAGTAGTATTCATGAACCTGGCCGACGACCCTGCCATCGAGCGTATCATTACGCCCAGGCTTGCGTTGACCACCGCCGAATACCTCGCTTTCGAGAACGACATGCACGTGCTGGTCATTTACACTGACATGACCAACTATTGCGAAGCGCTGAGACAGATCGGCGCCGCGAGAGAAGAAGTTCCGGGAAGGCGTGGCTATCCGGGTTACATGTACACTGACCTGGCGCAATTATACGAGCGTGCCGGCATGATACACGGCAAGAAGGGCTCCATCACACAGGTGCCCATCCTGACGATGCCCGGCGACGATATCACTCACCCGATCCCCGACCTGACCGGCTACATCACAGAAGGCCAGATCGTAGTGGCCAGGGACCTTCACCGCAAGGGTATCTACCCTCCAATCAACGTGTCGCCCTCGCTATCCAGGCTGATGAACCTGGGCATAGGCGCCGGCAAGACCAGGGAAGACCACAAGGCAGTGTCGGACCAATGCTACTCCGGTTACGCAGAAGGTAAGGACCTTCGTGGCTTAGTCGCCATCGTCGGTAAGGACGCACTGTCAGAGAGAGACAGGAAGTTCCTGGACTTCGCAGACCTGTTCGAGAGCACCTTAGTCAGGCAGGGCCGCGAAGAGGACAGAAGCATCGAGCAAACGCTTGATATGATGTGGAACCTGCTCGCAACGCTGCCCATTACCGAACTGAACAAGATCGATAACAAGTACATCGACAAATACCACCCGGCTAAGAAGAAGACAGCGCCCAAGATCGCGGCGTAAGGTGAATTGATATGTCTATAAAAGACAACATCAAGCCGACTCGTTCGGAGCTTCTGGACCTAAAGAAAAAGATCGTGCTCTCCCAGAGCGGCCACAAGCTCCTGAAAATGAAGCGTGACGGCCTGATCCTCGAATTTTTCGAGATAATGGAGAAGGCCAAGAACGCCCGGAGCGAACTGCAAAAGTGCTACGACGATGCGATCACCAAGATCGCCATCGCACGAGCCGTCGAAGGCGCCGTGACCGTAAGGTCCGCCGCTTTCTCACTGACGCAGATGCCGGAGATCAACCTCGAGAGCAAGAACGTCATGGGCGTCATCGTGCCGAAAATAGAATCGTCAGGCATACAGAAGCCCATCCTCGAGAGAGGCTACGGTGTCATCAACACCAGCGCCAGGATCGACGAGGCTGCGCAAGCCTACGAAAAGCTAGTGGAGCAGGTCATCATCTCCGCCGAGATCGAGTCGGCCATGAAGAAGCTGCTGGACGATATCGAGAAAACGAAAAGACGTGTCAACGCGCTTGAGTTCAAGGTGATCCCCGAGCAGCTCGAGGCCGAGCAGTTCATCAAACTCAGGCTCGAGGAGATGGAGCGCGAGAACACGTTCCGTCTGAAGAGGATCAAAGCTTAATGAATTTCAATGAAAAACTGAAGGCGTTCCTGGAAGACACCGGGAACGTCATATTACTTTTTAAGGCGATCTGGTATGGCTCCTATGTCTTAGTAGGGCTGTTCTGCCTTGCCGTTGTTTTCTTTATGTTCGGCCTGGAAACGCTTGCTTACTTTACGCTTGGCATCCTCATCGCCGGCGGGCTGGTGGTCATTTACCTGCTTGTCGGGCAAAACCTATTGCAGGCGCTTTTAAAATTAATCCGACGGTCCTGATAAAAAAATTAGCTTTGACTCTTGTGCCTTATTGCATGTGGCATGGATGGAATCGGTTTTTTCACCACGCAGTCCAGTAGTTTCGTGTTTATGTCTTTTACTGTTTATTATTTGTGCGACTCACGTACGGCCCTTGGTTTCACAACACGAAGACATGAAATTCTCTTTTTAGATTTACTAACACTAAAACATGTAAGGCCACCATGGCACAATCAAGTCATGAAATCATGAAGGACCCCATTAAATGAATTAAGCCACCAAGACACGGTTAATAAGACACAAACGAATGACGTAAGCCACGAAGTGGAGTGCATCCCTAAAAGTAGACAATGAGTTAAGCCACAATGTTCATATTTAATGTTTTCTCGTATTCGATTGGTGATTTGTATCCTATCGATGAGTGTAGTCGTTTTTTGTTGTACACTTCGTCGATGAACTGTTCGATGTTTTCTAGTGCGTCTTTGAATGTGTTGTACTCGTTCAGGTATACCTCCTCGTACTTCAGGGTCTTCATGAAGCTCTCGGCGAAAGCGTTATCATACGGGTTGCCGCGCCGGCTCATGCTCACCCGGATACCGTGTGCCTCCAAACATTCCACGTACTCCCTGCTAGCGTACTGGACTCCTTGATCGCTATGATGAATCAGGCCTCTCGTATCGGTTCTCCTGGTTTCCAGCGCGTTTTGCAATGCGCCCAATGCCAAGTCCGTGTCGATACGGCGGCTGAGATCCCAGCCTATGCATCGTCTGCTGTACACGTCTATGACTACGGCCAGATACACGAACTCCCTGGATAATTGGATGTACGTGATATCTGAAACCCATAACTGGTTTATACCGGTAACACGGAGGCCTTTAGCCAGGTTCTCGTACACTCGTTCACAGTGGTTCGAGTCTGTTGTCGATACCCGGTACCGCTTTCTCACACACAACAGATTATCCTGTCTCATCAGACCGAGCACCTTTTTCTCGCCCGTATGGTACCCACGACGGCCAAGTTCCACAGCGATCCTCCTGTACCCGTACCTCGAGTATTCGAGCGCGATACGCTGGATCTCCTCCCTGAGCAGCAAATCTTTTTCACATGGCTCTGCATCACAACGATGAAGCCAACTGTAATACCCGGACCTGCTGACCCCGAGCAACTCCACAGCCCTAGAGACCGAAACGCTGCCACGACACTCCATTATGCTCATGTACTTCACTTCCGGTTTCGCTCTCTTCCCATTCCTTCCTCCGCTGCCCTCTGCTTCAGGTTGGCCAATGCTCTTTTTAAAAAATCGTTCTCCGCGTACAACTGGCCAACCAATCTCTCCAGCTCCCTTGTCCTGGCCTCATCCCGACAAGCTTTACCATTACCCTGAAAGGCCTCGCCTGGATTCTCATCACGCTCCCGCTTCCACCTAGAAACCAAGAACCTGGTAAGATCATGCTCACGACACACCTGAGCCACACTCTTACCACCCTCAAGCTCCCCTAACACCTGAAGCTTGAACTCCCGCGAAAACCTCCTTCGCTCCAACTTTCCCATCAATAACACCTCTTAGCAGACGTGCCTTAACTACCTGTCCACCAAAAAGGGAGCAGTCCAAGTCCTTCATGATTTCATGATTTGACTGTGTCATGGTGTTTTTCATGACTTAGTGTTAGTAAATCTAAAAAAAATTTTCGTGTCTTCGTGTTGTGAAACCGAACAATCCAGCGAAAAGGGATAGCAAGAATAAACGACTACCACGCAAACACGGAACTACAGGGCTCTGTATGGAAAAACCGACTCCGACAACATCTCACACGCACAAGAAACAAACGCTATATAGCGAACTGAGAATTATCATATAAAAAAGAGCAATAGCCGGATTTATGTCTTACTCAGAAAGGCGATGCTCACTAATATTATTAACAGATATATCGCGTAGGGTATGAGCCAGAGCAAAGGAGATAGAGCGTCACGCCAAGCGGGATATGCAGGTGCGGGCTCTCGTTTATTTTGATCGGCCACCAGCGCAGGAGGCATCACCATCGAAGCGTATACCGGGATGAACTCCCAGAAGGCCAAGGCCAATAAGACCCAGGCGCCCGGAGAGAACAGCCCGCCGCCAAAGATCATGCCGCCGATAAAGCCGTCAGCGCCAGTCTCATACACGGCGCCGAGTAACAGCACTTTGGCAATAGAAAAATGCCGCCTGTTCTGGGCCCATACAAAGATAATGACCATCCCGATATACCAGGGCATTGTGATCAGCAGGTCAAGCGCCAGATTCGGGCTCGCGGCTACGCCGCTCGCTCCCATTAGCTGCTCAATGGCCCAGAATATCGTCTCGACAGCGGCCGCGTTGAAGATACCCAAAAGGCACGCGTTCCGTATGGGATGGTTTGCCAGCAGAGGCAGCCACCACTTTCTTGTAAGGTAAAACGCCAGGGCGTATAGCCCGCTTGATAGAATGGCAAATAGCAGAGTGACATTCTTTGGCGTCGGCTGGGCAGCCGTCGATAATATTAGTATCAATGGGCCGAAGACGAGGCCGAAGGCGAGCAGGACACGGCTCCAGGAGATCTTTCCGCTTGTTTTTTTAAACAATGCCGGCACATGAATCCGCAGCATAGGCTCATACTACGCTCCGGGTAACTATTAGTTTTATGGCGCATCATCTTTTTATAAACGAATGGGGTATTATCAACTGTAACCGTAAATTAGCGGGTGTATAAGTATGGCGGAATGGTGGGCTTTTAAGCCTATTAGTACGGCTTTCGAGAAGACTAAAAAGATTCTTCTGGAGCCGTTCAATGTCTGGACGTGGATCAAGCTCATGGTCATCGTGTTCTTCGTGGGCACGGGGACGAACAGTTTCACATCACAGCTAAGCAACATGGGAAACTACGGCAGGGGCGGCACGGCGGACTATAGTGGCATGAGCCAGGCGGTACAGAACATTCTATCCAATTCTGCGCTACTGATGCTGTTCATCGGGCTGGTCTTATTAGTCATCGTCATCGTCATCATTATGGCATACCTGCGTAACGTGTTCTCATTCGTCCTCATCCAGGCATTGACCACCGGCGACGTGCATGTGATCAGGCCGGCAATGAATAACCTGGGCAGAGGCCTGAGGCTGTTCATATTTACGCTTCTCGTGGTATTCTTCACGCTGCTGGTCGTCGTCGTGCTCGTCGTGCTGATGATACTGGCAATAATACTGGCGATCAAGATCGGCATAGCATCCATCGTGAGCGCGTTGCTGGTCGCGCTGATCGTTTGCATCGTGCTTGCATTGTTTGTGCTACTCATCGTATTTTCAGTGGTGATGAGCATTTTCATGGGCTTTACCTATGATTTCGTGGCGCCGATGATGTTGTTTAAGAACACGGGCGTGACCGAGTCCTGGAAGAGCCTCTGGAAGTCTATAAAAACTGACTGGAAACAGTATGGCGTTTACGTGATCGCCCGCTGGGTCGTCCAGCTTGGCATCAACATCCTGATGTTGATCATCGCGCTGCCTATCATATTCATCTTCATCGCCATATTCGTGGTCGGGGTCATTCTCGCGGTCGCAATGGCCAAGACCTCGATATTGCTGGCGGTGTTCGTAGGCTTGTTACTTGCATTACTGCTGCTGGTGCTCATCATCATCATGATGGCCTTATCGGTGCCGGTATCAGTATACCTGAGATACTATTCGCTGGACGTGCTAAAACAGATAGACCCGTCCGCCGTCGTATATTCAGGCAGGTTCGTACCGCCTACGCCGCCCCAGCCGACGCTGCAACCCTAAAAGGCGGCCACTTTCTTTTTTTATAAGTTAAAAAAAGGCATCGTGAATAGATAGCTATTGCAGTCCATTCAGCTTTTAACCGGACATCGACAGTTATTTTTCGAGCTTTGTCAGGTCCTTATGCCGGTAAATATCGAGGCACCGTGTAGAACAGAATGTCTTACCGGCATATTTCTCTGCTTTTCCCGTTATAGGCTTTTTACAATTCTCACAAACTTTAGGTCCAAAAAGGCCGCCGAACATACCGCTCACCATTAAATATATAGTCATACCACAACATAAAACCCCCTGATGCTCACCAAGAGGGTCATACCCTGCCTGGACGTGGTCCTGGGCGAACATGGCGGCTGCGTTGTCAAAGGCGTAGAGTTCGTCAATTTGAGGAACGCCGGCGACCCGGTGGAGCTTGCCAAGCGCTACAACGAGCAGGGTGCGGATGAGCTGGTTTTTCTGGATATTACTGCTTCGCACGAGGGCAGAAAGACCATGATAGACGTCATCGAGCGTACGGCTGATGAAGTATTTATTCCCATGACGGTGGGCGGCGGCATTAAGACCATCGAAGGCATCAATGCCATTCTCAGGGCCGGCGCCGATAAGATCACGGTCAACACGACCGCCGTTAAAGACCCTTCTTTTATAAAGAGATCCTCTGATATTTTTGGCTCTCAGTGCATCGTGACGGCTATCGACTGCAGGAGCAACACGAATATCGAGGACCCGAACGCCGTTAATATCATCAGGAACAAATTCGGCAAGCCTGCATGGTATGAGGTCGTCATTTACGGCGGCAGGACTCCCACGGGCATCGACGCCATCGAGTGGGCCAAAAAGGTCGAAGAGCTCGGCAGCGGAGAGATCATGCTCACGAGCATGGACGCCGACGGCACCAAGGACGGATATGACATTCCTATCACTAAGGCTGTCTGCAAAGCCGTGAACATTCCCATCATAGCGTCGGGCGGCGCAGGCAATATCGAGCACATGTACGACGCTTTTGCCAGCGCTAACGCAGACGCGGCACTTGCCGCAAGCATATTCCACTTCGGCGAATTTACCATAGCACAGGCGAAGGAATATTTAAAGTCAAAGAACATACCGGTGAGGCTTTAACATGGAGATCAGCGAATTCCAGCGGCTAATGAAAGAGCTATACAGCGCCAATGACGAGGAACGCGGCCTCCAGAAAACCCAGCTATGGTTCTATGAGGAATGTGGCGAGCTGGCGGAAGCGATGCGAAAAGAGGATAAAAAAGCCATCGAAGAGGAAATGGCCGATGTGTTCGCCTGGATGGTCTCCATGGCCAACATGCTCGACATCGACGTCGAAAAGGCATGTCTCACAAAATATCCGATGAAGTGCCCAAGATGTGGCGGCTCGCCGTGCTCGTGCCAAAAGGAATAGCGCATGCTTGAATATGTGTTGCAGGGCTTTTTCCTGGGGCTTGCCTATTTAGCGCCCATAGGCATGCAAAATATGTACGTCATCAACTCCGCCATGCGCATGAGCCGGATACGGGCATATCAGGTGGCGTTCGTTACATTTGTATTTGACGTCTCGCTCGCGCTGGCGTGCTTCTTCGGCGTAGGGGCCATACTTGAGCTATATCCCGTTCTGAGAGGCGCGGTACTGCTAATAGGCTTTTTGGCGGCTACATACATAGGCATCCGGCTGATCATGTCCAGGCCGGAGCTAAAGGACATTGCCATGAACGAGCCGATGCTGAAGATAGCCGCCATGTGCTTTGCGGTCACCTGGTTCAATCCTAACGCTATCATCGACGGCACGCTGCTGTTAGGCGGCATCAGGGCTTCGCTGCCGTTCGGCGCATCTAACCTCTTCATCCTCGGGGTGGCCCTGGCGTCATTCGTATGGTTCAACGGCCTGGTTACGGTCATCTCTGTCCTCAAAAGCCGGATCACCGGCGACGTCCTGCGGCTGATCAACGGCGTCTGCGGCGGCATCATCATTGCTTATGGATTGATGCTGGGCTATAGCTTTTTACAGATGTTCATATAGCGCAGCACCATCATGTTTTTAACAGAAAGCCGCCATTATCTTGCTGGATGGATTCCATAACGTCGGCGGCCATAAGGTACGGGAGCTTGCGGACCCGTAAGCTTTTATTCGAGCCTTTTGACTGGAGATTTTTCCTGCGCTCGTCGCTGCCCATAGGCTCCAACGACCCAAGGTCGCTTGAACTCAGGCGGCTGAGGCCGTATTATAAAGGTACCAGAGCCCTGGCCATACTGGCAGCCCTCATGTTCATACCGCCGTTCATACTGCCCTTTACCGTACCCTTTATCGGGTTCAGCGGAGTCCTGTCTTTACTTTTCATTTACATCATTTTATTTTTCGCCGTTAACGTGGCAGGCCTATTCGTAGAGGTATGCCTGGACCCCATCCTGGCGATAAAGTATGAGAAAAATTGTTCGTTTCTAAAGGCTACTAAATTATTTTTTAGATATTCGATGAATAACCCCGGGCAGGCGATCAAGCTCATGGGCGCCAAGCTGATCGTCGATTCGCTGCTGATGACCGTGGTAATGTTGTTCTACATGCCAGCGCTGTTCGCGCTTGTCTGGCTGTTGTCCGCGATAGTACGCGGGCTTACGGCCGGCGACCCGAACATTGCCGTTATTGCTGTCCTCGGATTTTTTGCCGTTTTTGTATTAACCCTGGCCGCAGGGCTTGCTTCAATATTTATCACGGTACCGGCCTCGGCGTTCTATGGCTATTACACCGAAGAAGCGGTCCGGCACATGGCAGAGGCATAAAAATGGAACAGTTACAGAAGCAAGCTGTAATAGAAACGGCCGAAAAAAAGCCGCTGGGCCTCGTCGACCTGATCAGCCTGGGCGTAGGAGGCACCATCGGCTCGGGCATCTTCGTCGTCCCGGCCGTTTCGGCCGCAATGGCAGGCCCCGGCTCTCTATTGGCATGGCTTTTGTGCGCCATTTCCTTCGGCTCGGTGCTCGCCTGTCTATTGTGGCTTTCACGGCGCTATGCCGGCACAGGCGCTTTCTATACCCTGTTCACCAAAGCCTATAGCGAGCGGCTATCGGGCTTCATCGTCGCCTGCTATATTTTTTCGGGGATCCTCGGCATAGCGACCATCGCCGCGGCCATCGGCGAGAACATTAGCTTCTTCGGCATGCCTGCCCCGGTATTCGATGCCATGGTCGTCATCGCCTTCGGTATGCTGAACTTGCTGGGCGTCGCGCTATCGGCCTGGGTCGAAGATGCGCTCACGGTACTCAAGATCCTGCCTTTGCTGCTGATCACGGTGTTGTTATTGCCGTTCGTCAGCGCCGGTAACTTTACCCCGTTCAGCACGAACGGCAGCTTTGCGTTCCTGGGCAGTGCCGTAGTCATTTACTGGTGTTTTACGGGCTTCGAGCTGTCGGCCATTCCTTCAAAGCCAGTGCGAGACCCGGAAAAGACAGTGCCGAGGTCGCTGTTATATGTATTTGCCATTGTCACGGTCATTTATCTGGCCCTCAATTTTTCGCTCATCGGCAGCGTCGGCAGCGCCGCGGTCGCCTCCACGCCGTCGCCCATATCCTACGTCATTGAACATTTTTTCCATGGCTGGGGCGTCGTAGTACTGGCCATCGCGGTGATCTCCATGCTGTCGGCCTTGAACGCCTACATGCTGGGCACGTCGCTGGTCATCGAGAGCTTTGCCGGAAAGTACGCTTCCATATTCAGCCGTGAAAGCCGGTGGCACGTCCCCGTGCTGGCGGTACTGGTGTGCACGACCATAACGGCTGCCTTACTGTTAGTGATGGATAAGTTCGTCTTCCTGGCGAGCGCTTCGGTCATCGCGTCGCTGGTCCCGTACATCTTTTTATGCGTGGCCGCTTTCAAGCTCATCGATAATAAGTGGATAAAATTGACAGCCGTAATAGGCATAGTCTCGACAGGGGCTATACTCATTTCATCTTTTATTTAAAAAAATCCGGGTTTATAGCCGGCCTTCAGTTATTCTTGAGCCTGGCGGCAGTATAAAACAAAAGCGACATGACCACGATGGAAGCGGCCAGCGACCCATAGAAATTATACGGGGAGTCCAACCGGGAAGTAAAGTATAGTATGACCCCGCACAGGACGAGCGCGCCAACGGAGACGGCCAGCATTGCCTTTGCCGTATCCTCGAAGCCCTTGAGATTAAGAGAAAAGCCTCTAAAAGAAAAGCCGCCGCCCATGGTGCGCTTTGACCTGGTACGATAGTTTTTACTCGAGGCGAGAGTCTTTTTACCCCTCTTTCTTCCCTCGCCCATGCCGGAGGCCCTGGAAGAGCCGGAAGAGCCGGGCAGATATCCTCCGTTAAAGACAGTTTGCTCGTCCACCTCGTCGTAGCCCGTTATGCCTTCTGCATCCAATCCACCCATACGCTCACCTCTATCTTAATTCGGGCGGAAGCAAATTAGGAATGCCGTCCTCTATGGGATAGTTCTCGTTGCACTTCTTGCAGTTAAGAGTACCCTCGATGACTTCGGAGCCGCTCTCCTTTTTTATGGTCAGCGTCAGATCGCCCTTACAAACTGGGCAGCATAATATTTCCATTAAGTCCTTCTTCATTGGAAAGCCTCTTTACTTTTTATGGTTGCGCAGGTCGATGATATCATTCTGTTCGGGGCCCGTAGATAATAAAGTGAACGGCACGCCCGAGTCCTTTTCGGCCTGTGCGATGAATTCTTTGACGGTATCGGTCAGTTGATCGTAATGGGACGCGCCCTTGACCGCCGGGTCTATGCGGTCGAGGCCCGTGATGGCGGCCTGGGTGGCGCCGTTGATCATGGCGGAGTACCGGGCCATCTTTGGGTCCCAGTAGCCGATGCGCCGTGCCCTGCCGGTGACGGTGCCGAATTCCGCGATGCCTCGCTTTTGGGCTTCCGCGGGCGTCATCTCTGTCTCGAAGGGCCCTTCGCCTACTCTGGTGGGGAATGCCTTGAAAACAACGACGACCTCGTCGATCCTGGTAGGGCCGACGCCTACGTCAGCCGCAAGGGATGATGCGGACGTGTCCTTTGACGTGACGAAAGGATAAGTACCGTAATATAAAGAGATCCCAAAGCCCTGGGAGCCCTCGATGATGATGTTCTCGCCCCTGTCCATGGCATCGTTGCATTCCAGCGAGACGTCTGTCATGTACCCTTTAAGGGACTCTACTTCTTTGGCCTGGCGGGCGGTCCTCATGACCCGGTCCTTGTTGGCAGGGCCGCAGCCCGTGCCCGTGGTGCCGATCTTCTTAGCCAGCCGCTCGGTGCCCTTGTCCTCTTCGATGTTCTTTTCCTCGATGATAGAACAGCGATAGTCGACGCCGATACGTTTTCCGCAGCCCAGTAGCTGTACCTCGCGGTCCAGCACCACCGGGTCCACCAGGACGCCTGCGCCGATCAAAAGTCTTGCATTATCGTAAACGAACCCTGAGGGGACCATGCGGACCCCGTACTTGACTCCATCCTTGAAAACGGTGTGGCCGGCGTTCGGGCCTACTCCCCCTCTCGCGATAATGGAGGGGTGTTCCTTGTAAGCGATATGGGCTACGATCTTGCCCTTGCCTTCGTCGCCAAAAAATCCACCCACAACGATGGTTGAAACCATTAGTCTATCTCCATCTATGGTATACTGATTATTCATTAAAAAGCTTGCTATCTGCCATAACATAACTACGGACATGCCCGTCGCTTACAAAACGCCTATATTCACGGAGATAGTTGTTCATTTTATGAAGGTCTCGAGCGTCTTTTTAGTCGTTATTTTTGCAGGCATCGTTTGCCGCGCTGTGCGGCTGTATATCGAATTCTTCTCCCGTCGATAAAGGTACGCTCTCCGGTAATGTTACCGTAGGCCCGCTCGCCCCCGTCGAGAGAGTCGATGCTACCCCGATTTTGCCTCCCCGGGAGGTGTTCACCAGCCGGCACTTGATCGTCTACGAGGCCGACGGAAAGACAAAAGTGGCCGACATAGATATTCAGCCCGCGGGATATCATGGATATTATAGCATATCTCTCAGCCCCGGCACCTACGTGCTGGATTACCCGAGACAGGGTATCGGCTACGCCCGCCCTCTGCCGAAGCAAGTGGTAATTGAATCGGGAAAGGCTACCGTCGTAGATGTTGATTTCGATACCGGCATACGATAATACCGACAATTCATTGTATACTATTTTCATATTTTCGCCATATTATGGATTGGACTTCTAGAAAAATGCCTTCTTTATTTATAAATTATTTAACCTGACACGATAGAACATGTATCTGAGGGGTATATGAGGTATGAGGGTAAAAAGTGAGTAACGCTGACCGTCACTGCCATGACAGTCATCGAAGCCATTACCATCATATGGTTGCGGAATGCGCCTCCATCGCTCTGGCATCACCCGCTGAAACACTCGGTGCTGGACCATTAAAATCACCCCGCACTTGCGGCTCCCCCCTGATCGAGGAGCTAAAAAGAAGATTTCTTGGCCGAAAATGCAGGCGCATCCGCACCCCTCTGATTAATATTTACAACTCAGAAAGCGCATCAATTAAATGATGCACACTGGCCCGACGGAGACCATGGAGGGTTCGATCATCGCTTGAGTAGGGTCGCCGTTGAGGCCACATAAGTTTTTTTTTACAATTACTTGAACCATGCTGCCGGTAATTTATTTATACTCATTCTATATAGTGTCATACCGAGTGGGCGAATGTTCGAAGAATTACAAAGCATTGTGGGGCCCGACAGGGTAACCCGCGACCCCGGAGAGCTTTATTGCTATTCATTTGATTCGTCATACATACGTGGCAGTGCCGACTATGTGGTCAGGCCCATGAGCGCCGAAGAGATATCGGAAATAGTCAAGCTGGCGTCCCGTCACAACGTGCCCATCGTGCCCAGGGGCTCGGCCAGCGGGCTCACCGGCGGCTCTGTGCCCGTCAACGGGGGCATTGTGCTGGACATGACCGGCATGGACAACATTCTCGAAATGGATATCGATAATCTTCAGGTCCTCATCGAGCCCGGCATCATACACAAAGTCCTCAATAACGAGCTCATTAAGCACGGCTTCTTCTTCCCGCCCGACCCGGGGAGCAGCGACATGTGCAGCGTCGGCGGCCTCATCGCCAACGGCGGCAGCGGCATGCACTCGGTCAAATACGGCACCGTCAAAGACTATGTCCTCGGCCTGGAAGTCGTATTGCCGAACGGCGATATCATCAATACCGGTTGTAAGGCCCCGAAAACTTCGTCGGGCTATGACCTGACACATCTATTTGTAGGCAGTGAGGGGACCCTTGGCATAGTCACCAAAGCGAGGCTGAAGATACACCCCCTGCCCGAGACGAAGTCTATTCTCATAGCTACTTTTAATAACATCGAGGATGCCGGAAAGGCTGCGGTATCGATCCTTTCCTCGGGCATCATACCCGCCGCCATGGAGATCATGGACAGGAGCGCCATCAGCGCCGTCAAGGAGATCGACCCCACGCTGGGCGTACCAGACGTAGAGGCCATGCTGCTGTTCGAGGTGGACGGCTACAGGGAAAGCGTCGCCCGGCAGGTGGACCTGATCTGTAAAGCCTGCGTGCAGTGCGGCGGCAGCACCAGCGTAGCGAAAAATAAGGACGAGGAAGAAAGGCTCTGGTCCGCCCGAAGGCTCGTGGGAGTCGCTATCACTAAGCTGAACCCCGGAAAGGTGCGGGTCTATGAGGCGGAGGATATCGGAGTGCCCATCAAGGACGTGCCCTTTATGCTCCGTAAGATACAGGAGATAGGCAAAAAACACGGCCTCTCGCTGGTCACCTACGGCCACATCGGCGACGGCAACCTGCATACGGGCATTGCCATTAATCCCAGGGACGAGGGCGAATGGGAGAAAGTGCACGCCGTCAAGGACGACATTTACGACGTTGTTCTAAGTTTAGGCGGCACGCTGCCGGCGGAGCACGGCGTGGGAATTATCAGGGCAAGCTATATGGCCAGGGCCCACGGAAAAGGCTTCGACGTGATGAAGGCCATTAAAAAAGCCATTGACCCGCAGAACATCATGAACCCCGGGAAGATGGGACTCTAGGTAAAAACATGATCCAGGACCATATCGAGGATATTATCAAGTGCACGAGGTGCGGACGGTGCCGGGCGCTATGCCCCATCCACGATGAGCTTGGCTGGGAATCTACCAACGCCAGGGGCAGGATGCTGTTAGCCAGGGCGCTGGCCGAGGGAGAGAAGCCCTCTGAGTCCATGAAAAAGTCATTTTATACTTGCCTGACCTGCTCGATGTGCTCCTCGACGTGCCCTTCGGGCGCGAAGCCCGACGAGGTCATGGAAGAAGCGAGAAAAGAGATGATCAAGGAAAAATGCTCGCCTTCCTATTATGGGGACATCTTAGCCAACATTAAAAAGTACGGGAATTCGCTGGGAGACCAAAACCCCCGGAACGCCTGGGTCCCGGACGAGCTCAAGATACAGGGTAAAGCCGATGTCATCTACTGGCCGGGCTGTCTGACGTCTTACCGGCAGCAAAAAACTGCTTTAGCCAATCTCAGGATATTAAGCCGTTTCGGCGCCCGCGTCCTTGAGGACGAGCAGTGCTGCGGGTCGCCGTTGCTGCGGCTGGGTGGCGAATCGGTCGCCCTGGAACACAATAGAGAGCAGATCAAAAAAAGCGGCGCGAAAACGCTGGTCACAGGCTGCGCCGGGTGCTACAAGACGCTAAGCGAGAGCCTGGATATTGAAGTGCTCCACGTTACGCAATTCTTAGCCAGACATATCGATGAGCTACCGCTTAAGCGATTGCCGCTTACCGTCAGCTATCATGACCCGTGCCACCTTGGCCGGTGCATGAAAGTCTATGACGAGCCTCGGGCCATTATCAAGCGTATTTGCGACCTTAAAGAAATGGCCACATCCGGGAAGGATGCCCGGTGCTGCGGCGGAGGCGGAGGCGTACGCAGGGGTTATGCGGACTTAGCGAGGAAGGTAGCTAAAAAGCGCCTGACCGAAGCTCCGGCAGATGTCGACTACATCATTACCGCTTGTCCCATGTGCAATGCTAATTTACAGGACGCCGGCGGCAAGGTGCTCGACATATCGGACCTGATCCTCATGGCGCTCCAATGAGCTTTTTTAATAAATAGCAAAAGTTAAGCCATGGCGTTGACCATAGTATAAAACTGGACATGACTATCATCGATCTGAAATACGGCAAAGGGCACTTTGATGTGGATGTGCCCGAAAAGAACCTGGCAGGCATATTACTGCCCAATGAGCTCAGCGGCGTCAAGGATGAGCAGGCTGAAATAAAAAGAGCTCTGGACAATCCCATCGGCTCCCCGCGTCTAAGTGAAAAGCTCAAGAATGGTATGAAGGTCGTCGTCATCATCAGCGACGTGACCAGGCCGTGCCCGTCTTACAGATTTTTACCCGTCTTACTGGACGAGATCAACCAGGGCGGAGTGCCCGACAAAGACATTACCTTAGTCATAGCGATCGGCAGCCACCGGCATACCAGCGAGGAAGAAAAGAAGGCTCTGCTGGGTGTTTCATATGGCAGAGTACGCTGCATCGACGACGACCCGAATGATTGCAAGTGCATCGGCACTTCGAGCTTCGGCCATAAAATAAACATTTTCCGGGAGGTCGTAGACGCTGACTTTGTCGTCTGCACCGGTAACACAGAATATCACTATTTTGCCGGCTATTCCGGTGGCGTTAAAGCGGTCCTGCCCGGCTGCGCCAGCCACGAGACCATCGGGATCAACCACGCCATGATGGTAAACCCGAAAGCAGAGACCGGTCGGCTGGACAGCCCCATCCGCCAGGAAATAGACGAGGTGCCGGCTATGATGCATAACGTCGGATTCCTCCTGGACGTTGTGCTCAACAGCAAAAAAGAGATCGTCGCCGCAGTCGCCGGAGACGTCATGAAGGCCCACAGGGAGGGCGTCAAGTTCGTAGACCGCATGTACAGCCTCAAGATGCCCAAAGCTGATATTGTCATCACCAGCGCCGGAGGGTACCCTAAGGATATTAACATGTACCAGGCGCAGAAGGCCATGGATAATTGCAAGCACATCGTCAAGGACGGCGGCACAATGATACTGGCGGCCCGGTGTCAGGAGTGTCTGGGCAACGACGTCTTCGCCTGCTGGGTGGACGAGGCGACGACCATCGAGGCGCAGGCGCGCCGCATGGACGAGCACTTCGAATTAGGCGGCCATAAGGCATCGGTTATAGCTAAGACCGCCCTGAAGTGCGACATCTACCTGGTCTCGGACATACCCGAAGAGACGGTCCGCAAGATGTTCCTTATTCCAGCAAAGTCGCCGCAGGAGGCGCTGGACGCCGCGCTTAAAAAATACGGCCCGGACGCTACGGTGCTTGTCTCGCAGTTTGGCGGCATGGTGCTTCCAAAGCCATTAGAATGATTCCGGCCGGTGCCCCAAACCGGCTTATTATTATTGTCCAGGCCATATTTATGCTAAATGAAAGGTTTATACCTTAAAAAAATGCCATTACCCCATATAAGCTTTTTATTCTGATGTGCCGACTATTGTTTAACTAAGGAGGGTATTGATTATGAGGGTAAAACTTCTAATAGCATTGGCCATTGCCAGTATCTTTATACTGGCTGGTTCGCTCCCCGCAGGAGCTATCGGAACTATGGGCCCCAGTGGCACATCAGTAACTGTCCCATGTGTCCCGATCTCGCCGGCAGTGTCACCGGTATATGTAAAGCCGTGTATCTCATACCCGGCGGCAACCGCCCCTGGTGTATGCACGTTCCCGCAGGCCGGTCCGATAAACCTGTGTCCGCCCACAATTACGGCCGATATAGACCTATATTCACCGTGTGTGCCGGCATTCTGCCCGCCGAGCTTCTGCTTGTCGACGCTATGTCCACCGGTAATAACTCCGTTCAAGTTCACGCCTGCTAAATTATACGATCCGTAAGCGTTGAGCTATAGCGAGTTCCCTGCTTCAGGTGCCTATCGGGTACCGGAGCGCAAATGATAGGATATCGGATACTGGCGTACACTCCGAAATGCAATAAGGCGTCATAGAGCTCCGGGGACCTTCGCGGTCCCTGGCAGGCGCTTTATTTTAAGCCATGTTTTTTTAATGGCGCTAATTATATTAGATTTCAGTTCTTTTTAATGATAAAATGACCAAGGAAGAGATCCTTAATATTTTAAGGGAATCAGGCGAATGCGTCTCGGGTGAATTTTTGGCTGAGAAGCTTGGCGTTTCCCGTGCCGCAGTCTGGAAGCACGTCCATACCTTGATCAAAGAGGGGTATGAGATCGACGTGCAGCAGGGATGCGGCTACAGGCTATTAGCGGTGCCCGATAAGCTCTATCCTTCCGAGGTCAGGTACGGCCTGCAGACAAAGCTACTCGGCAAAAGGGTCGTTCATCTGAACGTGACAGGCTCCACTAACACCGTGGCCCGGCAGATGGCCGAGCGCGGTGTCGAAGAGGGCACCGTGGTCATCGCCGAAAACCAGACCAGGGGCAAAGGCCGGCTGGGGCGTAAGTGGCTGACAAAACAGGGCGGCGTGTGGATGTCCCTCGTCCTGAAGCCTTCTATTGATCCGATGCACGCGTCGAGCATCACCCTGCTGGCGGCCGTTTCGGTGACCAAGGCGCTCCGGGGAGCCGGGCTTGAGGCGGTCATCAAGTGGCCGAACGACGTGCTGGTGAACGGTAAGAAGATCTGCGGCATCCTGACGGAGATGAGCGCAGAGACCGACGCCGTTAATTTTATCGTCCTCGGCATAGGCGTGAACGTGAATAACGATCCGCCGCTGGAAACCGCCACTTCCATAAAAGCCGAGCTGGGCCAGAGCGTCGCCAGGGTAAAATTCGTCCAGTCGCTGCTGGAGACCCTGGAAGAGGACTATTTAACTTTCAAGGCCGAGGGGTTCACCCCTATCCTATGGAGCTGGCGAAGATTCTCCGATACGCTGGGCAGGGCGGTGGAGGTCACGTACCAGGACGAAATAGTCAGGGGCATGGCGCAGGACGTGGACGAGGACGGCTCGCTGCTGGTGAAGACGGAAGACGGCTCCATCCGCAAGATCGTTTCCGGCGACTGCAAGCACCTGAAACGACTGGAAGCTCCAAAAGGTCCCCAATAGATAACCTATAAATATATGTAAACCCTCTGTTTTTTTAGGTTTACAATGCTTTCGGACAGGACAAAAAAATTGGTCTATGCTGCGCTCTTTGCCGCGCTGACGGCGGCCGCCTCCTGGGTGGCCATACCATTGCCGTACGTGCCCATTACTTTACAGACTTTTTTCGTTATCCTCGCCGGAGCCCTGCTGGGCGCATATTTCGGGACGCTCTCCATGGCAGCTTATTTACTGTTAGGCTTTATCGGGCTGCCTGTCTTTGCCCGCGGCCAATCGGGGCTGGGCGTGCTCATCGGCCCTACCGGGGGCTATCTCATAGGCTTCGTACTCTGCGCCCTGGTGACCGGCCTGATTGTGCAGACGAGAAAAAACCCCGGCCTGTTGTGGTATATCATGGCTATGTCCATGGGTACGCTGGCCATCTATGCCTGCGGCACGCTGCAGCTGTCGTTAGTGCTGCATATGCCGCTGGAGCAGGCGCTCATCCTCGGCGTACTCCCGTTCGTGGCCGGAGATATTTTAAAAATAGCGGCGGCTTCGCTGGTGGCCCGAAGATTTTCACTGGAAAGCGAGGGCAGGCGTTGATAGAGCTAAAAGACGTGTACTATTCATATAAAGAACGCCGGGCGCTCCGCGGCGTTTCACTTAGCGTCGATAGAGGCGAGCACGTGGCCCTGGTGGGCGGGAACGCATCGGGCAAGAGCACGCTGGCCATGATGATGAACGCTTTGTTACTCCCTGACAGTGGCGACTGTTTCGTAGACGGCGTCAACACTCGAGACGACCCGTCCTATGCCCGAAAAGTAGTATCGATGGTTTTCCAGGACCCTGAGGATCAAGTGGTTGCCCGTAAGGTCAGAGATGATACGGCATTCGGGCCGAGGAACCTGGGATTATCCGAGGACGAGGTCGAGCGGCGAGTGGCGAACGCGCTCCGTGCGGTAGGCCTGGAGCAGTATGCCGATAGAGGCGTGTCCACATTATCTGGCGGACAAAAACAGCTGCTAGCCATCGCCGGGACGTTGGCCATGGAACCATCCTACATAGTGCTGGACGAGCCGACTTCCCTGCTGGACGGCAATGGGGCGAAGGCGGTCAGGGATGCGGTCGCCGGAATGAAACGCAACAATAAAGGCATTGTCTGGATCACCCATGATATGGAAGAAGTCATGATAGCCGACATTGTAGCGGTACTCAAAGAAGGAAAAATGCTGGCATGTTTGCCTCCCGATGAGCTTTTTTTCGACACCCGGCTAATGGCGGAGGCAGGACTGGAAGCGCCTTACACGTGGCGATTATTGAAGCATGCAAAGAAGATCGGGACGGTGAATATCCAATGGGGCTAATAGCGTCCGGCGTTGAAGTCGTCTATTCCCGGGGCGAGCCTCACGAAGTAAAAGCGCTGGATGATGTCAGCCTCAATATTGCGGAAGGCGAGTTCGTCCTGATAGCCGGCCGCAGCGGCTCGGGAAAGTCCACCTTGCTGCATTGTTTATCCGGCCTGAAAAAGCCGGCCGCAGGTAGGATATCGCTGGACGGTATGGCCGCGGAAAAAGCACGTAAGCTCATCGGCCTCGCAGTACAATTCCCTGAAAGGGCACTATTTGAAAAAACACTCTATGACGATATTGCGTTCGGACCCGGGAACGCGGGGCTGAGAGAGAATGTAGTAAGCGAAAAGGTGCTGGACGCTATTAAAATAACAGGCCTCGACAGCTCTCTGCTAAACAGCTCGCCTCGGTCCCTGAGCCACGGGCAGAAGAGGCTGGCGGCGATCGCCGGAGTTATTGCTCTTGGCCCGAAATATCTTTTTCTTGATGAGCCCACCGCCGGCCTTGATGCGGACAGCAGGCGCCGTGTTTTAGCGGCGTTATCGAGTCTAAATGTTACAGGCACGACGATCATTGCAGCTTCCCACAGCCTGGCACATTTCTCTGGCATATCGAGCCGCCTGGTGGTGCTCGACGGGGGAAAGATCTGTTTCGACGGTAAGCCTGACGGCCTTGTCTCGCTGGATAACCTTGAAGCGCTGGGGCTGGCCCTGCCTCCGTCGCTGGTGTTCGCCAGAAAAATACGGAAGCTTGGTATTTATGTGAAGTGGGATGCGGAGCCCGAGGAAATTGCCGAAATGCCGGGGAGGGCAAATGAAGGCGCTGTATAAGCTCGCATGGTTGGTAGCATTCAGCGTGCTCGTCGTCTCTTTACCGGCGATATGGCTGATCGTCATGGTATCAATGCTTTTACTAATGACGATCATGTTCAGGCCGAGCCTCATGCGCCTTTGGCGAATGCTGTTACCGGCCCTGCCGTTTATTATCATTATAGCCATCATGCAGGCACTATTACAGGACGTGAACTCCGCGCTCGTATCGTCGGCGAGGATACTACTTTTATACATCGGAGGCTCGATGGTGACGAGCACGACGAGCGAATCGGAGTTGGTCATGGCATTAGAAAAAATACTCGGGATATTCGGCAGGACCGTTGCCAGGGACCTATCGACCATGGTCGGGCTGGCTATTGTTTTTATACCAGTCGTCAGGGAAGAATACGAGTCTATCAAGGCCGCTCAAGAAGCCCGGGGCGTATCATTCAAAGGCTTGAACGCATTAAAGGGTATTGTTTCTATCGCCGTGCCGTTATTATATTCACTGGCCGACAGGGCAGATAATATCGCCATGGCCATGGAAGCAAGATGCTATGGCCTGAAGTGATCATTGCCGGGAGAGGTACTCCTTAATTTTTTCTTCGCCGGAAAGCGGCATGCTGCACGTTCCCTGTTTACAAAAGAATACCGCAGGCTTGCCTTCGGACATGGACTTGCCTTCGAATACCTGAAGGCGACGCCCTTCTCCGGTATCAAGTAAGACGATGCATTTATCGATGTTACTGTTGATCAGCCGGGCGAGATCTAAAGCCTCATGCCTGTCGGCCTCGATGACCGCCTGCAGAGGCTCGTTTACATAATAGTCCACTGCCCTGAAGAAAGTAGCGTGGCCGATGGGATACATCAGTGCAGGCACTACGAACGACTCCAGCACTTCTTTTGCCCTTGTTCGGTATTGCTCGTCCCCCGTATAGTAATATAGCTTCAATAAATTTAGAGCCATCTGGGGATTCGGGCCCGGCGTCGTAGAGTCCGCTGCCGGCCTGTCGCCAGTCATTGGCGTCCGGTCATTCTTCTGAACGTAGAAATAGCCGTTATGTTCCGGATCGTAGAATTTTTCATCGCAGCCCTGCGATAGCTTGATGGCAAACTCGAGGTATTTCTCCTCCTGCACAGCCCTGTATAATTCCAGCAAAGACTCTATGGTACAAGAGTAATCGTCCAGGAACCCGTCTACTGAGGGCTTATCGGCGAATATGCGAAATAGCGTGCCGGCGTCATACATCGAGTTCATGATAAAGTCCATTGTTTTTCCGGCGAACTCCAGGCACCTGAGGTCGCCAAATACGTTAAAGACTGTCATGAGAGAAGTCACCATGAGAGCTGTCCAGCTTGTATGAATGGCGGTGTCTATGAACGGCAGCTCTCGCTTATGTCTGGCTGCTAAGAGGGCTTGCTTCTCGACGGCAAAGTTGGATTTATTTGTTTCGCCGGGAACGTAAAGGACGTTCTTTCCTCTGACCTCAAAGTTACCGCCTGGAGACACGTTATAATTTTTTATAAAAGCGCCGGCCTTATCGCCCAGCACTTGCCGTATCTCTGCTTCCGTCCATGTATAGTAGGCGCCTTCCTCGCCTCCCAGGTCCGCATCTATACTGGAGACGAAGCCGACATTCCGGGACATACGCCGGAAAACAAAGCCGATGGTCTCTTCCGCTACCTGTTTAAAATAGAGATCACCGGAGAGCCTGTATGCTTCCACATAGGCCTTTAGCAATAGCGCGTTGTCGCTTAGCATCTTTTCGAAGTGGGGAGCGATCCACAGCGAATCAGTAGAGTAACGGTGGAAACCGCCGCCCACCTGGTCGTAGAATCCTCCCGCGGCCATGTGCATGAGCGTTGACCGGGCCATGTTCCACGCTTCCTCATTGTGGGACCCTTCCTTAGCCTGCAACAAAAATAACAAAGCCTCTGCGTGAGGGAACTTAGGGGCAGTGCCGAAGCCGCCGTTGAGGCTGTCAAAGTTCTTAGACATACGAGCGACGGCGTTATCCGGCATATTCGGGGCCAGCGATCCTTTTTCAGGCATGTCACGCCGGGAGAGACGCCGTATCTCGTCGGCAGTCCGCTGAATATCGCTACGGTCATTTTTATACGCCTCCTTCGCAGCTGCCAGCACATCCTTTAGCGAAGGCATTCCATACCTGGACGTCGCCGGGAAATATGTGCCTCCATAAAACGGTTCTCTGCCGGGCGTTAAAAATACTGTGAGAGGCCAGCCGCCCTGGCCGGTCAGCATACTGATCGCTTCCTGGTAGAACTTATCCAGGTCGGGGCGCTCATCCCGGTCGACTTTGACGGGGATGAAATTATCGTTTACCATTTTTGCAGTTTCAGGGTCGTTCCAGCTTTCATGGGCCATCACATGGCACCAGTGGCACCAGACGGCCCCTATGGATAGTAAGACTGGCCTGTCCTCTTTTTTTGCCAGCTCGAACGCCTCGTCGCCCCACGGGTACCAGCCGACCGGCTCCCCGGAGGCTTTTTTCAAGTAGCTGCTGGCTGAGTCCGCAAGCCTGTTAGTCATCATCAAATAGAATGGCTTCCGACAATAAAAAGTCCACTTACTGTAGATTCAAGATAAGTACCCGTGTGCTATTGTCTTATGCATGATAGAGAAGGACCCTATTTGCGGCCGGGACGTTGACACGGAACATGCCATTGTGGTCTTTAAGCTGGGGGATGGCGAGCGATACAGGTATTTCTGTAGTGAGAAATGCGCAAACGTTTTTCAAAAATCCCATCTCGGCCTCTAGCTACAAGTATTTATAAAAACCGCACTTAAAATATAGACCGGTGAGGGCTGTTACGGAAGCGCCTGCTAATTCTAAAAAGACTTTACTAAAGATTACCGGCATGACCTGCGCGTCGTGCGTGTCACGGGTAGAGAAAGCGCTCAAGGAAGTAAAAGGCGTTTCAGAGGCGACCGTTAACCTGGCTAACGAAAAGGCCACGGTCACTTATGATCCTTCAGCGGTTTCTGTCGATGACATGGTCAAAGCCGTCAAAGATGCCGGATATGGCGTAGTGACCGAGACCATCACGCTGCCGGTACTCAACATGACCTGCGCGTCCTGCGTTATGCGCATAGAGGATGCGCTCAGGAAAAAGGACGGCGTCATTGGCGTTGCTGTTAATCTGGCTACCGAGCGCGTTACCATTAAATATAGCCCTACCGAAGTCACGCTCCCCGAATTAAAGAGGGTCATCAAAGATGCCGGCTATAATGTACCTGAAATGGAAGCCGAGAAGGAATTCGTGGATACCGAGCGCTCCGCGAGAAAAAAGGAAATGAACGACCTGACCCTGAAGTTCATCCTCAGCGGCATCGCAGCGGCAGCCATCATGATCATCATGTTTTTCGGCTCAAGCCTGCCGATCATATCCACGCTGCCCATGGAATGGGTCAATTATATAGCCTTCATCCTGGCGACTCCCGTGCAGTTCTGGATAGGCTGGCGGTTCTACAAGGGCGCCTATGCGGCCCTAAAGCATGGCACGGCCGACATGAACGTCCTCATCGCCGTAGGCACCAGCGCGGCATACTTTTACAGCGTCGTCGCGACGTTCGCACCTCAGCTCGTGTCCGTCGGCGGAATGATGCCTAATACGTATTTTGATACTTCAACGATGATCATCGCGCTGATCCTGCTGGGCAGGCTGCTGGAGGCAAGGGCCAAAGGCCAGACCTCCGAGGCCATACGCAGGCTCACGGGACTGAGGCCGAAGACAGCACACGTCATCAGGGACGGAGTTGAAGCGGAGATACCCATCGATGACGTTAACGTGAATGACATCATCGTAGTCAGGCCCGGGGAAAAGATACCGGTGGACGGAGTGGTCACGGAAGGATACTCATCAGTAGACGAGTCGATGATCACCGGCGAGCCTATCCCTGCCACGAAAAAAGTAGGGGATAACGTCATCGGCGCCACCATCAACAAGACCGGTTCATTCAAGCTCAAAGCTACAAAGGTCGGAAAAGATACGGTGCTTTCGCAGATCATCAGAATGGTCGAGGAAGCGCAGGGGACTAAAGCCCCGATACAGCGGCTCGCCGATAAGGTCGCCGCCGTGTTCGTACCCATCGTCATCAGCCTGGCTATAATTACTTTCATTGCATGGTATTTCCTCGGCCCGCAGCCGACATTTGTACCGGCGCTGCGGAACTTTATTTCCGTCCTGATCATCGCCTGTCCCTGTGCCATGGGCCTGGCCACGCCGACGGCCATCATGGTGGGCACGGGCAAAGGCGCCCAGTACGGCATACTAATTAAAGGCGGAGAAAGCCTGGAGAACGCCTACCGCATCAACACTATTATCTTAGATAAGACGGGCACCATCACCAAAGGCGAGCCATCGCTGGTGGACGTAGTCGCCATGTCCGGCTTCACCGAAACAGACGTCATTCATTTTGCAGGCTCGGCAGAGAAAGGCTCAGAGCATCCGCTGGGCGAAGCGATCGTAAAAGGCGCAAAAGCCAGAAACATCGAGCTTTCCGAAGCCACAAAGTTCGACGCGGTGCCCGGTAAAGGCATCGTGGCGCAGGTGGACGGCCGGGTCGTCATGGTCGGGAGCGCTAAGCTCATGGAATTTGATGAAGTGCCGCTGGAGGAAATGCAAAAGTCGTTCGAGAGGCTTTCGTCCGAAGGCAAGACGCCCATGTACGTATCGGTGGACGAAAAGCCTGCCGGGGTCGTGGCAGTGGCGGATACGATCAAGGAAGGCTCCGGAGAGGCAATAGCCGCCTTCAGGCAACTGGGCCTGGAGACCATCATGGTCACGGGCGATAATAAAAGGACCGCCGAAGCGGTCGCAAAGCAGGTGGGCATCGACCGGGTCATGGCAGAAGTACTGCCCCAGGATAAGGCGGAAGTCGTTAAAAAACTGCAGGCAGAAGGCCGTAACGTTGCCATGGTGGGCGACGGCATTAACGATGCCCCGGCGCTTGCTCAGGCTAATACCGGGATCGCCATCGGCACGGGCACGGACATAGCAATCGAGTCATCCGACATTACACTCATGAGCGGCGACCTGAGAAGCGTAGTCACCGCCATTAAGCTGAGCAGGGAGACCATAAGGACCATTCGGATGAATTTATTTTGGGCGTTCTTTTATAACATCATAGGCATCCCAATAGCTGCTGGCATTCTGTTCCCATGGTTCCACATTCTTCTGGACCCCATAATAGCGGCAGCGGCAATGGCGTTCAGTTCCGTATCAGTCGTGTCCAATTCTTTATTATTGAACAGGTTTAAACCTTAGGTGATAGACATGGCAGAATTCATCAAGCTATTCAAGAAGAATGACATAGATCAAGGACAAATGAAGTCCGTCTACGTGCCCTCCATCAGCAATAACGTGGCAGTCACAAACATCGGAAATAAATTTTACGCGTTCATGGACGAATGCCCCCACATGGCTTACCGTTTATCGAACGGCATAGTGGAAGGCAGCGTCATCACCTGCCCCCAGCATGGCTCCAAGTTCGACATGACAACGGGAAAGTCGCTGGCGGTATCGGATAATCCGCTCACGATGTATGAGGTAAAAGTAGAGGGCGACGATATCTACATTAAAGTCTAAAACGGCGTGTCCAGCGTCACTTTGACGATGGCCTGGATATCCTCGTCGAAAACTATGGTATAAAAGTCAAACTCGACGTAGCTCTGCTCGCCCGGCACATAGTCGTCGGTCTGCTTCATGACGGCCGCCAGGTACGTGTGGTCGTACAATAGTTTTTCTAATACCACGATATCGCCGATGACGTTGCAGTGGCCTCCCAGCGTGCGCATTGCGCTCTCCTTGAGGCTGACCATGGACATCGACCATTCTCCGTTTTGATGGGAAGAGACTTCAAATGAGCCCTTATGCGGCAGTATGATCTTCGTGATATCAACGCCCATTTCCGCCAGGAAATTTTCCATAACATATGAGGGCTGGTATTCCTCGACGGCCTCCAGACGCAGGTCTGCGACGTCGTTCTGGTGCGCCGGATCGTCGGCGTCCATGTTCAGGAAATCGTCACGGGTGTCTCGCATCATGCCCTCGAGATGCCGGTATTCGTCCCTCAACATTTCAATTATGAGCCCGATAGCTTCAGCTCTCCGATAGCTACTCTTTATCTCGTTCAGCCTTTTTTTAAGTCCGGCAGTGGAGCGTTCGTCGGCCATATGGCTATCATTCGCCAGAGAAAGCTATGTACTTTGTGATAAAAAGAAAAAAGGATCCGGGCCTGTTCACCCGTAAAGCATCTTTAACATAATATATGAGCCGTACGTTCCCAGCACGCTAAATATGATGTATATGACCATCGGTACAAAGACGGCGATGTATGAGGCCATGCCGGATACTTTATCGCCTTCCTTGACAGCCATCGCGCCCAGGTAGCAGGACCAGATCAATCCCAGATAGCTAATGACCAGGCTCAGGATGAAAAGAGGGTTAAAGTACATCTGCTCCATCATCGTGATGTAAGGCTGCATAAGCTCCTTTATCTGGTCTACGGACATGCCGGCCGTAACCGCCGGGGTACCCAGGTTATACGACGGTAATAAGAAAATTATGATCAGGCCGACGATAGCCGGTATGAACTTAATTATATAGGTATATCCGATTGCGTTCAACATCTGGGGATTATACTTGCCTTCGCCGCCCAGGAAAAGTGCCAGGGCATGCACGACACCGGTCGCGATGGGCCAGCTGATCAACGCTATGACCAGCCCTATGACTAAACTTACGATATTGCCGCCCATGCCCAGGTGAACGGATGACATGTAGCTCGACAGCATCATGAGAAGCGCATAAGCGCCCACGATGACCAGCGGCTCTTCAGTCCTGGGCTCCTTTAGAATATCCTTGATGGTCTCCCGGGGCTTCGTGAGCATGCCGGTGACCCTCTGAATAAAATCCATACTATTCCTCCGATAATACCTTGATATCCTTGATGTACATCAGGGGATACCCGTTCTTCAGCTCCATGCCGGCTTTGACCTCGATGCGGTTGTACTCGAAGACAGCATCCACGTGCAGCATCGTCCCTTTGAGCTCCGCATAGCCGAACGTGTTCAGGCTTTCCATTAGCATTTGCCTGTCGATGACAACTTTAATATTTTTCACGTAAGGCTGCACCGAAATGCTCTGAGCTATGGCCTTTTCGAGGCTGTCGACCGTTGTCGGGCTGACGGGAGAGCCGACGAACTGGTGATACAGCGCTCCCAGCTTTATTCCGGCCTCGAAGACCGCATTATCTCTGGACGTTATAGCCATGTGGACATCCCCATGAAATGGTAATCTAATAATATATCGTGGACACGATAAAGATACGCTTTTTGTCCAATCGCATATAGCATAGCGCATCCTGCTTCTAGTCTTCGGTCACTATATCTTCGTCATCGTCGAAGATGAAAAGCTCGTCTATGGAGGCCTGTAGCGCTTTGGATACGTCGTGTGCGAGCTTCAGCGAAGGGTTGTACTTGCCTTTTTCCAGGAACACGATGGTCTCCCGCCGGACACCTACCTTGGTAGCCAGATCTTCCTGGGTCATATTGTATCGGGCCCGGAATTCCTTGATGCCGCTGTCCTCATTCCACGTCCCCCTTGGATGAATAATAGACGTACCACGCGTAATACATGGCGAGCATCATGAATATGGACAGGCTGATGACCTGTATGCCGCTCAACGCCGCCGTCCAGTTAAAGTATGTGAGGAATAGTAAAGTGGCCATCAGCGTAACGCCCGACACCCAGGAGTTCATCATGGAGAAGGCGGCGATCTTTCTCTCACGCTCGTCCTCAGGGCTCCCGCACTGGTTGTACCTGGAGAGCGAGCCCACGACTATGATGATGCCGAAAACAAATGCCGCAAGAGCCGGCAGGTATATTTTGTTCAGGAAGAAGATGACCATCAGCGGTACGAAGACGAATGCCGATCCCAGCCACAGCGCATATTTGATCGATGTCGATTTCATCGTTTTATCCCCATTATGTGTTAGAGTATTATCACTTTATGTTAGAAATAGATAACACAACCGTTTATTTAAAGCTTTCTGATTTTGCCTTTATTAAACGATATGTTTTTATCCAAAATGTTGTGATTATATAACATAATGTTATGTATTTATAACAATTGGTTATAAATATACTACATTACAAACATGATTTTAGAAGGCAGATGGGACATGAAACTAATAAATGATATAAAGGAAATATTCCAAAAAGATAAGAAATTGTTCCTGCTGACGAACGTCTTTTATTTCGGGATCGTCATTCTGGGAGCGCTCATTGCCCTGGCCTTCCCCCAGACACAGCGATATATGTTAGGCCTTGTGCAAACGGGCTTGACGTCAGGGCCATTATCATCGGTCTCCGGTGCCTATCACTCGGGGGACGTGTTGTATGCGGCCGTAGTTACCTTCATCACGAACTTTTTCCTGGGCACATTGATCGAGATCACTATCCCCTCGCTGGTCGTGCCGATCTGGGCCCCTATCATGGGCGCCATAAGGGCTCTCATGTGGGGGATCATGCTCATTGTCCCGGTACCTGGAGTCCTTCCGCTAAAAACTCTTTTACCCCACTATTTGACGATATTCCTCGAAGGTGAGGGTTATGTAGTGGCCATATTCGCATGCCTGAGGCAGGTCAACGCGTTGTTGAAACTGGGATCGGTCCCCAGGGGCGAGCGAGCCAGGACGTATTTTACGACCATCGTCGACAACATCAAGCTCTTACCCGTCGTGGCGATCCTGCTGGCCGTTTCCGCATTATACGAGGCCTGGGAAGTCATGTTCTTCGCAGGGATACTCAAATGAGTAGCTTATTGATAATAAAATATTAAGGCATGAAGAAACGTTTTTTTCTTCATGCTTTTACATTCACAACTTGACGTAGCGGGCGTCGTAGAGCCCGGCCTTCTCGATCATTTCTTTTAAGACCGGCTGAGGCACGGCGTCGTCCACGTTCAGGATCATTAAGGCCTCTCCTCTGACTGTCTCGCGGCCCACGACCATTCCGGCGATGTTAATGTCGTTCTTGCCCAGGATGGTGCCGACGTTGCCGATGACGCCCGGTCTGTCCTTGTGCATGGTGACGATCATGTAGCCTGCGGGAGTGGCTTCGATGCGATAGTCGTCGACGCCGACAATGCGGGCGTCCTTGTTGCCGAAGATCGTGCCCAGGACTTTGCGCTGGCCTTCGTCCGTCTTAATGGTAACGGTGATAAGGTTCGTGTAGTCCCCGGCTTTACCGGACTTGGATTCGACGACGTTGATACCATATTCCTTGGCGATGGCCTTGGCGTTGACGTAGTTGACCAGCTCGCCCTTCTTCACGTCGAGGATGCCTTTGACGACTGCGATGGTCACCAGGGATACGTCCTTCTGGGTGATCTCGCCGCTGTATAGGATCTCTATTTCCTTGATGTGGCCGTCCACCATCTGCGCGGTGAACTTGCCCAGGTGTTCTGCCAGCGGCAGGAACGGCTTGATCTGCTCCATCGTTTCCGGCTTCATGATGGGTATGTTGAGAGCCGTGGTGACCGGTAAGCCCTTAAATGCGTTCAGCACTTGTTCGGCGATGATGACTGCAACGCTGACCTGCGCTTCCTTGGTCGAGGCGCCCAGATGCGGCGTAACGATGACCTGGCTCAATTCCAATAGAGGGTTCCCCACGGGCGGCTCCTTCTCGAAGACGTCCAGCGCGGCGCCGGCGACCTTGCCGCTCTTCAGCGCTTCCAGCAATGCGGCCTCGTCGATGATGCCTCCCCTGGCGCAATTGATAATGCGTACGCCCTTTTTCATCTTCTCGAACTGGGGCGTGGAGATCATGTGCCTGGTTTCAGGTATGAGTGGCGTGTGAACTGTGATAAAGTCGGCTTTCTCGTATATCTCGTCGCGGGTGGTCAGCTTTGCGCCGATGTCCTTTGCCCTTTCGGGCGAGGTGAACGGGTCCTG
The DNA here is from genome assembly GCA_963780625.1 of uncultured Methanocellaceae archaeon. Lineage (GTDB taxonomy): Archaea > Halobacteriota > Methanocellia > Methanocellales > Methanocellaceae > Methanocella. Next base: position 462,136 of record CAWACH010000002.1, on the reverse strand, counting down.
CGCGAGCACTTCCATGCCCATGCAGCGTGCTCTTCTGGTCACTTCGCCGCCGATCCTTCCGAGGCCGATGATGCCCAGGGTCTTGCCCTGTATCTCGACGCCCATGAACTTACTGCGCTCCCATTTACCGCTCTTGAGCGAAGCATTTGCCTGGGGGATGTTCCTGGCCATAGAGAACATCATTGCGATGGTGTGCTCGCATGCGGCCATGGTGTTGCCCTCGGGGGCGTTGGCGACGATGATGCCCTTTTCCGTTGCGGCGGGGACGTCGACGTTGTCTATGCCGACGCCTGCGCGGCCGATTATTTTTAAGTGCTGCGCGGCGTTGATGACCTCTTTAGTCACCTGCGTTTCGCTTCTGATGATCAAAGCGTCGTAATCTTTGATCTTCTCCAGTAGCTGTTCCTTGGTAAGCTTCGTCTCAACGTCCACCTGCAGCCCGGGTTCGGACTTGAGTATCTTGATGCCTTCGTCAGAGATAGGATCGGTTATTAGGACCTTCATAGCATTTCCACCTACACGGCTGTACCGTTCGGTAATGTTTTGATTAATGTATGCTCCATATTCTTAAGGTTTTGGATAAAGGAAGCACGTCTGCGCATTTTATGGCCGTGCCCTGGAGTAATAATACATAAATAGTGTGTATAAATTTGGGATGGTTTTAGATAATAGAAAGCCGGCTTTTTTCTTTCATGTATTTTATGTAAGGTACAATTATCACCCCGGGGATTTTTATTACCCATGTTGACCATTATGGTAGATAGACCCGGAATACTCGTCATATATACATCATTGAGCGGTAATACGGAAGCCCTTGCCCGTGCTATCGTAGAAGGCGCGTCGCAAGCGGGAAACAGTAATGTGGACGTAGCCATAAAAAGGGCGAGGGACGTTGAGAAGACAGACATCGAGAACGCGTCGGCGCTGGCTTTCGGCTCGCCCACGTATTTTAGCTACATGAGCGGCGAGATGAAGATGCTGTTCGATAGAGCCCTGCCTTACAGGAGCGCCTTTGAGCATAAGCCGGCATTCGCTTTCGCCACCGGCGAAGGGGGACAGCTGAAGTGCATAGAGAGCATCGAGAACATCCTGGGATCTTTCGGCGTCAACTTAATAGAAAAGACGGACATCCTTTCCGCCGGGCTGGCAATACAGGGAAAGCCTGAGGAAGGGGCCATAAAACAGGCGAGAGCAGCGGGCAGAAAGCTCGGGGACTCCGGCGTTCAGTACGTATGTGATCGTGAAAGTAAGAACATAATCATGAAATAGCATTTATAATAAATTACCTTTTTATAGGCCATTAAATAAGTTTAAGTAATTTTAATCGCTTACTAAACATGGATATTTTGCTCAATGGGTATTTTGACGACCAGTTGTGGTGTAACCCTTTATCGAGCAATGATCGGAGGAGCATATGAAACTAAAGTACGAAAGCATTATTATTGTGTTAGCGATTTTAGCGGTGGTAGCGGTTGCCGGGTGTACCAGCACGACCAGCCCGAGCACGTCCCCGGCGACGACCACCCCGGGAGGAGCCACGACTGCACCGGGCACGGTCACGACCGCTCCGGCGGCCGGAGGCCTGACCACTCTCGGGTCGGCTATAGACTATAGCAAGATCCACTGGTTTGAATACCAGATGACCACGAACGCCGCCGCCGGCGGAGAGGCCACGAACATGAAGATGAGAGAGGACTTCAACGTCGATTACCAGAGCGCAAAGGCGAACAAGGTCACAATGACCATGGATACGAACTCCGGCGGCACCGCGGCGACCACATTGATAACGACCTACATGGACCCGACCAGCGGCAGCAGCCTTGGAGGACATATGACTATGTCTTCCGGCGGCCAGGTGCTCATGGACCAGGACATACCTGCCGGACCGGCAGCATCCACAAGCCCGGGCACTCCGAGCTCTCAAGACCCGCTACAGACATACGGAGGCTCCACGCTGACCAGCGCCGGTGCCGAATCCGTGACGGTCCCTGCGGGAACCTACGCGGCAACGAAGTACACCTGGACATCGGCAGATGGCTCCGGCACAGTCTGGGTAGCTCCAAGTGTACCCCTCCCGGTAAAAATGACATCTAACGCGGCAGGGTAATACAGTAAATATGGAATTGACCGGCTGGGGATAAGCTCCCCATCCTTTTCTATTTTTTCGTTTTGCGTTTTCCCTTGAGCTTTCTATCGACGGGCACGTATTTTTGCCGATCTTTATAAAGAATGTATGAGTATACGATGAAAAGCAGTACTTGCAGGCCGATGTACACCCACGCGTAGGGAGTACCGGCTATGCCCAGGTAAGGCTGGACGACGATCAATATCAAAAGCAGGACGGGCAGCCATAATATTTTAAAATACCGTAACATGCTACTGTTCATTTTTACCTCAACCTTAAGCATATAATATATTAGGCCAGGTAGTCCTCATGGCTTACATCATAATGAACATTTGCACCCGAATGCAAACGCTTATTCCTGTATCGGCTCATTTATTTAACGGTGAAAATAATGAAGACGCTAATAGCATGCTATTCATTCACCGGCAATACCCTTAAGGCCGCCGAAAGCTTAAAAAATGCGACCGGCGCCGACCTTACCCGTATAGAGCCGCAGAAAGATACGAATTACCTCATGAAATGCCTGAACGCTATACTGAAAAAGCGTACGCCCATCAAGCCCTGCACGACGGACCTGAAAGGCTACGACGCCATCGTCGTGTGCTCGCCGGTGTGGGCCTCCGGCGCACCGCCGGGCGTCAACCAGTACCTCGATGAGCTGAAGAACTGCGAAGGCAAGAAGTACGCGGTGCTAGTCACCTATGGCGGCTCGGGCCAGCATAAGGTGGCCGGCCAGATCAAGGCGGCCCTGGACAAAAAGAAGCTTACGTTCATCGACTCGCTCACCATAAAGCAAGGGGGGCCCGCGGTCGTCGATGCTCTGGCGGAAAAGCTGAAGTAAGGCCCGCCCACCGGCCTTTTTGTTTTATCCTGCGTCGCAGATACATATAAATACTGAATGCCCTAATTTGACCAACACACGGAGCATGATCCAGAGTGGACGTTGATTCTTTTACAAAGGACGCCGTCGTCGAAATTAACAATAAGGTGAAGGACGGCAAAGCGCTGATAGCGCTATCGGGCGGGGTAGACAGCAGTGTCTGCGCCATACTTGCCCACATGGCGCTGGGCGACCGCCTGACGCCAGTATACGTTGATACCGGCATGATGCGGAAAGGCGAGACCGACCGCATAAGGGAAATATTCAGCTTCATGAACCCCACCATCGTGGACGCCAGCGAGCAGTTCTTTAGCGCGCTAAAGGGCGTCACCGACCCCGAGAAGAAGCGCAAGGCCGTCGGCGAGACGTTCATCCGCGTCTTCGAGCAGGTAGCAAAGGGCCTGGACGTAGATTATCTCATCCAGGGCACCATTTACCCTGACCGCATAGAGTCCGAAGGAGGCATTAAATCTCATCACAACGTGGGCGGAATGCCCTCGATCATGAATTTCAAAGGCATCGTGGAGCCTATTGCAGACCTGTACAAGGATGAGGTCCGCGAGGTCGCACGCGTGCTGAAGCTCCCCGAGGAGATCTCGGAACGTATGCCCTTCCCGGGGCCCGGGCTTTCTGTCCGCGTCATCGGCGAGGTCACCCCTGAAAAGGTCGCCATCGTCAGAGAAGCTAACGCCATTGTCGAAGAAGAGCTGGTACACAAGTACCACCCCTGGCAGTGCCTGGCAGCGTTGCTTGAAAAAGGCACGGGCGTCAAGGGAGATAACCGGTGCCACGGCTGGATCGTCGCCGTAAGGGCCGTCGAGTCCAGGGACGCCATGACGGCGAACCACATGGAACTGCCGTGGGAGACGCTGAATAAGATATCGTCCCGCATCACCTCGGAAATACCGACGGTGGCCCGCGTGGTCTACGACATTACGCCGAAGCCTCCGGCGACCATAGAGTTCGAGTAGCCGCTCTTTCACGGCCTTTATTCGAACTTTCAGACGACGTTTACCCATTATTTTTTATCCTTGAAAAAGAGAAAAACGGTCTATCAATAAAGAGTGAGTAAGAATGGCAAAAATTAAAACAATGGTAAAGCTCTCCGCTGAGGAGGCCATAGCGAAAGACGCCAGGCACGTCGTCCAGACGTACGGGCGCCAGCCCATAGTCCTGACTAAAGGCAAGGGCGCGCTGGTATGGGATGTGAACGGCAAAGAGTACATCGACTGCGTGGCGGGCATTGCCGTCAACAGTGTGGGGCACTGCCACCCTAAGGTCGTCGAGGCCATACAGGAACAGGCGGCGAAGCTCATACACACTTCGAATCTGTATTATACTGACATCCAGCCTGAGCTGGCTGAAAAGCTGTCTGAGATCACTAAAATGGACCGCATATTCTTCGCTAACTCGGGTACCGAGTCCATAGAAGCGGCGCTGAAATTAGCGAGAAAGATGACCGGTAAAAAGGGCTTTATCGCTGCCGAGCACTGCTTCCATGGCAGGACAATGGGAGCATTAAGTATTACACACAAGGACAGATACAGGATGCCCTTCGAGCCTCTGGTGCCGGGCGCGAAGTTTGTGCCATACGGGAACGCGGATGCCATTCGCCGCGCCCTTGACGGCGACATCGCAGCCGTAGTGCTTGAGCCTGTACAAGGAGAGGGAGGCGTACAGATACCGCCAAAGGGCTATCTCCAGGAAGTCAGGGAGATTTGCGACAAAGCCGGAGTATTGTTGATCTTCGACGAGGTGCAGACGGGCATGGGCCGCACGGGTAAGTGGTTCGCCAAGGAGCACTCGGGCGTGGAGCCGGATATAATGTGCGTCGCCAAAGCCATCGCGGGCGGCTACCCTATGGGTATCATGGCCGCCCAGGAAGGCGTGGCCAGCGTGTTCAGGAAAGGAGACCATGCTTCGACCTTCGGAGGGAACGCCCTGGGATGTGCCGCATCGCTGGCGACCATACGCGCCATTGAGGAGGAGCATCTCCTTGAGCGCTCCAGGGACATGGGCGAGTACCTCAAAAAGGAACTGTCCATCCATTGCAAGCAGGACTTCGTAGACCACGTCCGCGGAGTAGGCATGATGGTCGGCGTGCAGATGAACAAGGAAGGCAACTCGCTCGTGGACAAAGCCCGGGAAAAGGGCGTGCTCATCAACGTCGCCTCGGACACGGTCATTCGGTTTGTGCCCCCGTTCGTCATCACCAAGGAAGAGATCGACCGCGTGGTCGACGTGACCAGCCAGCTGACATTATAGTCGGCCGGCACTCTTTTTTTATTTTTAATTTTTTAAGGGCCTTAGCCAAAATGTTTTTAGACATTGGGTTATATTCAATTTGGATTAACGTAGGCAAATTTTGCCTCATTTTACGGTGTGACATTCATGCTTAACATTGAACATTTAACCGTTGAGGTCGACGATAAGCGCATCCTCAACGATGTCAACATATTTATCGGCGAGGGCGAAACACATGCGCTCTTCGGCCCTAACGGGTCGGGCAAGACATCGCTGTTATTCGCCATAGCGGGCGTACCCAAATATAAGGTAAAGTCGGGCAAGATCATGTTCAAGGGCAAGGACATTACCGATGCCCCGATGAACGAAAGGGCCAAACTCGGCATTGGCATTATGTTCCAGCACCCGCCGGTCCTCAGGGGCGTCAAGCTCATGGACATGGTCCGGGTCAGCATGGAGCACCTGAAAGACAAAAAAGTGTCCGACGCCGAAGTCATCGAGCTGGCAAAAAAGCTTAACCTCGAGAACTTTTTATCCAGGGACGTGAACATGGGCTTCTCCGGAGGCGAGATCAAGCGTTCCGAGCTATTACAATTACTGGGACAGCAGCCGGATCTAGTCCTACTGGACGAGCCCGACAGCGGCGTAGACCTGGTGAATATCGGGCTGGTCGGCAGCACCATTAACGAGCTGCTGGAAAAGGACAAAAAGACCGTACATCGCACCAAGTCGGGATTGATCATCACACACTTCGGCAACGTCCTCGATTATGTAAAAGCGGATAAAGCGTACGTAATGATGAAAGGCACAGTGCTCTGCCAGGGTAACCCTACGGAGCTATTGGAAGACATCAGACACAGGGGATACGGGGAGTGCCTGGCATGCTTGAACAAGTAAGAATAGACGAAATAAAAAGAAAGGCAGAGGCGGCCAAAGATAAGAAAGCGCTCTACGGCAATGACATTGACCTGAACCAGTACATAAAGGACGTGCCTATCAGGGAGCGCATCACGACGTTGAACGAGCTCGCTATGGACGTCAAGGACAGGGCGCTCACTATCGGTATGGATTCTACGGAAGCCGAACGCTCGGGCTCATTCTTCCAGCATGACCAGACTGTGGTCATATCGAAGGCCATGCAGGAAGGCCTCGAAGTCATGGATATTAACGACGCGCTGGAAAAGTACGACTGGCTCAAGGATTATTTCTTTAACCTGGTGCAGCCGGACGCGGACAAGTACACCGCATACAGCGCCAGCCACCAGTATGCCGGATACTTTTTACGGGCATTACCGGGCGCCAAGATCGAGTTCCCGCTGCAGGCATGCCTGTACATGGGCAGACAGGGCATGATCCAGAACGTCCACAATATCATCATCGCCGAAGAGGGCAGCGAGTTCCACATCATCAGCGGCTGTACTTCCGATACGCACGTCACCGAGGGCATACACATCGGCATCTCGGAATTCTACGTAAAAGATAACGCCAAGATCACCTTCACCATGATCCACAACTGGGCGGAAAACCTGGTGGTCAGGCCCAGGTCAAGTACCCGCATGGGCAAGAACGCCGTGTTCATGAGCAATTACGTCTGCATGAAGCCCGTGAGAGACGTGCAGATGTACCCGAGCGCCTTTATGGAAGGCGAGAACGGCACGGCACGGTATAATACGGTCGTAGTGGCGCCGAAAGGCTCGCACCTCGATTTAGGCTCGAAAGCCATACTGAAGGCAAAAGGATGCAGGGCCGAACTTGTAGCCCGTACCATCAGCAGGGGCGGCTACATCGCCTCCAGGGGCCTCATCGAGGGCGACGTGCCGAACACGAGAGCGCACTTAGAATGCAGGGGACTATTGCTGGACGACGAAGGCGTTATCTATGCAGTGCCCGAGCTGAAAGGCATAGTACAGGGCGTCGACCTGAGCCACGAAGCGGCGGTCGGTAAAATAAATGAAGACGAGATCCAGTACCTCATGGCGAGGGGCGTCGATGCGGACACGGCGACGGCGCTAATTGTCAGGGGATTCCTGGACGTCGATATCGCAGGGCTGCCGCCGGCACTTCAGGCCGAAATGAAGCGGGCCATCGAGCTGGGCGAAAAGTCGTCGATGTAAAGACGACTCGCCCGTTCTTTTTTTTAGCAAGTTTTTGTTTGTTAAGGTGCCATTATCACAAATATAAATACGGCTTAGCGCTTATGACTAAAATCATGCAAAAAGTATTGGTTGGAAAAATGACCGTATCCCCATCGCCGACGGTCATTGCGGGCGCGCTGGTCGACGGAAAGGAAAACTACCTGACCCTGGGTGGCTATGGCGGCATGTCCATGAACCCTCCAATGGTCTATATTACGGTAAACAAAGCCCATTACACAAATGCCGGTATCAAGGAAAACGGGTATTTCAGCGTGAATATACCATCCTCGGACATGGTCACGAAGACGGACTACGTCGGCCTCGTATCCGGAAGGGACACCGATAAGTCGGGGGTATTCTCGAACTTCTATGGCAGCGTAAAAAAGGCTCCCATGATATCGGAATGCCCGGTAAACATGCTCTGTAAGGTATTTAAAATAGTCGACCTGCCGAACAACGACGTCTTTATCGGCGAGATCGTCGAGACTTACGTGAGTGACGAATGCCTGACCGATGGTAAGCCGGACCCTGCGAAGATCAAGCCGATGGTCATGATGGGAGCCTCATACCTGGGACTCGGCGGCGTGGTCGGGGCGACCTTCGAGGAAGGGCGGGCGCTGATCAAAAAACCGTCGAAGTAAAGACGCCTCTTCCATATACTTTTTATCATTTCCGCCATAGCCGATTTTTTATTCTAATATCCCGGCGGGCGGATGCTGGAAAGCCGGGATTTGTTTTTGTCGATATTTGCACATAATGGCGATGACAGAGTATTATTATGGCATCCATGAAGACAGAAACAGAAAGCAGGGCAACGACAATGAAAGCGATAGTCGTGCAGGATTATGGCCGCCCCGAAGTGTTGGTTTTTGAAGATGTACCCCGGCCTAAGGTCTCATCGGGAGAAGTGCTGGTCCACGTGCGAGCGGCAGGCGTAAATCCCATAGACTGGAAAATACGCTCGGGTATGGCTAAAGGAATGTTTCCTATCCAATTTCCGTGGATCCCGGGCGTGGACATATCCGGGATCATCGATGAAGTAGGCGCGAACGTCAGTGAGCTGAAGCCGGGAGACGCGGTATTTGGCATGATCGAATCCCGCAGCGGCGGATATGCAGAATATGCTGCGGTAAAAGCTTCAGGCCTGGCCCCGAAGCCAAAATCAATCGACTTTATCCGGGCAGCAGCGCTTCCGCTGGTGTCAATGGTCGCACGGCAATCGCTCTTTGATACTGCTCACTTATCTCCCGGCCAGAGTGTGCTGATACACGGGGCCTCCGGCGGCGTAGGCCATCTGGCCGTCCAGCTGGCTAAATGGAAGGGCGCTAAGGTCATCGGCACGGCTTCGGCAAAGAATGCCCAGTTCCTGAAGGAACTCGGCGCCGATGAGGTGATCGATTATCATACAACAAAGTTTGAGGACGTCGTCCATGATGTCGACGTCGTGTTAGACCTCATTGGCGGCGACACGCAGAAACGCTCCTGGAAAGTGCTAAAGAAAGGTGGGATGCTGATCTCGACCGTCGGCATATCGTCGTCTGAAGAAGCGGCGAAATACGGCGTAAAGGCGGTGAACTTTATGGCACATCCCGACGGGAACGAGCTCTGGCAGATCGGAAAGCTGATCGACGAAGGGAAAGTAAAGCCCGTTGTCAGCACGGTCATGCCGCTGAATGACGCCGCGAAGGCCCATGAGCTGAGCCAGTCGGGGCACGTCAGGGGAAAGATCGTCCTAAAGGTGAGCGATTAAAAGCACGCCATGCGGCTATTCCTGATAGGCTCCACCAACTATTTAACGCCCGGTTGAGCCTTAGGATATAAGAATAAGGGAGTTATACTCATGGATTTCAAGCAAATATTGATGGAACGCTATGCGACGAAGAAATTCGATGGTCGCGACATTGGCACAGATAAGCTAAACGCAATTCTCGACATGACACGCTATACGCCCTCTGCCATAAACCTGCAGCCATGGAAAGTGAAAGTGGTCGCAGATCAAGCGACGAAGGAAAAGCTCTCGCCTCTTGCCATGGACCAGGCACAAATAAAGACCTGCTCACATCTGTTAGTGTTTTGCGCGAACACCGACTTTGAGACCCATGCGGCCATGCTGGTCAAGGGCATGAAAGCCGCCGGCGTCCCCGAGGAGAACGTTAAGGGAATGGAAGGCTTCATAGGCGGTTTCATCAAGAACATGACCCCGGAATATAGGGTAACTGAAGCACAATATCACACGTTCATGGCTGCTTTAACAGCTATTTATGCGGCAAAATCGTTGGGCGTAGACTCATGCCCCATGCAGGGATTCGACGTGGCTGGCTTTTCGAAGGCACTCGGGCTTCCAAAGACACTCATACCGACCTTGATCGTGCCATTGGGCTATCCGGCGGATAAGCCGATGCCGAAGGCAAGGTTCCCTAAGGAAGAGCTTGTAGTTTAAACAACGTTAGAAAAGAAAATTTTTTTATTTTAACTGAACCGGTTTTTGGTCCGGTGAACAGGAGCCGCCTTCTTCGCCTTCATGCTCATGTTCTTCCTCTCCCTCGGTCACGCCCATCCGCGGGGGCAGTCCCTGCAGCTTGCGGTGATAGTTCTCGACCGCCAGCTGGAGCGCGTCGGCCGCTAAGTTAGAGCAGTGCAGCTTCTGGGGTGGTAATCCGCCCAGCTCTTTTGCGACGTCGTTACGGGATATTTTTACGGCATTCTCAAGCGTCATGCCCTTGGCCATGGTCGTTATGATGCTGCTGGTCGCGATGGCCGCGGCGCAGCCGAATGTCTTGAATTTTATATCAGTGATAATGTCATCCTTGACTTTTATGTAAATGGTCATCAGGTCCCCGCATACGGGGTTACCTACTTCGCCCACGCCGTCGGCATCGGGTATTTCGCCGACGTTCTGGGGATTAGAGAAGTGCTGCATCACTTTGGGAGAATACATCATGTTAATCACTCACTTTACTTTTTCTGTTACTGCTTTCTTATATAATGGCGACATCGCCCTGAGCCTGTCCACGACGCCCGGGAGCGTCTCAAGCACATAGTCGATCTCTTCTTCGGTATTGTACTTACAGTTGGTCAGGCGAAGCGAGCCGTGTGCCTCTTCGGGGGCCATGCCGCATGCCAGCAGCACGTGCGACGCTTTCAGGTTCTTGGACGAACATGCAGAGCCGGTCGATGCCTCGATCCCCGCCATGTCCAGGAACAGCAGCAGCGATTCGCCTTCGATGAAGCTGAAGCTGACATTTACGTTGTTCGGCGACCGGATCGTACGATGGCCGTTCAGCCTGACGTGGTCTAGTTTTAATATGCCGTCTATGAGCTTATCTCTTAGGCGCGTCATGTGCGCCGCATTCTTTTCCAGGCCCTTAACGGCTTCCTCGCACGCCTGTCCCAGGCCCACGACGCCGGGCACGTTCTCGGTGCCGCTCTTCATGTTGCGCTCCTGGCCGCCGCCATGGATGAGCGCCTGTATCCGGGTGCCCTTCTTCACGTACAGCGCTCCCACGCCCTTGGGCGCGTGGATCTTGTGTCCTGCCAGCGACAGCATATCGATGTTATCGCTTTTTACGTCTACCGGCAATTTACCGATGCCCTGTACCGCGTCAGTGTGGAATAAAACGTGATGCTCTTTTGCTATGTGGCCGATCTCCCTGTAGGGCTGTATCGTGCCGATCTCGTTATTCACCATCATGACGCTGATCAGCGTCGTTTCCGGCATGATGGCAGCCTCGACGTCCTTCGTGCTGACCATGCCGTACTGGTCTACGGGCAGGTACGTAACTTTAAAGCCTTCTTTCTCCAGGAACTCGCACGTCCTCAAAATAGCGGGATGCTCGACGCTGGAGGTAATAATGTGATTGCCTTTCTTTTTATTCGCATAGGCCGTACCGATCAGCGCAAGGTTATCGGCCTCGGTACCGCATGAGGTAAAAATGATCTCTCCTGCATCCGCGCCGATGGCCTTTGCGACCTGCTCGCGGGCGTGCTGCACTGCAACGTTAGCCTCCTGGCCCATGGTATGCAGGCTGGAAGGATTGCCGTAGGACTCAGTAAAGTAAGGCAGCATGGCTTCCAGGACTTCGTTGCTGACCCGGGTTGTGGCACTATTGTCTAAATAGATCTTTTTCATAGATCGGTCACTCTGATTTCATAGTCGATTAGATAGATAGCTTTTGATATGTGTATTTAAAATCATAGACGAAAACCGCCGTAATAAAACGCAGCCGCATGTTATCGCTTAAGCGGCACCTGTTAGTAAGGGCGGCCGGCCTACATGTTACAATTGCTCATGCAGACGTCACAGCCCTCGAGTTTCGTGTCCTCTTGCCGGTGCAATTCGCACAATGAGCCACTGGACTTTACGATGGCGCAGACGGCGCAGATACCCGGTATTACGTCTTTAGCCGTGTTACCCGATACAATATCCTTTGCCAGTGTCTTGATAGCCTTTCGCACCTGCTTGTTTACCGGTATGCCCTTGCCGCGCTTGTCTTTCATGTACTGGGACACTGCGGACTGAGTGATACCGAGCCTTTCGGAGACTTCTTTCTGGGATAAGCCCAGCTTGATCATCTCCTTAGCCAGCTCAGCCCTTATGGTAGGAATTACATACCAAACTATTAATTCGCATGGAGGCTTCATCTAAACTCCTTATAATAAACAATTGTTATGAGCTTTCTATTTAAATTTAACGCTGTTAAGTCGTTACATATTCCATGATAAGAAAAGCTATGGCTAGATGTGATAAAGAGCGAACGGAAGTGTGGAAAATTCAAGGCATAACTCGTTTACACGATATTAAGGTAAATTACCGAAAAATGGGATAGTGCCTATAAATACGGAAACCAGAGTCAACGATGGAGATATGATGCGCACGATCACCCTTGAGGAGCACTATGCTACCCCGGCATTTTTGGAGGGGCCGGGCAAGGAGATGAAGGAAACTCCGGGCCATTTCGGCACTATGGACCTGCCTAAAATGTTACTGGACATAGGCGATGGCAGGATCGCTGAGATGGACGCCGCAGGGATCGATGTACAGGTGCTATCTCTTACATACCCGGGCGTGCAGCAGCTCGACGCGAACGCGGCTGTGGACCTCGCCAGAAAAACGAATGATTATCTTGCAGACGCCATACGGCGTCATCCGGACCGTTTTGCCGGTTTCGTCGTACTGCCGACCGCTGCTCCCGACGCTGCCGCCGATGAACTGGAGAGAATGGTTAAGGAACATGGCTTCGTAGCAGGGTATGTCAACGGCCACACTCGAGGCCGCTATCTGGACGATAAATTATTCCGGCCTATGCTAGAAAGGGCTGAAGCGCTCAAAGTACCGATCTATATTCATCCCACGATGCCTCCTCAGCCCGTGGTCGACGCCTATTATTCAGGCTTTGGGGATGTGACGCCGCTGCTGGCAAGGGCCGGCTGGGGATGGCACATCGAGACAGCGGTCCACGTCTTGCGTTTGATCGCAGGCGGAGTATTCGACCGGTTCCCGAAACTGCAGGTCATTATCGGCCACATGGGCGAGGCGCTTCCGTTCATGCTGCCTCGCATCGATAGAATATTGACCAGGGAAGCGACAAAGCTGGACAGGTCAGCCGGCGCTTACCTGAGGGAGAATGTTAATTACACGTTTAGCGGTTTCAATTTCATTCCGACGTTCCTCGACCTGTTCCTCGAGGTCGGCGCCGAACGTATCATGTTCTCGGCCGATTACCCGTACGGGTCCATGGCGCAGGCACGGGCCTTCCTGGACCATCTCCCGGTGAGCGAGGACGATAAAGAGAAAATAGCGCACGGTAACGCCGAACGCCTCCTTCGTATATGAAAATACCCGCAGGATATGAAAACAAGGATATGGCTTCAGGTTATTCAAGCAATACGGCCTCTAAATACCGGGTATATCTTGTTAACAATTGTTTTATTCGTACCAAAAGATTTAACTATTGTTAAGTGCATTCATTGTTTTGGAGAAATACCATGAGGGATCGTTTTTGCCTTTAATGGCACTCAACTAGAATTCGAAGTACCGAAGATAGAACACTTGCCGCCTTCGGCAAAACTGGTGTACAAGGTGCTGGAGTCCAGCGGCTTGCTTACACAGAAGGACATTATAAAGCGAACTTACCTCCCGCCCAGGACCGTGCGCTATGCGCTGAACCGGCTGCGGGACGAGAAGATCCTCCAGGAGCGTTTTTATTTCAAGGACGCCCGACAGAGCCTCTATGGGCTGAATGACCCGGGGGTGGCAGGAGGATAACGACCTCACGATTTTTAAAGAAAACTATAGAATATAGGATGTACCGCCGCTAAACCGGACGACTCAATTATACCTCCTATTTCATTCAAAAGGAAACAAAGCCAGACGGGCCGCCGTACGCACCGCGGCTCGCTCACGGCTTCTCTGCGAACCTGTCTCTGTTTTTATCGAATGTGGCTTTGCACTTGTTGCTGCAAAAATAATAGGTTTTACCATTAAAATTTTCTACAGCCTTTGGGTGCTCCGTGTCAACGTTCATCCGGCATACAGGGTCTTTTTCCATTTTTCATCACGCTATAGAGCATAAGCCGGTATTGAAAAAAGCCTGACCTGTCGATTTAACAGAGATTGCGCGTATACATCCGTAGAATTAACGATGAAAAAATAGACGTTTCAGGCCGTTTTGCAGCCTGAAACATTGGTCTGATAATTTATTTACTCACTCGGCTGAGCGTATCCAGGGTACGGGTATCCGGGATAGGGGTATATTGGATACGGGAAGCTGGGATACGGATAGCCCGGGTTGTGGTGTCCCGGATTTGGGTAGCCAGGGTACGGGTAGCCAGGATATGGATATCCAGGGTACGGGTATCCGGGGTTGCCCGGGTTCGGCGTAGGTGTCGGCGTTGGCCTTGGCGACACAGTAGGCTTCGGGGACACGGTCGGCTTCGGCGACACAGATGGTGTCGGGGTCGGCGAGGTCGTCGGCGGAGTATACTTACCATCCAGATAGTTGATGGCGTTTATGATACTGATCCTGCCGTAGCCGTAGTTGTTATTCGGCACGCCTGATCCTAGAGCCTTAGCGGTCTTTTCCATGATACTCTTTACCTGGGCCGGCGTAAGGTTGGGCTGCTTTTGCAGCAAGTCCGCGATCGCGCCTGAGACCATGGGTGTAGCCATGGATGTTCCGCTCATGGACAGGTAGTACGTATCGATGGCCTTACCATCGTTGGTACCCGTCGCCCTGCAGGACACTATGTCCTTACCGGGAGCGCTGACGTCCGGCTTAACGGTACCGTCCCTGTTGGGTCCCCTGGAGCTGAACGATGCGATTACATCGCTCTTGTCAGTGGCGCCGATGGTTAATGCATCGGGACAGTCTGCGGGGCAGCATATCGTATTAGCGTTTGGCCCGCTGTTACCGGCTGCGACCACGACGACTTTACCAGCCTTTACTGCGTTCGTGACTGCGTCGTCCATGGATTGCGTGTGGGAGGTCGAGCCGAGGGACATGGATATGATCCTGGCATCGCTCTTGGCGGCATAGTTGAGGCCTGCGACGATGTTGTCGAGGCTGCCCGAGCCGCTGCTGTCAAGGACCTTGACGCCGATGTATGACACTTCAGGCGCTATGCCCTTGTATTTACCACTGGAGGCATTACCGTTGCCGCCGATGATGCCCGCACAGTGAGTGCCGTGGCCGTAATCATCGTATGCTACGGTCTTACCGTTTACGAAGTCCTTGAATTCGACGATCCTGCCCTTTAGGTCAGGGTGGGTGCCGTCAATGCCTGTATCGACCAGGGCTACCTTGATGCCCTTGCCGGTAAATCCAAGGTCCCAGACCTGGGGGGCGCCGATGATGGGTGCCGCCTGGTCAAGGGTCGTGTGGAATACTACGTTTTTCTCTATGTATTTGACTCCCTTCAGCGAACTCAGCTTTGCAGCTGCGTCTGCCGTCGGGACTGTGATAGCCATTCCGTTGATGAGGTCGTAGGTATATTTGACCGACGCATTATTATCTTCTGCGAAAGTCGCCACCTGGTCATCTAAGGCGCTTGCGAGGTTCTGGTTATCGTTGAAAACAACGATGTAAGTACCGGCGGTGTAATCCACCGAGGGCTTAACCGCTGGTATGCTCGCATTAACCAACAATACGCTGGCCAGTAGCACGATGCACACTGCAGCGACTAATAATATACGTTTTTTAATTGCTTACTCCTCCTATGCTAGTAAAAGTACAGTTATCAGTATATTATAAATACTTTCTAAATCGAGCATATAAATCCTAAATGTAATCTATTACAACAGTAAATCTAGTATTAACTATAATATTGTGCTTGATTGCTGTTATTGACCAATTAATAACACTATTTAACCAATAGAGTACAAATTAGAGCATTAGTTAGTAACCCTTTAAGAAAGAGTATCATAGGATTATTACAGTAAGTATACAGGGGCAATATGAAAAAACAGAGACTTAATAAAAAAGGTTAAAGCAGCGGGTCCGGCTGCTTAGCATCAGGCTTTGGGACAAGAGGCTTGCCCATGAACTTTATTCTCTCTTCGACCAGTAGTTTACCGCGGGGCGTAATAGCGTAAATAGGCACCGAGTCCCCCACCTTGAATATGGCATTTATTTCCCCCTGTTCCCGGATATATTTCGAGGCACAAGCGGTCGCGATGTCCGCGTTCCGGAATACAAGGGCCGCCTCATCCTTCGACATACCCGTGACGTGGACTACCAGGGTATACACGTTGACGCCGGGGTGCTCTTTCTCTAATTGTTTCATCTGTGCAGCGACAGTGCCATTGATAATGGATACGGCGATGTTTTTATAGCCCATGTCTATGGCTTTTTTTACTCCGGCGACCTGGTCTATGCGGGCCGTCTTCGGGTCAAGTACATTCTTGCTGCTTACCCGCGCGATCAGTTCCGGTATCGGTGTGGTACTCACGAGGCCTGATACCCTGCCGCCTATGCCCTGCACCATTTCAGCGTCTGTCACGATGACAGTGCCGCAGCCTTCGCATACTAGTACGGCGGCGTCCACCCTGCCCTGCTTGACAGCAGTACAGATTATTTCGGACACGCCGAATGACAAGAAGTCTTTCATCGCAAGTGCCCGTTTTGGGGTACACATGCCGAAATCGTCTATCCGGAATTGTATGTTTTTAGCGATAACGTCTTTATCGATCTTCTTGATGCCCCTGTGCTTGTCAAATATCGGGCAATAGGTTATCTGAGGCTCGCCGACCTCGGCCACCTTTCCATCCCTGACGACGATACGTGCCTTTCCGAGGCCTTCTATAACGTGCTCATCCATGAAAATCCCTCTTCAACTCCACATAGTTATGATTATGGTTTATTTAACATTTGTTAAACGTGATAAACTTTTAGCCGCCTATCACATGCGGGAAAAGGGCAATATCGCCAGCCTTCCTTGGCCTTAGAGGTATAGTCTATCTAACACTTGATACTATTACATTATATCATAATGCGGCTTTTCGGGGTGAACTTTTTTGATGAATCGATGATCGAATATCTCATCTTCGCCAACGATACGCGATATGTAGCCCAGCTGCTTGAGCACTTTAACGAAGCCCATGGTCGAAGCCACATACTCAGGAGAAAGAGCGCTGCAATATTTCGGAGATATTTTATACGCTTCCAGCACGAACTCCTTATCGACTATTTCAGTGAGCTTTGAGACTATTTCGGCCGCTTCTTCGGGCTGTTTCCTGATGAAGTTGCTCGCCTTCTCGTGTAGCTTCAGGAACGTAAGAATAGTCTCTTCGAACTCCATGAACTCGTTGCGCACGACGATGCCGTAGCTCGGGTTATTAGGCCAGAGCCTGTGCGGCGGTATGATGATCTTTGCGCCGCAGAATCGCTTTGCTGCGACGGCCAGCGGCGGCGTGCCCGCTGCTGCGGGGATCTCGTTGTCCACCAGCGCATCCAGCACGAAGTCCGCCCACGGATAATTCTTTACATCGATGTCGAGCCCGATCTTATCGATGAGCTCACGGGCTATGACGTCGTGGATAGAGCCCTTAGGTGGTGTGCCTATTGCCTTACCCTCGAACTGCCGTAGCACAGCGTCCACGTCGCAAAGTTCCGCCACCCCATCGTACTCTTTTTGGGCGATCATGACCGTGCCCTCCACATGGCCTCCGGCGATACATTTGAACGGTATACCCCTGGCGATGCCGACGATGACAGGCGGCAGTCCGATGTAGCCCAGGTCGATCTCCTTATTCTCGAACGCCCTGACGATGTCCGGGCCCGAAGCGAACAGCTTCCACGTCGCGTCGATGCCGGCCTTTTTCAGCCAGTCCGTGCCCTCCAGGATAAAAGAAGTATGGTACACTGTCGATAAATGGCCGATGGAAAGAGGTTTCAGCTTACTCATGATGATCTTACAATGATAATATATTATTGAAGTCTTTTAAAACTACCTTTTAAGGTAAAAGAAAAAAAGCAGTATGCGCCGATAAAAGCGCGGCCTAGCATTCGCCGTCTATGCATCCTAATATTTTAACGCCGTTCTCGTCGACGTCGATCTTGATCATTGTCTGGACATTATAGCCCATGTCCTGGATCATCTGCTTGCCTTCTCCTCTTTCTATGACTACGATGATGTCCTCGATGGTGGCGCCTGCCAGCTCAAGGGCCTTGATGACGGCTTTCATCGTGCCGCCAGTGCTGATGACGTCGTCGATGATAAGGACGCGGTCGCCTTTTGTGATGCCGTTCAGATATAGCTCGCCCTTGGAGTAGCCTGTGGTCTGGTGGACGGCGATCTCGCCGGGAAGCTCGTACTTTCTTTTTCTGATGATGATGAATGGAAGGTCGGTGATGGTCGACAGCGCTGCGCCCAGCGGCAGCCCCATGGCCTCGATGGTGACGATCTTATCGACGTCCAGGTTGGCGTTCTTGACCATGCATGCGATGACCTCGCGCAGCAGCTCGGGCCTTACCACGGGCACGCCGTCCGAGATCGGATGAATAAAATAGTTGTAAACCCCTCGCTTTACTATCGGCGCATTTTTCATTGTCTCCCTTAAGTTCTTCAGCATCACACCACATCCAAAATTTTCTTTAAGTCTGCCACGTAAGACTCGATCACGTTTTTCGTCACATGCGGCATGACGACCATGCGGAGCGACTCCGGCCTCGAGGTCGTAGAAACATACCAGTTCATGTCACAGAGCCGTTTTCTAACGGTTTGGGCGCCCGATACCTTAAAGGTAACGATGTTAAGCACCGGCTTTATGACCGGCTCCAGCCCGAGCCCTTTCAGCTCATTAAAAAGATAAAAAGTATTGTCCATGCACGTTGATACGATCTGCCTGTACCCTTCCATGCCCAGGTGCCGCATGACGGCGTAGGTCGCAGCCGCGGATGCGCCGCTCCTGGTGCCGGCCAGCGAGGTCTGGACCTGGGAAGTAAGATACTGGGCGTTGATCTCCAGCAGCTTCATGTGGCCCTCGTCCCTGTATAACAAACCGCCGGCAGGTATGGTACTCAAGCCCATCTTATGGGGGTCTATAGCGATGGACATGACGCCGGGCAGCTCGAAGTCGAATTTGTATCGGGAAGGATCTTCAAGGAACGGTATAACAAAGCCGCCGAAGGCTGCATCCACGTGTAAGTATAGATTTTCATCCACCGCAAGCTTACTAATTTCGGGTAAAGGGTCTACCTGCCCGAACTCCGTCGACCCCGCGATACCTATTAAAGCGATGGTATTGCGGTCTACGAGTTCGGCCATGGCATCGACGTCGACTTTGAGCTCGTCGTCCAGAGGAGCCCTTTTTAGTTTGACACCCAGTAGTTGGGCCGCCTTATCAAAAGAATAGTGCGCAGAATCCGGAAGGACGATATTTGCCTTATCGGAGTCGGCCTTTTTAAGTTGCCTGGCGGTGCGCAGCGCCTGAATGTTGCTCTCGGTGCCGCCGGTAGAGATATAGCCGACGGCAGAAGGTAAATGTAAAAGCTCGCCCAGCATGCCTATGGAGGCACGCTCGAGCGAGGCGGTCCCCGGAAACAGCTTGGGGTCCCCGAGGTTAGAGACGATAAAGTCCTTGTAAGCTTTTATCGCTATAGGGTGAGGGGTCGTACACATCGAGCTGAGAACTCGCCCATAAGGGACGTTTTTTTTCCCGGCATCGTCCAGCTCTTCGATGATGATATTTTCGTCGACCCCTTTTTCCCTCACGATCTACACCACTCGCTTCCTGGCCGCGTCCAGGATGATCTCATGCTCTGTCCTGGCGACCATCTCCCTGACAGCTTCGACCGCATCGATGTTAGCCGAAATGCTGGTAATGCCCATGGCGACAAGTTTTCTCGCCACTTCGGGCCTGCTGCCCGCCTGGCCACATATGGACGTGACGACGCCCGCCTTACCGCACCGCTCAATGACGTACTCGATCAACTTTAGCACGGCAGGGTGCAGCTCGTTATACAGGTCCGCCACAAGCTCGTTGTTGCGGTCCACGGCAAGCGTGTACTGTGTCAGGTCGTTGGTGCCGAACGATACAAAGTCTAATCCTTCCTTTATAAAGTCATCGATGATCAGGGCGGAAGCGGGTATCTCTACCATGATACCGACGTCGACTTTTTCCAGGTCGATGCCGCATTCACGCATTAGCTCCTTTGCTCTTTTCAGCTCGCTCGGGTGTTGAACAAGCGGGAGCATGATGCCGATATTATCGTAGCCGAGCTCGAAGAGCTTCTTGAATGCCGCCATTTCGAGCTTGAAGTGCTCCGTTTCCCGGAGATCACGGCGTATGCCGCGCATGCCCAGCATGGGGTTATGCTCGTGCGGCTCGTTCTCGCCGCCCTTCATGGCACGGAACTCGTCCGTCGGGGAGTCCAGCGTCCTTACCCATACGGGCCGCGGGTAGAATGCTTCGGCTACTGTGCGAATGCCTTTGACTAATTCTCCGACGTATTCGTCCGAGCGGCCGGTCTTGATGTAGACCTGGGGGTGCGTGTTCAGGCCCAGGATCATGTGCTCTATCCTGAGCAGGCCCACGCCGTCGGCCATTGTAGCCTTTGCCCGTTCCGCCGCCTCTGGTATGGAGACGTTGACCTTGACTTCGGTCGCGGTGATCGGCTTGGTCACGGCGATGGTGGCAACCTTCGACTCTTCAGCCGGCTTTTCCGCTATCTTGAGAGCGCCCAGGAGCACGTGGCCCTTCTCTCCGTCCACGGTGATGACCTGGCCGTCCTGTAGCGTCTTCGTCGCTTCTCTGGTGCCGACGACCGCGGGAGTGCCGAGCTCACGGGACACGATGGCCGCGTGGCATGTCATGCCGCCTTCATCGGTAACGATGGCCGCGGAGCGCTTCATGGCCGGAACCATGTCCGGCTCGGTCATCTTTGTAACTAAGATGTCGCCCTCGAGCACTTTATCCAGCTCGTCCCTGCTGTGTACGATCTTTACGTGGCCGCTGACGACGCCCGGCGAGGCGCCCAGCCCTTCTAATATGATCTCGCCCGAGGCCATTCCGCCTTTTACCTCGCGCTTCTGTATGGTAGTGATCGGGCGGGACTGTAGTAGATATAGCTCGTTGTCCTTGACGGCCCACTCGATATCCTGGGGCTTTCCGTAATGGTCTTTGACGATCTGGCCCAGCTGTGTCAGCTTAATGATGATGTCGTCCGGCAGCACCTGGATGTTCTTCTTGTTCTCGGGCACGTCCAGTTGCTTACTTTTTCGGGTCTTCTTGTCCCGGATGATCATGGTCTGCTTTGTGGCGATCTTTTTCTGCTGGATATCCATGTTTTTGTTGTTGATGATGTACGTGTCCGGCGATACTGCCCCGGATACGACGGATTCGCCCAGTCCCCAGGCAGCCTCGATGATGGTAATGTCGTCGCCCGTCGTGGGGTGCGACGTGAACAGGACTCCGGCTTCGTCGGCGTCGACCATCTTTTGCACGACCACGGCGATGTTGACTAACTCGTGGGGGAAGTTCTGCTTCACACGATAATAAATAGCCCTGGCGCCGTAGAGCGATGCCCAGCATCCCTGGACGGACTTGACCAGGTCGTCGGCTCCCCTGACGTTCAGGTATGTCTCCTGCTGGCCCGCAAAGCTGGCCTCGGGCAGGTCTTCGGCCGTAGCGCTTGACCTTACGGCCACGTATATTTCTTCGCCTTCCCGCTTGCACAGCGTGACATAATAATCACGAATGGCCTTTTCAATGTCCCCGGGCATCGGGTGATCTCTCACGAGCTTTTTGGCGACATCTTCCGCCCTGTTTAACGCTTTGGCATCGTCTACGTCCACCTTGAGCCCCTCGAACAGCTCGTTCATGACGCCTGTCTTCTCGAGGAATTCCCTGAATGCCTGCGCCGTGACCACGAACCCGCGTGGGACCGGTAATTCTGCGTTGATCATTTCTCCCAGGCTCGCGCCCTTACCACCGACTATGGGGATATCGGAGTTTCTGACGTCTTCCAGCCAGACGACAAGCCTGTTCGACGGCCTTGCAACTTCTCTTGATACTGCTTTGGTCTTTGACGACATGATCATCTCTCCAGAAAGCGGATGGCCTTCTTGCGTTTCTTTTCATAGTTTTTTACTGCCATATCTACTATAGACAGGACGTTTTCGTGGGGCACCCCGAGCTCCGCCCCTATGCGAATAAAATACAAATACTCTACGGCCCGGTTCATCGATCGGTATGATTTGACGGCTTCCATTAATGTCGCTATTCCCGAGAATGTGTGTATGAACGTGAGGGTCGGCGTCACCTTGCAGTGCTCGATCCTCGATATCGTCTCCCGCCTCAGCCGCATGATGTGGCTCAACTCCTCTTGAGTTATTTCCATCTTGCCACGATAGGCCTGGATGACGGTACCCCTGTCCGGTGCGTTCACGATCTCGCCGGCTATGACCTTGGCCTTTTCGAACATCCACTCCGGCGCGTACATCAGAAAACCTTCTTGTTTAAAATCGATACATGTTACATCTCATGTAACACATCTATTGAGCAAAGTATTGCTTTAAAGCTATTTAATAATTATGTGACGTGATATGTCACATTACAAAAAAATATAAACAATTATTTAATCATTTTGAAAATTTATCCGGGAACGTCAAGCCTAAACTCGCTAAGATCATCCAGGCTGTTATAGATGATCAAAATATAATAAAAAAATACAGAAAAGGGAATGCCCAATTATCTTCAAGGAATTAGGGTTCCGGGCCGGAGAGGCGGCACAGTTTCGCTTTCCAGCCCGGGGTTATTCCATCCTTCCTCAAACCCACACTATTTTGCTACACAGGTTTTACTACGTTCTTTCTATTGGATAATAGAAAGGCGCGACAGACAACCCCATGTTTTGTGAAGCCTCTCGATAGTCCGTGAGATGCTTCAGGAGCATGAGGTCATAAACGAAGATTAAACTCTTATATTTATAAACGTTACCAAATAAAATAGCCGTTGGTTCCCTATAATAAAGATTTTGAGCATAATCGTATGAAAAGGCTTAAAAAAAGGTTAAAAAGCGAAGCATTGGCGAAAATGCCTTGTTTTGCCAATGGTCCGCTTATTAGAGGCTTGTCTTTAGATGCTGCCGACGAACTTGGGGCGCTTCGCGAGACTTTCCGCTATGGGCAGCGGCCTGTACGGCAGGTCGTCGATCTCGTCGGCGATGCGTAGTGCCAGTTCTGTGACGCTCATCTCTATCTTGGTGGGCTTGTTAGGCAGTGACTCCGACCTGACTACCACAGGGAATTTATTCGAGTTCATCTCGGCGTCGCCGATGGTGACCACGTATGGTACCCATTCTTTGGCGGCGTCCCTTACCTTTTTGCTGACGGTCTCTTCCCTGTCGTCGATGTCCACACGGACGTTCCTAAGCTGTTTGGCCAATTCACGGCAGTAATCGATGTGGCGCTCGCTTAACGCGATGATCCTTACCTGGGTGGGCGACAGCCACACGGGCAGCATGGGCACTTTGCCCTTTTCGCTTTCCATGAACTCCTTCTCGAGTAGAGCATAAATGCAGCGCTCGATGGCGCCAGAGGGCGAGCAGTGTAATATCGTGGGATACTTCTTGGTGCCGTCCTGGTCTACGTAGGTGATGTCGTACCGCTCGGCGTTCTCCACGTCGATCTGTACGGTAGCTAGAGCGCTCGCCTTGTTCAGCGAGTCGATGAAGTTAAACTCGAACTTCAGCTCGAAATAGAATATGCGCTGGTCCCACATTTCGACGACTACAGGCTTGTCTGCGCGCTTCATCAGGCCTCTGATGAAATCGGTGTTCTTCTCGTAGAAATCCCTGGTAAAGCGTATGGCGACCTCGTAGTCCTTCAGGTTGATGCCCATGTTGTTCAGGGTGTTAATGCTCATCTCGTACTGGTCCCTGAACTCGCTGATGGCGCCGTTCATGTCCGAGCACAGCGTGTGCATATCCGGCATGGTGAAGGCCCTGAGCCTGCGCAGCCCGACTAACTCGCCGCGTTGTTCTTTTCGGAACGAGTACCGGGTCAGCTCGATCATTTTTAATGGTAAATTCTTGTAGCTGATGGTCATGTCGTGGCTCATCAGGAACTGCCCGAAGCATGCCGCAAAGCGTAAGAATAAGTTTTTCTTGTCCGCGATGACGGTGTATTGCCGCGCCGGGAACCTGTCCAGGTATTTTTTCAGCGTCGGGTGCTCCATGTCGTACATGATGGGAGTCTCGACTTCCATGGCGCCCTTCTTTGCGGCTTCCAGGAGTACGTAGTTCTCAAGTAGATTCTTGATCATGCGCCCTTTCGGGTAGAATCGCATATTTCCGGGATCGCTGCCCGGCTCGTAGTCGGCGATCTCCAGACGCCTCATGAGCTCGACGTGGGGCGGTACCCGGTCGACTGCCCGTGCCTTGGATAACTCATAGTCTACGAACGCCTTCAGCTTGTCACGGCCCTCATAGTTGAATGACTTCGGGTCTTTTAGTTCGCCGTCGACGTCCATGACGTAAAAATAACTCTTAAGCTTCTCTTCGTTCTTGAGCGCTTCGGAAATGACCTCGGGCTTGTCGCCCGCGCAGATGGACATAGCTTCAGCCGTGCCTTCCGGCTTGATGGAGCGTGATAATTCTGACAGCGGATGTCCCTTGCACTTGATGGTGAAGGCCTTGTACCACCCGAACGGCGCACGTTTAACCTCGAACTCTTTTGCCTTTAGGGCGGTCTCGAGCGCCTGCAATACTTCTACTGCGACTTTCGGCGAAGAAAGATTGGAGCTTAAATGAGCGTAAGGATATAGCATGATGCGGCTTGCCTTTACCTGGCCGGCCACTTTGACTATGGAGTCTACCGCCTTGTTGACCGCGTCTTGCGTGTTCGCCTCGTCGGTCTTTTCCACGGCGACAAATGCAGTCAGCGCGTCCTCCATTCTGCCTGACTTCAGGTCGTCGGTGATCTGCTCGGCGACCGGGGTACTCTTCTTGACCTCATATTCGATAAAATCGGAATGTATGAGTAATAATTGCATTATTTCACCTTAATTGTAGTAACATAAGCTACATATACCGTTATAAAATTTGGGGTTGGATAGGGGCAGGCGGTTGCCCGGCAAAGAGCCCGGATCTATTTTTGTTTATTAAATGTTTTTTGGAGTTTCTTTCGTTCAATTACCCGAAAATAATCAATAATTAATCGTTAACAATCGCAATCTTTATTTATCACGATTGATTATTATTGTTTGTAAACTGGCCAGGAGGGCTAGCTATCGACACGACGCTGGATCATGTGAAACACATACCGCACGCCAGGCATGGTAAAAACTGGCATGCGAAGACTGAGAACGGCATAGAGATCGTCGAAATGATCGGCGAAAGTAACGTCACGTACGACGAAGTATGCGGCAACGGCTTTTGCTTCGAAGACGTGAAAAAAGACTTTGACTGGTACAAGACCGGGAAGGTCAACATTGCCTATGAGGCCATTGACAGGCATGCGAAGTCCTGGCGCAAGAATAAAGTGGCCTTATACTGGGAGGGTGCCGATGGCAACGACCGTAAGTACACTTTCCAGGAATTAAAAATTCGAACTGATAAGTTCGCGAACGTGCTGCGGAAGGCCGGAGTCAAAAAAGGCGACCGGGTTTTTGTTTACCTGCCCAGGATCCCCGAGCTGTATGCGAGCGCCATCTCGATAGCTAAGCTGGGTGCCATCTTCGCTCCGCTGTTCGGAGGGTTCAGGGCTGAGGCCGTACGTGACAGGATCAATGATGCAGAAGCATGTATGGTCATCACAACGCCCGATATGAAACGCCTGGGAATAGACCCGATCAGAAAGGAGATACCGTCGGTCAAGAGCATTGTCCTCTGTAACATACCCCGGAACTATATCCTGGAGCCCGGGGACCTGAGCTACGATGCCGAAATGATATACGCCTCCGAAGATTTTGAGTGTGAGTGGTGTGACCTGGAAGATCCGGTCATCATGCACTACACATCGGGCACGACGGGCAAGTCCAAGGGCGTGGTGCACGTCCACAACGCCATGATCGGGCACTATATTACTACCAAATGGGTGCAGGACCTGAGGGATGACGACGTGTACTGGTGTACTGCGGATCCCGGATGGGTGACGGGCACTTCCTATGGTATTTTCGGCCCGTGGCTGAACGGCGCCTCCCAGGTGGTCTATGCCGGCAGGTTTTCTGCCGAAGCATGGTACTGGATCATAGACAAGTACAAGGTCACCGTCTGGTATACGGCGCCTACGGCGCTGCGCATGCTCATGAAAGCCGGGGACGACGTGGTTAAAAAGTCTCACCTGGAAAGCCTGAGGTATATCACCAGCGTCGGCGAGCCGTTGAACCCGGAGGTCATCAGATGGGCCATGAAAGTGTACGGCATGCCCATACACGAGAATTACTGGATGACCGAGACGGGCTGTAACGTGATCGCCAACTTCTATGGCCTGCCCCTGAAGGTAGGCTCCATGGGTAAGCCATTCCCGGGCATCGAAGCGGCTGTTATCGATGATAAAGGTAAAGTGCTGCCGCCGGGGGTGCCCGGGAATATCGCCATTAAGCCAGGGTGGCCATCCATGATGCGCAGTATCTGGAACAACCCGACGAAGTATGATGAATACTTCCGGATCCCGGGATGGTACGTGACAGGGGATAGCGGGTTTGTCGACACGGACGGCTACTTCTGGTTCACAGGCAGGATGGATGATGTAATTAAGACGTCAGGGGAACGCGTGGGGCCCTTCGAGGTTGAGAGCGCGCTGCTCGAACATCCTGCTGTGGCCGAGGCGGGGGTTATCGGTAAGCCAGATCCGCTGTATGGTAACGTCATTAAGGCGTTCATATCGCTCAAGCCTGGCTATGAGGGCAATGAAGAGCTGAAGCGGGAGATCTCGGAGTCTGTGAAGAAGAGCCTTGCTGCACACGCATTCCCCCGGGAGATCGAGTTTAAGGATAATCTGCCGAAGACCAGGAGCGGGAAGATCATGCGCCGTGTCCTGAAGGCGATGGAGCTTGGCCAGCCGCTTGGGGACCTGGCCACGCTGGATGATGACTGAATACAACGAAGGAGGCGATAGAGGAAACGAGTAGAGTAAGGACTGTCCAATATCGGCTAGCACCAATGAATCGTGAAGCCGCTGCCTGCTGGTAGGGTGGCGGCTTTCACTTCAAAACTATTTAGTATTTTCATGTAGTTTTGCCGTTATGCATTGGCGGCTTGTAAGATTGCCCTCGTATGCCGTCTGTCCACCTGGGATAACACAGAGACACGAAGACACAGAGACTCACAGAGACTTTTTTTATATTTGAGGCTCAGAGGACACAGAGCCCGGTTTATTGTGTTACCTGAGACACAGAGTTCTATTGAGACACGGTTGACGAATAAACAACATTGTGTCTTAACTTATTATTGCTGATCATGGTAGTTCATTTTTAATCAGCAGTGCCTCTAATAGTCTCTGTGTCTCAGATAAAATAAAAATGAGTCTCTGTGTACTCTGTAACTCAAATTATAAAAGAAAACTCTGTGCGTCTCCGTGTCTCTGTGTCTCTGTGTTATCCCCAGGTGGACAGACGGCATACGAGAAGAATCACCATGCCATTAAAAACTAACGCCATTACCAATAACGTTTTATTATTACCTTGCGTTTCCTTTACATGGTACCAGATGATCACCGATGATTTTGATTACTTAGCCCCCGGCGGCCGCTCTTATACAATCGCTTCCGGCCTTATCGCAAAGCTCAGTAAGCGCTCTCGAGCCCTGGAGATAGCCTGCGGCAGGGGCGAGGCGGCGTGTACGCTGGCCATGGAATTTGGCTGCAGTGTCGAGGCGTT
The DNA here is from genome assembly GCA_963780625.1 of uncultured Methanocellaceae archaeon. Taxonomy (GTDB): domain Archaea; phylum Halobacteriota; class Methanocellia; order Methanocellales; family Methanocellaceae; genus Methanocella. The sequence goes on along the minus strand of CAWACH010000002.1, from coordinate 434,435 downwards.
CGACATGGACCCGGTGATGGTCGAGCGTTCCCTGCAGAAGGCAGAAAAGCATAATCTGAACGACCTTGTCAGCTTTGACGTGAAAGACGGCCGCGACATGGACTTCGGCGAGGGCAAGTACGACTTTATTCTGGCTGAAGGCGGGGCGCTGACCTATATCGGCAGGGAGGAAGGCATCGAGAAGTGCGCCAGTCTGCTGAAAGAAGGTCATTGCCTGGCCTTTACGGACCTTATTTATTTGAGGGACGACGTGGCCCAGCCCATTCGTGACGCCTACGAAGAGGGCGTTTTTAAATATATGACCGAGATCGAGTACCGCAAGATGCTTGAGGCCTATGGGTTTGAGGTCGTCTTTATGTCGATGCTGCCGCAGTCCGCCTGGGATCGTTATTATATGCAGATGCGCCGCAAGATGCTCGACAAAAAGAACGTGTTCACGAAAGAGTTTAAGGACTCTATGATGCGCGAGATCGACGTGTACTATAATTTCGGCGGCATGTATTCTGTTGGGTACCTGTATGGAGTTGTAAGGCTAGCCAAGAAAAAACAGGTAAAGCCGGCACCCAAAGATATGCGCATACCGCTGATGTTCGGGTAAGCCTCTCTTGCCTCGCTATGGCTCTCTGTGCCTCACTTAGTCCCTGTGTCTTGCGAACCACGTGAGCCAAGCCAAGCATTGCTTTTTAGGCGTTGTGTTATGCGGTAAATTTAAGTAGATGAATATACATGTAAGCTTCGCTTTGTTTTACGCTCCGGTAGTGTAGTCCGGCCAATCATGCCGGCCTTTCGAGCCGGCGACTCGGGTTCGAATCCCGACCGGAGCATGTTCTATTAAAAAAGTGTTTTTGTTTTCTTCTTAGGTGCCAATGAGCAGCGCCCGGGTTTCTACTTAGCGGGTCGACGCCCGGCTGATGCCGGGCTACTCGGTGGTTCGGGTGCTACGGCGTCGGGGCCGGGCTTGCACCCTCGGCGTCGTGCTTCGCACGTGCCTTCGCAAGCCCTAAGCAGCGTTTTACCCCTTCGGGGATAAACGCTCATTACCCCGCCGCCTTCGCATCGGCCTGATGGCCGACTGAGGCCCGAACCACCTCGACGACCGCTATTCTTTGACATTTGTTATACAATTCGCTGCCGGCTCGAAAGGCCGACGACTTGAGATCAAATCCCCACCAGGGCATTAGGTAGATGAGGAACAAATCGCCCACTTATTTTCTCAAATAGTAAATATTTTTAAGAAACTTTTATAGGCTAAAGTGTTATAGTAAAATTGCGATGCGATTATTGAAGCAACGATAAAACTGTCGTGGATGGGGTATATAAAATTAATATAATAATTAATTCAGTAGATTATAGTGGTTCTATTGTAGATGGCCCGGGGATAAGGACCTTGCTATATGTTCAAGGTTGCGAGCAGAAATGTTTAGGTTGCCACAACCCTAATACTTGGGATATTAGCAAGGGTACATCGGTGGATATAGAAAATCTTGTTGATGATTTGCGAGTGAAAACACTCAATAAAAAATTAACAATTACGGGGGGAGAGCCACTTTTGCAATATTCTGCAGTGCTTACACTTATAAAAAAATTACCAGACTTTGACATCGTTCTTTATACTGGCTTTGAGTTTGAGCAAGTGCCCAAGGAAATCCTAAATCATATAGATCATATAAAATCAGGAAAGTATATTCAAGAAAAACGTTGTACTACTGTTCCATATATAGGTTCAACAAACCAAAAGTTTACTGATTTAAATGGGAGCCTTAATGAAAGGAATTCAGTTTGATAATGCCTCTCAGCGCAAAAGCTATGTGGGTTATGTATATGAGGCAGGCGTTAAGGTAAAAAAACAAGCGATAATGGAAAGCTTGGATGAGAGTTATTCAAGATTACATACTGAAGGAAAAATACATATCCATAATTTAGAGGCGTATGGACAAACATATAATTGTCTAACGTTTAATATTTTAAACGATTTTCCATATGAACAATTAAATGGTATTTCTGATTATGGAAAAATATCTGAAATTTTTAACCACTATAAAAACATTATAGCTAAACTAGGCAATGAGCAATCTGGTGGTATGGCTTTTGCTAACTTTGATGAAGAAATCGAGATATTATTCGGTAGGCTAAACATTTCAGATAATGATAATAATCTAAAAATTTTAAAAGAATGTATTGAATCGTTCATAAAATGGATAAATGGGGCAAGAGAAAGATGCGGACAAGTAAGCTATTATGTTTCGCTTAATTTGGGATTGGCTACCTCAAAAATCGGTAGATTTGCTACTTTTTCAGTCTTAAAATATTTTAAAGAATCATCATCAGAGTGTATTAAACCAAATATAATATTTAAAGTAAAAAAAGGTATAAATTATTCGCCGCAAGATGATAACTATGATCTCTTTTGTCAAGCGGTAGAGTGTACATGTAAAAAAATGATACCTACATATCTGTTATGTGATGCTAAACCAAACATCGACTTAAATCCTCACAAAATAGCGATCATGGGTTGTAGGACGAGAATTGTCCAAAATCAGTATGGCGATAATACTTCTATTGGTCGAGGTAATATTGCTTTTATTACTATTAATCTTCCAAGAATCGCACTTGAAATCGATAGATTATATCCAGAAACGAGTGCTGAAGAAAAGATTGGTATATTTATAGAAGAATGGACCAAGACAGCGAATATCGTAAAGGAAATCCTTCTTGATAGATATAATAAATTATTACAATTAGATACAGATGATTTCCCGAGCAACCTAAAATTCAACTTATGGTTAAAAGATTTTAAGTCTGCTAAGTCTCTTGAAGAAATTTTTATTAACGGAACACTTTCTATAGGCTTTATCGGATTATCTGAAGCTGTTGAAGTTTTAACAGGAAATAAATACTACACTTCTCCACAGAATTATGGTGTTGCTCTCGATATTGTGCGGCATATGAGAATAATTATTAATGAATTTCGAAGAGATACTAATTTGAATTTTACTTTGCTTGCAACATCAGGCGAATTTATTTCGGGAAGATTCCTCCACATTGATAGTGATACTTTCAGTAATAATATATTGAAAAAAGGATTTTATACAAATTCATTTCATGTTGAAGTTGACTCAAGATTGCATCCTTATGAGAAATTAAGATATGAAGGAGCCTTCCATGAGTTATGTAACGGAGGATGCATATCATATGTCGAATTTGCATCAGCGCCATTAATGAATATAGAAGCGATAAAAGAGGTCATAGAAGTTGCGATAAACTCTGGTGTTAGTTATTTTGGCATAAATTTCCCGTTGGATAATTGTATAAAATGCGGTAATATTGGAACATTTGATGATTGCCCTCAATGTGGTAGCAAAGAAATTTTTAGAGTAAGAAGAGTCTCAGGATATCTAGAGGATCTAGATTTTTTTACAGCTGGAAAAAAAGCAGAGGTTGCTCATAGAAGACCAAACAGTTATTCATAATTTGATAATTAAGGAGATTTATTTATGCATATTGCAATTGAAGGTATGGATGGTGTGGGTAAAACAACAGCTGCTGTAAAATTAGCAGAAAAATTGGATTTTAAATTTATTGAAAAACCTTTACATTATATTTTCGACACTGAAGGTGAGTTCACTAATTATATTAAAATTCGAGACTATATAAATGAGCAAGTTAATAATGACGCGTTAAGGGCATGGTTTTATGGGCTTGGTAATATTTACTTATACCATAAGTTTGAAAACGAGAATATCATTACTGATAGGCACTTTTTATCAAATTATTATTGGTGTGGTAGTGATCGGACCGAACCGATCTATAAATGTATGATCGATCTAATAGGCAAGCCGGATTATACGTTTTTATTATATGCAACAAGCGAGGAAGGTAGAAGAAGAATAATAAAAAGAGACCCTACAGATCCAGATGTTAAAAAGACGGCCCGCTATTTGGAAGCAAAAAGAAAGATGGAAGATTTTTTAATCAGGTACAATATGGATTATCAAGCAATAGATACCACTAATCTCAACGAAAATGAAGTCGTTGAAGTTATGATTAAAATTTTGCTTCCTATACTAAAAACGAAATAATGGAGATTATAGTCATATGAGCATTATTCTGAATTATATCAATTATTTTTGGAAACTCGGATATAATGAGGAAATTAGTGACATCTATATTAAAAAATATCATGGCTTCTATAATGTTAAAATTGACATGGCTAATGACATAATCGATTATGGAAACATTATCCAATTATGCAATGACTCTTTAGCAAAGTTTTCTCAAAAAAATTTTGTTATTCTTGAGTGTGTAAATAGGCTACTAGAAAAGGGTTATCATCCTAATAGCTTAATTATTGGTAAAAATGATAGCTATGATATTGCAGTTAAAGATAATTTAGGTAGGATATCAATAGCTATTAATTGTACAACATGGGAAGACGATTACGAGAATGAAGTCACTTCAATAAAAACAAATGCAGGGTTTGTATCATCATTTTTTGAACGGAATCCTGATATGAAATATCTATGTGTTTATACTTCTCGATTAAAAGCCGGACTGATTGAGTATAAAAATACTATATTCTCATTGGATAATAAACAAAGAAAAATTATAATGTATCTATCAGGTCTATTTGAAGAAAACATTAAACCTTACTTTCCAATTTTTATTAAGCGATATGACGATGATAAGGATATAAAAAATATTAAAACTATAACAAAAATTGGCGATTTTGAAATAGAAAATGATGTTTTAATAAAATATACAGGTAACGATAGAAATGTAATCATTCCAGATGGGGTAAAAAGACTGGGAAATGGTGTATTTTGGAATTGTATTGACATGATAAGTCTAGTTATCCCAAATAGCGTCACGAGCTTAGGTGGAGATACGTTTTATAATTGCGTCAACTTGGAGAATTTAACTATCCCGAATAGTATCGAAGTCATGGGAGATAATCCATTTGCAAATTGTCCCAACTTGGAATTGATTAATAATAGTACAAATTTTATCTTTGAAAACGGAGCATTATATAACAAAGAAAAATCAAGACTTATTTATTATTCAATTAAAAATAATGCCGATATTTTTGCAATTCCAGATGGTTTGATCAGTATAGGAAAACATGCTTTCTATAACTGCACCAACCTTAAAAAAATTATAATACCAAAAAGTGTTGCGATTATGGAAAATAATCCCTTTTCTAACTGCCCTTCTATTAGTTTAGAAAACCATACTCCGAATTTTATATTCGACAATGGTGCGTTATATAATAAACCAAAAACCACATTAATTTATTATGCAATTAATAATACTTCTAAATCGTTTGTTATTCCAGATGGTGTAAAAATTATTGGAAGGCACTCATTCTATAATTGCTGTCATCTATCAAGTATAACAATTCCGAGTAGTGTTGAGATCATAGGCTACAATCCGTTTACCAACTGCTCTTCATTAGCCAGGATAAATAACAATAGTCCTAATTACATTTATGAGAATGGTGTGTTATACGATAAAACTAAAACTGAGTTAATATATTATTCTATTTGTAATCCATTAGAAAATTTTGTCATTCCAAATACCGTAACGAGTATAGGACGAAGTGCTTTCGCGGGTTGCATCAACCTTAAAAGTGTGGTCATACCAGATGGTGTTAAGAGTATCGCTAAAAGTGCATTTGCAAATTGTCCTAACTTAACAAGCATTAACATCCCAAGTAGTGTAAATAGCCTGGAAGAATGGGCATTCTATAATTGTTCAAAATTGACTAGTATAGACATTCCAAAGCACACAAAAATTGAAGGCCATACATTCTATAAATGTGTGGTTAAAATATCCCGTTCATAAATAAAAATTTATTAAAGCAGGAAAACAAATGAGCACAAACATTTCAAAAATAAAAAGAGAAAAGCTGTTGGAGCATCTATCTAAATTAAAGGAAGTTGTAACTAATAGCCCTGACAATAAACTGCTTTTGGAATGTTTATCAGAATTAGAAAAAGAAATAAAAGAGGCTAAATATGGCCTCGTTTTTGAGAAACATTTTGAGGATATTGAAAAGTTATTAGAAACAAATAACACTGAATTAGTTGAGCAGAAAGAGCTATTTATTGAGAGCGGTGAAAGAGTAAATTTATTAATTGAAGGGGAAAATTTTGCAGTATTAAAACATCTAATAAAATCATATTCCGGGAAAATTGATGTCATCTGCATCGATCCACCGTATAATACTGGTATGAATTCTTTGAATTATAATGATTATGATAATACCGACAAAAGCGATTCATACATTCATAGTAAATGGCTTAGTTTTATGGAAAAGAGACTTTGTATTGCGAAAAGCCTACTAACAGATAATGGGGTTATATTTATCAATATTGATGAGCACGAACCCGGCACATTAATCCTATTATGTCAACAATTATTTGGCGAAGATAACGTAGATGTATTAATTTGGCCTAAAACAGATTCGAAATTCGATCAAAACAGGATTGAAAAAGGCTTCCACAATATAAAAATTGTTCATGAATATGTGATCGTTTGCTATATAAATAAAAATCAGAGTTTCTTTAATCATATTATGTTGCCCTTCTGGTTAAATGATAATGAATATAGAGAAACTCAATCGCATATTGAAACGATATTGAAAGGATTCGGGACGACGTCCTCCGCAAAAGATGAACTCATGGAAATTTTTGGTAGAAGAGATCTATTTCAAACTCCAAAACCTAGAAAATTAATAAAAGAATTTGTAAGAGCAGCAGCAGGAAAAAATGCTATTATTTTAGATTTTTTTGCTGGTTCAGGCACGACAGGCCATGCAGTCATGGATTTAAATAAAGAAGATATAGGTAATCGCAAATTTATTCTAGTAACGAACAATGAGAATGGTATTTGTAGAGAAATTACTTATGAAAGATTGAAAAAATCACTTGAAAAAGAAAATTTTAAAGAGAGCTTAAAGTATTTTAAAATTAAGTATAATCCAAAGGAATAGAGCTATCAGGATATATCGCTTATCTGCGCCCGAATTTTTGCCATGCATTAGGTGGGTGAGAGTGAATTGGAGATTTGGGGTTCGGCGGAATAATTTCAGATTCCTTTTGCTCATCCATGCCTCCAATTGGTTCGACACATGATGGCCGCTCACTTACTGGACCTAACTTAGGACCGTTAACTTTTACACTTTTCATTTGAGCTAGTCTGAATGCGGGGTCTTTCATTAACTCATTAAAACCTTCATTCTTAATGTTAGATATTGTTTTTAAATCTGAAGAAGTTAGTCTTACTTCTGGTACTAGATTTTTATGTTTAATTTTATCTTCTTTATATGAACCGCCTAATTGTAAATCAATTACACGTGGACCATTCTTTAGCTTATACTCCCTATTTTGTCCTTGTAGCTTGTATTTCTTTTGATTATTTAATTCACTTTTTACTTCACTTATATGACCCATTGCACCACATTCAGGGCATTTCATTAAATTTGACCTAACACAATGCGCAGGTCTTATTTCATTTAATCTATTCCACTCTATCTTCGGCAACTCCTTGTTGCATTGAGCGCAAAAAATAGTTTTTCCATGGTCTACATGTTCATAACCTATTCTTCCGAATTTATGAGATCTGGGTGGTCGGGAATTGGTCATAGTACACCGTAGTATAATAGTTTTATCAATTACTTATTAATCAGTTATATAATTATCATATATAGAAAAAAGAAAATTTATCTCATATGTCTCATGACTTATTATGACCGGCTTTAAAGTGACGAACCTGACGCTGGAGCTGTTGGACGAAGAGAAGCCGAGGATATTCCAGGTCGACGAGGATGGGTTTATGATATGCATCAATGGAAGATGCACCAAAGCGAATGTCGCAGAGGTTGAGAAAAGTATAATGGAGATCTCAGATAGTTAAAAAAAATTTAAAATGGCAAGTGCCCGGTGGTAACACAACTACAAACTAATGCCATTGCGAGCAATAATAACATGATGAGTATTACCCCTATGATGTTGCCAACAAGCCTTAAAAATCCGGTAATTATCTCGGCGATACCATCTATTATAGTGCCTAAAACCATTTTTCACTCACCTCCTAATTTTAAGTTATATGACAAGTTTTATTAACACGTAATGCAATATATAGTTTTGCAATAGCTTAAATGGTTATCTCTTATGCGTCAGTCGGCAAATCTTGAGATCCCATAAGCTGTTGCAGAAGGTTGAGCGAAATGGTCCGTGAATCACTTCAGCAATTTTACAAGAAATATTAAACATACCGCGCACGTATACTGGCAAGCTCATTGATATGAGCTATTTTCCGTACCCGGATGGTTACCACGTATTGATATACGATGTCGCCCTGATAACCGGTGAGCAGATCACCGACCATCTCTGGTTACGCCTCGACGTGATGCCTCAGACGATAGGAATTAATCTGGGGGATCCGGTAGTTTTCACGGGCATTGTCGAGAACTATAAAAAACAAAACGGTCAGATGGATTTCGGGATTACTGCCGCGCAAGAGACCGTTTTCAGAGGTGTGGCAGTATAATAATTTTTAGGCTGAATAAGGCTATATGGAAAAGATAATGCTTGTTCAATAATACCTAATGTTATAATTACCGGAGGTATCATATGGTGGACGTTGGAAAACAGTTCGAATTATCTCGTAAAAATTTACTAGACCTTACTTTAAAGAACCGCGGCTTGCAGATAACCCAAATACTTTCCACGACTTCCGCAATACCCTAATAGAAGAATTGTGGCAAGGGAGAAAAAGTTGAAACTCAATTCGTCACAGCATTCAACAGTCCGGCATAATCGGTGACAACCTCATATTTCACTGAATCAGAACTGATCTTCCTGAAATGCTCCCGCGCACATTGGATCTTGAGCGATTCTATTGGGCGAAGCTGAAGTGTAGAGAGATCACCTTTGGTCTCGGCAACAAAGTAGATGTGTTTGACCGATCCCTCATAGAACGCAATGGCCCAGTCGGGATTATATTTCCCAACCGGCGTATCGATATCGAAACCACCTGGTAATTTGACATATACCGCAACCTTGTTGTCATTGTCGATATCTGCTGCAAATTTCCTTTCGGTTTCATAGTCGGTAATGATATAATTGTACAGGCTCTTCCTGACCGGAATTGCATTCTTCCCGATGGTCCCTTTCCTCAAGGAAGGTTCTGTGAAAATACCGGTATCATACGTTTTTTCGAGCAGGTTGTAAGAAATGTGTTCTACAATGACGGTTGCCTTTTGTCATCGATCAGTTTTGATGCTTTGATGATGAATTCTTCTGGATTGTTTGCGAACTGATCGAAAGTGCTCTTTTTTATCCCTTTGAGGATCTCGGCAACATCCCTTCGTGTGAGGTTTGTTGATTCGGTAATTTTCCTATCAGATCGTATTTTACACCTGCATTTACTTTGGCCTCAGCACGGATGTCGTCCCTGGCCATTTTCTCAAAGGATTCTCCCTTGACGATCGTGTCCTTATCAATGATCGTGGTCTTCTGCTCTCCGCTCTCCACCTTGTAGAAAATTTTCTGGACTTTCAAGTGTTCATCAAGAGATTTAATCGCTTTCCTGATTAGTTGTTGAGCATCGAAGTCAACGACATAAGCTGTGCGGGAATTGATCTTTTCCCAGAGCGCCTTGAACTCCTTTGACTGTAATTTTTCATCAACAATCTGCATGGTGACATTCTTACTTCTTGCATCTTCCGGCCTGAACGCTTCCGGATTATAGACATTGTTGAGTATGCCGGCAATTGAATCGGAAAATGCGTTGATTTCGTCCGCAAGAACGAATGCTCCTGTTTTCACATCCTCATAATATTTGTCAGTAAGGGCACCATTCTCATCGACATAATCCCTCTTTATGAGGCTGAAGTGGATTTTCCCTGCTAGTGCCGGATTAACAGCTTGCTCATTCCCGCCTTTATCTGTGATAACCATACCCTCAAATAATGCAGCGTTTACTGTACGCGGTCTGTCTGCAACAGCTTCAGCCATCTCGTCCTGAAGGCCCCGTGCAAATTTATCATAACTCTCGTTCGCAACGACGGTCAGGACGTTGATAGTATGGACATCCCCGGCAAGAGCGTTGGTGTCCATTCGTTCGCCTTTATTATTGACGCAGAGCCGAAGCCCCCGGCCAACCTCCTGTCGTTTCCGGACTTCCGAACCGCTGATTTTAAGGGTACAGATCTGGAATACGTTTGGATTATCCCACCCTTCTTTCAGCGCTGAATGAGAAAAGATGAAACGGACGGGCTCGCGGAGGTCGAGCAACTGCTCCTTGTTTTTCATGATAAGGTCATAGGCATCGACATCGTCCGAGACTTCTTCCTTTCCCTTTGTTGTGCTGTTGACGAATTTTCCCTTCTTGTCGATGGAGAAGTATCCTTGGTGTGTTTGTTCGGCTGTGATTCCTTTCAGGTATCGTAGATATGCAGCTTCTCCAAAGGAGAGTTCAAGATTTTTCACTTCATCCTGGTATTCCTCTTCGAAGATGTTTGCATATTCCCCGTTTTCCGGATCTCCTGCATCATTATAGGCCCGGTACTTAGCAACCTCGTCAATGAAGAAGAGGGACAATACCTTTATCCCTTTATAGAACAGGGATCGTTCCCGTTCAAGATGGGATTTTATTGTCTCGCGGATCTGAATACGGCGGATTTGGTTTTCATCGGTCAAGCCTCGGACTTCGCCAGCGTAAATGGTGATCCCATTCGTAAACGAGACTGAATTGGTTATGCCATTGATCTCCGCAACGGTGAATCCTTTGTACTGGTTCAACTCCCCGGACAGTTCATAAAGATTTAATCCTTCGGAAAGTCTTCCGGGAGATCTTCCGTAGCCCGGATGTTCCCTTCACTTCAAATTCAAGCGTTGCAGTCGGAGCGGATGTTGTGGAAAAATTGAGGCCCTTCGGGTTAGAGAGTGTATCCCTCCGTTCCGGTCGAGCCGGTGATCGATATCCCTTTAACGGCGATCTTCTTCACGAGTCGTTTATTGTATGCCTGCCAGTGCGTCAGAGTGGAAGACGAGGTTGTAGAGTCTCTCCTTTCCGGAGGGTCGCGGAATACCGCAGCGTGATTAACGGGTTGAAACTTTTCAGCGCCTCCTTGGTTGCCGGCCCTTCAACCGATTGTGGCTCATCAATAATCATAATCGGATTTGTCTGGGCAATAACATCGATAGGTTTACGGCTCCTGAAAGGAGTCGAGTTTCATATAAATCCGACGGGCATCCTTCCCACGTGCGGTGAATGCCTGGGAGTTGATGATCATTACATTTATGCTGCTGTCATTTGCGAACTGATCGATCTTTTTGGGATGTTTGGAATTATAGATGAAGTACCGGATCTTTTTACCGTAATCCTCCGCGAAATGATCCTCTGTTAACTGAAAGGATTTATACACCCCTTCGCGGATTGCAATGGACGGGACTACAATGATGAATTTTGAAAATCCGAACCTCTTGTTGAGTTCATACATGGTCTTGATGTAGGTGTAGGTCTTTCCGACACCAGTCTCCATTTCGACCGAGGTTGTAGGTTCCAAGGAGTTCCCGTGAAGGTTCAATATTGGCAGGCTCCGCTCGATCATCTGGAGATTTTTAAGGATAATATCATCGGATATCCGAATTCTGCTGTTTCTTCTCCCGGTGATCAAATTCTTCCTCATCTACCCATCCTTCACTGCCCGAACTTACTCTGACGAGAATTGTTTTCAGAAATACCCTTATCGATAAGATATGTAGGGGTCACCTTTGGCTGGCCGGAGAAGACATCGCATACGGCCTGAGCTGCATCGGCCTGGAACTTGTCGGTGTTTGCCAATTGCAGTTTCATCTAGAAGACCCGCCTTTTTAGATCACTCTCAGCGTCGTATCCGGTGCAATCATTTTGAAGATCCCTTCGATATTCAGTTTCCCGGGGCTGCTCTTAAAAGACCCGTCTCGGAAGACTGCGCGGACGGCTTCTTCGCGGCGATCTTCCGCGTCGCGCTCTCGGGGATGTTGGCATCAAAGCAGGCGACAAGGGCATTGCCGTCTACGATATGGATGTGGAAGCCGTCAATCTCCTGGATCGCGTGCGGGAGGATCCAGCGGCAGGCCCCAATCAATGATGATCCACCAGCAGGTCCAGGTCCGTGCGGTCCGGCCTGACATTGTCAACCAACCCTTCGATGGTTTCCTGTGAATACTCGGCAGCGGAGTAATAGACATCCTTCATGTTGGTGTCCTCGATTTTAAAGACACGGAAACCAATATAGAGGATGGTTTTTTGTTCGCCGTCAATCTGTTTTTGCTTTTTCCTGTCTTTAATTTCAGTTTAGATCTGCTCACCGGCACGCCGGATTCTTTCCTTGCCAATATCTGAAATGTTCTTGAATCCTGCTTTTATATGCCTCACTACTTTCCTCGCATACCTCTGGAAGCTGGGATAATAACGAATTTACGGCTACCGCCATCGCCTGAATTTAATTTAGTTACCGCGTGAGCGGTTGTGCATGAACCGGCGAAGAAATCAACAATAGTATCCTTTGCGTTTGCCGATATCTGAATTATTCTTTGCATTAATTCAACGGGCTTTGGTGTATCAAAAACAGTTATTTCGTCAAAAAGGGAAATCAGATCCTTTTTTGCCGAATCCGTACGCTCCAACCTCATCGGCAGTCCATAAAGTGTGTGGAGTTAATCCTAGTTCCTCTTCGGATTTAAAAAATTTTAATCTTGGAGCATTACTACCATTTTCACCAAACCATACCCTGTTATCAGCAACCAGTTCATTAAACCGTTCCTTTGTAAGTGACCAACATCGTCCCGATGGAGGGGATAATTTTCTTCCGCTCGGAGTGATAATTTCATAAAATTGTGATGGTGTTGCGTGACCCGCTTGCGCATTTAATGAGATTGATTGCCATTCCCCTCTTTTATCTCCATCCGGATTTGAGTAACGCTGATAAATTTCTTCCGTCGCAGGCAGGAATTTCTCACTTTTTCGAATAACGGTTTATTTTTTGCGTATCCTAATATGAAATCATGATTAAAAGAAAAAACTACGATTCTCTCTTGTTTTTCGTTTTTCCCCAAACGAATGTCGCTATAAAATTATCACTGCCGAATATCTCATCACATATTTTTTCGAAGATCTGCGAGTTCTCCGTCATCAATACTGATAAAGATAATTCCTTCATCCTGTAAGATGCTGTGAGCTAGTTTTAGCCTAGGATACAACATCGAGCACCAGTCGGAATGGTAACGGCCGCGGTCTTTGACATTTTTTATTCGATCAGTTACCATATTCATCTATTGCCCCGACTTCTCGTCATACTCCTCACTGTCCATGAAAAATTTATCTTTGTATATTTTATCGTTTCCGATATTTTATGGAGGATAGATATAGATTACTTTGACTTAATTTAGATAACTTTCCTGTAGTAGTTTAAGAGCATAGAGGTTTTCTCCCTCAATAAAAATATTTTTAGTATTTTCCCAGTTTTTTCTCTCCTTAATGCAGGGCCGTAGCGTTTTTCAAATTGGGAGGTTCCCTTCAATTATTGATTTCTTTTACCAACCCAAGTGAATTCGAACCTTTCCTCCCGACCCTCAATATATTATTGGATAATTCTTGTTTTAAAAAATCAAAATCAATTGACTTTCGAAATATTTCCATCCGTATCCCTAATTTCTGTTATTACATTTGGAAAAAATCTGCAATAATCTCCTCATATTTTCTACATTCCTATCCGGGGATTTCATCTTCAGTTTTTCCGGCCCTGATTTATTCATGTGAATCATCTCAAATAATTGGATTTTCTCAAACAGATCTTTTCAAGAATTTTTTCTGATTTCAGGTTTTCGAGCCTTATCTTCTCTTCACGTAGTTCACGGTTCAAAACGACCTGAACGTTAAATTGCTTTCGCTCTTCATCTTCCGTTCAAGGGCTTCGCAGAGTGCGGCCTTATTCTCTATCTCTTTCTGGAGGGCAACCGTGTCCTTCAGGTCCCGGTGCTGGGGCATCTCCCCGGGCAGGAACTGCCGCAGGAAGTTCTCATAAACCCGGTCCAGGTTGAGTCCCCGGAGATTGAAGACCAGCTCATCGGTTGCAGCCCATTCGGAAAAGTAATATCGCTCGACTCGATATTTATCATCCTTCTTTTTGATTTTCTCTTTATAGCCGACACCAATCTGCCCTTGCCTTCAACCGTGAGGACAAAGACGATATGATAGGGGATGCCCCTGCCGATCATCCCAAGAATGTTCCTACTGATGCCTTTCTGGTGAAGCTGGATCTCGATGACCTCAATCTCGGTGACGTCTTCGCCGGCAGCGATGGTGATGGTATCGGGAGCAATCTTGTTCTGCCAGATGATAGCTTTAATCTCATCGATGAACTGCTGCCGCACTTTATTCGGAGGATTTAGGTTCTGGTAGAATTTTGTCTCGGGATCTTTTTCCGTATTCCGTACTCTCTGGCAGATGAAGCATTTCCTCTCCCTCTTTCTTACTTCACAACAAGGAGGCAGATGAGTTCGAAATCGTCCATACCGGATATCCTGGACTGCAGCGCAGAGGTTCCACCCCATTGAAGAGGCTATCACATTCGATTCATCCGTGACATCGACGATAGATGTTATTGCACGCTCCAGGAGTACCCAATACTTCCCCATCTTCCGTCCATCTTGTGTCTCGCGGTTGAAGTCCTGGCAGAGGAGTTTGTCCGGCTCGATCGTGTCTTTACAAATATACCGTATCATATCCAGCGTCTTTTTTGGCGAGAGATGATTGAAAAACGCGTCCCCGTCTTCATTCACGTATACAATAGAACGGGTGCAGGAGATTGGGATTGTTTCTGTTAACCTCCGTATGAATGTTTTTCAGGATAAAGATTGCCCCCGGGGGATTATCGTCTCCGTATCCACGGACCACTGCGTGGCATCCCGAAGGGTGTCCGCTCAGATTCAGGGTTCTCCCGGATGAAATTCAATAGATCAATCCTGAACCCGTTTAGGCCGAATCCATAATTGAGATCCCGCCGGTTATATCCTCGATATCTACGACCTCGTTCTGGAGCACGCTTGAGTTGTTTTTTCCGTACTCAAGGTCTCCTTTCTCCTCATTGATTGGATTGTCATCACCTGTGGAGGTCATAACGGAGATTCTCATCCGGCTCTCGACCCGCGCCCTGAGTTTGATATAATCGTCAAGGAATATATCCGCCAGAAATTTATCAACTGAATGACTTTGTTTTTATCCATACGTGATCACGCCCGAACCGCTGGAATACGGACGGGGTTCCAGTGAATATCATAATTTATGAGGCAATCGCAGTCCTGCAGGTTCGGCCTTCCGATATACAGTCCGTTGCAATCAGGATATCGATATCCGCCTGCTCTTTCATTGAAACAAGATGCCGCTCTTTTGATACCGGCGAGAAACAGGCAAGGACCAGGTTGAAATCCGATTTAAGCCCCTTGACCGTGGTTCTCCCGTTCACGTCCCCCGTTATCATTGCAGTATCAGATCGATCCCAATTTTGCCATCCGACTGATGTGCTCATAAAGATATTCCACCGTATCAGCAAACGCAGAAACATCAGAATCTTCTTATTTCCGTCATTGATAGGATTATTTACTTTCCTCCGTATTTCATCACATAATACCCGCAATTTTTCATCCGCATCAGGTGTAATCACTGAAAAGAATCTAGTAGTTCTTCAGGATCTGTTTATCGCACTTCAGGTCGTCAAGCCAGCTCTTGTAATCCATATCCCGGAATTCAATTCGGATCTCCGGTTGTGAAAACAGGTCTCGGTCTCATCATTCAATTCAAAATCCTCGGAGATGGTCCTGTTCATGAACTCGACAGACCCATTTTTCTTAAACTCCTCGATCTATCAATGGTCTGATTGATGTATTTCAAAATTCTTCCAACCGTAAGCCGGAACGCATACACCGGACTCTAAGCCTTTTTAGGAGGTTCGTCCTCATCAACTGCCTGAGGCTGTTCTCCCGGTCCCGCTGTTCGACTGACGTAGCCTGACCCTGTATCGTATTTTGCTGCTGGTATTTGCGATTTTTCACTCGTGAATAAACGCCGAAGGCGCATAGATACTAAGGTTTAGCAGGGACAACTTCTCATAAATATAATCATAATCGGGGGCATTTTTAATTCCTGTCAGGGGCATCGTTCAATGGGTTTTGTTCCGTTCCGGGAATTTTCCAATCGCTTTGGTATTGTAATACCGTTTATATGCTTTCTTGACCTGGCGATTGTGACCTAATCCAGCACCTCGGAAAATTTGAAGCCCTGCATCCCGAGAAGGCGTTGAGTGGTCCGCTCATCATCCAGTCTGCACCATATATTGAATGCAAGCTTAGCCATCCGGAAATACCATCAATGCTCAGTTTTGTTTTCAGTTTTTTATTGATTAAATCCGAATTGCCTCGTACGCAAGAAGTTGGTCCTCTATCGGGAAACCTGTTGTTGACCGGGGTTGCCGACAGCATCAAGACCTTGGTTCTGACTCCTTTCCCGATCCCCGCTCATCAGGCGTTCATACCTGCTCTCTTTTGTATCATCTTCTTCGCCATCGATTTCCTCGCTGACATTTCCGCCGTTGCAAATTGTGCGATTCGTCAATGACAACGATCATATTGCTCCAGTTTATCCGGTTGAGAGGGATACCATTTGAAATCCACTGGTGCGCGGAAGGTTGGTATGGTAAAGAACATCGTATCTCAGCCGGTCTTTTGGAATCGGGTTGTTCAGGCGATTTATTTTGAAGGTATTCCAGTTGTCCGAGGTTTCTCGCAGTAAACAAGTATGGTTTTATTGCGGTTTTCATAATATTTAATGACTGCCAGTGCAGTGTAGGTTTTTCCAAGCCCTACTACTTCGGCAACGATACAACCGTTATATGTTTTCGAGTTTATTGATGATCGAGAGTGCAGCATCCTTCTGAAAATCATATTGGTTTTCCAAATCTGGCTGTCCTTTAATCCCGTTGCCTCGTTGGAAAGGACGTCTTCGGAAATATCCTCTAAAAATTCGTTAAAGATGTTGTAAGATTACGAAATAGATGATTTTTGCAGAATTTTCCTTGTAGACCGTAGAATATTTTCCATTACTTCTTCAGTGACATTCTGCATCCGGTTCTTACATCCGACATCTGATTAAAGATCTTCATGGCTCTTACTGAATGGGCTTCCAGCCTGTTTACGATATTGTAAGCATTGTTTCCTCTCTCACAACCAAGATCAACCGTGGTAAAACCATTCAATGGTAAATATGTAAAAGATTCTTTCTCATTTTCCACATTGAGAAAACCGGCCATGTTTTCAGTGGTAATATTGGATTTAAAAATCCCTTTTTGCCGATTCCAGTCTGCACATTCCTTCGCAATTGCTTTCTGGGTCAATTCATTCCTGAGTTTTATCTCATCTCTGTACCATAGAGACTCTTCTCACGCTGGAGCTGAGGGATATAGAATTCCCGGCTCTGCTTCTTTGCTTTTTCTGTTAAGAATGTGGGGATGTGAAATAAACGTAGTTTGAAATTTCAGATAATTGATCTTTTAATTCCTGAAAAGCAAAAATGAAAAAATACGAAGCACCGATTGCAACCCTTGAATTTTTTTTAATAACAATCGTGAAATCATCTTTGAAGGTTTGATTAATGTTATCGAGTATTTTCAATTTTATCGCCCCCAAGGTATCCCAATTTTTATTTTTACCCTTGCTAATAAATCATTGATTTCAATGTTCAATTTTTTACTCTATAGAAATTTTATCTGTTACAAATTCCTTTATCATTTCCTTTTTTTACCCTTCTCAACGGTTCCTATTATTATCCTTCATACATATAAAGGTAATATACTTCGAAGGTGTTCATTTCTGCCCCAAAAACAGTCCGCACGTTTTACAAGAAAAAACCACGACGACTCACGCTCTGCTTTACCTGCCCAATCGAGGTGTGGATTAGTATGTGGGTCTACACACATATATGTCTTAACTCCTGCATTGGGGTCGGGATCAGGGGGAACGGAGCAAAGGCCTACCTGCGGGTTATTACAGCGTGATTTTACCTTATGCCGATATTGCTCGATATCTTTCTTTTCGGAAAGTCGTAGCTGGCAATCTCCACCCCATCCCACCCAATTCTTAAACAGCAAACCATGTAGAGTATGGCTTAATCAAGACAGGCCTTACTGCATGGTAATTCAATTCATTATACTCATCAGTCCATTTTTTTACATATACTACTATCATAATTACTTGTACATAAACATATAAATATGTCTAAATCATAATTTACAGTTGCTCACTGAGCAGCAAGCGCCCGACCATATGACTCGATCGGGGCACCACTTGGAGGCTTATGTGCAAGAACAGATTATCACATGTCCAAAATGCAACTGTGCATATTTCGCTCCACTGAGGCACTATCTCACCAGTTACGCCAGCAGCTTGACCAACTACTCCGTTGTGAGTATGATTCCCGTCTTGCTGTAGAAACGCAAGAGATTACCGACCAGGTTTCGAAGCAGGCCCAGGATTTTCAGCCTGGATACCAAAGCCATTCAGGACCAAGCTGGCGGGAGCAAGGAGCCAGAAGCTCGACGAAGCCCTGGACTAACGAGCTTGAGCTCCGGAAAAAGCAGCGTGCGGTCGAGGAAGAAGGAAAAATGTATAGATCTAAGTCCACGGCTATACAGTGGATACAGAAAGTCCGAAAAACACATCTTGTCAAGGAAGACAGCAGCATAAGAACGCCTATGAGTTCGAACTTTAACTCGCTGAGAGCAAAAAGACACTTTCTCACCCCTACCACACCCAAGCGCTGAAAAAGAAAGCCGAGCAGGGGTCCCAGCAACAGCAAGGCGAAGTCCTTGAGTTGAAGCTGGAAGACATGCTTCGTGGTGCCTTCCCATATGACATTATCTAACCGGTTGGGGAAGGGACGCAAGGGCGGCGATGTGATACAGCATGTGCGGGGATTTTCAGGGCAGGACTGTGGAACACTGCTATGGGAAGCCAAACGAGCGAAGGCCTGGAGCAACGGCTGGGCAGATAAACTCAAGCAGGACCGAGCCAATGCAGGAGCCTGCATCGCCACCACCGGCCACGACAGCTCTGCTACATGCGTAGTTATGAGTGGTTTGGCCATTATGAAGGTATTTGGGTAACGGATGTCCTGTTCCGTCATCGGCCTCTCCATGGCTCTCAGGGCAGGGCTTATCGAGGTTGAAAATGCCAAACAGGATCTGGTCGGTAATAAATGTCAAAGTACATGGAACCGCGATTCCTGCTATCTCCAGGGCCTGAAGTCCAGGAGCGTGTTGAGGGACTGTTGAAGCCGACACTGGGGAATGAAAGTAGAACTCGACACAAAAGAGCTTCAACGGAGCCGACGCTGGGCAAAGCGCGATACAGAATTATTGAGCCAGCTGATCAAAGGGGTAAATGGCATGTACGGTGATATGCAAGGATCCTCGGTAAGTCCTACGCCAGAGCTAAGAATACAGTAGAATCTAAAGCTCTTGCACCCGCCACACCTGAAGATACAGGGAGAATCTGATAAAATAAGGGCTTATCGACGGCTATATAATGAGTGGCAGTTATCGAGAGCAACTCAAGACAAACTGGGATTTTACGCTACCAAAAGACAACAAGCGCGATAATTGCAGCTGAACAAGCGACACAACATGGGTACAATGGGATTGACCAGCGTTAGGAACTTTGTTGAAAGCTGCTAAAAAGCTCAACGCATCACCGTCAATTCGTCTATCTGCGGAAAAAGGTCTTTGGCACTGGTCGTATATTTCTTTAGTCGAAGAACAACCAGCTGTAAAAAATATTAGAGAAGCTACTAACTTACATAACCGCAACTCCACACTCACATTAGAAGCTAAGATTGCATTGGACCAACAGAAGAGTAAGATACGAAAGTACATGCAGAAATAACAAGGGAAAAAGCGAATAGATTGAAGAAAAGACAAGTCATGAGTACTCATAGTCATGAACGTAATGATAAATCCTGTTCTGATTAATCCTGAACTAGTTCGTGAGACGTTAAAGGGTCCAGGATAGGATATAGTAGCCCTATAGCAATCGGTTTATATAATGATTTGAACCATATCGATATTAGGGACTTGTAATGGTATCGGTGACAGTATATGATGGCGCCGAAACGATCGGTGGTAATAAAATTTATGTCGAAGAAGGCGGTAGTGGTGTCTTTCTCGACTTTGGTTTGAATTTTTGGTGCGATAAACGAGGTATTTTAACGAGTTCCTGTGCGGTCGTGATACACCAGGTATCCATGATTGGCTCCGGCTAAACCTGATACCGAGACTTAACATTTATCGAGACGATTTACTCACTAATGATATTAATGGACTGGTAAAGTCATTTTTCAAACCTGATGTTAAGGCTGTTCTGCTAAGCCATGCACATGTGCATTCATTCAGGAAATATGGGCCTCATACATCGCGATATACCAATAGTCGCATCAAATGTTAGCTTAGCCCTATTAAAAGCACAGATAGACGTATCTAAATCTGGTGTAAGTTCTTAAATAGCATATACATCCCCCAGGGAGCAAGGCTCTAGCGGGTATCTCCGTAAATCTGCCAGATCATTACCCTGAATCCAGGGCGG
Organism: uncultured Methanocellaceae archaeon; assembly: GCA_963780625.1. GTDB lineage: Archaea > Halobacteriota > Methanocellia > Methanocellales > Methanocellaceae > Methanocella. The sequence continues at coordinate 413,757 of CAWACH010000002.1, read as the reverse complement.
GACCTATATCTTGACAGAACCTTCTGAAAGCCTAAAATCGTTATTATCATATAACCCATTAGTAAGTAAAAAATTCAAGCCTGGCGCTTTAACCAATTATGACCAACTCGATCTGCCGTTTGATATTCGCCATTATAACATGGATCATTCGATTTACGGTGCTGTTGCTTATAAATTGCAATCCGAATCCGGGACAATTGTTTACACAGGAGATTTCCGGCTTATGGAAGTGGCGAAAGTGAAGTAAGTCGTTTGATATCCGACGCGAAAAGATGCTGATATCCTGATAATTGAGGGTACGCGAGTTGGTAGGGAAGGTGAGTATACATCCACAGAACGTACAGTCTACGATAATTGTAAAGCAGCCGTGGATGAATCGAAAGGATTGGTAATTGCAGATTTTTCTTCGAAAAATTTCGAGCGCCTAGAGATGTTTGCACAGATCGCAAGGGAATCTGGTTGAGTTTTAATTGTTACATCCCGAGATATATACATGCTTAATGCTATTGAATACACGGGATGGTGTCTGCAGAACAAAAGGCCTTTTTGTGTACGAAGAAGTAAGTGACAACAAATCTCATTGTGAGATGGATCTAATTGAAGAGAAATATTCTGGAAGGACGATAAGCCCTCAACAAATATCACAAGATCCTGGTCGTTATATTTTATGTTTCCCATTCTATGATATGAAACATTTGCTAGACATTGCGCCGGAGAGTTGTTCATATATTTACTCGTCAAGTGAAGCATATTCTGAAGACCAGGAGATTAATCATTTAAAACTATTCAATTGGCTAAGATATTTTAATACACTGACATATGGGATTCAGCTAAATAAGGAAGATGGTAACCCAGTTGTTAAGACTGAGCCAGGATATCATGCATCCGGTCATATATCCCCCAAGGAATTAGAAAGATTCATCCAGCAAAATGACAGATTCCAGACGTTATAATACCGGTCCATACTACAAATCCTGAATGGTTTAGCCAGCGTTTCTGCAACAAAGTAAAAATTTTAAAAGACGGACAAAAATATTCATATAATTAATTGCTGTTTGGAAGACGAGATTTAAAATTACAATCATATTACTTGTTATGTAACTATGAAAAAAGTTAAGTACTTAGTTATATAGATACAATATTGATTTTATGGAAGATTCTGGTGTTCATATCATACCTACAGGCAGTGAGTATGATCGTATTATAATGCCTTTATTTAAAGATTTTTCAGTCAAGAAAGCTTATTTACTTATTCAAGATCCGCTTAAAGAAAAGGAGGAATATAGAAAACAGGCTAAAGTCGTTAATTGCTTTATAGAAAAGATAAAAAATGTACCTATTGATTGGGAAGAAGTTTATATTAATTTATATGATTTTAACGACTTTTTAAAAAAGTATATTGTTTAATTAATACTGAAGTTAATTTAGGAAATAAGGTTTATGTAAATATATCTTCAGCTCCAAAAATAATGCAAATGGCCTTAACGCTCGCAAGTTTTTTAAATAATTCTAAAGGTAATGTTGAACTCTATTATATTGAACCTGAAAAGTATTACGAGGGCGCTTTAATAAGTGCCACATATAACCTTATTAAAAATAGTTCTAGTGAAAAAGAAGCAATAAAAGAACTTAAAGCACTTGCTACAGAAATACATGAACATGGTGTTGCTGCGGGAGAGTCTAAATAAACCGATTCCCGCCATTTCCAATCGCTAAAATAACTGACAAAGAATATGAAATTCTTACAATAATGAGAAATCGAGAACTTTTAAATCCAAAAATAATTAAAATTAATTCAGAAAATGAAAAATATATAAATTCTATAAAGGAAATGAAAGAATTACTTGATTATCATACTAATACCGAAACTCCAAGGTCGAATGTAAAATATTACCTTGATAACTTGCAAGATTTAAAGTTAATTGAAACAGAACGATACAAAAAAGAATTAAAAATTAAGCTTACACTTGTCGGAGCTCTTTTTGCTGATACTAGAATTTCGTCAGAATATCTTTTCTCATTTTTCATAATAAAACATATAAAGTGATAATCTCTGATTCCCAAACCGAAAGTTACATTATTCTAAGTGCTTACATACTAAGCATATCGAGGGTGTCCACATGGGTAAAACAGGTAAAAAAGCGGGTCCAAATGAGCAGCTTAAGGGTATAACTAAAATCTCGGTCAAGGGCTTCAAATCTTTGGCAAAAGAGACGTCGATAGAAATAAAACCACTCACGATACTAGCTGGCGCAAATAACTCGGGCAAGTCAAGCATTATGCAGCCAATATTGATGATGAAACAAACGATGGAAGATGTGACCGATCCTGTCAGCGATCTATCCATCGAAGGAACCCATGTTAAATATTAATACTCCAGATGAATTCTTAACAAAGATTAATGGTAGACAAAAGACTGGATTCTCGGTAACGATAGGCCTTGATACAAAATTATCGATAGAAAATAAATTTAAAAATTCCAGGAAAAAAACCATTGATCTTATTGAAACCCTATACAATGGCGATAATGAAGAAAAAATAATTATCCGCTCAAAAATGACCGCCGAAGAGCTCATGTCTGAGCACCCAGAATATATGGTTTTCTCGAAATCCTTTAACGTAGGGTTTGATGAAATTACAAAAGAAAAAAAATTGGAAGATTCATACACGAATGTATCTCTTAATACATTAGGTATAGGGTTATGTGTTCGAAGAAAAAGATGCCTGCTTAGCCTGGCAGTCGATAAACTTAAACCGTCTAATGAAGTTATGATTGAACCGAATATCTTCCAGTAGGACAAAAACATCAGCTATTATTTGAAAAATACATTCTCGATATTATTCATGTACCTGCAGAGCGTGGAAGCCCTGAACGGTCATATAAATCGACTGCGGTCGGTCGACGATTTAGGGGACCAATTATCGATTATGTAGCTAGCATCCTTTATGATTGGAAATTTAAAGATGCGAAGGAATTAAAAACGTTAGAAAAATGGTTGAAATTACTTGAATTAACGTCAAGAGTTGATGCTGACCGCAGCAGTGATAACAGAATTAAGATTATGGTTCATAGATTACCTCAAGATGGAATTAGCTCCCGTAATGATATGGTTAATATCACAGATGTAGGGTTTGGCACATCCCAAATTATTCCAGTACTTATTGCATTATTAATAGCTAAAAAAGACCAGATGGTGTATATTGAACAGCCCGAAGTTCATTTGCACCCAAAAGCCCAGCGTATGTTGGCATATTGCCTAGCTGAGTCTGCACAACGAGGCGTCAAGGTTGTAGTCGAAACGCATAGCGAAATGCTACTTCTAAGCATTCAAACAATAGTAGCAAATAAAGGGCTCGCTCCTAATAAAGTAGCGCTTTATTGGTTTAAGCGTGGGAAAAATGGCACTACAAATGTTATGCCTGGCATTATGGACAAGATTGGAGCTTATGGCGATTGGCCTGTGGATTTCGCTGATGTCACTTATGATGCAAACAGAGAATACTTGAATGCTACAGGATTTCATATAGGGAAGTAAAAACATGCCTCGCAATCCCTCATATTCAGGTAAACGGCTCGTTATCGATACGTCAATCTGCCAATCGGCGGGAAATCCATATTCCGAAGATGAAATAGCTACTAAGTGCGCAGATGTCCTCGATTGCGTCTATATGTTAAAATACCAATTTGTATATTCCCTTGAGATAGAATCGGAAATAAATAGGAATCTGAAAGCATATCCGACAAAATGCACTATTGAATGGATTGCTAAAATGAGGCGTCGTGGGCTAGTCCATGATATATTGGAGTCAACAGAAAATATTGAATTCCGTAAAAAGATAAAATCCAAGCAATATGGTTCAAGACAATTAGAAGACATTCTCAAAGACGCAATATTGATTGAGGCGGCTAACTTCACAGATAATAAAATAATTTCAAAAGATATTGCTGCATATAAATACTATTTAGAACTGGCGAAGGACCTGGACGAAGTAAAAGTGGTCATCTGGCGAGATTTATATAACCCGAAATGTAAAATAGTAAGATGGCTAAGAAGTGGTGCCAAATATAATAAAAAGCATACTCTTGGTTATATTTCATCTAGATCGTAAGTATTTGCTAGTTTATAACTATTATATAACTATGAAAAACGGGTTAGATTAATAAGGTCAGAGAACGACAAGTTAATAAATAATGAACATAAGTTGATATGTTTAAGATTGCGCTTGAAGTATAAGTGATTAATATGGCTACAACACCTCTGAAAAAACAAAATAGTAAATCAGATGGCCAGCAAGTATTAGAGGTAGCTGTATATGGTCTGGCATTAGGTATTGCAGTTGGTGCCATTGCTTATATTTTAAGCAAAAAAGAACGGTAATTAATTTTTCTATTAAGTATTTGTCACGTGCAATAATTTAATTATCGTATAATTTCCAGCATAATTATCAACTTCAACTATTTGTTTTTAGCTTTGTAAAAGGATTAAAAATAAATATACTAAATACCTTTACTCAACCCCTTTTTCCATACCCGTTGTAGTGTGTAAACGCATCCACATCCCGCCGCACTCTTAGATATTTCGTCTTCGCGACAGGATACCCGAGTCTTACGGCAAATGCTATCCTCATATACGGGGGAATCTCCAAAACCCTTTTCAACTCCTTCTCCACATGCTCTCCGCTAAAGACGCTCATGATCATGAACCCGATCCCAAGGGACTGCGCCATCAGCCACATGTTCTCCATGACACAGCCGAGGCTGAACATGCCCAGCACATCCCCCTCCGAAGCAGGCGCTCTTTTCCTGGGATCATAAATAACGATCAGGATCGCGGGGCTGTTCCTGATGGTTTCAGCCAGCGGCGAAGGAGGGCTATTGCGTACGACCTCATCGACCTTAGACATATCCTTCCATTCCGGCGGGAACATCGTGCCCATGATGCCGACCTTCTTCTTCAACAGCTCCTTTTCCGAGAATGAGAGCTGCTCGTAGTTCTCCCGGATAAAATCTTCCGAAACAGGAGTCTTAATTTTCCCGATCTTTTTAAGGACGTCCTTATCGTCGATGACGATGATCTCGAAGTTCTGCATGTTGTGAGCGGTGGGCGCCCACCTGGCTGCCTCGATGATCTGCTGCAGGTCTTCCTTTTTCACGGGGTGTTGCGGATCGTAGGGAACCCTCGTGGACTGTCTTTGCTGGATAAGTTTCAATATATCGCTCATAGCTGTTATCTCCCATCTGTAAAACTGTCAGGAAATGCATCTTGGCGGTCATCCTAAAAGCACATAAGGACCTTAAATTATTCATAAATATCTATATCTTTACTCGAAATCAATGTTTGCCTTAACATCTCAGTCGTATCCCACTTACCATATGCTGTGTTTTTGCATAGATAATGGTATGTAAAAAAATAATACAATTAGGTATAAAAATTTATACTACTACGTCTAATTTAATAACAAAATATATAGATAATAAGCTCTTTCTATCGTTTGTTATGGCTCGATCATCCGGTATTGCCTTTTCAAAAAACGAATTGCTAGATGCGATCTGCTCAAAAAGCGGCATACGTTTACTCAAGATATTCCTATACAGGCCCGGCATGGAATCGCACCAGGCGGAGATAGTCAGTTCTTCCGGGCTATCGAGAATGACGGCGACCAAACTACTAAACACATTTGAAAAAAGCGGCATTTTACAAGTCAGCAAAAAAGGCGACCTCAAGCTCTATTCAATAGACAGTAGAAACCCCATCATTAAACAATTAAAGATCTTCATCAATGTCACAGATATCACGATGCATATCAAAGGCTTGTCACGAAAAGACGTTGAAGTCTATTTATTCGGCTCTGCAGCTAGAGGCGAGGACTCGGAAGACAGCGATATAGACCTATTAATAATAGTAGGCCAGGATAAGGAGATTATTTTCAAAGCGCTTGGAAAGCTTAGATATAATGTAAATAGAGAATTAAATCCGATCATCTACGCTCCGCTTGAATATTCGAAGTTACCGGTGACAGACAAGGCCTTTTTCGAGGCCTTTGAGAAAGATAAAATAAGGCTGATATGATGGTGATAAAAGACCTCTTGGACTATGCAAATATCGATTTATTAAATAGCCAGACAAAGCATTTAATATAGTATACGCAAAGTTTTTGATTATATGAAGCCGTTGAGCTATAGAATTCTGCTTACAAAAGAGCCCGAAGGCGGCTACACGGTCACGGTCCCGTCCTTGCCCGGATGTATAACATATGGCGAAACGATCGAGGACGCCAAAAAGATGGCTAAAGAGGCCATCGAATTATACATCGAGAGCTTGAAGGCTCATGGCGAATAATAATAGTAAAATATTTTAATTCCAAAAGGTTAGTTCTTATCGTTTAAAAATCGATCGATATTATCATATATTATTTTAGCAGCATTTAGTGCAGCTTTAGCATCATCAGGCGTTATCTCGGACTCCAGGCCATATAGCGTTTCATGCCTCATTTTCCTGTATGAATCCAGCAAGTTCGCAGTCACTTCAAGCGCTGGATATATTTCTTTTATGTAGAGAGGGATACATTCATGGCTTCTCTCCTTAACGCCGTCCCTGAACATAATGGCCCTACCGGCATGGAACATCGCCGTATATCCCGAGATCATTACGATCCTGTAACATTCCATAGAGACATTTTTCTCCGCATCCTCTATGTAGCTCATGGATAGCTCCATTGACTTCCCGGCGCTTCTCAAGTCCGGGGCTATCTTTTTAAGCATCCCATTATTAAAACAGTCCTTCAGCCTAATCGTATTCCGCTCCCGCATAATAGAACATGGTTATCAACGACGTTCATATAAAACGGGTCCTTCTTAAATGCTAGCCGTTCCCATTCTGAAAGTTTTAATATCGTCACATTAACTTCCATATCCAGGCGGGATTCAAGTATTCTCACGGGCTCATTAAATATATCTTTTTTAGTATTAGTGACCAATAAAAGATCGACGTCACTTTTATCGTCGTAGGTGCCGTTCGCATAGCTTCCGTACAAAGACAATGAAACGATATTTTCGTCTACTTCTTTAAACACGTCGACTGGGTATGCTTCTAATATGCAGGCAAGCCCATATCCTTTTTTAAAAGAAACCATGGCGCTATTCTCCATGTTCAACCGGTAAAAGTGCGCTGGGCCTTTTATTTCCTTTTCCAGGTATCCAGGCTGCTCTAATGACTTAAGCGCTGCATGTGCGCTTGACGGACTGACCTTCAATAATCGGGACATCTCTTTAATGTGGAACTGCCTGCCTGGATGCCTGAAGAAATGTGCCAGTATCTTCCAGTCGACGTATTTTTCAAATAGTTCTATCAATCGAACCACCGTTCGATATATGATACTATCGTTCTATATATAAAACTTATTAAAATAGTAGTATTTTCAAACTCCATCGGTAATAATCCAACAACAGGATGAGATCTTACTCGTGTTAGTGGCTACAAAATGATAAATAATATATATTTGTCGTACCCTAATAGCCATTGTGAGACTTGAACGATCTGGCCCCGATGATCATCCCAAATATTATCTGGTCAAAGACATCCGTGTAGGCACCCGTACGGCTAAGCTTAAGAAATATCTTGGTGCAAAAGCGCCTACGGCATGGGAACTCATAGCATATGAGAAGAAATTCTCCCTCGGACTGGAGCTGAAAGCGGCCGCTTCAGCCGGCAGGCTGGGCGCAGCCGTCTACAAGACAAGATACCTTACAGAAGAGCAGGTCCATGCTCTCGAAGAGCTCCGATACCTGGCCAGACTCTCTTCGGACATCCTTTCAAAGAGCGAACTTGAGGCTTATGACGAGCAATTCGAGGTAAAATACGTTCAGGGCACGACAGCGATCGAAGGCAATACGCTTACTCTACAGGAAGCCGGCGACCTATTATTATACGGCAAGGTCCCCCGGTCCCGGTCTCTGCGAGAGGTGAACGAAGTCCAAAATTTCAAGAGTGTAAAAGCCTACAGGGAACAGTACAAGGGAAAGGTAAACCTGGCATTTATAAAGCGTCTATATTCGCTCATCATGCACAACATCGACGAGTATGGTGCCGGCTCATTTAGAAGGACCGATGATATCGGTATCGCAGGAACGGATCTCCTGCTATGTCCGTCATTGTTCATCGAAGAAGAGTTGGGCCGCATTACTTCCGACTATTATAAGAGAATAAAAGAGGGATACCATCCCTTCGAAGAGGCGGTCATGTACCATTTTTACTTCGAGACGATCCATCCATTCGCCGATGGGAATGGCCGGGTCGGGCGAGAAATCCTTAACTACATGCTTTCCCGAAAAAATTATCCCCGACTACTCTTTCCCGGCAATGATCGCATTAGCTACATTGAGGCGCTTAGAAGCGGCAATGAAGAAAAATATCATGAGATGGTCACTACATTTGCCGACCTTATCATAAGCCAGAAGACTAGCGTTCTGAGGGAGAACATCAAGAAGATATTAAGCGATAAAGGCACGACAGTAAATATACGCTAATATCGAACTCCTGGATCAGGCATAGCTTAATGACGCTCCTCGGGTCCAGGGCTATAGTATTAAACATACTATTTTTCAAAAATATCTGGCCCCGTTACCCTTATTTAACTATCTGAACTCCCGATTCCTCTTTTATTGGGGCGACGAAAAAATTCTTTTTAAAATATTTGCAAATGAAAACCTATATATAATAGCTATATGTACATATGACTAATATGTATACATCGGTTATACATAAGTAATTGTAAGTGGTACAATGCAATCTGAACTTGAAAAGTGGCTAAAGGAGCTCCGAAAGGGCAGCACCAAGCTGGCCATGCTTTCGCTGCTCAGCTTGAGGGACATGTACGGGTACGAGCTCACCAGGGAATTGAGCCAGATCACGGACGGGGTCATCACGCTGAAAGAAAGTAACGCTTATCCGGCGCTACACACGCTGGAGGCCGACGGCCTCATCAAGAGCTACTGGAAAGAGACCGAAGCCGGGATGCCGCCTAGAAAGTACTACAGCATCACGGCCGAAGGCCGGGCGTTCCTGGATGAGATGAAAAAAGAGTGGACCAAGCACAGCGAAGCGATGGAACACGTATGGAAATATAAGGGTTAGGAAGAGGGAAAGAATATGGAATTCAATGAAGACGCGAAACGCGAGATCGAGAAAAACCTGAAAGACATCATCAATAACATTAATCTGGATAACAAAGACCGCACCGACATAGAGAAAGAGCTGCGCTCGAACTATTATGAGTCTGCCGAGGCTGCGGCCAGGGCGAGGGACTCTACGGTCGTTACAATAGGCGACGTAAATGTTGCCAAAGCAGGCTTGTGCACGCCGAAGGAAACAGCGGCATCCTACATGAGGTCATACGCCGGCAACCTGAGAAGGGCAGGATTCTGGCCCCGGCTGGTGGCGTTTATAATTGACAATATCATTTTGGGCGTGACAATAGGCATATTGACATTACCGATGCTGATCATGATGCTGATCATGAACGTGCCGTTCAAGCAGTCGTCCGACTACTCGTGGATGAGTAACAATAGCATTCCGGTACTGGTCATGTTCTTTGCCCTCGCGCTAGTCACGGTCATATCGGACTGCATCGTGGGTATCGGCTACTACATAGTCCTCGAAGGGCACTTCGGCTATACCATAGGTAAATACCTCCTGGGCCTGAGAGTGCTGAAGACCGACGGCACAAAGATAGGCTACAAGGAATCTCTCCTTCGCAACCTGTCCAAATACATCAATAACCTGATCATCATCGATACACTGATCATGTTGATATTCTTCAATAAGGAAAAACAGCGGGGCTTCGACAAAATAGCAAATACCATGGTAATTCACGTTAGGTGATGCGTTATGTACCAGGTATTATATTATTCGAGGGGCGGCAATACGAAGAAGCTGGCGGACGTGATTGCGAAAGAACTGAAAACCGGTGCTGAGGATGTTAGGACATCCTCACTTAGTGCCGGGGCGGAGATCGTGTTCCTCGGCAGTGGATGTTATGGGGGTAAGCCGGGGCAGGATATGTCGAAGTTCATCGCTTCCGGGAATTTCCAGGGACGTAAGGTCGCCCTATTCGGTACGTCCAACGGCGGGCTAGGCCATGAATTGAGGGACATGGAGGGATCCTTACAACAAAAAGGGGCTACAATACTAGGGAGTTACTATTGTAAAGGTCAATTTTTAAAGTTCTTCAGCAAAGGCCATCCTGACAAAGAAGATCTGGACAGCGCCAGGAAGTTCGCCAGGGAGATGTCTGGCCTGCAATCTATCAAAAAATAGGTGGTCATTGAAATGGAAAACAATGACGATCTAAATCGTATGATCAACGAGCTCATCAAGGGCATATTCAGCGACGCGCTGAGGGTTTCGATCAAGGACCCGGCGATGGCGGCGTTCTTCGTAAAAGCTGCGCTTGCCCAGAAAAAAGCGGCCCGGGTCAGGCAGCGCAATGAAGAACAGGGCATACACGTGCCGCCTGTCATGATCCTCAGCGTTACTAACAAGTGTAACTTACACTGTGCCGGCTGCTATTCACGCCTGGTCCCCAGGGAGCATAAGCCGGAACTGGACGAGGCGGGGCTCAAGAGCGTGCTGCGGCAGGCATCCGAACTTGGCGTCTCCATCGTATTGCTGGTAGGAGGCGAGCCGCTGACCAGGACTGAGATCTTTAATGTCACTAAAGATTTTCCTGAGATGGTATTCACCCTGTTCACCAATGGCACACTTATCGATGACGACGTCCTCCGACAGTTTAAGGAGCAAAAGCACGTCATTCCCATCCTCAGCATGGAAGGCCAGGAGGGCCTTACCGACCTGCGCAGGGGCGCGGGGATCTATGAGCGGCTGATCAAGGATATGGAAAAGCTCAGCGAAAAGGGGATATTCTTTGGCACGTCGCTTACCGTTACAAGGTCGAACTATGACATGGTGACCGGCGAGGATTTCGTCCGGCGAATGAGGGAAAAGGGCTGTAAGGCGTTCATCTACGTCGAGTATAACCCTGTCAAGAAGGGCACCGAGGAATGGGTGGTCACGGATAAACAGAGGGAAGAGATCCTGGCAAAAATGGCCGTGTACCGCGCCAGCCAGCCGGGTGTCTATGTCGGCTTCCCGGGCGACGAGAAGGCCTTTGGCGGATGCCTGTCCTCAGGAAGAGGCTTCATCCACGTCAGTGCTTCCGGGGATGTCGAGCCTTGTCCCTTCGCGCCGTATTCCGACAGCAGCATCCTAGACATGCCCCTGAAGGAAGCCCTTAATTCCAGGCTCTTCCGGGCATTACAAAAGAACCGCGACCAGCTCATGGAATCGAATGGCGGGTGTGCGCTCTGGAAGAAGCCAGAGTGGGTCAGATCAGATTACTGGAGTGAGATCAAGTCGGCGATGTTATGAAGATACTGACCATTATCGTATTGGCGATCTTAGCGTTAATTTTGTTAACCGTCGCCTTCCTTGGCATCGGAAGCCAGGACTGGATAAGCTATACTGCTACGGGCAGCGAGACATTGAGCCCTGCCGGAACGCCGACGGGCCATGCCCTTGTACTGTATGACCCGGGCTTATCAGGAGTTGCGCGGGGTGCAGCCGTAAAAGTGGCTGACCGCCTGACGCAAAATGGATATATCGTCACGCTGGCAGGCATCCGAAGCACTGCTGCGACTAATGCATCAAGTTACGATGTTATTGTTGTCGGCGGGCCTGTTTACATGGGTGTTCCGAGTAACTCGGTCATGTCATATTTAAAAACAATAACGCTTCAGGATCAAGCCAGGTTAGGCGTCTTCGCGATCGGCTCGGATCAGTCCTATGATAGCGACGCTGTATCCGTAGGAAAAGGGGTTACACTACAATGGAACGATAGCCATAGGAATATAAAGCAGCCGGTAATAAAAGTATTCGGCCAGAGTAATGTTGATCAAAAAAGCGGAGATCTCATCTCCGCCCTGCTGCATTAGGATAGACAAATATGAGCATGCTATATGCCTATAAGCCACAGAAGGATATTGCCCTGCGCAATATTTCGCGATATCTGCTCAACAGAGGTATAACGCCGAACATGGTGACAACGGCCGGATTAATCCTGTCCGTTGCCGCAGGCCTGATCGCCATGTCGGGCCACTTATATGTCGGCATTTTTCTCTTTTTAGCCGGCGCCTGTCTGGACGCTGCGGACGGCTCCTTCGCCAGGGCCTGCGGCATGTGCACCGAGTTCGGCCGGTACTTTGACAGCATTTGCGACCGGCTTTCGGAGCTTGTGTTTATCGCGGGGGCGGTTATAGGTGGCGCTCCACTGTCGGCGCTGTTGGTCATAGGAGGCTCATTCCTTCTGCTGACGGCGAGAATTTACAATCACAGAAAAGGCCTTAGCTCAGATGCCGCAATGTTCGGCCGGCCGGAAAGGCTGGCGCTCCTGATCATGGGGATGATATCTCCGGCCCCCTATAACACTATACTATTCATTATTGCGGGCACCCTGTGTGTGATCTCCTCGATGCAGATACTAGCGTCCGGAACGAGGACAGTAAGAACGCTGGCATCAACCGCGGAACACATTAAGTGAAATATCTTTAACGATATCAAATGGTGTTCATAACATCGATTGAAAAAATGGCTAATATTCTTTCAGATTTGCCTATGCTGTACTTATTCAAACAAATAGGCAATGAGTTATTGTTTTATATTAGTATTATATATATGTTATATATTTGTGATCATTATGGCTAATATAAAAAAATCGAATGAAGAAGCTACCAGGCATATAAGTATCACGATACCGAACGGGTTAGTCGTTAAACTGGACGAGCTCTATCCGGAACCGGGACAGCGAAGTGCTGCCATTGTTAAAGCCTTGAGGCAATTTTTAAAAACGGATATAGAGGATCTGGAAAAGGAATTAAAGGAGCATGAAGCGGCAACACGGAGAATACGAGCACAGGTCGAAGAGATTAAAGGGAGCGAGATACCGAATATCAATATAAAGGCATCTCCGGAGTATCTTATTGAAATACAAAAAGCTAAAGATATGGTGATGGAAAAGCGGAAAAATCCACCCGAAGACCCTGCATTTAAGATTAAACGTTACAGGAAGATATTAGCTGCAAAAATAAGTGAAAAGTTCCCGACAATAACAGTAGATGAAATAATAACGAACATAAAAGAATGAAAATATGTTGTTATAGCATATATATGACATACATAGTTTATCGATGATTTAATGGATAAACCTATTGTGTAAGCCGAGATCCGTTACCAGCGCGAAAGGCTGGCGATCAAGAGGTAGATCTTATGTTTATCGTGTTAGCCGTTGTTTTATTATAAACTATTTAAACAAGTAATTTAAGTTTTATTCACTGAAAAAAGTTAAGAGCTTTAATCTGTCATCGTTAAGGGTATCATACAAAAACGATGCATGCCTACGTATAATGTTAAAAGAGGATATTATGAATTTTAATAGTGGTTTTGATCATGAGTAATAATGTTTCGTTCGATGCGCCGGAGTTAGCCGAGCGTTATGACCGGCTCAGCGATACGCAGTTCGAAAAAGGCGTAAAGCTTGTCAGTAAAATGGGCATCAAGAAAGGCGATGTCGTGCTGGATGTCGGCTGCGGTACGGGGCGCCAGGCGTTACACGTATTGGATATCATCGGGCCTTCAGGCAGAATATTGGGGATAGACCCGTCGCTACACCGTATTAACGTGGCAAAGGAAAAGCTGAAAGGTATGGCTGCCAAAAACATATCTTTCGCGGTCGGGCGTGCCGAGAGCCTCAAAGAGTTTTCCGATAAAAATTTTGATCATATCTATTATGCTTCGGTTTTCCACTGGGTAGAGGACAAACCGGCTGCGTTAAAAGAAGCTTACCGGGTATTGAAGCCCGGCGGCAACGTGGGAATGACCACTGGCGACCGGGATAATCCGTTCACTATCCGGGCGATCTCTAATAAGCTCTTTGCGGAGGCTCCCTATGCGGGACATGTAAAGTTAGAGGACGATGCAAGTAAGCCTGTCACCAAAAAAGAGCTTGAAGTACTGTTAGTAGAAGCGGGGTTCACGGATGTTAATGTCGAGCTTACACGGCAGAAGCGGTATCATAATACGCCTAAGGAGGCGTTCGAGTTCGCTGAAGCAAGCTCGTTTGGGAACTCCCTGAAACATGTGCCGGAAGATCTTCGGGAGAAGGCCATGCATGACATAGGAATAGAACTCGAAAAAAGAAGGACGCCGAAGGGCATCGAGCTTGAGTCGAACGCTTTATTAGCTATAGCAAGAAAACCCAGGTAAAAAATTATAATTTTTTAATAGGAATTATTCAACCGCCGGCAGCACGACCACGAACCTTGCGCCCTTTTTGGAGTCTCCGGCTACCCGGTCCTCGATCCATACTTTACCGTGAAAATCCTCGACCAGCGTATTTACGATATACAGGCCCAGGCCTTTGCTGTGCCCTTTTTGGCCTCTCTGGGAGCGGTCCAGTAGCACCGCTTTCATGGCGTCAGGTATGCCGGGCCCATTATCTTCGACTACCACTTTGCAAAAATTTGAGCTGTTTTCATGAGGGCAGGTTAATTCAATATTTATCGTTAGCGGCCCGCTTGAGTGCTTTATCGAGTTACCCACGAGGTTGGTGAACACGTCCCTGAGCAGGTCATTTGCCAGGACGGTGCATTGACACTTTTTATTAAGGTTGATGGTAATGGCCCTGTTAGGGATGTTGACGAACTGGTCTTTTACGGAAGTCAGGACTTCCCCTACATCAATGGCTTTTATCTTAAGCTCGCCAGCCTTCTCCCGCTGAAGCTTTCTTACATTATCTATCAGCATCGAGCTATTTTCCAGATTATCGATGGGCTTCTTTATCAGGTACTCATCGCTCTTATCGAGCTTCCCCTCGGATTCCAGTTTATTATACGCCAGCTCCAGGAAGCCCATGGCCACCATGTTCATATTATTAATGTCGTGGCCCATGAGGTCGACGTACAACTCGGCCTGCTCCTGGGCGTCTCTCAATTTATTTTCAACGAGCTTACGCCGTGTAATATCCTGGACGATCCCGTACATCCACTCGGGAGTGCCTGATCGATCCTTTTTGATCCTGTCTGCGACAATGTTCAGATAACGTATTGATCCGTCAGGCCTCATGACGCGGCAATCGATGTTGAATAGCTTGTTTTCCCTGATGGCGATGTTGAGTGACCTGATAAATAGCTCCCTGTCATCGGGAAATACCCTGTCGAGGAACCATTCATATGTCGGCTGCAGCTCCTGAGGATTAAAGCCCAGTATAGCGAAGATTTCATCGGACCACTGCAAAGTATTATTCTTTAAATTCCACGCCCAGTTCCCGACGTGGGCGATCTTCTGGGCCCTGGCCAGGATGGCCCTGTTCTTTTCAAGAAATTTTTCTACTTTTTTGCGCTCCGATATATTCCGTACTATGGCGGCCAGCATGTCCTGGCCGAAAAACAGGCACCTGGCGGTGATCTCTACCGGAAATGTACTCCCGTCCTTGCGCTGGTGGACCGTTTCGAATAAACAGGGCCCGCTGCAACATTCCTGGGTCTGTTTTTTTATTTTTGGCCGCTCCTCCGGGATGCGGAGATCGGCTATGTTCATGTGTAAAAGCTCTTCATGGGTATAGCCGTAAGCCAGGACTACAGCCTCGTTAACGTCAATGATCTGCCCGTCCATACAATAAAAAAATATCATATCCCGGGCGGTCTCGAACATCATTCGGTATTTTTCTAAGCTGTCGGCGCCATGCGTATTGCCGGTTACACAATGAATGTTCTCCCCGGCATTTTTATCATGGTCCATGGGCAATACCTCACAATAAAAGTATTATATCTTCTAGTTATTATAAATAGCACATCTTAAAATCTATAGCCGGAGTGACATTTTTGCACACCACGCTTATTCCGGCATTTTAAGATCATGAATTATTTTTAACTGTTGCTCGCGGTAATTGCTGACAATCTATTACACTATGTAGTAAAATCACCTATTAATGCAACAGACTCGGCAGAACGGTAGGGCAATATGGTGTCGTTTAAAATAAAATTGATCATCATATTATTGGCGGCAACGACGATCATTTTAGCGTACGTGCCGGCCCTTGCACAGCATCCTGCCGTCGTTACGGCCGAGCCGATTTTATATTATGGCTCCGTTGACGGCTATGTGCTCATTGCGGGCAGTAATGTCGGCATTCAGGGCGCAAATGTCCGGCTCATCAACTCCTCAAACCAGAATACCACCTACGGTAAAACGTTGACCGACATGAACGGCCATTTCTATTTCATGAACGTCTTACCGCTGGAAGCCTGTGTCTACAGCTTGAAAGCAGAGAAGGGCATTGATACGGGATATTCAGGTACGTTCTGCATATCCCGCACGGAAAGTAAGACAGTCGACGTATATGTTCATACAAAGCCCGCGAATATCTCCCTGGTGCTGCCGAGGGACTATGTTGTGGCGAACGGAAGCGACAATATACCTGTCGCTACTGTTGTATGGGATTCGTTCGGCGGCCATCCTGACGGCACATATTCTAGTACTTATGGCATAAAGCCCGACCGTGATGGCAAATATGTCGGCTCACTGGGTGCGCCGGGGAACGTTCATGTAGTGCAGGACGTTTCCGCCAATAATAGTAGTCGCTCTAAGGTTGAATATGGGTGGGCCGGCCCTGATGAAGCCGGTAAGCGTGCGATCATTAACGTAAGCTTCACTAACGACCCCGGCATTAATGCCAGCGCAGCCATAGACATCAGGAGCCCGGACACGACGCCGCCGATAACGAGGCTCAACGCATCGGGCACTCCGGATAATGCGGGCGGGTTCTTATCGAATGTCACTGTCACGTTAACTGCCCATGACGACCCCGGCGGATGGGGAGTGAACGCGACATATTATCGCCTTGAAAACGAGGGCTGGGCCCTGTACGACAGGCCGTTCACGATGACCCGGGACGGCGCCGTCATAGTGGAGTATTATTCCATTGACAGGGCCGGTAACGTGGAAAAGCCTAAAAGCCGTACCATCCTGATCCACCGGTCCTGATCTCCGAAACAATTACTTTTTATATGCTTTTCCTGCCGAGAATGCATCGGTCACAAAGTCGCCGACCCTATAATACTTACCGTCCGAGTATATGATCGGGTCGACTTTCTTGATATCGGTGGAGTTGCCGGAGACTACTTCCTTAGAGACGTAGGTCTCTACTATTTCGCCCACGACCAGGACATGGCTGCCGCAGTCCATGGTGTTGAACACCTTGCACTCCAGATTCACGGGACATTCCTTGATCAGCGGTGCGGTCTTCAGCTTACCGTAAAAGCTCTCGAACACCTTTGACTTATCGGCTCTCGCGCCGGTGACCATGCCGCAGTGGTCGGTCTCTACTACTTGTGCCAGTGACGGCACATTGACGCTGAACGTCTTGTTCTCTTCGATGCCCTTGAGAGTATGCCTGACGTGATTAATGGCGACCGCTACCATGGGCGGCGCCATGCATGCGATGCCGCACCAGGCCACTGCCATGTAATTCGGCTTGCCGCCGACGCTGGAGCCGACAAGCACTGTCGGCATCGGGTGCATGAGCGTCTTTGGCCCGATAGATATTTTATCCATATTTTTAACCTCTAGATGAAAAATAACTTACAAGGTCTTAAAAGTATCAAAGCAGGCGGAATTAAAAACACAGATCATTTAGCCACGAGATGTCGATGTCGTACTCCGCAGGGTCCATGCCCATGGCCCGGCGGTCGTCGTGATGGTCGGACGCCATCGTTAACTTTAACCCGTATTTTTTGGACTGTTCCACTGTCCACAGGTTCATCTCCCGCTCTTTTTTAAGTAGCTCAGCCGGCGATAGGTGGGCCAGTGCTTCGCTTCTCACCTTATAGCGGTATTTACACAGCTCTACGGCCTCTCCGCCTGCCGCTAAAAATCGCTTGAGCACCAGGTTGACATCGTTGCTGAAGTCGAACGGGTGCGCCAGGACAGGGACCCCGCCCCATTCTTTAATGTAAGAGATTGCATCGCCGAGCGTGATCTGGAAGTCGATGGGCACCCACAGCTTCGGGTTCAGTATCACGTCCATCATCTCTTTTTCTGTTATGTGTATGCCCTGCCTGTCGGCGTTCACGAGCGTGTTGTGGAAAACGCTCGGCTTAATGCCTGCAGTAGGCTCCCAGCCGGGATATTTATTGGCAAAATACTCGTTCAAATTCTTCAAAAAGCCCCGCTCCGAGTCGTCGTGGGCTTTCACCACTTTACCCAGGACCTGCCTGACCCGGCTATCCGTTTGAACGCCCAGGCCTACGATGTGTATACAATTACAGCCCTGCTCATTCATCGTGGTCAGTTCTACGCCGGGCACTATGCGTATGCCGCGGCTTTTTGCGAGCGCTATGGCCTCAGGGTATGCGTCCACGCAGTCGTGGTCGGTTATGCTGATGAGGCTAATGTGGTCCGAAGAAGCGTCCGCGATGACTTGCGCCGTACTATGAATCCCGTCGCTATGGTCCGTGTGAAGATGCGTATCGATGAGCATGGAACATTAAGGAGTATGGCGTATTACCTATAGACTTTTTGCGGTTTTCCATAGAGTGCTTTCATCGATGATCATTACGATCGTGTATAAAAAGAATGGGCGGAGCTTTAGCTCCGCCTATTTTTGGCGTTATTTATTCCTTGTCCCGAAGAAGTATGCCGCTCCTGCGACGATGACGATCACCAGTAATATCAGCAGAAGCATGGTCGTGTCGATCCCGCCGGTAGCTGCAGGCGTCGGCGTAGCCGGCACTGGTGTCGGGGTCGCAGGCACCGGAGTAGGCGTCGCTGTTACGGTCGGCTCGGGAGTTGCAGTAGGCGTCGCGGGCACCACGGTGGTCGTCTGTGGGGGTATATAGCCGGAGCCCGAGGATCCGCTTGAGCCCGGGTTTCCGCCGCTGTTGCCGCCGGTCGTCGCCGAAGGCCTTGGCTTTGGTATAGGAGGCGTATCCGCCGTTGCGTAGTTAGCTGCCATTCCGATAAAAAATAATAGCACAACGAGTGCTACGAGCATTTTCAATACTTTACTCATTTTCTCATCACTCCTTAATTTATAGACCTGTCATTTCTATCCATGTGCCGTTTCCAGGCTGCAAGGTCGTCAACGCCGGGTACTGAGAATAGTACCAGTCGTTCGGGTCCGAGCCATAGAATATCCAGTCCTGTGCCGTGGCATTCCAGTTCCACACGGTGAACGCATCGGGGTACGACGCGCCGGGCGTATTACCTGCAGGATAATTGGCGCCCTCGAGATACCAGCCATTGCCGGAAGGCACGTCTCCCGGCCCTGTATATTCCGTTCCTTGTATGGAGAAGTCCACGCTCTTATTCATCTCTACCCAGTAGCCATGGCCTGGCTTAACGTTTGCCAGTGCCGGGTACTGCGAATAGTACCAGTCGTTCGGGTCCGAGCCATAGAATATCCAGTCCTGTGCCGTGGCGTTCCACTCCCAAAGCGTAGACATGTTGCTCAATACGGCGGAGGGAAAGAAGCCGGTAATGCTAGTATCGGATACGTCCAGCGGTACGCCTATCAAGTTCCATCCTGGCTTCAGGTGATATGTTATCGAGCTGGACGATTCGACGATCGTCACCATGGTGATACTGTTCGGCACATCGATGGAAGCGCCACCGGCGGGGTTGCTTAACGTCATGTTAAAGGTCAAGTCAGGCCCGAAAGCGTTATCGTCGATGATGGGCACATACAGCGTCTTGCTCATTTCTCCGCTGTTGAACGTTAACGTGCCGTTGGTATCCATATAATTCATCCCTGCCATTGCAGTGCCGTCGCTCGTATTATACTGTACGGTGACTGAGTTTATCGCATCGTTCAGCCGGGTGACGACTATGTCCGCAGTGCCGCCGTTCTCATCGGCTGAGCATGCGGGCGAGCTCATTCTTATTACTGGTGCGGCGTCTGCTTCGGTAATGTCTACAGTTGCCGTATCCTGGGTGCCCAGCATGGCTCCGCCCGCGGGGGCGCTCAGAGTTACGGTGAATGACTTGTCGGGCCCGTAGATATTATCGTCCATTACAGGCACTGTAAAGGTCTGGCTCATCACGCCCTGGCTGAACGTTAATGACCCGCTTGTGCTCGAATAATCAGTTCCTGCCGCTGCCGTGTTATCGACAGTTGCATATTCTACGGTGACGTCGTTCACTGCATCGTTAGCGCGGGTGACGTTAATGGTCACCAGGCCGCCGTTCTCAGCTACCGAGTATGCGGAGGCGTTGAACTGTAAAACGGGTGCAGCGTCGAGTTCCACGAGGTTGACCGTCGTGGTACCGGGCGAGTCGATTGTCGCATTAACAGGTGCGCTAAGCGTTACCTGGAACCATTTGTTGGCGTTGATAAAGAGGCCGTCGTCGAAGACGGGGATCTCTATATCCTGGCTCGTGATGCCCGTGGCAAAGCTTAGCGTTCCGCTGGCGGCCGTATAGTCGGTACCGGATATTGCCGTGCCGTCGCTCATGCTATAGTCCACATCGACGGGTAGTATGGTGTTGCCCGTACGTGTTACTGTGACGAAGGCCGAGCCGTTATTCTCATTGACTGCGATTCCTCCGTACATGAACTGTACGGTTGGCGTCGTGTCCACATCATGTATGACCACAGTAGCCTGGCCCTGGGGTCCGATCGTTGCGCCTGCAGGGCTGCTATAAGCTGCTGTCAGGCTGATATTGAAGGATACCGTGTTCCCCACTACGCCGTCGTCGATGACCGGCACAGTGAAAGATGTAGACATCTGACCCTGATTGAAGAACACCTGGCCGCTGCTCTTTACATAGTTGATACCATCTAACGCCGTACCGTCGCTCATGGTATAGTCTACGGCGGCGCTGTTTACGGCATCGTTGGCGCGGGTGACCGTTATGGTCACTGTGCCGGCGTCCTCGTTCACGTTATACGTGCCGCTGTCGAACTGCATGACCGGGGCCGGGTCGGCTTCGGTCAGGTCGATCGACGCCTGGTCTCTCGTCCCGATGCTTGAACCGCCTGTGGGGTTGCTTAGCGAGACTGAGAAAGCCTTATCCGGCCCGAACAGCCCGTTGTCGAAGACCGGTACCGTTATGGTCTGGCTCATGTCGCCCTGGGGGAATACCAGAGTGCCGCTCGTGGCAGTGTAGTCCGCGGGCGCGCTCGCCGAGCCGTCGGCGGTCGCATAGTCTACAGTAACATCGTTCACGGCGTCGTTCGCACGGGTAACGGTCAGCGACGCTGAGCCGCCGTTCTCGGCGACCGTATATGATGCCGCATCGAATTGCAGCACTGGAGCCGGGTCTGTCTCATCTAGATAGACAGTCGCCGAAGTCGTCCCCAGAGTTGCCCCGCCTGTCGGCGAATCGATGAAGATGCCAAAGGTCGTGGTCGGCACGTTGCTGTAGAGGTTATCGTCGATGAGAGGCACCTGTACCTGCTTTGAGAACTCGCCCTGGTTGAATGTAACTGTACCGCTGGAGGCCGTGTATTCTTCGCCCGCGTGTGCAGATCCGTCGAATGTCGCCCAGTGTGCCGTGACCGGGGTGGTCGCATCGCCGGTACGGTCTATGGTAACGGTGAGCGAGCCGTCATCCTCGTTGGCGTTATACTGGGAGTGGAGAGTGATGACCGGGGCCGTGTCCTGTTCGAGTAGCGCGACCGTGGCGACTGTATTCACGCCAAGCGTCGCCCCGCCGGTCGGATTGCTTAGCTGGGCGCTGAACTGCTTATCCGGGCTGGAGTATAGTCCGTCGTCGTTCACATTGACGCTAAAGGTCTTACTCATCTCGCCGGGGGCGAATTGTAGCGTGCCGCAATTGCTGATGTAATCCATGGGAGACGTTGCGCTGCCGTCCGCCGTGGCGTAGTCCACGTCGACGGTAAAGTCGGCGTCGTTGGACCTGATAACGTTTAGTGTCACCGAGCCGCCATTCTCGTTAACGGGGTAGTAGGTGGCATCGAACTCAAAGACGGGCGCCGGATCTGCTTCTGTTACGTTTACCGTCGCCGTCGACTGGCTACCGAGCACTGACCCGGGGCTCGGTAAGGGATTGCTCAGCGCTACGCTGAATGACTTGGTCGACCCGAATATGCCATCGTCTTTGACCGAGACGTTGAACGTCTGGGTGTTGACGCCTCTGGGGAAAGTCAGGGTACCCGGATGTAGCTGTATAATCATTCCCGGCGATAGCGGTGCCGTCGCTCGTCGCGTACTGCACGGTCGCAATGCCGGGGTTACCGTTGATCCTGTCCACCGTTATGGTCACGTTACCGGCGTTTTCCGCTGCGCTATATTTGGGCGCGTGGAACTGGAACTGCTGGTTCGTGCCCGTGACTTTAACGAGTAGCCCGATGGGATAAGGAGCGTTGTAGCTGGCGCCGGCCAGTATGTATGAGCCGTCGTTCGCCTGGATCACCTGTGACATCGTGATGCTGGAATTGGGGCCATAGGTGGCATTCCATAATTCGGTGCCGTCCGCACGTACCTTTGCCATCAGCGGATACTGGCTGCCGGTCGACATAGCGCCTCCCACCAGATAGCAGCCGTCGCTCGTCTCGATCACGCTTGTGGCATAATTTCTTCCGGGACCGTTAGCGACAGTCTCATTCCATTGCTGTACGCCCGCAGGCGAGAACTTTGTGAGCCAGCAGTTCTGGCCGCCGAATGAATATGTAGTGCCTGCTAATAGGTAGCCGCCGTCATCAGCCGGCGCTACCGACATGAAATTATCATAATTTGAGCCGTATGTTGCGCTCGATTGTAGCGTACCGTTCAGGGCGGCTTTCATGATCCAGCCCTGGCCTATGGAATTTCCTGATACTAGGTAATTATTACCGGACTGTATTACGGATGAAAAACTACCGCTGCTGCTGTATGAAGTATTACTCCATATCTGGTTACCGTTGGCCTTGTTAACGTCGAGCAGCCAGCCTTTATAGTTATTGCAGCCGGCGGCCAGATATGAGCCGTCGCCGGACTCTATGACTGAATTAAAAGCAGTCGTCGAGTCAGAGCCGGCCACGCCATAATATTTATTCCATAATTGTGTGCCGGCCGGGGAGACCTTGACCAGCCATCCATAGTTGTTCGTGCCGGACGAGGAGGTAGTACCGCCGAGCAGGAAGTTCCCATCGCTTGTACTGGTAATGGACATGAACTGGTTATACCGGTTATAGGAATACGTGTTTATGGGATAGCGGTAGGTGTTACTCCATTGCTGAACCCCGTTAGCGTCAGTCTTTATTAAGACGCCGTACGTGATGCTGCCATCGACTTTGTAGCCTGCCATATAATAGGAGCCGTCAGCGGCCTGGGCGACGGAGTCTATATACTGGAACCGCGGCGAATCGCTGTATGTCTTACTCCATACTGCCGAAGGAGCCGTATCGGCGCTGGCGCTTAAAGAGAATATACAAATAAATATGAACATTGCCAGAATGACCGAAGTCGCTCTAAATAATTTATCATTAGATCCATTTTTCAACATATGTAACCACCAACGGGGTCTTAGTTAACAAGAATACGGCGTGAGTCGTACGGATATGACTCCGCCTGGCCAGTAGCAAGAAGCCCCCAATTATCGCCGTTAAATGGAATGCTCCATCGTTAATCCATTTTAACGGAAGTATTTACTCTTTAACTATCACATGTAAATATTTATAAGTTACTTTAAAGACCGGCATAGTAAGCGATATTATTCCAATGGAATGTTTACTTTAAGAAAATATTTACCGTAATTATTAATTAAAAAAGAGGTATTATTATCTATAGTTCCAGTTCCGTTCCGAGCCTTTCCTGGAGCGCTTTGGTATAGACGATGTGGGCCACGGCAGCGTCCTGTATGGCCAGTCCCGTAGAGTCGAAAACGGTGATCTCCTTATCATTCGTACGGCCGGTCTTTTTACCTGTAATGACTTCGCCCAGCGTGCCGGCTAATTTTTCTTTATTCAGTAAGCCCCGGGCCCAGGGAACGTTGATCTCGCCGCTGTGGGAGGCCTGCTCGATGGAGTCGACGAATATTTTTGACTTTAGCGTTAGCGTTGTTTCCAGCTCCTGCTTGCCGGGCGCATCAGCCCCGATGGCGTTAATGTGCGTGCCGGGCTTTACCCATTCGGCCTTGAGCACGGGGCTTCGGGCAGGCGTGACGGTCGCGATGATATCGGCATCAGCGGCTTCTTCCGGCGTGGTACAAGCCCGGGCATCATAGCCCATCTGGGCCCTGATCGTGTCGGCAAACGCTTCAGCATGGGCGAGATGGCGGCTGTAGACCTTGACAAGCTTGATCTTTTTACCGTACACTACGTTGTAGGCCAGCATCTGCGTCCAGGCCTGGTGGCCGCTGCCTATGATGCCGATGACCGACGAGTCTTTCCTCGCCAGGTACTTTGCGGCGACGCCGCCCGCTGCGCCGGTGCGCTCGTCGGTAATGACGGTGCCGTTCATGACGCACAGAAGCTTACCTGTCTCCGGGTCGTTTAACAGGATCGTGGCCATGACCGTCGGAAGGCCTTTCTGCGGGTTATCCGGGTGAACGTTCACCCACTTAATGCAGGCCGTTTCGATGGAAGGAACATAGGACGGCATTGCCCTGAAATCGCCATATCCCTTGATATCCAGGTATATCTTGCTGGGCATCTCTGTCTTGCCTTCGGCATATTCAGCGAAGACGTGCTCCACTGCAGGGACAATGTCATTCATCGTCACCAGGCGTTTTACGTCATTATCCGATAACAGCCTGACCATGGGGTAACCTCTAAAAAATATCCTATAAAAATAGAATGGGCAAATGAGGACTTAAATAGGAAACTTAAGCTTTCCAGTGCCCGTGAACGTTACAGTACGCCCGTACCGTCGCTTTGTCCGCCTTCAGGCAGAACTCGGCTTCCGGCTTATCGCCGGGATGTAAGAATTTTTTGTCCACCTTACCGTCCGAGATGACCTCGATCCACTCGATGTAGTGGTTCTCTTCCATCGGGTGGGGCACGGCGCCGACCTTTACCTTGATGGAGGGGCCGAACGTAGCCACAGGAACGTGCTTTTCCTTGCTCGCGTCCACTTTATTTTCCGTTTGTAACGTCATTTGCTGGCCGCAGCAGAACATTGTTCCGCCGCTCTCGTGGGTGACCTCTACGATGTTACCGCAGACTGTGCACTTGTAGACCTGGTTCAGTAATACCATATATTTCGCCTCAGTAATTCTCGCACATTACCTGATAGTATGAGCTTTCATGATCGCACGCCGGGCACCTTGTAGGGGGCTCCGTGGCAAAGTGCATGTAGCCGCATTTCCTGCAGAACCACCAGACGGGCTCGCTCTTCTTGAAGAAGGTACCGGCCTCAAGCTGTTGTAGGAGCTTGGCGTAGCGCCCGCCGTGGTGCTTTTCGGCCGTGGCGATGGACTCAAGCCTGCCTGCGATATCTTTGTGTCCCTCTGCTCTGGCCATTTTTGCGAACTCGGGGTACATTATAGTGAACTCGTGTGTCTCACCGGCGATGGCAGCTTTCAGGTTCTCGATCGTGGCAGTGCCTGAGGTCTGGACTTTCGTGTTCCAGATGGTCGGGACAGGGGCTGACGGGACAATTATCTCATCCAGATTTTCGGTAGTGGTAGCCTTCAGCTGGTTGATCATTTTCATGAGCCACTCGGCATGCTCATTCTCGTTGATCGAAGTGATCTCGAATATCTCGGCTATCTGCTCGTATCCTTCCTTTCGGGCAGTGCTCGCGTAAAACGTATACCTGTTCCTGGCCTGGCTTTCGCCTATAAAGGCAGTTGCTAGATTTACTAAAGTGTTCTTCATGTCAACACCAATCGATTAATACATATTCAACCTGAAAGTTCAATATCCTTCTCATGGGAGGAGAAGATGATCGAGACCGGAGGATAGGGCCGCCGCCCCCTTGGATAGCGGCCCCCTGTAAAGCAGCTTTGCAGCTTATGATAGATATCAGGTGGGTTATTTGCCGGTATTTGCTGCTCGGGCGGCGCCCCTCCGTTGTGTCGCCGCAATGTTCGTTGTTATGCGAACGTTTTGTTATATACGAACAGTAACTATTTGTAGTTTATGCTCGTACAGTAAAAAGACAATGAAGGCTGTAAGGAAGGCTCGCGAGGAAAGGGCGGTCGAGATGTTCGCTACGCCCGGCGGCATCAGGACAGTGGATAGCCCGGTCCGCATGAAGATACTGACCATGCTGCGGGAGCGGGAGATGAGCTTCGATGACATAGTGTCCGCTTCGGGCAAGGTGAAGTCCACCGTATCCGTACACCTTAAAGGGCTGGCGGACGAGGGCATCATTAGCTCTAAGACCGACGCCACGGACGCCAGAAAAAAGATCTTTTTTATCAATTCAGGTTACCTGGGAGGCCTTTCCAAGAGGAAAAAAGTGGAAAAGGACATGGAGGAGTACATCGCTAAATTTGCCCTGGGCTCCGGAGACCCCTTCGCATTTTTCAGGTTCATGTTCCGCACCATCCGTGTGTCGTTGCTGAACGAGGGCATAGACATCGACCCGGTATTACGTGATGCGGGCCTGAAGGTCGGCGAAGCGCTCTACAGAAAAATAGCCGACGACGACATATATAAATTATTAGATAACCTGGCGGCGTTCTGGAAAGCCCAGGGGCTCGGGACGATCGAGGTAAAAAGCGTAGAGCCGCTGAATATTTTAGTTTATGATTGCTTTGAGTGCCAGGATTTACCGTATTTGGGGAGGCCTGCCTGTGCCTTCGACTCGGGCGTCCTTCAGACCATATTTTCCGAATATTACAACGGGCCGGTGACGGTAAAAGAGACTAACTGCTACTCCATGGGCGATAGCTACTGCCGGTTCGCCATCGATAAAAATGTTTATTAGGACGTCGGTATCTCCGCAAGCCTGACCTTCACGTCGCCCTGGAGATTGCCTCTTTTAATCGTCAGGGTGATGACGTCGCCGATCTTCTTCTTGCGGACGTATCCGGCTAATTCGGTCATGTCCTTGACGGAAATGTCGTCTACCTTCATGATGACGTCCCCTGCAGTGATACCCTGTTCCCAGGCGGGGCTCTTCTCGAAGCTTCTCGTCACCAGGACGCCCTCGTCCACAGGCAGGTTGTAGTACTGCGCGATCTCCTTGTTCAAGCCTATTCCTAGTATTCCCAGCCACGGCCGTATCACTTTACCGTGCTCTATGAGCTCTTTTGCGATACTCATGGCGCTGTTGATGGGAATGGAAAAGCCGATGCCCTGGGCGAAGGGGATGTTCGCGGAGTTCATGCCGATGACCTCGCCCGAGCTATTCAACAGCGGCCCGCCGCTGTTCCCCGGGTTGATGTGCGCATCAGTTTGAAATAGATTCTCGTAGACGCCCTTTTCCGCCTGTATGGTCCTCTTGAGGGCGCTGATGACGCCGACGGTGACGGTCGGTCCCCTGAGCATAAAGCCGAACGGGTTACCGATGGCGATGGCCAGCTGGCCGACGCGGATCTTATCGGAATCTCCAAGCCTGGCTACCGGTAATTTTTTCTTGCCCGCGTCCACTTTGACGACCGCTATGTCGGACATGGGATCGTTGCCGACCAGGACGCCGTCAAGCTGAGTGCCGTCGAACATGCTGACGACCATGCCCTCGGCGTTCTCTACGATGTGGTTGTTCGTCAGGATATAGCCGGAGCCGTCGACCATGATGCCCGAGCCCATGCCCTGCACCGGGGCCGCGTTCATATATGCGTCCTGCACCATGCTCACGCTGATGTTAACGACCCATGGGCTTGCCTTTTCTATGATCTTGACCAGCTCTTCTTCGTCTACCGGTATAATAGTAAAACCTCCAGTATACGGCGAAAGCGCCGCTTGCTATTATAGATAGAACATTAACTGACTTATCCTTTTGGGCAGAAAATAAAAAAAGACGTTTTACAAGCTCATTTTGGCTTGAGCATGAAGAAGTATAGTGCTACGCCTGCGGCCGTTATCAGCGCAAGTACGCCGAGCAGCACGACGACAGCCGTGCCGTTAATGCCGCCGGAGGACGTCTCGGGGACGGTGGTCGGCGAAGTTGTCGTGCTCGGATACACGGTGGTCGTTGGCGCTATCGTAGGTGTGGCCGTAGGTGTCGCCGTGGGAGTCGGAGTCGGAGTAGCGGTCTGGTAGACCGTATTGCCGATGATGCCGCCCATATCGACGCTCACCGGCGGGAAGTAAATGAAGATATTTCCGCTGACCGTGTGTCCCGCGTTATCCGTACATCTATAGAAGACGGACTTTGACCGGCTCATGCCGACCTTGAACGTGCCCGTATAGTTATTCCAGTGTGTGCCGTCGAGGCTATACTGAGTGGCGTTTATACCCAGCCCGGATGCTCCGCCGCTGGAGGTGAGCGTCACGTCGACGTCCGTCTCGAACCAGCCCCTGCTGCCCCTGTAGCCGCTTAACTGGTAGGAGACGATCGGACCGGACTTGTCTATTCCGACCCAGATGAGCTTTGCAGTTTCTTTGTTACCGGCGTTATCCGTCGATTTGTAATATATTGCGTGAACACCTTCGGCCGAAATGGTAAATGAAGCGCCGGTCGTCCAGTTGGTGCCGTCGAAGCTGTATTGTGTCTTGTTGATGCCTGACGTACCATCGGACGGCGTAAGCGTGACCAGGACGTCGGAGGTATACCATCCGTTAGAGCCCATGGTGCCGGCAAATGCAATGGCGGTAGACGGCGCGGTCTTATCGACGTTGAAGGAGATATTGTGGGCTACTTCGGCGTTGGTCGCATTATCGACGCTGTAGAAAGACAAGTTGTGCCTGCCTTCGCCTATGGATAGTTTACCCGTATAGTTATGGTAGCCCGTATGATCGAGATTATATAGCGTAGAGTTTACGCCGGACCCGTTGTCTACGGCGGCGAGGTGAACTGAAACGTTACTGATGTACCAGCCGTTATTTCCTAATGTGCCCGATAGCGAAGAGTTCGTGATCGGAGGGTAGCCATCAATTACGATCGCCCCGGCCACGAGAAATTGCGTCGAGACGTTCAATACTAAAGCCATACAAAATATTGCCGCGGCCGTTGAGACCGCCATCAGCCCTACCTTTCTCATGTGTATACCCCGGTACGTTCCTTAAACTTTAATGATAATGCGACAGGATAATAATGGCCTGTCTATTAAGGTAATACACTAACTGCAGGATATATAAAGCTTCTATCACAATCCAACAACTGAAACAAAGCGCAAAAATATGATGAAATTCATAAAATTTCATAAAAACCAATTATTATGTCTATTTTTATGAACAGTTATTAAAAGCCAGCTAATAGTCGATTATTAGTCAAATTTATTAATTATTCATAAGAAATAAGGTTAAAACAAAGCTTTTATTGATTATTATGACTAAATACACGTTTATTTCAGTAGAAAATTATTTATATAACAACTGGGAAGTATACTTCCGCCAGATACAATGGTGATCATATGCGGCATCTAGCGATATATGGAATAGGCGGTATGGGAATACCGGCATGCTGCGGCCATAAGGCCGGCCATGATATGACGAACGAGATACGGAGGACGAAATAATGAGACAAGTTGCGATCTATGGAAAAGGCGGCATCGGAAAGTCGACGACCACCCAGAACACAGTAGCCGCCCTGGCGGAAGCCGGTAAAAAGATCATGGTCGTGGGCTGCGACCCGAAGGCGGACTCCACGAGGCTCCTGCTGCACGGCCTGCACCAAAAGACTGTGCTGGATACGCTGAGGGAAGAGGGAGACGACGTGCAACTCGACGCAGTGCTCAAGCCGGGCTTCGGCGGCAGCATGTGCGTTGAATCGGGCGGGCCTGAGCCCGGAGTAGGCTGTGCGGGCCGCGGCATTATAACGTCCATCAACCTGCTCGAGCAGCTGGGAGCTTACACCGAGGACCTGGACTACGTGTTCTACGACGTCCTGGGAGACGTCGTTTGCGGCGGGTTCGCCATGCCGATCCGTGAAGGAAAGGCGAGGGAGATCTACATTGTGGCATCGGGCGAGCTGATGGCCCTCTATGCGGCCAATAACATCTCCAAAGGTATCGCGAAGTACGCCGAGACCGGCGGCGTGAGGATTGGAGGCATCATCTGCAACAGCCGTAAGGTCGATAACGAGCTGCAGCTCCTCGAGGCATTCGCCAAAGAGCTTGGCACCCAGTTGATACACTTCATCCCCCGCGACAACATCGTCCAGCGGGCGGAGATCAACAAGAAGACCGTCATAGACTATGACCCGACGGCAGGCCAGGCGGACGAATACAGAAAGCTGGCAAAGGCCATCGACGGGAACCAGATGTTCACCATACCGAAGCCGATGAAGCAGGAACGTCTCGAAGAGCTCATGATGGAGTTCGGGATCCTGGACTCGCTGTAAAGCGATAACGAAGGAGTGTTTACATGTTAATGATAAGGTCGATCGTAAGGCCGGATAAGAAAGAAGCTGTGCTGGCTGAACTATCCCTGGCCGGGTTTCACGCGGCGACAGTCGTCGACGTAGTGGGCCGTGGAAAACAGAAAGGAATCAAAATCGGCAGCATGGTCTATGATGAGATACCCAAGACCCTCATCATCATGGCGATCCAGGATGCGGACAAGGACAAGGCCATAGACGTGATCATGAAGACGGCCCGGACGGGCGAAAAAGGCGCGTTCGGCGATGGTAAGATATTCGTCAGCCCTGTCGAGGAGGCTTACACCATCTCGAGCGGACTGAAAGGCCTGTAAAGAGTGTGCTACGATGAAAGAGATAATGGCTATCGTAAGGATGAAC
Source organism: uncultured Methanocellaceae archaeon (assembly GCA_963780625.1). Taxonomy (GTDB): domain Archaea; phylum Halobacteriota; class Methanocellia; order Methanocellales; family Methanocellaceae; genus Methanocella. The sequence goes on along the minus strand of CAWACH010000002.1, from coordinate 382,916 downwards.
AGGACCGGCGCCACGAAAAAGGCGCTTGTAGACGCCGGAGTTGCCGGTTTCACCGCAGTAAAAGTGCTGGGCAGGGGAAAGCTCGTCACCGACCCTGAGGCCATCGCCAGTAGAAAGGCACAGCTCATGTCAATGAGCTTCGACGACGTGACCGAGCTCGGTGCGAGCGAAAAGCTCATCACCGGCTTCCTGGACGACACGCGCCTGTTCCCCAGACGCCTGTTCACCATCCTTGTGCACGACGAGGATGTGCCCCGCGTCCTGGATGCGATCATACAGGCTAACAGGACGGATTGTAAAGTCGGCGACGGAAAGATATTCGTCCTGCCGATGCTCGACGCGGTCCGCGTGAGGACTGGCGAATCGGGCGAGGCTGCCATATGGTAAAGGAGGGTACGAAGAATGGCGATCACCGATAAAGATCTCGATGACATGCTGGTCGAATATCCCGACCTGGTCAAGAAGAACAGGAAAAAGCACCTGATGCTTAAAAACTCGGCGGAAGCCGTCCAGCAGATAGAGGCGAACACCAGGACGATCCCCGGCATTATTTCCCAGCGAGGCTGTTGTTATGCCGGGTGTAAGGGCGTCGTGGTCGGGCCGATCAAGGACATGGTACACATCGTCCACGGCCCCATCGGATGCTCGTACTACGCCTGGGGTACACGCCGCAATAAGGCGAGGGCCGACGACACCACCCCGCCCGAGAACATCTACTCCCAGCTGTGCTTCTCGACGGACATGCAGGAGAGCGACATTGTCTTTGGCGGCGATAAAAAGCTGGCGAAGATGATCGACGAAGTGGTCGAGATGTTCCACCCCAGAGCAGTTTCCATTTGTGCCACCTGCCCGGTAGGGCTCATAGGCGACGACATCGGGGCTGTGGCAAAGGCCGCATCCGAGCGCCACGGGATACAGGTACTGGCTTTCAACTGCGAAGGATACAAGGGCGTCAGCCAGTCTGCAGGCCACCACATCGCTAATAATAATCTAATGCTGAACGTCATCGGCAAGGGCACCCGGAGAAAGCCTGGAAAATACGTCATCAACGTCCTGGGCGAGTACAACATCGGCGGCGATAGCTGGGAGCTGGAGCGTATTCTAGGCGATATCGGCTATACTATCAATTGCGTGATGACCGGCGACAGCAGCTACCTGGACATACGGAACCTGCACATGGCGGACCTCAACCTGGTCCAGTGCCACCGCTCTATTAATTATATCGCGGAAATGATGCAGACGAAGTACGGCATGCCGTGGCTGAAGGTGAACTTCATCGGTGTCGAGGCGACGGCAAAGACGCTGCGCGAGATGGCCCAGTGCTTCGGAGATGACGATGCTCATACAAAAGACCGAAGAAGTCATCGAGCGGGAATTGGCCCGCGTTGCCCCGGTGATGGAGCATTACAGAAAGATCTGCCAGGGCAAGACAGCCTTTATCGTCGTCGGAGGGTCCAGAAGCCACCACTACCAGTACCTGCTCCGTGACCTTGGGATGGAGACGATAGTAGCGGGATACGAGTTCGCCCACAGGGACGACTACGAGGGCCGCCAGGTCATCCCCACCATCAAGGCCGATGCCGATTCCAAGAACATCCAGGAGCTACACATGGAGCCCGACAAGGAGCTCTACCAGGAAAGCCACGTGTACCTGAACATGACCAAAGAAAAATATGAAGAGCTCAAGAAAAAGCTGTCCCTCGGCTACTATGAGGGATTATACCCCACCATGAAGGACGGCTATGTGATGATTGACGACGCCAACCACCACGAGGTCGAGGAGATCATCAAGGCCGTGAAGCCGAGTATTTATTTGTCGGGCGTCAGGGACAAGTACATCTCCCACAAGATGGGCGTCCCCTCGAAGCAGCTGCATTCGTATGACTACACCGGCCCCTATGCGGGCTTTAACGGCGCGATGAACTTCGCCCGGGACATCGCGAACATGCTGACCACGCCGGCGTGGAAGCTGGTCACGGCCCCCTGGGCAGACAAGAAGGAGTGATAGAAAATGCTTGAATGTATACCCACAAGACAGGTGGAACACACCACGGGAAAGATCAACCCCGCCAAGACTTGCCAGCCGATAGGGGCCATGTACGCCGCGCTGGGCATACACCGCTGCATGCCCCACAGCCATGGATCCCAGGGCTGCTGCGCCTACCACCGCATGGGCCTGACGAGGCATTTCAGGGAGCCGATCATCGCTTCCTCGAGCTCCTTTACCGAAGGCGCATCGGTCTTCGGCGGCGCCGCCAACCTGAAGACGTCCATCAAGAACGTGTTCAAGATCTATAACCCTGACATCATGGCAGTACACACCACCTGCCTGAGCGAGACCATAGGCGATGACGTGCCGTCCATCATAAAGCAGTCGGAAGTGCCCGAAGGGAAAGTCGTCATCCACGCCAACACTCCCAGCTATGCCGGGTCGCACATCACGGGATTTTCGAATATGTGCAGGGGCATGGTCTCCTACCTGGCTGAATCCAATGGCCAGGCTAAAAAGGAAAGGGCCAACGTGCTGCCCGGATTCATCAGCCCGGGCGACATGCGCGAGACCAAGCGCCTTGCCGCAGTTCTGGGCATCGACATTACCATGTTCCCGGATACTTCGGACGTGGTCGACGGGCCGCTGACCGACAAGTACGACATGTACCCCGAAGGGGGAGCCACCGTCGAACAGATCCGTGACTCGGGAAACTCGAAGTTTACGCTGGCATTGGGTGCCTGGTCCTCTGATGCTGCCGCGGCGCTGCTACAGGAAAAGTGCGGCGTGCCGTGTGTGCCTCTGCACGTACCGGTCGGCGTCAAGGCGACGGACGACCTCATCATGGCGCTAAAAGACGGGTTCGGCGTACAAGTACCCCGGTCCCTGACCATCGAGAGGGGACAGGTAGTCGATACGTTGATCGATACGCATTTCCACTACCAGGGAAAGCGAGTTGCCGTGGCGGGCGACCCGGACATGGTGATACCCCTGACCGAGTTCCTGCTGGCCATGGGCATGGTCCCGGCATATGTCATGACAGGTACCCCGGGACATCGGTTCGAGACCGAGGTCAAGGGAATGCTCGACCAGTCGGGCATCGAGGGCAGCGTCGTAAAGGCGGAGGGCGACTTATTCGAGCTCCACAAGTGGGTCAAGGATAATCCCGTCGACCTACTCATCGGCAACACCCATTGCAAGTACATCGCCCGTGCCGAGGACATACCGCTGGTCAGGTTCGGGTTCCCCATATTCGACAGGGCAGTACACCCCTTGATGCCTGTCACCGGCTACAGGGGATGTTTGCGCATTATCGAGCAGATCAGCAACACGCTTCTGGACCGCCAGGACCGCGACTGCAAGGATGAGGACTACGAATTGGTCATGTAATGGATCGGGAGTTTCAGGCATGGAAGAATATTGTTTACCGGCCGCAGAGCAGGGCGCATGCATCAACGAGCGGCAAAGCTCCATACAGATAGCCGGCAAGAGCAAAAGCCACATTCAGTGCAGCGAAGATAGTCTGGCAGGCGCCGTCAGCCAGAGGGCATGCGTGTACTGTGGCGCCCGAGTCGTCTTGAACCCGGTGACCGACGCGATACACCTCGTCCACGGGCCTATCGGCTGCGCCACGTATACGTTCGACATACGGGGCAGCCTGTCTAGCGGCTCGGAAATGTTCAGGAACAGCTTTTCCACCGACCTGAAGGAGCGTGACATTATATTCGGCGGCGAAAAAAAGCTGGCCGCCTGCATAGACGAGGTCGTGGAAAAATACCACCCTCCGGCAGTATTCGTCTATGCTACCTGCGTCGTCGGCGTCATCGGTGATGACCTGGTGGCTGTCTGCAAGGACGCCTCGCTGAGGCATGGCATAGACGTCATACCGGTCGAGTCGAGCGGCTTTAAGTCGGGTAACAAAATAGTCGGATACCGCGCCGCGGCAGATGCGCTGCTGAAGCTCATCGCGCCGCCGGACGGCAAGCCCGTGATCCATGGCAGTAAGGTGAATTTCCTCGGGGAGTACAACCTGGCAGGTGAAATGTGGGTCGCGAAGCGATACCTGAAGGAGATCGGCATCGAGGTCAACGTGGCATTTACCGGTGATTCGACGGTCGCCGCCCTCAAGAAAGCCCCCGAGGCCTGCCTGAACATGGTCCAGTGTACGGGCTCGATGCACTACGTAGCCCAGAGCATGGAGCAGCTATACGGCATCCCGTACATGGACGTGAATTTCTTCGGGGCGGAGAATACTGCCGAGACGCTGCGAAAGATCGCCGGCTTCTTCGGGGACGAAGAGATGAAACGCCGAACGGAAGCGCTCATAGCGCGGGAGATGGCAGCGATCCGGCCTATCCTAGCTAAGTACAGGGAAAAGCTGGCCGGAAAGAGGGCCGCCATCTACGTGGGCGGCGCTTACAAGGCTATCGCCATCATCCGCCAGATGAAAGGGCTGGGAATGGAGATCGTCCTGACTGGCACCCAGACGGGTAATAAGGAAGAGTACCAGAGCATGGGAAGGCTGCTGGACGAGGGCACCATCATGGTCGACGACGCCAACCCTGCGGAGCTTGAGAAGTTCCTGCGTGAAAAGAACGTAGACGTTATGGCAGGGGGCGTAAAAGAGCGGTTCCTCGCGTATAAACTGGGCGTCGGCTTTGTTGACCACAACCACGACCGCAAGGATTGCCTGGCGGGATTCGAAGGGGCTGCCACTTTTGCCAGGGAGATCTACGCCACTACCTGTTCTCCTGTCTGGAAACACATTAAAAAAATACACGCAAAGGAGGCGCGACAATGAGCGACCGGGCAAGGATGGTGAACGAGAACCAGTGCCACATGTGCATGCCCCTGGGCGGCGTCATTGCCTTTAAAGGCGTCGAGAACTCGATGGCGCTTGTCCACGGGTCCCAGGGCTGCAGCACCTACATGAGGCTGACGAGCTGTGAGCATTACAACGAGCCGGTGGACATAGCCTCCACTTCGCTCAATGAAAAGCAGACGATATACGGCGGGGAAGCGAACCTGCGCAAGGCGCTGGACAACGTCATCCGGGTCTACCGGCCAAAGGTCATCGGTGTGCTTACCACGTGCCTTGCCGAGACCATAGGAGAGGACATGGACCGTATGGTCGAGTCCTACGTCAGGGGCGGCAACGCCAAAGGCGTGGATATCATACCTGTGTCGACGCCGAGCTACAGCGGGACCCATACGGAAGGGTTCTGGGCGGCGACAAAGAAAATAATATCCCATTACGCGACACCAGTGGAAAAACACTCGAAGGTGAACGTGATCATCCCCCACATCAGCACCGCCGATATCCGCGATCAAGCGGATACTCGGCATGATGGAGGTCTCATACACGCTGCTGCCGGACTATTCGATGACGCTGGACCGCCCGAGCTCCGGGCAGTACCGGAAGATAGCCCCGGGCGGGACAAGTACGGAAGACATCGCCCGCATGACGGGTGCGCCGGCGACTATACAATTTGGCGTGACCTGCCCCGATAACCTGTCCCCGGGGCTGTTCCTGCAGCAAAAATATGCAGTGCCTTTGATCAACCTGCCGCTGCCTATCGGCCTTGAAAATACCGACCTGTTCCTGGAGGCCTTGCAGAATATTAGCGCCCATCCCATGCCCGGATCATTAGAGCTCGAGAGGGGGTGGCTACTCGACGCGATGGCCGATTCCCATAAGCACAATGCCGAAGGCCGGCCGGTCATCTACGGTGAGCCCGAGCTGGCATATGCATATGCGGCGGCATGTGCTGAAAACGGCGCCAGCCCGGCGGTAATAGCCACAGGTACCCATAATAGCAAGCTAGCCGCAAGGCTCAGGTTCCTGCTGGCCGGGTCCGATGAGTTCGATATCATGGAGGAAGCCGACTTTGCTGCAATAGAGGAAGCGGCTGTTCAGGCCGGAGCTAACGTCGCCATAGGCCATTCGGGCGGCAAGTTCCTCGAAGAGCGTTCCGGGATACCGATCGTGCGTGCCGGGTTCCCGATCCATGACAGGGTTGGAGGGCAGCGGATATACTCCGCAGGCTACGCGGGGACGCTGGCCTTCCTGGACCGTTTTACCAATACATTGTTAGAACACAAGTACGGGTCGTATAGACTATTGAAAAAGCTAGAACTGAAAAAGCAAGAAGCATCGATGACAGGAGATGAATGACGTGCAAAAGCCATTACACCATATTTTTATTTGTACCAGCTCCAGAGCCAACGGACAGCAAAAGGGATTCTGCCACAGCAAAGAAAGCGTGGACGTGATGATGAAGTTCATGGAAGAGATCGAGGGCCGGGAGCTGAACGGCGAAGTGTTCATCAATAACACGGGCTGCTTCGGGGTATGCGAAAAGGGCCCCGTAGTCGTTGTCTACCCTGACAACGTCTGGTATAGCTCCGTAACCCCGGACGACGTCGCCGAGATCATGGACAGCCACATAGAATGCGGAAAAGTGGTAGAGCGATTGGCATTGAAATAAATTGAAAAGGGGGAGAAATGGCTAAGGAGATCGCAGTTTTTCTGGGGCCTGACGGCTCCAGCGCTTCGCTGGACGAGCCGGGAAAAGTCGCTGTCTTCCGGCGCGCCCAGGGCTCGTGGCAGGTGAACAGGGAAAAAGAGCTCTCCATGGGACAGGCGAGCGGGATGCTCGAGCTGCGTAAAAAAATGGCCGAAATGCTACAGCTAATGGACACGTGCAAGATATTTGTGGCCAGGTCGGCCTCGGGAGTCCCATTCTTTGAGCTGGAAAAGGCCGGATGCAGCGTATGGGAGTACACGGGCCAGCCTGCAGGTTTCCTGGAGTACGTCTGGGACCTGGAGGAGCAGGAGAAAGCCGTGGCAGAAACGGTAACAATTCCTGGCATGCCGGCGCCCGAAGAGAGGACTCCCGGCAACTTTTACATTTCGCTGATCGATGTCCAGAGGAACAACGCCGAAGTAACGAGCAAACAGGTCCTCCGGCAGTTCATCGGCCAGGCGGGCTTTCGCACGCTGGAAATAGAATGTAGCCACATACCTCCCTGGATCGAGGCGGAAGCCATGAACAGGGGACTTTCCTATACCGCCGAGCAATTAAGCGTCAACAGGATAAAGATCTGCATAGAAAAAAGCGGCTGTGAGCTATAAAATAATTACATTATTTTATTATGTTTAGCTATATATTATATGTCGCCGTCTTTGCTTAATGGTTAAATATCTTAACGCCCATATGAAAGCTACAAAGGTTGGGTGCATAAGGCGTGAGATATGATCTGGCGATATTTCGAAGAAGAGGCCGCCCGGCGATGGCCCTTGTTACCGTTGCCGTCGTCATCCTGATGGCCGTCGCTTTTCTTTATATTGCGCTGCCGGTTATTTCGCTATTCTTGAAAATAACGCCTGATAGCTTCATGTCAGAGCTGAATAACAGCGTCGTCATGGAAGCCCTGAAGCTTAGCTTTATTACATCAGTAGTCAGCGCCCTCATCGTGGTCATCATGGGCACGCCCATAGCCTACGTTAACGCCAGGTACAATTATCCGGGCAAAGTGCTGATCGATACGGTCATAGACCTTCCCGTGGTGCTGCCCCCGGCGGTAGCCGGCATTGCCCTGCTTATGGCCTTCGGGAGAATGGGCGTGATAGGGCAATACCTGAATATGGCCGGAATCACCGTCGGCTTTACTACCATTGCCGTGATCATGGCGCAGACATTTGTCGCATCGCCATTTTACATAAGGCAGGCCAGAAGCAGCTTCGAGGACGTCGACGTCGTATACGAGAACGCGGCGCGCACCCTGGGAGCTTCGCCGGTCTCCGCCTTTTTCTACGTCACGGTTCCCATCGCTATGAACGGGCTGATATCGGGCTTAATAATGACATGGGCACGGGCGCTGGGAGAGTTCGGGGCCACGATCTTATTCGCCGGTAATTTTATCGGAAGGACCCAGACCATGCCGCTGGCGATCTACATGACCATGGAGGGCGGGGACTTGAACGCAAGCATCGCCCTGTCCATCATACTGGTGGTAATATCGTTCATCGTGATAGTCGCCGTGAAAATTTTAACGAGAGGTGCTCTCCTGCATGCTCGAAGTTAGCATTACAAAAAAACTCCGGGATTTCGTGCTTGACGTGAACATAGCCGTTAACGCAGGAGAAACGCTCGTGCTGATGGGGGAGAACGGCTCGGGCAAGACCACGGTACTGAACGCCATTGCGGGACTGGCGGCGCCCGATAAGGGACATGTTAAGCTGGATGACATCTGCTTTTTCGACAGGGCTTCCGGGATGGACATACCGCCGGAATCCAGGAATGTCGGATATCTCTTCCAGAGCTACGCGCTCTTTCCTACTATGACCGTGTACGATAATGTGGCGTTCGGCATGCGGATGCGAAAAATACCCCGTGGCGATATAAAACCTAGAGTCAAGCATGTGCTGGAAGAGACGGGAATGTGGGAACTACACGATGAGCGGGCCGTACGATTGTCAGGCGGCCAGAAACAGCGAGTTGCCCTGTCCAGGGCGCTGGCCATCGAGCCGGCAGTATTTCTATTGGACGAGCCCTTGAACGCCATCGATGCCGAAGCGCAACTTTCACTCCGGAAGGAGATAAAACGTATAATAAGAGGCGCCGGTGTGCCGGGCATTATCGTCACTCACAGCATTAAGGACGCCCATGAACTTGCTGACCGGGTTTGCCTCATGGAAAAAGGAAAGATAATAGCCTCGGGCAAGCATGAAGATGTCTTGAGAAAAGGTGTCTGTAAGTTTATCGACGGCATCATAGATGCATATTAAAAAAAGCTTTTATAAAATAAAAAAAGGGCGAAAAAACGCCCTTAAGCCTTGAAACCGTGGTTGTCGAGAATGGCCTTACCGTCGCTCGAAAGAACGAACTGGATGAAGCTCTCCGCGTCTGCCTGGTTCTTGGATTGCTGGAACACGCCGATGGGATACACTGCCACTACGTTCACGTCTGAGGGTATAGCGATGGTCTTGACCTTATCCTTCATGCTCGCCGGTACGTCCGATACGTATACGAATCCCGCGTCTGCCTCTCCGAGCGCTACCTTCGATACGATGCTGTTCACGTCAGGCTCGGTGGAGACCACGTTCGCCCGGACATTAGTTGCGAAGTCCTGGCCGTATCCCGTAACGTTTACCGACTTGTTCAGCAGCTGCTGGGTATAGCTGCCGCAGGGCACTGCCGTTGCGCCTATGACGATCTTGACTCCGGGCTTCGCCAGGTCGTTGATGCTGGTAATGTTCGCAGGGTTGCCCGCGGGCACTATGATGGCCAGCGAATTATTGGTGAAGTTCACTATCGTCGAGTTATTGATGTAGCCCTCGCCGGACAGCTGAGTCATGTACTTAGTGCTGGCGGAAGCAAAGACATCCGCTTGTGGCGCTCCCTGCTCGACCTGGGTGACCAGCGTCTGGGTGCCGGCGAAGTTGTATACTATGTTCACGCCGGGGTGCTGCGCCTCATAGGCAGCCGCCGTATCGTTAAAGGCGTCGCCAAGGGATGCTGCGGCGAATACCGTTAATGTCTTTTGCTCTACTACCGCCGTCGGAGTTGCCGGCGACGTCGTCGGGCTTGCCGTAGGGCTACTCGTCGTACACCCCGCGATGACCACTGTAAGTAATATAAGAAGTATCGCTACTCCAAAATATGTTGACCTTTTGTTAGACATATTTAACCTCCTGGATAGAAATTTATATGCTTACATTGCAAGAGATATTATTTAATTATTATGGGCTTGTTTAGCATAATGTTTAAACATTTATAGGAGTTTAATATGCCTGATAAAAAGATGAAAAAGGTCGCCGGAAATACCATTGCCCGAGAAAAAAAGGTCCATGCCGACTCGTTGTTCGACGAAGGCCGCCTGGACGAGGCCATCGAGGAATATAAGGCTTTGATAGCGATGACGCCGGAAGATCCTTGCGCGCACTTCGGCCTCGGAGATGCTTACCACGGGAAGGGCATGTTCGACATGGCCCTTGCCGAGATCCGGGAAGCCATGCGGCTTAAGCCCCAATGGCCGTTCTACCACAATAAGCTGGGTAAAATACTGGAATCCGCGGGAGACCTTGAAGGGGCCAAAAGAGAGTTTGAGCAGGCATTACGGCTAAAGCCGGATTATGAAGATGCATCGAAAAACCTAAAACGAATTGTAAAAAGGGCAACCAAACGCCGGGCATCAACATTCTGATCGATCGGTTTTTATGGGCATAAGCGTCGGCCTGTCATACTTGGCTCATTTCCCCTTTTGCCGTCATCGCCTCTACGGGCATGACTCGCTGCATGTGGCCGCAATCGGGACAGGCCACGTACTCGGTAGCGTTATCCCCGTGCCCATACTGGCATACGTCGACCAGCTCGTTGATGAATATATGGCCGCAATCCTTGCAGATCATGTGTGTCACCGTGCCCTTGCATTTACTCTATTTTTTAATGGTAGATTTCTAGAGCGCCAAATATTGTCTATGATACCGATATATTTAAGCTTTCCTCTAGGAAGTATACTTCCTAGTTAAAAAAATATCGCATAACAACGGCAGGAAATATGTAGCGAAGTGTCATCGATGATAAAAATAACTAAAATCAGCATATAACACAAATTCTATAGGAACAAGGGAGAGTCAAGGGCTTGATGCAGCCGCTTTTCGGCGCTAAACGTCCCAGTGGACCACGCTTATAGTGTCATGGCTCGACAGGCGATAGACTCCATCTTTGCTTACCGAGTCGATATGATCGCTTACTACGTTTTTCTTATTGCGGTCCATGTCCATGAACATCCCGAAGTAGGCGATGAAGTAGTTCACCAGTTTATCAGTGGGAACGCATATTGTAATATCGTGCTTGAATGTCCGAAGGCTCGGCGCCCTGTCAGAGTAATATAGTATGTTGAAGAGGTACAGCGTGTCCGACGGGTCATACTTTAGGTGCTCGCCCGCCAGCAGCTCCTGAAGCCTGTTTACCGGTGGAAACTGGCCGGCGCACGCAGACGTTACACAGCAGCAGCTTCTTCTGGAGCGTTCCTCCATCTTGAGCAGCGTCTCCGCATCGTTAACTGCCGGGCAAAAGGATGAAAAGACCAGGTCGAACTTTTTCTTACTGTCGTACTTCTCCCAGCTTGAGCATATGGGCCGGATGTTGCCGGTGCCGGAAGCCTTAGCCTTGCTCATCATCGCCGATAGCATGCCATCGGAAACGTCCAGACCGAAGACCGCTTTTGCGCACTCGGCAAAAAGTAGCGAAAATGTACCGGGGCCGCATCCGACGTCCAGAACGGTATCTCCGGCCATAAATACGCCTTCCCTCGTCAGGTATTCGGCGATATCCCGATATACGGCAGGGCCGATGCCGGTATCTTCGATATAATCCTTCGACCTCAGATCCCAGTAGTGTTTCAGGCTAGTTTCATTTAACTCCGGATGCTCGCCAGAAGCTCTATGGTTTCGGCGTACGCCGCCCGGAAGCCTTCCTTCGGCAAGTTGTGCAGATCGTTTCATCAATATGTGACCCCTGTGACTTCAATCGGCCGTTTTCCTGGAGATTACACGATAAACATATATTGAAAGTTTAACAAGTCTATCAAGCATGCATAAAGTAAATAAAGATATCCGACGGCTTAAAAACGAGAGGGCATGGGCATAGGGGATCGGATCCATAACGCCGTCGTTACAAGGCGAGGCTGATCCCGGAGGAAGAGGTCGGACCCTGTGATTACCCCGGCCCATGCGCTCATGGCTGCTTCGTATAGTTTGTGACAATTTACGAATATTGAGAACGGTGCGGCCCTGTTCTCCATATCTGTACTGGTGCGTTTACGCAGGACTTTATAACCCAGCAATGTCTAAATGCCGCCCGTTTATTTATACTTTATGTTAAACAATAAATAATTGTTTAATGGTATCATTATACATGCCTGTCTTTTAGCCCTTCGGGCGTATGTGTGCTTGCGCTGTGATCGTCCAGCTTATCATACCACCCGCACCTGACTTCCTCCCGATGATCGAACTCCCTGACATATGGCTTGATATCCAGCAGCGGGGTCCCGTCCAGTACGTCGATGCCGCCGACCTCGAGGACATTGCCTTTAACGCCTAGCAGGTCAACGATAGAAAGCCCGATGTGGTTAGGCCGGTTGAAATGCCTGGTAGCAAAGATCCCCCGCTCGTTCTGGCCGTCGAGGAAGGGCTTTTGAAGCAGACAGTGTTCCACGGCCCGGTCGAAATGATATATCAAATAGAGATGGGAAAACCCTTCTATGTCCTTGAGCCCGGCCGCATACTCGGGAAATAGCTCGACAGTGCCCTTCCCTTTGCTGAATACTCCCTGTATGGGCGTGTGTTCCCGTTCGGTAAATCCTGAATGGATGATGCCTATCGCCTTGTACGTGAATTCCATGGTGACCGCCCTCCGGGCGACAATCTTTAATGTTATCAGTAAATATTAACGCTTATGCCTGACGTTAACATTTTCACTAAACTCACCAGCGTAGAAGATGCTTTGGAGGCCTTTTTAAATATTATTTCTCCCATCGATCGCAAATATTCGGTGGAGCTGGAATACGCCGATCATCGGATCCTTGCCTCCGATATCAAAGCGCCGAAAGACTTCCCCCACTACGACCGGTGCTTCATGGACGGCTATGCCGTCATGGCGGAGGATACGGCGGGCGCCGGCCCCGACACGCCCAAATTACTGAAGGTCACAGGCGGAGAGAAAGTCAGCACGGGCCATTGTAAGTGGGTGCATACCGGTAGTGCGCTCCCGGAGGGAGCCGACTCGGTGGTGAAGGTCGAGGATACGGAGGCCGCTGAAGGCGCCATCAGCGTATTTCAGGAAGCCGTAAAAGAACAGAACTTCACGCCGAGGGGAGATATCGTTAAAATGGGAGATACCGTCTTTGTCGAGGGCAGGCAGCTGATGCCGACCGACATAGCGATGATAGCGACGCTTGGGCTCACGGAGGCGGAAGTGTATGAGAAGCCGAAAGTGCTGGTGATCCCCACCGGCGATGAGCTTGTCGAGCGGGGCAAAGCGGCAGACCCGGGACATGTGAACGAGAGTAACGGCCTGATGTGTTATTTATTCGTCAGAAGGTTCGGCGGTAAGGCCTCGATCTGGGATCTCGTCCCGGATGACGTGGAAAAGCTCAGGGGCGCGTTGAGGTCAGGCATCAAGTACGACCTGATAGTGACGAGCGGGGGGACATCGGTCGGCGTAAGGGACCACATGCATGAGCTGGTTTCCGACATGGGCAAAGTCCTGGTACACGGGGTAGGCCTGAAGCCGGGAAGGCCCATGGGCATGGGCTACATAGAAGAAGGCGATAGGAGGGCCCCGATCATCTTCCTTCCGGGCTTCCCGGATGCCTGCGCCGTAGGCGCCATGACGTTCGTCAGCAGCGCGGTAAGAAAGCTCGGGCATTACCCGCCGGAGAAATATCCTTCGGCCATGGCCGTGCTGTCGGGCAAGATCAGGACGTTTCAGGGGTCAAGATCGATCTCCAAGGTACTGGTCAAGGATGGCAAAGCTATTCCGGTAAACACAGTAGGGCCGTCGCCATATAAAGGCGAGTATGCATATGCGATAATTCCCGACGATAACCGGGAACACGGGGAAGGCGACCTGATAGAATTGAAATATTTGGAATAAAATGCCCGTTCATATTTTTTCCCATGCCTGCAATAAGATCGCTTCCGGAGATTAGCGCCGTTAATATTCATCCGGAAAAAGACACGGCGCACAATAGAATAGGCCGGACCGTTCGATCGCCTTCGCCTTGATGACTTTTTCCCCGCAGGTCGCGCAATTGACAAAGCCGGACCTGCCGTGTTTTTCATCCCTGGGGGCCTTCACGGGCTTGACGACCAGAAATTCATCGTCGGGCAGCGCCAGAAGGGCTTCGGTCACTTTATCATTTACCCTGGCGTAGTCTTCTCGAACTGCATCCGTGGCGTCCCCTTTCATTAGCTTCGCCCTCAGCGCGTCCCATTGTGGGTCTATCTCCGAGACCTCGAAATCCGATCTTGTTGTCACCCTCAGCGCTTTGCCTGTGTTATGGTTGATATACGTGAAGGCGCTTTTTCCGCAGTCCTTCAGTATGAGGCTGCCCTTTCCGAGTGAGCACCCGGTCACCTTCTCAACGGCGTCGATAGGGCATCTGGCCGTCTCGCATATCACGGTAAAGCTGTCATTATCTCCCGTCATCAGGTCATTCATGGCACGGACAGACATGCGATATCCCAGGACTATGCCGGGGCATACGTGCCCGTGAAACTTTGCGACTTCCGAAAATTTAGGTAATTTCATGATCCTACTTCCTTAGAGTAATATTAGTTTTATAGAATGGCGCCTTCCTTTTTCCACCAGATGCGGGCCCTGTGGGACCTCCCCCGCATGACAAACCGGCCGTTTTCCGCCTGCAGCTTCTCGCTTAAAAAATCCCTTAAAATGGCTTCCTGCCGCTCATCCGTCACGCTATATGCGCTCTTCTGGTCGGCCATCGCCCTGTCGAGGCTGTCATAGTAGTTTACGCTTTCTTCAGGGTAGATGTCGACGTTCGGGTATATCCCCACTGCGTAGAGCGCGTTAAATATGATATCCGCCTTGCCCTTTTTTCTATAGGGCACGCCGTGCATCTTTTCCCAGACTTCAGCATAGTTGCGTTCCCAGGGCGACGGGTCTGCGAACCAGTAGACGTACACGTACTTGCCCGCGACAGCGTCCATCTTTTTTAATGCCGCGGCCAGATCGGGCATGCCGAGCGAATAGGATGAGATCACTATGTCATATGGCGGAAATAGGTCTTTTTCAAGGTCGATATCCTCCCATTTTTTCCGGACTACAGCGATGTTTTCCACGCCGGTCGCTTCGATGTTATCCCTCAGGCATTGTAGCATCGCGTCGGAAGGCTCGACTACGGTCACGTGTTCGACCGTTTGGGCCAGCGGGATGGCGAGGGTCCCCGGGCCCGCGCCGATGTCCAGGACTCGAGACCGTGGGGAAATATCGAGCTTGCCTATGATCCCCCTTGACCGCTTCCAGTTATCTTCTTTTACCCTCCGGTCGAACCTTCTGCATTCCTCGAGGTCCTGCCACTTATCGAGGCTGGCACGGTCACCGTTATTATTCCGATCGCCGGCGACGCTGTCCCGCCATGCCCGATCCCAATATATGGTAGCGCTATTCCACATTTCCCATCACTCCCGATCCTGCCTGGACATCCGATAAAGTGGCTGATTTCGCCGCATTCCATCGGCCACCTCTTCGACTTCTTTTACCGTATTAGAGGTCATATTTGTTTTAACATGACATCACGATTTGATTTAAGGCTTTTGATAAGCTATACATGTATGTTTAATATATGTGTAAAAATGCGTATTTATGCCGGGCCTTCTTTTTACTTAAAAAGTTTTAACGATCGATAGGACCCTTACCCGCATCTGCGACGCCGTATTCTTTACCATACTGTCGCGGTATTTTGCAATGGGGCGCAGACTGTATCAGAATTAAATAATTATTATGTTGAAACAATTTATTAAACAATTGATAATAGTTTAAGAAAATAATTAAATAGGTCCAGGCTGTATAATGATTTACTTCTTATTCGGTTATCGATAAGGGGGCAATTATCGAGTGATCGAGATATTACTCGATGATATTGTGTTGAAAAAGGTGTATAACAAATGAACATTCGTATACCTACTTATATTAGAAGCCGGGTCCGCCGGCCTGGCCCGGGCGACGAGGGTGTTTCGCCCATTGTCGCTACTCTTGTATTGATCGTGGTCGCCATCATCGGCGCCGCTGCGGTCGCGCTGATCATGGGAAGCTTCTCGTCCAACGTTTCCGATCAGGCGAACTCGGGCAACACGGCGAACAGCGCCAGCATGCATATACTACTGGCAGACTCGCCATACACATACCCCGTGGACATGGGACTGACGAATAGCTATTCGGCAACCAATACGGGAGTCGTCGTCTCGCCCCAGAACAGCCCAAATGAAGATGGAAGCATCACGGCGGTAGGCTTGAACATCGCGGACATTGCAGCGACTTCGCATGCCCCGACAGCAGCGCAGATCGCCCAATACCCGAACCTTCAGGCGTACTTCGTGGGAGGCAGGGCAATTGTCATTATAGCCCATGTTGGCACTGTCGTCCCCGGCGCTAGCCTGGGGCAGTCTGATATGCTAAATTTATATAACAATGCCAGCAAAAAAGCTAAGCCCGCGTTCGCACCGAATGTTACTTCGGTCGTCAGAGATACCGCTAACGACGGCGTAGAGGCGATTTTCGCAGGCTGGATGACCGATGGTGCCGTAAATAGCCTCAACAGCTATACCTACACGCCTAACGGTACTACGATGTATTCTGCAACGAGTGAAGCCGATGTCCTGAACTACGTGGCTACTACATCTAACTCTACCGGGTTCATCGACTGGGAGTACCTGCAAAATAACCCGCAGTATGCAGGCACAGTATCGGTAATACCCGTATTAAATAAGGTTACCGGGTTATCGCAGAGCCCGACGGTGCAGAACATCCAGAGCGAGATCAGTAATATGGATAACGCTCATTATGATGCGGGACTTTGCAGGCAGCTATATTACATAACGAACGGGCAGCCGGACTCTCTTGTCAACAGTTATATAAACTGGGCCAGGACGCCCGCATCAAACTCGGCATTTAACGGCCTTGGATTATATAGCGCGACTGACCTCGGAACGCCGACGAACGTCATAGCCGGATCCTCGACGAAGACGGACCTGATGGTGTATGCCGCCGCATCGCTGTATAACTCGTTCAACGATATCAAGGCGCAATACCAGGCGCAGAACCCCAACGTGAACGTCGTATTCAACTTCGACAGCAGCGGTACCCTGCAGACCCAGATCCAAAATGGGGCTACTCCGGACGTATTCGCCTCGGCCGCTACGACGCAGATGGTTACGTTAACTGGCGGGAACTACGTTAACCAGAACTATACCTTTGCCAAAAACCAGCTAGCGTTAATAGTACCGAAAGGTAATCCGGCGCATATAACGAAATTGTCGGATCTCGCCGGCTATAGCGGCCACAAGATCGTCATAGCCGATAGCAGCGTGCCAGTTGGAACGTATACCAGAAATATGCTGACTAACATATCATCTTTAGCGGGCAGCGGCAACGACGCAGATTATGGGTCGACTTTTGTGAGTAATTTCTACGCGAATATCGCTTCCAACGAATCTAACGTTAATAGCGTCGTCGCCAAGGTAGCGCTTGGCGAGGCCGATGCGGGGATCGCATATCAATCCGACGTTCCGTCAACGTATAAGTCGTCGGTTACCGTAATAACGATCCCATGGTGGGATTCGGGCGATGCGAGCCATACCAAGATGATCAACCAGCTCGCTACGTATCCAATAGCGACATTGAAGTCGTCTAATAACCCGTATGCCCAGTCGTTCATCAATTATACGATGTCGACAGCGGGCCAGACCGCGCTACAAAATGACGGATTATTGAGCCCGACATTTACGGTCCCGTAAACAAGCATAGTAAATATTTAGTTGGCATGGCGATAAACGTGCCATGCCAATTTTTATTTATATCAGGTTTTAATAAAGCAGTTAAGAAGAATTTGTTATTAAAGTAGGCATATTTATATAACACCATGATCGTCGGGCATTATTTTTTAACGATAAAAATTAGAGGACGGAGTGGCTTTTGCCTTGTTATCGCCATGCTTGATATCCCAGGAGGTTGAAGCATGATCTCGAATAGGCCCGTGGGATACGTTAAGCCCTCCGCCCTGGTGGCTATTGCGGTTTAAGTCGCCTTGTACGGTTGCAATATTTGGTTTAGGGGAGAACGGAGACATTATTGTTCTCCGCCTGCACGCCAGTGCGTTGATAAAACGCCATACTAAGCGTTCAGTCATCTTTAGGCCGCATGATATTTATAACTTTTGTTAACCAATCGATAATAATTAAACACTTTTGTTAACCATGCCCCTCTTTTTACTCAGTATGTTTATTGTTATAATTAAACAACATAGCAAGGCTTAACATAATAATTAAATAGTTCAACGGAGTCTATATATTTACTTCTTATCGGCCAAACGATAAGGGGTAATCCAGGCTAATTGAAAATATCCAGAAAGCGCGAGACGCTTGACTAATGGGTGTTATGAATGTTAAATGAAATTTTTAATTCCTATAAAGGCCGTTCACGTAAGCACGGTATGGGCGATGAGGGCGTTTCGCCGATCGTCGCTACTCTTGTATTGATCGTGGTCGCCATCATCGGCGCCGCAGCAGTAGCCCTGATCATGGGGTCGTTTTCGTCTAATGTTTCACAGCAGGCGAACACTGGCAACACAGCTAACTCGGCGAGCATCCAGGTAGGAATAGCCGACTCGTTGATCATGAGACCGATGGACACGATGATAATGGGCCAGTATAATACGAACCATACCGGCATCTATGTGAAGTCTATCGGCGGAGCTGACGATACCACCGCGATAACCTCTGTAGGCATGAACATAGCGGACATTGGAGCATCGACGACTGCGCCGAACGCAGGCCAATATTCCAAGTACCCGAACCTGCAGACCAACTTCATAGGCGGCAGAGCGCTGGTCTTAATAGCGAATCCGGGCTTTACGAACCTTACAAGCGCTTCGACTGGCGGAGTAAGCCAGGGGGATATGCTATCCATTTACGGTACCACCGCAGGCAATGGGATCCCCTATGAACGCCTCGGCGGCCTCCAGGCCGTGGCCACGGATACAAGCGGCGACGGCGTCAGCGCGATTCTGGCCAACTGGCTTACCTATGGCGCTTCAGAGGATCTTAGTAAAATGATGATCTTCCCTAACGGCGTTACTTCCGCTCCGCAAACAAGCGAGTCCGGCGTTATCAATTATGTGGCGACAACCCCTAATTCGATAGGTTTCGTCGACTGGGCCATCCTGAAGAACAGCCCGCAGGCGGGTTCTGTGAAGATTGTACCGATCTTGAATGAAAACAACGGCGTAAAGCAAACCCCGAGTGATTCCAACATCGATAACGAGCTATACTCAATGACCAACACGTACTACGATGCCGGCCTCTGTAAACAGTTATTTTACACGACGAACGGTAATCCCGATTCTCTAGTACAGAACTATATTAACTGGGCAGAGTCATCGGGAATGAACTCGGGGCTAAGCAGCTTGGGCTTCATTAGCGCGACTGACATTGGAACTCCGAACCTCTACGCTGGAAACACCCAGGTAGTGCTCACGGTCGGCGGAGTAGGCGTGCAGACGATGACGTTCACCATGGAACAATTACAACAGTTCCCCATGAAATGGACCACATTTACATACACTAAAAATAATGTATCAACAACCGTAAGTGGTATGGGTGTTCCCCTTGCCAGTATACTCAGCGCGGCAAATGTGCCGGCTACCTATGGCGTGCTAGGATGGGGTTATGACAACTATACTACTTCGCACCCGCCCTCAGGTATTAGTGGATTGTACCTTGATTATTACACCGGGGCAGGAGGGCTTAATAAAGCAGGAGGGACCATAGGTACAGCCATAATATTGCCTTCCTCGTATGTTGCGCCGGGCGGCCTTGCTAACCAAACTGCTGTTTGCTTCACCAAGGGTGGTGGCGGCGTGGCTGAACTATCGTTGGTCATACCCAATGCAAAGCAGGCCAATTATATGGCCCAGAGCCTTGGTTATATTGAGGTGGAATCCCTGGGAACGTCAGGTACAGACTGCTCGGCATTCTATCCGGCGGTAACAGCAGTATGTAACCAGGACAACCCGACTGCGGCAAAACCAAGCCCGTTGGCCGCGGTAATTGACCCGATAAACCTCAACTAATTTTGGACTTGCTGCGGGGAGGGGTGAAAACCTCTCCTCTGCACTACTTTTTTATTAAAGCTTCTCGGTTGAATGTAGCATAAAAATCATTTGGATAAAATAAGTCTCTTCTCTACAGGGTAACGCAGAATACCATCTATTCCAACCATATAATCGTCGTCATATATGCGCTTATCGAGTGATCGCTTATCGGGATCTTTGATATAAGATACTTAATTGGTCCATCTCTTACAAATGCGCTGTAAATGTTCTTTATATTGAATAAACCTTTTTTACGAAGAAGATACGACCGGCAAGACCATTAACGATATTATAAGTTGTAAATATTCAGCACCGCAATGACCACAGGAGCATGCGCAAGCAATTTCCCGGAAAAAATAGTGGCAGGTTATAGCCTGATCAGTATATTAGTTTCCTCTTTCTTTCGATCGACATATAGAGGACTACGCCAAAAACGATCGCTCCAATGCCTTCTACGCCGACAAACGGCGTCTGTGCCGACGGCGAAGCCGTTGGCGATAACGATGTGACCGGCGTTGGGGTAGATGCGGATACGGCCTGGCCGTTAAACTGGCCGAAAGCGAGGTACATCGGCATATTTCCTACTTTTATGGTGGCGGTCACGTTATTCGTCGCAGCGTCAATAACTGAAACATCGTTGTCGATATTGTTTACCGAGAACACTTTTGTCCCGTCAGGGCTCACTGCAACTCCAAAAGGACCCGTTCCGACTTTTATGGTGGCTGTAACGTTATTCGTCAAAGCATCAATGACAGAAACCGTGTTATCGTTTTGATTAGTTACGTATATTTTAGTTCCGTCCCGGCTCACGGCCAGTCCCCACGGATTTACTCCTACGACTATATCTGCGGTCACGGCGTTTGTCGCCGCATCAATGACCTGAACAGTGTTATGTTGATTGCCTTGATCGGCCACGTATATTTTAGTACCGTCCGGGCTCACCGCTACTCCCGCCGGTTTATAATCAACTATTATATTGGCTGTCACCTTGTTAGTCGCCGAGTCAATAACAGAAACACTGCCATAGTTTTGGCTCGTCGTTACGTATATTTTAGATCCGTCCGGGCTTACGGCGATCCCCTGGGGGCCGTTTCCCACCGTTATATTGGCTGTCACCTCGTTAGTCGCCGAGTCAATAACAGAAACATTAACATCGTTATGATTAGTTACGTATATTTTAGATCCGTCCGGGCTTACGGCGATCCCCTGGGGGCCGTTTCCCACCGTTATATTGGCTGTCACCTTGTTAGTCGCCGAGTCAATAACCTGAACAATATCCTCATTTTGATTTGTTACATATATTTTAGATCCGTCCGGGTTTGCCTCGATCCCCCAAAGAGTGTCTCCTACTGTTATATTGGCTACCACTGTGTTTGTCGTTGTATTTATTACAGAAACGATATCATCGCTATAGCTAGTGACGTATGCGTACTGTCCTGTTGTTGTTGCGTTAGCCGTTGAAGTGATAAAGATCAATGCTGCTATGATAAAAAACGTACTTGCCAGGCGGCGTATCATTCTGTTTAAAAAGCCGTCCATTACAAGCCCTCCGATCCAATGAACAAAATTTTTCGTCTAAAGCCATTTCCCGAGTTCATCATAAGAAATTACACCTCGCATGTACCCACGATCAATGTACAAGCGGTTATTAGCTATGCATTATAACGATGAATATAAAAAAGTTACTGTAATGAATTACTATTTTTAAAAAATATTATTATAAGCGCTTACGGTACTAGCGGCAAAACCCTAATTTATTACTTATAAAACGCAAAATATTTAATTATTGATAATGCCGTGAGCCGGCTACCTAGCGCCTTTCTCATCATGTTCGTATACCATTTCTGATGTACGGTTTTAAGCCCGGGCAGACGTTATGGCATGCTACGTAATGGCCTTCTTCCGCCTTTACCAGAGCCGGGGGCGATCTACATTTCTCTGCGGCGTTTTCGCAATATCCGATGGAGCAGCATCCCCCTGTTTCCAGGATTGTTACTTCTTTACGCTCAGGCGCCGTGTCTTTGGACGAGCCGACCAGCAGTCTCGTATATGGGTGGATGGGCCGGGATATAATGGCATCCTTGGACCCGCACTCTACTATTCGCCCGGCGTTCATCACGGCGATGCGGTGGCATACGTATGATGCCGCGGCGATGTCATGCGTAATAAAAAGAAAAGCAACGCCCAGCTTTTCGTTCAGGTCCCTGATCAGGTTCAATATGTCCACGCCGACGGACATGTCCAGCATGGATATCGGCTCGTCGGCCACGATGAGTTCAGGTCCTGATACGATGGCCCGGGCGATGGCTACCCGCTGCCGCTGGCCGCCGCTCAGCATGTACGCATATTTACCGTAGTACTCTTCCGCCGGGGTGAGGCCCACCGCCTCCAGCGCCTGTTTTACTTTTCCGTCCCGGTCGCGCTTCTTTTGTATGACCAGCGGCTCGGCCACGATCTCCCGGACGGACAGCCTGCGGCTGAGGGAGTCGTACGGGTCCTGAAAAACCACCTGTATCGGCGGCTTTTTATCCTTTGTTACTTTCGACGTTCCCGGCCGGTAGGCGATGGTGCCTGACGTCGGCTTCATCAGGCCGAGCACCAGCTTTGCCAGCGTCGTCTTGCCGCAGCCGCTTTCACCTATGAGGCCGAGGATCTCGCCCTTGTATATGGACAGGGAAACATCGTCCACGGCGCGGGTGCCGTGATCGCCGAACATGCCGGTACCGAATGTCCTTGTCATTTTTTGGACCGACAATAAGACTTCAGGCTCCATCCTGCACCTCCAGGTAACACGCGAAAGTGGTCCGCCCGTACCGCCAGGTCGGAGCGGCCCTACGGCAAACGTCCATTCTCCTGTCACAACGGCCATAAAACACGCAGCCTTTGTATTCGTCCAGCGTTGAGGGGGGAGTCCCGGGGATCCCTTTTATCCTCTGGCTGCCGGCCGCAGTGTCAAGCCTCGACCTCAAAAGCATGCGCGTATAGGGGTGCGACGGGGTTTTAAGCATGTCAATCGCCCGCCCGTATTCCAGGATCATGCCGCCGTACATTATGTAAATGCGGTCGCATATGATGGAAATGGCCTGCATGTCATGGGATATGACCAGAAGGGAGCTGTCTTCTTTCTTCGCCACGTCCTTCATCAGCCCCATCATGGACGTCTTCATGATGGCGTCCAGCCCGGTTGTCGGCTCGTCGGCTATGATGAGCTCGGGCGATAGCAGCATTGACATCGCTATCATAGCCCTCTGGATCTGGCCGCCACTGAGCTCGTACGGGCGTTTATCCGCCATGGCCGATGCCATGCCCACGCTTTTCAGGGCATCCTCTATCATCCCTAGCTTCTCGGGCTTTGACACGCTTTCGTGCGCATCTATGGTCTCCGCAAGCTGCTTGTTGACTGACATCAGCGGGTCAAGGGCGTTCATCGAGTTCTGGGGAATGTACCCGATGTGCCTGCCTCTGATGCTCCGCATGGCTTTGTCGTCCAGGCACGTGATCTCATTGCCCAGGAGCCTGATGTGGCCGGAAAGACGGCGTCCTTTTTTATTAATGTCCAGCACCGTCTGCGCCAGCGTCGACTTTCCCGACCCGGACTCGCCGATAAGCCCTACTATCTCTTTTTTATTGACTTCGAGGCTGATACCCCGGACGATATGATGGGCTCCGGCCTCTGAGCTAATGTCTACCGCCAGGCGGTCTATATCGAGCACCGTTCCGCATGCCATATTAATGCCTCTCCTCGAATGCCTGGCCGAGCATGACCAGCGACAGGACTACCAGTGAGATGCATATGCCCGCCGGCACGATCCACCAGGACCATGCGTTAGTAAGAAATATCCTCGAATATGACTGGGCATATTTCAGGATAGTGCCCCAGCTCGGATATGAAGGGTCTCCCAGTCCCAGGAAGGCGAGGCCCGATTCCGACAGGATGGCGCGCATCGACTGGATGACCAGTGTAGTGATGATCACGGGGAATAGGTCAGGGACTATATGCCGTACGATGACGTAAGGCGCCTTTCCTCCCGATATCCTGGCAAAATCGATCACGCCGGATGCCTTCAGGCTGATGGTCTTCGTCCTGACTACCCTGGCGGTCACCGGCCACCCGAGCACTGACAGTATGATGATCACGTTCCATATACTAGGGCTCAGGTACATGGCGATGATAAGGATGAGCGGCAGGTCCGGTATCATCAGGAAAATGTCGACGCCCCTCATAAATGCACGGTCTATCAAGCCCCCTAAGTAGCCCGATGTGACGCCCACGGATGTCCCAATCAAAAGTACGGTCACGGAGACGAAAAATGCCACCAGGAGCGAGGTGCGGGAACCGTAGATCACTTCTGTCAGGATGTCTTTGCCCACGTCGTCCGTGCCGAGCCGATGTGCGGCGGACGGCGTTTCCAGGGGACGCCCGGAAATGTCGGACGGCCCGTACGGGGCTATCCATGGCGCCAGGATCGCCAGCAGAATAAAAAATGTCAGGATGGCCAGGCTTATGATCGCCGAAGGCCTGGACAGCCTGGACAGTACGTCATAGCCTCCGGTCATAGCCTCGCCTTCTCTCTCCCGTCTATTATCGAGCAGAGGATATCGGAAATAAGGTTACAGGCCAGTACGGACACTGATATAATGAGAAATGCTCCCTGGATCATGGGATAATCCCGGTCAAAGAACGAGTTATAGATAAGCAGGCCCATGCCCGGATATGCAAATATCGTCTCGATAAACGTCGCCCCTCCGATGAGGAAGCCCAGGGTTGCCGCTACCCTGGCTATGATGGGGGTTAATGAATTTCTCAAAATGTGCTTTTTAATGGCGTCCTCGCCCAGCCCCCTTGCCTCTGCCATGACCACGTATGGGCTTTGACGCTGCTCGCGCGCAGAAGTTCCTCACCAGCAGGTAAGTCCCGGTAAGGTCGAATAGCGTCAGGCATACCAGAGGGAGGGCCATGTGCGATATGATATCGGCCGCTTCGTCCAGGGGACTCCCGTAAACGGCGTAAAGGGTGACGCCCCCGGCCGTCGGGAACAGGTCGAGGCGGTATCCCAGTACAAAAAGCATGATGGTACCCAGGAAGAAGACCGGTAAGGACTTTATTACCGGCATTAATGTCAACAGCGCCCGGTCCAGGAACTTTCCGGGCCTCCATGCCGATTCCATACCAAGGTATATGCCGAGTATTGTCGAAATGACCATCGCGGACCCCAACAATAATATCGTCCACGGCAGCCTTCCCGATATGATGTCGATTACCGGCATGTTGTAGCTGATGGAGTAGCCGAAGTTGAGCCGGGCCGCATCGAAAAGATAATTGATGAACTGTACGGGCAGCGGGTCGTTCAGGTGATAGTACTGAAGGAGCTTCAGCTTCGTATCGGGGCTAATGTTGACAATGGAGCCGACGTCGGCGGATGATTCCAGCGATAGCGGCCCGCCCGGCATGAGCCTCGGTAAAAAAAAGTTTATGATGAGGATAATGAAAAAAGTGATGGAGTATTCAAGACACCGGAATGCGGCCATCCTCCATATGCCTTTTTTCATGGGTCCCTACACCGTCTATAATATTTTTTTCCGCAGTATCAGGGCCAGCCCGCCTATTACTATGACGGCTATGCCTATGACAAGGTAGGTGTTATAGTTCGCCGGCTGCTCCCCGCCCCGCCATTCCAGGTACCGTATATAAATGCGAGCTTGTTGAACTCCGTCGGCATGCCGCCCGATACGCCGTTCGGCGTAAAGAACAGGCC
The DNA here is from genome assembly GCA_963780625.1 of uncultured Methanocellaceae archaeon. GTDB lineage: Archaea > Halobacteriota > Methanocellia > Methanocellales > Methanocellaceae > Methanocella. Next base: position 357,272 of record CAWACH010000002.1, on the reverse strand, counting down.
GTCGAATTTGCTCGTGTTCTCGCTGGAATAGGTATTGCTGTATACGATGCTAATGGTCGGCAGGTCGTTCGCGATAATGGCTTGCATACAGTCGACGTCGGCCTTCCTTTCCGATACGTTCAGCTCTCCGATCTGTTTAATGGCCAGCGTATTGAACTCATCGTTACTCCAGTTGGAATTCGCGGGCAGCGTATTCAGCATCCTTGCCGGGTCGGGCTGCATGCCGCTGTTCACCAGGGCGATCTGGAAATCGCCGGTAGTGGTGAGCGCGTTGAGCGAGTTCGAATCCGCCTTGGGGTTCATGACCAGGCCTATGCCGACCATCTTAAAGTAATTCTGCAGAAGCTCTGCGACCCTTTCGTCGACCAGGTCCGTCTGGTATATCATCTGGAACTCCAGGCGTCGGCCGTCCGGCGTCAGCCGGACCCCGTCGGCGGACCGGGCATTATAGCCTGCAGCATCAAGTACCTGGTTGGCCTTTGCCGGATCGTATGGGTACTGTGTCACATCGGGGTTGTACCAGTCCGAGAACGGGGGCACGTAGCCGGCGCTTCCGGGGTCTCCTCCGCCCTCCAGCGCTCTGGCGACGACGTCGCTGGTGTTGATCGAATAGTACATTGCCTGCCTGACTGCCGTGTCGTTCAGCTGAGCATTATCCTGCATGTTAAACCAGAGCCGGTATATCCAGTATCCCGGGCCGGATATTGCCTTGATATCGGCGGCCGAGGGGATGATGCTGCCGGCATCCTTGAGCGCGTTGACGTCGTCCATGCGCAGGGACGCTATGTCCACGTCCCCGTTCTCGAGGGACTGGACGGCGTTCGAGACCTGGATGACCTCCAGGACGTCGCAGACGGGCTTTCCGAGGTAATAGTTATCGTTGGCGACGTACTTGTACGATGCCTGTACGGGGTTATAGTCCTCAAAGACGAACGGTCCCGTGCCTATGGTCGCGTTCTTTTCCGTATACGTCGTAGGGTCCTGTACGTTTTTCCAGATGTGCTCGGGGATGATCGGTATGACGCCGGCCACCGAGTTCAGGAAGGGCGCGTAACTGCTGTTCAGCGTGATCACCACGGTGTCGTTGTCCACCACGGTAACGTCCTTAACGTAGGACGTGTCGTAGCTGCTGGCCGCGGCATAGCCCATGCCGGCTTTCTCCTCGATATAGTCGTAGGTAAATTTAACGTCGTTCGCCGTGAACGACACTCCGTCCTGCCATTTGACGTTATCGCGAAGGTTGAAGGTCCAGACGAGCCCGTCGGGCGACGAATTCCAGGACTTCGCCAGGAGGCCGGTGAAGTTGCCGTTCTTATCCCTCCATATGAGCGAGTCGAAGGAGTAGCTCACCAGTATACTGCCCTTTTTAGCATAAGCGAAAGGCGAGGGAAAACCCATATCCCCTCCGACCGATGCCCAGCTCGTGCGTAGGATCTTTTGATCCTGCGATGCGCTGGCCACCGGTATGGATAATAACGTGATGACCGCGATCACTGCGAGCGCATAAAATGATAAGTTTACCAACCTGACCATAGATACCACCGATACCATACACCATTGTGCGATCAAACGGCAACAACGACGGCCGCAACTTCCGGAAGGACCTTAGGATATCCTTGAGAGTTCGATCGCTCAAACAATAACTGTAGCGTATATATTTAAGTTTTTGTTAAAGTATCGATACTTGTTAAAACAAATGACTAAACAAAATAAAAGATCTGGATGGCTTACTCCAGAAATAACAGCTCCACCTCGTCGCCCGCCTTATGGCCTTCCGAGGTTTCCCCCAATAAAGCGTAAGCGTATTCTCCTTTTCCGGACGAATCCCCCATGAGAAGTACCGGCTTGGCCCTACCGTTCTCTAGCCGAAGCTTGCTTAGCGATACGCTACCTGAGGAGCCGCGGAGGCTGCCGGAGAGAACGGCTTTTTCTTTGCCGGGGCGAAACGGAGGATACCTGCCGAGCTTTCTCACGGCCGGACAGACAAAGGCCAGCGCGGTCATGGCACAGGCTTCGGCGACCCCCGGTAGAAATACTATGGGAGTGCGTTTATCTTTATTTTCTACATAGCCGATGCCCATCGGCCTGCCAGGCTTGATCGCGACGCCATGGATGAGCACCTTTCCTGCGGAATCGATCGCCTCATCCATGAGGTCTCTGATGCCTACCGATGTGCCGCCGCTGGTAACGATCAGGTCATAGCTTGAGCCGGCTTTTAGTGCCCGGGCCAGCGCATCGAGGTCGTCCCCCACGATATCATGGATATCCGCTTCGCAGCCCCACCTTCTGGCGAGCATGGAGCACATAAGCCCGTTGCCTTCGATGACACAGCCCGGGCCCGGCTCCTGTCCGATGTAGAGCAGTTCGTCGCCTGTCGGTATGATCAGGACGCGCGGCCGGTCATAGACTTCCACTTCGGTGAAGCCCAGCTTCGCCAGTACGCATATGTCCGTAGGCTTTAGCACTGACCCGGTCCGGTGGACGAGGTCGGCCTTACGGATGACCTTCCCCCGCTGGATGAAATTCTCGCCAGGCCTGAGCGAGGTGCCTGCCAGTATGCCGCCTTCGGCGGGGACTGTATCCTCTTTTTTAATGACTGCGTCGGCACCGTCGGGAAGCGCGCTGCCCGTATGTACCGGCATATAGGTCCCGGATGTTACCATATCGCCGTTCGCCAGCTTCAGAAGCTTGCCCGCTGTGGTATCGGCGGCCCTTAGCGCGTACCCGTCGACCTGGCAGAGGTCATAATGAGGCAGATCCCTGGGGGCCACGACGTCTGCGGAAAGTACGCGTTCATCGGCATATTCGAGCCCGATCTTTGACTTGCCTGCCACAGGCTCGCAGATACTTAATAGAGTAGATAGAGCGTCCTCAACGCTGGAAGGTTTAGCGAATTTATTAACCCCGGTCATGAAGGTTAATCATTATCAATGGCAATAAATCTTATCGCCCGGTGGCCAATAACGTGCACTATACTGTAATATTACATGCCGGACTTTTAATCGTCGCCGGGGAAAATGTTTAACATAATTGCTAAAAAGAGACTCGTAGGTTAACAATAACTTAAAGAGGAATCATTGTCTTATCTCACCAGGATGGTGGTAGATATAGACATGGCCGGGCGCATTGATCGTAATGACGTTGGCGATGGCCATAGAGATCTCTTGAGCGTCCTTTTCTTCTGCGCCGTGATCTGTATCATTCTCACATCCATGGGTCCCTCATCGCAGGGGTTTCTGGCGGCGGGGCTTAATAATTCAACTGTCGCCGACAATGCGGGCCCCGGGGATTCCATTATGTATGACCCCTATAATGCATCGGATAATAACGTCGTCGTTACGCCTCAGCCGACCCCGTTACCAATGCAGGAGATAACGATCAACATTTCGGGATACGTTGTGGACTCGCGGGGAAATAGGGTCCCGAATGCTTACGTGACACTATATAATGATGGTAAAGATGTCAATATTTACGGCAATCCTTCTTTTTCGGGAGATGGCCAAAATGGCGCACTAGGGTATTATTCATTCGTCGTGCATTCACCCGGTAACTTCACCGTGAGCGCTGAAAAGAGCGATGTATTTTTGTATAATGGTACGGCTGGGGCGAACGCGAGCTATGATACCGATATTACCCTGAACATAGCACTTACCGGATATGTGTTCTCGCCTGTGGTAGCGCCTGAGACTGTAACCCCGGCGCCAACGCTTATCCAGATGCCGGCCGCTCCGCCAGCGCCGGCACGGACATCCACAGATAATAACGTCATCGGTAGTCTATGGAAACCGGCCATCCTGGTGCCGGCAGTATTTATCGCCATCCTGGTTGTCGGGGCCGCGCTGATCCTTTTAGGTAGCCGCAGGCCGAAAAAACGTATGCAGAGCGACCGAAAGAGCGCCACCACGCCGAGGGTTCGGGAGAATAGTAAAATAAGCCCTGAATACTATGCGGAGATAGAGGAGATGTCAAAGGAAGATATGGCCCAGGCGCTCATGGACCCGGCTTTTTTAGAGAAGGTCAACGAGGTGGCAAAGAAGTATGGTATCGGCCAGAGCAAGATTTTTTATGACCTAAAAAAGGCTGCAAAGAAGAAGTGACCGCCCTACAGGCTACGGGTATAGGTAACCTGAGGAGCGCTCTGCATGTATATCGTTCCGTCCGGACGATCGTACACAAGGGTCTCTCGATAGACCACGCTGGTATCACCCGGTGCATGATAGCTTATTATGTAATCCGTATCATTTTGTCTTGCCCAGGTGCCGTCATAGGTCACATTCGCCACTCCGACATGATAGCTCAGGTCGTTTTCGAATATCATCGCCGACGTCCCCGGTACGCCGCTCGTCCATTTCCCGACGATGACGTCGGATACTTTTGAATAGACCACGCTCGGGGCGTTCATCAGGTATAGCGTATCCCCGCCCGCATCTAATACTACTGTATTCTCGTATTCGGCCGGGGACCGGGAGCTACTGTATTGTACCCGGTAGCAGGTATCGTTGAGCCTGGACCATGAGCCGTTGTACGACGTGTTCGAAAGCTGTAAGAAAAAGCCATTGCTCCCGGAGAATTCCATCGCCGCGAGGCCGAGGTAATCGTCATGCCAGATCCCTATTACCCGGTCAGGTGTCGCGGTGCCGGTACAGCCCATGGCGACGAACGCAGTACACAATAGCGCAACGGTAAATATTGATCCTCTTAAATAGTTAACTTTTTTGCGGGCGGACATAGTCAGGAATTAATAGGAACATTCAATGATATAGATTTTTAGATTTCTCCTGCCGATGAATATGAAAAAACTTATTATGTATATGAAAATGGTTAAACTTTTAACTCATGTTTAACGTAAGGATTAAATAGTGCAAAAGAGTCTATATATTTACTTCTTATTGAGCAATTGATAAGGGGTTTTTATCGGACAGCGGGAAGTTGCCGGTAAAGCAAGTCACTTAAACGCTAGGTGATTATATGGATTTTAGCAAATTAACTAATTATAAGCGCCAATCCCACAAGATTGGCAAGAACGATGAAGCGGTTTCGCCGATCGTCGCTACTCTTGTATTGATCGTGGTCGCTATCATAGGCGCCGCGGCAGTAGCGCTCATCATGGGCAGTTTCTCGTCCAATGTATCGCACCAGGTCAACAGCGGAAATACTGCGAATGCAGCGTCGACCCAGTTAACCATCGGCGGGGATTACGACATGCAGCCCCTGAGCACACTGCTAGCTAAGGCGTATCAGAACAACAACTCCGGCGTTCTGGTCAACGTCCAGGGCGGCGGCTCTACTGCGGGCGAAATGGGCGTCGGCATGGGCTCGATCGATGTCGGCTCGGCATTTGGCTCTGTCCCGTCCTCGGTCACTCAGAAGTACCCGAACATCCAGTCATTCGCTCTGGGCGGATCGGGCGTTGTATTGATCGGCGGAAGCAACGTTGTTTCCACTACTATCACATATGCTGAACTTCAAAGCGCCTATAAGACGGGCATAACCGGAAGCGGATTACCGTCCGCTGTTACGACCATATACAACAGCGGAGCTTCCTCCGGAGCGTCTGTCGCGTTCGCCGGCTATCTTGGCACATCCGCAAGCGCGCTTCTGGGCACGCCTGAGACCGGCAGCGCCGGCGTTTTAGCGGCGATCCAGAAGGATACCGGCGGATTAGGCTACGTTGACTATGGCGTCGCTAGCGCTGCCACTGGCATGATACTCCCGACCCCGGCAACTTCGGGCACGGGTACCTATACGGCTAACGCCGCTAACATAAAGGCGGCTTTAAGCGGTACCAGCTCGACCGCCTATCCGGCGTCGCTCGTCTATACCGTGAACTATCTGACCAACGGTAACCCGAGCGCTATTGAGCAGGCGTATATTAACTTTGCAGAACAGCCTCAGAATGAGTGGGCGTTCCAGGCAAGCCACCTATTCAGCGTTTACGACATCAACACGTAAGCGTGAAATAGGTAAGGATGAGGCCGCATGGCGAACCCTCATCCTTTTAAATTTTTAGGGTGTGTAATTTTAGAAAACGATGGGAGTTCGAGGTATTGCCAAGTATATTTGAAGCGATAAAACAAGCCGACAATATCGTCGAAGTGAAAAAACAGGGGGCGGAAAGCCATGACGCCACTGAGGCTACCCCATCTTCGCCGCGTCGACGGAGCCCCTTCAGTATCTTTACCAGCGTACTACATAATGACGACAAACCGGCAGACGGAAAGAATAGAAAAAAGACTGGCATTACACCGAAGATCATGGACGTCCTGGCGTCCCTGAAGCTCAACCCGGGTAAAAAGGGTGACGAGGTCGAGCTTCTGGACTTTGATGTGGGAAATATATCCTATCCGTCCATGTGGGGAGCCACCCGGGATATCAATGTCACCTATCCGATCGATCCGCCTTACCAGTTCATCAACATCCGGTTCGATGACGGCGAGCTAGTCTACAATGTACTGGAGCCGCCCATGGGGGAGGATGAAAAGAAGTACTTCGACATCGTCGAGAAAGCGCTCGAAAAGCTTACAAGTACCAGGATCATCGTGATACGGCCCGAAGAGCGGGAAGAATTCCTCCGGATGCGGTTCTCGGACATCATCCGCATGCACGGCCTGAAGCTGAGCGAAGAGCACCAGGACCGCATATTCTTTTACCTGCGCAAGCGGTACCTGGGCTACGATAAGATCGATACGATAATGAAAGACCGCTTTATCGAGGATATTAGCTGTAACGGGCCTAACCAGCACCTGTTTATCTATCACAGGGTCTACGGGTCGATAAAGACCAACGTTCAATATGCCGAGATCGATCTGAACAATTTCGTGATGCGCCTGGCCCAGATGTCGGGCCGGCATATTTCGATCCTCCAGCCGATAAAGGACGTTTCCCTCCCCGATGGCAACAGGGCGAACCTGACGCTGGGGAGCGAGGTCACCAAGAAAGGCGCCACGTTCACCATTCGTAAATTCCGTGACAAGCCAATGTCGCCCATCGAGCTGATGGAGTATAATTCGATCGATGAATACGTCCTGGCCTATATCTGGATGGTCATCGACTACAAAAAATCGATCCTGGTATCAGGGGGCACGGCATCGGGAAAAACTACTTTGCTCAACGTCTTCTGTTCGTTCGTCCGCCCCGAGAAGAAGATCGTATCGCTCGAGGATACCGCGGAATTGAACCTGATGCACGAGAACTGGATCCAGTCGATAACGAGGAGCGGTTTCGGCGGTGAAGGGGACACGGGTAATAGTTTTTTTTCGGGAGTGAGCGGCATCTCGTCCCGAAGTCCCGGCGATATCGGGCTTTACGACATTCTGGTCGCTGCCCTACGTCAGCGCCCTGAATATATCATCGTGGGGGAAGTGCGCGGTGCCGAGGCGTTCACCATGTTCCAGGCAATTGCCGTCGGGCACGCGTGCATGGGCACGATCCACGCGGGTAATATGCGCGAGCTCATCTCGAGGGTGGAATCTAATCCGATGAACGTCCCGCGGACTTTGTTCGCATCCCTCGATGTCGTGTGCTTTAATGCCCTTCTCACCAGAGGGGACCGGGAAGTGAGACGGCTGATAAACGTCGTGGAGATCCTTGAGCTCGACCCCAACGGCGATCTCGTAACGAATCCTGTCTTCCGCTGGGATGCCGCCTTAGATCGCTTTGTGTTTTCCGGTAAGAGCCATATCTTCGGGAAGATCGAAAGCCAGCTGGGAGTATCCGAGGAGGACCTGCTCAAGGAGATGGAGAAAAGGGCCATATTTTTACGATCGCTTTTGATCGGTAATATCAGGGACTACTCCGCCGTCATGGAAATGATCCATGAGTATAAAAACGGAAAGTAGGGGAAAACGATGGGCTATAGCACTGTGGATATTTACGAGAGCTATCAGGACCTCTGCCACAATATACTCGGCAAGTTTCTCGACGATCTACACCTTGGGACGATCGAAGCATTACTATACCAGGCGGATGTAGAGCTGACGGCGGGCACATTCGTAGCAATGGCCATCATCACGTCACTTGTCTTCGCCATTCCCACGCTGATCTTTTCCCTGATAGTCTTAGGCATTTCAAGTTATACGGTTATTCTGGTCATCGTGGAAATACTGGTGGTGGGCGGTATGTTCCCCTTCGTGCTTTACAATAATAAATCGAATAAGAAGCTGGGCATCGAGCGGGAGATACCGTTCGCGCTCGCCTATATGTCCATACTTTCGAGCGCCGGCTCGACTCCCCTGGATATGCTCAGGAGGATGGCCGTCGAGGACTATGGGGATATTTCGAAGGAGTTCCGTAAGGTAGTCTATCACATCGACGTCCTGGGCGAAGACGAGGTTACCGCCATGAACGACCTGGCCTATACCACGCCATCTGATATTTTTCGGGAGATCGTCATCGACATCGCGAACATCATGTATTCCGGCAGCGGCATGAAAGCCTATCTCGCGTCTAAATCGAAGGACCTCCTGAGCATTAAACGGCAGACTCAGAAGGAGTTCGTGGACTCGCTGTCGATATACGGCGAGCTTTACATGGGTGGGATCCTGATGCTGGCCATCATGGCCGTCATCGGTATCGTGATGTGCGGGGCGTTGAATATCAACATCGGACCATACCTGCCCAGCCAGGTCCTGAACTTTTTCATCTACCTGATATTACCGCTTACGAATATCATCTTTTATTTCCTGCTTGAGATGAAGTTTTCGAGGAGCCCATGAGACCGCTGCAAGAGATCATCGAGTCGCTAGACTTCAGATACAACATCCGCCGGGAGTACTTCACCATCCTGATCCCCGTACTTCTGGGCATTACTTTTGTTCTCATCGCGTTCATGACGGGGCACACCCTGACGGCCCAGCAACAGCAGCCGGTCGACGAACGCCAGCAGGCTTTCGAGCAGCTCATGCAGCAGCTGAATTCGAACGCAACGGCTGCGCCCGCCATGCCGCAGTCAACCCCCGATCTGGACCAGTATATTATCATCGGCATGTTAATCGCCATCACGCCTTATTCTGCCGACCGGTACCTGGAAAAGCGACGGCACCAGCAGCGTGAGGAGGATTTCACCCAGTTTCTCTTCAAGTTGTCTGAACTTATGCGCTCGGGCATCGACCCCATAAAAGCCGTCGTGGAGCTTTCTAAAACTGATTTGGGCAGCATTACGCCATATGTCCGATCGACCGCATCCATGATGCTGCTGGGAAGGCCCTTCGAGGCCGGCATGAAGAGCATGGCGAAATCCCTAAAGAGCGTGATGATCAAGAAATACGTTAACCTGGTGGTTCAGGCGTCGTACACAGGCGGCGCGGTCCATGAGCTGATCCTGAAGGCATCGGAGGATATGCGGGCGATGCTTACGATCGAGAAAGAAATGATGGGCGACCTTAGCCAGTATACGCTCATACTATATCTGGCCCAGGCCATCCTCGTTTTCACCACATACATATTGACGACCCAGCTCGTCCCATTCATCCAGGGTGCCGGGTCTTCGATGCTCTTCGGCAGCACGGACCTGAAATCGATCAACTTCACCCAGAGCTTTTTCCACCTGATAATGATCAATGCGGCCATCGGCGGCCTCATCGTAGGTAAGATCACCGAAGGCTCGGCCAGGGATGGCCTGAAGCACTCGGCGATCCTGATGGCGAGCTGTTACCTCGTGTGCATACTGGTCATAATCCCCGCGGGGAACAGTAGCAGCACCAGCTATATCATCAGCGTAGTATCGGGGGACGGCCAGACCGTCTTACCCGGATTGCCGGCGCCCCAGCCCATCGTCTTTAGCCTGACCGACCTGAACGGTAACCCGCAGCCCAATGTTTACGTCGAGTTCAACGTACAGCCCGGCGGCACGGTCGACCCGACCTATGATGTGACTGATAATAGCAGCCGGATATCGGTCAGAGTGACCCCGGGGACGGACATGGGAAAATATACCATAACGGCCAAGGCCGGAAGTACGACGAAGAGCGCAGTGGTTATGACTTCAAACACACCCTCATGACCGTTTTAAAGGGATGACGGAAAATGGCCGTCTCTGGAAAGAATTGACATGCTATTATCCGAAAATCAGCCGCTTAACACTAAACTATTTAAACATTAGGTGAATGTTTAATATGAATGTTTTCCAGACCATTCGATGACAGCGGAGTATCCGTGATAGTAGGTGCATTATTACTTATTCTTATTACGGTAATCGCCGCCGCGGGTCTGGCCATGATCGCGTCCCAGGCGGAAAAACAGCAGGCCGACCGGCAGGCTGTCCAGGATGCGATCAAGAACGAGAAGCTGGTCATCGTCGGTATAAGGCCGATCTTTGACATATCGTCCCCGGACTATAATACCATCAATATCACGATCCAAAATCTCAACGTCCAGAACTCGAGCGTCTCGGGGATCAGCATTAATGATGGCAAAGGCGATGATTATTTTCTGAAATACGAGTGCGGAGGCCATACGTATAATTATACGGATAGGCTGGTAATCCCCGCTTCCGGCAGCGTGACTGTAAGGTTAGATGCGTCCAAACTGGTTAAGCCGGATACGCTGCAAAACTCGAACCCCATGACCATATCACTATGGACTTCCTACTCCAACATCTTCGCGAAAACGATAAAGCCGCCCATCGCTCTTATCAAGACCGATATCGGAACGGAGAATGTCGGAATTACACAGAGAGATTACCTGATACTGGACGGCTCCGGCTCTTCCGCGGACGGCGAAGTCTTATCCTGGAACTGGAAGGTCGTGGACGGCTCGGGGACATGGCCCTATCCGGGCAACTGGAATGACCTGGAAACGGGCAGTAACTTTACCTATTATTATCCGACCGGTAAGTCCGTCCGGTGGACACCGACATCGAGTGGACCGTTCATGGTCTTTTTGAACATCACGGACGACAACGGCGTGCGATCGCAGGATACGTCGCTCATAATCCCGGCGGACTCAAGCTTCGACCCCCCGACTACATTAAATGCTTACAGGAACGGGTCCAACGTCACCGCCAAAGTCACCGACGCTTATAATAATCCGATGCGGGGAATACTGGTGTATTTCAACGTCATGGTGGATAAGCTGGGTAACATGGCGCTGAAGCCGTTCACCGGCGTGACGGATATGAACGGCACTACAACGGTATCGATCATTAACGGCAGCAACGGCGAGCCCATGGTCATCAACGGTACCAGCGGCAGCGTGATACATATCACAGCAGGGTCGCTAACTCCTGTCGATATATCTGCATAAAATAAGTGTGAGCGCTTGATCGGATTTAATTATCCGAATCTCTCTCGGGTATCGATGTGGACCCTTCACCCGTCTACGGCGAAAGAATTGCAACTGCCTTGTATCATACGCTTCCGGGCCATTGTATTTACGGCTAATGCCCGTCGGGGTGCCAGCACACCGCGTATAACGATCTCTCGCGTTCTTCTTCGTCGTCCTCTTCCTCAGGATGTGATGCAAAATAATCGATGATCACATCTTTTCTTGCAGGGTCGGGGCCCAGCAGCATGTCAAAATAGAGGACGGCATGTTCTATCCCGTATCCCTTATCTTTCCCCGGAGGCATCAGGTAGCTGAAAGACCGCACCGACGGCTTACGGCCTGCCTCGTAAAGTACGTTGAAAGAGAAGAAGTCATCGGTATTGACCGGCGGATATGTTCTACCCGTCAGTAGCTCCATTAGCTCATAGATAAAAGCCGGCTGCCCGATGCCTCCGCCCGTCAGGAAGCAGCATGACCGGGAGCTGAAACGCTCCATTTTGAACAGCCCGGGCGGATCGTTCACGGCCGGACAGAAGGCCGAAAAGACCAGATCGTATTTTTCCTCGCTCTCGAACTGCTCCCAGGCAGAGCATACGGGCCGGACGTTATCGGCCCCCTGCCTGGCTGCTTCTTTCATCATCCTGTCTAGCATGCCGCCGGAGACGTCCAGGCCGGTGACCCTGTCGGCGGCCCTGGCCATGGGCAGCGTATACTGCCCCGTGCCGCAGCCGACCTCAAGCACGCTGTCCCCGGGCTTGAGGACCTGCTCCCTGGCCATGTAGCCGATGACGAGGTCGCGTAAGCCTTCGTCGCCCTGCGTCAGCGCATTATAATAAACGGAGCGCATGTCCCAGTAGCGGCGCCGCTCCTCGTCCCCGACTTTCAGCGCGTTATGGACGAGCCGGGAATTGGCTTCAGACCAATACTGTTCCCACCAGCCGTCGCCTCGCATCATATGAACGCCATAATTATAATACGCCCCAGTAAAGCGCTACCAGTGAAAGTTTAGCTGTATATTCGTACTGGCCGTCTGTAGAGCGGGCTTTGACATAGTCCCTGACAGTTTGCTTCTTCTCACGGTCCATCTGGGTGAACATGCCCAGCCACTTCAGGTTGCTTTTTATGACCTCGTCGCAGGGCTCGCTGGCCGGAGACAATCTCTCGAAGAAACGCACGTTGGGCTTCCGCCCCATGCTGTGGAGCAGATTGAACGGGTAGGTGACGTTGAACTTATTGTTTTTCTTTTTCTCGCCCATTACAAGCTCCCACAGGTCATCGCCCAGCTTGCTATTACTGCCGTCCCCAAAGCCTATGTAGCAACAGCTTCTCCTCGAGTACCGCTCCATCTTCAGGAAGGTCTCGGGCCCGGTGATCCCCGGCGATAGCGCAGTGAAGACCAGGTCATATTGCTCTTCTCCCTCGTGGTCTTCCCACCTTGAGCATATGGGCTGCACGTTATGGAAACCCCTGCGTGACGCCTCTCGCGTCGAGGACGGATAACATGCCCTTCGACGGGTCCAGGGGCGTTACCGATCCTGCCATTTCGGCAAAATGCAGCGAGTAAGTGCCGGGACCGCAGGCAATGTCGAGCACGTCGTCGCCTTTCCTTAAGCATCGCTCTCTTTTCAGGTAGCCCACGATGTTTTTGTAAAAGCTCTCGTTGGCCAGCACCTGTTCCAGGTATTCCTCGGCCATGCGGTCGAAGTAATCGCTGAACCCGCCATCTCCGACGCGGCACTTGCTCAGCATCGCCCCGGACTGGACATCCTTCCACTCCTGCTCCCAATCGATATTTCTCATCATCCACTTCCAGGCCCTGCACATGTTTTGGCCGTTGTTTAATAAAAATGCTATTTGGAGGAAGAGGACTTTTCGCCGTACTGGTCGTGGCCTTTGATCCGAAAGGCCCTGGCGGTATGTAATGTTGAGGTGAATTCGGCTGTGCCCTCTATCCGGAGGCTAATTACGCTGTTTATATATGATCACGAGAACGGGCGCCCGGTTCTCTATATCCGTACTTCATAGATCAGCAATCCCTAAATGCCGCGCATTTATTTAAACTTTTTTGTTAAACAATAATTTGTTGTTTAATTATAATGCTATCCATGCGGCCCGTAGGAGCGTTGTAACGGCGGTAGTAATAATTAGCTTTTTTACTTAAAGGCTATGAGGTTGTATAGCATATTAAATAAACAGCTGTGTAAAGTTTATTAATTATCATGTGCTCATATGCTTGGTGATCATAATTGTCCAGGCAGCTTTCGGACCATGAATGGCTTATTCTTAAAAAACTCGCCCCCGAGATAAATGATGACGGGATATGCTCTTCCTCGCATAAGCATTATAGATCCATAATGGCCCCTCTGGTCAAGCATTTCTCATCGTCTGCCGAAGACTTCGCGAACAGGCTGGAGCTTCTCTCGGACGATGACTTTAAACATATACTTGACAGGGCGGAAAATGACGTCGAGTGCGTATCATGCCTTCATCCGGAGTATAGGGATGTATACCTTAAGCTCGTTGAAAAAAGGGCTTCGCCCGAAAAAGCAGCGGCTCTCAGGAACATGGTCAATGAACAGATAATGAAGTATGGCGAAAAAAACAAAGCGGCCTAAAGATAAGGCCGGACACGGCAAACGGACAGTACCGGGACATGGGCCTTTGAAGATATTCACTGCGCCGGTGCCATATACGTTCAGATATCTTCCGCACAGGGACAATGAGCTGTGTACAGGATGCTGCGCCTGCCTGGAGAGATGCCCCGGCGATGCCATCGGCATAGATGACAGCGGGGATTCCAGAGTGCTCTTTGTGGAATGCCACAGGTGCCTGAGGTGCGGGTGGTGCGCAGACATATGCCCGGAAAATGCCCTGAGCCTTACCGTTCTACATGACGACGGCCGCGGGCTAATGGTAAAAATCGGTGCTGCCGGAAAAGAGACGAAGTGCAGGAGCGATGGGATCGAGGTCGATCATGATGAGCTATTCAACCAGATGGAAGCCTCGGGCATGACGCATCATCCGGGAGGAACGGACGATGCATTGTTCGTCCTTAATAAATGCATCTCCTGCGGCCGTGTCATGCCAGTTTCGGAGAGACAGATACGCAGGATAAGGGAAAGAGTGGCGGCGAACTTATCGATAGATGAAGCGAGCGCCATGGATGCATATGTATATTCATGCATCGAATGCCGACAAAAATTCAGCCTTTCCCGGGGCACCCATCCGGTGATGCACATATGAAGCCGATCAGCCCGCCATGGGTCTGCCACGCGTTTACCGGAGGCTGCGGAGGATGCTTCATGGAGCTTTGTTCATGTATCGGGGCGAGATATGATCTTGAGCGCTTCGGGATCGAATGGTCGGCTTCTCCGAAGTTCGCTAAGATACTGCTGGTCAGCGGGCCTCTGGCATTGAATAACGTTGAATGCCTCAAGGAGGTATATTCGGCCATGCCTAAGCCGAAAAGGGTCATCGCCCTGGGGACGTGCGCCATGTCAGGAGGGATGTTCGCCGATAGTGAAAATGACCTCTGCGGGGGACCCATAAAAAAAGCCATACCCGTGGACTGGAAAATACCGGGATGTCCGCCCCGGCCTGAAGTCATCATCGAGGGGATCATGAACGCGATCCGGCAAAAGAACTGATCATCTGTTTGAGGGGCCGTTGATAACGGGAACAGTGATCTTCCTGTTGATCCCGTCTCCAATGTATACGACCCTGATGTCTACGCCATAAGCCTTTTTTAAATTTTGCTCGGTCACGACGTCGTCCGCCCTGCCCATCTCGATGAATGACCCGTCCTTCATGATGCCCACCTTATCGGAGGACACGAATGCATGGTCCGGGAAATGCGAGGTCATGATGATGGACAGGCCTTTACGGGCGAGCTTATTCACCATCTCGATGGTATGCATCTGGTTGGCGATGTCCAGGTGCGACGTGGGCTCGTCCAGGAGCAATATCTCGGGCCCCTGTGCCAGGACCCGGGCCAGCAGGACGAGCTGCATCTGCCCCCCGCTAAGCTCGGTATACGGCTTATCCTTGATGTCTTCTATGCCGATGGTCTCGATCGACTCCACGGCTATCCTGTAGTCGTCTGCGGAGGGCGAGGCCATCATGTTTAAATGAGGCGTCCTGCCCATCAGCACTACGTCCAGGACCGTATAGGGGAACGTGGGCACGTGTATCTGGGGGATAAAGCCGATCTTCTTTGCAAGGTTTGCCGGCCCCATGGTCGCGATATCCACGCCGTCCACGGTGATCTTACCCGTATTAAGCCTGTACAGGCTGCAAAGGCAGCGCAATAGCGTAGACTTGCCGGTGCCATTCTGGCCAAGTATGCAGAATATCTCGCCTTTATCCACCGAGAAGGAGATGTCCTTGAAGATGTTCTTCTTCCCGTTATAGGAAAAGGTCGCTCCCGACACTTCCAGCCGTGCGCACATTACGACCAGCTCTCCTTGCTCTTCTTCAGGAGGTACAGGAAGATCGGGGCGCCGATGATCGACATGACTATGCTGACGGGTATCTCAATGGTCGTCAGGTCCCTGCAGATGATGTCGACCACCATCATAAAAGAAGCCCCTATGAGGATCGTCGCCGGTATCAGGCTTTTATGGTCCGGGCCCACGAGCATCCGGCCTATGTGCGGGATGACGAGGCCGACCCACGCGATCATGCCGCTGATGGATACGGAAGCGGCCGTCATAAGGGTGACACAGATGATGGCGATTATCCTTATCGTATTCGTATCAAGGCCAAGCGCCCTGGCCTCCTGGTCGCCCATCGAGAGCACGTTGAGTCGCCACCGGACCATCAGGATAACGATCAACGGTATGAGGATTATGGGCCCAGCCAGAATAACGTCACGCGGGGTTATCTTTGCGAACGACCCCATCAGCCAGTAGGTGATGTCGGGAAGCTGGGTATCCGTGTTGGCGATGTATTTTATTAGCGATGTCATGGCGCCGAACAGGCTGCCGACGATGATGCCGGCCAGCACAAGGACAAGGGTCGGGTTGCTCCTGTAGACACGGCTGATCAGGTATGTCAGCGTCACGGCCGATATACCGCCTATAAAGGCCCCCATCTGGATGAAGATCGGGCCCTGGTTCATTATAATACCCAACGATGCCCCGACAGTCGCGCCGGCTGCAACGCCGAGTATATTTTCCGATACCAGGGGATTACGGAACGTCCCCTGGAAGGTGGCGCCCGAGACCGATAGTCCGGCGCCCACTAGCATGACGGCGATGGTCCGGGGGAACCGGATCTGCCATATGACGGTTTCCATAACGACCGGCCATGTATGCTTAATGGGATGCACAGTGGCTGCCAGGACCCCAAAAGCCGAAGCAAGATCATTCGATAACGGCGGAAAAGTGCTCGCGAACGGGGCGAAGGCCCGGGAGGGAAAGCTAAACGCCAGAACGATCATGTCCACGGCCTTAGCGGCCAGGATTAATAAGACTGTATAGGGGTCTATGGGATATCGGCCTATCATGAGCGATGCAAAAAAGACCAGGATGAGCAGTAATAATAACAATGAATGAATGGAAATGTTTTTAACGTCTTTTTTTATTTTTTCCCCGTTAGCGGGCAGCGCCTTTTTTTGCTGAGACTCAAGTGCCATATGCTCTCCGTGCTTGCGATTTATTTTTGACTTAAACCAAAAACCGCACGATACGATTTATAGCTTATGCTAAACAATCATTATTTGTTTAACACAAGTTTTAAATCAGATAAGCATTTTACATGTAAAATATCGCAGCTTAAGCGGTCGCCCAAAAAGAAATAGATCATGTTTGGTATGGGCTATACGCCTGAAGGGGGTCTATTTTCATATCAGGGATAAGATCGGGCTCGATATGTATCCTTATGGGGGATATCATTGGTGATCTAAATGAACGTCTATGGTGGTAAATTTTACAATGATGATAGGGGAGTTTCGCCCATCGTGGCAACTCTCGTACTCATAGTCGTGGCCATAATCGGTGCTGCGGCTGTAGCGCTTATTATGGGAAGCTTCTCTTCTAATGTATCGCAGCAGGCGAACACTGGCAACACGGCGAGCGGTTCAAGCGTACATATACTGATCGCGGACACGCCCCTCATGTATTCAACGGACCAGCAGCTGGCGAAACAGTACTCGACGGCAAATACCGGAGTGAACGTCAACGCCCAGAATAGCGGGAACGATGGCGCGGCCATCACCGCGGTAGGCTTGAATATAGCCGATATCGCAGCGATATCCGCCCCGCCGAACGATACTGAACTGGCAAAATACCCGAATCTGAATACGTTCTTTGCCGGCGGCCGGGCGATCGTGATGATCGCCAACTCGCAGAGCTTCGGCACTAATGCCGTGAGCCAGGCCGACCTGATGAGGATATACAGCCAGTACCAGAATAATATCTCTGCTAACCTGACCGGCCTCAAGGTCGTCGTGAGGAACACAGATGGCCAGGGAAGCGAGTATATTTTCGCCAAATGGCTGACTAACGGCGGCTCGTCAAGCCTGGACAACTTCACCAATGTGCCGAATAACGTCGCCTGCTATAATGCTACGAGCGAGGCTGACGTCATCGCAAAGGTCTCGAGCACGGCGGGAGCTATTGGGTTCGTCGACTGGGAATACCTCCGGGCTAACAACGTCAGCGGCGTGAAAGTCATGCCCATCGTAGACAAGCTCAACGGTAAAGTCCAGACCCCCACGGACCAGGGCATAAGGGCCGAGATCGTCAACATGGACGGCAATAACTACGACCCCGGGCTTATCGCCCATGAGTATTATGTCGTCAATGGCTATCCCGACAGCCTCGTCGATAATTATCTCGATTGGGTCATGTCTCCCGCATCGTCTCCGGTACAAAACAGCCTGGGGACTTTCGGCACGACTGACCTTGGCATCGTGAACAACATGTCGACAGTGCTCCTCACGAGGACGATCGTCGACATGGACGGCAGGACGGTGGTCGTGCCCTACACCATCAATAATATCGTGACCACGCATAATCCGCTCAATAACATGCTGGTATTCCTTGCGCCAAATACTCTCGTGGTGAGCTCAGCTGCGGTACCCAGCACGGCGAAGTACATAAACCTCCCGATCCGAAGCGCGGTATCGGCCGGCGGAACGTTGGGCGACGAGCAGATACTCTATTACGACCCGGACATCGTCCTATACGATTATTACCAGGGCGGGAACACGGAGGACGCGTTAAACACGAAGGCCTCGCGGCTGTATCCGATCCCGGTGGTGGCTGTAAAGAACGTCGATGATGCGACGTCCATGTCGAGCGAGATCACGTTCGTCGGTAACGTCGTGGGCAACCCGGCAAAGGCGAGCCAGCTGAACGCCTTCTATGGCAAGGTGCTGAACTATGTTAACGCCACCGTGGCCACGATCCCCGCCGATAAAAAGAAGAAGGTCTACTATGCCGAAGGTACGAACGGCACACAGACGGACGGCCCGTGGTCATATCATTCCCAGCTTATCGCAATAGCCGGGGGCATTAACGTCGCCAACTATAACACGCCCTTAGGCGCCAATGCCGGCCTGTTGAATTCGCTAACACAGGTCAGCCCCGAGCAGATATTATCACCGGAATGGAATCCGGATGTGATCATCTGCTACAACCAGGCTGTGTACAGTACTATCACGGATAATGGACAGTACAACAATAATGCATCGAATTGGTGGAAGGACACGAATGCGTACAAGAACCACACCGTCTACCAGGCGCCGACACAGCCGCTCAACTGGCTGGACCGGCCGCCAGGCGTGAACCGTGTCATCGGCATACCATGGATGGCCAAGGCGATCTATCCGGAGTACTTCAATAACTCGGCCGATAGCATGAGCATGAGGAACCTGACGAAGGAGTTCTATTCGAGCTTCTACAACTACAACCTGAACGATACGGAAGTAAACACTCTGCTGTATACTCCTTCAAGCGGTGGATTTGCGCAGGAACTATAGATGGGAGACCACACTTCGGTCTCTCCTTTTATTTTTAGGAGGATATATGGATGAGCGATTTTGAGGTACTACTGGATAAGGCGAGGGCATTTCACGGCGACGTTTGCCCCGGCATAGTGCTGGGGACGAGGACGACCATGGCAGGAATGAGGGAACTGGGCTTGAGCCCGTTCGAAAAGAACCGGGGCCTGATCGTATACGTGGAGATCGACCGCTGCATGGCGGATGCCATCCAGGCGATCACCGGATGCTCCCTGGGCCACCGTAGCTTGAAATGTATGAACTACGGTAAGTTTGCCGCCACCTTCGTGGATACGAAGACCGGCAATGCGGTCAGGATAGCCGTCATCGACAAGGACCGGCAGGGCCCCGAAAAAAGCGGGAAAGGAGAAAAAGGGGGCATGAAAGATGCCGTGAAGACTCTATCGGAGGTCCCGGAGAAGGACCTGCTCATCATCAGGAAAGTAAGGGTGGAAATACCCGATGGTGACATGCCGGGAATGCCGAAACACAGGGAAACCTGTAGTGTCTGCGGGGAAAAGATACTCGATAGCAAGGAAATGAACGTGGCCTGCAAGCCCGTATGTAAAAATTGCGCTAACGGCTCCTACTACACCATATTGGCCGATGGAGAATAAAATCTTAAAGACCGGAGGTACCAGTGCCAGATGATATATTAGAAAATGGGTATAAAAAGCTAAAAGCGGAATACGATCGCCTTGGCCTCGTCCCTGGCCTAGTCGCCAAATTCGGGCTTCATCCGGCATGGAATACCATTGTCGGCACGGGCGGCTGCTGTGGCGTCGCCATGAGTTTCAGGAGCAATAACCCGAACTACGGGGATGACGAGACCTTCTTCGAGGCGGGAGAGCTGAAGCCGTATGTAGGGGCTTCCCTGTTCGACGTTGCCCTTGGCCATATGGGAGACGGCGTCATACGCAGAAGGTCCATCGCACTTGCAGCCCTTAATGCCCTTTCCAGGCCTTTCGTCGAAGAAAGCGTGATGCGGGGCAAAGGATACAATACCGTTGACGACCTCTCCGCCGGGGTCACCGGTGAAGACGTGGTAGCGATCGTAGGCTATGGGGGGCTGGTAAAAGAGTATGCCGGACGTTGCAAGGAGCTTCATGTGACTGATATGAGACCGCCTGAGGCATTCAAGACGACCATCGTGGGAGAGACCATAGAATACGGGCCTAAGAACATCATAGTGCATGGTGCGGATGAAAACGAGGAAGTACTCTCCCGCGCTGACGTCGTATTTATTACCGGCTCCACGCTGGTGAACGGCACCTTTGAGAGCGTCGTCCATAATGCCCGGAACGCCCGCGTCCGCTGCCTCTACGGCTCCAGCGCGCAGCTGATGCCGGACGTCCTGTTCGAGAATGGCATCGACGCAGTAATGTCGGTGGCCATAGTCGACCCCGTGCAGTTCGAGTATGACGTCATGAACGAGTCGGACATGGAGACGGCCCTGAAAAAACACCAGCGTAAATATTTCGCCGCACGTAACGGCACGCTTTGACCGGCCCATGCCGGTTCAATAATTAAAATATAAAGAGATGACTGCGTACGACCGTTAATTGTAAAGGAGCCTTCGCAATTAACGGTCGCCGCCTGTCCGTTTTTACATCTACGAATATTTCTATTCGTGTTGTCCCTTGATCTCTTTTACTTTTTTGAGTATCCTGGTCAGGATCTCCTCATCGGATAATACGCCCTCGGGAGCCTCGATGACTTTTCTGCATTGAATGGGGACGTTATCCATACGATATGCGGTACCTTCCGTCTCGATGCCGACCATGGACGCCGGTATGTATATGCTGCTGATGCCTGCGGTCGGCGTGTAGTGCGGGTCTATGCAAATAGTCGGGATCCGTGCATAGTGCCTCATTGACTCTACCGGGAAGTGTGCTCCCGGGTCGGCAGCGATTATTAATGCGGCGTCGCACTCGTGCCTTAGTAGAATATTATTAGCCGTGGTCTCTCCGGGGTTGTATCTCGGGTATCCCCTGGAGAAGTCCATCGCGAACGGGAAGCCCGACTGCCAGGTCATGACCTGTCCGGAGCCGGTGACGTTATAATGTCCTCTCATCGGGATCAGGTTGAACTTGGTGTACTTGTTCATGTCCCCGACCCAGCTGATGGCCATGTCGATGTTGTGGTGCTTACCGGTTGTCTGGGTAACGCCCATGCCGAAGAACAACAGGCCGAACTTTTTGCCCTTTGCGAGCTCTACAAGCTCCAGGATCTTTTCCCTGGGCACGCCTGCCACGACGTCGGGTATAGCTTCGCCGCGGGTGGCGACCCTGATCGCGTCCAGCAGCTCATAGTCCTTGCCCTGCTCGACCTGGATGTAGATGTCCGCCTGTTTCGCGGTATCGGTAGGCCTCGGGTCCACGACGACGAGCGTCCTGTCATCGAATCCTCTCTCGGTGAAGAACCCTCTCGGGTATATCGAGTACCTGCTCATGTGCCTCGGGTGTGCGTGAGCCGGGTTGCAGCCCCAGTAAATAATGAGGTCAGCCCTGTTCTTGACTTCGCCCAGTGTACACATCGGTGCTCCGACGCTCTGGATGGCCAGGATGGACGGACCATGGCATACGGATGCCGTGTTATCGGTCACTCCGCCGACCACTTCGGCCAGTTCGTTGCCGACTTCCTGTGCTTCGCAAGAAGTAGATGACCAGCCATATAAAAGCGGCCTCTTTGCGTGAGCCAGTATCTCAGCGGCCTTATCGATGGCGTAATCGTAGCTGACGGTGGTGAAATCTGTAGTGCCTTCGGTCCGCTCCATAGGTTTGGTGATCCTGTGGGGGTCTCCCGCGGTCTTGAACTTCTCGTTGCCTATGATGCAGGCGTTAACCGTATCGACGATCTTGCCGTCTTCGACGATGATCTTGAGGTCGTCACATAAAGTCCCGCAGAAAGGACAGATGACGTCCGTTATGACTTTTAAGCCCTGTTTTTTCTCCTCGATTACCGAAACCTTAGTCTCCATCATTGTGTTTTTGCCTCCGAAAGTAACGTGGTATTCTGGAGCAGGGTGATGCCGTTCAGTACCGTCGAGTTGGGTGCGTGCTCGATGGTGACCTTTACTCCTTTAAAGCCCGGCATGCCGGTGGACTCGGTCTTTGTGTCCGTGATCTGGTTCGCCCACGGACCCATGGGTATGAATACCAGTCCCGGGTGCGGGCCCTGGGTAGTCTTTACCGCCCTGACGATGACTTCGCCAAAAGCAGACTTCACAAGGACATTCTGGCCCGGAAAGACCTTGATAGCCTTCAAATCCTTCACGTCCATTTCCACTATACCGCACGCTTTTATGTAACCCTCATCATGTTTGTGGCCTTCTATGGCCACCCCCTGCATGATGGTCCTTCCCGAAATTAAATTCACTTCGATCTTGTTGGTCATTGTTTGGCTCCTCTTGGCCCACTGTGAGAAACCCCAAGACAGTGAGCAATTTTACTCCATTTAGACTGATGCACAGGTTTTCATTACAAGCGCTACGGGCTCGTTTCCTGTTTTATAACAATTTATACTAAGGATTGATATAATCACCTAATATATAGCTTTTGTCTTGCAATTTTTAAATATTATTATATTAAAAAGGAAGTGCGTCGAGGCATTTTGTAATCTTGAGTTTAGTAAAAATGATTAATATATTAATGTTGGTTAATAGTATAGATATACCACGTTTAGCACAATGATTGTACACAGAGTTTTTTAGCCAATGGCTTGCATTTAACATATCTTCAATTCATTAAAAAACGGGTAAACGGTTAAATCTCAAAACTTTGAATAAGGGATACGATATGGAACTCAAGCCGGATAACCTTAAGGACCTAATTTACTATAGAAAACTATACGACGTGGTAAAATTTTCCGTCGATGCGGAGATATTTAGCCGCATAAGCGCCCCGGCCTCCGTAGAAGAGATCGCCGATAAGATGAGCATGGATGTCATTTTCATCGAGCGCCTGTTAAATGTACTGGCCGAGCATGGCTACGTGGAAACCATGGATGAGAACGGAGCCATACGTTATTGTAATTCGGCGATATCGGAGACTTATTTGAAAAAGGGCAGCCCATCCTATATCGGGGACGACGTTTTCGATGGCCCGGGGACTTTTGAAGCGTTGCGGAAGTACGCTGACAAGACGCCGGACGATACGGACATAACAAAAGATTACTGGACCCCTGAAATAATAAATAACATAGGGGCTTTCGCCCTGCTGGGGCCTGTCCAGTCGGCCGTTGGCGCAGTGGACCTGTCGGGCAGGCGAAAAATGCTCGACATAGGCGGTGGGCACGGCCTCTACAGCATATTCTTCACCAAGAAGTATCCGGGACTGCGGTCATGGGTATTAGACCTCCCCGGCGTTACGGGTGTCACGCTCGAGAATATCAAGAAATACGGGGCGGAAGATGCGGTAAGCGTTATTTCCGGCGATTTTCAAGACTTGAAAAACGCGGGAACATATGACGTGATATTCGTCTCCAACGTGACAGCATCGTACCATGAGCTTTGTAGGCTGCTATCCGACGCGTGCGATATCCTGGACGATGGCGGAATGCTCGTGTTGCGTAACTATGTTAGCGATGCCGGGGCTGGCGACTGGTCCTCTCTCGTCGTGCTTGAACGGTATTCCAGGCGCGGTAAGCAGGGCTTTTCCTCGGCCATGCTCAGGTCCGCCATGGAAAGCTGCCGCCTCTCGAATATTAAAAGCGTATACAAAGGAGACGGTATTATAATAATAACCGGCATTAAAAAATAAGCGATGGCGGGCTGTCCCACCACCATTACATAATATTAATTAGAGTATGGCGCTTTCCCGAGTTTCGGCTCGAAGTATTTTTATCTGGAACGTTCATTCTCGTATCAATAGTAATATTTATTAAAAGAGAAACTTGTAGCTCTTTCCTGGCGGCTTTTTATTAAAGATCGGAAAGGCATAACCCGGCTAGCGACTCGCGCAAGAGGTAACTGGCATCTTGCGGCACTTAGGCCGGGCATGCCCGTGCGATTTATGGACTTATCGTACCAGCGATCGTTGTGCGGTGTGATCGAAGGTTAACGAAGGCCTGAGATTTCTGCCTGTTTTATAGTAATAGATAACGATATTTATAGCTTCCGTTTAACAACGTTTATATGTTTATTAAACATCTACATCATATTAAACGCTAATCGTATACGGCCTTTTAAAAAAGATACGGACGGCCGCTTGACCTGCGTTCGATTATCGCTTTAAAACCGTGAAAATCGATGAAAATTCTAGAAATCATTAATGGCACGCGGCCAGATTATTCAGTTGATATTTATAATAGGAGGCATTAATGATGAAGTTCAGCGCACGTAATAAATTGCCGGGGACCATCAAGGAGGTCAAGCCGGGCACCGTAATGGCGATCGTAAAGATCCAGGTCGGAGACAATATCATAGAGTCCGCTATTACCAAAGAAGCGGTCGAGGAAATGGGCCTTAAGGCCGGGGACAAGGTCACCGCGGTGATAAAGTCTACCTCGGTCATGGTCATGAAATAAATAATAAAGATCTCAGGGGCCGCAGTAAGAAAACTTATGTGTTAAGGGTCCATTCTTCTTTTAATGCCCGAGCCTAAGTTCACGCTGCCGGAGTTTACCGGGTCGATGGCCGACCTGGGGACCATCATCCCCTTTATCCTGATCGCCGTCACCCTGACAGGCATGAAGCTCGGCCCCATTTTACTCATGTTCGGGCTATATTACGTTTTTACGGGATTTATTTTTAAGTTGCCCATCGCCGTAGAGCCCTTGAAGGTAGTGGGCGCAATAATGGTATCAGCCGGCCTCACGCAAGGCGAGATCATCGGAGCGGGGCTGTTCGTCGGGCTATTCTTTCTGCTGGTGGGCATCACCGGGCTTATCAATTACATAGAGAGAATATTCCCGCTCAGCCTCATAAGGGGCGTGCAGCTGGGCCTGGCCCTTGTCCTTTTGTTTAAGGGTGGCCAGTACATCGTCGGCGACTATGTGATCGGGCTGGCTGCCGTGGTCATTTTCCTTGCGTCCATGCTGTTTAATAAACGCAGCGAAGACCTTAATTTCCCGGGAGCGCTTGTCATATTCGTGCTGGGTATCGGCTATGGTATTTTCATTCACGGCCTGCCGCCATTGCAGCCGGGAATTCCCATTGACGTATATATTCCGTCGTTCAGCGAGGTCCTGAGCGGCATTTATAAAGCGGGCATCGCCCAGGTGCCTTTGACCCTGACGAACGCTGTGCTGGCGACTAGCCTGCTGGCGTCTGACCTGTTCAAGGAAAAGGTCTCGAATAAAAAACTCTCCGTCAGCATCGGGGTGGCGAACCTGCTGGCCACGCCACTGGGAGGGCTGCCGATGTGCCACGGCTCCGGCGGGATGGCTGCCCATTACAAGTTCGGGGCCAGGACGGGCGGAGCTCCAATCATGATCGGGATCGTCTTCGTCCTGCTGTCTGTTATTTCCACTAACCCCATGCTTGACCTGATCCCCTATGGTATCCTCGGCACGCTGCTGCTGTTTGCCGGCGCCGAACTGTTAAAGAATTCCCTGAAGACGGACATCCTGGTGATCACTGTGGCAATGGGCATTGTCACTCTCGTGGTCGACCCCACCATAGGCTTGATCGCGGGCATAATATTGTATATTTTGTACCTAATTTTTGTAAAGTTAAAAAATAAGAAGCTAGACACTGATAGTAATAAAGATTAAACAATGTATACCATGTATATTTCACTCATTAAACAAAATCCCTTTTTAACCAAAACATTTATATCTCGCATCGATATTTGTATTTTGATACCATGAGCGAGAAGGATTCGAAAGATCTGGAAGGGATGATGGAGAAATACCACGTCGCGGATAACGTAAGAGAATATATGCGAAAATGCGTCGAATTCCATTCGTTCCCGGCCGCAGGGCTTATACTCGGCGTATTCATGGTCGACCTGGCGCTGGAAAAGCTGGGGGCGAAGCCGGGAGAAAAGCTCTATGCCGTCTCCGAGTCGCCCAAGTGCCTTCCCGACCCGCTGCAGGTCATTTTACATTGTACCTACGGTAATCACAGGCTCAGGGTCATTAACACCGGCAGGTTTTCGCTTGCTCTCAACCGTTTTTCCAAGGGCGATAAGGCGCAGGGAGTGAGGGTCTTTATCGATGCTAAAAAAATTGTCGCCTATCCGACGCTTAACGCATGGTACACCAACGACCCATCATACAAAGGCGGCGTAGACGGCAACGAGCTGCTGGAAGAGATCCTCGAGGCGGGAAGGAAAATCCTGTCCTGGGAGTACGTGAACGTCCGGGTAACATCAAAGGATAAGTGGAACTCCGCCGTCTGCGCTAAATGCGGAGAGATGGTGCCTGAGAACACGCTGGAGAACGGCGCCTGCAGGGCTTGTGGCGATATGGCGTACTATGATACCGTGCAAGCTAAAAACTAAAATTAATTTATTAATATATTACCGTAATCGTCCACCGATATGTCGATCTCGTCCACGGTAAGACGACCGTGTACCTTTTCCTGGGCTTCGGTCTTGACCTTGACGATGACCATCGCCGAGTCTATGGCGATCTTGATGCGTTTCTTGTCGGCGGCCTTGAAGAGCTTTTCGGGAATGTCGTACAGATCCGAGCCCGCGGGGACAGTCATCCATATGGGAGCCTCAAGCGCCCTGTAGAATTTGATCGTGTTTTTTGCCTTCTCTATATTTTTAAGAGCCGTATTCTCGATGATGCAGATGTTGCCCCTGGTGGTCTTCATGGACCTGGCGATGTCCGCCTGTGACATGCCTTTTTTCTTTAGCCTCAGGATCTCGATCTGCTTATCCGTTAAAAAGAGGTTCTTCTCATCTTCCCTCATGTTCACCCATCCGTCTTAAATGTTTAATACTTTTATTAAATACTACCGTAAATAGTTTATGAATATACGCTCATAGGGCAGATTATTATTTTTAACATTATTATATATTAATATTTTATAGGTTTTGGCGCCCAAGTAATTTTTATATGAGAAAAATTATATAATATAAATGTTATTAGATAACTACTTATGATTGATTTGTTTTTGTATGTCAATCGCGGTGGATAGGTATTTAAATCACCATTGAAGTATATTCTGATTAGATGCGCCCTGCCGATCGACGGCGACGGGCGAGCCTAATATTATTCTCATAGAGAGGTGTGACAATTGATATCCAACATAACAAAACAGGACCTGGTGACCGAGAGCGAGGGCGTAATAAGATGCACCGACGTGACGTGTCCCGTCTGCGGCATGTCTTGCGACGACTGCGAGATAGAGTTGACGCCGACGACCGTGACGACGAAGAACGCCTGCATGATGGGCGATGCCAAGTTCCAGGAGCTGAGAAGCGCCCACAGGCTTGTACACCCCGTAGTGAACGGCGAGAAGGTCAGCTGGAAAGAGGCGCTCGACGCAGCGGCCGACATTCTGGTAAAAGCGAAGAGGCCGTTCTTCTTCATGGGCAGCGAGACCGCAAACGAGGCGATGGCGGTCGGCATTGAGATCGCCGAGTATCTGGGCGGAATGGTCGACGGCAACGCGACGATCTGCCACGGGCCGACGGTCATGGCAGTCCAGGACGCAGGCCAGGTAGGCGCGACCCTGGGAGAATGCAGGAACAGGTCAGACTTAGCGATCTACTGGGGATGCAACCCCGCAGATTCTCACCCCCGCCACATGAGCAGACACTCCATGTACATGAGGGGATTCTTCACCGAGCAGGGCTACCAGGCCAGAAAGATGGTAGTCGTGGACCCGAGACGCTCGCCCACTGGCAGCGCAGGCGGATGTCCACATACAGCTGAAGCCCGGAAAGGACTACGAGGTCCTGGACGCGATCATGACTATCCTGAACGGCTTTGAGCCGCACGAGTCTACGGAAGAAGTCACAGGCATAAGCATTGCCCAGCTACACCAGGTAGCCGACATGATCAAGGAATGCAAGTTCGGCGTCATCTGGGTCGGACTGGGCATCGCCAGCACCAGAGGCAAGCACCACAACGCATCCATAGCCATGAGGCTGACGCAGCTCGCGAACAAGTTCTCGAAGTTCGTCATATTAGCCAACAGAGGCCACTGCAACGTTGCAGGGTTCAACCAGGTATTGTCGTGGACTGCGGGATTCCCGTTCGCGGTCGACTATTCGAGAGGCTACCCGAGGTACCAGCCGGGCGAGTACTCGTGCGTAGACGCCCTGACCAGGGGAGAAGTCGACGCCATGGTCGTCATGTGTGCGGACCTCGGAGGGCACCTGCCCAAGAAGGCCGTAGAGAAGATGATGGACATACCGGTCATCTCGCTGGAGATAGCCCCGGGGCCGCAGGCATTCGTAAGCGACGTCATCCTGCCGGGCGTTCTGGATGGAATGGAGTGCGAAGGCACCTTCTATCGCATGGACAACGTGCCCATCTACGCCAGGAGCTTCACCAAGCCGCCCTTTGACTTCACCAAGTCGAATGAGGACACGCTGAAGCAGCTGTTGAAAGTCGTAGAGGAGAAGAAGCAAAAGTATTGAGGTGATCGACATGATGGACATTATCTTAAACACAGGCTCCACCGTTTACCAGGGAGCTATCATCAAGGGCGGTAACAAGTTCACCGAAGGGTACACCAGGGAAGCCGCATACTGTAACATCCACCCGCAAGACTTTGACGCACTGGGCAAGCCATGGTACGTCCGCGTCATCAACGAGTATGGCGACAGCGTCGTAGTCAGGGCAAAGAAGACCAACACCCAGCAAGTCGGCGAGGTCTTTATACCCCGCGGCATCTGGGCGAACACCGTCGTGACTCCCGAAACGGAGAGCACGGGAAGCCCCCGCTACAAGAACCTGCAGGTAAAGATCGAAAAGTGCGAAGGGCCTGTCATGGGCCCCGAAGAGCTTATGAGGTCTAATTTCGTCAAGGGCAGCGCTCACGAGGAGTCCAGAGAATCTCTGAAGTACCTCGATAAGAAGACCTCGCAGATCGGCAGCCATTAAACATTAAGACGTTCCCGGGGCTTTGAAAACCCCGGAAGCTATTTTTCTTTTTTACAAGCGGTTCTTTATTTAAAATAGTTACTATTTTTTAATTAATAAACTGATTACCATTAACTATATGAATTATAGATGATGTGAACATAATTACGTAAAGGTTCAGGGTGAGGGGATCCGGGGAGTGTTCTAAGCGAGCTTAAAGGACCTGACAGTTTATGATAAAGGCGTTACTGCTTTTTATCATGCCATAGGCATCGACGGGGATAAAACACGCAAAGTCGAGGCGGAAGTGTGCGTGGAGGAGAGCGTCAACCTTTTATTGAACGGTATCCGCGTCGCCAGCCTGACCATCACTCCCGTAGAGCTGGAAGAGTTCGCCTATGGGTATCTGGTCTGCGAGGGCTTGATCCATTCCATAGCCGAAGTGAAGGGCCTGGAGATAAAATGGCCGAACGTGAACGTTACTGTTCCGGCTTTTGACAACGACGACGTCGGCCTGTGGATGGAGATCCGCAGCTCCGGCTGCGTAGGGGTCAAAGCTACCTGGAACGACCTGGATGAGCCGCTCAAGTCGACCCTGACCGTGGACAGGGATACGATCATGCATGGCCTTGGCTTCATCAATGAGCTCGCCATCGTCTGGAAAAAGACGGGCGGCACACACTGTACGATCATTTTTGACGGCGCCGGAGGCATTGTTTCCTATGCCGAGGACATCGGGCGGCATAACTCCATGGATAAGGCCGTAGGAAAGGCCCTCATGGCCGGACGGGACCTTTCGGGCTGCTTCATGGTCTGCACGGGCAGGATGGCCGGAGGAATGGTGGCAAAGGCGTACAGGGCCGGAGTGCCCATTCTTGTGAGCAACACGGCGCCCTTTACGACAGGGATCGAACTGGCCAGAAAGCTGAATATGACTCTCATATGTTTTGCCCGGCCTCCCAGGATGCTCATCTATAGTAATCAAGAGCGTATCGGCAATATCGGGCTGGTGGAATAGTGTCAGCCATGGCGAAGCATGACAGGGATAACGAGATGGTGCCCATCGACCGGGCTTACGAATTGGTCGACAGGATGCGAAAGCAGTTTTATGCTGCACTACCGACAGAGCAGGTCCCTGCGGGTAAGTCTCTCGGGAGACGGCTTTCGGCTGACATAACTGCGAATATCAGCTCTCCGGCGCATCACATTTCCACCATGGACGGGTTTGCGGTCAGGGCTTCGGACGATTATCCTCTCAAGCTTACGGAGGAGATATATGCCGGCGACGGGACGGCACGGTCATTAAAACAGGGAGAAGCCGCCTACATTACGACCGGGGCGATCGTTCCCGAGGGAGCGGACGCCGTACTTAAGGTCGAGGATGCGACCGTAAAGAATGAAATGCTATACGGCGAAAAGCTTGAGCCCTGGACTAATATTATTAAGGCTGGCTCGGACTTTTCGAAAGGAGAGATCATTCTTATAAGAAATATGGTCGTGACGCCGGCGGCCATCGGGATACTATGTGCCGCAGGGGTTGACACCGTCGAAGCCTATCGTAAGGTCAGGGCCGCCGTGCTCTCGTCGGGCGACGAAATAAAGAATGGCCTGACCAGGGATACCAATGCGCCGATGGCCTGCGCCATGCTCCAGACCTGGGGATGCGAGGCGGTACACCTGGGGGTTGCTCCCGATTCGCCCGAGGAAACGAAAACGATGCTCGAAAAAGCCGCAGCAGGCTATGATCTGGTGGTGACCATCGGCGGCGTATCGGTCGGTAAAAAGGACTTCATAGCTTCCACGATCATGGAGACCGGCCGGGTCGTGTTCCACGGCTACCGCATACGCCCCGGCAAGCCTTTACTGGTATCGTACTATCGCGATGTGCCGTTTTTCTCGCTGCCCGGCAAGCCCACGGGGTCGTTCACCGCCATGGAATTAATAGTCAGAAGATTCGTCCTGGGAGAGCAGATACTCCCGACCATGAGCGTGCCGCTGATCAGGGACGTCGAACTTTACTCAAAGGGTTTCGACTACGTGGTATATGTCCAGATAAAGGACGGGAACGCAGTGCCGATGGGCTACGAAGAATCGCCGCTGAAGCTGTTCACCGGCCCCATGTACGGCGTATCCATCGTGTCCTCATCGCCCAGGTCCGTCGTGGCGGACGGGTTCTTTATAACGAGGGATGACATAAAAGCCGGACAGAATGTCACTGTCAACATGCTGCTTTAGACGATCTCTATGTCGAACAGGTCGTTGACGTCGCATTCGAGGATGCCGTCGAAGTCCTTCATGAATTTTTTCAGCTTGAATATCAGGGTCTTCTCATGGTTATATATCGAATAAGAATCGCCGGTGATCTTGAGTTTCGGGCGAAGGTTATAGAGTAGCCGCCCGTTACCCAGCCGGGCGCCGGTAATGCCTATGAGGGCATCCGATATGCACGGGTTCTTGCCTATGATGATGCCGATGTCGTCGTTCCTGAGGTCGACCCCGAGCATCAGGTTCGCCACGGTGCCCATGCGGACCGCGATGGCCAGGCCGGTACATTTTTCGCCATGAAAATTAATAGCCTCACGGACCAGGCTTTCCTTATAGTCCTGCGGCATCATCTTTTTAATCTTCAAGGTCCGGTCGGGGTTCTTCGCCGAAAAAACGCAGTCCCATCCAGTCTGGTATGGCTTGATATCGATGACGGGAGTGCCGTCGATCGTGTCGACGCCGGATAAGAAAAGATGCCTGCCATATCGCCTGTATATTTTAACTACCGTGACCGAGACGGGGTTTGGCCGTGCCGGCGAGCGCAGCGAGAATACGCCCTGTGCGGGGAGGCTTTCGGAGATCTTTCGCGGCACCGCTTTGAGGACCGTCCTGTCTGCCTCGTGGAGCCAGCAGAGCAGTATGATGTGGGTATTACCGTCTATGCCCATCAGTGCTTCGGCGTACTCCTCGAAGAT
Organism: uncultured Methanocellaceae archaeon; assembly: GCA_963780625.1. Classification (GTDB taxonomy): domain Archaea; phylum Halobacteriota; class Methanocellia; order Methanocellales; family Methanocellaceae; genus Methanocella. The sequence goes on along the minus strand of CAWACH010000002.1, from coordinate 325,058 downwards.
CTCTATCTCCGCGTTGACGCCCTGGACCGGCATTTTCTCCCTTGCCTTGATCTCCGAGCGTACTACCCCGATAGGCTTTAGTTCCATAGTCCCACCATTGTATCCCCAAAATGCGGCGATGTAATGTAATAACGCTAATCGCCGTATATAAAAATTACTATACAAGGTGGCATTGGTAAAAATATCATTAAACACAATTTATAGGATCATAGCTTCGAGGGCATTTCTTCGGAAAACTGATAGTCGAAGTCCGTGATCCTTTTCCGTCCTTTCACCGAAAGGTAGAACTCTGTCTTATACAGGGCCAGGAATGCGAACACGAATCCCTGGACGGTGACCTGGAATACGGCCACCATCGCGATCGATGTCGGGCCCATGGTCACCGGCGCCATGTTGAGCATCGCCGTGGAGTTCAAAGTCGAGTTCGCGCCCATGAGGGCCGTATAATAAGTCTCGTTGGACATCATTGACCCGGCCATGCCAAAGGACAGCGGCATCTGTACCAGGGCCTTAAGGATGAGCAGTATGATGAAGAAGGGCACGGCTGACGCAAGATTGCGCCGGACGAAATTGATGCTGTTCTTATATGCCTGGATAATGCCGGGGCTTTCTGCCACTATGCTGATATCATAAAACTCGATGGCCATTAACACCAAAAAGGTAAGCAGCATGCTCAATGTGCCCAATAGCGACATAATGAACGGATCGCCCAGGCCGCCGGCGAGTATCGTGACCAGAATGCCTGTAAATAATAAATAAAAGGCTATGTAGGAGATGATGCCGCCTATGAGCATTTTGGCGTAATTTTTTACGGCGGAATTAATGAAAGACTGAAGGCTTGAAGAGCCTTTTTGCCTGACCTCGACCGCATATCCCAGCGCACCGCCCGTTATAAATGGCATGATGAGCAGCGGCAGCAATATCTGGGAATAATCGATCGCGATGGCCTTGGCCGTTTCGTCGAACTGGCCATAGTTGGCCAGCATGGGGATCGATAGTATGCCCACGACGAAGCCGGCTATCAATAGTACGGGGCTACTGCCAAGCTCTTTGACGCTGCTCTTGAAGATGGAAACAAAGTCGTCCATTGCTTGAGAGATTCTAGAGGCGCCAAAGCATAAATATTTAATGCGTTTCCCGGAGACACAAATGATTTATAGATACAAAAGAAAATATGTTCTTATACAATCGAACAAATATCGACCGATCGGGAAGAGTATCAAATGCAGAGCTTTAAATGTAATGTATGCGGGACAGTCACCAAAGCCGTCATACGCCCGCACCTGTGCCCGAAATGCAAGGCAAAAAGGTCTATGCTGCATAAGGTTGAAGAAAAGAAGTAGAGGTAATGGAACATGTCGAAGTTGACTAAAGTGATGGAACAAACGTTCACCGGAGAGACGATGGAAGTAGGCCTGTACCTGGCCATGGCAAAGAAGGCCGAATTAGACGGACTCCCGGAAGTGGCACTGTACCTGAGAGGCCTGGCGCTGGAAGAAGCGGGCCACGCCTGCGAAGTCGCCATCATGCTCGGTAAGATAAGATCCACAAAGGAGAATCTCGAGTATATGCTCGGGGGCGAGACGATGGCTACCAAGGAAAAGCTGGAAGCCGCACGTATCGCAAAAGAAGAGGGCAATAATGATGCGGTAACGTTCTTCGAGCGCGCATCGGCCGACGAGAACCGCCACAGGGCAGGCTTGCAGGGCTTCCTGAATAAGATCAAGTAAATTCTTTTTTAGGTTTTTAAGTCCGTACGCAATCTTCGCTGCCGCACTGGGGACATACAATGGGAAAACGGTCCGGGTCGTCCTCGAAAATGAAGTTGCAGGTCTTACAGACGAAAAAGACCTTGTTCTGGTCTACCTCTTCCATAATTCTAAATTCACTGCTGACCATAGTTATATAGTATTCGGTTTAGCGACTGCCATTTGCCGGCGGCTTCCTTAAATGTTATAAAGGTAGGTCTCGAATATATGTGTGGTGTGTTTGATTGAATCGAGCGCTCGAATTTGGCACCAACAAGGTAGAGCCTTCCGTGCGAAAGCTTAGCGACATACGGGACGTCGTCTACGATATCGACTGGCTGAAGACGGCCCCGGACATGGATCTTTATTATATGTACCGCGATCTTGCGATGAGTAAGCATGACCATTCCGTCATGCTCGACGAGCACCTCCGCTACGATATCACGGTCATCCCGCCCAATAAGCTGGGCGTCGAGTACGTGAAGACAGCGGGCCACTATCATCCGTGTATAAATAACACCGGCTACACATACCCCGAGATATACGAGGTCATAAGCGGCGTGGCGCATTATCTACTTCAGCGCTGCGATGGCGGTATTACCGATGTGGTCATGGTCGAGGCCCATGCGGGCGATAAAGTGCTCATCCCGCCGAACTACGGTCACGTGACCATTAATCCGTCGAACAAAGAGCTGAAGATGGCCAACTGGGTCTCGCGGGACTTCGAGTCTATCTATGAGCCCTATAAAAAATGCGGTGGCGCCGCTTACTTCGAGCTGGCCGACGGCCGGCTGATAAAGAATGGCCGCTGTGACCACATGCCCGACATACGCTTCCTCAAGCCCACTAATATCGCTAAGGCCGGCTTGCACAAAGGCAAAGAGATGTACGGCCTCATCCGTGATGCGGACAAGCTGGCGTACTTGAACAAGCCCCAGGACTACGGCTGGCTCTGGGACACGGTGCTAAGCGAAAAAAACCAGGTCGAGACGCTAAGCGCACAAAAATAAAAAACTATTTGATCAGTGTCCCTTGTGACGGGTACTTTTCTGGATGACGTTGATCTTCGGCTTTAGCTCGCCTTTGATGCCCAGCTCTTTGAGCTCTTTGACCTGGGTCATGCAGTCGACGCCGTACGCCTCATTAAAGATGTTATAATCGGCCATTTCCAGGAATGCCGCGTCGACCGAGACTGGCGAGTCTGAGGCGAAGATGCCGATATCCTTCATTACGATGTGGCCGGGCGAGGGCACACAGTCGCAGAACTGGGTGATGTTCTCGGCAAAGCTGACGAACGATACTTTGTCTTTCTTGAATGTGGAAAGTACGCCGTAGGTCGCCGAAGCCAGCGCTTTGCCCAGATTTTCCATATGCAAAAGCTTGATGGCGCTCTTCGGGCAGGCTTCGACGCAGACAGGACATCTCATGCACTCCTTTGAGACGTTTTTCGCCTTTTTGTCGACGATCTCCGGCAGGCTCATCTCACATACTTTTCTGCACAGGCCACAGCCCGTACATAATGACTCGTTGATCTTGAGCCCGACGGTCCGGTGCTGGCGTAGCTTGCCCTGCCGGGTGGTACATCCCATGCCTATGTTCTTGATCGCGCCGCCAAAGCCGGTGAGCGCGTGGCCTTTATCGTGTGACACGACGACCATTGCATCCGCTTCGGCGATGGCGCCCGACACCTCGATCTCCTTGAGAATGCCTTTCGTTTTCGTTAACCGGCCGCTCTCGCTCCTGAGCCCGTCCGCCGCTATGAAAGGCGCGAAGCCGAAGCCGTTTATCTTCGCCGTCTCAATATGGTCGAAGGCATTATTTCGCCTGGCCAGGTAATAGGTATTCGAATCCGTGAGGAAAGGCTTACCGCCCGCTTCTTCTATTTTTTTTATTATATGGTGAACAAAAAAGGGCTGAACATAATACGGGTTCCCGAGCTCGCCCACGTGGAGCTTAACTGCGACAAGGTCGCCCTTCGCTATGCAGTCAAAAGAGCCGGCAGCCTCGTAGAGCCGCTCCGCTTCGTCTAAAAGATTACGCGATGTGTCCCATGGGACCAGATGAACGGTCATGCAATAAAATTATACGGGAATCACCATAAATATGTCTGGCGAATCCCTCCGATATTATTTTGTATACCGGAAAAAGTTTTTATGCAAGGGAAGCGAGCTAGATACAATATAGTTAAATATATTATTGGTTGTGCAGGGTGATTTTTATGATCGGCATGATCCTGTGCGGAGGCTCCGGCAAGCGGCTTAAGCCGTATACGGATAACACGCCCACGCCCCTCATCGAGATAAAAAATAATTTCACGATACTTGATAAGCAAATATTCGATTTTGCTTCTGCCGGCATTAGCGAGGCCGTCCTGCTCACGGGCTACAAGAGCGAGATGATCGAGGCCCGCTATGGTAACGAGTACAAGGGCGTCAAAATAAAATACCACGTGGAAGAAAAGCCCATCGGCACCTTGAACGCGCTGAAAGCGGGCATCGAGATGGCCGGCGGACAGGATATCATCGTGAGGAACGGCGACGTGGTCACTGACGTCAATATTAAAAAAATGATGCTCAGGCATGCTAATAACCCGTACTATATTACAATGTTCGTTACCCGCATGCGGAGCCCCTATGGCATTGTCGAGCTGGGCGAGGACAGGGTAAGGTCCTTCAAGGAAAAGCCGCAGCTGGACTATTACATTAATGGCGGCGTGTATTGCATTAACGGCGACGCGCCTATTTCTAAGTTCGAGGGGGGCAGCCTGGAGCATACGCTTTTCCCCGGCATGGCTGAAGTAAGCCGCTTAGGCTATTACATGGAAGACGGCGTCTACTGGGCGACCGTAGACACTGTCCGAGACCTGGAAGAAGTGCGAAAGGAATATAAAAATAAGACCGACAAGCCCTGGGGATACGAGAAAGTGCTGATCAGCACGGACAAGTACCTGACAAAGGAATTATACATCAGGGCCGGCTACCAGACTTCGTTCCACAAGCATCCCCGCAAGGACGAGACGATGTACATTATCGAGGGCGTCGGCTACATTGAATTTTCCGATCACAAGGAACATTTCCAGAAGAACGATACGATCCGCATAGAGCCCAACGTGCCTCATACAATCGTAGCTACCGAGAATACTATTCTACACGAGGTTTCTACGCCTTTTCTAGAGGATACGGTACGGATCAAGGATTATTATAGCGTGAGGTAAAAATGAGGGCGTTCATATTATGCGGCGGCCGCGGCGAGCGGCTGAAGCCGTTGACCGATAATTTACCCAAGCCGATGGTGTGCGTGGCGGGCAAGCCGATCCTGGAGTACCAGCTTGAGCTGTTGCATAAGCACGGCATACGCAAGGTCGTCATGCTGGCCGGATGGTGCGGCGAGCGGATAGAGGAATATTTCGGCAAAGGCGATAAGCTGGGCATGCGCATCGAGTATTCCTACGAGGACCCGAATAACAGGCTAGGCACAGCAGGCCCCATTAAGGCGTCCCGCGATAAGATCGACGGCCCGTTCATCGTGATGAACGGCGACATCATATCCAACGTGAACATTTCCGCCATCGTAGCCTTCCACATGGGCCTGGATGATTGCTGGGGCACTGTGAACATGATCAACATGCCGTCCCCCTATGGCATCATCGACCTGGACGGCAGCAAGATCCTTCAGTTCAGGGAAAAGCCGGTATTGCCCTTTAAGATGAACGCGGGGCTGTACGTACTAGAGCCCGACGTGCTCGACATCATGCCCGACGTGGGCTCTATCGAGACGGACGTCTTTCCGAAGCTGGCGGCGATGGAAAAATTATTCGGCTACGATTCGACGGGCATCTACTGGAGCGACGTGGGCACGCACAAAGACCTGGAGAAGGTCAATAAGGATATTCTCTCGGGCACGTTTAAGCTCTGATCAATATTTTTTATCTCATCTAAAGTTTATGGAATCTGCGTTGAACCACTAAGGCATATCTTTAGTTCGTATTGGGTTTCTTCCCGTTATGCTGTCTTTGCGACTCACTTACGGCCCTTCGGTTTCACAACACGAAGACATGAAATTCCTTTTTAGATTTACTAACACTAAAACAGTAAGGCCACTATAGCACAGTTAAAACATGAATCGCATGAAAACCCCATCAAGCGACATAAGCCGCCAAAACACGGCTAATAAGACACTAACGAACGATGTAAAACACGAAGTGCCACCAAATTAAGACAAAAAGCATACGCCATTCCAGCTATCCTTTATTGACTCTCATAGTATTCGCATATCGATCCAATTTTTCCTAAGGTCGCTCGCAATCATAGCCGTACTCTAATTGTCTTGGTTTTGTGGCACTTCGTGATTTACGTCATTCGTTAGTGTCTTAATAGCCGTGAACTTGGTGGCTTATGTCGATTAATAGGGTTTTCATGCTTTCATGATTTAACCGTGTCATGGTGTTTTTCATGACTTAGTGTTAGTTATCTAAAAAAAGATTTCATGTCTTCGTGTTGTGAAACCGAACAATCCAGCGAAAAGCGCAAGCAAGAATAAACGATTACCACACAAAAATGGAACTACCGGGGCTCTGTGGTGAAAAAAAAACCGACTCCATCAATCCCACAGGCAACAAGGTACAATCAACAAAACGAAATAAAAATAGAGAAGAACCTTGCTTTTTTATTGAAGCCGCTTGTTGAGGCTCAATGCTGACAAGGCCACCATCACGACCGCGAATGCTAGCAGAATCACGATATCCACCCAAACGTCGCCCAGCCCGTATCCTCTCACCATGATATTCTGCAGCGCGTCGTTCGCATACGTCAGCGGCATGATGTACGATAATGCCTGCAAATAATTGGGAAGCGTCGATATGGGCCAGAACATGCCGTCGAGGAAGACCTGAGGCAGGATCAGCAGCGGTATGAACTGCACCGCCTGCAGCTCATTTTTGGCGAAGGACGAGCATAAGATACCCAGGTTCACGCTTACGATGGTGATCAGCAGCTGTAAGACCACTACCGAGTATATGTTACCCGCGATCTTCACGTTCAGCACGAAAATGGCGAACAGCAGGATGATCATAGACTGGATAACGGCGAACACGCTGAAACCCAGCATGTAGCCCAGGATGATCTCGGATCTCGTAATGGGCGACACTAAGAGACGCTCGAACGTGCCGAACGACCTCTCGCGCAGGAAAGTCACGCCCGTAAAAATAAAGATAAAGGCAAAGGCGATGACGCCTAAAAGATAAGGCGCGAACAGGTCCAGCATCGTGAAGCCGCTGGCATAGACAGTCCTGGAGTTCAGCTCAAGCGGCGAACTCCCGTTACCTCCGTTCTGCAGGTTACTGGCGACGGCTGACATGGCGGCATTGCCTAAGGCCTTACCGGCCAGCGCTGCTTTTGTCGGGTCGGTACCTTCGCTGACCATGTCAATGCTGGCCTTTTTATCCGTCACGACGCCGGAAGTGAAATTACTATTAAATATGACGGCAGCATCGACTTTTTTATCCTTTACCGCCTGTTCGGCGTCCGAAGAGCCGAGTAAAACAACAGTAACGTTCGGCTGAAGCTTCAGCTGGTCTATGACGAGATCGGACAATGACACGGGGCCCATCCCGCTATCGTTGTTCACCACGCCTATGGTGATGGTATTCACAGCGCCGGTCGTGTAGAAATACCCGAGCAGGGCCATGACCAGCGAAGGGACGATAATGATCAGGGCGAACGTGCGCTTGTCCCGGAGACACTGGGTCACTATTCTTCTCGCGAGAGAAATAATGCTGAGGAGGCTCATTGCTTATCCTCCGAGAACTTCATGAAAGCGTCCTCTAAATTATCGCAGGCAGTGAACGTTTTTAGCTCCGCGGGCGTGCCCTCGATGAGCTTTTTACCGTTCCTGATGAAGGCAAGACGATTACAGTGCTCCGCCTCGTCCATGATGTGCGTCGAGACGATCAGCGTGACACCTTCATCGTTCAGCTCGTGGAAATATTTCCATAGCTCGCACCTTAGTTTCGGATCCACCCCCACGGTCGGCTCGTCTAAAAAGAGCAGCTTTGGCTTATGCACTAAAACACAGGCCATGGAAGCCCGCTTCTTCATGCCGCCGGAGATGGTGCTCACGACGCTGTTCTGGCGGTCCGCAAGTTTAGTTATTTCTAGCACGTCGTCTATGCGCTTCTCCCGTACATGGCCGCTGAGGCCGTACAAAGAGGCAAAAAAACGTATGTTCTCGCGGATGCTCAGGTCGGTGTACATGGCGTCCATCTGGGTCATGTATCCGATGGAGGCATTGTTACGCCTGTCCGGGAGCTTTCTGCCCAATACCGACGCAGAGCCCGACGTCGGCTTTAGCAGCCCGCACAGGACCCTGATGAGCGTCGTTTTCCCGGCGCCGTTCGGCCCCAGCAGGCCATAGTTCTCGCCGTAGCTTATTTGTAAGTCCACATCTTCAAGCGCCGTGATCTTGCCGAATCGCATGGATAGCTTCGAGCATTCTATGATGTACCCGCTCTTCGAAGCTTCCCGTTCTGCCATTACCTGTTGTTCCGATCTTTGGATTGTCATCCGCATCCCCTCAATTTATTGTGATCCTATCGCAAGTAGGTTAGTAGTTTTGTATGTTACTACTATCTCCGGCACGCTTGATATAATTTGCGTTAGCTATCGGTAAAAGACCACGAAAAAAGAATAAAAAAGAAAATATCCCGGGCATCGCCCGCGTTCAGGCTTTTTTAGGGCTGGATATCGTTGGGGCCTGTGCATCGGCTTTCTTTGTTTCCGGAGAGCTGATATAATCGTACAGGAAAGCAGCTGCCAGCGCGCCGATAATGGGGCCGACGATGTATATCGGGTACTGCCACCAATCCACAGTCCCGCCGAAGAGCCAGCCTACAAGATATGGGCCGAAGCTTCGGGCGGGGTTCAGCGACGAGCCGGTCAGGTTCCCTATGACCGCGATATCGGCTGCCACGACTATGCCGACGGCCAGCCCGGCCCAGCCGGGGGCGGCCCTTTTGTCGACGGCCGTGCCCATTATCGTGAGCATCAGGAAGAATGTGGCGACAGCTTCGCAGAGTATGGCCTGCCAGAAGGTAACTCCGGCGAACATGGCCGTCGCGCCCAGGCCGGTGCCCACGCTGCGGCTGCCCCAAATAAGTACGATGGATAGCGACGCCAGTACTGCGCCGATAAGCTGTGCGGCTACATATCCCAGCATATCGTTCGTGGGCATCCGATTGGTAGCCCAGAGAGCGATGCTGACGGCAGGATTGATGTGTGTCCCTGATATGTGGCCGAAGGCGTAGATCATGGCGGTCACGGCAATGCCAAAAACAAGCCCGATTGCCAGCCAGGCGGCGATGTCGATGCCGATGTTAAAAGAGTTACCGGCGATCGGCGTCCAGCCCTGCAGCAGCAATACCGCCGTGACAACAGAGCCGGTGCCGAGGAAAACAAGCACATAGGTACCGATAAGCTCCACGATGGATCTTTTCAAAAGGCTGATCTCAGTCATTTTATCACTCCTAAAAAAAATAAAAAGATCAGCCGCTTATACGGCCTCTTTCCAGTTGCAGTATGCGCACTTGTAGTCAATGTAGTTCGCAGCGCAGAACTTGCACGACCTTGCCGGGGAATGGGGCTTATCCTTATGCAGCGAGATGATGTTGGTCATCAGCGTCGCGGTCACCGGCTCGCTGGTCAGCAGGCAGGGGAAGTCGGCAAGCCTCATGAGCGCCGAGAACCTGACCGTGATGGCACAGGCAGGATATGTGTACCGCTGCGGGTTCATGATAGCCTCGTTCTTCGCTATGGGCGTCAGGTCCACCGGTATGCCCGCCACCTTACAGCCCGAGCCTCTCGGGGCGTGGTCCAGGATACGCTCGCCGCGCTCGATCATGTCCATGAAGTCGACATTGTGCAGCTCTGCCGCCGCCCCTCTCGTCGGGTTGTTCAGGACGTAGTTATGATACCGTTTGGTGAGCAGGTCGGTGACCATCATGGTCGTAAACCCGTCCATCCACAGGATCTTCGTTACCGCCGCTGCGGTAGAGCCCGTGGCTACGCTTAATACTGCGTACTCGTCCCTGAACAAGCCTCTGGCCGCCTTAAGCGTATTTTCCATTACGCCCGATACGGCCTCGATGACGCCCATGACGACGTCGTCCTTGGTCATGTTGAACATGGACTGGGATATGTGATGGGCTATGTCGCCGACACAATAAGCCGGAACCGTCACGATGTTACCGTAGAATACTCCGGCGTTCATGGCCGCTTTCACCGTGGGCTTCATCTTAGCCTTGTAGGAATTCATGTATTTGCGGACGTCGAAGGAGGTAACTCCTGCCTCGTCCATGAGCATGCCCTGGGCTTCGACTGGCCGGTCATAGACCATCTGGAGCATCTTTACTTCTTCTTTTACGGCGGCGTCCGGGGTCTTGCCCGCCTCTATGGCCATCTGGAACCTGCTGCCGATGCCGTATGAGGTGTCCATGCCCCATGACTTTGAACTCAGTATAGCCCGCTTGTGCTCGACCGGGATGTCCACGGTCTGAAGGATGCGGTTGACCACGTTGCTCGTGCTTCCCGGCACGAAAGCAAAATCAACGACGCAGGTCGGGCCATAGAAGCCGCCGTACCGGCGTATGGACTCTTTCCCTATGAGGGCTTCGGACTTACCGATAGCCTTTATGAACTTCTCAACGGACTTTCGGAAGGCATGGTCTTCGTCGTATAATATCTCCATAATAGGCGGCGTCTGATAGTGCTCTACCATGGGGTCATCCTCTGGCCTCACCGTCTTTGTCATGCTTTTCAGAATATCGTAATGGGCGTTTACTGAGTTCACATGCAGCGCGAAGACCTCTTTGCTCTGCCCGCCCATGGGCTTCATCTTGTTGACTGCATCAACGTAAGGCTTTGCGTGGGAGATCTCGAACTTGCCTCCCCTGTGTGCCTTGATCGCCGAGACGTCGGCGTTCTGTGCGTTGATAGCCTCGCTGACCATTTTGCTATAAAGCTCCTGGTCGGCATTTTTGCTTTTCTGCTTTGTCTGAACTATCTGCTTTGCCATAACATCACCATGATATTCGCACAAGCCCTTCATAAAATGACGAAGATCATGGGCTTATGCCTGATTAATTATATATGTAAGACTCGAAAGGCTAAATACTTGCTCTACGTAGTTATAAACAAAACTACTATTCTCTATTCCGATGTATGTCCATTAAAAGAAGACCATACTTAAGAAACTATTGAAAAAAGTGTATGGCCGTTTAGACGGTCGGCGTATGTTCCCAGATGGCGTCGAAGATCATGTTCGCCAGCGAAAGCACGAAAGGATTTTTCGTCGCTAAGCCGGACCTGGTGTTGCCGGGCAGGGGAGGGACGTACATGAATTCAAGGTTGTCTACGCAAACAATAAAAAAGTTAGTCGCCTGGTCGTCCTGTAAAGGCAGCCGTGCTATGTACTTCATTAACGGCTTGAAGTCCGTGAAGTCCAGCTTTTTCGCGTTGTGGACCGTGGCATGCTTCAGCCCGTAACGAGCCTTGATGGCGGGGTTATCACCGTAGATGATCAACTCGAGATCCAGGTCCCTATTCCGTAGTAATTCCAGGTATTTTTCATACCTATCCGGCAGAATGAGTCTCAGCGAACTTTTCGCTTTCCCCAGCAGCTCTTCGATGCTGTACTCGACGTTCTTGTCCCCGTAGAGCGTCCAGAATACGTCGGGGATCTCCTGCTCTACGCGGTCTTTTTCCAGCCCTTCCAGCTCTTTTAGTGCAACGCTTTCCGCTTTTTTATGCACGTCAGTCATATGTTCCAGGGCGATCTTCGGCGGAATAGCCCTGTATATGGCGGGCTTCGCGTTCACTACCTGGACCAGCCCCTTGTCCGTTAGCGTTTTCAGGCTCTGGTAAACGCTTGGCTTCGGCGCGTCCAGGAACTCGTAAACCTGTTTGACTTCCGTCCTCTCAAAAAGCACAAGCGCCGAATACACCTTCGCCTCATACTCGGTCAGCCCGAGGGTCTTCAGCGATTCGACAAGCTTACTAGAAATCGTCTTCATGGTAGTTTATTTGAACACTACTGCGATAGTATAATAAACTTTTCTCATTGCAGTTTCACAAACCGTGACATAAGCTATATTTAAGCTATTTGTGGTTGTTATCATCGGTGAGTAATATGAAAAAAAGCGAGCTATTCGAAGCGGCTCTTGCGCTGTTGATCATTTTATTAGCGTTCACGCTTTACCTGGCCATGACTTCCGGCCCGGGCGCCTCCGGGCAGTGGGCCATATCCGGCCCCGTGGCCCATACCGGCTTCTGGGTGTACGACAATATGTTCACCCCCGGCAACGGCATGCTCTACACGGTGGACGGCAGCTCCGTATACGCGATAGGAGAGGACGGTAAGGTCAATTGGAGCTTACCTATTCCCGACAAATATAAAGTTAACGAGAAAGGCGAAAAATGGACCGGCATTGCGGCCGCAGCGGAGGGCGGGGACTTTTACGTCATCGTCGGCCCCGGTAATCAGCCATTACGAGGCCAGTTACTGGCCATAGATCCGGACGGCACGGTCCGCTGGTCGGCACCGCTGACCTTTAACCTGGCGGAGTATTATAACACGCAGCCCGGCCTGCACGTCAAAGACGGACGTGTATATATCCACCACTATCACAACCAGATCATCCTGGACGCCAACGGCTCGCTTATATGTAACATCAACGGCGTCTACGATCCCGCGTCCATCGACGACAGCGGGAACATGTACGTCTATTCGAAGGATAACGGCTCCATCGAGGCCTATGGCCGTGACGGGTCCATGTTATGGGATCACACGATCAGTGAATACAACGTCTCTGTCCTTTCCGACGCGGGTAATGACCAGCCGTATTACCGGAACGGCACGCTCTATGTCTGGCTGACCAACGGCGTAATGGCGCTGGACACGAGCGGCAATAAGCTTTGGGCCAGGCAATACAGCGACGAGAACACCGTCGCCGACTATAACAATGCCTTTGACGGCCAGGGGAACCTGTACCTGCGCCATTATAATAATATTTTAGGCCCTGACGCGAACGGCAGCGGCTCATACCTGTCCATGATCCGGCCAGACTGCAGCGAGGTCGCTACACCGATGCATAACGCGTCCTATCTGGACAACATCGTGGGGGCATATAACGGGACATATTATCATGTACAGAGCGTGGCCCCGGAAGGCGTGAACGACGTGATCAACGCCGGCTACTACAAGGATCCGGGGACTGTCGAATACATGCTCGTCCAGTCAAAAGGGAACTGGAGCAACAACAGGCTCATCGATCAGCTTGACACCAATACGATCAAAGCATACGACATGACCTCATACCGGGAACTCTGGAGCGTTACCCTGCCCCTGTTCCCGCATAACATTGTGCTGGACGCATCGAACATAGGCTCGATCATGCCTCCGTATCTGGACCTGAGCTATGCTGCTAATGAGAACTCAGCCACGCCGGCAGAATGGTACAAAAATAATAGCGTGCCCGACGGCACCGAGGCGGTGGGCAGCTGGGTCGACATGGACTTCATACCGGGTAACAACATCACCTACGTGAGCCTGTGGACGTTAAACTATGAAGTGCCTACGTTCTACGGCCAGTCGAAGTGCGTGTATTCCGGGGGCATCTATGCCCTTGATAAGGACGGCAAGCTGCTCTGGGCCAAGCCCACCGGCGCGAGGGTCACGGACATGAAGGAATCCAACGGCACCATCTACTACGGTACGGATGACGGCAAGCTTTCGGCAGCAAAGGTAAGTGCCGCCGCAGGTTTTGCCCTCACCGCCGTCTTTTATCTTTTTATAAGGTTTTTCATGGCCGGCGCCGTCACCAGGGCCAGAAGCCGCCTTGACCACAATGAAAATCGCAACGTCGTGTTAAAATTCATCGCCGAAAACCCGGGCTCGAGCCTTTACGATATATCGAAGACCTTAAAAATGAACATAGGCACAGTCCGATATCACCTGCTCATTTTGAGCATCAACCATCGGGTAATTACATACAAGTCAGACGGAAAACACATCCGGTATTTCACCAACTCGGGCACCTACAAGGCCGAGGAACAGTCTTTGATCTCTTTAATGAGGCGGGAGGCGCTGAGGAACGCGCTGGGCGCCCTGCTGAAAGACCCCGGATTATCCAACCGGGAACTTTCCATAAAGCTGGACATGCTGGACAGCGCGACCAATCGTTACATGAAAGAGCTGATAGAGCGCGGCATAGTCGAAAATGACCTCAATGCGGACGGCCGCACATCCTATGTAATAAAAAATGAGTACAGGGAGAAGATCTCCCTTCTGATGGAGCGTCTGAACGGCACGAAGGGCCCGGCATAGGCCGAACGCTGCCTCTCCGGCACATGCGCACGCCCTGAGGACGCAGACACAGCCTTTTTTATTCCATGGTTACCATAAACTTTATTTATGTGAATGCTGCTATTGAAGTTGCATTAGCCGGGATGGGGTAGTTGGCAATCCTCTGGGACTGTGGATCCTTGGAGCCGGGTTCGAATCCCGGTCCCGGCCCTAATTTCTAGAATTTCCACCAGGTAAACGGAAACCGTTTCTAATGCTACTAAAGGTGTAAGATGACAATTGAGGAAGAGATCAGGGCGATCCAGGAAGAGATGGATAAGACCCAGAAAAACAAGGCTACCGAGCATCACATGGGCAGGCTCAAGGCCAAGATGGCCCGCCTTAAGGACGACCTGATCAAGAAGGCCATAGCATCAAAGGGCGGCGGCGACGGAGGCTACAGCGTCAAGAAGAGCGGCGACGCTACCGTGACGCTCGTGGGCTTTCCTTCGGTGGGCAAATCTACTCTTATTAACAAATTAACCGACGCTCATTCCGAGGTCGGCGCATACGATTTTACTACGCTGGACGTTATTCCCGGCGTCATGGAATACAGGCAGGCTAAGATCCAGATACTGGACCTGCCCGGCATCGTCAAAGGCGCATCATCGGGGCGCGGCAGAGGCCGTGAGGTCATATCCGTCATCAGGAGCTGCGACCTGGTAGTCATGATCATCGACGTCTTCAATTATCAGCAGCTCAAAGTGCTGGAGGACGAGCTGTACGATGCGGGCATCCGCATTAACCAGACGCCCCCCGACGTGACCATCACCAAGCTCGTGAAAGGCGGCATCACTATTACCTCCACCTGCGAGCTTAGCATCGACCACGAGACCATCAAGACCATCCTTGGCGAGTACAGGATGCACAACGCGCTCGTCAACATTCGTGAAGATATCACATCGGACCAGCTCATCGATATCGTCAGGGGTAACCGTGTCTACATACCGACCATCACCGTGGTCAACAAGATCGACCTCGTCGACAAAGAGCACATGAAGGCATTCCCCAAGGACTCCCTCAAGATCTCGGCAGATATGGAATTAAACCTCGACGGGCTGAAGGATGAAATATACGACCGGTTAGGCTTTATTAACATATACCTGAAGCCTCAGGGCGAGCCCGCTGACATGGACGAGCCCATGATCATGAGGTCGGGCTGCACCGTAGGGGACGTTAGCGACCGTTTACATAAGGATTTCCGCCGCAAGTTCCGCTATGCCCACGTATGGGGCGACTCGGCCAAGCATGCAGGCCAGAGAGTCGGCGCAGACCACATGCTGCTGGACGGCGACGTGCTTACTCTAATAATCCAGAAATAGCTTCATCTTAAAACGCCGATAAAGTATTTTTCTATTTTATTATTTAAATAATTATATATTAATGCGACCAGTAGTGTTACTGGTGACTATTATGGAAAGGAAAGTGGGTCTTATCGATAGAGTGGCAATGTTCTTAAAAGTGAAGCCTGAGCCAAAAATGAAGTCGGGCCAAAGATCGTCTAAGGGCGTAGCAGTCTCAAAAATCTCCAAGAAAACGATAAAAGCTACCAGAAGACATTAAAAAATACGATTTTTCTGTTAAAAATGCATAATATTTTTTTTGTAAAAAGCTAGAAATTATTAACATTATTACGTTTAGTATACCAAATAATTTTTATTACAAGGAAGCCCTTTTATACTTTAAAAATAAACTTCATGCGTTAACAGGGTTTGAGGATGAGGGCTATTTTACTGGAAGCACTGGATAATGATAGCGGTCAGTCCAGCATAGACTTTCTATTCGGCTTTGCTATCTTTATAGTAACTTTTATCTTTGCCATTTCATTCGTAGCTGGCCTGTTCGTCCCATTCCAGCCTGGCGCCATAGACTTGAACTCAGTCGCATATAGCACCAGCGCCATACTCGTCGAAGACCCGGGGTGGCACATTTATTCCGGGCCTGACGGACATCAGGTAGGCGATGCCGAATGGGAATCCGCGGCCGTCGACCAGTTGGCCAGGGTCGGCCTGGCAGACGATAAATCTCATCCCAACGTGCTCTCAATGGATAAGATCGATGCGTTTAGACAATTAACGGACCCTGTAATCGGTAATTATTCAGTGGCAAGGGATAAGATCGGGCTGAATGGCTCGGTCATATATGATTTTACCGTCTATCTTACAATGAATGACACGTTGAACAATACCAAGATGACGCTGCTCAACACCTCGTGCCCTGATGCGACCACTGGCAAGGTCGAGACGATAAACAGGTACGTCATGGTGGATACGGGAAAAGAGCTGTCAGTCGATAATGCGCTGACCGACATGGGGCACGATGAAAGGGATTCGGCGCTGTTCGTTGACATTTCGAACTGGACTACCAGAGGTAACGACCTTAAAATAATGATCTATAACGCCACCGGAGACATAACCGATGTCGATGTTCAAAATGGGACCAATATTGTGCCTGCCGATAATTATAGCGTGAGACTGAACGGCACGATACGGCCATTGCCGATCACAATTAATGTGAACGATATCGTTGAGATAACCGTAAATAACTCATCGATCTATGACCCGAATGTAAATAGTGTCATCGTTAAGGCCAACAGCAGCATATTTATCGGAAGGCCTGTGGATTACATGTCTGATCCGCTATATAAACAAAAAAGCGTGCTATACCCGGGAGTATTAACGCTGGATGTGTGGTCTGATGCGTTCGCCTAAGGCAGATAAAGGCCAGATATATACAATGGAAGGTGTCACTGCAGCTCTGATAATGTTAGCAGTGCTATTATTCATCATACAGGCGAACTCGCTAACGCATCCCCAGACAGAAAAAGCCATCGACATGAAATTAGGCCAGATAGCGAATGACGTGATCACGACCGTGGACTGGAATAGTGCCGATGCCTGGAGCGTTAACAGCTCGCTAAAGTCATACGTTGCCGGCTGGGACGGCCATAGCGTAACATATGCAAGTAATACGCCTGATCCGGGGCTTGCCGGGCTAAACGATAGCATCACGGCGATGCTGCGGGAATTCAACCCGGCGTCTGCGGACATAAAATATAACATCGAGTTCTCATACGATGTTCACTATAAAATTAATGGCACTTCAGTCAAACACGATGAAATGGCCATAATCAATGGAGAGCCCGGCGATAATTCGATGGTCTCGAAAAGGCTGATAACGCTGAACGATAATGATACGTTATCGGATTATTGGACTGATTACCAGAATAATGGCGATCAATTCCCACAGGTTGTCGAAGTAAGGATCACCTGCTGGTACCTATAAAATAAGTTTTTTATTGATGTATTCACCACGGTGTGCATTGAGACATTGCAACACGGTCGGCATGACTTTAATATAACCACCGTGTCCCCACCGTGGTTATTATTAACCGTGACCGCCGTGGTCACTACCCCTGTCCCCAAAAACGCGCAAAAACCAAAAAAATACAATGATTTTAAAGATTATTTATCAGGGGTATTATCCGCCGTAAAGCCCGCCTATCGATAGGTTAACATTATGCTCGCTGATTATTACTTCGGACACCGGGGATATCGTGGTCACGATCTGGTTAGCGTTGATCGTGGTGTGAACGACTATAGGCGTGCCGTCGTCCAGCGTTTGGGAGCCCAGGGTATCGTTCAGGTATCGTTTCCAAGCGTTCGGGTAATTAGTATCCAGCGTTAATGTAACGGTACCGGTATCCAGGTCTTCACTATATACGGACGTATTATCGTACATCAGCCCGATATTCAGGGTACCTTCGCCGGAGCTCGCCAATGTCTGGTTACCGGGCATCGTATGTAGCCGCATAACGTTCAAGACAAGAGTATCCGTGTTGGGAGTGATATAAAATCTTGGCTCGGAGATCATGGTATCCGACAGGTCTTCGCCGGATTTTTGCCATATGCCCCCATAGTCCATGGATATGGTCTTTAGTGCGTCTTTATCGCTTGAAAACATGACACCGCCGGTCGTGATGTCACGCACAGAATGCTGAGGGACTGTGGAATTGTTATAGCCGACGATGATGTGGCCCATTGTTGAATTTGCCGACAAAGTCCCGCCCTCCATATGCATCATGGTGGTCTCGATGGGAGTTTTTTCCAGCGCCACCTGGGTCAGGTCACTTTGTATTATGGAGAAACTCTGGATAATATTCTGGAAATTATCATTTGACCGCTCGTTGTCTATGATCGAATTGCCAACCAATAAAATAATGGCAATGGCAGTCAACGCTATACCGAATAATAGGATATATCCCAGCGTTTCGCTTACGGCACTATCATCCTTCAACATGCGTTTTATCATTGTCATCCACTTCCCCAATAGGTATGATAAGTTATCGTGTGACTCGGGTTACTACTGGATATTGTATTGTTTTCGGATATGGGTATCGTGGAATTTACGCCGTTGAGGGTGATATGAATGGCCGTATCGGTAGACGCCGATTTAACGACTATTTCCCTATCCCATCCGTTGGCACTTTTATCCAGATCCACTAGATAATAATTACCTGCTACAGTATCAGGTATATCGAACTTAGTGGCAATGTCGCCATAGTTAGGCCATGTCGGCGCCACCAGGTAGGTATCGATGACTTTAGCCTTCATGCCATTCCCTATATCGGTATACTGGACTTTTGATACTGTGGACGTAGGCCCGTTAATGAACAAGCCGGTCGACATGGCTAACATTATAGAAAAGAGAACGGAAGCGATCATGAAAGTTAGAATATACTCCAATACGAAATTCACTCCTGATCTGTCCTTGAGCATTGAGCGCGCTTTCATGTTCATCTCCTTCAGGTCAGATATACGACCGTATTCTCACCATATGATGTTTCGCCATTATTATAGTAAAGGTTTAACGTGATATTCTCGCATTTGTAATTTTGTCCGCCGACGGCGTTTTGCCAGGTTACATTGACCACGGTACCATGTTCCATGGAGAGATCCTGTATTTGGTCTCTATATCGGGTAAAATTATCGTTAAACGAATTGTTAAATGCGTTCTGGTCGTTGTTTCCCAGTAGATTACCGTTAATGTTGTTCCCCAGGATATATGCTTCACTTACCGTTTCCGACCTAAAATCTCTTATATCATTTTTAGGGAAATCCATGATCGATTGTGACGATGAGTACCCTGCCATCAACGACTGGTTGAAGAACACGAGCAGAATGACCAGGCCAATAGCTACGACAACGCTCATTAACAGGATGAATTGGCCCGAATCATCGTCTTTTAGCATGATATTCACTCGTTGTTTTTCAATCGATGGTAATATCGGTTATATTAAAGCACTGTATTCTGTTACATGTTAATGTTTATATGTTTACCCGTACCTTAGATAGCAACTGCTTGTTCTAATATGAAGAAGCCTTTTTCACCCTATCCCGCCAAAATATGCCGGTAAAAAAAACCGGCATACAGTCCGTTTTTGTCATGTCCGTTATTATTTACTGAATTTGTATTTGACCCGATCTGTATGTTACATACACATATCTGGTGTCGCTGTCGTGGATAACGCTGTCAGTCGTAGATACTTCTATCACGTAGTTATCTATCGGGACATTCTGCAGGTTCCAGTTATACGAGCTGCCGCTTACCTTCTTCACTGAAAGGAACGGCTGCGAGCTTATGTTCCTGTAGATCGTGAGGTCGGTCGTGTTTGTTCCGGTGCCCGTATAGTTAATGACCCACTGGATCTTTAGCTGCGAGGCGTTTATCGGATAGCTGTCGGTGGTAGGCCATGTAATGTGTACATGGATATCGGGTGGGTTAGAGGTCGTGTCGTTCACGAATAACGGTGTCTCCGGGAGAGGCTGTGTTCCGTTATCGGATTCCACGTAGCTGTTATTCATGATCGGTATGATCCCGCCCGACCTGTTCAGCCTCAGCTGATATTCAACGTTCCAGAGTTGCGCATACGATAAGTTCCCGGGGTTCCAGGATAATCTATAGGTAGTGCCGTTGTCGATGACATTGGGCTCTATCTGGTTATGCGTGGTAATGCCGGTCACTGTATTGTATGTCGTGACCCACGAGCTATTATTAACGTATATTGTGTCCGGCCCATAGGTCTGGGAACAGTTGGAGTATATGCTGATGTTAGACCACGTTGTAGCATTGGCCGTTAGGTTATAGGCGATGTTCGTGTAAACATTGTTCAGCTGCTCTTCGTTTGAAGCCTTATAATAATAGCCTCCCGTTTCTTCCGCGATCGAGTTGAGCGTGTCAACATCGGGCATTCCCATGCCGATCGTGTCTATGGTGATATTGTTTTCACGGGCTATTTCCGCCTGGGCAATATCGTTTGCCGGGTTCTGGGAATATCCATCGGTTAGCAGGATGATGAGCTTCTTATTATCTTTGGTGGAGTTATTCAACTCCGCTATAGCCTGGCTTATGCCCGCTCCGATGTTAGTGCCGCCGCCCGAGCTTAAGGTGTCGATCTTATTATCGATCTGAGTCGTCGTGCTGTTGTCGACAGGAGTTAAGGGTAATGTTGTACCGGCCGCGGTATGCGGAGTTAAAGTGTCGACAATATCTGTTACGACGCTTTGGGCGTCAGCGTTATACACTGGCCCTACGAGTTCCACAAGCCTGGCCAGCAGTGCGAACACTGGAGGCGAGGTTGAATTCGTTGTCTGGACTACGATGAGCTTGTGTGTTGCATTACTGCCGCCATCGTTCGTTATGGTCATCGTCACAGTGTAATTGAGTACATTGTTGAACGTATGTACCGGGTTTGGCTGTGTAACGATCGGCGATCCGTCCCCGAAGTCCCATTGCCACAGGTAAATGTTGCTACCTGTCGAGGTGTCGGTGAACTGTACGGTCAGTGGTGCTGCCCCGTATTGCGGGGAAGCCGTGAAATTGGCAGTCGGTAGCGGGTTATGAACGACTATATAGCTTACTTTCTTTATGGTCGAGCTGCCGCCGTCATTGGTTACCGTCAAGGTCACCGTATAGTTAAACATGTTATTGAACGTGTGTACCGGGTTCTTTGTCGTCACATTAGCTGTGCCGTCACCGAAGTTCCACTGCCACGAGGTAATGTTATTACCGGTCGAGGTGTCGGTGAACTGTGCGGTCACGGGCGATAACCCGCTCGTAACGTTAGCAGTAAAGGAAGCCACCGGTGCTGCATCATGGACCGTTATGTAGTTCGTGATCTGTTTTGTAGAACTGCCACCGTCATTGGTGACTGTTAATGTAACTGCATACGTGCCATAGCTGTTGTAAGTGTGCGCAGGGTTCTTTGTTGTCGCGTTGCCTGTACCGTCCCCGAAGTTCCATTGCCACGAGGTAATACTACTATCGTTCGTACTTTCGGTGAATTGTACCAATAATGGGCTGTTACCCAGGATCGGCGTCCCTACGAAGTTGGCGATCGGCGTAGCATTGTGTACCGTTATATAGTTCGTTACCTGCTTTGTGGAGCTGCCGCCGTTGTTCGTGACGGTCAAGGTAACTGCGTACGTGCCCGGGCTGTTGTATATGTGAGCCGGGTTCTGAGTAGTTGCGTTGCCAGTCAGGTCCCCGAAGTTCCACTGCCAGGAGGTAATGCCGCTGCCAGATGAAGTATCGTTGAACTGTACTGATAGCGGGCTGTTGCCCGTTGTCGGCGTCCCTACAAAGTTAGCCGAGGGTACTGGATTATTAACCGTTATGTAGCTCGTGACCTTCTTGGTCGAGCTGCCGCCGTCATTTGTCACCGTTAAAATAACGGTGTAAGAGCCGGGGCTGCTGTATGTGTGTGCCGGGTTGGTCGAGGTCGAGTTAGCTGTTGCGTCCCCGAAGCTCCACTGTCTTGAGAGGATGTTTGCACCCGAGGATGTGTCATTGAACTGTACTGATAACGGGCTGTTACCGGTAATCGGCGTTCCTATGAAGTTGGCCGTTGGTGCCGGGTTGTGTACCGTTATGTAGTTAACGACCTGTTTTGTAGAGCTTCCGACGAGGTTGGTTTCCGTTAATGTTACCGTGTAATTGCCTACCGTGCTATATGCATGCACCGGGTTCTGCGCGGTACTATTACTTGACCCGTCCCCGAAGTTCCACTGCCAGGAGCTAGCTCCTGTACCTGCATCCGTGAACTGGACGGACAGAGGCGCGTTACCGACAGTTGTGTTAGCGCTGAAGTTCGCCACCGGTAAGCTCGGCACGACAGTGATGTAATTCGTGATCTGTTTTGAGGAGCTTCCTCCGTCGTTGGTCGCCGTTAATATCACTGTGTATGTGACGTTTACCGCATTGTTATTGTAATAGGTGTGTAAGGGATTCTTCGTGGTCCCGTTGCCTGTGCCGTCCCCGAAGTTCCACTGCCATGCGTTGATGTTGGCACCCGTGGATGTGTCGGTGAACTGCACTGATAACGGGCTGTTGCCTGATGTCGGCACTCCTGTAAAGCTGGCGACCGGCGTAGCATTGTGTACCGTGATGCAGCTCAATACCTGTTTTGTGGAGCTGCCGCCGACGTTCGCGACTGTTAATGTTACAGGGTACGTGCCCGGATTGTTGTATACGTGTAGTGGGCTCTGGGTAGTAACATTGCCTGTTCCATCGCCGAAGTTCCACTGCCAGGTGCTGATGCCTCCGGAACTTGCGTCAGTGAACTGTACGCTCAAAGGTGCGTTACCCGTTGTCGGGGCCTCGTTAAAGTTCGCGGACGGTTTCTGTGGCACTACCAGTATATCGTTCGTAATCACTTTTGTAGAGCTGCCGCCGTCATTCGTCACCGTTAACGTCACCGTAAATGTGGCGTTGGTCGCATTATTATTAACGAAAGTGTGTACGGGGTTCTTTGTGGTGTAGTTGCCCGTTCCGTCACTGAAGTTCCACTGCCAGGCCGTTATGTTATTACCGGAGGAAGTGTCGCTGAAGAGGATATTCAAAGGCGATGCCCCGCTGGTCACGTTGCTTGTAAAGCTGGCGACCGGGAGAGGGTCATGTACCGTGATGTAGCCTACTTTTTGTGTAGTAGAGATCCCGCCGCTGTTGGTCACCGTTAAGGTCACCGTATACGTCCCATAATTTGCATACGTATGGGCTGGATTCTGTGTAGTAGAGTTACTCGTGCCGTCGCCGAAGTTCCACTGCCACGAGGCAATGTTAGTGCCCGTAGATGTGTCGGTGAACTGGACACCCAATGGGTAGCTTCCCACTGTAGTATTACTGGTAAAGTTAGCTACAGGCGCAGTATCTTTGACGACAATATAACTCGTGATCACTTTTGTAGAGCTACCGCCATCGTTCGTCACCGTCAATTTAACCGTGTAGTTACCAGGGGTGGCGTATGTGTGGACGGGGTTTTGCGTCGACACGTTGCCAGTACCGTCGCCGAAGTTCCACTGCCAGCCATAAATATTATAGCCGGTGCTGGTGTCGGTGAATTGAACGGCCAGAGGCGCGTTCCCTGTCGTTATGTTACTCGTGAAGTTGGCTACCGGAAGCGGATTGTGGACCGTAATATAGTAGATCTTTTGTACGGTCGAGCTTGCAGTGTCATTTTTCACTGTCAGGGTCACAGTGTAATTGCCTACGGCGTTGAAAACATGTACCGGGTTCGGCTGTGAGCTATTCATCGAGCCGTCGCCGAAGTTATACTGCCAGTAGTTGATGTTGAGGCCGGTCGACGTGTCGGTGAACTGCACCGACAACGGAACGATCCCGCTGGTGACGTTACTCGTGAAATTAGCCTTCAGCGTCGGAGTCGGGGTCGGGCTTGCCGTTGGAGTGGCGCTTGGTGTCACTACGACATAAATATAGTTAACCTTCGTTATCGAAGAGCTGCCGCCGTCATTCGTCACCGTCAGCGTCACTGAATAATAGCCGGTGAGGTTGTACATGTGTTTCGGGTCCGTCTGCGTACTGTTAGGCGTACCGTCGCCGAAGTTCCACTGCCACGATGTAATATTATTACCTATGGACGTATCGACGAACTGGACTACCATGTGTACTGGCCCGTACGTCGGAGTTCCGTAGAAATCGGCGATCGGGGCCGGGTCATGGACCGTTATGTAGAATATTTTCTGGGCCGTGGATTGACCGTTATTATTGACAACGGTCAAAGTTACGGTGTAATTGCCATAACTATTGTACGTATGGACAGGGTTCGTCTGCGTGCTATTCGAATAGCCGTCGCCGAAGTTCCACTGCCATGAAGTGATGTTATTGCCTACGGACGTATCTGTGAATTGTACTGTCAACGGGCTGCTACCTACTTGCGGTACTCCGGTAAAGTTAGCAATGGGTTTCGGATCGTAGACTGTGATATAATTCACGATCTGCGCGGTCGCAAAGCCGCCGTCATTGATCGCGGTCAACGTTACCGTGTATACGCCTGTATTATTGAAGACGTGCAGGGCATTTTTTATCGAGGAATTACCGGTGCCGTCGCCGAAGTTCCACTGCCAGGTAATATTATTACCGGTCGATGTAACGGTGAACTGGACGGGTAGCGGGCCGATCCCGGATGTCTGGTTGGCCGTAAAGCTTACTGTAGGTGTCGCATTATGGACTACGATATATGCGATCTTTTGCATAGTGTTGTAGCCGCCCGGATTGATCACAGTGAGCGTTACATTATACGTCCCTGCAGTGTTGTAAATATGGCTAGGGTTCGTTGAAGTACCGTTTGTTCCTTCCCCATAATTCCACTGTCGGGAGGAGATGACCCCTGAACTGGCATCTGTGAATTGTACTTTCATCCCTGTGTTACCGCTTGTCGGAGTGGCGGTGAAGTTAGCTACGGGGAGCTGAGGACCTACTGGTATAGTAATTTTCTTTGAAGAGCTGCCGCCGTCGTTGGTCACCGTTAAAATAACGTTGCGCGTATCGTTAGTTGCATTATTGTTTATGAAAGTATGCGTATTATTCCGTGATGTGCTGTTCGGCGAACCGTCGCCGAAGTTCCACTGCCAGGACGTGATGTTGTTGCCTGTCGAGGTATCATTAAGCTGTACTAATAGTTGACTGGTGCCGTAGGCAGGCGTCGCTACAAAGTTGGCCACAGGTTTTGCGTTGTAGACCGTGATGTAGTATAACTTCTGCATTGTTGAACTGCCGCCGAAGTTAGTCACCGTTAATGTCACGTTGTAGATCCCTACGGCGTTAAACGTGTGTGTAACGTTCTGCGTAGTAACGTTAGCAGTTCCATCTCCGAAGTTCCACTGCCAGGTAGCGGGGTTAGAGCTCGTATCCGTGAACACGACCGATAGAGGGGCGTTTCCAGATTGAATGTTACTGTTGAAACTAGCTACCGGGGCCAGAGGAGAAACGGTAATATAGCTTACCTTTTGTATGGTCGAGCTACCGCCGTCGTTGGTCACCGTTAATATTACGGTATATGTCGCGTTGGTCCCGTTGAGATTGGTAAAGAAGTGCACCGGGTTCTTCGTGGTGTTATTGGCTGTACCGTCCCCGAAGTTCCACTGCCAGGTCGTAATATTGTTACCCAGGGAAGAATCGGTGAACTGTACTCTCAAAGGCGTATTGCCGATGACCGGAGTGCCTGAGAAGTTGGCCGAGGGCGCCGGGTCATGTACTGTGATCCAGTTCGCTTTTTGTGTAGATGCACTGCCGCCGTCGTTCGTGACAGTTAAGGTAATGGTGTACGTTCCAAAGTTCGTAAACGTGTGTACGGGGTTCTGAGTGGTAACGTTACCAGTGCCGTCGCCGAAGTTCCACTGCCATGCCGTGATATTTTTACCGGCCGACATATTTGTGAACAGGACGGTCAGCGGAGCGTTCCCGCTCGTAACATTGGTCGTGAAGTCCGCAGAAGGCGCCGGGTCATAGACCGTGATGTAGCCGACCTTTTGCGCTGTCGAGCTTCCGCCGTTGTTAGCTACCGTCAACGTTACCGTATAAGTGCCATAGCTGGTGAACGTGTGTGCCGGATTAGTCGAGGTCGAATTAGCTGTTAGATCCCCGAAATTCCACTGCCATGACGTGATGTTGTTACCGATCGATGAGTCCGTGAACTGAACAGTCAGAGGTGCCGTGCCGGTTATTGGCGGCGTTGACGTAAAGTTAGCCTGTGGTGCCACATCGTGGATAGTAATATATTTTACTACCTGGGTACTCGAGCTTCCGCCGTCGTTCGTTACCGTCAGCGTTACCGTGTAATTGCCAAAGCTGTTGAATACGTGGACCGGGTTAGTTGCGGTGTTATTGAGCGTGCCGTCCCCGAAGTTCCACTGCCAGGACGTGATGTTGTCGCCGATCGAGGAGTCATTGAACTGAACAGTCAGAGGCGCTATACCCGTAGTGACGTTACTCGTGAATCCGGCTACCGGTGCAGCGTCATGGATGATGATCGGGTCGGCTGCCAATTTTGTCGAGCTGCCGCCATTGTTGGTGACCGTCAGTGTCACTATGTAAGTGCCATAGCTGGTGAACGTGTGGACCGGGTTCATGGTCGTTGCCGTGCTGCCGTCCCCGAAGTCCCACTGCCATGAAGTAATATTATTGCCTGTGGACGTATTGGTGAACTGGACCGACAGAGGCGCATTACCAATGGTCTTATTATAGGTGAAATTCGCCGTCGGGGCAGGATCATGTACGTTGATATACTCTACTTTCTGTACCGTAGAGTTGCCGCCATCGTTGGACACGGTCAAAATTACGGTATAATTGCCAAAGTTGTAGTAATAATTATTGGGGTTCTTTGCCGTGGCATTATCGGATCCGTCCCCGAAGTTCCACTGCCAGCTATTAATGTTATTACCCGTTGAATTATCGGTGAACTGTACGTATAGAGGCGCGATACCGCTCCTCGGCGATGCCGTAAAGTCAGTCACGGGAGGCAGGTCAAGTACTGTGATATAGCCGACCTTTTGCATGGTCGAGCTGCCGCCGTCGTTCGTTACTGTCAATGTTACCGTATAGCTACCGTAGTTTACGAATGAATGTAATGGGTTCTGAGCGGTGCTGTTTTGAGTGCCGTCACCGAAATTCCACTGCCAGGAGCTAATGTTGTTATCAGCGGTCGTAAGCGAGGTATCATTGAACTGTACGTTCAGGGGAGAAATTCCTGTGACAATATCGCCCGTAAAGTTCGCAAGAGGCTTGCTGTTGTTAAACCAAACGATGCCTACTTCGTTATTGTTGTTATTCATCTTTGATACGAACACTGAGCCCGCGGATTTGGCTGCGGTATTGGTCTCGTTCGCATCTCCGAGCCTCTTTGCGTTGGTCAGTATCATCATGTTATATGGCACGTCGGCCAATGCCGAACTACTGTTAACATAAGCGCCGTATATAGCATAAGTCCCGTTTGTCGGAGTTGCGAAGTCGATACAATTCTCGTTACCATATTTTCCGCTAACCCCGTTACCATTATTATTGCCGCTACCGTTCACGCGAGTATAGCCGTCACTCGGGGTATCGGTACTAATGCTGATATTCGAAGGGTCGACTACTTTCAAATAATAAAAGCTGCCATTCTTGTAGCTTCTATAGTCAGAAGACAATATTATTTGTAGATCGGTAACGCCGCTCGAGCTGTTACCTACGTAAGTGTAATTATATACTGGCTGCCAGTCGCTGTCATTGACCCCGATCCAGTTATTCATTTCATCTGTAAGGGGTACGCTTATCTGAGACATATTTCCGACTGCAGGGGCGTTATCATCGTTTATCGGATAGGACGTGTTCGACATCCAGTCCATGCTCCCCGAGGTATCGAATAACAAGATAACGCTACTGTTCTTGATCACAGTCCCGTTAAACCATCCGATGGCCCTCATATTAACTGAGACATTGATAGTATCGTTGATCGAAAGGTTATACATGGGGGCGATAGATGTCGAGGCGACGACTAACGGCTGATTTGTATACAGGATCTCACAGGACGAATTGATGGACGGGATACTGTTTAGCCACGCTTTAACCGGTACTCCTGAGCCCTTGGCTAAATTTATGCCATATGCATTGTCTCCCAGGGTGAAATTTGCCATGAATTGCCCGTTACTGTCCGCAAATCCCGATGCTATGCCGTTATTCAGGTTACCGTTGCCGTTATACGTATCTGTGATGTTACCGCGGTTAGAGTCCGCTGAATTGATATTGATCATTAAAGGATTGCCAAATTGATCTTTAGAGATGGGATGTCCCCACGCATCAGTTATCGTAGCGACAATGGTCGTTATGTGCACGTCGGGCTGATGAGGCGGCGTAGATATGTCCGCGCTGGCGACTACGTTCGGGTTGGCTACAATGCCAATTGCCGCCGGCGGACCCTGAATAAATCTGATGGTCGTCGAATTATTAACGCCGTTATCTGCTGTTACATTTATGGGGAAATCGCCGATGGTAAATGAGGGACCAGAGTACGCGTTCAGGATACCGTTAGTATCAGTTTTATGGCTGATGGTATGGCTATTATCGATAACTACGGTTAAAACAGTATTTGGGACCGGATTACCGACATTGTCTAATGCCTTAATGTGAATAATATAGTTTGACGAGCCGTCTGCGTACATCGGAATTGTCGGATCCGTCGTTATGATAATATTACTTACCTGTCCGCCGGAAGATGCGAGCACATTTGAGCTAAGCACCCCTATTATGACAATTAATAAAGATATTAATACTATAGATATAACTAAGTTCTTGCTTACTATTCTGGCGCCCATATATGTATCCCTTACAATCTAGAATAATATAGGGCTTATTAATACTTTTTGTCGGGGCTCTGAATTTTTCTTAATTTAATTAAATAAAGATAAATTTGATTAATTTTTTATGCAATAATTGACGATACTGCGATTATGTTGTAATAAATGTAAAAAATGTAGAAAAAAACAAATTACTTCCATTAAACGATAAAAATAAATAAAATTGTTTTATAATCAAAATAGCCTAATAAATTATTTTGACGATATTTAATCTAATGTCAATGGGGTTTCATAAATCTTTTATACCAATCGGTTCATTAGTATTTACCGAAAATTTCGTTAGCAAGTGATCCTTATGATACTCAATCCTTCACAGGTGAAAGAGAAGTTCGGGCCGATGTTCTCCCAGCGTTTTTTAACGATGATCGATGCTGAAAAAAACGTTGCCGAGATCCTTGAGACGTGCGCGGTAAAAGGGACCATCGAGTGGGATGCCGTGAACCGGTGCAGGGCAGGCGGGGCCATCCAGTGGTGTGAAGTCGAGGGGACTACCATGACCATGAGGGCCAAATTAGGCAAAAGCCCGATCAAGTTCGGCCCCACCGACATCGAGTACGGCGGCCAGGGCCTGGAGTCCGTCATCGTCAAGGGCGATACGGTCAAGACCAGGTGGGCGGGCTGTGGCGGAGCGGGCTTAGGCGTTGCCGCATGTCTTACCCAGGCGCCCGGAGTCCTTTATGCAGATTATCCTACCGACGAGGACATGAAAGTAGGCGGCGCCAGGGCGAACAGGGTCGATATAGTGACGCCGTTGTATGAAAAGGTCACCATCGGCATCGACGACACAGACAACAAGGAGGGCGGCGCGACCTGGGTACTCGCGTTAAAGGCGAGCAAGGTCGCTTCTGCCATAGAGGGCGTCCAATCGTTAAACTTACGGCTTATCCAGCTGTTTCCTAAGTCGCCGCACAAGACCACCAACTGCGTATCTTCAGCTATTACCTTTGCAGTAAGGCCGGACGCCGTAGACCGACTCGTAGAAAGCGTGGTCTCTACGGTGAAGTCGGAGACACGGTTGCCGATAAGACCGGCATAGCCGTTTATCGGGGCATCGGCGTTCCTCCGGCGTTAAACCTATTCGGCTGGGAGATAAAAAAACGCCTGGTCACCGTCGATGCAGTTGAAGCGCAGGCGAAGTCTGCCGGGATACCCTTCATCGATCTCTTCGATAATCATGAAGGCCGCATCGGCGCGCTGGCCGCCATTGCCCTTTCCGAGGAGAGAACGGATGCCGCGGCGCTATACAATGACAGCGCCCTTCCGCTCATCAGGAAGTGAGTGAATTGGTATGGGAGACGATCACGGCGGCTGCATGGTCAACTATGCCCGCATAGCCATCGGAGTAGGGCCCCAGTACGTGGATAAAACAATAGAAGGCGCTGAAGAGGCCGCTGAGAAAGGCTATGCAAGAGTGACACTGGTCAGCTCGCAGCCGATGGATACCACGCTGGATACAGTCATATCGGATACGCCTGACGTAGCGTTGATACAGTTACTAAAGGACGGCAAAGTAGACGGAGTGGTCCGGGGCTCACTGGGATCTAACTCAACTCTCCGGTCGCTCAGAAATATCATGGGCATAAAGAAAGTGCTCCGGGTCTCATTGTTAAAAACGCCGACGGATAGATTTTTCTTTTTTGCGCCCGTGGGCGTCGACGAAGGCTGGTCTGTGCCCGATAAAATTGAGCTGGGCATGGCGGGCGTCTCTCTAATAAGGCGTTTCGGCATTGAGCCGAAGGTCGGGGTCCTGTCCGGCGGCAGGCTGGACGACAGAGGCCGCTCTCCCATCGTGGATAAGACCATGGACGACGCCGAAGCCGTCGCCGAAGCGCTACGGAAGAACGGCGTAGAGGCCCGGCACGCTGCCATCCTCTTCGAGGACGCCGTGAACGAGTATGAGTACATCCTGGCGCCCGATGGCATCACCGGCAACCTCATGTTCCGGTCCCTGTGCCTGGTAGGCTGTGGCGAAGGATATGGCGCCCCGCTGGTCGGCTCGGACGTGGTGTACGTCGATACTTCCCGCGCCGGCAGCGGCTACCAGAACGCCATCTGCATGGCCAGCGCGCTATCGCCGCCAAAACGGTCGTAATAAAAATATATACTTTTTTACCATGCCAGCCGTTCGCCGGCCTTGAGCCCGACTTTTTCCGCAGTACCTGCCGGCAGCTCTATGGCGTATCGGAACCTTGACCGGGGGAACGCGCTGCCGAACCATGGCTTTATATTAGTTTTAACGTCGACGATATTTTTGTCCTGGTCAAGGAACAATACGTCTATGGGCATCCGGACAAAGAGCATGTGTATGCCGTCATAGGCATTGTAGCCCATATCGAATATTAAGGCGCCCTCAAAGCTTTTTCTGAACATCAGGCCGATGACCTTTTTCAGGAAAGTATTCGCTTGCTCAACGTTCGCCGATATGACCGTACCGTCGTTTTTCGTCAGGCTCATCATGTAGTGTATAGCTAAAAAACTATATAAGAACCTATGGACTAGGTAGGTAGAAGTGGGTTAAATGGATATCATTGTCTTTCTCCTGAGCTTTGTGGTCATACTCGCCGCCTGCGAGTTCTTTACCAACGGCGTCGAGTGGACCGGCAAGAGGTTTAACCTATCCGAGGGCGCCGTCGGCAGCGTGCTGGCAGCAATAGGCACGGCGTTGCCCGAAACGCTCATACCGCTGATCGCTATTTTGATGCTCGGCGGGAACGCGGGAGCAGAAATAGGTGTTGGCGCCATACTCGGCGCCCCGTTCATGCTGGCGACGCTGGCGCTGTTCGTTTGCGGCTTATCGGTCCTGGTCTTTGCAAAGCGCAGGAACACCCGCACGCTACACATTAACGGCAGCCTCATCAGGCGGGACTTGAAATTTTTCCTTTTCGCCTATGCGCTGGCCGCGATCGCGGTCTTTATCCCCCCTTCGCTGGGCATTTTCAAGACCATCGTCGGGTTTTCGCTCATTCCCATTTATATCGTGTACATGATATACACGCTTAAGACGGGCGAGACGGGAGGCGACGAGGCGCTAAAGGGCCTTTACCTGGACCGTGTTATAAAAAGGTGTATCCCTGGCCGGAGTATGGACCCGTCGTGCCCTGCTCCGAGGGAGCCGGCCACCGTTCTGATCGTTATACAGGTACTGGCGGCGCTGGCGGCCATCATCCTGGGCGCCGACATGTTCGTCAACCAGATCAATGGCATAGCGATCGTCCTGGGCATAAACCCGCTCGTTCTTTCGCTCATCATCAGCCCCATAGCAACGGAACTGCCTGAAAAGTTCAACAGCATGCTGTGGATCAGGGCACGCAAGGACACGTTCGCCATCGGTAACATCACCGGGGCCATGGTCTTTCAAAGCTGCATACCGGTGACCATCGGCATTCTGCTGACAGGCTGGCATTTAAACATCGCCGATAAGGTACAGTTTCTGGAAGCGTCCACCATCGCCATCGCACTGCTATCCGCGGTGATACTCTATATTCGATCCAGTAAAAAAGAATTAAAGATTTCCGGCCTGATGCTCGGGGGGACGTTATACGTGTTATTCTTCGTCATCGTGCTGCTGTGCATATAAATATTTAGCGTTTGAGCACGGCGTCGATGTCCACTATGGCCGGAGTATTGCTTTTATGCTCGTTATTCTTGACACGCTCCATCACTCTGGTAAAGGTCGCATCGTCGATGTGCGTCCCCTTTGCTATTTCCCCGTAGGAGAGGCCAAGGTCGAAGGTGCCGTATAATATTTTATCCAGCGTCTCATAGTCGATGCCCATCTCGCTCTCGTCAGTCTGTCCCTTCCAGAGCCCCGCGGACGGCGGCTTGGTGATGATATCTTCCGGGACGCCCACGTGCCGGGCCAGTTGCCTGACCCTGGTCTTATAGAGGCCTCCGATGGGAAGCATGTCTACGCCCCCGTCGCCGTACTTTGTAAAGTATCCCATGAGCAGCTCGGTCTTATTCCCGGTGCCAAGTACGATACGGCCATCGAGGTTAGACGCAAAATAGTTCATGATCATGCGTACCCGCGGCTTGATGTTCGCATAAGCCAGCTTGCATTCCTTAGGGCCCGGCTTCGGCCTTGACGCATATATCGCCTCGACAATGTCCCCGATCTCTATTATCTCGTAGCTGATGCCGAGGCTCCCGGCCAGGTCCATGGCGTCCTGGGCGTCCTGCGGATCGCTGGTCGCAGGGTCGGGAAGTATAAGCCCGTACACGTCTACGACCCTCGAAGCGAGCGTAGCCACCAGCGAGGAATCGATGCCCCCGCTAAGCGCAACGATGGCTCCGTTGAGGTTGCTCATCTCTACTACGTTTACGATCGCTTCCTCTATGGCGTTCTCGCTTTCCACGAGCTCTTCACGGGTGAGTTCAAGGCCCTTCATAATTACACCAGTCCACTTGATAGTATGCGATACTTGATATAATATTGTTATGAACATTCTTAAGGAAAAACGACCTTATGTTGATGGACACGCTCCGGTGAACGATGATGGCCAGCGATCGCACTTACCCAATTTTTTTAGCAGTAACGGGCGCCATACTCTTCGGGGCCAGCGCGCCGCTCTCTAAAGTTTTGTTGGGCCAGGTGGACCCGGTGCTCCTGGCGGCGCTTTTGTATTTAGGCAGCGGTGTGGGGCTATTGATCTTTAAATTTATCCGGGGGCTTGCGGAGGTACAAAGAGGCAAGCCTCTGGCGCGCGCTGATCTCCCATGGCTGGCCGGTGCCGTGCTTGCAGGTGGAGTGGCTGCCCCGATCCTGCTGATGGTGGGGCTAACTAGCACTCCGGCAGCTACGGCATCGCTTTTGCTGAACTTTGAATGCGTATCTACCACGCTGCTTGCCGCTTTCCTTTTCCAGGAATACATCGGCAAGCGCATATGGCTGGCCATCGGCCTTGTCACGGCTGCGTGTATTATTCTTACGTTCAACGGCACCCAATTCGGGATTTCGCTGGGTGCCATGGGCATCATACTGGCATGTGTCCTCTGGGGCCTGGATAATAATTTAACGCGGAACATATCGTCCAAAGACCCCTTATCCATAGGCATAGTGAAAGGGCTGGTCGCGGGGTTTTTTCCCTGGTGCTGGCCCTGGTGTCGGGCGCACACTTGCCTTCTTTGTATTTTATCATTGGCGCCATGCTGCTGGGAAGCATCAGCTATGGCCTTAGTATCGCGTTATTCATTTTATCCATGCGCTTCATCGGCGCCGCCAGGTCGAGCGCATGGTTCGGCATGGCCCCCTTTGCCGGGGTCATTATCTCATTGTTGATATTCAGGAGCTTTCCCGAGATCACGTTCTTGCTGTCGTTGCCGTTGATGATACTGGGCACGATACTGCTGTTCGGGGAAGAGCATACCCATACGCATATTCACGTGCATGGCACTATCACGCACGAGCACATACATAGCCATAAGGCCGGGCAAGAGCACGAGCATGAATAAGGCTCAGTTAAAAAAACGCTAAAGATA
Source organism: uncultured Methanocellaceae archaeon (assembly GCA_963780625.1). GTDB lineage: Archaea > Halobacteriota > Methanocellia > Methanocellales > Methanocellaceae > Methanocella. The sequence continues at coordinate 290,752 of CAWACH010000002.1, read as the reverse complement.
TTATTAAAAAAGATAGTTGGGTTTCGCCCCGTTTAATTTTAAGCGTACACTATGGATGGCGGCGATACGACCGTCTCTTCCTTGTGTATGACCTTCTTTATGGCCTTTTCGAAGTCATCCGCGCTGACCGACTTGCTGCGGCGGCTATGGCGAACATGCCTGCCTCGGTGACGATGGACTTGATGTCGGCGCCGCTGGTGTCGACCATCTCCTTGATGATCTTAGGCACGTCGACGTCCGCATCCATGGTCATCTTGCGGGTGTGGATCTTGAAGATCGACTCACGGCCTTTCTCGTCCGGAAGTGGTATCTCGATGATACGGTCGAACCTGCCGGGCCTCAATATGGCAGGATCCAGCATGTCGATACGGTTCGTTGCAGCCATGATCCGGACGTTGCCGCGGTCGGTAAAGCCGTCCATCTCCGAAAGGAGCTGCATCATGGTCCTGTTGACCTCGGCGCTGCCGGTGGTGCCGTCGTGGGTCCTGCGTCCGCCCACTGCGTCCAGCTCATCGATGAAGATTATACTCGGCGCCTTGTCACGGGCCATCTGGAACAGGTCACGCACAAGCTGGGCGCCTTCGCCGATGAACTTGTGGACCAGCTCGGAGCCGGACATGCGTATGAAGGTCGGATTTGGATGCGTGTCCACAGCCTTGGCCAGCAGCGTCTTGCCCGTTCCCGGTGGGCCGTAGAGCATTACGCCCTTTGGAGGCTCGATGCCTACGCTGGTGAACAGCTCGGGCTCGGTCAGAGGTAGCTCGACCGTCTCGACGATCTCACGGATCTCGGTCTTCCAGGCCGCCGATGTCCTCGTAGCTCACGTCCGAGCTCGATGACTTCCATGACACGGGCACGGACATCCTAGGCTTCTCTAATATCTTAACGACCGCGAGGGAGTTGTTGACCGCCACACGGGAGCCGAGGGCCAGCTTGCCGAGTATCTCGTCGGAAGGCTTGGTCAGCACTTCCTGGTTATTACCATGCTGTCTTAATAATACCATGCCGCCGTCGACTAGCTCGATGACGCTGGCGATGAATAAAGGAGTTCTTCTAAGGTGGGCGACCTCCTGCTGAAGGCGCTGGATCTCCTTTAAATTATTACTATTCATGATAGTGGATTCGAAGAGCCTGGATTTCAGCTCCTCATATTGGAGCTTTAGCAGGTCAAGCTCCTCCTGTATGGATTGTTTTTCCTTCTCCGAGAGCCTGGGCCTTCTCGACCATTGGCTCTGCGAAGGGTTCCGCTGGAGAGTCTGTCTTGTTCATATAAATCACAGTTTATGCAAGTGTCTTTAAATCTTTTGTGGTTTCAGATATTTAATTCCGAATTTATAGCGGAATATCAGTACAGCATATCGTTTTTTTAATCTGCGATTGTGCTATGCGGAGGCAATTATACGCGTTGGTCAGCCCGCTTTTTAGCGCTGTGCCATCGCCTGTCCTCCAGTATTCATCCATTGCGCTCTTCACGTCGCCCACGATGGCGTCCTGTTTTCTGGCCTGGCCATAGTAGCTTTCCACGTAATCCAGCTCTGCCGAAGGCAGGTTCATGTGCTCTTTTACATAGCTGCAGGTATCGTGGCGCTTGAATCTTGCCAGAGCGCGCTTAAGTGTAGGATATATTTCAGTATGTTCTTCTTTTGCCCTGGAGAGCAGGTAAGGCACGTCAAAGCCTTCGTCCGCCGAATCCGACGCCCCGTAGTGCACGGCCAGCGTCCCGCCTTCGAACATATTAAGATATGCGGAGAAGTCCCGGATGATCAGCCTTTCCTCTGCCAGCGTGGGGGCTCCCGCTATGAAGAGCTTAGAATAAGCTTTGCTGATGGAGCTCAGTCCGCCCGTGTGTGACACTGAAATAATACAGACCGGCGCCGTCGGCCCCGGGTACTCTTCTTTGGCGTATACCGAAATATCCAGTGCGACCAGCACGCTGCCTACGGCTTCCCCCGAGATCTTCAAGGGGTCTATCTCGAATTGCAGGCACTGGCTCATAAGAGCACGTACAATGGTCGTTAACAAATATGTTTCGTTAGTGAGGGCTCCAAAAGTATTTAGTCCAAGCGCTCGATGAAACGGGATAAATTTTTATACTGTGGCCGGCTACTTAGTATAGCAGGCGGTCATCTGTCGGGTAAATCCATTATTTATACCTGCCCGGTACGGGGCACTACTGCAACTACCGTTTAATAGAGCCAGCGTCGGCTCTCTCATTATTTTCGGAGGTATCACGCTTGATGAGTAAGACAAAAAACAGGGAGGACGTGGTCAAGAACATCAGCAGCAGGCATTTTATCCTGATGCCGGACGGCTCGGAGATACCTATCGACCTGACCAGGGTGGAGGAAGTCCTTAAAGTCCTGAAAGAGGTCGACTGTAAGCCGCTGGAGTCCTACGTTGTTTCGGAAGAGCTGAAGATGCCCCCGATGAAGGAGCCGCCTTCCATAAAGGTCATGCAAAGCCACGAGCTTGTCGGCTACGAGCCGTCCTCGGACTCGGGCAACTTCCGTTTTTACCCCAAGGGCTATCTGATCTTCGAGCTGTTGAGGGACTGGGCTTACGACATCGCCGTAAACCGCTTCAAGGCCATCGAGATAGACTCGCCTTTATTATATGACTGGGACGACCCTCAGATACGCGAGCAGGCAGGCACTTTCCATGAGCGTCATTACACAGTTAAAACGCCGGACAACCCCGATAAAGAGTTCATCCTGCGTTTTGCCGGCGATTTCGGCCTGTTCAAAATAATGAAGGACGCCACCATCAGCTATCGTAACCTCCCGCTGCGCATGTATGAGTTCAGCAAGAGCTTCCGCTACGAGAGGGCAGGCGAGCTGTCTGGCCTAAAGCGCTTACGGGCTTTCCACATGCCCGATATCCATTGTTTCTGTAAGGATATCGACGAAGGCTGGAACGAGTACCAGGAGCTATATAGAAATTATTCCGATCATTGCGACGCCTCGGGCGTCGAGTACGCGGTGGTCTTCCGCATCGTCGGCTCGTTTTTCCAGCAGCACAAGTCGAGGCTGGCGGACCTTGTCAAGTATTCCAATACTCCGGCGTTCGTCGAAGTCCTGAGCGATATGAAGCACTACTGGGCGGTAAAGAATGAATTCCAGGGCGTAGACTCGACGAGAAGCTGTATCCAGCTTTCCACGGTGCAATTAGACATAAAGGACGCTGCGGTATACGGCATCGACTATACGGACAAGGACGGCAAGAAGAAAGGTTGTATCATCTGCCATTCGAGCATCGGCAGCATCGAGAGATGGTATTATTCGATGCTCGAGGAGGCCCTGAAGAACGAGACGCCGACGCTTCCCGTGTGGCTTTCTCCCACCCAGGTCCGCATCATCCCGGTCTCGGAAAAACAGCTGAACTATTGTAAGTACCTGGACATCGACGGCATACGCGTCGACGTGGACGATGGCGACGATACTTTGTCGAAAAAGGTCGCCCGCGCCAACATGGAGTGGATCCCGTACGTGGCGGTCGTCGGCGAGAAGGAAGTCGAGTCCGGCTTATTCTCGGTCAGCATCAGGGAGAGCGGTAAACGCGTGACCATGACCAAGGAAGAGCTTGCCATGGATGTCCGCAGGATGTGCGCCGGTAAGCCATATCGGCCCCTGCCGCTGCCGAAGCTCCTGAGCCAGCGTCCGATCTTCAGGTAAATTGCATTAGAGGGTAACCAACAAAGGAGATAGCTATTTCTTTTTTCGTTCTACCGGTGATGACATAAGGTTTATCTAAGGTCAGGGCTACAAATTACTACCATATAATTACTGCCCTGGTAGAGGCAGAGGTTTTGAAAAATGCAAGGCTCAACGGTCGTCAAGGTGTTCGCGGCAATGGCAGTGATCGTATTTATTTCTGCACTTGCGCTGATGGTCTATCGCTCCGGCGGGGCCGCGCTCAACTGGCAAATGGGCGGCGACGACCCTATTATGAAATTTTACCCCGGTGGCGACGGCCTCTACGTCATAGGCTCGTCCAACATATCCATGGTAAACGAAACAGGCAGCATACAGTGGACGATGCCGTTCGCGAGCACGCAATATTCGACGGCGGGTAACGATGGCGACATATACGTCTATTCCGTCGACGGCGGGCTAAACCATGTATATCCTAACGGCACGGCCGCGCTATTGACAAGACAGGGCATGAACCACCCGCCCATCGTAGGCTCGGACGGCACACTTTACTTGAGATCCTGGAGCCTCTTATCGGCGATGAGCCCGTCGGGCGAGGAGAAGTGGAACGTGTCGAGCGTTGTCTCGGACCCGGTGGTCGACGGGCTTGGTAACATTTACTTTTTCATGCGTCCTCCCGACCACATTTCGGACGTTTATCTATATTGTATGTCCCCCGATGGCAGCGTTCGCTGGTCTATCTACTATGAGAAGTATTACGCCAGCACCATGCTAAAGTCCGCCGGGGCCGACGGCATCCTGGTGTACGATGAGCCGACCGGCGTGTTATCCCGCATCGATGATAACGGCAACACGAGCTGGGACCACACAATGTCTTACCTGGGCCAGTACAATTTGGTCGAGGACGAAAAGAGCAGGATATATCTATTCTATCTATGGGGCACCGTACACGTGCTCAACGAGCGCGGGGTCCTCATCAGCAAGTTCAATCCGGTGATCACTAACAACGCTAACCTTACCTATGAGCCCGCGGCCTATAATGACACGGTCTACGTCGTTGGCGACGATAAATACCCTGACTCGGCAGTGCTCTATGCGCTGAACCTGGACGGCACGCTCAAGTGGAAGCAGCAGTTCAACAGCAGCGTTTCGCCTACGATCTATACGGGCAAGGGCGTCGTCTGCATCGACACCGAGGCCAGGAGCGGCAGCAGCCTGAGCCCCGTGCTATACGTTATGGATGATAACGGCGAGCATATGTTCACCTATCAATCGGGTGACGGGAGCAGGTGGGAGCAGGTATACGTCGACAATAGCGACACGGTGTATGCAAAGACATACGGCGGCACGCTGTATGCCTTTAAAGGCTAAAACTTAAAAAGTAATAAATACTCCGGGCCCGATGTCAATATCATTAAAAGGTGGAGTCGCACGTGGGCCTGCTGGATAAGTTAATCGGAAAAGAAGATGGGACTGCCGGTCCGGTGGACGTCGCCGGCCTGTTTGATGCTAACATAAAGGATACGAAGGATACCCGCACTATCAACGAGAGCCCGAAGCTGCAGGAAGCCATCGCGGATTACCAGGATCCCAATAACGTTGAAAAAAGAGAGATCTTTACCTTCGATGGCGAAATGAAGAAGGCCCCTGATTTTTATTTACCTTATTACTGGGCCGCCACGTATCATTTTGACAAGGGCAACTTCGAAGAGGCAAAAAAGATCCTGCTCGACGGGATCAAGAACTGTACCGTCAAGAGCGTCCTTTGCAGGCGTTTAGGCGAATATTACTTTTTACGCCAGGACGTGGACAACGCTATCTACTGGCTGTTCACCACCATCATGGCGGATACCAGTAACATCGATTACCACGCATACCTGTACCTTGCCTACATATACGAGGCCTATGGCATGAAGAAGGCTTCGGCCTGGTCATTGCGCAGGGCCCGGGGCATTAGCTACAAGCTCATATTCGAGGGAGCGGAATACTCCACGAAGAAAAAAGAGAACATCAAGAATATTGCCCTGAAGAATAAAAGCGAGAAAATAGCGAAGAAGCTGGATGATTTCTACCGCTACGGCAAGGCCACGCTAAAAGAACTCTAGTGTTGTTAGTGTAGCGATACCGTATTTACATTTTTTTCGGAAATTTTTACTGCATTTGTTTTTATTTGGCATGGTTACCCTTTGCCCCACTATTATTATAAAAGTGTTATTATGTTTATGTTACCATTAGTATATTAGCGTTATAGAACAGGGTGTTTAGTTGAGGGTCGCAATCTTTCACGATTATTTTAGCTTCATCGGCGGCGGCGAAAAGCTCGTGCTCACGCTGGCCCGCCACCTCGGCGCCGACATCATCACGACCAGCCTCAATAGAGAGCTCGTCTCAAAGCTGGGGTTCGACGACGTGAACATCATCAGCCTCGGGCCGTTGATAGGCATTGAGCCGTTGAAGCAGATCCAGGCTACGATGAAGTTCGCTTCCTGCGACTTCAGGGATAAGTACGACTTTTTCATTTTCAGCGGCAACTGGGCACACCACGCCTCGAGAAAACATCACCCGAACTTGTACTATTGCCACGCCCACGTCCGGGTATTTTACGATATGAAAGAAGAGACGATCCGCTCGCTGAGGTCGCCTCTATCCAGGATGGCCGCTCGTGCAGGGATAGCCGTGTACGGCCATATCGACCGCTGGTCGCTAGGGCATGTAGAGTGCATAGTCTCCAATAGCGGGAGCGTCGCCCGGCGGCTTAAAAAATACCTGGGCAGGGAGAGCCTTATTGTATACCCGCCGGCGGACACCTCGCGGTTTAAGTACAAAGGTGACGACGGGTTCTGGCTGTCAGTCAACAGGCTGTTTCCCGAAAAGCGCATCGAGATACAGCTTGAGGCCTTTGCAAAAATGCCCGGCGAGAGGCTATTGATCATCGGTGACAGCGATAACGGAGAATATTCCGGCGCTTACGCCCGTGAAATAAAGAGCCGCCTTCCGCCTAACGTTACGCTGCTGAGCGACGTTCCCGAGGCGGAGCTGATCGGCTATTACGGCAGCTGCCGGGGATTTATATCCACTTCCATGGACGAGCCCTTCGGCATGACCGCGGTCGAAGCGATGGCCAGCGGCAAGCCGGTCATCGCCCCGAAAGAAGGAGGATACGTCGAATCGGTCGTCGACGGCAAGACCGGCATGCTCATCGACTGCACACCCGATGAGCTGGTAAAGGCCGTCAGGCTCGTCTCCGGAAGCCCTGAGGCTTATAGGGAGGCCTGTGTCAGCCAGGCTAAAAAGTTCGATGTTACAATATTCCTGTCCCGCATGGTATCCCTGGTCAAAGGCCAGCCAGTTCCCCTGGTACGAAAAGTATAAGTGGTCCGATGGCGTCCGATTCATCGGTCATCAGGGGTGTCCGGTACGAGGGTTGCCATCTTTCACGATTATTTCAGCTTCATCGGCGGCGGCGAAAAGCTCGTGCTCACGTTAGCCCGCCACCTCGGCGCCGACGTCATCACTACCGAAGTCAACCGTTCGCTAATAGCCCGTATGGGGTTCGACGACGTGAACATCATTAGCCTGGGAGGCCTCGTGAAAGTCATGCCCCTGAAGCAGATCCAGGCTACGATGAAGTTCGCTTCCTGCGACTTCAGGGATAAGTACGACTTTTTCATTTTCAGCGGCAACTGGGCACACCACGCCTCGAGAAAACACCGCCCCAATTTAATGTATTGCTATACGCCGGTGAGGGTGTTCTACGACCAGCGCGACACCATCATCGCCTCGAGGAAAAATCCGCTGGTGAAGCTGGCGATCATTGCCTGGACGGCCGCACATGGCAGGTCTGATAGAAAATCCATCTCGCGCGTGGAGCGGATGGCCACGACGAGCAAGAACACCGCCCGCCGCATCGAAAAGTACTACGGGCGCAGTGCCACGGTCGTTTATCCCCCGTGCGATACGGCACGATACCACGATGGCGGCGATGGCGGATACTGGCTGTCGGTCAACCGGCTGTACCCCGAGAAACGCATCGACGTGCAGCTGGAGGCGTTCGAAAAGATGCCCGAAGAGCGGCTGGTCGTCGTGGGTAATTGCGGCAATGGCGACCATTCTGTAGCTTATGCCCGGCGGCTGAAGGCGACGCTGCCGCCTAACGTTACGCTGCTGAGCGACCTGCCGGAAGAGAAGCTGATCGAATATTACAGCCGTTGCAGGGGCGTTATTTCTACTGCCGTGGACGAGGATTTCGGCATGACCGCGGTCGAAGCGATGGCCAGTGGCAAGCCGGTCATCGCCCCGAAAGAAGGAGGATACGTCGAATCGGTCGTCGACGGCAAGACCGGCATGCTCATCGACTGCACACCCGGGGCGCTGGCTAATGCGGTACGGTCGATATCGCAGAGCCCGTCTAAATACCATGATTTATGTATGGCCAGGGCAAAAGAGTTCGATGTAGGCGTTTTTCTAAAGGCCATGGATAGCCTCGTCATCGGCGACCGTTAAAGTATATATATAGTGAGTTTATCATAAAAGAGCGATAGTTATGAAAGGCATCATTCTTGCCGGAGGGACTGGCTCCCGGCTTTACCCCCTGACCAAGGTCACGAACAAACATCTGTTACCTGTCTACGACCGGCCCATGATCTATTACCCGCTGCAGACGCTCATCGATGCGGGCATCAAGGACATCATGGTCGTCTCGGGCAGGGGCCACGTCGGGCACTTTTTAGAGCTCCTGGGGTCCGGTACCGAGTTCGGTGTCAGGCTCTCCTACGAGATACAAAGCGAGGCCGGTGGCATAGCACAGGCCCTGAGCCTGGCGAAAGACTTCGCCGGAGGGGACGACGTGATCGTCATTCTCGGGGATAACATTTTCCAGGATAATGTGTTCGATGCCCTCAAGGGATTCAGCTCGGGCGCTTTGATATTCCTGAAGCCGGTACCCGATGCACACAGGTTCGGGGTCGCAGAGCTCGACGAGGTCAACCGCAAGGTCATCTCCATAGAAGAAAAGCCGAAGGAGCCTAGATCCAGCTATGCGGTCACGGGGCTATACGTTTATGACAACGATGTCTTCGAGATCATAGGCTCGCTGAAGCCCTCGGGCAGGGGCGAGCTCGAGATAACGGACGTAAATAACGAGTACATTCGCAGGGGTAAGCTGTCATACGCCATGCTGAGCGGCTACTGGAGCGATGCCGGCACGTTCGAGTCACTGTACAAAGCGAGCGAGCTGGTCAGAAAAAATAAGAAAGAGGCGGCCTCTCGCATAATAGATCCCATTCCCGCTAAACGATGATCGCGGCAGCGGCTCGCCGTAAAAGCCGTTAAGCGGTCAGTTCCGTACGATAAACCGGTCGTTACGGTTACCATACCTGCCCGTCATGCCGTCGAATAACGCGAGCATGACGGCCCTGGAGTGTTCCCGCCTTCCCCTGGCCATCGAAAAAGCCATGTCGACAAGACAATATCCGATCCATTTGCCATATAGCGATAGGCGCCGGCCTTTACAGTGCTTGTTAATGTATAAAAAGCGGTTTCTCAGAATATAATAAGCATATAATACATCCCTGACGCTCGACGGATCGCCGACATCATGAATGGCTTCGGCCCCCAGGTCGATGCTGCACGCCATGCCTGCGTCATATATACGCCTGCATAGGTCCGCGATCTCGCCGCTGAAAAAATAATTTTCATCCAGGAGCCCGACTTTCTCGAGAACGCTCGAGCGGATCAAGAATACTGATCCGGGGACATATTCTACGTTCTTGATCCCGTCGACTCCCATCCCCGGAGACCAGTGGATATGCGCATCGACGTGATGCCCGATATCATATCCTCCCGCCCAGATATCGGTACCTGTCTTTATGCGGGGGCCGATGGCGGCGATATCGGGTCGGGCGTGCAATGAGAAAAGCAGCCGGGATAGGTCGGTTTCTGCCACATGCGCGTCGTTATTTAACAGCAATATCTCAGTAGCCCCGTTCTCTATCGCCTTTTTAATGGCCACGTTATTGCCGCCGGCAAAGCCTAAGTTTTCATTATTTTTAATGATGGTCGCGCGAGGAAAATTGATCTCGATCTCCTGCAGGCTATGGTCGCTGGACGCGTTATCGACTACGTAGACCGCCGGCTTCAACGACCTCCAGGAGGACAGTGACTCGAGACACCCGATGGTATCCCTCGCATTATTCCAGTTTAAAACGATTATCGCAAGATCGCTCATGGTTTTTACAGCATAATATTATAATATTATAAATATATACCTATTCCATAATTTAGGTTTACCCCATAATCGTTGTATTAAAAAAAGATCGGGAATTTTACCGATTATTTATTTGGCCGTTATTATATATTTGTATCATAGAGTTTCTCTTATCATAGGCCTTTACTCAGTCATCGAGCGTTCGCCCGGCCATGACGGGCGTTCAGTGTGGTGGTAACAGTGTATCTGTGGGATTACAGGGACCTGATCCGCAATCTTGTGGTCAGCGATCTAAAAATAAAATACTCAAATTCTATGCTGGGATTTGCATGGTCACTGCTGAACCCGCTGATGATGATGCTTATTCTATATGTTGTTTTCAGCAACATATACAGGAGCTCCGAGCAGAATTTTGTCATATACCTGTTGATCGGCATCCTCTCCTGGAGATTTTTTTCCATGGTGACTACCTCCTCGGTGGAGTCGATCGTATCAAAGCAGAACCTGGTAAAAAAAGTGTACATCCCCAGGGAAACGCTAACGCTGAGCGTTGTCATATCGGGCCTCATCAGCTCGTTCCTCGAATTTCTCGTATTGATACCGCTGTTGATCGTCCTGGGTGTAGGCATATACTCGACCATCATACTATTTCCCGTAGTCCAGCTGCTATTCTTTTTGATCATTTACGGCCTTTCGCTGATCCTGTCGTCGCTCTACGTGTATTTCCGGGACCTAAATCAGATATGGGGGGTCGCTATCCAGCTGGGATTTTTCCTTTGCCCCATCGTCTATCCGCTGTCGATGGTGCCGGCACAGTACCAGGCGTTCTACCTGCTGAACCCGGTCACCAGGATCATGATCATGTACAGGGACATTTTCCTGAGCGGAACGATCCCCGGGCTTTCGGATTTTCTCGTCGTGCTGGGGTTCGTGGCCATTCTGCTTATCGCAGGTAACCTGATGTTCGGTAAGCTATCCCGCAGGTTCGCTGAGGAGGTATAAAGAATAAAGCTACTCAAGGAAAAGATGAAGCCTGACAGCCAGGATGCCATCGTCGTAAAAGGCCTGTCGAAGTGTTACCGGATACCCAAAGATAAGAAACGGACCGTCTATCAGAACATCATCGGGCTCATGCAGGGAAGTTTCGGCTATGAGGAGTTCTGGGCACTAACGGACGTGGACTTTACGGTCAGGCATGGCGAGACGTTCGGCGTCATCGGCCCCAACGGCAGCGGTAAAAGTACGCTCCTGAAGATACTTGCCCGGGTACTGTACCCTGAGAAAGGGACCATCTCTATCAACGGGAGGCTTGCGCCGTTCCTGGAACTGGGCGTCGGTTTCCATCCGGACCTGACCGCCAGGGAGAATGTCTACCTATACAGCTCCATCCTGGGGCTGACCAGAAAAGAGCTTAAAACGAAATACGATGAGATCTTCGAGTTCGCGGAATTAAGAAGATTCGAGAATGTGAAGCTCCGAAACTTCTCGTCAGGCATGTATGTCCGTCTGGCATTCGCCACGGCCATTCAGGCCGACCCCGACATTTTCCTCCTGGATGAAGTGCTGGCGGTGGGGGACGAGCATTTCCAGCAAAAGTGCATGGATAAAATAGAGGAATTCAGGCGTAGCGGCAAGACCATCATTTTCGTATCCCATGATCTCGAATCGGTAAAAAAACTGTGCAGGACGACGATGCTCCTGAGTAACGGAAAAGTCGTCTCTATCGGTGATACGGGCCAGATAGTGGATGAATATCTGCATCTGATCGATATCCCGGGAGGAAAAAACATGCCAGCTAAGAGATCGCCGGAGGCGAAAGAGGCCGGAGTAAGAGCTATCATACGATGACGGAAATGCCTTTACAAAATATCAGCCGCCAGACATTCGTCAACACGTCATTAAGAAGCCTGGACGATTTTTATTATGATAAAAAACTTGGCATTTACATAGGCCCGTCCGGCATTGAGGCCGGCCAAAAAGAATACACAGGTGGAATATTTCGAAATATAAAGATCCAGCCATCGGGCGAGCCTCTTGAGTTCCTGAAAAATAATATTCTGGAAGGAGTGTCGGAGCTTTTTGATAAAAATTCCCATGTGCTCGAGATAGGCGACGACCATGGCATCGGCGCACAATGGCTTGGAGAGAGATTCAGGCAGGTGGATGCCTTTGAAGGCGATCTGCTTAGCGCGGTCTCGGCCAGGAAGATGGCCTCGAAGCTGGATAACGTTAAAGTATATTTTGGGGATATTTTACAAACCGAATTTCCGCAAAATTATGACCTGATAACGATCACGGGATCGCTGGAAAAGATCCTTTTTTACATGGGCGACGATCAGGGCGCATCATGCGTTCACCTGCTGACCAGGCTGGGCAGGTCGTTAAGCGACCGGGGCATTCTATTATTAGCCATAGAAAATAAGCCGGGCATTAAAGATCTATCGAGCATGGATAGCATTCCGGAAATATCCCGTGCGGGATTCGGTAGAAACGATCTTGAGTCCATGCTCATGGAAGCAGGGTTTAATAACACGAGGTTTTACCACGTATTTCCTGACCACAGGGCGGCCAGGACGATGATCGCCGAAAGTGACGAAGTATTGGCGCTAAGGCCGTATAGCTGGATCAAGATGCCGGCCAGGGATCTTGAATATTCGATACCCGGACCGGTGTTCCTGAAAACAGCGACCGACTCGGGCCTGTTGTGGCAGCTATCGAATTCTTTCCTGGTGCTGGCCGCCAGGTCAGAAAGCATTAACCTGAAGGCCGAATGGCTCATTAAAAAACTGAATAACGAATCCTACGATAAAAAGTTCCACCACAGCATTACGCTGGAGAAAAATGGCTCCTCGAAATATGTAATAAAACGGGCGCCTATCCTCGATGGCGATCTCTTTTTCGACGACTCGAATGTTGAGTACAGGCTGGAGAGCGGGAAATACGTCGAAGGAGAGCTTCTGAGCTTTAGCCTGTATAGCGCTTTGATGAGCCGGGACCAGGGGCCGGCTATCGAACGGGTAGTGAAAACGCTGTACCAAAGCCTGATGTCAAAATACGATACCGGGGAGAAAGACGTGGACGGCTATCCCCTGGTGAGCGGGGAGGCGATCGACTACACGTTCTGGAATCTCGTGTCCGCGGAGGGCGGGGAACTGCTTTTCATAGATAAAAAATGGAAAATAAAGAAAGACATACCAGCCGACCTGATCCTGTTCAGGAACCTGTTTTACGCGTACCCGACAGTAGGTCCCTTCCTGAATGAAAGGGACAGGCTCAAGTTCATTACCCGTAATATACGGAGTATCTATCCTCGCTACTCATTGAGCAGGCTAAGATATGACGTCAGGCTGGAGGAAAAGTTCCAGTCGGACATCTGCGGCCGCAGCGTCTGCATCGGCATGGACGGCCCCGCGGGCACGGCGATCAACCGATTATCTATCGTTTTTCAACGGCTCAAGGCTCTTTTAGGAAAACACACTTACGTATAAAATATAATCATTTCTAACTGACAGTTGTTCCGTGTTCGTGTGGTAATCGTTTATTCTTGCTATCGCTTTTCGCTGGTTTGTTCGGTTTCACAACACGAAGACATGAAATCTTTTTTTAGATATTTAACACTAAGTCATGAAAAACACCATGGCACGGTTAAATCGTGAAATCGTGAAGGCTCTATTAATCGAATTAAGCCACCAGGTTCACGGCTATTAAGACACTAACGAACGACGTAAGGCACGAAGTGCCACAAAACCAAGACAATTAGAGTACGGCTATAATACCGAGCGTCGCCAGAGAAAAATTGGATCAATATGTGAATACTATACGAGCCAATAAAGAGTAGATGGTATGGCGTTCCCTTTTTGTCTTAATTTAGTGGTACTTCGTGACTTACGTTGTTCGTTAGTGTCTTATTAACCGTGTTTTGGCGGCTTATGTCGATTGATGGAGTCCTTCATGGTTTCATGTTTTGATTGTGCCATTGTGGCCTTACTGTTTTAGTGTTCGTAAATCTAAAAAGGAATTTCATGTCTTCGTGTTGTGAAACCGAGGGCTGTACGTGAGTCGCACAAATAATAAACGGTTAAAGTATAAGCACGGAACTACTGAACTGGCATGAAACCGCCTGTGCTCCGAGAATAAATTGACAAAGCCATATTATTATAAAAATGAACGTTTTTATCGTTGATCGAGGACTTTATGCCCGGCCATTCATGCAAAGACCGCCCGTTAGTGTCGGTGATCGTCGTCAACTACAACGGCATGAGGTTCATGGAAAAGTGCCTGTCGTCGCTGGAGAGACAGACGTACCGGCCCTTCGAGACCATACTGGTCGATAATGGCTCTACCGACGGGTCTCCGGAATATGTAATGGAGAGATTTCCTGCAGTACGGATCATTTCCAACGGAGAGAACCTGGGGTTCGCAAAAGCCAATAACATAGGGATATCGGCGGCCGGAGGGTCTATGATAGCTACTCTGAACAATGACGCGGCCCCATTGTCCGCATGGCTCGAAGCCCTTGTAGATGCCATGATGTCCGATGATACTGTGGGCATGTGCGCCTCAAAAATGTTATTCATGAAAAATCCCGAGATCATTAATTCTACGGGGATCTGCGTCTCCAGAAGCGGGGCGAGCTGGGACCGGGGCATGTTCGAGCCGGACAGGGGACAATATGATACGGCGGAAGAGGTCTTTGGGCCCTGCGCCGGGGCAGCTCTTTATAGAATGAGCATGCTGGGGCAGGCTGGCCTGTTCGACGATAGCTTTTTCGCATACATGGAAGACGTTGACCTTGCGTTTAGATGCAGGCTGAAAGGCTGGAAGTGCCTGTATGTGCCCGACGCCGTTGCATACCATTACCATGGCGGCACCGCGGGCTACATGTCGGACTTCTCCGTCTACTATGGCAACCGCAACATCGTCTGGAACTTCGTGAAAAATTATCCTCCGGCTTTACTTCTTTTGTCTTTGCCCTGGGCCATCGGCCGTAACCTGGCCGTCCTGCCGTATTACGCAGTAAAAGGGCATGGCCTGTCCGCCTTACGCTCGAAGGTGGATGCGCTGAAAGGGTTACCGGCGGCGCTATTGAAAAGGAGCGGCGGCGGGGCCGATATATCAGGCTTTGTCAGTAAATGGGCGAGCATACCGGCTACGGTAGACTATATGAAGCCTGCCGGTAAAAGCATCATTGCCATAGAGCGTTAGCCCGCCGGTGAGGGGCGTTCTTAAACGAGGGACCATAGCCCGGTAAGGCTTTACAGCTACTGTTTTTCACCCGGCGGCGTACCATAAACATTATATGTAGGCTGGCTTTAAGCATACTGATGCAAAGGCGACACGTCGAGCGCTCAAGGGACTTTTTATGGAAACGCTGAACATATGCATAGCGACGTACAGGCTGGTGAGAGGGAACGGCATCGACGTGTCTGTATACCAGTTCGCCCGGGAGCTTGCAAAAAGCCACAACGTTACGCTGGCTATTACCGGCTCCGACATGGATCTCGGCGATATTAATGTGCTGCGATATGATATCTCCTTAAGGTCCGGAATATTAAAAACGGCAAAAGATATCGATAGTAAAAAGTTCGATCTCATATCGACGCATTACTCGCCCTTTGATCTTGTCGCATCTCTCACGCATACCCCGCACTATTTGCATGATCCTGGCGTTCCGGCCTTCAATTTAATGAGAGGCATGAACGATAAGAGGTTATGGGCATCGGTCAACGTCATGCGATTTCTCTCAGCCAGGAACATCCGGTGCGCGCTGCCCATATCAAATTACATGGGCAGGGAGTTCACGCGGAAATACCTGTACAAGGGATGTATGGAGACGCTTCCCTATGGCATTGAGTTCCCGAAACATGATCCCGAGGGTAGCGTGCCTTTTGAGAACTACATCCTCTACGTCGGCCGGCATACTCCATACAAGGGAGTGCATACCCTCATCGAGATGTTCGGAGAGATAAGGAAGGATGTCGGCGAAAACGTGCATCTGGTGACCATTGGTAACGCGGATGATAGGGCGTATAAGGAACGGATCGAGTCCCTGGCGGCTAAGGTCGGAAATGTCCACGTACTGGGTTATGTCCAGGACGTCTGGAAGTACTATGCTAACGCATCAGTCTATGCCACTTGCTCTTCCTGGGAAGGCCAGGATAGGCCGGTCATAGAGGCACAATATATGGGAAAGCCGGCCGTGACTTTTAATAATTGCTCGCACCCGGAGGTCGTGTTATATGGTTCGCTGGCCAATGGCCGGGAGGAGTTCAAAAAGGCATTGATCGAGCATTTAATCTGCCCGGGAAAGGACAGTGCGATAAGATCGAAGGTTGTCGATGCTTTCTCGTTAGGTAAAATGGCAGACAGGTTCATGAGTATCGTGAAGTAAAAAGCCCCGAAAGCTCAATAGGAAAGGTATATTAACTATCTATAGCCAAAAGTTGAGCGTTAATTACTAATATCGTTTCAAATCGAAAATAGGTTGACCATGGCAAATATATGGGAGTATAGGGGCCTCATTAAAAAGATCGCTGTTACCGATCTAAAAGTCCGGTATAAAAATTCCGTGTTAGGCATACTCTGGTCACTGCTACAGCCTATGATGATGTTCTTGATCCTGTGGCTGGTCTTCAGTAATATCTTTATTAATCAAACTATCGCCAAGTACCCGCTGTATTTGCTTTTGGGCATCATAGCCTGGGGTTTCCTGGATAAAGCGACGGGATTCAGCCTGGGAAGCATAGTAGGGAAGCCGAATATCGTGAAAAAGATATATTTTCCCAGGGAAGTACTCGTCATCAGCGCTTGCCTGACGGCGCTCATGATGTCCGCGATCGAGTTCATCGTGCTGGGCATCTTCATGATCGCCCTGGGGTCGCTGCCTACGATCACCATCGTGGCTTTTCCCCTCATACTGTTGATCGAGTTCGTGCTGGTGCTGGGCATATCCCTGGCCATAGCATCGCTCAACGTGCGCTACCGAGACGTACAGTGGATATGGCCGGTCCTCATGCAGGCGGGGTTTTTCCTGACGCCGATCATGTACTCGCTGGATATTTTTAAAGGCAGGTCCTATTTGAGCGCCCTAATGCTCAACCCCATGGGTAAGATATTGAACATGATGCGGGATTCGCTCGTCTACGGCCAGATGCCGCTCATCACGGATATTGTGTACATATCGGTCATAGCCATTATCATGTTAATACTGGGGTCGCTCCTGTTCAGTAGGATGGAGCCCACGTTCGCGGAGGAGGTCTAGGCATGATGCAGCGGCAAGATGTTGAAGTAGTCGCCAGGCCTGCGGCTAAGCCGGCTGTCGTCGTGAAGAGCGTCACCAAGGAGTTTATCATACCCCATGAGCGTAAGACGACCCTCTTCGAGAATATGAAGAGTGTATTTCAGCCTTCGACCTATGAGAAGTTCACCGCCCTCAAGGACGTCAGCTTCACCGTAGAGAAAGGCGAGTCGGTGGGCATCATCGGCGATAACGGCAGCGGAAAGAGCACTTTACTCAAAATAATCGCGAATATCCTCCGGCCGTCCCGCGGCTCGGTGGAGATAAACGGTAAGATCACGCCGTTTTTGGAATTAGGCGTCGGCTTCCAGCCGGACATGACCGCCAGGGAAAATATCGACGTCTATGGCACCATGATGGGGCTCTCCAATAAGGAGATCGCGAGAAATATGGACTCCGTGCTGGAGTTTGCCGGGCTCACGAATTTCAGGGATACGAAGCTGAAGAATTTTTCATCCGGCATGCAGGTGAGGCTGGCGTTCGCCACGGCCATTCAAAAAAAGCCCGATATACTTTTAGTGGACGAAGTACTCGCCGTGGGCGATATGGATTTCCAGCAGAAGTGCCTGGACGTGTTCGCCGATTATAAAAAGAAGGGCGTCACGATGCTGTTCGTATCGCATGACCTTGGCTCTGTCAGGCGGTTCTGCGATAAGACGCTGCTCATGAAGAACGGCATGATACGGGCCTATGGAAATACCGGGGATATCATCGACCGATACGTCTATGGCATCTATAAAGCAGAGGCACAGCCTCAAGAAAGCATTGAGCGGACGTCAGCTGAAAAAGGCCGATGGGGAAATCGGAAGGTCAGTATTACCGGCGTAAGATTATTGGATAAGTATGGAAAAGAAAGCGACCGGTTCAACACGAATGACCGGATGGATATATACATATCTTATCATGCTTCCGAGCCTGTCGTTAGTCCTGTTTTCGGGATCGCGCTATACGGGGAGAATGACCTGAATTACTATGGCACGAACACCGATGTTCAGGGATTTGACCTCGGGACGGTCAGCGGCGACGGGGCCATTAAAGTCAGCATACCGTCGATGCTGTTGATATCTGGCAAATTTTTCCTCACCGTGGCGGCGCATACAAGAGATCACATACCATACGACTGGCACGATAAAAAATATTCTTTTACGATCATTAATTCCGGCAGAGTAGCCGGTATATTCGATCTAAAGGGCCTATGGGAACGGGCATGATAAGGACGGTCAGATGCAGAAATATCGTTTACTGGGTGGGTTAAGGGACAGGTTTTTATCGGCATATAAAAATGAGCCCGGTAATTGCTTTAAGGAAATATGCGATGACAGGCGGAGCTATTTAGCGCTGGTTAATATGAAAAGCCAGATATCGGGGGATAGCGGCGGCACCAGGGAAATTTGCGAAACGACGATAAAATGTTGCGATAAGCGTATTAGCGTTAAGCTAAGGAACAATACGAGCGACATATTCATCCTAAAAGAGATATTCGTGGATAAATGCTATGATCTCCCGGCGTCTGTGGATGCGCATGCCGGTACGATCGTCGACATAGGCGCCAACATCGGGCTTGCCAGCCTATTCCTGTCCGCGCACTATCCCGAGGCCTGCATTTTCTCCTTCGAGCCTGTGGAGGAAAATTATCAGATCCTGAAGCAAAATGCGTCGGCAAATGGCAGGATCCGGCCGTTCAGGATGGCGATCAGTGACCGGGTAGGAGAAGCCTCGTTCAAGCCCTCCGGCGAAGAAGCCAACTTCGGCGGAGGCTATCTGGAGGAAGGCGGCGAAATAAAGGTGCCCTGTACTACATTACCGGTCTTTTGCGACGAGATGGGCATTGACCGGATAAATGTATTAAAACTGGACTGCGAGGGCGGAGAATACCCGATCATTTATGGCCTTGACGAGAAATTTATGGACCGTATCGATTCGATCGTCGGGGAATTGCATGGCGATGAAGCGTTCGCGCTGCTGGTGTATTTGAACAAGTATTTCGAAATATCCGTCCATAAAGAGCTGGATCAGCCATTGTTTACGTTCACTGCTGTGAACAGGCAATACCTGGCAGGCCACAATACTCCGCATCAGGTGGGCCGTTTATGAAAAAGAATGAAACGCACTGCAAAAATGATAGGATGAGCGGAAGTTATGGTTTCGGTAGCCTGCAAGAGGACATGACCGCTAATGAAGTGGGGTATATTGAAGGTAGCATAAGGTTTTATATGGAAAAAAATTACTAATTTGGTGAATGTTTATGGCGGGCCCCGTTATTGATGATAAAATAGTAGCATCTCATATGATGGACGATATTCGGAAAAAAGTCGCCCGGATGAAGAGCGAAGGCTGCGACGTCAGCGACATGGATGACATATTATTTACCGGTGACGCGAACCCGATGGCATCGATGCCCGCTTCGGAGAATATCGATTACCTGCTTAAAAACTGGAGCGTCCAGAACGATTATCGTATTTTCTCGCACCGTAAGCTGATCGGCGCGCCCCTTGTTTTTGGCCGTAAGATGGTCAACGGTGAAATAAATAGAAACGTCGGCCCGCTGACAGACCGACAGAACAGGCTGAACCAGGTCACCGCCGGAGTGCTGCTTAGCCATGATAACGACATAGGCGATCTGTCCGAGCGAGTATCGACCATCGAGACGACATATCGCGATTTAACGGGCATGACGAAAGATATCAAGGCCAGCGTAAGATCACATGCCAGGATAATGGAGCACATCAGCGATGTTAATGTCAGGCTCGATAAGATCGTCCAGGCCATCGGCTTACAGAACGAGGATTTTAATGCAAAGGCGTTCGCCGATACGTTCGGGGGTTCCGAGGACAATATCAAAGAGATCTACGGGATGTTCATAAAATATTATGAGAATAGAAAAAACGTCCTCGACATTGGCTGCGGAAGAGGCTATTTCTTAGACCTGGCGGAAGCGGGCTCTATCAAGGCATATGGCATTGACCTTAGTGCCGATGCCGTGCGGGAATGCGTGAATAAGGGTAGAAAAGCTAAATATGCCGACGCCCTCGCCCACCTGATCGAAACGGAAGACTCCGGCCTCGACGGAGCATTTATCGCCCACGTCGTCGAACATCTCAGCCAGGATTATTTGACCGGGCTGATCAGGCTGCTGGGTAAGAGATTGCAGCCAGGGGCCCCGTTAGTCATCATTACGCCGAATATCATGAACATCGCCGTATCCGCCTGTTCATTCTATATCGATCCCACCCACAGGACCCACATACATCCGGACTACCTCGAGCTATTGTTGAGATCGAATGGCTTTGAGATAGTGGAGAAAAAATGGTATCAGCCCACCATACCTGAGAGTATAAAGCTCCAGAAGCTCAGCTCCGAGGGAATGCCCGAAAACTTGACCGCTACAGTAGAACGGCTAAACGAGAACATCGACAAGCTCAACGCGATGATGTACGGAGATCGGGATTTCGCCATTGTCGCCAGGAGATCTTCGTGAAAATAGCGATCGACCTGCGGCCGTTGCAAACCAGCACGAAGAACCGCGGCATAGGCTATTATATCTCGAATATGGTCGAAAGCCTCCTCGCGCAGGACGATCACAATTTATATTATCTATGTTTTATGAAGAGCGGCACGCCCATCGAGTTCAAGGGATCGGAAAGGTGTTTTTTAGCTCCGCTGGAACTCTCGCCTTCATCGACCCGCGACGAAGCCGCGGCCGCCATCGCAAAAATAATCCAGGCCGAAGATATCGATATATTCGTCAACACCAGCCCCTTCGAATGGGACGTCAAGCTTCCATACAGGTATCCGTGCAGAAGTATCGCGATCGTTTATGACCTTATACCGGCCCTATTTTATAATCACTACCTCAAGAATTTCCCTAAAGAGCGTCAGGCTGAATATTTCTGTGATCTGGCATCGCTGAGGAATTATGATGGCCTGCTCGCCATCTCGGAATGTACGAAGAAGGACCTGGCGAAGCTACTGGATATTCATGAGAGCCGGGTGAATATCATTTTCGCCGGCGTTAATGAGAGGTTTCATCCGCTGGCCGATCTTGACCCGGAGCCAGTTAAACAAAAGTATGATATAAGGCAGGATTTTTTCATATGTACCGGCGGCTTCGATTATCGTAAAAACCTGGAAAAGCTGATCGAAGCGTTCGGCCTATTTTGTAAAAAGAACGATAACGTCAGCCTGGTGATAGTCTGCAAGCTGCTGGATGAGCAGGTGGCTTACCTTGAGCGGAAGGCCCGAGAATTCGACGTTCCCGGGGGTAGGCTAATACTGACGAACTTCGTTCCGGACGATGAGCTTGTCCGGCTATATAACGCGTCCATAGGAGTGGTCTTTCCCTCGATATATGAGGGATTCGGCCTGCCGGTATTGGAAGGCATGGCATGCGGTAAGCCGGTGATCACTTCTGACACTTCTTCAATGCCGGAGGTATGTAAAGACGCGGGTATCCTGATAGACCCCCATGATGGAGAGGATATTTGCGAAGCCATGCTTCGGCTTGCATCCGACCCGGAATTGCGAAAAACGCTCGGCGACCGATGCCTGTCGATCGCGCTGGAAACGGGCTGGGACAAAGTAGCTGCAAAGGCGCTATCGTCGATGGAGGGCCTGTATGAAAGAATGGCCGCTCCCGGCCGCATCAGGTCCGGGCAACAAAAAAAATTCAGGCTTGCCTATTTTTCACCCATGGCCCCCAAAAAGTCAGGCATATCCGATTATAGCCATGACCTGATCCCGTATTTACTCGACTATGCAGACATAGACCTGTTCCTTGACGGCTATGATCCCGATCCGCACTTTTCGAGCCGGTGCGGGGCCTATGACTATCGATCGTTCGGATCACGTGCTGGCGAGTACGATATGATCGTATACCAGATGGGCAATAGCTCCATGTATCACGAATATATGTACTCCATCATCGAGAAATATCCCGGCCTGGTCGTGCTACATGACTATTCATTGCATGGGTTTATCTATTCCATCACGGCTTCCCGTGGCGAAAAAAATAGGTATATCGAGGAGATGCGTTTCAGCCATGGTAAGGAAGGGGAGCTTCAGGCATTGAAAAATATTAAGACCGCCTTTACCGAGGACATCTATGACACACGTTTTCCGGTGAACAGGCGTGTCATGTATAATAGTAAAGGCGTGATCGTCCACAACCTCTGGGCCAGGGATATGACCGCCCTGTATTCCGGCGGGACGCCGGTGGAAATGATACCCCACGGGACAAATATTTCTGAGGCGCCTTCGAAAGAAAACAGGGATACATTGCGATCGTCACTTGGCATTGACAAAGACGACGTTGTTTTTGCGTCCTTCGGCTATGTGGCCCTGACCAAGCGTATCGAAAAATCTCTCGAAGCGTTTGTCATGCTGGCCCGGGAACATAAAAACGTGAAGTATTTCCTCGTAGGCGAAGTAACCGATGCCTTAAAGGAACCCATAAAGAAGATCATAAGGGAAAATGATCTCCTGGACAGAGTGATCATAACGGGATATGTAGATGACGATACTTTTCATCGCTATATCGCCGCAATGGACGTAGGTGTAAACTTACGTTACCCGATCAGCGGCGAGTCATCGGGAACGCTCGTCAAGTTCATAGGTGCCGGCAAGCCGGTGATCGTTTCTGACATCGGGCCGTTCAGGGAGTTCCCCGACGAGTTCTGCCTGAAGGTAAGCGTGGGCAGGACTGAAGTAAAAGAGATCTATGAATATATGAAGGGGCTGGTTCTCGATGAGAATGGCCGTACGCTCATGGGCAGGGCCGCAATGAAGTATGCTCAAGAGCACTTATCATATGCTAACGCTGCAGAACGATATATCCGATTCATATCGCTGATCAAGGGCTAAGACCGGTCAAATGTGCATATGCCGAAAGATCAGCTGATCGATATCGGCCTATGGTAAACATAGATCATGTAATGTCCATAGGACAACGTCTTTTCCGGCGGCTGTGCACTGGCAAGCTCAGCCATCTGGGCTTTCTGTTCGGCATTACCGTTCTGGACGATAATGAAAAACGGGCTTTGATCATTATTATACCAGTTTTTATCCGATAGCCATAGTATGGGGTGCAGCCCGTTCTTATCAAAAAATGCCGGCCTGATGCGGACGTCTTCATGAGAAAGGTAAGTAATGACGTTGGAATCCCAGTAGTCGCCATATCCGTAAGATTGACCGTTAGCTTTTAAAAAGTCGATCAGCTTTAGCTCATTCGCATTTGGCTGGTGGCCCTTCAAGCTCAATATTTGTGCGGTGTTGGTGTAAGCGCTCACTAATAATATGATCAACAGGACGGCCACGAATATGGTATTTTTATTATCCATGGCCGTTGATACGGCGATCAGGATGGCGAAGCCGGTGAAGACCAGATACCGCGATGTGCCGATGTTTTGGCCGTAGTCGGTAATGATATAGGCGGCGAATATGACCAGGCTTGCGACCAGCAGGAATGAGTATAACGGCATTAGTCGAGGGTCTCGACGATACACGATACGCCAGGCGGCATAGGATAATAAAATGATGGAACATGCGATAAGCAAGACGTCCGTCGGACTGATGGGCGTAGAGCCGCTTGCCGTATAATAGAGGCGCATTTCAAGTAGTGCCAGAATACCGTTACAATATAAAATAGCGGACGAGAGCAGATGTCCGGGCGAGGTTATTATTTGTAAAGGTGAACTAACAAGGTTAGTGATCAATTTCGTTTTTATGTAATAAGTGACTAGCAGGGAAGCCGCCGAAAGGCCGACCAGTAAATGCGAAACAAGGGACTTATTTTTATAGTACAGAATATAGCACGCCAGCAGCGGTATTACGAGGACGGCTATCACTATAGAATCTGAAAAGACCATCAGGTTGATGACGAGTACCGATATCAATAATTTGGCCATGCTGCGGGGATCGGTGTCCAGCGAATGCTGGTTGAATAACAATAGCAGGATCACTCCCGTTATGAGGAGCGAGGCGTTGTGCCATGCAGGGGACTGGAAAAAGAAGAACGGGTAGGATTGCACGTTCATTGCCAGTGCTGCGAACGCTAATCCGCTAAAAGAGCTTCCCGTGGTACGATAAATGATATAAGCGAATATTAACACGGCGGCGGTGAATACGGCCATGCCCGTAAGCTTAAGCACCGTAGGGTCGTAGCCGGAGAGCACCTGAGGTATTAGATAGAAGGGTAAAATATCGGAAAAAATAAACGGGTCGGCGGCCGATAAATAAAAACCGCTCAGGAAATAATTACCGTGCTTCCATATTTCCATACTAGCGATACCGAATGTTACCGAGTCGCTATTCAGGCTCATGTACATGGTCTGGATAGACGTGGATATAAAGCCATAGATAATAAAAAGGCATAAAATAGCGGATGTCAGGCGACCTTGAATTTTATTATTTTTATCTGGCTTATCCATGGGTATCATTTATCGGTTCTGTTTAGCGCTCGCTGTTTTTCCACAGCATATCTTCGATCTTGTTGAGCTTATTCACGATGAATTCCATGATCAGCGCAAAGCTCATGAGCTGGATGGCCACCAGGACGAAGACCACGGCCAGCAGCGGGTAGTACTCGTGGCTCAGGCCTCCCGTGGTAAGTTTCAGGTATACCGAGAATAATCCGAAGCCCAGGCCGATGGCGAATAATATTAAGTTCACAACTATTACCGACTTTAGCAGCAGCGTGCTCTCGCCCCAGACAATGGACGGAATATTTTTAAGCATCTGGTACCCGTCTTTTAGGGGGTTCAGCTTCGATCTTCCTACGCGTTTTCGATACTCCACGGGCACCTCAGCGATCTTGTATCCCAGCTTCGCCGCCCGCATTGTCATCTTAGACTCGTGCTCCAGATTAATGGCCTTGACGTCTAATATCGGGAAAAGCTCCTTACGCATTGCCCTGTACCCGGTCTGGGCATCGACTATTTTTGTGTAGCAGAAATACGTCATCAGGCCGGAGAAGATGGTGTTGCCGACCACGTTAAACAATGGCATATTCGAGCGATTGTAAATTCTTGAGCCCAGCACCAGATCCGTACCTTTGTTGATCTTTTCAATGAAAACAGGTATGTATTTAGCAGGGTATGTGCAATCCACATCGGTCCATATGACGATATTCCCGGTGGCGTTCCTGATGCCGGTCCTCAGGGCTTCGGGCTTGCCCTTATTGGTATCGTGCTTGATGTACTTGACCTTGCCATATTTTGCCGCGCATTCTTTTGCGATACGGTCGGTGCCGTCTTTGGACCCGTCATTGACGATGATGACCTCATCGACATATCCAATATATTCTTCCACGGTGAGAGGCAGCGCCTCTTCCTCGTTATATGCGGGCAATATCAAGGTCGTTGTCATGGGATCACTTTTTTACATTATATTATTTAAGGGCGGTTATCGGGACGCGATCTGGCCGTGATGTTCTCTCACTTCTCAAAGATGAACATGACAAATATGCCCAGCGCAATAATGCCTGCCCCGATCAGGCGGTTTAAGTGAAATGATTCTTTTAGGACCAGGAACGACAGCAGGTATACAAGCACGAAAGTCAACGCCGTGAAGGGATATACATAGGTCAGGTCCGCCACGGAGAGTGCCATGACCCATAATACCGCGCTAAGACCGTACAGGACCATGCCGGTAACCACGTAAAGATTTAAGAGGCGAAATACGTTGGATATATCCGTCTCGCCCGCGCTGTTGGCCCCTATCTTGAATAATAATTGGCCCAGCGCCGCAAACACAATGCCTGCCAGGATGTAAATGATCGCTTTCATTTTCCCCACCCGCGAACTCCATAGATATTGGAGTGCGCTCCTTCAATTATCTATCGTACTACAAAGCCTCGGCTTTATTTTTCTTTCCCTGCGTATAGCTGACTGTAGAGAGAGATGACATGTACCTTTCAATGCCTTCCTCGAGCGTTATCCTGGCCTCGAACCCTAGCTCGGACTTCGCTTTTGACGTGTCTGCGAGGGTATGCTGCATCTCGCCGGCCACGCCTTCGATAAATACTATGCGAGAGGTGCTCCCGCAAGCCTTTATGATCATTTCCGCTAAATTCTTAATGGAGATCGCTTCGCCGCTTCCGATGTTATATACGCCGGAGCCTTTTTTCATTACCAGGGTGGTCGCGTCGATCACATCATCGATGTATATAAAATCCCTGCTCTTCGCCCCGTTACCGAATATGGTAATATCTTCGCCCTTCATCGCCTTATTCGTGAATAAGGATATTGCCAGGTCAGGACGCATGGACGGGCCATATACGTTGAAATACCGCAAAGAGACGATGTCCATGCCAAACGTCTGCGCGTACATTTCGCAGTAATTCTCTGCGCAGATCTTAGAGGCGCCATAGAACGATAGCGTAAGCGCATGGTGAGATTCGCCCATCGGCAGGCGTGACACCTTTCCATATACCGCCGATGAGGAGATATTAATGACTTTTTTAACATTTGCGGCGTTCGCCGCATCCAGTACCTTAAGAGTGCCCGTAGCATTCACCCGGTGCGTGGCGATGGGCTCTTTCATGGAGAGCGAGACGCTCGCTTTTGCAGCCATGTGGAATACGTAGTCGACGTCTTTCATGCAGCGTCGTAATATCCTTTTGTCCAGGATGCTGCCTTCGACGAATGAAAAATCGCCGTTATGCATGAACGGCTCGATATTTTGGCGCTTAATTGTCACATCGTAAAAAGAGTCCAGGTTATCCAGACATGCCACTTCATAGCCTTTTTTTAATAAGTTTTTCACGAGATGTGATCCGATGAAGCCCGCGCCGCCCGTTACCAGGCATTTGTAATTATTTATTGACATTCTCCTTTTAGGGTTAAAGCTAAAGTCATAGATATGTCTTTTGCAGTAAGGGTTAATCAGGCATAAGATATGATAATTGATGTCGGAATTAATCGATATTGATTTAACTATTAAGGAGCAAAAGGGAGCTTATTCGGAGCCTTCGAATGAAAAATGTAGACGCCCTTATACTCGGCGCGGGCCCTGCAGGCCTTGCGGCCGCTTTTGAGCTTGACCGTAGCCGCACGCCGTTCACACTGGTGGAGAAGAGGGATGCCGTCGGCGGCATATCCCGGACCCTGCTGCACAAGGATTTCCGCACTGACATAGGCCCCCACAGATTTTACAGCGAGAACCAGTACCTGTATGATATGATCGAAGACCTGCTCGGCGAGCACTGGGTTTCCGGGGAGCGTCTCTCACGCTTTTACATCAAGGGTAAGCTGTATGATTTTCCGAAAATAAGAAAAGGCCTGCTTGTCGCCGGCCCCTTCGTGACGGCCAGGATCGGGCTCGACTACCTTTGGCAGCGGATAAAGGGCCCCTTTACAAAAAGGCCCGCGACCTTTGAGGAAGCGGTCATCTCGAGCTTCGGCAACACCCTGGCGGGGCTCTTCGTCCTGGATTTTACAGAAAAGTTCTGGGGCCTGCCCTGCTCTGAGATCTTGCCAGACTGGGCAAGGGAGAGGATGTTCGACATATCGGTAGGACGAATAGTTAAAAAAATTCTCTCCAGCCGGCGGGTGGACTCCCGGAACCTGGCTAACAGGTTCTATTACCCGGATACGGGCATCGGGCTCGTCTACGATTCGATGCTGGAGCATATAAAAAATAATGGAGAGGTCCTCCTGAATAGCCGGCCTGTACTGGTAGAACACGACGGCCGGAGGATCGCCAGGGTAGATGTGGAGGAAGAAGGCCGTAAGTCGTCTTTCTGTCCCGGCAGCGTGCTGTCATCGGTACCGATAACGGAGTTCCTAAAAATGATGGAGCCCCGGCCTCCGGCCGCAGTGCTCGAGGCGGCCGATCATTTACAGTTCAGGTCTCACGTATCGCTCTTCATCACGCTGGATAAGGAACGCGTGTTCCCCGATAACTGGCTGTATTTTCCGGACAGGGAGGTCCCCTTCGCCCGCGTGATGGAGCCGAAGAACTTCAGCAGTAAAATGGCACCGGAAGGAAAGACGTCGCTGCTTGTGGAGTACTTCTGCCGGTATGGCGATACCGTCTGGAATGCCGGCGACTACGACCTTTTTGAGCTGACCGTACCGTGGTTGGAAAGGATGGGCTTCATCAAAAGGGATGAAGTCATAGACTATGTGATCGTCGACAGGGAGCGCTATGCATATCCGATATTTGACCTGGAGTATCACCGCTGGCGCGGCATAGTAAAGGCGTATCTGGATGGCTTCGAAAACCTTCAGCTTATAGGGCGGGGAGGCGGCTTCCTGTATAATAACATGGACACGGCCATGGAAACGGGCATACTGGCCGCCCGTAATGTGATCGAGGGAAAGCGCTATGACATCGATGACACGGGCTCCGGTAGAGAATATTTTAAAAAAGGCTATAACAGAAGAGCGTAAAAGAAAGAAGGCTGTCGGGGCTGAAGTATGAGTATTCGTGAGGACAGGGGATTATCCATCGTCATTCCGGCTTACAACGAAGAGCATGCCATAGCCCGGACCATATCCGACATCAGGAATGCTATGGCCGGCGCGGCCATACCTTATCATATTATCGTAGTGGATGACGGCTCCGTAGATGGTACTGCTAAGGCCCTTGCGGATATCCGGGGCCTTGTTATTGTAAAGCATGCGATAAACGTAGGCTATGGGGCTTCGCTCAAGGACGGAATACTGAAATCTAGCTATGACCTGGTCTGCATAATAGATGCTGACGGTACGTATCCCGTGGATAGGATACCGGAGCTACTGGGATATATGGACAAATACGACATGGCCGTCGGCGCCAGGACCGGGCATCAAGTATCAGAATCGACACATCGTAAGCTTGGAAAATGGATCCTTCGATCGGTCGCCGGCATCGTTTCCGGCCACCGTATCCCCGACGTGAACTCCGGCATGCGGATGTTCAGAAAGAGCGACATGCTCAGGTTTTTTAAAATATTGCCCCGAGGATTCTCTTTCACGACCACCTGTACCCTGGCCTATCTGTGTAATGGCCTGAGTATCAAGTATATGCCCATCGACTATTATCCGCGTATCGGAAAGTCCAAGATCAGGCCCGTGAGCGATGGCCTAAAGTTCATGGCCATCATCGCCCGGGTCGTAACGCGTTTCAAGCCCCTGAGGATATTCCTCCCCGTGAGCGCTTTGTTGTTATTATCGGGACTGATGGCTCTCGCCTTATCAATGTTACTGGGGCCTGTCCGTGGGCTTCACAGTTCCGGCGTTTATCGCCATGGCAGCCGTGGTCGCGCTGGCGGGCATAATAGTCCAGCTCACCCTGGCCAGAGGCGCCCTATGAGCGATATTCGGATGTACGCCAACATCTGCGCTTCAGCCCTGAAGAACCGCCTGGGCATACCCTGCCGCCCGTCATTTTGTACATACCTGGTCACATGGAGATGTAATGCCAGGTGCGTGATGTGCGATATCTGGAGGAACCGAGCGGAAGACGGGAGGAGATGAGCCCGGCAGACGTCAGGAAGGCGTTCGAAGGCATCGGAAAGCTAGATGCGGTCCGTCTATCGGGTGGCGAACCTTTTGTCCGAAGTGACCTGGGCGATGTCCTGCACAGTATCGATATAGCAAGCTCCCCTCGCATCGTCCATATCACGACGAACGGCATACTGACAGGCCGCATCGTGGATTTCATGGAAAGCGTGGAACACCCTGAGCGGGTGCATCTGAAGGTTTCCATCGATGCGATCGGAGAGCGCAATGACGTCATAAGAGGCGTTCCCGGCGCCTTCGAAAGCGCCATGGATACCCTGGACAGGCTTGCGTCGATCAGGAAAAGGCTCGGGTTCGTCCTTGGAGTTGATCAGACGATCATAGACCGTAGGGGCGGGGAGGATGCTAAAGAACTACGGAAGCGTTGTGACAGCTATGGCATCGGCCTCTATCAGGCCCTGGGGTACGATAACCATGTTTCGCTCTATAGTAAAGGAGAGCACCTGCCGGTCAGCTATGAGAGGATCAATGCTGATTTTACCCGGGAAGAGCTGTCCGGGCTATTAAAAGATATGCAGTCAGGGGTCAGGATGGAGAGCTTCAACGAAAAGCTGTCCAAACGCTATTACCTGAAGGGCATGCGTAACAGGATGATCGTCGGGAGAGCATCGCCAAACCCGCCGTGCGTGGAGCTAAGCAGCCACATACGCCTGTTACCCAACGGCGACATACCGATCTGCCTGATCCATAATACCATCGTCGGCAACGCCATCCGTGATGATTTCAGGACACTCTGGCATAGCCCTGAGATCGGCAGGCACCGAAAAACGGTAAAAGATTGCGAAGGCTGCTGGGCGGGGTGCGAGAGCATCCCCAGCGCCATATACACGGGCGACATCGTCCGGGGCCTATTACCCTAAGCGCTCAATGTCCTGCTTCTTTTTTTGATATGGACACGCCGTTCTCATAGAGCATGAAGAAAATGCCCAGCGCCGCAGGGAGCCAATACCTGACTATGGAGAATAAAAAGCCTACGGCCAGGGTCTGCTCAAAGCTTACAGTGCCCGCGAAGAGCTGCATCATAGTCCCATCCCTGGTCCCCATGCCACCGATGGTGACGGGGATCTGGCCCACAAGCATCGCGATGGGCATTTTGAAAATAACGGATAAAAAGGGGACGCTGGCATTTAGGGCCATGAAAAACAGGTAGATCTGTAACAGGGCTATGGACCAGATGGCCAGGGAGTAGAGCGTTACTGACAACATAGCGCGCGGGTCCCTGAATAAGCCTGTGATAATGCGGATCGCTTCGTCGAGCTTCCGGAAGATCAGCCACTTGAACTTACCGCCTGCCCAGCCTGTTACGAAAATGAACGCGGCTCCCATTATTATCAGTGCAATGATGATCAGCAACAGGGTGAGATTAAAATTAAAGATGAGCCCCAGTAGCACCAGGCCCATCAAAGCCGTCATATCGAACAGCCTTTCCGTTACCACACTGCCGGCAACTATCGCCGGTGAAGATTCGTTCCTGAGATAGAACACCTTGATGAAGTTTCCCGATATCGAGGGGGTCACGGCGATGAGCGGATAAGTAGCCATGTTCACGGCCAGACAGCGTTTGTAACGTATACGGCTTCCCATGTGGCCCAGTATCGCCTGGTATCGCCGTGCAACGAGCAGGAGGATGGCGCCTTCCAGAAATAAAATGGCCAGCAGATATCCGATGCTGATCGACGCGATCTCGTTGATGATCTTTTCAACGTCGACCAGGCTCAGTAGTAAATAAATAATGGCCAGCGTTATGGCCGCCATCACGACGAAGAGCAAGCTACGCCTGAATTTTTCAGTTTTTATCAACGCAGATATATTATAGTCAGCCATCTTCCTGAACTCTACTTTTGGGACTGAATATACCGCTTTATGCCTTCGGCAATATCGACTTTAGGGCTATATTCGAGGTCTTTTTTCGCTCTGGAAATATCGGCGAGCGTATGTTCTATGTCGCCCGGCGCTTTATCATGATGCTTGATACGGGACCTGCTGCCCGTGAATTCAACGATCATACGGGCAAGGTCGTTAATGGTGATGGCATTACCGCTGCCGATGTTATATATCCCTGAGCCGCGGGACATGGCTCCGGCCGTCGCATCGACTATATCGTCGATATACGTGAAATCCCTGCTTTTGTTCCCGTCGCCGAAAATATTTATATCCATGCCGGCCAGCGCCTTGCCAGTAAAAATAGCTATGGCCAGGTCAGGCCTCATCCTCGGGCCGTAAACGGTAAAATATCTTAGCATTGTCGTATCAAGGCCGTGAATATCCCGATAGACCTCACAATAATTCTCCGCGCATAATTTGGATACGCCGTAGGGAGAGATCGGGTGGGTGGGGTCGTCCTCCCGGACCGGTAATCGCCGGGTATTTCCATAAACGGAAGACGAGGAACATTGTATGACTTTTTTAACCCCTGCGCGAAGCGAGCCTTCCAGTACCATCAGCGTCCCGGATGCGTTAACTTCGTGGACCAATAGCGGATCATTGATCGATCCCCGTATGCCTGCCCTGGCAGCGCAGTGGAAAACATAGTCGACACCCGCAAGTGATCTTTTAAGGATGGCATCGTCCAGGATGCTGCCCCGGATCAATTCGAGCCCGGGCCGGCACATGTGGCTCTTAACGTTTTGTTCCTTAATTTTAATATCGTAATAGCTGTCGAAGTTATCAAGGCAGACTACCTCATGCCCTGCGTCGAGCAGCCTATCCATTAGATGAGATCCTATGAATCCTGCGCCGCCTGTGACCAGGCACCTAGACTTCGTTATTTGCTCATCCCCTTAAAGTCTTATGAACATTGTCTTA
The DNA here is from genome assembly GCA_963780625.1 of uncultured Methanocellaceae archaeon. GTDB lineage: Archaea > Halobacteriota > Methanocellia > Methanocellales > Methanocellaceae > Methanocella. Next base: position 258,295 of record CAWACH010000002.1, on the reverse strand, counting down.
CTATGCTATAGATAAAGTATTATTTGAAAAAGTTATCCGTCATGGCCTTCGACTATTGCATAGGGTCGATGCGGATATCTCCTAAGGCAAAGCTTATGTTGCGTTCGTCCGTCGAGCCAGGCCCGGGGATGTTTGAGGGGCGGACGGTCCCTGAGGGGGACACGAACGCGATGGTATTTTTGCCCTCGCTAAGCTGTATATCGGTCTTTACAGTGGTGAACGACGGAGGGATCGTATTCTCATATATTTTTTGCCCGTTCACAAATACCTGCATCATACGGCCGTCGTGGAAGCTTGAAGCGTTGAAGGTTAAGCTATACGCTCCGCCCGCAGGAGAGTAGGCCAGTACCGTTCCGTTCTCCTGCATCCAGCTATGGTAAGTGTTATTCGAATTTTCCACGCCCCACCATCCATCCTGGCGGACCATAAATGGCTTCATCGTCGAATTCATTACACGATATACGGACATGTTACCATCGCTATATTCGGCGGCTTCCAGGCCCGGGGTGGCATTTAGGAAACCGGTGACATTCCGCAGCTGCTCTTCCGTTAAATAATCCCTGTGAACGATGACATATCGTATGTTGTAATATTGCAGGATAGAGCTGCCGATGTCGGTCACGTTCTGGTCGAAAATATCCCCGGTATCGTTCGCCATGTATGTCAGCTGACTGACGTACGGCGTATTTGCCTCGAATTCCTGGCTTGCCGCCGGGATCCTGGCTTCCTGGCCACCGACCATGTACTTATGGTGAATGGTCTGGTAGTATAGCGCCTGGACGCCGAACGTATAATTGTAGGTCGCCGGTATTTCCATGATCGCGTAATCTGCGGTATCGTTAGCCAGTCCATGGTAGAATGAAGGCACTTCGGCCGTTACCGTCGTAAAGGGCACGACAAGGTACTCGCATAAGATCAGTATGGCGATGACCGCCGGTATGAGCAGCCGTGCCATCATCTTGCGATCGGGTGTACGAGAGGCGATCTTTTTATTGATAATGGAGATCCCGTACCCCGTGAGAACGGCCAGCGATAATACTACAAGCACGTCGAACCTTCCGGGCGTACGGCCGTCGCTCAAGCCGGGTATGAACGGGGCGATAAAGACGTATGGCATGGGTATCTCCACGTTAAAAAAGGTAGATGTACCCAACACGTGCAGTATAGGCCCCAGGGACATTAGAGCGAAGAACACTGCTGAGACTATCCAGAACCTCGACTGCGCAGTTTTTGCGAAGATCGCCCCATACAGGGATAGGAGTAATACGACTACGCCTGCGTAAGCGGTCATTTCCCATGGCGTAGAAGCGCCGGTCTGTGAGTGGTTGTAAAAAATACCGGTCACTATGTTTCCCACTATCGGATGTAAATATGAAGGAATGAAAAAGCTGAAGAGATCGTTAGAGTAATACATTGCCTGGCTGCCGGCATCCAGATAGTTATCGCCCGATAACGCCGGGGTGATCATGTCGATGGTGAACGGTAGCACTCCGATCAGGCTGATGACTCCAAAGATCATTATCAATTGAAAAGTTCTTTTGTCCGGTTTTATCGAGCCAGTGGCTGTGCCGTATAGGACAAAAAGTATGACGAACATGCCCATGTAGACCATGTATTGAAGGTCGCTCATCGCCACCAGGATAAAAAATATCGCGGCAAGGATCGCGTCGCCCGGCTTTTTATTCTCGAACGTCTTCACCAGGAAAAGCGCGCAGAAAGGTATCCATTGCATGGTCAGGGCGCCAAAATGCCCTACGAACGCATGGGCAAAATGATACGGCGCGAAGGAGAAAACGATGCCCGAGATAAAGGAAGCGACATTGTCCTTTGTAATATGGTATGCCAGTAAATAAGCGCCATAGGCGCTCAGGATGAACGCGGATATGTATAGTATGTTGATCGTCAGTACATCGCCGAACAATGGCGCCATGACCATCGATAAAAATTGATTATAGGCCGAAAAGAATGGTATTACCTGTATGCCGGCGGGGTAAAAAATATAGTTAGTATACCCGGATCGCCCGGTCGAGATCAATTGAGTGATAAATTGGCCCGTGTATGCGGACCTCCATAATGATGCATAGATGTCTATGCTTCCCGGGTAATTTGAAAAGGCTGTCAGTACGAGCGGGTAGGTCATTAATAGCGTTATTAATGAATATAAGAACAGGATCATCAGGTAGCCATAGGCCCTGTATTCTCCAATCTTATCACGTACCCTTGCGACCAGGTCCATCGATACTTGTAAGGCTGAGGGTTAATAAATAGTTAAGGGAGTATGTCCTATCGTGGGAGCCGGCCCCGAATGTCGGTCATGTCACGAAATTCGGATCGGTCTTATAGATCCAGCAATAGTCCATATCATTTATCCTGATGACCTTTTCCGGGGTTCTATTCTGATACTCGTTCCACAGATCATAATTCCAGTGTCTCTGCACCATGCTTACGTAAAAGACGACGTAGTCCGAGCCGGATATATTACCATTCGTTCTCAGCATATCTATTGTCTTCCCGTTATAATAGCTCGCGAAGCCATGGTATTGTGCCGCCACGACTATATTACTCGCGTTAGGCTTCGCATTTAAGTAGTCGGCGGCAAGGTTCAAGCCTTCTCCCCATCCGACTAAAACTATGTCGGGCGTATGGGACTGCCCGCCGAATATGGCCGGATTAAAGTATGCCAGATAATAGGGCTGGACCTGAACCAGCAAGGCTCCCTGTATCACAATAATAGCTATGGCTAAAATGATGACGGACACGTCTTTTACGCGTTTTTTAACGAGCGCCCTGAATTTTTATTTTGAATAAACCTGAACAGGCTCTCGGCAATATAGCAAATGCCAATGGCCGCAATTATGTCCATCATGGGAAATGCCGGCAATAGATATCGGTCGAACTTTTTTTGGCCGATGGTCATTTGCAGGAAGAAAAACACGATGAATAGCAGTATAAACAGCGTGTTTTTATTAATGGAAGTGAATTTTTTCCTCAGGATGTTGGCGGCCAGGACTATGACGCAGATGATCGAGAATAATAGCGCGATCGGCGTCGATCTCATTACCAGGATCGTGAAATAATAAGAAGGCCCGTAGCTGCCGTCGGATACCTGCCCCATATAAAATCCCGATCCGTGGGGGGTGTCGGTCGCATTTTCCGCGCCGTGCAATACCAGCGATGTGACGTTGACAGGATTAACCCACATGGCGGGGAACAGTATCACGAACAGCACGATGGCAATAATAAGTATGATGCCGACGATCTTTGCAGTCTTGATCGCAGTTGCCTTTAGGTCTATGGCCTTTAAGCTCTTCCACGATGCCCCGTTTTCCAGTATATACCACAAAACGACTATTAGTATCGTGTAGGGGATCAAAAATAAGGACGGCGTTTTTTCCAGGAGCGCCAGGCCGGTAAATAATCCGGTCAGGTACAAATAGTACCTCTTGTCCTGATATTTTAAAAATACCAGCAGTGATAATGCTGCCAGGACCATGAACGTGGTCACGATGGCATCCAGATGCACGACCCTTGAGTTAGCAATATAGAATGGGTCGAGGGCGATCAATAAGGCCCCCAGGATCGCTATGTTTGTCCCGAAGATCTTTTTCAGCAGGAAATACATGCATACGACGCCAAGGGACGTGGTCAATGCGATTGGAAAACTGGCGATCAGCTCCTTGGTACTAAAGCTCATGCCGGTGTTATAAAATAATTGTAAAAAGATGCCGGACAGCCACATCGTGATCACGCCCGGATGTACGGCCTGGTATGTGCCGGCCAGATTAAAAGTGAGTAGTGCGTTGATGAAGTTCGGAGCGCGGTTGAGCCACAATAGCTCATCGGTAGTTACGGTCGTGCCCAGGGATATCACTCTAGGCAAGAAAGCCATGATGAAAATGAATACTATGACGATAATATCCTTTACTGGAGGAAGGTTCTTTTTACTGATCATTATATAGCCCCGCTTTTTTTATGGGCGTTCAGCCCTCATGCCTGATAGCCTCGCCGCCGTATTATACGATTCTAGAGACTGGGGTGTTTTAGCTCTTGTATTATATATCAATTTGGTTCGTTCGGTCAGGGGCGTATCGCTGGTGACATCAGCCTATCGTATTGTCGAGTACGGGATATAAAAGCAGTACGGCAGAAGGCCTGGCCGTAAAAATAGATCGATCATTCTTTAATGAGCCACTCATCGTAATTTCTACCGCTGACGATGAGCTCGCCGATGAGGCCGATGGATATGAACTGTATGCCGATGAAAATGAGGAGAGTGCCGAGCATTAAAAGAGGCCGGTCCCCTATCGAGATCCCGCGGGCCCATAAATACAGCAGGTAGAGGCAGGCAGCCCCTCCGAGCGCGCTGATGAGAAAGCCGATGGCGCCGAAGAGGTGCAGCGGCCTCCTGGAGTAGGAGATCAAGAATTTGACAGTGATCAGGTCCAGCAGGCCTTTAATGAGCCTGGTCATCCCGTATTTGGACTTTCCGTGCATCCTCGGTCGGTGATCGACGGCTATTTCGCCCACGGAGTAGCCCTTCCACGCCGCTAGGGCGGGTATGTACCTGTGCATTTCCCCGTACAGGTTTACGTTCCTGGCTACACGTTCATGATAGGCTTTATAGCCGCAATTAAAGTCATGTATATTGACGCCCGTGATCCACCGCGTTAGCTTATTAAAGACCCTGGAAGGCAGGGTCTTCGTCAGCGGGTCCTTTCGATGGTATTTCCATCCGGATACCATGTCATATTTTTCCAGCTCCGCGAGAAAACGCGGTATCTCCCGGGGGTCGTCCTGAAGGTCGCCGTCCATGGTAATGATGACTTTACCCTTCGCGCTCTTAAACCCGCAGGATAGCGCGGCGGATTTTCCATAGTTTTTCTGGAACCTGATGACCCTGACGTTCTCGGCCCCGACATCACGGATGTTATCGAACGTTTTATCCTTTGAGCCGTCATCGATGAAAATGATCTCGTATGATATGCCTGTGGACGAGAGCGTATCCCGTATTTGTGTATATAATGGCCTAACGTTTTCTTCTTCGTTATAGACCGGGACCACTATTGAAAGATATGGTAGATCCACCGTTGAACCCTCAGACTATCAGTTTTATTTCAACACCGAATTAACAACCTAGAAGTTAATCGTATCTTCTATTAAATACTAATGGCAAGCACATGGAATGCCAGGATCATTAGCATAGATTCCATCATATACATGGGCGCAGTGGTAGTCTTGCACTCGGTATGGCGCCGGCTGATATAAGCATTTATATGAGCAGGTCGTAACAACTCTCGAATGGACAAGAAACGGCTGGCTCAATGGCTGATGGTTCCCGCGACAGTCATTTTAGTCTTATTACTATTGACTCTGACGTCCCTGCATGACATATTCTCGGCGCTCTCTTCGATCAGCCTGCTTTATCTTGCCGCATCCTTAGTCCTGTTTATCATCCTGTACATCGCCAGGGCCCTCCGTTTCGCGGTCATGATGGATTCCAGGGACATCGGCGGCATTTTCAGCATCGTATGTACGCATTGCATGGCCAATAACGTCATGCCGTTCAGGACCGGAGAACTTGCTTTCGTATATCTCGCAAAGACGCGGATGAAGGTGCCGGTGGGCATCGGGGCCGCCATCATTGCCATAGTGAGGCTGTACGACGTACTGGCCATTTGCCTCATGTTCATCGCTTCGCTACTCCTGGCCCGGGACAGCCATGGATATTTCTCGAAGTTCATCCCCGTCATCGTCCTTTGCACCATATTGCTGGTCATGCTGATCGGCGGCATCCTGTGGTTCAACAGGCTGCTCTCGTCGTTTACGGCTCGATTATTCTCGCTCAAGCCTTTTATGAGATTAAAGCCCTTTCAATTAAAAATAGAGCAGGTATGCAACTATTGCTCCACCCTCAGGCCGGGAAAAAGCATCGTATGGATCCTGTTGTTGACTGTGCTGATGTGGGCGGCACTGGCCCTGAATTATTACTTGTTGACCGCAGGCATGGGGCTCAACCTGGATTTCTGGACGGCCATTTCCGGAATGCTGCTGGCCATCGTTTTCGTGTCCCTGCCGATCCAGGGTGTCGGTAACTTCGGCTCGTTCGAGTTCGCCTGGTCGGCCATCTTCGTGGCCCTGGGCGTGCCGGCACTAACGGCAGTCTCATCGGGGTTCGCGGTACACGCCGTCGTCCTGGCATTCACGGCTATCGTCTGGATATATACGCTGATCACGGACCGGTTTTTCAAGACGGCAAAGAAAGATAATGCCCCTGCCCATCATGAAGGCTAGGCCAAAGCTGAAAAAAGTTATTTTAAGATAGGATCATTGAGCCCGGGCCCGCACGGTCCTGGCCATCCCTTCATCAAACCCGACCGTCGGGCTCCACCCCAGCCCCTTCAGCTTCGTGACATCGGCGATCATCCGGGGTATCTCGACCTTACCTGCCCTCTTCCGCCCGTCGTCGCTCACTATCGGTATTGACGGGTTGACCAGGTCCCTGATCTTCTCGACTGATCCTGTACGCGTATCTCCACGCCGGATCCCGTATTATAGGTCCCGGCGCCCCGGTCTCCGATGGCCAGGAAGCCGCTTACACAATCGTCCACGTAGAGGAAGTCCCTGGTAGGGCTCGTATTACCGACATTGATCGTTTTACCCTTTAGCGCCTGCGCGATGACGCCGGGAATTAAAAAGCTCTCGTCCTGCCCGGGGCCAAATACGTTGAACGGCCTGACGATCGCATAGCCTATGCCGTACGCGTTGCCATAGGCCTCGACGATCTTTTCCGAGGCGATCTTGCTTGCCGCATAGGGCTCCCTCGGCACGACGGGGTGCAATTCGTCCACCGGTAAATACTGCGGGGCGCCATACACGTGTGCGCTGCTGATGTAAACGAATTTTTTCGAACCCGATCGGCGTGCCTCTTCCAGCAGGTTCACCGTCCCAAAAGTGTTCGTATTAAAAGTAAGAGCCGGGTCCTGAATGGCTTTAGCCACGTTGGAAATAGCGGCTAAATGGTATATCACGTCGATGCCATCGCAAACGCCCTTGAGCGTCCCGGGCTCGGCGATGTTACCAGTGACCCAATGTACATCGCTCCTTTGCCCGCCGTGAGCGCCCATGGTAAGGGCAGTCACCGCGGCACCCTGTTTTACCAGAGCATCGACTAGATACTTGCCGATGAATCCGCCGGCCCCCGTGATCAGGACGCTCTTACCAGCCCAGGACATAGTTACAGGTGCTCCATGCTCAGTCCGCTTTCAGCCGTCCGCGGGGCCTGGTACTAGGCGTTAACGCCTTGCTACCGTCCTTTGCCGACAGCAGGTCTATGTCGCTCTGCACCATCATGCTTACAAGCTGCTTGAACGATACCTTAGGCTTCCATCCCAGGACCTTTCGTGCCTTTGCGGAGTCGCCAAGCAGTAGTTCTACCTCCGCCGGCCTCAGGAACTTCGGGTCTACTTCCACGAACTTCTCCCAGTCCAGCCCTGCGGCATCGAAGGCTATCTCGCAGAACTCCCTCACCGTGTGGGTCTCCCCTGTGGATATCACAAAATCATCCGGCGTATCCTGCTGCATCATGCGCCACATGGCGTCCACGTAATCGCCCGCAAATCCCCAGTCCCGCTTTGCGTCAAGGTTGCCGAGCGTCAGCTCCGAATCCAGCCCATGGTAGATGCGTGCGACGCCGTTCGAGATCTTCCTCGTTACGAACTCGATGCCCCTGCGGGGCGACTCATGGTTAAAGAGTATGCCGCTGCAGGCGAACATGCCGTAGCTCTCCCGATAATTCACGGCGATCCAGTGGCCGTATAATTTCGCGACCCCATAGGGGCTTCTCGGGTGGAACGGCGTCCTTTCATTCTGTGGCGTCTCCGCCGCCTTTCCGAACATCTCGCTGGAAGAAGCCTGATAAAACTTAGAGTTCAAGCCGTTGATCCTTATTGCGTCCAGCAGCCGCGTAACGCCCAGCGCAGTAACGTCGCCGGTAAAAATAGGCTGGGACCAGGAAGAGCCCACGAATGATTGCGCAGCGAGATTATACACCTCGTCCGGCTGGGACTGTTTAACGGCGCTGACAAGCGAGCTCTGGTCAGCCATGTCGCCCTGTATGAGAGTGATCTTATCCAGAATATTTTCGATCCTCGAGGAGTTCACCGTGCTTGTCCTTCTCACAAGCCCGTAGACCTCGTAGCCTTTCTTCAACAACAACTCCGCCAGATAAGAGCCGTCCTGCCCGGTAATGCCAGTAATAAGCGCCCGTCCACTCATAGTGATCTAAGTTAAACAAATGGTTATATCAGATAAACATTTTGGAGAGCCTTAATCGATAGCCTTCTTTATTTTTTCGGTGATCTCGATGATCCGTTCGCCCGCATGCCCGTCGCCGAACGGGTTCTGCCATCCGTTACCTTTCTTCATCATGGCCCTGGCGCTTTTGACAATGTCCTCGCTGCGGTATCCCGCCAGCACGTTGGCGCCGACCTCTATGGTCTCCGGGCGCTCGGTGTTCTCTCTTAAAGTAACACAGGGCACTCCCAGTATGCAGCTTTCCTCCTGCACGCCGCCGGAGTCGGTGAGCACCAGCCGTGCATTGGCCTCGGCCTTTAAAAAGTCCATGAAGCCTATGGGCTCGATGAGCCTGATGCTGTCCGGTATGCGCACGCCGAACGTCTCCATCATCTTCCTGGTCCGGGGATGTACGGGCAGTATGACGGGCATGCCGTACTCCGCGGCGACCTGCTCCAGGCCTTTAACGATGCCCGTTAGCTTTGGCTCGTCGTCGACGTTCTCCTGGCGGTGCATGGTCGATAGCATGTACGCCCGGGGAGAGACGCCCAGCTTATCCAGTATGCCGGAGTCGCCGGCAATGGTAAGATTTTCTTTAATCGCGTCCACGATGGTGTTACCGGTAACGAAGATGCGTTCCGCGGGGATGCCTTCCTTCAATAAAAGCTCCCGTGAAGCTTCGGTGGGGGCGAACAGCAGGTCGGAAACGTGGTCGGCCATGACCCGGTTTATCTCTTCGGGCATACTCCTGTCGAAAGAGCGCAGTCCGGCCTCGACGTGCCCTATTGTGATGTGCAGCTTGGCGGCCGCAAGGGCGCCGGCCAATACGGTATTGGTATCGCCCTGGACGTAGACCGCGTCGGGCTTTTCCGTCTGGAGTATGTCCTCGATGCCCGCGAGCATCTTTCCCGTTTGGCGCCCGTGGCTACCCGAGCCCACGTCGAGGTTATATTTTGGCTGGGGCAGGTGCAGCTCGTTAAAAAAGATCCTGTCCATCTCGTAAGAGTAATGCTGGCCGGTGTGTATCATGAAATAGTCCAGGCCGTCCTTCTCGCACTTCCTAATAATGGGGCTCATTTTAATGATCTCGGGCCTGGTGCCCAGTATTATGCAGAACTTCAAGCTCACACCTTTTGAAGAAATGACGGCATGGTAAATAAGCTTATTGAGCCGCCGTTTCAAGGCTCGCCGCAACGGCCGGTACCCCGCTATAGTTATATGTTCCGGAATGCCGGGCTATTCGAATGCCACATTCACTTCATAGACGTATTGCCTCGAGTCGGAGTAGATGGGCTTCAGGTCGGTGAGCTTTACTCTCTTAAGCTCCATGTCGAGCAGGTGCACCTTTTCGACGAACCCGTTTGAGGTAACTGTGCCGTTGTTATAGCTGAAATCGGAGTACAATGATAGGTCAAGGTGCTGGATCGGCTTGCCCGACAGTAATAGTATGTCGGACTGCGCGACCATGAGAGTGCCGTTGTATATTTCCGCATGGGCCTGGTATACCGTGAAAGAGTTGCCATAGCCGTCCTGTAAGCTTTGGCCCCACATCGGCAAATTTCCCAGCTGGCTTAGTTCCAGCGGGAAATACGTGAAGGGAAATTGGGTCGTATGCGTATTTATGTTAGTGGAGACGCCTATCGGGTCCGACACCAGGGGTAAGATGGTGATCAGCGCTATGGCCAGGAACACGGCTAACTTCTTCGGGTCCACCTTATCCAGCAGGAAAATGAACGCGGGATAAATGTAGAAATACCTGTTGCCGACAGCCCACCCTCCGCCGAAGTAGTTATCCCCGATCAGGACAGCATAGGTGAAAATATACAGGGCGATGGCGCCCAGTATGCAAAGCTTTTCGGGGTGCTCTTTTACGTAACTGACATTCCGGCACTGGTATAAGAATGATATCAGCGCCAGGGCCGCGAATGGGTAATACCAGAGCATGCCCGTGAACCTGCCGAAGAAATAGTAAAATAGGTTGTATGGAATTATCTTCAGGTTATTGGTATTGATGAGAGCGGAGATGGTGTCGCCGGAGTTGATGCTAAAGGCCTGCGCTCCCGCCTCGTTCACGCTGTCATACCCGCCCCACAGAGGAAAATTATTGGTATATACAAGCCTGTCGCCGCCATAAAAAGATAAGGTCCCGCTCTGCATGTAAAAATAGCCATAGAAGATCACCAGTATAATAGCAAAAGCCCCTAAAGCGACCATCAGGTTCGTAAAGCGCCTTTTATAAAGCTCGAACATGGCCAGGGGTATGAATACGACGGCATCCGGGGTCTTCGCTACCGTGGCCAGGCCCAGGACGAGCGATGCGACGGCAAGATACCTGACGTCCGACTTCTTCACGTATATGAGCCAGATAAAGAGCCCCAGCATTATCAAAAAACGCGTCGTATATCTCCGGGGTCATCCAGTACAAATAAACGTATGTGGCCGAGAGAAGGAAGAAAATAATCGAGTATACGGCCGCCATGTTGCCGTTATCCTTCTTTAGGTAAAGGTACCCGATCAGTATCATGCAAAATAACAGCAGCGCGTTGAAAAGTAAAATGCCGTTATTGCCGACAAGGGCTAAGAATGGCGATGCGAATAGCGAGTAGGTAAAATCCTTGCCGAAGAAATACCTGCCGTCCACGGTCTTGATCAGGTACATGCCGGCTGGCACGTCGTCCAGAGGATCCCACATGATGCGCTGTATGTCGGACCGTGTGTACTGGATGTCGTGGTCGTTGACGATGCTCGATGCCTGCATATAATAGGTGGAAGCGTCTCCCCACCTGTGCAGGGGTGCATTGATCGCGGCTTGAGCGAGCCCTGCGAGGACCAGCAATAAAACGATAATGGCAAGGACCCGGTTTTGTGTAACAGCCTTGAGTAATCGCTGCAAATGCGGGTGCATGATAAAACTTCCTTTCTATATTTCATTGGGCCTTATATAAGCCCAGCCTGACCTTTACCAGATTTAAGAACATCGAGGGCACGTACTTAAAGCTGAACGTGCTTCCCTTGTCGTCCTTCCAGACCACGGGCAGCTCTAGGATATCGCATCCGGCGTTCTTCAGCCGCCACAGCAGCTCGACGTCGAACTCGAAGCCCTTGCAGGCCATCAGCGGCGACACCTGATCTAAAAAAGACTTTTTGAATATTTTCCCGCCGCACTGCGAGTCCCGAATATGCAGGCCAAAAATAGCCCTGGACATCATGAAATTAAAAACTTCGCTGGCGAACCTGCGGAACAGGTACTGTCCCTCCAGGATCATGGATTCTTTTGACTTACGGTCCGCTATGACGCATCCGGCGCCGGTGCGGTCCATCTCGTCCAATAAACGTAAAAATTGATCCGCCTTGAGCGAGTTATCGGCATCGGTGAACCCGATCACGTCACCCCGGGCCGCCTTGAACCCTTCCAGGACGCCACCGCCTTTTCCCAGCCTGTGGGAGAATTCCATGACCCTGGCAAAGGGCAGGGCCAGCTTCGCCGTGTTATCCTTGCCGTCGCAGATGACGATCAGCTCGAAGTCCCTTCCCGAGGCACGCAGGGCTTCGCTGTAGTCCTTGAGGGTCTGCTCTATCCTCTTTTCTTCATTGTACGCGGGGACTACTATGCTGATCAATACGATTACCTCAGGCTATCGATTTACAGTACCTTTCCTAAAACAAGTATATATATATTATCTATAGCCGGACGTCATTTCACGTAGCACTCGAGGAGGCTTTTATTCAGTACGTCCCAGTCATAGCGGCCAATAGAAATAGCGCATCGGGCGGCCATTCGTTTTCTTTCGCCCTCGTCGCCCAGCAATTTTACTATGGCGCCGCTCAGCTCTTCCTCGCTCAGCCCTACCACAAGGCCGTTGACGCCGTTCTCAATGAGCTCGCGGGCAGCATTTTGATCCCCGTTCACCGTAATGACGGGCACTCCGCATGCCAGCGCCTCTACTGTGCCGATGCTGAACCCCTCCCTGGTCGAAGGTAAAATAAAAACACGGGCCGACTTGACCGAGGAGATCAGGAAAGATTCGTCCACGGCGCCGGTAAATCGTATCCGGGCATTCGTCTTGAGCGTGGCGGCCAGCGCCTCGAGAGACCCGCGCTCGGGGCCGTCGCCTATGATCAGCACGCTCATCGGCATCGAAAGGGACGCCGCGGCGCAGGCCTTGATGAGAATGTCCACGTGCTTGTCCTTGATAAGCCTCCCGGCGAACACGACGTCATATGGCTCGCCCGCCGCCGGTATTTTATTAATGGCCGCGTAGGAAAAGCCGTTAGGCACGATCAGTATCCTGTCTTTTTTAACGCCCAGCGACTCCAGGTCGGCGGCTGTCCGGGAGGAGACGGCTATGATGCGGTCCGGGACACGGACGGCTATTTTTTCTATGAGCTTGCCGAAGAGGCCGGGCCGGCCCATGTACTCATACCAGTAGTTCCCCCATACTTCATGCCACGTCACGTAAAGCGTTCCGCCTCGCAGCATCGAGGCCAGCTTGCAAGAAAATATGGAGAAATACGGGTGCTGGTTGCAGTCGATGACGTCAAATCTTTCCTTGAGCAGGGGCACGATCATCGATATCCCGAAGACCAGCGCCTCGAATATCGAGCGGCGGCCGCCGCCCTCATAGAGTTTTTTAGGCCGGCAAACCCCGTGGTAGGTGATGCCGTCTTTTACTAAAAGAGAAGGCCCGTCCCACCACTTGATGCCGTAGACGTGCACCTCGTTCCCCGCGTCCCGGAGCCTCAGTGAAAATTCGTAGAAGCGCTTCTCAGCGCCGCCCTTGATGTAGGGATAGATGACGTCGGTGACGAAGGCGATCCTCATGTGTATCAACGCTTCTTACGGAGCGCCGTGAGTATGATGTCCGCCAGCAGCCCGAAGGATATGACCTGGACGCCGCCCATGAACAGCATGGCCGATAGAATAGTCAATGCCAGGTGAGTGATGATCCCGTTGCTGAGCCATTCGTAGACCACGTACCCGCCGGTCAGTATTGAGCCCAGTATCATCAGTGAGCCTACTGATAAAAATATCGCGAACGGGTTATAGTCTCTTACCATGCGGATGATCAAGGTTAGAATGAGCGGGCCGTCCTTATAGGCTTTTAGCTTTGCCTCCCCGATACGCTGCCGGTAAGACACCGGTACTTCTACGATGCTCATAGATTTTTTTCTCGCGTCGATGATCATCTCGCTGGCGAACGGCATGCCGTCGTCGATCATTTCCAGCGTGTCCAGTGCCGACTTTCTGATGGCCCTGAAGCCGGTCTGGGAGTCCTTCAGCCGGAGCTTGTAGAGACGGTTGATGACCGCCGTAATAACGTGGTTCCCGAGCCTGTTTCGGGCGTTCATCGCGCCGGCCTCCATATGGGCGAACCTGTTCCCCAGTGATAAGTCCGCATGGCCGTTGATGATCGGGTCTACCAGCATCGGTATTTCATAGGCGTCGTAGGTATTGTCGCCGTCCATCATGACGACTATGTCGGTGTTCGTGGTCAGGGTACCGAAGCCGGTCATGTAGGCGTTGCCGTAGCCGCTTTCTTCCTGGCCTATCACGATAGCGCCGGCCTTTTTGGCCTTCTTCGGGGTCTCGTCGGCCGATTTATCGACCACGATGACCTCCAGGTCAAAATGCTTGAGCGCCTTTCGTACGTCGTCGATGACCTTGCTGATGGCAGGCTCGTTCATCGTGGGAATAATAACAGAGATCTTTGAGGATTTTACGATGGGCTTAACTTCAACATGTAGTTTTTCCATGCTCGCTGTGCCGGCCATAATAGATAGAGCACCCGTCGTAATCGATAAACCGTATCGCATAAATACCTATTCCTTTTTAGAGGTTTCTTTATATAATATAAAAGGGTTTGCCGGCAGCAAAGCGGTAGTATTTACCTTTATTATCTGTTATATTGCCAATAAAATAGTCGCCGTATGCTTTGAAGCCGTTTATATAGATATTTTTAAAATGCCAGGGCCTTTTCGAGGTGCATTATGGCGTTTTACATCGGTAACACGATGGTGCCGTCAGGCCCGGCGATGTCCCTGCATTTTCCCTCATGGTAGAGGGATGCAGTCAGCGCCGCGGCGCACGCGTCCCGCTCGTGTTCGTTCTTCGCCTCTCGAAAGCCTTCGAGATGCAGGATACGCATGCTGGTGCGGGGATGTACTTCTATGACTTTTAATCCCTCTTTATCGAGCGTTTTCTTCAGGGCGATACCCCTGAGCGTAAGCTGCTTCATGAATGAGAACCCGGGAGGAAAGAGGCGGTAGCCCATGGAAATGACCATGCGGTCGCAGACCCTGATCTTTCTGAGGCCGCAGCAGTCATCGTTAAAACAGCAGCGACCGTACGGGAGCGACAGCGGCGCATCGATGGCCACCACCGGCGGTCGTTCTTGTAATATCAGGTCGATGATCTCCCGGTCATCGTGTAACGTCGAGCAGCGAAAGCCCGAGTTGTCGTATATGGCAGTGCCTGTAGAGTTCTTAGGTAGCGCAGCCAGGTCTATGCCGACGTACTTTACATCCATATCGATTTTGCTGTGTTGATGAACGTTAGAGGGTTGGAAAACTCGCCGTCCACTCCCCACGTTAGGCTGACCTTTATTAAGACCGAGGACGCGAGCGGATGATCGACCGTCACTATTTCGTAGATCTTGCGTTCGCCGCTTCGCATATCGCCGATCTTGTATTGTTGCTGTATTACCTCGTTGCCACCGTGAGCGTCCGTTTCGGTCAGCGTCAATACGATGTTTTTTGCGTCAGTTAATCCGTCATTGGCCAGGAGGACCGAGAAATTTTCATGTTGATGCTCCGAATCTTTGACGAAGCCAAAACTACCGGGGACGATGCCGTTTTCCCCGACCGGCATGATCTTGACGTCGCCGCTTTTCTGCGGGACGACAATTGTCGGCGCCGGGGTTACCGTAGGCTTTGGCGCTGGCGTAATGGTCACTACAGTCGGCACCACTGTCGGGTCGGGCTGTAGCAGGTTGTCTAAATATACGCATCCACTGCAGGAGGCTATGATCGTGATAATTGTTGCCGCCAGTATGATGCCTGATGATTTTTTCGTGTTTGTCCCCACCTAAACAATATACAGTATGGAAAGAGCACGCCAGAGCCATATAAACATTGTGTTCTATCAGTACATGGTCATAGAGCGGTAATTGGTTTTACACTTCACGGGCGGCAGCGAGTAATATTTGGGTTTAAAGCAGTACTTTTATTTCTTCTTCGCGGGTCGACGCCCGGCTGTTGCCGGGCTACTCGGTGTTTTGGGTGCTGCGATGTCGGGGTCGGGCTTGCACCCTCGTCGCACGGGCGCTGTTGCGCCGTGCTTCTTCGCAAGCCCTAAGCAGCATTTTACCCCTTCGGGGATAAATGCTCATTACCCCGCCATTATCCAAGAGCGCTACGCGCGGCGCAGCATCCGCTGATGCGGACTGAAGCCCAAAACGCCTCGACGACCGCGTACATTTCTAACGTTGTTAAGGTTAAGCGTCGCAACCAATATGGTTCGTTTTTCTTTTCGTTTGCCTCTTCAGAGGCAATGGATATTCGGGGGTCCACGAGGGGGCGAAGCGAAGTCCCCCTTTAGTCTTAGTAACAAAAAGAAGGTTTCCAAACCATCGTTATTCTTCTCGTCGTTATTCTTTACGTCGTTATTCTTCTCGAAATAGTTATTACTATAGAATGCTCTCATGTAAGGTATATTGATGTAGATATTGACGTGGACACTATGACCGAGATAAAGAACAGGGCGAAGTTCGGCATCCAGGACCTGGACGATGCGCTAGACGGGGGAATACCCAGGGGATCACTGGTACTCATCGAAGAGGACACGGGCGCAAAATCACACATACTACAAAGCAAATTCATTGCAGAGGGGCTGCTAAATAACGAATACTGCTACATATTCAACATGGAACACCCGCCGCAGGCCATCGTAAACTCGCTAAACACGTTCGGGCTCGAGCCCGAAGAACACATAAACAACGACCAGCTCATCATCATAGACGGCTTCACCGACGCGTTCGGATGGGGCGAATTCACCTCAAAATGGAAATACGTATGCCACGACCTCGCCAACATAACAGAAGTACACAACGTCGTCAAGGACGCAACATCGGAGATTAAGCCGTATAACAATTTACGAGGCATGGTAGACTCGCTGACCACGCTCATACTGGCCAGCGATTCGGAGCGCTCCATATTAAATTATATTCATCACCAGATGGCCATACAAAAAAATTACGGGACAACGACGCTATATACCATCCACTCGGGGGCGCACAAGCCGGAACTCGTGAAGGCGCTGGAGCACATCGTCGACGGGGTCATCTGGATCAGCAAGGTAGACATAGACGACGAGCCCAGGGACGTCATACAGATCAAAAAGCTCAGGGACTCGAAATATTCCTCCCGGAAGTACTTCTTTAACGCGGACGATGAGGGCGCAAGCCTCGAGGAAATGAAAAAGCCACACAACTAATTTTAACTATTTTTGTATATTTTTGGTAACAATCATACAGTATTATGAACTATTATGATAGTTTAAAGAACAATATTTTCTCGATAATAGATATTATAATATTATTTTTTCCAACACAAAAACCCACCACAGGTAGATTAATTATGTATGCCGTTATATTTTGATTGAACCAGGGGAACAATCGCATGTCATGCGTAACATGCAGGGCATTAAGGGGGCATAATGGAAAATATAAAAAATATTGTGGGACTAATACCGAAGGGGCTAATGGTAAGTAGCTTTTCGTCCCGCGATAGAGGCGAAGGGCCTGAGTATCATTTTGAAAAAGCCAGCACGCTCATCATCTGCAGAGACTTTGCAGGCGCCGCGGTCGAGCTAAATAAAGCCATAGCTATGAAGCCGAAAGACCCGGACGCACACTACGACCTCGGGGTCGTGCTCATACGGCTGGGCAGGCTCGACGACGCCATGGAGTCGTTCATCGCTGCCATCAAGCTGCGGCCTTCGTTCGCCGAAGCTCATTTTAATTTGGGCGTCACTTTTGCTAAAATGGGCATGATAGACGACGCCATTAAAGAATACGACAGGGCGGCACGCTATAAGCCGGACTACGTCAAAGCGCACTACAACCTTGCCCTCATGCTGACGAACAAAGGCCTGATCGACCACGCGAGGAACGAGCTCGTGGTGGTAGGCGGGATCAAGGAGAGAAAGGCGCTGGAGCACTACAACAAGGGCGTAGAGTACGCTAATAAGGACGACCTGGTGGACTCCATGGCCGAGTTCCGCGAGTCATTACGCTTATTACCGGGCCTATACCAGGCATATAATAATATCGGCGCCCTGCTGGCGCACAATGGCATGCTGGACAGGGCCATTGCGGAATACGATAAAGGCCTGAAGATCAAGGGCGACGACCCGGAGCTTCATTTCAATAAAGCGCTGGCGCTCAGCATTAAAGATGACCACGACTCGGCGCTAAAAGAATTTGCGGAAGCCATCAGGCTCAACCCGGGATTCGCGGACGCCCATTATTGTCTCGGAAAAACGCTCGCCATCTTAAAAAAGACTGACTGGGCGATATCCGAATACAAAGAGGCGCTGCGCATCAGCCCGGAACTGGGGCTGGCCTATTTTGACATGGGGCTGGCGCTGGAAGAATCCGGGAAGCCCGCCGAAGCGGTCGAATCGTACCAGGCGTTCATACGGAACTGGAAAGCCGAATACGGCGTCCTATCGGAATTCGCCGACAGGCGTTTAAGCTATTTAGAAAAAGAAGTGGCTTCGCCGCCTTAGGTAATATTTCCTAAAACATCCTTATATTGTATGTCGGCCATTACCTCATGGGTATTGATATGAAGGTCACGTTCCTCGGGACTAACGGGTGGTTCGATTCCACCACAGGCAACACGATATGCACGCTCCTGGAGACCGACGATATGTACCTGGTGCTCGACGCGGGCAACGGCATACACAAGCTCGACCGGTACATACACGACAAAAAGCCCGTATACCTTTTTCTGAGCCATTTTCATTTGGACCACATCGAAGGCCTGCATACCATAGTCAAGCTCAGGCTGCCCCGGGGGCTCCGGATCTTCGGCATGGAGGGCACTGAAAAGATCCTCGGCGACATCATCAGAAAGCCATATACCGTGCCGCTGGGCATGGGGCCTTTTCCCGTAGAAGTGCATGAAGTGCCGCGGGACCGCGCTCTGGTGCCGTTCCTTGAGGATTGCAGGTTCCTAATACACTCCGACCCTTGCATGGGCTTTCGCTTTAGCCTGGAGGGAAAGACCGTCGCCTACTGCACGGATACGGGCATCTGCGATAACCTGATCACGCTGGGCAAAGACGCCGACCTGCTCATTACCGAGTGTTCCGAGCTCTCCGGCGAGCATAGCCGCCTATGGCCTCACATGAACCCCGAAGATGCACTGTACGTGGCAAAAAAGTCGGGGGCGAAGCGGGTCGCGTTGACGCACTTTAATGCGCACCTCTATGACACGCTCGAGGCCAGGAAAGAGGTCCGGGAACGCATGGCGGGACAGATCGAAAACCTTACGGTCGCGTTCGACGATATGACGCTTGAAATATAGCCTTATTTATTTTGCTTCATGACGCGGCGCTTCTGCCGCATTTTTATGACATTCCGCTTTAACAGCTCCGCAATGATGTACGCCTGCAGGGCCGTCCCTATCAGTATGGCCAGGCCGCAGATAACGAGCGAGGCGATCATTCCGATGCTGCTAGAGAATATCGTCAATACCGAGAAGAGTATGGTCAGCAGCAGCGAAAAGTAGAACGAGTTGATCAGGCTGTAGTACAGCCTCGACTTTTTATCCCCATAAATAGTGTAGAGCGGAGAAGTAAAATAATAAATGACGAAAAGCAGCAAGAAGCCGAAAAAGAACATGACGGCTATGGAATAAAAAGTTAAATTAGTGATCTCCATGAGCATATACACCTAACACGCCGCCGCAGACAATAAATCTACGCTACGAGGTACACCCGGTCCTTTTCTTCAGGAGTGTCGGCGATGCTCGAGAGGTATTTCTTATAGACCTTGTCCGATACAGGCTGCTCGTAGAGGAGCGCTTTACCGGGGCATACTCGGACACACTGGTAACACCGCATGCCGTCGATGCACTTCCAGCTAAATTCAGGAAAGGCCTCGCCGGTGGTGATGCTTTTCGTGGGGCAGGACTTCTTACAGGTCTCGCAAAAAAGACATAGGTCCTTGCTAAAGATGACCTTGCCTTCTATTTTCTTGCGCATGGCACCCACGGTCTTTTTTCTCGGGTCGTTTCGATGCTTGACAAAGAAACTGTTCGTGCTTTTCAGGGCTTCGGTATCCAGGGCTTTTTTATCTTTATATGCTTTTATTACCTGCGTGGCGAATTCCTCGGCTTTAGCCATGTCCATGTCGTTAGGCCTGCCCTCGTTGATCTTCAGCCATATGCTCTGGGGGTAATTATCAAAGCCCTCGATCTTTAGCCCGCCCAGCACGCGATATCCGTTGTCCGCCATGGCTTTTGCCGCGTCGTAGAGGCTATCGCCTGCGGTACATCCCCCGTAGGTGGTAAAAACAAAGGCGCTCTTGCCTTTTCCCTTGAGGTCATTTAAAAATTCCATGATGTGCGGCGGCGGGTACCCGAAAAACGTCGGAAATCCTATGCCTAAAATATCCGCGTCCTCATATGCCTCGGCAAAATCATCGGCATCGTCGATGTGAAGCGTAATGGTCTCGAGACCCTCACTCTGGAAGCGGCCGGCAATGGTATAGGCTATCTTCTCGGTATTGCCGGTCTGTGAAAAATATAAGATGCAGGATTTCACCATGGTAGTACCTTTTTTCATATATCCGTAAAAAGTATGTATATTTTCCCTATTGCACAATGCTTAAATTATGGCCGGTCGTAGTGGATATTCTAATACCGGGTGCGACATGTCGATACGATTTAGGCCATATGCCATAGCGTTAACGCTGGCACTGATAGCGATGATAGCCCTGCCGTCATATTCTCTGGCGGCCACTTACGCTGTTCCCGGCAATTATCCGACCATCAATGCGGCAATCGCCAACGCCAGCGACGGCGATACCATAACGGTGGACAGCGGCACGTATCACGAAAACGTGATGATCAACAAAAAGATTACGCTGCTGGGCAACGGGTGGCCGCTGATTAGCGTCGCCTCGGGCACGGGCATCGATATTTCGGCGGATAACGCCATCGTGCAGGGATTCCGGGTATCGGATGCCGGCACAGGCATCAGCGTACACGATTGCGGCAGCGTCGGCGTCGTTGATAATGTCGTCGCCGATAACGACTACGGTATATCGCTCACCAGCGCGCACGGCTGCAATATCATGAATAACACCGTCACCGGCAATCACAATAACGGCATCTACCTCGGCGACTCTGTCGGGAATACGCTGTACCTGAACACGGTCACAAATAATAACTACGGCATTTCGATCACCGGCCAAAGCGCCTCGAACGTGGTCTACATGAACGATATCGAGGCGAATGCCGGGGCCAACGGCCTGGCAAATGCGCTCTGGAATAACTGGAACTCTTCTATCCCCATAACCTATGGCTATGGCGGGAAGCAATTCTCGAACTATTTAGGTAACTACTGGGGCAACCTCCAGGGCTCGGACGCTAATAACGACGGTATCCTGGATTCGTCCGTCATGCTCGCGGCGAACAGCGGAGACCATGACCCGCTGGTGGAAGTGCCGCTGGACAGGCCGCTGGCCAATTTCACTTCAGATTCCACGTCCGGGATAGCGCCTCTCCCGATACAGTTCACGGACCAGAGTAAGGATTATACGGTCTCGTGGCACTGGGATTTCGGCGACGGCAGCGTCTCCGACATGATCGATCCTCCTCACATATACACAAAGCCGGGAAACTACACGGTCAGCCTGACGGTGAAAAATCTACACGGCGAGGATACGATGATCAAGAGCAATTACATCGTCGCGAGCCTGACAGTACCTCCGACCGCCACGCCGACCGTTACGTCGAATCCAACCACGTTGACGCCCACTTCGGAGCCATGGCCTACAGCCACGCCGACAACGGTGCCTTCACACACGCCGACCCCGACCACAAAGCCTACGCCGGGAATGGGTTACGCATTAGCCATTACCGCCGTTTGCACAGCCTTATTCTTAGTGAATAAAAAGAACCGGTGAACCAACCGGTTAAAAGCGTTAATCTTATATCATATAACCATAAAAATACCGTAACGCAATTATCATAATTTATAATGGTAGTAAATAGACCCGTGAGGAATAGGTCATGGTAAAGATAACGGATACGATTCTACGAGACGCCCACCAGTCGCTGGCGGCAACGAGGATGAGGACAGAGGATATGCTCCCCATCGTCGAGAAGCTGGACCGGGTAGGCTTTTTCTCCTTAGAGGCATGGGGCGGCGCGACCTTTGACTCGTGCATACGGTTCCTGAACGAGGACCCGTGGGAACGGCTTCGTCTGATCAAAAAAGCCGCGAAGACTACTCCCATCCAGATGCTTCTCCGGGGCCAGAATCTCGTGGGCTACCGGCACTATTCCGACGACGTCGTGGAAAAGTTTGTCACGCTTTCGGCAAAGAACGGCATAGACATTTTCCGCATATTCGACGCAGTGAACGACGTCCGCAACATGGAAACCTCGATAAAGGTCGCCAAGAAATGCGGCTCCCACGTCCAGGGTACCATTTGCTATACCGTCAGTCCCGTTCATACTAACGACACGTTCGTCGACATGGCAAAAGAGCTCGCGGACCTTGGCTGTGATTCTATTTGCGTCAAAGACATGGCAGGGCTCATACTGCCCCAGCCCGCCTTCGAGCTGGTAACACGCCTGAAGAAAGAAGTCGGCCTGCCGGTTGACTTGCATTGCCACTGCACCAACGGCATAGCGCCAATGAGCTATTACGCGGCCGTGGAAGCGGGCGTGGACATCCTGGATACGGCAATGTCCCCCTTCAGCTTCGGCACCTCACAACCCGCCACTGAATCTATCGTCGGTGCCCTCCAGGGCACCCGATACGATACGGGCCTGGACCTAAAATTACTGGCTGAGATCGCGGAATTCTTTTTAAAAGTAAGGGAGAAGTACGACGCCCTCATCGACCCCATACTGGAGCGTGTGGATGTCAACGTGCTCATCTACCAGATACCCGGCGGCATGCTCTCTAACTTAGTCTCACAGCTCAAACAACAGAACAAGATGGACCTGTACGACGCCGTCCTAAAAGAAGTGCCCGTCGTGCGCAGGGAGCTTGGATATCCTCCCCTGGTAACGCCGACCTCTCAAATAGTCGGCACCCAGGCCGTGCTCAACGTGGTCATGGGCGAGCGGTACAAGGTAGTACCCAAAGAAGTCAAGGATTACGTGAAAGGCCTATATGGTAAGTCGCCGGCGCCGGTCGATCCTAAGATACGGAAGATGATCATCGGCGACGAGCAGCCCATCACGGTCCGTCCCGCCGACCTGCTAAAGCCGGAGATGCCCGAAGTCATAAAGACGGTAGACGCACTAGGGCTTAAAAAGATCGCCGAAGAGGATTATTTAACTTATGCGCTATACCCGCAGATCGCCGGGCAATTCCTCAAGGGCGAGATCAAGGCCGAATCGCTGGCACCTAAAGCCGTAGCCCCTAAGAAGTCTAAGCTCGGCACTAACGCCCGCCGCTTTTTAATAGAGATGGACGGCGAGGTCAAGGAAATAAAGATAGAAGCGCTCGACGCTCCGTCGTCTGCGCCTTTGCTGGAGATCAAGCCGCTGGAAAAGGCCCCCATTGAAGAAAGCTCGCTGAACGGCGGCGCCGTGACCAGCCCGATGCAGGGCACCATCCTCAAGGTCAACGTTAAGGTGGGCGACAGCGTCAAGAAAGGCGACGTGATCGCCGTGCTCGAGGCCATGAAGATGGAGAACGACATCGTGGCCCACAGCTCGGGCACCGTGAAGGCCGTCTATGCCATAAAGGGCAAGAACGTGGACGCGAACGCCGTACTCGCCGTAATTGAGTGAAAAAATGTTCAACAAGGTCATTATCGCAAACCGGGGCGAGATCGCGCTCCGGATCATCCGGGCGTGTAAAGAGCTGGGCATATCGACGGTGGCCGTCTATTCCGAGGCCGACGCAAAGTCTCTGCACGTCAAATATGCGGACGAGGCCTATTGCATCGGCCCGCCGCCGGCGAAGAGCAGCTACCTAAACGTGGACGCCCTGCTGGAAGTCGCCCTGGATTCAGGCAGCGACGCCATTCACCCGGGATATGGCTTTTTATCCGAGAACGCGCCGTTCGCCGAGGCTGCCAGAAAGGCCGGCATTACTTTTATAGGACCGTCCGCATCCGTAATAAAAAAGCTGGGCGACAAGACCGTTGCCCGCAATACCATGAAGAAGGCGGGCTTACCGCTCATTCCCGGCTCCCCGGGCACCATAAGGGATGCGGACGAGGCCATCGAGCTGGCCAACCGCTTCGGATATCCCTGCATTATCAAGGCCGCAGGAGGCGGGGGCGGCAGGGGCATGCGTTTGGTGTTTTCGGACGCCGACATACCCGACGCCCTGGAGAGCGCCCGTCGTGAGGCGGAGGCGTTCTTCAATAATGGCGATGTATACCTCGAAAAATACCTGGAAGACCCGAGGCACATAGAATTCCAGATCCTGGCCGATAAGAGCGGCAACGTGGTCCACCTGGGCGAGAGGGACTGCTCCATACAACGCCGCCACCAAAAGCTGCTGGAAGAGGCGCCGTCCCCGAAGATGACGACCGTACTGCGAGAAACCATGGGCAACGCCGCAATCCAGGGTGCCAAAGCCGTAAAGTACGAGAACGCCGGCACCTTTGAGTTTTTACTGGACAAGTACGGTAACTTTTACTTCATGGAAGTGAACACGCGCATCCAGGTGGAGCACCCGGTGACTGAGCTCGTCACGGGAATGGACCTGGTGAAGGAACAGCTAAAGATAGCCTCGGGCGAGGAATTATCCTATAAGCAGAGCGATATCAAGATCAACGGCCATGCAATAGAGTGTCGTATTAATGCGGAGGACCCTCAGGAGAACTTCTTCCCGTCGCCCGGCAAGATCACGACCTACATGACGCCGGGAGGCCCGGGAGTACGCATCGACGGCTGCTCCTATACGGGCTATGAGATACCTCCTTACTATGATTCCATGGTCGCCAAGCTAATTGTCTGGGACTCGACAAGAATGGGCGCCATTAACCGCATGCGCAGGGCGCTGGACGAGTACGTCGTAGAGGGCGTAAAAACGACGATACCGTTCCACAAGATGATCCTGTTTAACGCGTACTTCCGCAAGGGCGATTACAGCACGAGCTTCATCCCTAAGAATATTTTAAACGAGGACAAGCTCATCCCGAAGGAAATCAGGAAAGGCCTGAAGACGAAGGTCATGGGCCACAAGATACACTACTTCGAGGAAGTGGCCTCGACGAACCGCATAGCCAAGGAAATGGCAGCGGGGGGCGCCGAAGAGGGCGCCATGGTGCTGGCCGAGACGCAGAGCGGAGGAGTGAAAGGCCGCATAGGGCGGGAATGGATATCTCCGTTCGGCGGTGTCTGTTTTTCGCTCATTTTGAGGCCCAAGGCGCAGCCCCGGGACGCCACGAAAATTACGCTCGCAGCGGCATCGGCCGTGTGCAAGACGATACGTGATCTCTACGGCCTGGACGCTAAAATTAATTGGCCCAACGACATTCTCATCGGCGGCCGCAAAGTATGCGGCATTCTCACCGACATGGCCATGGACGTCAACAGCATCAAGTACATCGTCCTGGGCTTCGGCATCAACGTGAACGTAGAGCGGCTTTCCTTCCCGCAAAAAATACAAAAGACCGCTACGTCTATAAAAGAGGAGCTGGGCAGGACAGTGTCCCGCAAGGACTTCATCGATGCGCTGCTGGTCGAGTTCGAGCGGCAATACCAGAACTTCAACGATGGCCAGTATTCCGTCATTCTGGACGAATACAAGCAGCTCACCTACGCGCTGGGCGGCCACATCATTGTAAAAGACCAGGACAAGCTGTACGAAGGCCATTCCGTCGATATTAGCGAGGACGGCGCTCTCGTCATGAAGACCAAGGAAGGCAACATGATGACGTTCATGACCGGCGACGTGCACGCTCACCCCGACGAGATCATGAAAAAAGACGAGGTCAGGCATGAAGCCTGATCCTTTTTTTAGGTTATTTGCCTTAAAAAACTGAGCCAGTAATTAGCATCTTCAAGCCTGCGCTTGTTGGTACTGCGCCTGATGGTGCATACATCCTTCTGGCCGACTAACGTCTTCAGGCTCAAGATCGCCCTCAACAGCCCGGATGCCTCGTGGAATATGTCTTCCGCCTCGTCTATGGTGAGCCTGTTATTGTGCAGGACTTCTTCGTCTATTTTCTCATGGGCTTGTAGCTTATAGATCAACTTGCTTACGTATTCTTTTTCATCGTCGGAGAGGCAATCCTTTGCCAGCAGGTCCCACACGATGTCGTGCAGCGGCACCTTTTTGCCGCCCAGCTCGAACTCGAATGGCGTAAGCACGCCGACCCACACCAGCATCCTGTGTAGCTTCAGCTCCAGCTTTTTACGCTGTTCAGGCGTAATGAGTGGGGCGGATTCGTTGCTTTCCTGCTCCTTGTCCTGGGTATAATGGTCCACTGCGTCCCTGATGTCGCTCAGTGCCTGCTTCGGAGTCGTGCCCTCGATGGCTTTAAGAGATTCATCGGATAGTGTTGTGAGCATGTTCGTCCTGATAAACGCTATTTATACTATAATTCGGTTCTGCTAAAAAAAGATAGATGTTTCTATTGATAAAATGAAAAATGATAGAAGTGTTATTACTTTAACTTCTTCTCGATCTTCTTCAGCTTCTTCTTTGCGGCGGCGCTGCCTGATGCGGCTGCCTTTGACAGCTCTTCGGCCTTCGCCTGCTTAACTTTCTTCAGCTTTTCCATCTGTTTCTTGCTCGTCGGCATTCTTATTCACCTCATTTGATTTATTATTTTTAGGCTTGTTTTTAATTTTTAATTGAAGATATATGCCAAGGCATATGTATATTACGGTTACCACGATGGTCAACAAGGGGTCGAAAATGGGCACGGGGACGCCGAAGGCCGTCTGCATGATCGAGTCTATGACCGCCGTCAAGTTGAACGTGCCATGTAGCAAAACGGCAATGGGCAGGCCCAGGAAAAAGCCCAGCCCTTCAAAGCCCCTGTTATTTCTCCTTACCTTTATGTACCCGATGACACCGCCGGTGGCCGCAGTAAAGGACCCGTGGGCCAGCGAGCATAGTAAAGACCGGTACAGGATATTATATGTCCAGTCGCCCAGGCCTCCGACGACGACCGGGCTCGCGTTGGTGGCGAAATATAGCCAGTTCTCGATAAAGGCGAACCCCATGCCGATGGCGAAACCGTATAAAATACCGTCGAACACGCCGTTAAACTCGTGATGGCCCGACAATATCAGTAGGCCCAGGCCTTTGGAAGTTTCCTCCACCAGCGGAGCCACGATGACGGCGATGAGAAGCTCCGCCGCCCCCGCGCTCAATATTAAGGCGAGTACCAGGGAGATCGTGGTATTGATAAAGAACGCGAAAAAGGTCGCCAGTACGCCCCACATGAACATGCCTACGATAAAGCGGAACGGCTCGCGCTCGTAGTAGTCGGCAAGCCACCCGACGACCAAAAAAACAACGGGCATGAATATGGCGGCCACGCCTCCCACGGCGAATACGAGTATGCCGATATCCGGGCGGATGTCATGAAGGGAGAACCAGAGTATGAGAGCGATGAGCACAGTGCCAAGCCCTAGCTCGATGAGCCAGAAGAACGGATTGATGATAATATCGGCGATGCGCTCTGCCCAGGGGCGCATTTTTATCATAGGGAAAAACAGCGTCCTCAGCGTGTATTCTCCGGCCTCGCCGTTGTACTTCATCCGGTTCGCCATCGATAGCACGCCCGCCAGTATAATGATCAATACGCCCAGCAGCACGCAGGCGGAAAGTACGCCGAAGAACGATAGCGAAGATTTGAGCGTGTCCTCGTAAGAGGACCAGTTTTCGGTGATGGTAAAAACGGACCCGAGATATCCCTGTGCGGTTTTTCCCGCTATGCCGAACCTGTCGAGCTCTATGCTCTTGCCGGTGTAATTAAAATCCACCGGATAGCTGAACGTCTTACTCGCCCCTGCATCTATGCTCCCGAGCTTACTGACCACGTTCCACTGCTGGTTCTGGTACAGCGTAACGTACACGTCCATGTGGCTGTCCGAGGGATTTTTAACGTTGATGGAAAGGGTCCGGCCGGCGTGAGAGTCGGTAAAATTAAAGTAAGTGGGATCAATGGTAACGTCAAGGGTATTATGAGAGAAGGCAGCGGCGGGTATCGTGGTATCCGCAGATGTCTGCGCCAGCGCCGGAGCCGCCGACAGGAGTAGCAATAGTATGACCAGTAATAGTGATGCCTGACGCTTCATGCTCTACCCCGTTTTCATATACCATTTACCTTTAAAACGCTTCTGCAACCGTCTGCCTGCCAGTATGATGGTAATTTTAAATAGTATGAGCTTTACCTTTTCGTGTTGATATTATGAAAAAGGCTATCATCGAAACGGATAAGGGCAACATAGAACTGGTCCTCTTCGACAAAGAGGCCCCGAACACTGTAAAGAACTTTGAAAAGCTGGCGAACTCGGGCTTTTACAACGGGCTTAAATTTCATCGGGTCATACCGAACTTCATGATCCAGGGCGGAGACCCCCGGGGCGACGGTACTGGCGGGCCCGGCTACACCATCAAGTGTGAAATTAACCCGCACAAGCACGGCATCGGAGCGCTCTCAATGGCCCACGCCGGTAAAGACACGGGCGGCAGCCAGTTCTTCATCACGCACTCTCCCCAGCCTCACCTGGACGGTAAGCACACCGTCTTCGGCAAGGTAGAAAAGGGCATGGACGTCGTCAACAAAATAAAGCAGGGCGACAAGATGAAGTCCGTCAAAGTGATCGAAGCGCCGTAACCCAAATAGGGCGCTTTTTCTTCTTTTATTTCCTTATTGTGCAGTCGGATCGTGCCTTTGTAAAAAAGGTTATCATTATACATGCAGATTATCCATGGGAGAGACCACATGAAGATCGAGAGGGAAGCATACGAGATGGCCGTCGCCGCAGGTAAGGATTCAGAAATGCCCCTATTGTTAATAGGGGATAATGGGGTTATCACCGACGTCATGATCGTCCCCTGTATGGATTCGTCTGATTATACCATGACCCGGCTACGTTTCATCGTCCCCATGGGCGTCCATCGCTATGGAAAAGTCATTACTCAGAATGATAAAGCACTGGGCCCCGGTCTGAATCTCATCGAGCAAGATGGCAAGTGGAAGTTCATAGACATGGACAAGAATGAGGTTGAGGTCGAAATAGTGGAAGGCCCTCCTAGAGAAGAAAGTGACCTCGAAAAAGAAGGCGAGCACAGGAAGAACAACCATAGTAACTAGAAGAATAACGATGGTTTGGAAACCTTCTTTTTATTGTTAAGACTGAAGGGGGACATCGCTTCGCTATTTACTAGAGCGCTCCGCGCGGCGCACCCCTCGATGGACCCCCGAAAAATGATTGCCTCTGAAGAGGCAAACGAAAAGAAAAACGAACCATAATCTATGCGACGCTTAACTTTTTTATCGTCAGATACCGCGGTCGTCGAGGCGTTTTGGGCATCAGTCCGCATCAGCGGATGCTGCGCCCGCGTAGCGCTCTTGGATAATGGCGGGGCAATGGACGTTTTTCTCGAAGAGTAAAACGTCGCTTAGGGCTTGCGAAGGGAGCATGCCGCAACAGCGGCCATGCGACCGAGGGTGCAAGCCCGGCCCCGACATCGAAGCACCCAAAACACCGAGTAGCCCGGCAACAGCCGGGCGTCGACCCGCGAAGAAGAAAAGATACTATTCAATGACCTTGGTCGTCTTTGCAATATTTAACGCGGCCTCGTATGGAATATCCTTATCGCCTAAGATCGTATAACGCTCCGGCCGTATCTTGTGGGCGGTCATCAGCGCCTCGATGATGTATTTATCCTCGATACCCAATTCTGCGGCCGTAGTGGGCGCGCCGATGGTCTTTAACGCTCCTCTGATGCCCCGCCAGTCGCCGCCGTGGAGGTACATCATCATGATGGTCCCTACGCCGCACTGCTCCCCGTGAAGGGCAGGCTTCGGGGCTATGTGGTCCAGCATGTGGGCGAACTTGTGCTCGCTGCCGCTGGCAGGCGCGGATGATCCTGCGATGCTCATGGCCACGCTCGACGATATCAAAGCCTTGACGACCAGCCTGACTGATTCCTCGAGCCCGGGCTTGATCAACTCAGCCGAATCCAGTACGATGCGGGCGGTCATCTCGGACAGCGCCGCCGAATATTCTGATATATAGACGTCTCTGAGCCGTGAGGCCAGGCGCCAGTCCAGGACGGCAGTATAGTTAGAAATAATGTCGCCGCAGCCCGCCGCTAATAAACGGTAGGGCGACTTCATGATGATGTTCGTGTCCGCGATCACGCATAACGGCGCCTCTGCCTGGCGGGACTCGGACTTGCCGTTTTGAAGGATCGAGGCGCGTGAGGACGCGATGCCGTCGTGCGAAGCTGCAGTAGGGACGCTGATAAAATCAAGGTCCAGCTGCGTGGAGGCCAGCTTGGCGATGTCTATGGCCTTGCCGCCGCCGACGCCCAGTAAAAACCCGGCCTTCATTTCCTTTGCGGCTGTCTGGGCTTTCAGGACGTTCTCCATGGTCGCGCTCTCCACGACAATAACGTCTGAATCGTAGCCGTTCTTTTTCAGGCTTTCGGCCACGGCGTCGCCTGCGATGTGCTTTGTGGTGCTGCCGGTGACGATCAACGCCCTGCCCTTCAGGCGCATGCTGCGGCAAATAGGCCCTACGCTCTCAATGGCGCCCGGCCCGGCGATGACGTTCCTGGGCAGTTGCATCCACTTTTCGCTGTGTTTAGATACATTTATGTCAAGTTCGCCCGTATAAACACCCCAAGGTGGAAAACGTTGTTCGATATCGGCTCGTTCATTTCAAAGTACTACATCGACCCCATCGTTTATAATGAAGGCTACAACGTAGTCAATACCCTGACCTATGCTATTATCCTTGGTATTAGCCTCTTTGCCTTATTAAAGTTAATGGCGCTGCTCAAGCTGAAGATCGATGAGCGGCTGATCATGTCGACCGCGCCCTACATCATTTTGGGCGCATCGCTTCGCAACCTGGAGGACGTCCACCTACTGTCGCCTCCATTGAGCTATATGTTCATTACGCCGCTGGTATACATAGTGGCGTTCGTTCTTACTCTCGTTATCCTGTTGACCTGCGTCACGCTTGAGAAAAAAGGCGTCATCAAGGACTACTCTAAGCCCTACATGTGGATCGGCATAGCCGGCGTCGTGCTCATTTTCGCCACGCTATTCCTGACCCAGCCCGTGGCCGTATGGTGGGCGCCGATCGTTGTTTTCGCGCTGGCGTTCACGTTCACCGGCGTCATTTATCTCATCGCAAGGCACTTCAAGATCGGGTTCCTGACCATGCCGCTCAACGTCGCCATCCTGGGTGCCCATATGTTCGACGCTTCCTCGACGTTCACCGCCGTGGACATCGTCACCGGCTTCGCGGAAAAACACGTAGTACCGACGTTATTCATAGACATCACCCATACGGCGTTCATCATGTACGCGCTGAAGCTCGCCGTATTCATACCGGTCATTTATTTAATTGAGAAGTACTTCGTCGAAGATAAGGACCTGTATTACGTGCTCAAGTTCGTGCTGCTCGTCCTTGGCTTCGGACCTGGTATACGGAACACGCTGGAAATGGTGTTCATCCATGGTTAAGATGATACCGGGCCCGCGAGAGTTTATCGAGTACCTGCGCTCCATAAAAATATACATCGCCATCGTGGTAGTGCTGTTTCTCGCCTCGATGGTGGTAGGATATTTTATACCGATGTCTTCACCTGAAACGGCGAAGTCGCTGGTCTCGGGCCTGGAGAGCAAAGCGGCCGATCTATCGGGCCAGTCCCAGCCCGTGATGATGTTCGGCATTTTTGTCAATAATGCCGGCGCCTCGCTCTTCGCATTATTGTTTGGCCTGGTCGCAGGCCTGGTACCTCTGTTATTCGTGCTGTCCAACGGCATGGTCATCGGCATTGTCCTGGAGATGATCATCACAAAGTCCGGGGTCGCCGACGGCATTACCCTGTTCCTGGTCGGGATCCTGCCCCACGGTATCTTCGAGCTGCCGGCGGTACTGATCTCCACTGCCATCGGGCTAAAGCTGGGCTACAGTGTCATCAAGTCAGCACTGTCCTGGAGGGACATGTTCACCGATGACCTGAAAAACGGCCTGATCATATTCTTTTTCTGGATATTGCCCATACTACTGATAGCGGCGGTCATAGAGACCTACGTTACCGGAGCGCTTCTGGCCCATTTTGTCCATTCGCCCATATTTTAATAGCATATTAATATATAATAGTTAAATGTATAAATTAAAATATATTATATGCTCAATAATATATCAATGAGGCGAAGACATTGAACGTTAAAATACCGGGACCGAGGGATTTTCTCAGGTACGTCTGGGGGCTCAGGACGTACTTGCTTGTCGTGATCGTTCTTTTTGCCATGTTTTACGTTATCGGCTACGTCGCCGTCATGACAATTCCCGATCTGGGTAGTACCATAGTGTCCAACTTCAAGCAGGAAGTGTCGCCGCTGAAGCAGGCGTCGGCGCTGGGCCTCATGCTGGGCATATTCGGCAATAACGCCTTAAAATGCTTGATGGTCATCGTCCTTGGCCTGGCCTTCGGCATTGCACCGGCGCTATTCGTCCTGGCCAACGGCCTCATCCTGGGGATAGTGATCGGCGTTACGGTACAGAGCACGAGCTGGCTGTACATTCTGGTAGGAGTCGTGCCGCACGGCTTGATCGAGCTGCCCATGGTATTCATCTCATCGGCCATCGGACTGAAGCTGGGCGTTGACATGCTCCTGAAATTTATTAAAGGCAACGTCAGCCTCTCCAAAGAAATAAAGGAAGCCCTGTTGATCTATTTTGTGTGGGTGCTGCCGCTACTGTTTTTAGCCGCCGCGGTGGAGACGTTCGTCACGGGCCCGTTGCTGTACCTTATATTCGGCGGGCAGGGATAAAGCTTAATAAATTGCAGGTATATGGTAACCCAAATTCTTACGGGTACCTTATGCAAGCGAGCATCATTGACGAGATACAACAATTAAAAAAGGAAAAGAACGCCGTCATACTGGCCCATAACTACCAGAGGGCGGAAGTGCAGGATATCGCGGACTACGTCGGGGATTCCTTCGGGTTGAGCCAGAAGGCCGTCGAGTCGAAAGCAAAAGTAATAGTATTCTGCGGAGTCGACTTCATGGCCGAGTCTGCCGCTATTTTAAATCCCGACAAGCTCGTGCTGAACCCGATGCCCGAGGCGGGCTGCCCCATGGCCTGTATGGTCACGGCTACTGATGTCAGGGCCCTTAAAAAACAATACCCGGGAGCAGAGGTAGTTTGTTACGTTAATTCCAGGGCCGATGTGAAAGCGGAAAGCGACGTATGCTGTACGTCATCCAATGCCGTTAAGGTCGTCAACTCGCTCAAGGGCGATGAGGCGATCTTTATCCCGGATAAAAACCTGGCATATTATACTCAAAAATTCACGACAAAGAAAATACACGTGTGGAACGGCTATTGCCCCACGCACCACCTGATCACAGCGGGAGACGTGCTGGTGGCAAAGATGGAGCACCCCGGGGCTGAGGTCCTCGTCCACCCGGAATGCCGGCCCGAGGTCATCGACCTGGCCGATAAGGTATTTTCCACCGACGGGATGATCAAGTACGCCCGGGAAACGAAAAAAGACCTGGTCATCGGCACCGAGTCGGGCATCATTCATCGCCTGGAAAAGGAAAACCCCGGGAAGCGGTTTTTCGCTTTATCGTCTTACACGATATGCCCGAACATGAAGATGAACTCGCTGGAGACTGTCAGGGATTGCCTGAAGTCGATGAATACACCTATACGGGTACCGGAAGATATTCGTATTAGGGCGAAAAAAGCATTGGATAGAATGCTGGAAGTGGGCCGGTAAATGCAAGAGGAACAGATCGCAAAGGCGCTCGCCGAGAAGATAGAAAAGCTTGCGGCGGGTAAGGAAATAAAGATCATGCACGTGTGCGGTACGCATGAGTATACCATTACCAAGAGCGGCATCCGCTCGTTACTCCCAAAAAACGTCAAGGTCGTCATGGGCCCCGGATGTCCCGTGTGCGTCACGCCCCAGGCCGAGATAGACGCTATCGTCGAGCTTGCCGGGCAGGGTAAGGCCATCTGTACCTACGGGGACTTGCTGCGCGTGCCAGGCACCAAATCGTCGTTGTACGATTCGACCGGCGAGATCCACATTGTCCAGAGTATTTCCCAGGCGGTCGATTTCGCCAGGGAAAACCCTTCCAGGGAAGTCGTGTTCATGGCCGTGGGCTTCGAGACCACTGCGCCAACGACGGCGGCCGTCATCCTTGCAAGCCCGCCGGATAATTTTTCCATTCTCGTCTCTCATCGTCTGGTCCCGCCCGCCATGAAATGGCTCATGGAGCAGGGCGAGGCGACCCTGTCAGGATTTTTGCTGCCCGGCCACGTGTGCGCCATCAGCGGCATGGAAGAGTATGAGCAGTTTAAAGTACCCCAGGTCATCGCGGGCTTCGAGCCTTTGCAGGTCATGTACGGCCTCTACATGCTCGTGAAGCAGATCGTCGAGGGCCGTGCGGAGGTAGAGAACGCCTACGCCAGCATAGTAAAGAAAGAGGGCAACGTGAAGGCAAAGCACATGATGGCCGAAGTCTTCGACGTTTGCGACATCATGTGGCGGGGCTTCCCCGTCATACCGGACTCGGGGTTCAAGCTGAAGCCTCAGTTCGAGAGATATGACGCTTTAAAGAAATTCGGCATCACGCTGAAAGAGTCTAAGGTCACCACCGGATGTCTTTGCAATGAACTACTGAGAGGCATCAAAGAGCCGACGGACTGTAAGCTGTTCGGCAAAGCGTGTACCCCGCTCAAGCCTGTGGGAGCCTGCATGGTCTCTACCGAGGGCGCGTGCCGTATCTGGTACAGCTACGGGCGTAACTCCAAGATAATAAAAAACCAGCCCTGAAGAATAGGGCTGCTCATTTTTTTTAAAAAAAATTTAGGGGCTTAGTATTTTAAGAAGCCCCACTGGTTCATGTCCTGGGTACAGAGGCTCAGGCTTCCCTGGGCTTTCAGGATCGCATATTGATCGTACAATTCCACTGTATAATTTTCGAAGCCCATCTCTTGCCTGGCCTTATCGAGCATGGCGAATTCTTGCAGCTGTTCATCGCTGAGAGTCTGGTTCAGGCGCATGACCGCAACGTAGGAATACGTCTTGTTGCTGTCAGTGAGCGAGCTGTTCGGCGCAGGGCCGAGTGCAGCATAGTACATGTCGGTAAAGTTGGCGTTTGCCTGATTGCCCACTGTTTCCAGCTCCATGGCCTTATAGTCGATGTGGTTCGGGGCGATCTGGCCGAAGACGTCGGAATAGGTCTTGTAGGCTGTCGAGTTGTTGCCATTCACCATGATATTGAGTACAGGTATTACGTTCTCGACCCTGCCGCTGATGACCGGGTGGGTCTCTGGCGTGAAGTAATAGAGCTGGTTGACCATTAATACTGACTGGCCGCCGGAGGTGTATGCCGTATAGCTCTCGTTCAGCTTTTTACCGCCGAAGTCGGTCAGGGATACGAACTGCTGGGCGAAATCGCCGAAATATCCGTCAGGATATATCGCTATGGAATCCTTAACGGGGCTGGCTCCCATGGTCTTTGCCGGAGGCATTTCCTG
This sequence comes from uncultured Methanocellaceae archaeon, assembly GCA_963780625.1. Classification (GTDB taxonomy): domain Archaea; phylum Halobacteriota; class Methanocellia; order Methanocellales; family Methanocellaceae; genus Methanocella. The sequence continues at coordinate 223,030 of CAWACH010000002.1, read as the reverse complement.
GGCGAAATTAGTGCTCATCCAGGTGCTTAGCTGTGAATCGTTTTTCATGTCCGCATAGCGCACATATGAAGCGTTTGACGGTAGAATGTTGAGCGCATCTGCAATATTGTAGAAATCTTTACTGATGGTCGAGCCCGAGGCGCTATTATCGCCCTTGGGGCCGTTATTGATCACCGAAGCGAACACCATGCCTACGAGAACAAAGACCATCACTAATGGTATGATTATCTTGGCCCAGTTAATGGGCTTTGCCTTTTTGGGAGTGACTTTTGCCCCTTTTCCTTTACTATTCGCCATATCAACCAACGCCTCTAATGTATTAAACCCTTAAGAATGCGCTTATATTTAAAATTACGCTTAATATGAACATTAAGATGAAAAAATAAAGTCGATATTAATACATATCGATAAAAAATGTAGTGGACCCTGCGGGAATTGAACCCGCGGCATCTACGTTGCGAACGTAGCACTCTACCCCTGAGTTAAGAGCCCGGCTATGATGCAAAGTTGAAATGTCATTTGTAGTATATAAACTATTCGTGTTTCTAGAAAAACGGCGTCTACTAGCAGTATTCTGGTTTCTACTTCGCGGGTCGACGCCCGGCTGATGCCGGGCTACTCGGTGTTTTGGGTGCTTCGATGTCGGGGCCGGGCTTGCACCCTCGTCGCACGGGCGCTGTTGCGCCGTGCTCCTTCGCAAGCCCTAAGCAGCATTTTACCCCTTCAGGGATAAATGCTCATTACCCCGCCATTATCCAAGAGCGCTACGCGTGGCGCAGCATCCGCTGATGCGGACTGAAGCCCAAAACACCTCGACGACCGCGTATATTTCTAACGTTATTTAGGCTTTGCATCGCAATGATTATGGTTCGTTTTTTATTCGTTTGCCTCTTCAGAGGCAATCGTTCTTCAGGGGTCCATCGAGGGGTACGCCGCGCGGAGCGCTCTAGTAAATAGCGAAGCGAAGTCCCCCTTCAGTCTTAACAATAAAAAGAAGGTTTCCTAACCATCGTTTATTTTCTAGTTACCATCGTTGTTTTTCTCGTAGCCATCGCTATTCTTCATAATAATCTTAATAAAAATAGAAGGATGGTTAACTGTCCATCCTTATTGTACCTGGTTATTTTAGAGTTTATAACAGATCTACCGAATCGACGGTGACACTTTCGACGCCGGGAACGTTCTTGAAGGCTTCTTCAACGGCCTCGGTGCCGCCTTCGGAATCGTTAACGACGAAGGCGATCTTGAGGGCCTTCAGGCCGAAAGCGATGGGGTTTACCTGCATGCCCTTGAACTCGGCGTGCTTCGGCAAGGCGGCCTTAACGTCGTCCTGCAGCTTATTCATGTCACGGTCCGCGCTATCCGGCATTATCTTGATAACGGCCATTACTTTTCCCATGCTCAGGGCCCCTTAAAGCCACAAGACTGGCAAATGTACGCGTTACCCTGCTTCCTGCACTTACCGCAGCGACCGATCTCATTACCGCAGCTCGGGCACTTAAATCTAACAACGCCCGCGCCCTCAAGGCGAATACCGCATGAGATGCAATGCTCAACTTTTTCAACCATAAAAATATCTCCTTTATATTAAATCAATTTCCTTAAGCTGACCAGCGTATATTAACTACTGGTTAATTAATTTTTTGTAAAGCCTCGCCTGGAATCCATGGAACTTCGCGTAGCCTTCCGCGTCCTTCTGGTCCAGCGTCTTACCGTCGAACGACACCAGCTCTTCGCTGTACAGCGCCTTCGGCGATTCACGTGCGACGGGCATACAGCCGCCTTTATACAGCTTTATCTTAACGATGCCGTCGATCCGCTTCTGCGTCTCGTCAACGAAAGCGTTCAAGTCCGCATATAATGGCTCGTCCACAAGGCCCATGTAGCCTAGTTCGGCCCACGCCTGGTCGACCATTTCCTTAAAGCGCAGCTCCGCCCTGGTCAGGCACAGCTTTTCCAGGTCCTTATGCGCCATCAGAAGCACGGTCGCAGCGGGGTGCTCGTAGTTCTCCCTCGCCTTGAGGCCCAGCACGCGGTCCTCCATCATGTCGGTACGGCCGACGCCGTGTTTGCCGGCGATCTTTTGCAGCGCAACGATCAGGTTAACGCCGCTCATCTTTTTACCATTCAGCGATACGGGCTCCCCGTTCTTAAAGCCGATGGACACTATCTCGGCCTTAGCGGGCGCTTTCGTCGGGTCGGTCGTCCATTGGTATATTTCCTCCGGCGGCACGAACGAAGGGTCTTCCAGCTTACCGCCCTCGATGCTGCGGGACCAGATATTCTCGTCCACGCTCCAGGGCTTTGCCTTTGTCACCGAGACGGGGATCTTATGTTTTTTAGCGTACTCGATCTCCCACTGTCTCGTGAGGTTCATGTCCCTCATCGGAGCTACGACCGGCAGTTCGGTGGTCCTGAACACTGCCTCGAACCTCAGCTGGTCGTTACCCTTGCCGGTACAGCCGTGAGCGAGCGCGTCGGCCTTCTCCTTGCGGGCCACTTCGACGCATTTTCGGGCGATGAGAGGCCGGGCCAGCGAGGTCCCGATCACATAGCCCTCATAGGCCGCGTTCGCCTTGATAGCGGGGAAAATGTAGTCCCTGACGAACTCATCTTTAGCGTCTATGGTGTAATGCTTATCAGCAATGAGCTTCGCTTTCTTCGAGGCTGTCTCTATTTCTTCCGCGGGCTGACCCACGTCCACAGTCACGGTGATGACCTTGTCGAAGCCATAGTTCTCCTTCAGGATAGGAATGCAGACCGAGGTGTCCAGGCCTCCGGAATAGGCAAGTACGACTTTCTTCATATGGTTGCTTAAACGGCATTAAGAAAAGATAAAGCTTTTTATGGGGTACAGCAGCCCCGTTAAGCCTGCGCAAGTTAAGGCACCTCGTTGTGCCGCATTGAATGGCTATTACAAATGAAATAACGATATATAAGAGTTTCGAGATAACGCCGTCTATACGACCGGGGACGGCCGGGATCATGATGTTGAAAAATATTTTTTACTTTACTTTGGCATATATTTTCATAAAAGTGTTGCCACCATAGTAACATATAAATACTCAAACGTGCATTAGGGCTCACTCATGCCTTGCATGGGTCCAAACCCATAACATTCGGGAACTCCATTCAATAAAAAAACCCCGATGGGAACAAGAATCCTCAAAAATATACCGCAAAACCCCAAAAGCGTACTAAGGGCGAGGCACATGGCGTTCCAAAGGCGCGTGGCCCGCACCTGGTTACGTGAATAGGCAAGTGGTATTGGCTCCAAAATTGTGGGCGGCAAGATCAATCTCACAAAAACGAAGCTTGCGAGTAAAACGCTATAAGTATCGAGGTAAACGCCGTAACTTAGGTATTACGACGTTTAATTTAACCCTCCTCCTTACAATTACCGCATGACTCTACATAACCATACGAAGGATCAAGTCCGCCATAAATTATACCTCCCAAAAAGAAACGGGCTTAGCGAAAAACGTTCACTGACAAACCACCCGCAATGGAACAGCCAATATCCGGACTGCTTTTTTTAAAAACTTTCAGCTCTTTGTTTATTTATAATAAAATAACAGCCGCTCTCGATGGTTAAACGAAAGCCTAAAATTTTATGGATTAATGTCTATATGTCGGGACGTCGAGGTTGGAGAATAATACCATCGAATATACCAGTGCCCCGATGCACAGGACACCGCCTATGATCTCTACAGGGCTCGAAGGCGTGTTGAAGAAGGTCCACAACATGTACACCGATGATACGAAAAGAGCTGCAGCAAAGGGTATTCTCATTATCTCAAGATTTTTTATGTCCATGGTGTACCAGATCCGTGTTATTAGCGATTTCTAGATATAATTATCGCAGGAAGTACATATCCTTTCTGATTTAACGGAGAAAAAAACGTAAAAAACGGTGTATGCCGCGTTTATAGTAAAAAATTCGGCGACTCAGGACAACGATTGCTGTTTCGCCTTGACCGTATCGGCAACGTGCACGGGCGCCGTGCGCTCGATACCGAGATATTCGTTCAGCGAGCGGATAGTCATTTTATTCTTGCCCATGGAGTTAATGGCGTCCGCCGAAGCCCTGACCGCCTGTATCGTCGTCAGGTAAGGCACGTCGTAGTCTATGGCAGCTCTCCGGATGCGGCTGCCGTCCTTGCGGGCCATCTTGGACGTTGGAGTGTTGATGATCAAGTCCACCTTGTCGCGGCGCATCAGGTCGATCACATTAGGGCTGCCCTCGTGCACCTTACTGATCAAGGTCACGGGTATTCCTCTTGTCTCGAGATATTTCTTGGTGCCCGAAGTGCCTATTAGCTTTAGGCCGCTGTTCACCAGGACCTTCGCGAGGTGTGCCATCTCCTTTTTATCCTCGTCCCGGACTGAGATGAAAACGGTTCCTTCCAGCGGCAGCGGGTTGAATGCGGACTGTTCTGCTTTGAAGAATGCCTTCCCGAAGTCGGAGTCTATTCCCATGACCTCGCCCGTGGAGCGCATCTCAGGCCCCAGTAGCGGGTCGGCTCCCGGCAGCTTGTCGAACGGTAGCACAACTTCTTTTACCGAGACGAACCTCGGCTTAGGCTCTTCGGTATAGCCCATATCTTTCAGGGTGTAGCCGATGATGGCCTTGGCGGCTATCTTGGCCAGCGGCAGGCCGGTCGCCTTGCTCACGAAGGGTATTGTTCGGGATGAGCGGGGGTTAGCTTCCAGCACGTAGACCTTCCCGTCCTTGTATGCAAGCTGGATGTTGACGCAGCCGATCACGTGCAGGCAGATGGCGATCTTCGTTACGATAGCACGGACCTGGTCCTGTACCTCTTTTGACAGTGACTGCGGGGGTATGACGCACGCCGAATCTCCCGAATGGATGCCGGCCTCCTCGATGTGCTCCATGATGGCGCCTATTAAGACGTCTTTACCGTCGCTCACGGCATCCACGTCTATTTCTGTGGCGTTCTCCAGATAGTCGTCGATGAGCACGGGATGCTTACGGGAGACTTTGACCGCTTCGGTCATGTACCTCTCCAGGTCGACCTCGTCGTAGACGATCTCCATGGCCCTTCCGCCTAAAACATACGATGGCCTCACCAGGATCGGATACCCGATACGTGCCGCTTCAACCTTTGCCTCTTCGGTCGAGAACGCGATACCATGCTCCGGCTGTAGGATGCCCATCTCCTTCATCATCCTGCCCCAGAGGTCCCTGTCCTCGGCGATGTTCATGTCGTCAGGGCTGGTGCCTATGATAATGGTGTCCAGGTCTTTGCGCCTGTGCAGCTCCATCTGCAGGGGTATGGCCATGTTTACGGATGTCTGGCCGCCGAACTGGACCATGACGCCGTAGGGGCGTTCCTTCTCGATGATGTTCATGACGTGCTCGAGCGTGATCGGCTCGAAGAACAGCTTATCGGACACGTCAAAGTCTGTGGATACAGTCTCAGGATTGTTATTAATGATGTGGGCTTCGATGCCCGACTCTCTGAGAGCCTTGACTGCGTGTACGGTGCAGTAGTCGAACTCGATGCCCTGGCCGATGCGAATAGGGCCGGCGCCGATGATGAGCACCTTTTTATTATTAGTAGGCGTCAGCTCGCACTCCTGCTCATAGGTAGAATAATAGTATGGCGTCTTCGCCGCGAACTCGGCGGCGCAGGTGTCGACCATCTTGAATGTGGACAGGATACCGTTGCTGTGGCGGATGTCGCTGATCTCCTCTGGCGTCGTGCCGTTGAGCGTCGCTATCCATTCGTCGGTAAAGCCCATGCGCTTTGCCTTCAGCAGCGTCTCTTTGCTGATCTCGCCCTTGAGCGTCTCCGCCATGTCCACGATGTTCTTTATCTTGCGGATGAACCAGGGGTCGATGTTCGTGAGTTTAGAAATTTGATCGATGGTAAAAGCGCCGCTCTGGAGAGCCTTGTAGATGACGAACATGCGCTCATGGGTAGGATTCCGCAGAAGGTCGGTCATCTCTGCCTTCGACCAGTTCCCGTATCCCCAGAACTCGCTGATGTCCAGTGAATTTAAGGCTTTTTGATAAGCTTCTTCGTACGTGCGGCCGATGGCCATGACCTCGCCCGTCGACTTCATGGACGTGGTGATGTGCTTGTCGGCGCTCTTGAACTTGTCAAAGGGCCACCTTGGTATTTTAACGACCACGTAATCGATCGTAGGCTCGAATGAGGCCGGGGTCTCCATAGTGACCTTATTCTGTATTTCGTGGAGATTGAGGCCTATGGCGATCTTGGCTGCAATACGTGCGATCGGATAGCCTGTGGCCTTGCTGGCCAGGGCCGATGAGCGGGATACCCGGGGGTTAACCTCTACGATGCGGTATTCGCCGTCGTTCCAGGCGAACTGTATGTTGCAGCCGCCTTCAATACCCAGCGCACGAATGATCTTGATGGCTGCGGAACGCAGCGTCTGGTGGTCCGCATCGGACAGCGTCTGCGACGGGGTAACGACGATGGACTCGCCCGTATGGATGCCCATCGGGTCGATGTTCTCCATATTACAGATGGTGATACACGTGTCGCTGGCATCCCTCATGACCTCGTACTCGAACTCTTTCCAGCCGAGGATACTCTCCTCTACGAGAATCTGGTGAATTCGTGAGCGCTTGAGGCCGCCTTCGGCAATGTGCTTGAGCTCCTGGACGGAGTGGGCGACGCCGCTGCCGGTGCCTCCCAGAGTGAATGCGGAGCGGATAATTAACGGTAAGCCTAGCTTGTCTATGACAGCGACCGCTTCTTCTACGGTATGGCAGGCGACGGACTTCGGGACTTTCTCGCCGATGGCTTCCATGGCGTGCTTGAACCTGTCCCTGTCCTCCGTGTCATAGATGGCCGTCAGCGGAGTGCCAAGTATCTTGACGTTGAACTTCTCGAGCACGCCCATCTCGGCCAGTTCGGAAGTAATGTTAAGGCCGGTCTGGCCTCCGAGGCCCGCCAGGATGCCGTCCGGGCGCTCTCTTTCGATGATCTGGGCGACCACTTCGGGCGTGATGGGCTCGATGTAGACCGCGTCGGCCATTTCCGGATCGGTCATGATGGTCGCAGGATTAGAATTAACGAGGACTACTTCTATGCCTTCTTCCCTCAGGGAGCGGCACGCCTGGCTGCCGGAAAAGTCAAACTCAGCAGCCTGCCCTATCATGATGGGGCCGCTGCCGACGAGCAGCACTTTCTTGATGTCGTTGCGTTTAGGCATGCCAGTCACCTATCTTTTTCTTAATGGAATCGAAGAACCAGTTAGTGTCTCTCGGCCCCGGGCTCGCCTCGGGGTGGTATTGGACGCTCATGACGTGCATCCGGTCGTCCTTCATTGCTTCGACCGTGCCGTCGTTAGCGTTGGTCTGGGTCATCTCCAGCCCGGTGCCCGCTATGCTCAGCGGGTCCACTGCGTACCCGTGGTTCTGGCTCGTGATATACACTTTCTTATCTAAAAGGTCGATCACCGGCTGGTTAGCCCCGCGGTGCCCGAACTTTAATTTGTAAGTCTTACCGCCCATGGCCAGCCCGATGATCTGGTGTCCCAGGCATATGCCGAATACCGGTATTTGTCCGGCCATTTGCCTCGCAACTGTAATGCCGTTCTTAGCGTCCTCGGGGTCGCCGGGCCCGTTGGAGAATAATATGGCGTCCGGCCTGTAGTCCTTGATGATATCATAAGGAGTGTCGGCTGGCACCACGGTAACGTTAAAATCACGGCGGGCGAGGTTCTTGACGATGTTCCTCTTCACGCCAAAGTCCATGACGACCACGCTGGGGCCGTTGCCCTTGACCTCGTAAGGCTGCTTGCAGGTGACCTTGTCCACCAGGCAGTGGTCCATTTCCAGGCTTTGCGCCAGCTTGCAGGCCTTCTCGCCGTCGTCACTGCCGACCACCAGCGCCGAACGCATGGTGCCGTAGCGTCGTGTTTTTATTGTCAGCATGCGCGTGTCCACGCCCGCGATGCCCGAGACGTGCTCCTCGTTCAAAAATTTTTCAAGGGACATCTTGAACCTCGGGTGAGACGGGTGCTCGCATTTCTCCCGGATGACCAGCGCCTCGGCCTTAATGCCGTTCGACTGGAAATTATCCGGGTTGACCCCGTAGTTGCCGATGAGGGGATAAGTGAATAAAAGTATCTGTCCTTTATACGAAGGGTCGGTGAGCGCCTCTTCGTATCCGGTGTAGGGCGTAGCGAAAACCAGTTCTCCACGCGTCACGCCTTCCTTGCCGAAGCCTTCTCCTACCACATAGGTGCCATCTTCCAACCCTAAAACTGCCTTCATTATAGTACCTTTGCTACATATCAGCAGTTCAGTTAAATATTTTACGATACGATGTCTAAAATCGAATTCCGGCAGGCTATTTCTTGATTTCTGTAAAGTGCCGCCTATAGCCTCGCCCTGTGCCTGTTGAGCCGAAAAGATATTACTCCACAAATATGTGGGGTCGGATTTATTGTCCGGCAGCATAAAATTTTAATGAAAACACGCCTGATAAGGCAGATGAGCATACGCTCGTTGAATAAACGATAAATAGCTGACATTCATAGATATATTGGATTAAGAATCGGAGCTAACAGCATGATCTTTGCCACTCTCAAGGAAGTCCTGGACAGGGCCAGGGCCGGAAAGTACGCCGTAGGGGCGTTCAACGTCAACGACATGGAAATCACAAAAGCGATCGCCGGTGCGGCAAAAGAGGAAAGATCGCCCGTCATTCTGGCGACATCACCAAGCGCAATCAAGTACGCAGGCATTGAATATATTTTTGAACTGTGCCGCGTGGCCGCCGACCAGTCCGGCGTGCCCACGGTGCTTCACCTGGACCACGGCACGACCTTCGAGGACTGCATCAAGTGTATCCGCTACGGCTGGTCTTCCGTGATGTTCGACGGCTCCAAGCTGCCGTTTGACGAGAACATTAAAATGACCGCTAAGATCGTAGAGATCGCCCACGCTGCCGGCGTATCTGTCGAAGCGGAACTGGGCAAGCTGGCGGGCGTGGAAGGCCACGTCTCGGTCGCAGAGAAAGATGCTATTTTCACTAACCCGGACGAGGCGAAGATCTTCGTTGACAGGACCGGCGTGGATGCGCTGGCCGTCGCCATCGGCACGTCCCATGGCGCCTATAAATTTAAAGGCGAGGCTAACCTGGACTTCGACCGGCTCGCACAGATAGAAAAATTCGTGAATATCCCGATCGTATTGCATGGAGCATCAGGCGTCCCCAAAGATGTGCTGGATAAAGCCGCAAAGTACGGCGCGAAGCTGCCGGGAGCCGCCGGGGTGCCAAACGACGCCATCAAGAAGGCCATCGGCCTGGGTGTCGCCAAGATCAACATCGACACTGATATACGGCTGGCCATGACCGCCGCGCTAAGGCAGGTGCTCACCGAGCATCCCGAAGAATTTGACCCGAGAAAGATCATGGGCCCGGCGGAAGACGCGATGAAAGCCGTGGCAAAGAGCAAGATGCAGATGTTCGGCAGCTCGGGGAAGGCCTAGGCATGGCGGAGATCAGAAAAATAGGGATATTAACAGGTGGCGGAGACTGTCCCGGCCTGAATGCCGTCATTCGTGCCGTCGTCTTTAAGGCCAACGAGTACGGCTGGCAGGTGCTCGGCGTGAAGTACGGATGGAAGGGCATGCTGGAAGCGGATGCGGAACGGCTAACGAAAGAGGATGTCGAAGATATCTTACCCCTTGGCGGCACCATCCTGAAAACCTCGAGGACTAATCCTTATAAAGTCGAGGGCGGCGAAGCGAAGGTCCTGGAGAACGCCAAAAAGATGGACATCGACTGCCTTGTTGCTGTAGGCGGCGAGGATACGCTGGGCGTCGCAAACAAGCTCACGAAGGCTGGACTGCGGTGCGTCGGCGTGCCCAAGACCATAGACAACGACCTTGGCGCTACCGACTATACTTTTGGGTATCAGACCGCCGTCCAGATCGCCTCTGATGCCATGGACAGGCTTCACACGACGGCAAGAAGCCATGACCGTGTGCTGGTATGCGAGGTCATGGGCCGCCACGCAGGATGGATGACCGCCGACGCAGGCCTGTCGAGCAGCGCCCACTGGGTCTTTATACCGGAGATCAAAGGGAGTGTCGGAGATTGCTGTAAGATGCTAAATGAACGCTATGCAAGGGGCGATAAATACGGCATCATCGCCGTGGCCGAAGGATGTGAGTTCAGCGATCTTGATGTAAAGGCCGCCTCGCAGACTACCGACTCCTTCGGGCATGTAAAGCTCGGCGGCGTGGGAGAGACGCTCGCCAGGGAAATAGAAAGGTGCACCGGCATCGAGACCAGGCACGTCGTGCTGGGGCACACCCAGAGGGGCGGCTCGCCGCTGGCGTACGACCGCATTTTAGCTACAAGGCTGGGCTACAAGGCCGCGGAAATGATCCGTGATGGACAATTCGCCATGATGGCGAGCCTGCGCGGGGAAAAGATAGAGGCGGTGCCTATCGATGAGGCAGTCAAGACACTAAAGACCGTCCCGCCGCAGTATTTCGACGTGGCAAAGACGTTCTTCGGGTGATGCGGGCCATCGCCTAACTTTTTTAAACAAGCTTTAAGTATCATAAGCTCGATTTTTTAGTCAATGCCTTCGAAAACGTTGTGGTTAATGGCGCTGGCCGCGATGGCGTTATTTATTATAATGCCGCAGGCCTCGTCACAGAGCACTCCGTCAATACAGGAGTTCAAGCTGCCCAACGGCTCGACTTCCATTGACGCCATGACCGTAGACAGCTCGGGTAATGTGTGGCTCGCGCAAAGCTCGCCTGCCGTACTGTATAAGTTCGACGTGTCGAAAAATTCCTTTGAGAGGCACGTCATACCGGTGAACGGCGACGCCATGTTCAAGGGAATGAGCGCGGAAGGCAGCGATTACATATGGATGGCCGACCAGCAGGGCAACGAGATCATCGGCTACGACGTGGCAAAAAATAAATTTTATAACTTTACTTTCCCCGCCAACCTCAAGCTCGACCCGTCCGACGTGATAGCCCGGGATAATTACCTGTATGTGGGCATGAACATGGAGCTGGGCCGGATCAATATGGACACGAACTTTTTAGACGACTATTATGTGGATAAATACGATGCAGGCCTGTCCGATATAGCCATGGACCGTTTGGGGAACGTATGGTTCGTGGAATATTCCAGCGGCAAGGTAGGCGGGTATTATCGTATGGACGATAAAGTACAGATCTTCCCGATACCTACGGCAGATTCCGCTCCTACCTGTACTGACATCGATTCCCAGAGCAGGCTATGGTTCATCGAGAGCGGCCCCAATAAGCTGGGCATGTTCGACACGAACATGAACTCCTTTAACGAATTTAACATGCCAGTCCTGGACGGCCAGCAGGTGATCGCCAAACGGCTCGCCGTCGATAGCGACGATAATGTGTGGATCACCGACCTGGCCCACGACCGCCTCATCAAGTATTACCCGGCTAAGGACGTCTTCGTCCCGATATCATTGAGCGGCGGCAAAGTATACCCGACGCTGATAGGCACCGATAATAACAACATATGGTTCGTGGAAAGCGGCAGCGCCGCGCTGGCAAATCTCCAGGCAGACCCGCTGTACGGGCTGGTCTCGACACCTACGCCCACCGCTAAGCCTACGGAAGCCCCCAACCAGACTGCTTCAACGACGCCGAAGCCGACGCCCGGGTTCGAGATCATAACAGTGCTGGCGGCATTGTTGATAGTGGCTAGAAAAAGGCCTAATTAATGCGTGCGTCCACGACTACGTGCCACACGCCTGGCGAATATTTTTTCACTTTAATAGTATTCAGTATCTCGACGCTTCTTCCCTGCCGCCTCGCCTCTTCTGTAATGTTGTTGACGGGCCGCTCGAAGACGAGCTTCTCCGGCGTAGTCTCATGGTAATGTAAAATGCCGCCGGGCTTTAGCGTTCTTATACCCCAGGGCAAAAACTCCTGAGTGGTCCCCACGTAACCCATGATGACCCGGTCCGCCCATCCGGCGGGCGCTTTTTCTCTGCAGTCGCCGTTGACCGGCTCCACGATGCTTTCCACTTTATTCAGCCGGACATTCTCGCATAAATATCCGTAGGAAAGAGGGTTCAGCTCGATAGCGATGATCTTCTCGGGCTTTGCGTGGACGGCCATGGGCAGCGTAAAATAGCCGATTCCGGCAAACATGTCTACTACCCGTTCGCCGCTGCCTACGGTGCCCATGCGGTGCCGCTCAAAAAAGTTACCCTGGGAGAACATGAGCCTGGCGACGTCAAGCTTATAGACGACATAATTCTCCTTATGCAGCGTCTCGGTGACGTCCCCGGCGATCTTCTCGACCACCGGCTGCCGGTATTCGCCGGCAATTCGTTTAGTCTCTAAAACCGTCCTGCACCGGGGGTACAAAATGAGCAGGCTTTCGGCGATGAGCGCCTTTTTAGCCTGTAAAACAGCCGGAATGTGTACGAGCGCCACTTCCCCGATGATCTGCCATCCGCGGGGGAGAGCCTCTAATTCCTCAGGCGTCAGCCGCTCTTTTAACAATGCCTTCAAGGGGTCCGCCGGTACCGGTATACCCCTGGCTTTACTAATAAGCTTGGCGTTATTCTTCCCCACGCTTTCCTCCCGGCAGCAGGAATACCCCGTCGTTCGTCTTGATGACTTTAACGTCCTCGCCGGGTTTCTGGTTCAGGAATGCGGGCTTCTTGATGGTGAGCGGTATATAGGACTCGGGATCCAGGATCTGGATCGAGTTACCGTCCTCCGACACGAGGACAGTGGTAGTGGCTTTGCTCACGTTCGTGACCTTTTCAGGCTCGTCTTCCGCCGGCATGGAAGTGGAAAAGCCGCTGGACAGGTCGATGCCCGAGATACGCCGCCCGACCTTTTCGACGAGCACCAGGCTGCGGTGCATGCGGACGATATCTCCCGACATGATGCTGGGTAAACGTACGGCGAACGTTATGCGGTAAAGGCCTTTACCGTCTTTGGCGCCTACTAGCTTGGGCGACTCTAAGATCGTGCCGCCCATGTCGTCGACGATGGCCCTTGCTATCTGCCGGCCGCAGGTCGTCGAGCCCACGTATAGGTCAGTCCCCTCGGGTAATCCGATGACATCCGAGACAAAAGCCAGACGGTCTCCGGCCTTTTCCGACTTTGCCATGACGTCGTCCGCTACCTTGAGGCATCTGGTCAGCTCTTTAGCCGTGGGCAGCCTTCCCAGCGCCCTGACCTGGATGATGGCTTCATAGTATCCCCCGGAGATGCGGGAACATACGTTACAGGACTCTTTGTGGATACGGACTTCCGTTTCGGCTTCTGTTTTAACCGTCCTGCCTTCCATCGTGCCTTCGACGGTAATGACGCCCTTCATGATGTTAGGATTGAAGAAATCGAGGGTGATGTGGACCTTCGGCTCTTTGACTTCCTTGTGAATGTTAACGGCCAGCCGCAGGTTCTTAATTGCAGCTTTTTTAGCCAGCTCTTCGTACGTCTTTAGCTTGGTGGAGATCCACAGCGCCCCGACTTTAAAAGAAGGACACTGGGAACAGATAGTGACCTCGACCACCTGGGGCACGTCGAAGACGACGTACTTTTCGTGGAAGCAGGCTTCACACAGGCCTTCCTGCTCCGTTTCCTTACCACAGCGAGGACAAAATAAACTTGATGTAGTGACCATTTCAATGCTCATTTGAGGCGGCCATCATAGATATACATAATGGAAAATTTATTGCCTCCGGCTATACGACATTCCATAGTCGCTTCATCTACGCAAAAAACAAAAAGCCTATTCCAGTTGCTTCAGGAACTTTTTACAGGCGGCCGCCCCTACAAGCTTTAGCTTGTACTCGCTGCCGGCTCCGGTGAAGGTCTCCTCGAGCGCAACGATGCCCGGCTCATCGCACATTTTATCGATGTATGCTCTGACCGAGTTATGTTGCGAGGCGATGTTCACGAATACCCGGGCGTTATCCCGAATGGCCATGAACTTTTCCTTCAGCTTTTTATCCGTCACTACAGTCCCGTTAAGGCCGTTTTCCTTGATCGCATTTGCCATCTCTTCTATGTCCTCGTCGGACAGGAAGGACAGCATGTAGATGTCGTAATCGTACAACATTTTTTTCAGGTGCGGTATAGCTTCGGCGCTCTTTGCGCCGGGCTTGCTCCCGAGCAAGATGATCGTGGCGAGAGATTCAAGCAGCTCATCGTTATAAAGAAGACCGCTTGATGCCTTCAAACCGGACCCTACCACGCCTGGTTCTTTGCTCCCCGGACTCATATCCTCAGCTCCTAGGATTTGTAACTTAAGGTTTAGGCAGAGCTTCTATTTAACCTATTTGTTCTTATTAAAAAACTCATTCTCTGTGTATGTAGTCGTCGTACTGGCTCTTTTTTATGTTTATAATGTGGAATATCAGCCTCTTTTGCTGCGTTGCCTCGTACAGGTCCATATAATACTGCAAAGTATTCAAAACGCCGTCCGTTTCCAGGCGCCTGGAAGAGGTAATGACCTTGCGCCGGGGCAAATAAAAAGTCCTGCCCAGCTTACGCAGCTTCATGCTAATGTCCAGGTCTTCGAGATGACAGAGCCTGAAGCCCCCGATGCCCGTGAAGGTATCTTTTTTAATGCACACGTTGAACCCGGGGAGCGTGGCGGCATGGAAAAGGCTGCGCCCAAAATAATACGTATTGGTCACGTATTCGGCCATTAACAGCTTAGGCCTGCGGTTCGTGAATTTAAAGGCACACGATATGGCCAGCGTGTTTTTGTTGCGAAACGCTCCGGAGACCGTATCGAGATAGTCAGGCATCAGGACTGTATCCGAATCTATGAACGCTAAAATGTCGCCCTGCGCGATAGAGGCGCCCTCGTTCCTCGCCCTGGCCGTGCCTTTCTCTTTACCAAGGACGACCTTATCAGTATATTCCCTGGCGATGGCCACGGTGGCGTCCGTGCTGCCGGAGTCCGAGACGATCACCTCATAGGAGCATCGCGTCCGCTGGGCTCGAATGGATTCAAGGCAGGCGCGTATGCGCTTTTCTTCATTGTATGAAGGAACGATGATCGAGAAGTCCATGCAGGCACCACCGGTATCTTAGGCTACTCATCTGTTATAATCATAGCGGGAAAAGTTATAAATGTTAGGCACACCTAATGTAGTTAGGCATACCTAAAATTCTTGAGGCGGGAGCATGAGAAAAAATATCACAGAGGAATATCT
The DNA here is from genome assembly GCA_963780625.1 of uncultured Methanocellaceae archaeon. Taxonomy (GTDB): domain Archaea; phylum Halobacteriota; class Methanocellia; order Methanocellales; family Methanocellaceae; genus Methanocella. Next base: position 207,820 of record CAWACH010000002.1, on the reverse strand, counting down.
CGAGACTATACTGTACTTGACAAGGGACGGCAAGCATGCGAAAACGAAGGACATCGCAGGCACCATGAACGTCAAGCCGCCCAGCGTCACCGAGATGCTCATGAAGCTCAGGGACGAGGGATACGTTGAATATATCCCTTACGTGGGCGCTACTCTTACGGAAAAAGGCCGGGCCGAGGCCATCCAGATGGAGCGGAAGCACCAGCTGCTGGAGACTTTCCTGGTGGACACGCTGGGTGTCGACGTAAATGAAGCGCACGATGAGGCGTGCGAGATGGAACATTCTATCTCCGATGCGACGGTGGCCAAGATGTGCTCTTTCCTGGGGCACCCCCGTTTCTGCCCCGATGACCATCCCATCACCATGGGCGAGTGCTGCGAGAAAAGCGAAGAGTCCATGCCGCTGACCGAGCTGAGAGAAGGCGAGAGCGGCACCATCAAGATCGTCTGCGCCGACAAAGGTACCCGGGACTTTTTAATTTCATTGGGCTTTTTGCCCGACGTGATATTGAGCATTAAAAAACGCTTGCCGTCCAATAGCCTGCTGGTACGTATCAAGGGCTCCGAGATAGCCATAGGCAGGGACATAGCGGAAAAAATATTCGTCCACAAGGCCGTCGTATGAAGCCTATCAAGGTCGCGCTCATTGGCAACCCCAACGTGGGTAAAAGCTTACTGTTCTCAAGGCTGACCGGCATAGGCGTCATTATTTCCAACTACCCGGGCGCGACCGTCGAACTGGAGCACGGGAGGGTCACCCATGATGGCGTAACAATAGACCTGACCGACCTGCCGGGGGTATATTCGCTCGATACGATAAATCCCGAGGAGCGCACTGTCCTCGACTTTTTAAGGAGCGAGAAGCCGGACATCATCCTTAACGTGGTCGATTCCACCAGGCTGGAGCGAAATTTGTATTTGATGCTCGAGATCCTGGAGCTGGGCGTGCCCGTGATCATGGCGTTGAACATGATAGACGAGGCCCATGCCCGTGGCATGGAGATCGACGCAGAAAAACTTTCTGAATTATTGGGCGTGCCGGTCATTCCCACGTCGGCCCAGAAAGGCACCGGCCTGGACGAGCTTATTCATGCCTTATTCCATCCGCACCTGGGAAAGCCCCGCCTGACACGCTACGACCGGCACATAGAGAACTTTATCACACAGCTGATGGGCATGGACCTGAACATCCGCCGGTACGACGCCGTCAGGCTACTTTCGGGCACGGAAAACCTATCGAAATATCCCGAAGGCGTAAGGACGGCCGCCGATATGATGAGACAGGAGATGGAGCGCACCCACAACGAGCCCATCGCCGAGACCATGGCGGGTAACCGTTATGCTGAGGCGGGCCTGCTGGCAACAAGCGTAGTACATCGCCGTCCGTCCTCGAAGGTCACGCTGCACGAGCGGCTGGACGACCTGTTCCTGAACCCCATATCGGGCTTCGCCATCCTGATAGTCACCCTTATAAGCATGCTTGTGATCGTATTCATTGTCGGCGGATTTTTAGAAGACCTTATTTCCAAATCCTTCGCCGATTTTATTTTAACGCCCGCTACAGGCTACTTTGCTCCCGATTCATTAATACACATCATAGTGAAGTACACGCTCATCGGCATCCAGGCCGGCCTGAGCATCGTCGTTCCGTATATTATGACGTTCTACATACTCATGGCCATCCTGGAGAACTCGGGATACTTGACCAGGGCGGCTTTCCTGCTGGACGAGACCATGCACCGCTTCAAGCTCCACGGCCGGGCCATGATACCGCTCGTCCTGGGCTTCGGGTGCAGCGTGCCCGCCATCATGTCCACCAGGGCGCTGCAGACCAAGCGTGAGCGCATCGTCACTTCTGCCATGGTCTGCATGGTCCCGTGCTCTGCACGTAGCGTCATCATCATGGGACTGGTGGCGAGGTTCGTATCGATACCGGCAGCGCTGTCCATTTACCTGATGGTGCTGGCCCTGACCATCGTCCTGGGATTCGTGCTGGGGCGGGTGGTAAAGGGCGAGGAGACCGGCTTCGTCATGGAAATGGTACCCCTCAGAATGCCACGGTTCAAGGACGTCCTGGACAAGACCTGGCTGCAGATGAAGGAATTCGTCTACGTGGCCTTTCCGCTGTTAATTGCGGGCAGCGCCCTGCTGGGCGTGCTCCAGTACGTGCACATCCTGGACTTCGTGAATACGGTTATGGCCCCCGTTACTACGGGCATTCTGGGCCTTCCGGCCTATACTTCGACCGCATTAATTTTCGGCATCCTCAGAAAAGAAATGGCATTGGAGACCCTGGCCGTGCTGGGCGGCACCTCGGTAGAGCACTTAAACATGGCTTTGACTCCGTTGCAGATGTACGTTTTCGGCGTTTTTACGACCATATACATGCCTTGCATAGCCACGATCACGATGCTCAACCGCGTGGTGGGCTTTAAGGATATGGTCCTCATTACTGCGTTGACCATAACGCTGGCAGTAGTCATCAGCGGGCTCATCGCGCATCTGGTGCCGTTGGTACTGGCATTAATGTAAAAAAGTCTTTTTATTCTTCCTGGGGCAGGTAATAGTACTCGCCGATGCGCTTTTGTTCCCGGTCCAGGTTCGATTCGGGCTTGTTGACGCGGGGACGCCTGGTCTCCTCATCCCTTCTAAATGTTATGTCCAGGCTCGATAAGAAGCGGTTCATGCCCTCGCGCATCTCGAAGGGGCCGTGCACTTCGCCGTGCAGGCCGGGGTCGCCCTCGAAGACCAGCAGCCTGTCGGACAGCAGGTCTATCATATAGATGTCGTGGTCGATGACGAGCATGGTGACGTCATTGTTCTCGGCAAAGCGCTTGATGACCTTTGTAGCCATGGTACGCTGCTCCACGTCCAGATGGGCCGACGGCTCATCCAGTATGAATATATCGGCATCCTTGCCGAGGCAGGCGGCGATGGCGACGCGCTGTAGTTCTCCGCCCGACAGGTCGTTCACGTTGCAGTCCATGAGCCGCTCGATCTGCATGGGCACCAGTATCTCGCTGTTATAGTAGCTGGTATCGAACTTTCTATTGATGCTCGAGAGGAAGGCGCGGACGGGTATGTCGACGTCGGCTTTCACGTACTGGGGCTTATAGGAAATATTGACCTTAAAGTCTAACTGGCCTACATCCGGGCTTATCTCTCCTGCGAGGATACGGGCGAAGGTGCTCTTGCCTATGCCGTTCGGGCCGACAACGCCGACGACCTCTCTCTTTCTAAGCTCGCCGCCCTTGACGTCCAGCTGGAACGTCCCGAGGGTCTTCTTGAACGGCGGGAATGTGGTGAGCGTCACCACATCTTTCTGGGGACGGGGAGCCTTGACCTCAAATGATATAGGTGTCGGGCGGATGCGGATATTCTCCTGGGGCAGGTATCCTCTCAGATACTCGTTGATCCCCACGCGGACGCCCTTGGGCATGGTGATGACGCCGTAGCCTCCGGGCACGCCGTAGGCGATGTGGACGACGTCGGCCAAAAGATCTAAAATTGCCAGGTCGTGCTCTACTACCATGATGTTCTTCGATTCGCCCATGCGCTTGATCATCCGGGCCATCTTGATGCGCTGGAAAATATCCAGGTAAGGCGTCACTTCGTCGAAGAAATAAAAGTCAGAATCCCGCAGGGCGCAGGCTGCAATGGCGACACGCTGCAGCTCGCCGCCGGAAAGCTCCGAGATGTCCCGGTCCATTATGACGTCCAGGTCCAGGTCCTTGACCATTTCCGCCATGGCGCCTCGCTCGTCGGTCTTTTTCAGCAGGTCGGAGACTTTACCTTTAAAGGCTTTAGGTATCAGGTCGACATACTGAGGCTTCTGGGAAGTTTTTAATTTTTTCGTGGACACCCGCCTCATGTAGTCCTGCAGCTCCGAGCCGGCAAAAAACTTGTAGACGTCCTCCCAGGTGGTGTCGCTTTTACCCAGATTCGGCACTACCTGGCCGGATAATATTTTTACCGCCGTGCTCTTGCCTATGCCGTTGACGCCGAGAATGCCGCTGACCCGCCCCTGGGACGGGATAGGCAGGCCGTATAAGGCAAAGCCGTTGACCCCATAGCGATGGGTAAGCTGGCCCTCAAGCTCGTCCGGCAGGCCGATGATCATGATGGCACCTTCGGGACATTTTTTAATGCAGATGCCGCATCCGACGCACAATTCCTCGGAGATCACTGCCTTACCGTCCTCGCCCATGGTGACAGTCTCGTCCCCTGTCCGTACCTTGGGGCAGTACTTTATGCATTCCTCGCTACATTTGCGGGGATGGCAGCGGTCTTTGTCGAGTATGGCTATCCTCATGGTGCTCACAGGCCTGCAGGCCGTCGGGTGGTAATGCTAAAAAATAACATGATATGATAAAATTAAAAGAGCGGCCCGAACTGCGGGACGCCGCCGGGCATGCCGTTAACGATGATGGTCCAGCTCACATACCAGAATGCGAATGTCATGAACCCTAGATAAAACCAATCTTTGGCCGCGAACTTACTGGAGTCGACGCCCAGTAATGGTAATATGTACTTCTGGGCATAGATGGCCAGCGCGAGAATGACGATAGCGATAGGCTGGTGAGGTATGCTCAACACGTAGGAACTAGACAGGAACCCTGCAATGGTACCCATTATCGCCGGCACGAGGGACATTTTAATGCTCCTCACGTGCTTCTCAATCCGTTCTTCCTTAGTCTGGGTCTTAGTTTCCACGCTACATCCTCCACTTTTGTGACCTGTTCAAAGGCATAAAGCATGCTCAATGCTTAAAATATTTTCTATGCCGGGCCGAGTTATATTATTTTACTTATTATATAAAGCTCTTGCTGCCTATTATCTATCATTTACCCTCGCGGAGAGAGGTTTCTGTTAACGGCATCATTAAAAAAGTTTTACAATATGACAATCGTTTTTATCAGTATAAAGCACATAGATGAAACAAAGCTTTGGTGATGATCATGAAGATCGCAATACTAGGCGGCACAGGGGATATCGGAGAGGGTTTGGCTTTACGGCTGGCGCAGAAGCATAAGATATTCATAGGCTCGAGGGACGAGGCCAAGGCAAAGGAAGCGGCCGATAAGTATAACGTCCTGCTAAAAAGCAGAGGCCTGAACGACGATATCAAGGGCATGAGCAATCCGGACGCTACTAAGAACGCTGACGTGGTCATCATCGCCGTCAGGTACCAGTTCGCCATCGAGACGCTGCAGAGCGTGGCGAACGACCTGGACGCCAAAGTCGTGATCACGCCCATAGTGCCCATGTCCAAGCAAAAGCTGTGCGCGTACACGCCGCCATCCGAGGGAAGCGCTGCCAAGCATATCTGCGCCGTACTGCCTCCTGAGATCCGGGTGGTCGTCGCTTTCCAGACGCTGCCGGCGCCGAGGCTTGCCGACCTGGATGATCCGCTCGGCTTTGACGTGATAGTATGCTCGGACGATGAGGAGGCTAAAAAGCTCGCCATGGGCCTTGTCGGCGACCTGGGTAACGTGCGCCCGATGGACGGAGGCGGCCTGGAAGAGGCGAAGCTCGTGGAATCGCTCACGCCCCTGCTGATCAACCTGGCTATAAAGAATAAAACAAAGCCGCTATCCATCAAGTTCGTCTAAGCGCTTTCATCCGTTAACGCCCTATGGCAAGGCCTTAGTGTACTCTTTTCTTATGGGCGCCATCAGAAAATTTTTGTGTATGCGCAAAAATATTTAGCATAGCCGGTACATCGTTTAAGCAGTCCATTTAATAAAGGTTGTAATAATATGTCATCCACCAAGGTTACCGATAATGCTCCACAGGAATCCGAAGCCTGTAAGTCCTGCAAAGAGAAAAGAGGCTCGAGCAAGTGCGATTCCTGCCCCACCCAGGGCTCTCAGCCCCAGAGGGACGAGCGCATCATGAAGAGGCTGGCAGGCGTCAAGCACCGCATAGCCATAGTCAGCGGCAAGGGCGGCGTAGGAAAAAGCACGGTCGCCGCGAGCCTGGCCCTGAATCTTTCCATGATGGGCAATAAGGTCGGCATCCTGGACGCCGACATCAGCGGCCCTAACATTCCTCATTTGTTGGGCCTCGAAGGCAAGAAGCTCATGGGCTCTCCCGAGGGCATAGAGCCGGTCATGTCCCGCAACGGCATCAAGGTCGTCTCGTCCGAGATGGTGCTGACCTCCAGCGACACGCCGATGATCTGGCGCGGCCCGATGAGGACTACGCTGGTCAACCAGTTCGTGACGGACGTCAACTGGGGAGACCTTGATTATCTGCTCATCGACCTGCCTCCCGGCACGGGCGACGAGCCGCTGAGCGTCATGCAGATGATCCCCCTGGACGGCATCATCATAGTGAGCACGTCCTCGAATCTTTCCATGCTCGACGTTTCCAAGATCATCAACATGGCCAGGAGCCTGAACGTCGTTATTTTAGGCATCGTCGAGAACATGTCCTATATAGAATGCCCCGATTGCAGCAAGAAGATACGGTTATTCGGAGAGAGCAAAGTAGAGAAGCTGGCGAAAACGTACGGCGTGCCCCTCATCGGCGAGGTGCCCCTTGACCCGATGAACGCGGGACATGACGAGCTCCCCGCTGACGGCAGGTCGCTCATAGTCACGGCTATGCGGGGCATTGCAGAAAAGATCGTGTCGGATATGCAGAAGAAACAATGAATCTTGCTATTTTTACACCGGGCCCTGCGGGGCTCTCCTAATCTTTTTTACAAATCCTTATAAAAATACATTCGGATGATCCATTCGGGCGAGGATACGGATGATGCCATCGTCTTCTATTGGAGACGGCGTTGGGGGCATCTTATTACAAGGTCGCCGTATGCCTCGCCCAACTGCATTTATTTAGAAGACCGCATACCGTTACTTACGCCAGAGGCCCTGCAGGCCAATCCGCGTCTTTTTATGTATCCTTTTTAAAAAGTGATAAGACAACATTTTGGCGAGGATATGGAGCTATGCTGCGCTCCTGTCGCTCAGGAGACCCCTGATGTCAGACCATTTTGATGCGCCTGGTTTAAATTCGCCGAACATGGATGCCAGTGTAGATATATGCGATATTTTTGCGTTTCGGAAGCCGGAAGATATGAACAAATCCATCCTGGTCTTCAACGTCAATCCCGTTGCGCCTAAGTTTGCCGATTCATTCGCGCCCGAGGCTCTATATGAATTAAAGATCGACACGAATGGAGATTCCATCGCCGATATCGCATATCGCTGTAAGTTCTCCGCAAAAGAGCAAGGCATGCAAACCGCAACGCTTCGTCGGGCTACAGGCGAGCAAGCGAAAGGCAATGGCAACGACGGCGACATACTGTTTCAGGATGTGCCCGTGTCTTTTGGAGAGAACGCGTCCATAGCCGAAACGGGTGAATATCGCTTCTTTGCCGGGATACGCAGCGACCCGTTTTTCTTTGACCTGGAGGGCTACAAGAACGGCATGAAGTTCACCGGCGCAGACGCTTTCCTGGATAACAACGTCTTCAGCATCATCCTCGAATTACCTAACAGCGCACTGGGACCTCATCCCGGAGCAGGGATCTGGGCCCGGGTCCTGATACCCAAAGATGGAAACCCGTTTTTCCAGATCGACCGCATGGGACGTCCCTTCGTCAATGTGGGTTTTACGCTGGACGAGGATAAGGATACCTTTAATCGCATAGAGCCGACACGAGACCGGGAGCTCTTCACCGGGAAGTTCGCCGACCTCCTCGCATCGCATGGGCGTAGCCTGGAGAACGCTCAACAGACGGCTCTTACCCTGCTTCCGGACATACTGGACTATGATTATTCCCTTCCCTCCGGCTTTCGCAACGGGAGGACGTTGACGGACGATATCATAGATATCCAGCTATCGGTCCTGACCAACGGGCTGGTGACTTCGGATAAGGTGGGCCCTCACCGGGACCTGCTCACGTCTTTCCCGTACCTCGGTAAGCCTCACCCGATCGCTTCGTTCGAGAGCCGGGGCGAGCCGATCTCAATGAAGAGATAAACGTTGAATTTTTTTAGGAAGTGGCTGGGATTCGCACCTTCAGTAGTATCGTGTTTGTGCGGTGATCGTTTATTCTAGCTTGCGCTTTTCGCTGGATTGTTCGGTTTCAAACACGAAGACATGAAATATTCTTTTAGAGTTTTAACACTAAATCATGAAAAGCACCACGGCACGGTCAAATCATGAAGTCACGAAGACTCCATTAAATGAATTAAGACACCAAGTTCACGGCTATTAAGACACGAACGAACGACCTAAGGCACGAAGTACCACAAAATCAAGACAGTAGAGTACGGTTATGATAGCGAGCGACGTCATGCTAAACTTTGGGTCTATATGCTAATAATATCGATGAGTCAATAAAGGGTAGCTGGAATGGCGTATGCTTTTTGTCTTAATTTGGTGGCACTTCGTGATTTACGTCGTTCGTTCGTGTCTTATTAACCGTGTTTTGGCGGCTTAATTCATTTAATGGAGTCTTCACGGTTTCATGTTATAATTGTGTTATAGTGGCTTTACGGTTTTAGTGTTCGTAAATCTGAAAAAGAATTTCATGTCTTCGTGTTTGAAACCGAAGGGCGTACGTGAGTCGCATAAATATTAAACGATTAAGGCATAAACACGGAACTATTGGCCTTCGTGAAAAAATAGTGTCAAGGCTCCGAGGTCTCTCGAACATCGGGGCCTAAGACGCAACTCTTATTTAGTGAACTGCTCGAGCAGTTCCTTCGCCCTATCGGCGCGGACTTTCTTTTCCTTGACCATGGCCTCTGCCACTTTATCGATCAAGTCGCCCTTTGCGCCGGCCATAATGGCGACGTTCCTGGAGTGCAGCTGCATGTGGCCGCGCTGGATGCCCTCGGTGGCGAGCGCCCTCATGGCTGCGAAGTTCTGCGCCAGGCCTACGGCGGCCATGACCTCGCCCAACTCCGAGGCGGTCTTAACGCCCATTATCTTGACGTTCGCCTTCGCCGTGGGGTGGGACGCCGTGGCGCCTCCTACCAGGCCGACTGCCAGCGGCAGCTCGATGATGCCGACCAGGTCGCCGTCAGGGCTTTTCTCGTAGATGGACAGAGGCTTATAAACCCCTGAAATGGACGCATATGCGTGAGCCCCGGCTTCTATGGCCCGGGTATCGTTGCCCGTAGCGAGCGTGACCGCGGATATGCCGTTCATGATGCCCTTGTTGTGTGTAGCGGCTCTGTACGGGTCTACCATCGCAAACTCATATGCCTTAATGATGGCGTCCACGACGTCCTCGCCGCCGACGGACTCCTTGGAGAAGATAGCCCTCGCTCTCATGAGGCGCTTATCCGCTAAGTTAGAGATAATGCGTAGATACACTTTGCCGCCGGTGATCTTCTCTAGATGGGGAGCGACCGTCTCTGCCATCGTGTTCACTGCGTTGGCGCCCATGGCGTCCCTGCAATCGACGATTAAATGTACGACGAGTATGTAGCCGTGGGGCGTGTCCTTGACATAGGCCTCTACGTCCTTACATCCGCCGCCGAATTTCACTAATATCGGGTCTACTGCGTTGGCCATTTCCATGATCTTTGTTTTGTCCGAGAGCACTGCGAACCTGGCGCTGTACGGGTCCTTGATGCCGGTCACCTGTATGAGGCCTCTCATGACGGGCCCGGTGCTGCTGGTGGTAAAGCCGCCCTTTTCCCGTGCCATCTTGGCGGCGTTTGAGGCTGCCGCAATAACAGATGGCTCCTCGATGGCCATGGGGATGAGGTAATCCTTACCGTTGATTAAAAAGTTCACCGCGACGCCCAGCGGCACCGGCATCGAGCCGATGACATTCTCGACCATGCGGTCCAGCTGGTCGTACTTGAGCGCGCCGGTGGCGCTGATGTTGGCCGCTTCTTCATCCGTTAGCCCTGCGAATTCCTTGACTGCCGCGAGCCTCTCCTGCGGAGGCAGCTTGTAGAAACCTGAAATCTTCGAAGTCCTTTCCATCTCGGTATCTCCTCACCTATGGTATAGGTTTATTGAAAACTTTCGCAATCCTATATCCAAGCCATATATTAGTATCCTTTCGTTGTTGCCTAATGGGTGTGGTTTCAAGGTATGGCTTTGCAATATGATAACTATAACCGTGCTCGACGGAATTTTCCGCCGAAGATCACGTTGGACAGGTATGAAGCTGAAGGACTTTTGTCGGCTGCCGATCGTAAGCTCATCGCTGCATATGTCAATCATAAAAAAGCATCTTCGAAGCGGTCGACGGGGCGTCGGGCTGATTATGCCAGCATGGTCCTGGCCTATTGGCGCCAATGGCTGAAGGCCTCATATAGTGAGGCTACTATTCTGGACCTGGAAGAGGCGATAACGAACTTCAAGGATTCCAAGACTAAGAAAGGGTTGCCCTATGCTCAGAACACGCAGAACGACTACATAATTATTTTAAAATCGTTTTATTATTGGCTCATTGACCAGGAATACTCGAGCATTAAAGAGAAGCAGATAAAAAGTATCCATGCGCCCGGGATCAATAGGCATACTACTTTGCCCGAGAATAAATTACTCGATGTGGATTTGCTGGAAATGTTGAAAAATACTTTGAATCCTATGCGTCGGGCCTTCCTTGTTACCGGGTGGGAGGCGGGGACGCGTCCGGAGGAACTTTGTGCCTCGCAGTGGAAGGACCTGGTCCAGGATGAGTATGGCTATAAATTTTACATCACGGATTTCAAGACCAATAAGCCGAGGTTCGCTCGCCTGACTAAGGCCGCTCCATACCTGGCAGATTGGAAGGCCGTGAGCGAGCGTACCGGGCCTGAGGACTACATTTTTATTACGCAATATTTGACGCCTATGGCTTATACGACAGGACTGGCTATCATTACCGAGGCTAAGATGGATGCCGAAATTAAAAAGCGCGTGACATTATATTCATTGAGGAAAGGACGTATTAATGACATGTATGCTAAAAAGTTTCCTCCGAATAGCATATTATATCAGATATGGAATAATCTGAATAGTAAGATGCCGGCCTCATATATTACTGATAGTGAGGAGGAGAAAGACCAGATGATCCTGGAGCATCAGGGCCTGCTGAAGGAAGCGGATAAAAAGCCTGATGCCCTGGCGAAGATCCCCTGTCCATATTGTCATGCGAATAATAGTCCGACCGCCCATTTCTGTGATCAATGTCGCCGGCCCTTATCAGTGGAAAGGCTTGATGAGAATGTGAGCCTGGCCAGGGTCAATGCGGAGCAGATGGCTACTGACGTTAATTTTATGCGCGATACCCTGAAGGAGCTGCAGAAGATCCTTGCCGCTAATACGAAAACAGATAAAAATTAATGAAAAAAAATTTATTTTATTATTTCGAACGTTTTCCCATCCGGGGTGTACAATCCGTAGGCTTCTTTTATTCTGTCGATCATCATGGGCATGTGGACCTGGCACACCTGGTACTCTTCATTCAATATTCTGGCGAGCTGGCGGATCTCGATGCCTGGCTTGATGCTGGGCCCTATCTGTTCCAGGATGCGGATTATTCTGGCGTCCATGGGCTCGACGTGTTTGATGTCGAAGTTGATCCCGGGTTCAATTGTTCTGCTGCCGTCTTTACTGATTTTTATTTCTGGCCCGACTTGTATGCCGTAATTCAGGTCTAGTGGTGTGTGGCATACCGGGCATTCGAATGTCGCTAAAGCCATAATTATCTTCCCTGAAAAAAGCTGATGACCCGGTTATTATTAAGTGATTGGATAATAAGCTGTGAAAGTAATATTATTCTTTTTTTATTTTGCCCCTTAGAAAATCAGCATAAAATCTTACAGATGTTCGGATGATCGAACTATCATCAACATCGAGATATTCCTTTTCTCGATAGGCTTTTATGAAATTAAAATCGGCCTCGGTAGGGTCATCAAAACGGGCACCGTGTTGATATGTTTTTTTTGATTTCTCTTTAGCCATAATTACCTTTGAAATTTGTTCCATACGTTTACATTGTAGTCGTTCGGGGTACAACGTCTTTTTTTAGTATTTTAACCGATTGCAAAAGATTTAAATAATTGTATGCTATTGTTATCATTGTTAGCAATTGTTACCATTGATACCGATTGCTGGTAAAAGGATGAAATGTTATGGAAGGAGCCGAAGTAGCAAACTCACAAAATTCCGATGCAGTCTTGCCTGCGGAAGTATCCGCCGCTATCGTTACTATTGATAAAAATTCTGGGACTCATCGGGTAGCGTTCGATAAGAAGATCCGGGAGTCACCGGCTTATCGATTGGTAGAGGGCGAATCCGTCAAGGTCACTGTAATGACCGATGGCGAGATCCGGATTAAAAAACTGGCCGATACGGCGTAATAAAGTAGGGGTGGTATTTTTTGAGTCCTGTTCAAATCCATGCGAGGCGCAAGCCTGTAATTCATAATGTCCATGATGTCGCCGAGGTGCTCTCCGAAGTGGTCGAGGAGATCCACGATGCTGAGATGAAAGCGGATGCCATTGGCATGAGCCTTTATCGCATTGCTCCTATCGATCCGCTGGTAGAGCAGATGATGGAAGATCGTCAGGAGGATCTATAAAATGCCTGCCGAGCAAAAAAAGCCCTTACCCATCCACAAGGACACAATGGATAGTATTCAGTCGCCCATGGAGCTGGCAATGACCAGGGTGTCCCTGCGGCGTGGCACGGTCAAGATCATCGAGGAGGGCCCTGCTGATGCCAGCTCGTAAGATCTCCCTCTCCAGGCGTCTAAGTGTTGCCTGGGATGCGCTCTGGCGCGGAAAGGTATCGTACACTGTACCGGTCAAAGTGACGATCCGGATGGAGAAGCCCATCATCTGCCCCGAAGACCTGGTCAACATCAAGGAGAGCGTGCACATGGGCGTGTTCGATGCCCTGGAAGAACAGCAGAAATCGGAGGCCTAAAAATGCCCATATGTAAATGTGGCGTCGAGTATCAGGTCATCGGCGAAGATGACGGCTTATGCCCAAGCTGCATGTTCGACCAGCTCGTCGCGGATGGGGACGTCATGATCTTCACCATGGACCAGGTTGCCAATGGCGAACTCGAGGGGAGGCTGAACTAATGTCTAAGCGAGAACTTGGATATTGTTCAGGCTGCGGCCATGCCGGATACCTGGCGGGTGGACTATGCCCAAACTGCGCTGGTAAACATCAACATGATCATGAGCAGCTGCGCCGCGACGCCAACAATGCGAAACGCTCTGTCGCTACGGATACTCATTTCCGGGGTGGATTTTGATGGACCCGGAAATCTATCTTTTAAAATATGGGTCGCCCAGACAGCGGAGCATTGCGGCCGAGAATATAGCTGTTGAGCAGGAGCTCGAAGTAGAGATCGAGCGGGAAAGGCCGGAGCAGTGAATCCCAATGAAAGCTTCGGCTCCATACAGGCTGCGCCGCATCGTCAACGAATATGGCGAGCCGTGCATAGGCTGCGGCAATAAGACGTTGCACCAGGTCTATGGCGTGCCTCTCTGTGTTGACTGCGAGACCGCTGCACTTAAGGAAGCAAGGGCGGAGGCGCCGGCATGAAGGACATAGCTTCATTCGACATCGACAAGACGAACGTCTTTGCGTGGCGGGATTTCCTCAACGACCCGTTGATCGTTGTCAAGGACCGGTTCTTTTCGCCCGGTAACTCGGATTACCCGGACACGGTCCACTATGTATTCGAGCTTGCATCATCCCCTGAAGAGAAGGCTTTTGCTGAGGCCACTGAGCTGCATGACATCCAGGAAAGGATAAAAAGGCTTAGCCGGGATGCTTTTACGTTCAAGTCCATGCCAGAAAAATGGACTGGGTACAAGGCCTTGAAGAATGATCGGCAGCGGGAAATGGTTCTGAGCATGGAGGACTTCCAGGGCAAGCGATCTCCAGGACCTCATAGTATTGCTGAAGGACGAGATGGCCTATGTAGTCGACGTCTGGGGGCGAGCGTAATGACTCATCCGAATAAAGATGGGCGGTTCCGAAAAATCAAGGAATACATTGATGATAGGCCGGAGGGGAGCACTTCGAGGGACTGCGCCAAACATTGCGATCTCACCATATGAGGCGGCGTATTATCTCAAGGTCCTGGTGAAAAAAGGATCCGTTAAAGCTCAGCCAGTGTCAGGCCATATCACCACGATATCCGTCTACTACCCTGTACCGGAGGCTCTGGCATAATGGTCGTCATTGGTGGGATGCCCAGGGACCTGACCAAGTGTCCCAGGTGCGGGTGCCAAGATTACATGACCGAGGCGCAGCTGGTCTGCGACAAATGCATGCGGGAAAAGAGGCAGGCAACGATAGAGGCAGTCCGAAAAGCCGAGGGTATAACCTAAAAATAATTATTGTAAGGCCGGTCGGGCCCGGGTGGATAGCGGGAATGATGAGTCGCATTAGGTGCCATTTATCCCAGCTCATCAATAAAATTTATACCCCCCAAACTTTCCCGCCCACGAACCGGACACTCCCGGCCTCCTCCCATTAAAAAAATTAAATTGATTAGTTTTCGCAGGTGAAATTATTATGGCAGTAACTGATAAACAAACAAGCGGTAGCATCCCGACCATCAGGCCGGAGTTGCGCATGTTCGATGTTGAACAATTAAAGTTTAAAGAGGTTGAGCCAGGCCTGTTCAAGCGAGCCCTTCCGGAAGGCGAGGGCATAATGAACATCGATTATCGCCCGACCAAGACGAATAAGGAAGGCCATCCGAAGGGCAGGATTTATGTGAAGCTCGAGGACGGCACCTATGTCAACGACGTCCAGGAACTTTGTGAAAAGTATGAGCCTCTGGCCCATCACCATTTATTCCAGCAGAAGATATGGGCCGACAAGAACCTGGACGGCCTCCAGAAAGACATTACTCATGAGGAGAACGTATCCGGAGAGGAGCCTGAGGTCAAAGAGATTAGGCCGTCAAAGACGTCACCTGGGCAGGACCTGCCAGGAGAGATATGCTGGAAAGCTGGCGGAAAAAACCATTACTAGTAGTGAAAACGTGCCTGCAATTAGCGGAAGTCAGATGCCTATCAGTGTCAATCGAAATAAGACAACTGCGGTCACAGTGAATGGCATACCGATTCCGAACGAGCATATTACCTGGTATGCTACAAAGCAGAATGGTAAGGTCATCGGCGCTAAAGCGTATATCGATGAGAAGGGTCTCGAATATCTCGCCGGAAGGATGGGCTTATATATCGACCCGAGATCTACCGACCCGAATTTCCCTATTGAAAAAATTAATCCGGCCATTCAAGTCGTACCGGTAAAGATGCCGGGCCAAGAGAACGATTGGGGTGGAAAGAACGTCTGCATTTTCAAGGCCTTCGTCCGGATGAAGGATGGCCAGGTCTTTGAGGAGTATGGTACTGCTACCCCTGAAAACCTGAATACGATGCAGAAGAAGTATCCGATCGAGATGGCCATCACAAGGGCGAAAGCCAGGGCCCTCAGAAGTGCAACGGCGTGTAATATCTGCTCGATGGAAGAGGCTAGCCTTGAAGTCAGCGGAGATAAGGTTCTCATTAAGGGCCTGCCAGGAGAGAATGGGCAGATCATCGATGCGGAGTGGTTCCCTATAGTCACTTCCGGAGGCGGCCAGTAATGAGCATATCATCTGAAGCGTGGTCTGCTCACCCGGACCCCTATTTTATTCGCTACGAGAAAGTCAGGGTACCCTGTGGCTTTCAGGCAGCTATAGAAGTCAAGTCCAGAAATGGCCAGCTCGTATCGATGCGTGTCAAAAAGTCGGCGTTCATCACTAGATATCTGATGCACCGTGCCGCCTTTAATAATAACGGCGACTACATCGGCAATGTGCATATAGCCCATTTCCTGTGTCGAAAGATGGGCATTGTCCCCGAGCCCATGCACCCAGGCAAAATCTGCTGCATTGGCAAGAGCCGAATAGATAGCAAATGGTATGGCTGGAGCCACCGGGCTATATATGGCTTCCAGATCGGTGACGTTGTCAAGAAGGGTGATATTACTGCGTCGAGCGGTCTTATCGAGTCTTATCGTCTGGAGCATCCGGAAGAGGACCTGAGTCTGCCCATCGGCTTCGTGGCCAGGACGGAAGAGGATGCCCGTCGGATGGCTATCGCTTTCGCAGAGGCGGTGAGCTAGATGTCCGACGTTCGATTAAAATATCTCATGGTTACAGAGGATCAACTCCGCGTTGCATTAAGCAATGTTGGCCTAGGCATGAAGATCACTGAGGCAAAGACATCTTCGGGCCTTGCATTAGTTCTCTATACTCGTAATGGGGATGGCCGGGAAGCTGGCTTACCTATCATTCATTTCGAGAAGGTGAGCTGAGCATGAGCGACTATTTTTCTTCCGAAAAATTTCAGGCCATGGTCCAGGATAGATATGTGGAATTAAGATCCGATGCCAGCATGAACGGCCTAAAAGGCGTCGTCACCAACGTTGCAAAGGGCGCAGCTGCTTTGAAGGCGGAGTTCTCCAGGCTCGAAGCCATCTATAAGGTCCCTAAAGAAAGGCCTGAAGAGCTGGATATCCCGATCGAGGAGATGGAGAAACTCTTCCATCTGGCGACCGATGTATCGGCCATGTGCATGCTTCTAAGCATGAAGACCGTACAGCCAAAGTCCAGGCAGACTAAACTTTCAGATCTTCCGGAGAATTGCATCGTCATCATCGACGAAGGCCAAAAGGTCATCGTTACCGGTGCACGGCTAAAATATATGCATGACCTCTATGCTGCCCATACAAACCGTATCCTGGCCATACCCGAAGAGGGTAAATCCATTGTTGACGTCGTTGAGGAAAATAAAGAGGAGATGGCCAGCACCTTGGAAAAGCAGGTCGGCGGCAATACCAAGATCTCGATAACGACGTCAAAGAGCCCGAAGTCTAAAGCCGGTGGTAAATGATGCCGGCCCGTTATCATTCCCCAACCACAAGAGAGCTGGCCCAGCGATCCCGCAGAAAGATGACTGATGAGGAAAGGCATGAGCATTGTGTAGCCCTGGGAAAAGCTCAGGGCGCCAGAAACAAGGCAAAGGTGGAGGCTGGTCAAACATGCCCACAGACACATTAGTTGACGTCGAGGTGACAGTCAAGCTGATCAACGTCCGTAAGAGCCAGGTCGAATATGCAAACCAGCTACTAAGGTCCTTATTCCATTATGAGGACCTGCTCTACCTACAAGACAAAAAAACCGGTTCCAGTCCATGGGATTTAAATCTTACCAAGTTTAGCGAGCCCCGAATAATCGAAGATATGCTGGCGCTGTGTCAGGCCCCTGCGCGTATCCCGATGCCCCATATGACGCCATCAGAGAAGCCGGAGGATAAATCAGGGGGAATCTCAATGCCAGCCGATAAGTTGTCTAAAAAATTTAAGTCGCCTCGCAATGAGGAAAAAAAGTACCCGAGGATGAGCGATGATTACGATGAACTGGCCATCACGTTTATAGGTGAGCATGATGGCTGCTGCTTCAACGATATCGCCCGAGCCCTAAACTTCAAGCCGAAAGCTCAGTATCCGCGCCTGGAAAGACTCATAAAACAAAATAAAATCATAAAAATAAAAGTAGGTGCGGGTAGGATGGGCGCCGTAAAATATCACGTCCCCAAGCCCGTTTCTCCATCGATGAATGCACCGGTGAACAAAGAGCTCGTCAAAGAGCTCGAAGCTGCAAAGCCCATATTGAAGCCCGTTGATAAAGAAGCTCCGGAAAGAGAGACCGTAGTATCTCAGGAGATGAAGGCTGAATGGTCTGGCTTGAGATCGGGCAACGATAAGGATAAAGACATTAAGGCAGCCATACTCGCCTTTCTGAAAAAGACTCCTGCTGGTGCCATAAAGACGGAAATAGATCACGAGATAGCCGGCGTGCCGTCAAGGACACGTAAGTTACTCGTCGAGCTCGAGGAAGATCATAAAATAACTGTTGGAAAAATACCCGGCGAATTCGGCGTGAAAACCTGCTACTACCTCAAGGAAACGGCGGTGCCTGCATCATGACTGGTGCCAGTGTCGTTTCCAGTAAGATGAAGTGGAAGGAATTTCTGACCAGATACTATAAGCCTGTAATTCAGCAGCTCGCCGTGAGCGATGCCAAGCATAAGTCGTTATTTGTAACGTTCATGGACATCGTTAAATTCGACGTCCGGTTATCCGAAGAGCTCATGAATAATCCTGGCAAGGTCCTGAAGGATGCGGAAGACGCCGTGCCCCTTGTGGATATTCCGGTCAAGCGAAAAGCATCGGCATTTGTCCGCATCATTAGGATCCCCAGGAAGACGATGATACGGGACCTTCGTATAGACCATGTAAACACGTATGTTAGCATCGACTGCATGGTCCGCAACATCACGAGCGTCGAGCCAAAAATAACGTTAGCAGCATTCGAATGTGCACGCTGCGGTAACATGGTATACCTACCCCAGGAAGGCGCGGGTAAGTTCCTGGAGCCCAGCTATTGTAGCTGCAATGAGGAAAAGAAGGGCGTCTTCCGACTAATATTCGACAAGTGCATCTTCGAGGATTACCAGCGCATCAAGATACAGGAAAGCCTTGAGGACATTAAAGGCGGCGAACAGCCATCGACGATTGAATGTAACCTTAATAATGATCTTGCTGGTGTGTTAAATCCCGGCGATCGATTAATTATTAACGGCATTCTTCGCTCAGTACAAAAAATAAACAAGGATGGTAAAACCGTTTATTTCAATTTGTACCTCGATGTTAATAGCTGTGAGCGGGATGAGCAGGAACTCGACGAGCTCATCATTACTGATACCGATGAGCAAGAGATAAAAAAATTGGCCGCCAGAGAAGATGTATTTGAGGTCCTGGCACAGAGCATAGCGCCATCCGTTGAAGGCTATTACGATGTTAAGAAGGCCATAGCCCTCCAGATGTTCGGCAGCGATATCGTGCAGAATGATGACGGTACAAGAGTCCGGGGCGATCCGTCATATAGGCTGGTGGGGCGATCCTGGAATAGCAAAGAGCCAGGTGGCTGCCTGGGTAGCTGCACACGCTCCCAGAGGATTGCTCACCAGCGGCGATGCGTCCGGCGCCGGCCTGATAGCCGCAACGGTGAAGGACGAGTTCAAGGACGGAGCATTCAGCCTGCAGGCCGGAGCTCTGGCCCTGGGTGATAAGGGCATCGTTGCCATTGATGAGGCGGGGAACATTCCCAGGCATATATGGGAATACTTGAAAATTGCGATGGAGCAGCAATCAGTCCCGATAGACCGGGCTGGAATCCACGCTGTCATTAATACCCGCTGCGCTATCCTCATGACTGCAAATCCGAAGCTGGGGAGGTTCGATCCCACTGAGTCTATTTATGATCAGATCAACCTCCCGACCACGATAATGGGCCGTATTGACCTCATGTTCATCAGCTATGATAATCCTGAAGCCAAGATGGACCGGGCGATAAGCGACCGTATCCTCGATGCCGACATGGGCATCGCTGAAGCTACAAAGCCAGCGGTCGATCCCATATTGTTAAAAAAATGGGTTGCTTATGGCAAGCGGAATTGCCACCCGAAACTGACCAAGGCATCCAGGGACCGGATACAACAATACTACCTGGACGAACGGGAAGCCAGCCAGAATAGTAGTATGAAGATCACAGCTCGTAACCTGAATGGCCTCACCCGATTTTGCAAGGCTGCAGCCCGGGCCACACTATCCAGCACAGTGGAGAATAGACATATCGATATCGTCCTCAAGCTCTTCGAAAAGAGCATGCATGACGTGTGCCTGGATGAGAATGGCAAGGTCGACGTTGACCTGGTGAACATTGGCATCGGTAAAGCGCAGCGGGAAAAAATGACCGACATCCTGAACATAATCCGGGCAGCCACAGGCAATACCAAGGATATCGCCGTCAAAGTCGAAGCCATATTCGAAGAATGCATTAATAGGGGCATCAAGGCCCAAACCGTCGAGGACGAGCTGAAGAAGCTGAAAGAAGTCGGCAAGATCTACATGCCCGCGGAGGGAAAGGTGTGCCTGACATGAAGCCCACCAATACGATGCCGGGGATGCTTGAGGTCATTGGCTATGCTGCCGGCGGATTGACGAGCCTGGGAATGTATGTGCAGGTCCTTCAGATATTGTATACTCACGAGAGTCGCGATGTGAGCCCGGTGTTTTTCACCCTAATGATGCTGGGCATCATACTCTGGCTCTACTATGGGCTCAAACGAAGGGACCTGGTCCTCATCTTCTGGAACATTATCGGAGTACTGCTGTGCGCCACAGTCCTGGCGCTCAAAATCTACTATGGGTGATACTATTGATAGAATCCATAAACATGAACGGCAGCGAGCTGGACCGGATAAGATCAGCAGGAAGAGGAGCTATGACGGGGACGGGAATTTTTAAACGATCACGGGGCAGGCCACGACTGGAGAACCCGGCAGACCGAAAAGGCCTGGTCCGAGGTATCAGGCAGGGAGTCATCGACCAGGCCCGGGCACTTTGCCAGGAACATGACCGGGACCTGGGAAAAGAGATCGAGCAATTCTTCCTGGACCTCATCCAGGAACTGGCGGGCCCTGACGCATTGAAACAAATGGTCAGCGACATGATGAGCAAAAAGCTGGGCCTCGAGGAAAGAATAGCGTACATGAAAAATAAGATAGACGACCTCGAGAAGAAAAAGAGCGCCGGACCACCCGGAGGAATGACATTCGAGCAGGCCAAGATACCGATCGTCGAACGATTGTGCGACCCGCAGAATAGGGCGAACTACCTCAACTTATTAGAGCCGAACGCAAGACTGTTGGCTCACGATTATCCCGGCCGGCACTGGCAGACCATCAAGCAAGAACTTAAAAAAGACGTTGAGGAACATCTCGGACTAAGCAAAAAAGAGGAGAAGGTAGGCGAATAATTTATGAATGAATTATCATTTAAAATAGCGGAGCTTCCGCCCGGACTCAACCAGATCAAGGAATTGGAGATAATCTATGTCTACGGTCACGAAAGGGACCGATGGCAACTACTTAATACTGAGCCGCGATCAGGCCACGAAATAAGATAAGCTTTCCGGGACGGGTCGCCATAGAATACGCCGCCTACGGGTAAGATCGGATGGATAAGGACAACAGGGACGCAACGTTTAAACTTGTAGGGGACGCCCTGAAAAACATGCACGTCATCTGGATGACAGCCCCAAGGTACATCGACGAAGAACTGAGCCACTATCACCTAGGTAAGGTCGGCCATAACCGACTGACCGCAGCATATCGAGGTCACAATAAAGGACCTGGAAGAAACGGTTGAGGTCAAAGCCGGTAAACAGTGTGACATTTGCGGCTGCACCATAGATCCGGCAAATGATAAGCATCGTGCGAGCCAGCGTGGAAATAACGTTAGGTGCACGAATTGCTATAACAAAATGAAGGCAGACCTTAAAGCGGCCGGCCTTGCCGAGCCCATGCCGATGATCCTGGTAAATCCGAGGGGGTCATCGTAATGACCATCACTAAGCTAGCTGTGAATAAGGTCCATGATGGCCAGTATTTCCCCGCCCTCCATGCGTTGTACCGTGACATGGATCCCCTGATCTACGACGAAGGTGGATTAAGGGAATATGTCAGAGTGCCTCAAGCCGGTATATTGTAATCGGGACTGTATCTCCGAGAGCTACACGGATAAAGAGGCCCGGTTTACGGAGCATCAAGCGTATTATCATGGCCGGTGCTATGCGAAGATACCTGGTAAGCCACCGGTCGAGAAATGGAGCTGCATGGATGGCTGCCGGAAATATGACCCTAACCGAATCGAACCGGAGCACCCGCATGCCGATAATGTGAAGCCAGTGAACAAGATCAAAGACTCCTGCTACTACGAGGAGGGCAAGAATGTTAATGGCTGTGCCTGGCTGACCCGGGAACTCGACTGCAAATGCGGCAACCCATCTAAATGCAGCGGAAAGAAGCCCGAAGGCACGTACCATGTCGAGAATGGAGAGCTCCAGAAAGTAGAGCTCCCGAATATCAGCGAAGTCAAGGTCTACGACGACCATGGCAACGAATTAAAGAAGCCAGACTCGCTCCCGATATCGGAGCAGACATGCGACGGCCTTGTTAATGGTCGTGCCACTCAATGCGACAATGCAAAAAACCCTCTAAGGGCCGGATAAGAACTGCCCGCCGGCCAGAAGGCAAAGATAGAGAAGGTCGAAGTGACGGAAGCGGCCGGCCACCATTTAACAGATACATCGGCCCTCGATGTATGACCAGATCGTCGAGCTCGTCAAAGCCGGGAAGAATACTTACGGCGATATCGCTCAGGAACTCAAGATGGATAAACGATATGTCAAGGGCCCGGTGAAGAAGCTCGTTAAGTGCGGGTCCTGGAGTGGACTAATTTCGCCCACCTGAAAGCATGGATGTTCTGCTCGCCGACCAGGTCCTGAGGATACTCAAGGACGACCCTGGCCTGAGCGTGACCCAACTCTATAGTAGCACCATGGGCGACGAGAAAAGCCTGAAGAAAGTTCTCGGTGAACTCGTATCATCGGGGGATATCCACAGGGAAAAGACCGAGGGAGCCGGATACGCTGAAAGATATTACCTTGTCGATGTCGCTGGCCAGCAGGAAGCCATTATAACAGATCCGTCAACAGCCGTTAATAAGCCTGGTCCTGAGCTCGTCGCAGCATTTTGTAAAGATTGCGCCGGCACCGATGGCGAAGAATGTGACTGCAGCTGGAAATGCGATGCTATGGTGGAAAAGCAGGATCTTGACTTTAGCTATGAGCCGAGGACACGGGCATTCGCAAACAAATTATTGGCCATAGCTCGGGAACAATGGTATCCGCCCGTCGGCATATGTTCCGGATGCGGGTCGAGGGTATATGCTCCTAATGTATCGGTAGCCGGCGGTATTAACGATGGCGCCGTGTACCACCATGAATGCTATGGCAAGATGTTAAATGAAAGATTTTCGAAAGCCCGGACAAAGAGAAACGCGCCGCCTCGAAAACTGATAGGCCAGTAACAGAGAAGCACGGACCGATCAAGCGTGGACCATGGCCCACCTGCAGCAATTGTGGAAAGAAGGTCATGCCGATAAACCACCAGGTCAATAAGGGTATGTGCGACGACCGAGAGGCTTCGACAAAAAATAAGGTTAAGCCGTCCCGGGCCAATCTCCAGTCGACCGTTCGAAGCCCCAGAAAGTGGCTGTTGCTGGTGAACAATACCAGCCCGTGGTGAAATTATCCAAAGGCTTGCAGACATTTCTTGACCGATGGGCGGAGGCGTAAGTATGCATGAAGTAAAGGTTATTGACCTCAAGTTCAGTCCAAGGATGGCAAGGGCGGTCCTAAACCCCGGAAACATTGCACTACCAGGAGTGAGCCCAAGGGCGAAGTGGGCGACAGGTTCCCCGTTCAAAATATACTCCAGGAGCTCACCAGCATAGACCCGCATAAGATGGGCTACGTGGCCAATGAATTATATCAGGACGAAGGATTTGACAGCCCGGACGATTTCCGGAATTACTGGTGCGGATTGCACCGGATGCGAGAGCAATTACCCCCCCACTGCATTATACTGGGATACTAAAATCGGTTATACACATTATTTCCGAGAGGTGAAACCATGAAAGAGATCTTAATGAGCTGGCCGATATCGGGCACAAAATAAGCAACGTGTATATCGACGTCCAGCACAGCATCGAAGCCAACAACCTATCGGAGCAGGACCTGAAGGACTTGCGGACTACGCCAACCACCAGGACACCGTGATGAGCCTGTTCAACCCCACCGCTTTTATTAACGGCGGCGAAACGCGGTCAACCTGGCCAAGGAACAGATCCGATTGCTCAGGGAGTTCTACCGGTTCAAGGAAATGGGCAGGGAAAAACTATTGGACATAATGCGGTTCGGGAGGCAATAATGATTCGATTAGGTATTTATTACGTTAATAATGGCGGCGTGATGAAATTCCTTCGACTCCTACAAATAGGAAAGGTGAAATCGTGACCCACCCAGTAGTGTATCGGAAGAGCGGCGACGCGTATATGGGCACCGAGACCAGCTTCGAAAAGAGTCGGGCTGCCATAGAGAAGATGCTCGAACGCTACAAGGTCGAGGACCTGATGACCCGCAAAACAATGCAGACATTTGAGGGCAGCGGCTTAAAAGAACAGGTGCCCTTCTACACCATCGGCTTCAGGAAGGCCGGCTACTCATACTTGATAGAGTTCCCGGTCATTATCCAGGACATCTATAAAGGCGGAGGAACGAGCTGGCACAAGGTCGAGCGAAGATCCGGATGGACGTCAGCGCCAGGATCATCCACGACCGAATAAAAGCATTGTTGATAGGCGTGGACCTGGAGCTCATGAACTTCGCCGTAGCAATGACACCGTATATGGCGTTGCCGGATGGTAAGGGTGGCGCAGACGCTACAGGACTTCGTGCTCGAGCACCACGATCAACTGGCCGGCCAGAAGCTCGACATGATTATGCTCCCGGGGGCCAGACGATGATGGCCGATGAGTATGGTTTAAGATATTACAACCAGAAGCGAAGCTCCCGGTTGAGTAGCGGACCCTTGACATGTACTCATAGGAAAATTTCATAGTACCATGACACTATTCTTAATAGAAGATTGGGGTATAATGGATAATTATGGGGAAGGAGCTATGAAGCGAAGGCGACCGGTGCAAAAAATGTTAAATGGCAGTCAAACAACTAAGTCGTTGGAAAGTGCTACGAGAAAGAAAATAGATACGCTGTTAAATAGCTTGGGCTGGATTACTGATGACTCGCCTAACTGTAACGTTTTTACAGAACGGGCAAAGACAGAAGAGCAGAATGAAAAGCTTCTCGGAAATAAGCCTGACTACTTGCTCTATCAGTCGGGTACAGACATACCCATAGCTGTCATCGAGACGAAGAGGAAAGGTCACAGCCTCAATGTAGCTCTGAATGATGGCATCAATAAATATGCTCTCCCTTTGGGCATACCCCTTGTATTTGCCACGGATGGTACACTCTATAAGACTTGGCATGTCATGGATAAAAAAAAGGAATTATCTATTGATAACCAGATAGTCATTGAGCTTTTTTCTGAGAAGATGTTGCTGAGGTTCATAAGAGAGGGAGCCAGTATATCGGAGGTCTCCAAGGAAATAAAGCACACTAGGGAAGAGCTTTTAAAGATATTCAAGTGGACCAATGACCTGCTGAGAAAGGAAGGGCTGCGGGAAGGTATCGAGCGTTTCACTGAGTTCTCGAACATCCTATTCCTAAAGCTCATTAGCGAGATGGAGGAAGACCGCGATCAAGAAGGCGAACCACGGCTTCTCGACGATAGGTATTGCTGGAAGAGCTTCGAGGACCTTGACGGTACGAGGATGCTGGAGTACATCAATGGTGTCATACTCCCTTACCTCGTCAAGACTTATAATCATAGCGGCGACGTCTTTGATGAAAAATTAAAGATCAAGCCCAAGACTCTGAAGATTATTGTAAGCAAGATCCCAACTGAAACTCACGGACGCCGACTCCGATGTCAAAGGCGATGCCTTCGAGTATTTCCTCAAGAACTCGGTCACGGTGGGCAACGATCTCGGCGAATATTTCACACCCCGGCATATAGTGAGGCTGATGGTCGATCTCGTAAATCCGCAATTCGGCGAAAAGGTTTATGACCCCACATGCGGCACAGGCGGATTCGTCATCGAAGCCTTCAGGCATATCAAACAGTCGTGTAAATTAACTAAGGAGAACTGGAAAATTCTCACAGAGAACACGATATTTGCGGGGGAGTTAACGAGCACCGCCCGTATAGCAAAGATGAACATGATTCTCGCTGGAGATGGGCACACGAATATCAAGCATCTTGACCACCTTTTAAGAATCCCATAAAGGACGAGTTCGATGTCGTCTTGGCCAACATCCCCTATGGCCAAACCACAGAACTTCGGTAACCTGTACCCGATACCCTCGAATCAGGCAGACTGTGTATTCGTCCAGCATATCATCATGAGCCTGAACGATATGGGGAGGGCTGCCGTCATCGTTCCCGAAGGGTTCCTGTTCAGGGGCGGAGCGGATAGGAAGACTAGAGTACCTCGTAAATCATTTCAACGTACAGGCTATCATCTCGCTACCTCCGGCGATTCTTACCGTACACGCCATCGAAGACAGACATTAAATCTTTCGAGAAGGGTTCAAAAACCAAGAAGATATGGTACTTTGATTTAAAGGCAGATGGTTTTGAGCTTTCAATGTTGAGGCATAGCGATACCCGAAAATGACATTGGTGAGATAGTCTCAAGATGGGATGAACGGTTAACATTGCCGAGCGATGATAAATCATGGGTCGTCGATGCCGCCGAGATAGTAAAGAATGATTATGACCTTCTCTTGTCAACATATAAACCAAAGAAGGGCATAGACACTTAAGGGATTCGTTAAATTTTCCGACTTCCTCGCGCCACATAACGAAGAAATAACAATTGAGAACGATAAGGTTTACAAACAAATAAGAGTTCTATGGTACGGGAAAGGGGCCGTATTAAGGCAAGAGATCAAAGGCGACCAAGTAATAAATAAAACTCAAAACATCGCAAGTGCTGGCGATTTAATAGTATCGAAAATAGATGCGGATAAGGGTGCCCTCGCTATCGTTACCTGGGAACTCGACGGAGCCATGGTCACAAATGATTTTCCCGTATTTAAAGTTAATACGGATAAAATCGATTTAAAGTATCTTGAGTGCTGTCTCAGGTATGGTGACTTCGCAAGTAAATTATCGGATCATATCCGGGGAACCACCAATAGGCGCAGGATAAAAGTCGGAAGACGTCATGAACCTATCTGTGCGTTTACCATCAAAAGAAGAGCAATTAGTGATAGCCGAAAGGATAGAAAAACAGCATAAAATCATTCTCCACGTGGACGAATCCATCAACGCATTGAAAGACGGTATAGTTGATACTTCCGATTTCGATGGTAAGTGGAAGTACCGGGATTTACAGAAGTTTGTAAAAGTATTAAATCCGGCGGCACACCAGAAAGGGCGAACCCGTCCTACTTTATGGGCGATATCCCTTGGGTTAAAATATCCGATTTTAAATTATTAGATTACATCTATGATACCGAAGAAAAAATTACTAAGGATGCACTCGATAATTGTTCGGCGAAAATGCTGCCGAAGGGGACCGTCTTGGTTTCTATTTTGCCACCATCGGCGCAGTGTCTATTCTTGGCATTGATGCGTGTACAAATCAAGCTATTGCTGGATTAATACCAGACACTTCGGTAATATTAAGTGAATACCTCATGTATTATATGCATACGTTAAAGCCGTATTACTCATTAAAATCGAGGGGCGTCACTCAGAACAACATCAACAAGGGAATATTAATATCTGTGAAGATACCCGTACCACCTATCGAGGTTCAAAAGACCATCGTCGAAAACATTAACGACAGAAAATCGGTTTTTAGAGAACTAGAAAAAACCAAGGAACGTTCGTATGGTATTATAAAAAATATCATTAACGAATTAATTGAATGAAGTGAATTTATTTTTTCTTTATGGACATACTTATATGTTCATATAACAATCACTTATTTGATAAGATATGAAAGAAAGTCTTAACGATCGCATTCGGAAACTCGCCGAAGAGGGCAAAACCCCCGATGAAATAGCCGATATGATAATGGCTGAAAAAGAGGCCCAGGCCAAAAAATACGAGGAATAATTATTTTCGCCGTGGGATTACCAGGCTCTCTAGCTTAACAAAGTATTCCGAACAAACTCGGAAAAGGAAGAGATCCATAACACAATGAGCGTCAGTGGACTTTTATCTTTTAAGCACCATATAAGCAGCTAGAGCAAGCACGACCAAAACAATTAGGACGGCCAAATCCCATTCCTGGTTTCTAAGTCGGACCGTCATCGGTCGATGGCACTGAACTTGCTGACGCAGATGGAGCTATTGTTATTGACGGCTGAGCTGTTGGCTGAGATGTCGTTGACGGGAACAAATTCAGACTATTGCCTGACGAGATATATATCAGTACCACGGCTACGAAAAGCAATAGCCCGAGTACTCCGGCGAATTTTACACTTATACCCATTTTGCACCAATGGCATTCTTATTAATTTCTATATATATAAACACTTCTTAAGCTATGCGAAAGTGTTCTAAGAGTTTATATTTAGGCCCCAACATCAATAATATTTTCACATCACTGACGCCGGGACCTTAAATCCTTAAAATAACAATCTATTTTTTAATGCAATATGATGCGGATGTTCTCAGATTGGGCCAGCTCATCGATATTAAGGTCTATGAGGATGTGGTCATCCATCATTTCACTGTCACATATAAGGGCGTAGGCTATGAGGTCATGAAGCCCAGGGGTGAGCTGGTGGCCAGGTCGGCAGCCGAGGTCCTAAGCATCCACGATGATGCCGATGGCAAAATTATCCAGTTGAGCATCCGGACGCAGGGCCACGTCTTCGAGGTCCTACCATCCCAGGGCGACTATAGCGGCCATACCCGATGGCGTGCGTATAAATGTTGAGAAAATAGATGGCTTGGGGAGCCCCCATCTATTTTATTTTTAGCCTGGCCAGGTCCTCAGCTGGGGACGTTCAGGATCTCGAGTGTTTTCTGTGCTTTCTGGATCTGGTGATCCCGATCTTCGGGGGAGAGCTAGGCTAGGCTGGCTATGGTCTTTAACTCTTCAACGTTTATCTCATTGGTTTTCATAAGATTTCACTCCATATTTTATTATTTTGTGTTTGCAAGTGTCGATGAGGTGCGCTCGTCGAGCCGTACTTTTTATACATTTTATGTACTTTTTATACGATTTTTGACTATTGATTTTAAAATCGCTGTGCTGTAACATGCAGTAAGATACAGTAAGATATATATACTCAGGAAGCGTATAATGTATTGTCGGTGAGTGAGGCAGCGTCCTCGCTTATCGGTAGGAGGTGAACGATGCCAGAAAGGCCTGAAACAAGAGCACCGCCGAAGAACGCAAGCCCTTTGAACTCGTGGGAAATAAAGGGGGTAATCGTCTATGTGAAGTGTCCCGTTGACCACGAAATCAGCGAGAAAATAATCTTCGCAAACGAGTTCTCCCAAGAGGTCGAAAACGCCCTCTGCCCAAGAGATAAAATGTGGCGAGCGATTCGGTTAGCAGAAGTAAAAGAGGAGCTCCGGAAGCTCCTTTAATAAACCGGAATTGAAAAACGAGGGGACCGCTGAACCCGGCCCCCTCATCCAATTTTCAAAATAGATTTCCTAGTATTTATTATTTTGCTAAGGAGGAGACGATAGGTGATTAAGGGTGTTTATACCATTAACAATAAACCAAATACAAGAACGGAAAGCTGAAGAATATACTACTCGCCGGTGACACTGCGGGAATATTCTACGTGCTCAGCCAATTAACAGAGCTCGAATGTAACATATTCCTCGCCGACACAGGGATAAAGAAGCCACTAAGAGACTTCCCCTGCCACCGGGGAACGGCAAAGGATAAGGCGAACGTGTACTACGATTTCTTCGACGGCAGGATAGGAGCCGGAATAATGCGAAGAATGGACGGGGTAATAATAACATACGAAATGCCTCACGCAGTAGACGTTTGCCGAATGAGCGGAGTACCCCTCCAAATCCTGAAACTCGAGGACAAGAAGGCAATATTCAAAGACCTGTACGGAAGCATCAAAATAGACAACCAAACGATACAGGTCAAGAAACATCCCCCTAAGGGAAAACTCGAGGAGACAACGATGAGCGCCTGGGACAGGGTAAGCGACCTGCTCAGCAATCACGGATAAGCATCGAGGTCGGGAGGAGAAACACTCTTATTGCCAGACGATGAAGCAAGGCTCATAGAAATAGGAGTCCCTGAGCTCGACATCGTGACAGTAAGACGAATGGACGGTACGCAGGAATATAAAGAACTGACCGGCGACCTCAATAGAGTGTTCGACGGGTTATTCTGAACAGTGGGGCTGGCCGAGCGGCCAGCCAATATTTTTTAGGGATTAAGACGAATGGAGGAATATCATGTTGACGGAGAAGCAGCAAAAGCTGATCAAGAAGCTCGACGAGATCCTGGCGCAAGTCGAGCGGACCAGGTCTAGATCGAGGCCGGTAGCGAGGACGTGCGTACGGAGATCTCCGAGCTGAAGCAGCTGGCCAGAGACCTGGGCAAACTGCAGGGTCCCATGTTCGATAAGGCGGAATATCAGAAGGACTACATGCACAGGCGCCGAAAGGCAGAGCCTGGCTACGGAGAGCCGAAAAGAAAACAGGGCTAAAAAGGCCCCGCATATGTGCTGCCCGTACCAATCGATGGCGATCGTGAAGTCACCGAGAGATTCTTGCCGAAGTCATATCCACCGACCTGGCTGGCGCTGTCACTGTTGCTCTGATATTGTATCGCTTTGACGTTAACCCAGCAACCGGTAGTCGAGTTCCCGTTAGTATGATCAGTGGCTTGGCCATTGTATATGTGGAGCTGCGTATCGTAGAGGAAGTACACGCCCTCACCGTTCGATAGGCAGTGTCTGCAGAGCCTTCAAGGTCGTCCACATGGTCCTGGTGGCCACGGTGATGGTCAGGTGCTCCTGGTCCATACCGTTGAAGTAGCTAGGCAGCCTGGCGGATTTCTTGGTGCCCTTGGGCTCTACGACGGCATAATTCATATTGCCCGACCGATCCTGATAGTCCCCCAGCTGGACGCCGTATTGATAAAGATCTTCATCGGCCGAAAAGTTGAGTGGAAAATAATAAGGGTAAAATATTTTATTGTTTAAAGAATGTCTCCTGGCTTCCACCATCAACCAGGTAATCATCGTTATAAAGAACGTTATTACCGAGGGTGTGAAGCACGGTGATTCGCCACCATCCCAGGTTACCTGGTAGAAATTGCCGCCTGAGCTGTTCCAGGCGCCGCGAATAACTCCGGTCTTATCATACCCGGTCCCATAACTAAGATAGCTGTAAAACGTCCCATTCTCATCAGCCTGATAATATAAATTGGCTCCTGATTGCTTCCATGTACCAATGATGGGGTCTATGAATGGTGTAGGAGTGAGTTTATTGGCACTATAATTTTGTGATCCAGTACAACAGCAGCAACCACTTACCAATAATATGCTTGATATAAAGCCGAGAGTGATAATGATATTTTTAACACGCCTCATAGTATGCGATTGTACCGCAAAACTAATAAATACATAATATAGCTATTATTAATCAAGGGGTATTTATGAAAAAGATTGCATTCATTCTATTAATCTTGGTAGCAATTCTCGCTGTGGGATTCACTGCATATTCTTCGTCGGTACAGACGAATCAATCAAATTTTATTGTTAGAGATGTCCAAGTACAATATAATCATACGCCCGACCCCATTATCGTCAACGTCGATTTAGAGAATACCGGAATTATGGGAAATGACACAGTATATATAGAAATCTTAAATGCCACTAACCATACCGTACTCGGGGCGAAAATAATATCACACTAAAAACAGGCGAAGCGATTTTGAAGAATTATTACGTGTTTAGTACAGGTATACAGAATGATGGACAGGACATCGGCATAATAAGGGATGAATCATATACCGCAATTGGTATGGGCATATTAAATAAAGGCTCGTATACCATTGTAGCCAGAACGAGCAAGTCGATACAAAAAACAGAACTTACCGTAAAATAAAATTTTTTAGTGCTTATGCCCTTGCATTAATCCATACACCATATTTTTTATACACCCAAAGCATAGCGATTTTATCTCGGGCTTACCATTCACTATCTAAGATGATCATGCCCTCTGAGCCTTCTCGGTATGTATATGAAGCCGCAGTCGCTGCATTTCTCAAATACTATGTCAGGTATTTCCATGAATATTCTCCAATATTTTTATTTGTATATCGGCTGGATCTGTGTGTAGAGCCTGAGCAATCCGGTCGAGTTATTTGTTGTACCGGACGTCGTGAAGTATATGAAGTTCGCCCCAGGACCTAATAATCCCGCTCCGCCGCTGGTTGAGTATGCGCTCGTGATGTCCAGGCCTGTGCAGGTGAAACTATTGTTTTTATCACCCTGTGCCGAACATTGAAAAGATGGTCCCGGATGGATTGTTGATACGCATCGTGTACTGGTGCGTAATAGGAGTTCTCGAAGTCCGAAAGACAAGGTTGTGGACGTGGTTCGGGACCGTGTGAGTATGTGTGGCATCGGATGATGAGGTCGTGGACCCCCGCTATTGTCTGCGTAAGAAAGACAGCCCAAAGCCGATGTCGACGGGGCTCGCCGCCGGTACCATTCGACGCTTTCAAGTAGCTCCGTCGAATAAACCGGGGTTGCTGATGTTCCGTGTCTGCTGATCATAATTATGTGCGAATGAACTGTGCTTGCAGCGTCTATACGATGCACGTGATCTCCGATAGTGTGACTATGCGCCGTTCCCGCCGAACTGGTCGTGGCTCCGCCGCTCGCGCTGGTGCTGTTGCATCTGAACTTTCGAGAAAATACGTTGAGGACTATGCGCTGTAACGACTTCGTCGGATCTATCCATACAAGGCATTCTGCCGGATGCGTGGTGTCCGCATCATTCCACGCGGTCGCCGGTGTCGGGATTGCTGTAGCCTGCTCGCTGCCTAGGTAGTTGTTCACGACGTCGACCATCGCGCCGAGCTGCTCCTCGAGGCTGGTCTTGATCGTTGCGAATTCGAGGTTGACGGTCTCGCCGCCGGCATCATAACGTCTGTTGCTTTTGCTTATCCTGTATACTGTCGAGGGGTTAATTCCGGTGCTATTGGTGTTGTCGGTGATCTGGACTTTGTCACCCATAGTCCATGAGGGGCTGGCGCTATCCAGCAGGATCCCGGTGATCTTTTCGCTGGGAACCTTCAGCTGCTGCAGCAGCACATAGCATCTGGCAGCTACTGCTCCCAGGTCGGCGATGTTCTTTTCCTGGGTCATCTTTTCTATTCTGCCGTATAGGGCCTGGCTTGCCGCGTCCTCCTGGCTCGAGCGGGCGTTGATGCTTACGCTATTATTTATTTGGCCGCCGCCGAGCACGGTCAAAGCGTTGGCCATCGTGGTCCTCAATCTCTGGTAGGTGACGTTCATCAGCTGGTCGTTGGTCGTCCAGGTCTGCGTGGCGTTACCGCTTCCCGCTGGTTGACGCAGTTGAATACTCCGCTGCTGGTCAGGTAGGCGTCCTGGCCGGTGATCTTTATGACGTTGGTTATGCCCTGCTGCCGGCTCATGTTCCCGAAGCCCTGGGTCAGCGTCTTATCGGCTGTGATCGGGTTCACCCAGTCATCTATCTGTCCCTCGGTTATGCCCACGTCGCTCAAGGTGCTGCAGGCGAGGGATATCTGGTTGATGAGGCTGCTCAGCCGTGTTGCTGTTCTGGGAGTTCAGCGTGATCTTGTATTTCAGTTTATTCTTGATCGTCTCGCTGCCGGTGAAAGTATAGTTCCCGTGCCATCCGGTGGTGGTTATGGCGATGGGCACGGTGTTCCATGTTGTGCCGTCGTCGCGGCTTGCCTGGAATATGAGCTCTCCGGTGTCGGCGTATACTGCGACGTCGTCGATGTATGTGTCGTTAGTCACGGAGTTGCGATGGCCAGGAGTACTGCCATGTATGCGGCGTTGCTCGGGGCGGTGTAGCTTCCGCTGTACGTGGTGAATGTTCCGAGGCTATAAGGGGATAGGGTTATTCCCGCCTGTGATATGAGGGCATGTGCCGCTGGTGTAGCCGTTGATCGAGGACCTGGAGTGTAGCCGAGCCTCCGGTAAGAGTTCCCGCGGACGCTGGCGGTTATATAGTAGATGTTGTTGGGGTGCAGGTTTGCTGGTCGCTGAGAGTCGAATAGTTCCCGCTCCGCGGAATCGTAGGCTGTTGACGCCACTGTGACTGTAATTGGTGCTTATCTTGATGGTCTTGGACGTGCGGCTTGATACGATCACCGTGAAGTCGAATAGTATTGGCGAATATCCCCTGGTGGCGTCCGGCGCCAGTATTGCCTTGTACAATACTGTTTTTCCGGTGCAATTATAGCCGTCCGTTAAGCCAGGGATAGTGCCGCCGTTGGTGCAGGTCTGCCAGCTCGTTCCGGCGTCCAGGCTCGTCTGTACGGTGATGGTTCCTGCGGTGATGTCCTGTGTCCAGTTGATAGTGCTGCCGCTGCTGGTGCCGACGCTATTAATATTCAGGGAGGGGCTTTGCCATGTTCCGGTGGTGTAGAGGGCTGAGGTGACGCTTATGGTCAGGTCGTACATGAGTGGCTGATTGGCTGACGTCGGACGTCGTGAACGATTCCTTCACGATGACGCTTAGACCGCGGCGCTCACTCCCACGGTTAAGCCGGGTATTGTTTGGCCGTTTGTGCAGGTCTGCCATGAGGTGCCACCGTCGATGCTGGTCTGTATTGTCAGGGTGGTATTGGCCGGGACCAGTGATGTCCAGGTTATCGTGCTGTTCTTAACGATGCTTGCTCCGGATATGCTCACAGTCTTCTGTCTGTTGCCGGTGGAGCTGAAGTTGGAGTTGAGGCTCACGGTCTTCGTAATGTCCAATAGGTAGGGCGAGGCGGTCGACGACCCGGATAAATTAGCTCTTACCTGTATCGTGGTGATGCCCATGTTGTCGGTGAGATCCTGTATGGAGGCGCCGTTGGTGACGTTGGTCCTCCAGGGGTTCGAGCCGACCTTTGTGTCCACGGTGATGGTGCCGCCGTTAAGGGTCTGGTTCCAGCTTACTACGCTGGACGCGATAGAGGTGCTGATAGTGAAGGAGTCGGCAGCGCTGCTCCAGGTGCCGGTGGTGGTGCTGAATATTGTTTGTTCAGCGGCCCATGTGGAATGGGCCGGCTCGTTCGCTGTGTATTTGCGGACGAATACCCAGTCCCACTGTGTACTGCCGGTGCCATAGTGGTGTAATAATAATGGGTATGCGGTGCTGTTGGTGGTCCCGGTCTTCTGGTATGCGTCATCGACCATTCCGGTGGAGATCCCGGTGGCAGGCCGTCTCGGCGGAGCATCTATACCAGGTGGCAGCCGAGAGATAGTCCACAGTATCTACGCTGTCGAAGAACCAGGTAGTCTTGCCGTAAGTGTTAAACTGACCTGTGGCTGCCGTGATGGTGGTGGTCCCGGTTCCGAAACATGTCAAGTCATCGGAAGCTCCGTTTACAGTTGCCGGCAGGACACGCGCCTCATATGCATAACCTGTCCCATAGGAATTTTTGGAGAGTGTGTTCCCGGTGTTGTTGCCCGAAATAGATACTGCGCCGCCGCTTACTGTGACGTTACTGGCTGGCTCTGCCACTTATTCGTGGTGTCTAGAGAAGTGCCGGGGAAGTCGTCGTAGAAAGTGAACGTATTATCGCCGCTCGATGTGGTCGTATCGCTTGCCTTACCATAGTAAATGTATATCGTTGCGGTACTGGGTGAAGCGGGTATGCTGTCTACTTCGACCCATATGTCGGCATAATTAGTGTCGCTGTAACTTATCCAGTAGTCCAGGCTGGTCCCGCTGCCGTTAGTGAACCGTACATCATTGGGACGGTGCTGGTCCAGCTGCTTGCGTGGCTGTTGAGGTAAACGGTCCCGAGGCTGTCTGAGCCCGATGCTTTGTACACCCTTATTTTTACTGGGTAGTTTGTCACGGCGCCATCGCTGCTCCCGCTGACTACGTGGCTTTTACGATATGTATAGCTTGAGAGCGCCCACCCGCTCGGGGAGCCACCTGTAACTGATTGCCGATGCTGATGGTGTTGCTATTGAGTGCCGCCCGTTGAAATCGGCATCCGTAGTGTCGACAAAGGTCTGGTTGACATTAGTTGAAGTGTAGAGTGTGAGCTCGTTATTTATGGCCGTGACCTGGCTCAATGTGCCTGAGAGAAAATCGGCAGTAGTGGTTTCGGTGTAATTTATGTCGGTGCCGGTGGCCATGAGGTCGAGCTGTTGCCCGTACTATCCAAGTTTGTTTTTGTCCCGGCGTTGAAGTCCGCCGTCAGGGTGTCGACGTGAGTGATGTCGCTGTCCACAATGCCTGTGGGTGTCCAGTTGTCCGGGGTGCTGTCGCCGTTACTATCGGTTTCAAGCTGCCGTTGAGAGAATCGGGCTGGATGCCGCCACAGCCGGGCTGCCGGTGAGCGTGACGTCTATGTCGTTGATCTGGCCCATGCTGTTGAAGTCCGTGCTATTCTGCAGCGTTGTGCTCTGGACGTATCCGTATACGGGGTAGGTGCCGACGCCGTTCGGTACCAGTTGGAGCGCCTGGTTGACCAGGCACGTATTATTCATGTTAGCATTGTCTAGCCGGCGCTGGTCCTTGAACATTTCCTGGACGATGAACTTCGCCCCGATCAATGCCCGAAGGATGTCGATGGGCTTGATATGGTCGAAGCTCCAAATGTAGCTGTCACCAGTCTGCTTATTCACCAAGCGGTCGAAGTAGTAGTCCCGGGTGTCCAGGGTAAGTGTGTTCCCCTGGTCTGCGACGTTTGCACTGGGCGTATTAATAATGCCATAATCGATCTGGACGAGCGTTCCTTCTTTATCCGTATCAGGTTTGCGATCTGGCAAATTGCGAGGGCCGTGCCGCTCCTATTATCCACGGTGATGCTGGCGACGGTGGGGGTGCCGAAGCTCAGGTACTCGGTCATGTCGATGGCCGTCTGGTCCACTGCCTGCCAGGAGCCGCCCAGAGTATACTTCGGTCAGGAATTCTCGCATCATCCAGGGATCACTCCTCTCCGTATTAGCTGGTCCAGCACCTTTTGCTGGAGTTGGTCGCCAAGTGCCTGGACGCTTGCTGCGTCGCTGGCGTTGACGTCGTGGACGTCGAAGTACAGGTTGATGTTGCTGGCCATGTTCTTCCCGTTAATCGTGTCCTTCAGGTCGTTCAGCGAGTCGTTCAAAGACGGTAACCCAGTGGTGGGGTCCATGATGGGGCTGTTGTCTCCTACGGCGTCGTCGAACATGTGTTTGAACGCGTCCAGGTCTACGCCATACTTTGAGGCGAGATCATTGAGTGTTAGGTCGATCCCATATTTTTTTTGCCACGCGTCTATCTGGGCGTTCAGGCTCGCCAGGTTAGCGTCCATGTTATCGTTAAAGGTCTTTTTCAGGGCATCACCGTCGATGAGGCTGATACCGCCCCAGGACGTATCTCCGATGCCCATGACGCTCCTGACAATGGATGGGAGGCTGTTTATCCAATTATTGATACTGCCGACCATGCTATTCATACCGTTGTTAATGGCACCGATAAGGCCGTTGGCAAAGCCGACTCCAATATCTATGCCGATGTCGATGAGCTGTTTGCCCAGGTCGGCCATGAAGGTGAGGATTTTTTGGCCGAAGTCTATCATCTTGCCTAGTATGAGCATGCCGAACTCTTCAGTGACGGCGCCGAAATTGTTGCCGCACTTAGCGTATATGGCGACTGCGACGAGGACTATTTCGGCCAGCCACTCGAATATTTTGCCCACGTCCGAGACCGTTTTCACGACCATTTGTAGTTGGCTGTTGCCCGTGACCAGGCTGTCGCTTCCCTGCCCGCCCTTTCCACCAAAAGCTCCGGTGAATAATTCCCATGCTTTGCCCAGCATGAGGCACCCGGTGATCAGGTCGTTGATGCCGTCAAACAGGGGCTGCAGGTCTTTCATCGTGTCCGATATAACCTTGTCGATGTCGGCGCCTTTGAAGACGCTGCTTATTATATTGGTCAGGCGGTCTGCGATGGGTTTTACTTCGTCAGTTATCCCGCTCATGAGGCCGCTGGCTACCTGGAGGATGGGCGTTAAGAGCGATTCCGTGGCCGAGCCTAGCTCTTCTTTTAAGCTCTCGTAGCTTACCTGGAACTTTTGTAGCGCCCGGGACCGGTGTCGGCAAAAGTGGCCGCCGTCTTGGTGAGGTTGCCGAGCTGGTCATTGATGGCGTTGTATATGGCAATCTCTTTCTCTTGCGGAGTTTTATCCTGGCTGATATCGGCGAGGTTTACACCATAACTTTTTAGCTGGGTCGTCCGGCCGCTCCCCATGGCTGCGGTGATGGCGCTCATCGCATCCTGGGGGCTGGTGCCTTTGATGGTGCCCATGGCGGCTGCAGCCTGGGTCAGGTTCCCGATCTCTTTGTCGCCGAAGCCCATGCTGCTGAACATCATGCCGCCCTGGGTCATCAGCTTATTAATGTCAGATCCTGAATACAATCCATTTAGGGCTTTGGAAATGTCCTCGCTACGCTGGATTATGTAGTCCGCGGTATCGCCGAACATGGCCTTAGTACGCCATGATAGGGCGTCCATCTGCAGGCCCAGATTTACTACTTCGCCGACGAACTCCTTGACGGCATCGACAACTTCCCCAGCGATTTCCTCGGCAAGGTCCATGAACTTCGTCGTCAGGGCCGAAGTGAACCCGCTGAGTATGCCTATCTTCGCCCCGATGCCGCCGAGGCCGTCGTCCGTCTCGTCCTCCAATTTGAGGCTTATAAATAGCTCATGAAGCACTCCCATAAGGTCACCGCTAAGTTAAATTAGAATATTATCCCGGATTTTTTCATCTCAATCAGCGCCCCTAACAGGAAACCCTCCTCGAGCGGGGTGAGCTGGAGCTCACCGGGTAGTTTTCCCATTCTTATGCACAGCTCTCCCCGGAGTTTTCCTTCCGCCGTTCTTGCGAAAGCTGGCACCGGCCTCGTAGTCGGCCTTCATAACCGCTCCCATGAGCTCGAAGGGCAGTGAGGGATCGTAGTCTCCGTACTTCCAGAAATCGTAGTCGAGGCCCTGGCCAGGAGCGCACACGTCCTCTCCAAGCAGATGGCCTATCCGGTCCTCTATCTTTATGAGTGCCTCGGCAGTGTCCCCTTTAAAGCCCTTGGCGAACTTTTCCTGAATGTCCTGGAGCTCGGACAGGACGCGCAGGCTGGGTGCTTTCACGTAGATCTCTATCTTCCCGAGATCGTCCGGCAGGGTAACCGGGTAGGTCTCCGTCCGGTTCCTCCTGCTCAAGCGTTCGGAGACGCTATACATCCTGGCAGCCTCGGCACGCTGCTGTGGTGTCGCCGCCTTCATGGCGTATGCCTCGCGTTCCTGCAGGCTGCTGCCGTAGTTCCTCGTTGGTGAGCTGGGGCTCTTCAACTGGTGCCTTGGAAGAAATAGAAGGGGGAGTGGCGGTTGCTTCGCTATCGTTATTCATCGAAGCTCCCTCCTTAGTCCGCATATGTTACGCTGAGATCTGCGTCGGCATCCATAACCTTGAAACTGAGGGGCTGAGGAACCCACTTATCGGTGTCCCCGATGTTCAGGCTGGCGTCGTCGAACCAGATGTTGTTGGCTGTGGCATTCACGTTGCCCACGCCATCCTCAGATACTGCGCCGCCGGTAAAGCCGAAGAACGCTGGCCTGCCCAAGGTGATGCTTGCCTGGCCAGCTACAGAGGCTATGCCAATGGTGGCTCCCGTGCCCGCTGCGACGGTGTTGGCGATGCCGCCCGGCGACATCGTGGCGAACGGGAAGTGTGATAGGAACGTGGTGCCTGCCGTGGTACCTGCGGGTATGATGATGAAGTCGGCCGCATCCCCCCCTGCGACATTGATGCCTGCTATGGTGAGCTTGGTCGTCGTCGTGCTGGTCGTGCCGCCGAAGGTGGCCTGCAGGAAGCCGTTACCAGCGTTCGTACCGGCCAGTGTTAATAGCCCGGCAGCATTCAGCGATGCGCCGGCCGTGACGATGGGCTGGGCGGTGCTGTTCATGATCGTGGTATTCATGATCTTCGCCAAAAGTGCGCCCTTCAGGTATAGGCCTGTGAGGCTGCCGCTCACGATGAGCGCGCCGGGGTACTGTATCGGCGACTCTTTGCCCGCCCTGGGCTGGGTGATCGTGTTCCGCTTCATGTTAAGCTTGAGGTCGGCGATGCCGACAGGGACTCCCGCAATGGTTACGGTAACGCCCTTTCCAGTAAATTTACGGTCTGCCATGTTGAGAATTCTCCGAATATTTTAGTATGTGACCGCTTGGCCGGGTGCTTATTAAGGGTAAAAAATAGAGAAAAGGTTTTAGGTGTCGATGAGCGTGTACTCGCCCTGCCACCTTGGAGGCATACGCCACCTGCCGGGGGAGTCCTCATAGCCGTCCGATGTGTTCGTCCGGTGGACTCCGGATAAATTGACGCTGGGAATGCCTGGCGTGAAGATCTTATCGAGAATGCCCACGATTCTAGCTGCCGTGACCTTATCGCTGGCCAGGACCGTGCATTGCCACACCGTTGTGACATCTCGCTTCTTCACAGGGAGGACATTATAGCCCATTCCCGCGTGATCCGAGCCCGCCACTTCCTCAGGCCCGATGATTGCAGCAGGTAACACGACATTCTTGTGAGGCCATATATTCGAGATTCGGGCTACCGGGACTCAGCGCGGTAAGTGCTGCGCTAGTCTTCATAGTGTTGATGATGGCTGTTTCGACGATTATGTCCATTGACGGACCTCAAAAGGGGGATTTAACCTATTTTCCCCCGAAGTATGTGAGCCAGAGCTGGTCTGTATGTTGCCCGATCACCACAGGGTCCGTCTTGGCAAGGTAGTTTTGCCATGCCTCGGTCAGTCCGGACATGTGGCCGTCTTTGGGGTCCATATATTTGTCGTTGAGGTAGTTGTCGTAGGTGGTGGGCCCGGGGGTGTCGGCGTGTGCCTTCATGTTCCCGATATCGGCCGGCGACAATATGAGCGAGGCCATGACGTCCTTGACGCTGACGCCTTTTTCTTTGAGCTTGCCGATGATGTAGTTCATGGCGTCGGCGCCCTTCAGCTTGGCCATATTCAGGCGGATGGTGTTCGGGTCCAGGGCCAGCGGGTCCAGCGGATCGTATAATACGATCTGGTAGATGGTGCCGTTCAGGTACCTGGCGTCATTGTTTATGCCCTTCGGCGTGTAAATGTCCATGGCGCCGTTCGGTATGGCTGCGATGACGTGAGGTATTAGTGAGTACATCTTATCCGTGATGTCGATGAATACTCCGGCCGGGCCGGTAAATATCGATGTATTCAAACCAGGCGCCAGGTTGACAGGCCTGCTGAACGATAATCCGCTGACGGTCTTCGTAATGATCGTGCCGATGGTCGTAGTCTGGCCCTCGAAGGTGTTAGTATCGAATTCCTGGTCGAGCCATCTTTTAACTTCGTCCGTAAGGCTGAAGCCCTGGAAATACGTGTTCAGGTAGTCGCCCAGGTTCGTTGCCAGTAATGGGCATATGGGTATGCTGGCCAGCCATATGACGCTGTACTGGGGCTGTGCGGCTGCCATGGCCGTGGCGAATGGGATCCACAGGCTGATGAAGCCTATGACCACTGCCTTGATCGTGTTCTTCCCCGTTACCAGTCCGACGAGGAGCTGCCACAGTCCGGAAAGGAATGTGTCGATGATGCTCTGCTCGGATGTGTTATTATTTACAGTTGTGTCTGTCATGAATATCATTCCATTAACGTATGTTCGCCCGATTTACCGCCCGGGTGCATGCGTCTTCAAACTCATTTTTGATGTTGTCCACGTTCTCTATCAGCGCGGGGTCAAGCCACGCATATGGTCCGACGAAAGAGGCGGTGCTATACTCGACGCCCAGGTAGGATATACTGTGCCTGCGTCCCTGGCCGTGGCCCTGGAAGTGGCCGAGCTCGAGGAACATACCGTAGATGACGTTGGTGCCGCAATCGCCCTGTAGGATATCGGATGTCCAGTACCATTCGCTCATGATGTGCTCTGAGAGATTGCCGGTCTGTACCTGCGGGTGCTCGGGGGGAGCGTGGTTGACGTTGTGGACGGCTGAGCGTTCGACCATGAACATGCTCCGACTCATGGAAGTCTCCAGCTCCGGCTTCAGGATCTCATTATGAAATCCCCCAAGTACTTCTTCGAGCTCCGAGAGGCCTTTGATGGTAATCGTGGTCTTCATGTTCTTTCTTTACTACAGGTCGTAGTATTCCAGGTTCGCCGTAGTCACGCAGCTCGCTCCGCCGGCGTCGACAACTATGCTGACAGCGTTGCCGACGGTGCCTTCGATTGGGTTCATGAATATTTTGCTTATTGTGGTGCCGATGGGCGCTGCGGTGGCAATGATCTCTTTCCAGACGACCGTCGTGCCGTCCTTGATGACAACGTTCACGGCGTTGCCGGTCGCTGCTCCGCCTATGACGACGCTGAAAGCGGTGATATGGTGGGCTACTCCCGTGACAGCTGCGACCGCCAAAGTGTTGATTGCGTTGGCGCCGCTATCCTGGGTGACCGGGGTGCCGTCGGGCAGCTCGGCGTCCGATGCGATTGGTATTCTTTGAGGTTGTACCATGATTCGATTCACTCCAAAATTTTTTTATACGACTCCCATGATGTGGAGGATCACATAGCCGATGATCAGTGTTACAGCTCCGCCGATTACGCCCCAGGCGACGCTTCCGACCTTGCTGATTATTCCGCCCAGGGTTTTGTACTCAAGGAGCTGGTCCTCCAGGGTGTCCAGGCGGTCCCGGCAGTTAGCGCACCCGCTTTTCGGGTCCTCCAATTTTTGGATGATGTAGTCGACCTTCATTTCAAGTCGGGCGTCCTTGTCGGCGGCTTTGATGGCCTGCTTGAGTTCGAAGTAGCTGTATTTCTTCTCGTCTTCCTCTGCCATTGTGATCACGTCCCTCGGGGCGATTCCGCTCGGAGCCGCAGTCAATGGTATTTCAAGGTGATTCACTTGGCCGTGATACCATACTCGCCAGGTTGACGGGCTGCCGGCGATGTGATAGGCCATGCCGTCGAAGACCAGGACATCCTCGTCCCCGACATTCGCGTTTGCGGGCAGATGGAGCATTAACGGCGTGATGTCGCTCATGCCCTCGATGCCGTCCAGGTCTTCCGGCCGAACGTTCACCGGAAGCCCGTTCACAACGCCCTTGTCAAGTCCCCAATACGGGGAGCCGGTATTATAGGCGTTTGTCGTGTCCTGGCAGCCATAGATGTGTACCGGGATGCCCGACCTCGTCATAGTTGATGCTCACAGGTCCTCCCCGGCCAGGCAGATCAATCCGGCGCCGTCGTCGTCGGCCACGTCGTCCCCGGTGTTTGCCTGAATGTATTTATCCAGGGCGTCCCGGCCTTTACGATCATAGTCAAGGATAGATTGGTCGATGCTGATGCTCGT
This sequence comes from uncultured Methanocellaceae archaeon, assembly GCA_963780625.1. Lineage (GTDB taxonomy): Archaea > Halobacteriota > Methanocellia > Methanocellales > Methanocellaceae > Methanocella. The sequence continues at coordinate 164,647 of CAWACH010000002.1, read as the reverse complement.
GCTCTCGTTCCCCACGCTCATGCTGTTTGGAGAGGTGCCGTCGTGCTTCTGTTTCCTCCGGATGTTCCTGCAGAGCCAGTTCTGACTGGCAATTTGGAGCATCCTGGGGGACGGGGAGGGCGTGGTATAGCTAAGGCCTTGCAGCTCGAGCTCACCGATGATCTCGTTCTCTGCATCGTCTGCCAGGGTGTTCAGGTCGCCGGTAGTGTAAGAGGCGCCGGTGGCCGTTATTGCCTTTGTAGTGTCAGCCCAGTATGGAATAGTGGAGACCCCCTAAAAATAAAAAAAAGAAAGGTGGGGGTCTTAGGTGTTGCCCTGGATGATGGTCTGCCACGATCCCGGAGCGAACGCCCATCTGGCCTTTACGCCGCCTACTGCCAGCGTCGGTCTCGTACACCGTGTCCGATGTCTCCGGATCCAGTTTGATGGAGAGATCGGGCTGCTTACGGCCCTGTAGGATTACAGGTTTCAAGGGTCTGCTGGTGCATGCGACGTACCATTCGGTCGAGCTGGTCAGATACTCGTTGACTACGAGTTTCTTCAGGATGCCGCCGAACTGGTTACTGGTGGGCACGTTAGACGTGTTGCTGTTACCGTAGCTCATGAAGAACGTCGAGTTCAGCAGCTGGCCAGCAGGAACTTCCAGGTCGGGACCTACGATGAGCGTGTCCGGCCTCATTCCGAGGGGCCTGCCGGTCTGATCGACGAACTTTTTCATCGTCGATATGGCCGTCTGCAGCGATGTGGCTGATAATGCGGTGCTCAGGGCGTTGCTCTGGGTCGCGGTGCCCTTGGCGGGGTGGCTGTCGAACAGGTTCTTTCCATCGTAGCCCTTGGTGCTGGCGCCGTTATGGATCAGGGTGAATATCTGCTCCACAGGGAACCTCTTAGCTTCTACGGCGAGGTCGGCTATGCGCTGGTTCACGATACCGTATTGGTCATCGTCGAAACTGTTCAGGGGGATGCTCAGGTCTGCGGTGTAGGTCTCGTTCTTGACGGTGAACGATTCCTTATTCCCCAGGCCGGAGTATTTCCGCTCGCCGGTGAACTTGGTCATCCTCGGGACTACGCCCAGGGTGGGGTAGATCTCGCTATCTTTCGTGCTGGTTACTCTGGTGACCAGGGGCTCGAAATCATCCGGAACGTAAATGTCGTACACCTTGAAGAACAAGGTCTGGATGAGCATCGAGAGGAATTCCGGTCCTAAGTCGCTTCTTGCTATTGGCATGCTTTTACACCACCGTATATAATATGTGCAGTTTTCCTGCGATTGTGTGGTTCGACGTGGTGATCGAGATGTTCTTAGCGACCACTGTGTCGGTTACAAAAGGCTTCTTGATAGCCGCATATACTGGCGTGCCATCTGCAGACTTGACGCCCTGGTGGGCGTATAGGTAGGCGCCGATCGTGTTGCTTGACGCTCCCGTAGTGTTCTGAAGGACCAGGTCCACGAATCCCGCGTTGGCGCAGCTCGAGGCGTTTACGAAGCCGGTGGCGTTACCACCTGTCTGTGAGGATAGTAGGCCGCAGCTCACTGTTGATGCAGCGACGTTCGTTATGACCTCGTTGATCACTTCGTGAACGACGGTTCTGCCGGCCAGTTTGAAGCCGGTATCGAATTCCGCAGTTTGCTTCGTATACGGGACGGTGAGGCAGTATATGCCACCCTGGACGTTCAGTCCGGTGAACAATGAGATGTCCACCCACACATATCCCGCTGAATCATAGTCTACAACGAGACCGATCGGCAATGATTCCGTGACGCCGCCAGCTGGTACGCAGGTGAGAACGTTGTCGTCCGCAGCATACACATACTGGCCGATGTATGAGATGTTCGCGCCGCTGTAGGGTAGCCTTGCCATGCCTTCGCGCATGACCTTGATCTGATACCATCCATCGGTCGCGGGTACGGTGCTGCTGCCGATGGGCAGCATGGTGCCTTCGAGCGCGATGCCGGCGAACGGCTTGTTGATACCGCCGCTCCACGGCTCGATGTAGCCGCCGTTGAACTGCAGGAGGCCTCCCTTCATGATCGATGTGCTGGCCTTTACGCCGTAGATGACGACCATGCCGGTCTTGAAATCGAAGTCCTGGGGTCCTGTAAGGTTAGCCATGTTCAGGCCCTCCGTGCGTTGGCCTTATGGTATGATCCGCCGGGAGCGTACTCTGCAGGTCCTCAAGGGTGAGGGGCTTGCCGTCGTACTCGAACCGGTCCATCATGTCGTCCAGGCCTGCGGGCATCGGGATCATTTTTCCGGCGCCGATCGGGATCATTTTGCTCTTATCGCCCGCACTTGCTCCGGCCGGAATGTTTCCGCTGCCGAGGCCTTCCTCGTTCGGGACCTGCAATTTTTCGGTGATAGCGGTGAACTTTTCCTTCATGTCCGTCAGGACCGATGCGGGTAACGGGGTGAGCTTCTCTACTTCCTTCAGCTCGTCCTCGGCCTTGATCAGTCCTGCCGCAACTTGGAGTTTGGCTATGTCTGAAGCATACATCTTTCTCTGGAGCTCGTCCGCGGTGGCCTTCCTGGCATCTTCGACGGCTTTATCGAGGTCTTCCTTGGTATAAGTCTCGGGCTTCGGCGCCGCTGGTATGGCGTTAAGCTCCGTCGTTACGGTGCCCGTGCCTGCAGTCCACCCGGTTGGTGTTCCGGTGTAGATATTGTTAGTAACGGGCGGCACTCCGGTAGTGAACGATGCTGTTCCCTGAGTCTGGGGTGCCCCGCCCGCCGGCACGGTAGCCGGGGGCGCCTGTGTAGAATTCGGTACTTCGTTGCCCATAGATGGGTCTCCGATATTGTTAGCCCCGTGTTCGAGGCCTCGCTTATTAAGGGTAAAAAAAGATGCTGCTACAGCTTGCCACTGGAAACGGGCCTCCGTATAGGCGGGCTGGTCGACCAAAGTTGTGGCTTCGCCCTGGACACCATGCATCATAGAATCATCAGACATATTCTTTGCATGGCCCCAGAGACTCCAGCTCGCCGGGATCTTCCCGCTCTGGATGCCCTGCACAGTCGAGGCGTCGGTAATTGTGGCCCGCTGCATGTAGACCTGACGGCCTTTCTCGTCTTTGCCGCTGGCCCAGACCTTGTCGATGCTGCCGATGATATTCTTAGAAGAGTTCATCGCATCGCAATAGTGCTCCGGAGGAATTCCTGGGAGAGCCTTACCTGCAGGACAGTACCTTATTGGTTTGCCCTCTAACGAGCTGGCCAGCTCGGGAGCTTCGTCCGGAGGGATGCCCCAGCCGTTCAAGTTCACCTTTCCGGCCGTGAACAACGGGCCTTCGATGGACCAGGCTGCCATCAGCTGCGCTTATAATGTGGCAGTTGTTGAGGCAGCCCAGGAGTGGAATAACGTCCATGCTCATGGGATTAAAAAGCTACTTTATTAAGGGTAAAAAAATATTATTTAATTTTCTCCGCTTTATGCCCTGTCTCCTTTTCCCAGCGCTCTACTGAAATATTGCAGTAACCCGGGTCCATTTCCATGGCATAACATGTATGTCCGGCTCTTTCGGCGGCGATGATCGTTGTGCCGCTGCCAGCGAACATGTCCAGAATTATACCTGTGGGGGCGATCTTTATTAGATCTCCGATGAGGGGCGTCATTTTTCCGGTGATGTGGAATTTATCGTTTTGTTTTACCGGGTACCTATATACTCCGGGTAGTGCTCCGATTTGGGGGTTTAATGGCATTGGGCCTTTACTGCCCCATACCATGAATTCGGCTTGCTGTCGGTATCTTCCGAGGGTGGGTCGGACGCCCTCGGTTTTATCCCATACGGCGACGCCTCTCCATATGAAGCCGGCTGCCTGGACTGCGTCCGTTAATGCGGGAAGTTGTCGCCAGTCGATGAAAACTACAAATGGCGCCGTCTGTGAGATCATGTTATATGCGTTAGACAGCCATAGCATGGTCCAGTACGTCCAGGACCGCTGGTCCCTGTTATCGCCGCTGAAGTCCGGACGGTACTTTTGAGTGCCGGTCACAACATATTTTTCATTCGTAGTTTTCTGCCTATCTGAACTGTACTGGCCTCCGCTGCTGTATGGTGGATCTGTGATGAGGGCATCGGCAATCTGGCCGTCCATTAATATGTTCAGCTCGCTCGGCATGGTGCTATTGCCGCACATGAGCCTGTGTCGGCCTAATTGAAAGATATTCCCTACATTTATCTTACTCATAACCACCCATTGGTGGGTTTTTATTCATAAAAGTAAAAACAATTACTTTCGCTGTGCATATCGCTTTCAGAAAAATAGTGAACGGTCTGATCCGATTTGAACGGATGATCACATCCTGACGGGACGCCGCCTCCAGGACATGGCGTTTGGCCTGTCTTCGCCACGGACCCATATGCCGCAGGGGATTGGTTCTTACTGTAGTTTAGCAGCATAGACTTGGGCTCGGGTAGGTTCCCACGAGCACCATGCCCCTGGCTGGAGCTTTTCAGTCATGGCCCGGCCCCAGGTCGGATGCCCATGAATGAATGGATGAGAGGCGTATGGCGCAATCACAAGTTAGTCATGCGTTGCCCGCTGATCTCTTATCACCGTCCATTCTTCGGCGAGTGAGCCTTGTCCGAGTCGAACGGACATTGCCCTACGCAGACCACAGCGAAGTTGGAGTCGAACCAACGCAGTCGGGATGTTACCAGTTTACTTAAAGGCTCGTATTTTGCCCGCGGGGTGCGCGACTAGCTGCTCGGCCCCGCAAGCCGTTTTTTATGCCATGTGAGGGTATTATTTTTAGGAGTGGGCCGGGGAAGGTCTGAAACTCCGGCCCGTTTTTTACTTGTTTGCCCTATATTCGAGGGGATGTGGGTGTTTTGGGTGTTGAGGTGGGTGTTGAGTTGGGGTATCGGATTTGAGGATACCTTTCCCGACGATACCAGGAGACCGGGAGAGACTCGGTCATCGCCCAGGTAAATAAACGATGACTTGAAAGCCCTATCCGCTGAGGCCGTCAGGTTATAATTCTAACATTCGACAAACTATAGTCGTGCCACTCGTTTTATTTGTTTTGCGGTCCTCAAGCATATGCTGGAACATTCCAGTACTTTTCTCGGAACGCGTTATAAGCGTCCATCACATCGCTGTCCACCTGGCCAGCATCCGCTGGCAAAGCGTCGAGATATGGAATGTAGCGGCACCTGCAATTAAAGTGGATCGGAAGCCGAATGATATTCGGATCGTCCAGACGAGAATATCGTGCCGTCAAGGGCGGCGCATATCTCGCACGTCTTTTCATTGTTTGCCGCTGAGAACTCTACGCCGGGGATGCCTGCTTCCTGGTACCTGACCATGTGCGCCTGATTGTAGACCTCGTTCGTCATGGTCCTGGCGTACCTGGTGGCGCCTACCTTCTCCGCGCCCGTGACTGCCCTGACCCGCTGGGTTAATGTAGGGATACTTTCTCCGAGAGTATATCCCAGCTGCAATTGCTCGGCTAGATTATTCTGATAGTCGCCGCCCAGGTACTTCGCATAATTGACGCTGTAACCGGTCAGGGTATTGATCAGGTCCTGACGGATCCCGCTCGTGGGGTAGATGTTCGACATTGAAAACCCCTGCTCTTGAGCAGATCGTTGCCGTTCTGGTAGCCGAGCAGATATGTGCCCGTATTGTAATTGTTGATGAGCTGCCACATCCGATGCCGGTCGTATTGCGGACCGCCGTGTCCAGCTGGTCAAGTGCGAGTTGCCAGGTGTCGGCGTCGAGATCTACCATGCCCTGCAATTGGTCGATGACTTTTTCGTAAACGCGGCGTAAAAGATATTCCCTTTGGTTTAATCGGGGATCGATTCCGGCGCTAAGCTGGACGGTGTGGAAGTGCTTCATAGGGTAAAAGTTCTATATGGGCACCAGCTGCACCGGAAGCAATTAGATGCTTTCGGACATGATGTTGTATTCGACGTGGGTTTTGCCGTGAATGTGTAGCTTTTATTATTCTGGCCGTTCGTTATCGGAGGCATCTTTATTGTCACCGGCGCCGGATTTCCAGCGCATCCGGATGCCAGTATCGTCAATGGCTCATCGGGTATACAGGGACATCTGGCCGCCGTCATGTGGCATGGCCTTGGATAGTCTTCACAAAACTTCGGCATTTATTTCATCTCCATTCAGGGGTTATAATTATTCTTAGGCTTCGACTTCGTTGCAGGCTGTGCTGCAGGAGGTTGGCCATGGCCAGGCTTCGCAGGCTGGACCGGCGCCGTCTTATCCACCGGCAGCCCGAGGGCCTGGTTAGCATCCTCCTGGTCGTCCTGCAACTCCTGATTCGTCGTCACTGTCGGCGCTGGAGGTAAATGTAATCCGACCATTTCCAAAACTTGTTCTATCTGGACCTTGTCCGGGTATTGCGCCGCCAGCTCCATCAGCGTCTGCAGGTCATAGACAGGCTCATCGATAGGCTGTAATTCGATGCGGATGCTGTTCGCTTCTTCTGCATTGTACCCCAGCAGCGACAGATGCCGTGCATAGATCTTCTCGAAGCCGGCCTTCAGCTGCAATCTCATGCTTTCAAGGACACGCACAGCGTCCATATCAGCGACATAAGCCGACGCAAAAGTAGTTCCTTTGGCCTTATTCGCTGCCGGCTCCGACTCGAGTAATCCGTAGGCAATATCTTTTTCCCAGCCCTCCTTCAAGGCGAGGATCCCGGTAAGGTTGCCGCCGATGCCGCCCAGCTCTTGCACTGTTTTTCCAATGCCTATGATGTCCTCGTCCGGGCCCATGGTCTTGAAGACCTTCTGCTCCGCCGCCAGGATTTGTGCGGCCTTCTTAAGCGAGGTTTTTCCGTCAAGGACCCTTTGTTTAAGGACCTCGTCATCAATGTGTAATCGGCCCTGACCGTAGCGTCCCATCGCCTTCGATATGCCCCACATCGTATCCTCCAGCTTTTTCACCGTGGGCTCCAGCAGCTCGAGTAATGAGATGCCGTATATTCCGATCGTGTTCCTATTGTAGATGTCCCTGGTCTCATGGCCATGGTGCATGAGTCTGATGAGGCTTATCCTGCCTTCTTTCATTGGATAGATGAACTGCATTGCCTGGTTGCGCTCGTTCATTATGACCTTGTCGACGTCTCCGACCATGGTAGCGTGTTCCCATAATTGCTGATCGTTCTCGAAGCCACTACTTATTTTGACGTCCTTCGGTAGAAAAGTGGTGTGGCTCATGGGCATAAAATCAAGCTTAGTAACACCTTTACCGGTGCCGACGTATTTGTTGGCGCTGCTGAGTATGGGTAGGCTGCCGTCACGGCCTAGTAGTCGTCCGCCGGCTGCGAATGCGTTCTGCATGTCCAGGTCCTTAGTGAACTGGTTGCCATCTTGCAGGATACTCTTTATTTTTTCTTTATCGAGTTCCACCTGGGGATCTGTGAAAAGCTTGTACTCCTTTCCTCTGAGCCTTAATCCGAGCTTGATGAGGCCCATGCTCAGCCGCTGGTTTATTTTTTCGACCTGCTGCCATTTATCGTATTTATTCCGATACGAGATCCTGCGGCCGCCATAAACGTCCTGGTTCAAAGCCTTATTCTTATAGGCATTCTGGATAATGTCGTAATATGGCGTCGAATTACTGCTGTTATCGGTGGTGATGAGCCCGGCAGCCAGGAGCAGGTCCCGGTCGTCATCGTCGTCCTGGCTGTGGCTGGGAGTGCCCAGGATGTCTTCGATTTCTCTTATGCGCATAGTGCCACCTTCTCCAAGTGATTATTTAAATGGCAAAAAAATTCTAGTGTGACCTGGTCCTCGGCTAGCATGCGCTGAAGGCAATGACTCAGGTTCTGCTGACGATGCCTGGTCGACAAGGGTATTCGTATCTGCCTCATGCCATGACCATACAACGATGCCTGCCGGACGTGTCGCTTATAGTTCATGTGCGGGAAATCGATCTCACGCTGAGCATCCACGCGTCCCGGACCTTCTTACTCCTCCGGATCAGAATGTCCAGCTCGTAGTTAGCGTTCGGCTCGAAGTTCTGGATGATGTAGAGGGCCCGCCGGGTGAGTTCCTCCTTGTCCCGGCTGTGGAGGGTGAGCATCTATCGGCTGCCTCCGCCGACCATCAATACTTCGCTGGTGTCCAGTTGCTCTTCGAATAATTCGTCAGCGCTTCTGCCTGGGCCCGTCATAGTCGCCGTCGCGGTTCTCGACGTGGCCTTTGAAAAGATGGTATGATAGGTTGGCCACGACGTCCGGACCGTCATCATTCCTTACAGGCCCATCGTTCGGATGGTGGACCGAGAAGTTTTCGCCATTCCATTTTTTCTGCAGGGCCTTCATTTCTTTTTTCAGGCGCTCGTCGTCCGGATAATATTCCCGGCCCTGGTACATGAGCTCCTCGAGGTTACTATAAATTTTCATTTTGTATGGCTGGGTGAAAACTGTTTCTTCCAGGGCGTAGTCGCCGAAGTAGAGTTTTACGGCTTCGCCTTCGTAGCCGTCGTGCAGCAGCTGCTCAACGCCATAGGCATGGCATAGCGTGTCGATATCCCTCTTTACGGTATTCCAGTCCAGTCGGCCTTCCTTGGGGATCCAGTATCTGACCTGGTCGATGTGAACGTTGCCGTTGTGCATGTGGCCGAGGCAGAAGGCGAACGCATCTTTTTTCTTAGATGTGTCCATGGCGCCAGCATAGTTGATGTTGCGATTGAAGGGCTGCGGGCTTCCCTCGGTGCACCTGTCCACGAGCTCGAGGGGAAACATGGCGTCCACGGCCTCATCGAACTGCGCGCCGAACTCCCTGTTGAAGGTCCGCGGGTTTTTTGATTCCTCGTTCTTCAGGTACTGGCAGCCCTTAGGGTAGTTGGGGTTCATCTCCCAGGTCGGACGCTGATATAAAAGTATAGATGGCAACCTGGCAGCCGTATTATATAATCTCCAGAGGATGCCGCTTTTCCCCATTGGCGTGCTGATGTTGACGACGCGGCCCAGGAATTTCACGATGAGCTCGAGGCTGGGATCGCCGGCGCACCTTTTCAGGAATTCCGGACGATTCGAAGCAAATCTGCCGACGGATGGCGTCAGGCTATCGTATACCTCTTCGCCGTCCCTGGTGCCGCTCTGGATACCATATTTGCCGCTCTCATCGAACTCGACCAGGATAGCTGTCTTACCTACTTCTGACGCGTGTATTCGATGTGACGGCCAGGATGTGCAAGTTCTTCTGCAGCACGATCTCGTAGTTATTCTCGCTGACCTTCCGACTCTGGAAAAACGGACTAGAATTAATTTTTGCTTTGATCTCGTCCAGGAGGATGGTGGCCTGCTCCTCCTTCGTGGCGATACAGAGGATGTGGACTTCTTTCCCGCGGTCGACCCGGCCCTGATACAGGTAATAGGGATCCGGGATCATGAGCCATAGATAGGCGACATAGCAGGCGATTATCGAGGCCATGAACGTCTTTGTACTGTCACGGCCGCAAATAAGAAGTAATTCCTCATAGTTTTTATTCGGATCGAAAAATTCTTGGAGGATCTCTTTTTGAGCCGGGTACAATTTCCTGTTCAAATAATTCGGGTCCTCGGCAAAAGTGATGATGTCTACTACCGGTTGCTCAAGCTTGAAGCTTTTCACGAGCTGGCCCAGCTGCTCAGCCAGGCTTGGCAGTGATGCCGGCGCGTCGTCGTTCGACGTGCTCGATGATCCGCCGGTTGTGTCCGGATCGGCTTCAGCTCTAATCGCCTCCATCAAAATTTGTATTAAAAAGTTTTCGCGCTCCACGACCACCTGGATCTTGATCATGCCCTCGGGCTCCAATTCTCCCCGGGCCCTGGCAAGGAGCTCAAGATATCCCCTGACCTCTTTGAGGGCCAGTAGAGCAGTTTTAAGGTCAGGTTTCTTACCCTGGCTAACGGTAGTGAATATAGCGTCCGTTTTATCCAGGTAGCCTTGTATCTGATCTAAAAGATTATTCGATTGAATAATTGTATCGGCCTGCTTCGCCTTTGTAAGCTTTTTGGGAAGATGGGCATCTTTGTGGCGTTTGAGTGCGCTAATAGTGATTTTTTTCTTTGTTCCGAAACGTCGCGTTATGTTCCGGAACGATTCGCCATCAACGAGAGCCTTATCTATATCAGTTCGCTCTTCGTGATTACAGATGGTGCAGGTCCTGGGCATAAGAATGGATAGGTGGTATGCCCCGTTTTGAGTGCTCACCGAGTACAGGCCACGGGGCGACGGCATTTGTTCTCGGTCTCGATCCAAGCAATAGATTTCTAGGCTAGCGGTTCTATAAATAGTTTACTATAATGAAAAGGATTTGTTTATTGGGGGTTTGTTTTATTAAATTATTTATGCGATCATTTAATTCAGCTGTTATTTTACATATGTAATTCGCTTACCCTTGTTTCCATTCGAAAAAAATGTGGTACTCTTTTTGGGATTTTTTTAGATTAAATTAATTAAGTTATTAAATTCCATAATAGTATACCCCATATTTTTACAGTGGATACAGTAGAAATATACCATTGTTACGTTTGCCGTTTAACATTAGACTACGTTACATTATATTGTAATTAAGTGTTTGCCTGGTGATCATCCAGCCGAGTGGAATATTATATCCCTGAATTACGCGACTGAAATAATCAGCCCTAAAAATGCCGGCGTGCTGGGCCCTAAAAAAGTGTGCTGTTATTTTCTCGATCGATTAATTAAATGGTCTATTATTGGTGCCCATAAAATTCTATCATGGAATATCGAGTTGCAATAAATACGTTATAATAATGATTATTATAAAATTGTTGATAAGACCACATTTTTTTTGTAGTCGAAAAAATATATAGACTGGTTATTAAGCAATAATGATAGGATTGGTATGGTCTGAATGGCTCCTATGGTATAGGATGCATAGGCCTACAACAATAAAAAACTACTCGTACAGAGCAATACACGGGATCATTTTTGTTATTTATTTTGAAATCAAGCATAGCAAATCCTTAATAGCAGCGAATTGTATAATAAGCGCTTAATAAACTACCGATCAAGGTGGGGTCTTTGTGCCTGTTGCAAAATATGTTGAGCATATTACACTAAATAACGTCCAAAAATTTGACGAGCCTTTCGGCCCGGGATATCAGGTAGTCTTCGATACGACAATACCGGTGAAGGGCTATTCGGAGATCCGGGTCTGGGTCCATGTCATGATCAGGGACTATCAGACCCAGGCGGCCGGGCCGGATACACAGTTGAAGGTCCGGTTCTTGCATCCGTTCCACGGCAATAAGGACGAGTTCGATTACGAATCGGGCACGGTCCAAACATGGGATGGAGCGTCATTCGTCGACGGATACATCGTGAAGCCGGTCATAGGAAATGAACTGCGCCTCATCTGTGCCCCGGTCAACATGCCTCCAGGGCCCTATGATGTTTATATGACATATTATCTGGTGTAGTCACCACTCATTTTTTTCGGCCGGGTATCGATAGATAGATACCGTATGGCATCTAACTTTTTAACGATGCTCGAAAAAGAGGCCGTGAACCGCTATATTATGGGCAAGAGCCACTTGCTGCCCGAAACAAAGCTCGACAGCGTCGGTGCCGTCCTGAGGGACATTATCGCGCTGGACGCGAATGACCTTGACGACGCCTACTTTAGCCTTTACCAGCGCGCTAAAAACTTCAACGTACAGGCGTTCGAAAAAGGGCTGTACCAGGGCACGAGCATGGCCCGCGTCAAAGGCCTGAAAAATTACATGCAGATCATTCCCCAGGAGTACCTGTCGGCCGTTTATTCTGTCACCATGAGCGACAGGGAAGCCGCTGCCAGGAACATATTGAAGACCTGGGGCATTACGGATGACGAGTACCGCAAGGTGGAAAGCGCGATCATACAATCCCTCGGGGAGAAAGAAAAAACGCTTGTCCAGCTCAAGAGGGACCTTTCGAACATTACCAGGGACATCGTCAGAAAGAAAAAAGAAAAGGCTATGAACGTTTCCATCGTCGCCCAGGCCATGATGGACCGCTGGGTACTGCTCAGGGGCGGCATCGGGCGACAGCCCGGAGAGAACCCGGGAAGGTTTTCTCTTTTTAAGAACCGCTTTAATATGAAGCTGGACATGGACCGGGGCCAGGCGCTTTCGATGCTGGCCAAACTGTACGTAAGGGAATATGGCCCGGTGAGCGCCGAAGACCTGGCCTGGTGGCTCGGGGTCACGCTGAACGAGGCTTCGACGGCGATACGTACTCTTGATAACATTACTGGCGTGGAAATATCCGGAATACAAGGTCAGTTCTACATGCCCGCAGGATCAACATTACCGGGCCCGTCGCCCGGGGCGTCTGTCATTTTCCTCCCAAAGGACGACCCCTATGTTAAGGCTTACTATAATGTCGCCCGCTTCGTTCCCGAGGGATACAAGGTCATGACGAAGTTTGGCGAATCCGAGAGCATCATCCTGATCAACGGCGCCGCATGGGGCAAGTGGAGTATTGAAAAGGAGACGCTGAGGGATGTTTGCAGCATTCGCATGTTTGACGGGTATCCGAAAGTGAAGGGCTTTAAGGAAAACATTAAAAAAGCGGCTGAAGATGCGGGGCGATTCTACACGGGTAAAGCTGTCGAGGCTAAGGCCGACTTTTGATAAAAACTAAGAAGAAAAAAGCCCTGCCATCCTGCCCGCGCTGATGCTTATCAAGGAATGAGACAAACTATAAATTGAGAACTTCTCATCTTATTTTTAAAGGATAACACCTCGGATGTGAGATTTTATGAAGTCTAAGACCATGATAGCGGGAGCTATCGCAGCAGTATTGATAATATGCATAATGGCTGCCGCCGCTTATTCGGTGGCGACCCAGGGACAGGCAAAGCCCCAGGGAGATATGTGCAAGGTCAATGGATATGTCGTCGAATCGAGCGGTACTAAGCTTGCGGGCGAGAACGTCACGCTATACGTGATGGGCGCTGACCAAGAGCTTTACAACGTGACGACGAAGACCAGCGGACAGCCGGACATAGGCGGATTCGTCTTCGACAACGTCGCGATACCGGCCGGCACCGACTATGCATACGTGCAATCGGTCGTCCATACCACGGACGGTATCGACTACCTGGCCCGCAGCGACAAATTCGCCATGCAGGCCGGCGGTAACGTATCGGTATCCCCGCTGGTAATGAAGATACCGCCTGAATTAACGGCTCTATAAAATTTGATCGGGAAATGTAAATTAGCAAGTATGGGAGCTATATACTCTAAACATAAATTTAATATTCCCATACTCTGCATTTTAATAATTTCATTTATCCAAACGGGTTATTTACGCCCTGCGTTCTCGTCTTGACCGGGAGCAGTAACATTTAAATATTGTACGCGTATTTATCATACGGTGCACTGATGCTAGCGTGGGATCGTTTTATTGGCCGCTGAGGCCTTGTTTTACCATGAAAATTCCAGCCACGCGGATCATTACACAACATTCGTTTCATCGAAATATTTTATGCTTTTTAACGTAAGCTTAGGCAAGGGATTGACGTGATACAGGAAGAGAAGGAGCAGTATAACGGCAAGGCGATCGAGGCCGAAGTAGATACATTCTGGCAATCGACCGACGCATACAAAAAAACAAGGGCGCTGAGGAAGGGCAACAAAAAGTTCTACTTCGTCGACGGCCCTCCGTACACCACCGGGCGCATACACCTGGGCACGGCGTGGAATAAGGTAATTAAAGATTCGGTGCTTCGTTACAGGAGCATGAACGGCTTCGACCTGATGGATCGGCCCGGCTGGGACATGCACGGCCTCCCCATCGAGGTCAAGGTAGAAAGCTTACTGGGCTTTAAGAATAAAAAAGATATCGAGAACTACGGCGTAGCCCGCTTTACCGAAGAGTGCAAGGCATTCGCCATAAAGAACATGCAGGAAATGACCGGCCAGTTCAAGCGCCTGGGCGTGTGGATGAACTGGGACGACCCCTACATGACGCTCAAGAACGAGTACATCGAGGCCGCCTGGTGGACGATAAAACAAGCTTATGAGAAGAAGCTGCTCGAGCGGGGCTTGCGTAACGTTAACTGGTGCCCGAGATGCGAGACCGCGATAGCGGATTCGGAAGTAGAGTACGCTGATAAGACCGACGATTCTATTTACGTTAAATTCCCCCTCAAGGATGACGAGGGCTTTCTCGTCATATGGACGACCACGCCCTGGACCATTCCGGCCAACATGGCCGTGGCGGCCAATAAGGGATTTACCTATGCTCTTGTTTATGCGCTGCCCGCCAGCGTGCTGGAAGAGGCCTCGAAGGCGGCCGGCCTGGACATGGCCACGCTCGTCGACCATCATTCCGACGGCAAGCCCAAGCCTATGCGGTATGGGGACAAAGTAATAAAGATGAAAGAGGCCGTGGGCAAGGAAAAGCTGGACGAGCTGTTTAAGGAACATGGCGAAAAGCTCGTCATGATGGTCGATCTCATAGAAAGCGTCATGAAGCTGGGACGCTTCGCAGACTATCGCGTATTGAAGACCATGCAGGGCGAAGAGCTCAAAGGTACTCGATATACACATCCGCTGGCAGACCTGATACCGTGCCAGAAGGACGTTGACCATAAGGTGTACCTTGCGGACTTTGTCGTTGGCGAGAACACGGGCTTGGTGCACATCGCCCCGGGCCATGGCCTCGACGACTTCGAGCTGGGAAAGAAAGAGGGCATTCCCGCATTTTGCCCGGTGAAGCCGAACGGCTCGTTCATGGACGAGGCAGGCGCTTACGCGGGCATGAACATTCGGGACGCTAACCCGAAGATCTTAGAGGACCTTCGCTCCCGGCACCTGCTCCTGGGCTCGACCGAGATCAGCCACAGGTACGGCCACTGCTGGCGCTGTAAGACGCCCATCATTTTCATGACCACCGACCAGTGGTTCATCGCAGTCAGTAAAATAAAGGAGCCCATGCTCGCCGAAATAAGCCGGGTGAAGTGGTACCCGTCCTGGGCAGGCTCCTCGAGGTTCAACGACTGGGTAAGCGGTGCCCGTGACTGGTGCATATCGCGCCAGCGCTACTGGGGTATACCCATACCAATTTGGAGATGCGAGAAGTGTGGCAGCATAGATGTCATCGGCACCTGGGCTGAGCTAGAGCATAAGGCCGGGGTAAAGCTGAACGACCTGCACCGCCCCTTCGTGGACAACGTGTTCATGGAGTGCGAATGCGGCGGCCGCATGAAAAGGGTCGAGGACATTTTCGACGTCTGGTTCGATTCGGCCGTCGCGTCCTGGGCTACCTTACGGTTCCCGCAACGCAAAGACATGATGGACTGGTGGCCTGCTGACTTCATAGTAGAAGGCCATGACCAGACCAGAGGATGGTTCTACTCGCAATTAGGGGCCGGCATGGTAGGCTTCGGCAAGGCGCCGTATAACGGCGTGTGCATGCACGGCTTTACCCTGGACGACCAGGGCCGTAAGATGTCCAAGAGCCTGGGCAACGTAGTGGCTCCCGAAGAGGTCGTCGAGAAGTACGGCGCCGATGCGCTGCGCCTCTACGTCCTTTCCCAGAGCGCCCCGTGGGAAGACTTGAGTTTTAATTGGGAAGAGTGCGGGACAGTGTACCGTACGCTGAATATCTTCTGGAACGTCTACAGGTTCCCGTTGCCGTACATGGTGCTGGATAAGTTCGATCCCTCGGTGACTACGTTCGAGACGGTTAAAGACCACCTGCGCATCGAGGATAAGTGGATATTATCCAGGCTCCAGGCCGTCATCAAAGAGGTAAACGACGGCATGGCCGGCTACGAGCTTCACCGCTCCACCAGGGCGCTGATCAGCTTCATTTTGGAGGACCTGTCCAGGTGGTACGTTCAGCTTGCGCGTGAGCGCACCTGGGTGGAATCCAATGACCCGGATAAGCTGGCGGCTTACTGGGTGCTCTACAACGTGCTGACGACAACAGTCAAGCTCATGGCGCCATACACGCCCTACATCGCGGAGCGCATGTACCAGAATCTTGTCATTAATTCGGCACCTGGCAGCCCGTTATCCGTGAATATGTGCGACTGGCCTGTGGTCGATGCAAGCTTACTGGACGAGCCACTGAATAAAAACATGGACATCGCCCGTAAAATAGTCGAGACCACCTCTAATGCCCGCCAGAAAGCAAAGCGCAAGCTCCGCTGGCCGGTCAAGAAGATCGTCATCGCCCCGGATAATGCGGACATCGCTACCGCCGTAAAGGATATGCAGGGCGTCATCAAGGAGCAGACCAACGCCAAGGCTATAGTACTCCTAAGCCCCGGGGAGCCTAACCCGGAGTTGGGCGTCGAAGTCGTGCCCAACCCGAAGGCACTGGGCCCGGCGTTCAAAGGAGAAGCGGGTAAAGTGATGGCGGCGCTGAAGGCCGCTGATGGCAAGGTCGTCAAAGCAGCAATAGCTCAGAAGGGCGAGAACGTCCTGATGATGGCGGACGGGGAAGTACTCATCACGCCCGACATGGTCAGCTTCAGGGACATCATCCCGGATACGCTGGCAATGGGCGAATTCGTCGGAGGCAAACTCTACGTGGATACCGAGCTCACCTCCGAGATAGAGGCAGAGGGCTATACCCGCGAAATAATAAGACGCATACAGGACATGAGAAAAGACCTGAGCCTGAACGTCGAGGACAGGATCAAGGCCGAGGTATACGTCGGCGACGACCGGGTAAAAGAGCTGGTGACGGGCATGAAAGGCCTCATCATGAGCGAGGTCAGGGCGGACAGCCTGGACATCAAGGCGGAGAAGAGCGTAACGGGAGCCCTCGTCAAGGACTGGGACGTCGAGGGCATACCCATGGCAATAGGCATTGAAAAGATATGAAGTACGAGCAATGGGAGCCCTACTATAGGGCCATACTGGAAGACTTCGGGTGGACCGCAGAGGGAGACGAGGCTGCCGCCAGGCTGTTATCGTCCTTGTTACCGAAGGATACGCCCTGTCTGGAAAAAGTAAAAGAGCTGATCCATGACATGGACGTCATAGTTTGCGGCAAAGCGCCGTCGCTGGAGAAAGACATGGGAAAGGTCGACTGGTGGTATAAGTATACGGTCATCGCGGCCGACGGGGCCACCTCGACCCTGTTAGATCAGGGGATCGTGCCCGATATCATCGTCTCTGACCTGGACGGCCCCCACGAAGACCTGCTGGAGGCCGATTCGCTCGGCTCCATCATACTGGCTCACGCTCATGCGGACAATATCGAAAGCGTAAAAGAGCTCGTGCCCAAACTGAAGCACGTCGTTGGCACCACCCAGGCGGAGCCACTGGAAAACGTCTACAATTTCGGCGGCTTCTCCGACGGCGACAGGTGCGTCTTTTTAGCGCAGGAGTTCGGGGCTAAAAGCATTAAAATAATCGGCTTTGACCTGGACGATACTAACGTCACGCCAAAGAAGCTTAAAAAATTAAAATGGGCCCAGCTGCTGTTAAAAGACCTGGGCATTCAATTGTAATCTTTTTTTATGAAAGCTTTAGCTGTAATGCTCCGTAGATGGCGCCGCCGATGGCCGCGATGATCGCCACTATGACAATATATACGGGTAAGCAGATGATCCCGCAGATACCGGCAAATGCAGACCCGCCGAGCCCACTCAGGCCTACATCGGTATAGATCGATGTCAGAACGGGCGTTATGACGGCGATGACAATTGTTATAACGGCGTAGATGAGGCCGGCTACAGCGCCTGCCAGAGCTGAGACCATCAGCGCGTCCTGTAGCTTTGTAAGCAGGCTGGCGGCATACTTAACGGCCAGCGCGCCGGTACCTGCACTTAAAACGATGACGACAGGCCACAACAAGCATCCGCATCCGGACTGTAAAAAGTCCAACCCGGGCACCCATG
The DNA here is from genome assembly GCA_963780625.1 of uncultured Methanocellaceae archaeon. Classification (GTDB taxonomy): domain Archaea; phylum Halobacteriota; class Methanocellia; order Methanocellales; family Methanocellaceae; genus Methanocella. The sequence continues at coordinate 146,819 of CAWACH010000002.1, read as the reverse complement.
CGTTCCAGGTTATCAGATTGATCACGAACATTATCACGGCATATGCGGCGAGTAGTATACCGCCGATAACGCCTGCCTTTATAGCTGCATTATATTTAGCTTCCATAATTTTTCCCACCCTATTATAGGATAAAAATATTATTAGTTATCCTTAAAGCGCTTGCCGGATAAATAGATTTTGCGGGAGTGAAAAAAATTATCGAAGGGCTTAAAGGTAGCCCTTCTTCTTGAGCACTTCGGCGTTCAGGATGCTGGCGCCTGCGGCGCCTCTGATGGTGTTGTGGCCCATGCAAACGTACTGAATAGCGTTATCCTGGCCTGCCCTGATGCGCCCTACGGATACGCTCATCCCGCGCCCTTTGTTGCGGTCCATCCTGGGCTGCGGCCGGTCCGGCTCTTCCCTGACGATGATGGCTTTTGCGGGCGAGGTCGGCAGGTCCCCGAGCTTCGGGTCGAACTTGAGCATGGCGTTCTTAACCTGTTCCGGAGTGGGGTTCTTCTTCATCCTGGCCCATACTGACATTGTGTGGCCGTCCATGACGGGTACCCTGTGGCACGCGGCACTCACCCAGAATGGCGCGTTCTTGACAGTCTTGCCGTCGAAGGTGCCCAGCAGCTTCTGGGTCTCGGACTCCATTTTCTGCTCTTCGCCGCCTATGTAAGGGACCACGTTGTCCATGATGGTCATGGAAGAAACGCCTTCGTAGCCTGCGCCCGATACGGCCTGCATGGTCGCTACGTGAATGTTCTCGATGCCGAATTTCATTAGCGGCTTGAGCGACACGACCATCATGATGGTGCTGCAGTTAGGGTTGGTGACGATGCATCCGTCCCACTTGCGTTTTTTCTTCTGGACGTCGATCAGCCCGAGGTGTTCGGGGTTGACCTCGGGTATTAGCAGCGGTATGTCATTATCCATGCGGTGGGAGCTCGCGTTCGAGGAGACCACGAAGCCTGCCTTCGCAAAGTCTTTCTCGATGGTGAGCGCGTCCTCCGCCGGGAGTGCCGAGAATACGATGTCGGCGTCGACCTGTTTAGGCCTAGTCGAGACCACGGTGAGATTTTTTACTTTCTCGGGGAGGTCCGTATCCAGCCTCCACTTGGCTACTTCACCGTACGGCTTGCCTGCGCTCCTTTCGGATGCTGCGAGCGCCGTTATCTCGAACCACGGGTGGTCCGCCAGTAACTGGACGAACCTCTGTCCCACGGCCCCTGTCGCACCTAGTATTCCGGCCTTTATCATGTTAAACACCTGATTACTTCTTCTTCGTCTTTTCGAGCTTTATAGCCTCTGTGGGGCAGGCGTCTACGCAGTCCCCGCATTCCTGGCATCTTTCTTCATCTATTTTTGCGATCTCGTCGACTAATTCAATAGCCGCTTCGGGGCATGCGTCTACGCAGGTTCCGCATCCGACACACGCATCTTTGTCAACTTTAGCAACCATAGTTTTGTACTCCGGTTAAATATTTTAATGTTAGTTTACGCTTAATACTTAAAATTTTTCCGATATAAAGGCACCTGTGGAAGCCCATTAAGAAGCTTCACTGCTTTACCATGTCGCTCATGGCGTATAGCCCGGGCTTTTGAGTGACGAGCCACCTGGCGGCCTTGACGGCGCCCGAAGCGAATGCGCTCCTGGAGTGGGCCTGGTGTTTTACCTCGATGCGCTCGCCCTCGCAGGCGAACAGTACAGTATGGTCGCCCACGATGTCGCCGCCTCTGACGGCATGGATACCGATCTCTTTGGCCCTGGGAGCGACGCCTTCCCTGCCGTAGATGAGCTTCGGCTTCTCGCTCAAAGCGTTCGACATCACTTCGGCGGCTTTTAGTGCTGTTCCGCTAGGCGCGTCTTTCTTTTTGTTGTGGTGCGCCTCGATGATCTCGATGTCGCAGCCTTCGAGGTCCCTTGCCGCATTGGCAAGTAATTTTAAAAAGACCTGTACGCCAACCGAAAAGTTTGGAGAGATGATGGCGGCGATATTGCCGGCTTTGATAGCATCGGCCAATTCCTTCTTCTGGGCTTCATCGAAGCCTGTGGTGCCTACGACGACGTTGACGCCGTTAGCGGCCGCGGCCTTTACGTTGCGTACGGCGGCGCTCGCGATGGTGAAATCAATAAGTACGTCGGGCTTTACCGTTTTTAATACGCTGTCGATATCCTTGATGTCGGACACTTTAATAGGCCCGACCTGCCTGCCTTCTGAAAGATCGAAACCCGCGGCCAGTTCCATATCGGGCTGGGCGAGGACTATGTCCGTGACCATAGTCCCCATCCTGCCGTTAATGCCAGTGATGGCTACCCTTACCATACGCTCACCCTTAAATAAAAAATCCTATTTCTTAACTTTAACTTTTACGGCTATCTTCTTTTTTTGCATGGCACCCATAGTTTCCAGCATGCCCTGAAGCTTCTTCTGGTTCTCCGGGGCTAACGTCGTTAATGGTGCGCGCAGGCCGCCTGCGGCAAGGCCCATCATGTTGGCTGCCGCCTTAACCGGTATCGGGTTAGTCTCTATGAAGAGGCCACGAAGGATGGGCGATATCCTATAGAAGACGTCCAGCGCCTTTTTCTGGTCGCCCTTAAGATAATAATTGATCATCGTGCTCATCTCTTTGGGAATGATGTTCGCGGCCACGGATACGACGCCTTTGCCGCCGTATGACATGATCGGTATTGTCAGGTTATCGTCCCCGGACAGCACGGTGAACGTTTTGTTGTAGTCCCGGGTCAGCTCGATGATCTCGGCGGCCTGGGCGGGGTTACCGCTGGCCTCTTTGATGCCGACGATGTTGCTGATCCTGGCAAGTTCGGCCACTACGGACGGCTTCATGTTGATGCCTGTCCTGGAGGGCACGTTATAAAGAATGATAGGGATGTCGACTTTGCTCGCAATGGTCGTATAATGCAACATCTGCCCGGCGTCGCCCGGCTTGTTATAATAAGGAGTGATGAGCATTGCGGCGTTCGCGCCGGCATCTTTCGCGTATTGCGTCAGCTCTACCGCTTCGCGTGTATTGTTGGAGCCCGAGCCTCCGATGACGGGAACGCGGCCGTTGGCCTGGTCCACAGCCGTCTCTAAAAGGCGCTTCTGCTCCGTAAAGTTGAGGGTAGCCGCCTCGCCCGTGCAGCCGCAGGGTACGATGCCCGATACGCCGCCCTCGATGACGTAGTCAATGTTAGTTCTGAAGCCCGCGAGGTCTATCTCGCCATTTTTCTTGAAAGGAGTGATCAGGGCGGGATAAACACCCTTTAACTCACCCTTGAGCTTCATTACTTCCCCCTGCCTTTGGAGTGTACTTTCCTAGTAATGTATCCTGCTACGCGGTTCCTTAGCGCTTTGCTTTCGGTACCGGTAAGTCTTTCGACGATCGCTTTGTTAGTGTTAAAGTCCGCGGAAAACTCTCCGGGGTACTGTCTTAATAACGAGAATACTGTACTCTTGATGTACGTCTGTCTTATACTTCCCAACCTTCAACCTCCTTTTTAGTATATGCCCTCGTGCGGCCTCTCCGAAATCCACCAGAGCATAATGACTATGCGTCGATGCTGATGTTAATTATGCGCTTCTGGTATTTAAATATGCTAATTTCCATGTTTCGGATGTAGCCGTTCAGGCGTCGTGTTTAAAGACCTTACATACAGATATAATTTTGCATCAAAAAAGTAGTTTAATTTGCCGTGGCTGGAATGTCCATGGCAGTCGTTGAGGTCACTCTGGCGCCCATCCGCCTACCAGGCTCTTGAACACGTCCAGGCTGATCTCCAGATACTGCCTGTTCCGGGAGAACACCTCGAATGTAACTGTTTTATTATAGCCGGCTTTTTTGAGGGCGCTGACCACTTTGGGCCAGTCGATGTTGCCCATGCCGAGCGCCAGATGTAAGTCGCCGTCCACGCCGTGGCCGCCCTTGTTATCGTGCACGTGCACATGGTACAGGCGGTCTTTGAAGGCCTCGATGAATTCCAGGATGTTCGCGCCGCCCTTGCATGAGACGTTAGCGTGGCCGACATCCAGATGAAATTTCGCCCGGGGCTCAAGCTCGAATAGTTTCTTAAAATCCTCGACGCTCTGGTCTACATTCTCCACCGTTATGGTCATGCCCGACTTCTCGGCCCGGTCGCAAAGAGCCGAAAGCCCCTCGGCCATGAACCGGATCATCTCTTCCTTCGGGTATAGCCCGAACCTGGTGTGCATGTGCACGGTGACCAGTTTTGCCTCTATTTGCTCGGCGAAGCCGACGGTATCGATGACCTCGCTTACCGTGGCGTCCCTGATGGCCTTGTACGGGTTCCCCACGTTCCATCCCCAGGGCGTATGGCAGGTAAAGAACAGGCCTAGCTCGTCTCCCGCCTTTTTTATTTCCCCGGCACGGGGCTTGAGCTTTGAAAGCTTGAGATTCGGCCCTTCGGTGCTAATTTCCAGGAAGTTGAACCCGGCGTCTTTTGCGTAAAAGATATCCTGCAGGATATCGCTGTTGCCCCTGGGTTCGGCGAGCGTTCCGTAGTACATGATAAACAATCCGGCCTCAACGATAATAATATTACCCTCATGAGAGAGACTATTAGGTAATAGTGAGACGGGATACGTAATGGGAAGTTTTAATTTATTTATCGAACATAGGCCGGTGAAACGATGGCCGCAATAGCTCCAGGCGAATATGACGCCACACTGAACGATGTCCGGATCCATTATACCATAAGAGGCTCGGGTCCGGCGCTGATCGCCATCTACGGCGGCCCGGGAATGGACGCCCGCGGCTTCGACGCCCTTGCAGGCATCGATTCGTTCGTAACTGTGATCCTCATGCACCCGCGCGGCTCGGGCCTGTCGGGGCCCGCCCCGAATAACAACAGATATCTATTAAGCGATTACGCCGCGGACGTGGAAGCGCTGCGCCGGCACCTGGGGCTGCAGAAGCCCATAGTCCTGGGCTGGTCCCATGGCGGCATGATCGCCCAGCAATTCGCTTTCACTTACCCCGATTCCCTTTCGAAGTTAATATTGCTGGACACATCGGCTTATTTCGGGGAGTTTATAAATAATATAGACTCCGCAGTGCAGGCGTTCAAGGATCGGCCATGGTTTTCGCAGTCGTTCGCAGCATTGCAGAAGGAGTGGGCTGGCGAATATCGTACGGACGAGGACATGACAGCGTTGTGGTCTGACGAGATCAGGTTTTATTTTAAAGAATTCAACGCGTGGGCTGAAGCATATCGTCAACGTACTAAGAGCTTGCCGCTTCGCATGGCGCCGCTCAAGTGTTTTAACGAGCGCGAGATGCCGAAGATGGACCTCCGCAAGCGACTTGGCAGGATCACGGTCCCGACGCTGATCATGGTCGGGAGATATGATTTTATCACTACTGTAGAAATGGCGGAGGATATATCGGCCCACATTCCCCAGGCCAGGCTGATGGTCTTTGATGATTCGGGCCATTTTGCGTTCGTTGAGGAGCCGGAGAGATTTAAGGCCGCGATAATGGAATTCGTACGGGAATAGCCCTGGCGAATGCCCCTACTTTTATTTTTCCGTGAAAGCAGCGATAAACGGTAATCAACAGGCCAGTACTACTCTAAATGGTGATATTCATGGAGTTCAACCTTGGTAACACGGAGGTCGTCCTGGTAGCCGCGCCGGAGGGGTTCAGGGACGAGGAATTATTCATACCGGAGGACGTGTTCTCCGATGCCGGAGCGTTCGTGCTCACCGCCAGCACGACGAAGAAGCCCATACACGGCTCCCAGGGCGGAGAAACGGAGCCCGATATACACATAGAGGATATCAAAGTCGACTCCCTGAACGCATTGGTCATCGCGGGAGGCGCCGGTGCTCGTAAGTATCTCTGGAACAACGAGGCACTTCTCCGAAAGGTCAAGGAGGCCGACGATAAAGGCAAGATCATAGGGGCGATCTGTATCTCAGGCGCTATCCCTGCGCTGGCCGGCATCATGAAGAACAGGAGAGGCACCGTTTATCCTGACCCCGAGGCGATTGACGTCCTGAAGAAGAACGGCGAAAACTACGTCGACGAAGGCGTCGTGGTCGACGGGAACGTTGTGACGGCCAAAGGGCCGGAGTACGCAAAAGAGTTCGCGGAGACTATCCTCGCGCTGATGCAGAAAAAGATGGCCACGGTGCCTGAATAAGAGGCGCCGTTCTTTATTTTGATGTATGGGCGAACTGCTTTAGCTCGTTATAGCGCCGTAGGATGATATTCTTGAACTCCCGGGGCTTTTTTCGAATGCCGGCAGCCAGCTCTTTATCTCCCAGGTATTCGAGCCACGAGGCCACCCACAGGGCCTCCTTACCGGTAAACGCTACCAGGTAGTCCTTTAGCTCCTTTATATTTTTAAGTGGCTTTCCGTTGAATACGTACGGTTTTTTATCTTTAGGCTCGAACAATCGCCGCGCCATATCCCGTTCGGCGGTATCATCGCTTTGGCCCATGTGTATCCCCCCGCCCATAGGACTGTACAAGGTCTTGATAAATGCTGAGCGTCTCCCTGGCCGCCTTTTCCCAGGTAAAATACTCGAGGACGTGTATTCGGGCTGACTTACCCCAGCGCTTTGCCCTTTCGTCATCGTATAAAATTTCACGGATCCCCCAGGCGATGTCTTCGGAGCTGTTCCCGTCTATGTGGACGCCGGTCCTGTCGGGGCCCGAGTTGACCACCTGCTCCTTGAGGCCGGAAACGCCGCTGGCCCCGACGACGATGGGCTTCTCCATGGCCATGGCCTCCAGGCTGACAATGCCGAACGGCTCGTAGAGCGAAGGAAAGACGCACAGGTCAGAGGCCGCGTAATGAAGTATACGCTCGTGCTCGGAGACGAACTCGTAGCGGCAGATGACGTTCTTCTCCAGCCCCAGCCTGGATATTAAGTGCTTAATATTATCCTCCTCGTCGCCCGTACCCAGGACGACCAGCTTGACCTTTGGATATTCCCGGAGCACCGGCGGCATCGCCTGCACGAGGTTCATGATACCCTTTACCCAGTTGAGCCTGCCCACGTACAATATCATTTTCTCGTCCACTGCTATCCCGTACTTTTTTCTCAACGCACGGATCTCGTCGGGGTTTATTTTCGACGGGTCATAGACGGACGGGTCGATGCCGTTCCACACGACATAGATCTTCTCGGACTTCCAGCCGTGGCTCACCAGGTCTTCCTTCATGGCGTAGCTGACGGTGATGATCCGGTCAGCAATGACAGAGCCGAAGTGCTCGATGTCGTTGACGACCTTACTGCCCTGGCCATGGCTGCGTCCCCACTCGGTAGAATGCACATGGAACACCGTTGGCAGCGAAAGCTCTTTTTTTACGATGGGCGCCGCCATGACGCCCATCCAGTCGTGGAAGCACGCCATGTCGAACTTAACGTGGTCATTTTTGACCAGGTCGTTGGCCATCTTGGCGCTACATAAAATATCGTTGATAAAAATAGTACTGAAAAAGCGCAGCTGGTCTCCCCAGGACTGGAGCTCGCTGCCGGCTATGATCTTTAAGATGTCGGAAGCGTCCACGCCCAGTGGCCGGTGGACTGATACTCCGTTCATTACCTCGCTGGTCTTGAGGCTGCCGGTGTTCATGGTAAAGACCGTCACGCCAGCGCCCATCCTTACGAAGTCCTGCGTGATGTACTGGGCGTACGTCCCCAGGCCGCCCACCAGCCTAGGCGGATACTCCCAGGTAAAAAAGCCAATGCGCATATATAAAATTAATTTTTATAGATATATAAAATAGCTACCCTATACCTCGCGGAGACTTTTTGCCGCGCTCTCCGGCGGTATTGAATTGATGTGCACCCCGGTATTCAGCTCGAAGCCCGCCTCTATTCCCAGTTTGGGATATATGCGCAGGTGCATGTGCACGTCATCGTCGATGGATTGTACGAAAGCGTAATTGTAGGGAGGGTCGGCGAGCAGCTTAGAAAGCCGGGATAACACGTCCCTTGTCACAATGGCAAGGTCGTCCCTCTCTTCGTCGCTGAGCTCTGCGATGTTCTTACAAGGCCTGCGAGGGAAGACCCATGCCTCGTACGTATAACAGGAGGCGAACGGGGCGAACGCGACTGTATGCTTTGTAGCGGCGATGAGCCTGGGCGAGGCTTCTTCCGCAGCGATGACGCTCCCGTAGTCCAGGCCGTATTGCTTTTTTATTATTTCGGGCACGATGGGGAGCGCTATGATCTGCGAGTGCGCGTGGGACAGCGAAGCCCCTGCTTCCTTGCCATAGTTCCGGAACATCGAGATATACTTGATATAGGGAATAGCGGAGATGGCGCTGAATCGGTCCCTGTAGACCGTGAATAGCCGCTTTATCTCTACGTCGGACATGAACTGCGGGTGGCGGTCGTGGAGAGGGCTCTCGACAATGACCTCGTGGACGCCCGAGCCTGACATTTCCGTGCTGTTTTTGACGGTGACGCCTTCCTCCTTTACCGCAGGGTACAGGTTAGGTATCACGCGGATGAGCCATCCCGCCTTAGGAGGCTTGCCTTCGACGTCTGCCTCGTGATAAAGTACGGAGTTTAAAAAATAGCTCGCCTTGCTGGGCGGCGTCTTGGTTTCGCAGCCGGCGCAAAAGGAGCAGTCCTGAGGGCATGTCGATGCTGCCGGTGTTTTAGTCTTGATGAAATCGCTGGGCCTCTTAGCCCTATCCGTGGCAATGATCACCCATCGGTCTAGGAAATAATCCCGGCGCAACTCGCTCATGAGAGTTGTTTTGCCCGCGCGGGTAGATAAAGGTTATTGACAGGCCTTTACCTGCCAGGTCCGACGCTATTCTTTATTAGCGCCGCGAAACATATATTAGGATAAATATGATATGATGTGTGCTACATTATAGCACAGTTGGAGCCATATGATGGAAGGTCACGGTATCGCATTCGGGGCGGGCACGGTCATTAACGCCATTGCGTCCTACAAGGGTAGCGCTTTCGGCATCGACCTGAGGACCGAGGCTTTTGTACTGTTAAAAGGCGACCTCATCGAGGGCGAGATAGAGGGCGGCGGCGATACCCGGCTCATCGAGCGCGCCTGCGAGCTGACGCTGGAACAATTCGACGTCGAATCCGGTGCTAAGATCAGGACGAAAAGCCAGGTGCCCCAGGCGAGCGGCCTCAAGTCGTCCAGCGCCGCGGCCAACGCTACGGTACTGGCAACGCTGCGGGCCCTGGATCGCAGCATGGAGCCGCTGGATATGGTCCGGCTGGGCGTCAGGGCGGCACTCGATACTGGCGTCTCTATTACCGGGGCATTCGACGATGCATGCGCGTCCATGCTCGGCGGCGTCGTCATCACGGATAATAAACAGAACGAGCTGCTAAAAAGAGAGCTCATCGAGTCGGCGGTCATCATTTACGCGCCGGATAAAAAGGCGTTCTCAGGCCAGACGAACGTGAAGCGCTCCAGGGCCGTAGCTCCCTGGGTGGACGTGGCTTTCGCCATGGCTATGAAAGGCGAATATGAAAAGGCCATGACACTGAACGGTTTCATTTATACTGCTGCGCTGGGCTTCAGCCCGGAGCCCATGCTGGCCGCCATCGAGCTGGGAGTGAAGGGCGTGAGCCTCTCGGGGACCGGTCCGTCGTATGTGGCGCTGGCGGAGGGCGAGCTCGCCGATAAATTAACAGCCGAATGGTCAGCGTACCCGGGAAAAGTAATAGTCACCAGAACGAATAACGAAGGAGCTTTCACCATTAAGTGAGGTAGAGCATGTCGATAGAAGAAGTGCGAAATGAAGTAAAAAAAGTGGACCTGGAAATTCTTAAGTTATTGGCAAAGCGGATGGAGCTTGTCAGCCAGATCCTGGTAGTGAAGAAAAGGCAGGGCATCGCCATTAACGACGACCGCCAGAACGAGCAGGTGCTCAAGCGTGCGATGGAAAAGGCGACCGAGCTGAACCTGGACACCGGGGCGGTCAGGGAAATATTCCAGACGATCATCGACATGAGCATCAGCCGGCAGCATGAATTGTCAGGCGAGGGAAAACTCCCTTAATGCTGCGTATCTTTATTTTTCAATGGTTTAGTTGGACGAATGAGCTAGAAACTATTAGTACACGCCCGTCCTTCGATACGATAATAAAAATGTAAGAAGAGGTTGTATCTTGCCTGGCATATTTGGCGGTGCATTGCGTGGTATTGGCGGCGGCAGCGGCACGGGCGGGGGCATCGGCGCCCGCGGCATTATGCGTAGCTTTGTCACATCAGTCGCAGCACCTGAAAATCTGATCTATTTAATAGCCATCATATTGCTGCTTGTCGTTGTTGCGGCACTTACGGTGCTGACAGTGCGGGAATTTATCATACGGAAAAAAAAGAAATGACCATTCGGCTATTTTACTTCGAGCCCCAGGCTCCATATTGTTTTTAGGATCTTTTGCAGCGCTTCCTCGCTGTCTTCGGCCGGCACGCTGATGGCGAAGCGGTATAATACATGTTCCGTTCCCATGGCGTCCATGGTCTCGACGTCGACGCAGCGCACGCCGTCTATCATGGATATTACCCATTTTAGCGTGGCGGGGTCGGCGCCTATGGGCATCTTGACCAGTATGTCCCGGCTGATGAAAGGCAATATGCCGGCTTTTAGGGCTTCCAGTATTTTGCCGCTGATGGGTAAAACGTCCTCGTATTTGAGGGTCATCGTTCCTTCGGTGGTATCTAAAGTGAACGAGTCGGGCCCGGCTTTTTTAACGATGCCGTATATGGCTTTGCCGTTAAGATCAAAAGCACGCTCCTTTCCAATGGAGTCCATGACCGATACTTTGTCCTCCATCTCTCGCCGGAGAATTCGCTCCGAGCGTTTTTTTGCGCCGGCCGTGTCGCCGTAATAATGGGCCGCCGATTCGACATCAAGGATAAAGCCGCTAAGGTCCCTGTTATCAAGCTTAGACGCCAGCTCCCGGCAAGCTTCGATATAAGACCGCCTCAACTCCTTTGCATCGTCCGAGGACTGTATCATGGCGTACAATCCGGGGCTCTGGGATAATACCCGGCCCACAAGCTCCTTAGTGATGCCGTAGACCGGCGTCCTAAATGCCGAGGCCTCCTGCAAATTCACCTGAGAGTTTTCCAGCGCACGGGCCATGGCCAGGTACATAAAATGAGTCAGGCCCTGGACCACGGCCATGTTCCTGTCGTGCTCCGCCGCCGTGGCTTCGAGCACGTTGAAGCCTTCGTCGACGAAAAGGTCTTTAATTATAGGCAGCCACCGCTCGCTTCTCGCCGTGGGCACGAGCACCATAGTGCGGCCCCTGCCGTCGGAATCCGGGCCGAACAGCGGGTGAACGCCGATGACCTCGACACCGGGCGGAGAATGTTTTCCAGCATCGACTCCACGGGAGCTTTTTTTAACGACGACAGGTCCATGAGCAGCGCGCCGGGCTTCATGCGAGGCGCTACCGCAGCGGCCATATCTTCAACGGCGTCGATGGGCACGGAAAGTACGACGATATCGAACGCTCCGGCAGATTCGGGCCTGGATATCCGGACACCCAGCGCACTGGCGACATCCCCGGTATCTCTCCTGGAGCTGATGGACACATCGAACCCCGCCCGCTTGAAAAGCCTGGCGCACCACCGGCCCATGCCGCCGGCCCCGCCCACTATGAGCACTTTAAAGGGCATCCCGCGCGCTCCTCTCCATGACATCCACGGGCGGCTTCACGCCGGTCCATATCTCAAAGGACAGCGCGCCCTGCCTGGCCAGCATGGTGATGCCGTCGATAGCCGTCGCCCCTGCCAGCTTTGCTTCCTTTAGCAGCTTTGTCTCCACCGGCTTGTAGACCAGATCAAACACGGCCTGCCGCCGGTTCAGCATGTCCGCGGTGACGAGCGTCTCATCCGTCCCCATGCCGACGGTCGTGGTATTAACGATGACGTCGGCGATGGCGACTTTTTCTCCGATGTTCTCCATGCCGGTGCCGAATACGTCCCCGAATTCCCGCATGTATGCGGCTAAGTCTGCCGCCTTGGGCGCCGTACGGTTAGCTATGGTGACCGTAGCCCCGTTCTTCAGAAGCCCGTATGCGACGGCCCTGGCCGCGCCTCCGGCCCCGAGCACCAGCACGTTCTTATTCTTTACCGTGATGCCGTTATCTTTCAATGACCCTATAGCACCGGGGGCGTCCGTGTTGTAGGCCTTGTTAGTTTTAAAATCAATGGTGTTAGCCGCCCCGATGCTGCGTGAGGCCTCGTCCGCTTCGATGAAACGGATGACCGCCTCCTTATGCGGTACGGTCACGTTGAGGCCCCCGAAGCCCAGCGTCCTGGCGCCGTTGACCGCCTCGTGCAGGTAGCGGCCTTTCACGTGGAAAGCGCTGTAAAAACAATCCATGCCCAGCGCCCTGAAGGCCGCGTTCTGCATGGCCGGCGAAAGGCTATGCGCTATTGGGTCGCCGATGACGCCGTAGAGAGTGATCATAACATTTTTGAATCGCTTTTAGACTTGATAAATGTATGTTAAATATTAGGGAAAAAGTATCAGGTGGAGGTGATTTTTCCTTTAGGAGATTATACGGCTTAGGTAGATATGTTGTTCACTATCTGCCCAAAGACCAGGTCCGGGGCCGGATTGCCGTCTATGACCTTCCAGTTGCCCGTTATTAACAACGCCCTGCCCCTGGCTTTCTCTAGATGCGGCAGCGTCTCGAACATTTCCTGCTCATCGCCCCTGGACTGTATCCTGCGCAACGCTTCCTGCGGGTCGACGTCCAGGAAAAACATGTTCCTTGACGTCGGCAGCAAAAAGTTCACTAGAGTATACGTCGGGCGGATGATCGCCCGAGGTAAATAAGCGCAGGCCATTGTATACCTGACAAATATTACGTTGCGGTCGCCGTGACAGTACAACAAAACGGAGCGGACCACGTCCAGGCCGTAAAACAGAGTGGCCACCATTCGCCAGAGCTGGCCGTGTTTCATGAGAGATCTTTTGGACATGCGCCCGAACATGTTATCGGAAGAGGGATGAATGCGGAGTACGACTTCTTTGCCGTCCTTCGAGAGGTGCTCCTTCAGCCTGTAAGCCTGGGTATCCTTTCCCGAGCCGTCCAGGCCGTCGATGACGAAAAACCGCATTATATGACCCCGAATAATAAAAACAATGTGACCGCTGATACCGGTATGGCCAGGTTATCCAGCCCTTTGGGGGCCACGCCTTCGATGACCGCCACGGCAATGCCGATGACGGCCGCTTTCCATGCCGCGTCATACAATGGTATCCCGTAAAAGACCATGCCGGCCAGTAGCGCCAGCGCCGTACCTAGAAATACTGCCGCGGAGCCTTCGAGGCTTTTTTTATCGATGATCCGGTAAGGGTGCCGGCCGAATTTTCTACCGATGACCGCGCCCAGGCCGTCGCCGTATGCCAGAGGTAAAATACCTATCGCTATGACGACGGGCGTCGTGAAGAATAACAATGCCAGCGCCGTAAACATAAAACAATAATAGACGAGCCCGAACTCGTTCCCTGCGTCCGAGGCTGATATCAGCGAAAGACGCTTGATGGCCGTGCGGTATATTTTCCGGAAAATATCGTCCCCTTTAGGCCCGCGGGTCAATTTACTTAAAAAGTATAGCTGCATGCGCTGCGTGATGATCAACGAAAAAAATAGTGCCGAGCCGGCGATGGCGACCTCCGCCCACCAGTCCCCGAAGAGCCAGAGCGCGAAGACGATATTGCCCATGCTGATATGCAATATCTTTCGCCCTACGGCCTTATCTCCCTTCCACAGTTTTTCGACGACGATAAAAATGATGACGATGTACGCGTAAACCAGTACTGCTCCCAGGATATTGTTTTGGGGCAGGAACACGGCGTCACTTCCGGATGATACCTAAAGCGCCGTTCGGGCATATCTCCACGCAGATGAAGCACTTGATGCATTTGGAGCCGAGCACGGGGCGGTGGTCGTTCAAAGTGATGTTTTTCGTAGGGCAAGCCCCCACACACAGCCCGCATTCCGCGCACTTAGAGACCATTCCTATGCGTGAGGCGTCGATGGCGTCCATCTCTTTTCTGACTTCTTTCAGGGATGGGACGTCCGTACCGTATAGGCGCTTTGCGAACGGGTGTGCCAGAGGGTTAAGACGGGTGTTTGTCCACGCGTCCTCCCAGTAGGGAAGCAGCCTTCCGTACAGGGACTTTTTCACCTTCAGGCTGGCGCCCCTGGCGTTGCCCACGGTCCGGGGGTCGATATCTCCCAGGCCCCTCCCGTAGGCAATGCTTACCATTTCCACGTCCATCGGGTCTATGCGGATCACGTTGGCGGCGACAGCATCCAGGGCAACTGCGTCCTGGCTGGCCAGTACCATGTTCGCGGTGGAAGGCGGACTTAGCCTCGGTAGGGCCATAATAGGGGCCTGCGGGCCTCACCGAATTTGCGATACACGTTGCATCCATGACGTTCATGACGATCTTCGGCTTCAGGAACTCGTACAGATCCACTAGAGGCTCGTCCAGCCCCAGCACGTGTATCCGGGGCCTGAAATCCGGCTCAACGAGGCCGAAGAGGTTTTTCATGCTGCCGGAAAGGTGCGTTAAAAAGTGATGCTTCAGGACGGGGACGTTGATGATGGCGTCCACCTCGATGGCGGGCCGGGCTATGGTGACCTTTTTTAAGACCCGGGCTTTCTGCAGCTCGATCTCTATGTGGTTGTCGCTCCAGTTGATGAGCTCCCCGCCGGCTTCCTCGATAGCCCGGATGCCGGTGGCGTCGAATACCTTTTGCGGGTCCCACCCTAAGATAGGCAGATCGCCGACGAGCGGCCTGGCGCCCTGGTCTGCGACCATCTTGACGATCGCCTTGATTACTTCAACGTTAGTGACCAGCCCGCTGCCTGACGGCTTTGCGCAGCTCAGGTTCGGCTTGATGAGAACGGTGCCTTTGACATTCAGCCCTCCTATGAGCTGTATTGCATCGTTTACCGCCCTCGACGGGTCTCTGTTTTTTACGAGGGATACGAATGTCATGGGCTTTCCATCCTCCATTTAACTATTTAAGAATATGTGGAAGGTATAAAAAGTTTGTTTAAGGAAGCCCATGGCTAACGCCCCAGGCTGGCAGTCAGGTTCGCATATGTGCTTACGCCCGCGAGGTTCGTGGGTATGATGCCCCAGCAATAGAAATAGCCGAATATCACGATCAGCGGGAATACCAGCATGAACTCCTTACTGCTGATGATATCGTCGAAGGCCACTATCAGCGCGAACGGCGCCGCCGGCAGCAGGTACCGGCTGATGTCCGGGTGCTCGACGAAGGCCATGAAGAGTACGTAAATAATAGAGAACGTGAAGAGCTCGGCGCGTTTCCACAGGCGCAGCGCGCCTAAAATATATATTACGTATAGGCCGATGAAGAGCTCGGCGTTATTTGTGTTGCCTTTGGATGCAGGGTCAAAGATGGCCATGAAAGGCGTTGTCTTCATAAAGCTGCCGTCATACTTAAAGTAAGCAAAAAAGTCCCCGTAGGTGAACTGGTAAATTAAAAAGTTCAGCCCCAGGAATGCCGGTATTATGAGCGTATAGGGGAGATACTTGTATTTCTTCTCGTACAGCAGCAAAAGAAAATATGAGCCGAACATGAGTATGCCGAATATCTTCGTGATCGAGGATAGGCCCGCCAGCGTAAAGGCGGCTAAGTACCAGTCTTTTTTGTAGCAGTATATGGACCCCAGGATGAGCAAAATAAACAGCGGCTCGGACGCCCCGACGCTGTGATATAGCAGCCACCGGCTGGGGAAAAAGACGAAAACGATCGATGCCCAGAACGGATTGATAGAATACTTAAACTCCTTAAGGAGCTGGTAAAAGACCACCGTCGCCAGGGTAGAAGATGCTATCACCAGGAAAAGCATGGAATTGTCGTAGCCGATGGATGAAAATAACCGGATCAGTAACGGGAAAAACGCCAGGTTGCAGGCGTAGTAGTAGTTAGGCACGTTGAATGGCGTGACCGCGGGCACCACGTAGAGCGTCTTCGCCACGTACATGTACATCGGCCCGTCCCAGTACCTGGCGATGATGCTAAAATTATTCAGGAACGGTAGATAAACAAGAAGCGTCGCCACGATGTTAATCGCTGCAAGGACGATCATTTTGCCGTCAATGAGGCTAAAGTCGAAAGAAAACCCTGTTTTTTTCCGGCTAACGGGCACCTGCTCCTGCATATATTAAGCTCCTTTTATATGGCAGATGGCGCTTATCTTATATAAAGCTTAAACGCCGGGTTCGGCATCGATGGCGTGGCCTTAAGGTCAAAACCTTAAGGCCAAAATAAACACAAAATAACTTGAAAACCCTGTATAAATAAATCCGAGAAATGGAGGCGTTTTTATGCGGTCGCTTCGACACGCCACGTGGTGCTCTTGGAATAGCTCCACTTCTCTATGCGAAGGGTATCGCACTCATCAGAAAGTATCTTCATGTTAGTCCCTACTTCTTTGGGGCTCATGCCGAGGTCCCTTGCGATGTACTTGGACTTGAAGTATTGCTTACCTTCCTTTAAGCCGTTCTTCAGATATTCTATGATTACTTCCTGGCTGTGGTTGTACTTATCTTTTAGTTGTAATTTTCTTAGCATGTTGTGATTCCTTCCCCTCTGTTGAATGATAATATGCACCAGCAAGTATATAAAGCCTTCGACTCTCGCAAAATTTTTTTGACTTTAACGTACATTAATGTAATCATATTGCCTTTTTTATAGATATTGTACAGATTATATTAAATCCGCCCCATATAGGCCCTTTGGATGTGCCGGAGGTAATTAGCGCCCTGTTAGCTATTGCAGGGCATAGAATAGCGAGCTTATGCTGAAATACCCAAAAATAAAGCGTTATTTAATACTGAGGATGGAGCAAGCGCATGCCTACCATGGAATTTTCGCAGGATTTTAAATAATCCATCGATTACTGTTGGGAAGTTATATAGAAATCCTATACCTACTTACAAAAGCTTTTTAGGCTATTAGCATAGTACTAATTTCTGATTTTAATGACGGTCGATGAATCGAACAAGCAGAAAGCGCCATTGCAAAAGATCGACGAAAAGAAGGGCCCCAAGGACGAGAAAGGGCCTGAGGTCGACAATGGGCTATTCTCGAAATTAAAGTTCCCGGAGCTACCGGCAAGGGAGGCGATCGGGATCCCGCTGGCCATACTGGTCGTCGCTTTGTTGATCACGGGCTTTACGTTTTTAACTGTGCAGTCGCCTTTACATCTGGGATTAGATTTTAAAGCAGGTACCCTTGTCACTATCAAGACGGACAAGACGGATGCCCAACTACAGACTGAGTTCGCCAGCTACCCGCTGGACCTGATCACCAGGGACCCGAGCGGCAGCGCTATGCTCCGTTTCAGCGATATGAGCGCTGATCAGCTTCAGTCGTTGCCGGAGTACGTGAATTCCCATTATACCGGAGCCTCCATTGAGCAGGTCGGGAGCACGTTCAGCGCGGCCAACCAGAGCCAGGCGGTCATAGCCATAATCGCTGCATTTGCTTTGATGGCCATAGTCATATTCATCATATTCAGAGACTTTGTCCCCTGCGTTGCCGTCATTACGTCCGCATTTTCCGACATCATGATAGCCGTTGCGCTGATGAACCTCTTCCACATCGAATTGACGTTCGGGACGTTCGCCGCTTTGCTAATGCTCATCGGCTACTCGGTAGATACGGATATTTTGTTAACGACCAAAGTATTGGGCGAGCGTAAGTACATCGGCAAGAAGATCGCTTCCTGCAGGGCTACCGGCCTGACGATGACCGGCGCCGCGATAGCCGCTTTCCTGGTGCTGTACTTGTTCTCTTCCTTCTCGTATCTTATCGGCCTGTCGACGATACCGGTGCTATCGGCGATCTCTACCGTTATGATCTTCGGCCTGCTGGCTGATATCATGAACACGTGGTTCCTGAACGCGGGCTTACTCAAATGGTACATGGAATCACCGATGGGGAGGGCTAAATATGGCGGATAAAGAAAAAAGCCAGGGAGTTTGGACCCGATTACTCACAGACTACAGGGTCATCATACTCGTCATAGCCTTACTGTTGGCCGTAGTATTCCTGGGGCCGAGCTACTCCAACGGGCAGCTCAACACTAACTTGAAGTTCGGCCTGGACTTCCAGGGCGGCTCCTACGTGAAGCTGAAGCTGGTCAATAACAGCACCCCCGACCAGCCTATCTCCGACAGTACATTAGATCTCACTAAATCCATAATGGAACAAAAGATCAACGCTTACGGGCTACAGAACACGCCCGTGAACACGGTCAGGGATGCACAAAATAACGCATACGTGCTCATCGACTTCGCCGGAATTCCATACGACCAGGCAATGAAGATCGTAGGCAGGCAGGGTAAGTTCGAAATGCGAGTGCAGACGGAGGGCAACAACTCCACCCATATCCTCTATGGCGATCTAGTACAGGGAGTCGGCGACCCGACTTCCAACATCCAGAATGACGGGACGACCTCATGGGGAGTCACATTCGGGCTGACAAGCGCCGGGGCGCAGGCGTTCCAGCAGGCATGCATAGCGAACGGGGCCACAAGGGACCCGAATAACCACTATATCATGATGCTGCTGGACGACAAGGTGTTCTACTCCCGTCCGCTGTCCAGCGATCTGGCGGCAAGTTTAGCGACAAAGCCGGTGGATACGATGGTCGCCATGACAGGTACCGGCGACGAGGGCCAGACGATGGCCAAAGACGTCGGCATTGACATGAGGGCCGGCGCGTTACCGGTGAGTGTCATACCAGTCAGTTCGGGACAGGTCCCGGCCGAGCAGGGTGCCATGTTCAAGATCGTGGTCATCATAGCCATGATCCTGGCACAGTGCGCCATCGGAGGCATCATGTACTTCAGGTACCGTGAGCCGAGGATCATACTGCCCATGTTCCTGACGTCCATCTTCGAGGTCATCATACTCCTCGGAGTAGCGGCGTTCATTAACTGGCAGATCGACCTGCCGTCCGTAGCCGGTATCATCGCCGTCATCGGTACGGGCATCGACCAGCTGATCATCATTACCGACGAGGTAATGGCCACGGGTAAAGCGCCGACGACGAAGAAAGTCTTACAGAAGCTTTCGACCGCGTTCAAGATCATCGTGTCCTCTGCGGCCACGGTGGTCGTCGCCATGATACCGCTGTATTACATGGGATTCGGCGCCCTCAAGGGATTCGCCATAACGACGATCCTGGGAGTATTCATCGGCATACTCATCACCAGGCCCGCATACGGCAGAATGATCAGCGACATCCTGAGCAAGTAGGGGAGCCCCCCTACTCTTTTATTTTTTATTACTTTATCCCATAGCTACGGCTATCGCCGGGAACGAAAGATATAATAATGATGACCGGGCTTAAAGGAACTCACTAAGGCAGGGTAAAAAAACGTCGATAGTTGTTTTGCATTGGTATCCGTGCTGAAATACGCCAATAAGGTCAATTTTATGTATGGTTATTACCTATTCATTGCTTTCATCGTCATATCGCTGTCAGGCGCCCTCGTGTCCGCGGCCCTGAACGGCCGGGCCTCAAGCCGCCCGGTGGCATTCGGCGCAGCCTCGCTGGCGGGACTGGCGGGCATAGCCAGTGCCGTGAGCGTGCTCCTCGGGGACGGATTTAACGTCCCGTTATTTTCATCCTGGTTCGGTACCTTTTCATTTAATGTCGACGGCCTCGGCGCCTTCTTCCTGCTCATGATATCGCTGCTGTCCCTCATCGTCGCAGTCTATTCTTTCGGTTACCTAAAAGAGTACGAGGGCCGTTACAGCATGGGCCTCATGGGCTTTTTATACAACATGTTCATCCTCTCCATGGCGCTGGTCGTCACGGCTAATAACGTCGTTTTATTTTTAATAGCCTGGGAGGCCATGTCGCTGCTTTCATACGCGCTGGTCGTTTACGAGAACCGCAATAAGAGCGCCGCCCGCGCCGGCTTTATCTATATCGTGATGACTCACATCGGCACCGCTTTTATTACCATGGGGCTGATGCTGCTGGCCGCCTATACCGGGTCCTTCGACTTTAGCGCCTTTGCGGTCACGACGATGCCCACGCTGCTCAAGAGCGCCGTTTTTCTATTGCTACTCATAGGGTTCGGCACCAAGGCCGGCCTGATCCCGTTGCACGTCTGGCTGCCTTATGCGCATCCGGCGGCTCCTGCTAACATTTCCGCGCTAATGTCCGGTGTGATGGTGAAAACGGCGATCTACATGCTGATCCGTTGTACGTTCGATTTCTTAGGGGTGACTGATACCTGGTGGGGCCTGCTGGTATTATTGATCGCGTCCATATCGGCCGTGCTGGGCGTGCTGTATGCGCTCGCGGAGACTGACATCAAGCGCCTGCTTGCCTACTCGACGGTGGAGAACGTCGGCATTATTTTAATTGCGGTCGGGACGGCGATGGTTTTTAAAAGCTACGGTTTAAACGATTTCGCGGCGCTGGCGCTCATCGCGGCGCTGTTCCACTGCTTGAACCATGCCCTCTTCAAGGGACTGTTATTCATGGGCGCCGGGTCGATACTGCACGCCACGCATACCCGGAACATGGAACTCCTCGGAGGCCTGGCTAAGAAAATGCCTCTGACCGGCGTGTTTTTCTTTGTTGGTGCATTGGCGATATCGGCGATACCTCCGCTAAACGGCTTCGTGAGCGAATGGCTCATCTTCCAGTCGCTGTTGCTTTCATCCAGCTTTCCAGAGATCGCCGTGAAAATACTGATGCCTTTTACCGTTGGCATGCTTGCGCTGACGGGCTCCCTGGCGGCGGCGTGCTTCGTGAGGGCCTACGGTATCACGTTCCTGGCGATGCCCAGGTCCGAGCAGGCTTTCGGGGCGAAGGAAGTGTCCCGCTCGATGCTGGCGGGCATGGGCCTCGCGGCGCTATTATGCGTGCTGACCGGCGTGCTCGCGACGTTCATCGTGCCTGTCATCGATCATGTGACCACTCCGATCGTAGGAGCGAGCGTAGCCTCAAGGCTGGTATACGGGCTGGTGCTGAGCTCGGCGATGCAGTCGTTCTCGAGCGTCTCGCCGCTGGCGCTGGGAGCGCTATTGTTGCTCATCCTCCCGGGCGTGTATATTATTTCAAGCCTCTATGGCGGTAAACAAAAAACAGTCGTCGGCGATACCTGGGACTGCGGCACTCCCCAGACCCCCAGCACCGAATATACGGCCACAGCGTTCTCCAAGCCCATCGCCATGATCTTCAGCTCGATCTACCGGCCGATGAGAACCCAGCACACGACGCTCACCTCGTCGCCCTACATAAAGAGGGACATGACCTACAGCGACAGGATCGAGCCCGTATATGAAAAATATCTCTATAACCCGATCGTCCGCGCCATAGTGGAGATCGCGAAACGCGCAGGCACCATCCAGGCCGGCAGCATCCAGGCTTACCTTGCGTATATATTCGTCACGCTGGTGCTGCTATTGATCATATTCAGGTGATGCCATGCTCTTCGAGGCTTTACAGGTAATATTAATTGTCGTCGTCGCCCCGCTGTTCACCGGTATCATACGTAAGCTGAAGGCACTCATGCAGAGCCGGCGCGGCCCAGGCATATTCCAGCCTTATTATGACTTGTATAAGCTGTTCCAAAAAGAGTCGGTGATATCTAAACACACTTCCTGGGTATTCCGGATCACGCCCTACGTGTGCATGACCTCCGCCCTGGTTGCCGCCCTGCTGGTCCCTGTGTTTATTACCAGGTCCCTGGGCTTTGTGGGCGACCTGGTCGTTTTTATTTACTTACTGGCCATGGCGCGGTTCTTCATGGCGCTGGCAGCGCTGGACGCCGGCAGCGCGTTCGGCGGCATGGGCAGCAGCAGGGAAATGGCCATATCGGCGCTGGCCGAGCCGACTATGCTGCTGTCTATCTTCGCCATTGCATTGCTGGCGGGCACCACCAGCCTGGGCGACATATCGGCGCGCCTGGCGCTCTCGGGCCTCGGGCTGCTGAGCCCGTCTTTGTTTTTAGCCGCAGCCGCGTTCTTTATTGTTATGCTCGCAGAGAACGCCCGGCTGCCCATCGATAATCCGTCGACGCATTTAGAATTAACAATGATCCACGAGGCGATGCTCCTGGAGTATTCGGGCAAGCAGCTCGCGCTCATGGAGCTGTCGAGCATGGTCAAGCTTACGTTGTTTTTCGCCGTGCTGTCCAGCGTGTTCATGCCCTGGGGCATTGCGACTGATGTTACCCCCGTCGCCATCGCAATAGGGCTGGCGGCGTTCCTGGCGAAGGCGCTGATACTCGCAGGGGCCATCGCGCTCATCGAATCGTCCATGGCAAAAATGAGATTGTTCCGGGTGCCGAACCTGCTGACCATGTCGTTCACAGTGGCGCTGCTGGCGATCATATCGTACTATATCCTTTAGGTGTTATCATGCAGGAACTACTGACCAAAGACATCATCGGCGGCCTGGCGGCGGTCATCCTTCTGGCGACGTTCCTCATCGTCGCGAGTAACCGCATGCACCCTATGGTGAACGTTTATGCCGCGCAGTCGATGGCGCTGGGCCTGGTAGCCGCCGCAGTCGCCTACTTTACGGGCAGCACCCACATATACATCGTCGCGCTGTTGACCATCGTCATCAAAGGCATCGCCATCCCCCGGATGCTTGTCTATATCATGGACAGCATCAAGATCGACAAAGAGGTCGAGCTGTTAATCAATATACCGGCGTCGCTGCTGGTAGCGGGCGGCATGGCCATCCTGGCTTATTTCATCACTGAGCCCATGATATTGCATGGCGCCGCCATCACCCGTAACTGCCTGGCGATCTCCATCGCCGTAGTACTCATCGGCTTCTTTATCATGATCAGCCGGAGGAAAGCGCTCTCCCAGATCATCGGCCTCCTGGTCATGGAGAACGGGCTGTTCCTGGCCGCGATCGCACTTACCTACGGCATGCCCATGATCGTGGAAATAGGAGTGTTCTTCGACATACTGGTGGGCGCGCTGAATAATGGGGATATTCGCGTTCCGCATCAATCGTACTTTCGAGACCATCGACACCGGCATACTCAGGAGGCTGAGGGATTAAATGATCGAGATACTGCTGGCAATACCCCTGATCACCGCGGCCATCTGTTACATACTAAAAAATAGGCGGGCCATAGAGCTGGTCAGCACGGCGGGAGCGGTGCTGCTTCTGATCGGGGTCGCATATACTGCCTATGGCGTATTCTCCGGGGGCAACGTCGAGCAATGGCTCTGGTACGTGGACGGCCTCGGCGCCTATATGATCGCCATCATCGTGTTCATCGGCCTCATGGCAGCCGTCTACTCCATAGGATATATCGGGCATGAGTATGAGGAAAAGACGATCGACTTGAATAAGGTAAGGTATTATTACCTGTTCTTCCACGTTTTCATTTTCA
Organism: uncultured Methanocellaceae archaeon; assembly: GCA_963780625.1. GTDB lineage: Archaea > Halobacteriota > Methanocellia > Methanocellales > Methanocellaceae > Methanocella. Next base: position 123,415 of record CAWACH010000002.1, on the reverse strand, counting down.
CCATGCTGCTGGTCTGCGTTTCCAATAACCTGGGCATCGTCTGGATCGCCATCGAAGCGACCACGCTGGCTTCCACGTTCCTGGTGGGCTTCTACGATAAGGATACGTCCATCGAGGCGGCGTGGAAATATTTGATCATTTGCTCGGTGGGCATCACGCTGGCGCTGCTGGGCACCATTCTGGCTTACGCTTCTTCCATTAACGTGCTGGGAGAATCCTCGGACGCGTCAACTGGACGACGCTGGCCGCGAACGCCACGAGCCTCGACCCGACGCTGCTGAAGATCTCATTCATTTTAATATTGATCGGCTATGGCACCAAGGTCGGGCTCGCGCCCATGCACACCTGGCTCCCGGACGCCCACAGCCAGGCGCCCACGCCGGTCAGCGCGATGCTCTCCGGTGTGCTGTTGAATTGCGCCATGTACGGCATACTCCGGTACCACATCATAGCCACGCTTGCGCTGGGGCCGGGATTCTCGAGTACGCTGCTGTTGATCTTCGGCTTCCTGTCATTGGCCACGGCGGCGGTCTTTATTGTATTGCAGAAGGACTACAAGCGTTTGCTGGCGTATTCGAGCATCGAGCACATGGGCATCATCGCCATAGGCTTCGGCCTCGGCGGCATCGGCATCTTCGGTGCGCTGCTTCACATTCTCAATCATGCGTTAACAAAATCGCTCATGTTCTTCGGGGCAGGCAACCTGCTCACTAAATATAAGACAAAATGTATAGGCGAAGTAAAGGGAGCGGCAACGCTGATGCCCGCGACGGCTTTACTGTTCATGGTCGGCGCCTTTGCCATCACTGGCTCGCCGCCGTTCAGCATCTTTTTGAGCGAGCTGACCATACTGATGGCCGCGATACAGCAGGGAAACTACCTCGTATCCGTCCTGTATTTAGCGCTGCTGGCGGTCATTTTTACCGGCTTCATTTATTATACGGGTAAAATGATCTTCGGCGAGCCCGCGCCCGGCACCATCAGGGGCGACGTGGGCTACACTCGCCTGGGCGTAATGGCGTTGCTCGCGGTGATCATACTGGCCATGGGCCTGTTCATGCCCTCCTGGCTCAGCGACACCCTCAACCATATATCGTTAATATTCGGGGGCCGGGCATGACATCGCTGAAAGAGATATTAAGCTCGATCTCGGCACTGCCGGACATCGTCTCGATGAACATCGAGGGCAACAGCCTGGACGTCGTCGTCGAAAGCTATGCCCTGGCGCCGGTGGCTGAATATGTGCATGAAAAATATAGGGCTTCCCTCGTGACGATGCATGCCGTGGAAGTGTCTGGCGCTTTCCGGATATACGTGGTCTTCTCGCTGGACAGCGAGGGGCTGTTCGTTACCGTATCGTCAAACGTGGAACGCAACATATACCGCTCGCTGACGCCGCAGATTTACGCCGCAGACTGGTATGAGCGGGAGATACTGGACATGTTCGGGCTCGTGCCCCTGGGCCACCCGGACCTGCGGCCGCTGGTATTGTACGACGACTGGCCCGAGGGCACGTACCCTTTAAGAAAGAACTTTAATTCGTCAGTCAAAGTCCCTCGAGTCCTTTCGGAATACCATTACAAGAAGGTGGAAGGCGAAGGCGTATTCGAGATCCCGGTCGGCCCGGTGCACGCTGGCGTAATAGAGCCTGGCCACTTCAGGTTCAGCGTGGCCGGAGAGCCCGTCATTAATCTGGAGATACGCCTGGGTTACACGCATAAGGGCATAGAAAAATTATCCGAAGGGATGCCGTACTCGAAGGGCGTGCTGCTGGCAGAGCGCATCTCCGGCGATAACAGTGTCGCCCACTCGGCGGCATACTGCCAGGCAGTCGAAAAGGCTGCGGGGGTCGCCGTGCCTGAGCGTGCCGAATACTTACGCACCGTTTTCTTAGAGATGGAGCGTATCTATTGTCATCTGGGCGATGTAGGCGGCATCGCGCTCGACACGGCCTTCAACGTCGGGGCTGCGCACGCATACGTCCTTAAGGAAAAAATGATGCACCTGAACTGGTGCGTCACGGGCAGCAGGCTGCTGAGAACGTCAAATCTCTTAGGCGGGGTAGGGCATGACATATCCGACGAAAACGCCATGAAGATCAGAAAAACGCTGGTCAGCGTCAAGCTGGACTTCGAAGAGCTGGTCAGGATGATGACTGGCACCGCCTCGCTGATGGACCGTGTGGAAACTACGGGACGGCTGCCTGCTGATGCCGCCAGGAACCTCAACATCCTAGGCCCCGCCGCAAGAGGGAGCGGCATCGACCGGGACGTCAGGCGGGACCACCCGTATGCTGCCTATGGAAAGCTCAAGTTCAGGGTGCCCGTCCGGACAGAAGGGGACGTGAACGCCCGCATGCATGTCAAGATCGACGAGATCTACGAGTCCATGAGCCTCATCGAGCAGGCCCTGGACGGGATGCCGGACGGCGACATCCTTACCGGCGTAGCATTACCGCCGGGCAGTATCGGCATGAGCCTGGTCGAGTCCCCCCGGGGCGAGGCGGTCCACTGGATACTGGCCGGCAATGGTATGCCCTACCGGCATAAGGTCCGGGACCCGTCGTTCTATAACTGGCTGGCCCTGGAAGTGGCCGTTCCCGGGAACATCGTGCCGGATTTTCCCCTGATCAATAAAAGTTTTAATCTTTCATATTCGGGCAATGATCTATGAGGTGAGCACATGCTGGACACATTACGAAAAGGATTCTTGAAAAAAGGCGTGCTGACTAAAGAGTATCACAGCGATCCTGAGGAAAAAAGGCTGTTGATGGAGAGTAATCCTGATATCGAGGCGCTGGGTAAAAGATTGAACGAAAAAATAAAAAGCACCTTCGGCCGGTCCCTCGCCATCCGCGAAGTCGACGCCGGCTCCTGCAACGGCTGCGAAGTAGAGGTGAACGCGCTGAGTAACGCTATCTACGATATTGAGCGGTTCGGCCTAAAAATAGTCGCTTCGCCCAGGCACGCGGATATGCTTCTGGTCACGGGGCCGGTGACTCGCAACATGGAACATGCGTTGAGACAAACCTACGACGCGACCCCTGCGCCTAAGCTGGTCGTGGCCATGGGAGCTTGCGCATTCGACGGAGGCATCTTCCGTGACTCCTATGCCGTGTTGAACGGCGTCGGTAATGTGCTGCCCGTGGACGTCTACATACCCGGCTGCCCGCCAAAGCCCGAGGCCATCATTCAGGGCATCATGCTTGCGCTGGATAAAAAATAGATTTTTATTTTACGACGATGACCGTGCATCGTGCGTTACGTACTACGTATTCGGAAACGCTGCCAATGAGCACCCGGTCGATAACAGTTTTACCGGACGTGCCGACGATGATAGTTTCCGCATGTGTCCTCTCCGCCGCCGCCAGTATCGTCTCGTAGGGGCTGCCTGCCTCGAGGAGCCCGGTCGCGTTAACGCCCTTATCCATGGCTTTTTTCTTGGCATCTTCCAGTACAGCCATGCCCAGCTTGACAGCTTTCTCCCGGTCCTCGCCGTGCTTAGGGCTGACAGCATAAACGATAAAAAGTGCCGACCCATAGCGGGACGCGAACTCGATGGCATAGTCGATAGCCTTACCGGAATGGGGCTTACCATCCGTGGCCAGTAGAACGTTCATCATAACCACCTTTTTATGCGCATATGTGGGCCATTTGGGATATAGGTTTGTACGATAGCGGGCCAATAATAAGCGTTAAATATCACCACAATAGATAAAATGGAATTTGTGAGCGAGGATACAGCGGCAGTTAAGCTCATCGAATGTCCGATGGACTATTCGCTGAGCGACGATGGCGGTTTGATCAACGGCGGGAACTCGGTGGGGCGCATAGACGATAAGAACGTTTCCATCATTCCGAAAATAGGAGAGCCCATACTATTCTCACCCCGGGAGATACTCGAGTTCTCCGAGGGCGACTATACCATCAATTTAACTTTAACTTCAAAGGAGAAGCTCGTGCTCTCAAAGCTCGGCGGCAATTTTGAGAATTTCTCCAGGATATTATCGAAGGCGCGTAACGAGGTCATCATCAAGGACATGCTCATGTACGAGAGCATGCGCATCGGCGGCCTCAAAGGCAGTTACGAGTTTAATGGAAAGTCAGGTAATTGCGAGCTAAGATTGTACGATTCCGGCCTGGTCGTCGTGGTGGAAAGAGGCGAGCCCATACGCGTGCATTACAGCAACATAACGGGCGTCGCACCGGAGGACTATGCTATCACGCTCATCATGGAGAACGGGGGTAAGCTCACTATCTCGAAAATGGGCAGCCAGTTGGACCCGTTCAAGAAGGCGCTGAACGACGCGATGAACGAGCTCAACCTCAAGGCGCAGGACCTGATCAAAAGCGTAGCGCCCCAGGCGGACTCGTCTATGGCCCGCAGGGCCGCGCGCCTCATGAGGGACGGCAAAGCGGCCCGCAAGGCGGACCTGGATGTAATATCTCCTTTTATATGGCACGGGCTGGAGAAAAAGATCGAGGAGATAGGCATCCTCGAAGAATATAAATTTTTACGGTCATTGGCGCAACAGGAAAAGATGTGCGTCGGCCTCAAAAGAGGGCTCATGGGCGACTTTACCGGCGACTATCTCTGGATACTGGCGCCCGTGCAAGGCTCCAACGCCATCGTACTCGAAGCGGTGGCTGTCGGCGAAGGCGAATCTGTGGAGCCGCTGGCGTCCGCAACGGAAGGCAGCGAGCCGGCGCCGGAGAATACGGAGGAAGCCAGCGCGGGAAGCGGCAGATGGGCTACCTATGTGTTCAGGGCGGCGGATGGCGGAGCGAATATCGACCAGTTCGTCAAAACTCTCAACGACTGCATGCTGTCCATTAATTTCAGGCGGGAGCCGATCTTTTTATCGGACGCAGACCTGGAGCTGCCGAAGAATATCAATTACTGGTATTCCGTGCAGAAGCTGCCCTCGCTCCGAGAGCTTCGGGGCCTGTTCGTGGGGAGGGTCATCCACGTCAATAAGGAACAATGGCAAAAAGGCGTCAAGGACGTGATCGGCTCCGCGGCGAAGAACGATCGGGGGAAATATAAAAAGTAGGGAGTAAAACCTTAAGCTTTTATAGCTAGGAGAGAAACAGGGATTACTATGGCCGGTTACAAACAGCCCTGTCGGTATTGTGGTAAGCTGGTGCCACCGGATGCCCGGTTATGCCCGTATTGCGGCAAGGGCACGCCCGTGGGACCTTTGAAGTGCCCCAGGTGCAGGGATACGATCGAGAAGGACTTTGCAGTGTGTCCGCATTGCGGGCTGTCACTCCAGACGACGTGCCCTGTATGCGGCAAGCAGACCTTCTTTGGTGAAAATTGCGACGTGTGCGGCGCCTCGCTCAAGGTCACCTGCCCTAAGTGCGGCACGGTGCAGGCGGCGGTCGGGCCGAATTGCGTGAAATGCGGGAAACCGCTGAAAAAATAAAAAAATGGGGAGAATAATCTCATGGTAGAATTTCAAGCCTTTACGAAAAATTATCAGGATCTTTGTACTGAAGCAGGATTCCAGTTTGTTTTCCTGTGCGACCTCTGCGGGGACGGATATAAGTCTAAGTTCGTAGAGTCGAAGACATATAAGAAGTCTAACCTGTTCAACATGTTCGGCAGGGCCGTCCAGGTGGGCGCCGACCTCGCCGGGCAGTATAACATCGGCAACGCCGTCAACCAGGGCGCCAGCATGATGAGCCAGAGCCACTCGGGCATGACCCCGGAGTGGCATAAAGAGTACGAGGTCGCCTTCGAGCAGGCCCAGAACGAGGCGAAAGGCCACTTCCACCGCTGCCCCAAGTGCAGGCGGTACGTGTGCGACGCCGACTGGAATGAGGACGACAACATGTGCGTCGAGGACGCCCCGAGAGAGAACGTCGAGGTCACCGCGGCCAGGGCCGAGCGCATGAAGGACGAGATAAGGGAAAAAGCCCAGAATACGAGCGTGTTCCACGGCGAGATAGAGAGAAGGACGACCGTCTGCCCGGCGTGCGGCAAGCCCGCGGGCGAGGGCAAGTTCTGTAACAACTGTGGCGCTCCGTTAGGCATGGCCGTTTGCCCCAAGTGCGGCGCCAAGAACGCCATCGGCATCCGGTTCTGTGGCGAATGCGGCACGAAAATGCAATAATAAAATTATTCTTTTTTCATTTTTTTCGATATATCACGTAGCGACGGGCAGAAGCTGTCTTCCTTCAGCAGCCGGCTATCGGTGTACCTGCCGATGTAAAAAGGAAATTTTTCGCATACCCTGGGCCTGGTATCGTGTATGGCGCAGGAGGCAATGCCGTCTTGCTCCGTTAGGAATGTGCATGAGCTGTTTTTTCGGTTAACGTAGACCGAGCATTCCACCAGCCCTGTCACGTATAGCAGCTCGTAGGCACGCTCATGTTCCATGCCGGCGCGCTCCATTAGTGATCTTGCTTCGGCCTTTGACGCTGCGACCGCTTCTTTCTGCCGGGATGCCATCAGCGGCGTTCTTCGATGATCGATGGCCAGGCTGTCCAGGATATCGGGCCGTTGCTGTAATACCCAGCGCTTTACGTCATCGTGAGATACCGTCACATATCTTACTATCTCGCAGCACCTGCCGCATCTCTGACATTCGAAAGAGGTCATCTCCACGGCTTCCCGGTCGGTTAAGAGTCGGACGCTGTCCGGGTATAGCTCATATATGCCCGATAGCTGCAGGAGGTCTTCGCGGCATGCCTGGCGGTAAAGCAGCGGATTGTCATCGTAAAAGCGCTTTATCTCCCCTGGGATATATGCATCGGCCACAATGCCTATGGTTTCATGTCATCGGCTTATTAGCTTTATGGCCTTGAGGACTATAAGTTATTGCAATTTATATAAAATGTACATTGCCAGGATAAAGCCGATGCCCGATAGCAATAAAGCCGCTACCTGTGGATTAATCGACGGTATTGTATAGACGTCCTGGGCGTACGCCATTATTCCGAGCGTTATTGTCGCCTCTATGATAAAGGCGAGGCTCAGTAGCGTAGCCACTCCGGGATTTATTTTCAACTTTGTGCCCCCTTTTTATATTAATAATAAGCAAGCGATTATTAATACGATATGGGAATATTTTTATTTTTATAAAATAGAATTGCCGACGATAATACGTTATACGCTTACCCGACAGGCATTGATGTTTTTTATCTTTATCGTATGATGATGACCGAGCAGCACGCGTCCTGCGCTACCTTGCTGGATACGCTCCCCAGCGGCCTCTGTCTGCTTTCGGTGCATTTGCCCGACGCGCCCATGATGATCAGCTCCGCCTCGATGCGGTCGGAGATCTTTATGATGGTCTCTGCCGGGTCTCCCGCCTCCAGCATCGTGGTCACGCCAACTTCTTTTGAGAGCGATTTCATTTTGATGCTCTCTACCGCTTCTTTGCCCTCCGCATAGGTGGCTGTCTGGTCCCTGTTCGGGCAGATGACGAACAGTACGAATAACGTCGCCCTGTATCTTGAGGCGTATTCGATGGCGTAATCGACCGTCTTATCCGTATGCGGCATGCCGTCGGTTGCGAGCAGTATCTTCATCAGTAAAAAAATAAACCTTGTAACGCTTTAAAACTGTTGATGAAATATCGTGTCTATAAGAAGAAAAACTATAAAGAAATCTAGAAGAAAAACGATGGTTTGGAAACCTTCTTTTTATTGTTAAGACTGAAGGGGGACTTCGCTTCGCTTCGCCCCCTCGTGGACCCCTGAAGGACCATTGCCTCTGAAGAGGCAAACGAATAAAAAGCGAACCATAATCATTGCGACGCTTAACCTAAACAGCGTTAGAAATATACGCGGTCGTCGAGGTGTTTTGGGCTTCAGTCGGCCATCAGGCCGATGCGGAGATGGCGGGGCAATGAGCATTTATCCCCGAAAGGGTAAAATGCTGCTTAGGGCTTGCGAAGGAGCACGGCGCATCAGCGCCCGTGCGACGAGGGTACAAGCCCGGCCCCGACATCGCAGCACCCAAAACACCGAGTAGCCCCGCAACAGCGGGGCGTCGACCCGCGAAGTAGAAACCCAAGTACTACTCGTTATCGCTCATGTAATAATAGAAGAAAATAAAGCACTGCTTCGCAGTTTTAAAGATTTTTTGGTTCTTGATATCGTAGCGGGCCCGAAGGGATTTGAACCCTTGACATGCGGATTAAGAGTCCGCCGCTCTGCCTGACTGAGCCACGGGCCCAAGACACAAAAGCAGCGCCATTAGCGTAATAATCCGTTACGGCGCAGCGAACCTTTTATAAGTCTCATCTTAGATATATACGTTACGGTATATGCTGCCGGCAGGCACATGCACAGAAAGTTTATCAACAAACGTTATACCAATCATAACTTCTCAATGGTCTCGACAACAGGGGGCTTTTATCTTTCATTCCAAACAACTCGGGGAGATCCCCGCATTAAATAAACAAAAATATTCTTACCTGATTCTTGGCGGAGGAAGCATCGGCCTCGCCATAGCAAGAGAAGTCTCGAACTCCGGCAAGCCGTTCCTGATAGTGGACGTCGACCCGGTCAGGGTAGAGGCGCTCCGGGAGCAGGACTACGAGGCGGTCGAGGGCGACATTGGCGCCATAAAAACGCTAAAAGAGCTGCCTCTCAAGGGGACCGAGGGCATTTTTATTTTAAGCTCCAGCCACAGCGCCAACAAGAAGGCGCTGGAATACTTAAAAAATACCTCGCAGGCGCCGTTCATTATGGCAAGGGCCATCGACATGCTGACCATCGACGAGCTATACGCGGCAGGAGCCGACATCGTACTCCACCCGCCCACCATCGTAGCGGACGAGGCGCTCAACGAGCTACAAAAAATGGAGCTCAGAGGGGCAGCCTGGCAGCTCATGGCATACCTGAAATCCATAGGCGACGATCAAAAAATAGGCATCGTCGTACATGATAATCCGGACTCTGACGCGTTCGCGAGCCGCGCTTTGCCTCAAGACCATAGCGGAGTCGCTGGGTAAAAAAGCCGACATTTTATATTACGGCATGATCGGCCATCACGAAACGCGGGCATTCGTTAATCTACTGGACATACCGCTGGTGCACATTATCAACGGCGTAATGAATAATTACAGCATCATCGCCCTGGTCGATTGCAACACGCCGGGAAAGAACAATTCGCTGCCGCCCGATACTAAGATAAACATCGTCGTCGACCATCACCCGCTTCCGGAGAATGTAGAGCTTGATGCCGATCTGGTCGATATCAGGCCCGACGTCGGAGCCGCCTCGACCATGATGACAAGATACGTGCAGGAGCTGGACTTTGAGCTTTCGAGTAACCTGGCGACCGCTCTTTTATACGGCATTCGGACTGATACGGGCGAATTCAAAAGAAACACTTCCTCGGCAGATCTTACGGCCGCGGCATTCTTGTATGGGTCCGTGGATAAGGACCTCCTGGCCCAGATAGAGACGCCGTCCATGTCCTCGGAGGCTATGGACGTGTTAGGCGTGGCCATCAGGAACAAAAAGATCGAGGGCAGTTACCTTATTTCAAATGCGGGGTTCATCCATGACAGGGACACGCTGCCCCAGGCTGCTGACTATTTGCTGAAGCTGGAAGGCATCTCGACCGTACTGGTTTTCGGCATTACCGAGGACCGCATCGTCGTATCGGCCAGAAGCAAGGACATCCGCATCAACATAGGCGATATCATACAGAAAGCCTTCGGGGAGATCGGCTCTGCAGGAGGCCACCAGAAGACCGCGGCCGCCCAAATACCGCTGGGAATGTACAGCGGGGTCAAAGACAAGGCCATCCTCATGAAACTCACGGAAGAGGCGGTAACACGCAGATTCCTGGCTGCCGTGGGCATGGAAGACCTGATCACGTGAAAAAATTACTTTTTTAATCCGGGCAGGCTGTTGGACCTGGCGTATTCCAGTACAACCAACAATAGAAGCACGAGCAGGCAGCCTGCGAAGAAAAGCACTCCCGCATGCTGGAAAGGCAAGGACAGGCCCTGGCTGGCCTGGTCGCCGAGCGACCGCTGTACTTCCGACGAAAATCCGGGGGCAACGGCAGGAGCCATAAGGGGGCCAGGGGCGGATGTTGCGTTAGCAGGCATGGCGTACATCAAGGACTGGCCGCTGCCGGCGGCAGAGTCGATGGCCTTGTTCGCCGTCTCGGACGCGTGGGGGTTAAGGTAGGACACGATGGGGTCCAGATATTCGACGACTACGGATATCGCAGCCGCTATCGGGATGAGCAGAATATACTTCTTAAGGGCGTCGATGACCGCCTGGCCGCCGGACTTCTCGGGGACGATCATGATGAGGCGCCTCGATGCCCGGTATAATTTGACTTCCCGGCCTTTCTCGCTGTATTTGGTCTTCTCGATCTTGACCAGCCCGGATTCCATGAGCTTCTCTATGTTGTACTGGGCAGTGGTCAGGGGTATGGACAGCTTTTCAGCCACCGTAGAAGTGGACATGGGGCCGTCCGCCAGCAGGTCCATGACCTGCATCGCAGTATCGTTCGATATGACCTGCGTGATCGCCTTTGATTCCTTACCCATCGGGACTATCAGGAATTTATCATCGTCCACCATATTAACTAACTATTAAAGTGGCATCATTAATGTCCTTTTCTATAGCTACGGTTTGAATTGCAGTTTAACTAAGCAAAAAAAGCCATAAAAAAGGGCGTTATAATAAAAGCCCCGATAAAATGGGAGAGGAAGGCGGAAAATAGGGCAATAAGCCCTGTTTGAGGGCTTATGTCCGCCTTTTCGGGTTTATAACTTCTTTCTAAAGAATAGCGCCGTTCCGCCTATGGCGGCGAGCGCCAGTATTGCCTCAAAGCCGGGTATCCCCATGCCGAAAAGTCCACTGCTGTTGCCGCTGGGCTTCTTGGTCGGTAAGGGCGTCGGCGTCGGGGTCGCGAGCATGACGTTGGTCATGATAACGTTAACGTGGGTCTCCTGCTGGTAAACGGTGAAGTTCACCTTTTCCTTATAGTTCGCGCTGTTCACGACTGCCGTTACCACAGCCTGGTATAGCCCGTACGGTATTTCCTTGACCTCGAACTTACCATTCATGTCGGTTATTGAAGTGGCGGTGGTCATCGGGGAAATAGCTCCCGTGGTCTCGTCCCTGGAGTATATGGAGACATTCGCTCCCGTTACGCCTATTGCATTTTGTAATAGGTTGCCGCTCTGCACCGTTCCCGTCAGGTCGCTCACCCAGGAGTCCATTGTCAGGTCCATAACGATCGGCTCGGCCTTCGGGTACTCTCCTGCTGCTTCGGGAGGCACAATATGCACAAGTGCATAGGCGGTCCTGTCGTCCTTTGATGCCATAACGACGTACTGGAACGTCTTGTCAGGGTCGTATGGTACGTTCTTTAATACGTATGATCCTGTGATGCCATTACTACCGTCGCTGGTGGTAACGGTCTTTAAGGGCGCGTTGCCCATGTTCTTCCCATCCCAGGAATATACCTGCACCTTTGCGCCGTCGACCGGTAATGCGCCGCTATAGACGTAGCCGTTGATATTCACAGTCTGAATACTCGTCGATTGCGCCGTGCTTAGCGCCGGTATCAAGAATGCTATTGCAACAATAGCTATTAGAATAAATCCGATCCTCTTCACACAGATTCCCTCTACATTTTTGAATGCACAATCAATTGTAAAGAAACAAGCATATAAAGCTTTTCTCACAATCGTTCAATTTATACTCATAACCCACTTTCTTATATAAACATTTGCCGCTAGTGCATTTAGCTAAAAAAGACGTCATAACGTCGTTTGTCGGGCTGCTGACAGCTCCGGTAACGTGCAGGATTCCCTGCCATTCTTGGTCAAGAACTTTGAGAAGTACTGGGAATTGCCCACTTCGGGGTGATAAACGACTACGAACTGCGGGTCAAGCTTATCGACCATCTGGCTTAAGCCGTTAAAGTCGATGTGGTCGCTGATGCAGATACAGGGGTGATCGTAATAGTGCTGGCCGGTTAGCACGAATTTTTTCATGCTGATGGGCAGCCTGTTGAGGCTCCATGGCGACGTTACGCATAATTTACCGTTGAACTCGCCGAATTTACCTATTTCCCCCGCTTCGTCTCCCAGCAAATGCCGGGTCAACATGAGTGAGCTCCTGTCCATCTCGATGGGCCGCCTGTCGCCCATTTCCCTGATGAGGCTGACGGCTCGCTGCGCCTTGCCGAAGGAGTATGCCCCGAAACCGACGCATTCCTCGTTTAGCGCCGTCCTGAACGAGTCATAGTCGTCTTCAAAGATACAGTCGGGATCGCCCGGGTTCCCGTAGGTGGCCTCGGTGATCAGCAGGTCGCACTTCGGCAGGTCCCTGTAGTCTTTTATATCGCCGGTAACGAGGATCTTCACGCCCAGGTCGTTCTCCCAGTAAAAAGCAGTGGAGCCGATGGAATGGTAAGTGTGATAAGTTTTAACTTTTACGCCCTCTACGTCGATGGTGTCGCCCACTTTAAACCGGACGCCCTCGAAACGCTGGTCATGCCTCAGCTCGAGAGCCAGCACGGTCTTGTCCGAGGCTAGCGAATTCTTAGAGAGCATGGCGGACTTGCCGTAGTGGTCGGTGTGGGCATGGGTGATCAGAAAATACTGGTCGTCGGTCCTGGAGAGCCTGGTCGTATCTACGCCGAAGGTAAGGTCTTTTCCGCCGGATTGAAAAGTCAGCGAGACGTGAGGCTTGTTCTTGCCCCCCGTAGTTTTTCTGCGGGCGGGCGTAAAGCCCATTTCGGCTAGTCTCCTGGTCGGGTCCATCGGGTGAGCGTTATTCGTGTAATAGTATTTACTCTTTGTGGGATGGTATGAAAAAAGGCTTATGGTGAACGTTTGCTCAGGAATGAAAGCGGGCCTTTGTTAAGCTCTGCATCGATCGCGTTCCTGATAGTGTCCATGGTGGCGTCGCTTCCGCAGAACATGATGTTACCGTTAAACGTAACGACCGGGACGCGAAGCCCGTTCTTTTTTATGACGTCGACCACCGCAGGGTATTTCTTTACTTCCTCGGAGAACACGTCGACGAGAGAGACCTGTATGCGGTCGCCGTATGCGTCCCGCAGCTTCTTCAGGGTGCCGTCGTCATTACGGTGGGCTGTCCCGCCGCAATCTTCATAGTTACTGCACTCGTTGCAGTTAGATTCCGGGTAATACCCGAATAATTTGACATCCAGTTTTCTAGCCATGCTCAATGAAAAAGGAGCCATATCCCGTAAAAACTTTTCCATCTCCCCTCCCGATCGGCCATCATACGGGAGCGAGGGCAGGCTTTGGGTAGTTAATCCTTCGCTTTGATGTGAAAAAAAATTTCCATTTTATGGCCTTTTTAGATATAACATGGAAAATATAATAAGCAATTTTGACTAAATATTATATATTTGTCGTTATTTTTCGATAAAAAGCTTATTTTTGAGCATATTTTTCGATTAACGCAACATTTAAGATGAGAGATACAATTGGTAGTTACTATGGCGAAAATTTCTCCCTCTGAAGAGCTTGTGGTAAATATCAGGGAATTGTGCGGCGACACCATCGCCAACGACTACGTCAACATGATGAACCAGGTCAGCCAACCCCGGTTCAGCGCTATAAAGAACACCTTCAAGGACTCAACATCTGTCTTTATAATGGCTTGCGCCAACAGCAATATTCTTTATAAGGACTTGAGGGAAGCGGGCTTAAAGCTCGGAATAGCTAGCGTCGAGACGTTCTCCAGGCGAATATACGAAATGCGCCGCGCAGGGCTCATATATACCGAATCAATGCACAACAAAGGCCCGGGAAGGCCGAAGCTGAAACTGAGATTCAACCCGAACGCGTTTAAGGAAATGTTCAACATGGACCCGGGCACGCTGCTTACGGCCCATACGGAAGAACATAAGGCAGTCATATAAAAAATATAACAACGATGAGCCCCCCATCGCCATATATTTCCAGACACGGCCGCTTACCTGGCAGTACGAAACGGTTGCATTGCATTAGCCGAAGCTTTTATTAGTAATATTGTTGAAAAAAGCGCTTTTTACGAAATAATAAATTTGTCTCCGGGATTTTCACAAAAAAAATATATCCCATTACTTGTTATTCTCTGTGCGTTAATCATTTTGAGGAGACAGCATGGATACATATGATAAGGTCTTTGAGCTCGTGAAGAACCGCGGGTTCATATGGCCTTCATTCGAGATCTACGGGGGCGCATCGGGCTTTTACGACTACGGGCCCATGGGCGCCACCTTCAAGAGAAAGATCGAGGACGCCTGGAGACGCCTGTATTGTGTAGGCGAAGGTTTCTACGAGATAGAGGCGCCCACCATCGGCGTCGAGGCCATTTTCGAAGCTTCTGGCCACGTAGGGGGATTCGCCGACCCCATGACGACCTGCCAGAAGTGCAAGGAGTCCTTCAGGGCGGACCACGTCATCAAGGGCGTCGCGGAGATCCCGGACGGACTTAAAAAAGAACAGCTCACCGAGATCATCAAGGACAAGCATATCGAGTGCCCGGAGTGCGGCGGCCCCCTGGGCGAGGTGTATGATTTTAACCTCATGTTCAGCACGTGGATCGGCCCCGGCCAGAAGAAGAAAGGCTACATGCGCCCGGAGACCGCCCAGGGCATGTTCGTGGACTTCCCCCGGCTGCTCCGCTTTTATAGGGAGAAGCTTCCCTTCGGAGTGACGCAGATAGGAAAATCCTTCCGTAACGAGATCTCTCCCAGGCAGGGAGTTATCCGCCTCAGAGAGTTCACCCAGGCCGAGGCCGAGGTGTTCGTCAACCCGAAAGATAAAGACCATCACCCGAATTTTGCCGCTGTAAAAGACATGGTGCTGCCTCTGTTCAACGAGGACTGCCAGCTGAATTGCAAGCCCACCGTGCCAATGACCGTGGGCGATGCCGTATCCAAAGGCATCATCGCTAACGAGTACCTGGCATATTACGTGGCGCTGACTCACGTGTTCCTGGTCACAGTAGGTATCCGCCCCGAAAAGCTGAGGTTCAGGCAGCACCTGACGACCGAGCGCGCCCACTACGCTACCGACTGCTGGGACGCTGAAGTGTTGTTGCAGCGGTTCGGCTGGGTCGAAGTCGTCGGCATCGCAGACCGTACTAATTATGACCTCACTGCCCACCAGAAGCGCAGCGAGGTCGACATGTCCGTGTTCATCCCGTTCGAGAAGCCCCTGAAGGTGGAGCGCACCATCGTGACGCCTAACATGGGCGTCATCGGCCCGAAGTACAAGGGCAAGGCCGGCAAGATAATGGCCGCACTCAAGGCGATGCCCCAGGCCGAACTGAGCAAGTCAGAAGTAAAGCTGGACATCGACGGCGAGGAGATCACCATCGAAAGCAGCCTCTTCGAGCACAAGACCATAATGGAGGAAGTCACGGGCGAGAGCCTCATACCGCATGTGGTCGAGCCTTCCTACGGCATTGACCGCATCCTGTTCTCCGCGCTGGAGCAGGCATACGCCGAGGAAATGGTCAAGGGCGAGGAACGCATCGTGCTGCGGCTCGCAAGACAGGTCGCGCCGGTCACCGCCGCCGTGCTGCCGCTGCTGAGCAAAGAGCCGCTGGCTGGCAGGGCGAGACAGATAGCTCTCGACCTCAAGGAGAAGGGCTTTTACATCGAGTACGATGAGTCCGGCACCATCGGTAAGCGCTACAGGCGCAACGACGAGATAGGCACGCCGTTCTCCATAACGATAGATTTCGACACCATGGAGGACGACACGGTCACCATCAGGGACCGGGACACCATGGACCAGGTGCGGGTCCCTGTGAAGGATATTGCCGGCACGCTCAGGGAACTGGTCAACAGCGACCGGGCTTTGAGTGAATTTGGCAAAAAGGTAGCGTAACTTCGATGCCCCTGGACCGGGAGTTACTGGCGAAAGAGGTTTCGAGAAAGTCGATCCACATGGCCGGCTTTCTCATTCCCGTCGCCTACTATTTTTTCATACCGCGAGTGCCGCTATTGCTGGTGCTGGGCGCGGGCGTAGCAGTCGCCGCCTTTTTAGAGCTTATTCGCACGTCGGGTAACCCTATCTTTCCGAAAATATTACTGAGAACGCACGAGGAAAAGGGCGTGCTTGGGGGATATTTCTTCGCTATCGTCTCCTCATTCCTCGCGGTGCTCCTGTTCGAGAAGAACGTGGCCATAGCAGCCTTGCTATTCCTTTCGCTGGGCGATGGCATCACCGGGCTGGCGGGCGCGCTGCTGACCATGGTCGCCGGCAGAAAGGAGGCGGATAAGCGTGACTATGAAGAGAAGCGGTCGTTACCTGGCGAGATCACTTATGCGGTAAGCCACCCTAAATCGTTTTTATTAATGGCGGTCATGTTCGTCGTCTGCGGGCTCTGCGGCATGGCGCTCTATCCTTCTCTTACCGCTGCTGCGATAGTGGCGGGCGCCCTCGGGGCGGTGGCCGGCGACGCTTTCCCCTGGCGTTTCTTCGGCTTCGTCGTGGACGATAACCTCTCGATACCGCTGCTATCGGGGGTATTAATGACACTAGCTCTGATGCTGTAGCCGGATTATTTTCAGGGCGTCCGGGCAACATATATAACGCCCGAACCATACATAGCAAAGAGCAAACATGTCCGAATTCGTCAGCCATCCTTTGATAAAGCCCGATATGGTCTCGAGCCGTGCCTATCAGCTCACGCTGGCGGAGAAGGCCCTGGAAAAGTCGAGCCTCATCGTGCTCCCCACCGGGCTGGGCAAGACCATCATCGCTTTATTGGTGATGGCGGACCGTATGAAAGACGGACAAAAAATATTGATGCTATCGCCCACAAAGCCGCTGGTGGAGCAGCACGCATCATTCTTCAGGCGCGTCCTGAACATCGAGCCCGACCGCGTAGCGGTCTTCACGGGCAGCGTGGCGCCTGCGGAAAGGCAGGAGATATGGAAGGGCTCCACTGTTATTATCTCCACGCCCCAGGTCATTGAGAACGACGTTTTAATGAAGCGGTTCGACCTCAGGGACGTCTCGCTTATCGTTTTCGACGAGGCCCATCGTGCTACGGGCGATTATGCGTACGTTTACATCGCGAAAAAATATGTCGAGCAGTGCCCTGACCCGCTAGTCCTGGGCATTACGGCGTCGCCGGGCAGCACGCCCGAAAAAATAAACGAGGTCAAGGAAAACCTGTTCATCGAGCGAGTGGAGCTGAAGACCGAGGAAGACAAGGACGTCCTGCCTTACATTTACGATAAGGACGTCGAGTGGGTCAAGGTGGACGTGCCGGATAAGGCGGCGGAAATTAAAATTTTATTGGACTCGCTGGTCGACGACAGGCTTGACAAGCTCAGGGCACTGGGCGTGTCCTATGGCACTGGCCTGAACAAGAGAGAGTTGCTCATGCTCCAGGCAAAGCTACAGGCCGGCATCTCCCGGGGCGGGGCGCCTGAAAATTACAAGGCAGTCTCGATCCTGGCGGAAGTCATGAAGGTCGGGCACGCTGTCGACCTTATACAGACCCAGGGCGTCGTTCCGCTCAAGAAATATTTCGAGCGCCTCAAGGAAGAGGTGGAAAACAAGGGCGGCAGCAAGGCTACAAAACGCCTCATGCAGGATGCCCGCCTCGCCGGGGCTATGCGCATCGCCGAGACTGCGGACGAAATAAATCCGAAAACGGAGAAGGTCAAGGAGATGGTCCGGCAGCAGCTTACTTTTTACCCTTCATCACGCATTATCGTGTTCACGAATTTCAGGGACACTGCGGAGTTTGTGTCAAAAGAGCTTGCGTCTGTGGAAGGCGTTAAGCCCGTGCGCTTCGTCGGGCAGGCTTCGAAGCTGAACGATAAGGGCCTGACCCAGAAGAAGCAGGTAGAAATACTGGACGCCTTCAGGGCGGGCTCTTATAATACTCTTATAGCGACGTCGGTGGCCGAGGAAGGCCTTGACATCCCGTCGACGGACCTGGTCATTTTCTACGAGCCCGTGCCCTCCGAGATCAGAAGCATCCAGCGCCGCGGCCGCACGGGGCGAAATGCCGTAGGCCGGGTAGTCGTCCTCATGTCCAAAGGCACGAAGGACGAGGGCACGTACCGGGTGAGCCAGGCGAAGGAGAAGAAGATGTACCGCACCATGCGTGACATGAAGGACGGCCAGCTGATGTCAGATATGATCGAAGATGCAAAACTGCCCGACGGAGGCATAGTACAGCAACCGGCAGCGGAAAAAGCCACGCAGGAGCCCCTGGCCCAGAATATTGCGGGGCAACGCAGTCTCGAAGAATTTCGGCCGGAAAAAGAGCAGAAGCCCGCTGAGGTCCCCGAGATATACGTCGATATGCGTGAAATGCGCTCGGCAGTGGTAAAGCACCTGGAGGACATGAAGGCTTCGCTGAACATTAAGACGCTGGAAGTGGGGGACTATGTCCTGTCTGACCGCGTCTGCGTGGAGCGCAAGACCGCCGACGACTTTTTAGACACGCTGTTCGGCGCGGACAGGAGCCTGTTCGAGCAGATCATCTCCATGAAGCACAACTACCTGAGGCCGCTGCTCATCATCGAGGGCGAAGGGCTCTATACCAAACGCCGCATCAGCCCGAACGTCATTCACGGCATCATCGCGTCCATAGCCATCGACTATGGCGTCCCTATTCTTTTCACGGCCGATGAAAAAGAGACGTCAGAATACATATATTCCATAGCAAAAAGAGAACAGGTGGAAAGAAAGCGCAGCGTAAATCCTCATGCCCAGAAGTCTTCCCACACGCTGAACGAGAGGCAGGAGTACCTGGTGTCCGCCATCTCTGAGGTGGGGCCGGTCATCTCGAAAAATCTGCTAAAGCATTTCGGCTCGGTTAAGGGCATCGTCAACGCTACCGAGGCGGAACTAAAAGAAGTGGACAAGGTCGGGGAAAAGACTGCCAGAAAGATCAGAGAGGTCATGGACTCGGACTATAAGCCTAAGGATCATTAACCGCTTTTACTTGACTCTAGACATTACGTACTGCCTGAAATAGCCGTTCACTTTGAAGCCTTTTCGCTCGTATAAACGGATGGCGTCGTTATTGTTAGCTGTTACAGCCAGCATTATTTGGGAATAGCCTCGCAGATAAGAATCGCCGATGAGCCGGTCCAGCATCGCGCCGCCCACGCCCATGTTCCGGTTTTCTTTTATTACGGCGATGTTCAGGATCAACACGCTGCCGTCCGGGAGCAGGGTAGATAGTAGGAAGCCGACGGTCTTTTCATTCTCTTTTGCGACGCAGGACAGATCCCTCAGCAGTTTTCCATGCCGGTCCTTTAGTACGCTGTCCATGAGCATGCGTGCGCCTTCGGGCTTGCTGAACATAGGATACACGGGCACATCCGCCGGGGACGCTCCATCGACCATGATGCCGCACACGTCCTTAGCATAGTCATCATGCCAGGGCAGGAGGTCGAACTGTGCCGGCGGGTGGCCTATCAGCGAAGGCGTCATGCCCATGCTCATGCGCTCCGTCATCACGAAGCCCATGCGCCGCGCGGCTCTGACAAAGCCGTGTGGGTCGGGCCAGTTAAAGTTGCTCCTTATGGTGTGGACGTCGCAGGTAAAAAGGTCGTTTACGGCCTCCTTCAGGAAATAGCCTTCTGCGTTGCCTGCCGTCGCCAGCAGGTGCCCGAAGACAAGCTCGACATCGCCGTCGAGCGAGCGGTAGCAGATGACGCCCACGGTCCGGCATCGGGCGGATAATGTATAGATGCCCAGCTCGCCCTGCTGGACCCTGTCAAAAAGTACTCTGGTGTATGCCCGCTCTGACTTATCCGATACAGGTACTGCATTCACGGCATCGGTGAAAACGTCCGCTGCATCCTCAGTAATGCCCTTGCCGAATTCCAGGCCGGGGCAGTTATCGTCCGCATACGCCATGCTCATTCTAGACCACTGATGAATCTATAGATATAATACTGTTACGTAAACATTAAGTATCACGCTGTCGTATGCATCGGCGTCCTGGTTACAATTTTATGAGCGATAAAATGAAAATATGCCTGGTCAACGCGCTGTTCCACCCGTTCTCGGGCGGGGTAGAAAAGCACATGTATGAGCTGTCGAGGGAACTCGTCCGCCAGAACGTCGACGTTACCATAGTGACGGCTCGCATCGAAGGCACTCCGGCATACGAGATGATCGACGGCGTGAAAATACACAGAGTGCCATGCGTTAGCTTAAAAGTGCCCGGATTGTACCCGCCCCCGATGATCATATCTCCGCTGTTTATCCATTATCTTAGAAAGCTCGACAAAGAGAACGGCTTTGACATTATTCACCTGCAGAACAGGTTCTTCGTGGACTTCGACATGGCCGCACTCTATGCCCGCCTGGCCCGCAAGCCTTTCATGATGACCATCCACAACGCCAGGCCGCTGGGGATATCACCCCCTATAACGGTTTTCGGCTCGGTGTATGATTGGACAGTCGGCCGACTGCCGTTCGCCATGGCCGACAGGATCATCGCCGTCTCGGAGTGGGTGAAGTATGATATCGCAAAATACTGCATCAACGAGCGGAAGATAGTGCCCGTGCACAACGGCATCAACGTGAACGAGTTCAAGCCTTCGGAGGAGACGAACGTCCGAATGAAGTACGGCATCGACGGGCCCATGCTGTTATTCGTCGGCCGCATGATCACCCAGAAAGGCGTACCTTATTTAATAGAGGCCATGCCGCTGGTGCTTGAAAAGCACCCGCGGACGAAGGTGCTGCTGGTCGGCAGAGGAAACTCGCTGGAGAGCCTGAAAAAGAAAGTAAAGGCCATGGGCCTGGAGGACAGCGTCATCTTTTCCGGCTACATGTCGGAGGAGATGCTCAAAGAGGCTTATGGCACCTGCGATGTGTTCGTGCTGCCTTCGGTATGGGAAGTACTGCCCATCGCGATCCTTGAGGCAATGGCCAGCCGCAAGCCTGTCGTGTGTACGAACGCCGGTGGCGACGCCGAGCTCGTGGAAGACGGCTTGAACGGCTATGTGGTGCGGATGCGTGACCCGAAAGCGCTGGCCGAAAAAGTAAACGCGCTGTTGGATGACCCGGAAAAGAGGGCTCAAATGGGTAAGGCCAGCAGGAAGCGCGCCGAGGAAGAGTTCGACTGGAAGCTCATCGCGGCCCGCACCAAACAGGTATACGAAGAACTTTTGAGAGAAAAAAAGAAACGTTGAGAGCGCCTCAACCCTTAAGTATTTATTTTGATAGCCGATATACATCGAGGGGCGGTCCCGATGGTATCACTTAATGACGTCGCATCTCTCATAGCCCGTTTCCGGAAAGGGCTGATGTACCTGGCCATCTACGTGCTGGTCATAGCGACGGTCACGTTTCCTTTTACCGGCATGATCATTGAGCGCATGAGGGATGACCTGCTAAAAGGGCAGTACACGCTCATTCAGACCCAGCCTCTCGAGCTGATGATGCTTGAGCTCAAACTTTCGTTCATTATCGGCATACTGGCCGCGCTGCCCATCGTATTCTTTTATGGCTACAGGTATCTGAAGGTACTAAAATTAGGCAATCGCTTCAGGATCAATAAAGCCGCCCTGATGCTTGCCGCAATACTCGCTGTTATTTTGTTTGTCGCAGGATGCGCTTATGCATATTTGCTCATGCTGCCTCTGGTCTTTCAATATCTGCTGGAAAGCGCGACGAGCGTCGGGGTCGCCAACCACTGGCGGGTGTCCGATTTCGTTAACTTTGCCATGTTGACCACCTTCGTGTTCGGCCTGGTGTTCGAGCTGCCGCTGGTCATGACGGCGCTGGCCCGCTCGGGGCTGGTCCCGGTGGAAATTTTCAGGAAATACCGCCGCCACATGTACGTCATCATTCTGGTCGTAGCGGCACTGGTAACGAGCCCCGACGTGCTGACGCAGATCATGGTGGGCGTGCCTTTGATAGCCTTTTACGAGATCAGTATCTTCTCCATGCGCTTTACTGTGCCACGAAGGGTGGCGGAGCCCGCCTAAAAGAACGAAGAAAGGTCCGCCTGTTTTTTAATATTTAGCGGCTCGCCGGGATGCCCCATGAGCGTCTCGAAAAGCTTTGCGTTCCTGATGGCGTTCGCATGGGGATGGTTATTAAAATAAGCCCTCGCCGTACCATGAAAAGGCTCGATGAGCTCCTTCCAGGGAGCCAGCTCGCTCTCCTTGTAAAAATAATCATATCGGTTCATCCGGGTATCTTCGGCATCTTTTCCATACCATATGTCGTCATTGTGGCCATGGAAGCGTATGTAAGAGTGGCGGGCAGTATTCTCCACAATGGGCGGCATAGACGGGCCGTCCACTGCACAAACTGCGACGCCCCGCTCCTTGAGCATGTCTGTTACCTCGCCGTTAAGCCCGCCCTCCTCAAGCCAGGAGCGGTGACGGAACTCGACGGCATAATCGAATTTGGCGGCGTCCAGGCGTTCCAGCAGCAGCTTCAGCCGCTCCGGGTGCTCTGTCTTCTTACCTTTGTCGTACGACATAAAATAGGGCGAGAGCTGGACCAAGACCGCGCCCAGACAGCCCGCATCATGTATGGGCGACAGGACTTTAGCCTCGAATTCCAGCGCGTGCTCTACGTCAAGCAAAAGGCTGTCGTGGGTCACGCGTTTGGGCATCTTCAGCGAGTACTCGAAGCGTTGTAGCTTTGACGCTTTTGATATCCAGCCCTGCACCATGGCCGGGGACGGAAAGCTATAGTAAGTGCTATTGACCTCGGTCGTGTGGAAATAGCGGGCGTAGAATTCGAGCCACTTATCCTTGCCCAGGGTAGCGGGATAAAACTCGCCTACCCAGTCGTCGTAGGACCAGCCGGATGTGCCAACGATGATCACGCACAATAGTCGGCATTAAAAAACTAAATGTTTGCGGTGTTGAACAGCGCGACCATCAGGCGGGATACGAAGGAGAGGCTTTCGGCCTTTTGCGCCTTTTTTCCGGAGATCATTTCTGCGACACGATATGTTTCTGTTCGCGATTTTACCTGAAGGGCTGGACAGCACCTGAGGCAGCTTGTCCTTACGCCTCACGCCCGGCTCGTCGGGCAGCATGGCGATGACCGGCGTCCCGAAGTGCTCCTCGACCTGGGAGCGGGAGAACTGGGGGCCTTTCATGTCAAAGCGGTTTAGCACGATGCCCAGGACATTCACGCCCAGAACGCGGGCCATTTCCTGTACTTTGAGGCCGTCGGTCATGCTCCCCTCATCAGGGTTCAACACTAATATAAGGTGGTCCGAGGCGGCCAGCGATAATGCCATTTCCTTGTTGTACCCCGCGGGAGTGTCTATAACAATAAAATCAGACTCCCTGGAAAAATACTCGATCACATCCTTTAGCAGGGAGCGGTCCATTTTCAAAAAGCCCTCGATGGAAAGGCCGCTGGGCACTACCCGCAGGTTCTCGCTGAACGCTTTATAGATGGCCTTGTCGGGCTCTGCCTGCCCTGAGAGCACTTCATGGAGCGTCGTTTTGAGATCTTTCGGGTCCATGCCCATGTATGTGGAAAGGTTACTCATGCTGGCGTCCGCGTCCATGAGCATTGTCCGATAACCCAGCTCCGCCAGGGCCACGCCAAGGTTGATGGAGAAGGTGGTCTTGCCCGTGCCGCCCTTGCCCGCCCCTACGGCAATGACGACCGCCTGGGCCTTACGGTCGGCCACCGCCTCTGCCATCCTTGCCGGGAGTTCTGCCGCGGGCTTTAATTCAACCTGTACGGGGGCATTTTCTGCCGTGGACAGTGTCGGCATGCGGGAAGAAGTGGACGACAGGAGCGCCGCGTCGGCAGCGGTAGGCTTCTTGGCAGCCATGCCCTCCAGCGCGTCCCTGGTCAGCGAAGTATAGATGAGCTCTTTTACCTCGCCCGGTCCCATGTTCGCCACCTTCCACGTGATCTTACCGTCGGAAGCGGCAGCCATGGGCGCTATGCCCCCGGCTTTGGCGAAACACAGTATGCCGGCGATGGACACGGGATATGTGTCCTCGACGGTGATGTCGCGGAGCGGACGCTCGCCGTTCTTGAGAAGCAGCGCCATTCGCCCCCGCTTCTCATCCCAGTATTTTGTCAACGATGGCATTTGTGCCGTTTCGAGCGCCTGCATAATAGGCACTTATTTTCATTTTATTGCATATAATACTTTCCTGGCATTTATTGTAAGTCCTAGTTTGGTCGATTTTTAATGCTTGTGCCTGGTTTGCCTGTGGAGTAGATAGAGTCAGTTTTGAACCACAGAGACACCGAGCGCACAGAGGCCGCACGGAGATTTTTTTTAATATTTGAGTGCTCGGAGTTCTCAGAGCCCGTTTATTCTACAAAAGAGGCACAGAGGATGCAGAGACACAGGGGAATAAAATACATCCAGTAATTAGCTCTATAGTTGCCTACCAGATAAATAAAATAGTGAGTCGTAAGAAAAAGTACTATTTTCCCGATCCATTAATTCCTCGGTGCCTCTGCATCCTCTGTGCCCTTGTAACCGAATTAACGGGCTCTGTGCTCTCCGTGCCCTCCATCTAAAAAAAGTCTCTGTGAAACTCAGTGCTCTCCGTGCCTCTGTGTTCTAAAAACTGATTCCGACAACGTGTCACGCACACAAGGAACGAAAACGAAACGTAAGCCTGACCTGAAATTAGAAAAATTATGGGTGGGGCCTTTTCATGCTGGCATCGATACCGCGATTGTTGATGTACACCGGCCGCCGGATTTGCGAAGGATTTTAATATCAGCAGGGCTATACGCCAAGTAAGAATTCGCAGGTAAAAACTATGGTGGATATTGTTACGCCTATTTTAGAGGAATATTCAGCCTATACTGACGGCCAGATGAAAAAGGTGTTCGAGAGCAGGAAAAGCGTAGGCCGTTTATATGATATGATGAAATACCACCTGGGCTGGCTGGACGACGGCTTTTCCGATTGCAGGGCATCCCGCGGCAAAAGCCTGCGCTCGACGATGTGTTTGCTGGCCTGCGAAGCGATCTCCAAAGACTACAGGAAGGCGCTGCCCGCGGCCGCCGCAGTCGAATTACTACATAACTTCACTCTTATTCATGACGACATCGAGGACGGCGACGAGAAGCGCAGGCACAGGGATACACTGTGGAAGCTCTGGGGCGTGCCCCAGGCCATAAACACCGGCGACGCGATGGATATTGTCGCTAACCTTTCGCTCTTACAGCTGAATGGCGCCATCAAGCCCGAGGTCATGGTAGATATCATACGTCTATTCAACGAAACGGTCATTGAGCTGTGCGAGGGCCAGTACCTGGACATGGACTTCCAGAGCAGGGACATGGTCGGCGTGGACGAGTACATCACCATGATCAGCGGCAAGACGGCCGTGCTCATCGAAGCATCGACCGCTATCGGCGCAATGGTCGCGAGCGACGATGTCGATATCGTGAACCGTTTCAAGACGTTCGGCCGAAAGATCGGCATAGCATTCCAGATCAGGGACGACATACTCGGCATCTGGGGCAATCCTGATAATACGGGCAAGTCGGCCAAGAACGACATCCGCAATAAGAAAAAGACGCTGCCCGTTCTGTTTGCCATGGAGACGTCCCCGGACAGGGATGAGCTCAAGCGCATATATGCTAAAGAAAGCATCACAGATGGGGATATTTCCCGTGTCTTCGATATTTTAACAAAAGCCGGCTCGCTGGAGTACTCCCAAAAAGAGGCAAAGCGCTACAAGGACGAGGCGCTGGGGCAGTTCGACGGGCTAAAGCTGCATAAGGAGCCCATGGACAAGCTCAGGGCCATAGGGCTGTTCCTTGTGGAACGCGACTATTAATTATAAGTGCGCCATATTTGTATGAGGCGAAACCTATGAGCACATTATCTTTTGATGAGCTGAAACCGCTGGCTCTAACGTTAGTCAGCCAGCTGGTGAATGCTGATTTTGCAGCCGTTACGACCAGTTTCGACAGCCAGATGAAAAATGCGTTATCGGAGGCCAAACTGGAGGAGTTCTGGCAGAAGATGACCGAACATGCCGGCGCTTTCCGACAGCAGGCCATAGCCGGCGCGGCGGAATTAGGAATGTACAGGATCGTGGTCGTTACCTGCCAGTTTGAGCATGCGGTCATTAACGTACAGGTCGTTTTTAACGTCGATGGGCAGGTCAGCGGATTGGCCCCGGCGACGGCGCCGGGCTCTGCAGCGGCTCAGGCGTATAACCCGCCCGCCTATGTCGACCAGTCCGGGTTCCACGAGTCAGAGGTCACCGTGGGTACGGGGGAATGGGCGTTACCCGGCACGTTATCAATGCCCGATGGCGTCGGCCCGTTCCCGGGCCTGGTGCTGGTACATGGTTCCGGCCCCAATGACAGGGACGAGACCATAGGCCCGAACAAGGTCTTTCGTGACCTGGCATGGGGCTTATCCTCCATGGGCATCGCCGTGCTGCGATATGATAAGCGTACGATGGCCCATAAGGGCAAGTTTAATGCAGAACTGGTGGCGAAATTTACCGTAAAAGAAGAGGTGGTGGATGACGCACTATTGGCGGTCCGGCTGCTGCGCCATACGTATAATATCGACCATGACCGTGTCTTCGTCCTGGGCCACAGCCTCGGAGCCACCCTTATTCCCCGCATCGGCCAGCAAGACCCGACGCTGTCCGGGCTGATAGTCATGGCGGGAATTACCCGGCCGCTAGAGGATACTGTTTTAGACCAATTTACGTATCTCTGTAGCCTGGCGGGCCCGCTAACGGAACAACAGAAGGCGGGCCTCGAGATCCTGAAAGCGCAGGTAGCTAAAGCGAAGGACCCTGAGCTCTCGGGTAAAACTCCTTCGAGCGAATTGCCGCTGGGAATGTCGCCCGCCTATCTGCTGTCCTTGCGTGGCTATCACCCCGAAGAGGTCGCAAAGACATTGCCCATGCCCATATTAATTTTGCAGGGCGAGCGTGACTACCAGGTGTTGCCGACCGTAGACTTCGGATCCTGGCAGGCCGCTCTTAAGGATAAGGCGAACGTTACTCTCAAGCTGTACCCGAAACTGAACCACCTGTTCATCGCCGGAGAAGGGACGCCGAACCCCCAGGAATATAACACTGAGGGCCATGTGAGCGAAAACGCGGTTAAGGATATCGCAGCATGGATAAAGAAAATTAGGCCTTTGTGAGCAAGTTTTTAAACGAATAGGCCTGAATAATCGATATAACCGTAAAGAAGTGTGAGCGAGCTGAACGCAAGAGAAGTGCTTGAAAAAGTGTCCCGCGGGGATATGGACATCGATAAGGCGGAGCGCCTGTTGAAGCTGGATTACGTGGAGAAGATAGGTAACCATACGGTCTTTGACATGAGCCGCGAGTGCCGGAACGGCATCCCCGAGGTCGTTTACGCCGAGAGCAAGACTCCCGAGAAAGCCGCCGACATCGTCGAGCGCGTGATCGCCCATAAAGGCATTCTCGTGTTATCGAGAGCTTCTAAGGAACACCATGGCGCTATCGTGAAGCGGATCGGAAAGAAAGGCGTCATTTACAGGGCCGACGCCCGCATGGTCATCGTGGACAGGCGTGAGTGCGAGCAGGAGAGCATCGGCAAGATCGGCGTCCTGACGGCCGGAACGTCCGACATACCGGTAGCAGAGGAAGCCGCTACCATCGCGGAAGTCATGGGCTGCGACGTTATCAGGGGCTATGACGTTGGAGTGGCCGGTATACACCGCTTACTCGAACCCTTGAAAGATATGATCAAGCACGACGTGGCTTGCGTTGTCGTAGTAGCCGGCATGGAGGGAGCTTTACCCTCGGTAGTTGCCGGAATGGTCGGCGTGCCCGTCATAGGAGTTCCAACCAGCATAGGATATGGCCTGGGAGCGGGCGGCATAGGCGCCTTAACGGCTATGCTACAGTCGTGTTCGCCGGGACTGGTCGTCGTCAACATCGACAACGGGTTCAACGCAGGTGCAACAGCCGCCTTGATCGCTAAAATGAGACACGCTCACTGAGATCGGACTTCTTGAAATTTATTTTTAGACCCCTGGCATACTCGCCATATTTTTGAGATCACGGCCGGGAAAAAATTTAATTAACAAGCCATCATACGGTGAACAAATGGCCGCCAGACCTACCGATAACGCGCCCATACCGAATATTTTTCCCGCGTCCTCCACGGATCAATTAATGTTCCTGAATGATACCAATAGCGACGGGCAGATGCACGGCATGGTCACTTTTAACGGCCATATAGACGCGAGCCTGGTCGCGCATTGCATAAGGCTGTCGCTGGATGCCGAGCCGGTGCTCGGCTGCAGGCTGGTAAAAGGGCCGTTGCGTCTACGCTGGCAGCGGGACGCTGGCCTTGACGGCTTCGACCTATGCCCTTTAGTAGAGACTGATGATGCGTTAGGTGAAGCGTTAAAATTCATGTCTTCTCCCATGGATGTTTTTACGGCCCCCCAGGTTCACGCCCGGTTATTTCGATCCGATAGGGATATTTTATGCGTTAAAATGACCCATGCCATCGCGGACGGTGGAGGCTTTAAGGAATACCTGGAACTGCTCTCGTCGATATACAGGCAGGCTCGAAATGATCCGGACTATAGGCCTATCGCCAATCGATGCGGAAGCCGGAGCCCCGGACAATTGGTAAAACACATTGGGCTCGGCACGCTGGTCCGGTCAAGCCTGCACTTCTCAGTCCCCAGGCTCGAATGGTGTTTTCCGGTTAAGTGTCCCGACTATGCCGGCCGTTCTTTTATTAGGGCGGACATCGGGCTTGAAACATCTGCCGCCATTCGTGCATATGCCCGGGACAGGGGCGTAACGATCAATGACCTGTTGTTGACTGCCTATTATCGCGCGCTATTCAAGGTGCTCGACCCGCCTGCAGGCAGGCTGTTACCGGTAACGGTGCCGGTAAATCTACGGCGTTATCTGCCTTCCGGAAAAGCCGGCGGCATTTGTACGCTCTCCGGACTGTACATACCCGCCATAAGTCGAGAGCCGGACGAGGCCTTTGGGGATACGCTGGCCAGGTTACACGAGGCGATGGACAGAGAAAAAAGAAATAAAATGGAACTTGCCCAAATGCTCTTACTCCAGATAGCATTCGTTCCCGGGTATGCGCCGATGAGATTTGCCATGAGATACGCCTTGAAGTCACAATCCCGGGCTTTAATGACTATCCCCTGTTTCTCGAATCTTGGCATTATAGATCCGAAAGACGTGGATTTCGGCGATGCAAAGGTCTCCGACGTATCGCTATTCGGCCCCGCCACTTTTCCCCCCTATTTCGACTTTACGGCATATTCGTTCGGCGATACCATGAGATGCTCTATCAGCTACTGCGATAGCGCGGCGGATGTAGACCTCGTAAAAAGCTTGCTGGACATTTTCCTGCAGGATATTTCCTGCCTGAAATAAATTAGAAGCTAACCGCGGTCGTCGAGGTGTTTTGGGCATCAGTCGGCCATCAGGCCGATGCGAAGGCGTCGGGGTAATGGGGGGCAATGACATTTATCCCCGAAGGGGTAAAATGCTGCTTAGGGCTTGCGGAAGCATGCGATAGCACCATGCGAAGGGTGCAAGCCCGGCCCCGACATCGGAGCACCCGAAAACGACGCAGTAGCCCGGCATCAGCCGGGCGTCGACCCGCAAAGAAGTCCCAGTACATTTTCCTCCGGGCTATATATCAGTATGTAGAACCCGACGGATACTTTTATAATATCCACCATCTATTTTTAATTAATGAAAGTACCTAGCACATTTGTGTTCTTGATATTCTCGCCGCCGGGGGTGTTCAACGAGTTTTCAACACTAGTGGACATATCAGGCTTGTTATCGATGATGACAAGACCGTAAGTCAGCTAAGAAAAACTTTTTGAACTGCTAAACGCAACTGAAACCCAGAAACATATACAGATGGCATCTACTACCACTCAAACTATATTCGGCGTGGACATAGTGAAAGGCTCAAGCCGCTCCAGGGAAGCCCCTCGCTATGCGGTCGTAGCGCTCAACGGCAACATCACAAAATACCCTTCTGTAAGCCGTTTTAAGCTTTTAAGGCTCATCAGGCAACACCGGCCCGGCATCCTCGCAATTGACAGCATCACAGAGCTAGCGGAGAATAGAAAAGACCTGGTAAATTTCTTGAAAAGGCTGCCCCCTGACGTAAAGCTCGTCCAGGTAACGGGCAACGAGCACCAGGAGCCGCTCACTAAGCTGGGCCGCGCCGCAGGCATTTCATTTAATCCCATTATTCCCGAAGAGGAGGCGTTCGCGTCCGCCTGCCTGGCATCCATGGGCGTCGGCTACATCGTATCGGTCTTCGAGGACAAGACGATCATTAAGGTCAGCCGCGGGAGATCGCCCGGCAGAGGCGGATGGAGCCAGAACAGGTACCGGCGAAAAGTACAGGGAAACGTTCGTGAGAAGGTACGGGAGATCGAGGCAAAGCTCAAGGACAAGGTCTACGACATGACCATCACCGAAGGCTTCGGGGGCTACGTTAACGGCATTTTCGTCGTGAACGCGAGGCGCTCGGAGCTGGGCATTCACAGCTCCAGAGAAGAGGACGTACAGGTCACTGTCAATAGCGTAGAGAAGGATGCTATCGAGTTCATTCCGCTGGAGAAGCGTAAGCGCGACTACATCATCGTAGGCGTGGACCCGGGAACGACGACCGCTGTAGCTATTCTGGACCTGGACGGCAAGCTGGTCGAAGTGTCGAGCTCCAGGGTATCTTCCATACCGGAGATCATCGAGCATATTAGCGCGAGCGGCCGGCCCGTGGTCATCGCCACAGACGTAGTGCCCCCGCCGAGCGCCGTAGAAAAAATAAAGAGGGCCTTCAACGCCGTCCTATTTACTCCTAACGAGCGCATACTGGTCGAGGAAAAGGTCAGGCTGGCCAGGCCGCTGGGGTATGGCAACGACCACGAGAGAGACGCCCTGGCCGCGGCCGTCAAGGCATTTAATACTTATAAAAATAAATTCGCACAGATCGACAAGAAGACGCCTTATCATATCGACCCCAAAGACGTGAAGGCGCTCACCATCGAGGGCAAGTCCATAGACGTCGCGCTTGACATGCTCACGTCTCCGCCGGCCGTAAAGAAGCCGAAGGAGCCGGAGCCCGCTGAAGTAGATACCGATGTGAGGCTCGTTGAGCTGCGGGCGCAGCTAAAGAGAAAGGACGAGCAGACGGAGAACCTGCGCTCCTACGTGAACGACCTGCGGCGGGAGATGAAACATTTAGAATTAAAAGTGACCTCCCATGAGCGCACCATCGACCGCCTCAAAAGCAAAGGCCTGGACGATATGCGCAAGACCAGGGAGGTCACCATCAGGGACAGCGAGATCTTCCCGACTCAAGAAAGAGGCGGCCGAATATAAAAAACGCAACTCGGAGCTGCAGTCTAACATGGACCGGCTCAAGCACATCCGCGCCCTTGAGTTCAGGGGCGATAAGGCGCCGGTAAAGGTCATCGAGAACATGTCGAAGGATGCGATATTAGCATGCGATAGGAAGTTCGGCATCAAGGCAGGCGATGTTATTTTTGCAAGGGACGCGGGAGGTGGCGTAGAGGCTGCTTCCATGCTGGTGGAGCGGGGAATAAAAGCGCTCATCAGAGGCACGCCCATGTCCCACCTGGCCGAGGAAAAGTTCCTGTACTCCAGGGTACCGGTATTGTCCAAAGAGGATGTGCCGCTGAAGTTCGTCGACGGCTACGCCGTCATGGACCCGGGCAAGCTGGACGCCGCCATTGAAGGATGGAAGGCATATGCGGCCGGCGTGGAAAAGAAACAGAAGGAAGACCACCTGCTGGGCATCATCGACGAGTACAAGTCGGAGCGGGCCCGGGAATATCGCAGGGACGCCCGGCACGGCACAGTCTAAAAAGAAGTCCCCGTCACGCTATCATAGTAGGGCTTAGATATGTCGAAGCTCGAGACCTGCTGGGCGGTGGCGTTCACGTACGTCTTAATGAGCAGATAAGGCGAGAGCTGCGTGTACCTTAGCGAGTATTTATATTCGGTCACGTCCAGCCACGAGCCGCTTTCGGGAATATAGGAACAATCGATGAGCTGCTGGCCGTACCCGGTGACCGTACCGTTGGAGACGCCCAATTGTCGGTAGATGGTCGGTGCCAGAGAGTCCGTATAATACTCCGTGGCGATGTTCTCGATCAGGATCGGCGTGAGCCCGGAGACCTCATGGGTCGTAGTATTCACCCGGTAAGACGTGATCCAGCTCGACGCCCGGGTCATGTTGTCCGTGTAATATTGGCCCAGGTAAACGACGACCTCGCCCGGGCCTACGTCGCCGGGCATGGAGCTTATTCGCGTCATCGAGGGGTCGCGCAGGTCGAAGACAGCCGTGAAGTCCGTGGTCGAGATGGTATCGGCTTCAACCGAGATGCCCTGGTTTTCTAACTCGACGTTCTCTCCGGTATTGGCCACGATCCAGGCCTGACGGGCTGTGTCCATGTCTTCAAGGTACTGGGACGAGACGACCTGTGAAAATTCCCGCTGCTGCTTCTTATAGACGCCCAGCTGGCCGTTCATCGAGCTGATGGTGATATTATCGGTGACGACAATGACCAGCAGCACTGACAGCACGATAAAAGCAATGGCATAAACGTACAGCTCATTTCGTTCCATGGGGCCTCTGAGTTGCATTGGCGGTCATAGTATATAATTAGCGCTATTTTACGGGAATGTCGCCTTTGGTTATTTTCTCGTAGTCGACGTCTGCCTTCAGGATACGGGGCAAGCGGCCATAGGTGGCCATCCTGTCCGCGATGATCGCTATCGCGCCTGTGACCTCGGGTATGTCCTTGAGAAAGTCGAACGCAGTATCCAGCGAGCTTTTATCGAGTATACGATTTCCCAGCGCAGTTGCCGCTGCATCCGCCAGCGAAACGTCTTCCGATATAATTAGCGACGCATCGGAGTTCCCCAGGCTGATGGAAGGCCCCACGGTACCCGAAGAGGTACAGACGCCTAAAATAGTATCCCTGGGCTCTATCTCCAGCGCCAGGTTTTTTAGCGGCGACTCTCCGGCGTATATTCCGACGATGACCGGCCGGTCGTTGATCAGCGCGATGTCTCCGCCGTTATCGATGATCCCATAATGAGCGCCGGACTCTACCATGGCTTCCAGCGCCAGCCATGCGATGGTGCCTGCCACGGCGGCCATGGGGCCGACGTTGACGCGGGCTGTGGCTTTTACCATGCGCCGGATGACCTCAGGTGCATCGGCCGGGCATTCGTAAGGCTCGAAGGTGACCTTAAAAAAAGGGACTGCTAAAATATAGCTCCCCAGGTCTGCCCGGGAGCGTATGATGGAATCGATGCAGGTGCTGTGGTATTGCTCTTCCGCCGTTACTGTAACGATGGTCTCCTTGACCTGGTACTTCTTAGTGAGCATATCACGATTCTGAGAGCTTTATCACTCGCACCGGGCAGGCATTCACACAGGTACCGCACTGGACGCAGAGCTTTTCGTCCATCCTTACGCGCCAGTCATACTCGTAGGAGATCGCGCCGACGGGGCATACGGAGACGCAGGCGCCGCAGTGGGTGCAGTTCTCCTCGTCCTTGGTGATGGGCACGTCCAGCCGGGTAACGTCGACCTTTTTCTTGCGCAAGACGCTAACGACCTCGCGGCAGTTATCGTCGGGCACGTTCACGACGATCTCGCCCAGAGAGCCCTCGACCCGGGCGCGCTCGATGTCCAGCATGACACCCGTTTCCAGCACGGTCTCGGAAATGATCGGTTTTTTAATTATTTTCGGGTTAAACTTCAACAATAGCTTCATTATTGCTGCACCCCCCATGACAGGAGCTTACTCAAGCCTTCCGCCGATACGATGCCCAGGACACGCTTATCCTTATCCACTACGGGCAGGGCCGAGATGTTGTGCGTCTCCAGCAGCCTGACCGCAAGGTCGGCAGGATCGTCCGGCGCTACGGTAATGACATTGCGCGTCATGATGGGCGCCAGGTCGCCGTTCCTGGACAGGGCCAGCGCCTTGGACACGTCCCATGAGGTGACAATGCCCACGAGCCGGTTCTTATTATCGACCACTGGCAGGTGGTTAAATTTATCCTGTATGATCTTCTTTGCCGCCTCGTATACGCTAAAGCCGACCGTAATGGTAGCCACCGGGGTCATGACGTCCTTGATGAGCGGCATCTCCAGCGTCTGTTTCATGGGCTTCGCCGAGCCTTCTGCCGGCATCCGCTCGACGGGCAGCGACAGGAAGAAAGTCCCTTTCTTGATCTGTGATTTGAGCTCGCTCGCTACCTGTCTTGCCTTGTAGAAGCTCGAAAGCGACGAGGTCTTTACTTCACGGCCGTTCAGGTCGATCATGCCGCTCTTTAGCTCTTCATAGGTCACTTTACGTACCGTTGGCTTTGACCTTCTGGGCACTGAATAATCCAGGACGTCGGTCGTTATGTCCGCGTCGCTCACGGCAGTACTCTTCGCGATATCGTCATTCAGTATAGGGATCGGTATGCCCATGCCGATGTACATGGTAGTGCCGTACTTGTGGAAAGTGGCGGCCCTCAGGTATTCCCGCTTCATTTTTTTGAGGTCGCCGGTCACCATCAGGGTGCCGAAGCCTCCCGAGGGGCTGTGCTGGGTGCCCGGACCGACGACGTAGCCCGTTGCTCCGCCGATGAAGATACGGGTGCCCATGCCGATGGTCTGATAAGTAGGATCATTGGATAATGGCGACAGTACGCCTGCGCCGCTGTAGGTCACGTTGCCGCTATTGGGCAATAGCGTGCCCATGTACGTGTATATCGTCTTGGACGAGCAATTAGTGGCCGCATTGTACTTCTGGTAGGCATTCCGGGGGTTCACCATGGTCGCTGTGTTCATCTCATCCAGCGAGATGGATGTCTCCACTCGTTTCCTGGGATAGCAGTCCGTACCATAGGCGGTAGCCTTGAGCCATATCTCTTTACCCTGGATCAGGTCTTCGATGACGTGAGCGCCTCCGTAGTCCATGCCTTTTGTGTCCGATAATTGGGTCGCCCCAAGGTACGCGTCCACGGCCGCTACGCCTGTATAAGCCTCCACGTCGTTCATCCAGACTTTCTGCATCTTGATGGGCGGGTCGGAGTGGCCGAAATTGAAGAAGACGCCCGTAGAGCACATGGCGCCGAAGGTACCCGTCGTCACTACGTCTACCTGCTTTGCGGCCTCCTTGACGCCGAGCTCCTGCACCAGCGAGGTCATCTCTTCCGCGGTGACCACGTTGACGGAGCCGTCTTTTATTTTTCGGTTGATCTCCTCGATCGTTCTACTGACCATAATACCACTTTGCCTTTAAATAACGCTGAATCAGTAATAATACTTGTGACTATTTATAATTGGTGGTAATAAAAGAATACTCGCGCTAATACAAAGGCCGTGAAGGCCTTTTTGCCCGGCGAAATCCGCCTGCAGAGACGAATAAAATTATATCCTTTACGCTTATCTCTTCTATTAAAGCCTTAGGTGTTCCCATGAATGTTACACTGTTCGTCAGCGTCGTCATTTCCATATTCGTCATGGCCGATCCCTTTGGCAACATACCGATATTTTTAGGGCTGACAGGCGGCATGAGCGGCACCGAGCGCCGCTACGTGATATCCAAGGCGTCGCTGGTCGGCTCGATCATTCTTATCGTGTTCGCGCTCGTCGGCAAGCCGTTCATGGACATACTGTCCATTTCTTTAGACTCGTTGCGCATTGCCGGCGGCATTTTGTTGTTACTGATAGCGCTGGACATGCTCATGGCCAAGGAGACGAGGGCAAAGAAGATCGACGAGGACCACGAGGAGGAGGATTTCGACTCCATCGCGGTGACTCCCATGGCCACGCCTTTAATAGCGGGACCCGGCGCAATGACCGTCACCATGGTCTACATGAACGAGGCTGCGGGCTACGACAAAGTCCTGATCCTCGCCGCGATCTTCATAGCCATGATAGCCTCCTGGCTCATCGTGGTCAACAGCGACCTGTTGTACGGGGTCTTTCACAAGGACGGCACCCGGGTGCTCACAAAAGTAATGGGCATCGTGCTCGCGGCCATCGCCACACAGATGATGCTCACCGGCATCAGCGGCGCGTTCCCCGCATTATTACATTAAATGAAAAATTGGTGCTACTCTTTCTTACTTTTTTCCAAGTTTACTATATAAAGAGTATATAAAGTTTATATACCAAATGAGTGCTTAAATCATTGTATATTTAAATGCCCCGGTGGGAATAATAAAAGATTTTTCTCCCCGCGTCAGTTAAAGCTAACGCCAGTATATTATACGTATGTCAAGGTACGATAATTACCCGTTATAAAAGAAGTTACACAGGAGAGGTTAAGCTTATGAGTAAAGCTGATGAAGCGAAAAAGACGATCACCATCGAGAACGTCGTGGCTTCCACCGCCATCGGACAGGAGATCGACCTGAAGTCTGTCACGCTCGCGCTCGAAGGCGCGGACTATGACCCCGAGCAGTTCCCCGGCCTGGTATACAGGACCAAAGACCCGAAGACCGCCGCCCTCATATTCCGGAGCGGCAAGATCGTCTGCACCGGCGCCAAGAGCATCGAGGACGTGGACAAGGGCCTGAAAAAGGTGTTCAAAAAGATGGAGAGCGTAGGCATCAAGGTAATGGCGAACCCGGACATCACCGTCCAGAACATCGTCGCCTCGGCAGACCTGGGCTCCGTGTTGAATTTGAACGCCATCGCCATCGGCCTCGGCCTTGAGAACATCGAGTACGAGCCCGAGCAGTTCCCCGGTTTAGTGTACCGGTTAGACGTCCCCAAGGTCGTCGTGCTGTTATTCGGCAGCGGTAAATTAGTCGTCACCGGCGGCAAGAAGCCCAAGGACGCCGAAGCGGCCGTAGACCGCATCGTAAAAGAATTAGAGGGCCTGGCCTTAATCTAAGGCCAACCTACATTTTTTATTCTATTTAGCGCGTTCTTTACTTTTAATGGATCTATACCCAGAAGCGCCGGGTACGTACGTAGTCCCTCTCCGCTCTGAGGATATCCCTGTAAAAGTCGTCCTCATCCTCTTTTAGCTTCGCTATGACACGCGATGCCGTCTCGGGGCCTAACCCGCGGGAGGCAAGCGCGATGACGGCCTTCTTGCCGTGGGAGAGCACGATATTGCCGTTTCGGTAGACTCTCTTTACTTTGAGCCTTTCATCCTCGGTCTTCAGCTTTTCCGGTGCCTTTGCCAGGTTCATCTCGTCCTTTTCCCATGGCTTGAGGGCGGCGATGAACTTAGAGCCGCAGACCGGGCATATTGGCGGGTCGTCGACGTCCTCGACCTTCTTCTTCGCCGAGTACTTCTTGCAGTTCAGGCAGAACAAAAGGACATGGTCGTTCATGATGCGGTCCTTGAGCGCGAGAATGATAGAGCGGTCCGCCGTCTCGGGGGCCATGAGCTCTCTGCCGCCTGTGAATCCGGAGCCGCCGATGGGGCTCAGCCGGCCAGGCATCATAGCGATCTCGCCGCTTCTCATCTTTTCGAGTACTTTGACCGCGTATGCTATGTCCAGCTTGTCGTGGAATATTTCCCTGACGGCCTCCTCGTACATGGGCGTGCCTTCGAATACCTTGAGAAGCTTGTCCATGCTGATGCGCTCGTAGTCGACGTCCCTGGATAAAGCGCCGAACTTTCGGGCGACGTGCACCATCTTCCACTTCAGCAGCATCGTATTCTTCAGCGTCTTCTCGATGATGGGCTCGATAAAAATGGGGTCGAGATCTGCGAACATTTTTATAATGTCTGTAGCCCGGATACGTTTTGGCAGCTCAAGCTTGATACGGTACGGGTCTATCTCCATGGCCACGCCGCTGCCGAACTTGCTGGCGAGCAACGCAGTGATCACCCGGCCCAGGGTCTCGTTGACCTTGGTGCCGAAGCATGCGTTGATTATTATCGTGCGCTGCTCGTCCTCGACGACGACTTTCAAGTCCGTCGGTACGGGGAAATCGTTCGCTATCTGCTTTCTTACATATTCGACGAATTTTAGGGCAGTATAGGCGTTCGTGGGGTACTTTTTTAATATACGGCCGACTATCTCTTCGTCCGTCTCGTTTTTCATCGTTTCGATGAGCCGCCGTATCGCCCCTACTTCCTGGGCGACACCGAAGGGCACCGGTATTTCCTCGCCGGTCCATGACGGTACTTCGGCCTGGGGGTTTTCCACCGGCTCAACTCTGACTCTGTCTTCGGTTATTTCGACGATGCGCCACATATCGCCCTTGGCGATGAACACGGCGCCAAGGTCCATGTTAA
Organism: uncultured Methanocellaceae archaeon; assembly: GCA_963780625.1. Lineage (GTDB taxonomy): Archaea > Halobacteriota > Methanocellia > Methanocellales > Methanocellaceae > Methanocella. Next base: position 85,190 of record CAWACH010000002.1, on the reverse strand, counting down.
TTACATAGGCCTCGTCCAGCGTGCCGACGAACCGGCCGCTGATGACGTCCTGTATCTCGTAGCGCTTCTCGTCGGGGATCATGGACAAATTCTCGTACATGTAGGTACGGGTCTTGCCCTTTTTGCTGATCATCCCAAGATCGTTGACGAAGATGAGCCGCTCTTCCATGAGCTGTTTCAACACAAGGTCGAACTCCTTTCGTGACAGGTCCCTGTACGAATATGCCTTTTTCACGGCGTCGAATACATTACTGGAGTTAATATCGCCGTATTCAAGGGCCATGGCGCAGACCTGGTTCGCTAAGACGTCGTATGGCTTCGAATATAGGTCGATGAGCTCGAGCTCTTTGGCGCCGGCCCTTCTCGTGATCGCCCACGCCTCGCAGACGTCGTCCTCGTTAATGGCGATCACCGTGCCGGTGGAGGTCTCGCCTACCCGGTGGCCGGCCCTGCCAACGCGCTGGACGAGACGGCTGACTTCTCGGGGCGACATGTACTGGACCACGTGGTCGATATCTCCTATGTCGATGCCCAGCTCCATGGACGATGTACAGACGAGGGCCGGCACGCGGCCGTCCTTAAAGGCGTCTTCCGCCTCGATACGTGCGTCTTTGGACAGCGAGCCATGGTGAACAGCGATGCTCTCTCCCAGGCGCTTAAAACGGGCCCCTATGGCTTCCGCTGATTGTCTGGTATTCACGAACATCAGCGTTGACTTATTTTTATGAATGAGCGAGATCATTTCCCTTATCTGGGCGGCGATATCCGAATCGGTCAGCAGCCTCTTGGCCATTCTCTTGTCTTCTTCGTTGACCTTCGGCAGCAGCACGTTAAAGTCCAGCAGCTTTTCCACCGATACTTCGACTATGCGGACTTTCCTGTTTACGCCGCCTAAAAAGTGAGAAACTTCTTCGGGGCTGCCCACGGTAGCCGACAGCCCGATGCGCTGGAACTCGGTGTATTTTCCGAGCCGCTCCAGCGCAAGGGAAAGCTGAATGCCCCTCTTGGAGGAGGCAAGCTCGTGTACTTCGTCGACGATGACGTAGCGTACTGTCCTCAGGTGTTCCCTCATGCGGGAGCCCATGAACAGTGCCTGCAGCGTTTCGGGCGTGGTGATAAGCACCTCGGGCGGCTTCAGCGCCTGCTTTCTCCGCTCGTGCATGGTGGTATCGCCATGTCTCACCTCGATGGAGATGTTTAATTCATCGGACCACTGGGTAAGGCGCTTCATCATGTCCCTGTTCAGCGCCCTCAGCGGCGTGATGTACAGGACCTTGATGCCCGGATCGCCCCTTTCCTTTAAAATACCGTCCAGTGCCGGCAGCATCGCCGACTCGGTCTTGCCAGTGCCGGTGGGGGCGATGACCAGCGTGTGGTCGCCCGACATGATGGCAGGTATTGCCCTTTCCTGTGTAATAGTAGGCGCGGTGAATCCCATGGATACGAGTACGTCCCGTATCCTGGGGTCAAGCAGCTCAAAACAGTTTTTCATATTATTGGAATCAAGTTCAATTAGAGTTACTATATTTAATCCTTTGTGGTCGCGTAAAGAGGGGCGACAGAATCCGTTTGCGGGCGTTTCGAGCTTTTATTTTTACAGCATATGTTAGCGGCACACATCAGGTCCGTTAACAGCTCGTGCTCCTTCGACGCTATCTCCTCGATAACGGTCGTTGCCTCCGAGATCGCAGAGCACCCGCATGGTATGTCCTTTAGTATTTTCGCGGCCTCGGTCCACATCTTTCCCGCCTTGTGGTAGCCGACGGCAACGTTCTCCAGCGTGTTTATGCCCGTGATGCCGCGGGCATACTCGAGGTATTCCGCGTACATGTGGCGGTATAGTCCGCCGCCTGTGCCGTTGGCCTGTATGGAGCCGTATGCGGCGTTGCATGCGGTTTTTAGTTCCAGGGCGTTAAAGTTCTTCCACTGCTCCAGGCTGCTGGCGAAATAATAGATGCCGCCGATGCCCACGTTACGGACGTCGGAATTCAACATCTCAACGGCGTTCATGCCGATGGAGCTCATGACCCGGTCGCCGTCGATAGACATCGTTTCGGGGAATCCGAAGTCGAACCAGGTATTCTTGGGCGGGAAAGGCTTATGGATGGAAGCCCTCGCGTCAATAAGATCGGAGATCGGCATCTCTATGAGGCCGTCGGCGATCCGGTCCGCTACATATGCCGTGTCCGAGTCCTCGTCCAGGCCGGCGACGACGATGTTGTGGACGCCGCAGTGATGCTCGAACCTCCGGAACGGCAGATAGAAAATATCCGCACGTATCATGACGGGATTGTTTGCCTCCAGCATTGACTTCATGGTCTCGTATGCCCGTTTGGGGCTGGTGGAGGTATTTATTTTAAGCGTTACGCCCAGGTTGCGGCAAACCCGCCTGTCCAGTTCCAGCGGCTTGATGCGGCCGCCGATGATCGGGTGCTTCAGGTTTTTACTCTTCCAATAAAAGAAACCAAGGCCCTCTCCGATCCCGAAGAGCGCGGATTCGGGCAGGTTGTGACCGGCGTACGCGAACACGTCTCGCAGTGCCGTCGTGTCGCAGTGCATGCCCCGTCTGTGAGTAAAGCCATCCAGGATCTTTTTCATTAGCTATAACATCGATATCCAATAATTAAAGTTTGGTATACCCTAAAGACGCTATGTCAGTACAGTAAAGGCTTGCGTTATATCCGCACAAATCACTCGATAATATTATATAGGAGTTGGGTACAATCTGGCCGTTAGAAAGAGGCCGCACATGATGAATAGAGCATATGCAGCCGCTGGACCTGCGGCTTCAAAAAGGTATCGTTCTGGAGGTCAGAAATTGTACATACCCATTGCTGTACATAAGAACGAGCTTGTGGTCATAAATGACATGGAAACTTTCTCAAGGTACTTCTGCCTGGCTAAGAAACAGAAAATGACACCCCTCGTCACGGAAGAGATCGTGGCGACTCCCGAGGAATTGGAATCTGAAAGGGGATTCATTGGGGAAGAAGAACATGTCGCTGCCAGCAGTGACGGCGGCAGTCCAGATGTAGAGGAAGACGATATCTAGAAAAAATAATTTTATAACTTGTAGAAGAAGGATGTCCTATAGAAAAACGATGGTTAGGAAACCTTCTTTTTATTGTTAAGACTAAAGGGGGACTTCGCTTCGCTTCGCCCCCTCGTGGACCCCTGAAGGACCATTGCCTCTGAAGAGGCAAACGAATAAAAAGACGAACCATAGGGTTAGCGATGCTATCCCGAATTATTTTATTTTATCCAGCTTTTCTTTTCTGACCATGCCGGAGAAGTACATCGCCCCGACCATGATGATGATCGATGCCAACACTATGAACCCTACTGCAACGTATTTTTGTTGTAATAGGGCTGAAATGATGGCACAGACAGCGGCTAATGCGGCCAGCACAATATAAGCTAACTTGAAAGTTTTTGCGTCCATTTGAGATCACCTGTTTAATATTCTGATGGCAAGGTATGCTGCGTTGTCGCCGTTGTCGATGCCGACGCAGGCCACGGGGACGCCTTTGGGCATCTGGACAATGGATAGGAGCGCGTCCATGCCGCCCAGCTTTGCCGAGACTGGCACGCCGATGACGGGCTTACTGGTTTTGGATGCTATGACGCCTGGAAGCGCGGCAGAAAGGCCGGCGATGGCAATGAACACCTTAGCATCAGACTTTTTGACATAAGCATCAAGCTCGTCAGGGTTGCGGTGAGCAGACAATACCTGAAGGTCAAAGGAAACATTATTTTTAGTTAATACCTCGACGGCCTTATCGGCGATTGACTTATCCGAGGACGAGCCGAGGACGACAGCAACATCAACCATATGTGATACCTGCTCTACAAATTAGCCATTTGATATATAATAATTACCGGCGATATTTAAAAAAACACGTTGAAAAGGGGTTATATATTGGACGGATATTCCTTGAACTTTTTATACATTAGCAGGACGTCGACCGAGTTTACGGCCATGTCCTCGATAAGCTTGAGGAATTTGTCCCTGTCCGATCTCTTAAGCTTTATCAGCTCGTGCAGGTTCTCAGAGGTTATCATTTTTTAGCTCCTGATCTTTAGTGCTAAGGTAGCAACGCCAATATCTTGAACATCTTACAAAAACCTTCTCCTATAATTCTAATAGTCTGAAAAAAAGTATTAATGCGCGCTTCCCGTGTGTAAAACTAAAATAATCAACGAATTATAATTATGCTCATGAGCACAATGAGAAGCCAGAACCTGAGGAGCCTGGGGCCGGAGATAGACCCGCTGAAGCTCTCCATGGACTGGACGCCGGAGGACCTGGAGAAGCCCCAGATACTCATCGAGGACGTGTGGGGGGACGCGCTGCCGGGGAGCTATCATTTGTTACCGCTGTCGGAGATGGCGAGCAGGGGCGTGTACGCGAGCGGCGGAAAGCCGTCGAATTTTCACGTGACCGACATGTGCGACGGCATAGCCCAGGGCACCGAAGGCATGGACTATTCACTATTATCCCGGGAAGTCATTTGCGACATGATCGAGATCCACTGGCGAACGCAGCCCCTGGACGGTATCATACTGATATCCAGCTGCGATAAGGGCGTCCCGGCCCAGCTGAAGGCTATGGCCCGGTTGCGAGAAGCGCCAGCGATCCACATACCCGGGGGGACCCAGATGCCCGGGCCCGACATGTTCACGCTGGAGAGAGTGGGGACTATTTACGCCGAGCTACGAAGGAACGAGATGTCTAAGGAGAATTATCTATTTTTACAGCGGAATGCCTGTCCTACGGTGGGCTCGTGCTCCTTCATGGGCACGGCGAACACGATGCAGTCCATGTCCGAGGCGCTGGGCCTGGCCATGCCCGCGTCGGCGGTAATGCCTGCCGTCATGAACGACATCAAGCAGAATGCCGAGGCCTGCGGCAAGCGTATCGTCCGGATGCTGGCCGAAGGCATGAAGACAGGCGACATATTAACAAAAGAAGCGTTCGAGAACGCCATCATGGTGCATGCCGCCATGGGCGGCTCGTTGAACGCGATGCTGCATCTGCCGACCATCTCCCGGGAGGTGGGCATCACGCTGAAGCCCATGCTCTGGGATGAGCTGAACCGGGACATACCGTTTTTACTGAACGTGCGGCCCAGCGGCGAGTATCCGGCGTTCTTCTTCTGGTACGCCGGAGGCGTGCAGGGCATCATCAGGCAGATCAAGGAGCATTTACATCTTGATGCTATGACGGTTACGGGCAAAACGCTGGGCGAAAATCTAAAAGAGCTGGAAAAACAGCATTTCTTCGATAAGGTGAAGCGTTACCTGACGAACTACCGGCTGAGCGCCGAGGACATCATAGCTACGGCCGAAAGGCCCAGGGGCGAAGGCGCCCTGGCGGTATTACAGGGTAATCTTGCGCCGTCCTATGCGGTCGTCAAGTATTCCGCCGTGCCTAAGGAGATGTTCAAGCACGTGGGGCCTGCTGTCGTATTCGAGAATGAAAGAGATTCTTTTAACGCCATAGTGGACGATAAAATAAAGAAGGGCTCGGTCATCGTCATCAGGAACGTCGGCCCCAAAGGCTGCGGCATGCCCGAAATGTTCTATCCCACCGAAGCGCTGGCCTCGAGCCCCGAGCTATATGATACGACAGCCCTCATCACCGACGGCCGTTTCTCGGGGGCAAGCCGGGGGCCATGCGTGGGATATGTGTCTCCCGAAGCCATGGAGGGGGGCCCGATCGCCATCGTCGAGAACGGCGACCTGATAGAGATCGATATTCCATGCAGGCGCCTCGACCTTGTAGGGGTAGGAGGAAAGCGGGAAACTCCAAAGGCCATAGACGCTGTAATAAAAAAGCGGCTCTCGACGTGGAAACAGCCGCCACCGAAATACAGCGGCGTGCTGGGGCTGTATACTGCGCTGGCAAGCTCGGCCATGCAGGGCGGTTACATGGATTATCCTGGCTGTGGCATGGAGCAAAAGAGATGACCGAATACAGGTCGGCAAAAAAACAGAACGATCTGGCCGACATCGTCAACGGGTGGGGAAGGAAGGCGGCAAGGCTGGCGCTGAACAATATCGTTGTAGAGGCAGTCATAATAGCCGTTCTGGGCGCCTGTTATCTGTTCACAGGGGGAGTGGACCGCTTGCTGAATACCAGGCTCAGGCGGTCATATACGTCCTGGATACAACGGATCTCCGCGGACCGGCTTAGTGTGCTAAGGAGGGCGCAGATAAAGTACATATTCAAAAGAGAATACGGCCTTAAAAAAATAAAGATCAAGCTCGCAGGAGGCTCATACTGGCTTTCCATACCCTGTATGGTAAAGGGGATAGAAAAAAAGACCCGCAAGGAAAAGAAATACATGGCCAAGATCGTCAACGACCGGAGCACGCTGAAGCACAAGTATCTGACCCTGATGCGCAATGTGGGCCTGATCGCCGAGGGCAGAAGATTAAAGTTCGACGAGCATACGGGCCCCAGGGATATGGGAGAATTTGAGCGCCGGTGTCTGGTCGGAATAAGGCAAAGCTCGGTGAACGCGCCCGAAGTCTATGGCCTGCATCACCTGGGAGCGGATGACTACATGCTCGTCATGGAATACATTGAGGGCAGGCCGCTGTCGAAAATGGACATAGATGGTGCCATGCTGGACGAGCTCTTCAGGTCGCTAAAGACAATGCATGAAAGCGGCATATATCACGGGGATATCAAGCTGGACAACTACATATACTCTAACGGGAATTTATTCGTTTTTGACTGCCTGAAGCTGGACGAGCGGGAATCAAAAGAAGCCGCAGCGTTCGACCTTGCGTGTCTTTTATGCGCCCTCGCTGAAAAAGTGCCGGCCGGAGATATCGTAGAGCACGCCAAAAAGACGTTTACCGATGATGAACTCAGGATGGCGGCATGGATGGTCGACGTTGCCATGAACAAAAGCGACCTCGAGCTTAGCGCAGTGAAGGTCAAGGAACTGAAGGAAGGCCTGGGTGCTACAGCTTAGACTCTTTAGTGACCGCAACGTACACGTTATCGTTGGTCCGGGTGACCTCGGCAAAGACCCATGCGCCCACGGGCTTATCGGTTAAAACGCCTATGACCCTGCCTTTATCGACGGCGAGCATCTCGCCGAATACCCTGCCGGGAGCTACTATTTGCAGCCTGAGGCGATCGCCTTTTCTAAAGACTTTGGGCAGCGACGGCGACTTGTGGATGTTGAAATCGGCAGGCGTGAGCTTGAGATTTAACCCGTACTGTTGTCCTAGAATGTCGAGCTTCTCGAAGAACTCGGGGAATCTCATCGGCTTGCCCTTGACCTTTTTACCGAACTGGTATCGCACGTAGTTCTGGATGCCCAGCGGCGCCCAGCGCTTACCGGCGCCGATCTCCAGGGCGAACTCTATCAATTTAGGAATATCCTCGTCGTTAAAGCCGGGCACCCACACCGGGGCCAGCATCACGTCGATCTTACTTTTCGCGATAGTCTTCGCGACGTCCTTGACGTATTCCACGTTATACAGATTTGTTCCGGCCAGTATCCTGGCCCTGCGTTCGTCTAAGGAAGAGACAGAGAGGTTGATGCGGTCCATCAGGCCTTCCATTTGTTTAATTTTTTCAGCGTCCAGCAGCATGCCGTTGGTCTGTGCCGATATGACCTTTACCTGTGGCACTTCACGGAGCTTCTCGATGAGCTCCTGCATGTACGGGTAAATGAAGGGCTCTCCCTGGCCGTCGATGTGGGCTTCGACGTCGTGGCTTTTTATGGCGGCCATTTTTTTGAATTCGTCCACCAGGTAATCGGTATCAACGATGTAGTCGGCCTTGCGGGAATGGCTGACGCCCTCGTCTACGCTGCCAGAAAATACAGTTAAGGTTACACCCGGAAACAGGACGCACCTGTATCAGATTGGTGCCCCTGTCGATCAGCCCGAAGGCAGTGTGACCGATCAACGGCAAGCCCGACTCTCTGGTAACGTACACGAGCTCGCGCTTCGTGTGGTGGTGCCTGAGGACCTTGGGCTCCTGCATGGACACGATCTCCTCGTCCGAGTACTTTCTTTTTAGCTGTGAGTAGAAGTTTTTGGGGATACGTACCTCGACGGTGCCGCGAATGACGAACACCTTATCCTTATCCTCATCGTATATCTCGGAAAAGACCGCCATGACATGCACAAATAAGGCTCATACATGAAAAACATTTTCTAACGGAGAACAACGGTGAAAGAATCATATAGGAAGACGTTAGAAGTATTTTCATCATAAAGGGCGAGTGATCATGGAGAATAAGGAGGACATACTGCGCAGGGGCAGGCTTTCGGCCGCCAAGGGCGAGGAGATCAATGCTTTTACTTCCTCATTGCAGGCGGACCGGTGGATATTCCCGGCCGACATTATGGTCGACAAAGCGCACACCGCCATGCTCGCAAAGCAGGGCATCATTAATAAAAAAGACGCTTCTGCTATTTTGAGATCGCTAAATAAAATAGGTGCGGACGGCGTAGAGGCCGTGAACATTCCCGCGTACGAAGACGTCCATATGGCCATCGAGTCCAGGCTAATTACGACTGCAGGCGAAAACGTGGGCGGCCGCATGCACTCAGGGCGGTCGCGTAACGACGAAGTGATCACCTGTGTCAGGATCTCTGCCAGGAATGAGCTTCTGGCGTTGATGGCGGACCTGCTGGAACTGAGAAAAGCCATCGTTGCGCTGGCCGCCGAAAACGAGGATACGGTCATGCCCGGCTTCACGCATCTACAGCATGCACAGCCGACTACGCTGGCTCACCACCTAATGGCACATGCTTCTGCCCTCGATCGAGATTTCGAGCGGCTCGTGGACGCCTACAAGTACGTTAACATTAATCCGCTGGGCAGCGCAGCGTTCGCGTCGACCGGATTCCCGCTGGACCGGGGATATACCACTAAGTTGCTCGGCTTCGACCGGCCCATGGATAACTCGATGGATGGCGTGTCCGCAAGGGATTTCATACTTACTACAGTCAGCGCCGTCGCCATTCTGGAGACGAGCCTCGCAAGGCTGGCCGACGAGCTTGTATTGTGGGGCACTTCGGAGTTCGGCTTTGTGGAATTAGACGACTCGTACGCTTCCACCAGCTCTATCATGCCCCAGAAAAAGAATCCTGACATTTTAGAATTGATCAGGGGACGGAGCGGGACTGTCATCGGCCACATGGTAGCGGCTTTTACCATCGTCAAAGGGCTGCCGTACAGCTATAACAGCGACCTCCAGGAAGTCACTCCACAGCTATTACGCTCATTCGAAATAAGCCGTTCCTCCGTCCGCATCATGGCCGGAGCGATCAGCACGCTAAAAGTTAATAAAAAAGAAATGGCATGCAAGAGCACCCTGGGATTCACCACGGCCACGGAGATCGCCGACACTATCGTCCGCTCCACAGGACTGCCTTTCAGGACCGCCCACGGGATCGTGGGAAGGCTCGCCAGGGGCGACGGTAACCCGACGCTAAAGGACGTTGATGAGGCGTCGATGGCCATGATCGGCAAGAAGCTCAGTAAGCTGGGGCTTACGGGTAAAATGCTCGATGAGGCTAAGGACCCTATGAAGAACGTGGAGCGCAGGAAAGTTCTCGGAGGCCCCGCAAAGGAGACCATCGAGGGTAAAATATCCGTAGAGCGGGACAGGCTCAAGGCTGACGCAAAAGCGCTTTCAGGCCTGCGGCAACAGCTAGAGAAGGCGGACAAGGCATTATCCGCAATAGTCGAACGTATCATATCGGAATGATCAGCATGGCAGAATATAACGAGGGAGACCTGGTCAGGGTCGTCAAGGACGGGCGGGAATACATCGGCATCGTAATGCCTTCCAGAAGCGATAAGATAGCGCTCAAGCTCAAGAGCGGCTACAACGTGGGCTTATCGCTCGATGGCATCGCTGTAGAATTACTTGAGCATGCAGGGACAGCCCCGAAGCCCGAGAGAAAGAAACACCCACACAAGCCAGGGCTTCCTAAGGTATCCATCTTATCCACCGGCGGCACCATCGCCAGCCGCATCGATTACAGGACCGGCGCAGTGTCCAGCCAGTTCACCGCGGACGACATACTGGACGCCATTCCCGAGCTGACGGACATGGCGAATTTCAACGGCAAAGTGTTGAGCATGATCTTCAGCGAGGACATGGACGCCTCTACCTGGCAGAGCCTTGCCAGGGCGGCATACGAGGAAATAAAGAATGGCGCGGACGGCATCATCGTGACCCACGGCACGGATACTTTGAGCTATACGGCCGCAGCGCTCTCATTTATGATACAGTCCCCGGTGCCCATCGTGCTCGTCGGGGCACAGCGGTCATCTGACCGGCCTTCCAGCGACAACGCCATGAACATGATATGCGCTGCGGCGGTGGCGACGTCCGATATCGCCGGCGTAACCGTTGTCATGCACGGCGATACTTCTGACGATTTCTGCTATGTGCACAGGGGCACAAAGGTCAGGAAACTTCACACTTCCATGAGGACCGCGTTCCAGAGCGTGAACGTTCCCCCAATTGCTAAAGTAGATTACTCCACCCGGACGATCACAAAAATTACTGACCATCCCGGGCGAGGTGGAGTGGAACTACAGTTATCCGATAAAATGGAAACTCGTTGCGCTCTCGTTAAATTTTATCCCGGGATGTCCCCGGACATCATTGACTATTACAGGGAAAAAGGGTACAAAGGCCTGGTGCTAGAAGGCACGGGCCTGGGCCATGTTAGCACTAAGTGGATATCTACCATCAAAACGGCGGCCGACTCGGGCATGGCCATTGTAATGACGTCCCAGTGCATCAACGGCCGCATCTGCGACCGGGTATATTCCACGGGCATCGACCTCCTGAAGGCCGGCGTGATCGAAGGAGAGGACATGCTGCCGGAAACTGCGCTGGTGAAGCTAATGTGGGCGCTCGGCCAGACAGAAAATATAGAATCGGTTAAACAAATGATGCTGGCTGATATCGCGGGCGAGATCCACAGGAGGTCTACCGTATGACTGACTACGCCAAACTGGGATTAAAAGCAGGGCTGGAGATACACCAGCAGCTGGCTACCGGGCATAAGCTGTACTGCTGCTGCCCGCCGAAAGACAGGGACGTCAAGGACTCGAACTTCGAGTTCTTCCGATACCTGAGGGCGAGGGAAAGCGAGCTGGGCGAAGTGGATAAGGCCGCGGCAGAGCAGGCTTTCGCCAATAAAAAGTTCCTGTATAAGACCTACGATACTACCTGCCTCATAGAGAACGACGAAGAGCCTCCCCGGCCCCTGAACACAGAAGCGCTGTCCGTTGCTCTTAAGGCCGCTCTCATGCTCAACATGTCCCCGGTGGACGAAGTCTTCACCATGCGTAAGATAGTAGTGGACGGCTCTAACACGTCCGGCTTCCAGCGTACTTGTTTTATTGCTTCCGGCGGATACCTCGAAACGGCGTCCGGCAGAGTGGGAGTAGATACCATATGCCTGGAAGAAGATGCAGCATCGAAGGTAGAAGCGAAGGGGGATACCATTACCTATTCGCTGGACAGGCTCGGCATACCTCTCGTTGAGATCGCCACGGCGCCCGACATTCATACGCCTTCCCAGGCGCGGGAGGTGGCACTGTACATAGGCACGCTGCTGAGATCGCTGCCCGAGGTCAAGCGTGGCCTGGGCACCATCAGGCAGGACGTGAACGTCTCCATAGCCAGGGGCGCCCGTGTCGAGATCAAGGGCGTACAAACGCTGGACATGGTCGAACAGGCCGTCGAAAACGAAGCGCTCAGACAGGTGAACCTGTTGTTTATTAAAGACGACCTTCTGGCCAGAGGCGCTAAAGTTGACAATACCGTATTCGATATTACTGATGTCTTGAAGAATTCGGGCTCTAAGGTGGTTAAAAAGGCACTGTCCGCGGGCGGCGTTGCCTATGCCGTAAAATTAGAGGGCTTCCGCGGCCTGATCGGTAAAGAGATACAGCCTAATCGCAGGCTGGGCTCGGAGTTCTCCGACAGGGCAAAGCGGGCGGCGGGCGTGGGCGGCATATTCCACATCGACGAGCTGCCCAACTACGGCATCACACGGGAAGAGGTAGATACAGTATCGGAACTGTTGAAGCTCGGGCCGGAAGATGCGTTCGTCATGGTCGCCGATACGAAAGAAAGATCGAAACGTGCGATGGAAGCAGTTAAAATAAGGGCAAGAGAGGCAATGTCCGAAATACCCGAGGAGACCAGGGGCGCGCTGCCCAACGGCAGTACCGAATACATGAGACCTCTTCCCGGGCGCGCCAGGATGTATCCTGAGACCGACGTGCCATCTGTGGACGTTACTCCTGAGTACATGGAAAAGCTCAGGCAGGAGCTGCCCGAGACGCTGCCCGAAAAAGCGCAGCGGCTCATGAAGGAGTACGGGCTTAATGAAGAGCTCGCCACAGGCATCGCCTACTCAGCCTCCGGCTATGAATTTGAGGATATCGCAAAAGCATATAACAACGCTACCCTGGTCGCGCGCACTATGATAGGCACTACGGTGGAGTTAAGAAGAGAGGGCGTGCCCGTCGAGAACCTGACGGAAGAAATGTATAAGAATCTTTTCAAGTACGTGGCGGACGGGAAGATCGCCAAAGAAGCCATCCCGAAGGTGCTCGCCGAAATGGCCAGGGGCGTGCACATCGACGATGCGGTAAACAAGCTCGGGCTCGGGGGCGTCGGAGAAGATGAGGTCAGAAAGGTCATCCGTGAAATAGTAGAGTCCAAGAAAGACTTCGTCAAGGAGAAAGGAGAAGCTTCCCAGAGCGGCCTCATGGGCATGACCATGTCCAGGCTAAGGGGAAAAGCCGACGGCAAGCTGATCAGCCGCATATTAAAAGAAGAGATCGAGGCGGAGCTGAAAAAGTAAGCTCCCTTTTTTTTATTTGTAGGGCATGAATATCTCGTGATAGTTCTTTATCCCCAGCAGGTCCTTGGCCCACCACAACAGCGCAAACGAGATCAGAGATACTATCATCACAGCGAGGATGCCCAGGACCAATGTCTGGCTGGAGAATCCCCTGTTAATGAGCGTAATAATGGATAATAAGATGCCTGCTGCCGTAAGATATAGCGTATACAGCCACCCGGTGTATGTTAAGCTCCAGAGCTTATATGCGAGAAAGCCACCCATCGCCAGGTACACTAGAACGATCAGTGCCATGACGGGAGACCGGTAGTAAGAAACGACGAGCAGCCCGAAAGCCATGACAGTAAGTAAAAGTAACAGCGCCAGGACTTTGATGATAGCGGCCTTAAGATTTCCTTTCTTTACGGAAAAGTCAGGCTGTCGTTGCTTTTTCTTATGCGGAAGGCCGACATTGTCCATGTCCTTTTTGAGGTCATCGATTTCCATAGTCTTAAGAACATAATCTATAATATTCGATAATAAGTTTGCGATTAGCGATGACTGATCATTATCATCTTTTTATGGCTTATACTTGAAGTTTACAGATCGTTATATAATATATTTATATTCGGCTTTTAATAGGTGGATATACAAGTGCCGTCTTATCCCGGGGTCCCGCGTTCATAGAAATCGGACAGGGATCTCGAATGCAACGAGAGATGAAAAGTCAACGTTCTGTAACTTGACTTATGCTCGGAGTTCCGGAAATATAAAGGGTGATTTGATTGAGAAATAAGATGTCTACTATCCTGATTATTTGCATTAGTTTTTTAATCGTATTTTTCTCATCGATAACGGCCCTCGCGCAATCTTCCGGCCTGGCTATGCCTAACGGTTACATCATGGGTTATGTATTAGATGAAAATGGAAATCCTGTTCCGGGCGCTGATGTTTCCGTATGGCAGAATGGCCAGTTATGGAAGCCCCAACAGTATGGCGATTATTCCGGGGACGATAACGGTAATCCTCAAACGACCAGGATCACTTATGTTAATGCGGATGGCTTCGTTAAAGAAGGAGGCTTCCTATTTGACCTACCTTACCCGGACGAATATACCATTACCGCTGAAAAAGGCAGGTACAAGGGCTCTGCAAATATCCATGTCAGCCAGAATTCTTCCAGCCATATCATTGTGAATATTACATTAGACGGATATTATCAACCCACCTTTACCCCTGATCAGCTATCATACAACGGGGTTATAGTCGGCGATATACGGGATATACATGGTTATAATAATTGGAGATATGACGTATCTCTATGGCGGGATGGCCATCTTGTTATCATGCCGAATAATCCGCAAACATGCGGGATACACAATTATTCCGGAACACAAGTAGATTATATATTCGAGCACCTGGCACCCGGTGGATATACGGTTATGGTATCTTATTTAACATATTATTACAATGATAATGTTTCAGTTGATATCGATACACGCCCTATGAGAGCAGATATCTTGCTATCACGTGAACCAACGGTTCCTGATCCTTTACCGGACATTAGCTTTACGCCTACTGTAGGAGAATTTGTTGCTTCGACACAGGCAAGCCTGAGTGCGACAGCTTTGCCATGTACAGCACCAAGGCCAACTCCAGCATTGCCTGGTATAATCGTGATTTTAGTAATTGGATCTACGGCTATATTGTTGCATAAGAATTATAATAGAGATTGAGCCATTTACTTTGTATTCTTTCATTTAGGCCTATGTAAAGTAAATATTGTTAGAATAAAAGTTGATCAAGTATACTGTGGTAGTAATATTTATTAAAAGTTTGTTTTATTATTTGTTGTTTGTTAGTATCAGTGGGTGGTTGGCAGCGTTTTGGTTTTCCCGGGGACTCGCGTACCTCAGTACTGGCCGGAACGTGGGCGGGCTTAACTTCCGGGTTCGGTGTGGGACCGGGTGTGCCCCGCCGCTTTGGCCGCCAAAACCACCCGCATGACTAGTAAACCGCCTTTTTTTAAAAGCGTTTGTTGGGTGAATTTTGGTGCTAAAATCGTTTAGCACAATATATTGTTTGGGTTGGATTTACTGTTTTGCTGTGTATTCTCTTGGTGTGTCATTGGATTTCGCTTTGGATTGCAACATGTATTTAGCAAATATTTCCAAGTGTTTGGTTGGTTTGTCTATGATCAGATTATCGGTTGTTTTGTCATAGTTTCGCCAGTGAACTCTAATCTTTGTGATTTTCGAGTTCTATGTGGACATTAAATTGTATTTTTTGTAGTGTTTTGGCTGTTTGAGTGGTTAGTGAGAGCGGGTTGAGCACCTCGTTGCCTTGGTGTTTACGCCCCTCTTCTATCAATCCAGTCTTCTACTGGAACTCAATGTCTTGCGACGTGTGGTCTCTTTTTGGGGTGTTTTTCGGGCTTAGATGCTTTCAGCCCTTACAACTTAGCGCGTGGCTGCACGGCTCGCCTTGTCAGACGACCGTTAGACTAGCGGCGCCGTTGCCTTGTTCCTCTCGTACTAAAAGCAACTTTCCTTCAGACCACTGGCACCCCTAACAGATAGTAACCGACCTGTCTCACGACGGTCTAAACCCAGCTCACGATCTCCTTTAATAGGCGAACAACCTCACCCTTGGCCGCTGCTGCACGGCCAGGATGGAAAGAACCGACATCGAGGTAGCAAGCCGCCGGGTCGATATGTACTCTTGCCGGCGACGACTCTGTTATCCCCGGGGTAGCTTTTCTGACATCAATGGCCCCCACCCGGGGGGCGCATTGGTTCGTTAAGCCCGACTTTCGTCTCACGAATCCTTGTTGTGCGGATGCGTGTCAAGCCAACTTATGCCTTTACACTCTTCACCGAGTTTCTGACTCGGTTGAGTTGACCTTAGGGCGCCATCGATACCTTTTCGAGGGCGTGCCGCCCCAGCCAAACTGCCCGCCTATCGATGTCCCAATTTAGGTTAGGGTCGCAGTCACCGAAGGGTAGTGTCTCATTGTTCCCTCCACCCACGCTGGCGCGCGGGTTTCGACGGGTCCTACCTACTCTGCACATCAGTGGCCGCAACCCAACGACAGGTTGCAGTAAAGCTCCACGGGGTCTTCACTTCCCATTAGGGGTCCCTAGACTCTGCACTAGGATGTAATGTTCACCGGCGCCTGGCCAGGGACAGTAGAGCGCTCATTGATCCATTCATGCAAGCCGCCAATTAAGCGGCAAGGTACTACGCTACCTTAAGAGGGTTATAGTTACCCCCGCCGTTGACGGGCCCTTCTTCCCCTTGAACGAGGTTTTCAGGTACCCGCACTGGGCAGGATTCACTGATCGTACTAGACCTTACGGTTTGGCGATCAGCTATGTTGTTATTAGACAGTTAGCGCTCCCTCGTCACTGCGACCTGCTCCCTTCAGAGCAGGCACCCCTTATCCCGAAGTTACGGGGCTAATTTGCCGAATTCCCTTGGCCAGGGTGTGCCGACACGCCTAAGTCTACTTAACTAGGGGCACCTGTGTCGGATCTTGGTACGGATCTCTTGTTCCCTTTTCACGGGTTCCAGGCGTGGCACGGCTTGCGCCATCACATGTTACACTCCTTCTCACCATTACGGTTCTCCGGAGTGCTATTAATGCTTGGACAACCAGACAAGATTGCCCGTGTTGGCCCGAAACGTTGGTTTCATCACAAGAAAGTACAGGAATATTAACCTGTTTCCCATTTGACGTACTCCGGTTAAGGTACATCTTAGGACCGACTAACCCTCGGCTGACGATCATGGCCGAGGAAACCTAGCCCTTTCGGCGGCACAGATTCTCACTGTGCTATGCTGCTACTAATGCCAAGATTTTCTTACCCGCGCGCTCCACAGGACCTTACAGCCCTGCTTCTACGCCCGCGGATTGCCTCCCTACGCGATCACCTTTCGGTGCGCCTGGGTCTCGGTTGTCGACTTGAGCCCCGTCCATTTTCAGGGCCCCAAACCTCGACTGGTAAGCTGTTACGCTATTTTTAAAGGGTAGCTGCTTCTAAGCTCACCTCCCAGTTGTCTAGGGCTTGGGACGCCTTTCAGTGTTTACACTTAGTCGACAATTAAGGACCTTAACCCAGGTCTGGGTTGTCTCCCTTACGGACTAGTAGCTTACCCACCAGCCCGGACTTCCCACCATCTACAACGAGAGCGACTTTGGAGTTTGACAAGAGGACGAGCAGTTTCCCGCCCGGCTCCCCTAATCAGTGCTCTACCTCGCCCACAGTCTCCGGTGAGGTCATACTACGATATGTTTCGGGAGGAACCAGCTGTTTCCAAGTTCGATTGGACTTTCACCCCTAGACTCAGGTCACGCGAACGATTTGCATATCAATACCGCTAACGATCCTCCACGTAACTTTCGTTACGCTTCAATCTGCCCAAGCCTAGATCACCTGGTTCCGGGTCGTGGCCCAATGACTCCGCGCGAACCCACGCCGCCCCTCACCACCTTGCGGTGGTTGCGGGCTTGTTGCTTTCGCTTCGGCTTCCCCACTGCTGGGTTAGCCTCGCCATTGGACCCCACTCCTTGGCCCGTTCTTCAAAACGTACGACAGGACACTGGCACCACAATCCGTACTGCAACCTCGCGATTGTTTCCTTCATTGTGGAGATCCTTTCATGCCCATATCGCTCCATCGCCGTCTGATTTCAGGCTCTTTTAACCTCCCTTCTCAGGGTACTTTTCAGCTTTCGATCACTCTACTATTGCGCTATCGGTCTCGGAATATGTTTAGCCTTGGAGGAGGGTGTCCCCCAGATTCCCGCGAGATATCCGACCCACGGTACTCAAGAACAAGCCACATCCTTCACAACATTGGCTACGGGGCTATCACCCTCTACGGCTCTCCGTTCCAGGAGAATTAGCTTCTTTGTGAGTGGGATTAAAAGGCTGTCTTACAACACCACATCTCCCAGCCTTTACAGGTGGGATTCAGTTTAGGCTCTGCTGTTTTCACTCGCCGTTACTCACAGCATCTCGATTGATTTCTTTTCCAGCCCCTACGCAGATGTTTCAACTCAGGGCGTTCCCAATCCTTACGGATCGTCTACGAATAGACAAGAGTTCTCATTAGGAAATCCCGGGCTCAAAGGCTCCATGCGCCTCCCCCGGGCTTATCGCAGCTTGGCACGTCCTTCCTCGGTTTCCGAGCCAAGCCATCCACCAGACGGCACAGCAACGCCAAAATACTACTATACTTTCTACTATACACACATCATCTACACACCTTGCGATATGCAGACTTCTGGCCACTGTGACAAATTTTAACGACTTTCTACTATTCTGTTCCATTACACTCAATTTAGATTCTAAATCAGCGTATTGGTCCAGGCACCACAAACAAACAAACTAACAAGTTAGTTTGAAAATTGTTTTGCCTATGACCATTACAATCCAATTCAGCGTCCAAAGACACATATACACAGCATCACACGCACAAACAGGGTGCACAAGGGGGCAATCACAAACACACCACATGAAAAACCCATAATGGATCGTTCAAATGATGCTTGCGAAGTTCCTTGATTCCTGCGTGCATCAACCCCTTCCTTACCCACCGCGTGGTGAATAAGTGCACTGAGCAATTATTATCAACTTACATTCGTTTTTGTTATACCGCGGTTCAACGAACACCCTCTAGGGGTTATCCGTTTTAGCGGCTCATCTTGTGAAATGATGAGAGCTATCTCTTGGCAGTTCATCGTACTTATATCCTTTGCTTACATGCCTGGTATTGTACGATTGTTCTGCTAGTGGACTTGTTGGGATTTGAACCCAAGGCCTCCGCCTTGCAAAGGCGGCGATCTTCCAACTGATCTACAAGCCCTTACTAAGGCCAACATGGCCAGTCCTTATATATTCGCTTGATTGGTTGTCTTTCGAGTTTCTTGGCCGGTACACCCGGCTCTGTGAGGATCCGGGTTGTGCAGGTTTAAGAATTCAAATTATTGTTTGGCACTCGTGATGTGCCCACTCCACGTAACATGGAGTGCTGTACCGAAGTACAAACGTTAGGAGGTGATCCAGCCGCAGATTCCCCTACGGCTACCTTGTTACGACTTAACCCCTCTTACAGAACGTGAATTCGAGCTCTTCAAAGAAAGAGTCCTCATTCAAGCCCCACTCGAGTGGTTTGACGGGCGGTGTGTGCAAGGAGCAGGGACGTATTCACCGCACTGTTTTGAAATGCGATTACTACGGATTCCATCTTCATGAGGGCGAGTTGCAGCCCTCAATCCGAACTACGGATACGTTTAAGAGATTGACGCCACCTTTCGGTGTAGTTACCCATTGTCGTAGCCATTGTAGCCCGCGTGTAGCCCGGGATATTCGGGGCATACTGACCTACCGTCGACCAATCCTTCCTCTGACTTAGCGCCAGCGGTCTCCACAGTGTACTCGCCAACCTTACGGTCGCGTTAGCAACAGTGGACATGGGTCTCGCTCGTTGCCTGACTTAACAGGACGCCTCACGGTACGAACTGACGACGGCCATGCACCTCCTCTCAGCTAGTCCGGCAAGGTCTTCAGCCTGGCCTTCATACAACTGTCGATCCCGGTAAGCTTCCCGGCGTTGAATCCAATTAAACCGCAGGCTCCACCCGTTGTGGTGCTCCCCCGCCAATTCCTTTAAGTTTCAGCCTTGCGGCCGTACTTCCCAAGTGGCCCGCTTCGCGGCTTCCCTACGGCACCACGGCGATTCACGACCGCCGTGACACCTAGCGGGCATCGTTTACGGCTAGGACTACCCGGGTATCTAATCCGGTTCGTGCCCCTAGCTTTCGTCCCTCACCGTCGGACCTGTTCTGGTAGGACGCCTTCGCCACCGGTGGTCCCCGAAGGATTACAGGATTTCACCCCTACCCCTCGAGTACCTCCTACCTCTCCCAGTCCCAAGCAATGTAGTTTCCCATGGAAGCCCAACGGTTAAGCCGCTGGATTTCCCAGAGGACTTGCAAAGCCGGCTACGGACCCTTTAGACTCAATAATATCGGCCACCACTCGAGCCGCCGGTATTACCGCGGCGGCTGGCACCGGTCTTACCCGGCCCTTGCTAACAACCGTTTTTTAGACGGTTGGACAGACACCCAAGGTGGGTGCCACTCGATGTCCCCCTATCGCAGTTGCCTGCATTGTAGAGTTTTCGCGCCTGCTGCGCCCCGTAGGGCCTGGATTCGTGTCTCAGAATCCATCTCCGGGCTCTTGCTCCCACAACCCGTACGGATTACAGGCACGCCGGTACGTTACACCGGCGTCTACCTAATCCGCCGCAGACCCATCCAAAGGCGTTACCTTTAAACCAACACACATTCCAGACGTATTGGCCTATCCGGTCTTATCCCCAGTTTCCCGGGGTTATTCCAGACCTTTGGGTAGATTATCCACGTGTTACTGAGCAGTCTGCCGAGGGCATAACCCCTCACGACTCGCATGGCTTAATCGGACACCGATAGCAGTGACCTCTGGCAGGATCAACCAGAAATACGCACACTATCAAATTTTATAGTCTAAATCCCATAGATGCTTTTTAAATTTCACTAGGAATTGATATTTTTGTTTAAGTTGAATTCTCGCCTGCACAAAACCACACCTTACGGCGTGATTTATACCAACCAAGAAATTACTCGAACAACCAACCAAAATCAGATCCACGACCACGCCCCAAGAGCGCGCCCCTCAGATCCTCACAAACATCATAATATTTCTCGACATTTGTCGAGATTGAATACTATGTATTATTTTTATATATAATTATCCGACCGTTGAAGTTTGGTCGAAAATCAAGCTCGTTTTATTACAAACGTGCTCTCACAAAGCGTCGCATCCTCGCAATTTACATGCGGGGTGCGAGACATACATAGGGTTATTTTGTTATATATAACTTTCGGCCCCACCTCGAATTTCGTTTTCAATTTTTTAACGTTCGAGATAAGCTGTTAAGTTATATGCACAACCCTGTGCGGACTTAAAGGAGGCGTGTTTTGTATATAACAGTTGCGCTTCCCTGCGTAAAAATAAAAATTTTAATCTCCCGGCAGGTTGATAAAACCTTCATAGACAAGGCCGCTGGTGGTGTCTATAGTTACTTTCATACCATCCTTGAACATAGCCGTGGCATTCTTGATACCCACGATCACGGGGATGTTCATTTCCCTGCCTATGATAGCACTAAAAGACGTGAGCCCGGTCTCCTCACTCAATATGGCCGATGCCTGCTTAATTTGATCGATGCGGTCTATGTCGGCTTCTTTGATGACTATGATGTCCCCCGTCTCTATGCGGCTGAAATCGGACGGCGTCGATATTACTTTTACTACTCCTTTAATGACGCCCTTGCCTACTCCCATCCCCTGCCGCGACTTCCTTTGCCACAACGTGTATCTTCATGATATTCGTACCTCCGGGTATGCCTGTCAATATGCCTGCAGTGATGACTATCAGGTCGCCGTTTTTAATGTATCCTTTGTTAACGCAGGAGTTCACGGACTCTTCTATCAAGGTGTCGAGATTGGGCGGCAGGCCGATGTACACCGGGAAGATCCCGTATGAGACTGTCAGCTCATTCATTACGTTTTTATTATTGGTAACGGCGTATGCCGGCATTTGAGGCTTATATTTAGATATTTTTCTCGCCGAATAGCCGGTCTGGGTAGCCGTGATGATCGCCTGGGCTTTCAGGTTATGGGCCGCGTCGGTCGTCGCGAATGCCACCGTATCCGTTATGGACAGGGACGGCTGCGGGTTTTTTGCCGCTATTGCATGCTTGTAATATGATGATGCTTCGGTGTATTCCGCTATGCGGGCCATTGTCTCGACTGACTTGAGCGGATATTCTCCGAAAGCCGTTTCGCCCGAGAGCATCAGCGCGTCGGTGCCGTCGAAGACCGCATTGGCCACGTCGGTGGCCTCGGCCCTCGTGGGTATCGGGTTCCGTATCATGGAGTCCAGCATCTGGGTCGCGGTGATCACCGGAATGGCCTTGACGTTACATTTGTATATGATCATTTTTTGAACGATGGGCACTTCGGCCATCGGTATCTCAATGCCCAGGTCTCCCCGGGCCACCATGACCCCCTGTACGACATCGATGATCTTATCAATGTTATTTACTGCCTCGTGTTTCTCGATCTTGGCAATGATGGGCAGATCTGCATGATTATCCTCGATGATCTTTCTAAGGTCAAGGACATCCTGCGGCGTCCTGACGAACGACATGGCGACCATGGTAACGTGCTGCTCCAGGCCGAACATGAGGTCGTTTATGTCTTTTTCCGTGATCGACTTCGTCTTGATCGTGGTTTGCGGCAGGTTGATGCCTTTTCTGTCCTTGAGCTCTCCGCCACGTATCACTCTGGTGATAATGTCGTTCCCGGAGATCGATTCTATGTTCAGCTCGATCAGGCCGTCGTCGATGAGCAGTGTCTGGCCCGGAGAAACGTCTTTCGGCAGGTCCTTGAACGGGACGTTGACCTCTTTGTCATCGCCGGGCACGTCTCGCGTAGTAATTATGTACTGTTGCCCCGGCTTAAGAATGACCTGTTGTTTAAGCGTACCTATGCGGACCTTTGGCCCTTGCAGGTCCATGAGAATGCCGACGGGCTTATCCAGGGCCTCGGAAACGTACCGTATGTTCTTGATAAGATTAGCGTGATAGTCGTGGGTCGCATGGGACATGTTCAGCCGTGCGACGTTCATGCCCGCGTTTATAAGCGATTCGAGCTTATCCTGGGTATCGCAGGCGGGGCCGATGGTGCAAACGATCTTCGTCTTTCTCATGATAACTGCCTGTTGAATAGAATATTATAATAGCTTGATTTATCTTTTATCACTATTATTTTTACCAGGCCGCAGGAACAACAATATGGTCGCTATTAAAACGATAACGGCGCCGATGCCTGATATGATGTATAGATATTCCGATGACTGCATAGCGCTCAGCAACAGCGGCTCGATGGCGGGGACGAGGAAGATGATCGCCAGGACGATACATCCGGATGCGGCGATGACCGAGGCCTCGAAGGCCATGTTTTTATCGAGCGCAGAGTTGACTTCTTTTAGGTCGGCTCCTCGGTCGATGAGATTTTTTCTCGCGTCCTGTATGTCGCTGAGGGACCTGAGCATTAATTCTCCGCATACTAATGCCATGCCTGCGAGTATCACTATAAAGGACGGTAAATTGCTCGAGAGCGAGCTGAAATTGATAGGGCTGTTAATGGCCAGGAGCAAGTCTATCCTCGAGAAATAGAGCACTGACGGAAGAAACAGCGCCCATGATATGTACATGACCGTCCGGAGCTTCGACTCGTTACCTATGTCCAGGAAGACTACGGCAAAGACAAACAGTACGATGGCCAGGTACAGTACACTACTGCCGATGGATATCAAGGGGTCGATCGCATTTGATATCGTGTCGCTAAGCTTGTTATTGATAAATGTGAAAAGTATCAGCAGGAATATGATGAATAATATGGTCGAAACGACCATGTCGGACCTGAACCGGGAAGCTTGTATCGTTCTATTTGCGGCCATATGGGTCATCTCCTCCTGAAGCCTACGAGCATGAGCTTATTCAAGCTCTGAGTACGGGGGTTCCATGGTATGACCAGTGCCCCGGAGTTTTTTATGGCTTTCATGTACGGCTGGCTATCCATACTTAGAAGCTTTGCCGCCATGTCCTGGTACTCGCCCGAAGCCGTGACTTCATAGCCCGAGATATGCACGGCTATGATCTGTGGGCGCCTGGAATTGGCAGAATACCAGTGCATTGCTTTAACGCCTTCGATGATGTCGCGCGCGTTACTCTTATTCACCATGGTCAAAATTATAAATAGCGGGTTTACTCCGGTAAGGTGTCCCTGACACTCGAGGACGGCTTTTTTTAACGTAGAATGCTCCGAAGCCATGTTGTCGATCTGCGCTTTGAGCAGGCTACCGGTGATATTGAAAGCTTGCTTTCTTCCTGTATCCGGCAGAACGGACTCGTCGCTGTGATACACGTATACGCCGACCTTCATTTCCCGCTCGAGGTAAAACCTGGATATTCCCGAGGCGGCCTGTAGGGCATATTCGAATACATTGTCTACGCTCGAGCCCAGGCTCATCCATGTGCCTGCGTCGACGAAGATGTAGACGGTCTTTTTACCTTCTTTCTCATACTCATTGACCAGCGGCCTGGCATGGCCGAGCCCGGAAAGCTTAGCAGTCGCTTTCCAGTTAATAGAACGGTACGGGTCTCCGTGGCTGTATGGGCGGATATCCATGAAGTCGTTAGTCTTCATACCGACGCGAGAAAGAGCGCCCATTGGCGTAGGCATTTTCGACAGTAGCCGGGGGTCGCGCATCTTTTTTAAGCCTAGCGGCTTGAGTTTGACGATCAATCCTGTCCTGTCAATGCCGGATCCGAATGCGGTCTGTTCGAGCCATGAATGATGGATAGCCTCGAGCTTTACGGGACCGAGCTCATACATGCCTCTCCGGGTACACCGGACTTCATATGAGATATCACTGTTGATGTTCGCCTTTCCTTTCCAGAATACGTGAAAGTTATTACCCCGTATCAGCTCAAAATGTTCCGGCACCACATCGGCAACTGTGACGATGCCTGTGCCGCTATCGACCGTCGCCGTCAGCGATACCTGTAAGCCCTGGTCTACCCACGCCGTTGCAGAAGTTTCTTTTCTGGTGACCTTAATGCCCGAAGGCCTGTGGTAAGTCAAAGATACGATGACGTAGAAAAGAGGCAGGAGGGATAAATATAGAAAAACAACGTTCCCCAGCGCTACTCCGGCCATCGATAACAATAAAAAGAGGCTAATGTCAGCCACGGCCCGGTTCGTTAACTCCATGTTGTCCCTACCGCTTCATAAAGTCCCTGGGAGGCTCTATGCCGGCCACGATATCGTTGACGATACTTTGAGGCGTGGCGGTACCCTCTATCTCGTATTCTATCTTTAGTATGAGCCTG
Source organism: uncultured Methanocellaceae archaeon (assembly GCA_963780625.1). Lineage (GTDB taxonomy): Archaea > Halobacteriota > Methanocellia > Methanocellales > Methanocellaceae > Methanocella. The sequence continues at coordinate 60,327 of CAWACH010000002.1, read as the reverse complement.
TGGCATAGCGCGTCGACGGCGAATATTTTAACGTCGTCCGGCGTGACGAAGTCCCTTCCGCACATGGCCGCATGTGCTCTCGATAGTTTCAAAAGCGAAAGCCCTCCCCTGGGGCTGGACCCTACCTCTATTGCCGGGTGCTCTCTCGTCGCCCTGACGATCTTACTTACATAGTCCATGATCTGCCTGTCGACGTAGACCTGCGATTCCACAAGCGTCTGCATGGCCACGAACTGTTCCTGGCTGACGGCGGGCCTGACCATATTGATCGGATCGTCGGTCTTCCACTGTATCCTGCGGCTCAATATCTCGCTTTCCAGCTCTACTGTCCGGACGTAGCCCGTGGATAGTTTTAGCATGAACCGGTCCAACTGTGCTTCCGGCAGCGGGAACGTGCCCTCGAGCTCGATAGGGTTTTCCGTGGCGATGACGAAGAACGGCTTCCCGAGCATATGCGTTGTCCCTTCGATGGTCACCTGCTTTTCTTCCATCGCTTCGAGAAGCGCCGATTGCGTCTTCGGAGGCGCACGATTTATTTCGTCCGCCAGTAAAATATTCGTGAACACCGGCCCTCGTTCCAGTTCGAACCTGGAGCTCCCGTTGTCGTTTTTCCACACCCTTGTACCAAGGATATCCGCGGGCATCATGTCCGGGGTGAACTGGACCCGGCCCCAGACGCAGCCGGATACTTTAGCGAATACTTTTGCCAGCAGCGTTTTTCCAAGCCCCGGGTTATCCTCGAAGAGCACATGTCCGCCCGCCAGGGCGGCGCACAACATTTTTTTAAGTATTATATCATCGCCGACGAACACGTTGCCAGTAGACCTGAGAATGCGTTCGGAGGACGTCTTAAATTCATTGAAATCCATATCTGCTTCCACACTCGCTCATCCCTTAATGATATTAAACAGCTAAGTCCGCGGCATTAGCGCCCGCGGGCATTTTGATATTTTGGGTCGGCTTGACCATCGTAGCCGCTGCATCTATCACGGCCATCGCTACTTTTTGCCTGTTGCACCGATTGGATTCTGGTATGTTTCCCGCAGCCCATTTTAGCAATAGCCATGGCTCGCTCTCATCCGTATAATTAATGATGGGCTCCAGGGCTCGCCCAATTTCCTCTATTGAGGACCCGTTCTCGACGAGGGTTATTGCGACGCAGGCGACCAGGCCTTCTTTTTTCCCGCTCTTCACGAACTCTTCGACTATGGCTGCGGCTCTCTCGATATCTTCCTTATTGAAGTGTAGCTTTCCGGCAACTGCATGGCCGTCACCGAAGCGGCGTAGCTCGCCGATGGACTTCATATACGCCCTTGCCCGGAAAAATATAACGGCGACGGCGCAGCACATGATAAGCCATTCGACCACTACCAGCCAGATGGACGCAAGCCCGATCAAGTATGGCCGGGCATAAATGAAATATGCCATTAGAAGAATGGCGAGAACGCCTACCTGAAGGGCGCCGTAAGTGCCTTTAAAGAACTTTCCTGCGTAGGATAGAATGGGGTTACTATGGCCATAGAATAGCCCCAGCATCGAGATCACCGCGGCCGCCGTCGAGCCTATAAATATGATGAAGCCCAGCTGTGCCATTTCGGGGCTATGAAATGCCGAGAGTAAATTTTGTAGGAAAAAGCCCAGGGCAATGATGACCCCTGCTCTGGAGACAATGCCCGTCAACTCTGAATAAGCTTTCAGCAGCTCATTAGCGGCTAACATTATTCCGACAAGGAAAATCGGTATCGCGAGGCCATTAAAGTCAGGCCACTGCCGTTCGAGCAAGAAAAATAGCGCAAGAAAGACGGTAACTGCAAAAGCCGATAAAGCGAGCATTATCGGCCTGGCTAATTTGCCCGCCAGCAGCAGGCCTGCCATTGTTGCGATATATAACATGATCGCGCCTGCGACTGCCGGTATGAAAAATATCGAGGTATCGATCCACGGGACTATCCCCGTTTTCCCATAAAAAAGGAATACGGCAATGATCATGAATATTATCAGGGCTACCGTACGGTATCCTGCGTCGATCAGGATGCTTTTTGTGATCGCCTTCGTTGTCGGCATGCCGTTTATGCCCTCATCCTCTAATTCCAATCCGTATCATCCCACTCTAGATTACGTTGATCTTTGAAATGTACATCCGCTCGTACTCATGACGCCTGATATGATGAATGCTATAGTTCGCTATCTCGAAAACCGATACCGCCTCATCCAGCATTTCGCGTTTTGTTTCCGGTAAGCTGCCAATGACCGCCTGCTCGAGCTCTCTCGGGGTCATCTCTTCTATGACGCTATGGTCGACTTTGAAGCTCTGGAACATTGTGTTGAAAAGGCTGACCACTTCTTCACGATAATCCACGATGCGTATGTCAGCCCAGGACGTTTCCCGGCCGGCGGAGCTGACGGAAATGCGGTGCTTACCTTTCTCCAGTATCATTGCGACGTTGATGGTCGTGTTTTCGAGCGTAAGCCGGTTTTGTTCTTCCCCATCGACGGCGATTGACACTTCGCATGGCTCCCCGTCTTTGTCGGTGATAGCGATAGCCAGGGGCTCGCCGGCACCCCACAATGACGGAAATGGATCGCCTATATCCGGAAATTGTAATTTGTATGCGCCCTGGAAAGAACCCAGAATATCTTCCACTGGTTGTCCGGCGGCGTCAGTTTCTCCAGGCTTTTGTAAGGGTGAAAGATGGTATCTTTTTACCAGTATGATGCCTATGGCGCCAAAAACGACGATCATAAGAATGGCCATGAATAACAGGCTCATGTTATTATCGTATGTTGCCGCCACGGCCGGGCTGGCGATGGCCGGGACCGTTGCGGCAGGCACCACGTCCGCCGGAGCGTTCGGCGGCGGGGATAGCCATGATGCGGCCGCGTTGAGCGGCGACGAAAGCCACGGAGCGAAACCGGAAATGCCCGAAGCCATATAGCTGATAACTCCGGCGAAAAATTTCAGGATACTTAGGTCAAAGCTATCCCCGGAACTGGTCGCTATGGGGCCCGACTGCCCGACATTTGCATTACCGGTATATGTTCCTCCGTTCGGGGAACTTCCCTGGCCTGCAACTCCATTATTGTTACCGCTACCATAGAAGGTGCCATTACCCGTGCTGTTATCCGAAACAAAAAGAGTCCCGACATGCCCGCTGTTCAGGGCATTTCCAGAAAAGTCAAATGAAGATACCAGGGCGGCAATTGATAATAATATAACGACTGCAGCCGCTAAAAGCTTCCAGATATCGTTCATGATCATCCCACCGAACTTATGGATATTTTCATATTACCTATAATGTGTATCCGTATTAGTGCTTTCGATGTCCGGGCATACCATAAATTATTAAATGAACACGGTAGTAATCATGCTACATGAAATACGTGGTAACTGGCGGTGCCGGATTTATAGGCAGCCACCTGGTCGATCGTTTATTGAAAAAGGATAACGAGGTGGTGGTAATCGACAACCTGTCCGGGGGCAGGCTGGAGTTTATCGAGCACCATTTTCCCGACGATCGTTTTATGTTTGTCAAGCTCGACATATCGGGCGACCATATCATAAAAGAGCTTCAGGGCGCCGACATGGTATTTCACCTAGCGGCCAACCCCGACGTGAAGCTCGGTGCCCGGGATACGAAGGTGCACCTGCGCCAGAATATTATCACTACATATAATGTGCTGGAATCGATGAGAGCTTATAACGTCCAAAATATTGCATTCACTTCGACGTCCACGATATACGGCGAGGCCACAGTCGTGCCGACGCCGGAGAATTACGGCCCGCTAAAGCCTATTTCTCTTTACGGGGCTTCAAAGCTTGCCAGCGAGGCGCTGATCAGCGCTTATTGCGGCACCTTCGACATGAGATCGTGGATATACAGGTTCGCCAACATCATCGGCGACCGCAGCACCCACGGCGTGATATTCGATTTTATATCCCGCCTGAAGCAAGACCCGTCAAAATTAACCATACTGGGCGACGGTAAACAATCAAAATCGTACCTCTACGTGGACGACTGCGTGGATGGAATGCTTTTTGCCGCAGAAAAAAGTAATGAGCCGGTCAACATATATAACATCGGCTCGGAAGACCGCATCGACGTGACCGGCATAGCTAAGATAGTTGCCGAAAGAATGGGCCTGAAAGGCGTAAAATTCGAATATACGGGCGGAGACAGAGGGTGGAAGGGCGACGTGCCGTTCATGGGCCTTTCCATAGAAAAAATGAAAAGCCTCGGCTGGACGCCAAAGCATAATTCTGAAGACAGCGTACGCATGTGCGTATCATCGCTGTTAAAATAAAGGCAGACAATTATGGATGAAGATAAAAAGATGAGGGGCCTGGATAAGCGCATCGACGATTATCGCTCCAAGATCAAGGACTCGAACGACCTGAAGCTGGAGAGCGGCGTATTTGACGTGCCGACGCTGAAGACCCTCTATACGATGGCCAGTAAAAACATCATTAAAGCTTTCGGAGGAGTCGTCTCCACGGGTAAGGAAGCCGACGTGTTCCACGCCATCGGCGAGAACGAGCGTGAGCTGGCCGTAAAGATATACCGCATAAGCACCAGCGATTTCAGGTCCATGGAGAATTACCTTATTGGAGATCCCCGTTTCTCGAATATAGGAAGCTCGAAAAAGGATATCGTCTTCGCCTGGACAAAAAAAGAGCACAGGAACCTGGAGAGGGCCAGAGAGGCAGGCGTAAAAGCGCCGGAGCCGTATACTTCCGAGAGAAACATCCTGGTCATGGAGTTCATCGGCAAGGACGGCGTGTCAGCCCCCAGGCTTAAAGACATAAAGCCTGCAGAGCCTCAGCGCACATACGACACCATAGCACAATACATGAGGTTGCTATATCAAACTGCAAAGCTGGTCCATGGCGACTTAAGCGAGTATAACATACTTCTATATGAAGATGAACCGGTCATTATAGACATGGGCCAGGCGGTTATGCTTGAACATCCGATGTCCCGCGAGTTCTTAGCGCGGGATATCAAGAACGTTGTAAGATATTTCAAAAAATTGGGCGTTGACTGCCAGCGAAGAAAGCCTCAACGAACTCATCATGAAAAAGGATTGATCATTATGCAAGAGCACATTAAGGTCCCGCAGGACAGGATCGGCGCCATCATCGGCGTAGAAGGTAACGTCAAAAAGATCATAGAGGAGAAGACCGGAGTGTCCTTAAACGTCGACAGCGAGAGCGGGGTCGTAATAGTGGAATCGGAAGGGGATGCCATGAAGGCGCTCAAGGCGGCTGAAGTCATCAAGGCCATCGCCAGGGGATTCAGCCCTGAGAAAGCGCTAAGGCTTCTGGACAGCGAAGACCTCATCCTGGACGTTATTGACCTATCCAAGTTCAGCGATTCGCCCTCCGACCTCAAGAGAGTGAAAGGACGTATCATCGGCAAGAACGGCAAAACCCGCGAAGTCATAGAACAAATGAGCGGCGCCAGAGTGTCAGTCTACGGCAAGACCATCAGCATGATCGGTGACGCAGAACAGCTGACCACGACGAGAGCGGCGATAGATATGCTGCTTGACGGGGCGCCACATGGGGCGGTATACAACTATCTGGAAAAGCGCCGCCGTGAGCTGAAGATGATCTCAGCTCGAATCGATCTATTAGGCGAATAAAAAATTATTCGAAGGGCTTTTATCGCCCTCACTTCTTTTTACTTGGGCTTCTTACCGCAGCCGCAATCGTCTTCGCACATCGGTTCACACCTCCCATGACTATCCCGGATATAAAATATAGACACCTTAAGTTTTCCCGATGATAAAACGATTAATAAAACGGATCCGGAGGTATACAGCATTCGTGAAGTAGTATATTCACATTCGTGGAGGACATCATTGTTTATCGAAAAGGGAGATCCATGAATGAATTATGGTATTTAGTTCTTAAAAAGTAACCAATATCAAAAAGTAGCTTAGTTGAAGAGAGGGCCGGACCCTCGCTTCAAAAATGATCTTATTTGGGCTTCTTGCCGCAGCCGCAGGAATCACACATCTTGGTTCACCTCCATGCCGAAGTCTATAAGCTATACAGATAATATTATAAAATTAAATATACATTAAGCGTTACCCGACGATTAAACGAATTAACCACGCTAAAAACGGTTTAAGATAAGAACGGCATTAGACGATGTACTTGTCTTTCACGTTGATGTCGTTTAATGATAAAACGATATTTTTATTAAAAAATTGATGAGGATAACAAAATGTTATCCCCAAATGCCTTTTTATCGGTTCCTGAAGAACATCCAGTATGCTGCACCTGCGATGACGATGACCACCAGGAATACTAACAGCAGCCACCACGGGAAACCAGTATCCGTCGTCGCAGTTGCCGAGGGTGCCGGTGTCGGCGTAGGTGTCGGCGTTATCGTGGGCGTCGACGTAGGCTCGACTGTCGCTATAGTCGAAGGCGATATACTTGCCACGATGGATGGAGTCGGCGTTACCGAGCCGATCCCGCCGTTACCATAGTTGAATGAACCGCCGCCGGTAGGATTCGCCGTCGCGGATGGAGACGGTGACGGCGAGGGCGAAGGCGTTATCGGTGCCGGAGGATAAGCCAGGGTTACAGTAGCATAACCTGCCGGGTGTAACGTAGTGGTAACACCAGTATCCCTCCCATCTATATGATAATGGATCGTACTTCCATCATTACCATTGACCTGTATGTTATCCGCCGAAAGCCGGCCGAAGGATTATCATACACAATGCCGGATGCGTTATACACCTGCAAGTGACATGAGCTGCCGGGCATCCCATTTATTGTTATGTCCAGCCTCATGGGGAAACTCGGCATCTGGGCATAGGCTGCCGACGATACCATTGCCAGCACAAGCAATACTACACTTGCGGTGACCGATATTTTTACCATACTTTTCACAATACTCATTTTTTATCCCACCGTATAATCTGCATCATTATCCATCAATACCAGGAACCCATCCCCTGGAGCAACACTCGACAGATCATTACTGGATGCCGTATACACATAGCTCTTCCAGGTCTGAGTATACCGATCGTAACCCCAAATAATATTAAAATCATGGGCAATATCATTAAACTCAGCATCAGCCGTATTAGTATTCTCACTTGGGTGCCCGATCATGTTCCAACCACCATTACCGCTGTACAGGTGAATGGTTTCAGTCCCCGGCTCAGAGCCATAAACGGTAAAGCTTGAATCCGCAGTAGCCAGTACCAGATAACCGGACTTCTCATCAATGGTCGACAAGTCATTACCCGATGCTCCCGGCACATAGCTATGCCATTTACCGTTGGCGGCATCATAACCCCAGATAATGGTGATCTTATTCATAGCGGGTCCGAAGAAACCATCGACACTCGAATATGCACTATTGAGCACCAATGGCTCCGACATGACATTCCAGCCTTGCTTCAACGTTACCGTATATGATGGAGTGGGGATCGCACTATCGACATGTATGTTCATTTGAGTAGTGTCGTCATTTTGTGTAGTACTGTTTCCGACAGTCAACTTAACCGTGTAATCGCCCGGGCTTCCGAACACATAGAGCGGGTCCGCGATCAGCGGATGTGTCCCCGTTACCAAAGTCCCATGCATAGCTCGTCGGGCCGCCCGTGCTTGTATCAGTGAACTGCACATTTAACGGGGCAGGGCCTGTGGTCGGATCGGCCGTGAAAGAAGCTTTAAGCGGTACGAGCGGCTCGTTTACATGTATAGTCGTTTGGGTGGTGCTAGTCTGCAGTGTCGTACTGTTGCCGATCGTCAGCGTAACGGTATAGTCCCCCGGAACCCCGAACTCATATACAGGGTCCGCAATTGTGGCAATGGGACTACCATCGCCAAAGTTCCATGCATAGCTCGTCGGGCCGCCTGCGCTCGTATCGGTGAACTGCACGTCCAGCGGTGCCGGTCCCGAACTCTGGTTAGCCGTGAAAGAAGCCGTTAAAGTCGGCGTTGATCCCGGCACTGAGCCTATTGCATAGAGTTTGTTGTCCTTACAGCCGATATATACCGTACCGTTAAAGACTACCGGATCTGACTCCAGCATATCGCCGGCCGTATAATTCCACAACATGACACCTGACGCTGCATCAAATGCATAGACGCCATGGTCCCCGCTTCCGATGTAGACGATGCCATTGGCTATTGCCGGAGAACCTGTGGCATATCCGGTCGCATAATTCCACACCTCGGCACCGGTCCCGGCGTCGTAGGCGAAGATCTTGCCATCGTTATCTCCGATGTATACGATACCGTTATCTACTGCCGGAGAGGATGGGCCGCCGCCAATCGGGCTGGTGCGTAAAATTGCGCCGGTCGAGGCATCGATCGCATAGAGCAGATGGGCATAGGTACCGACGTATAGGACGCCGTTATCGATGGCCGGACTGGACCATACCGAGCCTATGACCGACCGGCTCCATATCTGGATGCCCGTCGTCGCATTGAATGCATAAACGTACTCATTATTGTCCCCGACGTAGACGACATTGTCTACGACCGCGGGGGATGATATAACCGAGTTGCCGGCCGTAGCGTTCCATATCTCGTCACCGGTCACCGCATTAAGCGCATAGACATTACCTGAATCGCTCCCTACGTAGACGACCCCGGCTGCGACAGCCGGAGAAGACTCGACGCCGCTTCCGACCGCATGGTCCCATACTTCGTCACCCGTCAAGACATCCAGCGCAAAGACTTTGCCCGCTGTACTGCCGATGTAGACATTATCGCCCGCTATGGCGGGAGATGACCGTACCGGACCTCCGATAGTATAGTTCCATACTTCGGCACCCGTATAGTTATCGAACGCATAGACCCTTCCGTCATAGCTTCCGACATAGACGAGGCCGTTTGCGATCGCAGGTGTAGATAGAACGATACCGCCTGTCGATGCTGTCCACCTGGTCGCATTGGCCGGGTGGGTCCCGCCGTCGTCGTAAACGCCCGTATGGTTGAGGTACGAGCGGTACATCATGCCTCCGGTATCGGAGCTGATCGTCGTATCCGGCGCGTCCGCCACTGTGACGTCCTTAAAGTTCGAGGTCGACTTCGTGCCTTTGAATATTTCCAGCATCACATGATAGGTCCCGGCCGAATTATAGTAGTGGAACGGGTTGTCTATGGTACTGCCTGCCGAGCCGTCGCCAAAGTCCCACAGCACGCTCGTCGGGTTACCTGTGCTCAGGTCTGTGAACTGCACATTGGACCCGTAAACGTCCGCCGAGAATATGGATGTAAGCGAATTAGCATTATTTCCAATGGCATAAATATTGCCGTCGGTGCTCACTACGTAGACCGTGCTATTATTAACGATCGGCGATGAATACACCTTGTCGCTGGTCCCATAGTCCCATATATAGTCCCCTGTCACTGCATCCAGCGCATAAACGTTGTCATCCTCGGAGCCAATATATACGATACCATTAGCTACTGCGGGTGATGACCGTATTACGTCGGATGTCGGATAGGACCATTTGTCTGCACCCGTCACTGCATCATAAGCATAAACGGTCCCGTCGTCGCTCCCGATATAGACAATACCATTTGCGACCGCCGGAGAAGAGCGGACGACGTTTCCGGTTGATCTGCTCCACTTCTTGACGCCCGTTGTGGCATTTAGCGCATAGATGCTATTGTCATCGCTCCCGACATAGACGAGGCCGTTTACCACAGCGGGGGAAGACTCGACAGAGCCTCCGACCGTATGGTTCCAGACCTGAGTGCCTGTGAGGGCATCGAGCGCATAGACCTTATTATCATTGCTTCCGACGTAGACTATGCTGTTGGCGACCGCCGGGGAGGACATTACATTACCGCCGGTGGTGTAGTTCCAGACCTGGACACCTGTCGCTGCATTAAGGGCATAGACCTTCTTATCATTGCTTCCAATGAAGACGATGCCATAATCCACTGCCGGGCTCGTTTGTGACACAACACCGCCGGTCGTATAATTCCATACCTCGTCACCTGTCGCTGCATTTAAAGCATAGACCTTTTTATCGGAGCAACCCAAGAAGACCATGCCATCCGTGACAGCCGGTGTAGTCTCTACACTGCTGCCCAGGGCATGTTTCCAGACTTGTGTGGCTGTCGATGCATTGAACGCATAGACGTCCCCATTATCGTTCCCGACATAGATAATGCCGTTATTGATCACAGGCGAAGACCAGCATGCCCCTATCGAACTGATCATCCATACCGTCGAATTGCCGGGGTGTATCCCGCCGTCATTGTAGACGCCCGAATGATTAAGGAAAGAGCGGAACATCGTACCCTGGGCGTCCGAATTGACGTCCGAGAGAGCCAGGGCTTTCTGGATCATGGGGTAATAATCGTAAATGTAATTATCTTTTACGTCCCAGCAGCCGATGTAATACTTAGTGTCGCCGATACCATCCTGGTTCTGGTCCAGGCCCTGGTATTCGCCCCAATAGTTACCCGTATAATTGTTTTGCAGTTTTCCCTTATACGTATAATCTATCTTTACGGTAGTGTTCCAATGGCTCGGCTTCGTCTGGTTATCATAGACTTCAACATAGGCAGACCCGTTATAATTATTACAGGAGATAGAATTCAGCCAAAAGACACAGCTACCGTCGGATGCTCCGGCATTTATGCCTAAGTTGGTATTATTGGCTATGATATTTTCCGTTATATTATCGAAAGCCGAAGATACATTGTATGAGGCGAAGCTTATGCCCATTCCGGCATTAAACTTGATAGTATTGCCCTTTATAAGGCTGTAATTCGTCTGATATAGCATTATGCCGTTACCATCGACGGTCGCTCCTTTAATGCCGTTTGTGACCGTATTATATGATATATTCAGGTCATGCGATTCGGCTACGCCTGCCGTGCTATTACCGGACATTGCGATGCCGCCGCCATTTTTATCGACCACATTATATATCACGGTGTCATCGTGGCAACATAATAGATCTATCGCTATCTGAGTGCCGGTGACACTATTGGAGGAGATCAGCCCGTCGGATAAGTACCAGCATATTATTCCGCTTGTGTGGGCCGTACCGGTAACCGTGTTATTTATTACCTGTTCATTACCGCCCGCGCTAGCCGAACCGATATTTATGCCAAAGCCGTTACCGCTGGCCTGGATGACGTTATCCTTTACCACGCTGTTATTCCCGTTTATCCCTATACCCGATTGATTGATAGCGCCGGAGGTAATAACGTTTGACGACACGTTCATGTTGTAGGAGTCATTTTTACCCTTTGCGCTCCAGTCGTCGTACGACGTTATTCCATTTGTGTTATTATAGAGCTGGTTATCTGTCACGAGGCTATCGTGAGAGCCCTCAAAGAATATTCCGCCAAAAGCATTGTTATTTATGTGGTTCGATAAGACCGTGCAATTGTATAATGTATGCAGCTCGAATCCATTTTGGCCGTTGTCGATAACCGTATTGTTTACCATCTGGAGCTGATTGTTCCCCATATATGGATGCAAGGGATCGGTATTACTCGATGAAACGATGCCATTCCCGGCGTTGGATTGCAGAACGTTATCCTGTATGACGCAATTGATCGTCGTAATTAAGGTTATCCCCGACCCGCCGGTGCTGCCGGTAATAGTGTTACTCGACACGTTAATATTATACGAATCCGTATTGCCGGAACTGTCTGCCGAGCCGACCACACGGATCCCCAAATTATTCTGGTCGAGCTGATTGCCGATCACGTCGTCATTCCGGCAATTTCCAACTACGATTCCCGAGCCATCGTTGATCCCATTATTATTTACGTGATTCCCGGAAACCAGGCTGCCGGATACTTTGTAAAGGTCAATTCCGTTGCCATTGTTGTCGGTAACGGTGTTATTATTTAATTGGACTTTTGTGCACTCCACATTGGCCATTACACGTATACCGTCTGCATTGTTAGATTGGACCACGTTGTCCTTAACGAGGCTGTTATTAGTTTCTGATATGGTTATGCCAGGCCCGTTTATGCATCCCGTGACGGTATTGGCCATTACGTTCATGTTATACGAATCGGTGTCGACCTGTTTACCGTACAGATGAATGCCTTCGTCGTTCTTGTCAAGCTGGTTTGCGGTCACCAGACTGTCATGGGAATCCCATACATATATTCCACATGCTACATTGTTATTAACGTGATTCGAGTTGATCAGGCCAGCATTTAATTTCAAAAGATTAATACCAGATACTGCATTGTCCGTTACCGTGTTATTGATAACCTGGTTATCGTAACTCCCATGATCCGATGATATATCAATACCGTTATGGCCGTTCGATCGGACCACGTTGTCCTTAACGAGGCTTTCGTTCGTATTAGATATTACTAAGCCAGACCCGTCGATGCTTCCGGTGATAGCATTAGACGATACATTTATGTTATACGAATTAGTGTTCCCGAAAGCGTCGAGTGTGCCCCCTATAGCCACTCCGGCGTCATTATTGTTTACCTGATTATCGAAGATGGTAATATCGTGAGAATTACTCATGATCATTCCGGAATCTTGAGTAGTATCATTAACACGATTCGACGAGATCAGGCCGTTAGATAATTTAGTAAGATAAATACCGGTCCCGGCATTGCCAGTAACCGTATTATTTATCACATGGTTGTTGTTACTTCCGCTAGTAGAGGTGATATAAATACCCTGTAGGGCGTTAGATTGTATGATGTTGTCCTTTACGAGGCTATCGTTCGTATTTTGCAAGTATAAGCCACAATCATTGTTGCTCCCCGTAATAACGTTAGACAATATGTTGATATTATACGAATAGGTGTGGCCGGAAGCATCTAGTAGACTTGCCACATAAATGCCCTGGTCGTTCGCGTCAAGCTGGTTATCGGTCACCGTGATATCCTTAGAATTTTCGATATACAGGCCGTTCCCAACATTGTTATTAATGTGATTTGACAATATCAGGCCATTGGACATTTGATTCAGGAAAATACCAATAGACCCTACATTGCCAGTAACAGTGTTATTAATCAGCCGGCATTGATCGTTCTCCGAAAGAGCGCCTGATATGCCGATGCCAAAAGCGGATGTGCTATCAATGCAATTATTAACCACGATATTATCGTAAACATTACCGTTATAGATACTACTGAGCTCTATGCCATTATTCAAGTTGTTCGTGACTGTATTACCCGTAACAAAGTTGGCGCCGTCTGATAAATATAATGATATACCGTTCCCACTGTTATTATTCATCGTGTTTCCAGTAACAAAGTTGGTGCCATTCGCCGAATAAGAATACATGCCATCGTAGCCGTTATTACAGGCCAGATTCCCGGTCACGTTGCTATCATTAGATTTTGACAACTCAATACCATATCTGTTGTTATTGCACAGGATATTCCCGATAAAAGTGTTATTATCGCTCGATGTCCCTATGGTAATACCGTCGCCGCCTGTGGAGTCATTGGCCGTATTCCCGGTGATCGTATTATTACACGATCCCTGAATGTCAATGCCCACGCTGGCATCGTTGTTTGCCGTATTCCCGCTTATCGTATTGTTGTTAGAGTCCTGTAAATAAATACCCTCATAGGAATTCTGATCGACGTTGTTTCCAGTTACATTAGTATTATATGCATTGTATAGATTTAGGCCGTACTGAGTTGAGCTGATCTTGTTTCCGGTCACATTACAATTATTTGAACCTACGTAAATGCCGTAAACATCATTAATAACGTTGAACCCTTGAACAGTTACATTATCAGCGTCAATTTCGATGACATAAATGCTGTCTTGATTTGACCCATCCACCGTCGGTAAACCGATACCGGTCAACGTAATGGACCTATCGATATCCAGGTTCTCGACATAGGTGCCGCTGTTCACTTGTATCGTATCGCCGGGGCTTGCAGAATTTATAGCGGCCTGGATGGAATCTCCTGAATTGACCGTTATGGTCGTGGCGAATGCGCCAGGCGTTATTATAATGATCATCAACGCTACGAACAATATTGATAGCAATAGCTGTACTCTATGGTTATTAATAGACATGCCCTCCTCACTCGCTCATTTTGTAAAATGAGCAACACCGAACTAAAACAACGACCGACCTTGCGAGGAGTTATCGTAGTGATCTTATTTAGTGATTTTTTTAATAATACCATTACACTCCCCGGTTCCTGGTTATTCCACGTTTGATTGTGCTGATAGTGTATGTACACTTATAAATCGGTGATTAACACAAGGTGAACATGTGTGTACATGCGGACCATGTTTAAGCGATAAAAACGCTTAACGGGAAAATATTGATTGTTCTATAATTGTGTGTACATTTATAGGCCGATGATTAACACAACATGAACAATCCGTGTACATGACAAAATTTATCATCAAACCGGTAAAAGAGTAAGTCTATGAAAAAGTACCACGTCCACACAACACTGTCCCAGAAACACATGGAGCTTCTAAAGAAGCTTGCGGAAAAATATGATACCCAGCAAAAAGTCCTTGAGCTCGCGCTGGAAAGCCTTGTGAACGACTCAAAAAGAACTCCTGAATTGTCCAAGGAAATGGAATTCTGGATGCGCATCGGCAGCAACGTGGGACTGGCATGCATGATCCAAAAGGAAGGCTTAAAAGACCTTATGAGGACCGCCGACGCCGAGAGCTACTCCGAATTTATAAGAAGTCAAAACCCCGTAGCACAAGCGATCGAATACTACTGGCAGAGGAGCGCGGACGTATTAACATTAAAGGAGATCGTTGAAGGTTTTTTAATAAATCTCAAGGTAGCGAACTGGTTCGACATGGTCGATCACTCCGATGACGGCGATCACTACACTATTAAATTATTCCATAGCCTGGGCCTAAATAATTCCCTGATATCCCGGGTGATCTGCGAGAGCACGTTTAGTAGCTTTGGATATACATGCGAATCCAGCATCACTGACAGGTCCCTCTTCGTAAAAATAAATAAAAATAATAATATAACTGATGTTACACAAAAACTCAAAGCACACGGATAAACATAAGATCGTATGGATTGGTATTTTTAACAACAAAAACAAAATAGCCGGCGGGGTTTAGACGATGTACCTGTATTCCGCCCTGAAATCTTTCGGGCCGGTGGGCGGTTAATGCTGCTCGATCTCTTTTATTTTTGTAATGATCTTCTCGATATCAGCGGCCCTGGCCTCTAATTCCTTCATATCTACCGTCTGGCTCAACGCCTTTGCGAGCGCTGATAGTTCGCATCGGCGCATTTCGGGATCCACCCGGCCGGATATCGCCCAATAAAATATTCGGCCTCAATGCCCCCCTGGCATGAGAATGAACCCCGATGCGCCACTAATGCTTCCCCTAGATTTTCATTATGCCATGCCTGGCTCTTTTCTAAGTGTATGTACATTTATAAATCGATGATTAACATAACGTGTACATGATGTGTACCTGGAATTAAATAAATCAAATATGGATTTAAAAAAATAATAGGGGATAATCAATTATCCCCTCACGGTTTTTCGTATCTTTATTTAGTAGTCCTATTTCTTTCTCTTATGCATTCCCAGGGCTACTGTGCCTATGACTAGCAATGGTAAGACCATTGACGATAGACAGGGTATGCTCGAAGTTTTAGTGGTCGAAGTTGCTGCTCCGGCAGACGGTACTGGTGTTGCAGAGACCGCCGGGTTAGACGAAACAATTGCCGTCGAGCCTGAGGTCGGCGCCGGCGTGACCTTGTTCACGTTAGTGTCAGGCGTGCCGTTCACGACTTGAACGGCCTTATCGTCCGTAGCGCCGAACATCTGGTGATTCTCCCAGACCATCTGGAACTTGGGGTAATATGTGCCATTCATTGCCGGCGCGGTCATGGGGAAACTAAACGTATAGCTCTGCCCGGGCCTCACGATGGTTGCGATCTGCACTGTCTGGTTCTTCGTATATCCGAACTTCCCGCCGTCAAAGCCCGGGGCAAAGCCCAGCGTCGTGTTATCCTGGAAAGTCCATGGCTTAGTACCGGTGTTCAGGAACGTGACCGATGCTGTAGTAGAGCTGCCTGCCTCCATGACCGAAGGTATCGTGTCCGATACGAACTGCGCGTTCGGCACCGGGGTCATGTCACTGGACAAATTGATCAGAACTCCGTTCCTAACATTACCATTAGAGGCTGACCATCCGAGTATGAAGTTGCCGTTTCCGATCTGCTGTACAGAGCCAGCATCCGCCAGGCTATATTCTTGATAATCAAGTGCCTTCGTCCATTGCTCTTTACCACTATTATCAAGCTTGATAACAGTAATATTGTAAGTACTCCCGGGATGACAACCGATCACATACCCGTCATCCCATGTCTGCTGGACCGAAAAGGCCGCTCCGCCAGCTTTATTATATACCCATTGCTGCTTGCCAGTTGAATCAGTTTTTATTGCGTACAATTGAAAAGCATTTTTACCAGTGAGAATGTAGCCGCCATCCCTGGTTTGCTGTACAGCTGTCAGAGCGCCGGTATCATTAAACCATTGATCCCATTGCATGACACCATTCGCATCTGTCTTCCCCATCCAGCCGTCGCCTTCATCTACGTCCCCTGCTATGACATAACCGCCATCGCTCGTCGGCCAGACACAATAACCAGTTGACGTCTGGGAGTAATCGAAATGCTGCTCCCAGACAATATTTCCATTGGCGTCCGCCTTCACCAGCAAAACATTAGCATCATCCCCTTTACCCACCACAACTACCGGTCCGGTTGCGGTGTATCCACCGTCAGCAGATTGCACGATAGAGTATAAGATGCCCCAGCCGGGGTTTTTGTTCTCCCATTGCACAATTCCGCTGGCATCAGTTTTTACCATAAACCCGGTACCTGCCCCACCGGCGTCACCAGAAAAGATGTACCCGCCGTCACTAGTCTGTTGTACCGAGTAAGCCATGCCATTGTACTTATCGTAATATTTATCCCACTGCTTATTGCCATTAGCGTCAGTCTTAATGAGATAAGCATGAACAGTTGATAGGCTGGGGTCACGGCCACTTCCAGCAAGTATATACCCACCATCGCTGGTCTGCCAGGCAGAATGGATATATACATCGCCGGTCGAATCGCTAAAGTTCCGATCCCATACCACCGAAGGCGCCGACGCAGCGCTCGCTATCGACGTGTAGTTTAAAATGATAATAAAAGCTGCTATGATCAAAATGCTATACGTTAAGAGATTAACCGGTTTATGACTAGCTAACATTGATACAACCCACCTATCGTCTTTAGCTCCCCTTTATGAGGGAAAATTATGCAGCACCGATAATTACAGCAAGTACTGCCGGCAACACGACCGTCCACCATGGGAAGCAACTCTGCTTTTGTGCTCCCTATATCATTTGTAATCCGGATGAAAAAGAACAAATTCCAATAATGGAAATACTGCTCTACAACCGATCAGATTACATCTTCACTATATAATACTCGATAATAAATCGGTTACCCATATGCGTATGTTCAGCATGCGTATGGGGGATTAGATATACGCATGGATCGCTTAGTATGCGCATGGAAAGATTTATAGATTGAAAAAAGAGTCTAAATACCGGGGCTGAGCACATTAAAAAATATCGTATTTGCACTACCATTTCACAGAAACATCTGGAATTACTCAAAAAGCACGTAAAAAAATATGACACTCAGCAAAAGGTCCTGGAGCTCGCACTGGAAAGCTTCGAAAATAACTCTGAAAATAACTCTAAGTTAACCCCGGAAGAGGAGCTATGGATGCGCCATGCCAGCATACCTTCATCCTGCCTCGTCCAAAAAGAATGCTTAGAATGGCTGATGGAAACGGCGGATATTGAGAAGTTACGGAAAATCGTTGCTCCGCAGAAACCCCTTGTATATGCAATAGAGTATTACTACCAGAAGCCTCTAAAAGAATGCAGCCTGCTGGAAATTATCGATGGGCTGATCATCAATGCCAGGATGTCCCATTGGTTCGATACGGTCGATTATAAGGATGCCGGCGACCATTACACCATGAACGCGACCCATTCCCTTGGCCTTAATAATTCAAAAATGCTCAAAATATTGCAAGAGAGCGTGTTCGTAACTTATGGCGTCAAGGTCGAGAGCACTATTTCAGAAAAGACCTATTTTATGAAGATATATAAAAATTAATAATGTCGGCATTAGACAATATACTTGTCTTCCGCCGTGAAATCCTTCGGGCCGGTGACTGGCTGTTGCTGCTGCTCGAGCTCTTTTATCTTGGTGATGATCTTCTCGATCTCCTGGGCTCTTGCTTCCAGCTCTTTCATATCGACATTCAGATTCAGAGCCTTCGCGAGCACTGCGAGTACTGCCTGCGCGCTCTTCGGGTCCACAAGGTATCCGGAAGTCTCTCCCATAAAGCATACGGCCTCTATGCCTCTTAGCTCTCCCAGGCCAAGAATTAGCCCGGAAGCGCCGATGATGCCGCCGGTGAGCTCTCCGTCATTAAAAATAGCGCCATAGGACTTGACCTCTTCCACGATCTCCGGCTTGTTTACAGCATAGAGCACGTGCGGCACGTCGATAAGCTTACCTGTGCCATAGCCGCCAAGAGTATAAATTCTCTTAGCTTTGAATTTTTCCGCGATGTCAAGGTATATACCGGCGAGCTCGTAATGGCCTTCATTGGTCACGCTCTGGTAATCGCCAATGAGGATCAATAGGTCCGGCGTCTTTTCGTTGCCAGTCCAGGCGAAGACCTCGTTACTGACGAGCTTGACCGTTCCATCGGCATTCACATTGACCTGGGGCGGAAAGCTCGGCGAGAAAATTTCGATGATCTTTTCAGCTTTTAGCTCACTGATGAGATGTTCAGCCACCAGTTTCCCTATAAGCCCGATGCCCGGTAATCCCACGATCATGACGGGCCCGTTAAGGGCTTTTTCGCCGTATTCGACGACCGTTGTCTCGTTCATGGTAAAAAGTCACTTCTTGGAAAGACGCCTATACTTTCCATAGGCATCCAAAGGAGAATATCTTGCGGGGACGGGATTTATAGTCTTCCCTCCGCATTTAGGGCATACGTCGTTAAAAGTGTAGGTGCCGCAATTCTCGCACTTTTTCATCTTGGTCTTCATGTTATTGGAAAGACTTGGCCTCTTCCATATGCCGGTGGAATTCGCCTTCGCCGCCGTGCTTGCTAACTTGCCCGATAGCTTCCGTGGCGACGTTCTTCAGTACGTTCTCGGCCTTCTTATAATCGGGGGCAACGACCCTGATGCGGTAGCGCGGTGCGCCCACGTAGCTGACCTCGACGGTAATGCCGTCGCCGGCGTCTACGGTGCTCGCGGTCTTCAACGCTTTCTTGATCACGTCAATGCCGTTAGAAACAGGGCATACTATGTCCACGTATCCCGAGATATCGACCGACGGGATCTTTACGTTGTCATGAGCCACTTTAACGATAGCGTCGATGACCTCTTGGGAGAAGCCCAGTTTAGCGATCGGCTTTAGATTGCCTATTACTGCGTCCTCGAAAACAGCGTAGAGATTACCGAACTCGTCCCTGATCAAGTCCTTCATGGCCTCAAGCTCGGGGGCGGGGACCTTTGCGTCGTCCGCGACGAACTGGAGCCACTTCAGGGCTTTCTGGTCATTCTTCCAGAGCTGGATCGTTTCACGGCGCTGGTGCTCATTAACATCCTTGAAAGAAAGGTCGATATGGCCCCTCTTAGGGTTGACGTCCAGCACTTTACAGACAATTTTCTGTCCTTCTCTAACGTGATCCCTGATGTACTTGACCCATCCCGAAGCAACTTCGGATATGTGGATCAAGCCTTCCTTGTTGTCGTATTCGTCCAGTGCGACGAATGCGCCGAAGTCGACCACTTTAGTGACCGTGCAAACGACGAGTTCCCCTACGTTGGGCCATCCTTTTGTCATAGTTACGTATTACCCCTTAATCTAAAACTTCTAAGATCTGGGTCTTGATTACTGCCTTGCCGCCTGCGGGCTCAGCCAGTGTCCTGCCGCATACCGTGCAGTCCACCTTTGACGTCGCATTTCCGAAAATGATCTGCTCGTTCTCGCAGTCATTGCATTTTACCTTGAGGAATTTGCTCTTTGTAGTTTCCATGAATGTCACTCCTTTTAAAAAGATAGAGTTGAATTTACTCTTCTATTAGTTCGAATTTCTGGGTCCTGAAGCCTTCCTTGACCATTGCTTTCTTACACTTGAGGCACCTGAGCCTGATGTGTACTTTCTTGGTCGGCTTGTCGCCACCGGGTACTTTCGAGAACTTACCGCGGTTACCGATACCAAAGGACCTTTTCTTTTGGCGCTCGATCCTTGTCAGGCTGGAGGCCCTTCCTTTCTTGACCTTTTCCACCTCATGTTCGGTATGAGTATTACAGTGCGGACAGTACGTCATATACTTTTTCGGCATCTTCATATGATATTCACCTTTTTGCGTTTGAATTTAAATGGTTAACCCCTAAAACGTAGCGTTTCTCGCAAAACCTATTGGTTTTGCGAAGCATCCACGTTTTGCAAGGATATGGCAACGTTTTTGTTACACAGTACCAGCGTGTTCGCCTTTGGAAGAACGACCACGTCTTCGCTGGATAAGTGGTAGTGCCGTCCATCCACGCCGACGAAACGGGGGATGTCTTTTAGCACTTTAACCATCATGAGGTCTTCACTAAGATGACTATCAAGGGTTAAAGAATTTTCGACAGGCTTTTCCTTAGTGGTTGTCTCCCCTAATATATTTTTTGCAGGATTTTGTTTGTATGATGCCTCGAGGATAGGTATAAGGATTTCGTTCCGCCCCCGCTCAAGCGCCGTCACGATAGCTTCAAACATCGGGCGTTCACGCATCGTAATGCCTTTGACGTCCATCTTGATGCCCGACGCAGTATTGAGCGCGGCATCGATGATCTTGCTGCGGCGCCGGTCGAAAATGCCCTCCAGCACCATGCGGGCGTTCTTCAGCTCGTCGCTGAGCATGTCCGCTTCCCGGTAGTTCGTCGCCTCATTCCTGGAGTCTTCGAGCTGTCTGATGTATTGGGCCGCGCTCTCGTAGAAGGAGTCGCCTATCTCCTGCACGTCATCGATCTCTCTTTCTTTGGTCAATATCAGGACCAGGTCTTCAAGGCTCATATTCCGCAAATCCTCTGCACATCAGGAACATAGCGACGTTTTCGGGAAGGCGTCCTACGCCCTCGCTCACGCGATATATTTTACCCTTGATCTCTACTTCCTGGGGCTTAGTCACTAATACCCTTATGGGTGAGTCCGTAAATATAATGGCATCTTCAAGTGGATTAAATGTTTCGAGCTCTTTTCTCGTAAGGGGTATCACTCCGAAGGATGACCCGCCGTGTATGGAGCCCGGTAAACGTATTAGTCTTTTGATGTCGGCCGTCACGGGCTCGTCGGTCTTTCCCGCCAGGTCTACCCGGAATTGGTCGATGGTGCCGTCCAGCATGTTCTTGAAAAAGTCGTCAAGGTTGCCGTACAATTCCAGGCGGCCTTCTTTCAATATTTTTTCCTGCAGCGATGGGTCTCGTAGTGATTCTAATGCTTTCTTATTACTTTTAGGCTTGAAGCCGTATTTTTTTAAATATTCCATCGCTTCCTTATCCGGCAATGCACATGCTTCCCGTAGCTTTGCCGCAATGTAGCGGGCAACGCGGAGGCTCCAGCCATATCCGCCGGTTTGCTCATCGAACCCTCGCATGCGCCATACGCCGGTCGTCTTCGTCCCTTTGAAGCCTTCTATGACCTCCGTCGACCTGTTAAAAACACGGTCGCCGGTCAGCCCGGTACCGAGAATGTAATCCACGATCTCTCGCCGCTCGGGGCTCTTGAGCGTCCGCACCCGCTCGTCCCTGATGTGCACGTGATAGCCTCTACCGCCCGAAAAGACGATATCCATGTCCTTCTCGTTGAAGCCCATATCGTCCATCAGGAACTCATCGATCAGACGAATGATCTCTACTTTTACCAGCTCGAGCATGCCCGAGTAGGATTTCGGGGTTTGCGGCAGGTGGTCCGCGTCCAGGTCGAATATCAGGTCCGCGCCGAGCCACTTCTTTTCCGGCATCGTGGGCGCCTGGGGATATTGGTAATATGCGGCCGAATGGTACGCGTGCTGCGGCGCCATGGTCTTCAGGTAATCATTAAGCTCCGCCACGCTGTTGAACGACTTGTGCCGATGCATCTGGAAAGGGCGGGACTTATCGGGCGTATCGTCATAGAATAAAAAGCCCCATTCCCGCTGCGTAAAGCCCGGCGTTGCCTTAACGGGATGCTCAGAGTAATACTCCCCGAACCGTTTTTTCAGGAAGTATCTAGTCTGGTCGTTCATGATTTGATGTAAGGGCGATGTAGCATAAAATATTTACCGAAAGACCGAAAAGGACAAAAAGGTTTATTGCTTGTATTTGAGAATATACTATAGAGGGATTAAATTGTTTAAAATGCAGTTAGTTTTGCTTATTACGGCAATTTTGTTAGTAGGGGCATTCGTTATGCCCTCGTATGCACAGACAGTGATCAGCACGAATAACGGTACGGCCGCGGCCAACCTGGCACAAATACCAGTGAGCGGCAGCATCGCTTTCGACGCCAGTAATTACAATAACATCACGAGCGCCAGCCAGCTCACGATCTACGCCAGAGGCCCCAGCGGCTTTGACAACAAGACCAACCCGGCGGCAGACGGCACTTTTACTATGATAGTGCCCAGCAATGGGTCATACAGCTTCTGGGTCATACCGGCAAAGCTTGACTATCTAAATACGACCACGAATGCGACTTATTCAGTCCTGTACCCGGATGGCACGACGACCGGCCGTATATTTACACAGAATGTCACTGACCAGGGCCTTACCGGAGTGGTCATACCCATGACATCCGTACAGACTGGTATCGCAATGAGCGTAACTCCAGAGCCGCCAGCAGTAACGCCGGCAGGCAGTGCGACCGCTCAAGCAACACCCGGCTTCACCATCGTTGTAGCCTTAATAGCACTAGGCGCGATGGCAGCAGTAGCTTACAGGAAGAAATAAAGAGCTCATTTCTTCCTCTCTTTTATTATCTTTTTTCAGCTGTTCCTTTAGTTCATTTTAAAGCCCGATGCGTTCTTTTTTGCTATTTAGAAAGCAAGCATTGCTCCTACCTGTATTAAAATTGGACAAGGCTTATAGAAAAAGACAAATTACCTTTTTAACGAAATCTAAACGAAATCTAGCTTTATTAGCCTGAATAGCGGCAAAAGCTAGCTCATTTGGCGTTATAATAGCATGGGAGGTTTAAAATGGCGACAAGAGACATAGGCGATGGGGCTATAGCCGGCATCATTACCGGCGTTATTATGGGCATACTGGCATTACTAATGGCTTTAATCGGGCTGGCATCACTGGTGGCGTTCGTTGACGTGCGATCGATCTTCGGGGGGCTCATCCCCATAGCGGGAGTAGCGGCGGCTTCGCTGACCGCGATGATCACGCTTCTGCTGTTCATGGCCATCATCGGCCTGATATTAGGCGCGATCTTCGGGGCCATATACGAGAACATACCCACCATACACTCGGTCACAAAGGGCATAGTCTTTCTATTGGGAGTGTGGGTCATCTTCGGCCTGCTTATACCCATAGTACTCAGCGCCGGCGGCGCCTTGCCCGTCGCATTGACCATGACGGGCATTGTATCGGCGCTGGTCGCTGCAGTGCATATGGGGCGGCCTGCTGGGGATAATATTTAGTTGGGTGGCTAAGAAAACAGAGGAGCCCACAAGGCCGGCCGTAAGGACACCGTAAAAATAGGGCCCTCACGGGCCCTGGAACTATTTTTTTATTTTTCGATCTGGACTTTAACTTCAATACCGCCGATATTGGAAATTACGTCCACGCGCTCGACAGCCCCATAGGTAATTTCGGCTACCTTCATCGTGTCCTTGAGGACTTTTTCAATGAGCTTCACGTCGGCCTCAAGCTCATTGGCCGCGATGATCATTTTCGCTATAGGGGCGTTCTGCGCCATGTTCTGGGAATTCTTGTGCTGACGGAGGCTTGATATCATGGTAACGGCCATGTTGCCCAGCTTTAGCGCCTCGATGTCGGACCAGGTGAAGTGCTGCACGGGCCAGCTTGAAATGTGGAGGCTCGCTGCGCCCTCGTTCTGCCTGAACATGCGCTGATAGATGTCCTCGGTGATGTGCGGCGTGAACGGGCCTAACATTTTCAGCGAGTTCAGCAGGGCCATATAGACAGTATATATTGCAGCTTTTCCACTTTCGCCGTTCTCCTCTTTTTTGTACAGCCGGTCCTTGACTATTTCCAGGTAGTTATCGCAGAAGTCGCCCCAGAAGAACTGCTCGATGAGCATTTTGGCCTTGCTATACTCATAGCGCTCGAAGCTCTCGGTGCTCTCCCGGATGGTATCGTTCAGCTTGGTCAGCAGCCACTTATCGATCAGCTCCAGCTGAGGTTCGGCGGGCTTGTAGTCTATTACGTGAATGGAAACGAACCTGGACGCGTTGAAGAGCTTATTCACGAACTTCTGGCCGTAGACGACCTCTTTTTCCTTGAACGCCAGGTCATCGCCCAGCTTGGCGGAAGCGGCCCACCACCGTACGGCATCTGCGCTGTATTTTTCCACGATGGGCAGAGGCTCGATGATGTTGCCCTTGGACTTATGCATCGCCTTACCGTTCGGGTCCAGGCCCTGGCCGGATATCATGACGTCAGACCACGGCAGGCTATGGGTATGCAAATAGCTCTTGATGACCGTGTAGAACAGCCATGTCCTGATGATCTCGTGGGACTGCGGGCGCATGCTCATGGGGTAAATCTTATCGATGATGGAATCCGGCTCGCCCCAGTTCGCGTTGATCAGCGGCGTGACCGATGACGTCGCCCATGTGTCCATGACGTCCTTCTCGGGCTCGAACTCGGTTGAGCCGCATTTCTTGCACGGGTGTAATGGCGCGGCGGCCACGGGGTCGACGGGTAGCTGGCTTTCCTCGGCCAGCGCTACTGAGCCGCATTTTTTACAATACCATAGCGGGAAGGGCACGCCAAAATAGCGCTGCCGGGAAATACACCAGTCCCATTTCAGCCCGTTGATCCAGTTGTCATAGCGGATCTTCATGTGTTCCGGGCGCCACTGTATTTTCTCGCCCTGCTGCAGCAGCTCATCCTTGATATCGAGTATCCGGATGAACCACTGGGGCGTCACGTAGAACTCTACGGGCGTCCCGCAGCGCTCGTGGACGTTCATGACGTGCACGGTGGGCTTTTGCTCCAGAAGTAGCCCGGCGTCCTTGAGGTCGGCGAGTATCTGCTCGCGGCATTTCACGAGCGTCAGGCCCTTGTACTGGCCGGCGTTGTCGTTCATGGTGCCGTACGGCGTAATAGACAGCTTCAGGGGCAGGTCGAACTGGCGCCACCAATCAATATCAGTCTTATCGCCGAAGGTACAGACCATGACCATGCCCGTGCCGAACTCGGGGTCGACTTTATTGTCCGCTAGAATTGGCACTTTTACCTTGAATATGGGTGTGATGGCCGACGTGCCCACAAGGTTACGATACCTTTCGTCGTTCGGGTTGACCAGCAGGCCGACGCAGGACGGTATCAGTTCCGGCCTTGAGGTAGCGATCAATAATTCCTTGCCGTCCTCGGTCGAGAATTTAATGGTATTCAGGAACGAGTGCATGGGCTCTGAATCCTCTACGTCTGCCTGGGCCAGCGATGTCTGGCATAAGGGACACCAGATGGCGGGCTCGTTGCGCCGCTCCATGCGGCCCATGTTAAAGATATCGATGAATGACCGCTGTGATATCCTCTGGCAGCGTTTGTTAATGGTCGAGTATAGCAGGCTCCAGTCCACGGATATTCCCAGGGTCGTCCAGACGTTCCGGTAGTTAGCGCCGCCGATCTCTGTCTCCTTCAGGCACAGCTTGACGAACTCCTCACGGCCGATCTTCCGTATGTTGACCTTATACTTTTTTTCTACGAAGCGCTCTGTCGGCAGGCCGTTATCGTCGAATCCCATTGGGTAGAAAACGTTCTTGCCGATCATTCGCTGATAGCGAGCAACGAACTCGGCCTGGGAATAGGACAGTACGTGTCCCATGTGAATATACCCGGACAGCGTAGGCGGAGGAGTATCTATGGAATATGTCGGCTTCATGCTGAGCGGGTCGAACTTAAAGATCTTTTCCTCTTCCCAGAACTGCTGTATTCGGGGCTCTATTTCCTTCGGGTCATATTTTTTCGGGAACTCGGTCATTGGCATGCCTCTGAATGAGAATAATATGATTAAATCGGCCGATGTAGGCCTGTTTTTGTAGAATCAATACTCTTACTAACTATATATAGATTACTTTTTATGGTTCTGTCAAGTCTTCGGTTGGTGATGGGTTGTGAGTAAGGCTGTCAAAAATCGGTTGATGAATGAGAAACTAAGGATTGTTATTAAAAATTTGATTGCATTATCTCTAGTTATTGCTGTATTTATATCGGCTTTATTTTACTCTAATGCTACAAGCCTCTTCCTATTATTAGTGTTATTTTATTATACAATATTTTATTATATAAAGTAAGAATAGAGTTATATAGAAACCCTCTTAAAATAAACCTATTGGTTAGTATGCAGTTAAGGGAAAGTTTTGAAAAACTAATTTTATTTGTTGATAAACATAAATATTTTTTCGGAACTCTTATGGTCATATTGGGTATACTTGGTTGGACACTTGGAAGTTTTGTTAGCCCTTATATTAACCAAGTTGGAAGTAATAGTATTAACCAATGGACAGGGAATGTGCCAAATGTTTATGTTACCCTATGGGGTATAGATAGTTCTTTTAGTGGAAATAATCCTATGTTATTGCATCCGCATGGTGGTTACACTGATATTAATCCTATAAAATATCCTTCGGGAAGTAATCCTATACCACCGGTTATGTTATATGAACCGGGAAGATATCCCTGGCAATATGATAATTTCTCATATAATTTTTCTAATGATCAAAAATTGTATATTTTGAATATTAACAATACTGGTAAAGTCACAGCAAACAATGTCTATATTAAATTAGATATGGGTAACCTCATCCAAAATATTAGTGTATATCACCCAAATAGGGTTAACATAGTAAATGGCGGTTTAGATTGTACCTATGTTGAACTTCAAATTAATGAACTAAATCCAAATGAATATCAAGAGATTGAGATTTTGCTTGATGGAAATAGTGTTAAAAGTCTAAGTGTTAGCTCTGATAATGAGAATAATATCGACAAGATTTACATATTAGATTGGGTTATTAAGGACTTTCCATCAAATTCAAGTTTTTATGGATATCCGGGGATAATAAATTTTGACAAGATAGATTCATGGGAAGCGCATCCACAATTATTATAAAATAAAAATTTAATTCGTTTTTGTTTTTTGGCTTGCATTCTGGATTAGGGTTAGCCATTTGTTTTCGCCCTTTAGTTCTATTCCACAGGCTTCTGCGGGTGTTTTGCCGTCTAAGCCTTCGTGCGGTCGTATGTAGTTATGGAATATCTGCATACCTTCAAGGATTGGGGTGTCTTTCTTCTTTAATCCGCGGATGGTCTTTTCTCTGTCTCTGATCTCGCCGTTAATGCGTTCCATCTTATTGTTGTTTGCCTTGTTGCCTTGGCCGCTTAGTTTTATTGCGCTGATATGTTGCGACCTTGGGCTTTTGTTGTTGAAGAACTCTTTGTTAAAGGCATCCTTGTACGACTGTAGGCCGTCCGTTATTAGTGTCTCTGGCCTCTTTCCTGCTATAATTTTTGCTTCATGGAATACTGCTCTTGCGTCGTGCTTGAACTTAGTGTCTGCTACTTCTTGGGCTATCCAGTAGCGGGTTTCGTCATCGATGAGGGCGAAGAGATATTTCATGTCGCCACTGATTTTTATAAATACTTCGTCGGCTCTCCATGTGCTGCTAACATTGGGCTTTATGTTGTCTACGTAGTTTTTCATTATGAGAGTGTACTTCTCTATCCAGTTGCTGATTGTCTGATAGGATACATCGGTTCCTAAGAGCTTGAGGGATTTTTGGGTGTTGCGAAGGGATTCGCCGCTAAAGTATAGTTGCATAGCTGCCGTTATTGCTTTGGGGTTGTGCTTCATCTTTTCAAAGCCTATGTTAATGCTGAATGTCTTATTGCAGTCTACACAGTGGTATCTTTGAATTGCGCCACTCTTATTATTCCTGATGCCATATTTCTTTAGATTCTTTGAGTGACAGTAAGGGCAATCATCTACAACTATTGGTGATAATACAATGCTTTGTTGTGCCTGTTTCCGTATATGTAGGCTTAGATGTACTGCAAAGATGTGTTTGCATTTCATGCCTCTGAACTTGTGGTCGGGGCATGAACATCTCCATCCGATTTCGGTTTCTTCAACATCGTAGAAGCTATTGTTGCTTTGTGACCTTACTTTATAGTGGGTGTCGTCTACTCTGAATACACAGCCTTTAGTGTTGGCGATTTGCTTGCCTTTCTCTTCCCTTAGGTTATCAGCACTTGTGTACATTGTAAATCCCTCTGAAATAAATTGTTTAATACCGCCTTCTCTTGCCTGCGCTGACAAAGATGTGTTCTAGGTAGTCTATGCGGTATTCTTGTAATTCGGCTTCCATTACGTTTATTGGCGCTTCTCCGATTGATTCTATGATTGTTGTTTGTATGCTGTTCATCTTTCAATCCCTCATTTACGTATATTTACTACGTTATACTACGTTATTATACGTATTAAAGCTTTCGCTTGCATACGTACCCATAAGTATTATATACTCATAATACGTAGATATACTACGATATTATATGACTACAATACATTATGCTACTGTAAAAGTAATCAAAGATGGACGTATCACAATCCCATCAGACATACGGGAACTGGAAGACATCAAAGAAGGCGACTATCTAAAAGTCACCATCGAAAAGATAGAAAGACAAAAACCAACTCAATGATTATATTATAATTGATGAATGGCAATAAATGATTTCTGAGTATTTAAAGTTTTTATTTCCACCAACCGAAACTTGACAACTCAAAATCGACATGAAAACAACCGAAGACTTGACAGAACCCTTTTTATGGGCAGGTAAAGTATGGCGTGGATGATGTTTTTGGTATAAAAGCCATTATGGGTTAGTGGTGGCGTTCCTAAAAAAAGTAACTATCGAATAACGCATGGATACATTGACCATAAGCGAGCTATGATATGATTATTAACGATTTCCAGAGCATATTTTAGCAAAATAACCCCAAATGATTGCTTAATAGTTATAATCGCTATAAATTAGCCATATTTACCCTGTATCGGTTATTATTGCACGTAATATTAAACAGCATGGTGTTACATCTCATGTTATGGAGGAGGATTAAGATGAGTATGTGCAGGAAACTCTTGATAGTATTCGCCGTTGTCCTTACTGCGGCTGTATTCATACTTCCCGCGAGCGCCCAATGCTGCGGTGGTCTTGGTGGTTTTGGCGGCTGTGGTCTCGGTGGCCTGGGCGGCTGTGGTCTCGGTGGCTGTGGTCTCGGTGGCCTGGGCGGCTGTGGTCTCGGTGGCTGTGGTCTCGGTGGCCTGGGCGGCTGTGGTCTCGGTGGCTGTGGCCTCGGTGGTTTCGGCGGCTGTGGCCTCGGTGGCTTCGGCGGGTGTGGACTGGGAGGCTTCGGCTGTGGTCTCGGTGGCCTCGGCTGTGGTTTCGGCGTACCATTCGGCACCAGCTTCTCGTCCGGATTTACTACTGCGTCGACCTTTAGCTCCGGATTCAGCACTGTCAACGGCATTGGCCTCGGCGGCCTGGGCTGTGGCTTCTGTTAAACCGAACAACAACATATTGGAGGGGGATCAATTACCCCTTTTTCTATTTTATCGGCTTTTTTAATTGTTTGTGCATTGTGATCTTTAAAAAAACACAAAATATTATCTGGCCCGGCATGTACGCTATGCATAAGCACGGTAGCGGACTTTGTGGTGGCAAACCAGGCACAAACAGGGTAAATATTAATCTGATAAGCATAAATAACGCTTATTATTCCATTAAAACGGTTTATATTCCCCTATCATTATAAATGGCTCCAAACCGACCTTATTTCACTTAATTTGCAGGGAATATTAAACAATATATTGAGATATTTATCTATTGGAGGAGGTTTGCATAGGTATGTTTAAGAAACTGGTAACAGCAGTTATCGCCTTCGGCGCAATGGTAGTTATGGCGCTTCCTGCGGCGGCGTGGTGGGGCGGCCCATTTGGGTTCGGTTGTGGATTCGGGTTCCCATTCGGTCCATTTGGCATATTCGGCCCATTCGGTATATTCGGCCCGTTCGGGTTTGGCTGCGGGTTCGGGCTTGGATTTGGCGGATGCTGGTAAACAATTCACGGGGTAATTTACCCCGTTTTCTTATATTTTATTAGTAAGCGACTGTCTTTTTTAGCATATAAAATACTTATACCATCGCTGTCACCATTGATGGCTATCGTGTAATAATACGCATAAGGGGCTTAATAAATAGAATTATAAGCTTAAATTCAGCCTATTTTTAATAAATGGCCGTTATTATTAACGTAATAGCAATAATAGCTCATAATGGCCGGTATTTTCACTAGATTTACAGGCAATATTAAACGCTATACTTTGCTATTTCCATATTATAGGAGGTACTACACAGATATGATGAAGAAACTTCTTGCGGCATGCATCGCTCTGGCGACTGCGGCTTTTACGACATTACCGGCGGCAGCATTGTTCCGCGGCTTCGGGGGATTCCCGTATTGGGCCCCATGGGGCTCCGGCTGGGGCTGCTGGGGATACGCCGCGACTGGCGCACATCTGTTCCCATACTGGGGCGGATGCTGGTAGATAATAAACCCGTAATTATCTTTTTTTAAAACATTTGATCACTAGCTCTGGAAGCTAATTAAAAAGGCTTACGACCGGAGCCCGTGATACTAAACGAAGAGAGACCAGTGGTAGCTGGTGAACAATAATACGCCCTATTATTTCAATAAATAACATAATAAGCTCAAATACAGGCTATTTTAACGAAATAACCGTTCATACAAATGCACCATTAATAATAGCTCTTAAAAGCTCGTATTTTCACTAAATCAGCAGGCAATATTAATTGTTGCAGTTAGCATTTCATCACATAACAGGAGGTACTACACAGGTATGTTCAAGAAACTATTGGCGTTGGGCGCAGCAGGCGTTATCGCGGCCATGGCGTCACTGCCGGCGAGTGCATGGTTCGGCGGATTAGGGTGCAGATGCGGGTGCGGATGCGGGCTTGGATGCCTTGCCGGATGGTGGGGTCCGATCGTCGGATGGCCCATGGGCCTCTTCGGCGGTCCGTTCTGCTGGTAAGATCGAGCGGGGCTCATATTAAAATTATTAAGTACAGCCCCCCTTTTCTATTTTTAAAAAAGACAAATTATGACAGTGAGACAACAAAGCGCTACTTTTGAGTAACGTCAATGTGTCTCATGTCCGGTTAAAATTTTTCAAGCGTCGCCCATTTCATGCACACGCTGGCGCGCATGGTCCACATAGCTGGCGTACTGGGGCGGTGCACAGTCGATAAACTTCCTGTATGCTTCCACGGCCATTTCGTTCAGCTTAGCAGAGTCCAGGGCAAAGCCGAGGTTATAGTACGCTTCGGCATAATCAGGCCTGAGGCGGACCGCGATATTATATTCCTCGATGGCTTCGTGCAGCATGCCTTTCTTACCCAGTATGACGCCAAGATTATAGTGCGCGTTAGAGTCGTCGGACTTCAGCTTGATCGTCTCTTTCAGCTCCCTGACAGCATCGTCGTCCATGCCTTTGTTATCGTACGCCAGGCCAAGGTTGTAGTGGGCGTTAGCATCATCGGGCTTCAGGCGTAGCGCTTCAACGTACTCGGCGATAGCCTCATCCACCAGTCCCTTAAAGTCCAGAATAATGCCCAGGTTATTGTGCGCTTTGGCATAGTCGGGCTTTATGCGGAGAGCTTCTTTATATTCTTTGATCGCATCGTCCAGCTGGCTTTTATTGCCCATGACCACGCCCAGGTTGTAGTGGGTGTTGGCGTCATCGGGCTTCAGGTGTAGCGCCTCAGTTAATTCGGCCGCAGCTTCGTCATATAAGCCCTTATAGTTATATGCAAGGCCCAAATAATAGTGCGCGTTCACGTCGTCCTGCTTCAGCTGTATGGCAGCTTTAAATTCAAGGATGGCTTCGTCCAGCGAGCCTTTCTTGCCGAGCACTACGCCCAGATTATAGTGGACGTTCGAGTCGTTGGGTTCCATGGTCGCCGTTTCTCTTAGCTCCCTGATGGCGTCATCGAGCATATTCTTCTCGTTAAACGCCAAACCCAGTTGAAAGCGGGCGTTGAAATCGTCCGGCCTCAGCCAGATGACCTCGCGGAACTCTTTGATGGCTTCGTCGACGAGGCCTTTCTTCATCAGTGATAATCCCATGCTGTAATGGACATTAGGCTCTTCTGGTTTCAGCATGATCGCCCGACGGTACTGGGCGATGGCCTCGTCCTCAAGGCCTTTCTTGTCCAGCGCCATGCCGAGGTTAAAGTGTGCGTCGGCGTAATCAGGCTTAATACGCAATGCCTCGTAGAATTCGTTAACGGATTCATCGATCATGCCTTTATCGAGCAGTGCCAGCGCCAGGTTATTATGGGCCATGGCATCCTCGGGCCTGAGCCTGACCACTTCGATGTACTCGCGTATGGCGTTATCCACCAGGCCTTTTCTATTAAGCACGAGCCCCAGGTTATAGTGGGCGTTCGCGTCCTCGGGCCTGAGCCTGACGGCCTCGCGGAACTCCCGTATAGCGTCGTCCACGAGATTTTTCTTACTGAAAACCGTCGCCAGATTATAGTGAGCTTCGGAGTAGTCCGGCTTGAGCCTGACGGCCTCCCGGTATTCCCTGATGGCTTCGTCCAGCTGCCCTTTCTTGCCGAAGACCACGGCCAGGTTGTAGAACGCTTCGGAGAACTCCGGCTTTATCCTGTACGCCTCTCTGAATTCTCTTATTGCGTGGTCCAGCGACCCTTTTTTACTCAGCGCCAGCCCGAGATTATAGTGGGCCTCCGCGTCCTCGGGCTTCAGCCAGACGACTTCCCGGAATTCCTTGATGGTATCGTCTAAGAATCCTTTGTCGTCCAGCGCCACACCCAGGTTGTTCCTGGCTTTCACGTCTTCCGGCTTTAGCCGCAGCGCTTCCTTATATTCTTTAATGGACTCGTCGATGAGGCCTTTGCAGTCATAGGCGAGCCCGAGATGATAGTGTACTTCGGCATAGTCCGGACGCAGCCTGATGGCGTCTTTTAATTCCCGGATGGCGTCATCCAGCAGGTTCTTCTTTCCGAATACGACGCCCAAAAAGTAGTGAGCCTCCGCATAGTTCGGCCTGAGCCAGATCGCTTCCCGGAGCTCGCGTATCGAATCATCCAGCGAACCTTTTTTACAGAAGACGTATCCCAGCTTGAGATGGGCTTCGGCATAGTTAGGCTTGAGCTTAACGGATTCTTTGAATTCAACGATAGAATCGTCAAAGGCTTCCTTATCGATCAGCGCAACGCCTAGATTATAATGAGCTTCGGCATCGTCCGGCTTGAGGGTCACCGCTGCATAATATTCTTTGATGGCTTCGTCGATCAGTCCCTGATAGTCGAGTACGATCCCGAGATTATTATGCGCTTTGGCGTAATCCGGCTTGATCCTGACAGCTTCCCGGTATTCTCTGATCGCCTGGTCAAACAGGCCTTTTTTACTCAGCGCCAGCCCAAGATTATAGTGAGCTTCGGAATCCTCGGGCTTCAGCCATACGGCCTCGCGGAACTCGAAAATGGCTTCGTCTACCATTCCCTTATAGTCGAGTGAAACGCCAAGATTATAGTGAGCTTCGGCATCGTCCGGCTTTAGCGCGATGGCGTCCTGGAAAGCTTTAATAGCTTCGTCGATCATGCCTTTCTTTCCCAGCACGACGCCCATGTTGTAGTGCACTTCGGGATACATCGCGTTGACCCTGAGCGCTTCCTTAAACTCTTTTAGCGCATCGTCGTGCAGGTTCCTTTTACCAAGCGCGATGCCAAGGCTAAAATGAGCTTTTGCATAATCGGGGTTCAGCCGTAATGACTCTCGGTATTCCTTGATCGCATCATCAATTAACCCTTTATCGTCCAGGGCTACGCCTAGATTGTAATGTGCCTCTGAAAAATCAGGGTTCAGCCTGACGGCCTCGCGAAACTCGCGTATGGCATCGTCGAGTAGCCCCTTATCGTCCAGGGCTACGCCTAGATTATAGTGCGCCTCAGCATAGTCCGGCTTCTGCCTGACAGCCTCAGAATATTCTCTTATCGCTTCGTCCAGTATGCTCTTAACGTCCTGGATAGATTCAAGACTAGAACGGACGTCCACGCTATATGCAACGCTTGCACGGGGGTTGACTGCCCTTTGCATGAACGGCTCGTTCTTGTGTCTCGAACTGCCCATAATGGTGTCGAAGAAGCTTTTTATTCCGCTCATTCACAAGAACCCCTATTTGCCCCATTTTTGTCCCCCAGACGGCGTTTTAACGTATTCGATCGGTTGCGCCTGGACACAGAAATAGATCAATTTCGGCATGAACATACATTAGTTATGTTCCTCAGGCGCTTGAGTTAATAATAAACATCGTGTCTTAGGATAATAAGTATTTCTATGGCGCCGGGAGCCATAAAAAATTTATTCATTATTATACTTGTTTTTTGCTAAATATTTGGATGACTAAGAATTATTATATTCATGCTGGAAAAATAGTAATAATAAATTAATAGTGGCCTTAGGAGGCCACTCTGTTCTTTAAAGTCCCGATAGTTTCTATCTCGACTTCGATGACATCGCCCACGTTCATCGGGCCTACGCCCGGCGGAGTTCCTGTCGCAATGACGTCGCCGGTTTCAAGCGTCATGATACCGGAGATAAATTCTACGAGCTTGAATACGTCGAAAACCATGTTTTTCGTATTGGAGTCCTGTTTAACATGGCCGTTCAGCTTTGCCTTTATTGCCAGGCCCATCGGGTCTATATCCGTCACGATGTACGGGCCTATGGGAGAGAACGTATCAAAGCTCTTGGCACGCGTCCACTGGACATCCTTGGTCTGAAGGTCCCGTGCGGTCACGTCGTTAAAACACGTATAGCCCAGGATGTGGTCTTTGGCTTTTTCAGCCTTGACATGCCTGGTTCTTCTACCGATGACCACGGCGAGCTCGGCCTCATAGTCGACACGCTTAGACTGCTTCGGATAGATAATATTCTCGCCAGTCGCCAGAACACTGGATGTCGGCTTGATGAACAGTACCGGCTCATCCGGCAATGTCTGTTTCAGCTCTTTCGCGTGGTCCGCATAATTTAGACCCACGCAGACGATCTTCGTAGGCGTACACGGCGGTAATATTTTTACGTCCTCGATCTTATATTCCCTGCCGCCTATGAGCGAATGGACTTTTCCATCCAGCAATTCGCCCGTAAATACCTGGTGATTATGCCTAAACCTGCCAATGACTGTCATATTTTCATCCTCCTACCACTTGCATCCCTGGCATATTTTCCGAACTCCGAGCCCAGGAGCACATCGCCCTTGAATACAGGGCCGTCTTTGCATACTCTTAATCCCTCAGGATCCATGCAACAGCTCCCACATACGCCGATGCCACATTTCATATATCGCTGCAGGCTGAACTGGGAGCATGCTGTCGCCCGATGCTCGTCAAGGATGCACAGCACCCGGTACATCATCTTTTCCGGGCCACAGCAATATATTTGTGTAAACATATTTAAGTCTATGTCCTTCATCAGGTCGGTTACGAAGCCCTTCTGCCCGTAGCTGCCGTCATCCGTCGTTATAATCGTTTTTCCGGCCTTTCTGAACCGCTCTGAGAAATGGACTTCATCTTTTGTCCTGTAGCCGGCCAGAGTCGTCACCCTTGCCCCTATAGCCGCGGCTTTTTCAGCCAGCGGCGCCAGCGGCGCCGAGCCCACGCCGCCCGATATAAGAAGAATATCGTCGCCGATCAGTTCCCAGCCGTTCCCGTACGGGCCCCTGATACCCAGCGAGTCGCCTACTTTTAGGCCGAACATCGCCCCGGTCGCATCCCCGACCTTTTGTACCGTTATGCAATCGTCATATGACATCGTCATGGGTACTTCATCGACGCCTCTCACCCACACCATTAAAAACTGTCCCGGCATTCCCCTTAGCCAGGAGGACGTGTCCAGCTTGAAGGTCTTGATGGTCGACGTCTCATCGATGATCTCTATGATATTAGCACTGATCGGCCTCATGCTTCACCACCCTGTGCGACAGCCCTATTAGATCTTTAAGCTCCATGTGATGCCGGTCCAGGTAGTCGGATAAGCCCATCGAGACCGATGCGAATACGCCTATATCCTCGTATACTGCGGAGCCTAGTTCAACGGCGCATGCCCCGGCCATCATGAATTCCACCGCGTCCGCCCAGTTCGATACGCCTCCTGCCCCGATGACCGGTATATCGAGCTCACTGTAGAGCTCATGGACACAGCGTATGGCTACTGGCTTGATAGCGGGACCCGAAAGCCCGCCGGTGCCGTTGCCCAGGAGCGGATAGCCCGTATTAATATCGATGGCCATGGCCTTGAGCGTATTGACAGCTACTACGGCATCAGCGCCGCCTTCTTGCGCGGCTATTCCAATGGCAGTGATGTCCGTTACGTTGGGCGTCAGCTTCACCCACACCGGCGCCTTAACGGCGCCTTTTACCGACTGAGTTATACTTTTTACCAGGGCCGGATCGGTGCCTACCTGCATCCCATAGCCTTTGGCGTGAGGGCAGCTAACGTTTAATTCGTAGGCGGATGCGCCCGGCAGCCCCAGCGCGATCTCCCTGAACTCGGCTTCATTTGCCCCAAATATGCTTGCTATGACAGGTACGCCGGACCCTTTTGCGACCTCAAGCTCTTGTAAAAATTCTTTGTAAGAAGGATTTGGCAAGCCCATGGCGTTTATGTAGCCGCACTCGAGCTTTACTAGAGACGGGTTCGGGTGCCCGTATTTTGGCTCTATGCCTATGGAC
The DNA here is from genome assembly GCA_963780625.1 of uncultured Methanocellaceae archaeon. GTDB lineage: Archaea > Halobacteriota > Methanocellia > Methanocellales > Methanocellaceae > Methanocella. The sequence continues at coordinate 23,222 of CAWACH010000002.1, read as the reverse complement.
TTCGTGACTACGGCGCCCGCCCCCATAGAGGCTACTCGCTTCAACGATGCGCCTGTTGTCCCCAGTATTCCTGCGGCCAGTATCGTAGGATTCGATAGTTTCAGGCCGCCGGCTTCGATGGTCAGCTTCATGGTACTTCATCTAAGAAGAGGCATCCTTCCAATATAATTTTTGGCCTTTACATTGAAAGATCGCACATTAGTCTCGAATTTTATAGGTAGCTTTTTTGATGAGCTGAAAACGTTCTTCCGCAGATATTTCCCGTATTCTTTCCGAAGTGATACTTTTTATCGTCCCGATATCGTCGATCTTCTGCTTATCGTTTAACACATCCGCCAGGCGATTATCGCCCATGAAGTATAGCTCATATACCATGGAGTCCATCAGCTCCCGGTCCAGGAATTGCCTTTCGTCGCCGGTCGAACGTATTATTAATTCGGCTACGCGGGCGATAGCACGCTGTACGTTCTCAGGTGCCCGGACGATGGGCAGCGCCTCTATGTTGTAATTTCGGATGTTATTCTGGGAGCAGAACATCTCAAAGTACCAGTTTAATGCCGATGAGTTGAGTAATCCCAGCAAATATAGAGGATGAATATTGTCGTCGGTCACGAGTATTTGTTTTATTGAGTTGCCGCATACGTAACCCGGCGGCAGCAGAGCGAACTTTAGCCTTCGGGCACAGGCTTTATTCTGGGTATTGCGCCCTATGATGCGCCACCGGTCAATGACGGACAAGGTCGACGGCCTCTTATGTATCAGGTCATTCTTTTTCACCCACCTGGGCTGTTTTCCTTCCGGAGAAAGGTCGACGGAGTATTCCTGCAGGTGAACGCCTTTAATAAAAATGTCTCCGGTGGGCATTTCCGAGACATATGCCTTATCAATGGTCTCGTCGACGTGCCCGATGTAGATCTCACCGACAGGCGGTACCCCCTTGCAGCCTTTAAACTGGGGGATATTCTTGAGCCGATCCATCATGCCCCACTCTAACGAAGGCTGATGCAATAACGGCACTTCCATCCTGCCGTCGGTCAGCGCATCAAGCTCTTTATACCCGACGAATATGGAGTTATCAGACCGGTCCAGGTCGCCGATGCCTGTGCCGAGCTTTATTGTAAATAAGCCGTCGCCAGAGGCCGATTTATTGAACACGAGTATGGCAGTACCCTGGTTTACGCCCTTGAATATCCGGGATCGTTCGGGTATCTCTACTATCTGCTCTATGCTGCAGGTATCGAACAAATGTTTTCGCAGCTTTTCGGATGTCGCCTCGTTCAAGAACGACGACGGTATAATTAAGCCCATGCTGCCGCCGGCATGTAAAAATGAAATATTACGCTCCAGGAACAGTTTATAGAGGTTAAAGTTACCTTCCTGATAACGATAAAAGCCGGTCGCATGGATCCTGTCCGCAAGCTCTTTTTTCAGCTTTATGCCCTCGAGCTTTTCACTATCGGCGAACATGCTCTTGACGCGCATATACGGCGGATTGCCGACGATGATGTCAAAGGGGCCGGCCGCAGGTAAGCCGGTAAAAAGCGCATTGTCGCTGGAGAGGTTCGGCTGAATCATGGAGCCTGACCCCAACAGCATCATCCGTAGTGAGGCGACTTCGACGGAGTAAGGCTCGACGTCCATGCCATACAGGTTATTCTCAATTATGTATTTCTTTAGCATGCACTCAGACAGGCGGCTCTCCCGGTCTATATCGTCGTATGTAGAACGCATATCGGCACGTCCCAGCACGGCAGATTTTATGCGGTACAGTTCATCCAGGGCAGCTTCTAGAAATACCCCGCTGCCACAGGAGCTATCGAATATTTTGATATCTTTTAAAACTGTAAAATATAGAGAATGCAGCTTTTCTAGGCTTGCACTATTGAAGAATTCATCAATCGTGACATATTTTGTTGAAGTTTCGTTGACGTTATGCAATATATATGACCCGATAGCCTGCCTGCAAATAAACCGGGCGACCGGCATGGGCGTATAATGTACCCCGGCATCCCGTGCCTTCAGGCCATGCACCTGGCTGGCGGAAGCGTCCAGCAGGGCAATTGCCGTCCCCATAGCTTCACGGCCGTCAAAGAGCTGTTTCAGTCTTTTGGCCAATGACTCCGCTATTGCGGGTGAGGCGCCATTAAACAGCAGATCAAATTGTACATGGAAATTTCCCGGCTGCGCCATGCCAGGCAGTTCAAGCGCATATGCGACCATAGCCCTGTCTAGCAGCGCCCGGGCGCTATGCCCCTCGTCATTATCCTTTGACAGGTGTTTTGCGAGAGTTTCCCTCATGCCATCGTAGAGGCTGATGACATCGCCATTAGCTACAGCCATGTGTACCATTGGGTAATATGGCGCTTGATAAGAAATAGCTTAACGTTATAGTTCATTTTAAGGCCGATGTTTTTTGTCGAGCACCAGCGTCTTCCAGCCGGCGGTAGTAAATACGTCCTTCTTAATGACCACGCCGCAGGCCGGACAGGCATAATCCGTCTCCACTGGCGTGACACGGGTGATGCTAAAAACGCAATATTTCGTGCCTTTAACGGGGCACCTCACTTTGGGAAGCGTACGGCAGCTTTGTTCCCCGGGAACCTGAATGTGCTTCAGCTCATCGGTCATCTCTATACCGGGTTGCCGTAGATCGTCGGGCTTTTTTATATGATCTATCTTTTGCATCATATATCAGCCTCAATTATATCGTTAGTTGACAGGCAAATAAAATGGCGTAAGCCGCGAACCAGAATACAGGCCGGCACTCCGCCTAAAAGGCAGGTTACGCAGTTATTAGGAAAAACTATGTACGATGAACGTAATGTCTACTTAAATCGGAGGAGCTTTGTTAAGAATAAAGACGCCTTCCCGTATCCACATGACGCTCATCGACCTGAACGGGTCGATCGGCAGGGTCGACGGGGGCGTAGGGATCACGCTTGAAGAGCCGTCTATCGATATCACTGCGGAAAAAAGCGATATCGTCGAGGTCATAGGCGATCCGGACCTAAAGGACCGTATGGCAAAAGCGTGTGAGATGGTCTGCCCCGGCAAAGGTATAGCCATCAACATCGAGCGTTCATACTGGAACCATATTGGCCTGGGCTCAGGCACGCAGGCGGCGTTAGCCGCAGGCACAGCCATTTCAAAGCTCTATGGACTTGATATTTCTCCCCGGGACATAGCTATCAAAGTAGGCAGAGGTGGTACTTCCGGCATCGGCATCGGCTCTTTCGAAAAGGGCGGGTTCCTGCTTGACGGCGGCCACAGGATGATATCAAAGAACGCGTTCCTTCCGAGCTCATATTCAAAAGGCGTCCCTCCGGCGCCGCTTTTACTAAATTATGATTTCCCCGACTGGGACATCGTACTGGCGATACCGCCGACCAAAGGCGCATACGATATTTACGAGAAAGATATTTTCGCCAACGAATGCCCCATACCCATAAAAGAGGTCGAAAAGATCAGCCACATCATATTGATGCAAATGTTGCCGGCAATTCTCGAAAAAGACCTGGAGACTTTCGGCAAGGCAATAAATTCCATACAGGAGATAGGATTTAAAAAGAGAGAGCTGGACCATCAATGGGGCACCAGGGAATTGATGAGGGTCATGCGTGAAGCGGGCTCCCCGTGCGCCGGCATGAGCTCGTTCGGGCCGACCGTTTATGCGATCACGGACTCGCCTGATAAGGTAGCATCGGCGGTAAAGCGCAGCCACCACGAGTGCGCTATTATTAAGACGAAAGCCAGAAACAAAGGCGCAGAGATATCGTTCGAGTGATACCTATGAGAACATGGTTCGGCGAATTCGACGGTGAAAACGTCACAATACCAGGCCGTTCCATAGAAACGCTGTCGGCCTGGGCCGCTTCCTCGGACAGTAAAGATATATCCCGTAGCATCGACCTTGAAAATATGGCGCTGAAAGGCGGATTATGCCCGACGGGAAAAGAATACGGGGTATTATTACACCAAACGTCCATGCAAGTCGCCAGAGACACTATTGCGACAAACCTGGCAGGTAAGGACGCATATTTGATACAGGCGGCCAGGACGCTGGACGACCTGAATGACGCTTATAATATTTTATCCGAACGCCTGACCGAATGGTATGGCATCCACTACCCTGAACAGCATATGCGGCCGAATGAGCTGCTGGATTTTATTTTACAACATGGCGACAAAGGATCGGCCGATGTAAAAACATCTATGGGCGCCCCAATGGACTGGGATGATATCGGAGCTATCCAGGGGCTGGCATTGACGGCTAAAGCGCTGTTCTACCAGCGGAAAGCGATGGACGGATACGTTGAAAAGACAATGGGCGAAGTGGCGCCTAACCTCGCGAACGTGCTCGGTGCCGTGCTCGGCGCCCGGATGATCGCCAGGGCAGGTAGCCTGGAAAAGCTGGCGAAGATGCCGGCGAGTACCATACAGGTCATGGGGTCCGGGGAAGCCCTGTTCAAGCATTTGAAAATGGGAACGCCCTCGCCGAAGCATGGCTTGATCTATAAGCACCCGCTGATCAGCGGCGCCCCTAAAGCAGCCCGGGGTAAGATCTCCAGGATGCTGGCGGGCAAAGCCGCCATCGCTGCGCGAGTGGACTATTATTCCGGCGAAGCGGTGGACTTTGGCGACCTTAAGGAAAAAGCATCTATTATTAAAAGCCGTGTCCGGAGGAAGAAAGCGTGAGCACGATTAAAAGTATTCGCCCGGCAGCCATCGATAATGTATTTTTCCTAACGATGGACGATAAGGATATGCTGGCGACGAAGACGCTTTTTCATGGCGAAGACACGTTCGAGCATGAAGGAAATACCTACCGGCTCTGGACCCCTTCGACCAGTAAGCTTGCTTCAATGCTCATAAAAGGCATGAAAGTCCCGATACATAGTAACTCAAAGGTCCTGTATCTGGGCGCTGCCAGCGGTACTACATTGACAAGGGTAGCTGACATTGTAGACCAGGGCTTCGTGTTTGCGGTGGAATTCGCCCCCCGGCCGGCCAGGGACTTACTAAGCTCGGTCGAGGACAGGATGAACGTCGTGCCCATCATTGCGGATGCGAGATATCCCGAAAAATATCCGCCTTTCATCGATAGTGTCGACATTATTTACCAGGATGTGGCCCAGCCCGACCAGGCTGATATTGCCGTCGCGAACGCTGATAAATATTTGAAGAGCGGTGGAATATTGATCATAGCGATCAAGGCAAAAAGTATTAGCACAGCCGAGTCCGTGGGCGACATTTTCAGGGGAGAGCTGGAAACGCTTGAAAAACGATTTGAAATACTGGATAAAAAGTCCCTTGAGCCATTACACCGCAATCATCTGGCGGTATTGTGTAAATTTAAAGGCTGATCTATTGATCATGTCTCCAGCGTGATCAGGTCATTCGCCGAGAGCCGGTTGATGAATCTTATGAGGCGTTTCTCGATGTCCTTTTCATCGCCCTTGCTGCGCTTCATGATAATACTTTTAATTTCCTCTATGGAATGGTCGCCATCACATAGGTCCCAGACCATGGCGCCCAGCGGGTTGAACCTGAAGCTGCGCTCGTCCGGTATATCCATGAACCTGCCCAAAAACTTGACCAGGTATGTCTTCCTGTATGGAGCATACAGCTTGAGCGAGTCCATGCCGTTGCCGTCGGCCTCAACGGTACCGCTCTTTTTCGGCTTTGCCTGCAATAGTTTTTTATAGGGTATTTTAGTCTTTGACCCTTTTAACGTAATAAACGCCGGCATACACTTAGAAAGGGGATTAATATATCTTATATCTTTTCCACTTTGGGTTAGATAATGGCCCGCCTACGCCTTACCCGGCTCTGCTTCCGGCTTTACTTTATTCGAAACGGCGCTGTCGATCTCGGCCAATAGCTGGTCTTCGTTTTTACCTTCGACAGAAATGCTCATTTTACGGGCGATCTCGATGACCGTGGCGGAAGGCAGCTTCGAAGGCGAGGATATCATTGCGGCTTTGTCGAACTCAAGCTCCAGGTCACGCTGGGCTTTTTTGAATTCGCCGTAAAATCTACCCAGCTGGCGTATGTATTCGGGCAGCTTATCAGGCCCGAACAGGAGCAGGGCGACGATGGCTATTAAGATGATCTCGTCAAAACCGACCACGAAGGCACACCAAATACAGATAAGAGCTTACATGTATATACTTTTTCAGCCATAGGCAACCTGGACCCTGTTAAAAAAGAATTTGAGGATAAGGATCTTAACGCTTATCCATCAAGTGACACGCTACAAAGTGCTCGTCGCCTATGTCACGCAACTCGGGCTCTACCTTGTCACAGATATCCATTTTATACTGGCACCTGGTGTGGAACCGGCAGCCCTTTGGCGGGTTTATCGGCGTCGGCACATCGCCCTCCAGGATAATGCGGCAACACTTATAGTCAGGGTCCGGCACCGGGATGGCCGATAGCAGGGCCTGGGTATAGGGGTGCAGCGCCTTATCGAACAGCTCATCTGTCTTAGCCGATTCGACGATCTTGCCCAGATACATGACGGCCACGCGGTCGCTCAAGTATTTTACCACTATTAGATTATGTGAAATGAACAGGTACGTCAGGCCGAATTTACTCTGCAGGTCCTCGAGATTATTGAGTATTTGGGACTGCACCGAGACGTCTAACGCCGACGTAGGCTCATCCAGTACTACGAATTTGGGGTTCAAGGCCAGAGCCCTGGCGATACAGACCCTCTGCCGCTGGCCGCCGCTGAACTCGTGGGGATAGCGGTATGCATGGAGGGAGCTGAGGCCGACTGCCTCGAGTAATGATGCGACTTTTTTATCCAGCTCTTTACCTTTCTTCCAGCCGTTGACCAGCAGCGGCTCGGCGACGATGTCCTTAACGAGCATTCGCGGGTCCAGGGAAGAGTTCGGGTCCTGGAAAACGATCTGCATATTGGTGCGGATCTTTCTCATGTCGGAGCGGCTATATTTGACGATGTCTTCGCCGTTAAAGATGATCTCCCCGCTGGATGGCTCGATGAGCCGTAGGATCGCACGGCCGACAGTGGTCTTGCCGCAGCCGCTCTCGCCCACCAGGCCTAGCGTCTCGCCCTCTTTTATGTAAAAGTCAACTCCATCGACGGCTTTTACCTGTTCCACCGTCTGGGATATGATGCCGCCCTTGATGGGGAAATATTTTGTCAGGCCCTTGACTTCAATAAGCTTAGCCATTTATTCCACCTTCCCGTGGTAGAGGTGACACGCGACCATGTGGCCGTTCTCAGTCTCCGTCATTTTCGGCTTATCCTTCTTGCAGATATCCATCACCTTTGAACAGCGGGGATGGAACCGGCACCCTGAAGGCGGGTATATCAGATTAGGCACGGAGCCGGGTATGGTGTCCAGGCGTACGCCTTTCTTCTGGTTGATCTTCGGTATCGAGCCGATGAGGCCGACGGTATAAGGATGCATTGGATTTGCGAATATCTCTTTTACGGTACTTAATTCGACGATGTTGCCGGCGTACATCACGCCTACACGGTCGCATACCTCGGCGATGATACCGAGGTCATGGGTGATCATGAGTATTGAGGAACCGGTCTTAGTCTTCAGTTCCCTCATCAGCTCGAGGATCTGTGCCTCGATGGTAACGTCCAGCGCGGTAGTCGGCTCGTCGGCGATCAGCAATGCCGGCTTGCAGGCCAGCGCCATTGAGATCATGGCCCTTTGCAGCATGCCGCCCGATAGCTCATGGGGATAGCTCTTTGCCACGCGCTCAGGGGCCGGAATACCCGTGAAGGCAAGCATTTCTATCGCCCTGGCATTGGCTGTCTCTTTGTCCATGTGTTGATGGAGCATGAGCACCTCCGCGATCTGCTCACTGATGGTGAAGACCGGGTTGAAGGACGTCATGGGCTCCTGGAAGATCATCGAGATCTTATTGCCGCGTATTTGCCGCATTTCGTCGTTCGGCAGCTTCAGCAGGTCCTTTCCGTCATAGGTGATGCTGCCTTCGTCGATCTTGCCGGGAGGCCACTGGATAAGGCGGATGATGGATAAAGCGGTGACCGATTTACCGCATCCGGTCTCGCCGACCAGTCCCAGCGTCTCGTTTTTATAGATGTCCAGGTCTATGCCGTCCAGGGCTTTGACGACGCCGGTGTACGTATAGAAATTCGTCTTTAAGCCCCTGATGCTGATAAGGATATCTGTCATTTTTACACCTACCGCCTCATCTTGGGGTCCATGATGTCCCTGAGGCCGTCGCCTAAAAGATTAAAGCCTAAACACGCCAGCAGAATGGCAAGCCCCGTAAAGGTCACTATCCATGGGGAAGTCATCATGAACTGAGCGCCGTCCGAAACCATCCTGCCCCACTCAGCCGCTCCCGGCTGTGCGCCAAAGCCTATGAAGCTGAGCGCTGCAGCCGTCAGTATAACGCCGCCAAGGTCCATGGTAGACTGGACGATAATGGGCGAAAGGCTGTTGGGTAGTAGATGCTTGACGATGATATGGAAGTCCGTACCGCCGACTGCGCGGGCGGCTTCTATGTATTTTTGCTCTCGGACTGTCAAAGCCTGGCCTCTGATGATACGTGCGTATGACGGCCACCAGGTGATAGCCAGGGCTATCATGATGTTCTCCGTACTACGGCCCAATGCCGCACAAATGACCATGGCAAAGATAAGATATGGAAATGCGAGAAAGATATCGGTAACTCTCATCACGAGCTCGTCGATGATGCCGCCGAAGTATCCGGATATGCCGCCGACCACTGAGCCGATAACGACAGCCGATAGCACGACCATGAACCCGACGTACAGCGACACGCGGCTGCCCCAGAGTATACGGCTAAACACGTCGCCGCCCATATCATCGGTGCCGAACCAGTGTTCCGCGTCTGGGCGGCTTCATGATCTCGTACCAGTTTCTCTGGTTATCGCCATAGGGGGCGATATATGGAGTAGCCAACGCTAGAATGACAAATAGCAGGATGATCCCCAGGCCCAGAAGCGCCAGAGGGCTTTTCGCGAAAAGCCTGGCCGAGTAGGTCAGATCCTTTATCCGGGAATCGTTTTTCTCCAGCCACTGGCCGACGAATCCCTTCTTTTTACTTTCCGTTATTACTATAGGTTCTGCCATTGCCATGTGATCACCCGAACTTAATACGTGGATCAAGATACGCATAAAGCACGTCTACGAACAAGTTAGACAGAACATAGATGAGTGCGACCAGCAATACAAAGCCCATTATTGATGGGTAATCTATAGCTGCGATTGCGCTCGTTGAGTATCTTCCGATCCCGGGCCAGAAAAAGATCGTTTCGGTAAGTACGGCTCCCGATAGTAGGCCCCCGAACATCAAACCGATGACAGTCGTCGTCGGTATCAGGGCATTCCTTAGCGCATGCCTGAATATCACAGCGCGCTCCGAGAGCCCTTTTGACCTGGCTGTCCGGATGAAATCCTGGGTCATGGCTTCCAGCATGCTGGAGCGGGTCATCCTTGCGATAACGGCCAGCGAGATGAACGCCAGGCAGAAGGATGGCATTATCAGATGTACCAGGGCCTGAGTTAATAGCGGAAGGTTGCCTCCGAGTATACTATCAAGAACGTATAATCCAGTACTATGGATGCCGATGTAAGGTATATTAAACGTCGGCGGCGCCGTACCGATATCCAGCCGGCCTCCCAGCGGAAGCAGGTTAAGCTTAAGGTAAAATATATATTGTAGTATGAGGGCGAACCAGAATACCGGTACGGAAATGCCTGTCAGGCTGAAGATCCTGACGATATGGTCCGGCCATTTATCCTTTTTTATGGCTGAGATGATACCGATCGGTATCCCCAGCAATATACATATAAGTAAACTTGTGATCGTCAGCTCGATGGTCGCGGGGGAAAAAATCTTTCAAAGCATCCGCTACGGGCCTATTGCCCTGGGATGCCGAAAGACCGAGGTCCAATTTGCTAAGGTCCGACAGATAATAAAAATATTGCATGACTACCGGGTCGTCGAGATGATGCTGCTCGATAATGAGTGCCCTTGCCCCGGCATTGGTCTTTTCCTTCAGCCACGGGGTTGCCGGGTCATATCCCGGGATATTATGGGTTAAAAAGAACGTGATAAATGTAATGCCGATCAAGACTGGAATTAGCAACAAAAGTCTTCGAATAATATAGTCGCGTAACTTCATAGTGACCACGTTTTAGCATAAATATCTGGAAGGGCTGTATTAAACAGCTACAGCCCTTCTTTAAAACTTTATCCTATTTATAGACACCGTAGTAGTTGACGTATATACCGCCGTTTAGAGCGTTATAGACAACTCCCTGTACATTACTGCGGTAGGCGAACAGATTCTGAGCCTGCATCGTATATGCATACGGGTAGTCTGCGTCCGTTATGTCGATGATCTGCTTGTAGAGCGCAGCCTGCTTGGCCGGATCGGTTTCCTTTAATGACTGTATGTACAGAGCGTCTGCCGTCGCGTTACCCGGGTTGTTGAACAGGGTCATGTAATATCCCTTGGAGTAACAGAAGCAACTAACGAAGTTGTCTGCACCCGGATAGTCTGCCTGCCATCCGACACTTGCGTATGGAAGGGTACCCGAGCTCATCAGGGGGATATATTGTGCCCATGCTACTTCCTGGATGTTGACGTGTAAGCCAGTATCCGCTTCATAGCTGTTTACCTGGTCTGCGATCATTTGAGCGATGCGCTGACGGTTAGTGTTACCCTGGTTATAGGTAATTGTCACGGTCGTCTTGTTCGCAGGGGTAAAGCCGGCTGCTATTAATGATGCCTTTGCATCGGCCGGGTCAAAGTTCTGGGCTGGCACTGCTAAGTCGCCGCCAACAAGGCCTAATGGGATCGGCTGGTTTGCCGCCACTGCGTAGCCATTCGTGGCTGTGTTGATGAACAGCGTCTTGTTGAATGACTCGATGAAGGCTTTCCTGACACCAGTTATGTTCCATGGCCAGATGCCGTAGTTAAACTCTATGGCGCCCATGGAAAGGCTCGGGAAGGCAACCATTGTGATGCCTGTCTGGTTGGACACTTCAGGTGCATGCAGAGAGTCGACTGATACGAAGTCTGCGTCGCCCTTCTGGAGAGCTAACAGCCTGGTGTTCCAGTCGTCTACTTCCTGGATGATGACACGGCTCGACTTTGCCGGTCCGCCCCAGTAGTTATCGTTCCTGACCAGCGTTAAGGACTGCTTGGGCAGGAATGAATCCAGCTTGAACGGGCCTGTGCCGCACGCCTTGTACTGTATGTTGTCGTTACCGAGGTGTGCTGTCGCGTTGTAGCCGCCGTTTGCCTGGTCGAAGGTCGGGCTTATGATAGAGCACGCGGAGAAGGTGAGCATCTTGATGAAGTTCGAGTTCGGGCTCTCCAGCGTTATCTGCACGGTGGTGTCGTTAATTACCTTAACGCCGCCTGCTGCAAGATATGCGTCCACATCAGCCTGGCTTGTCATGGTCTGGTTGACATTGTTGTATGCAGTGTATCCCTTGATGGTGCCCACGAAGTTGTTGTAGGCCTGTCCGTTGTTGATCAACAGGAGCCTGTCTAAGGAGTACTTGACCGCAGAAGCGTTGAACGCTGTGCCGTCCTGGAACGTCACGTTCGGCCTGAGGTAGATGGTGTATACGAGACCGTCTGATGAAAGGTCGTATCCGGTGGCCAATACTGGTACCGGTGTTATAACATCATTGCCTTTAAAGAAGAATAATGTCTCATAAACCATCTGGGTTGGTTCCTGGCTGGCGGTATCATATGCATTATCCGTCTGGAAATCCATAGATATGGCCTGGCCATATTCCATCGTTACAATTGTATCCTTTGGTACCGGTGTAGGGACCGGTGTAATAGTAGTGGTATTGTTACCTGGAGAAGTTGCAGGGGACGTACAGCCCGCCAATAACAGACCGGCGGTCGCTATAAGAAGAACGAGCCCAACAACGAATTTGCTCCCAAATCTCTTATCCATATATTCACCTCATATCATAATTGAGATTGTTGGTACGCCGATTATCGGCAACCAACAGCTTCCATAAGATATCAAATTCTTCTTATTTATTAGTATCGGGGGCAACAATAGAATATACATGCCAATATAGAATAAATATAAAACATACGAGCGACTATAGTATAATTAATAAAATTTGTAGGCGCTATATTTTTTTAATTAGTTTTATCCCCTTAGGGGCATGAATATTATTTTCAATGGCTTACACTTTAATATATTACGAATAAATTAGAATAAAACTTAAATATGGTTTATTCTATATATGATTGTAGTGTAATCGATAAACTTATGATCGCCAGCTATTAGACGGCGATCTTATGAAAAAACGCCGGGGGCGGACGAGGGATGTCATATGGAACAAATAAAGACATTCAAAATTACAGGGCCCCCGGGAACTTGTTTTCAGGGGTTGGGGTACGGAAGACCGGATGATCCGGTGACCAAGTATTCTTCATTAACATCTTTAACAGGTAAAAAGATCTTTATGGTCTTTCTTGTCGGCGTGTCGCTTCTTTTGTGCGCGACCGTCGTCGCGCAGGCCGCCCACGGAGAAATGGAGTGGCAGAATAGCTATGGAGGAAGCGACAACGACCAGGGACGTTCAGTGCTGCAGACCACCGACGGAGGATACATCATCGCCGGGACCGGCGACTCGATAGTCAATGGAAGCCAGGTCAGCCAGATATCACTCATTAAAACGAATGCGGAAGGCGCCGTCATGTGGCAGCACTATTACGGAGTAGGCGCCCAAAATGATGGCTATGCCGTGGCACTAACGGGCGACGGAGGCTATGTCGTTGTCGGAACTACGTCCACGATATCCAACGGTAACCAGATACTGCTGGTCAAGACCGACGCCAACGGCGTCGTCCAGTGGCAGAGCCTGTACAGGGGGAAAGGCACTGCCCAGGGTAATTCCGTACAACAAACTGCCGACGGAGGATACATCATCGGGGGAAGTACGATGTCGCCGGGCGAGGATTACATGGCTTTCATGGTAAAGACAGATGCGAGCGGGGCCGTTGTGTGGCAAAACTCATACGGCGAAAGTAATGGGTCTTATTATGGTAACTCGGTATGGCAGACCAGCGACGGCGGATACATTATGACCGGAGGCGTGAGCTTCGATTCGGATGCCGGCCTTGGCGGGCATTTGTACCTAGTTAAGACTTCGGCTGACGGGACGATGTTATGGCAAGAAAACATAGGACCGACCTTACAGGTCAATGCAGGCAACTCCGTGCAGCAAACGCCGGACGGAGGCTACGTCATCGTCGGGACGGCGGATTATGGAGGGCAGTCGATGCTGAGAGGTCAATATGCCCCGTTATTGGTAGTCCAGATGATCAAGACTTCGCCGAACGGCTCTATCGAATGGCAAAAATATTTCGGCGACTCTGATATGGACATGATGGACGACGTCAGCATCGGCTACAATGAAGGATACTCGGTAGATCTAACGGCCGACGGAGGCTACATCGTAGCCGGGGCGACCGTGCCCGTCATTAACGATCAGCCACCCAGATACGGTAGTTATCAAGCCTATCTGGTCAAGACTGATGCTAAGGGCGCTATAGAATGGGAGAAAAACTATGGCGGAGACGGCACGGAAAAGGGCTATTCCGTTGAACAGACACAGGACGGCAGCTACATCCTTGCCGGAACATCTGACTCTTTCGGTAATGGCTCGCAGGTTTACCTCATTAAAGTCTATAGCGATAGCTTACCCATACCTATAGCCAGCTTCGAGTCTAACTTCTCAGGCGGCATGTCGCCATTAACGGTACAATTCAATGATACCAGCAGCGGCCTGCCGACGTCATGGATGTGGAACTTCGGGGATGGTACCGCGAACGTTACGATACAAAATGCTACCCATACGTTCGTGAAACCCGGCAGTTATAAAGTAGTGCTGACCGCAGCTAACGGCTCGCTGTCCAGCTCGACGAGCGGATACATCTACATAGGTTCCGCACAGATCATCGTGGACCCCCGGCCAGGTTTCGGCATGTTCACCAGCATTACCCGGGCGCTGGCCTATGCCTCCGCCGGCGATAAGATCATCGTCGACAGCGGCTATTACCGGGAGAGCCTGGTCATTAATAAATCTGTAGAACTGGCGGGCCAAAATACAGGCAGAGGCCTGCCCGTCATAGATGGCAGCGGCGGCGATGCCGCGATCAGGATTCTCGCCAACGGTGTCTCGATCAACGGGTTTGGCATAACCGGCTCGAACGATGGCATTTTCGTAGCGGCTAACACCGTCAACATATCGAATAACCGGGCATATAATAATAGCGTGGGCATCGAGCTCTATCGCATTGGATACAATAAAGTCTCGGGAAATACGGTGGATAATAATAGCGTGGGCATCGAGCTCTATAATTCGAGCAGCAACGACATTTCTCGAAATAATGCCCGCAGCGATCACATGGGCATCTACCTGCTGGACTCGAGCGGCAACGACGTATCCTTTAACAAGGCCGGTAATAACGACCGCTATGGCATATACCTATCCGGCTCGAGCGTTAATAGTGTATCATATAACCAGGCAGGCAACGATACCTTCTACGGCATCGCTCTCGGCAACTCGGATAAAAATGACATATTGTATAATACGGCGAATAATGATTTCTCGGGGATCTACCTCTGGAACAGCTCGAATAACTTTATATCCGAAAATACGGTCGAACAGGATAGCGCAGGTGATTACCTATATAATTCCAGCGATAACCGGATCACTTCGGAAACTGCAAATGCCGATCATTACGGCATTATCCTCTATGGCTCGAAGAACAACAGCGTTTTTGATAATACTGCTAACGCCAATGACCACTACGGCATCTACCTCTACAACTCAAGCAATACTTCATTAACGGGGAACGTTGCCGGCGATAACAAGATCGGAGGTATCGTGCTTTACGGCTCGGACGATAACAACATGTCGAATAATATCGCCCATAACGACCACTACGGCATCTACCTCTACGATTCCGGAGGCAATCACCTGTCCTGGAATACTGCCGATGCGAATGGGTACAACGGTATCATACTCTATCGGTCGGACCTCAACGAAGTATCTGGTAATACGGTGAATAATAACGGCTATGGGATCTACCTCTATGACTCCCGCGGCAATACCCTGTGGTCTAATTCGCTCTTGAATAACACCCGGAACGCGTTCGTGAACGGCGGAGCCAACTCATGGAATACTACAACGAGTACGCAGTACGTGTATAATGGCTATATGTATACGAATTATACGGGCAACTATTGGGGCGATTATGCCGGCACGGACGGAAATGCCGACGGCATCGGGGACACGCCTTATCAGATCGACGCTAATAATAAAGACTTTTACCCGATGATGACCGTCTCCCGGGGGGTAAGTGCTTAAAAACCAGCGTGACCGATGACGGCGACATTGAAGCCGGCTAAAATTTGAAACGAACTCTATGATGCCCCGGGCAGGCGGGTTACTTATCGAAAGCTGCGAGCCCGGGGCGGACATAACTTTTATATAGCTTTATTCAACTCCATAGAATGAAGCATTATTGCCAGGCTCTTGTGATGGACATGGATGCAGTTAAAAATAATATTTATCACCTCGAGTGTATCAAGTGCGGCGCTAAGTTCGCGCCGGACGAAGTAATATATACGTGTAAAAAATGTGACGGCTTACTTGACGTCGTCTATGATTATTCTAAGATCCACGTGACCAGGGAGGACCTGAAAGGCCCGCTGTCCGTGTGGAAATACAAGGCTTTGCTGCCTATCGGCAGAGAGCCGGTTACGCTCAAAGAGGGCGGAACGCCCATCTATCATATGAAGAAAATAGGCGAGCAAATAGGCATGAAGGAGGCTTATGCCAAGCATGAGGGCATGAACCCGTCAGGCTCGTTCAAGGACCGCGGCATGACCGTCGGCGTTACGAAGGCGCTGGAGCTCGGCATGAAGAGCGTCGCCTGCGCCTCGACCGGAAATACATCGGCCTCGCTGGCCGTCTACGGCGCCCGCGCCGGTATCCCCGTCATTGTTTTATTGCCCAAGGGCAAAGTAGCGCTGGGTAAAGTAGCCCAGGCCCTGATGCACGGCGCCAAGGTCATCAGCGTCAACGGTAATTTCGACGATGCGCTGCACCTTGTGAGGGAGCTTTGCATCGAGAACGGCATCTATTTATTGAATTCCATTAACCCTTACAGGCTCGAAGGCCAGAAGACCATCGGCTTCGAGATCGCCGACTTCTTCGGCTGGGAAGTCCCCGACCGTATCATATTGCCGGTGGGCAACGCCGGTAACATTACGGCGATCTTTAAAGGCTTGAACGAGCTGAAGCAGCTAGGCATCATCGACCGTATTCCTATGATGACCGGCATCCAGGCCGAAGGCAGCGCGCCAATTGTAAAGGCCATTAAGTCGGGCGCAGCTAACATTACTGTCGAAGAACACCCGGAGACGGTCGCTACTGCCATCAGGATAGGCGATCCCGTGAACGCAGTGAAGGCGCTTAATGCGATCAGGAAGTCCGGAGGCACGGCCGAGACGGTCACGGACGATGAAATACTGGCGACCCAGAAGATGCTCGCTAACATGGAGGGCATCGGCGTCGAGCCGGCATCCGCAGCATCCGTAGCGGGCCTTATTAAATTGAGAAAGATGGGCGTCGTTGGAAAGGACGAGCGTGTCGTGTGCGTGGTGACCGGGCACCTGTTGAAGGACCCTGAAACGGTCATCAAGATGTGCGACAAGCCCATTGAAGTCGAGGCTAATAAGGAAGCTATCGAGCGTGTGCTGGGAATAAAAAAGCTTGAAAAGACCCTGAAAGCGAAATGAGCTTCCGGGTCTAAACTTCTTTTTATATTTAACAATAAGTTATACATATCGAGCGGTATATCTACATTGGTTAATCGAATGAAGGTAGGGCCCCGATGAAAACTTATATTTTTATTATTATCCTTTGTATGTTGTTATTGTTACCCGCGGTAGCCGTGGCGGATAACAATATTACTGTGATCAGGCCGATAGCTTATTTTGGCCTGTACGGTAGCGGAAACGGCCAGATCGATACGCCGCTCTGCGTCAGGGTCGACGCTAACGATAGCGTCTTTATTTTGCAGGACGTCCACTACGGCAACGGCAAGATCAAGACGGTCATGACCGAATACGATAGGAATCTTACGTACCTGAGTTCTTTCGACGTATTGAAAAAGAGCATGGTCGACGTTGGGTGGGACGGGGTCGGGAATGGTTTCGATTACGATAACCTGGCAAAGTCCTTTGACATTGATGCGAATGGTAATATGTACATGCTATGCGGCTGGGACGTCGTCGTGTATGATAAAAATAATAAATACCAGTACCAGTTCCCGGTCTCCTCGTTCATGGGCTGGATAGATACAACCAGTTCCGATACCAGCTTCTATTATCCTCATGGCATCGCCATCAGCAACGACGGGTATGTCGTCATTACCAGCGGCGGACTCGCCGGAAAAACATGAGCTCATGCTCATATATCCCAATGGCAAGCTATTCACCAAACTTGAGACACCGATCAGTAGCATGTATGATCTGATCAGGGACAAGAACGGCAGCCTGTATATTATCGAGACTGGAAAGAGCGTCGTGCATGTCTTTGACCCGACGATGACGAAGGAAAAGGACATGTCGTTCGACTTTAACGGCACCTATGAGGGTAATCCGGTATCGATGGCGTTCTTGTCTGGTGATAATGTCACCTTGAGCGCGAATGGCATTTTCATTTATGCCCCTAACGGCACAATGCTCACGCAATTCATGGATAATAACGTGAGCGCGGACAATAGTAGCTGGGACAGGCTTGTGGCGACTAATTCCAGCGATTATCTTATTGTTGTTAGTGGTAAAGGCGACTCCGCCGAGGCACCGCAGCCTATCGCAATATACCAGTTTAATGGGACCGGGGTGGTCGGTGCTGCAGAGCCTGAGACGGATATCTGCGCTGGCGTGTTTGGTATATTCGGGTTCGCAGTAGTGTTATTCGGATATATGAAGTTGCGGGCGTGAGTATACGAATTATTAGCCAGGCCTTGTCAGCGTGTTGGAAATACAGGTATTAGTAGTTCTGTGTTAGTGTAGCAATCGTTAATCCTTGCTTGCGCTTTTCGCTGGATTGTTCGGTTTCACAACACGAAGACATGAAATTTCTTTTTAGAGTTTTAACACTAAATCATGAAAAACACCATGGCACGGCCAAATCATGAAACCATGAAGGACCCTATTAATCGAATTAAGCCACCAAGTTCACGGCTATTAAGAAACTAACGAACGACGTAAGGCACGAAGTGGACTGCTCCCTTTTTGGTGGACAGGTAGTTAAGGCACGTCTGCTAAGAGGTGTTATTGATGGGAAAGTTGGAGCGAAGGAGGTTTTTCGCGGGAGTTCAAGCTTCAGGTGTTAGGGGAGCTTGAGGGTGGTAAGAGTGTGGCTCAGGTGTGTCGTGAGCATGATCTTACCAGGTTCTTGGTTTCTAGGTGGAAGCGGGAGCGTGATGAGAATCCAGGCGAGGCCTTTCAGGGTAATGGTAAAGCTTGTCGGGATGAGGCCAGGACAAGGGAGCTGGAGAGATTGGTTGGCCAGTTGTACGCGGAGAACGATTTTTTAAAAAGAGCATTGGCCAACCTGAAGCAGAGGGCAGCGGAGGAAGGAATGGGAAGAGAGCGAAACCGGAAGTGAAGTACATGAGCATAATGGAGTGTCGTGGCAGCGTTTCGGTCTCTAGGGCTGTGGAGTTGCTCGGGGTCAGCAGGTCCGGGTATTACAGTTGGCTTCATCGTTGTGATGCAGAGCCATGTGAAAAAGATTTGCTGCTCAGGGAGGAGATCCAGCGTATCGCGCTCGAATACTCGAGGTACGGGTACAGGAGGATCGCTGTGGAACTTGGCCGTCGCGGGTACCATACGGGCGAGAAAAAGGTGCTCGGTCTGATGAGACAGGATAATCTGTTGTGTGTGAGAAAGCGGTACCGGGTATCGACAACAGACTCGAACCACTGTGAACGAGTGTACGAGAACCTGGCTAAAGGCCTCCGTGTTACCGGTATAAACCAGTTATGGGTTTCAGATATCACGTACATCCAATTATCCAGGGAGTTCGTGTATCTGGCCGTAGTCATAGACGTGTACAGCAGACGATGCATAGGCTGGGATCTCAGCCGCCGTATCGACACGGACTTGGCATTGGGCGCATTGCAAAACGCACTGGAAACCAGGAGAACCGATACGAGAGGCCTGATTCATCATAGCGATCAAGGAGTCCAGTACGCTAGCAGGGAGTACGTGGAATGTTTGGAGGCACACGGTATCCGGGTGAGCATGAGCCGGCGCGGCAACCCGTATGATAACGCTTTCGCCGAGAGCTTCATGAAGACCCTGAAGTACGAGGAGGTATACCTGAACGAGTACAACACATTCAAAGACGCACTAGAAAACATCGAACAGTTCATCGACGAAGTGTACAACAAAAAACGACTACACTCATCGATAGGATACAAATCACCAATCGAATACGAGAAAACATTAAATATGAACATTGTGGCTTAACTCATTGTCTACTTTTAGGGATGCACTCCAAAGTGCCACAAAACCAAGACAATAGAGTACGGCTATAATAACGAGCGTCGTTATACTATAATTGGATCGATATGTGAATACAATCGATGAGTCAAGAAAACGGAAGCTGGCATAGCGTATACTTTTTGTCTCGTTTTTGTGGCACTTCGTGGCTTAAGTCGTTCGTTTGTGTCTTATTAGCCGTGTCTTGGTGGCTTAATTCATTTAATGGGGTCTTCATGTTTTCATGATTTGACTGTGTATCATAGTGGCCTTACTGTTTTAGTGTTCGTAAATCTAAAAAAGAATTTCATGTCTTCGTGTTGTGAAACCGAGGGCCGTACGTGAGTCGCATAAATAATAAACGGCTATAGCATAAACACAGAACTAGTGACATAGACACCGAGGTATAGTTAACAAGCGGTCTAAATATCCGATGATAAACGGGGAGTTTTCACTATTTAAACAGGATATTTTCCATAGATTTATGAAGATATCTTCAATTATTATCATGGTAAGTGGCTAATAGCGCCGTCGATATACTGGTATTTGTAATGTTATCATATGAAAAGTAAAAGATAAGTAGGGGAGATATGATGGACACAGAAAAGACCGTAGATTCATGTTTCATAATGCCTATCCTTCCGCATAAGATCGGCAATGCGAGAGATCTCTGGGACGACGTCAGTGAAAAATTCCGCAGCAATAGTGAAGACCTTTTGAAAGATGCGGGAATAAAAAGACTGCTCGTGTTCTTGCAGACGATGCCTGACAAGGGAGACTTTATGGTGTTCTTCATGCAATCCAGGGACGACCTGGAGAAGACATTCTCGCGGGTGTTCGCCTCGGGGAACGAATGCTCAAAAAATCTTAACACTATCTGTAAAGAGATCTCGGGCATGGATATGTCTAAGCGGGAGAACGTGCCGAAGCTGGAGAAATTGTTCGACTGGTCAGATACACATGAGTATATAGAAGAAAAGGATATGCTCCTCAAGCCATGGAGCTTTGCGCTGGCGTTACTGCCCGGCAAGGTGGATGAGGCTAAAAGCATTTTTAAGGACCAGAAAGGGTCGCAGCGCGGAGAGATGGAAAAATTCCTCAGGGATCAGGACGTCATCCGGAGGATCTCGTTCCTGCAGCGGACATCACAGGGTGACTTTATCGTGCACCACTATTTAATGTCCCAGTACCTGGATGAATTCCTCGGTAAACTGGCTTCCTGCGGCACTGAAGTTTGCGATTCGGTCAGGAAGGTTTCCATGAGTATCACCGGTAAGGACCTGACTGACGCGAAGAACCAGCCAAAGGTGGAACTGCTCTTCAAGTGGGACGAAAAGAACGGGTTCAAGACTGCAGAGCAGATCATCGCATATACCGAGTGAGCCCATAACCTGGAAAATATTTTTTTTATCTTTAGGCAACAATAGGTTCCCGTTTAAATCAAATAGCTTATTTTGTAAACATTTGCGGGTATTGAGCTTCCACGGCCTTCGTTTTAAAATATTACACAATCTGCCGCATTTATACGATAAACGCTGGCGGTTATGAGCTTTTATGCGTTTATCGCACTAATTTTATTTATCGTTAACTGGAATTAGCTATATTGTAGGGGGAGATGGTTTGAAACCAGCATACAAAGTGCTAACTTTAGCTTTAACTTTACTTGTAGCGTTTTCATTGGCTACAATGTTCTTCCCCCATATCTCCGAAGCACGTGGCGGCGGAGGCGGTATGGGAGGAGGACGCGGGATCGGTGGCGGCGGGATGTCTCGCGGTGGCGGCGGGATCGCTCGTGGCGGGGGAGCCGGCATTGGCAGTGGCATCGGCTCCGGAAATAGAATGTCTGGCACCGTCGGGCGTGGCAGACAAGGCATCGGCTCCGGAAATAGAATGCCTAACAACATCGGAGGAGGCAGACAAGGCATTGGCTCCGGAAATAGAATGCCTAACAACATCGGAGGAGGCAGACAAGGCATCGGCGCAGGGCAAGGCCGCAACCCCGGACAAAATGTAAGGCGGGGTAATACTGGAAATATCAGGCGCGGCGGACAAGGAAATGTCAGGACTGGCTTTAACCCGGGTAATTTCAGGCGGGAACCCCGCAAAACTGGAATAGCCGTAACCTGAACCACTGGGGCCGCAACTGGAACAACTGGGGCGGCGGCTTTAACCGCTGGGGCATCAACAACTGGAACTGGAACGGAGGCCGCTGGGGCAACGTAGGATGGTTCGGTAGCGGCTGGGGCTGGAACTGGTGGAACTGGGCGCCGTTTTATGGCCAGGGATGGTACTTCCCGTACTGGGCATCCTATAACTGGTGGGACCCGTACTGGACATGGTGGGACTGGACAGGCGCCGGGAACGTGTACCCGACGGAGAACTGGTATCCGGCTGACAATACCTATGGATATAACGGATATCCTGCGGACAATGTCTATGGCGGATATCCGGCCGACAGTACCTATGGGTATAGCGACCCCTCGCAGCAGTATTATTAACGGGAGACTAAGGTCTCCCCTTTTATTTTAATGCACTAAAAATTCGTCATAGTTTTAAAAGTTTGTTTTACGAATAATACATTAGAGGCATTCCTATGTCCGATGAGTTGTTCATGCGCCACGCCATCGAGAAAGCCATGGAAGGCATCGAGAAAGGCCAGATGCCCTTCGGCGCCTGCATCGCTAAGAATGGCAGCATGGTCAGCTGTACGCATAATACCATATTGCAGGACATGAGCATTACTGCGCATGCGGAGACGAACGCCATATGGCTTGCGTGTAATAAACTGAAGACGTTCGACCTGTCGGGATGTACGATCTATTGTACCTGCGAGCCCTGTATCATGTGTTTTGGCGCGGTCAGCCTTGCCAGAATAGACCGTATCGTGTATGGTGCGGGGATGGAGTATGCGGATATCGACGGGTTCAAGCTGATGGAGCTCAGGGATGAGGAGCTGAATAAGCTGGGGAACGGGAATATCAGTATTGTCAAGGATTTCTTAAAAGACGAGAGCATTGAGCTGTTTAAGTTATATGAAGAGCGTAAGAAGAAGTTATTAAAAAAGTGACATCGTTTTTATTAGTTTAGGTTTCCTGGACGATACGTTCGCTGACGATCTCGCCGCCCCGGAGCTCGTAGATGTATTTGCGCTTGGTGTTGAGGCAGTAGATTGTAGTCTCGATGATGTCCTTCTTTTTTGCGTGAGTCTCTGTTGCTTTTTCTTTCATAGTATCTCTCCGGGTTTTAAAATAAGGGAGGATCCATTTATGGCGGAAGTTAGTTTCCCTGTTATAGTATACATAGTTAACGGTAGCTCTCCCCCCAACCGTTTAGACTATGTTAAATTTAAGCGTTAATGCCACGACTTGTATATAAACTTTCATGTGAAAGCAACAAAAAGTAGCAGGGTGCCCGTAGAGCCTGGATATGACACGCTAGCCGATATGGTTTTAAACCACAGAGCCACGGAGTGCACAGAGACACACAGAGCCCGGTGGTTTGGGGGATGAGGCACAGAGGCGGAAGAGACACAGAGAAAACCACGGGTTATACATCACATGCCTAAGGTTAGCGAATAAAAAGCTATAGATGATTTTTTGAGGTCGTGCCAATGGTCTTTCGACGGTGGAA
>CAWACH010000001.1:0-12056 GCA_963780625.1 uncultured Methanocellaceae archaeon | reverse complement strand
ACACAAAACTAATTCTAAAACCAATTTCTAAATAATAACATACTTGATCTTATTTTATTTATGGCCAGATAGTATCGTATCAACAGCTTACACTATCATAGCTTTCACAGTTCGACTGATAATAAGCCTATTCAACTATTTCATTCCTGGAAACATAGTTTCCCCAAGAGTATCAAGGCCGTATCGTTTTATCGATGTACTTCAACAGCAGGCAATTGTTATTCGACCGTGTGGTAAGACATCGCTAATTATTTATACATAGAATGATACAGTATCTTGTGTTGCAAGAGTACTTGCTACACAGATTATATTGCACCACGAGTGATACCGATGGATGATATCGTCGAACGCTATGAGGTCGAAGTCAAGCGAGGCATGATGCAGGTGGCTATCCTGTGCCTGCTGGAACAGGAACGCTATGGCTACGATATTATCAAGCGCCTGAAGGAAGATGGCATGAATGTTGAGGACGGTACGCTGTACCCGATCCTTGTGCGGCTGGAGGGCGAGAAGCTGCTATCGAGTAAGTGGGAGCTCACCGGGTCACGGCCGCGGAAGTATTACGTGATCACGGCCCACGGGAAAGAGGTCCGGGCGAAGCTGCTCGTGTCGCTGGAAACATTTACGGCGGCGATCGGGCGAATGAAAGACGAGGCGAACGGAGGGGCATGAATGTACGACAAGCTGATCGATGAATACCTGGGAGAAGTGACCATCAACATGAGTCCCGGGCAGAAAAGGGAAGTGGAGAACGAGCTGCGGACACACATTCTGGATTGTGCCGACGCACTGGCCACGGAAAGAAAGACGACGGTCGACGATGCGATCATTCGCGAGGTGATCGGCAGTATGCTGCCGGCATCGAAGCTGGCTGAGCTATACCCTATGCCCGGGACGTTCCGTCAAATAAAGCGCCTGCGCAATGTGTTTCTCGTTCTGGGTGGCATAGCTGCCGTATTCCTGTTTGTAGCGGGTATCCTCTGGCTGGCTTATCCTTATACGCTCGACACGTTCCCCGTTGTAGCTATCCTGTCCATCGTGGGTGTGCTCGCGCTTGCGATCATCGTCTTTATACTCATGTGCATGGCGATAACATTCTTTTACGAGGCTACGTTTAAGGTACCCTTTGAGGCCAGGCAGAAGCGGCTGAAAAAGGACATTGACTACGCCAGTTCGCCGCCCGCCGTCTTCATCGGGATCGTGGTCACGATCGTCTTGCTAGCCCTGCTGAACCTCTTCTGGTCGAGGGTACCATTCCCGGCTAGCTTGGGGACGACCCCGCACCTGGTACCGTTACTATCTTCGAATTTCGCAGTGTTCCTACCCTGGTTCAACCTGCTGGGCTTCCTCAACATCGCCGTGTGGCTGCTTTTCCTGGTCATCGGGAAAAAGTGGTTCTCCTCGCTCATGAAAGCGGTACTGAATCTTTGTAACGTCTTGATTAACTTATGGATGCTGTCCGTGTTCCCGTTCAACCCGGAACTATCTACAGGTATCCAGAGTGGCATCAAGGTGCTGCTAGCCGCTCTGATCGTGCTGATGTTGGTCGGCGCCGCCTCGAATTTATGGAAGACGGCGCGGCTATTCATGTCGAATACGGCTACTATGGATCATTATGGGAGGGAATGAATGAGTCTAATAAAAAATGCCCTGGCTGTTAGGGGCTTTGAATTAACTATCGGAATATGGCTTATGCTGAGCGGCATAAAAGATCAACCAACGGAACAAGCTCTGCCAGCGGACGGCATTAAGTGAATATGTCACTATCAATGGCAATGAATACAGGTAATAGTCTATTAATTTATTAATATATAATGGAGTGAAAGCATGAATCCGGAAATAAGTAAGATGAGTTCCGTTAATAAGACTGCCAAAATTGTGGGAGTATTATTTATTATTGGTACGATTGCTGGCATATTAAGTGTTGTTTTTACAGGATCCATTCTGGGTAGTCCGGATTATCTGGTTAAAATTTCAGCAAATGAGAACCAGGTAATTGTAGGTATATTTTTTGTGTTTATTATGGCTGCCGCATGTGCCAGTATTGCGATCTGGCTGTATCCGATCCTGAGAAAATATGATGAAGCTCTGGCCCTTGGGGCGGTTGGTTTCAGGCTTATGGAAGGCGTATTCTATATTGTTTCCGTGATTGGCCTGATATTACTATTGACATTAAGCCAGGAATTTGTAAAAGCAGGAGCTCCGGGCACTTCATATTTTCAAACCATGGGTATGTTATTATTGACAGGATATAATTGGGTGTGCAATGTGCCGCTGTTGCTGGCCTGGTGCCTGGGCGCCCTGATGTATTATTATATATTTTATCAGACAAAGCTCATTCCTCGATTGTTATCCGCATGGGGACTTATCGGGATCTTATTGTGCATGGTGGCAAGCCTGTTAGTGATGTTCCGCCTGCTGGATCCTCTGTCGACTATCCAGGTCGTTTTGAATCTTCCAATAGCCTTGCAAGAAATGGTTCTAGCGATATGGCTGATCGTTAAAGGATTCGATCCGTCTGCGATCGCTTCATTGTTCGCCAAATCAGATAATTAAAAAGGAGGACAAACATGAATTCAAATAATTACACCCCACGGCTTTTAGGCGCAGCGTTTTTGATCGTTATAATTACAAGTGCGCTAAGCGGCGTCCTGCTCATGTCGGCAGTCGGGTCAGGTAGTATATCCGATATGCTTGTTAATATTACAAATGATCTTACTCCGATACGTATCAGCATCCTGGTCGGACTGTTAAACAGTGCCGGGATCGTTATCCTGGCGACCCTGCTTTATCTTGTTTTAAACAAACAAAATAAGACTATGGCCCTCGTAGCCCTGGGATCGTGGCTGGCGGAAGCAATATTTTATGCCATAATACAACTAGGGACTCTGGCACTTATACCGTTAAGCCTGGATTTCGTCCAGGCCGGAACTCCGGTACATTCCTTCTATCAAACTTTGGGCGAATTTCTGTATAATGGTGTCTACACACAGGGATTGATGATACATATGTGGTTCTACTGTGTGGGCGGGCTATTGTGGTATTACATGTTCTATAGGTCAAAGCTTATCCCGCGGATTATACCACTCTTTGGCCTTTTCGCAGTGTCCCTGGCATTAGTCGGGATCGTGTTTCAAGTTTTCGGCTATACTGTTCCGATATTAGTATCCCTTCCTATATTGCCGTTTGAATTGATCATCGGACTATGGCTTTTGCTCAGAGGCATAACGGGTGGTGCAGAAACATAGTAGCCGTGCCACAAATACAGAATAAATTAACAGATCGCAAAAAGAGCATCATTCGTTTTTTATTGAGAAAGTAGGTTGGATTCGCCTACTTTCTTTCCATCGATTCTTTTCCTCTCTTAATGAGCTCGCGGACTTTTTGGCCACCCTTCTTTCCGATATTCTCGTAGTAGCCTTCACCATATCTCTGCTTGGTGGTGTTTCCGCCTTTTCTTCCTGCTTCCTTTACAGTCATTTCTCCTTTGGTTTCTTTTCGTGCCATAGGATCACACCTTAATATTATCTAAGCGCATATTCTATTGTACGTTTGCAATGGAATTAACGAAAATAGGCTAATATAGCAATCAATGTTGCAGATACTACCAAAATAATATCTCTCTCTCTTATTAGCTCTGGATTATTTATTTTTTTATGAATTAGCCTTTAACTGAAGTTATTTGCATCGCTGCCCGCCATGTGGCAAAAAGTTATTTAGTAGCCGCGATGATGTATGCCTGAAAAGGAGAGACATATTGACGCGTTTTTTTGAGGTCACGCACAGAGATGGGGCCGCAAGGCTCGGGCGTTTACTGATCAGGGGCGGCATTGAGACGCCGTATATAGAGAGCCCTATGGGCGAAAATAACATAATGCTCAACGGCGGCAGCGCGCTGTTACATGATAAAGCGCCTGGGTCCGCAGATTCATTTAGTATTCCTCCGCACATGGGATTGCCATATCGTGCCCGGGAAGAGTTCGTTAAGCTATTCTCGCCTCCGCTAAGGGAAAAGTCAGAAGGCCCGCTGGGCGTTGTGGTGCATCCGGACTGGGACGTCGAAGGTGCTGACATGTATATTATGGCAGGGGCCAGGGCCATCGAGGGCGAGGCCAGGTCGCTGCTGGAAAGCGTCATCAAGATCAAGGCATCGGCAAAGCCTGACACCGCATTGTACGTGCCGGCGCTGGCCACTCCCGAGAACGTTTCCATGTTGATATACCTGGGAGCAGACGTTATCGATAATGTTTTAACGACTGCTAAGGCTTACGGCGGACTTTACCTGACGCAGGACGGCGAGTTTAAGCTGGATGAAATGCCGAATTTGCCATGCAGCTGTGAAGTATGCAGTAAATTTACCGTAGACGAGCTGAAAGCAAAGCCTGCGGCAGAACGTTTCGCCTTGCTGAAAAGACATAACGACCTGAAGCTCGAGGAAGAGGTCAAGCGCCTGAAGCTCCACATCAGGAGAGGCATGATACGGGAATACGTCGAGAAGCAGTGCCGTTCCAGGCCATGGCTGACCGGCTTATTAAGGCTGGCCGATATGCAATATGAGTACCTGGAGCAGCGTACGCCTACCTATCGTTCATCAGAGATGCTGGCCTGCTCTGCCGAGTCACAAAACCGGGTAGAAGTACGTCGTTTTGCCGAAAGGGTGATGACGCGGTTCCAGTCAGAGGGCGATATACTATTGATCATACCATGCTCTGCCAGGAAGCCGTACTCAACTTCGAAGTCCCACATGGCCATGGCCAGGGGGCTTGGGAACTATCGCAATTATGTGCATGAGCTGATCCTGACGTCGCCCATGGGCGTTGTCCCCCGGGAACTGGAGATGGTTTATCCGGCAGCACATTACGACGTTACCGTTACGGGCGTTTGGGACCTGGAAGAGCGCCTGTGGGTATCCAATTGCCTGAAGGACTACATCAATACTCATCACTTTAAGAAGATCATAGCGCACGTGGAAGGCCCTTACGTCGAAGTTTGCAAGCAGACGGGCATAGACATGGTCTACACGTCAAAAGGCCGTATAACCAGCGATGCTTCGCTTACATGCCTCATGGAACAGATAGGGTTAGCGGCCGAAGAATTATCGACGAAGCCCCGCGGCCAGCGCCAGCTACTGATGGACATGTTACGGGGAATGGCGGACTATGAGTTCGGCGCGGGAAAGGGGGCGCTGCTGATACAGGGTAACTGTATGCTAAAGGGTAAGTTCCCCAGGCTTGTGTTGTTTGAAGGTAAAGAGCAGCTTTGTTCGTTATCGCCTGAGTTCGGCTCGTTGTCTTTAACGCTTGAGGGCGCTAAAAAAATGGGGCTGGGACCGGACTATGTGGTGGAGATCGGCGATTTCGTACCTAAGGGAAGCATTCTGGCGCCGGGAGTCATAGGTGCTAACCTGCAGATCAGGCCGGGCGATGACGTACTGGTCAAAGGCCCGAATGCTATAGCCATCGGTAAGGCTAAAATGAGCGGCCCGGAGATGGTCGAATCGACCAGGGGCATGGCTGTGGAGCTAAGACACGTGGAGAAGATAAAATGACCGGACTAAGCGATGTAATGAAGGATATCCGCGGCCGCCAGAGGGTGAAGCCGCATCTTCCGACCGAAATAGTAGGTTTCTGGACGGGCGAAGACCTGCTGGACGGTAAGCCGGTCAAGACGAATACCATTATATTCCGGACCAAAGGCTGCTACTGGGGCCATCAGGGAGGCTGTACGATGTGCGGCTATGTCTACGATGCCGCTACGACGCCTCCTACTTACGAAGATATAATGGCGCAATACAACTCCGTCGAGGGCCGCATAGACGGCAGCGTCGTTAAAATATTTACCTCGGGCAGCTTTTTCGATGTCCATGAGATACCGGAAAAAGCCCGGGAAGAGATATTATCGGGCTTATCGAAAAAGGCTATTAAACTAGTTATAGAGACCAGGCCTGAGTTCGTGACCGATAAGACCATGCAGGAGGCTAAAAAATACGTAGAGCGCCTGGAAATAGCCGTCGGCCTGGAGACATCCAACGATAAGATACGCATCGAATGTATCAATAAAAATTTCCTCTTTAAAGACTTCGTCCGGGCTAGCGAGACTGCGAAAAAGTATGGCGTCACTACTAAAGCCTATTTACTGCTTAAGCCTCCTTTTATCAACGAAAAGGACGCACTTGAGGACATGGTGAGCTCGGTGCTGGATGCCGCCCCGTATGCCGGGACCATATCGATCAATCTATGTAATGTCCAGCGCGGGACCATCGTGGACGAGCTGTTCCTAAAGAAGGGATATCGACCTCCATGGCTCTGGACCATTGTCGAAGTGATCAAGCGTGTACACGGCAAAACGAACGCCGTTATCATGTCGGACCCGCTGGCTGCAGGCTCTTCCAGAGGGCCTCACAACTGCGGCCAGTGCGACTACGACTTCGCGGACGCGCTCAGAAAATACTCTATAACCCAGGATGTATCAGTTTTCGATAGCCTGCACTGTGACTGTAAGCTGTTGTGGGAAAAAGTGCTGGAGCTCGAGGGCTGGACGTTCGGGTCGCCGCTGGTATATTAGCTAAGGTGTATTTACATGGACTATTACGACGTAGTGAAAAAGCGCAAGAGCGTAAGGAAATATTCCTCCCAAAAAGTACCGGGGGATATGCTGAAAAGAGTCCTCGAGGCTGCCAGATGGGCGCCGTCCTGGGGTAACAAGCAGTGCTGGCGATACGTCGTGGTCGATGAGCCCGGCGCGATCGCTAATATTGTTTCCGCTACGGCGAAGTCTTTCAGCGCTCCGCTATACATTGTCGCCTGCGGCGATCCCGCTCAATCAGGACACCGCGACGGTAAAGACTACTATCTCGTGGACGTCGCGATATCCATGGAGCATCTGGTACTTGCGGCGGCTGCCGAAGGCCTGGGCACGTGCTGGCTGGGCGGCATGTTTGACGAAGCTGCAGTAAAAAAGCAGCTTAGCATACCCGAAAATATCCGGGTAGTGGCTATTACTCCGCTGGGATTCCCTGAAGATAGCGCCGTTAAAGGGATACTGGGCGGCGCCATCAGGGCCGCGGTCCGGGCGGACTCCAGGAAGCCTATGGAGGAGATCGTCTTTAAAAACAAATTCGGCGAGCCTATAATATAAACCTTTAAAGGTACGTCGGCCGTAAAATAACCTTTATCATGTATCGGCGGTAAATAACATAAAATAAGAGTTGGAGCTATGTGGAGCGAGATCATCGGTAAGTTCAAGGGCATGCCTTCGCAGGAAAAAGTGGTCAGGCTATTACTCGAACGGGGCTTTCAGGTCGACGAGAAAGGCCACGTGGTATCGGGTAAGATCGAGATACCGCATACCCAGATCGCCAAAGAGGTCGGAGTAGACCGGCGCGTTGTGGACGCTACCACCGAGATGATATTAAAAGATGCAATACTCAAGCGTGTGTTCGTGAACATTCATTCCATCGCCTCGTTCAGGGACGTCGCACCTTTGCTTGGCCTGGGCGTCATTATCATCGCCGTAGATAACGCGCAAAACGTGGGCATTATCAGCGAGGTAGCGGGCGTTATTTCCCGCTTTAACCTGAGCATCAGGCAGGCGGTCACCGACGACCCCTTTTTTACGGACGAGCCGAAGATGACCGTTATCACCAACGACATCATACCGGGCGAATTAGTCAGCGAGCTGAGAAAACTACCGAGCGTCAAGAGCGTTACGATCCAGTGAACACGTAGCCGATAAGCCCTTATTGAAGTTACGGCTCCCTATTAAAGCCTTATTCTTTTAAAAAGTCGCTGTTTTCCTTTTTATAAAAACCTCTAAAGCCGTTTATTATATACAATCCGCAATAAAAATATATGTTCCTGCCCATGTATGTACATGTGGATTGGCATGTTCGGTAAATTAGAAGAGATCGAAGGCATAGTCGTAACGGAAAAGGCTCACCCGCCCATTGACGACCAGGGCCGGGGCACTATGAAGCTGGAAATAAGGGACCGCATACTTGAAAAGATCCGCTCCATCGCAGGTAAGGACAGCATAAAAGGTTTAGCGCATGTCCAGAACCAGGGCGATCATAAAACACAGGATCTACTCTTCATAATGGACGAGAAAGAGTATTGCGCCACGCTCCGCTATAATAATTCAATGACTGAGTGCCGGGTAGAGGACATAAAAAAACGTGTTAAGAAATGCTAGATCTCTTGATGCTTGCGTAGAAATGCAGCCGCTTTAGCAGAGTCCTGGCCATAAAGCGATATGATACACATTGAGCCTTCGTCTTTCATTTTATACAACAGGTCATAGTGCCCCATCATTTTGTTCAGCTCTACCGGGTCGCATTTTTTATGGAGAGTTACATTATCGGGCTTGAATACCTCGAAGTGCATTTGTATCAAACGCTCCACCGAGGCAGGGAACCATTTTTGCCTGGCCATTTTGATCGTATCCTGGATAGAGACCCGCTCGGTGCTCCCTATGAGGTTATCCGCATGGCAGACGATCTTTTCCTCTATGGTCTTCGGTATATAGTCTTTAGGAGGAAGGCCGAGCTTTTTAGCTTCTTCGGGAGTAAGGCCGGCGCCGATATGTCGCTCCACGATGTTCACGATACGTTCGTCTACGCCTTCTTTACGCAGCATTGCAGCGCCGATAATGGCGTGGTCTATGCCATGAGACCTGGTGCGCCCAATATCGTGTAAAAGAGAGCCTGCTTCGACAAGATCAATATCGCAATCGACCTTAGAGGCGATGTCCATGGCATAGTCATGGACGGCCATCAGGTGATCTAAAACTCTACGGTCAACGTTATATTTTTTTAAAAGTGCCAGCGCATCATTTTTCTTAAAAGGGATCATGAAGCGATCATTTCTTTGAGCGCGTCGATCCTTTCCAGCAGGGCCTGCTTTTCGGCATTGTTATCGTAGTAGGACATCGGGCTGCCGTCTACCGGGCAGGAGAAATTCGAGTCCATGGCGTAGTCGAATAGAATGCGGTGAGGCGGCTCTAATGCGCAGACGTAAAACTCATTATTCTCGAACTCAAGGCGCCTTTCTAATTTTTTAATGAGCTTTCTGGTCTCGTTCCTGAGCATGTTCTCGGCGTTCTCGAGGTCCAGCTTCCATAAATACGTAAGCCATCCGCTGTCCTTATCCCGCTCCCGCCTGTACATCGCCAGATGATTTTCATATAGAATATACAGCGTCTTACGCACTAGATTGAGGTTAATGCCGCTGAGCTCGGCGACCTTTTCGTCTGTGATCTCTTTATCGGGGACCTTCTCGAGCATTTTCTCGACGATATCCATTCCTTCGTCCCCCACGAGCTTGTGTATGTAGCCTCTTATGGCCTTATTATCTAAAACGGACACAGTTTCACCTTAACTACCGGTCATCCATAAATACGCAATATGAAGATAGCAATTTTGATAGTTGTTTGTAATATCTCAATGAAGGCATATAAAATTTACTCGCCTTTCTAGTTATGCGCTCGTGATACGCTGATATTATTCTTTACGAACCGTACTCTTTCCCTAAGCTTATCCGAGGCCTCTCCCCTCGTCTTTCCGGCCCCCATGACAGTACAGATCGCCTCGCCATTTTCGTATACTGTTCCGGGCTGCGGGACATCGGCTATCATTGGCTTTAGGAGATTACCCTCTATCAGGGTGTGTTTCCGGGCGAATAAGATAGCCTTCATGCCGTATTGTTTAATCTTATACTCCTTGAGTTTGCCATTAATGGCGTCGACGTGCGCCTTGAAGAGGTTATCTTTAATGGCTAATTCGACGGAGTCGACGGCGCCTGTAAAACGAGGATTCACTTCCAGAATGATCGGCCCGTCCTTGTTTACAATAAAGTCGATGCCGTTATGGCCGACAAGCCCGAGGGCGGGTATAAGCTCCCCGGCGATCTTATACATCTGGTCCTGGAACTTCGTTTTATAGGGCGTAACGTTGCCGCAATACCCGAATTCCTTGTCCTGCCCCATCCATTTTTTTCCCACCAGTATCTCATTTAGCGCTATGGGCATGGCTTCCTTGCCGGTGGATAGCACTGACACGCTCAGGGGCTTGCCGGTGACGTATTCCTGGAAAAAGTACTCGTCGCCTTCGGGGACCATGGACTCGTCCTTAACGAGATAATTATGTACTCCCCCTCCGCCTTTTATGGGCTTGGCGACACAGGGGAACGGCAGGTCATTTTTATTATGATAAATGCGAGGGTGCGGCATGCCGAGTTTTTTTAATTTTCCGGCCAGCCATACCTTATTGACCACGTTCTTCGCTATTTTAGGGTCGTTGCCTAATACCATCGACGCCGGCAGGTCGAGATCTTCAAAGCCGGAGCCCAAAACGACTTTGTCCACATCGATCCGGTCAAGCCATGGCGATATATCCGTAGGCAGCTCGCCGCTAAAAGTAAAATTTTTTTCCACGCAATTAATTAGGTCCACGTCATCGTAATGGCTTAGCGAATAGGCTTTATATCCGGCACGGTGTGCCGGGCAAGCCATGACGCTGCGGCATTATAGCCGACAATAAGAATAGCTCCGGGCATGTGGACACCTACTTTCTTACGACAGATTTACCATGTTCTGTTGGCTGTATCTTCATTTCGCCGTCGCTGAATGTATTCTCGAACTCATGGCCCTGCTGAAGCCAGTCAAGGAACAACGCCAGTGCGGCTATCTCCGAATGGGGCTGATTACCCACAGCGACGTTATAATCTACCAGTTGATATACGTCACCCGGCACTTTTTCGGCTCCGACGACCACCATGACCTTTTTTTCCTTATATTCATTTCTAATGGCTTCTATACAGTCGGGCATGTTAATGCCGTACATCGTTAAATGGACGACGATACCGCCGGATGCCTTCCATTTCTTTATTTCCGAGCGATAGCTCACGCCGACATTTACCCAGAAGTTGCCGCCCCAGGCCTTATCGACGCGCTCTATGCTTTCAGCGACCGACTTATCGTCAAATGCGAGCAGCATGCCGCTTGCGCCCAGCGCTCTTCCGGTGAGGCCGACGTGGGTAGTCACACGCATGTCACGCTCAGGCCTATGGCCCACTCGTAATACCACTATCTCGGTCATCAGTGTAAAGTTACAAAAAATAAGCGGGAAGGCCCTTGTTTTAAGCCTTCGCCTTTGCTTTTGCTTTTTTAGTAAATAGCTCTATGAAGGTAGCGCTCTCGCCCTCGAGGTCTTTTGCCGCCTTCTTGATAGCGTCTATCGGGTCTTCGGACTTGGCCGTCCGGACGTATAAGATCGGGTTACTGACGATCGGATATTCGATGTCGTAGGTAGCGACCTTTACGGCTTTATCCTTCAGTAACGAGGACTTCAGGGCATTCATCATCGTATGGTCCTCGCCCTTGATCTCCACCTCGATCTCAGTATCGGTCTTGTTTAAAACTTTTATATCCATGAAATTCACCTTATATGATGCCCTTGCCATAGTCGGAGGACAATTTTCTGGTTTCCTTCTTCTCACACTTCGGGCATTTAAGCTTACCGTTCTCAAAAACCATGTTTACCCTGCATCTGTTGCATTGGGAAGTTAAAACGCCTAACGTTTTATCCACGGTGGATAAGCGCATGTTCTTCGTGTCTATGACCTTGGCTTTTACGATGTCCTGGTAGCCGAATTCCCTCGCGAGGTCCTGCACGTACGAGTCCTTGACGTTCGATATATGGATGGCAGCCTGCGTGTTGCCGGCTATTTCCCTGTCAAGGTGTCCCTTTATGCGGGCTAGCTCTACGAGCGCTACGGATCCCTTTATGTCGGTAACGCTGCCCGATGACGATGTCCCCCTCTTTCGGGGTGGGCGGCGTGTTGGTCACAGGCGTTATGGAAATGCTCCGTTCCTTTTTATTATATGCAACCCTGCCGGTAGTAATGGCATAGATGTTGCCGTTATCCTCGTAAGTGCCCTGGCCCGGCAAAAATTCCTCCGATGTCCCTATCATATCGCCGGGAATAACAAAATCTCCAATTTCTGGCATATTCTTCTCCTGATCTTTATTGCTTTACACTTTTAATCCTATATAGCTCGAC